>NZ_JBTFGV010000002.1:0-5603 GCF_057397225.1 Pilosibacter sp. NGB245 | reverse complement strand
GCGGTAAATTGTTGAGTGATAGCCAAGAAGAAAGAGAGGTAAAAGCATGAGTTGGGGCGAGGAACAGCAGAAAGAAATTGAGACAATCAGAGAGAGAAAAATCACAGTGAAATTGTCGGACGCAGATTGTGACCGACTGGCGAGAAAGTGTGGGAAGCATGGTCTGACAATCGGAGAGCTGATAGAGAATTTTGTCGGAGATTTGGTGGGCGGTACTTACTCCAATGGAAGTGATGAAAGAGATTATGCTGACCAGTGGTTCGAGCGTTGTTGGTTCGGAATGTTCCCAGAGCCTACACTGCTGAATCACTTATTGAATTTGGGTTATGAACCAGAGCATTATCTGGATATGTTGGAGAACGTAGAGACAATAAAATCCGACATTGAAATTACTAAACAGAACATAGCAGAGCCAAGTGATGAATGGAAAGACATTGTGTACCACAAGTATAATGATGATTTTACAAGCTATGAGTGTGTGCCTTGTTACAATAGTGTTGATGAATATATAGCAAGCGAAAAAGAAGATTTAGAAAGCTATAAGGCAGACTTAGAAGAAGCACTGGAAGAACTGAAAGACATGAGAGCGGACTGGAAGCCAGAGAAAGAGCCGAACATGAACGAGGAAATCGAACTCATTAAGAAGTGGGTAAAGGAAAGAGAGGACTTCATCAATGAATAGGACAAGACCGAAGCAGATAGTTATAAGAGTGTCAGAGGAAGAACTTGCACAGATAAAAGAAAAAGTAGAGCAGTCTGGAAAGAGCCAACAGCAATATATCATTGAAGCCCTCACACAGTCGAACATTGTCAATCTGGACGGACTGAAAGAGATATATCCAGAGCTGAAAAGGCAAGGCAACAATCTGAACCAGATAGCCAAGAAGCTGAATGAAAATGGATATGTGGACTATAAGCAAGAGCTTCCTAACACCATGAAAGAGGTGAGAGAAGTATGGCAGTTATTAAAGCAGTATCTTCAAAAGCAGGCATAGGGCAAGCACTGGACTATGTGACAAAAGAGGAAAAGACAGAGGATAAGCTTGTCAGCGGTCTGCACTGTGAACCAGATACAGTAAAGGACGAAATGCAAGCCACCAAGGAACTATGGGAGAAAACCGGGGGAAGGACATACAAGCACTTTGTCCAGAGCTACCATAAGGACGAGAAAATCACGCCGGAGCAGGCACACAGGAACGCCTTACAGCTTGCAGAGAATACGTCGGCATGGAAAGGGTTTGAGGTGCTTGTGGCTACCCATAAGGACAAAAAACATATCCATACGCACTTTATCGTCAATTCCGTCAATTTTGAGGACGGGCACAAGCTGCAGTGGAGCAGCGCCGACCTGCAGGAGCTGAAGGAGCGGTGCAACGCACAGAGCAGGGAGCAGGGGCTACACGTCTCAGAAAAGGGAAAGACCTTTGAAGGAGCGGAACGTGAGGAAACAGTGGCATGGAAAAAAGAGACGTACCAGCTTCTGAAGCAGGCGGAGCAGGGGAAAGTGAAAAGCTATGTCCAGGACATTGCCCTGGCAGTCCTGGACTGTAAGGAAACAGCGACCAGCCGGGAAAGCTTTATTCGGCTGATGAATGAAAGAGGGTACGGAGTGGACTGGCAGGACAGCCACAAATACATCACATATACCGACTTAGCAAGGAAGCAGGCAGGAGAAAAGGCTTGCAAAATTCGTAATAATAAGCTGGAAAAATACTACAACATGGGTTTTGGAAAGGAGGAACTGGAGCATGAGTTTGAGAGAAATGCACGAACAGCAGAAGTCAGAGCAGGCAAGTCCGAGAGAACGGATCCAAGAACTGAACCGTCAGAGCCGGACAGAGCTGGAGAACAGCCTGCTGAAGGAAGCCTTAGCTTTGTCGAGCGAGAGCTGCGAGGAATTGATGAAGCAGTCAAATCAAGGACAAGCAAGGGCAGAGCAGAACAGGCAGAGAGACGCCGAGCTGAGCAGGCAGCTCATCAGCGAGCTGAAGAAGCAAGTCGAGCAGTTAGAGAACAGCAACGAACTACTTCAGAACGCCATATCAGCCGGAATTGGGAGCCTGAGAGATGAGGTCAGAGAAAGTACCGTCCAAGAGGTAAAAAAGGCGTTACAGGCGAATATAGAGGCGGTACAGAAGGCAACAAAAGCTCTTGAAAAGCAGTCTGATACGCTTACAAGCGTAATGAAGCAGAAAGTCCGGGAGCTGGAGGAAAGCAAAAACAGCTTTTTCAGATATGAGGGCTTGAAGATATACCTGTTTTGGGGCGGTATGGTCTGTAATATTGGGACGTTTTTGATAGTGTTATATTATTTATTTGTCAAGTAAAGTTTTATAAAAATGTTATATATAATTAATGTTTTTTTGTTGAAAATATAGTATAGTAAAACAAAAAGGAGGGGATGCCAATGTACTTGTTGCTTTAGATGCTATAAAAATACATTGACATAGGAGGAAAATTAATGAGAAATATTCGCAGATCTGTAGCGTTAGCTTTGGCAGCAATAATGATGATGGCTATGAATATGGTTAGTTTTGCAGCAGATACAGCTCCTGCTGAAACCGAGGCGGTAGAATCGGTGACTCGTTCAACTAATGGAGAATCTGTTTTGCTGGATAAAGTATATTTTGCGTGTGATGGAAAAAACACAATTTCTTCTCGAGAACCTATTCCTGCTACAGCTTTAGATATTGAAAATAGAATTTTAGGAAGTATGGAGTATTTTTATGATGGTTTAGATTCATCTGGAAGACCGCAGTACACAGTTAAGGCATCTATGACGTCTAATCCATTAAAATTAAAATCCAGTAAACTTGTAACAAGAGCTGAAGGAGTAAATAGTTGGCATACAAATGAAGAAGATCATAATGGGTATACAGGAACTAATTCTCGAAGCTATGTATATACGACTCCGAATCCACCATCAAATCCATATTGTGAAGCAATATTAACCGCAACTGATGAGAAAGGTGACGAATACGCAGTATGGAAAGGAACTCTTCGTGATGCTAAGTAGAAAATACTGAAATATTGGTAAGAGTAGTGATGAAAATAAGAGGGAGTGAAGTGAGGATGAGATATTCTTAATTCACTCCCTTTTTTTAGAGGTCAAAAAGGTGCAATAAATTCATTGATAAGATAAGCGATAAGGGCGAGAGGGAGTGAGGTGTAGATATTGACACCAAAAAGGCACTCCCTTATACTTGATGGAAAAAGGTAAAATACTTCATTGATAAGATAAGCGGTGAAGGCGAGAGGGAGTGAGGTGTAGATATTGACACCAAAAAGGCACTCCCTTATACTTGAGAGAAAAAGGTGCAAAAATCTATTGATAAGATTAGCGGTCAAGCGGAGTAAGGGCAGTATATTATATAATATATCTAAGTAGGAGAAAAATATGCGTAGAAATACAAAAACAATGTATGAGTGGAGAAAGGTATATAGGGATAAAGAGGAGCTGATGTTGGAGAGAGGTTTTCCAGAGGTCAGCCCCCATGAGTTCTATCGTGACTTGTTCCCAGAGGGGAGCTTACAGAGTGCAGAGCATGACGGAAAAGGAAATGTGATTGCAACCCAGATAAGACCATCTGGAAAGGGAAGAACGAAGCAGTGGGTTATAGATGATAGTCTGAATATGCTTGATAAGGTCATAGGGGACGAGTTCGGACTGATACCGCCTATCACGTTCTATGGCAAGACACACACGAAGCAGAACGCACATGAACTGTATGCGGTTGCAATAGATATTGATTATGTCGGAAAACAGCAGTTGAAGAACCTCTTGAAGCAATTCGGGAACGGAGTACAGCTCCGACCGACCTACCTTGTGAGTTCTGGAAAGGGTGTCCATGCCTATTACTTTTTGAAAGAGCCAGTACAGTTGTATCATAATCTGGAAGATACCCTTGCGGAGCTGAAAGAAGCATTTATCCGCAGACTATGGAACGATACGAGCAGTATCAGACCAGACAGCCCAGATATAACAGGTATCTATCAAGGCTTTAGGTGTGTTGGGAGCCAGAGCAAGCTGGGGGCAGACTTCCCAGTGAAAGCCTATAAGATGTCGGATAACCGCTATACTCTGGAAGATATAAAGGACAGCATACCGAACTGTAAGGTTGATTTATCGGTACTTACAGAGAAGCCGAAGAAAGAAAAGAGTAAGCTGTCACTGGACGAAGCAAAGAAGCTGTACCCAGAGTGGTATCAAGAGCGAGTTGTAGAGGGCAGACCGAAGAAAAAAGGCACATGGGTGTGTAATGAAGCCCTTTATGAGTGGTGGAAGAACAAGATTTTTACCGAAGTAAAGGTAGGCGGTAGGTACTTCTCAATCATGGCATTGTGTGCGTATGGCTTGAAATGTGGCATATCTGAAAGACGAATAAGGCAAGATGCCTATTCATTTTTGGAGCATCTGGAGAGCCTTACAGATGATGAGGACAACCATTTTACAAGGGAAGATGTAAAGGACGCATTGAAAGCCCTCAAAGCTGATAACAAGCTACTTTCGACTATGGCAAGCCGAGAATGGATAGAGAAGCAGACGAAAGTTGTCATACCGCCAAATAAGAGGAACGGCAGAAAGCAAGCCACGCACTTAAAAATCGCACGTTTTACCCTTGAAACAATGAATGAGGACAGGGGCAAAGCTCTACAAGGGAGACCAGACAAGGCGAAGATTGTCGAAGAATGGAGAGAAAGCAACCCTCTGGGAACAAAAGCGGACTGCATCCGAGAGACAGGACTTGCAAAGCATACGGTTTATAAGTGGTGGAAGTAGGGCATACTTGAAATGCTGAAAGGCATATGCTATAATGCCAGTAGGCAAGAAAGACGAAAGTGCTCATTGTGGCACGCAAAAAGCCCCGGAGTTGCGACCTCCGGGGCTTTTCTATTCCGTTGTGGCAAGGTGGCTTATGCCTTAGGCTGGCTACCGCCTATTTATCTCCGTCCAGCCATTTGCAGATGTAGTAGGCGACTACACTTGCCAAGACAGAGAGTAAGAAAGACGAAAATATACTCATGGTGGCACACCCCCTTTCTGTACCTGTATAGGGGTGGTAGCGTTGCCCATTATACCATAGTGGCAGAAATGCCACAAGAAGCCATTTCCCCTTGTTTATTATCAGAGCCATAAGGAAAAGAGTGTCAAGGGCGGTCGAAAGACCGCAGCGTTTACCCTTGATACTCTTTTTTGTTGGCTATCATGCCGGAGGGGGAAACGGCTGTCCGTCCGTTCCGTCACTTCCCCTTGTGCTTCATTGTCTGTTCCGGCGGAAGAAAGTAAAGGGTGGTCTGCGACCATTTTTTATCTGCTGCATTCGCTGATCGGCAAGCCGAAGCTCATACTGCAGATAAAAAACAAGCCCTTGACTGTCTCCCTCCTACACTTCCAAAGTCGCCCAAGAGGAAGTAAGCTCCACTGTATTTCTGGCGAAATCCACGCACGAATATATCCGCTTGACAAGTGGCTATCACTATGCTATATTATGTGTAGCGGATATATTGCAAGTTCCCTAAAGTGATAGCCTAACGGCTACACTTTAGAACTTGTGAGGGTGGCAAAGCCCCCCTTCAATCCCCCTTTGAGTGACCGCAGATAT
>NZ_CM171584.1:2967500-3594380 GCF_057397225.1 Pilosibacter sp. NGB245 | reverse complement strand
ATTCATACTCCTAAACATGTGTATAACGATGTGCATAGCTGTGGAAAAGGTGGGGACCTGTCCACAAAAGCACATAAACCCAATCTAATCTTATTCTAACGTAAAAGAGGATAATTTTCAATGTCAAATGTGAAAATCCACAACTTTTCCAATAAGTTATCCACAACTTATCCACGATTTGGGGATAAGTTGATAATTGCGGGTGGAAAACATGTGAATACCCACATAACAAGATGTACGCCAGGAACGGACATGAAAAATACAACAGGTTGTGTCCGCGAAGGATGGACAGGTCGGGCAGAGAGGCTGAAATCAGGCGGGCAGCAGGAGAGATGCTGAGAAAAATTTCTTTTGTGTATAGGAAGAAAAAATGCAGGGCACGGAATACCGGGAGAAGAAATCTGTAAAATGGAAAAATTGGAAAATGCAGGAAAACAGTTTGACTCTGAGACGATGACACTGTATAATGCAAGTCGTGACTATATTGCATTGTATCTCGCAAGAGAACAGTAGCAGGAGGAATTGAAAAATGAAAATTGAAAAGAAAGTTCTGGACATGTCCCTCGCCGGGATCTTTACCGCGATCATCATCGCCATGTCGGTCGTACCGTTTCTCGGTTACATCCCGTTAGGCTTTATGAATGCGACGATCATTCACGTCCCGGTCATCATCGGAGCGATCATTCTCGGACCGAAGTACGGCGCTTACTTAGGACTGGTATTTGGTGTGACCAGCCTCGTAAAAGCGACCATTACCCCTGGTGTGACCTCCTTCGTATTCAGCCCGTTCGTTACGATCGGCGGATACAGCGGAAACATGTGGAGCGCCGTGATCGCGATCGTGCCGCGTGTATGCATCGGCATCGTTGCTTATTATGTATATAAGCTGATCATGAAGGTCGCTCACGGGATCAAAGGCAGCCAGACCGTTGCCCTCTGGGTGGCTGGTATTGCAGGAGGTATGACAAACACACTGCTTGTCATGAATGGAATCTACATCTTCTTCGGACAGAGCTATGCCGCAGCGTCCAACAAAGCAGTCGAGCACATCTACGATGTGATCCTCGGGATCATCCTCGGATTTGGAGTTCCGGAGGCGATCGTTGCCGGTATTCTTACAACAGCGATCACGAAGGTCCTGTTTAAGATCATGAAAAACAACGGCTGATCGTGAGCCGGAAGAGTGTGCATCGCAGCAAATAGAGAGCTGCAGCTTCTATATAATAATGAAGAGATACTAAATATAGTGACATAAAATCGAAACATACATTTTATGGGGGATGGCGAAAAGCTGTCCCCCTTTTTGGATGACGGAGAGAGAAAGACGGGCGTTTGTATGAGGACTCTCCGGAAAGCCGGAATGTGGATAACAGGCGGAAAAATTACAAAGATATGAGTCGGAAATCCCCATGATTTAAGGATTTTTTTGAAATTTGGTCTTGACGAAGGACGGCAATTTTTATATAATCGATACGATGCTTCAATATGTCTTAGTTTATATGTACATGAGAAGGTACTTGAATTTATAGTAAGAGGAGGTGCCGGGTTTATGAAGATGACATTTCAGCCGAAGAACACTCAGAGAAAAAGAGTTCATGGTTTCAGAGCGAGAATGGCAACAGCAGGTGGCAGAAAAGTTTTAGCTGCCAGAAGAGCAAAAGGTAGAGCTAGATTATCTGCTTAATGAACCAAGAGAGTATCCGGAAGTTTAGGAAAACTTTTGGATACTCTTTTTTGTTATTCAGAGAGGTATTGAATGAAAAGGTTCAATTCGTTAAAGAAAAATCAGGACTTCCAGACGGTTTACCGCGGTGGAAAGTCCTACGCAAACAAATATCTGGTCATGTACGTGATGGATTCGGGACGGGAGGACACGAGGATCGGCATTTCCGCCAGCAAAAAGGTTGGAAACAGCGTCGTGAGACATCGGTTCGCGAGACTTGTCCGTGAAAGTTTCCGGTTAAATAAGGACATATTAGAAGACGGCAAAGACATCATCGTTGTCGCGCGGGTCGCGGCAAAAGACAAAAATTTCGACAAGATTGAGAGTGCATTTCTGCACTTATGCGGGCTTCATAACATTTTAAAAGAATCGAAGTGAGTGGTTTATGAAATGGGTACTGATTGGTCTGATCAAGATTTACAGGAAGTTTATCTCTCCCTGTATCGGCCCTCACTGTATTTATACGCCGACCTGCTCCCAGTACGCCATGGAAGCGATCAAGAAATACGGCGCTATAAAAGGTACTTATCTTGCTTGCAGGCGGATTCTGCGATGTCACCCGTTTGCAAAAGGCGGTTATGATCCAGTCCCGTAGAAAACCCCAGGAGGTAAGATATGGTTTTGACGAAGGCTGGTTCCATTCTGGGACCGATCGCGACTGTCCTTGGCTATGTCATGGACATCCTCTTCAGATTTACAAGCAGCTTCGGCGTGTTTAATGTAGGTCTGTGCATTATTCTGTTTACGATCGTAATGAAAACACTGATGATACCGCTGACGATCAAACAGCAGAAAACCACAAAACTCATGTCTGTCATGAATCCGGAGATCCAGGCGATCCAGAAGAAGTATAAAGGAAAGTCGGATCAGGAGTCCATGCAGCGTCAGAACGTGGAGATTCAGGCTGTTTACGAGAAGTACGGCACAAGCATGACAGGCGGATGCCTTCCACTGCTGATCCAGATGCCGATCCTTCTTGCACTGTACCGTGTCATCTACAATATTCCGGCATACGTTCCGTCTGTCCGCGTTTATTTCGACAACGTTGTCACTCCGTTGATGGGACAGGCTGACTATGCTCAGAAGTTACAGGAAATCACAAATATCGCAACCGCCTGCGGCGGAAAATTAGACAAGTTTGATTTCACAAATGCAAACCGTCTTGTAGACATGCTCTATAAATTCTCCACATCCCAGTGGGGAGAGCTTCAGGCACTGTTCCCGGCAATCTCTGATGCGATCGGCCAGAATGCTGCTGTTGTCGAGAGAATGAACACGTTCCTCGGTTTAAATATGGCAGAGGCGCCGGGCTGGGTACCGTCCTTCGCATGGATCATCCCGGTTCTTGCGGCAGTGTCCCAGTGGTTCAGCACAAAGCTCATGAGTGGAAATCAGCCGTCCACATCCGCAGATGCAGAGAATCCGATGGCCCAGTCCATGAAGACTATGACAACGACAATGCCGTTATTCTCCGCGTTCATCTGTATCACGATGCCGGCAGGTCTTGGTATCTACTGGATCGCGACCAGCGTTGTTACAATTATCCAGCAGCTCATCGTTAACGCGTACATGGATAAGGTAAACATCGACGATATGATCGCAAAGAACCTGGAAAAGGTAAATAAGAAACGTGCAAAACAGGGACTTCCGCCGGCTAAGGTAACTCAGAACGCTACCGCATCCTTAAAGGCTATCAAGGCTGAGGAGGAGAAGGAAAAAGCTGCTGAGGAAGTTAAGAAGGAAAAGATCGCGAAACAGATCGAGGAGTCCAGCAAGTACTACAACACCAACGCGAAACCGGGAAGTCTCGCTTCCAAGGCAGCGATGGTCCAGAAGTACAATGAGGCACATGACAAGCGAAAATAATAAGGGGGTTCTGTTATGGAAATGATTACAGTGACTGCGAAAACTGTGGAAGATGCAATCACACAGGCATCCCTGCAGCTCGGTGTGAGCAGTGATCGGATTCAGTACGAGGTCGTGGAAAAAGGAAGTGCCGGAGTTCTTGGCGGACTCTTTGGTTCCAAGCCGGCAGTGATCCGCGCGAAGAAGATCGAGACCGTTGACGATAAGGCCGTAGATTTCCTGAATTCCGTTTTCGACGCAATGGGTCTTGCTGTTGACGTGGAAGTGAAAATGAATGAAGAGGAAAAGGAGATGGATGTCAATCTGACCGGCGAGGAGATGGGACTTCTCATCGGTAAGAGAGGGCAGACACTCGATTCCCTTCAGTATCTTGTAAGCCTTGTTGTAAATAAGGAATCTGAGGACTACTTAAGAGTTAAGCTGGATACCGAAAATTACAGAGAGAGAAGAAAAGAAACACTGGAGACTCTCGCAAAGAATATTGCTTACAAAGTAAAACGGACAAGACGTCCGGTTTCCTTAGAGCCGATGAACCCGTACGAAAGACGGATCATTCACTCTGCACTTCAGAACGATAAATACGTATTCACAAAGAGCGAAGGTGAGGATCCGTTCCGTCATGTTGTGATCGCATTAAAGAAGGAAGAGCGCAGGGAGAGAAGACCGAGATACGAGAGACGCGAGAGAACATCCGCTTACGAAAATACTCGTCGTGAGCAGGAATAAAACAAGCATATCGGAATGAAAGAGGGGTTGCCTATGGCAGCCCCTTTGTGCTATGATAGGGTGACAAATTGTGTGAATTCCCGTGCATTTTGGAAACCGAATTGCGGCAGGATCAGATGATAGAAGTTCTGCTTCCAAAATGTGCGGAACAGGAAAAATTGCGATGCTGTCTGTCTGGAATATGAAACAGGCAGCAGGAATATCAGGATGGAGATTATGGAATATACAGATACGATTGCAGCGATCGCGACGGCGATGGGAAATTCCGGGATCGGGATCGTGCGGATCAGCGGTGAGAATGCGGTGGAAATTGCGGAAAAAGTGTTCCGCGCCCCGGGAAAGAAGAAGCTCTCGGAAGCTGCGAGTCACACGATTCATTACGGATATGTTTATGATGGAGATGAGACGATCGATGAGGTCCTTCTGATGCTCATGAGAGGACCGAGAAGCTATACGGCAGAAGATACCGTTGAGATCGACTGTCATGGCGGAATGCTCGTCACAAGACGGATCCTGGAGACAGTCTTAAAGGCTGGAGCGAGACTTGCCGAGCCGGGAGAATTCACAAAACGCGCCTTCTTGAACGGCAGGATCGATCTCTCACAGGCGGAGGCCGTCATCGACGTGATCAACGCGAAAAATGAATATGCGCTGCAGTCATCTGTCAGCCAGCTTCGCGGAAGCGTGTCGAAGGAGATCCATGAGATCCGGGATCAGATCATCTACGAGATCGCCTTTATCGAGTCGGCGCTCGATGACCCGGAGCATATTTCCCTGGACGGATACGGGGAGAAGCTCCTCGGCGTGGTCCTTTCCGTGAAGAAAAAACTGGAAAAACTGATCCGTTCCTCCTCAAACGGACGTGTGGTCTCAGAGGGCGTGAAGACGGTTATCCTGGGGAAGCCGAATGCCGGAAAATCGTCGCTGATGAACGTTTTAGTCGGTGAGGACCGCGCGATCGTGACGGATGTGGCAGGAACCACGAGAGATATTCTGGAGGAACATATCTACCTTCAGGGGATCAGCTTAAATGTTGTGGATACGGCCGGGATCCGGGACACGGAGGATGTGGTCGAAAAGATCGGTGTCTCCCGCGCGATGGAAGAGGCAAAGAAGGCCGATCTGATCATCTACGTCGTGGATGGATCGAGAGAGCTGGATGAGAATGATTATCAGATCATGGACTTCATAAATGACCGGAAAGCCGTTGTCCTCTTAAATAAGAGCGACCTGGAACCGGTCGTGTCCGCGAAAGAAGTGGAAGAGCGGTCGGGACATAAGGTGATCGGGATCTCCGCAAAGGAGGAGACCGGAATTGACCTTCTGGAAGAGGAGATAAAGGCTTTATTCTATGAAGGTGAGATCGACTTCAACGACCAGGTCATGATCACGAATGTGCGCCATGTGAGGGCTCTAAAGGATGCTTTTGATAGCATGTCCATGGTTGAGAAAAGTATTGAGAACGGCATGCCGGAGGATTTCTATTCGATCGATCTGATGGATGCGTATGAGAAGCTGGGACTCATCGTCGGGGAATCCGTGGAGGATGATCTGGTGAACGAGATCTTCAGCAAATTCTGTATGGGAAAATAGAAAAGAGGAAATAAAATGCCGGTAGTAGAGGAGACATATGATATTGTAGTTGTCGGTGCGGGCCATGCGGGATGCGAGGCGGCACTTGCGGCAGCGAGACTTGGATTTGAGACGATCATGTTCACGGTCAGCGTGGACAGCATCGCTCTGATGCCGTGCAACCCGAACGTCGGAGGAAGTTCCAAGGGACATCTTGTCCGTGAGCTGGATGCCCTCGGCGGAGAGATGGGAAAAAATATCGATAAAACATTTATCCAGTCAAAGATGTTAAACGAGTCAAAGGGGCCGGCGGTCCATTCCCTGCGCGCCCAGGCGGATAAGCAGGAGTATACGAGATCCATGCGCCGCGTCCTTGAAAACACGGACCACCTGACGATCCGCCAGGCCGAGGTGGCTGAGATCCTGACGGAGGAGATCCCGGGAGAATACGGGACCTTTAAAGAGGAACACGGAGAAAACGGGCAGCAGGAGAGCAGCTATCCGGTGAAAAAGAGGATCATCGGCGTGAAAACGTATTCCGGCGCGATCTATAAGTGCCGCGCGGTCGTTCTTGCAACCGGCGTATATCTCCGCGCGAGATGCATCTACGGGGATGTCAGCAATCCGACAGGACCGAACGGTCTGCAGGCGGCCAACCATCTGACAGACTCCTTAAAGGCAAACGGGATCGAGATGTACCGCTTTAAGACAGGAACTCCGGCGAGAGCAGATAAGAGAAGTATCGATTTTTCGAAGATGGAAGAGCAGTTCGGAGACAAGCGCGTCGTTCCGTTCTCCTTCTCCACGGATCCGGAGTCGGTGCAGAAAGACCAGATTTCCTGCTGGCTGACCTACACAAATGAGAAGACTCATGAGATCATCCGGAACAACCTGGACCGTTCGCCGTTATTCTCCGGTGCGATCGAAGGAACGGGACCGAGATACTGCCCGTCGATCGAGGATAAGGTTGTAAAATTCCCGGATAAGGAGCGCCATCAGGTGTTCGTAGAGCCGGAGGGACTCTACACGAACGAGATGTATCTCGGCGGAATGTCGAGTTCTCTTCCGGAGGATGTCCAGTATGCGATGTACCGGACTGTTCCGGGGCTTGAAAATGTCAAAATTGTTCGAAATGCATATGCAATTGAGTATGATTGCATCAACCCGAGACAGTTAAAAGCGTCTCTCGAATTTAAAAATATCGATGGATTATTCTCCGGCGGCCAGTTTAACGGAAGCTCCGGATACGAGGAAGCTGCCGTTCAGGGCTTCATGGCCGGCGTCAACGCGGCGAGAAAGCTGCAGGAGAAGAGTGCAGTGGTCCTTGACCGTTCCCAGGCGTATATCGGGGTTCTGATCGATGATCTTGTCACGAAAGAGAACCATGAGCCGTACCGTATGATGACATCGAGAGCAGAATATCGTCTGCTCCTTCGCCAGGACAATGCGGACCTCAGACTTCGTGGGATCGGACATGAGATCGGCCTTGTGTCGGATGAGCAGTATGAATACGTGGTATGGAAAGAAAAAGCCATCGAGGAGGAGATCGCCCGTCTGGAAAAGGCGACGATCGGAGCGAACGAGAAAGTTCAGAAGTTCCTTGAGGCACATGGAAGTACAACATTAAAATCCGGAAGCACACTCGCAGAACTCATTAAGAGACCGGAACTGAATTATGAGATGCTGGCGGAACTCGACGAGAAGAGACCGGAACTTCCGGCTGATGTGCGGGAACAGGTTGACATAAATCTGAAATATGACGGATATATCCGCAGACAGAAGCAGCAGGTAGCTCAGTTCAAGAAGCTGGAAGGAAGAAAAATCCCGGCGGATCTCGACTATACGACGGTGAACAGCCTTCGAAGAGAGGCAGTCCAGAAACTGAATCTCTACAAACCTGAGAATATCGGCCAGGCGTCCAGAATTTCCGGTGTGTCTCCGGCTGATATTTCCGTGCTGATGGTACATCTGGAGCAGATGGGGAGAAAGTAATAACATGACAGATGAATTTGTAAAATTATTGGATCAGGGCTGCGTGGATCTCGGAGTGACGCTTTCGGATCAGCAGAAAGAGCAGTTTTTCAAGTATTATGAGATGCTGATCGAGAAGAATAAAGTGATGAATCTCACGGCGATCACGGAGCTTTCAGATGTGATCACAAAGCATTTCGTGGACAGTCTGCTCCTTGTTCTTGCTGCACCTGAGCTTGGATTAAAACTGGATGCGTCATCGAAATACAGCTGTATCGATGTGGGAACCGGAGCGGGATTTCCGGGAATCCCGTTAAAGATCGCATTTCCTGGCCTTAAGATCACACTCTTGGATTCCTTAAATAAGAGAGTCGGATTCTTAAATGAAGTGATCGAGGCACTGGGACTTACTGATATCACAGCAGTCCACGGCCGCGCCGAGGATTACGGCCGCGACCCGAAATACAGGGAACAGTTTGATCTCTGCGTATCCCGTGCGGTTGCGAATATGTCCACACTTTCCGAATACTGCATTCCGTTCGTGAAAAAAGGCGGCTATTTTATTCCGTATAAATCGGGGAAAGCTGACGAGGAGATCGAACAGGCGAAATCTGCGGTAAAAAAACTCGGCGGAGAACTGAAAGAAGTGATCGTAAAAGTTCTTCCGGAGACAGATGTGGAACGCACCTTTGTCCCGGTCAAGAAGATGGCAGTCACTGCAAAGAAATATCCGAGAAAGGCGGGACTTCCGGGGAAGGAACCGTTGAAGTAACGATTATTGATAAAAAACAAGCGCTGATCCTGATTTACACAGGACCGGCGCTTTGTTTTTATTTATGGGCAGGAATGTTTCACGTGAAACATTTGGGATATTTTTGATAAATGTCATCAGTTGAAAAACATCTGAATGATCGAGCTGACCTCCTCTGGCTTTTCAATCTGCGGAAGATGTTTTGTGTTGGCAATCGTGCTGGACTCGATCGCTGGGTTGCACTTCGTATATTCTTTTGTGATCAGATCGATATCCGGCTCCGCTTCACCGCCGAGAATATAGATGCTGTTGTCGATCTTTTCCAGAGTTTTTGTGATGTTACATTTCGTGTAATTACACTGGACGCTGGCGTAGACAGACTTCGGAGAGTCGCCAAGATGGGCGGACTCATAATATTTGTCGAGGTTGTGCGGATTTACATCGTACGGATTGTAGAAGTAGTTCTCGGAGAATGTTTTGGAGATGATACTTCTCGCAGATGCAAAATTGTAGAGCAGAGTTCCGACGATCGGGAGATCGAGGATCAACTTGTAACATTTTGCAGATTTTCCCGGTATATGGCAGCAGGAGAGGAGTGAGTCCGGATTGATGAACATCATCTGCTCAAAGAGATCCGGATTGTATCCGCAGGCCATTGTTGCGATCGGAGCGGAGGCACCGGTAGCGACAATATTTGTGCGGCGACCGATCTCAGACTTCACGAAATCGTTTAACAACTGCACATAGAGGAAGTTTGTATAAGTCAGGTTCGGTTTTTCGGAACGGCCACAGCCTAAAAGGTCGATCGTGTAAATGGTGTAATGTTCTTTTAAAAGCGGGATCAAAGAATCCCATTCACAGCCGCTGGATGCATGAGTCAGATCATGAACGAGAAGAAGTGGTTTTCCTGTTCCGGTCTTTGTATAGTAAATATTGCCAAGTCTCCAGCGATAGCAGCGTGGCTCCGGCTGAGCCAGAAGATTTCTTGAAACCGCGGACATCTTGATGTATTTGTTGATCAGCGCTGTTCCGACAGCCGCACCGGCAGAGAGAAGAACAGCAGTGATGATTCTGTTTTTTGCTTTCATAGTTCACCTCGAAATTGGATGATGGAATATCGAATAGAAACAGGAACTTTTGCGAGAGAAGAGCAGTGAATTCATACCGCTTTCCCGGGCTGTTCCATGGGTATATTATAATATAATTGGTGGGGAGATACAACAGGCGAAAGTATGAAATGTTTCTGAAGAAAATTGGCAGTTGTCTGAGAGAAAGATTTCAGATTAAAAGGCGGTAGTAGGAAGATTGGTGATATATTGGACTTAGGATAACAAGCGGGAATCCTCGGTTATTCAATTGCCGATGTAGTTCACAGAGGAATATCGAAATGAGGAAAAAAAGTTGTGCTTGATGGGAAATACATAGAAAGAAAATGGCGATGTTCCACGTGAAACATCAGAGCGAAAAAATCGGAAGAGCAGATTGTTTCACATGAAACATTTTAATAAAAAACGAGTTGAGAGCGAAATATAATGTTCCATGTGAAACATCTAAAAGAAAACGTATATGAACAAGAAAACCGGTTTATGTGAAAAACGGAAGATGGAAAGTGTTAGTAAACGTATATATAGAGCGGAAATGTTCCACGTGAAACATCTGAGAGAAAATGCACATGAAAAAGAAAATGGTTTACGGATAAGTACAAAAAGAAAACATTGATGGGAAGAAAAATTGTTCCACGTGAAACATTTAAGAAAAGACACTGAAGTTTTGTAAAAGTATGAAAGAAGCTTAGAAAAGTACTATAAGAGAAAAATGAAAGGAAAGCACTAAAAATAAATGGATAAGCCATGATACTTTATGTGAGACATGGAGCATCAAAAAGTAAACATAGAAATAAGATCTTGAACGCAGATAAGCATTCCCCCGCTTCAAGTGCGCGGAGCACTAAGCGGTGGGTGAGTGGGATGCTTCTGTCAGTGGGAGTTGAAAGCTCCCACTGACAGATCGCGAAGCGACTGCGTTCATGAGCAAGTAGCGAAGCGGATTGCGAATGTCCGCTTTACAAGAAAAAGGAAAGCGAGCTGTAAATTGAAGTATATGTTTCACGTGAAACATATACTGCGATGGATACGTTATAAACATTGTATAACAAAGCACTAACGCACGATCAGAAGCTGTGCGGCTATGCCTTGTAGGAATTGCAAAAATGTTTCACGTGAAACATTTTTAATTTTATAGGGTAAATCAATAGGAAAATAGGGGAAATTGTGTTATACTAAGTTTCGCTAAAGTTTTGAATATAAATAGTAACGATAAAAATAGGTAGAGCTGACCTGCGGAAAGGATAGAGGTATGGGACGTATTATTGCAATTACAAATCAAAAGGGTGGTGTCGGAAAGACGACAACCGCGATCAATTTGTCGGCCTGCCTGGCTGAAGCAGGACAGAGAGTGCTGACTGTGGACTTTGATCCGCAGGGAAATACAACAAGCGGACTTGGATTGGAAAAAGGAAATATTGACAATACTGTATATGAACTCCTGATGGGAGAATGCACGGTGGAAGAGTGCATCAATCCGAGCGTTCAGGAACGTCTTGATGTAATGCCATCGGATGTGGATCTTGCAGGAGCGGAGATCGAACTCCTTGATATGGAGGAAAAGGAATGCATCCTGAAGAAAAATCTGGAGCTATTAAATGGTAAGTATGATTTTATCATTATCGACTGCCCGCCGTCTCTGAACCTTCTGACGATCAATGCGTTGACAGCAGCCAATACGGTACTTGTCCCGATCCAATGTGAATATTATGCACTGGAAGGATTAAGCCAGGTGTTGAAAACAGTAAATCTTGTTCAGAAAAAACTAAATCCGGCGCTGGAAGTAGAGGGCGTTGTATTTACGATGTATGACTCGAGAACAAATCTGTCTCTGGAAGTCGTAGAGAATGTAAAAGAACATCTGAATGAAAATATCTACAAGACGATCATTCCGAGAAACGTCAGACTGGCGGAGGCACCGAGCTATGGTATGCCGATCAATCTCTATGACAGCCGGTCATCAGGCGCGGAGAGCTACAGACTTTTAGCAGCGGAAGTCATCAGCAGAGGAGAAGAGATATAATGGCAAAGCGTGGATTAGGAAAGGGACTTGGCGCTTTTTTTGGAGAAGAGGTTGCAAATACGAAAGAAACTTCTGGAGAAAAAGTAAGCAGAAGTGAAAGAAAAGAACAGTTAATGGGAAAAACGGCTGAGAAAAAGCCGGAAAATACAGCTAAGAATACAGAAAAAGGAGGGATAGCCGGAAACGGAGATGCGGGAAAGAGTAGCGTGGTGAAGGACCAGGAAAACCAGGGAAAGAATAAAAATGGTGTTTCCGGAAATGCGCCGTCCGCAAACGGACAGAAGGCAAATGAACCAATCATCATCGAAAAGATCGTAGAAAAACCGGTAGAAAAGATCGTTGAGAAGATCGTCGAGAAACCAGTCGAGAAGATCGTAGAAAAGATCGTCGAGAAGCCAGTTGAAAAAATCGTTGAGAAAGTGGTTGAAAAGCCGGTTGAGAAGATCGTAGAAAAACCTGTCGAGCAGACCTTAAAACTCAATCTGATCGAGCCGAACAGCGAGCAGCCGCGAAAGAATTTTGACGAAGAAAGTCTTCAGGAACTGGCTGATTCCATCAAACAGTATGGAATTCTACAGCCGCTGATCGTCCAGAAAAAGGGTAGTCACTACGAGATCATCGCCGGTGAGCGCCGCTGGCGCGCGGCAAAGCTTGCAGGGATCACGGATGTTCCGGTACTGATCCGCGAGTATGACAAACAGCAGACGATGGAGATCGCCCTGATCGAGAATGTCCAGCGTGCGGATTTAAACCCGATCGAGGAAGCACAGGCTTTCCAACAGCTGATCCAGGAGTTTCATCTGACTCAGGAGGAGATCGCGAATCGCGTTTCCAAGAACCGTGCGACGATCACAAACAGCATGCGTCTGTTGAAACTTGATTCCAGAGTGCAGGATATGCTGGCGGAAGGAAAAATTTCCAGCGGACATGCGAGAGCACTTTTAGGACTTGAGGACAGAGAACGTCAGTACCAGGTTGCAGTGAAGATCGTTGAAGAGAAATTAAGCGTCCGTGACGTGGAAAAACTTGTCAAGATGATGAACCGCCCGCCGAAGGAAAAGAAACCGGAAAAAGGACCGGATATTGATCTGATCTACCGTCAGGTTGAGGACAAATTAAAATCCATCATGGGAACCAAGGTTGTCATCAATCAGAAGGATAAAAATAAGGGAAGAATCGAGATCGAGTATTACTCCCAGGAAGAGCTAGAGAGACTGATCGAACTCATGGAATCTTTAAAATCATAAAAGCACAGACATAAACGGAAGGACAGAAAACAGAATATGGAAAACAGTATGTTATACAATCTTCCCATTGATCCAATGGCGCTGATCGTAGGATTTTCAATCCTGTCAGTGGCGTTGCTGATCGTGGTGATCATCTGTATTGTGAAGCTCAATAAACTGTACCGCAGATATGACATGTTCATGCGCGGAAAAGACGCGGAGACACTGGAAGATACGATCATGGACATCATGGACGAGATGGAAGAACTTCAGGAAAAAGACCGGGTGAGCCGGGATGCGATGAAGCAGCTTTCAAAGCAGATCAAGTCCTCATTCCAGAAATTCGGATACGTCAAGTACAACGCGTTTAAGGGCATGGGCGGAAATCTGAGCTTTGTCATCGCAATGCTGGATAACAACAACAGCGGTTTCGTACTGGACGTCGTTCACAGCCGTGAAGGCTGCTATATCTACTTAAAAGAGGTAGAGGAAGGAGCGACGGAAGTTCTCCTCGGCGGAGAGGAACAGGAGGCGCTGGAGCAGGCCCTGGGATATGTAAAACGTCCGACGATGGATGAACGGATCGCCCAGAAAGAGAAGGCTGTAGCCGGAAAGAAGAAAGAGAGAAAAGGTGGTTCCGGTGAGCAGGATATCGAGGTTCCGAGCAGCGAGCGGAAGAAGAGCGAGCGCATGAAAGAGCTGAGAAGACGTCAGGCAGAGCGCCGTGAAGATGAAGAAGAACGTGTAAAACGGTATGCGGACGCATACGATGTGGAAGAGGTCGAGATCCAGACAGATACCATCGAGGATTACGATGCACTGCCGGACGATCCCGATGGCGAGGATAAAGGAGATTATTGATCCATATGCATAAATTTTTACGTGCAGCTGGTTTCAGCATGTATACAAAGAAAAAAGATATTGAAAAGCTTCTGGATCTGCTGGAACGGCAGCCGTCGATGACGAAGTGTGTCCAGGTCGATGAGGACAGCAATGTCTGCGAAATGCGGACGGAAGTGGCCCCGGGACTTGGCATCTCGATCGTCGGGGAACTGAATGATGATGGAGACTTCGAGCGGGAATTTTACTTCCCGTATCTGGAGGGCAACATTGTCGGATCAACGGAAGAGTGTTCAGTCCAGCGGCATACGGAGAAAGAGACATACTCCGGAATGGTGGACGAGAATAAAGTCGGCATTACACTGATCTTTTATATCCAAAATTTCCTGGAATTCCGGGAAAAAATGCTGGATAAAGAGCATCACTCAAAGATCGGATCCGTCTGCTTTTCCGGTATGTCCATCGGAGGAAAGATCCTTCTTCCGATCAAAAAAAGTCAGAAACAGATCCAGAAGGCGAAGGTTGCAGCAAAAGACCGCAGCAGTCTGATCGAGGCCGCAAAGAACGGGGACGAGGAAGCGATGGAGACGCTGACGATCGAGGATATTGATCTCTACTCACAGATCTCCAGAAGAGCGATGAAAGAGGATCTCTACTCCATTATCGACTCCTGCTTTATGCCGTGTGGCGTGGAGTGTGATCAGTATTCTATTATTGGAGAAATTAAAGAAGTCGAGAAAGTACGAAATATTTATACAAAAGAAGAAATTTATCGCATGAAGATCGAGAGCCATGACCTGGAGTTTGTGATCTGTATCAATAGTAAAGATCTCTTAGGAGAACCCCAGCCCGGACGCCGGTTCAAAGGGCAGATCTGGATGCAGGGAACCTTAAAGCTGGAACCGTATCGTGCGAAACAGAGTCAAAAATAGGAAAGTTTTCTAGGCAGCAGAAAGAGCTTTGTATGACCTTATTTTAACCAACAACAGCAAGAATTCTCCCACCTCTATAGGTGGTAAGATGAATTGCCAATGGAAAACTTAATGGCAGTGGTGGGCGGAGAGAAATCGGTATCCCCCACTGACACGAAGCAAATCACAGTCAGTCTCCGTTAAATTACCGACTGTGGATTGAAACAATGAAATAAAACTTGAAGAAATACTTCTCTAAAAGTTGCGATTCCTTGACTTTCCGGCTTCTGTTTGGTAAGATATATATCGTAGTTTTTTAGACTGCATGTCTCTGTAGCTCAGTAGTATAGAGCGTTCGTCTCCTAAGGTTGTGTTACAACGGTCACCTCAAAAAAACTAAATAAGGGATTGTAGTTCGACCTTGGTCGGGCTATAATCATATATCAGACACGTCCATATAGCTCAGCTGGATAGAGCACACGCCTCCTAAGCGTGGGGTCGGAGGTTCAAATCCTCTTATGGACGCCAGCTAACAACGCCGAAAGCCTCTGTTTTCAAGGGGTTTCGGCTTTTCTTATATAAAAAGCTGCGAAAAAGCTCGTTCACTGTATGAGATAAAATTCTACTCCAAAATTTGATTTTTGACAAGCACTCCAGAATCGAACGGTTGTTATAAGACAAAATCGCCAGCTAATTTTTAGCAGAAAACGGGCTGTTCTTGCTAATGAAAATGCCCTTCCTGCTAATCAGCCCCAAAATCGTGCCAAAAATCCAGCTAATCAAAAAAGGCGGATGTTTTGAGTACCATGCTGTTATAGCAGATGAAATTGAATATCGTTATATACATAGAGCGTCTATTTGCCCCGTATTGGGGATGGATGATCTCTACATCAGAATTATCTCAGGAACTAAGTGTTCCATCCAGTTATATTCCAAAAATAACAAAAAAATTAAAACAAGCAGGAATCATAAAAGCCTGTGAAGGGATAAAGGGTGGATATCAGATTGCAAAACAGCCAGAGAATATATCTTTAAGGGATGTGATATCGTGTACAGAATCCACCATGGCAATTAGCAGGTGCCTGGAAAAAGAGGGAGGTTGCTCCAAAAATTATATAGCCTGGGAAACCCGGAGATGGCGGCGTTGCTGACGAGTCTGGCGAAGAGCTTGAAAGCTGAATAAAAATATAATAATGGAAATAGAACAGAGTCTACTGGCATTAGGAGAAATCCAGATGTGGGTGGACTTTTTGGCTGACTTGAAAAAGTAAATTCCAGTGTAAAAGTAAATTCCACCGCTCTTTTAAAAGTTGCTTATAATCTAGTGATTTTTAAGAAGAAAAGCGGAATCTATGCTATAATACAAGTAATCTATGGCGAAATTTTCTGTTTTTCTGTATGGCAAACAAGCTGCTGGAGGTCGGTGTGCACGACTAAATTCCACCAGCCACATTTGAAAAATGTGAAAAGTTTACTTCCAGTCTGACAGCAGATTTCTTCATGGGTTAGTGGTTATAGCGGATCAGCTTAGGTGTTAAGATGACTTTGTCAGGGTCAATACGCCTAAGCTGAAACGCTTTTAAGACGTCTTCCCCAAAAGCCTCCAGGGCGGCATCATACGGTGTACGCCCATTCAAACTCTCCCGCGGTGTTGAGTTGATGTGGCTGGTGATTAGATTCACATCCCATTGAGTCAGGAATTCAAAGGTAGTTCGTTTCGGCAGTATCATGCGGAGCATGGTGTGTGCCTGTTCAATGCCGCCTTTCTGTCCGCTTCTCATGGGATCACAGTAATAAATGTTGGTTCTCTGGATACCGGTAACACCGGTTTCGAGAGAATCAGGATCACCGAATTCAGCGCCTCTGTCGGTGAGGATATATTCAAACAGAGTCAGGAAATCGAAGGTACCAAAACGCTTTTCTAAACGGTCCAAAACGAGTCGTACAGATCCTTCCGTATTCCGGTTCATGAGGAACGCAAGAAACAGCTTTTCCCTTGTAAAAAAGAAGGTAAGCAGTGTTTTAGAGGAACCAACAGCGGAGTGGACGGTGTCCATCTCTACAAAAGATTCCAGGTGCAACTGTTGAAAATCAGCGTAAGTTCTGCCATTAAAGACACGGCGGTCAGATATCTGTGATTTATGGACTTTTCTGGGTTTAAACTTCACTTTACGTTTCAGATCAACGTTTCTGGCAGTCAGAAGTCCCATATCAAGGTAGTTGTAAACGCTGCGGACGGAAAGATTCAATTCCGGATGGTTTGCAACGATCTGGTAAGGAGACTGGCCCTGATCGATCAGAGGAGTGATGATCTTATCCTTTTTGTGGAGTTCCTGTCTGGTCATAGCGATTCCGGACCTGGAATCCTTGAGACACTCCCGGTATTTCCGATCAGCGAACCTGGCATTGTAGGTATATTTGTGGGCAATCGTACAATGATTGATCTTTTTACTGCATCCATTGCAGACGTAGGGAGCCCGATCAAGTTTGCTGCAGCATTCTTTTTGAAAATCCGGACAGGTCTGGTTACAGGTGGGACAGGAAGCACATTTAACGCCGCAAAGAAGGATCTTATTGCAGGCATTCGTTTTCTTACAACGGAAACGCTTGGTACAGAAGTTCTTCGCATTAAGAAAAGTCCCTTTGTGAAACCAATCGGAGGCTCTTCTGGCCTTCACTTCTTTTGAAATCGTAGTAGGGTCCTTACAGAGAAAGCGGGCAATATCTTTAAAGGATGTACCCTTATCCAGTTCATTCTGGATATAGATACGATCCTCTATGGTGAGATGCTTCTGGTTGCCTGGGATATATTTACTCATAGTCAAACTCCTTCTACTGCTGTCAGAAGGACGATTAAAGTATCATATCAGTATGCATGAGTAAATATCAACTGTGCAAGAGTAAACTCCACCGCCCTTTGGAGAAGTGGAATTTAAATTTTCATTTTAGGGGTGGACTTTTTGTAATGGAAAATAATGTACATAAGATATATTTAAAGTTATAATTAAGGTAAATACCTTTTGTATGTAGTGTTAGGTCAATTTTATATTAAAAATGCTGGAATATACCCAGAAAATAATGTAGTCCTTGAAAGTATGATTATATGTGAATTTGAAACAAAACAATAGAATTGTGCTATACTATTGTTCAACAAAAAACTTATTGATATAGTTCATATTATTTAGGAGGATAAACAATCATGTGTACAGCAGCAACCTATAAGACAAAAGATTTTTACTTTGGACGAACCCTCGATTATGAATTCTCTTACGGTGATCAGATAGTAATTACACCACGTAACTATTCATTCCATTTCCGTCATGTTGGCGATATGAAAAATCATTATGCAATTATTGGAATGGCTCATGTTGCAGAGGATTATCCTTTATATTATGATGCGATGAATGAAAAAGGAGTGGCAATGGCAGGTCTGAATTTTGTCGGAAATGCTGTTTATTCCGAGGTTCAACCAGATGTGGAAAATATTGCACAGTTTGAATTTATTCCATGGATTTTAAGTCAGTGTGCTTCTTTAGCAGAAGTTCGTAAGCTTCTTAATCGAATTAATATTGTTAATACTCCTTTCAGCGAGCAATTGCCATTAGCACAATTACATTGGATTATCGCTGATGAAAATGAATCAATTACTGTAGAGTCTATGTCAGATGGTCTACATATTTACGATAATCCTGTAGGAGTGCTTACGAATAATCCGCCATTTCCACAGCAGATGTTTCAATTAAATAATTATATGTATTTATCCCCAAAGCAACCCAAAAACACTTTTGGAGGAAATTTGGCTCTTAATGCATATAGTAGAGGTATGGGAAGTTTAGGTCTTCCGGGAGATCTTTCATCTTCTTCTCGTTTTGTGCGTGTGGCTTTTACAAAGGTAAATGCAATTTCAGGTGAATCTGAGGAAGAAAGTGTTAGTCAGTTCTTTCACATTCTTGGATCTGTGGATCAGCAACGTGGATGTTGCGAAGTGACTGATGGAAAATATGAAATCACATTGTATACATCTTGTTGTAATGTTATTAAAGGTATCTATTATTATAATACTTATGAAAATCATCAGATCAGTGCGGTAGATATGCATGCAGAGGATCTGGAAAGTAATAAATTGATTTGTTATCCAGTAATTCAAGGGGAACGAATCAATTATCAAAATAAATAGTATTTTGAATATAGAGCTGACGTAGAAAGAAGAGGTGGAATACATATGAAGCAAGATACCTTAGAAGGAAAAGCAAAAACAAAAAATGGAATAAAACGATTGTGCTTTTCCATAATCTGCATTCTTCTGGAAGTGATTTTTATTATTACTATCGTAACACGCTTGAATGAATATGCAGAAATCATAAATTTATTTACCAGAATTTTAAGTGGAATCTTAGTTTTGAGATTGTATGCGTCAGATAAGACATCTTCTATGAAAATGCCTTGGGTCATTTTAATTCTGATTTTCCCAATTATGGGTGTAGGCCTGTATTTATTGATTGGCTTGAATGGTGGCACGCATAAAATGCGTGAGCGATATGCAGAAATTGATAGCAAATTGTTACCAATGCTTCCAGACAATCAGGAGTGTTTAAGCAGAATAAAAGAAAAGATTCCGAAAGCAGGAAATATTGCAAGTTACATACAAAGAAATTCGCGGTATCCAATCTATCAGAATACGGATATCAAGTATTTTGATGAAGCAGTGAAGGGATTAGAGGCACAGCTTGAAGAACTTGCGAAAGCACAAAAGTTTATCTTCATGGAATATCATGCGATAGAAGATGCTGAAGCTTGGCATAAGATTCAAGATGTTCTGGAAGAGAGAGTAAAAGCCGGTGTGGAAGTCAGGGTATTCTATGATGATATGGGGTCTATAGGTTTTATTAACACAGATTTTGTAAAAAAGATGGAGAGTATAGGAATTCATTGTCGTGTATTCAATCCATTTGTGCCAGGCTTAAATCTATTTTTGAACAATCGTGATCACAGAAAAATAACAGTAATTGATGGAAAAGTTGGATTTACAGGTGGATATAATCTTGCAAATGAATACTTTAATTATACGCATCCGTATGGGCAGTGGAAAGATACCGGTATTCGTTTAGAAGGAGATGCTGTTCAGTCACTTACAGTGACATTTTTAGAAATGTGGAATGCTGTTAGTGAAAAAGCTACGAATGATACTGATTTTAGTAAATACATTATTCATTACGATTATAAAGCACAGCAAACAGGTTTTGTTCAGCCTTATGCAGACAGTCCTATGGATAATGAGCAGGTCGGAGAAGAAGTTTATATCAGTATGATAAATAAGGCCGAAAATTACTGTTGGTTTATGACACCATATCTAATTATAACAGACGAAATGACACATGCGTTATGTCTGGCTGCTAAGCGAGGGGTAGACGTAAGAATTATCACACCAGGAATTCCTGATAAAAAATTCATTTATAATATAACTCGCTCTTTTTATCATGGATTGGTTAAACATGGAGTGCGAGTTTATGAATGGACACCAGGATTTTGCCATGCGAAAATGAGTATAGTGGATGACTGTATGGCAACTTGTGGAACAATCAATCTGGATTATAGAAGCTTATATCATCATTTTGAAAACGGCTGTTTTATGGCAGATTGTCAGGCAGTTGTGGAAATTAAAAATGATCTGATAAGAACGATGGGAGAATGTCGTGATGTAACAGATCAATATTGTACTGGGCGCAGTGCATATTTGCGACTGGGACAATTATTTATGAGATTATTTGCTGGATTGTTATAAGAATTTAGTGAAACGACCTTTCAAAAAATAGTTGATTTTGAGAGGTCGTTTTTGTTATGTCTGATTGCCGGTACAGGAAATTTACATGGATAAAATTAATTCTGTTGAGGTAAAATTGAGGTTGACTTTGTATTGTATAGACATAGGATGAAAAAAAGTCAGGTGATGTGCGATGGGAAAACGTAAGATATGTAAAATTGTTTTTGTTATACTGTCAATTTTTTTATGTGTGGCTTTTTATGAATTATTTGGAATCTGTATTGCATATAAAAAACAGCCGGAAGTGTCTAATACCATCAAAAAAGAAACACAAAATGATTCGTGGAACGAACGCAGCGAGAATATGGAACGAGCAGTGATCATAGAAAAAAATCCAGAAGCACTTTTACAAAGAGTGCGTTTGATCCGAAATGCAAAAGAAGACATTATTCTTTCTACTTTTGCATTTCAATCAGATGAAAGTGGAAAATTGATCTTAGGAGCACTGCATGATGCGGCAGACAGAGGTGTGCATGTTCGTCTGTTAGTAGATGGAATGGAGAGCTGGGTTGATATGGAAGGCAATCCGTATTTCTATGGATTATCTTCCCATGAGAATGTTGAAATTAAACTGTATAATAAGGCCAATCCGTTGAAACCATGGAAGATGATGGGGAGAATGCATGATAAATATTTGATTGCAGATGGTAAGACATATATTCTTGGTGGAAGAAATACATACAATTATTTCCTGGGTAATTTTCTGGGACATAAGAATTATGACAGAGATGTGTTAGTGGTTTGCGATGAACCTGAGAAAGAAAATTCAGTTAACCAGTTGTTAGAGTATTTTGAAACGATATGGGAACAAGAAGACAGTGGTTATTTTCATGACAATAAAAAACTGGCAAATAGAAAATCTGTAAAGAACGCAGTTTTAGAGCTGCAGAACGGCTATCAGAAATATTTTGAAGAGAATAAGGAAAGAATCTGCGATACCGATTACACGGACGAAACTTTTGAGACAGAAAAGATTGCATTAGTGTCAAATCCTATCCACACAGGTCCCAAGGAACCAGTAGTCTGGTATCAACTGGGAGAACTAATGAAAAATGCAAAAGAGCGCGTGAAAATTCATACACCATATATTATCTGCAATGATATGATGTATAATACATGGAAAGAGATTGCGGAGAGAGTTCCGGATTTTTCTATCATGACCAATTCGGTTGCCAACAATGGAAATCCGTTTGGTTCTGCTGATTATGCGAGAAACAGAAACAGAATTTTAAATACAGGAATTGATATCTGGGAGTATGAAGGCGGCTATTCTTACCACGGAAAAAGCATCCTGATTGATGATGATCTATCCGTAATCGGTTCCTTTAACATGGATATGAGAAGCACGTATCTGGATACGGAACTGATGCTTGTAATACGTAGCAAAGAGATTAATAAACAGTTGGAAGAAGGCATGATGGAATATGAAAGAGTGTCCCGACAGGTATTGGAAGATGGAACCTATCGTGATCCGTATCATGTAGAGCCAATTGAATTGACAAAGAAGCGTCAGAGAAACGTACTTTTGGTACAGCATCTGCTTGGATGGGCAAGATATCTGTTCTGATAAAGGAGGAAGAAGATCGTGTTTCAAATATTAATTGTAGAAGATGATAAAGAATTAAGCCAGCTATTCCAAAAAGTGCTTGAGAAGAATGGATATCAGGTCAAAAGTGCATCAGATGGAGCACTGGCATTAGAAATATTGGATAAAGAGTATATTGATCTGATCATTTCCGATATTATGATGCCGGTTATGGATGGTTATGAACTGGTGTCGGAACTCCGTTCAGCAGGATATCAGATACCGGTACTTATGATCACTGCGAAAGGTTCCTTTGATGATATGCGCCAGGGATTTCTTTCGGGAAGTGACGATTATATGGTAAAACCGGTAAATGTGAATGAAATGGTTTTAAGAGTCGGAGCACTGCTTCGCCGTGCACAGATACTGAATGAACACAAAATTGTGATCGGTTCAACAGAGTTTGATTATGATGCAATGACGGTTACAACTGATAAGGAAAGTCTTGTTTTGCCTAAAAAAGAATTCCTGCTTTTATATAAGCTTGCAGCTTCGCCAGGCAGAACATTTACAAAACAACAGTTGATGGATGAAGTATGGGGATACGAGACGGAGGCAGACCCACATACGATAGAGGTACATATAGGAAGAATCAGGGAGCGTTTGAAAGATAACCCTGATTTTGAAATCGTAACAATGCGTGGAATTGGATACAAGGTGGTGAAAAAATAATGGAACAAAAGAAAGAAAAAGGATTGCGGATCCGATCCTGTCTGACTGGTGCAATCTGGCTGGCACTTGTATTTTCAACAGTCATATCTGCGTTATTATTTGCTTTTTTGAATCATTTTTTTAATCTGCCTGGTAGCATACCTGTGCTTGGCTGGCTTTTGATTTTTAATACATTGATTGCAGGGCTGATTACTTCCTTTATCAATGCAAGGTTGCTGGAACCAATTACCAGACTCAGTAAAGCAATGAAGGAAGTTTCGCAGGGAGATTTTGAACAGCACTTGGAAACGAACAGCCGTATCGCAGAAGTTGGAGAATCTTACCAGAGTTTTAATGTGATGACAAAAGAGCTTCGTGCAACAGAAGTACTGCAGATGGATTTTGTCTCCAATGTTTCTCATGAGTTTAAGACCCCGATCAATGCCATTGAAGGGTATACAATGCTTCTTCAGGGAGAAGAACTGTCTCAGGAGCAAGAGGAATATGTAGAAAAAATCCTGTTTAATACCCAAAGGCTTTCCGGATTGGTTGGAAATATTTTGCTGTTATCCAAGTTAGAGAATCAGAACATACCAATGAAAAAAACAGAATATCGTTTGGATGAACAGATTCGTCAGGCATTTCTTTCCCTGGAGACAAAATGGACAGAAAAAGAAATTGGTTTCCAGGTAGAGCTGGAGGAAGTTAAATATACTGGGAATGAAGGACTTTTTATGCATATATGGATGAATCTTTTAGATAATGCGATTAAGTTCAGTCCTGCAAAGGGGACAATTATGATGTTTCTGAAGCAGGAAAAGGATTCTGTAATGTTTATTCTGGAAGATGAAGGACCGGGAATAGAGGATGATGTGAAAACCAGAATATTTGATAAATTTTATCAGGCAGACGGTTCTCATAAAGCAGAAGGAAATGGTCTCGGCCTTGCACTTGTGAAACGGATCGTAGATAGTGCTGGCGGGACAATCAAGGCAGAAAACCGGGAATATGGTGGATGCAGATTTGTTGTAGAGCTTCCAATACAGAAAGATGAGGCCATATAAGTTTAAGAAAAACAGATAGAGGAGGAATTACATGACATTTTATCAGGAATTGCAGTTAAATCAGGCAGGTTCTAAAAATCTGTTGAAAAAGAGTGAAACAGTGAAAGAAAAATCATATCATATACTGGTATATTTGGTAAAGATAGCTGTTACAATGGCATTTTGTTTTTTATTTGTTACTATTTTCAGTATCTTATTTGGAAATGAGAATAGTATTGTGGGTGTAGTAGTTTTATTATGCCTTATGGTATTTCGGAATGCGGATCTGGGGATCCACACCGGACAATCTACGATGCTTTTGGCTTTGTTCTTTGTAATTATGACTGTATGTCCGCATTTAGCAAACCAGCTTTCACCGGTACTTGGAATGCTGTTAAACATTGCTGCACTGGCAGTGCTGATTCTGTTCGGATGTCATAACCCATTCATGTTTAACCAATCCACATTGGTTCTTGGTTATCTGTTATTGTATGGATATGATGTAACAGGAAAAAGTTATCAGATGCGATTAACCGGAATGGCATTAGGTGCAGCACTTACCTGCTTCGTATTTTATCGAAATCATAAAAACAGAACGTATAAAAGAAATTTGAATGATTTGGTACAGGAATTTGATATATCTTCTTCCAGAACAAAGTGGCAGTTATGTCAGATCATATGCGTACCGGCAGTACTCTGCATTGCGGAACTCTGCAATATGCCACGAGCAATGTGGGCTGGAATTGCGGCAATGTCAGCAATCTTACCATTTATGGAGGATATGCAATACAGAGTCCGCAAAAGGATTGTCGGAAATATTGCAGGTGTAATATGCTTTACAGTACTATATTTTCTGCTTCCGTCATCCATCTATACATACATAGGAATCCTTGGCGGAATTGGTGTAGGACTTTCTGCAAAATATGGCTGGCAGGCAGTATTTAACACATTTGGTGCTTTGGCCATTGCTACAGAGAGTTATGGACTAAAAGGAGCAGTTGGTCTTAGAGTGATTCAGAATGTTTTTGGCGTTGTATTTGCATTAATATTTTGTTCTATGTTTTATTGGCTTATGTCGAAAAAAAAGGAAACAGTGGTAACCGTGGCTGCAAAATAACGTGGGTTAGAAAGAAAAAAGGTTAATCCGGAGATGGCAGCTTTGCTGACGAGTCTGGCAAAGAGTATAAAGATGTAAGGGAAAATGTAAGATCTGTTGGCTTTGGGAAGAATCCTAAGGGTGACAGATCTTTTTTTTGTTTTATTCTGCTTTGGATATACTAACCATAGTGCTAAAATTACATTGCTAGATCGTGAAAACAGGATATAGAATATAATTAACAAAAATAACCATATAGGTTATAAGTATTTAGGAGAAAGGAATGAGGTTTATGTTATATGAATTTTTGAAAGACAATTATAAGGAAGCAGAGCCTATATTCTTTTCTGATATAGTGATTGAATATTAAGTAAAAACATAATCTAAGACAGGCGGCCATCCGCCTGCTCTTGACATGCCTAGCAGTAACTGTTATATATAAAACAAGGGTGAAAAGCCTGATTTGTAAGCTTCTCACCCTTCATTATCATAGAAGAATCTAATTTACAGAGATTTTCTCATAGTCGCATTTTCTGCTTAGTCTTCTACAGGAACAAAAACATCTTTTCCTAATCCACAGATCGGGCATACCCAGTCATCTGGAATATCCTCAAATGCAGTTCCTGGAGCGATACCTCCGTCTGGATCGCCTACTGCCGGATCATAAATATAGCCACATGGTTCACATTCATATTTTTTCATAGTTATTTTCTCCTTTTCATTGTTGATTCATTTTGTTAATAGATTCCTACTGAATTTTTCAATATTTTGTTGCTTTTTTATGTATGTCTGTATTATACATGATACTTTCTATTTTGTCAATAACAGTAATTATTATTATTTTTATTTTGCACATTTTAAATTCAGTAATATCTGACTAAAATGTTACGAAAAAGACTGGTTCTACACTATTTCTGAAAATCTGGCAGTGCATTGCTCTTTCTCATTCGCAAAGAAATATGGAGTGGATTTTGCAGTTGTCAGAGACAGAGAGAAAAGTCCTCCGGTCTATACGGTTTTCTTTAAGGCAAAAGATACAGACGCGGTTACAAGAATTTTACAGGATTATTCAGCAAAGCAGATCAAGAAGCCATCGTTAGAAGCAAAACGTCGTATGATGGATTTGGATAATCTGATAAAAGGTCTGTATGAGAATTTCACACTGGGGCGATTGCCGGAGAGACAGTTTAACCGCCTTATGACGGAATATGACACCGAACAAAGCAACCTAGAGCAGAGAATTTCAGAACTTGAAACTGCTACAGAACGTATATCCACTAAGGCAGTGCAGATTGATAAATTTGTGCGACTGGTTAAGAAATACCGAGATTTTGAGGAACTGACAACACCTATGCTTAATGATTTTATTGAAAAGGTTGTAATTCATGAAGCTGAGGGTGGCAGAACAAAAGACCGTACTCAGCAAGTGGATATTTATTTCAATTTCATTGGAAATTTTGTTCTTCCACTCAGTGAGGATGAAGTGGAAGCCTTGCAGTCAGAGGAAGCACGCAGAGCGGAAGAGATTGCTGAAAGAAAGAGAAAATCTTCTAAGAAATCTACGCAGAAAAGAAATCATAAGCGTGCAGAGATCAAGGCAAAAGCAGAAGCTGGAGATTCTGAAGCTATGGCAGAATATAAAGCAATCCTTGAAAAAGGCAGACAGAACAACCGTAAGAGAGCTGAAAAAATGCGAGAATTGAGAATGTCTGACCCTGAATATCGGGCGAAGATGGAAGAGAAAGAACGCTTGGCATTGGAAAGGGAAAAGAAACGTCAGGAGCGTGCTACAAAGAAGAAAAAGATTGCTTTGGCAGAATGAAAGGAGCAGGCAGAAAAAGGTAATCAGGAAGCCATCAGAGAGCTTGAGGAGCGTAGAGCCATTGCAAGGGAGTGTTCAAGGAAATTAGCAGAAAAGCGTAAACAGAGAGCAGAAAATGACCCTGAATATGCGAAATATTTGGAAGAAAGAAATACAGAATATAACAGACGGCATACCGCAAGGAGAAAGGAGCAGATGGAAGCCTTGAAAGCCAGGGCAGAAGCCGGAGATCAGAAAGCACAGAGTCAGCTTGCAAAGCGTAAACAGTATCAGGTTAGAGCCACAGTGAAGAGCTACAGAAAAATGCGTGAAGATGCATTGAATGGAGACCCTATTGCAAAAGAGAGATATGAAAAAACACTGGCTATGAGACGTGAAGCGTATCATGCAAAGAAAAGAGAACAGACAGCCTGACAATATGCATATGATCAAGATACATTAGTTGCAGAATTGATGAGAATAAGCGGGAGCGATGCAATTATTGTATTAGCTAAAGAGCTACGGTATTGTATAGATAGTTTAACAAATCGGAATTTTGTGGAGGCACATCAATGGAAACAATTTACGAAAAGTATATGGCACTTCCCATAGATAAGGGATCTTTATGTTTAGAATATGGAGATATTGCAGACCCGTATTTTTGCTATCCCGTCAACGCAAATCCAATCGGATTTGAAGGATGTATTCTGTATTGCTTTTTGCCGGAATATGGAGAAATGGTATTTGCCTGCAATCCAGAAAGTTGTGTAGACCAAAATGTATATCCATTAGCGGCAAATTTTGAAGATTTTATCCGTTTAATCTTGGCTTGTGGTACTGCTAACCCATTGGAGCAAATCGTTTGGATGGATAAAAATAAATTTGAAGAACACATGGCAAACGAAGAAAAAATACTGACCGATGAGCAGAGGACAGCGGTACAACAGCTACAGCGGGCATTAAGTTTGTTACCAATAGAAAATCCGTTTGAATATGTCAAATCCATTCAAAAAGATTTTGATGGTAGTAAAATACAATACAGTGATGAATACTATGAAGTTACCGGCATAGAGAACCCTAAAGGAACTAACACCCAAGATAAGCATTTAGTTGAATTTGAACCTGTCGTTTTTGAATTTAACCGCAAACAAGATAGCGACTAACAACTTCCAGTTTTTGAAACTGAGAAATCGCAATTTTATGAGGTGATCATATGAGCAAAAGAAAGAACTTGACCAATAGGCTCATTGCTGTCCTGCTGATTGTTTTGGGTCTTATATTTGGTGTCACATGGAATAGTGCGAAGTTTTGCATTGGAGATGAAATCTTCATTGCCTTGGGTATATCTCCTTGGTCAAATGGTTCAAGTGGAACACATTATCCTGCTATTATTGGTAGTTTTATTATTTTGGTTGGAACAAGTATCTTGAACTTAACTTTGCAAAAGAAAGCTCGTTTTTGGATTTGAAGTGACCCCCAAAAGTTAGACAATATTTTGAAGTAAAAATTGTTCAAGCAGCCGAAAGGGCTTGCTGTCTGTGAATTGCAGGCGGCAAGCCCTTTAGCTTTGCCTTGATCCTGCGGTTGTTGTAGTAATCCAGATATTCGATCAGTTCCTGTTTGAAGTGTTCCATGGATTGAAATTCTTGCAGATATAACAGTTCACTTTTGAGCAGTCCGAAGAAATTTTCTATCACAGCATTGTCCAGACAGTTTCCCTTGCGGCTCATGCTCTGTCGGATCCCCTTCTCGCGAAGCATCCGCTGGTACTGCTTGTGTTGATATTGCCAACCCTGATCAGAGTGGAGAATCAGGCGTGTTCCGGCCGGGATCTTTGCAAACGCCTCGTCCAGCATGGTGGTTACCATGCTGAGTACAGGATGATCCGATATGGTGTAACTGACCAGATCGCTGCTGTGCAGATCGAGAATCGGGGACAGGTAGAGCTTCTCTCCAAACAGGCTGAACTCCGTCACATCCGTGACCCATTTCTGATTCGGCTTTTCGGCATGGAAATCCCGATTTAGCAGATTTGGTGCGATTTTGCCCACTTCTCCCTTATAAGAGCGATACTTCTTCATCCTGACACGGCAAACTAAGCCCAACTCTTTCATAAGCCGCTGGACAGTCTTGTGGTTCACAGAGAATGTACGCTTGCGAAGTTCTGCCGTGATCCGGCGATAGCCGTATCGACCCCTGTTTTCATGGTAAATCGTTGTGATTTCTTCCTTAACAGATGCATATTTGTCTTCTTTCTGCATCTGCTTCAAATGATAGTAGAAAGTTGCACGGGGCAGTTGAGCGATTGAGAGCAGAATACTGAGTGCGTGTTTTTGCCTTAGCTTCTGAACTACCAGCGTTTTTTGTGCTGGTGTCGCTCGTCTTCCAAAACCAAGGCTTGCAAATTTTTTAGGTAATCGTTCTCCGCACGCAGTCGCTGCACTTCGGCCAGCAGATCTTCTTCTACCTGCTTCGGCAGCTGCTTTGGCGGACGACCCTTACTGCTGCGGCCACGCCGTTCGACGGCAAAGCCTTCCGGCCCTTCCTCCAGATAGATTCGCTCCCATGATTTGATTCGATCTCTGCTGTTTACCTCAAATCTACGACAGGTTTCGCTGTAACTTAATTTCTCTTCCTGCATAGTTTCAATCACCAGTTTTTTGAATTCCGGCGTATATCGTTTGTTTGGTACTCCTTTTGGCATAACAAAACACCCCACTTGTTAGATAGTATACCATACTGTCTAACAAATGGGGTGCAGTTCAATTTGGGCGGCTGTTATTCTATCTCTCATTTTGTTTAATTTGTTTTTCACTTATATGTAAATATAAATTCCAGTTTTTGAAACTGAGAAATCGGAATTGACCGAGCTCTTTGAGCGAGGGATACTTCTTGTCCGAAGGGCAAGAAGGTGGGCGTGAAAAAGATTAGAACAATCGGAATTTTGGGAGCAGGAGAAATCAAGATTGGAGGATAAATTGATGAACAAGATTTTCAAATGTCTTATTCGATTTTTGATAGAAGTGATAGTTATGACAGTTTTGATTGTTGGAATCAACATATTTACGAATGGTATGTATCTTTGGGGATTGCCCCGCATAAATGATATTCAGTCTGTAAATATCACGTATCCGAGTATCACGGATGATGTTAAAGAAATTTCAAGCCGTGAAGATATTGACTTAGCCTTAAAGCTAACAGGATTTCTGAAATATGATTTATTTGAGAAAGTGAATAGCGAAGAAGAACCTACTATTACAATTACTTATTTTCTTAAGGATGGAACAAGCAAAACAATCTCCGCTAATAACACTACTGTCTGGTGGAACAATAGAATTCATGTAATCAAGGACGAGGAAATGTTTATCAACCTAACAGAGGGAATTTTCTTTCTGGAAGATTTACAAACAAAGTAAATCAATTCCAGTTTTTGAAACTGAGAAATCGGAATTTGAATGGGAGATGAGACTATGGAAAAAATCAAAAGTTTGAATCGCTATCAAAAGGGTGTCCTAATATTTATGATTGCTATGGCACTGGTATTTGCGTTGATTTATCCCATGACAATCTCACAAGTTGGATTTGAATATAAGAACACAATTCTTGTCCCAAGTCAAGAAGATGGCAGTACGGTGTATTCCGGTAAAATCCAAGGAAAACAGGCACATTTTACGGTGTCGAAGGATAAGACCGTTGTATTTCAGTATGGCGATAAAACCTATGGCCCTTATACAGCAAAAGAAGATCCTACAGCTATTCCGAGGAACGAAGAAATGGCAGAATATATGACCGGTATGGAGCTTCGTCAAGGAGGAGATATTTTGTTTCGTGGGGGTGTTTTGGAGACAGGGGATTCATATTGGCTATACAATGAGGACGGAACCTTAGATAACTTTGGATTTTCTTATGTAACCAGTGATGGGATCGAGAGGGATGAAAACGGGGACGTAATTGATTCCGTGGAGCCATCTGCAGCTACTATACTGGAACTGATGAACGCTCCCGAGCTGACACATAAGGGCGAATGGTTTGCATGGTTTGGGGCTGTGTTTATCTGCGTTCTCAATACAATTTCTATTTTGTTTGCAGATGAGCTGTTCCGTTGGAGTTTGGCATTTCGGATCCGCAATGTCGACCACGCAGAGCCGTCTGATTGGGAAATTGCAGGAAGATATATCGGCTGGACTGTTCTGACGATCATGGCATTGGTACTCTTTATTATGGGGCTGCAATAGTACAACTTCCAGTTTACAGAACTGAATCAAAAGAGCTCGAAGGAGCTCTTTTTCCTTTTTTATAATAGTATCATTATGGTATAATAGAGACATTAAAATCGGAAGTTGGAGGATACACGCATGAAAATTGTAATCATTAATGGAAGTGCCAGAAAAGGAAATACGCTGGCAGCAATCAATGCATTTATAAAAGGAGCGTCAGAAAAGAATAAAATTGAAATCATTGAACCCGACAAACTCAACATTGCACCATGCAAGGGATGTGGTGTCTGTCAATGCTCTAAGGGATGCGTCGATAAGGATGATACAAATTCTACCATTGATAAAATTGCTGCCGCAGATATGATTCTTTTTGCTACACCAGTTTATTGGTGGGGAATGTCAGCACAATTGAAACTTATCATTGATAAGTGCTACTGCCGTGGATTGCAGTTAAAAAACAAAAAAGTTGGCACAATTGTTGTAGGTGGTTCTCCCGTAGGCAGCATTCAGTATGAGCTGATTGATAAGCAGTTTGACTGTATGGCAAAATATCTTTCATGGGATATGCTTTTCAAAAAATCATATTATGCAACAGCCAGAGATGAACTTGAAAAAAATAAGGATTCCATGAACGAACTTGAGTGGATTGGAAAAAATTTATAAAGCACACACCAAATTCCTGTAGATAAGGAGACGGGAGTTAATTACCTTTGTTGGAAGTCCGGATATGGAGCTGGTGTTACACCTCTCCTGGACGCTGAAGGAAAAGTTATAGTTACAAAGTAAAATCCAGTTTGCCACTGCATTTGCAAATGCTGGACGGAGATAAGAGAATAACAAAGACTCAAGTGAGTAGGAGAAAAGATATTTATAAATCCAAGAGAACAAAAAGAACAGAAATCACTTCGTGGGCACTTATAGTGGTGGTGGTGTTGGCATTGCTGTCGCCTTTTATTTATCGCAAGGTTTTGGTACGGGATTCCGTAACAGAATACAAAGAACTGCTGGTCATAACGAAAGGTAAGGCTAAAAAAGTTGACAGGGGGTACAATTGGAAGAAAAGACATTACAGTGGTGCGAGCAAAACTACAACAATGTACTATGTAAGAGTCAATGCTTCTGACCTGGATTGTGGTGAAGAAACTATGAATGTAGAAGTGTCATCAAGTATTTATGATAATGTCGTGGAAGGTGAGTACCATGAGTTTACAGTTGTTACGGACACACTGATCACGGGAAAGAAACGGGTGCGAATTTATTATTAAGTGCTTTTGAGATATTGATAAAATATGTGAAGAAAAATAAGCAGATAAATGGATTTAATATAAAAATTGAGATTTAAGGCGGCAAAAATAAATGGATAAAGAAAAGAAGAGAAAACGCAATTTGGTGTTAAATGGAATAGCTATTCCCATTGGGAATATGGTATTTCAGACATATTTAGTTGGTGCCGGAGCATCATCCTTGCGTGAAGCCATCAAACTATTCTGGACCTTCCGTGTTCCATGGGGATGGACATACACTGCAGGAACAGTAGCTGATTAAAAAATCCAAAGATATTGAGGAACTCAATAAGTTATTTTTAGAGGAACGCAAAAGGGATATTATATATTCATTTTGTAAAATGTATGCTCTTGACAAAAAGGTGGATCAATTATTGCCGTTATCTGCTAAAAATGGATTGATGAATATTGTGTACGATTCTGGAACATTTATTCGTAATCAAAATATAAAGGGGTGTGATTATGATTAAACGGGGTAAGAGGTATTCGATTTTGAGTGCGGTCGGACTGTGCGTTCGATGCAGCGCTGGTGTCTCGGTAGCAGTGATGTTACTGTATTTGTTCCAAGGGCTTACGCCAGCTCTGCTCACACTGGCGACAGGGGCCTTCATTGATGCGGCGATAGGGCTTTTGCGGTCCGGGGAGTATGCCGACGTTGGGAGAGCGCTGACTGCGGTGTCTCTACTAGTGAGCTTCGATTGGATTTCCAACCAACTTCTCGATCTTCTGGTGGGGCGGCTACGGATCGATGTGCGAGAGAGGTTCGGAACGGAGATGGTGGAGAAGGTCGCTGATCTTCGATATCGATATGTGGAGAATCCGGAGAGTTGGGATCTGATCACGAAGATTTCCACTGATACGGATGAGAGTATCTTGAATGCGTTTCAGGCGTTGCTGGCGTTTTTGGCGCTGGTATGGAAAGCGCTGGGTTTATTTCTGGTGATGTTTCGATATGTGCCAGCAGCGGCTTTGGCTGTGACGGCCTGTGCGGTGCCTTTGGTAATGCTGTCTTTGGCCGGAGGGCGAGCCAGTTATGCCGGAATCAGCGAGACCCAGGGGCTAAAGCGGCGGTATGAGTATATTTCCAGGCTTTTGACCGGAAGGGATGCGGCGGAAGAGAGGACTTTGTTTGGCTGGGCCGGATATTTCAATGGTGAGTGGGAGAGTGCCTATAAGAAATGGCTCGGAGTAAACGCGAGGGTGAATCTGAAATCTTTTGCGAAGGCGAAACTTGGCAGCATCTCCTTGGTGTTGATCGCGATCGTGGTGATGACTGCGCTGCTTCCTGGCGTCGTGGCAGGAGAGATTACGATTGGTATATTTATGGCTTTGGTTTCGAATATATTCTCACTGGTCCAACTCATGTCCTGGAGTCTGCTCCACAGCGTCAGCGAGATCGCGAAATATAACGAGTTTTTTCATGATGTTGAAACCTTTACCAAAATGGATTTTAGGGAGGCGGAGAGCGTGAGCTGTGAATTGCCGGAGTTCTCTTCGCTGGAGTTTCGCGATGTTACTTTTGCCTATCCGGTGACTAAGCGAAAGGTGCTTGACCATCTCTCGTTTCAGATTTCAGCCGGGAAAAGCTATTCATTTGTCGGCGCAAACGGGTGTGGGAAGACTACGATTACGAAGCTGATCGCTGGGCTATATGATGATTATGAGGGACAAATTCTGATTAACGGAACGGATATTCGGGAGTGGGGCCCCGGACGGATCGCAGGTTTTTTCTCTATTGTCTATCAGGATTTTGCCAGATATGGACTTTCGCTCTATGAGAATATTGCCATCGGGGATGTGGAAAAACTGTGCGGAGACGAAATCAATCTGGTTCGTTTTCAAGATGTTGTCGATATGATGGAGTTAGGCGAGATCGTGTCTGACTTAAAGCATGGGATGGAGACGAAACTGGGGAAGATCGTGAGGGACTCGGAAGACCTGTCCGGCGGGCAGTGGCAACGGGTGGCAATCGCCCGGTGTCTTGTGAGCGACCGCCCTGTGAAGATTTTAGATGAACCGACGGCGGCGTTGGATCCTGCTGCAGAGAGTGCGCTGTACGAAAAATTCCGTATCATTAACCAGAAATATACCTCTGTTACGATCAGTCATCGGCTGGCAAGCGCGAGACAGACAGACGTTATCTTTGTGATCGAGAACGGGAGAGTTTCCGGTTCAGGAAGCCATGAGACGCTGTACAGAGAAAACAGGTTGTACAGGGAGATGTACGACAGTCAAAGGAGCTGGTATCAGGGATGAAGAGACAAAAAGAATGTTTTATCGGGGTCTCCGCAGTAGTTCACTTATTTCTAAAGATCGCCGGAGCCATGCCTGTTGTGTTTCTGCTGTTTCTTGTCGTGAATGTTCTACACGGTACGGCGTGGGCGTTAGAAACACTGGCAAGACAGGTGTTTTTTGACGGATTACAGAGCGCTGTGGAGAGAAACTCACTCCAGGCCGCTTATTCTGGAGCTCTGTGGGTAGGAGCGGCCGCGGTCTATGTGCAGGTACTGAATGGAGCTGGCAATTTTATTGGGCAGCATATTTTCAATCCTAGGGCAGTGAACACGCTGACAAGAGAGTTTCACACACAGACGGCGCAGTTGCCGCTGTATGAGTTCGAGAAGGAGACGACTCTGGAAACGATTGAGAAAGCCCGGCAAGGAATCAACGGGACCGTGCAGCTTCTCAGAGCCGTGATTTCGATTGCCATGTTCAATCTGCCGTATGTGGCGTTCATGGGGGTGTATTTGTACCGCCTAGATCCGATCCTGGTTCTTTCGTTGCTGTTTATCTTTAGTCCTATGGTGTGTGCCCAGGTGATAAAAAGAAAGGCGTATCGGCGGCTGACCGATGAGACGGCAGCTCTCGAGAGGGAGTACCGGCATTATTCGGACTGCATGATTGATAAGAGGTATTGGAAGGAGACTCGGACGCTGGGAGCTGTCGGCTTTTTCATGGAACGATTTCGGGCGGTGCTTGCAAAGTATGATAAGAAGCTATGGGAGACAGATTCCAGGTTGTATCGAACAGAGCTTTTGATGCGTGTTTTGACTCTTCTGGGATATCTCGGAGTGCTCTTTCTTCTGGTGCGGTCGTTGCTTTCCGGGAACATCTCGGCTGGGGCGTTTGCGGCGGTGTTCACTTCCATTGATTCCATTTTCCGGTTCATGGAGAACATCGTGGCGAGAAGCGCCGGAAATATTTCACGACACATGGCGTCGGTAGGGAATTATCTTGAGTTTTGCCGGCAGAATGGGTTTGCGGCCGACGATGGCCAGGTCAGGGGAGCTTCTGACGGCTGCTGTATTGCAGAGGAAAGTGAAAGCGGCAGGGAAAGCTGTGCCGTCATTGTGGAAGACGTTTCTTTTGCCTATCCCAATGCCGACCGACCGTCTCTCGATAGAATATCGGTTCGGATTCGGAAGGGGGAGACGGTTGCGGTCGTTGGTGAAAACGGAGCTGGAAAAACTACCTTCGTAAAGCTTGTTCTGGGACTGTATGAGCCTTCCTCTGGGTGGATTTTGCGGGAACGGGACAGTTTTGTCTCTCAGTCTGCAGTCTTCCAGAATTTCCAGAAATACCGGATGCGACTGGATGACAATATTTGTTTGAAGGAGCTAGAATGTCGGGATGCGGAGGAGATGGAACGGGCTGCGTCTCTTGCTGGAGTGGAGTACGGGAACTCCGATCTGTATCCGGAGAAATTCGGGACGCTTCTCGGCCGGGAGTTTGGTGGTGCCGAACTTTCGGGTGGCCAGTGGCAACGGATCGCCATTGCCAGGGGACTCTATAAGGAGCATGACATGATTGTGCTGGACGAGCCGACGGCCAGTATCGACCCGCTGGAGGAAACCCGTTTGTACCGCATGTTTGCAAGGATGGCGGAGGGGAAGACGGCGTTTATCGTAACCCACCGAATTGGCTCGGCCCAACTTGCCGATCGGATTCTTGTGTTTGACAAGGGAAAGATCGTCGAGCAGGGAACGCATGAAGAACTGATAAAGTCTGGTGGGAAGTATGCGTTTTTGTATCGTGAACAGGGAAAGTGGTATTAGATGAGGGCTGCGGATCGTTCTTTGCCAAAGTGGGACAACTGACTGGACATGTCAGTTGAAAACTTTATTTCATATGTAAAGATGATGGTTTTGAAAGTTTGAAAAAGGCATATGTCAAAAAGAGTTATTGACATATGCCTTTTATAGAACTAATATATAAGAAAAGCGAAAAAGGAGCAGTTTATGCCGAGACCAGTAAAATGCAGGAAAGTCTGCCATTTCCCGAATGTTTTAGAATTCTTTCCGGCAGATGATACTGAGAAAAAAGTACCCATTGTTCTAACGGTAGATGAATACGAGACAATTCGTCTTTTGGACAAGAAAGGTTATAGTCAGGAGCAGTGTGCAGAATCTATGCAGATCGCAAGAACAACAGTTCAACGAATTTATGAGATTGCCAGGAAGAAAATAGCAGATGCTCTAATTGATGGACATCCGCTCAGAATAGAAGGTGGGGATTTTAGAATCTGTGATGGTCAGAGCAGTAACTGCAACCTTGGAGGATGTTATAAGCAGGAGATATATCAAAAATATGCAGTAGAAAAAGGAGAAGATATCATGAGAATAGCAGTAACATATGAAAATGGGCAGATTTTTCAGCACTTTGGACACACAGAGACATTTAAGATCTACGATGTAGAGGAAGGAAAAGTGGTACATTCAGAAGTAGTAGATACGAATGGAAGCGGACATGGTGCATTGGCAGGAGTTCTTAATGCATTAAATGCAGATGTTTTGATCTGCGGCGGAATCGGAGGAGGTGCTCAGACCGCGTTAGCGGCAGCAGGCATTAAGCTTTTCGGAGGAGTTTCAGGAGATGCGGATAAAGCGGTAGAAGCTTTTATCAATGATACACTTGATTATAATCCGGATGTGAAGTGTTCTCATCATGAGCACAACCATGGGGAAGAACATACATGTGGTGAGCATGGATGTGGAAGTCACAGTTGTCATTAGGAAGGATATAATTATGCTAGCACGAAAGGATGCGTCAAGGTAATGGAAGAATTATCGTGATACATTCTTTTGTATTATTTGATAAAATGGCAGATTACATTTTCAATATGGCAGTTAAAGCCCGTGAATGCTGTATCAATCGCTACAGTGATTAAGTATTTTGCATGCAGCTCTCTTATATGTATGATTATGTCTATGTATACGGGACATAAAATGATTTCAGGTAATAAAAAAACAAGAAAACAGGTGGAAAATACAGAAGCGGAGGAATAGTAAATGTTAGAGTCAGGAATCAAAGCACCGGATTTTGAACTGCCGGATCAGAATGGGAAAATGCATAAATTAAGTGATTATGCAGGAAAAAAAGTAATTTTATATTTTTACCCAAAGGATAACACGGCAGGCTGTACAAAGCAGGCATGTGGTTTTTCCGAGCGTTATCCTCAATTCACCGAGAAAGGAGCAGTTGTTCTTGGGGTAAGTAAGGATTCCGTAGCTTCACATAAGAAATTTGAGGAAAAATATGGATTGGCATTTACACTTTTGGCAGATCCAGAGCGCAAGGTGATCGAAGCATATGATGTATGGAAAGAAAAGAAAAATTATGGAAAGGTTTCTATGGGTGTGGTAAGAACTACATATCTTATCGATGAACAAGGGATTATCATCAAAGCCAATGATAAAGTCAAGGCGGCAGATGATCCTGAAAATATGCTTAAGGAATTGGTATAATGAAAATCATATTGTCACCTGCAAAAAAGATGATTGTAGATACTGATAACATAGCACCGGTTGAATTGCCTGTCTTTATTGATAAGACAGCAGAAGTATTGAGCTGGATGAAAAGCAAATCAAAAGAGGAACTGAAAACTATCTGGAAATGTAATGACAAGATTGCAGAGCAGAACTTTAACAGATTGGAAAAAATGGATCTTTACAGTAGACTTACTCCGGCTGTTTTAGCATATGAAGGGATTGCATTTCAATATATGGCGCCATCTGTGTTTGAAATCCAGCAGTTTGAGTATTTGCAAAATCATTTAAGAATCCTGTCTGCGTTTTATGGCATTTTAAAGCCGATGGATGGTGTGACTCCTTATCGTCTTGAAATGCAGGCAAAAGCTGAGATTGAAGAAAAAACAAATCTATATGATTACTGGGGGAACCGGTTATATCATTCAGTAATTGATGACAGCAGGACTATCATAAATCTGGCATCCAAAGAATATTCAAAATGCATAGAAAGGTATCTATCGGATAAAGATAACTACATCACGATTACATTCTGTGAATTGTCAGGTGATAAGCTGGTTACAAAAGGTACCTATGCGAAGATGGCCCGCGGTGAAATGGTTAGATTCATGGCAGAGAATAATATTGAAAATCCTGTAGATATACAAAAGTTTGATAGACTTGGATATACTTTCAGAGGAAATCTGTCATCGGAGACGGAGTATGTTTTTGAGCGAAAAATCATAAAGTAGAATCTGCGGACAAAATATAAAACGTCTGCTCATTGCCGGAATGGTGATGAGTATGGCGTTTTTTTGATGCCGAAAACCGGGTGACGACCTGAAAAGAAACACAAAATGATTCATATAATGTATAATACATGAGAGAATATTGCAGAGAGTGATTCAGAATGTTTTCGGCGTTGTATTTGCATTTGTATTTTGTGCTATGTTTTATTTGTTTACGTCGAACAAAAAGGAAACCGGGGTGACCGCAGATGCAGAGTGAGGTGGATTGGAAAGAAAGTAAGTGGTACACGATGTCCGGTGGTCAGAAATGTATTGACTGGAAAAAACATTGAAATCAAAAATTTACGGAGAAGACTATGATACGAGAAATTGAGAACAGAAGAAGTATAAGAAAATATAGATCCGATGAGATTGACAGGAAGCTGATCGAAGAGATCATATATAGTGCTACTCTTGCGCCATCAGCCAAAAACCGGCAGCCATGGAAATTTATCGTATATCAGGGAGAAGAGAAAGATAAACTGGTTGAGGTTATGCGCCATGGTATAAATTCAGAAAAAATCACACATGAACTTATGCCGGAATGGGCATTTGCAATCCCCGATGCTGAAAATACAGTCAGAATCATGCAGGAGGCGCCGTGCCTTATAGCAGTGCTTAATACAAATCAATATACACCATTTGTAAGCATCGAGAGAGAAAAACGGATCGTAGAAATTTGCGATTCGCTGTCGATCGGTGCGGCTGTTGAGAATATGATATTAACAGCGACCGGATATGGATTAGGTACATTATGGATTGCCAATACCTGCTTTGCCTATAATGAGCTGATAGAATTTATCGGAACAGACAACCAGCTGACAGGAATTGTTGCCGTTGGAGCTGCAAATGAAGCTCCGTCGAAAAGGCCACGAAAAGCATTAAGAGATGTTGTCGAGTATAGATAAAGAAATCTTAGAGAAATTTTAAACTGCCAAACAACGAAGAGATAAAATTCATATTGGAGATGATCAGCTTTGAAGAAAGCATATGAGCAGGAAATAGAAATGTGGATCCAGGTTTTTGAGGAATGTATACCGGTGGATCTGAGAAATCTGGATTTAAAGGTGGAACCCATGTTCGATGAAGCTTTGAAGTTATTTGCTGAAAAAACAACGAAAATTTTGGATTTTGGGTGTGGAACAGAACTCGTTTAATGGAGTGATCCTGTCCAATGTTCTGGATGTAATGCCGAAGGACATATCAACAACCGTGATCGATGATCTGGAACGGGTGCCAGAAGATTCGCAGCAAGAAGCCGGATACTGAAAGAGAGTGTCCGGCTTCTTTTACGAGGTGCGCCAGACGGCGCACTTCGCAGATAGATATAAGCTTCTGGGAGAACGTTTTATTTCTCACGGCAATATTCCCGGATCATTTCCAGAAAATCCCTCGCATGCTGCGGCAGATACCGGTTTTTCCGATAGGCGGCGATGGTAGTTGTGAGGGCCGGTTTATGGCCGACGGAGAAGCAGAGGGCGCGGTTTCCGGTGTACTGGTTTTCATGGTGGAAATAGCTCTCCGGGGCGAAGGCAGCGCCGACGCCGTCCATAGCCAGATGGATCGACATAGAGGAGTTTCTTGTGTGGAGAGAGACCGGTGGGTTGATGTTGTACTCTTGAAAGAGATCCAGGGCGATGCCGCCGGTGTTCTGGTCCGGGTAGAGGAGAATGAAGTTTTCATCTCTTAATAGGGAAAGGTCCAGCCACGGGTAGCGGAAGCCGGGGCGGGTGATGGCTTTTGCGGCGAGAGGATGGTTTTCATGCAGGACCAGAACGATCTCCTCAGAGCGCAGGATCTGGTAATCCATGGTCTCGGGAAATTCATGGATATTGTAAAGGGTCAGGTCGATGGATGAGGTCTCCAAACTGTTCTCCGCAATGAAATTTACAGCTTCCATGATATTTAAGGTCACATAGGGGTATCGTTTATGAAACGGCGCCAACATCGGTTCGATCAGCGTGCTGCCCATCATGATCGGCACGGCGATGTTTAAACGGCCGCGCTGGCGGTGAGCGATATCGTCGTATTCCTGCATCCACTCATCGCCGCAGGCAACGATCTGTTCGGCGTAGTGGAGGTAGCGTTCACCCATGTAGGTTGGGTAGTAGCGGTTTTCGTGGCGGCTGAACAGTGGAGCGCCGAGACGTTCTTCCAGGTTCTTTAAGTACTTGCTCAGGGACGGCTGGGAGATATAAAGGGATTCGGCGGCTTTGCCGATGCTCTGGTGGCGGGCGATCGCCAGGATATAGCGGGCTTCTTTTAATTCCATACGGGGCCTCCTCATAGCTTTACTGCATAAAAATTATAGATAATATGTATTTGACGTATAGTATATCACTTTTTATAATGAATGTAAAATATAAGTGCAGTTGATGAAAAAATGAATATTTATAAGAAACACTAATTAAAATTTATTACGCACAGTTAAGAAAGGGGCAAACCAATGAAAAAGAGCAGTGCATGGTGCATGCTGGTTCCGGGACTGGTGATCTTATTTCTGTTCCTGATGATCCCGCTGCTTCGCGTTCTGGTTCCAAGCGTGTTTACGGGAGATTACCCGTTCAGCGCATATGTGGACTTTTTTAAGGACGAGTATTACAGAAAGATCTTTTTGAGAACCGTGAAGATCGCGGTCATCACCACCTTTGTCTGTATGGTGGGCGGTATCCCGACGGCGTATTTCATCAGCCGCTGTGATAAGAAGTGGAGAGGACTTCTCCTCTCTGCATCGATCTTCCCGATGATGACGAACTCCGTTATCCGAAGCTTTGCATGGATCAATATTCTCGGCAGCAACGGAATCATCAACAAGGCAATGATCGCTATGGGACTGATCGAGAAGCCGATGAAGCTTTTATACACCGACTTTTCTATCATCATTGGTTCTGTCTACCTGTTTCTTCCGCTGATGATCGTGACAGTTGCCGGTGTTATGGAAAATATCGATGATGACATGATGGAGGCGGCACAGAGCCTCGGAGCTTCAAGAACGGAAGCGTTCATGAAAGTCATTTTCCCGATGAGTCTTCCTGGAATCATCGTCGGCGGTATTCTGGTATTTACCGGAACCCTGACAGCTTACACGACGCCGCAGTTATTAGGCGGCAACTCCAACATGGTCATGGCGACCCTGATCTACCAGAGAGCGATGTCCGTCAGTGACTGGACCGGCGCGTCCGTGATCGCCCTCATCATGATCGTTGTAACCCTGGTTGTGATCAAAGGATTTAACGCTCTGGCCGCACGGCTGGACCGCAGAGGTGAAGATTATGCGTAAAAATAAAGTGCTGACCATATGGGCAGCGATCGTATTTGCATTTTTGATGATCCCGTTACTGATCATCACCGTAACAGCATTCGGCGGCGGAAGCGCCATCACATTCCCGATCGAGTCCTTCTCGACGAAATGGTTCGCGAACGTGTTCGCGTTAAAGTCTTTCCGCAGATCATTCCTGACCAGCCTTGAGGTCGCGCTCCTCGCGACATGCATCTCTCTTCTGGTCGGAATCCCAGCGGCTTATGCGCTGGCGAGATCCGGTTTAAAAGGAAAGCAGTTATTAAAGTCCATCTTCCTTTCCCCGACCATCGTTCCGGGAATTGTAATCGGCTTTATTATGTACCAGTGCCTGATCCTGACACTCAGGATCCCGGTGTTCGCGGGACTTCTCGCAGGTCATTTTATGGTGACACTTCCGTATGTGATCCGCGTAGTCGGTTCTTCGATGGAGCAGTTCGACTTTTCGATCGAGGAGGCGGCGTGGAGCCTCGGATGCCCGAAGGGAGCGGCGTTCTTCAAGGTCGTTCTTCCAAATGTGACCTCCGGAATTTCCTCAGCATTCATGCTGGCGTTCATCAATTCCTTCAACAACATTCCGGTGTCCATGTTCTTATCCGGACCGGGAGTTTCCACATTCCCGTCAACACTGATGAACTATATTGAATACAACTATGATCCGACCGTATCGGCGGTTTCCGTACTTTTAATGGCAGCTACCGTAGTCATCATGGTGATCGTAGACCGCACACTGGGTATCGCAGCCCTGGCAAAATAAGGAGAATATGACCATGGCTTTTATGAGTTTAAATGGAATCGATGTTAGTTACGATAAAAAGAAACAGATCTTAAAGGGGCTGAATCTGGAAGTCGAGGAGGGCGAGCTCGTATCCCTCTTAGGACCCAGCGGATGCGGTAAGTCCACGACACTCCGCGTCGTTGCAGGCTTTATCGACCCGCAGGGCGGGACCTTCACATTAGATGGTGAGGACATGACAAAGGTCCCGGTCCACAAGCGTCAGTTCGGTCTGGTATTCCAGAGCTACGCCCTGTTCCCGCACTTAAGCGTTTATGACAATGTAGCGTTCGGACTCAGAACAAGAAAGATGGACAAGGATGTGATCGACAAGAAGGTCAGGGAGATCCTTGAGGTCTGCGGTCTGACAGAGCTTGCCGACCGTTTCCCGAAGCAGATGTCCGGCGGACAGCGCCAGAGAGTTGCCCTCGCGAGAGCACTTGTCATCGAGCCAAAGTTACTGCTCCTGGATGAGCCGTTATCCAACCTTGATGCGAAATTAAGACTTTCCATGCGTGTGGAGATCAAGAGACTCCAGAAGCGCCTTGGAATCACCACATTGTTCGTTACACATGATCAGGAAGAATGCTTCTCCATCTCCGACAAGGTGGCCGTTATGAACGGCGGTGTCATCGAGCAGTTTGACACACCGGAGAACATTTACAGGAGACCGGAGACAGAGTTCGTCGCGAGATTCATCGGTTTCGAGAACTTCCTTGAGCTTGCGAAAAAGCAGGACGGCGTCTACACAGCACCGGATGGAAGCGAGTTCTTAACTTCCATGGATCTCGATTGCGAGAAATTCGCGGGAACGATCCGCCCGGACGATATCTGTCTGGCAGATGATGTTCAGACAGAGAATGTCTTAAGTGGTAAGATCGGTGTCCGCACATTCCTCGGGAAGAGCTACCAGTACGAGGTTGAGACTTCCGCCGGTGTCCTGAAGGTAAATATGGGAACTGACCATGTTTATAAAGAGGGCGAGGAGATCCGGCTGTATCTGCCGAAGGATAAACTGATCCTGGTGAGAAGATAAAAATTAACTTAGTGATCCATCGCGGGGGCAGAGATTCTGTCAACGCGAAGAAATATTATCTCAAAAGAGAGAAAGAGGAGAAAAACCATGAAAAAAACAGCAGCAGTTGTACTTTGCGCAGCAATGATGCTTACCGCCTGCGGCGGCGCATCCACAACAGAGACCACAGCAGCAGGAAGCCAGGCAGCAGGCTCTGAGGCAGCTTCTTCCGCAGAAGAGACAAAGGCAGCTTCCGGAGACGCACAGAAGCTCGTATTATCCACATACGGCCTCAGCGAAGATATCTCCGAAGAAGAGGTTTACACACCGTTTGAGAACGAGTTCAGCTGTGAGATCGTAACTGAGACAGGCGGCACAAACGACCGTTATACAAAGTTAGCGGCAGACCCGAACTCCACCATCGACGTGATCGAGCTCTCCCAGGCTATGACAGCGAAGGGCACTGACGAGGGACTTTTCGATACGATCGACTTAAGCAAGATCCCGAATGCTGAGAAGCTGATCCCGGCTGCAAAGGAGATTGCAGAGGCAGGACAGGGTATTCCGTACACCATCAACAGCATCGGCATCATCTACAACCCGGAGCTTACAGGATTTGAGATCACAAGCTTTGATGACCTTTGGGACGAGCGCCTTGCAGGCATGGTTTCCATCCCGGAGATCACAACAACATTCGGACCGGCTATGGTTTACGTTGCAAGCGACCACGCAGGCGTTGACGTAACAACAGACAACGGCGAGGCTGCTTTCAAGGCACTTGCTGACTTAAAGCCGAACCTTGTTAAGACTTACACAAAATCTTCCGACCTGATCAACATGTTCACATCCGGTGAGGTTGCAGCAGCAGTTGTCGGTGACTTCGGCGTTCCGACGATCGTAGCCGCTAACCCGACACTTGTTTACGTTACACCGGACGGAGCTTACGCTAACTTCAACACCATCAACGTAACAAAGAACTGTGCGAACAAGGAGCTTGCTTACGAGTACATCAACTACCGTATCAGCGAGGAGCTTCAGACAAAGACAGGTAAGGCATTAAACGAGGCACCGACAAACAAGGACGTTACATTCACTGAGGAAGAGTCCAAGGATATGACCTACGGCGGCAAGGCTGCAAAAGTTAAGGTTGTTGACTATGCTTTTGTAAACCCGATCTTAAATAACTGGATCGACCAGTGGAACAGAACGATCAACAACTAATAACGAGGAATTTTATATGAGACCCGATTTCATTCTGAAAAATGTCATGGTCTATCAGACCTTCAGACAGTGTTTTGAAAAGCGGGATGTGGCAGTTGCAGGGGAAAAGTTTTATTGCGTTTCCCCTGCAATTTCATATCCGGGAGTGCGGGAGATCGACGGAAAAGGCAGATACATGCTGCCTGGTCTCGTGGATATCCATATGCACATCGAGAGCTCGATGACATATCCGGGCGAGTTTTCAAGGATTACGCTTCCATATGGAGTAACAACGGTGGTTGCCGATGCCCACGAGATGGCGAACGTGTTCGGCATGGACGGCATCCGGGCTTTTATGGCACAGAAGACGAAGCAGGATATCTTCTGGGCGATCCCGTCCAGTGTACCGGCGACAAATGAGAAGTTAGAGACAGCCGGGGCGTCACTTGGTGTAAAGGAAATTTCTGAAATGGCATCCTTAGATGGAGTTCTCTGCCTTGGAGAGATCATGAACTATAAGGATCTCTCAGCAGAAGGCGAGAGCCGGACGAGGGATCTCATCAATGTGTGCCGGAACGCGGGAAAGAATCTCCGAATTGAGGGGCACTGCCCGGGACTTATGGGGGCGGATCTTAACCGCTTTATCTATGAAGGTGTTGATGCGGACCACACCCAGCAGACTCCACAGTCAGTAATGGAGAAGACGGAGCTTGGGATGTTTCTGGAGCTGCAGTTCAAATCCCTGACGCCGGAGGTCGTGAAGACCGTCTGCGACAATGAACTCTATGAGAATGTGGCACTGGTGACGGATGACACGATGGCAGATAAGCTTCTGACCGGACATCTCAATAAGATTATCGAGACGGCTGTGAGGGCGGGGATGCCGATGGAGAAGGCGATCTACTGCGCGACCTGGACACCGTCGCGGCGGATGCATCTGGATGACAGAGGGATGATCGCGCCGGGAAAGATCGCAGACTTTATGCTGCTGGACAGTCTGGATGGGATCGATCCGGTTGTGGTTTATAAGAAGGGCGAGTGTGTGTACTGCAAGGACAAGGAGGCTTACGATGCGGCAGAAGCTGCGGCGTGCAGTTTCCCGGCTTCTTTCTACCACACGATCAACTGCCGTCCGGCGGAGATCTCCGACTTTGTGTTAAAGGCGGAAGATCCGGACGCGAAATGGGCGGAAGTCAATGTCATGAAGATCGGTACCTTCGGAACGGCGACCACGCCGGTGAAGCGCAGAGTCGAGGTGAAGGACGGTGTGCTTGACTGGAAGTCGGCGGGACTTTCCCTTGCAGTCGTTTTCGAGCGGTACGGCAAGAATGGAAATGTCGGATATGGTCTTGTGGAAGGAGCGCTGACGAAACCGGGCTCTGTGGCCACCACGTGGTCCCACGACAGCCATAACCTGTTTGTCCTGGGAACAGATGAGAACGATATGAAACTGGCCCAGAGGCGCGTCCTGGAGCTCCAGGGGGCATATGTGGTGTTCTCTGAAGGAAGATCCCTGGCGGAGGCGAGACTCACCATCGGCGGCATCGTTTCGGATCAGCCCGTCGAGGTTCTTGGACAGGAATTAAAGGAAGTGCGGGCGGCGATGGAAGGTCTCGGATATGTGAACAACAACGTGATCATGTCTATGTCCACGCTTTGTCTGCCGGTTTCACCGAAGTTAAAGCTCACGGATCACGGGCTTTTGACGGTGCCGGGGCAGGAACATGTGCCGTTGGTTGAGAAGTACGGGAAGTAGTTTTACGGCCCGCCGCCGGTTTTCTCCCCGGATAGTGGAAGAGCCGGATCAGATCGAAATTATGAAGGATGAAATTAGAACGATGAAGAAGATTATCAAAAACGGCATTGTTGTGACGATGAACGCGGCAGGTGATGTCTGGGATCATGGTTATGTGATGCTTGAAGATACAAAGATTCTGGCAGCAGGACCGGAGGAAGAGCTTGAGAAGGCGCTTCAGGCGCTTACTGCGCAGGGGATTTTAAAGGCTGACGAGACCTTCGAGGAGATCGACGCAAAGCGCGCCATCGTGATCCCAGGCCTCGTAAACACCCACTGCCACCTCGGCATGATCCCGTTCCGCGGCCTCGGGGACGATTGTAAGGATCGCCTGCGGGTGTTCCTGTTTCCGATGGAGAATCAGGCCATGGACGCGGAGATGGCCAGGCTTTCCACGCGATACGCCATAGGCGAGCTGCTGCTCTCCGGTGTGACGACAGTGCTTGATATGTACTATTTCGAGGAAGTTGTGGCGAAGGTCATGGACGAGATGGGGATCCGCGGAATCGCCGGTGAGACGGTGATGGAAAAGGATTCCTGCGACAGTAAGAACGCGGATGAGGCCATCAGGCGGGGAATCGCCCTGATCGAAGCATACAAAGATCACCCGCGTGTTTCCGGAGCGATCACGCCCCACGGAACGACGACCTGCAGCCCGGAGACTTTAAAGCGGGCATATGAGGAGGACGTAAAGGCGGGAACCGTATTTACGCTCCATGTGGCGGAGATGGACTACGAGATGACCCAGTTAAGGGAACAGTATAACATGACGCCCATCGAGTTTATGGAGCATATCGGAGTCCTCGGACCGAATACGCTGGCGGCCCACAGCATCCGCACGACGGAACATGATGTGGAGATCCTCGCGAAGCACGGAGCGTCCGTGGCCCACTGCATCGCCTCCAACACGAAGGCCGCAAAGGGCGTAGCCCCGGTGTCACTGATGCATAAGCACGGCATGTCCGTCGGCTTCGGCACCGACGGTCCGGCGAGCGGAAATACGTTAGACCTGTTCATCCAGATGCGGATGTGTGAGAACTTCCACAAAAATGAGCTCCACGACCGCAGCGCGTTCCCGGCAAAGGAGGTCGTCTCCATGGCGACCATCGAGGGAGCAAGAGCGTTAGGACTCGGTGATATCACCGGTTCCATCGAGCCCGGAAAACAGGCGGATCTCGTCCTCGTAGAGACCGACTCCCCGAATATGTTCCCGGTATACGACCCATATTCGGCGCTTGTGTACAGCGCGATTGCATCGAATGTGAGAGATGTTTACGTTGCGGGTGAGTGCCTCGTAAAGGAAAAGAAGCTTGTCCGTGAGGACTTCGCGAAGATCAGGAATGACCTTCGGGAGAAGATGGAGCGGACGGCGTTTAAGGATATGAAGAATCTGGTGTAAAATATAGAAAAACGGCTGATTTTATGGTGAATGTAAAAGCAGTCGTTTTTTTATTACAATGAAAAGTCTGTTCCGGGTATTTTAAGAACAAACTTATTTAAGTAATATGTTATAAGCAAGAAAGCAATATAGGGGAAAAGGCAGATATATTGATGAGATTTTGGTGTAAAGAGGCGAGTGACAGTGAAAAAGATAGATAAAGATGGCTTACTTCTATGTGAACTTCAGGCAGCAGCATTTGAAAATTCAATCGATAAAATGGATTCAAGTTCAGAGATCTTTAGCAGGCGGTTTATGAGAAGTAAGATTGCAAAAAGTCTGGATAATGAATCGGTTCTTGAAAGAAATATTCAGGCAAGTGATATTTTGCAGTTGGTGGATGAAGAGTACGGAGCTACAGATTATGGGTCTATAAAATTGTAAAACCGAAAGAATTAAGAGGATTGTTTTTGCCGTATCATACGATGGATCCTGCCCAGGCGGTTGAGAGAATATTGGAAGCAAAGGGAATGATATTGGATGAGAATAGGGAATTAGAACGGCAATATGCAATATTTAAAAAGGTAAGGAGACAGACTACAAAAAGAGGGAGAGCACACTAACTGATATGTTAATGTGTCTCTTCCATATTACGCTTGTTTCGAACGGACTTTTTACTGTGACTGCATGGCTGGCATGAAATTACGCGTACAGATTATGCGACAGTTTTCTCCAGAAAACGATAGATAAAAGCACCGTAATGCAGTCAGTCAGGGCCTGACCGTAGATAACGCCGTTTAACCCGAGGAGGCCGTTTAAGAGGTACAGCACCGGGATCAGGAGAACACCCTGACGGAGGACGGAAAGGATCGTTGCCGGGAGCGCTTTTCCGGCGGACTGCATGCAGTTCATGTTCGTGAAGAGGATACCGATGAACGGGCCGGAGATCATGTAGGCGATGAGCATTTTTATACCGTACCGGATGACTTCCTCATCGTTAATGAACATCTGGAGGATCGGGCGGCGGAAGATGAAGAACAGGGCGGTTGCCAGAACGCCGACGATCAGGCAGCATTTCTTTGTGTAGGATTCGACACCATGGAAGCGTTTTGTGTCACCGGAACCGAAATTGTAGCCTAAGAGGGGCTGTACGCCGTTTGCGAGGCCCATCTGCAGGAAGGTGATAAACATGTTGGCTTTAAATACGATGCCGATAGCGGCCACAGGGGCGTTCCCGTAGGTCACCAGGATCTGGTTTAAGATGATCGTGGACAGGCTCATCAGCACCGAGAAGATCGCTGTCGGGAATCCGCAGGAGCAGATCATGGAAGCGAGGCGGTTTTCAAGGCTGAAATATTTCGGCAGGATCGAAAAGTTCGGGCTCTTTTTCATGAAGTACCAGAGGTAGTAGGCGCTTGCCAGGATGTTTCCGATCGTTGTCGCGATGGCGGCACCGGCGGCGCCCATATGGAAAATGCTGATCATGAACGGATCCAGAACGATATTCGCGACAGTTCCGATCATGCTGCCGATCATGGCCTCACGGCTGGAGCCTTCGGAGCGGACAACAAAGCTCGCGGCAGCGGACCAGATGATGAACGGGGCGCCGTAGGAGATATGGAAAACATATCCTTTCGCAAGATCATAAGTCTCCGTGTTTGCGCCGAAGATGTTGAGGATCGGCTGCATGAAGAGGACTAACAGGGCGGCGAAGAGGATGCCGACACCGAGGGATGCGTAGGTGATAAAGGAGGAGACCTGCTTCATGCGCGTTTTGTTGTTCTCGCCCATGGCGATGGACGCCGCGGCGCTTCCGCCCATGCCAAACATGTTGGCAAAGGCCATAAATAAGATAAAGATCGGGTTTGTCAGGCTGACTGCCGCAACCTGTAAGGGATCGCCGGTCTGCCCGACGAAGAACGTGTCCGCCATGTTGTAGACGACGGTGACCAGGCTGCTGATGATGCTGGGAATTGCCATTTTGGCGACGGACTGGGGGATGGGCATGGATTTCATTAATTCGTTGTCGTTCATGATGTTTAACCTCGTTCGCTGCATTCCAGGTTCTGCAGCATTTTTTCTGTTATTCGTATAAATTCCTTCAATTCTTCTTCTGAGATTCCACGCAGAAGCAGTTCTTCCGTCTCGTGGATCTCTTTGTTCAGCGCGTCCTTCACGGCAGCAGCTTTCTCGGTAAAAACGATCCGCTTAAAGCGTCCGTCCTGCTCATCCGGGATCCGGAGGATGAGTTCTCTGGCTTCCAGGGACTTTAACATCTCCGTCACGGTCGGCGGACGGAGAGAAAATTCTTTTTCAATATCTTTCTGATAGACCGGATGAAGCGCCGATTCCACCAGAATAAAGTTTAAGATCTTTCCCTGTGCGTTTCCGATTCCGAGCTTTGTATGTACTTCCTGTGATCGGGAACGGAGACGGCTGGAGAGATGGTTGATGATTTTTCCGATGTCCATGTAAGAAATCCTTTCCTATAATGGGATTTTAGCTTTAAGATCCCCTGGATCATGTAGCATAAGCAGTTCCTCTACGAGAAAAAGCAAATGTAAATATTACTTCGGAACCTAAATATATGGCAGAACCAGAGGAATGTCAAGGATAGTTCAGAAAGTGAAATACCGGATATAGAAATAAAAAACCTGTCCGAAAAGGGCAGGTTTAGAAAATGCATAAATTTAAGATGTTAAATAGGATCTGAGACAGGAACTTTTTCCATCAAATCTTCCACACTACAGTTTAATACCCGAGAAAGTCGAAGAAGAGTTTCAGCCTGAGCCTTATTAATATTTTTCTGGCGCTGCTCGTATTGTTGAATCGTTCGTAATGGAATATTTGTCTGTTCGGCCAGTTCAGCCTGAGTGAATCCCGAAAGAGTACGTAATGCTTTTAAGTTCGTATCAGGGCTGGAATCATGATAAAGTTCATTCATTTTATCTACAAACTGGCGGATATCCATTTCATGATAAGGTGTATACAAGAGACGAATATCGCTGATATGAACTGCGCGTTCGATTTCATCGAAATGCAGCCCTGTGTCCCATTGATAGTAGGCGATAGCCCAGCCCGTCCAGTATTCCGGGCTACGGTCACAGGCGTAGGATGGACGAATATCAGGAATAGACTGACCTGATTCCTGCAAAACCATGCGTGCAAGTTCCACGCCGGACATTCCGGACAGAACAGAGCAGTCGCCCCGTTCAAAGCGATGAGAGGTCTTGCTCATTAAAAACCACTGCCATACAGTTTCCAGAGAATGTTTAAGATCGTTGACCATATAATCCAGCATTCGGGCAAGATTTTTTTGTGCGGAAGAGAGATAACTTTTATCGTAAGCGTGGATCATCAGGTTTCATCTCCTCATCCAAAATAGTGGTGATATATAAATCCCCCCGTTGTCGGTGGTTTCGTTCGGTATCAAAATATTGACGGCGTGCGGATTGATCACGAAACGCTTTTTTCTTGTACCATTCTTTTGCGTCTGCAATTTCATAGCCAATAAATTCAAGACGATTAAAAGCTGCCTCGCTTTTGAGTACAAACTGTTGTCCAAGTTTTCCTAAACGCATAGCGTTACAAAGCTGGCGGTAGGAGATTGCGCCATTAATAAAGTCAGATGCAAAAGAGAAGTAACTGTCATCAGCCCGGTAACCGACAATGATATCTGCAGCTTTATAATCTGTATGAAAGGTGGTAAGCAAATATTCTTTTGATTCAGCAGCAAGTGGTGTGGAAGTATCAAATTCCCGGTTTTCCAGCAGAATCGTAAGCCAGTGCAGCATGGTGTATTTAGATGCGTTTAAATCAAAAATTGAAAGACCATCACATGTAATTTTATATTGGTTGGCATAACCGTTGTGATCAATGCCAACACCCCATTCTTTTGCCATATTTGGATTTTCAGTGCAGTAGAATCCTGTTCCATAATCATTGTATGTTTTGCCATATCCGAATTCAGGGTGTTCGATAATATGATCAGAACCATGATAGATCATTTTTTCCATGAGATCCACCTCCTGATTTGATTATACTCCCACAGGAGTATAAAAAGCAACTTAAATTGCGGCAACTCTAATCCACCAGCTCATTCTGATGTCTCGACAAATGCTCATAGGGCAGGATCAGGCGTCCGCGGTAGAGGCCGCAGCCATCGTTTACGAGGTCATTATTGATGGCGGAGAACATGTTTACGTCGAGGTCGGCAAGGTTTAAGGTGACGAGGCGGCGGCAGCGCTCGTAGGCTTCGTCAAAGTAGACGCATTCGCCCACAGGGATCTCATCGCGGCGGGCACGCTCGCCCTCCTGGCGCTTCTCGTAGCTTAAGTGGTTGGCAACACCGATCTCTGCGATGTCATCCATGTGCTTGGTGCGGAGTTGGACTTCCATGTAGCTGCGGGAGCTGTTGTCGTAGAAGGTGATGTGGAGTGACTGGTAGTCCTCAGAAGTATTTCCACAGATATAGTCGCGATAGTAAGGCTTCACATCATCGTTTAATAACGGCGAGGTGCTTTTCTTCACACCGTAGGCCGGTTCCGCGGTAAATCCCCGCTCTTCGAGAAAGCCCGGAAGTTCGTTGGCGATCTGGTAGAGGTATCGGAGGTCAGCTTCTTCCTGAGATTCGTCAGCTTTCAGATAGCATTTCGGCAGGGAAGTCACGATCCGGTACGCGATCAGGTCCCGAAAACAGCTGAGGCGCTGCTTGAGCTCGGAAATCGACGGGTAGGCCTTATTTTCCATATAGTAATCGTAGATATATTCAACAATGTAGCCGTTGAACTTTGCCTCCGCGCGGATCAGGGATTTGATGCGCCCTTTGAAGTTAAAGGCCAAAAGTGGATATTCCTTCGCCATATGGATATAAAATTCCCGGATCTTCTGGGACTGGGCAGTAAGGAAATCATTGTGCTCGAGCAGCTCCCGGATCTGGAGCAGAAAGTTCGCATGCATCAGGTCGATCTCATTGCCGGTGCATTTTGCCTCTTTCTTCAGGTCCTGGCTGTAGTTTTTTAAAATTTTGAACATGGTATCGCCGGAATAAAGATAATCATTTAATGTAACCATGGATGTCACTCCTCTGTCGTAGATAATTACATTTTACCAGAATTACCGTCATTGGCAAGAAAAATTGCTTGCCTTAAAAGTTAGCCTATGCTAACATATCACAGACAACTGTACGGCAGCGCATGTTTATGAACGGGAAGGAATTAAAAATGGAGATCAAACAGCTGGAATATTTTGCGGCGGCGGTGGAGTATGGGAGCCTGAACCGCGCGGCAGAGAAATTATATACAACACAGCCGAATGTGAGCCGCGTGTTAAACAGTCTGGAAAAAGAGCTGCATGTGACGCTTCTGGAGAGAAGCAACAAGGGAATCAAGATGACACCACAGGGGGAAGAGCTCTATGGTCATGCGATGAGCATCTTAAAACACTCCAATGTCATCCGTTCGATGTCGGAGCGGCCGAACGGGAGAAGATTTTCGGTGTCCGGTTACAGGAGTGGCCTGCTCACAAAACTGATGGTGCAGCTGTATCAGGGAGGTAGAGAGCAGATAAAATATGAATACCGGGAAGGAACTGTGGAGGAGATCACAGATAACGTGGCGGCAAGGATCTCAGAGATCGGGATCGTCTATTTCGCGGAAGCACAGATGCCGTGTTTTCAGCATATCATGTGGCATAAAAAACTGGAATTTTATAAATTGGCACTCAGAGGAATCTGCGTTTATGTGGGGAAAACAATCCCTTATATGAACGGGAAACCATCCGCTTTTCTGAGCTGAAGGGTATGAAATTTGTGACGGAGACGGAAGATTTCTTTGCCATGGAACATCATATCGAGCGGATCAGCGTTGGTGCGTTCATCTCGGAACAGCATATGAATGACAGGTTTTATACAAACAGTGATTATATGATCAATAACCTGCTTTTGCATTCCGATGTGTGCTGCCTGGGGATCGATATCGTCCCGGCAGGTTACCGGAAATACGGAATCAAAGCACTTAAAATCGAGGACTGTGAGCCATTCCTGGCATTCGGGTTTGTGGCGGCGGAGAATGCCTCGCTGTCTGCGGAGGCAGAGCAGTATCTGGGGAAACTGAAGACATATTTACAGTGATGATGTTAGTCAGTAACGGTTCAGCAGGCCTGCGTATTTGAAGGAACCGATCTGGAATGGATATCCGCAAGGATGCGCAGTGATTCTGTGAAGAATAAATCAGTTTACGCTGACCAGAATCACGCGCCAGATCTCATGGACGTTCGACTTGAAATGAAAAGCGTATAGCAGATGGTATTTATATGAGCGATATCATATAAAAAATCCTCATTGCTATACGCTTTTGTTATAACTAATCCCCCATGAAATGGCATTGGTAAGTTTTAACTAACCATGGTATAGTAATTCCTGCGAAAAACAGACACAAGCGGGGATTGCAAAAATGTAAAGATCCCCCACACATACTCAAGAGGAGGACAACATGAAAAAAAGAGTACTTAGCCTGTGCCTGGCAGGTCTTATGGCGGCATCTTTGACAGGATGCGGCGGAGCAGGAAACACAGCAGAGACAACGGCAGCAGCAGGAGCAGAGAATAGTGCCGCAGCATCAGAAGCCGGTGCTTCTGAAGGAAAAGAAGAACTTGTATTTGTAAACTATCGCGATATCCGCGATTTAAATCCACATCTCTACGCAGGAGAAATGTATGCCCAGGAGATGCTTTATGAGACACTTGTAAATATTACAGCGGATGGATATGAGGGATGCCTGGCAGAATCCTGGGACATCAGTGATGACGGAAAGACCTATACATTCCACATCCGTGACGGTGTGAAATTCTCTGATGGGGAAGTTTGCGACGCAAATGCGATCAAGGCAAACTTTGACGCGATCATCGAGAATAAGGACCGCCATACATGGCTGGAGATGATGAACCTTCTCGTGGGTGTATCGGCACCGGATGACAAGACCTTCGTGATCGAACTTTCCGAGCCGTACTACCCGCTTTTAACAGAGCTTGGTGTTACGAGACCGTTTGCTATGATCTCTCCGAAAGCGATGAAGGATGGAAGCACAAAAGATGGAGTCAACGCCTATATCGGAACAGGTCCGTATGTGCTGACCGACTTTGTGACAGACGAATATGCCGTTTTTGAGGCAAATGAAAATTACTGGGGCGAACAGCCGAAGATCAAAAAGATCACAGTTAAGGTGATCCCGGATAACCAGACGAGAATTCTTGCGCTGGAGAAGGGCGAGATCGATATGATTTTCGGTAAAAACATGATTGACGCGGATGCTATCAACCAGTACACAGGAAACGATAAATTTACAGTATCCCTTTCTGACCCGACATCTACCCGTCAGATCGTATTAAACACGACAAGAGATGTCCTTGCGGATAAGGAAGTCCGCCAGGCGCTTCAGCACGCGACCAACAAGCAGGCAATTTCCGACGGCATCTTCTATGGACTTGAGCAGCCGGCAGACACTCTGTTTGCGAAAACAGTTCCATACTGCGATATCGACCTTGAGCCGTACGCATACGATGTGGAGCTTGCCCAGAGTATGTTAGACGAAGCCGGATGGGTCGTTGGAGCGGACAAGATCCGTGAAAAAGACGGTCAGAAGTTAAACATTGATCTTCTTTACAACAGTGACAGCGTAACAGAGAAAGCAATCGCTGAGTATCTGCAGAGTGAGTACCAGAAGATCGGAATTTCCTTAAATATCCATGGCGAAGAGGAGCAGTCCTATCGCGATAACATGAAGGCAGGAAATTTCGACATGGTATTCAATATCTGCTGGGGTATGCCGTATGATCCGCAGTCTTCCCTGGCAGCGATGCGCGCGCCGGTTTACGGTGACTATGCAGCGCAGCTCGGACTTGAAGATAAGGCGGATATCGACCAGGCGATCACGGATATTCTTGTATCCACCGATGAGACAAAACGCCAGGAACTCTACACATTTGTCCTGACAAGACTCCATGAGGACGCGGTATACATTCCGCTCACATATGAGTGCAACAAGGCGATCTACCGTTCGGATCTTCAGGGCTTCCATTTCACACAGACCCAGTACGAAGTTCCGTTCGCGGATTTCTATTTTGAGTAAAAATTCAAGTCGAACGTCCGTGAGACTTGGCGCGTGATTCTGGTCAGCGCAAGCTGACATATTCTTTACAGAATCACTGCGCATCCTCGCGGAGCGTTTATCTCAGTCGGAGACTGAGATAAAGCCCGATCTGACAGGCCGTCCATCTGGGCGGCTTGTTGTGCATATACCTGGAGTTTTTGTGATGTTCGAAAAAGGAAAGGAGATTTTCATTTCATGAAACAATACGTCATTAAGCGAGTCCTTTCAGCGATCCCGCTTCTGATCGTGATTTCATTTGTATGCTTTGTATTTATCAACCTGATCCCGTCGGATCCGGCGGAGGTAGCGCTGCGTGTCCGCCAGGTGCCCATCATAACAGAAGAGGCCATCGCGGAAGTCCGTGCAGAGCTGGGACTTGATAAGCCATATCTTGTGCGGTACTTTTCCTGGCTTGCGGATTGCCTGAGGGGAGATTTTGGGATCAGTTATGTAAATCCGAAAAGAACTGTGGCGGGTGAACTGGCAAGATGCATGCCTGCGACACTCCAGCTGGCGGGCGTTTCTTTCGTGATGGTGATCCTTTTAAGTCTGCCGATCGGCTTTCTCTGCGCTGTCTATAAAGATGGATGGTTCGATAAGATCATGAGAGCCATCGTCTTTATGACAACGGCGATGCCGGCATACTGGGTGGGACTTCTTCTCATGTGGCTTGTATCCATCAGGCTGGATCTTCTTCCGACAAGTGGAAACGGGACATGGAAACACCTGATCCTGCCTGCTTTTACGGTGTCACTCAGCTATATTTCTACCTATATCCGTCTGATCCGCAACAACATGCTGGAAAATATGAAGCAGGATTATGTCCTTTACGCGAATGTCAGGGGGCTGCCCCAGAAGCTGATCCTTGTAAAACATATCCTGAAAAACTCCATGCACACCTGTATCGTTGCAGTCGGAATGAGTATTCCGCAGCTGATCTCAGGAACGATCGTGGTGGAAAATGTGTTTGCATGGCCTGGACTCGGGACGCTCTGCATCAGTTCTATTTTTAACCGGGATTATCCGGTGATCCAGACATATGTGCTTCTGATCGGAGTCCTGTTTGTCGTTTTCAACCTGTTATTCGATATTTTACAGACGGTATCAGACCCGCGTATGAGAAGGGAGGAACATTAATGCTTCAGCGCTTTTTACATAACAGGACTGCAATGTTCACCGTGGCGATCGTTCTCCTCACAGCGCTCGTTGGGATCTTCGCTCCGTTTATTGCGCCGAACGATCCGTATGAAACGGACATTCTAAACAAATTTGCCGGATTTTCGGCTGAATATCCGCTTGGAACGGACAACCTTGGCCGCTGCATTCTTTCGAGAATGATCTATGGGATCCGACCGACACTGGGGCTGGCAGTCCTGACGATGCTTGGAACCATCGGTCTTGGTGCTCTTATGGGACTTTTGGCGGGATATTTCCGCGGAATCCCGGAGGAGATCATCATGCGGACGGTCGATGTCATGCTTTCCTTCCCAAGCCAGATCATGGTGTTTGCGGTGGTGGCGCTTCTCGGCATCAATGTCCAGAATGTGATCCTGGCGAATGTGTTCATCAAGTGGGCCTGGTATGCACGAATGATCCGGACCGGAGTCATGCAGCACAGAGACCGCAATTTCGTCCAGTTTTCCAGATGCGTGGGAACTCCGGAGAGATTCATCCTGTTCCGCCATCTGGTGCCGTCCATCGCGGCGGACCTCGCGGTTCTCGCGTCACTCGATGTGGGCTGGGCGATCATCAATATTTCCACGCTTTCATTCCTGGGACTCGGTGTACAGGCACCGACACCGGAGTGGGGAGCGATGTTAAATGAGGCAAAAAATGTCCTCACCAGCAATCCGACCCAGATGATCGTTCCTGGTGTCGCGATCGTGATCCTGGTATCTGCCTTCAACCTGATGGGAGACGCTCTGCGGGATGTTCTTGATCCGAAGGAGGTGAATGTATGAGTACAGTGATACGGGCGGAAGACTTGTGTGTAACATTAAAAATTCCGCGCAGACCGGAAAAAGAGCTTGTCCGCCATGTAAACTTTGAGGTTCAGCGAGGGGAGTGCCTTGGGATCCTCGGCGAATCCGGAAGCGGAAAGAGCATGAGCATCAAGGCGATGCTGGGACTTCTCGATAAGAATTTCTCCGTCTCCGGTCATGCCTGGTTTGGGGGAAAGGATCTCTTAAAGGAAAGTGGGGAGTCCATGAGAAAGATCCGTGGGAGTGAGATCGCTGTCGTCCTACAGAACCCGATGACGTGTTTTGACCCACTCTACCGGATCGGAAGCCAGATCGGGGAGACATTTGCGACCCATACAGACTGGAATGCGAACGAGATCCGAGAAAAGTCACTGGAGACACTGGAACGCATGCGGATCCGTAATCCGGAGGAGGCGCTTCAGAAATACCCGCATCAGCTCTCCGGCGGCATGCTGCAGAGGATCATGATCGGGATCGCGATGGCATTAAAACCGGCACTTCTGATCGCGGATGAACCGACAACTGCCATCGATTCGATCACCCAGTATGAGATCCTGGAAGAATTTGTCCGGATCAAGAAAGAGCATGATACGGCAATGATCTTTATCACCCACGATCTCGGTGCGATCTCTAAGGTTGCGGACGACCTTGTGGTCATGAACAGCGGAACGATCGCGGACCGGGGAAGCTTTTCCCATATCCTGCATCATGCGTCAGATCCATATACGAGACTTCTGGTGGAAAAACGGTCGGCAGTCATGAAAAAATACAGGGAAAGCATTGGACATGAGAATGGAGGTGCGGCATGATCCGGATGAGAGATATCTGCGTCAGCTTCCGCAGTGAGCGGCAGGAAAAGATCTTTGGTGTCAGCAGGACACAGGTACTGTTTGATGTGTCGTTATCCATCAAACGGGGAAGCTGCCTTGGAATCTTAGGTGAATCTGGAAGTGGAAAATCGACGCTTGGACGGGTGATCTGCGGTCTGTTAAAGCCGGACAGCGGGGAATATCTGCTGGAAGGAAAAAATGTGTATGCGTCACGAGATGGAAAGAAGAATCTTCAGAACATGCTCAGCGTTGTATTCCAGGATTATACGACATCTGCAAATCCGCGGTTCAGGATCCGGGATATTCTGGCGGAAGGAATCCGGGTGAAGGAACGGAAGAGTGGGAAAAGGACGGACCGGAGCGCGGAATACTGCAGACTTCTGGAGTTAGTCGGCCTGGATGAGACGTTTCTCGACCGTTTTCCGCATGAGCTTTCGGGGGGACAGCTTCAGCGTGTCTGCATCGCCCGTGCCGTGGCGTGTGAGCCGGAGTTCATTCTGTTTGATGAGGCGATCTCTTCCCTCGACGCGCACACGCAGGTGCAGGTGATGGATCTCTTAAAGGAGCTGAAGGAGAAACTGGAGCTGACGTATGTGTTTATCACCCACGACCTTACATCAGTCACATATCTCTGCGACGAAGTCATGTTCTTATATAAAGGACGGATCACGGAACATATCCCGGTATCCCGGATCGCGCAGACTACGGATGTGTATGCGCGAAAGCTGCTGGATTCCATTATTGAGTTTGATGAAGAGTACGATGATGAAATGGACGTAAAAGAAAGGGAAGAAAGTGCATAGTAGCTGTGAGTGCATTGAACAGTTACAGTGCGCAGCAGAAAATATGCTCAGGAGGTGGCAGAAATATGCTGGAGATCGGAATGATCTGTGCAGAAGCAGGAGAAAAGAAGACTGGGTGGCTGGAAATAGAAGGCGGCGGACAGAAACTTCCGCTAACACTTATCTGCGGGACAAAGGAGGGACCTACGATGATGATATCAGCGGGAGTCCATGGAGCGGAATATATCGGCGTGCAGGCGCTTTCCGAGCTTTCCAGAGAGCTTGATCCCAAGGATATTGCGGGGAATGTGATCTGCCTTCATGTGGCAAATCCTTCAGCATTCCGGGATTATGTGCGCTTTTTCGTGCCTGAAGATGGAAAAAATCTGAACCGGGTATTTCCGGGGAAAAAGGATGGGACATTGTCGGAGCGGATCGCGTGGACGATCACGGAAAAACTCCAGTCAAAGGCGGACTACTATATCGATCTTCATGCGGGGGATACCAGTGAAGAGGTTATGCCGTTTGTCTATTATAATGTGGCAGCAGGAGAAAAGATCGCCAGGGTGTCTGCGAACATGGCAATGGCAGCGGATATGGAAGTGCGTGCCAGCTCCACATCGACCACCGGCGCGTATAGCAGCGCTTGCCAAAGAGGTCTTCCAGCGATCCTCATGGAGCGCGGAGGCGGCGGAAGATTTACGGACAGCGAAGTTCAGGCATATAAGCGGGATGTGAAGAATATTATGATCCGCATGGGACTTCTTTCCGGTGAAGAGGTTCATACAGTGCAGCAGAAAAATGTGACCAGAGCAGAGTATCTGGAGGCAGAGACAGATGGGTTGTGGTATCCGGTATTTTCCGCAGGAGATACGTTCGCGGGAGGTGCGGTTCTGGGAACGGTGAGAGATATCTGGGGAAACCTTTTACTGGAGTATCGGGCAGACTATCCGGGAATCGTTCTGTACCAGACGGTGAGTCTTGGCGTGAAAGCCGGGGATCCGCTGATCGCCTATGGGGAATATGTGGATAGATAAATAACAGATGTGAAATAAAAATGTCAATAAAAAGCCATTTTATGGGAAAGTCCTAAAATTCAGGAGATATCCATAAAATGGCTTTTTATGCTGCCATGCATACGAAAGAAGCTGCCGGCGGCAGGTTTCGCAGGCGCGCATTGGAACAAACAGGATATTAAATTTTAAAGCATTTCTGCAGATCCCGATACTGTCCGAGAACCAGGATCGTATCGCCGTCTTCGAAGCTGGTTTCCGGCTTGACGGAGAAATCCAGGGTGCCGTTTCGACGGACGGCAATGATGTTGATGCCGTATTTTTTCCGGATATCGATCTCACCTACGCTCATGCCGACCCAGCGTTCCGGAAGATCTACCTCATAGATATCGTAGTCGCCTTCCAGATTGACAAAATCAAGAATGTGGTTGGAGCTGAAGCGGATCGCAGTCCATTTCGCAAGCTGCTGTTCCGGGTAGACGACCTGATCGGCACCGTTCCGCAGAAGAAATTTCTGGTGAACATCACTGGAAGCGCGGGAGACAACGAGCTTTGCGCCGAGCTCCTTTAAGAGTGACGTTGTTTCAAGGGAACTCTGGAAATTATCGCCGATCGCGACGATGCAGGCATCAAAATTGCGGATTCCCAGAGAGGAAAGGAAGGACTCGTTTGTACTGTCACCGATCTGTGCTTCTGTCACATAGGGAAGGACTGCGTTGACGCGTTCCTCCGTACTGTCAACGGCCATGACCTGGTGTCCGAGGTTGTGAAGATGCATGGCAACATGTTTTCCAAAACGGCCGAGGCCGATCAAAAGAATTGATTTCATAATTTTCTCCTTAAATATATTTATCCGACGGAAATTTTTTCCTGCGGGAATTTTCCGCACTGAATCTTGTACCCGGACATGGTCGCGTAGATGATCGTGAGTCCGCCAACGCGTCCGATGAACATAAATGCGATCAGGATCAGCTTCGATGGAACGGAAAGTGTCGGGGTGATCCCGAAGCTCAAGCCTACCGTAGCAAGCGCAGAAATCGCCTCAAACAGGCACGGTATAAGGGGCAGGCTTTCCAGAATGCTGAGCGTCATGGCACACAGGATACCGAGGCTTGTATACATGAAAAGGATCGCGATCGCTGTGGCGACAATATCGGGGACAATGCGCCGTTTAAACATTTCCGGGCTGTCCTTTCTGGCAAAGACAGCAGTCGCACAGGAGATCAGAACGGCCAGAGTGGTCGTCTTGATTCCGCCGGCGGTGGATCCCGGACTTCCTCCGACCAGCATGAGAAGGATCATAAGGAACTGGCCGGATTCCCGCATGGAGGAAAGATCCGCTGTATTAAAACCGGCAGTTCGCGTTGTCACCGACTGGAATAAGGATACAAGGATCCGTTTTCCGACCGGGATATCCTGAAATTCCAGAAAAAAGAAGAGGATAGCCGGGATAAAGATCAGTGCCAGTGAGTAGGAGAGGATGACCTTACTCTGCATCCGGTATCGGGAAATATGGTGCCGGTTTCTGTAAATATCATCCCAGGTCAGAAAACCGATTCCGCCGATCACGATAAGCAGGATGATCACGAGATTGATCAGCGGGTCATATGCGTAGGACGTCAGGGAGGAATATGCTCCCCGGACACCAAGCAGATCGATTCCGGCGTTGCAGAATGCGGATACAGAGTGAAATAAAGACATCCAAAGTCCCCGGAAAAGACCAAAATCGCGGCAGAATACAGGTGCCATCAGGAGAGCGCCGATCACTTCGATACCGAGAGTGACTCTTACAATAAAACCGGTCAGGCGGACAACTCCTCTGAGCTGAGGGGCAGCGACCGATTCCGCCATGATACTCCGCTGGGAAAGACCAATCTTCTTTCCGGAGAGGATCGTAAAGGAAGCCGAGATCGTCACAACGCCGAGACCGCCGGTCTGGATCAGAAGCAGAATTACGGCATGTCCAAAGGAAGACCAGTAGGTTCCGGTGTCACAGACCACAAGACCGGTCACGCAGACGGAGGTGACGGAGGTAAACAGGGCATTTACAAATGGAGTCCAGCTTCCGTCCGCGGAGGATACCGGCAGCATCAGGATGCCGGCGCCGAGCAAGATCACGAAGGCAAAGCCTAAAACAATGATCTGAAATGAATTTAACCGCCTGAAAGCGGAAAGAATACGAAACATAATCTGAATCCTTTCATAAAGCATTTGTTCCATTATAAACGTTTATGGATGTAAAGAAAAGCGAAATTTATGGATTTTAAAGTTCTGAAAATTCCTGATTCGCACAGGAAATTATAAAGAGCGGCTGGATCCGTTCTGGTCTGCGAAAAGTGTGAGAGGTGGACGTGTGGAAATTATTTCCAGGTGGTCTGTTTAAAAATGTTGTAATTACAACATACGAAAGCTGATTTCGCGGATATAATGCGTACATGGTTCGGCGGTGCCGGACAGGGAAACATGATGACTTATCGGTTATGGCTGCCGCAGGGACGGCAGGTGTGTCAGGATAATTTGAGATCGGCAAAACTGCGAAGACAGTGTTGGCTGCTTGTATGGGCTGCCTGGAGTCACGCGGGAAGAGTCGGGGAAATATATGGAGGTATATGAAATGGATCAGAAAATGTTTTGTTATCAGTGTGAGCAGACCGCAGGCTGCGCGGGATGTACCGGGAGCACGGGTGTCTGCGGAAAGACGGCGGAGACAGCAAGGCTGCAGGACCAGCTTGTAGGTGCGATGATCGGGCTTGCGAGAGCGGCAGAAGGCGTGGAATGTCCGGGAGATCGAGTGTACCGCACGGTGATCGAGGGGCTTTTTACGACACTTACGAATGTAAGCTTTGATGATGACGCGATCCGGGCGCAGATTGAGAAGACGCACAGGGAGAAGGAGCGGCTGCTCGCAGCGCTAGTGAAGAAAAGTGCAGGACCGCGCGAAAAGGCAGTGGGAGAGTCAGGTGTGGCAGAGAATGCAGCTTGTGCGGCAGCAAGTGTGCAAGATACGGATGATTATAATCTCGGTCTGCTGTGGGACATGGACCCTGATATCCGCTCCCTGAAATCCCTGATCCTGTTCGGATTAAAGGGTATGGCGGCGTACGCGTACCATGCGCTGATGCTGGGGGCATCTGATGAGATGGTAAACCAGTTCTTCTTAACGGGACTTCGGGAGATCGCAAAAGACGGCACCGTCGAAAGCCTGCTCCCGACGGTCCTGAAGGTCGGCGAGGTGAACCTCACCTGCATGGCGATGCTGGACGCAGCAAACACGGGAACTTACGGGACTCCGATCCCGGTCAGCGTACCGCTTGTAGTAGAAAGAGGACCGTTTATCGTTGTGACGGGACATGACCTCAAGGACCTGGAGCTTCTCTTAAAGCAGACAGAGGGAAAAGGCGTTAACATCTACACCCACGGCGAGATGTTGCCGGCCCACGCTTACCCGGAGCTCAGAAAGTATCCGCAGTTAAAGGGCAATTTCGGAACTGCATGGCAGAATCAGCAGAAGGAATTTGCGGATATTCCGGCTCCGATCCTCTTTACCACAAACTGCCTGATGCCGCCGAAGAAATCCTACGCGGACCGCGTGTTCACGACGGAGGTCGTAGCATATCCGGGAATGGTTCATATTGATGATGAGAAAGACTTTACCCCGGTGATCGAGAAGGCGCTGGAACTCGGCGGATATCAGGAAGACCGCCAGTTTACGGGAATCAACGGCGGAACTCAGGTCATGACAGGATTCGGACATGGAACGATCCTTTCCATGGCTGATCAGGTCATCGACGCGGTAAAATCCGGCGCGATCAGACATTTCTTCCTCGTTGCGGGCTGCGATGGCGCGAAGCCGGGAAGAAACTACTATACGGATTTTGTAAAGCAGACTCCGGCGGACAGCATTGTCCTGACGTTAGCATGCGGAAAGTTCCGCTTTAACGATCTGGACCTTGGAAATATCGGCGGTCTCCCGCGGATCATGGACATGGGCCAGTGCAACGATGCCTACGGTGCCATCAAGGTGGCTATGGCGCTGGCGGAGGCGTTTGGGTGCGAGGTGAACGAGCTTCCGCTGTCCTTCGTGCTCTCCTGGTATGAGCAGAAGGCAGTGTGTATTCTCCTGACACTCCTGCATCTTGGGATCAGGAATATCCGCCTCGGCCCGTCCTTACCGGCGTTCCTCTCCCCGAATATCCTGAATTTCCTTGTGGAGAACTACGGAATCGGTCCAGTGACGACACCGGAGGAGGATTTGAAGGCGTTATTGGGATAAGATAAAAAGCCCCCGGATAGGGAATGTGCCATCGGTCAGTTGACCAGCTGCGGTAGTTCCTTATCCGGGGACTTTAATTATGTACTTAAATTACAGTGATCCGCATGATCTGCGGTCAACCAAATTTTACAGATGCTGTAAAAGCTCCAGCTGCTCTCCGTTCGGTCCGATAAAAAACGCGTTGCGGATGCCGCCGAAGATCGGGAGGTCAGCTGCCTTGTCGACACCGCCCCGGAAGTTTGTGATCCCGGCTGCCTTTAAGTCTGCGATGGCAGCGTCGATGTCATTGACTTCGATTGCGATGTGCGGGAAGAGACCGCCCTGGGCGGTCACATCAGTGCCGTCATGTGGCTCGATGATCTCGAGGTCAAAGCCCGGCATGCTGACGATCTTGATGTGGTTTGTTCCGAGTGGCTTCTGGACATCAGCCTGTCCGGTTACTTTTCCACCGAGACATTCGTAGAATTTTACGGATGCTTCAAGATCCTTTGTGAAAAGCGCGATATGCGCAAGTCCTGTGATGTGTTTCATGATAAGAATCCTTTCCGCGTTCCAGCGCAGCAAATCTCCAGATAAAAGCACCAGATCAGAAGCAGATGGTCTTACCTGAGTGATCCTACAGAGGCGGAAACGCTGTTGCTGTAGTTTTTCTATCTCAAACTATGCTTATTATAGGATTATTTGAAACAGAGTGCAAGAAAAAAGTAAGCGACTGATCCCTGCCCGTGTACAGCAACAATTTTCTCAGTGACGGGCAGAAAAAACTGTGCTATACTCTTGTATTATGAAAAATTTTATTGTATTTGATTTGGAATGGAACCAGAACCCGGGCGGTAAAGAAGCGTCTGTGGAGCGGCTTCCTTTTGAGATCTTTGAGATCGGAGCAGTAAAACTGAATGAAAAGCGTGAGAAGGTTGCGGAGTTTCACCGGATCATCCGTCCCTGCGTGTACCGCCAGATGCACCGGATCATCTCTGAGGTGACCCATGTTTCAATCGAAGAGTTAGAGCGGGATGGAGAGCCGTTTGCGGCGGTGATGGAGGATTTCCTTAAATGGTGCGGCGAGGACTGCATATTCTGCACCTGGGGAAGTATGGACCTTACGGAACTGCAGAGGAACATGATCTATCATGGGATGACGATTCCGTTCCCGAAACCGTTCCTTTTTTATGATGTCCAGAAACTGTACAGCCTGTGCTATCAGGACGGAAAGGCGAGAATTTCGCTTGATGAAGCGGTGGAGTCCTTTGCGCTTGATGTGGACGCGCCGTTCCACCGGGCACTGGGGGACGCGGAATATACGGGGCGGGTGCTGCAGGCGATGGATTTTGATTCCGTGAAAGATTACGTGTCTGTGGATTATTATCTGCCGCCGGAGAGCGAGGATGAGGAGTTCACGCTGCGTTTCCCGGAGTACACGAAGTTCGTGTCACAGATGTTTGACACGAAGGAAGAGGCGATGGAGGAAAAGCGGGTGACGGATATCATCTGCACGAAATGCCGTCGGATGCTGCGGAAGAAGATCCGCTGGTTTTCCTCAGGACAGCGCTATTATCTGTGTCTTGCAACATGTCCGGAACACGGTATGATGAAAGGAAAAATCCGGATGAAAAAGTCGGAGGACGGCAGAGTTTTTGCCGTAAAGACGGTAAAACCGGTGGATGAGGAAGGTGCAGAAGCTGTTTTCCTGAAAAAAGAGGAGGCCCGGATCCGCCGTGCGGAGAAAAGCAGGCAGAAGAAACTCCATGGAGTGGAATAAAGGCTGCAGCCCGGAAGATATGGCAGCAATGGAGCACTTTGCTCCTGAACAAAACGGATGTGAAAAGATAGAAAAAGAGCAGAGGTATTGCTTCAAAAAGCATACATCTGCTCTTTTAGTTTACATAAAATAAAACTTATCGTCTCCGAAAACGATCTCTGAGCCGCTCCCGGAATCCCGGCTGCTTAATCCCAGACTTGGATCTTAAGTGCTCTTCCATGATCATATCAAATTCTGTGGAAGAATATCCCCATTCCTTTAAACGTTTTTCGCGCCGCTGATGACGGAGAAAACGCTCGTTCTGGGCTTTATTTTCCTGATAGATCATGATTCCGAAGACGGCGCCGCCAATGGCTCCGATGACAGCGGCAGCGATCAGGACTTTCTTAACAATGCCGAAAGCAGGAGAGGAGGTCCAGGATGTCTTATTGCTGCCCGTTTTTTTAGAGGAAGGTTCGGTTTTCTTGTCAGGTGCCTTAGAAGGAACGGTTTCAGCCACAGTCTCAGTCTCCGCGGTATCCGTGCTCTGTTTCACCGCTCCGGGCACATATCCCTGTGTCACAGTCGCCTCCAGATAAGCCTGTCCGACAAGCTTATCCCCATAGCGGTAATCGATCCGTGCGATCGCCCCATCCGGTGCATCGTCAGTCAGGTCGTAGTCCAGTGTGGAAGTCACATCGGAGAAGTTCCCATCCGCAGGTAAAGTCACTGCACTGTTTTTATTTACCGTGAGTCTTGTAGCACTCCCGGAAAAGATCCCGGAGATCGTCAGGTCATCAGCCACCTTGCTGTAAGTGCTGTCCTGATCCGCAACCGGAACGGACTTGAAATTTTTAAATCCATAGTCAAACAGTGCTTTTGTGTCGGAATAATGGGTCTGGTGACCATTGAGAACGACAGCTATGAGCTTCATTCCATCGCGTTCCGCGCATGTCACCAATGTATTTCCCGCGAGCAGGGTGTAACCGGTCTTTCCGCCGATGGCACCGTCGTAATAAAGGGAATCATTCCGCCGCAGCATTCTGTGGTGGGCGTAGTAGCGCCAGCCATCCGGGTACTGCTTTAATTTCCCCGCAGGAACGTCATAGTATGTTGTGGAATCAACTTCTACAAATGTCGGATTATTAAATGCCGCCTTCGCGATTAGTGCCATGTCATAAGCGGACACATAGTGATTCGGATCATTCAGACCGCTCGGGTTTGCGAAATGGGAGTCCGTACATCCAAGCTCCTCCGCCTTCTCATTCATCTTCTCCGCAAAAGCATCAATACTGCCTGCGCAGTGTTCGGCCAGAGCGTTTGCAACCTCATTCGCGGACTGTAAAAGCAGGGCATAAAGACAGTCCCGGACACTTAACGTATCTCCGGCGCGGGCCCCCAGAATGGAGGAGTTCGGCTCAAGAGAGTTCACCGCTGTGTTGGAGAACGTCACGGTCTCATCAAGCCCACAGTTTTCAATCACGATCAGTGCCGTCAGGATCTTTGTGATACTTGCCGGATAATACGGTTCATGGCTGTTCTTCTCAAACAAAACCGCTCCCGAATTGATGTCCATTAGGATCCCGCCGTCCGCTGAGATCGAGATCTCCGACGGCCACTCAGCCGCCGCATATGCCGTCTGTCCCGGACAAAAGCCGAGGATCAGCGTCAGACAGAGAAAAATACTTAAAATTCGTTTCATGGAACTCCTTGAAAAAATTGCCGCCATGTTTACCCGACGTGGCGGCTGTTTTGATGTCTCAAATCCCATCGGCACAGCCGATCAGGAATGGATTTTTGCCTGTAATTGTGAAGGATTGAATGATCACAGTACTCGTACTATGGATTATAGCAGTTTGAAGACAGGGCTGCAACCGATAAATGATATAAAAAAACCGGCAGATCTGAACTGCACCCCATTTGTTAGACAGTATGGTATACTATCTAACAAGTGGGGTGTTTTGTTATGCCAAAAGGAGTACCAAACAAACGATATACGCCGGAATTCAAAAAACTGGTGATTGAAACTATGCAGGAAGAGAAATTAAGTTACAGCGAAACCTGTCGTAGATTTGAGGTAAACAGCAGAGATCGAATCAAATCATGGGAGCGAATCTATCTGGAGGAAGGGCCGGAAGGCTTTGCCGTCGAACGGCGTGGCCGCAGCAGTAAGGGTCGTCCGCCAAAGCAGCTGCCGAAGCAGGTAGAAGAAGATCTGCTGGCCGAAGTGCAGCGACTGCGTGCGGAGAACGATTACCTAAAAAATTTGCAAGCCTTGGTTTTGGAAGACGAGCGACACCAGCACAAAAAACGCTGGTAGTTCAGAAGCTAAGGCAAAAACACGCACTCAGTATTCTGCTCTCAATCGCTCAACTGCCCCGTGCAACTTTCTACTATCATTTGAAGCAGATGCAGAAAGAAGACAAATATGCATCTGTTAAGGAAGAAATCACAACGATTTACCATGAAAACAGGGGTCGATACGGCTATCGCCGGATCACGGCAGAACTTCGCAAGCGTACATTCTCTGTGAACCACAAGACTGTCCAGCGGCTTATGAAAGAGTTGGGCTTAGTTTGCCGTGTCAGGATGAAGAAGTATCGCTCTTATAAGGGAGAAGTGGGCAAAATCGCACCAAATCTGCTAAATCGGGATTTCCATGCCGAAAAGCCGAATCAGAAATGGGTCACGGATGTGACGGAGTTCAGCCTGTTTGGAGAGAAGCTCTACCTGTCCCCGATTCTCGATCTGCACAGCAGCGATCTGGTCAGTTACACCATATCGGATCATCCTGTACTCAGCATGGTAACCACCATGCTGGACGAGGCGTTTGCAAAGATCCCGGCCGGAACACGCCTGATTCTCCACTCTGATCAGGGTTGGCAATATCAACACAAGCAGTACCAGCGGATGCTTCGCGAGAAGGGGATCCGACAGAGCATGAGCCGCAAGGGAAACTGTCTGGACAATGCTGTGATAGAAAATTTCTTCGGACTGCTCAAAAGTGAACTGTTATATCTGCAAGAATTTCAATCCATGGAACACTTCAAACAGGAACTGATCGAATATCTGGATTACTACAACAACCGCAGGATCAAGGCAAAGCTAAAGGGCTTGCCGCCTGCAATTCACAGACAGCAAGCCCTTTCGGCTGCTTGAACAATTTTTACTTCAAAATATTGTCTAACTTTTGGGGGTCACTTCAATCTACCTGCCGGCTCTTTTATATAATACCAGATTCCCAACAAAAAACATCCCAACGATCACCGCAAACACCAGCGCGATCCGCGCGGCGGTATCGAAGAAGAAACCTTCCGGAACGATGTTGATGAGCATGTCGGTGCGTGGATCGAGGACCCACAGATCATTGTTGAAAAAGATTTTGTGGAAAACAATAAAATATTTCGTGAAGTCTGTGGATATAATGCCGATCAAAACTAAAGCCACGGCAAAGACTGCGCCGGTGCCGATGCAGAGGGACTTCGGGATCAGGCGTTTTAACGCCTCTGTCCGCTCTGAGCTCTTATGCCCCCAGAAATAAGCCAGGGACGCGAAGCATAGGGTGATCAGGATCCCGATCCGGCGAAGCCATAATCCGCCGATAAAGAGTCCCTGCACATCCTTCATATGGGCGATCTCCCGGTCATTGAAGAATTCCCGGTATTCCCCGCCCATGGTGGTGTATACGTGAAGGTTTTCACGCTTTCCGCGAAGAAATGCCATCATTTCATCGGTAACGTCTAAAAGATCATCCATGGTCATCTCAGGAAGATCATTCAGAACCTGATATTTCGTGTATTCCTTCTCGTAATATCCTGGTGTCCAGTAGGTGACTGCCTCCACGGATGTGATAAGAAACGCGATGATCAGCCAGAACGCGGTGAAGATCCCGGCGGCGTAGGTAATGGTCTTTGCTGTTTTTGTCATTTCGTGGTACTCCGTTTGATTACTTTTAGTCTTGTGAACTCCTCGCGGTCCTTTTCCTCCAGGGCGTTGGTGATGTCCTTCACAAGTGCCTGGTATGACGGGATCGTGATGTTCTTTAGTGCATTGGCCCGCTTCTGGGTCTTCTTAATGCTCTCGGCAAGACGGTAGGCGGATGTCTCCACGGTTGCGAGGTCTGCGGTCAGTTCCTTCACGCGCTCGAAGGCGATCCGCGCCTCGTCCAGCGAATCGCTGGTGCTGTAAAACGAATAAGGCGGTTTTTCATCTTTTGACGGTGTATACTCGACAAGCGGGATCTCCGTTCCCATGATGCTGCGCGCCTTGATCCGGATATCATCCGTGACGGGAAGTGAACCTGCGATCTCCTCCACATAGTGGATTCCCATCTCGATATTGGCCTTCTGGAGTGCCTTGTAGGCGGCGGTAAACGTGGAATCGATCTCGGACTGGATCACTTTTGCCTGATCGATCAGGCCCATAAGCTCCCGCAGCAAGATGTTCCTCTTTTTATCCATCAGTCCGTACCCCTGAGTCGCAAGGGCGAGGGAGTTTTTCGCAAGGATCAGATTTCCCTTGGTGGGGAATGTGTTCGGATTCATGAGATCCCCTCCTTATGAAGCGTCTGAAGCGGCGTCTGCAGGTTTATAATACTTGTCTAAGATCTTCGTGTCAATACGGTCGAGCTCTTCTCTCGGAAGAAGTCCTAAAAGCTCCCAGCCGATGTTTAAGGTGTCGATGATGGTACGGTTGTCATGGATATCCTGTCCGATGAACCGTTTTTCAAATTCCCGGCCGAATTCCAGATACTTTTTATCGATCGGGGAGAGCTCATCTTCACCGATAACAGATGCGAGGGCTCTCGCGTCGCCCACCTTTGCGTAGCAGGAAAACAGCTGGTTTGCCACATCCTGATGATCTTCACGGGTAAATCCCTCACCGATGCCGTCCTTCATAAGACGGGACAGGGACGGAAGCACGCTGATCGGCGGGTAGATGGACTGACCGTTTAAGTTGCGGTCCAGAACGATCTGACCTTCTGTGATGTAACCGGTAAGGTCCGGGATCGGGTGGGTGATATCATCGTTCGGCATGGTAAGGATCGGGATCTGTGTGACAGATCCGTTGACTCCGGCGACGATTCCGGCGCGCTCATAGAGAGATGCCAGATCACTGTATAAGTATCCCGGATATCCCTTACGGGACGGGATCTCGCCCTTTGAGGAGGAGACCTCACGCAGCGCCTCAGCGTAGGAGGTCATATCCGTCAGGATGACCAAGATATGCATGCCCTTTTCAAATGCGAGGTATTCGGCAACTGTGAGGGCAACCTTCGGTGTGATCAGACGCTCGACGACCGGGTCATTTGCAAGATTAATAAACATGGCAACATGGTCCAGGACGCCGCTCTCACGGAAGGTACGTTCAAAGTATTCGGCAACATCGTACTTGACGCCCATAGCTGCGAATACGACGGCGAACTTTTCATCGGAATTGTCTCCCAGAGAGGACTGCATGACGATCTGCGCTGCCAGCTGGTCGTGGGGAAGTCCGTTTCCGGAGAAGATCGGGAGCTTCTGTCCGCGGATCAGGGTCATCAAACCGTCAATGGCGGAGATACCGGTACGGATGTAGTTACGCGGATATTCACGGGCCACCGGGTTTAACGGTTTTCCGTTTACATCCAGTTTTTTATCAGCTAAGATCGGTCCCAGACCGTCGATGGGATTTCCAAGACCGTCAAAGGTACGGCCTAACATATCGGCGGAGACGCCGATCTCCATTGGATGTCCGGTGAGACGGGTATGAGTGTTTTTCAATGCCATGTTTCCGGTGCTCTCAAACACCTGGATCACGGCTTTATCCTCGTACGCCTCGATAATGCGTCCGAGCTTCTTTTCTTTTCCGTCGACGGTCATTTCCACGATTTCATCATAAGATGCCCCGGAAACGCCTTCGAGGACGGCAAGAGGGCCGTTTAAGGAACTAAGGCCAAGATATTCGACTGCCATTGTGATCTGCCTCCTTATGCGTTGCGCTCGATGACGGAATTGTAGAAGTCATCGATCTGCTTCTTATAGTCGTCAAACATGTCGAGACGGTCATTCGGGACGTCATATTTGATGGCAATGATCTTCTCAAAGATCTTTTCTTCTTTGAGGACGGATACCGGCATGCCCATGGCAACGAGGGCACGGGATTTTTTATAGAGATAAAGGATGATCTCCATCATCTTAAACTGCTTTTTCAGCGGAACACAGGTATCTTCCTTATGGAAAGCGTTCTGCTGAAGGAAACCGAGACGGATAACCTTGGCGATCTCGAGGACGAGCTTCTGGTCATCAGGGAGAACATCGGATCCGATCAGTTTTACGATCTCCATCAGGCTGCTTTCCTGATTCAGGATCGTGACGAGCTGGTTACGGTAATTGACAAAGTTTTTATCCACATGCTCAGAGTACCAGGAAGAAAGATCCGTGAGGTATTCCGAGTAGCTGGTCAGCCATTGGATCGCCGGGAAGTGTCTCGCGTAGGCGAGGTTCTTATCAAGTCCCCAGAAGCAGCGGACGAAACGCTTGGTGTTCTGTGTGACCGGCTCGGAGAAATCGCCGCCCTGCGGGGATACGGCTCCGATGATGGATACGGAACCTTCCGTTCCGTTTAAGTTCTGGACCATTCCGGCACGCTCATAGAACTGGGACAGCCGGGATGCCAGATAAGCCGGGAAACCTTCCTCGGCCGGCATTTCCTCCAGACGGCCGGAGAGCTCACGGAGAGCCTCTGCCCAACGGGAGGTGGAGTCTGCCATGATCGCTACGTTGTATCCCATGTCGCGGTAGTATTCTGCAAGTGTCAGGCCGGAGTAAAGACTCGCCTCACGGGCGGCAACCGGCATGTTGGAGGTATTGGCGATCAACGTAGTCCGCTCCATCAGTGGGTTTCCACTCTTCGGGTCGATCAGCTCGCTGAATTCCTCCAGAACCTGTGTCATTTCATTTCCACGCTCGCCGCAGCCGATGTAGATGATGATATCGGCATCGGACCACTTGGCGATCTGGTGCTGGGTCATGGTCTTTCCGGTACCAAATCCGCCCGGGATCGCCGCCGTGCCGCCCTTTGCGAGTGGGAACAGGGTGTCAAGGATACGCTGTCCTGTGATCAGCGGTTTGGATGCCGGATAGCGCTTTACGGTCGGACGCGGGATGCGGATCGGCCATTTCTGTGTCATAGTGATCGCTTTTTCCGTTCCGTCCTTTGTCATGATCGTGAGCAGTGTATCATTGATCGTATATTCACCGTCGGAGACAACGGAGAGGACATCGCCCTCCAGATCCGGCGGGATCATGACTTTATGGGTAATGGCTCTCGTCTCCGGGACCTCTGCGATGATGGTGCCGCCGTAGACATGATCACCGCGCTTTACGGTCATGTGGGTCTGCCATTTCTTTTCTGTATCAAGGGATGTTACATGAACACCGCGGTCAATATAATAGCCGCTTGATTTTTTGATAGCGGCTAACGGACGTTCGATTCCATCAAAAATATTTGTGATAATGCCGGGGGCAAGTGTGACGGAGACAGGAGCTCCTGTTCCTGTGACCGGCTCTCCAGGCTTCAGACCTGTGGTCTCCTCATAGACCTCGATCGTTGTGCGTTCGGAGGTCAGTCCGATGACCTCGCCGACGAGGTTTGCCTCTCCGACGTAGACCATCTCATTCATCTGAAAACCGGAATCACCGGCAATATAGACGATCGGGCCGTTGATCCCGTAAATTGTGCCTTTTGCAGCCATGTTGATTTCCTCCAAAAATGTTATAAAAAGTAACTGGCCGGCAGGTCTGCGCGTGTACCGCGCTGCCCGCGGAAACGTATCGCACAGTTACAGTGAGAACTGGAAGTCCTGTTCAGCTTCTTTGAGCTTCGTCTCAAAGGAGTTATCGATCAGGATATTTTTCGAGGCGATGACGGCCCGCGTGCCGCCGAGAAACGGGTACTGGCTGACGCGGATGTCGCAGTCGGTCCTTAAGGATAAAAGATTCTGCTTTTCCCTGTCGGACGGGTCGATATAGATATGGATCTCACTGGATCCTGCAAATGCTTTTTCTTTTTTGATCTGCGCCTCTAAGAGTGCGTCATATTTCGGGGTCTCCATGAACCGCGCCAGCCTGTCGCGAAGCTCGGAGAAGACTTTTCCGCGGAGTTCCTCATCTTTTCTGCTATAGGAACGGCGGATTTCGATCTGGCCTAAGGACAGGTTCTTGTTGGTCTCCCGTGCGATCCGCTCTTTTTCGGCAGCGATCTGCAATGCTGCCTGCTTTCTGGCGTTTTCTTTATGCTCATTCAGGATTTTTTCCTCATAAGCGGTATAATCAGAGACTGCCTGCTCGTATTTCTTTAATGCGTCGCCTGTGCAGATGTCTTCAAAATGCTGTAACTTTTCTTCGGTTGTCAAAGCAGCCACCTCCTTGATTCCAATATCGATCTGCAGCGGTTCCGGATCGCTGTTGCCTGCGGACGGAACCGCTGTGTGCATACTATAACTTTAGTCCGATCGCGTCATTTACATATGCCGTGATGAAATCGGGCCGCCGTCCTGTTCCGTGGCGGTCCGGAATTTCGATGAGAAGCGGCTTTTTATGTTCTGTGCGTACCGTCTTAACCAGCTCCGGATACTTCTTTCCGAGAGCTTCGGTGAGCAGGATGATCCCGATATTTTTGTCTTTTAATACTTCGTTCAACGCCTTTTCCAGCGTTTCTTTTTCATTTGCGATCACACCGTCCACGCCCGCCAGCCGCATGCCGGTCAGCGTGTCGGTATTATCGCTGATCAAATACATTCTCATAGCCGGTCTCCATTCCTGGTAATAGTTCAGCCATGTTATCAGGCATTAAAGTTTACCGATGATCATGAAGGAGATGATAAGTCCGTACAGGCAGACACCTTCGGCAAGACCTACGAAGATAAGAGATTTACCAAGAATGGAGGAATCCTCACTGATAGCGCCAAGTGCTGCGGATGCTGCCGCAGAAACAGCAACGCCGCCGCCGATACAGGAAAGTCCGGTGGAAAGAGCAGCTGCGATGTAGCCCATACCGGTGGAGATGCCGCCGGCTGCAGCTGTGGACTCGGCTGCGAATGCAGTGCCGCCAAAGAGTACGCAGACGGCGAAGAGCATGGTTCCGAAGAACATTACAGTGTTGGCCGCGAGGGCTGTTTTATAGCGTCCTTTCGTCTTTTCACCTGCGGCGAAAGCTCCGAAGGGGACTGCAATACTGAAGATAAGTGCAACGGTTAAAAGAAGTTTTACTGCGATTGTCATGACGATGACCTCCTAAAATCTGTATTTTACCATTTATTTTTATTTCTCGTAGAACGGTTTAAATTCCCGGCCGCTTCCTTTATAGAACCGGCTGAACAGCTCGTAGTACTCGAGACGGAGTACCTGGATCCCGACGATCAGGCCCTCCATGCCGCACACGAACAGGTTTCCGAGAACAATGACCGGTATGGACGGTGCTCCGGTTTCTGCGCCTGCGAGCATTAAAACAACCTGCATCATGGCTGCGTGGCTGACGGCGAAGGCGCCCACACGGACGAAGGAAAGCGTGTTGGAGAAGTAGCTTAAGAGTACTTCAAACAGCTCGAAAAATCCCTGTGTGATGAACATTCCCACGCCACCGGAGATCTTCTCAGATTTCTTTTCCAGAACTGCTGTGAGCGGTTCCTTAAAGAACATCACGAGAAGCGGCAGGACGAACATGATGATCAGGATCGCTGCCGCCGGAAGTGTATGTCCGCTCATGAACATCACGATGGTGGCTGCAAGACTGAAATAAAAGACAAAGCCTGCGAGACCGTTTGTATCGAACCAGGTCTTTTCGGTGTCATGGTTCTTAAAGCTCGTAGTCATGTTTAAGATCATCGTAAAGAGGATGACTCCCATGCCGAGAGCAATGGCAACGACGAATACGGTGTTCAGACGACCCACAAACGGAAGATCCGTCATGGCTTCGGTCGGCTTTAACCACAGCGCCGGGATCACATCTTCAAATCCGAAGACGCTTCCGAAGAGGCATCCGAAGATCGTTGAGAAGAATCCGCAGCAGGAGATGATGGCTGCCAGATCGATTTTTTTGAACTTATAGAGCAGGAAACCTCCGATCAGAAGGACAAGTCCCTGTCCCGCATCTCCGAACATGAAGCCGAAGAAGATGGAGTAGGTGATGGCGATCAGAAGCGTCGGATCAAACTCGTCGTAGGACGGAAGTCCGTACATCTTTACGAACATCTCAAACGGCCGCAGCAGCGGAATGTTTTTTAACTTGGTGGGCGGAATGCTGGTCACGTGCTCTTTGCTGTCCTCTAAGACGAAGAAGGTGTCCGCGTCCTTTGCGAGGTCCCTGTGGAGAGCTTCCGCGTCCTCTTTTGTCATCCAGCCGCAGAGAATGTAGAACGGATGATCCTTATCATGGGTGCATGCCGCATACTTTCTCACATTGAAGTTTGCTTCATAGGATTTCAGCACCTGGCTGGCATCCCGGAGACTGGTCTGTCTCGTCAGCAGGTACTCGGAATCTTTTGCGTCCAAGGCCTGTTCCTTTGCTTTCAGACTTGCAAGCTCGTTTTCCAGACGTTCGACCTCGGTCTTCGGGGTTCCGGCGTACTCATCCGGGAGATAGATCCTCTCGAACTGCAGGGACGAGAAGACGGTGTCGATCCGGTCGGAGGTGATATCCGGTGTGAAGTAGAGCAAAGAAATATAGTGGTCTGATTCGTGGCATTTGAACAGGATCGTCTCATCCGAGCGGTCGGCGAATGCCTGAAGCTGCGGGAAGCTTTCCTTTCTGATACGTCCGAACCGGTATTTGATGTGCTTCAGCTTCAGAATTGCCGGAATATCGAAGTCCAGTTCCACATACAGGCGTACCTGCTCCAACAGGGAAGAGACTTCTTTTTCTTTTGCCTTTAAGGACTCCCGCTCCCCATCGGAGGCGGCGAGCTCCGTATCCATGTCATTTACAAGTGTGATGGCGTTCTCCACGGGCATTGTTCCGGTGGAAATCTCCTGCTGTTTTGCGCCGGGACAGGAAGCGAGAAGTTTCTGCGCTTTCTGAAGCGGTTCCCGGTATGGATTGGTTCCGGGATATGGTTCTAATTTTGATGCGGATCTTAATTCGGTCAGCGCGTTTTCCAGCTGGATCTCATAGTGGGAGAGATACTGGTTGACCATTCGGTCCAGATCGTTCTTTGGCCCGGAGATGCTGACGAATTTCATTTTTTCGATCACAGAGCATACCCCCTTTTCTAACTTTCTGCCAGGCAGGTGAGAATTTCTGAACTGCCAAGGCTGTAACGGATCCCCTCAACGGTGGTGATGATTTTTCTGATCTCCTCTTCCTTAAAGTAGAAGTAGCTGTTTAACGCAGCCGCGGAATATGGATCATTCCGTCCGGATTTGCTGTACACAGCATCCAGAAGCGCCCGGAACAGGGAATGCAGTTCCGGATTCTCCTGCTCTTCGACGGATGCCAGAAAGATCCGGTTTCCGTAGCGGGTCCCCTTTAGGATCCGGTCAAATTCCTCTATAGACGGCGCTTCGGCAAGCTCCCTTGCCTGAGACTTTTTTAAACGGTGCCATACGGGGATCAGAAGCTCCATAATGGCATCGGCAGATAATTTGTAGTGGCGTTTCGCTCTTGCGAGCCATTCAATATTTAAAAGATCGATCTTTTCACCGGCACAGTCGGCGATGGCCTCCCGGTCGTCTTTTGAAAGCTGGTCTTTTAAACTTTTCCAGAAACGGATGAAGTACAGGATGTCCAGAGCAGATTCGAACTCAGACAGGGAAGTGATGCCCTGATCCTTTAAGTCCTTTAACGGACCATAATAAGGGGTGTTCTGAATGCTGTCCAGATATTCGTCCAGATCTTTTGAATCAGTCAGAGCGGTGAAATCCAGGTGGGAGTGCTTTCGGAAGAAGGGCTCAAAGCTCTTAAAGTTCAAATCTGAGCGTTTTCCGGAAACCGCGTCCCTCAGACACCGTTTCATGACATCGATCTCGAAATGGAGAAAGTAGAGATCCAGAAATTTTCTCTGGGTTCCGTTTGCGAATCGGAACAGCCTTGAGAAATCACCGTAGAGGGAGTGCCACAAAAGCTCTTCGATCTTACTTCTGTGGAGTTCCTCATTTTCGACACCGGAAAAAACATCCCTATAGGCGGGAGAACTTTTCAGGTATTCGACGGCAGCTGGTACATTCTCCATTCCCGCGAGGACCGAGAACTCATCATCCGTGAGGAAATGCCCGCGCATCGCGGCAAGCTTGGCAGCGATCGCACTGTAAGTGATGAGACTTCCCATAGATCACACCTCGGTCATAGAACGGAAGAGGGAGTCCACATACCAGGAATGCTTTTCTTCGTAATGCTGTTCCAGGCGGGCGATCTGGTCACCGGCGGCGGTTTTCTGCCTGTCAAGCTCCGCGGCGGCTTCTGCCTCCATTTTCTGGCGCATGGACTGGATTTCCAGTTCGGTTTCATGATTCAGCTCCTCGTCAAACTGTTTCGTCTTTGCCTCATATTCTGCTGCAAGAGTTTTTTTCTTGTCGGCAGCGCCGTCTAAGATCGCGACAGTCTTTTCTTCGATCTGGGAGAGCTGATTGATGATATTGTTCATTGATTTGTCTCCTTTCTGAGAAGGATTTTCCCTCATCCAGGGGGATGGGGCCAGATACCCGGGAATTTTATGCGGTAAAATTCAAGTCAGGTTTTCCTGGGTGTCTGACCCCGGTAACATCATAATATAACTTGAAAATCAGGAATTTCAAATATATAATAATTATGCTGTTATAACATGAATGTTATAATGAAACGAAAATGCCATAAATGAACGAAAAATTAGCACAAAATTAACAAAATCGTTAAGGCGCGAAAGAAAAAGGGGGAATGATATGGAAATCCAGCAGTTTCGGTATTTTTTGGCGGCAGCGCGGTATGAAAATCTGACAAAAGCGGCAGAAGATCTGCATATTGCCCAGCCGGCATTGTCCCAGTCCATCAAGCGTCTGGAGACGGAGCTCGGCGTAAGCCTTTTTGACCGGAAAAATCACCGGATCGAGCTCAACGAACAGGGGAAACTCCTGAAAAAACGCCTGATCCCGATTCTGGAATCCATCGATAATCTAAAGGATGAGCTCTGGGAGTCGGTTTATTCATCAGAGCGCACGATCTATTTAAATTTCCTGTCCGCGTCGAACCTCATTACGAACAGTATTATTTCCTATCGGGCCCTGAAACCGGATGTCCAGTTTCAGGTATCCCAGCTTGAGATGACGGAGAACTGTGATATCCATATCGAATCAAGGATCGCTATATCTGTGACGCCTCCGCATCCGCAGGAACTTCCGGATGGTGTGGTAAGACGGGAATATCTGCGGGAGGAGATTTTTCTGGCAGTGCCGCCGGATTCAAAGTTTGCGAAGCATAAGACCGTCGATCTGCGGGAAGTGAAGGAAGAAAATTTCATCCGTCTCGGAAACGGCTGGCAGCTCCGCGGGATCTGCGATGATTTCTGCAGGAGAGCGGGGATCCGTCCTCAGGCGGTGTTCGAGAGCAACAGTCCGGAGTCGGTGCGAAACCTGATCGCGGCAGGGCTTGGAATCGGCTTCTGGCCGGAAAAAGCCTGGGGTGGAAAGCCGGGGCACGGTGTTGTCCTGATCCCGATCCGTTACCCGAATTGCAGGCGGGATCTTGTGGTCACAGTGTTTGAGCAGGCAGGAAATAAGCCGGTGGTGGATGAGTTTGTGAATTATTTCTGTAAGTATTTTGAGAAAGACCCGTCGGGGATGGGAGATGTGACGGTGTAAGAATGTAGTATAAATGAAAAAAGAACTCTGAAGTCAGCAATAGGGCGGGATCCATCGGAATCCCGCCCTAAATATTGGCTTTAGAGCTTTTTGAATTTGATATTCCAATAAGTTATTACTCCGCTGTCAGAAATTCCTTCGCGACATAGGCTTCCTGTCCGTTGTACTTGATGACGGCCCAGGTATCGTCGTGGTCGCGGAGATATTCAACGGATGCGCCCGGGTCCAGTTTTCCGATGCGGTCCGCGTCGGTGGACGGTTCTTTGCGGACGTTTAAGGTCGTTGTTGTCTTGTAGGAAGAGCCGGAAGTTGTGCTCTCCGGTTCGGTTTCCGAGACTGTGGTCTCTGCTGCTTCCGTTGTGATCACTGGTGCGGAGGTCTCCTCTGTAGCCGGTTTCTTCGGCGTTAGGACACGGATCAGGATGATCAGGATGATCACGAGGACGATCGGGACGACAAACTTTAAGAGGTCTGTGGGCTGGATGCCACTTCCGGAGCGCCCGAAACCGGAAGCTCGTCTTGACTGCTGGGAATGGGCCCCGGACGGGCGTCTGCCGCGGGCCGCTTTTCCGTTGTCTGCAAAGGAGTAGATCTCCTGGGACAGCACGTGGTAGGCCTGGTTTGCATTGTAGGCACCGTTATCGCCGTTTTTGGCGGCTTTTGTGCCGATGTCGTAGATCTGTAAGTAGTGCTCGGTGGTGGACTTTGAGATCCAGCCGTTGTTGTAGAGCTCGCGGATCATAGAGTCCATGGAGCCTTCCATGATCCCCGCCTGTTCACATTGGAGCTTAACCATGTATTCCACGGTCTGTTTTGCCTTGATCATGGACTGGTTGTATTGTTTCTGTCCCATGAGACGCTCGGTCTCCTGAACATTCTGACGGATCTTATCCCATCCGTTAGGAATGTCGTTTCTTGCCATATAAATCCCTCCGTTTTATGTATTTTAACGGCGCGTGAAGGTAAAAATCCGGTGCCGGTGAAGGTGCCGGATACTCACAGATGCCGTTTTCTTCTATGTAATGCTGTGCGCCTGATGAAACGATCGCAGACACGAAAAGAGCGATTTTGTCAGCCATTATCTTTATTATACTGGAACAGTAGGAAAATTGCACGAAAAATTTTTGAACAATTTAAGAATTCTCTGTTTCCAAAAGATATATTGAAAGAAAAATTCTGCGCGTCACTGTTACCTTGCAAAATAAGGCTTTCAATGATAAAATGATACACAAGCAATATCAGGAGGAAATACATTATGAGATTACGCCATATCAAAGGCGCTGAAGAAGAGATTGCTGAGAGCCCATATGTGGTCCAGGATCCGCAGTCACTGAAAGGAAGGTGGCATGAATTTTTTGGAAACGATAATCCGATCCGCATTGAGGTCGGAATGGGAAAAGGAAAATTCATCATGGAGCTTGCCCAGATGAATCCGGATATCAATTACGTGGGAATCGAGCGTTACTCCAGCGTTCTGCTTCGCGGACTTCAGAAGCGCGCGGAGCTGGAGCTTTCTAATATTTATTTTATGAGGATCGATGCCTTAGAGCTTACGGAGGTGTTCGCGGAGAATGAGGTGGAGCGGATCTACTTAAACTTCTCGGATCCGTGGCCGAAGGACCGCCACGCGAAGCGCCGTCTGACATCGGACCGTTTCCTTGCCGTGTATGATAAGATTTTACAGCCGGACGGAATCATCGAGTTTAAGACTGATAATCAGGACCTGTTCCGCTATTCGTTAGAATCCATTCCGGAGGCAGGCTGGCAGGTGACATCCCATACATTTGATCTTCACCACAGTGATATGGCCGAGGGAAATGTTATGACAGAGTACGAGACGAAGTTCTCCGCGGAGGGCAAGCCGATCTGTAAGCTGACGGCCTGTCGCGACAAGAAGGTTACCGCAAAACAGGCTGAATAAGCCGGGAATGTCTGCATATATTAAATGAGAAATGGCAAAAAGGCTGTGTGACGGATGAGTATGTGGACATGTCTGAAGCGGTGGCTCGCGCAGACAACCTGCGACAAGACAGAACTGAACCGGAAGATTATCCGGGTCAAGAAGTGTTTTGACGAGGCGAACGCTGTGGTCTGCGGCAAAAAGAAAAAATAAAAAAGGAGAAAATAACATGGAAGCAGTATTTACAAGCGCAAATTTTGATGTTGATGTTCTGGGATCCGATATCCCGGTAGTTGTGGATTTCTTTGCGACATGGTGCGGCCCGTGCCGTATGATGGCTCCGGTGATCGAAGAGCTCGCTGAGGAGTACGACGGAAAAGTAAAGATCGGCAAACTCGATGTAGACGAGAACAGTGATATTGCTGCCCGCTACGGAGTTATGTCTATCCCGACGATCATCCTTTTTAAGAACGGAGAAGTTTTTTCCAAGAGCGTTGGACTTCAGGATAAAGAAGTTCTGGAAAATGCGATCAAAGAGATGTTGTAGGAAATATAATGGAAAAGCCGGCAAACCCGCATGTTTGCTGGCTTTTTTAATCGTTTTATTTGTACCTGTTTTTTGAAAAACAAAAAAATTAAAAAAATTTCAAAAAAGGTGTTGACTTTTTTCTTGGTTTATCCTATAATACAAAACGTGCCACGGATGAGGCAAACAAAACAAAGAAAAACAACAAACCAAGCACCTTTAGCTCAGCTGGTAGAGCAGTAGACTCTTAATCTATTTGTCCAGGGTTCGAATCCCTGAAGGTGCACGAAAAAAAGCACTGTTTTAGCGGATGATAAGCCGCCGGGACGGTGTTTTTTGTTACACTGATATCGAATCATTCAATAATCATATCATTCGTTCAAATACTTGTTACCCGTTATATATTCGCGATTTTATGATTTTAATTTAATTTAAAAATGTGATATACTATATAAATAGAAGAAGTTTATGAAAAATTTACCAACAGGATCCTCATTTAGGGGATCCTGTTTCGGAATCACAGGTAATTAAAGGGAGATTAAAAGGATGAAAGAAATCAAGATCACAGAGATCGAAAACATCAGGATCGGCAGCGCAGAGAATAAAGAAGCGGGGACCGGGTGTACGGTTATTATCTGCGAGCGTGGAGCGGCAGCTGGGCTGGATGTCCGCGGGGGCGGTCCGGCATCCAGGGAATCAGAGCTTTTAAAGCCTATGGCGGCAGCTGACGTGATCCAGGCAGTTTTACTCAGCGGCGGAAGTGCGTTCGGTCTGGACGCGGCTGGGGGCGTTATGGAGTATCTGGAAGAACGTGGGATCGGCTTTGATGTGGGAATCACGAAGGTGCCGCTTGTATGCGAGTCCTGCCTGTTTGACCTGATGGTCGGGGATTTTAAGACGAGACCGGATAAGGCCATGGGATATGCGGCGTGCGAGGGCGCGGAGAAGAATAATTATCAGGATGGAAACTTCGGCGCTGGAACAGGTGCGTCCGTCGGAAAGCTGGGGGACAAGTCTCTCTGCATGAAGGGCGGAATCGGAAGTTATGCGGTGCAGATTGGTGATCTGAAGGTCGGCGCAATCGTTGCGGTGAATGCGAGAGGCGATATCTATGACTGGAAGGACGGAAAGAAGGTCGCTGGTATTTTAAATGCGGACAGGAAGACATTTGCGGACACAGAAGAAGCCGTTTATAAGAGCTATGAAGTGGTCAAGAACAAGTTCACTGGCGCGACAGAGAATACGACCATCGGTGCGGTGATCACGAACGCGGCATTCCCGAAGAGCAGCCTCTGCAAGATCGCCGGGATGGCCCACGACGGCTATGCGCGGGCGATCCGTCCTGTTCATACCTCTTCCGATGGAGACAGCATCTACGCGCTGTCTGTGGGCGATGTGAAGGCAGATCAGGATATGGTCGGAACCCTCGGCGCCCAGGTTATGGCGGAGGCGATCCTGAGGGCTGTGAGGAGCGCGGAGTCGGCCTACGGACTTGTTGGAGCGAAGGATTTATAAAAAAGAGCGGCTGCCCGGCAAAACTTTGCCGATATGACAGCCGCTTTTTCTATACGGTTACATCTGTCCTGTCACGCGCAGGTACAGACCAAGCTCCATCTCAAGCGCCTCTGAAATTCCGCGCTCATCTAATTGGAAATGGCAGTTATGGTGCGGGGAAGAGGTAATCGGGCGTTCGGGATCAGCCATTCCGATCTGGAAGTAGGCACCCGGCTTCTCAAGAAGATAGTAGGCAAAATCTTCACCGCCAAGGGCATCCGGGCGTTCGTAGACGGTATATCCGAGGTCTCTTGTGACACTGCGGATCGTTTCGATCTCCTCCGGCACGTTGATGGCTGCCGGATAGCCCAGAGTCGTGGTCACATCGCAGGTGAGGCCGAATCCGGCGCAGATCCCCCTGCTGATGGAGTGGATGGAGTCAAAGACTTTGTCGATTAGGTCATTGTTTAAAGTGCGGACATTGCCGCCGAGAGTCACGGTATCCGTGATGATATTCGGATACTGGCCGCCATTTATATAGGAAACCGTAAGAACACCGCCTTCCAGCGGATTCTTTTTCTCAGCCAGGATCTGGTTTAAAGCAGATCCGACCATGCAGGCCACGGGGACCGGGTTCAGGGCATTCTGCGGATAACCGCCATGACCGCCCTTTCCATGGATCTTCACTTCATAAATACCGATCGCTGCGGAATACGCCCGGGGAGTCACGGCGATGGTGCCGAGCGGAAACGCGGAAGCACAGTGGAAACCATAGATGAGATCGACATCCTTCATGACACCTTCCTCGCAGAGCGCCTTAGCGCCTCCCGGGAGCTTTTCCTCGGCTGCCTGAAAGATCAGCTTCACAGTTCCACGGACAAGCTCCGGATGGGCTGTGAGAACCTTTGCGAAGGTTAAAAGGACTACGGTATGGATATCGTGTCCACAGGCATGCATAACGCCGGGAACCTCGGACTTAAACGGGAGATCATTTTCTTCCTCCACCGGGAGCGCGTCGATGTCCGCACGGAACGCGATGCATGGACCGGTTTTTTCACCTTTTATGACAGCGACCGTGCTGGTTCCGGAGATCCCTTCCATCAGCGGGACGCCCAGGGCATTCAGGGTGCTGCGGATGTAAGCGGCAGTGTCTGTCTCCTGAAAGGAGAGCTCCGGGTGTCGGTGCAGGTAACGGCGTGTTTCGATCAGTTCTTTTTCATAAGGACTTGTGATGGACTTGACAAATTCTTTCATATAAAACCTCCGTTTTTCTCGTTTATACTATTTATAGGAACAACTTATCGGAACAACAGCTTATTGGTCTGTGGCTGGATCAAACGACACATTTGCGATCACGACTTCATTGTTAGTCCCGACCCGCATCGCCGGTCCCCAGACACCGGCACCGGAGGTGACAATAGACGTCATAGCCCCCTTTTTCAGGACTCCGCAGGCGTTTTCCCAGAGAAAATGGACCACAAGGTTTGCCGGAAACATCTGACCGTCATGGGTGTGGCCAGAGAGGTCCAGATCGACACCGGCATCGGAGGCCGCTGACAATTCTCCCGGCTGGTGATCCATGACGATGATGGGAAGTGAGGGATCGAGAGGTTCGGTGATCTCAGCAAAGGTTTTCCGCGAGAGCTGTTCTTTTTTTGCCATATCCTTATCCCGGCGGCCGATAAGATAGAAGGCATTATCGATGCAGACGGTCTCGTCCTCCAGCATCGTGATACCGGCGTGGTGCAGAAATTCCGTAAACCGCCCGTCCCGGACGATCGTTTCCTTCTGTGGAAATGTGAATCCGGCGAGGATCTTCTCGCTTACGTCATGGTTGCCCCAGCAGGCGTATGTGCCGTACCGGCTCTTGATATCGGATAGAATGTCAGCCACCTTATCTGGGTCTTTGATCGCGTCGTAATCATTGTCGAAGAGATCTCCGGCAATGCAGACGAGATCGACATTTTGGGAGTTAATGGTGTCTACGATCTTTCTTACATGGGACTTCGTGGAGTTATATCCAAGGTGAAGATCTGCGATCAGGGCGATCTTAAGTCCCGGAAGAGAAGAACTCTTTTCGATGACGACCGGATCCTGCCGCACATAGACCCGTCTTGCATGCAGGACACCGTAAATGCTGACCATAAGGATCAGGCCAATGGCAAAGCCGCCAAAAATCACGAGATTTTTCGGCATGGTATGCAGCATGGCCGGATACCGGTATTTCATAAAGAAGGAATGGCCGGTGACACGGCGGATCACGTCGAAGGTGATGATAAAAAGCAGGATATATTCCAGAGTGCCGAGCCAGTAGTTGCTGATCACCCGGAGAAAATGGTGAAGTGGTTCTTTTGTGATCAGAAATCCGGTCAGCGGGCTGACGGCAAAAAACAGATAGAGGACTGTGACAGGGATCCTGAAAAACAGTGAATGAAGCGCCGGGGAGCAGGAATCCGCCCAGGCGTAGAGCCATAAAAGAATGTATGCCTGAAATAACAGGTAGATCGGAGATAAAAATACAGCTAACATGAGATACTCCTGATGCTTCATGGACAGGAATGGTGTATAATGATTCCTGTACGGTGGTTTATGGTGTAAGTATAGCGAACACTTTAGCAATTTGCAATGGAAAAGAAGAAAAGAGGTTGTTATGATCGATCTGACAGGAATGATCTCCATTCCATATTTAAAGAAGACAACATTTACCGGAAGTGAAAAGGGAACGAATTTTATGATCCGGAAGATCAGCGGAGAGGAAGGCGAGCCGGATAAGATCCAGGCGGTCACCTGGCCGGGGCCGTTTATTTTTTCTGTGACGGAAGATGAAAAAAAGACGTATCAGGAATTTGAATTCAGCGAGGACGGGATCAAAGCGGCAGTAGCGTGGCTGAATGAGGTGACATAGAGAGGAATCCTGTATACAAAAAGGCCCGGAAGTTTCCGGGGTGAAAAATATTTTAAGAGCGAGTATGACCGGTGAAGTTAAGCCGGTTATACTCGTTCCTTGTTTTATAGACTTTAGCTGATCTGCGTATACAGAGCATTAGATCTGATGTACAGATGTGGGAGACGTTCCCTACATCGACGGTGTTCTCGCTACAAGATCCAGTGTCACATCCGTAAATCTCTGCTTTAAGAGCGCGCAGATCTCCTTCCGCTGCTCCATAAGCTTCGGGATCATGTCCTCGGTGAGCTGGAGCTTCGCACACCACGGCGCGTCGGGTTTTGTATCACCGGCAGCAGGATCCGGGTACACGCGGACGCGGAAGTCACGGAATCCAAGGTCGGAGAGGGATTTCTCCGCCCATTCCACATCCTTTAATACAGAAGATTCGATGGAAATTCCCGATGGAACTCTCGTCGCAAGACAGGCGTAGGCGGGCTTGTTCCATGTAAATAATCCGGCATTTCGGGAGTATTCCCGGAGTGCCGTTTTTGTCACTCTGGAAAGGCGCAGCGGGGACAGTACCTTCATTTCTTTTAAAGCGCGCATGCCCGGGCGGTCACCGGCGTCATCGGAGGCATTCGTTCCGTCCATGATCTCGGTAAAGCCGTCCTCTTTTGCGGCTTTCAGGATTCCGCCGAATACCTGATTCTTGCAGTAGTAGCAGCGGTCTTTCGGGTTGCTCTTTACGACTTTATCTGTCAGCACATCAAAGGGCAGGACCGTCATGTCCGCGTGTAACGATTCAGCGAGAAGCTTCGCGTCATCTAACTCAAATTGCGGCTGGAACGGCGTGGAGACATAGTAGGCATGTACATTTACTCCGCAGGCCTTTGCGGCATAGAGAAGATAAGAGGAATCCGTTCCGCCGGAAAAAGCCAGAGCGATGGTAGAATGTTCCGCAAAAAATTCTCGGAGTGCGGCCGGAACGCAGTCTATGGAAACGTTGATCGTGTTGTTCATAAGGAATTCTCCGTCCTTTCATATTCAAGTTGAACGTCCGTGAGACTTGCCGCGTGATTCTGGTCAGAGAAGCTGACATATTCCTATCAGAATCACTGCACATCCTCGCGGAGCGTTTATCTTAGCAGCCTCGTACGAGCGGTCATATCTTCATAGCAAATTGGTAGGTTTAATTCACTCATTATAATTCGCAGAGACATAGAAGTCAAGCTTGTAACCGGGAAGGTGTTACCGTCAGGCAGAATTCCCGATTTTTATAGATTTTCAGTATTTTCATTTCAGTATGTTTGTTATATCATAGATGAATAAAATGGCAAGGAGGATGCAGGCTATGGAAGACAGAGAACTAATCGTGAAGACATCCGCGTATATAGACCGTCACAGGGACGAGATGCTGTCGCTATGGGAAAAGATCGTTTCTATCGAAAGCGGAACCCCGGATAAAGAGGGCGTTGACCAGGTAGGTGCGGTCTTAAAGGATGAACTGGAAAGTGCCGGAGTGGAGACAGCTGTGATCCCGATGGAACGTTTCGGAAACCTCCTGACAGGTGTATGGAATAAAGAGGCAGCAGGCCAGCCCATCGTCCTGATCGGACACATGGACACGGTATTCGCGAAAGGCACGCTGGAGAAAAATTCGTTCCGCATCGATGAGAACGGAAATGCCCACGGACCGGGAGTTCTGGATATGAAGGCGGGACTTGTGATCGCTGTCTACGTTTTAAAGGCGCTCCATGGATGCGGATATGGGAAACGCCCGATCCGCGTTGTCTTTGCGGGAGATGAGGAGAACGGACACCGTCAGACAAATGCGGAGTCAGAGATCCGGAAACTCTGCGCGGGATGCGCGGCGGCATTCAACTTTGAGACGGGATTTATCGATGACGGACTCGTTGTCGGAAGAAAAGGTTCCTGCCGTGTGACACTCACCGTTCACGGAGTCGCGGCCCATGCTGGAAATGATCCACAGCGCGGAAGAAACGCAATTTTGGAGATGGCGCATAAGGTCATCGAGATCCAGAAACTTCATGACTTTGAACATGGACTTTTTGTGAATGTAGGTGTGATCCAGGGCGGAACGGTTGCAAACGCAGTGGCTGCGTCCTGTGAGGTTGGAATCGATATCCGCTACGACAGCTTTGAGCGCCTTGAGGAAACACTTCAGACGATCAAAAAGATTGCGGAGACGAGAACTGTCCCGGACACGACGGCAGATGTGACCTGGACGAAGCCGAGTACGGTAATGCCGGTATCGGAGAAAAATCTGGAGCTTTTCCGCCATGTCCAGAAGGCGGCAGACATGATCGGTTACGGAAAGCTGCAGACAAAGAAAGTCGGCGGATGGTCCGATTCCTGCCTGGCTGCGGCGGAAGGCGTTCCGGTAGTTTGCGCCATGGGCGTCAAGGGAGCGAACAATCATTCAATGGAGGAGTATGCGGTAGCTGAGACGCTGTTTTCCAGAGCGAAACTGGCATTGGCTTCCATCATTACGTTTTGACAGACATGAAAGAGACAAGAAAAAAATATGACATGCTGACGGACAATCCGGGAAAATCCCTGCTTTTCTTCGTGCTTCCGATGATACTCGGAAATCTTTTTCAGCAGTTTTACAACATCACGGACTCAGTAGTGGTAGGAAAATTCGTCGGGGAACAGGCGTTAGCGGCGGTTGGCGCATCCTATGCGATCACGAACGTCTTTATCGCCATCGCCATCGGCGGCGGAATCGGAAGCCCCGTGGTGATCTCCCAGTTCCTGGGGGCGGGAAAACTCGCGAAGATGAAGACGGCAGTCTACACGACGATGTTCAATTTCCTTGGGATTGCGGCGTTTCTGGCAGCAGTGGGGATCCTGTTCAACAACCGGATCCTGAATCTCGTCAACGTACCGGAGGATATCTTCTCCGACGCGGCGCTGTATCTGGCGATCTACTTTATCGGACTGCCGTTCCTGTTCATGTATAACGTTCAGGCATCGATCTTCAACGCGTTGGGAGATTCAAAGAAGCCGCTGTACCTTCTGATCTTTTCTTCCCTGTTAAACATCGCGTTGGACATGATCCTTGTGATCGTTTTCAAGCAGGGTGTCCGGGGCGTTGCGCTGGCGACACTGATCGCACAGGGAATCTCGGCGGTGATCTCCTTCCTTCTTTTGATGCGGAAGCTAAAGGGGTATCCTGCCGAGGAGCCGGTGCGTCTCTACAGCGGAGAGATGGCGGTCTCCATGGTGAAGATCGCCGTTCCGTCCACGCTGCAGCAGTCCATCGTACAGATCGGAATTTTGCTGGTCCAGTCTGTGATCAACAGCTTCGGCTCCACGGCAATCGCCGGATACTCCGCAGGCATGCGGATCGAGTCCTTGAGTATCGTGCCGATGCTGGCCATGGGAAATGCTATGTCAACCTTCACAGCCCAGAATATGGGGGCTGGAAAGATCGACCGGGTGAAGGAAGGTTACCGGATGTGCTATGTGATCGTCCTGACGGCGGGTGCTGTGCTCTGCGTGATGTACCAGCTGGCAGGAGGCGCGTTCGTATCCCTGTTCCTTGACAGCGGCAGCAGTGAGGCGTATTCGGTGGGACTCAGTTATGTGAAGTTCTTATCGTTTTTCTACTCGTTTATCGGCCTCAAGGCGTCCACGGATGGTCTGCTGCGCGGCGCAGGTGATGTGACGGCATTTACGGTGGCAAACCTCGTGAATCTCGCGATCCGTGTCAGCGTGACGAACCTGTTTGCGCCGATTTATGGAATCCAGGTAGCATGGATGGCGGTTCCCCTTGGCTGGGCCGCGAATTATGTGATCTCGTTTGGATGGTATCTGACAGGAAAATGGAAGAAGGTCCGCGTGATAAAGAAGTAATATACGGATAGGAAATCTCCGGACTGAGAAATGCTGTACAAAAGTGCAGGCAGATTTTATGAAATATGAAAAAATAGTTCCGATGGTTCAGATTTGATGTAAAATGGAAACGGATCGATCTGGTTGGCCGGAAGGGCATACAGTATCAATTACAGAAGAAAGGACAGAAATCATGGAACAGAAAATACTTGCTTACTTAAAAGAACATGAGACGGAGATCTTTGAGGACTTAAAATCTCTAGTCCTGACAGAGGCCAGCACTTCAGATATTGAGGCTCTGGCAAAGGTGCGGGAAAAGCTGATCATGCTGATCAAGGAGCGCACAGGAGAGGACAGCTTTGTCTACGAAGCGGAGAACGGACACTGTCCGGTGCGGTTCCAGTATGGAAAGGGTACGGAGAAGATCCTGTTTATCGGTCATTATGACACCGTACATCTCATCGGTGCGCTGAAGTATTATACAGAAGGAAATGAGCTCCACGGACCGGGTGTTTATGACATGAAAGGCGGACTTATTTCCGCGATCTGGACTGTAAAGGCATATAAGGATCTTGGGATCGATCCGGGAAAGAGGCTGGAATTCATCTTTAATGGTGACGAGGAGACCGGAAGTGCTGAGTCCACCGATATCATTTGTGAGCTTGCGAAGGACGCGAAGGCGGCGCTTGTCTGCGAGCCGTGTACAGCGAACGGAGATTTAAAGACAGGAAGAAAAGGCCTTGTCCGTTTTACCGTAAGGATTCATGGAAAGGCATCCCATGCAGGAAATGCCCATAAAGAGGGGATTAACGCCATCGAGGAACTGGCGCATGAGATCCTCGCAATCCAGAAACTGACAGATTACGAGGCTGGAACTACCGTCAATGTGGGCGTTTGCAGCGGCGGTACAAAACCGAACGTTGTCCCGGCAGAGGCAGAGATCGAGATCGACTGCCGTGTAAAGACAGCCGCCGAGGGCGACAGGATCCGCAAGGCGATCAACGAGATCAGGACGACGGTTCCGGGAACCACAAGGGAAGTCATCGAACGGGACAGCAAGATGCCGATGGAGGAGACGGAGGCGAACATGGCGCTCTTTGAGAAGGCGAAGATCTGCGGCGAGAAGGTCGGGCTTAAGTTTTCCCATCAGTTTGTGGGCGGCGGCAGCGATGGAAACGAGGTGTCTGCTCTGGGTATCCCGACCCTTGACGGTCTCGGCGCAGCCGGTGACGGGGCCCACTCCGCAAACGAGTACATCCTGATCGACCAGTATATTCCGAGGATCGCGATGCTGGCTTCGTTTGTGCTGACGATCTGAGAGATTTCAATACATAAGATATAAACAGAGAGCGTATTGCCTAAAAAAGGTGGTACGCTCTCTGTTTATAAGAAGCTATTTAGTTTTTGATCGGAAACGTGATCTGCGCCTTAAACAGGTCGCCATCGATGATCAGCTCGAACTTTCCGCCCTGAAGAGTTGTCAGGTCTTTCGCGATGGAAAGTCCAAGTCCGCTTCCCTCCGTGGTTCGGGAAACGTCACCGCGGACGAATCGCTCGGTGAGCTCATCCGGGCTGATGTTTAACGGGTTTGCGGACACATTCTTGATCGTGAACACAACGTCGGCGCCATGGTCCTCGATTGTAACGTAGACGCGGGTTCCTTCTAACGCGTACTTGAATGCGTTATTATAGAGGTTTTCAAGGACACGCCATAGCCTTCGTCCGTCTGCCTCGATCATGATGACCTCGTTCGGAAGTGTGTTGACGATCTCCAGATGGCGGATCGCGTATTTTTCCTCAAATTCTCCGGTCGTCTGCTGGACAAGTTCTACGAAATCGATATTTGTGATTTCCAGCTTGATATTTCCGGAGCTTGCGCGGGAAGCTTCCACAAGATCCTCGGTCAGAGTCTTTAACCTCTGGGATTTCTGATCCAGAACCTCCAGATATTTCTGAACCGTCGGGTCTTCAATGTGCTGGCGCTTGATGAGGTCAACATAGTTGATGATGGAGGTCAACGGTGTCTTGATATCGTGGGACACGTTCGTGATCAGGTCGGCCTTCAGGCGTTCACTCTTTACCTGTTCGGCAAGAGCTGTCTCCAGACCGTCACTGATACGGTTCAGTCCTTCGGCGAGTTCCGCCTCCAGACTCGAGAAATCATTGACATCCACCTTGTAGCTCGTCTCCCCGGAGGCGAGTTTTTCGATGGCGGCATGGATCTTGTCAGTCTGGTTCGCATTTCGGTAGATAAAGTAGAATACCAGAAGGTTTCCGGCGATCCAGGCGATCATCACGAAGATGAACGGCATGAACTGGAAAACGGAATTTTCATGATGGAAGATCATGAATGCCCCCACGGTGATCATGAATATGTTGTATGCAAGATACAGCACAAAGCCTATTGTGATCCGGTAGCGGAACGTGCTCTCGGAGAGTGTTTCTGTAAGATCATGCAGAAAGCTGTTTTTCCAGAGGGTTTCCGCCTTGTATCTGCGGATCAGGCTGAAGAAGGTCAGGATGACGCAGAAATACAGGTATCCGAAGGCCACCAGCAGGTTCGCGCGGTCCCAGTAATCTGATGTCACTACCAGGTGCAGGAGCTTTGATGTCACCGGCGCCATGATGTGGATGCAGAGGTAGGACACGAATGCCATCAGGAGCAGCATGAAATCCGTTTTTGTCCGGTCAAATGGGTAAAGCGTGATGGTCCGGTCAGAGATCGACGCATGTCCGGACAGGAACAGCAGGAATGCGAAGGTCACGAGGGAACCGGCAAGTCCCGCGATCGTAATATAAAGTCCGTTGGAGAAATTCACGCGGGACTTATTATAGGCGGTATATGCCTGGGCATAGTCATCGTTCGCCTTATAGGATGTGTCGAGACCGATGACCACATAGTAGCTGTTGCCGTTGTACGGGTTATTTTTCGACATCAGCGCCGGGATACTCGGAAAGTTGGATTCGAAGTTCGTCCGGACCGCAAGGTCGTTGGAGTCTCCGGAATAGTAGATATATCTTCCCATGGCCATAATGTCATCGTTGGACATCTCCGGCGCGTTGGTATGGATCTCATAGATCGCATTATTTTTTGAGTAGTACGCCACGCGGAAATAGAGATTCGTAAAGTCGCTCATGAGTCTCGAGTAGATCGAGTAGTAGGAAGAGAAACGCCTTAAGATCTCATACGTCAGGTCCGGCATCGTCGAGAAGGACTGATCCGGGCTCGTTAAGTCTTCCTCAGACTGGTAGCAGCGGTAGCGGACATAGACCTGTTCCTGGTCTTCCTCGGACAGAGTCTCCGGACCGCCCTTTAACGCGTAGTTGTCGGACTCGTCCATGTAGTAGCCCAGGGATTTTCCGTACTGGATAATATCGTCCAGAGTGTAGGATTTCTCACCGCCAGGTCCCGTGGTGACTTCCAGGACGACCTGGGAGTAGTCGACCTCACCGTTTACCTCGAAAATATCCTGATACTGGACATAATCGAAGATATTTGTGATATCTGCCTGGACTTTTTTGCTGAAATCCGGGGACTGTTCAAAGGTCTCCGTCTTGATCCAGTCGAGACCCCGGCCGTAGTTGCTGTTTAAATACATGAACCCGATTCCGACGAGTGTCACGCAGGCAAAGAGAAAGTGAAGGAAGCCGACGAGACGCTTGAAAAATGAGTTTGTCTTTTTTTCTGCCATCTGGACTCTCCTTACTGTTTCTCGATCTTATAGCCGACGCCCCAGACTACCTTTAAGTAGCGGGGTTCTTTCGGGTTGATCTCGATTTTCTCGCGGATATGGCGGATGTGGACGGCAACAGTGTTATCTGCACCAATTGCGTCTTCATTCCAGATTTTTTCGTAAATTTGGTCAATAGAGAAAACCTTCCCCGCGTTCTTCACGAGAAGAAGCAGGATGTTGTACTCGATGGGGGTCAGCTTGATTGGCTCTCCGTCGACGGTAACTTCCTTGTTCTCATCGTTGATCATCAGTCCGCCGCACTTGTAGACCTGGGAGCTGCCCTGCTGGTTTAAATTTCCGAGCTGGGTGTAGCGGCGGAGCTGAGATTTTACGCGGGCTACCAGCTCTAATGGGTTAAACGGCTTTGTGATATAGTCGTCAGCGCCGATATTTAAGCCTAAGATCTTGTCGGTATCCTCAGATTTCGCGGAGAGGATGATGATCGGGATGCTGCTGGTCTCGCGGACCTTTAATGTGGTGCGGATCCCGTCGAGCCCAGGCATCATGACATCCACGATCATTAAGTTTACTTCATTCTTCTCCAGAAGCTCCAGCGCTTCGTAGCCGTCGTAGGCCTTAATTACATTGAAACCTTCGCCGGTCAGATAAATATTGATCGCTTCTACGATCTGTTTGTCGTCATCGCAGACGAGAATGGTTGGCATAATCGATTCCTCCTCATATCAGACATAATAAAAGATGAAAAATCGTAACTGACCATATTTCCAGTTACGAAAAAATCAAATCAAAGAAAAAATACATCATAATCCAGTATAGCATAAAAATGACGCAAAAACATAAGGAACGTTCTTAAATTTTTATGTAGAGATGTAAAGGGGTGTTACAGTACACGGGTACTCTATGCCCGCGCACTGTAACAGGATTTTGCCGATGCTTCGCATTCCGAATCGGCAAAATCCGCGGCCATAACGGTATCATACGGAATTTTCAGTTCAGAAAATTCCTACCCATGAAAAGTAACAAAGGAGTTACTGTATTGTACAGAATTTTCAGTTCAGAAAAGCTTTTGGTACGACGCGGCGATTTGATGCAGTGACATAGGTAAAAAAATATGAACGCAAAAATTTGTGTATAATGTTGTGAAAGCGAGGGACAAATAATCACGCAAGAGGTTAAAACAATAAAAAAATATAGAAAATTTTGTGAGGTTTGTACAAAATATATATTTTGCCGTGAAATGGTTGATAATAATTGTGCAATATGCTATGATTGAGTTAACTTAAAAAAGAAGCCGTGATAGGAGAGCAAAATGTAATCAGCTAACGATTAGCTGTTGCTTGGTGCGCTCCTTTTCTTTTTGAGAAATGGAGAAAAGTTTAGTGAAACATTATTTTTATCAGGCATTGGAAGAAACCCCGATCATCGCAGCGATCAAAAACATGGATGATCTGGAACTTTGCTGTTCTCTGGAAGAAATCCGAGTGGTATTCGTCCTGTTCGGCGATATCTGTACGATCCGGACGATCGTAAAACGCCTAAAGGACGCTGGGAAGATCGCAATCGTGCATGTAGACCTGGTCGTGGGCTTAAGCAGCAAGGAGATTGTGGTGGACTTCATTAAAATGTCGACAGAGGCAGACGGGATTATTAGTACAAAGGTCCCACTGATCAGAAGGGGAAATGAACTGAATTTCATAACGGTCCAGAGGTGCTTTTTACTGGATTCCATGGCGTATGAAAATTTAAGACAGCAGCATCAGGTGAAGCCGGATTATATCGAGGTTCTTCCGGGAATCATGCCGCAGGTCATCTCAAAGATGTGTAAGGTGTCGAAAGCGCCGATCATCGCGGGTGGACTGATCTCCGAGAAAGAATCCGTTATGAGCGCCCTATCAGCAGGAGCGATGGCAGTTTCATCTACGAATCATGAAGTCTGGAAGCTGTGAATAGACTGATAACACAAGCTGTTTCAACGCCGGGAAAAGGGCAGTTGAGATAAAGCATGGGAAAAACTATATTGAAGGAGGAATTGGTATGGCAAAGTATGTAATGGCACTCGACGCGGGGACAACCAGCAACAGGTGTATCCTGTTCAACGAAAAAGGTGAGATGTGCAGTGTAGCGCAGAGAGAGTTTACCCAGTACTTCCCGAAGCCGGGCTGGGTAGAGCACGATGCAGACGAGATATGGGCAAGTATGCTGGGGGTTGCTGTAGAGGCGATGAATATGATCGGTGCCACCGCAGCGGATATCGCGGCCATCGGTATCACGAACCAGCGTGAGACAACGATCGTCTGGGATAAGAATACCGGAGAGCCGATCCATCACGCGATCGTCTGGCAGTGCCGCAGAACATCGGAATACTGCGACACCTTAAAAGAAAAAGGCCTGACCGACAAGTTCAGAGAGAAAACAGGCCTCGTGATCGATGCATACTTCTCAGGCACAAAAGTAAAATGGCTGCTTGACAATGTACCGGGCGCGAGAGAAAGAGCGGAGAAGGGCGAGCTGTTATTCGGTACGGTTGAGACATGGCTGATCTGGAAACTTACAAAGGGCGCGGTTCATGTCACAGACTATTCCAACGCATCCCGTACAATGCTCTTCAATATCAATACTTTGCAGTGGGATGATGAGATCTTAGCGGAACTCGATATCCCGAAGTGTATTCTCCCGGAGCCGAAGCCGTCAAGCTGCATTTACGGCGAGACAGATCCGTCTTACCTCGGCGGACCGATCCCGATCGGAGGAGCTGCTGGTGACCAGCAGTCCGCACTGTTCGGACAGACCTGCTTCAATCCTGGCGAGGCAAAGAATACATACGGAACCGGCTGCTTCATGTTAATGAACACCGGTGAGAAGCCGATCTTCTCAAAGAATGGTCTTGTTACAACAATTGCATGGGGCTTAGACGGAAAAGTCAACTACGCTCTTGAGGGCTCTATCTTCGTTGCAGGCGCTGCGATCCAGTGGCTCCGCGATGAGTTAAGAATTATCGATTCCGCACCGGATTCCGAGTACATGGCAAAGAAAGTAAAGGATACGAACGGCTGCTATGTTGTACCGGCATTCACAGGTCTCGGAGCTCCGCACTGGGATCAGTACGCGCGCGGAACGATCGTAGGAATCACCCGCGGTGTCAATAAGTACCACATTATCCGTGCGACTCTGGAATCCCTCGCATACCAGGTAAACGACGTTCTGGAAGCGATGAAGGCAGATTCCGGTATTGAGCTTGCGGCTCTTAAGGTTGACGGCGGCGCAAGTGCCAACGACTTCTTAATGCAGACACAGGCCGATATTATCAACGCGCCGGTGAACCGTCCACAGTGCGTAGAGACGACAGCTATGGGTGCCGCTTATCTTGCAGGTCTCGCAGTTGGTTACTGGAGCAGCAAGGAAGACGTCATCAAGAACTGGGCAATCGATAAGACCTTCGAGCCGAAGATCGAAGCCGCTGAGAGAGAAAAACGGATCAAAGGCTGGAATAAGGCTGTGAAATACGCTTACGGATGGGCGAAGGAAGACTAAACGAGATATAAAATGAGGAAAAGGTTTCGGGTAAGAATTGCGGCTTGCAGAGAACGGACTTGAATGGAATAATTGCTCAAAGCTGTTGAAACAAAACAGAAAGTTTTGAAAAAACAGAAAACTGTCTCCGGCTTTGGGGGGGAACGAAAGCCGGAGATGACTAAAACAACAAAAAGGGGGATTTTTTATGCTGCCTTATATTGCAGAGTTTCTTGGAACCATGATGCTTATCATCCTCGGTGATGGTGTTGTTGCAAACGTAAACCTTAACAAGTCCGGAATGAAAGGCGCAGGAGCTGTCCAGATCACACTGGCATGGGGCCTTGCGGTTCTGGTACCGGCATTTATCTTCGGAGAAGCTTCCGGCGCATCCTTTAACCCTGCGCTCACGATCGCTCTTGCGGTTGACGGAAGTTTCGCATGGTCTATGGTGCCCGGATATGTGATCGCACAGATGGCAGGTGCATTTGTCGGCGCATCGATCGTTTACCTGCTCTTCAAGGGACAGTTTGACGCTACAGAAGATCCGGGAACAAAGCTTGGCGTATTCTGTACAGGTCCATCGATCCCGAACACTGGATTAAACATTTTAAGCGAAGCAGTCGGTACATTTATCCTCGTTTTCGCGATCAAAGGTATCGGCAATGTAACAGGACTTTCCACAGGTGTTGATAAACTCTTCGTATTCGGAATCATCGTTTCCGTAGGTATGTCCCTCGGCGGACTTACCGGTTATGCGATCAACCCAGCAAGAGATTTAGGACCTCGTCTTGCACATGCAGTCCTTCCGATCAAGGGCAAAGGCGATTCCAACTTCTCTTACGGTCTCGTAGTTCCGATCGTTGGACCGATCATCGGCGCAATCGTGGCGGTTCTCCTTTATGGAGCGATCCCGTGGTAGGATAAAATAACAGAGGGCTGTGCCCGGTGCAGTACAGCTTGACAATCGGATAATTGTGGCGTGAGATGAGAGAGCCTGACAGGATAACCGCATAAGGGTATGCGTTTACTTGGCGGGCTCTTTTCTCTCAAGGACGGACGCCGCCGGATTCCCAAGTGGGATATGGCGGAAATCTTCTAAAAGAGACAGGATGTAAAGGAGTGAACGGTAAATGTATGATGTGATCATAATCGGAGCAGGAGTAGCCGGGGCGGCATCTGCGAGAGAATTGTCGCGCTATCAGGCAAAAATCTGTGTGCTGGAGAAAGAGGAGGATGTCTGCTGCGGTACTTCCAAGGCAAACAGTGCTATTGTCCATGCGGGCTATGACGCGGCGGAAGGCTCCCTGATGGCAAAACTCAATGTACGCGGAAATGAAATGATGGAACAACTGTCGAAGGACCTGGATTTTCCGTTTAAGAGAAATGGTTCACTGGTAGTCTGCCTGCATGAAGACGAGATGCCGGGGCTTGAAGCTCTTTATAAAAGAGGAATCATAAACGGAGTTCCGGGTCTCAGGATCTTAAACCGGGAAGAACTGCGGGCAATGGAGCCGAATATTTCCGATGAGGCATGCGCAGCTCTCTACGCGCCCACAGGCGGAATCGTATGTCCGTTTAACTTAAATATCGCGATGGCGGAGAATGCCAACGCGAATGGAGTAGAATTCCATTTTGATACGGAGGTCACCGACTTAAGACCGGTGGAAAACGGCTGGGAGATCCGGACAAGCAAGGGCACGTATAAGACGCGGTATGTCGTGAACGCGGCGGGTGTCTACGCAGACAAATTCCACAATATGGTAAGCAACAAGAAGATCCATATCACCCCAAGACGTGGAGATTACTGTCTGCTCGATAAAACTGCCGGAAATCATGTGAGCCATACGGTGTTTGCTCTTCCCGGAAAATACGGAAAAGGCGTTCTCGTGACTCCGACGGTCCACGGAAATCTGTTGGTGGGACCGACAGCGATCGATATTGAGAATAAAGAGGGAACCAATACGACGAGAGAGGGCTTAAATGAGGTTATCACAAAGGCAGAGATGAATGTGAAGAACATTCCGATGCGCCAGGTGATCACTTCCTTCGCAGGACTCCGTGCCCATGAGGACGGACATGAATTCCTGATCGGTGAACTGGAGGACGCGAAAGGATTTATCGATTGTGCGGGAATCGAGTCTCCGGGTCTGACAAGCTCCCCGGCGATCGGTGAGATGGTGGCGGATATCCTGAAAGAGAAGATGGATCTCAAGGAAAAAGAGAACTTCATCGCGACGAGAAAAGGTGTTCTGAATCCGAATACTTTAAGTAAGGAAGAACGAATCCAGTTAATTAAGGAAAAACCAGAGTACGGAAATATTATCTGCCGATGCGAGATGATCACAGAAGGCGAGATCATCGATGCGATCCGAAGACCTTTAGGCGCAAAATCCTTAGACGGAGTAAAACGCAGAACGAGAGCCGGAATGGGGCGCTGCCAGGCAGGATTCTGTTCCCCGAGAACTATGGAGATCCTTGCGAGAGAATGCCATAAGAGCATGTTTGAGATCACAAAATCCGGCGGAAACTCGCAGATCGTCAAGGGAATCAATAAGGATTCGTTATAAAAGGGAGGTGTCAGAGCATGAAATCGTATGATATTGTGATCATCGGAGGCGGACCGGCCGGTCTTGCCGCTGCAGTTTCCGCGAAGAAAAACGGAATCGAGAGTATTCTGATTCTGGAACGTGACAGGGAGTTAGGCGGAATCTTAAACCAGTGCATTCATAACGGCTTTGGACTCCACACCTTCAAGGAAGAACTCACGGGTCCGGAGTACGCGGGACGGTTTATTAAACAGGCAGAAGAATTAAATATCGAGTATAAACTGAATACCATGGTCATGGATATCAGTGAGCAGAAGATCGTGACAGCCATGAACCGGGAAGAAGGTCTCTTCGAGATCCGGGCGAAGGCAGTGATCCTCGCAATGGGATGCAGAGAGCGGTCGAGAGGCGCTTTAAATATTCCCGGATATCGACCGGCGGGAATCTTCTCTGCAGGTACGGCCCAGAGGCTTGTAAACATTGAGGGATATATGCCGGGACGCGAAGTCGTGATCCTGGGATCCGGAGATATCGGTCTCATCATGGCGAGACGAATGACGCTTGAGGGCGCGAAAGTCAAGGTTGTCGCGGAGCTGATGCCTTATTCCGGCGGTTTAAAGAGAAATATCGTCCAGTGTCTCGATGACTACGGAATTCCGCTGAAGTTAAGTCATACGGTTGTAGACATCAGAGGAAAAGAACGGCTGGAAGGAATTACGCTGGCGCAGGTAGACGGAAAAGGAAAGCCGATCCCGGGAACGGAGGAGGAATACAGCTGTGATACGCTGCTCCTCTCTGTCGGACTGATCCCGGAGAACGAGATCTCAAGAGGAATGGGCGTGGACATGAACCCGGTGACATCCGGTCCGAAGGTCAACGAGAGCCTGGAGACGAACATCGAAGGTGTTTTCGCCTGCGGAAATGTGCTCCATGTACATGATCTTGTGGACTTTGTATCGGAGGAGGCGGCGATCGCCGGAAAGAACGCGGCAGCTTATGTGAAACAGGGTGAAAACCGGACATCGGGAGCTCAGGAGATCGTTTTAAATCCGGTCGAAGGTGTCCGCTATACGGTTCCGGGAACCATCGATCCGGCGAGAATGGACGAGGAACTTACGGTCCGTTTCCGTGTTGGCGGTGTGTATAAGAACTGCTATGTGAGCGCGTACTTTGGCGATGAGCGTGTGATCCACAGAAAACGCCCGGTCGTAGCACCGGGTGAGATGGAAGAACTGAAACTTAAAAAAGCGGATCTTTTGAAGTATCCGGATCTGAAGACGATCACGATCAAGATCGAGGAGGCATAGGCGATGGAGGAAAGAAGATTAACATGTATCGGATGTCCGATGGGCTGTCCTCTTGTCGTGACGATGGACGGCGGTGAGGTCGTAAGCGTGACAGGGAATACCTGCAAGCGCGGCGAGATCTACGGGCGGAAAGAAGTGACAAATCCGACGAGGATCGTGACTTCCACTGTGCGGGTATCCGGCGGAAGCATCGATATGGTTTCGGTGAAGACGAAGGAAGATATTCCGAAAGGAAAAATCTTCGACTGTGTGAAAGCGTTAAAGACGGTTGAGGTCGCAGCTCCGGTCCACATCGGGGATGTGATATTGAAGGATGTTGCCGGAACGGGAGTGGACGTTGTGGCGACAAAGAATGTGGAATAGGGTTTATTGCGATCAGTAAATGCAGATGGTATGGGTTATGAACAAGGTGCTGTCCGGCTGGTTTTCATGGAAAATGGACAGTATTTTGGGAAAAGGACCTCGCGGATCCATGATTCAGGATTTTGCGAGGTCCTTTTTTGTCAGAAATTGTCTCACCATTGTGAAGGTGAGACAATTTCTGATATTTTAGTTAAATTTAAAGATCGCAGCCCCATACGCCGGCAGCGGATATGCGAAGGAGTATGGCTGACCATCGCACTCGCTCTTTTTGGAGCGGACGGAGAACGCGTGCTCTCCGCGTTTATAAAGTCCGTGTTCGGAATTCAGGATCAGCGAGTAGGTTCCGGATTTCGGAACACCTACACGGTAATCGTCACGGGCAACCGGAGTGAAGTTGATGATGAATAAGAGATTCTTCTTTCCGGTCTCATCGCGGCGGATAAAACTGAAGATGCTGCGGTCGCCGTCATTTGCGTTGATCCACTGGAAGCCGTTCCAGTCGGAATCGAGCTGCCATAATGCCGGATATTTCTGGTATACATGCAGCAGATCGCTATAATACTTCTGCAGATCTTTGTGGAGCGGCTCGTCGGCGAGATACCAGTCGAGGGCGACTTTCTCATCCCACTCGTGATACTGACCGAAATCCTGTCCCATAAAGAGCAGCTTCTTGCCCGGATGTCCCATCATAAACGTATATCCGGCCTTTAGGTTCGCAAACTTGTCACCGTTTAAGCCAGGCATCTTGTTGATCATTGAGCATTTCAGATGGACAACTTCATCGTGAGACAGGGTTAAAATATAATTCTCACTGGTGGCGTATGTGATACCGAAGGTCATCTTGTTGTGGTTGAATTTCCGGAAATACGGGTCGAGTTTCATATACTCCAGGAAATCGTGCATCCAGCCCATGTTCCACTTGAAGGTAAAGCCGAGGCCGCCTTCCTCCGGTGCCTTTGTGACGCCCGGCCACGCGGTGGACTCTTCGGCGATCATCATGGCGCCGGTGAGATGTCCGGTCAGGACGCTGTTTAAGTGGCGGAAGAACTCGATCGCTTCGAGGTTTTTGTTCTCGCCGTATTTATTCGGAACCCAGTTTCCATCGCTGCGGCCGTAATCCAGGTACAGCATCGATGCAACGGCATCCACGCGAAGCCCGTCGACGTGGAAGTTTTCCACCCAGTAGAGGGCATTCGCGATCAGGAAGTTTTTAACCTCATTTTTACTGTAGTCAAAGACCTTTGTGCCCCAGTCCGGATGTTCTCCCTTTCGCGGGTCCGCGTACTCGTAGAGCGGCTGTCCGTCAAAGTCGGCAAGTCCATGGGCGTCTTTCGGGAAGTGAGCCGGAACCCAGTCCAGGATCACGCCGATGCCCTTTTTATGAAGGTAGTTTACGAAGTACATGAACTCCTTCGGAGTGCCGTAACGGGAGGTCGGTGCGTAGTATCCGGTGACCTGGTAGCCCCAGGAACCGTCATAAGGATGTTCTGCAATTCCCATGAGCTCTACATGGGTGTAGCCCATCTTCTTCACATAGTCGGCCAGCTCGTGGGCTGCCTCCATATATGTATAATAACCTTCCTTCTGCGGGCGGTCTTTCTTTCTCCAGGAGCCGAGATGAACTTCGTAGATCGCCATCGGGGATTTTACAGGATCAGCTTTTTTTCTCGCGTCCATCCAGCCTGCATCTTCCCATTTAAAACCGCTGATGTCTTCCGTGATGGAAGCGGTTCCCGGACGGAATTCTGCGTGGACTGCATACGGGTCAGCTTTGAACAGGATCTTTCCATCCTGTGTGGTGATCGCAAATTTGTAGAGTTCTCCAAGGCCGACGCCCGGAATAAATGTCTCATAGATCCCCGAGTCGGCTAACGGTGACATTGGTGCGGCATCCGGATCCCAGCCGTTAAAATCGCCTACAACGCCGACCGCTTTTGCGTGCGGAGCCCAGACGGCAAAATACATGCCGCTTTTTCCTTTATATGTTTTCTGATGAGCACCGAGTTTTTCAAAGATTTTATAATGAGTCCCCTGACCGAAGAGGTAACGGTCCAGTTCGGTGATGAAACCGAGACCGATTTCTTTTGTTTTGGCAGGAGCCTTGGTTTTCTTTGTTCTTGTCATCACTTAAACCTCCTGAAGTTTAAAGATCGCGCCGCCGTTTGCCGGGAGCGTGACGGAAAGTCTGCCGTTTTCAAGGGAGAATGGGATTTCCCCGGGCAGCAGGGATACGGCATCTGAAGCCGCGCATGGCAGCGGGATCGAGATGGATGCCGGCTGCTCATCATTATTGACGGCGGAGATGAGAGTGCCGTGTTCTCCGGACCGGCTGAATGCATACTGCCGGTTGGTGAGGAGAAGTTCTTTATAAGAGCCACTGTGGAATGCGTCATGTTCCGCATGGATCTTTCCGAGCGCCGCGATGTGGGAAATAAGTTCCGGAGCTTTTCCGTCCATGCCGGATAAAGTGAGCGCCGGGCGCAGGACTTCATCGGATGTTCTGGAGCGCTTTCCCTCGATCCCCCACTCGCTTCCATAGTAGATGGAAGGGATTCCCGGAAGTGTAAAGAGAAGCTGGTACACCGGAAAGAGGTTCGCCGGATGATTTAACTTGCTTGCGATCCGGTCCTCATCGTGGTTGTCCACGAAGGTGTAAAGCGATTTCCCGACTGCCTCCAGGCGCCTCACATTGTGGGCAATCTCAAAGTAGTTGTGGTCGTTGTGACCAGAGTAGAGAGCTTTGTGGAGCTCGTAATTTGTGACGGAATGCAGCATTTCCGGATTGACCCAGCGGCTGTATTCGCCGTGGATCACCTCGCCCATGAGCCAGAAGTCCGGTTTCATGGCGGAAGTTTTTTCACGAAGCTCTTTCATGAACCCGAAATCCAGGACATTCGCGCAGTCCAGACGGATCCCGTCGATATCAAAATTGTCGACCCAGAAGCGGATCGAGTCAAACAGATACTGGCGGACATCCGGATTCCATAAATTTAAACACGGAAGTTCAAAATGCCCCTGCCAGGCTTCGTAGCCGAACGGATCGCCAAGAGGACTTCCCCAACCGAAATTGACGCCGCGATACCAGTCTTTATAAGGGGAAGCTTCGCGTTTTTCACGGATATCCTGAAAGGCGAAAAATTCGCGTCCGGTATGGTTGAAGACACCATCCACCACAACGCGGATCCCGTTTTCGTGGCAGAGCTGCACAAAATGGGCGAAATCCTCGTTTGTGCCCAGGCGCCTGTCGACAAGGCGGAAATCTCTTGTGTCGTAGCCGTGTGTGGATGACTCGAAGAGCGGACCGATATAGATCGCGGAGCCGTTTAAGGCGCGGATATGCGGGATCCAGGCCTCAAGATCACGGAGTCGGTGGGCGGTTTCTGTAAGTGTATTCGTTTTCTCAGCCCCCAGAAGTCCGAGGGGATAAATATGGTAAAAGACAGCCTGTTCGTACCAGGTATGCATGGTTATCAGACCTCCTGAAGCTCCCGTTTTTTCAGGCGTCGGAGAAGAAACTGATACCGGAGCTGCGCAGCGTTTAGCTCATAGATGTAACAGTCGACCAGAGTCGGGTCAACGACCTGTTCGAACTGGTTCTGGGCGGATAGGATCGCCGTTTTGCTGAGTTCGATCTGGCGCTTCAGTTCATTTGTCTCCCGGCTGAATGCCTGTTGGGAAGCTGATTTTTTAGAGAAAAACATCGTATCATACTCCAATTCCTTTATTTCCGGCGCGTATAGCTGCCAGATCCGGGCAGCTGCGCCCCTGTTTTGTCAGATCCTGTCTGCAGACCGGTTTGCCGCACGGCGTGCCTGTCCGCGGAAAGATCTGTGGTTCCTGTAATTGGTAGTATGAGATCCATTCATCCGGAATATTCAGGATTCAGGATATTTTTCAAGCTCTTTCTTTAAGCGGCCGAGCTTATCGATGGCGCTTTTGTTTGTAAGATAGTAGTAATTGCAGACGCCTTTTTTTAAAACATCGATCAGGCCGGTATCTTTTAAGATCTTTAAATGATGAGAGACAGCCGGACGGGAGAGACTTGTCCGGTCTGTGATCTCATTGACGTTCAAACCGGGGATCCGGCTTTCGCCGGTGGTCTGCGTCTCAAAGAGACACTGCAGGATCGTGAGTCTTGTCCGGTCTCCGAGCGCGATGAATAAAGGAATGCACTCTTCGAAGATATCGCCCAGAAGATTGTCTGAGGTCATGAATTCTCTCCTTTCCTGAAGGTTTTGGTTTAAAAATTTAAACTTAATTGCATTTTACCATTTTTCATGAATCGCGTCAATGAATTGTTCAACATTTCTGGAAAATGAAAGGTGACATAATAATTTTTGGTGAAAATTGACGAAAAACGTCACCTTGATTTTACGAAAACGAAATTGACTTTCGCTCAAAATTCAGAGATAATAGTGGCACATTCAGAGATGAGTTCTTCATTTCTAAATAGCAGATGTATGACCGGTAGCTTCGCCGGATGCCCGTTTTCAGGGCATGAAATCCTTTTTATGTTACGAAGACCAGTACCGCCAGTCTGGCATCAGTGAAGATATTTTCACAAAGGATCTATATGGAAAAAGTACTGGGAATTCTTCACCTTTTTGAGAAAGGAGATGATCCTGTCATGATATTATTTACGATTTTACTGTCTGCGGCCGTGACGGACTGAAGGTATGGAAAGATCTTTCACGTCCAGATCTTTTTGGGGATCGCAGCCGGGATCGTGTCGGCCTGCATGGGCAACAGAGTGGACGGACAGACACAGATAAACTCTGTGCTCATTCCCGCGGGAGTCTTCGTTCTGCGGTTTGCCGGGACATGCGCTGTGTTTTATCTCTTTTTTCTCTGCCGGATGATCGGCGCGGGAGATATCAAGCTTATGGGGCTGATTGTCGGATTTTCAGGACTCTGGGACGGGATCTTTATCTTAGGTCTTGGATTTGTGATCGCGGCTGTATCTGCAGCCTGCAGGATGACAAGACAGGGAACCGTCTGGCCGCGGTTAGAGAGGATCGCGCGGTTTGCGGTGGAGTCCGGGATCAATGGAAAGATCACGGAATATCCGGGATATTTTGAAAAGGAAAGTCTTATGCGGCTGGGGCCGTATCTGTTCGCGGGCTACTGTCTGTTTCTGCTGATCCGATAGCAGGCAGGACCGCGAGTCTTGAAGGCTGGGAAACCAGTCCTGTCGATCATATGCCGGGTCTGCTCCGGCAGGGGAAAGGAAAAAGTATGAAAAAGATGATGGCGGTTTATGACGCGGATACGAGATACGCGGAACGATTGTCGGATTATGTTAACAGAAAAGAGCGGGGAGTATTCACTGCACAGGCGTTTACCTCGAAAGAAAAGCTGGCGGAATATGCCGCGAAACATGAGATCGATGTCCTGCTTTCCGGGGAGCGGACGGATTCCGGGGATATCTCCGAAATTCCGTCCGGACAGAAGATCTATATGTCGGAGGAAACAGAACGGCAGATGGAATCAGGGAAAGAAATCTATAAGTTCCAGTCCGGGGACGATATTATCCGGGAGGTGATGGCGGTCTACAGTGAGATCCCGGGGATCCGCCCGAATACCGCAGGAAGCGTGGATCAGTCCAGACGGATCATAGGCGTCTATTCGCCGGTCGGAAGATGCGGAAAGACCTGTCTGGCGCTGGCGATCGGTCAGATCCTGGCAAAAGAGGAAAAGGTGCTGTTTGTGACGCTGGATACTTTTACCGGTTTTACCGGTCTGTTAAATGAGCGCTGGAAGCGGGATCTCTCGGACCTTATCTACTACTATAAGCAGGAACGGTTTCATATAGTACGGCTGAACTCACTTGTCTACTATCTGGGAGATATGGCATGGATCCCGCCGATCCGGATCCCTCAGGATTATGCACAGCTTACCGCGCAGGAGATGGCGGATCTCATGGAACGGATCCTTCGGGAAGGAAATTATACGACACTTGTCCTCGATATCGGGGATTACGGGCGGGATGCCCTGCCGCTGCTGGAAAAATGTCAGGTCGTTTACGCACCGATCAGAGAAGATCCGTTTTCTGCGGAAAAAATGCGTGAATTTGAGGAGTATCTGGAGACAACGGGAAATAACGCTGTCGCAGAAAAGATCCAGAAGATCCATGTGCCGATGGTGACCGGAGGGAGAAGGATGGAACATTTTCCACAGGAGCTTCTGTGGGGAGATATGGGAGATTTTGTCAGGAGTCTGCTGAAAGGACAGAGGAACTTATGGGACAATTAAAGAAGATCCTGCGGGAACAGATCCTGGCGGAGATGACATATGAGCGGCAGATGTCGGATGAAGAGATCGCGGACCTCATCGACCGGAAGATGGATGCCTGTCTGGAGGAGCAGCCGGGAGAATTCCCGCTGACTCTGGGGGAACGGCTGAAACTCCACAGGGAGTTATTTGACTCTTTCCGGCGTCTTGATATCCTGCAGGAGCTGGTGGATGATCCGCGGGTGACAGAGATCATGGTAAATGGTCCGGACCAGGTATTCGTAGAGACAGGGGGAAAGATCGGGCGGTGGGAAAAGTCTTTCGAATCCAGGGAGCAGCTGGAAGATCTGATCCAGCAGATCGTCAGCAGTGTGAACAGGATCGTCAATACATCAACGCCGCTTGCAAATGCCAGATTGTCAGACGGATCGAGAGTCCATGTGGTCCTCGAACCGATCGCATTAAACGGACCGATCTTGACGATCCGGAAATTTCCGGAGCCGGTGACGATGGAACGGCTCATGGAATACGGAAGCATCTCAAAAGAGGCAGCGGATCTCTTGAAGACGCTTGTTGCGGCGCGCTACAACATCTTTGTCAGCGGCGGCACCGGAGCGGGAAAAACGACACTCTTAAATGCACTCTCAGAGTTTATCCCATCCGGTGAGCGGGTGATCACGATCGAGGACGCGGCGGAACTGCAGTTAAGCCATATCGAGAACCTGGTAAGGTTAGAGACGAGGGACGCGAATGCGGAAGGAGCCGGGGCCATCGGGATCGGGGAGCTGATCCGGGCGGCGCTCCGCATGCGGCCGGACAGGATTATCGTTGGCGAGGTGCGCGGAAAAGAGGCGCTGGACCTTTTGCAGAGTCTCAACACGGGCCATGACGGCGGCTTTTCCAGCGGTCATGCGAACAGTGTAAAAGACATGCTCGCACGCCTGGAAACGATGGTGCTGATGGCGACAGATCTGCCGCTTCCGGCGATCCGGAGTCAGATCGCGTCGGCGGTGGATGTCATGGTGCATGTGGCGAGAATGCGGGATAAGACGAGAAAGATAACAGCGATCGAGGAGGTGGACCGGTTTGAAAACGGCGAGATCATCCTCAATCCCCTTTTCGCTTTCAGGGAGACAAAGTGCCCGGAGAGCCGGATCGGGGACAGGAGGAAAGTGGAAGGAAGCCTTGAACGGGTCGGAGCACTCAAACACAGGGAAAAGCTCCGACTTGCAGGGTATGATGTATGAGACGTATGAGTTGAGCAGAAAAGAATGGGGGATCTACGGGGCAGAAGGGATTCTTGGCATTGCGGTGATGGACTATGTTTTTTACCGGAATGCAGGGCTTTTTCTGGTGTTGCTGCCGGTTGGAATGCTGTTTCCTCTTATGTTGAGAAAGCAGTTGAAGAAAAGGCGGCTGGAGACCCTGCGGGGGCAGTTTAAGGATGCGATCCTGGCAGTGGCCTCGGGACTGAATGCCGGATATTCGGTGGAAAATGCGTTTGCGGTGAGCTTAAAGGAGATGGAGGAGATCCATGGGAGTGATTCCATGATCGCGCAGGAAATCCGTCTGATCCTGCGGAAAGTGCGCCTGAATCTGACGTTCGAGGAGGCATTGGGGGATTTTGCGAAGCGGAGCGGCCTGGACGATGTGAAAAATTTTTCAGATGTTTTTCTTGCAGCGAGAAAAAGCGGCGGGGAACTGATGAAGATCATCGCCAGGACCGCGGAGATCATCGGAGAAAAAATTCGGATCCAGGAGGAGATCCTGACGGCAACCGCATCGAGGCGGATGGAGCAGAAGATCATGAGCGCGATCCCGATCCTGATCGTGGTCTACATTGAACTTACGTCACCGGGATTTTTTGAGATTTTGTATTCGACCATGGGAGGACGGATCCTGATGACGATCTGTCTCGGGATCTATCTGGTATCCTGTCAGCTGGCAAAAAGTTTCCTGGAGATCGAGATATGAGTGAGAAGGTGGAAAAAGGCAGGTTAAAAAAGTACGGGAAAGAGTATGGAAAGTATGCGGCATGTGTCGTGACCGGATTTGCGCTCTATGGAGCGGCGGAAGTGAACAGAAAGCTGGGGGATCCGGCGCGAAATGCGATTCTGGAGCGAAAACGATACGGCGAAGGAGATCGTCAGTATGATCTTCTGGTGGATGGACTGGGAGAAAGGGAGGAGGAAATCTCAGTCACGATCCCGGAGCGAAAAATGTCGGCAGATGAAATGCAGGAAAAGTTTCCGGAGATCATGGAATGCCTGATCGGAGAGATATTGGGGGAGAATGAGTCTCTCTCCGAGGTGCGCCATGATCTGGAGCTGACAGGCAGGCTGGAACCGTATGGATTGTCGGTACAGTGGGAATCCGGAAAACCGGAGCTTTTGAGCGATATGGGGCTGATCGGCTCTGAAGTGCCGGAATCGGGGGAGGAGGTGGTCCTTGATGCCGGGATATCCAATGGAACCACAGTCCTGCGGGCAGAGATAAAGGCTACAGTTTTTCCTGAAGAAAAGACGGTGGGGGAGAAATTTGAAGCGTTTCTGGAGAAACTCGCGGGGGAGAACCTGGAGAAGACTGCGGTCAGTCTTCCTGAAAGCTTTGAGGGACAGCCACTCCATTACCGTCTGGCATCCGGCGGCGGAAATGGAGGTCTGATCTTTCTTGGGATCGCGGCAGCTTTATGTTTATTCTTAAAGGAAAAAAGTGATGAAAAAGAAAAGCGGAAACAGTGGGAAGAGCACATGATCCTGGACTATCCGGAACTGCTGTCCGGTTTCCTTGTATTAACGGGAGCCGGATATCCGGTGAGACAGGCCTGGAAGAAACAGGTCATGGATGGAATGAAGAAAAAACAGCAGGAGCGTCATCCTGTGTACCGGGAAATGCAGACGACATTAAACCAGATGGAGACGGGAACGCCGGAGATCCGGGCCTATGCGGAATTCGGGCGTCGGATCGGGATCGGCAGTTATATGAAATTTGCGTCTCTGCTCGGAAACGGTGTGAGCACAGGGGGAAAGGATCTGAGGAGGCTTCTTGAGGAGGAGATGGAGGCGGCATTCCGTCAGAGAAAAGATCTTGCGCTCAGAAAAGGCGAAGAAGCGTCCACAAAACTTCTGATCCCGATGTTTCTCATGCTGGGAGTTGTGATGGTCATGGTAGTCGCACCGGCGTTTTTGTCACTGTAAAAAATGTTTGGAGGTAAGTGTATGCAGTTGAAAAGATTTCTTATGGAAGAAGATGGCGTCGGAGTCATAGAAGTTGTGCTGATCCTTGTCGGAATATTTACCCCCTAATTCACGCTATATATTATGTAGATACAGTGGAAATAGTGGAAATAGAGAAACAGTATAAACAGGAGTGTGTATGAAGTACAGTGATGATTGCAAGGTGTATAGAATCAGATATTATAATGTATGGTTCTATTTATTTGCGAAAACAGAGATGGATGAGTATAAGATTAATATATTAGGCGAGCGTATAGGTATGGGAGATTCGATGATGATGAAGGATATTCATTGCTGGTGCACCAGACAAAATATAAGGTATAGAACAAAGTTCAAGTATCGAAAAGATTATCCAATATTAGCCAACATCTGGAATCTGTACTCGTATTGTCGCTTTAGGTGTGATCTTAAAAGGTAAGTCTGGACAACCTTGTGGATAAATCATAAGGAGAAAAAGATTTAAGGGGATAACTGGTATTTATATATTTAGAAGCAGATGAGCCAATCATGTTTTATTTACTAGAACATGGTTGGCTTTTTGGCGTTAAAAAGTTCAAAGAAAAGGGGAGTGTGGTAATTGAAGAAAATGGATGAAAAAAAGCTAAAAGAAGATTCGGGCTTTCCTTATGGATGGAATAAGGGAGATACCTGTGTGATGATCACAAACAAAACAAAAAAAAGTACCTGCGAATATACGGTAGAGAGTTATGACGGGAGGTATTTTGGAGTACGAAGTCATACTGGACTTTATCATCGAGTTTCACCGTGGAGAATGTTTCGTACAAGGGAGGAGGCGGTTGAAACATTATTAGAATCAAAAGAACAAGGATATGGAGGAATGACATTAGGGTAGAAGAAATTGAGATATTGAGGAGGTAGGAGACAATGATTCGATTTATGAGTGATACACGTTATGCTGGGCTGGAAAAGGAAATGCAGCATATACCAGGATTTCGTCCAAGAAGGAGCGGAATGGTTATCAGTCACCTTTCTGGTTGTCTGGAAAATCAGAGAAGCCCGTGTGAACGCCGTGTTACCGATTGTGTCCCGTTTTATGAGCTTCTGGAGGTGTTGGCAGAGGAAGTGGCTGTCAGCACCTTTGTAAGCCGCGTGTGCCGTCTGACAGGGAGAAGAAATCCGTGCTTTTTTCAAAGTGGTCATAGAGAACGGTTTTTGGCTATGGGAGAGAAGTGTAACAGAGCCATTGAAGAAGCAGCGACCTGTTCTGCGGTCTATCTTCTTTCCGCAGATCGATTTTTGTGTAGCAGAGCTTTAGCGGCAATTGACCAGGAGGGGATTCATTTTTCCAAAATTCATATCCACGGTGTTGATTTGGATGGCTACGTTTTGTTTCATATGGCAAGGGATCTGTATCAGGGAAGCAGTCATATTCGTTTATCAGAACTTACAGATCCAGAGTTGGTGAGCGACCGAGTATTTGAATGGATTATGACGGCCTGTGTGATTCGCAGGCATGGAAGCAGAGTTTTACGAGAGGAGGAAAGAAGTATTGACAGGAGTAAAATCGGACAGCATCAGTGAAAAAACAACGGAGCGTTCTGTACTTCGGTTTTTCAGTCCTTTGATAGCTACCATGTATACAAAAGATGACTGGGGAAATTTGGAGGAATACGGAGAGGAGGTATTTCCAGCTGAGTTGTGCAGCTATGAGACGGAGATCCTGAAACGGATTGCAGAGGAAAATCTTGAGGAAGAAGGAGATAGGGGGCTGGCGGTCTATCTGGATGATCCAAAGTTAGAAGAAAAAATTTACAGTATGAAGCCTACCGTGGAAGTCTGGCGGGGGGAACTATGGGGAGTTCTGGAAGTAGAAAGTCATAACCAGCTTTCTGAAAGGGAGATTGAAGCAGTAAAGGAGTACTGGGAAGGTCAGGAAAGTGATGGGTGGGGAGAAGGATTTGAACAGCGGGGAATCAAAATTCCAGAGGGAGAACTGTATGTCAGCTTTTGGAACAGTGGAGATGAATTCTTTCTGACCACAGAAGAAGGTTTGAAAGGAGAAGAGCAGGAACCAGCCGTTCAGAAAGGAGGGATTGTTTTTGGAGCATTATGATGGAGAATTTTATACCCTTCGATTGTTCAGCCCCATAGAAGGAGAGATATATTCTCTGAATAGTACAGAGGAAGGTATTCATCTGACCGCTTATGAGATGGAAAACTATTCGTCTTTTATACGCGACCATATGGAAGGTGTAGGATTGTTGGGAAAAAGAAATCAGAAATTGATGACATACTTTAATAATGCAAAGAGGCTGCATAAGCCGGTTAGCCTATCACTGGATCTGGAAGCTTATGAGGGAAGATTATGGAGTGTACTGCAGGCAGACTCACAGGATAAACTGACACATGAGGAGGTTCAGAGTTTAGCAGAAACATGGGGAATGATTGCTGCTGGAGGCTTTATCAGAGAAATGCAAGAGACAAGGATCCTGGTACCAGATGGAGAACTTATGGTTTTTCTTGGAAATGAGGGACTGGATTACTTTGTATGTCCGGAAGAGGTTTTGAAAGGGACGGCACATACATTAAAACCAGCCCTGGATGTTGCCATTTATTCAGAAGCATATTTCCCAGAGCGGAGTTATCAAGGGGCGAAGCTGAGGCTTCCAGCAGAACCCGCTTTTTTGAAGGATGCAAAGATGAGAGCCTTTATTCATGAAAATGAGCCTTACCGGATTGAACTTCTGGGGAACTGGCCATCTTTTCTTAAGAATATATTGGAAAAGGCAGCGTCTGTTACCTTAGAAGAAGTCAATGTATTAGCTTGTCTGGTTACTCATATGGACTCCGGTCAGATAGAAACTTATGAAGCCGCCATTCAGATGCGTCAGGAAGAAAATATAGATGTTCCAGTTGGGATAAAAGAGTTACTCCATCTTTGTTATAACCTGGAGTGCTTTAAATTCCTCCGAGGCATTATAGATGACAGGAAACTGGGAGAATTCTACCTAGAGGAAGACAGATTAGAGTGGATCCATATGCTTGAAGTGGATATAAGAGAATTATTGGATCCGCAAAGAGTGGGGATGGATCAGCGTAAGGAGGAAATGGGCATATTTACCTCAAAAGGTTATGTATTTGAGAATGCTCTTTCGTATCAAGATATTTATGATGGAATTCACCTTCCCGATATTGACGGAGTGGCCGGAGGGATTTTTTCTCTTCGCCTGGTCGGATCTCAATATCCAGAAGAACAGGGAACCTGGTTGGAACTTCCAACTACAGATTTGGGGTTTCAGTGGGCGCTGAACAGATTAAACGAGAGAACTTTTGATGACTGTATCATTACGGAGAGCATCAGCACAGTGCATGGATTATCCGTTAAGCAGACAGATGACATTGAGACATTGAATGAACTGGCAAGACAGCTTCAGGAATTTCCTGATGATAGAACGCTTTGCAAATTCAAGGCAGCTTTGGAACTAGAGCAATGCGATAGCTTGGAACAGGCTCTTCGGATTGCGGAAAACCTGGATTGTTATTCCTATGATCCACAGATGTATTCCATGGCTTCGTATGCAAGGTATCTGTTTCGGGAATTGGAGTTCAATATTGATGATCCAGCATTTGCTACATTTGATTTTCAAGGATATGGGGAACGTCAGCTTGGGCTGTTGGAAAGTGTGCAGACAACCTACGGAATGATTACCCGTAATGAAGATTTTCCAATACAGACACAGCAGAACACAGAACAGGGAATGAAAATGCAGTAAGGGAAGCGTTGAACGTGCTTGATGATCAAATGGAGGAAACTAATAAGAATGAGGTGTGAAGGAGAATAGAAAATGACATATGAAGAATTTTTGAAATTAACAAAAAAGAATTTAAAACGATTTTTTCCGGAATCTTTTCAGGAAAGAAAAGTGGAAATCATGGAGGTGTTAAAAAATAACAACATCAAATTGCAGGGAGTATACCTTCCAGGCACTAAAAGCTATACATCCGTTCCGCTTTTATATCTGGAATCCTATTATCAGGAACTTGAGGATGGAAAGAAACTGGAGGATGTGTGGCAGAAAATTGCTCAGGATTATCAGAAGTGCCAGGAAGCAGAGATAAGCATAGATGGCATTTCAAGCAGGGAATGGGATTATGAAACGATAAAGAAGAGTCTGACCGTCTATGTCCGCAACGCACAGGAAAATATAGATTTTCTGGCAAGCTGTCCTCATGAAATACGAGAGGATCTGGCACTGGTTTATGGATTTCATGTGTTGGTGGATGGAGAAAAGGCCGGAAGTGCCATTATTAATTATGACAGGCTGAGGTGGTTGGGAGTCAGTGAGGAGCAGTTAAAGCAGGATGCCTGGGAAAACATGAAGCAGAGCAATCCTCCTTGTTTTTTGGATTTACAGGATATGCTGGCAAAAATGTATTCTGATGAACTGGGAGATGTAAAAGCAGGTAGTTTGGAATATTTAGAGGATGTGGATCCCAATGCAATGATGTATGTTCTGACGAATTCAAATTAGGTCAATGGGGCGGTTTATATGTGTGACGAAGAAGTGATGTCTCTTATTGCAGAAAAGCTGGGATCAGATTTGATCGTGATTCCGTCATCGATTCATGAAACGATTATTCTAAAAGAAACAGAGAATGTAAGCGTAACTGAACTGAATGCGATGGTTGAAGCTGTAAATGAGGAAGCCGTGACCCCACAGGAGAAGTTGGGGAATTCAGTTTATCGATTTGATAGGGAAGCCCAAAGACTGGAAAAGGCAGTAGAACAGGCAGAGAAGCTGGACTTTGAACCTGGGATGTCACCGGTATTTTCGTAGGACTCAGTTATATGTTTCATGAGTATTGTGGATGTTAGGAGGGATGCAGAATCAACAGTTTTATTTCATGGGTTGGCGGAAAGAAAGCACTCCGCAGCCTGATTTACACGATGTTTCCTGCAAGTTATGACCGGTACATTGAGGTGTTTGGCGGAGGTGGTTGGGTACTATTTGGAAAACCACCAGATGACCGGTGTATGGAGATTTATAATGATTATAACTCTAACTTGGCAAATCTGTTTTATTGCGTCAAGAACCGCACGGGGGCATTCCTTAAGGAACTCGGATTTCTTCCGTTAAACAGCAGGGATGAATTTACAGTAATCCGTAATTTTATTGAAAAGCAGGAACCGGATACCCGATTTTTAATTGAGGAGCTGGAGCTGGCAGAGAAGCATCTGATGCCGCCGGATTATGAGGAAGTGAAAAAAATCCTGCTGGAAAATGCAGAGGTAACCGATGTAAAACGGGCGGCTGCATTTTTTAAACTAATTCGGTACAGCTATGGAAGTGGCTGCACGTCCTTTGGCTGCCGTCCGTTTGATGTGAGAAACTGCTTTGACACCATTTGGCAGGCATCCCGCAGGCTGGCAGATACCGTAATAGAAAATAAAGACTTTGAGGCACTGATTCGGCAGTATGACCGGGATAGTGCCTTTTTTTATTGCGATCCGCCCTATTATGAGACGGAAGGTCATTATGCAGTGGTATTCCGAAAAGAGGATCACAAACGGCTCCGAGACACTCTGACAGGGAGCAGGGGGAAGTGGATGGTCAGTTACAATGACTGCGATTTCATCCGGGAACTGTATGCAGGATATTTTATTACAGCTGTTACCCGCATCAATAACCTGGCTCAGAGGTATGAGGGCGGTTGTGAGTTTCCAGAGGTCATTATTACCAATTATGATCCTGGTGAGAGGGAGCGGTCAAAACCAAGACAGCTGGATCTATTTGGAATGTGGGGAGATGGAGAAACGGATCATTATGAGATCCGGGAAGAAATCTGTCCGGAAAGAGAGGTGCTATGAGAACAGAAAACAAGAGAAAAACAATGGTGCAAAAAAAGGAAAACGGTGTCCTTTCTGTGCCTAGTGAACTGTTACTGACGGCTGGGATTCCGCTTGATTGTGATTTGATGATAGAAACAGTCCCCGGAGTGATTCTGATTGGTATTGAGGCTCCGGTACAGACGGTTTGCAAACCTTATCTGAAGGTGTTCGATGAACTGGGGATTGAACCCAATGAAGTGGAGGCATTGATGGGAAAGGAGAAAAGGACCAGATGAGTAAACCGATGTATCGTTTAGTGGATGGAAAGGGACGTGTCCTGATTCCAAAATCTATGAGGGAAGCGGCAAAGCTGGAGTATGGGGATATTGTTTGTCTGGGAATGGCGGGTGGAAAAATTACAGTTCGGAAGGTAGAGGTTATCGAGGTGGGAGATCAGTCTCCGGAGGCAGTGGAGGCATATGTCCGTACTGCATTTCAGTTTATGCCGGACAGCCTCCGACTGGATCTAATCGGAGAACTGAGCAGACTGCTGCAGAAAAAGGAGGGGTAAGATCATGCAGGAATTCACAGAAAAGGATTGTATGCAGACAGAAAAGGAGGCATCTATCCAGAACCGGGTGGTGGTTCTTCCCTCAAAGGTATTACCAGAGCATTACACAGGGCAGCTTTTTTTCTGTACGAATATCCAGAAAACAGAAAATCCCAGACACTCCATTGCCCATCTGGTTTCCCTATCTACTGGGGAGGCATGGCACTGCTGGAACAGGGATGTGGTTGGTGTGCTGCGGCCAGAACTGTTGGGGGAAAAGGAACGACTCCAGCTCTCCCAGATCCGTCCATTTGGGGCGCTGGATTTACATGGACATTCCCCTGAATATTCTGGATACAGTTTTCTGCCGGATGGACGCTATGCGTCAGGGGTATGGCTGGTAAATCCAGAGGAAGTATGGAGCTATGTAATGATGCAGAAGGACTACCAGTATCGGATTTTGATCTGCGACAGGGATGATTTTGCCGTACTGGAAATGTTAGAGGGAAGGATGATCTTTCCCGATGTGCAGAGTCTGGAACAGTTTCAACAGGTACAGAAGGACGGGGGGATGGAGATGATTTAGAAATGAGGGAAGGGAAATGAAGCAGATTCAGATTGAAAATGGAGTGATCCGGTATTATGGGAACCGGGTAGGTCGTGTGACGGAAGGATGTGCAGTAGTGGATCCCATGTTTCAGAATGAAGCATTAGAAAGCTTCCTGCGTAAGCAGAGGAATATCCAAAAAATTCAGTGGCAGGACGGGATCTACGACCGGTTGGCAAATAGCCAGCAAGATATGGAATCGGCAAAGGGGCTAAAAGATGTACGCATCTGGCAACTGAGAGGAGATGTGGATGTGCATATGAAGTTCCTTGCACTTTTCCAGATGGAGCAGCAATATGGCTCCCCCAAGCCGGATTTTTATATCAAAGTCTATGAAGGGGCATCTGACACCAATGACCTGGAAGAACTCTATGATAAATTCCGGTATCATCCGCCGTCCGGTTATACAGGTCATGGGCTATCCATTAGTGATGTGCTGGAACTCTATGATGAAACAGGGAGTTCCTTTTTTTATGTGGATCGTTATGACTTTAAGAGAATTGATTTTACAGAGTCGCAACTGGCGGAGGAATTCATACACACCATGCAGTTTTAGCATGCAGTTTTGTCTGTCTGCTTGACTGAAATAGATCCAGAAAGGAACGGTTTATGAGCAGAAAAAAACAAAGGAGGAAGAATCAGTATGCCAGATTTAGACGTTCGGATTACATCTATGTATCCACCAGGAGTACAGGGCGGGATCAGAGCCTATGCATCCGCCACAATCGCCGGATGTTTTGCCGTCCGGGGAATCAAAATCGTCGAGGGAGGTAAGGATGGGCTCTTTATGTCTATGCCCAGCCGGAAAACACAGGATGGATACAAGGATATCTGTTTTCCTGTGACGGAGGAATTCCGCAACGAGCTGAAACAGGCGGTATTGGGAGCTTATGGAGAGGCACTGTCCATGGCACAGGCATCTACCTTACAGACAGCACCCCCTCAAAATCCAGGGCAGAACATGGTCTGATTTAAGGGGTACAGAGAACAAAAACAGAAAATCAATGGAGGAGATCAAATGAAGAATATTAAAAGACAGCTGGTAAATTATCGAAATGCAATGGTTATGCATATGTGGAATGTAAAAAACAAGCTTCAGGATACATCCGGTGAGGGATATGTGGACACAGCCATTAAGATCCTGATCGCAGTTGTGCTGGGAGCACTGCTTCTGGCAGGTCTTTATGCACTGTTTAATGATACCGTACTTCCTACACTGGTACGCAGGGTGCAGGAAATGTTTGACTATAGCGGTTGATATGGAGATCAGGATATCGCTGCTTCAGGCGGTACAGGCAGTGCTTTTTTTCTCGCTGCTTATTGCGGTTTCTGCCTGGGATCTTCGGTACCGGATTATTCCGGACCGATTCCAGGCAGGGATTGCCCTGCTTTCCTTTCTGAACTTTGCCCCCGGACAGCTGCTTGGAGCTTTAGGGGCAGTGCCATACCTCATAGTTGCATTATTTTGCAAGAGGGAAGGTGGAATGGGCGGCGGTGATATCAAGCTGGCAGGAGCAACCGGCTTGGTACTGGGACTTCCGGCAAGCCTGACTGCTTCCTGTTTAGGACTGACAGGATTTGTGATGTATGGTTGTATGGTCTGCCTGTGGAATCGGTTCAAGGGAAAACGAGATAAAGAAGCATTTCCTGTGGGACCGTTTCTGGCAGGAGGAGCGGCAGCTGTTTATTGTATGAGATTAGGAGGATGGATGATATGAAGAAGAAATTATGGATCATGGTTTGTGTTGCAGTGCCGCTTACAATGGTTGCGGCCATCGTATACCACAACAGAAAATAGGAAGACAGCAGTCAGTGGAACACTGGTTAAAAAGGAATCAAAATAAGGAAAAGAGTTGGAGGAGATGAAATGCGATTTTTGAAAAACAGGACTGTACTTGGTGTGCTTTGCATCGTGCTGTCTTTGATCATCTGCTTTGCAGTTACACCATTGTTTAATAAGGCTATGAGTGAAAAGACGGAAATTGTCCGTGTAGTAAAACCAATTTCAGTGGGAGAAGAAATTACTTCTGACATGGTAAAGACCATAGAGGTTGGCAGTTATAACCTGCCGGATGATGTAGTAAAGCATTCGGATACTGTAGTTGGGGCATTTGCATCTGCAGATTTGGCGCCAGGAGATTACATCCTGACATCCAAGATTGCAGAAGAGCCGGCGGCAGAAAATGCCTATCTCTATCATCTGACAGGAGAAAAGCAGGCAATCTCTGTTACGGTTAAGGCATTTGCCAATGGATTGTCCGGAAAGCTAAAGAGCGGCGATATTGTGTCAGTCATAGCTCCAGATTATAGAAAGCAGGGAAAAACAGTAATTCCTGCGGAACTTCAGTATGTGGAGGTCATTGCTGTGACTGCAAACAGTGGATATGACGCAAATACGGGAGAAGAACTGGAAGATGGAGCGGATCGTGAGCTGCCTGGAACCGTTACCTTGCTGGTAACACCAGAGCAGTCAATGGTTTTGGCAGAACTGGAGGCAGATGGAAAACTGCATTTATCTCTGGTGTATCGCGGGGATGAAAAGAGTGCAGGGCAGTTTTTGGAAGCGCAAAACCAGATGTTAACGGAACTGTATCCTCCAGAAGATATGGAAGGAGAAGCGGAAGAAAACGAGGCACTGGATCATTCTGATAAGGAGCCAGAGGAAACCAAAGCAGAGGAGCAGGAGGAAACCAGACAGGGCGAAACAGAGGAAAGCGGGGTGGAGTAAGCCTTGAATTTTCTAAAAAACAGTATTTTCAGCAGGGGAGCCGGGGACAGCTCTCCTGACTGGGAACCGGAAAATGAGAATCAAATGCTGGCAGTCTGGGGAAGTCCTGGATCTGGTAAAACCACGACAGCAGTGAAGCTGGCGGCGCGTCTTGCCATGCAGAAGAAGGATGTAGCTCTCCTTCTGTGTGATATGAATACACCGATGCTTCCCTGTATCTGTCCTCCTGGAGACCTGGAAGAGGAGCATTCTCTGGGGAGTGTTCTGGCAGCAACCCATGTGTCGGAATCGTTGGTACGCCATAACTGTATTACTCATAAAAAAATACGCCATCTAACAATCCTTGGAATGAGGAAGGGGGAAAATGAATACACATACCCACCTTACGAGCGGCCACAGGCAGAGGAATTACTGCAGTGTTTGAGAAAGATCGCTCCCTATATCATCGTTGATTGTGGAAGCTGTATTGCCAATGACATTCTTTCGGCCATTGCCTTGATGGAGGCAGATGCAGTGCTGCGGCTGGTAAACTGTGATCTGAAATCCATCAGTTATCTTTCCAGCCAGCTTCCGCTTCTTAAGGACAGTCAGTGGGATGCAGAAAAGCAGTATAAAGTGGCGAGCAATGTATATCCCAATGAGGCCAGCGAACACATTGAACGGGTGCTCGGCAATGTGGCATTCCAGATCCCTCATTCCGAGGAAGTAAAGGCACAGGTTCTGGAAGGGAACCTTCTGAAAGAACTGGTACTAAAGGACAGTAAAGGGTTTAGAAAAACCATGGAAGCAATCACAAAGGAGGTGTTCGGATGTTAGGGGAAAGACGCAGCAAAGCCGCGTTTTCTGCGGGTTTTCCCGAAGCTGTTCGGGAAGAAACACGACAGGATTCTGGACATCTTCCGGAGGAGATCATGGAAACGGAGGCTTCTTTGGATGGCTTGGATGGAGGGGAGGAGACAGAAGAAAACCTCCAAAATGATAGCCTGTCGGAACAGACTTGTGAAGGACAGATGCATGGAAAGGAGGATATCTGGTCAGAAGAGGAGGACATAGAGGATCCTCTGCGCACTCAAAAAACGGGAGGTCGTTCTCTCCGTACCCATGACCTGTTTTTTGCATCGGAGGATGAAGGGCGTGACTTTCAGTCCGTGCTGCAGGAGATACAGGCGTATCTTTCCAAAGAATATAGTAATCTGGTAACCGGAGATGGAAACGAAGAAATAAAAGCACAGATCCGCCGATTTGCCGGGAAGTATATTCAGGATAACCGTATACAAGTACCGGGAAAAACCACGGATGAGCTGATTGATGCGATTTATTCAGAAATGGCAGAGTTCGGTTTTCTCACAAAGTACATCTACGGGGAAGGAATCGAGGAGATCGATGTAAATGCCTGGGATGATGTGGAGGTCCAGTATTCTGGTGGAGTGACAGAAAAATTGAAAGAGCATTTTGAAAGCCCCGAACATGCCATCAATGTCATTCGGCGTATGTTGCATGTGTCTGGAATGGTGCTGGATGATGCGAGTCCAAGCGTTCTGGGACATTTAAGTAAAAATATCCGTATTGCTGTACTGAAGACACCTCTTGTTGATGAGGATGTCGGGGTGGCAGCTTCGATCCGAATTGTGAATCCCCAGAGCATGAAGAAACAGGACTTTATAAAGGGAGGAACGGCAACCAGTCAGATGCTGGATTTTTTATCGGAGTGCATCCGGTATGGAATCTCTGTGTGTGTGGCGGGAGCCACAAGCTCCGGAAAAACCACACTGTTAGGCTGGCTTCTGACCACAATTCCGGACGGTAAGCGTATTTACAGTATTGAGAATGGTTCAAGGGAGCTGGCGTTGGTACGCAGAAAGGATGGGAGGGTAGTCAATTCCGTGATTCATACCTTGACCCGTGACAGCGAGAATGAGAGGCAGAGAGTAGATCAGATTGCACTTCTTGATATGGCGCTACGCTTTAATCCGGATATTATTGTGGTAGGAGAAATGCGTGGACCAGAAGCGAATGCGGCACAGGAGGCAGCCAGAACCGGTGTTGCGGTTGTGACAACCATCCATTCCATGAGCTGTGAGGCAACCTACCGCCGCATGGTTTCCCTGTGTAAACGTGCTGTGGATATGAGCGATGAGACTTTGATGGGATTTGTAACGGAAGCCTATCCGATCATCGCATTTTGCAAACAGCTGGAAAACAAGGAACGCCGTTTAATGGAAATCATGGAGTGTGAGATTCTGGCAGATGGAACCAGACGATACCGTCCGCTGTTTCAATATCAGATTACGGAAAACAGAGTGGAGGATGGAAAGTTTGTAATTGTGGGGCATCATAGACAAATCAACCCAATTTCGGACAGTCTGGCAAGACGGCTGATGGAGAATGGAATGCCGCAGGAAACGCTGGCAGGACTTTTGAATGTAAAAAAGGATAGAGAGGGGGAGAACGGATGACGGCGATTCAGCTATTGGCGTGTGCAGGAATGATCGTGGGTGTATTTTTACTGCTGGAAATGAAGCCAGTGGAGTTTACGGACAGCCTGTTTGGATTTTTATTGAATCCCAAACGAAGTCTGCGGGAAGACATCAGGGAATCATCAGGAAGAAAAAAATCAGGGATTTTGCGCAGGGAACTGAAGGAAGCACAGAACATTCTTCAAATGACGGGCAGGGGGAACCGGTTTTCCTTCATCTGCGCAGTTGCTCTGGCACTGTTTTGCGCTGGGGGATCCATTGCCATTTTGTTAGGGAATTTTTTCCTGGCTCCGGTGATGGCAGTGGGTTTTTTATTTCTGCCATTCTGGTATGTGAAACTGACTGCCAATCATTATAAAAGGGATGTGTCTGCAGAACTGGAAACGGCGCTTTCGGTCATTACCACAGCATATCTGAGGACAGAAGATATTGTGACGGCGGTGGAGGAGAATACAGCATATTTAAATCCTCCAGTGTCCAGAGTATTTCAGGATTTTCTCATCCAGATTAAAATGGTAAATCCGGATGTTCAGGCCGCCCTTCGGATTTTGCGGGGAAGGATTGATAATGAGGTGTTTCGGGAGTGGTGCGATGCGGTCAGTGACTGCCAGCATGACCGGAGCTTAAAGACTACACTGCCGCCCATCGTATCAAAGCTGTCGGATATGCGGAACGTGAACGCAGAACTGGAATACATGATCGCAGAACCAAGAAAAGAGTTTATGATCATGGTTGTGTTTGTAGTAGGCAATATTCCTCTTATGTATCTGCTGAATCAGGATTGGTATGATGTACTGATGCATACGGTACTGGGACAGTGTATTCTGGCTGCTACTGCAGCGGCTATTTTTATATCCGCTGGCTTTGTAGTGAAATTGACCCGTCCCATTGAATACAGGAGGTAGCTATGGAAGGCTTGTTGTTTTTATTCGGGCTGTTTTTAGCTCTGGGACTTTTCTTTTTAACTGCGTCTGTTCTAAAGTTACCTACCATGGGTGCGGCGAAGGCCATGCTGGGTACGGTAAAACAGGAGCGGAAAGCGGCAAAGACATTGGAAACTTATTTTATGATCCTAGCAGTGCGACTGTCTGGTTTCATCCGGATGGATGCATATAAGAGAAGCAGGATGCAGAATGTGTTAAAAGCCAGTGGAATGAATATGACCCCGGAAGTGTATCAGGCGTATGCTCTGGTAAAATCAGGCGCAGTTCTTTTGGGAGCGATTCCCTGCATATTTCTTTTTCCACTTCTAGTTCCTGTCGTGGTTGTGCTGGCCTTACTTCTTTACTTTAAGGAAAATCAGAAAGCGGATGAAACCTTAAAGGCAAAGCGGGAAGAGATAGAGGGGGAGCTTCCGAGAATGGTGGCGACTATGGAACAGGAACTGAAAGCAAGCCGTAATGTGATCGGTATGTTGGAGCGGTTCAAGGGGAATGCGGGACCAGCGCTGACTGGAGAGTTAGATATTCTTCTGGCGGATATGCGTTCCTCCAATTATGAAGCGGCGCTGACACGATTCGAGGCAAGACTGAACTCGCCCATGCTGTCCGATGTGGTACGTGGATTGATTGGTGTCCTTCGAGGGGATGACAGCACAGTGTATTTTCAGATGCTGGCTCATGATTTTAAGCAGATCGAACTGCAGAGATTAAAAGCACAGGCACAGAAAATCCCTCCTAAGATCCGTGTTTTTTCCTTTGTCATGCTGGTATGTTTTCTGCTGACTTACCTGGCGATTATCTGCTATGTGGCATTGGAGAGCCTCGGAGGAATGTTTTAGACAGGAAGGAGGAGAGGATGAGGAGTCATCGTTTATGGAGAGCACTGTCAGAAAGACGGGGCGAAGGATATGTGGATGTGATCGTGTTGGTTTTGTGTGCGGTCATGGTGCTTGCCCTTGCCATGCGTGTGCTTCCGATTTTTATTCAGAAACAGCAGTTGGATACCTTCGCTACAGAACTGGTGCGTGAAGCAGAGGTAAGCGGGCGCGTAGGTACAGAGACAAGCCGCCGTGCCGCTGTGCTGTCAGAAAAAACAGGGCTTTATCCGGACATTTTATGGTCCAGTCATGGAAGAATCCAGTTAAATGAAGAGGTTACCGTTACCCTGACGATGGATACAAATATCGGTCTGTTTGGCGAGTTTGCTTCTTTTCCGGTTACGCTTCGCGCACAGGCAGCTGGAAAATCAGAAGTTTACTGGAAATGAGGTGGAGGGATTGCGGAAACGGATGAAAGAGATACTGAGAGACAGGCGAGCCTCCTCATTTCCCATGACCATCGGGATTGTTCTTTCGTTGATTATTCTGATGTGTGGGATTAGTGAGTATTTCCGGCTTCAAATTATTGCGGCAGGTGTGCGGGAAGCCGTGGAGGATGCTGTCATCTCCACAGTCAATGATAATTATGCAGGTGTGTATCATGGAGTCAGGGAGGGATATTCTGGCAGTTATGTTCCTTTTGGAGAGGGAAGTTGGGAAGAAGATCTGAATGAAGGGGACATTTATGATTATCTGGATGAAACCATAGGGACCCGATTGTCTGGCGGCAGGCATATAAAGTATGCGGATACTGGAACTGCAATGGAGTTTGCCATAGACAGCCTGCAAGTGACGCTTCGGAATGCACCTCTGGCCCCATCAGATCCAGCCCATGCGCAGCGGTTTGAGGCAGATGCTATTGTTAGACTGGAGGTTCCGGTTCGGTTTGGCGGCCGGATTCTTCCATCCATGTGGATCACATTGAAGGTACAGGCTGGATATACAGAGGTGTTCTAGGGAATGACCTGGACTTTGAGAGGATTGTATAGTATGTTGTGCATAACAAAACAGGATAAAGGAGGAGCAGAATTATGAAACTGACAGAGAAGATGAAAAAGAATCTGGCAATTTTGGGTGGCGTGCTCATAGGAATCGGCCTGATCGCTGCCATAGGAATGCAGTTTGGTTCGAAACCGTCAGGTAAAGATGTTCTGCCAGGAACAGGGGAAACGGAAACAGAATTGATTGTAGATCCTGGAGATTTTGAAAAGAAGGAAGAGGAAAGTAAAGTAGTGTCCAGAGAAGAAGAGAGCCTTGTGATTCATCAGGGAATCGGAGAAAATCAGGAAACAGACACTCAGGCGGTGGACAGTCGGGCGCCACAGACTGATCAGACAACGCAGAGTATCCAACCGAAACCAACCAAACCAGAACCGCCAAGCAAGGAGATCCTGACAGATCCAACACAAAAACCGGATGGTACAAAGCAGGATACCCCTCCGGTTCCGGTGGATCATGAAGCGGTAGAAAAACCGTCCGAACCGGTAGCAGATCCGGAACAGCCGCAGGCAGGAGATACTTCCGGGAACCAGATCTATGTTCCAGGATTCGGCTGGGTAGAAAATCATGGAGGAGGAGGCTCTGGAACTGCAGCAGAAGATATGTATGAAAACGGGAATAAGATTGGCATTATGGATTAAGACAGAAAGAGGAAGCACCGCATCAATGTGGTGTTTTTTCTTTTCCCAGAAACCAGGGAAGGAAACAAGGCTTCCCGTGGTTGGAAAGGAGGATACTTGAAACAGAAGAAATATGTGTTTTTTACAGTCTCAATCTTACTGTCTTTGATACTCTCCATCCAGGTTTATGCGGTAGGGGACGGGAACCTGGATGGAGGTGGCGGAAGTATGGGACAGGGGACCATCCAGAATTCCTGGTCACCGGGAAATGAAGGAGTGCGGGTTACCGTAATCCGGGCAGAGAGCCATGATCCGGTAACAAGACCGATTGACTTAACAAATAAGCATCCCAATATTACCTACTCCTTTGGGAAAGTCAGTAAAATGTCATATACCAAAGGAAGTGCCCTGATGATCGACACCAATCCGTATGAGTATGTGAATCCGGCACAGCCCCTACCAAGGATCATCAGCTCGAAAAGCTTGGGGCAAGCTAATATTGAGCAGATAAAAAGCTATTTTACAGATGAACAGGTGGTGCGTAGCATTGCCGGACTAACCGGAATGGACTTTGACACACTGGTGGGAGGGGAGTATAGGCTCTTATTGGAGCCGATCAGTTTCCTTAAATTTCAGGGAACCCTGATTGCGGTTACAGCAACAGAGGCAGCGCTCTATGATGAGATGTTAAGTGGTGGGCTTCGTACTGTCCTTCCAACAGTGGCATTTCAGAACCTGCCGCTTTCCATGTTTTTGGAAACACCAGATCTGGGATATCCGGCCTGGGGCGGTCCGACATCGGGAGTCCGTTCCAACAGTGAAATAAAGAGTTCCTTGGGTCTTGGTATTGTACGGTTCCGGGATGTGCCTCCAGAAGAACCGGAAATCACGACTTATGATTATGAATATCGGACGAATACGGAAGTGATTACGGCAGTAGAGGTAAGCGGCGGGCAGAGTGATCCGGATCATCCGGTATCCGTAACATTTTCCGTAGGGGGAAGAAGCTATGAGGTAGGGGAGGTATATTATCCGTCTGGCGACAGTCAGCTGGCTTGGATCCGCTGGACAACACCGGAGCAGCCTCAGACTATGACGATGACCGTCCGTGTGCGGGGCGGAGGAGGAACAAGTAAAGGAACTCTTCACATCAAGGTTGTGGATCTGGATGAAAATCCACCGCCAGATCCCAATGCGGATGACCGGAATGACGAGTTTACAAGACCTTCGGTTCCTTCCAATGCAGAAGTAACCTCTGCATCCTGGGGTGTGTGGAGACCATGGTGGAGGGAATACTGGGTATGGCACAGCGGGGATGAGGATGATGACGGGTACTGGTGTGACCATGGCTGGTGGGAGTTTGATCTGGACCGATATTCCGCAAGCCTGACTGCAGATATGAGAATTACAACCGATGAAAAGTCCCCTACTGCTACGGGAAGGACGATGAAATCCGGTTATGGATTCCAGGAAAAGGTAACAACTCATGTCAGCACCAATCAGAGTTCTGCAGTGACATCTGCGCAGAATGCGGTGACTTATTTTCCGGAATTTCAGTATGAGAGGTTTTGGAGGCTTTTGGAGCGGATGAATGTCGGCTATGATATGACCCATGAGTTTAAGAAAAATGGTTACAGTACCTATGAGAGGAGAACGCATTTTACACCAATTTGGTATCCGGACGGAAGTTATACGCCATATACTTGGCTGCTGGATTGCTGGACACCGGCTGGAATGCTCTCCATGAATCTGAATGATTCTATTACCATTGATGGGAACTTGTGGAGTGACTGGCATATCGCACCACAGAAACCAGAGTAGGAGGAAGTATGTCATATCAACAGACGGAGAAACCAAAGGGATTTTTGTATCATTACACAACCCGTGACCATTTGGAAGATATTCTGCGGGATGGCAGGATACGAAGGATGGGTGATAAGGAGTGCTGGTTTTGTACATCTTTAGAGGATACACTGGAATTAATGCAAGAGACAGTGATGATGGAAGGGAAGCCTTACTATGGAGTTGGAGGAGTATTAAGGTATTATCCTGTATTTGTTCCGGAATCCTATGTGATTTTGAGATTGCAGCCACGTTTTCAAAATGGGGAATGGGTTCGGTGGAATCAGGAACTTCCACTAGATGCACCTACTTCTTTGCAGGAGGAGGCAAAGCGGTTTAGCAGTTTAAAAGTTGGCTTTCGGGGAGATCTAAAGTTTCAGGAACATCCGGATATTATCGAATTGGCTCCTCTTCTTGAAAGACAGCAAAGAATGGGGCTGAAACTCACACAATCTTAGTAGAAAGGAAAAATAAATGAGAACAAAGAAAATTTCAGCAGTTATGTGCATGGTATTCGTACTGGTAGTTTTGTTCTGCGTTCCGGTATATGCATCGGGCGATGTAGCCGGTGCGATTGAGGGAACTTGGCAGACGGCATCCCAACAGATTAAAACAGTTGTCGATCATGTTGTATTTCCCGCTATAGATCTGATCCTTGCCGTGTTCTTTTTTGGAAAACTGGGAACGGCATACTTTGATTATCGGAAGCACGGACAGTTTGAATGGGCAGCACCTGCAATTCTGTTTGCCTGTCTGGTATTTACCCTAACTGCACCGCTTTATATCTGGCAGATTCTCGGAATTTAGGAGGGATGTCATGGGATGTTGGGGAATTACTGCGTTTGAGTCTGATACTGGGCTGGATGCCATTGGTCTTATACGGAACCATCTTCCGGAACAAGGAGATGTGAAGCTTCAGCAGATGATTGACTGGTTGAGGGCAGATTCTTGGAATGCCCCTCCGGAAGTGTCAGAAGGGGTGTCTCATACAAGCCCAATGGCAGTGGCAGAACTAATTGTAAAATTCCAGGAGAAGGATTTTTCTGCACTGGATGGAATCAGGGGGGATAAAAAGTTTTCCTCCCTGTCTTCTTTTACAGCATCAAAAGAATCCCTTCAGTGGGTAAGGGAATATCTGTCGGAAACTCTTTTTTACAGCCGTAAATGTGCAAAAGAGCAGGAGAAGTCGGGAGTTTTGTGGGGCGGTTGGTTTCAGGAACGGGATTGGAAGCACTGGCAGGCGCATATGGAAAGACTGATTGGAAGGATGGATGAACTGCTTACAAGAGAGGGAGAAACAGTTGCATTATGGACAGGAAGCGTTTGCCAGAAGGTGGAACCAGGAAAAATGGCAGGAAAGAAAGAAGGGGAAGAACGTGAGAACCCACATAGGTCGGAGGAGGAAAGCATGACGTTTTTTGAGAGAGAACTTAAAAAATTATTTGGAACGGGAGCGAACTTTTCAGAACCAAGGTTTGTCGGGAATTGTTGTTATGGAAGGCTGACGGATCAGATCCGTGTCAAAATCAACTTTCAGACAGGCATGGTTGCGGATCATTATGACCGATTGAAAGTGACCCTTTTGAATCGGAATGAAGGAATGATCGACAGCATGGTTGTGAAATTTGGAGATGTGTGGGGGCTGAAAAAAACGACTAATCCCAATTTTCGCGACGGGGTAAATCCCCACATCTGGTCCTATGGAAAGGAGATCGGCTGGTATGTATATCAGCCCGGAAAAGAGGATTATAAAGTACTCAGCGAAGCGATAAAAACCTATCTGCAAGTGTTTCAGGAACCGGAGGAAACTATGCAAATGGGACAGAAGATGTGTTAAGGGGAGGTGGTTAAAACTTGTTTATCTGGGATTTTGTTGCAGACACGGTTCTGGGACAGATCATTGACTGGCTGTATGGTCAGATTGTTGGATTTCTGGGGGATTTTTTCATGCAGATGGGAAGCATGGGGGCTGAACTGTTTGAAATGAGCTGGGTACAGTCTGTTGTGCTTCTTTTTTATTATCTGGCATGGGCACTTTATGTGACGGGAATCGTAGTGGCAGCCTTTGAATGCGGAATTGAATATCAGAATGGCAGGGGAAGCATACGCGATACTGCCCTGAATGTAATCAAAGGATTCCTGGCAGCCAGCCTTTTTACGACTGTTCCAGTGGAACTTTATAAGCTCAGTATTTCACTTCAGGGGAGTTTTACAGCCGGTATTACAGGATTGGGAGAAGATATTGGGACAGTTGCGGCAGGGATTGTGCAGTCTCTTCAGGATGCTGCTACCTGGCAAGAAGCTGCCACATCTGGAGTTTTTGGTGGAATCGGAAGTATCAGCAGCCCGATTTTTATGATTTTTCTCCTGATCCTCATGGGTTATGCGGTAATCAAAGTGTTCTTTGCGAACTTAAAACGGGGCGGGATCCTGCTGATCCAGATTGCAGTAGGGAGCCTTTATTTATTCAGTGTGCCAAGGGGATATATTGATGGATTTGTTGGCTGGTGCAAGCAGGTAATCGGTCTGTGCCTGACCGCATTTTTACAGGCGACGGTCCTGATCGCAGGTCTGATGGTCGTTAAGGATCAGGCACTGCTTGGTCTGGGACTTATGTTATCGGCAGGTGAGATTCCTCGGATTGCGGGGCAGTTTGGGTTGGAAACGGGAACCAAAGCAAATGTGATGGGAGCAGTCTATGCAGCGCAGGGAGCTATGAACCTAACAAGGACGGTTGTGCAAGTGGTTTCTAAGTAGAGAGGACGGTGAAGGATGGAACACAACAAACTGGTGTATATTGCATCTCCGTATTCTGGAGATGTTGAGCGGAATGTAGCATTTGCAAAGGCAGCCTGTCGTTATGCCATGAACCAGGGGGTTACGCCAATTGCCTCCCATCTGTTATATCCGCAGATGCTGGATGATGGAGTCCCAGAAGAGAGGAAGCTGGGAACAGATATGGGGCTTCGGATTTTGAAGGTGTGTGAGGAAGTCTGGGTGTGTGGAAGTGAACTGTCTTCAGGAATGGAGCAGGAAATCCGTGCAGCAAGGCAGCTTCAGATTCCGCTTAGACGGGTCAGCGAACAGGAGATTGGATGGGAACTATGTGAAGTACCGATACAAAAGGGAATGGAGATGGGCGGATGATGACACTGGGGAGTCTGTTTGACGGGATTGGAGGATTCCCTTTGGCGGCAGTTCACTGTGGAGGTGTACCGGTATGGGCCAGTGAGATAGAACCGTTTCCCATGAGGGTAACCAAACTCCGGTTTCCAGATATGATCCATGTAGGGGACATTACAAAACTGGATGGAGCAAAATTGCCGCCTGTGGATGTAATCTGCGGAGGCAGCCCCTGTCAGGATTTGTCAGTAGCCGGATTACGGAAAGGATTGGCAGGGGAGCGCTCCGGTCTGTTTATGGACCAGGTACGCATAGTAAAGGAGATGAGAGCAGAGGATGAAAGACGAGGGGTATCAGATGACTTTATTCGACCTCGATACCTCGTTTGGGAAAATGTCCCTGGAGCATTCAGTTCCGCAAATGGAGAAGATTTCCGGGCGGTCATCGAGGAGATTGTCCATATCAAGGACAGTACCTGTCATGTGCCTCGACCTGACACCGGGCGCTGGGAATCTGCTGGGGCTGCCATTTTGGGAGATCAATTCAGCCTGGCTTGGAGAGTCTTGGATGCTCAATACTGGGGAGTCGCCCAGCGCCGCCGTAGAATCTTCCTTGTCGCAGATTTTGGAGGACTCACCGCACCAAAGATATTATTTGAGCAGGAACGCCTGCCTGGGGATCCTGCGGAGGGCCAAGATCAGGGGAAAGGAGTTACCGCCGCAGCTGGAAACAGCTCTGCGGATTCAGGCGGGAGTAGAGTAGCAGAGGAAAAACAGGTGGATATTTTTGCGGTTCATATTGATCAGAGGGAAGAAACAATCAACCTTAATGGAATATCCGGAGCTTTGATGGCAACGACCAATTTGCAGATGCAGACCTTTGTGGCAGGGGGGATGAGGAAGTTTGAAAGTGCAGAAAAAGAAGAGTGTCTGTGCCTCAATGACCAAGGAGGAGAGCGTATGGATGTTTCGGTCGATGTAACAGCAACCCTGCGGGCAGGGATGAGTGGTCATCCGCCTTTGGTGATGGGCATCCAGCAGGGGAGTGCTGGGGCAGAGGAAACTCCGGATCTAGCCCTTACAGAGGAGGCAGAAACCGGCGGGAACAATTACCAGATTCTGTTTGAGAATCACGGGATTGATGCCAGATATACAGGTCCGCATGAGGTGGCCCCTACCATGTCAGCCCGGTATGGAACAGGAGGAAACAATGTCCCACTGGTTTCAGATATGCCGGAGAGTTATTGTATTGCCGGAAATATCATTGATCGGGAAGTACAAAATGGAGGAAATGGTCTGGGATGCCAGCCGGATATATCCTATACTCTTACGAGCGCAGACCGTCATGCAGTGTTCAGCCGCCAGAGAAGTGATGAATTTCTGCAAAATCGGGTAACAGCGACTCAGAGTGCCAGACAGCATAAGGATGCTACGGATCTGGTGTGTGAGCCGTATCAGAATACGGTAGGAACCATTGGATATACAGATCATAAGGGGATTAATAATCAATATGTCAGCGAAGATAAATGTATTGTTGAGAACCGGAAACTGATCCGGAGACTGACGCCTTTGGAGTGTGAACGGTTGCAGGGTTTTCCGGATCACTGGACAGATATCCCTGGTGCCTCGGACAGTGCCCGTTATAAAGCTCTTGGAAATAGCGTAGCGATACCGTGTGTGGATTTTGTTCTCCGTGGTATCGCTTATTTTTTGCGCAAGATGAAGGAGGAGAAAGAACCATAAGATTGGTAGTTCTGCTTCCGTTTTCAGGCAATCTTTGTTGGGTATCGTCATAGCTATCTCATCTCTTTATGGATATACTTGGTTTGTAAAAACGAGGAAAGGAGAGTCAAATGGAAGAGCGTAAGAAAAATTTATGCGCCATGATTCCAGAATCCCTGCATAAGAAAGTTCGGGAAGAACAGGAAGAATGGGGAATCAAGCTGAACGAGTATATGGAACGGATTCTAAAAGACCACTTTGAGAAGGGAGAAAGAGAGATGGCAAACGGAACCAGGACACTGGCATTTCAGGTATCAGAGGAGTTTTTTCAGAGGTTAAAAAAATACCTCAAAAAGACAGGACAGAGCCAGAAAGAATTTGTGATCGGACTGATTGAAGATGTACTTTCGCAGGAAGAACATGTAGTATCTGGAGAGATGCAGGAGACAGAGGGAAAGGCAGAACTTGAGGAAACTGAATAAGAGGAAGGATCGAACATACCGCCGGCAGAGCTTCATCATGCCGGCGGTTATTATTTGGAGGTGATCGGTTGTATATTTATCCGGACCATTTGAAATCAAAAGCAACACTTTGGTTATGGCAGCTTCGGGACATTGGGATTCTTGGTATTTGCGGATTGGTCTCCATTTTAGCAGCTACGCAGGCGGGATTTATGTTCCCTTGTGTTCTGACAGGGGTATATGGATTTCTGACGATCCGCTTTGAAGATACCAGCATTCTGGATTTTATCCGGTATGCCTGTGCGTATTTTTTTATGCGTCAGCAATTTTTTGAGTGGAGGTATGAATGAGCAGGGAGAAACGAAAAGCGAAAAAAGAGGCAGAGAAGCGCCTCTCCACACGGCAGTTCATTGGTGCAAAGGAGATTACAGACTACAGTCTGGTGACCTACGGACAGGGGGAGCTGGTGTATTTTATTGTAAAACCAACGAATATTTCTGTTTTGTCCGAATCTAGTGTCGGGGCAAGAATCTATGCTCTTATGACTGTACTAAAAGGAGTGGCAGAGATTGAGATGCTGTGTCTAAACAGCAGGGAAAGCTTTGAAGACAACAAGCGGTTTCTGAAAAGTCAGATGGAGCAGGAAGAGAATCCAGTCATACGCCGTCTTTTGGAACAGGATCAGACCCATCTGGACCGGATTCAGGTGCAGATGGCGACAGCCCGTGAATTTCTGATTATGCTGCGGTTAAAAGATGAAAAGGAATCGGATATTTTTCCGTACCTTTCCAGGATTGAAAAATCCCTGAAGGAACAGAGTTTTTCTGTTAAACGGGCAGATAAAGAGGATATCAAACGTATCCTGGCTGTTTACTATGAGCAGAACGTGACCACAGAGAAGTTTGAAGACTTTGACGGGGAGCGGTGGATCATACCAGAGATTTAGAGTGAGGAGGAGATGACTTGAAAAAAGGAAGAACAGCAGTTGATGACAGGGAAGATAATGTGCGTATCCAGGAATTTCTGGATATGATTGCCCCGTCTGTCATTAAATTTGAAACAGATCATTTTATTTGCGGTAACACCTATCGTTGTGTCTGGGCACTGCGGGAGTACCCGACTGCTACGGAAGAGCAGGCAATTCTTTCACATTTAGGGGAGAAAGATGGTGTAACCTTGCGGATCTATACCCGTCATGTGACACCCGTTGAGGAGCGGAAGATCATCAGTAATGCAGCCAACAAAAACCGGATGGATCGGAGCAATACCAGTGATTTACAGCAGACTGTTTTGGCTGAAAGTAATTTACAGGATGTAACTACCATCGTAGCCCAGATGCACCGTAACCGAGAACCCCTCCTCCATACGGCAGTATATCTGGAGTTGTGTGCCCATGATCTGGAGCATTTGAAGCTTCTTCAAACAGAAGTACTAACGGAACTGATCCGGTCAAAATTGAATGTAGACCGACTGATCCTCCGTCAACAACAGGGGTTCCGGTGTGTAATGCCAAGCGGTTATAACCTGTTTAAGGATCAGTTTGAGAGAGTGCTTCCGGCCAGCAGTGTGGCGAATCTGTATCCCTTTAACTATTCAGGAAAGACGGATCCTCATGGGTTCTATATTGGGAGAGATAAATTTGGGAGTAATGTACTGGTGGATTTTAACCGGAGAGCAGATGATAAGACGAATGCCAATATCCTGATTCTGGGAAACAGCGGACAGGGAAAAAGCTATCTGCTTAAATTGCTGCTGACGAATTTAAGGGAGTCCGGAATGCATATCTGCGCTCTGGATCCGGAAATGGAGTATGAAGATCTGACCAATAATCTGGGAGGGTGTTTTATCGACTTAATGAGTGGGGAGTTCATTATCAACCCTCTGGAACCGAAAACCTGGGACGAAGCGGGAAGCCCGGAGGATCTGGATGCACCTCAGACCTTTCGCATCCGGTCCAGATTATCCCAGCATATCAGTTTCTTAAAGGACTTTTTCCGAAGCTACAAGGATTTTTCCGACAGGGAAATCGATGTGATTGAGATCATGCTGCAGAAGTTATATACCAGATGGGGGATTACAGACGAAAGTGATTTTGAATGCCTGGCTGCGGAGGATTACCCAGTTCTCTCCGATCTTTATGCGTTCATTGAGGAAGAATATCAGGGATTTGACGAAAACAGAAGACAGCTTTATACAGCAGAAATGATTCAGAGTATTCTTCTTGGGCTGAATTCTATGTGTGTGGGAGCTGAGAGCAAGTTCTTTAATGGACATACCAATATCACCGATGATGGCTTCATTACCTTTGGGGTAAAAGGACTGTTACAGGCCAGCAGGAGCCTTAAAAATGCATTGCTTTTTAATGTGCTTTCGTTTATGAGCGATGTTCTTTTGACACAAGGCAATACGGCAGCCAGTCTGGATGAGTTTTATCTGTTCCTTTCCAACCTGACTGCAGTAGAGTATGTTAGAAATTTTATGAAGCGTGTGCGAAAAAAAGATTCTGCAGTTATCATAGCCAGTAACAAAATGTCAATAGTTTTTTAATCACTTTTTTCAAAAAGGCAAAAAAAATAGAACGTATAGATTATTTCCATACGCTCTATCTCACATTTCATATTAAATTTTTGAATTCTACAAACTGGAAGTTAACTATTTATCAATTCTTGCAGTTCATTGACAAACCGGCAGATATGAAATCCATCACACACTGCATGATGCACTTGGATGGCAAGAGGAAGTATGATTTTTTCATCATCTCTGTAATATTTCCCCATCGTAAAAATAGGAATCAAATAATCATATCCTTTCTGCAAATTCAGATTAAAGCCATCGAAGGTTGACCATGGTATCATCGATACATTAAAAACATTTTCGGGTACATCTGGTTTTCCTATCATTCCATAATTGCTTCCATACCGTTGCATATCATTCGCATACGCCATAGAAAATGCTTCAAAATCTGGTATGTATGGTGTCCAATGGTTGGAAAATGTCTCTGTGTCCTCATGGAATATGGTATAGCTGGGTATCATCTCGTCATATATTCCCAGTTCACCCTCCTGATTAATTGCCGTTCTAAACTCTGAATGACGGTTTACAATCGTTGCAAGATAATACAGCATCGCAGGGTATAATTTCATTCGTTTCTTTTTTATTTGTGTAATATCCAATTTAACAGTCATACTGTATGTGCAAGGTATATTCGTAAAGTAATTTTCAAAATACTCGTTCCGTTTCCAACTACTTCTATCAATTTTTTCGAATACCATCTAAGTTCCCTCCCAAATTCTGATTATTGTCCTTTTACAAAGGCTGCATCATCTCAAGAATGATTCCATCCGGGTCTCTGAAATAAAACGCTCTGCTTTCCCCAAATCCATCTGCCCTGAAATCAAAATGCTGCGGTTCAGACAAACACTCCACATGATTTTCGATAAGGGTTTTGTAGACAGAATCAATGTCATCCGTGTAAAAGCATACTTCTGAGATAGATGTCGTAAACAAGTCTGATTGCTCTTTATGGATTTTGCTATCTACAAACTGAATCAGCTCAACTGGCGGTGCCTCAATAGCCTTGGAGCCATTCAAATAAGCAACTCTTGCTTTGCAATTTGCTCTACGAAACATTTTATCTGTTTCTTCGCCTTCCATAAAAATTTCTCCTTGAAATTCAAGTCCAAGGATGTCTCTGTAGAAAGCAATCGAGCGATCCAAGTCAGAAACCGTTAATCCAACGTGATAAATTCTTCCAACCATATATATTCCTCCTACAATTTCTTTATTTCGTAAAACTTGAAGTTATAGTGCTATCTTTTTCCATTTTCTAATCTTAGTTCTAAATGTTCCGAACGGAGCAACCGTGTTAATATGTATAAACTTGTATACTTCCCAGACCGCTGTTTTGGTTGCTTCATCGGCCCACTTTCTCATATGTGGCTCGAATAACTCTTCGTCGCTTAATGAGTCAATCATTTCATAAATCGAATTAATATTCTCTTTCAGCATATCTTTCAACTCCTGCAACGACAGATGCGCATATGTATCTGTGAACCATTGGTATAATTCGCCAAGCTGATTCCACTTAAAATCATCCGAAGGAGTCTTGACATGAAGACCCTTTCTTTCGTCTGATTCCCATTTAAGAACAAGAGTTGTCCAGCCAACCTGGTAAGCAAGATTTTCTGCTGGAGTTCTGTCAACTCCCTCAACTCTCTTATCTTTTAATGATTCCGGAATAATATCAAATTCAGAAATGTATTTTGCAAAACTTTTATTTATCTCGTTCTTAAGTTCATCTTTATTCTCGTATGTTCTCAATATAATTCTCCTTAATTCTCTACCTTTTATTTCAACAGTGAATATAATATTTTTCAGTTTCAAAAATCGGAATTTATGAACTCAAGTTCGTTACCAGTGACGAATATCTTTTTGTCTTATTTTTAATATCTTCCTCAGTAACACCATAATAACTATATAAATCTCTGGATATTTTCTTAAATTTTTTCATTACCGCCTTATTTCCTGAATAAGACATTCCAAATATATTCCAAGTGTAATCTATCTCCATTTCAAGAAAATCATCATCGATTCTTATTTTATATAAATGAAAATCCATAGGAATTATACTATCGGGCATTTCAGCAATCATTTCACTTCGAGTCTTTATTTTACCCAAATACTCTTTGGCGGATGCTTCATTAGAAAAATCCGGTACCGGAATATCCTTCATTTCACCCAAAAGTTCTGGTTCATACTGCAAAATCAAACTCTCTTTTAGACATTTTATTTGTTCAATATATTCTCTATCAGTGGGAGCAGTTTCTGTCAATTCGTATTTATCTTTTGCATACTGCACTGTTTCAGAAAGAGAATGCGAATTTGCAACTATTGTCTTCTCTACTTTTTTTCTCTTATATCTATATATGCTATTTTTGATTCTAATCTTTAATGGTTGCTTTTTTGAATGTCCTGCTATAAAAATGCTTGTAGGACCATCTGCACCACCTATGATTGAAATCGCATTTTTACTTTTTTGCTCCATTCGCCTTTTCATTCACCTTTTCCTCACAAATTCCGATTTGTTGCTCAAATCATATCACATTCTCAAACATATCTCAATTCCAATTGTCTCTGCCCCCATCTATTGCATTGCCTTTCGGCTTGCTTCTGTAACCAGCATCCGGTTAATCTTTTCTTGCATGGTTTCCTTTGCATCTTCATTGAAATGATAGCGGACAACATATACTGTCTGCCCGATTTTCTTTGTAAATGTGTTTCCTTCTGTTTTTTTATTCATCATTTTTTCCATAATCATCTATTTCCTTTCTTTCCTGTGCCCGACAGAGAGAGGTTTGCTTCTGTCCCTGCCGGGAGTTTATCGGCACGCTGACAACGCAAGTGTCAACATGGGGTTTGAAACTTTTTTCGGGTAGTTATTTCTGTTTTCCAAAATACTATTGAAAAGTTTTTTGAATGTTCTTGTTGACACCTGTTAAAAAGTAGCTGAAACACCGGTAAATACAAAGGATTTTGGTGTCAACAAAAATGTCAACAAGCAGTAAATTTCCGGGTAATCAGTAGCCTTTCGGCATCAAAATCAGCCTTTCTCTCTGTCGGGCAGATCAAATGGCAGCTCCAACTGTTCTGCTTTCGTCAGCTTTGTAAATCCATCTTTATCCGGTTCGTTGCCACCCTCTTCTTCTGCTCCTTCCCTGATCCAGCTTCTCTGTCTGCCATATCCCTCCTTTGAAAATCTGTGGACTCCGGCTCTCTTCCAGCCAGCGATCTGCGTATCCATAATGGAACAGATCTCATTTGTCTCGAATTTTTTCGGCTCCCGGTCAAAATGGTCAAAGGCTTCTTTCCAGATCTGGACGGAACATACATGACTACCTTTATAAGTGTCCAGCCAGCCTTGTATCATTCCTGCCATCGTATCTTCCTGTGTGAACTGTTTTCGGTATTCACTGATCTCCTGCTCCATTTCCTTTGAGAACTTCAACAGGCTGCTCTTATTCTCCGTTGACCAGTAGATTTCCATTGCTTCTGCCCACAACTGGTCAAAATAGGATCTGGCTTCTTTTTCATCATCGAGGATATGCTTCTCTGCCTTACTGCTGTCTATGGCAATCGGCAGGAACCGTCTTGCCCCAGTACGGTCAAAAGGAATGAACTGCCTTGTGTTCGTTGAACCTGCAAAGATACACTGACGCTTCCGGTCTTCCTCATATTTATCATAAGGGTTCCGGTAAGTGTCTTTCTGTCTGGTCAGGAATGACTTGATTTCCTCATTGCTCTTTGCACTGATTGCAGCAATCATCTCCGACATTTCCATAATCCAGTGTCCCCGGAGATGCTCGTATATCTTACTGTCATTCAACTGCTTCAGATCATCAGAAAACCAGTCATCGTTCAATGCAAGAAAACGGAAAAATGTGGATTTTCCGGCTCCCTGCTGACCTACCAGACAAAGCATTTCATCTGCTTTACAACCGGGACGGTAGATTCTGCTTAATGCTTCCATCAGGAAGTGCTTCACAACCTCATAGACAAAATCCGAAGCATCTGCCCCCATGTACCGTTGCAGGACATAACGGATTCTCTCCTGCCCGTCCCACTCCAGTTGTTCCAGATACTCACAGATCGGGTGGTATGCCCGGCTGTTGGCTTCTATACGGAGTGCCTTATCCATACATTTTTCACTTGTGAGTTTGTAATAGCATTCAAAGAAATAGTAGAAATAAGTCCTGCCATCATCATCCAGCTTGCAGACTTCCTCATTCCACCAGAGTTTTTTTACAATATCAATCCTGCCTGTCAGCTTATTGTATTTCATACTCTCACGCACAAGCGGATCATTTCTCAGCACAACCATATAATTTCCAACCGTTGCTTTCGCAGTTCCTTTCTGTGTATATTCCAGCATCTGTTTCACTTCATCGACTTTGCTTTTATCTACCATCTGGAGCATTTCTTTCATGGCATCTTTCTGTTCTTTTGTAGCGATCTCCTTTATCTTCTCTTTCGCATTGCTCAATCCGCTCCACCTCCTTCCATTTTTCTTTTACAAGTGCTTCCTTATCTGCCCTGTCCCCAAAGAGCAGGATATCCAGATAATACTCAACAACTGACAACTCCCTGAGAGCAGTCATAAACTTTTCATGCCATTCTTCTGTCCATGTTTTTGGTGCATACTGTTCTTTCCATTTCAGAAGCAGGCTCCGATAATCCAGATAGGCTCTCAGGCATCTCAGATGTTTTTTCTGCCAAAGTTCTTCTGGTGTCGGCTCTGGCTTTTTTGCTGAAACGCTTCTCCTGTTCTGCGGTGATCCCCTGTCCCTGCCGGAATAAGGAATTCCAAAATCATCTGCCAGCTTCATGGCTGCATCTTTCAATCCAATGTCAAACAGTTGTGCCGTAAAATCAATGGCATCTCCTGTACAGCCACACCCGAAACAATAATATCTCCGGTCAACTTTCATGCTGGGTGATTTGTCATTATGGAAAATGCAGCGGATCAGTCCGCTCCTGTTGGGCTTTAACCCATACCTCTCCGCAGCCTGCCAGACGGTCACATTCTGTTTTACTTCATCAAATAATCCCAATTCGTTTCCTCACTTTCTTAAATCTGCTTCCCAAATCTGGGAAGCAAGTTTTCACAAAAAACAAAAAAGCACTTTGTCCTGTCTTTACGGAATCAACAAAATGCCCTTATAGTTCCAGATCACTGGAATGTGATCTTCCTTTATTCAGTTGTTTTCTCTCTGCCTCTTCTCTTTGAATCTTTGCTACGTTCAATGCAAGTTTTTCTCTGATTGACGGCTTCACTTCTTTTTTGATTTCTTCAACAACGGCTTTTTTCTTCTCTGGCTGTTTTAACTGACGGACAACCCTCACAACAGCTTTTTCCATCGCATATTCGATTTTTTTAATCAGACCGTCCAGCCTGTTTATCGCATATTCCTTTTCTTTTCGTGATGCCTTACGTTCCGGACTTTGAATCCATCTCTTAGAATCTTCCGCAAGACGAATGTCATCTTTTCTGGTAGCCCGCATTGTTTCCTCTGCGACTTTATCCACAGCCTTGTCATAGGCTTCACTGGATACTTCGTCAAGCAAGTTTTCCACATCTTCAATACGGAGAGTAAGCTGTTGCAGTTCCTCTCTCTGTTCTTCAAGCAGCTCGCCCTGACTTAGAATCCGGTCAGAATTGGAAATGAAATTTTCTTTAAATTCTTTTTCCTGCTGTTCTATTTTTTCTTTCTGTGACTGGATAACCTTTTCATTTGCCCTGACATGGTTTGACTGCCTTGCAAGTTCCAGATGATTCGCATTGACCTTATCCCTCTGCTGATTGAGCATTTCCTGCTGAACCGCAATCTCTTCTTTCTGCTTCATTCGGATATAGTCCTGTTTCTCCAGATGCTGCCTTCCTCCATAGGACGGTTCTTCGTCAATTTCCAGTCCATGACGTTTGCAGATATCCAGAAACATTGTCCGGCAGGCAGAATCAAAAACAACCTTACGGTTATTTGTCTTTGATCTTTTCTTTTCCGGATTCGGAAGTTCAAAGCCAAGTTCTTCCAGTGCCGCTTCCTGTTTCGGTTCAATCTCCCCATACCGGTTCGTAGCATCGAATACATGACGCTCATGAATATGCGGAGTCGCTTCGTCCATGTGCAGTGACCAGTCAATGATATGCACATTAGAACCAAACCGCTCATCGAACTCTTTCTTGAATTCATCAAAAACCAAAACCAGCGTTTCCACAGAAGCGTGTTCATCTATCGTCCCAAGCTGATAGATACTTTCTTCCGGACAGGTCTTTTTATTTTTCAGAACATCTTCCACCCCTTTACATCTGTCGGGGTGTCTTGCTTTCTCATGACGTTTATTCTGGTTAATCACATAATCGCTGTAATGATCCACATAGTATGCCATCTCAATCTGGTTAAAAGAAAAATTATCCTCTTTTCCCCGGTCTGCCATTGTGGTATATCCCTGATAGCAGTCCCAGTAAATGTTCTGACGGACACGTTCATTGTCAATATGCTCACTGTGTTCCGGGTCAAATCTCCGGTCATTGTGAAGCGGATTGTAAACACCGTCTTTCCCAGATCTGCCGTTATGCCTTGTGCCTTTCAATTCACATCTCTCCTTTTTTCAAGTTGTTTCCCCGGAGGGGATTGCAGCGAAGCTGCCAAAAGTCTCTGTCCCCGTTACAGACAGTACCCAGTACCATATGGCGAAACGCCATATCACTGGGCAATGGCTGCCGCCCTTAACCTGCTAAGGGCTTTGCCCCTTAACCCCAGCAAGATGCTGCCGCTCTTTGCAATCTGGGCACAAAGGACTTCCAGCCCTCTGTACTCCCAGCAGACAAAACGTAACTCCTGCCGCTGTCCCTTCAGCATGATCTCCGTTCCGTCTGTTTTTCAAAAATCCTCTGCATCGGATTTTGTGAAAATATAAAAATGGGTAAAACAAAGGGCACTAACTTTTTACGGTTAATGCCCTTTCCTTTACTCATTCACTTTTCAGATAATTCCTGTATGTATCATTCTGATAATTGCTTCAGAACCATTTTAACAGTCTTCCTAAGTTTCATTCCGTCCCTCAGTCCCAACCGGTAGAAAAATTCTTCTGTCTCTGCTCCACTGTTAAATATCTGGTCGCAATATTTTGTAATGGTCTCTTCCTGTTCCTGTGGAAGTGTTGCGATCACTTTTTTATATTCTTCCTCAACTTCATCTGGTTCTGTCACAGACAGCTGGCTCAGTTTCCAGTCTGCATACTCTTTTCCCATATGTTCCGTTATGGTCAGGTTGATAAATTCTTCAATCTCTTTTGTAATCTTCATTTAAGAATCCTATTCCTTTCTCCAGTGGTCTACTCCATCAATCTGATTTTGAATGTTTCCAGCCACACCACTGCCCAGCCAGAAAGCACAGGCAGGATATAAAGTATAAAACCTGCCACAAGCATCCTGACCGCTTCTGTGCCTGTCTCCTGTCCGAATCCATACCCTAAAACTGCTGTAATGCAGATGATCCCCGACAGGATATGAAATACCGTTGCCGACAGCCATGTGAAGAACATAACCACCAGTTGTATCATTGTCAGGCATATACGCACTGGCAGTAATACGATTTTCACAATAATTCTTACAACAACCATGACTGTCCACCCCTTTCACTGTTTCAGATAACTACGATAGCTGTCTATCACAGAATCTGTCACACCGCTTTTGTAAATCTTTCGGATATCAACGATTTTTTCATCTTTCAAAAGTTTCAGCCAGTCCAGTAAATCTTTTCTGCTGTTTGCAAAATTACAACATCTTCCGTCTGCGTATTCAATCCGGTATCTCATAAGTCCCTCCTACACATACACCAGTTCATTTAAAATAATTTCATCTACCCGGCTTCTTGCATTGTTTGCCCGGCGAACCCATTCCATCTGATCTCTGCTTTTCAATTCTTTCGTAATGCCTTCCTGCTCCATAATCTGTTCCATGAGGAAATCCCTGCGTTCCAAACACTGCTCATTCAGATCTGCGAGATACGTCCAGAGCTTACCACTCAATGTCAGATAGGAATACAAGCCACTCTTGTAATCTTTCAGATAGTTTCTGTGAAGACTTCCATAAAAACCAATCTCTCTTTTCTCTTCGGGTACTGCGATCAGTGGCAGATAGATTTCCCCGACAAGGATATAATCCAGACCATTACTGTTATCGTGAATGATTCTTTCTAATTCGCTCATGCTGATGCAACTCCTTTCTTCGGTTCTGCTGGTGGAAGCAGTGATACCGGCACGAACACACCCTTTGCAATATCTTCCTGACGGATTTCCTCTTTTTTTGCATCCATCTCAGCTTTCTTTTTTGCCTTTGTCCGTTCATAGTATTCTTGCTGCTTGCCATTTGCTTTCCTTTTCAAGTAATTCTGATGAAGCCTGTCTTTTCTGGCTTCCCGCTTCTTCATTTCTTCAATTTCCTCTGGTGTCATTTCCACCTCACCGAAATGTGGAGGTAAATATTTCCCAATGAAGTTAAAATAGATTTCCACTTCCTGAGTTGTCTCAATGCTTCCTTTTCGGTCACGCTCATGAACCACAATCTTTTCTACAAATTCATTCAGCATGTAAGTGGTCAATTCCTCAAAATTTTGGTATTTATCAACCAGAGCAATAAACTTCTCCGCTGATCTGCGGCCTTCTTCATAGCCTGATAATTCAGCTTCCATATCTGCAATTTCTGCCGACAAATCTTTCTGTTCTTTAGAATACTGTCCGTCAAGAATCGCATAGCGTTCATCTGGCAGCTTGCCAAGAATATTGTCCTCATAAATTCTGCAGATCAGTTTTTCCAGTTCCTGCACACGTTTTTTTGCTTCTGCCAATCTGCTTTTCAATCTTGTGATCTCACTGGACTGCTGTGAAGTCTGTGCCTTTTTTACTGTTTCCAAAAATTCTTCACGGTTCAGCTGTGAATACTCTGCAACAGCCTTTAACAGTTCCTTAATCAGCTCCATAACCACATCTGCATTAATTCTGTGCTGTGTCTGGCAGAGTGTTCCAACCGGAACTTTAGAATATGCAGAACAGGTATATTGTGGTACTCGCTTGCCATTATTTACTCGATGTACATACATTTTGGAACCACAGTCTGCACAATACATCAGACCTGTCAAGGGGTGGGCTTCTCCCCATCCATCTGGGTACCTTCTCACATTGCTTCGGATTCTCTGCACATTGTCAAAAGTTTCCTGATCTATGATTGCTTCCTGCGTGTTCTCAAACACCGTCCAGTTATCCTCAGATACATAATGGCTTTTCTTATCCTTGAAATGTTTTCTGGTCTTGAAGTTCACTGTATGACCAAGATACTCTCTTTTCTTCAGAATACCTGCAACAGTAGAAGAGCCCCAGCCATAAGGATCTTTGATTTCTTCTACTCTGCCTTTCCATAATCCGGCATCTTTCTTTGCCATATGAACCGCTGGTATCTCAACCTTATCCTCTTTCAGTGCCTTGGCAATCTGATATGGTCCGTACCCGTCCATTGTCATGTGAAAGATTCTCCGTACAACTACAGCTGCTTCTTCATCAACAATCCATACATTCGGATCATCCTTGTCTTTCAGATATCCATACGGTGTTGTACTTGCCACATGCTTGCCGGATTTTCCTTTCGCCTTGAAAGTTGATTTTATCTTTTTACTGGTATCCCTTGCATACCATTCATTCATGATATTTCGGAATGGAGTAAAATCATCGTCCTCCCGGAAGCTGTCTACATTCTCGTTGACTGCAATCAGGCGGACATTCTTCTGTCGCAGCAATTCCATATATTGTCCGACTTTCAGATAATCTCTTCCCATTCGGCTCATATCTTTAATCAGAATCGTTCCGACTTTCCCCGACTCTACTTCTTTCATCATGGCAAGAAAGCCTGGGCGATCAAATCTTGTACCGGAGATACCATCATCAGTAAAATGAACAAGATTGGTAAATCCATGTTCTTTTGCATATTGTTCCAGCAGTTTCTTCTGAGATGGAATTTGTCAAGGGGCTTTTCTGCAAAACACAATGTTTCTGAAAATAGCGTTCAAAATATATGCAGAGCCGTTAGTCCGCAAAGGATGCGAATTATCGGCTCAATGGTTTTCTTTTATTTGTAATCATTACTTTTCCAATTCCAGATATTCTTGTCCCATGAAGAAGATTTTCAATTCGTTTTGATCTACTTCTATCTCAAATTCTACACTACTATTTCCCTGTGTAACACAGATTATATCCGAGTAAGAAAAACTATAATATGCGTCACCGCAGGATAGACCCGAATCGGGCATATCTTTACTCACAGCAAGTTCCCCGTTTTCTTGAAAGGTAAATATCTCCTCAGCATTTGCATCCTTCCATGTGCCAATAATATCTTTTTCGTTCTGAATGCGATTTACTTTACCAACACATACAATGGCAAGTATAACTGCACCAACAGTCAAAGCAATGCCTGCAACTCTCTTTACCAGTTTCTTTTTACGCAATTTCTATTACCTCTGTTTCAGTTGCTTTGTTAGATTGAATGATTACATATTGCTCAATTTCAGTTCCTCTACAATTTCCACCTTTGATACGCTTCTAACAGCAAACAGCATAGCGATACATACCATAGCGCCGACAGCCATAACTGCAAGAGCATAAATACCGCCGTTCATATAAAAAGCAAATGGTGTCATACCCGACGATATGAAGTAGTAGATAGCACAATGAATCAAAAAGCTCACAGGCAACGCAAGAACCAATGCTTTTACGCCGTACAAAACAGCTTCGAGCAATAGCGTACATTTTAATCCTTTGGCAGTCATACCAACAGAACGCAGAACAGCAAATTCGCTTCTTCTCAAATGAATCGTATTCGAGATAGTGTTACAAACATTCAAGCTGATAATAACCGTCATCAGGATCGAGAACAGGCAGATTACCAGTTTTGCAATCGTATATACCTGTCTGGAATTATTCGTTGCGGCTGCAATGTCCACAGTTTGCGGAAATCCTCTGTCAGCCAGACATTCCATTGCTTCTTTATGCTGTGCTGTCTGTATTCTCATTTCCACATAGGCGTTATCATCTATCAGCAAGTTAAAATAACTTAAAGGCACGATGAGGACAGCTCGATCTCTCACAAACATGGATTGGATATTTGCATTTTCTTCTGAAACGATTTCTTCCACGATAATCGGCAAGGCATCCTCGGATGCCCCCAGCGGAATGATTTCTGTTCCCGGTTCAATAAGAAACGGTGAGCCTGCAATTACCCGATTTTGTGCCGAATTATAGTATCCCATAGTCTGATTGAGCAAAATTCCATGATTGAAATTTGTCACATCCAGACTGAATCCATTTTCATCGCAAAAAGAGACAAAATGTTCTTCGTCCAATCCTACGACATATACCTCTGCTTTCGTACCATTGATAAAATATCCTTGCATATCAGGATTGATTTGTTCCTGCGAAAATTCAGCGGTCATATATCGCTGAAAAGAATAGGAAACATCCGCAGTGATATTTTCATCCGATAATGCCCCGATTGCGACAGGAATATCTTTGTATTGAATCATCGAAATCACATCAGTATAACAGGAACCGTCCTCCTTCATATCCAAGGATGTCTGATAAAGCATAAAATCAGAGAAACTATATAAGGAAAGGGCAATTACCACCGACAAGAAAATAGAGCCGGTAATCGCTCGGAAGCGTTTTGGATTACGCTTAATATTTTTTGCTGCTAACGAACCATAAATGCCAAAAACCAAAGAAACGATTTTTCCGTCACGGAATTTCTTTCTTGATACCGCATTGTTAGACTGGCGGATCGCTTCAATAACTGTAATTTTAGCTGCTTGCTTCACAGGCTTTCTACTTCCGAAGTACAAAGAAGCAATGCCGGATAATCCGCTGACGAGCAGGATCAATCCGTTTACCTTCAAGGACAGTTCTACGATGCCAAAAGTGAATGTTTCTCCAAAAGCTGCCCTGACCACACTTAATAACAGAGCAGATAGCAGGATACCAACAACCAATCCAAAGGGTATGCTCACCACTCCCAAAAGGAAGGCTTCTAAATATACGCTAAGGCGTTTTTGCCCTTTTGTGGCTCCAATACTGGATAGCATTCCCATCTGCTTAATTCGTTCCTGTAAGGAAATGGAGAGGGCGTTGCTGATCATTGAAGCAGATGCAGCCATCAAAAGACAAACGACCATGACCACCAAAGCAATCAGTTTTGCAGCTCCTTTACCCCCGGTAATTCCATGATAGACTAACAATTCCGAATGAAACTTTGCTACATGACTGTCTACTGCCGCAGCCACTTCTTCGGCTTCTGTATAGATCGAATTGGATAAATTCTTTGCCTTGACATACGCAGCAAAATCGGATGCCGTTTTGTCAACACCTGCAAAGGCATTATAGTTTGCTGCGATTTTTGAGTCATTCACATCTGACAGAATACCAACAACTACATACGCTTTCTCTTTTGTTGGAACGAAGCTTTCTTCTTCGCCCCTATAATTTGTCAGCCCGGAAAGCTGGGCATTATATTCATCCCAAATTCTTGAACCAAGAGTTAAAGAAATCGTATCTCCAATCTCTGTATTCATGTTGTTTTTCTTCAAAAAAGATTCTGAAATAACAATCTCATTTTCATCTTGCGGGAAACGCCCTGCAAGCAAATACTGATTTAACGAAAATCTTTGGGTAAAGTTCTCGTCAATCTCGCCAACGGAGAGCATTGTACTGTTGGATTTCTCCCCGTAAAAACTGTTTCCGGCAAAGCGGAGAAGCGAAACTTCGCCTACATTGTTTTGACTATATAGCTCTTGAACCTGCTCCCAAGTCAAATCCTCCATGTAGTAGTCATAATCGCCACCATACACTTTTTCTTTCTCTTTCAAAAAATCAACCAACGACCATCCCCCACAGAGAATAGCGGTTATCATACTGATTGACAAAAGAATGGTTAAAAGTGTGAGTAGGGTACGCTTTTTATTCGACAACAGATTCCTGAGTGTAAGCATGAAAATCATATTCATCAGCGTATCACCTCATCCCTCACAAGTCTGCCATCCTGAATTTCCAGAATACGGTCTGCCTGCATTGCGATTTCACGGTCATGGGTAATCAGGATCATTGTCTGGCGATAGACTTCATTGGATTCACGCAGAAGTTTCATAATATCCCTTGTGTTCTCCGTGTCCAGATTTCCCGTTGGCTCATCCGCAAGGATAATCGCAGGTGCGTTAATCAACGCTCGTCCGATTGCCACTCTTTGTTGTTGACCGCCGGATAACTGACTTGGCAGGTGCTTTCTACGCTTTACCAGTTTGAGTGTGGATAGCAGTTCTTTCAAACGCTCCTGATTGATTTTACGCCCATCCAATCGAATCGGCAGCGTGATATTTTCCTCGACAGTCAAAACCGGGATCAGATTATAAAACTGATAGACAAGCCCAACCTGCCTTCTTCTGAATACAGCCAATTCATCTTCATTTTGCTCATAAACATCCTGTCCATCCACAAATACTTTTCCCGAAGTCGGTCTGTCAACACCACCTAAAATGTGCAACAGGGTAGACTTGCCAGACCCAGATGCTCCAATGATTGCAACAAACTCTCCTTTATCGACGGAAAAAGAAACATCTGACAAAGCATGGACAGGAGCATTGTCCATTTCATAGGTTTTGCAGATATTCTCTACTCTTAATATCTCCATAAAAAGTTCCTCCATATATTTTTGCAATTCAGTATAGCAAAGCCAAGTGACTGCTTCATTACTTTTTCATTACAAAAATGTCACTTAAAAAGGGGCTGCATTAAGCAGTCCCCCGATAAAAGCAGATTTCAAATTTTGCACCGCCTGACTCCCGATTTTTCGCTTGGATGACACCACCCTGATTGACAATGATCGTCTTTGCCAGAGCCAACCCCAAACCGGCATTACCGATTGTAGAGCCACTTCCTTGATAAAATCGGTCAAATAAATGGGGGATGTCTTTTTCCTGAAAACCTGTTCCGCTATCCTCTATAATGATCTGTGTCAAAAGAGGTCTTTCTATTGCCTTGATTTCGATAGTGCTGCCCTCTGGTGAATGTTCGATACAGTTTTTGATTACATTCCCCAAGGCTTCAGCAGTCCAATCAGTATCAAGAGATAGTTTTAATTCTGCCGGAATCACTTGCGTGATTGTCTGCATTTTTAATTCTGCCGCAATCTCCAGAGGACGAATTGCTTTTTCTACCACATCTTTTAAGTATACCGCCTGTGGCTTTAGAGTAATCGTTCCTGCATCCAGCTTGGATATTTTCAGAAGTGTGGCTATCAGCCACTCCATTCTTGATAAGAGCATAGTCTGTTCGCGGATCAGCTCATACCTTTCTTCGTCAGTCAGTTCCTCATTACACAGAGAAGCATTTAAGATATTCAGCGATGTCAAAGGTGTTTTTAATTGATGTGAAATATCGGCTAAAGCATTTGCCAAATTACCTTTCTCCATTTTCAGAGCTTCTGCCTGTTCAATAAGCCGTCTTGTCATCTTGGATATTTCATCATGTAAAACAGATAACTCACCTTCTTGAAACTGCCCAAAAGAAATTTTTTCATCTCCATGTAACAGCCTATCAATATGCAAACTAAAATCAGCAATTTTCTTGTATCTCTGATATGTGAAAAAGAGGGAAACTGCACTGGATGAAATGATAGCCGACAGAACAATCCACACAGCTTTGCTATCAACGATAATGCCAATGCCGCCCCAAAATAGAATAAGAATACTGCTGACAACAATTTGCCTTTTAACTTCTTTATTTCTGATAAAGTCCATATCAACCCACCTTATAGCCAAGCCCACGAACGGTAATTATGATTTCCGGCTCCTGCGGATTGGTTTCAATTTTGTCACGTAGCCTTTTCATATAGACAGTCAATGTATTATCATTGATAAACTCCCCAGTAGTGTCCCATAAAAGCTCCAACAATCTTCTGCGAGAAAGGACAATACCTTTGTTACGCAAAAAGACTAACAGCAACTTATATTCCATAGCAGACAACAAAATCTCTTTCCCATTCTTTGATACGGTTGCTTGATTTGTGTCCACAACTAAGTCGAGGTAACTGATAATGTTTTGTGTGTTCTTAGTTCTCCTTAATACGCTGTTGATCCTTGAAAGCAGTTCTCTTGGTCTGAACGGTTTGCTGATATAATCGTCAGCCCCCATATCTAACCCAGCCACAACACTATATTCATCATCAGAAGCCGTTAAGAAAATAACTGGCATAGTTCCTCTTTCTTTAATTGCAGAACAAACAGAAAAACCATTTCCGTTTGATAATTGAATGTCCACCAAGGCTATATCGTATTGGTCGCTATCCAATTTTTCTATTGCTTCTTTTTGACCGGGAGCATTTTCGATTTTGAACCCTTCATTTCCTAAATAGTCTGATAATGAGGATACGATACTTTGGTCATCCTCCACTAATAACAATTTACTCATCGTGTGTTCTCCTTGTTGTCAGCTATAAATTCATTTTTATTTTGTTTATATCTTCCATCAGCCGGCTTTTGGGCATCTTGGGGAATTAGCCATGCACGAGGTAGCCGAACAATTCCATCAATGCGATTCTCCTCACACAGCTTTTGAACACGACGCACCGATATTCCCCAAAGTTTAGCCGCATCCTGTACTGTCATGTATTCAAACATAGTTTACCTCCGCATCAAATAGTTATATATATTATATACGCACAAACGAACAATATCAATGGGCTGTTTGTAAACACTTAAACACTAACTGTGTACGAATTAACTCGGCGCTAACAATTTCCGTCATCCTGTTTCGGATATTATTTATTTTTCCACCCAACCCATTCTGTCCGGGCAGCTACCTTTAATTTTTTGTTACGCCTCCTCTGCTGCGAGCAACTCTACCAAAACCGAAGGACCATATTTTCAGACTGCCGAGCGACCTCGACTGGTGCCAAACGATTTTGCTGAGGCGATAGAAAATAGAATTGCAATGTACTATAATAAAGGTGTGAAATTTTCCCTCGCTTCTGTAAGATTGTCCGCCAGATCCATAGTACATAGGTGAGGAGGTGGATACCTTGTTAGAGGATGTGAAGATCATTGAACTGTTCTTTGCTCGTACTGAGCAGGCAATAGCTGAACTTGCTGCAAAATACGGTTCAACTTGCAAAAGAATTGCAAACAACATTTTGAAATGCGAACCCGACGCAGAAGAATGTGTAAATGATACATACCTTGCTGCGTGGAATGCAATTCCTCCAGAAAGACCTGACCCACTCAGAACCTATATTTTTCGTATTACCCGCAATATCGCTACCGCAAAATACCACGCAAATACTGCACTAAAGCGAAACAGTTACTATGATGTTGCACTTGATGAGTTGGAAGAGTGCCTAACTTCTGCATCTACTATTGAACAGGAAGTGGATGCAAAGGAGCTGTCACAGGAAATTGATCGTTTCCTTGACAGCTTGGATCAGGAAAGCAGGGTTATGTTTGTAGCAAGGTATTGGTACTCAGATAGCATTACAGAAATTGCAAAGAGGCTTCGTACAACAAATAACAATGTGTCTGTTCGCCTTTCCCGAATCAGAAGCAAACTTAAAAATCATTTACAGAAAGCGGGGTATGATTTATGACACGAAAGAACATCTCTGACGCCGTTGGTGGCATTGGTAGCCGTCATATCGAAGAAACGGCGAGTTATCAGGCAAAGAAACAAAAAAGCATTTGGCTGAAATTTGGGGCAATTGCTGCGTGTCTCTGTCTAATCGTGGTGGGAGTGTTTAGTATGGGATTATTCGGCAAAAGTACAGAAACAGCTACATTAGGTGATGGAACTACCATATCTTTCACTAAAGCAGATACGGTAGCCTCTGCTCTGAGTTTGAACTTGCAAGCACGAGCATTGACCAAAGATGAGGTTCAGACTATTTTCGGTGATCTTCCGATTTCCGGAGATGCCCTCTTTACCTTGGACGATGTAGCATTTGTTGGCTTTGATGGTCATTACAGCGATATGAAATTTGTTGTTTCGCTGTCTGGGAACAATCTTATGGATACTACCGTAATTGGCAAGGGAAATGTATCTATGGTTGGAGATACGCCAGTTAAAGCTGGCTACTTCGTTACAAATGCAAACAGCGAAGGAATTAAGACTGTGATCTATTACGCCTATATCACATTTGATAACTATTCCATCTATATCGAAAATGCAGGCGGAGAAAGTGAAAGAGAGGCTGTTCGAGCGGAACTGATGGCAGCACTTGATAAGTTGTTGGAAAACTCTTTTGATTTTAAGTGATAGAATTCGATTAAATATTGCAAGCACCGGTATGGAAAACCCATACCGGTGCTTATTTTACGCTTGACGTATAGGGATTATCTCCATCCCCCTATGTCACAGACTTCACCTGAAGTTTCAACCTCCAGCACTTTTAACGTTCCATATCTCTGTTTTTCATCTTACGCTCAAGCCGCTCCGATCGCCGCCTTTGCCGCAGTTCTCGATCCATTGTCTTTTCCTGTGCATATTCGTCAAGATAGCCAGACACATCCCGTAGGCCACTCTCCATCAACCACCAACTGAACTTGTCGCCATAAGCCGCTTCAATGCGTTGGGCTGCTGCTTTCTCTCTGTCAGGTCGAAGTGCCTTCCGCTCCAGATAAAGCTGCAAGGAATCAAAGCCGGAAGCTTGCTCTTTCAGCTCGGCATACTCAGACAATGCAGCCTCCAGCTCTCCGGCATACTTATTCTCCTGCGCCTCAAGCCGTTTGAGATTATCTTCATAGCGGTCAATCTGGCGCTGGAAGATATCGCTTGTGGCGTCCTCTGGGTATTCCAGAGAATGAAGCAGCATAGCCTTTTCGCTTTTTAGCTCCTCTAACTTTTCCGTCAACTCGGCTATTTTGGAGGCAAGCTCACGGTGCCTGACAAAGTGGATCGCAGGAAGGGATTTCTTTTCAGCCAGTAGGGACTTCCGTTCTTTGGTTGTTTCCTTTATCTGCTGCACAAGGGAGCGGTACTGTGCCAGATTTGGCTTCAGAATATTCAAGGCACCGGTCATCTGTTTCTTGCTGCTGCGGATATGCCCTAACTGATAGCAGAAGATCAGCATATTTTCCCGCAGCTTTTCCAACGCTTCTGCAATAGCGGGCAGCGTGTTCTTCACCGCCTCCGTAATTTTCTTGAACTGCGCCTTCAGTTCCCGCAGGAGCCTGTTGTCCGCCTTGATCTGACGGTTGAGTTCGCACCTGTCGGACACGATACCTTTCTGTTCCAAAGCACGGGCAATCACGCCCTCGTGGATGGTGGGCTGCTCGTCAATGCCTCGCTCGACAAAGCTGCGGTGGTCGATGCGCTCCTCATGACCGTATCGCTCCAAATATTTGTTTGTCACATCTGCCCATGCTTTGCGCCAGATAAGGAGCTGTTCCTCGCTGTTCCAGCGTTCAGAAATGGGATTCTGTCTCCCGTATTTGGTGCTTTTGGGATACTTGCTGGCACGCTCATATCCATGTTCCTCAGCTGCGGATGGTGTCATATACACTTTCTTCCTGCCTACCTTGTACTGGTACTGTTTCTCCCATCCGTCAGCCTGTGCAGCCTTAAACTCGGCAGCGGTAAAGCCCCGTTCCTCACCGTCACGGCTGCAGAGATATTCCTTCTCCGTTTTGTATTGCCATTTGCCGCTTTCATCAAGCGGGCGCACCGTCAAGAGAATGTGGGCATGTGGATTATGACCCGGTGGATCAGGATCGTGGATTGCCAGATCGGCGCACATCCCGTCTGCGACAAATTGGTTTTGTACGAAGTCCGTCAACAGCGTCTGCCATTGCTCTAGGGACAACTCTATGGGCAGGGCTACCACAAACTCACGGGCTAAGCGGCTGTCCTTGGTTTTCTCGTTTTCCTCCACGGCGTTCCAGAGAACCTCTCGGTCTTGCCATGCGGGTGGGGCCATGTCCGGCAGGAATACCTCCTGCCACACAAGCCCCTGCTTTCGGGTGTAATCGTGCTGTACTCCGTCATAGTCATTGAGGATGTGGGAGCAGCTGAGATAAGCGGAGGCTGCACAGGCGGAGCGTCCGGCTCCCCGGCTGACCACCTTTGCCTCCAAGTGGTAAATTGCCATTTGCGTTCACCTCGATTCGTATTTTGTGAGGGGGTGGTAAAACGCCACCCCTTGGTTTCTGTTTCTCTTTGCAAAGAGAAAATGGGCTGCATTGCTGCCCATATCTGCGATAAAGCTGCCGGTGGCAGGTTTTCGCAGGCAGGAGGCGGGCAGAGTATCTGCCGGATTGGTGCGACAAGCAGCAATCTCTGCATCAGCAGAAGCGCCGACTGCACAGGGAATGCTGACTTGCGGCATTTCCTGCCCTCTCTGGAGAAGTGTCCGATGGACAGTTCGTGAAGAGCGCACGAGCCCGACCAACGGAAGGGATACCACCGCCTGCTTCGCAGGTGGTGAGTAAGTGCGCCCTTCGGGATAAAAAAGGAAGGGACGCCCCGGTTGCCCGGAACGCCCCTCGCAGATTAGTGTAGCTTCTCATATAACAAGTCCTCTAATTTTTCAAGCTCCATTTGCTGAGCCTCTGGAAATACTTTCTCCAAAACAGCGCCCTCCTGAATCAAGCGTCTGGTACGGGCCTTTCGCTCTTTCGCCCGATCCCGCATTTGTGCCTCCTCCAATCGGTGCTTGGCCTGCAATTCTTCCTTGGTCATGATCTTTTTATTTGCCATATCTGGCTCCTTTCTGCCGCTGGGCGGCTTCGTGATAGTAAAAAGCAGGGAACTGGTATCACACAGATACCAACTCCCTGCAGAACTGATGGTAAATTGTTTTCCTCATTCTGAGAATTGCCAATTTGGTAGCAAAGACGGATTGTATTGCCACCAACATAGTAGTAAAATCAAGAAAAGTAATTTCAAAAGCCGTCTGCAAAATCCAGCGCAGCTGAAATGTCCTCCTCGGTTTCCTCCGAAACAAGAGCAGCGGCAGGCTGTGCGCTCTGCATAAGCTGTAGGATACCGCCAAGGCTTACCGGCGTACAGCTCTGCAAGCTGCGTGAGATGGTATCCTCGATCCGGCTGAGGAAAGCGTCCTCCTTCTCCCGTGTTTCCAGATAGGGATCATCGGCAAGCTGCTTGCTACGGTCAAAGTAAGCGTTGACCGCCGAAACGACTGCCTTGCTGACTGAACGATATTCTCGCCTGTCAAGGCTCTGCAAATGCTCCCACGCCCTGCGGTCTGCTTCGTTCTCCAGATTCAGCCGAAGTGTTGTTGTGTAGATTTGCTTCATACAAGATCGCCTTTCTTTTGCATTTTCTGTGCAGACAGCAGCTCATAGCCCTTGGCTGTGGCGCAGATGTCATCATTGATCATCACCCGGCTGGCATCATATTCTCCGAAATTCTTCACCATGCAGCTTCCACCGCCGACAACATAGAGCCTCATCAGTTCCGGGTCATACTCATGCTCACGCAGTCTGCGGAAGATGCCTGCGGTGTAATCCCTCGCTGTGTTCTGGATAGCAGTTAGGTAGCGTTCGCTGATGTCTGCCGTCCCAAAGCGAATCACACGCTCCAGAATCGTATCATCTACCGATGCGCCAAACTGCCGCATGAGATTTTCCCGGACAGCAATCATGCACTGGTTTGTCCCGTACTTCTCCGTGAAGCACTTCTGAGATAGCGGACGGCGCTCGTTGATATACATGACATTCATCGTTCCGTTGCCAATGTCGCAAAGCATATTGATGCCCTTGAATCCCCGCAGTCTGTCCGCCACAGCGGAGAAGCCCTGCGGGAAGATGTCCGCTCCGGCAAACTCCACATGATAGCTGACACCACGGAAAATGAAATCCGCCATTTCATTCTGCAACAGGTACGCCTTGAAGCTATCCTTCTGTTCGCTGACCCAAGTAAGAGGGAGCCCCGCCGCCAAATGCACACGGGCAGAGGTCTGCTTGCGGATATTCAGCTCTCTTGCAATGGCAGCAAGGGTCAGAATATAGTAGTCACCGTCTGTCATTTTGTCAGAGATAAACTCCTTGTGACCTTCGCCCACGGTGTAATAGCTGCCGTTGTAGACAAGCAGATTGCTTTTGAAGGTCGGCTCCTTGTCAGAGATGATCACGCCCGTAGGAAAGCAGCAATGTGCAGTCTTGATATTCCCATAGCCGTGGTCGATGCCGATGATTATAGGGTTATTGTTCATATAGTTCATAGTTTGTCCTTTCTGCCGCTGTGCGGCCTTGAAAATAGATTGTTTGTGTACGGCTCTGTACGGTAAACGCCAGTGCTGTACGCCGCTGTACACCGATTGGTCTTTGGATTTTGCGTTTGCTTTGTCAAATCGCTGTTTATACCGCAAGAAAATGCGGTAATCGCAGCACATTGCACATAAAGAACGCTGATTTTGCGGTAAAATAGCTTTTTGAAAACGGAGTTGAGAACTGCCGTACATCGTGTACGGCATGTACGGCAGTTTTGAAGTCCAGTTCTCATATTTAATAAGGAAGCAAGTTCATCGCCTCCACTCCGATAAATCCACGCACCCGCTTTCCGGCTGCGTACACATTGTTGGTAGCCTCCACATTATAAAGCCGTTCATTCTGGGCCAGCTCTGAGCTGATACGATTTGCTGACATAGGCTTTTGTGCGTTGTCCTCGCACCAGCGGAGATAGGCTTCATAGATAGCCTTGGAGCTGGCTTCGCTGTCGGCCTTAAAGCGGATATAGCCCTCGGATTGCAAAAACTCGATCACATTGTTGCTGCTGCGCTTTACTGTCTCCATATTTTCTTTGGCTCTATCGCTGATGGTGAACTGATACTCGTTCCCAATCAACCGCCGCAGACCCTCCAGACACCACAAAAAGATGCCCTCACGCTCCTGTGTCAGCTTATCCACCAGAAATGGATCATCGGCTCGTCCTGCTGGCCTGTCCTTGGTGGTCAACACGATCTGCCTGCGGAAGAAGCCGTCTGACTTGTCGTGCAAAGCGGTTAAAGCGCCGTTGCCGAAGCAAAGAAAGCGGACATAAAGCTGGCTCTGATAGCTTTGAACACCCTTGCGTTCCATATCCATCTTGCACTCTGAGGTCACGATGGATTTGATATAGTTGGTCTTGGGCAGGGCACTCATATCCATATCGTCATCCACCATCAGCAGCTTGTTTTCCAGGTCTGCACGGCTGAAACGGTTGTTCTCTACCTTCTGGATGCTGGTGGTATTCATGTTATCTCCCAGCATGGAGCGCATTACAAGTCCGATTCGACTCTTTCCTTCGCCGCCCTTACCAATCATCAGGAGCATTTTCTGCCCCTTTGTGGTAGGCAATAGGCAGTAGCCCATATACTCCTGCAAGGTGGGAATGTCCTCCGGGACAAGCAGCTCGGATAAAAATTGCAGCCAGCGCACAGGCGGCGGTGCATCGGGGAGATAGGCCACACTCAGACGGTTGTTGCAATAGCTTTTGTCCTCGGTGAAACGCCCATCCAGAAAGAGTGTCCCGTTTGCCACATGGATACGGTCAGTCTCGATGGGCAGGGGCGGCGAATAGGCTTGCAGCTTGATACTGGCCAGCAGATTTGCCACCACCTTGGAAAGCCCGGAGGTCAGACAGCCGGAGATCTCCTCCAGAATGAGATTGCCGATTTGCGCCTCGTCCTCAATCAGTCCATCCACTGTGAACAGCCTTCCTCTGACACATTTCATGGGATGCTTTTTTAAGAACTGCTGACAAAACAGCACTTCGTTGATGCGTTTTCCATCATACCAATCGGGAATGCTTTCTTCAGGCGGCATAACCATTGGGGTATTCAATTCGTCCATAGGTTTCCTCCTTTCGCAGTTGTTCCAGACGCTCCTTTAGTGCTATGATTTCACCATCCGTCATCCAGTCCTGTACAATTTCCCGACGCTCATAGCTGTCACCAAAGGTGAGAATGTTCAGTTCATATTCAATCTGACTGAGCTTGTGGCAGGCTTCCACGAATAAATCATGGACTGGCTCATCCGGCGTTTGCGGCGCATAGTATGCTTTCCATTCCTCCAAGCAACGGTAATAGTCCGATAAAACAGAAAAGCACAGACGCTCGTTTTCTTTGAGCTTCTGTGCTTCTGTTCGGATACGCTTTGCATTGAGTGCCGCTGCGCTGGGCGGCTTGTCCGGGTCAAGATGAAAGTCTATCACCAGCTTCATGGCTGCGTCGTAGGGCTTGAGATCAAACAACCTTGCAGTGAAGTCAATGACATCTCCATGCTCTCCGCAGGTAAAGCAATAATAATGGTCGTTTGCCACATACAAGCTGGGGTGTCTGTCATTGTGAAAGGGGCAGAGCGCCTTGCCGTGCCGGTTGACCTCAAGGCCATACGCCTGTGCCGCTTCCCGCAGGCTGACGTTGTTTTTTACGGTTTCGAATAAATTCATGTGTCCTCCTTTGCGTAGAAAAAGCGGCTTGCCCTGATATAAGGCAAACCGCTTCCTCAAAATTTATTGTTTTATTGGAAATATTAAGCCGGAGAGGTAACTGTCTCCGCTGCCAGTTTTTCCTTCCTGTTCGCTGCATTGCGAACCCGCTGGCCTTTGATATGCCCCTCATATCGGCACTCATCACTGCAATACTTGACATTGCTTCTTGTGGTGGAAAAGGTCTTACCGCAGTTTTCACAAGTGCAGTCACGCCGCCTGTTTTCTGCCGCTTCCTGCCGGTAGAACTTCGCCCGGCAATTCGGTCCGCAGAACATAGCAGCCGAGCTTTTGGATTCAAATCCCTGACCGCAGCACTTACAGGTTAGCTGAAAAGGCTGCCCAACGGTGTGCTTCCCGGCCTTAATCAACTGATAGCGCTCCCGGCTTTTGATGCGATGCTGGCGTAGCTGCTCCTGCCGCTTGATTTCCTCTGCTGTCAGCTCCGGGGCAGGAAGTTCAAACTTTCCGATGAATTTCAGGAAGATTTCTACCTCCTGCGTTCTGTCCCCGTCGATGCGCTCCGGGGCATGAACGATGATTTTATCAATAAATTCATTGATCATCGGTGTAGTCAGCTCGGAGAAATCGGTGTACTTTTCTGCCAAAGCAAGGAACTGCTCTACACGGGCAGTATCTTCCTCATAGCTCGTCAGGCTTTCCTCCGTTTCTGCAATCTGTGCGGAAAGGTTTTTCTGTTCGACTTCGTACTCAGCAAGCAGGCTGTCAAAGCGTTCCTCAGAAATTCGGCCTACGGCAAAGGATTCATAGAGCTTTTTAATGATCGTATCCAGCTCACTGTGGCGCTTACGGTCTTTGTTCAGCTTTCGTTTGGCATCTTTGGCCGCCTCCACCTGCCTGACCTGTGAAGCGGCTCGTATCTTCTCGGTGAATTTTTCCCGATCTGCTATGGCAAGCTGGCTGACAGTGCGGATTGTCTCTAAAATAAGGATACGCAGCGACTTAGTGGTAATATAGTGCCCGCAGCAGTCCTTTCCATGCTTCTGATGTGCCAGTGTATAAGAGGAGCAGTCAAAGAAATCCGACGGATACGGAGTGCCTTCTGTACCGCCTCTGGAACGATGATTATACATCTTTGCGCCGCAGTCCGCACAGTATAAAAGCCCGGTCAGGGGATTGGCTTCGCCTATGGTATCAATACGCCGTGGCGTTTTCCGCAGTTGCTGAGCAAGCTCCCATGTTTCCGGCTCGATAATGGCCTCATGGGTGTTCTCGAAGATCAGCCAGTCCTCCTTGGGATTAGGAATAGAGGTCTTGTCCTTATATGACAGCTTGTGGGAACGGAAATTGACCGTATGCCCCATATACTCAGGCTTAGACAATATCTGCCCCACAATATAGCCGCTCCAGTTATAAGGATATGCGAACTCGGTCTTACTTTTCCAAACGCCAATGCCTTTCCTTGCAAAATAGACCGCCGGAGCTTCTACCTTATCTTCAAAAAGGATTCTGGCAATGTCATAGGGGCCTTTTCCCTCGATGGTCAGACGGAAGATGCGCCGCACAACGGCGGCGGCCTCCTCGTCAATCAACCAATGGTGCTTGTCGTTCGGGTCTTTCTTATAGCCGTAGATGGCACTGTTGGTGGTAGGCTTGCCTGATTCCCCCTTCACACGGATAGCGGTTTTCTGCTTGCGGCTCAGATCACGCAAGTACCACTCGTTCATGATGTTGAGGAACGGAGCAAATTCATTGCTGTTCTGGTCGTTGCTGTCCACGCTGTTGGCGATGGCAATAAAATGAATGCCATGCTGACGGAACATAACCTCCGTGTAAAAGCCGGTCTGCAAGTAGTCACGTCCGATTCGGGACATATCCTTTACGATCACACGAGCCACCTTGCCAGCTTCAATGTCTGCCACCAGCTTTTTCCATGCCGGTCTTTCAAATGTGCCGCCTGAGAATCCGTCGTCCGTGTAATGGGCAAAGTTTGTGTACCCCTGCTGTGCGCAATAGCCCTCCAAGTATTTCTTTTGATTCACAATGGAGTTGCTATCCCCAATCTGGTCATCGTCACGGGAAAGTCGTTCGTATAAGGCGGTGATCTTGTCCTCAGTCTGAATGATGCTCATGATGCGCTCCTTTCAGACTGACGGCTCATTTGTGGTACACCAATTATATCACAAGTTCCGTCGTTTGTAACTACTTCGTTGCGTATCATTCGTAAAATTTTATCCTCCATTGTCTCTTTCCCACTTTCACTGAAAGCGACTCTCACCTTGTAGGTGGTGCCGCCAATACGTCTTATCATATACTGTGCCTGTTTGTTTTTATCCATAGCGTTCCTCCTTGAAAAATTCATGTTCGTTTGATATACTAATGGTGGTTCCGACTGATGTAAGTCGGTGGCATCTTGTGTCATGTTTCATAAAGCTACCGCAACTTGCGTCCTCCTTTCTCTTGATACGGGTTGAAAAAGTAACCTAAATAACCGCTTATCAGATTACCCTCTCACTAATAGGAGAAATCCGGGGTGTAAATCGGAACTGTTTTTGAAAGAAATTCAAAAAATTTTCGGAGGTGAGGTCATGACAGATGAAAATAGAACATTTCTCCTGTTCCCGGATGACGGTGATGACCTAACCGAATGGGATGAAGCCTCCGATCTGACGATACAAAACGAGCAGTTAGAGGAAATCCTCTCCGAAGAACGAGCCTTAGAGCTGGAAAGAGAGCTGGAGCAGGACGAAAACCCAAGGGACTACACCGTAGAACTGGAGGACGAAGAGGAAGAAGCTGCTCCTGTCAGCGAAAAACGCTTAAAGCGCCAGATACGGGCAGAGGCGTTGGCACGGCTGGAGGATGCTGCAAGAACAGAGGACGACTTTCGATACGTTGTCAGCGAATGGGACAGGTTGGATCGGAATCGGGAACGACGGGAGCGTGACCATGAAAATCTCCGGGGAGATGTTCCGTTAGAATACATGGCAGTTCCCAATCCGAAGATGATTCCGCTGTATTTGAATCTGCCACGATACCGCCAGCTTGCCAGCGGCAATTTTCTGGATATCATTTTTTCTTGCCCCTATGAACTGCATGAGTTGGTTGCAAGCTCATTTATTTCTGAGCTGATACGCAGCCTTACCATTGATCAGAAGGAAGTGCTGTATTACCTGTCCATCCGGCAGTACAGCACCATACAGGTGGGTATGATACGGGGACAGACAGACCGAAACATTAGAAAGCTCCGAAAGAATATCCACAAGAAGCTGCAAAGAGCGGTTTATGATTACCTTTTGGAAAAACAGAACGACTGTGGAAGCCTAACGCTGCGGGAACGGCAGTTCTTAGAGGAATATGGGCTTTTGCTGAAAGCCTATGGCAAGGACGCCGTTATCCTCCGGGAGAACAAATCAAAGCCGAGGAAAAAGAAAGCTGCCCTTGGCAGCAGCAAGGACAGCGAATGATCTGATTGAATTTGATAAGCAGATGACCGAAAGGAAGGATTTGCGTTATGAATACATTTTTTGAGCAATCCCGTTCCCATTGGGTGCGGTATGAACGCTATGAAATCAAAACAGGCAAGGACGGGAAGAAATACATCACCCCGGCAAAGGATGCCAGGCCGGATGTCTATAACCCACTCAAGGAAGCCCCGGACATTGTGCTGGATGCTCTGAATGTGGGGATGCTGATGATGAACGGCAAGAAAAGCTCTGAGCCAGAGGTAGAAAAGGCAATCTTGGAATTTATTACCCACTATGGGCTGCTGGGCCTGATGACGGCCCTGCCCACCACGCCGTCCTTTATGGATTATGAGGCGGTATATCTGCCAAAGAACCATTTTATCAAGGAAGAAACGATGGAGACGGAGAAGTATCTGTCCCTGTTTTACCCCTTTGATAAGCTGGATGTGGTCAAGAACGGTGTGGAATCCAGTTGGAATGTGTCCAGCGACCGGGCAATGATTGCACTGACCATGACCTTTATGGACGAGCCGATGGCAAAGACCATGAGCTTCCAGCGGGCGTATGCAGAGCCTTACGATTGGGTGGCACAGCAACTCAAGGATTGGGCATTTAATATGCTGACCTCTTTCTTCTATTATAATGACTATGATTCCATGGAGGAAGAAAGCCGGAATATGCTGCGTAAGTCTATGGCTGCATTTGGCGGCATTGCACCCACCTATCATATAGAGCTGTTGGATAGGCCAACGATCTATTGGGATTTCCATTCCCTGCTGTTGGGGATTCAGATGATGTTCAGCTTCATGCTGGTGGACAGCACAAAGCCGTTGCGGATGTGCAAGCAGTGTCAGAAAGTGTTCCTGAGTAACCGGGCTAACTCCGCTTTTTGCAGTGCAAGGTGTAAAAATCAGTATAATGTTTATAAGAGCCGGGGAAAGAATAAATCAGAGGATGGTGATAATAATGCCTGAAAATCAGAACATAGAATGGAAAGCTAAGTGGAAGGATGACTATCTGGAATGGATTTGCGGCTTCGCCAATGCACAGGGCGGCAAGATTTATATTGGCTGTGACGATGATGGAAAAGTTATCGGCCTGCCCAATATCCGCAAGCTGCTGGAGGATGTTCCAAACAAAATCCGAAATGCCATGAGCATCGTGGTGGATGTCAATCAGCTGGAGCGTGACGGGAAAGAATATCTGGAAATCGTTGTTCCACCATATCCCGTTGCCATAAACTGCAAAGGTGTCTATTATTATAGAAGCGGCAGCACCATGCAGACCCTTTCTGGCCCAGAACTGGAGAGCTTCATTCTACGCAAACGTGGTGCTTCGTGGGATAATATGCCCTTGCCGGGATTTACGTTGGATGATATTGATGATGAGTTGGTCAAGAGATTCAAGACCCTTGCCGCCAAGAAGGGCCGGATCGACCAAAGCGTTTTAGACGAGGACAAAGCGGATTTAATGGAAAAGCTGCGTCTGACCAATGCCGGGTATTATACCAACGCAGCGATGCTGCTGTTCTGCAAAGACCCTGACCGCTGGCAGCTGGGCGCATACACAAAAATCGGCTTTTTCGAGAATGATGCCGATCTCCGTTATCAGGATGAAATTCACGGCTCCTTGTTGGAACAGATTGACAAGATCATTGAAGTCATCCATCTGAAATATATGAAAGCGAAAATCACTTACGAAGGGATGCAGCGCATTGAGCGTTATTTTGTTCCCGACGCTGCCCTGCGTGAAGCCCTTCTTAACGCTCTATGCCACAAGCAATATGAAAGCGGCGTTCCGATTCAGATCAGCGTGTATGAGGATAAGCTGTATATCGCTAACTGTGGTAGGCTTCCAGACAACTGGACGGCAGACAGCCTGATGTCCAAACACGCATCCCGCCCTTACAACACGGCGATTGCGAATGTGTATTATTTGGCCGGCTTCATCGAGAGCTGGGGACGTGGTATTGAGAAAATCTGTCAGGCTTGCAAGGAAGATGGAAGCCCGCTTCCTGCGTACACCGTGCATCCCGGCGATATTATGATTCAGTTTACAGCGTCAGAGGATCGGGTTATTCGATCTGCCACCTACAAGGTGACAGAAAAGGTAACAGAAAAGGTAACAGAAAAGGTAACAGAAACCTTGGATGAAAAATCCATGCAAATTCTGGCCCTGATTTCCGAAGATCCTGCATACACATCTACCACCATAGCAGATAAGCTATCTATCAGCAGAAAAACAGTTTCTCAGCGTCTGAAGGAGCTGAAGGAAAAAGGAATCATCGAGCGCATCGGGTCTGACCGAAAAGGCTACTGGAATATAAAGAGCTAAGTGATACAGAATTAGCCCCACACCAGCGTTCATTCATGCTGATGCGGGGCTAACATGTGTTTAGCAATATACAAGCTCCGTCAGAACAATTTCCTCTGCACGGTTATGAATGTTGTTCATGCGCCGTACCCATTCCATTTGATCGGTAGCTTTAAGTGCCTCGGTCACACCTTCCAGTCGTGCCATAGCTTCGCACATGATCTCCATACGCTGATTGCAGGATTTGTCTATCTCTGCAAGATGTTCATGCAGGGTGCAGCTTGTTAGGTAGTGTGCATAAAGGACGGGACGATGCTCTTTCAAGTAGCGGCGGCGCATACGGCCATACTTACCGATCTGATATTCCTCGGTCTCCGGCAGCGCAAGGTCGGGGATATAGTAATCGCCAACCTTCGTATATGTGCCGCCCATTTCTTCAAAAATAGACTTCATTTTCATGCTCCCTTCGTGCTAAAATGTCAGCAGTTATGCGGATTTTTTTCCTTTCCCACAACTGCCAGACCAATTCACCACAAATGAGCCGCCAGTCATGTAATAGTATTAGGCGGTAGAAACCACCCTCTACATATTACATCTTGGTTTGAAATACTGTTGGATTCCCCGTTTAATTCATCATCACGACTAAGACGTTCATACAACGCTGTCATGAATCCCTGTTTCTCTGTCATAGTCAGATGTCCTCCTTCCTTTGTTTATTAATTGCCTGTTCTCATCCCATATCCGTTCCTGTACCGGGTTCTGATGTTTCCGGGACGTATTAACCAGAAAAGACACGCTGAATGCCTATTCAGTTCTGGTATCACTACGGGCAGACTGTTTCGTTTTCAAGGTTCGTGTAAGAAGTAAAAAAGATTCTTACACTAAACGAAATGCTCAGAGGTCTTTTTACAGCCCCCTTACTGCATCTTTTTTGATTTCGTGTCATCTTTTTAAAGTTCCTTACACAATCTCTGTACTGACGAAACAAAATACGGACATGTTTTGAAATTGTTTTTTACAAAATACAATTTTGTTCTTTAAGGTAAAAAAATAAGCCTCAAGAGACTTTTTAATCATTTTGGAGCTCCAACTCTTTAAATTTGATTGATTAAGAAGTCTCTTCAAACTTACTACACCAGCCAGAACCTAGAGGATTTTAATCTGGATGGCGTGAGGGAGTATACCAAGCCGCTGTTTTCCATCCCGACGCATCAGTTTCTGTTCAATGCGGGGAGCATTGATGCCAAGTTTTATACGGATACCCTGCAGCTGGAGGATAGTGAGTATAACCTGATCCGGTATCCACAACGGGGAGTCTGCCTGTATAAATGTGGAAATGAGCGATATAACTTAATGGTAAATGCCCCGGAACACAAAGCCAGACTGTTCGGAAAGGCAGGAGGACGCTAAAAGGGGAGACTATGAATGGAGTTAAAGGAGCAGAAATTTGGCATTGAGATTGAGATGACCGGCATTACCCGTGCGAAAGCGGCTGAGGTAACGGCAGAGTATTTTGGAACTAGAGTCAAATATCTGGGAACCTATTACGATACCTATGCAGCCATTGACACGGAGGGGCGGCAGTGGAAGTTTATGAGTGATGGGAGTATAACAGCGCAGAAAAAATCGAATGGGAGAAAGATCAATGCAGGGAGAGAATATCAGACGGAGATGGTAAGTCCCATCTGTCGCTATGAGGATATTGTGACGATTCAGGAGATCATCCGGAAGCTGAAAGAGCATGGGGCACTGACGAATGGAAGCTGCGGTATCCATGTGCATATCAATGCGGAACCGTTTGATGCCAGAACCCTTCGTAATATCACTAATATCATGGCAGCCAAGGAAGATCTGATCTATAAAGCTCTGGGGGTGTCCGTGGATCGACAGCATCGGTGGTGTCAGCCAGTAGACACACGATTTTTGGAAGAATTAAACAGAAGAAAACCAAAGAGTATGGAGGCAGTGGAACGGATCTGGTATAACGGGGAGAGCCGCAGAGACCAGCATTATGATGATAGCCGCTATCATTGTCTGAACCTTCATTCTGTTTTTCAGAAAGGAACAGTGGAATTTCGTCTGTTCAATGGGACGCTTCATGCAGGCAAGATTAAGGCCTATATCCAGTTTTGTCTGGCGATTGGCGCCCAAGCGCTGAATCAGTCCTGCGCCAGCAGAAGAAAAACTCAGACCAGCAATGAGAAGTATACATTCCGCACTTGGCTTTTACGGCTAGGATTAAATGGGGAAGAATTCGCCACAGCTCGTCAACATCTGCTGGCAAATCTGCCGGGCTGTATTGCCTGGAAGGATCCGGCTCAGGCGGAAGCACAAAAGGAAAGAATGCGACAGAAGCGGGAGAAGGAATTGGCAGAACGGATCCAGAGACAGGAAACCATTCATCCAATTGAGGAATTAGAATCAGCTGGGGAAGCACAGGAATCCCCGGCTTTTTGTATGCGAATGTGACAGGAGGAAGCAAATTGAAAGGAAAACAAAGACTTTATATTGCCTATGGGAGCAATCTGAATCTGGAGCAGATGGCATTTCGTTGTCCGACTGCGAAGGTAGTAGGAAAGAGTGAATTAAAGGATTACGAACTGTTATTTCGGGGAGGCCGCAGGGGGGCTGTGGCAACCGTAGAACCTAAAGCAGGGAGTACTGTGCCGATACTGGTCTGGGAGATTCAGAAGAAAGACGAGGCATCGCTGGATCTTTATGAAGGGTATCCGAATTTCTATGATAAGCAGATGCTGGAGATTGAACTGGATGGAAAAATTGTTCCGGCCATGGTTTATGTGATGACACCAGGGCATTCATTTGGAATTCCCTCTGACTATTATTCCAATGTAATCTGGCAAGGGTACGAAACGGCAGGGTTTGAAACCCAGTTTCTGGAGGACGCAATCGAACATGCTTATCAGCTTGTACAGAAACAGGAAAGAGAGGGAGACTTCTATCAGCAGAGCCTGTTTCATATGGGGGGCTATGATGGAATGAAATAAATCCTGATGCGTCAGATGAATATCTCGATAAAAAGTGTGGAAGGAGTGATTTTATGGCCGTCTCAGCTGCCGCTGTGACAGCAAAACTGGTAGCGCTTACCCTATCTGACCGGAATGGGCGGACTGTGGTTTTTTCTGTTATTGCAGCATTAGTAACCCCTGTTATTTTAATTGCCACCATGATTATGTGCACGCTTTCTGGGACTGTAGACCATAACATTTCTGCTGTCCAGCTGTCCTTTCATGGAGGGTATTTGTCCTCAAAGGTGCCAGCAGAGTATCGGATGTACATCGAAAATATGCAGGACAGTTTTGAAAAACTGGATGGGGTGTTAAATGAAATTAATGGTATGGCAGAAGCCGAAGAAGTAGATCCCTACCAGGTAAAAGCGATTTTTTATGCCCTGTTTTTTGGTAAGGAGTACCCTCGGATGGATGAGGGGGACTATCGGGCATTCGCAGATTGTTTTGTAGAGTATGAGGAGAGGGAGGATGAAGAGGGAGAAACCTATACAGTTGCAATTCCAATCCAAAGCCTGAATATGGTCTACGGAAATCTTGCTGCAGAATTAAACCAGGAGGTTTCTCTGGAAGATAAAACGAATGTACAGCGCATCTATATGCTGGCAAAATACGGTGTGAGTGTACCAGGTGGAAATGGTCTTCCTCCCGGACAGGCTATGGGAGATGGGAGTTTTTCCGCGCTGATGGCAGAGGCAACCCGTTATATTGGTTATCCCTATGTATGGGGCGGTAGTTCTCCAGACACCAGTTTCGACTGCAGTGGATATATCTGTTGGGTCTACACGAGATCCGGGGTGTATCACCTTTCCCGAACAACAGCTCAGGGGATTTATGACCAGTGTGCGATTGTGTCAAGAGAGGAAGCTAGACCCGGAGATCTGGTGTTTTTTACGGGAACTTATGCATCTGCAGGGGCGGTCAGCCATGTGGGGATTTATGTTGGAGGCTCTAGGATGCTGCATTGTGGTTCGCCTATTGGCTATGCGGACCTTACTTCTCCTTACTGGAACAGCCATCTGTATGCTTTTGGAAGGCTGGCAACTATTCCGGAATGAGGCAGCTAAAAATGAAATTTGTGCAGATTTGCCTGGACAGTTTATGGATATGTGATATCGACTTTTAGAAAAAAGTTCGGTATTGTGTGTGGCTGAAAGGAGGGAAGTAACCGATGGATGAGATTATGGATCAGTTAAATCAGGTAATCGAAGAACGAGTTCTGGAGCTGAAGAGAAAAAGTGAAGAGGACAAGGTTCCCGCTTATTGCACAGAGACCAAGGAACATGTCCTCCGCATGGATCGAATTCTCAATAGCCTTTCAGAGGATGACCGGCAATGGTTGGATGACCAGCTTATGGCTAAAATGGATATACCGGAACAGGAGCGTTTGAGGTATTATAAGGCGGGTCTTGCAGATGCCATTGAACTAATCCATTATTTAAGAACCTGATGAAACGAGATCGGGCGGCTGTGTGAGCAGCCGCCTGATTTGCTTTCTGAAAGAAAAAGGAGATTTGAAATGAGAAATACTACGATCAATGTCAGTTTTAACACAGAAAAATTGGATGCGTTAAAGTTCCACATGGAAAAAAGGGACACCGATCTTCAGGGGGAATTAAATGATACAGTACAGAAACTGTATGAAAAATATGTCCCGCAGGCTACCCGTGAATATATTGATGACAAGGTGGCAAGAGAAATATCCACCAGAGAACGTACCCGTAGAGCTGATCGGACTGTAAGACGGGAGGAGTCCCAGCTGGAAGAATCAGAAATCGTATGATAACCAGAATAAAGAAAACGGAATCCCCAGTCATCCATGACATCCCCGTGTAGCCCCCTGTGTGCCCCTGTGTCGGGCTTTGGACAGCTAGGTGGCATCGTGGTACCCATACGAGGATTTTAAGCGGTGTTGGGCAAATGTGAGAGAAGGTTATGGAAACAGCAAGAACACGGGGGATATGGGATTCCTGAGTGGTTGGCAGGGTCGAAACGTGTGCAGGTTAAAGGGGGTATGCTGCTTTTGGCAGCCTACCCCTGGAAAACACCGACCGGCAAAGCCGTTCGGGAAATCTGGTTTGAATACTTTTGGAAAAGGCGGTCGAAAGAATGGTGCTGGATTTTTGAAAGTGGCAGGATTTTGGAGGAAATGAGAGAGATTTTGTGAATACCTGGTAAGGAGGGAACGATGGGGAGCGAAAATGCGAAAGTCCGTGTTGGGATTTATATTGAAAAAGCTATATTAGAACAGGCAGACGGGTTGTTGGAGACTGCCAATGTGCGTTCCAGAAACGAATTTGTAGCAGAAGCACTTAAATTCTATATGGGGTATCTTCTTGCAGGAAAAGCAGAAAATTATTTTTTGCAGTCACTGGCTTCTGTGCTTACGGGAACCGTTCAGGATAGTGAGAACCGTCTGGCCAGGATGGACTTTAAGATAGCAGTGGAATTGTCCAAGCTCTCACAGGTAATTGCCTACACCCATGATGTGGATGAAGAATCTTTAAACAGGCTGCACGTAAAATGTGTTGATGAAGTGAGACGGATCAATGGAACTGTGAAGTTTGAAGATGCGTATCATTATCAAAAGCGGGATGTGTAGATATTGTTGGAAAGGAAACGATGGAAAGAGAATTTATTTGTACTTCCCTCTAGTTGTGTGATGAATTTTCAGAAGAGATAAAAAATAGATTTGTCCTTTACGATGCAATAACTCATCGATTATAATATACTAAGAAATGAATCGAGGTGTAGAATTTTGAATGAGAGAGAACAAATCATTCAACTATGGTTCAAAATGTGGCTTACACAACAGGATCTTGGTATGGATGACATTTTTGCGGAAGACGTGATTTATACTGAAAGCTGGAGTCCAAAATATAATAACCGTCAAGTTGTAAAACATTGGTTTAATGAATGGAATACACGTGGCAAGGTGATGGAGTGGAAGATCAAGCAGTTCTTTCATAAAGATAACCAGACGGTTGTAGAGTGGTATTTTAAAAATGAAATGAATAATGGGAATATAGAGGAATTTGACGGAATGTCCTTGATTGTATGGACAGCAGATAATAAAATAAAATCATTAAAGGAGTTTGGATGTAACTTAAACAATTATAATCCTTATGAGGATAGTGATACGCCTAAATTTAGAGATGAAAAGACTAGTTGGTTTTAATCAGAAACAGAAAAATTATATGTGTTAATCTGGCCGAGGAGGCTTGATTATAAAAGTAAAGATAAAAACGCAACGTATGCAGTGATGCATACCAGAGCCGGTAGGTAGCCCGGCCGTCCTGCATATTAGGGTAAGTAACCTGCCCCTCCGGGTTGTCCATTCTTTGCTCATTTCAATCATTAAGGAGGGATTGCCATGAGTATAAGGACAGGCAAGCTGACAGTGTTTTTTGAGGAACCATTTTGGGTAGGTATTTTTGAGAGAGTTGAAAATGGGAAACTTTCCGTTTCCAAAGTAACATTTGGAACTGAACCAAAGGACTATGAGATTTGGGAGTTTGTGCTAAAGGAATATGATCGTTTGCAATTTAGTCCATCTGTGGAGGTTACTGCAAAGGAACTAACAAAAAACCCAAAGAAGCTCCAGCGTGAAATTCATAAACAAATGTTGGATAGGGGCGTTGGAACAAAATCTCAGCAAGCACTAAAGCTGCAGCAGGAACAAAGGAAACAGCAGCGTAAGTCTAAAAGCCGGGAAGACAAATTGGCAGAAGAGAAAAAAATGTTTGATTTAAAACAAAAAAAGAAAAAAGAGAAACATCGAGGGCATTAAGAATGTAATGTATTCTTACACAAAATTTGGTTTGAGGTAAACGATGGCATCAAGTAAAAATTATTTACAATTTGTTTTAGAGCAGCTGTCCGAGTTGGATGAAATTACATATCGGACGATGATGGGAGAGTTTATTATTTATTATCGTGGCAAGATTGTAGGAGGCATTTATGATGACAGACTGCTTGTAAAACCCACAAAGTCAGCAATTGCCTATATGACAGATCCGGTATATGAAGTACCTTATGAGGGAGCAAAAGAGATGCTGCTGGTAGAGGAGGTTGATCAGAAAGAATTTTTGACAGGACTGTTCCACGCGATGTATGATGAACTGCCGCTGCCCAAACCCAAAAAGAAAAAATAGGTATTGCGAAGGGAAAACAAATAAATGGACAAGGCAATTTTGTATATACATGGTAAAGGTGGAAATCCGAAAGAGGCAGAGTATTATAAAGCGCTCTTTGAAGAATATGATGTAATTGGTTTTGACTATTCCTCACAGTCACCTTGGGAAGCGAAAAAAGAGTTCCCCAGATTGTTTGATAACCTATGCGGAACATATGAAACGGTAACAGTGATTGCGAACAGCATTGGTGCTTTCTTTGCTATGAGTGCTTTGGCAGACAGCAAAATAGAGAAGGCATACTTTATTTCTCCGGTTGTAGACATGGAAAGATTGATTCGGAATATGATGCAGTGGGCGAATGTGACCGAAGATGACTTGCAGAAACAGAAAGAAATCCCGACATCCTTTGGGGAAACACTTTCCTGGGCTTATCTTTGTTATGTGAGGGAGCATCCTGTTACCTGGACTGTTCCAACGCACATTCTGTATGGAGAAAAGGATAACCTGACATCGTATGAAACAATAGCTGAGTTTGCAGATAGAATCGGAGCAACACTTACAGTTATGGAAAACGGGGAGCACTGGTTTCATACGAAAGAGCAGATGGACTTTCTTTCTGACTGGATCAAGCAATGTACATGATATGTTCAAATATTGAAACTATGTAACGGAAGAAGATGTGATAAAAAGTAAAAGGAGCCATGGTGTGTGATAAGCCATAGGTTCCTTTTTGCTTTCTAAAAAGGAGTAACATGACAAAACTTATTTTTACTTCCCGATATTTAAAAGATGCAAAACCATCTCAGAAAGAAAATTATGTCCATTACATTGGAACGCGGAAAGGGGTAGAGAAAATTGATACAAGTAAAAAGCACCTCCCAGCAACGGTGAGTCAAAAGAAGTTAGTGCATCAGCTCCTGCAGGATTTTCCGGCGACAAAAGAAATGCTGGAGTATGAAGATTATCAAAGAAAACCAACAATCGAAAATGCCTCGGAATTTATTTTCTGTGCATTGGAACAAAATCTTGATATAGCAGCGACGCGAAAAAATTATGTGGATTATCTGGCGCATCGTCCCCGTGTAGAAAAGATTGGTGAGCATGGTCTGTTTACAGATGAGGGAGAACCGGTGGTTCTTGGACAGGTGCAGAATCAAGTGGCAGATCACAAGGGAATTGTGTGGACCCATGTGATTTCCCTTCGGCGCGAGGATGCAGCCCGGTTAGGGTATGACAGTGCTGTTCAGTGGATGGCATTGCTGCGTTCCAAACGGGCAATGCTGTGTAAGCATATGAAAATTGACAGCGCCAATCTGAAATGGTACGCTGCATTTCATAATGAAAGCCATCATCCCCATGTTCATCTATTGGTGTACTCAGTAAAAGATGGAGAAGGGTATCTGACAAAGCAGTCGATTGAGGCCATGCGTTCTGAGCTGGCGCATGATATTTTCCGTCAGGATTTTGCAAATATTTATGAGGAACAGGCGCAGTCTCGTATGGATTTAAAGGAACGGTCGGAAGTTGTAATGAAGACATGGATAGATGAAATACGGGCGGGGACGCTTAAGAGTTCGGAAATTGAAACCAGTATGATGCAGCTTTCTAAACGGCTGCAGAATACAGGTGGGAAAAAGGTTTATGGCTACCTGAAGAGAGATGTGAAGGATCTGGTCGATCACATCGTAGACGAGTTGGAGAAAGATGACCGGGTGTCTGCCCTGTACCGGGAATGGGGGCTATGGCAGGATGAGATTGTGAAGACCTACCGAAAACAGACGGAAGAATTACCGCCTTTATCAAAACAGCCTAAATTAAAAAGTATCAAAAATATGGTGATTGCAGAAGCATTGAGGCTTGGCAGTCATCATTTTTTGTTTGAAGAGAATGAAGATGGATACTCAGAACCAAAGGACGATTTTTTTATACAAGAACCAAATCCGGTAGCAGAGCTGACAGGGGAACTAGATTCGGACTATGCGGAGGAGGAACTCAAGCAAGAGCTTTTTCCTAATGGCAGAAAAGAAAAATCCAGTTCCAACTGGTGGACAGATGGATATATACAGGCTAGGAATTATTTGTATGGCAGCGATTCTACATTACAGGATTTTGAAAAGGCATATCAGAAGTTCCTTCAGGAAGCAGAGCAGGGGAATGGGTTTGCCATGCACGACCTTGGCCGGATGTTTGCGGATGGCTTGGGACGGGATGCGGATGTTGGGCTGGCACAGAAATGGTATGAGAAAGCATTGGAAGCATTTCTTGTAAGAGAAGAATCCGTAAAGAAAAAGGAGAAACCCTATCTGCAATATCGTATTGGGAAAATGTATGCTTCTGGTTTGGGAGCAGAACAAAATTATGAAAAGGCGGCACACTGGTTTTCTCAGGCGGCTGCAATGGATCATAAGTATGCCCAGTATTCGCTGGCTGGGCTTTACCGGCGGGGCCGGGGGGTGGAGCAAAATGATATACGGGCGTTTTCTCTATATATGAGTTCAGCAGAGCAGGGAAATCCTTATGCCAGCCTGGAACTGGCGAAGATGTATAGGGATGGTTTGGGTACAGAGCCGGATTTACAGCAGGCAGAGTGGAGATTTCAGAATGCGTATTCCGGTTTTGTGGTTCTGGAAGAAAAAAGTCATGATGATAAACTCCAGTACCGGATTGGTCAGATGCTTCATACTGGAACGGGAACCAGCAAAGATGATGAGGGGGCGGCCAGGTATTGGGAAAAGTCTGCAAAGCTGGGGAATATCAATGCTCAGTATGCACTTGGAACACTCTGGCTGGAAACGGGAAGTGGAGACAGCGGCCAGGCAGTGGAATGGCTTACAAAAGCAGCAAATGCAGAGCACTCAGCTGCCCAGTATGTGTTGGGGAAATTATACCAGGATGGTGTGTATTTTAATAAAGATATGGATCAGGCCATGAAATGGTTCCGCTCTGCAGCGGAACTTGGAAATGAATATGCTGCATATCGGATGGGATGTTTGTTGCTTTTGGGGGAGGAAATACCGAAGGATGTGGAAGCGGCTGTGAAGTGGCTCAGCCTGTCAGCGGAAAAAGGAAATCCGTATGCGCAGTATCGGCTTGGAATGCTATATCTCAAGGGGGAAGAGTATTCTCCTCAAGTGGAAGTGGCAATGAAATGGCTTCAACAGGCAGCGGAGCAGAAAAATGAATGGGCCTTTTATCAGTTAGGGAAGTTATATCTTTCAGGAGAACATGTAACGAAAAATGTGGAAACAGCAGTACATTACCTAGGACTATGTGCGGAAAAAGGAAACCAGTATGCCCAGTATGTATTGGGAAAGTTATATCTCTGTGGCAGAGATGTTTCCCGTGATCGGGAAAAGGCAGTGGAATATCTGACAGCATCGGCAGAACAAGGAAATCTGTATGCCAGTTTTTTACTGGAACATCTGGATGCATATCAGGATCCGTCCTTGTTTCTGGCAGCAACCAGACTGCTTCATCATCTGGAAAAGCTGTTTTGCGAAGAAGTACAGAGACCAATGGAAATGAAGCGGTATCAGATTGACCGGAAACGACGCAGGAAACTGTTAGAGAAAAAGCAGGCTCAAGGACATCATAGGGAGGATCAGGAGCCGGCACAAGGTATTTATTGACGAAGGAGGATGGCATGGGAGAATTTGTTTATTTTACGGAAGAACAGAAACAGAGGGCCAATGCGGTGGATCTGGAAGATTTTCTTTCCAGGCAGGGGGAAAAGCTGCTTCGTTCTGGAAGAGAAAAGCGCCTGGCCAGTGATCACAGTATTACAGTGAGGGGAAATCGATGGTATGATCACGCGACAGAAAAGGGAGGCTGTGCCATTGACTTTGTGCGGATGTTTTATAACCAGAGCTTTCCGGACGCAGTTACAATGCTGCTTGGCGGAGAACAGGGAGTTGCATACCGGGAAAGCGTGAATCAGCAACTAGAACCGAAAAAGCCATTCGTACTTCCAGAGGCGAACCAGACCATGCACCGTGCTTTTGCGTATCTGATAAAGACAAGGTGTGTGGATCCTAAAGTAGTATCTGTATTTGCAGGAAAACACATGATTTATGAAGATGTCAAATATCATAATGTTGTGTTTGTGGGTTTTGATTCAGATGGAATTCCACGCCATGCACATAAAAGGGGAACCTGTCAGAAGGGACAACCATTTAAGGGGAATGTAGAAGGATGTGATCCAAGGTACAGTTTTCGTTGGATTGGGAAGAGTAATACCGTGTATGTATTTGAGGCACCGATTGATATGCTGTCTTTTATTTCCATGTATCAAAAGGGGTGGATGGATCATAGTTATGTGGCACTCTGTGGGGTGGCAGAACATGCGTTGATGCAGCTTTTGAATGATGCACCGCACATCTCCCAAATTGCTTTATGTCTGGATCATGATAAGGCGGGAATCCAGGCAAGGGAACGGATAAAGAAAAACCTGTCTGAGCGGGGATACCATATGGTATTCTCGCTTTTTTCAAATCTTAAGGATTGGAATGAGGATCTTCAAGAACTGAAGAAGCCACCGCCGGAATATATGAATAGACAGCAGACAGTTATACAGATGATGTGAGAGGAGGGGAGTAGGATACAGGGAGTCATTATATTTATTTGTATAGGTTTGGGGATGTTCGCTGTAATCGGCAGTCTGGTAATGATATCAAATCATTATACCTTAAACGGAATTAAATCGAGAACGGTAGGAGACGGGCAGTATGGAACTGCACGGTTTGCAACGGAAAAGGAAATACGGGAAACGTATGCACATGTACCATATGAACCGGAACAATGGAGAGCAGGAAAGCATCTACCAAAAGAGCAGGGGCTGGTAGTTGGATGCAAAAAGAAAGGAAATTCCATTTCAGCACTGGTAGACAGTGGAGATATTCACTGTCTCATGATCGGGGCAGCAGGAGTGGGTAAGACCGCAAACTTCTTATACCCCAATATCGAATATGCCTGTGCTTCAGGAATGAGTTTCCTCACCACAGACACGAAGGGCGATCTGTTTCGTAATTATGCAGGTATAGCCAAGGAATATTATGGCTATCGGATTTCCATTCTGGATTTACGAAATCCCACCCGTTCTGATGGCAACAATATCCTGACGCTGGTTAATAAATACATGGATGAGTATTTAAAGAATCCTGAAAATCTGGCAGCAAAGGCAAGAGCAGAGAAGTATGCGAAAATTACAGCTAAAACAATTATCTGCTCTGAAGGGGCTTCTGCCAGCAGTTATGGACAAAATGCTTTTTTCTATGATGCAGCAGAAGGTTTGCTGACTTCTGTGATTCTGTTGATTGCAGAGTATTGCCCGCCAGAGAAACGCCATATCATTTCTGTGTTCAAGCTGATTCAGGATCTTCTGGCGCCATCCCCCGTGAAGAACCGGAGCCTGTTCCAGTTACTTATGGATAAGCTGCCACCTACTCACAAGGCGAAGTGGTTTGCAGGAGCAGCTTTAAATTCTGCGGATCAGGCAATGGCCTCTGTGCTATCCACAACAATGTCCAGATTGAATGCGTTTCTGGATTCTGAGATGGAACAGATCCTGTGCTTTGAGAGTACTTTGGACACGGAAACATTCTGTAGGGAAAAGTCAGCAATTTTTATTGTGCTGCCGGAAGAAGATAACACGAAGTATTTTATGGTATCCCTGTTTTTACAACAGCTTTACCGGGAAATGTTGACGATTGCAGATGAACATCGAGGAAAGCTGCCCAACAGAGTCATGATGTTTGCAGATGAAATCGGAACCATACCAAAAATTGAATCCATGGAGATGATGTTTTCCGCAGGCCGTTCAAGACGGATCAGCATGGTTCCTATCATTCAAAGCTTTGCGCAGTTGGAAAAGAATTATGGAAAAGAAGGTTCCAGTATTATCATCGATAACTGCCAGGATATTTTGTTTGGAGGTTTTGCACCAAACTCAGAGAGCGCAGAAATCTTATCAAAAGCATTGGGAAACAGAACGGTGTTGTCTGGTTCTATATCCAGAGGAAAAAATGACCCCAGCCAGAGCCTGCAAATGATGAGCAGACCATTAATGGCGCCGGAGGAGTTAAAGACCTTGCCAAAAGGGAATTTCATTCTTGCTAAGACAGGGGTATGCCCTATGAAGACAAGACTTCCTTTGTTTTTAAAATGGGGTATCCGGTTTGAGGAGGTTTATGAAGTCCCGGAACAGGCAGCAAGAGAGGTTGTATATGCTGACCGATTGGAATTGGAGGAGGAAATAGTAAGGCGGTCTGATTTTGATGAGGAATACTTATGGAGGGGATCTGTTGAAAGCGGAAAGTTGGAGGAGGCTTCTTTTTTAGGGGGAAAGGCTCATGGAGAGACAGCGAAGGAAAAACAGCATAAGGCAGCTACTCGAAGACTACCTCTTAGAACTGATTAGCAGAGAGGAGAACAGATGGCTTATTTTTCTAAAATTTATTCTTCAGATCTGCCTCATCGGGCTAAAGCTGTGTATATGTATTTGAAAGACCGGAGTAATACAGACGGACAATGCTATCCTGCGATTGGTACTATCGCAAAGGAATTAAACCTATCACGGAGAACTGTAGAGCGGGCGATTCAGGATCTGGTAAAGGCTGGGCTTATAAAAAAGGAACAGAGGTGGCGTGAAAACGGAGGAAAAAGCAGTCTTTTGTATACGCTGATAGACAGCAGCTAAAAGATACGCCACCAAGGGATCAGTTTGTTTTCTTGGTGGCATATGGGATATGGCAATATGACATATGAAGAGAAGGTATCACTTGAAGAAATATAATAATCAGAGAAAAAATTAGACAGTTATCTATAAAAAAAGAAGGTGAGTGTGAGGTTAATGCGTATCAATTTTTGGTGAATATAAAACAACTTAGGGTAAGAAAAATATTCCCGAATAAAACAATATGTGGTATAATAAAAGACAATGCTATGTGAATAAAAAGGGTGTTGCGATGAATCAATATATTGGACAGCAATTTGCTGCTTTAAGATACGAAAAAAATATTTTGGTTGTTGAAGAAACTACATCTGCTGGTGGATGCGGCTCCTTCAACGCGGCTTCTTCATGTCCTGCGTCAGCCTGTCTTTATGACAGTGCGGCGTGGGGCTTTTTTATTGCCTGAAAGGAGTATGAGAACATGAGTCTGAAATATACCTGCCCCAGCTGTGGAACCCCCTTGGGTTATGAGGGATTGTGTTGGAAATGTAAGTGCGAGCAAGAACGGCAAGCTGCTCTTGCCTGGACGCCGGAACAAATCACGAAGAAACAGAAAAACCTGATCCAGAACATCCAGAGGCTGGCTGATATGGAGGACCCGGAGTTCACCGACTTTTGGCAGTTGCTTGGCTACCATGATGCCATCACCCCGGAGATTCAGCGAGTGGCACTGGCCGCAGAGGTGTTCTGGCCGTGTGAAATCTATTATCACGCTCCCGCCGATGTGCGGGATGGTCTGATCCATGCGCTGTTGTCTGCGGAATATTCCAGCGCGGCTTCCAACCTGATGAGTTGCCTTGCTATGCAGGGAGATGACAAGGCAATGGAGACGCTGCTGGAGCTGGAGCGAAATCCCCGGCCCTGGCGCAAGGGCCTCTATGTGGACCCATCCAGCTATGCGCAGATCGGAGGCTGGACCTTCAACAAGGAGGGCCAGAAAATCCAACTCAACTTCGACACTTGCTATCCTATGGTCAAAGGAACCACCGATGAGAAATCTCCCGTCCGCATTGGCCGGGCAAGGGAGGACACATGCCCCCACTGTGGCGGGCGCATGGTGGACATGCTGGTATTGGACGGCCGGGATGAGCGGCTCCGGTTCCTGGGACTGGACGGCATCTTGACCGCCACCTGCTGCCCCAGCTGTGTGGGATTTCTCAAAGGCCCCGCCTTCAACCGGTTCACCCTGGATGGCGGCGTGGAGGTCTTCCCCTCCGAACTCTTTGACGGGGCGGAGAAGACGGATTGCTATGTCAGTTCCGAGGACTACAAGGCCCTCACGGAAAATCCCTTTGTGCTGGGCGAAGCGCCTGTGCCCCTGTTTTACGGCGCGGCCTGCCAGGATGTGAACACCATCGGCGGCTTTGCCAACTGGGTGCAGGACGCGGAATATACCACCTGCCCCCACTGCGGCAAACCCATGAAGTATCTGGCTCAGATCCAGTGGGATACGGTGTTTGATTGTGCGGAGGGCACGCTCTATGTGGAGTTCTGCTCGGACTGCCAGATCGTATCCATGCAGCACCAGCAGACCTGAGAGGAGACCTTGCCATGAGCTTACCAAAGCGTGACGGCGTACATGACCGCTACTATCTGATCCACAAGCCGGACACCTCCCCGGAGGTGCTGGCAGAGGCGGATCTCTGCATTCAGGATGTGCTGAATGGCACCGCCCGTGAAAATCACTCCGCCTACCCGACCGTAGTGCGAAATCACAACGGGACACCGTTTCTTCCCGATCAACTGCTGGAGCGGTATCTGACCGGTCTGCCGTTGAAGGAATTTCCCTGCGATGTTGCTGTTTCCCTATGCGATGCCATGCGGCGGCTGGTTGGCTGGGAAGAGATCCGCTATACATTGGAGAAGTACATAGAAAAGCAGGTGCAGGAGCGGTTCTTCCTTGTGGGAGAGCGGGATGATGGCTTTACCGTCTTCCCGCCCTGTACAGTACTGCCAGAATTGCATCCGGAGGATGTGGATGAAGGTCTGCTGCGCTTTGCCTGCTATGTGGCGATCTGCCATACGGTGTATGGGCAGAGTTTTGAATCCCTCACCACTGAACACATCCTTGGCCTGGTTTCCCAGATTCGTCCTGACATGGTAAAGGAACTGAAAACCAATGGTAGCGGCAAATTGCCGCCTAATATCCAAAAGCGGAAAACAAAGCACCTGACCGCCTCGGCTAACGACGCTTTCGCCACCATCCGCATTACCGCCAAGGACTGCGGCGAGGGGGCCTGTGAGGAGGCTCTCAGCTATCTGATTGAGATTTTGGAGCAGCCGGAGTTCCCCCGCAGCTACTCCATCGAGTTTCGCGGACCAGAGAAGATCTACCTGCCCATCCCCGGCCTGCCCAAGAAGGGTGTCCATCAGCTTTTTGCCTGTGCGGTGCGGTATCCCCGTCTCCATGTCCGGATGGAGAATTATGCTCGGCTGGCCATGCAGGAGGACGAGTGGTACAACAACCTCTCTGATGAGTCCTGCGCCATGCCTGGCACCTTTGCCGTGTTTGCCCTGGGACTGGAAGGGCCGAAGTGGTGGCGGCTGGTGTGCGATTACCTGGATCGCTGTGATGACGAGCACTCCTCTTTGCAAGAAAAGTTTATTCACACCTTTTTTAAGAAGTACGGGTTTACTGCTCAGTCCCTGCCGGTGCTGGTCCACGGTGTCCAGTCCATGCAGAATCTGAAGCCCGCAAAGGAGTTCCGCACCCTGATCGCCAATGAGGAGAGCCTGGATGCGCTACTGGAGATCAAGGGGCATCTGGAATATTACCTGTCGGAAGAATCCGGCAGCAACAAAAGGGCGCTGGCCTACCTGTGGCGTGATGTGCTCTGGGCCATCTGGGGCACAGCCTCTGAAAACGGCGGCAGCAAGGTCATCAAGACGGCGCCCAAGGAACTGAAAGAGAAATACCAGCAGGTATTTGCGTGAGGAGGAAGTAGAATGAACAGCGAACAGGTCACAGCATTTTTGCAAGAGCATTGGTATATTGCCTCGGTGCTCATCGGGGCCGTGATTTTAATTGGAGCGATCCGCAACTGGAACTGGCTCTGCAATCCCACTGGTACGCGAGATGCCCACCGCCACAGCAGAGGATACCGGCGGGTGGTGTTCTTCCTGCTGGGTGTCCTCCTGATCGTAGTGAGCATCTGGGGATTTGTACTGAAATTGAAATAGGAGGAGAAAGACTATGATGACTGAGAAATATCCCACCTAGCTCACCGGCCATGTGAAAGAGTGGGCGGAGAAGCGTTTGCCCACCGTGACACTCTGTTCCACCACCGGCAATGAACTGCTGGAGGTTTGGTATTACGGAGATCTGCTCACGGTGAAAGGAGAGCCCCAATCCTATATTGTAGATGGCTCTCCGGCTCCCGGACTGGTGGCAGCCCGTGATCCGGAGAGCGGCGAGGAGTTCGTCATCTTTGACGGTGGACGGCATGGCTACGACAATATGTTTTGCGATGAACATAATCCATCTGAATTGGAACACCGTCCCCTCAAGCGGTACGAAATCCCTGCCTCCAAACTGGTGCTGGAGCTGGGTTACAGTATCGACTATGAAGACGAAAAAGAAGACTTCGACCCGGACGAGGCAGATACTGTGGAACTAATCAACGGTGAGCGTATACCTTGGGAGCAGGTCAAGCGGGATGGCATCGACTATATCGCCCTTTACTATGTGAATGAGAAAGGAAAACCCGTCCAGATACTGGACGCGGAATTGGCATGAGTATGGTAATTCAATCCTTTGACAATCTGCACGACAACCGAGTCCTGCGCTACTGCGCTGACTTTGAAGCCCATACCCTGCACATGGATACCCAGACCGAGGCCGGAGAGAAAGTATCCGTTCGCTTCACCGGCCTGCTGGCCCACTGGTTTGAAAATGTGATTCAGGACAACATCCTCTTTGGTATGGAAGAGATTACCGTGGATGGGTTTTTCCAGCAGTACAAAGACCTGCTGGGCGGGACTATCTCTTACGGCTTTCCCGCCTGCTGCAGTATCGAGGAACTGCGGAAGCGCATGGAACGGGAGCACATCCGGGTATTTGTCATCGACTCATCCCTTGGACTGTGCGGATTTGTACTGGCTCAGGAGGTGGAACTGCAATGTCCATAACTGCCTATAAAGTAGAAGCCGTCGGTCATGACCGAACCGGAGAAGACTATGGCTATGTAAATATCATGTACCGCTATGGCAATAAGCAGTCTTGTCCTCGGCCAGATCAATGTGAAAAGCTGGAGGTCATGTGGGCGGATGAGAGCGTCTATGGGCCGCCTGCTCCCGGCAGCAAGGTGGGCGACTTTATAAAGACATGGCTGATGGGCTCCTGGGACTGCGGAGTATTCACCCACCGGGAGATTGCCCAGCGGCTCATGGATACCTTCACCGGTCTGAAGCTCAAGGAACTGGCGTGGTTTGAGAACCCCAGAGAAAAGACTCTGAAAAATGGTAAACCGCGTGCGCGCCGGGCCAAGTGGCTACCGGAGCGAGAGGTCGATCTGGTGTATCTCTACTCCGATTACTATATTGACGCAAGAGAACCTGCTTCTGCCCAAACCGACTTCTTCACCGTCACAAGGATGGACGCCTGGGGCGAGAGCACTTGATTCATGTGTACCCCGGAGGCCGCCGAGAAGCTGATCGCTATGAATTACGACAATCTGGCCGTCAAGGAAACCACCATTGTGGGATAGGAGAAAAATGAATGATGACTTTGGAACAACTGCCCCCCAAGGGCGTAAAGCGAGAACAGGCCATTTTGGAGCTGGGCAAGGATGAAGCAAACGCCGAACTGCTGTTCCAGCTTGTGAATACAGAAAAGGGCAAGTACAAAACGGCTGCTCAGAAGGCCTTGGCGCATCTGGAGTATGCCCCTGCTGCCCCACTGTGGGCCAAGTTGGTCAAGGGTAAATGGATGGGCAGCAATATCATGTCGGATGCCTGTTCCGACTGTGTATCGGAGCAGATCGCCCCAGTTATTCTGAAGACTCTCTCCAAGCTGCTGGACGAGGGGGACACAAAGCCGCTGGATATAGAACAACTGAACTTCTGTTTCCATTTGATGTTGGGGAAAGCCTCGCCTAAAATGCTGGAGGTCTACCGCTTCCTGGCGGAAAACACCCAGCGGATCGCCCAGCTGAAACGCACGCCTGTTTATTCTGATGATGATTGTACCTCCTGGTGGATCACGGACGGGCTTCGCATTTGGGATGCCACACCCAAGGAAAAAGAGAAAATTCCCGCTGTGGTGCTGACCGCCTCCCTGATCCGCAACCCGGATGAGCGACTGCAAGCATTGGCTGATGAGCTGAATGAACGCTACGGCGGCAACTGGCTGATGCCGGTCTTTATGAAGGCGATCATCACCCAGCCCAAGGAGCAGGTGTACGAGACCTATTCGCCCCTTCTGGATACGCCGCAAAAAGGCTATTTGTTCCATGCGCTGGGAATGCTCCATTACCGCTGTTATCCGGAAGGCTGGACCTATGAACGCCTGGGGCCGGATGGAATGATCGCTCTGATTTTCTGGGGGAATTATAGCTATGGAACCTATGACACAAGGTTTATGATTGAACGCTATGTGGATCTGGATGAGCGGTGGCTCTTTGATTTGGCCAAGGACCCGGAGGGCCGCAAACCTACGGTGACATGGCAGACCTACAACCGGAGCGGTGTGCTATATGGAAGCTACGACGAAATGTTCATCAGCCTGCTGCCCCGCAAGGTAGAAAACCCGGAACTGAAGAGCATTCTGCGGGACTACTTCCGTATTCGCAGCGAAAAAGTAAAAGTGGAAGAAAGTATTACTGTTTACAAAGATGCTGCTGAGCGGTTCGGGGATGAATGAGTACAAGACGAGAAAGCGGGTGCCTTATGTACCAAATTGCATATATTGGCCGCTGGGAGACCCTCCCGGAAACGGCTGCCGCCATCTGTGACCATGACACTCCCAAGTTGGAGGCGTTGCTCCAAGGCGGGCTGGATTTGGGTGCTCCTATCCAGCTCAGCGAATACATCAAGCTGATGCCATTGGAAATCGCGGTTTTTCGGAACGATGTGCCTATGATTCACTTCCTGCTGGAGCATGGAGCTGATCCCGGTCTGGCAGAGGAACAGCCCCTGCTGCTCACCGCTGCCCGCTGTTGTGGGCCGGAGGTGGTCACCCTCTTTGCTGGACAGGCCGTAAAACTCAGCCCGAAGCAGAAAGAGCGTGCCTTCCAGGAAGTACGCTGGGGCAAGCGCCCGGAGAATATCCCGGTGCTGGAGCAAGCCGGGATCACAGTGGACAAGTTTGGCGGCGAGGCATTTCGGGCCGCTGTGTCTGATGGAGAGGCCAAACTTGCCAAACTCCTGCTGGAAAAAGGTGCAGACATCAATTACCACAAGCCGGACATGGTGTTCCCTTATGCTTCCACCCCTGTCACCGAGGCCGCCCGCTCCAACGATTTCCCTATGGTGCGCTGGCTCGTGGAACAGGGGGCCGACATCACCATTGCCGACAAATACGGCGACCGGCCTTACACCGTGGCGGTGCAGAACAAAAATCAGGAGCTGGCCGACTACTTAAAAGCCCTGGAACCGGAGGACTGGCACAATGAGCAGGAAAAGATCCGGCAGCTCATGCCCTATAAACTGCCCGCCAAGCTGGTGGAATACTTGAAGACCGGCCCCCTGCGTTTGGAATTCCCGGAGCAGGAGTGGGTGAAATGGGCGGAGCTGTACGCCTACATGGATGTGCAGGAGATGACCTGGAAACGAAAAAGGCTGCTCTCCCTCATGGCGGCCATGGACAATTACAGCGACTACCTGCTGCTGTGGAGCCCCAGGGACAAAAAGCTGTGGTATCTGGACATCGAGCACAAGGAGTTCCATCCCCTGGCCAAATGGGAGGAATTTATCGCTGATCCCGGAAAATATCTCAATGGAATGATCGAGGGCGAGTTTGAGGAATAAGGAGCAAACCGATGACATCAATAGATTTTTTGAACAAAGTACATAAAATCCTGGATTCGCAGGAATACAACCTCTCTTACTCTCCGGCCAAGTCCAAGAATTATATGCTGTACTGCAATGGCAACTTCATCGGTGGCCCGTTCGATGAGGCGCTGTGCTTCGTCTACGCCGACAGTGTGAGTGAACTGCTGGGGCAGCCGGAACCCGTCTACCGCGGCTACTCCAGCACCGCCCAGCACAGGATGCTGGTGATCCCGGAGGAACATTGGGCGAAGGCGCTGAAATTGCTCTATACCGAGAAATTTGACTGGAGCCGGTTGGTGTACGACATCACCTACACCAGCATTGGAGCAGCAGTGGTGGAGGACTTCTACGACGAGAATGTGGTATTCCTGCGCTTCTGCTTTGAAAAGGAGCTGCTGAAAAAGAACCCTCTGGACCGGTATGACCGTATCCTGCGGATGGTCTATCTCAATCAGGACTTGACAAATACCGGTAAGAATTTGTTTCCTGAGTTGCTGGACAAGTTCCTTGCTTTTTATGATCGGAAAGGAAAGACCAGTCTGGAAACCATGCTGAAACGGTGGTACACCCAGCTTGAAAAGGAATACCACAATCATATAGAGGGATGAGGAGAATGATCTATGTTTGAAGAATTTTATGAGATGTACGAGCCCGAGGAGCAGGAAGTGGTCGCTCTGATCAATCGCTGCATCGGGGGCGGATATAACAACAAGGGTGGCTTTTGGCAAATGACCGTTGTGACGCTGGGCATGGTGTTCTGTGACACCGGCAAAGTTACCACCAAAGAGGAGCGGCTGGAGTGGCCAGTCACAGACGAGGAACGAAACAGCGATAAGGGCTGGGAACGCTTTCAAAACGAGCAGATCTGCCGCCTGAAGATCCGCCGGATGAAAGAAGAATGGGCAAAGGATTTGGTGGCGTGGCCCTGGTGTATCTCCCAGGTGGTCAAGGCCCATGAGGACTGCCCGGAACTTCAGACCGTTCTGGACGAGTACCACAAGCCGGTCGTGATCCAGGACCAGGTGCTGGGAGAACTGACACTGGACAAGGACCATGATGTCTTTGAGGGTGAGATCCAGTGGCGCGGAAAGGATGTGCTTCTTTCCCTTGAGGTCAATGCCGAGAGCAAGCCCTCCTGGACCCGCGCCCGCAGTGCCGCCAAGAAGCTGCTGGCCGACTGTGAAACCTGGGACAAGGCCATGCGAGAGCTTGCAGCCAAGAACCTGACCGGGCTGGCCAACAACTGGCTCTCTCAGGATGAGGAAAATCCCCGTGATCCGGAAACAGACCCCATTACGGAGGAAGAACTTGCCCGGCGAATCAGCATGACCAGCCTGTCCGTCACCTCCGGCGGCAGCTTCACCGCTTGGTTTGACTGCGACGAGATGTTCACCGACCATGCAGTGACAGTCTACGGCTCCTTGAAAAAGGGCCTCAAAACTGCCAACATTGAGGGGTAAGGAGGATAATATTATGAAACTGAACTGTAAACGCATTGATTTTACATATACACCCGGCGAGGAAATCTTCAACTTTCCCGAGGAATCGGGACTACCCTTTATCTTCGATGTAGAGGAAGAACTGACCGGCGATCCTGCTGCCATGGATGCGGTGGGAGAAATGCTGGATGAGGCGGAGAAATTGGCGGAGAAGGCCAAAACCGCCATCAAAGCGGCGCTGGCGGACGAGGACAGTCGCTACCATAGCGTTGTGACATTTTTCATGGAGTTCCACCGGGACGATGTAGGCTCAGATATTGCGGCGGAACTTTTTCCGGGAACCGCCCCATCCAAGCTGTCCTTTGCCGAGATGGTGGACTTTTTGAAACTCAAGCGGTTTGGTAGTCTGGTGGATGACGAAATGGATCAACAAGTGTTCATCATGGATCTGTCCTTCAACCCGGAGATCACAGACGAGCTGCTGGTAATCTACTTTGATTTGAACAAGGATATTTTCTGTATTACACATGAGAGCTGAGGAACGAAAAAGAGAAAAATATCTGCCCACACTTCTGATCCAGCAGATCCGCCTGCAATGGTATAAAGACTGCCGGGGAGGAAACGCCGCCGCACAGCGAAACCAGTATCCCAGAGCGATGCGGCTGCCGAAAGACTTCTTCTCTTATTATTCCTTTGGCCTGCCTACACACTTTGTATCTATCCTACAGAGGCCCGATGGATTTCAGATCAATAAGGACTGTCGCAGGCTGATGGAATGGAAGCTTAATGGCACAATGCGGGTTCACTCTTTTGAACTGATTCAGCAGGAGTCCGGAATCCAGGTGCGTTACCGCTATGATTGGCATATTGGTGCGATGCCGGAGCGATATACCTATGATAAGACCGGGCAAAAACAGCCCCTCAATGAGCTGGCACTGGATTTGATTCCTGGTGATTATGGTCGGGCTATCTGCAATGGGAGGTTTCGAGACTGGGACACAGGGATTTGGTATTATGTGCTGGACATTTTGAATGTGATGCCGCTTACAGAACCCACCGACGCATTGACCAGTTTTATGGACAGAGAACCGAATATGATATATACCCAGATCGACCGGCTGTGGTGATGAAAAACAGGAGGATAACCACATGATTTCCACAAAAGATTTATCTGGCCTTCCCAATGCGGAGCGCCTGAAAAACTTCTGCAAAGGGCTGGCGGCTTTGGACATCATCATGGTGGAGGAGGAATGGAGCTTCATCCGCCACTATACATACAACCCCGCATGGCGAAAAGGCAAGGAGGCATTCTTTGCCACCGATGGTAGCGACCAGAGTATGATTGTCCTATTCGCGCCCGAAGGCTGCGTGATTAACGGCGTGGATTCTGAACTCTACGACTGGGAGGAAAAACTTCCCCGTATCGAAGACCTGACAGATGGGATGCCCCCTGCTTTGCAAAAACTCATGAGCAGCCGTGAAGTCAAAAAGATGAAAAGCACCTTCTGCGTCTGGACGGAAGATGGCACCACCTGGAACTGCAATCCCATGGACGGCGAGGATGCATCCAAGGATTTGCTCCCCACGATTGATGGCAATCCACAGACCTATGTGAAGTATGGAAAGTGGTTTTACCCAGCAGACCTGCCTTTGGAGGCTGTGCGCCAGCTTGCTGATGGGGGGCCGGTAACAAAAGAACTGGTCGCTGCACTGAACCCCAAGCGCAATGAATGGGAAGAAATCAAGGCGGGCCTGGACAAGATCGGGTATCCAAATGAACTTTGATTCGCAGCAGACAGGAGGTGAATTGAATGATCAAAGAACGCATCCCTATCTCTGGCGACCTGGGCAGCAAGGTCAAGCAGCTGATGGAGTACGCCGGATGGCAGGAAGGCCGCAGTGTGGATATTTCCATTGCGGAGAAGTATTACGCCGATCATGGCGTCCCGATGATGAAGACCACCCAGCGGTTTTACCGCAAATATTTCGGCCTGTGCTACGAGTGGTACCTGGCGCAGAAAAAGCTGAAATGGGCGGCTGACTTTGAGTTTGCTCTGTTCCCTTACCTGGTCAACGGAATTAAAAACCATTTGGAGGACGCCTATTTCCGGGATATGTCCGGCTGTGAGCTGGCGGAGATCGAGCAGGCAGCTGGTCAGAAGTGCCAGCCCATCGGTCACATCGGCTACTACTACCCGACAGAGGTTTGGATCTCGGAGTATGGGAAACTGTATGCGAAATATGAGTACCAGGATGAGATTGAGTGCTTTCCAGATGTGTTTGCCCTGATCGAACGGGAACTGCGGCAGTGCAAATTTGATTCCGCTGCCATGAAAACTGTGGAGGCACTGGACGAAAAACTATGAAACAGGACTTTACGATTTGGCGCAATCAAATATTGCAGAATCCACGGGACATTTTACCGCTGAAATTCGGAATGTCGCAGGATGAGGTCATAGAAATCTTCGGGAATCCCGATGCCGTTTCCACCATGAGAAGCGACGGGAAACCTTTGATTCTCAAATATTGTGACATTGAACTGCATTTCGATAGAAAGGACCCTCATGAACTCTACTTAGTTTACAGCGACGATGAGATTGAGTTGAGCATCACAGCCGAGCACGGAGAAATGCTCCAACCGCTCACCAACACAGAGCCGGTGGACAACGAATTTTTCCTTCGGGATGGAGCGGTCTATTTCTCCGGTCTATATGAAAACGGCTTGTTGAAGGGTATTGCGCCCAAAGACTTCTGCTGTTGGCATTACTGGGGAAAATCCTCTACGGCCTGCTTTCTCAGCGGGATTCGCCTGCGTGGAGCAGACCCGGCGTCGTTTCGGGTGTTAAACTATGCCTACGCGATGGATAAAACAGCTGTCTACACCACCAGCGGGAGAATACCAGATGTAGAGCTGGCAGCCTTCCAGGTATTAGACAACGGCCAGAACGATTCGGGTGCGCCCCAGGGATATGCAAAGGACAGCCGACAGGTCTACTTCCACAACGGAGACGGCAAGGTGAAGATCATCAAGGGCGCGGAAGTTTCCTCTTTCCGCTCGTTGGGTGATACCTATTTTGCCAGAGATGAGAAGCGGATCTATGCCTACGGCAAACAGCTTCCAAAAGCAGAGCTGACTTCCTGGGAGCTGCTTGGGCACTGGTATTCCCGCGATGCCAAGCGGGTGTACTACCTCAACCGGGAGATCAAGGGGGCGGATCGGGACAGTTTCACAGTCTGCACTCCTGTGGATGCGGCTCCGCTTGCCGATCATCTGGCCCGCGACAAAGACCATTTTTACCAAAATGATGAGATAATGGAAGAAACGCTGTGGCTGGAACAGCTTCGCAAAATGACCCAAGAACCGTAAACGGAGGAAAACGGCTATGGACTATTTGAAGATATTACATGAAAACCCTGATTTGGCGGATGAATTTGATTCGCTGTTTGACTTCTTCCTGCTGGATGAGTTATCCCCGCGGGATGACGCAGAAGGCCGATGCACCTTTTCCCTGCCCGGCATGGCCTTTGCCAGAGATGGCTCCGGCGGAGAATACCACCTGTTGGAAGATGGCTCCATTGGATATTACAGCAGCGAAGGGGAGGCAGGCCGTCTGGCCGAGAGCATGGACGACCTCTTTTCCCTGCTTGTGAGCTGTATCTGCTGGCACGACTGCTGTGACACAAAGCAGTATGTAGATTCCAAAACATTGGAGGAGTATGGGCAGAGACAGCGCAACTGTAACTTGGAAGATATGGATATGGACAGCTTGCAACAGGTGTCTGATGCCCTCGGCATCCCTAACGGTGAGCCGCTGGCTCCGGTTCTGGAGCGGTTCCGCAAAGCAACCCAGCGTGAGCCTCTGTATCAGTGTATATTTCACGAGGACGACGGAAGCCTGACCGAATCATACGGTTTGATGTTTGAATGAGAAAGGAGAAATCACGATGAAAGCATTTGACCCCAATTACAAACTGCTGGACGAGATGTATCAGGACAATTACTATCCTGCTTTTTTGGTAGACAAGGTAAAGGACGAGCTTCAGAAGGTCATCGACCTGCTGGAAAGCGGCGAAACCGACACCGAAGTGGTGCAGGAAACACTGGACGAGGCGGTCTGCGGCATCAATGATCTCCAGGAGGAGTTTGACGAGCACGACAGCGAGATCGAAACGGTGGCACGGGAATGTATCGCGGCAACCGTGGCCTACATTCTGGAGTGGTTTGGCATCCCTATTGACACCGAGGAGGCCATCCGGGAACGGGACTGGTGAGCCCTATGGCAGAAAAAGAACTGGCCCTTAGTGATGAGTGCGGCAGCCTGTTTTTCAAAGGCTCCTCACAGATGATGGGGCTGTGCCCGGAATGTGCCCATATTCTCTATGGCTACCCGAATTGTGGCCATCATTTTCAGGATGGCCGGTGTGTGAACTGCTACTGGGATGGCTCAAAGAGTCTGTACATCAAGAAACAGAATCAACAGGAGGAAACTGATATGCCTATAACTGAATGGCTGAACAAATACGAAGCAATCAAGGATAAACTGACCTGTAAAGATGACTTGGAGGCCCATTTCACAGAGAAAGTGATTGGGAACATGGCGGTGGATGTACTGGACATCGGCGCCGTCCATTTCCCCACCGGGCAGATCTTCGCCTGTGATCCGCTGGTGGAACTGGAGGACACTCTGCCGTTCCTTCAAACGATCCCCGCCGGAACTTATCCCGTGAAAATCTGCGTGGTACCCAGCGAACAATACGGCGACCGCTACGCCTGCGTCAAGGTGGAGGTTTCTCAGAAGAAGCCTGTCCGCTATGAGCTGGGCATGGTGGGCAACGAGGAGTTGGACACGGCGCTGGGAGATGACGACTACTTCGGTTTCGGCGTGGATGCCGGGATGGGGTGTATTGCGGACATCCAGACCCAGGCGGCCTTCAAGACATACTGGGCCAAGCGGCTGGAGGTGGACCCGGACATCGACCCCTACAACGACTTGTTCTGTGACTTACTGGAGGAAAACGCCCAAGCCCACCCAAAATATCAGGGGGACTACGGCGACTGGCTCAACTGGACGGTGCCGGACACGGACTGCAACCTGCCCATCTTCGCTTCCGGCTGGGGTGACGGTTACTATCCCGTCTACTTCGGCTATGACGCCAAGGGCGAAGTCTGCGCCGTGTATGTGCGCTTCATCGACATTGAAGCCAGTTACAAAGAGCAGGAATAAGGAGGCACGCTATGGAATTACCAAAACGGGCGCGACAGCGGACTGGGAAAACGGTGTCCTGACCTTAGACGGAGAAAAGAAATTTGAAATTCCGGAGCTGACCATGGAACTCATGGAGCGGCTGGCCGGTTACAGCCTGGTGGGATTCCATGTGAAAGATTATCCGGCGACGGATGAACTGCTTGCCCCCTTTGCCGGGCACAAAAGCATGGTGAATTTCGGTGTGGAGGACGGCGCGCTCACTGACGCCTGTTTCCCCGTCTTTTCCGCTATGCCAAAGCTACGCTATCTGCTGTTGGACGGCAATTTCGCCATTCACGGCAGGGGCCTGTCCGCCTTGCAAGGCTGCAAGCTGGATCTTTTGACCCTTAACCGCACCGGGCTGGATGATGCCGGTCTGCTCCAGGCAGCCTCCATCTCCAAACTCTCCCACATCCAGATTGACCATACCGCTGTGACATACGAGGGCCTGCTGGCCATCGCCGGCAACAACTATATCAAGCCGGTGGCCCATGTGCAATTTGCCAAGGAGCAGATGGAACACTTCTCCCGGCTCCAGCGGGAAAAGGCCAAAAAGCCCGTCCAGCTGGATGAACAGGCGGCGGCGGAATGTCGCAGAATCTTGTCCGCTTTTTTTGCCGAAATGACAGAATGGGAGCAGTATATGGAGCAGGCCGGGTTTGAAGATGCTGAGGCGGTGCCCCGCCTGCTGGCGATCTGGGAGAAGTATGTGAACGAAAAGCCCCGTCCGGGCTATCGACCTCTGGGCCTCTCATACAGCGCCCAGGGCACCTACAACGGGGAAGAATTCCTTGACGCAGAGCAGATCACCAAAAACAAGCTCTACATCTACACCAGGGAGAAAAACATCGGCTTTGACCGCCGCTTTCTTATGAAACGTGTGGGCGAAGGCTGGAAGATTGATGCGGTGCAGGAGCGGCTGAACGGCTGGCAGCGCACGGAATTGTGAGGCATCACATGGCTTGGGAATATGAAACCTTTGGCCCGGACGGTCAATGCAAATTGTTCGGTGTGAACATCTTTGACTACGACTGGCAAACCACCGGCAAGCGGGTAAAAATCAAAGACCCCATCTATCACCAAGACCATACCTTCGAGGTCTGGCAGGTAGAGATTGATGGGCAGATCCACCGCTTTGCTGCTGGAGAGTTCTCCAACTGCGTATGGGGATTTTATTTAGAGAAAGACGGATGAAAGGAGTGTGTGGGCGCATGAGCCGAATCGTCGATAAACCCTACTTTACATACAGTGCATACAACGCCCTGACCTCCGGCATTCAGGTGAAATGCCCCAAGTGCCACGGCGCGGGTGTGGTGACAGCGGATGAGGATAACGCCTATTTCCGCTGTTTGAGTTGCGGCCATCAGGAGACCCGTGACCGGACGATTTACCGCTACGATGTCCATAACCAGTGCAAAAACTGCGGCAGGTACTACCGGGTGGATATTGAAGATGAGGAAAGGAAGCACTTTTCCGTTCTCCATGTGGCCTGTCCCTATTGTGGAACAACCATGTCGGGAGAAGTTCATAAAACAGCAGAGGCTTTCTCCTATATTGCTGATATTCAGGACGGACGAGAACCTTATTTCGGCCTGGAACTTTGGTTTTTGACCTCCTTCCAGGGTAAGCCAGTCTGGGCCCTCAACCGGGAGCACCTTGCCTATCTGATCAACTATCTCAGTGCCGATTTGCGGGAAAAGCCGATGGGAAGAGCGAAAATGACCCAGGCTGACCATCTCCCCACCTTCATGAAAACCGCAAAGAACCGGGAGCGGATCGTGAAACTGCTGAAGAAGTTACAGGAGGGATGAGGATGGAGCAGAAAGTAATTTACAACGGCCAAATTCTTACTCTGACTCGGTTTTGGGCAACAGGAGAGCCTTGCCTGTGGATCACCGACCCACAGCAGATCGGAATGCCTAAAATGGAATTTGTGGGAGGCCACCCGGACGAATACTGCATTTTCCTGAAGAATCTGACTGAAACAGAACTGTCACAGATCACATCTCTGGACGGCGCTCCACTGGATGTGAAAGAAGAACGAAACGACATCGAATGAGGAGAACACTATGAAAGACCTTTGCCAATACGGAAACCGACCGGAGGACGAATGGGAAATCTTGCCATGGATACCTGATCCGCGCCCGCCCTTCAAAATTTGGGCGAAGCTGGAGCAGATCGCGCCATTCTTTCTCATCCCCCACCACCCCTATGCGATCTCCCTTCTGCTGAAAATCAGTGACGGGTTCCGGACAGAGGAATTCCGACGGCTGGGACTGATTGGCAACAGCGAGGACTGGGAGCGGCTTGCCCGGGGCGTGATCCAGGAGTTCGAGGAAAATAACAGCGGCGTGGATCTGTTTCACTTCGACTCCGACGAAGATGTGTTCTGCGTATACTCCCAATACATCGATGACCTGATGCTGTTGTCCAAAATGATCCGAGCGGCCTGTGACAATGAAAAAACGATGCGGACTTATCTGGGCAAAGGAGAGGTGGAACATGAGAAATAAGGAGCAGGAGTTCGTATGGCAAAAAGTAATAGAAGCCTGCATGGAGAATGTGAAACACCACTTCGATGACATCCAGCAGGCCATTGAGTTTGGCTGCTACATCCAGCCGGACAACTACTTTGTGTCCTACATCTTTGCCACCGATGCACAATTAGAGACGGCGCGGCGGAGCGGCCTGACGGAACAGATCAATTCCTATCACAGAGGGCAGCTGATAAAGCGTCATTACCCCATTGAGGGAATCAAGGACTGCACCTTTGCCTCCCAGGAGGAATGTGACCGGGAATTTGGCGGGAATTGGTATTATTATTTCAAATGATACGATGAGGGAATCGAGATGATCGAGTACATCAAACTTTTTTGGGAGGGCGCACCGGAGGGAGAACCATTGGTGATCCTCTATGAAGTGGATACCGGAAATGAGCGGCTGGCCCTCCGCTCCATTGACATCTTTAGGGACGGCCGCACCCGCAACATACCCGACCTTTACGATGGAGCTATTGAAATCACGCCCGTCCCCACTGTGGAGGAACTGAACGCCCATGTCTGGGGCGAGGAATTCCACGCCTGCGTCATAGAGAAAGCGGAATTTGAGGCCATCTGGGAAAGCCACACCTATGATGGAGCGTTAAAAGAATCAGGAGGGTTCTGATGAAACAGACAGATATTTATACCGAAGCTCTGACCTGTCTGCGCTCCATCCTTCTGGCAGACCATCCAGAATTTCAAAACTGGATTGACTGGCTGGAGAGGGATATTCAGGACTGGATCCAGCGCCATGAGGTTGCCCACCATCTTCGGGCATACGGCGGCATGGGCTCGTTCAATGACCTGCCCAGTATGCGTGGAAATCATGACTATATTTTCGGCTTTCTCAAGTCCGTGTGCTATGCCTTCGGCCATCTTTATGGCAAACGGGAAGGCATTTCTCCGGAGGCACTGATGGAGGAGTGTCTGCACGATGTAGAGGAGGCAGCCTATCACCCCCATAAGCCACTGAACCAAGCCATTGCCCAGCACTTGATGCAGGGCGATTTACAGGAAAACCTGGATGCTCTGTGAGGGAAATACAATGCATGACATGAATTTGGAAAAAAACCGCAGTAAAATTCAAACTGCTTATAAAGTAAGCCCCTTCACAAAGGGTACCTGCCCAGAACCGGAGGATGCTGTGAAACGATTTGAAAGCAGGTATACTCCCATCCCCGCAGAGTACCGCTGGCTACTTTTGAACTTCGGCGGCTGCTATTTGGCAGAGCCGTGGATTTTCACACTGAAAGAGTTGGAAAAAGCCTACCCGATTTTTCAAGAGGCTTATGAGGATTACATGAGCGAATATGACCACGGTCCCGCCTTTCCAATCGGAGGATTGGGTGACGGGAGTATCGTATTTATCGACTTGGAGAGCGGCAGAGTCCGGGGCTGTAACTGTGACTATGCCGATCTGAAGGAGATTGCCGAGAATTTTTCCAGCCTGCTCCTGGACCTTGTGGAACAGGCATTGGAACTGGGAAAACTGTGCAGAGAATTGTGAGGTAAGCGTATGGCAAAGGACATCAGGGAGTGCCTGCTAGAGCAGGCAAGAAAATTTCATCAGTGGCAGGAAATCACTTATCCCGGAAAAAACACCGAGGAGATTGGCGGTGAGTGGGAGGTCGATTACCCTGCATGGAATGATATTTTTGATGCCTTTTGCCATGTGCTGACCCAAATGGATGCAGAAACGGCAGACAGCGTCCTGCTGGATGAGATGGTCTATCTGATAGCCAGGGACAACGAAGCGGAGGGGGTTATACAGGAGACCACTTCCCATCCACAATGGTTTGAGTGCCTCTGCCGCAGGGCCGTAGCCTCCAATGAGAATGAGGCCAAGTGGCAGTTTGCCGCCTATCTGCCGGAATGCTCATGTAGTCAGGAAGTCAGGGATATAATTCTGAATTTCGCAAAGGACCCCAATGAATATGTGAGCCGTCGGGCGCTTTTGGCGATGCCCGCTCTGCGTCCTGACTGTGTGGAACAGTTCGCTCCGCTGTTTTGGGAGCGCAACTGTTACCCTCCTGAACTTCAGGAATACCAGCGGATCGCTGTTCTGGTCTCGCTGGATGTCATCCATTCCGACCTGCTTCCACAATACTTGGAACGGGCCAAGCAGGATGGCCGGAGCTATCTGCTGGAACACGCAAAACGAATCGAAGGAGGACTTGCCATGAACGAAAAACTGTCCCGTCCCCAATTCAATCAAATGGATACCACCGAGAAGCAGGCGCTGATGGAAAGCCTGGCTGCTCATTATGATATGACCTTTCTCGGTCTACATACCTTTGACCGTTGGGGTCAGAGCTGCATCACCGGCATCTTCGAGAAAGATGGCCGGGAGTTCGTCTTTGTCCCCGGCGATACCGTCACCTTGGGCTGGGAGCAGTTTGCCGTGGGACTGAATCAGGAGAGCCGGGAGGAATTGGACTATCTGTTCCAGGAGTGGGAGATGGAACCGCAGAACCCGGAGGAGATGATCCGGGAAAGCATGGCTCCTGTTCGGCAGGCGGCCATTGGACCCATGCTGGTGGGCCGGGAGCTGGAGGAAATTAACTGGGAGCCAGTCAAAATGGACGATCCCAGGCTGACTGCCCACCCTGACTGGCTGAAGGAATTCCGTGATTTTGCCTGGAGTGACAGCAGCAGTCTTACCTTGCATCAGTCGGCTCGCATAGAACGGACAGAAGATGGATTTCAGACCTGGATCTATAACCGCACAGACTACGATGCGCTTCTTGCCAGGCTGGAAAAGCAGGGGCTTTCGCTGCCCACGGCGGACGAGTGGGCCTACCTGTGTGGCGGCGGATGTCGGACCCTGTTCCCATGGGGAGATGGGTTAGACTACTCCATGCATCTGCACTGGTTTGAGGACATGGATGAGGATGAGAACCGGCCCTATGACATGGAGGAACCCAACTTCTTCGGCCTGTCCATCGCCTACGATCCCTATATGCGGGAAGTGGTGCAGGCTGATAGGCTTACCACCTGCGGCGGTGACGGCGGATGCAATATCTGTGGTGGGCTGGGCCCATTTCTCGGTTTCCTACCCTGTTCGCCTCACTGTAAGCCGGAAGTGCAGGAGGACAATGAACTAAACGGAGATTATGACTTTTATCGGCCTATCATTCGGCTGGAGAACTATGATTGACAATAGAAGCTTGATACGAAATAAAGAAAGAGAGGTGCCGACATGGGAGCATGGGGTATAAAAGCATTAGAGCGTGACGAAGGGCTGGATGTACTGAACATCCTCAAAAATGAATATGTACCGGAGCATCCGGTAATGGATCTGGGTGAGATGATCGAACTGATGAAAGAGGAAGGTATGTTGGGAGAAGATCTCTCCGACATCGACTTTCTCTATGATAACACCGCTATGGCTCTGGCTGAGCTGTATTTCCAATGGAAGGATAACAGCAAGCTGGACTACGATCATGAAGAAGCTATATGGGATAAAATCACCGGTTTCACAGCATCCAAAGAAGCCATTGCCTTCCTGCTGCGGCAGCTCACCGACATCAAAAACGAGGTGCCGGACGAGGACGGCATCCGTGAGATTGTGGATCTTTGGAAGAACGAGGATAGCGGTGAGATCGCTCCTGAGTGGTTGGAACACTTGAATCAGCTCATTGATCGACTGGATTCAGAACAGGAGGTGCGGAAAATGTATATCAAAAAATACTGGGGCAACTTTATCGGAGGTTCCGATGACAGTCTGAACCTTGTGGCATTTTTAGAGGATCAGAAAAAGGAGGAGATCCCCCTCAGCGAGATTTTCGCCAAGATCGGTCTGGACAAGCAGAACTGGGACTTTCGCCAAACCGTGGAGTACCTGGAGTTTACACATTCCGATGGCGTGGAGATGGACTTCCACTTCGCCATTGATGTGGTCACCGACCTGGCCGCCATCCTGCTGGAGTGCAGCGTCAGTGGCAGTGTAAACCTTCAGGATCTGGACGAGTACAACACCCCCGCCCGCCGTATCCGCATCACGGTTACGCCGGAGGAGCACGACGCCATGAATAAGGCCCTGGCGGACTTTGTCCATGCCCCGCTGGAATACGACATCAGCGAGATGATGGGCGAGGATGAGATCACAGATATGGCTTATCAGGTGGAGATGCTGCGGAAAGAGCTGTACGAAGCCTCCGGCCGTAATCGGAACTACCATGTAAAGGCGGAAGATGTGAAACATCTGCTGCCCGACTGGGAGGGCGCCGATGGCTGTATCGCCACCAACCGCATCACAGTAGAGGGCCGCAAGGTGGGCTACTGCTACAGGGAGGAGCCGGACGGCGGCTGGGACAGCGGCTGGCGCTTTACCGCTGGTGACGAGAGCGAGGCGTACATGGATGATCCCAACAATGCCGGGATTTACAAGCTGAATACGATCTGCAACGACGATCCCGACATCATTTCGCTGTTGCATACGCCCGCCCCCTGCGCTTTTGAGCGGGACGAGAGTGGTGTGTTTCAGCAGATTCAAGGCTGGAAACCGGAACAGGATGAGGAGGAGCCTGATATGGATATTTTGAAGCAGTGCCAGAAGTGGCATGAAAACGACGAACACCAGAAGATCATTAACGCGCTGGAGGCTATTCCTGCCGAAGAGCGTACCCCGGAAATCGATATGGAACTGGCCCGGGCCTACAACAATCTGGCGAACCCCAGCGAGCCGGAGGGAAGAAAGCTGCTTCACCGGGCACTGGAACTGATGCAGTCCCAAGAGGAGAAATTTGGAGACACTTATTCCTGGAATTTCCGCATGGGATATGCCTATTATTATCTGGATCAGGAAGGCCGGGCTCTTCGGTATTTTGAAAAAGCTCTGGAACTGCATCCCGGTGATGATCCTAAGCTCAACACCCAACAGGACATTGAGGAACTGATTGACTGGTGCCAGAAGGGCATTTCCCTGCCGCAGTTCTCGGAGTGCTTCCGGGAGCGGACAGAGGACTGGTGGGAAACCTTTGCGGAAATGGAAGCAGAATTGCGCCAGATGATGGATGAGGACAAAGATCACACCCGCGGTGCCGAACTCGTGGCCCAAATGCAGGAAACCCTGAATCTGGTCTTTGATGAAATCTCCTTTGAAATGGGATTTAACGGCGAGAAGTACGAGCTGATCCTCACCCCGGAGGGTGATAAGGTCAAACTGTTTGAGCTGATCTACTTCCAGAAGCATGCCCCCAAGGAGGTGCTGGAGCACTGGAACATCCTTGTGGGCCGTCAGCCCATCCGAAACATCGGACTGCGCACCGACGATGGCTGGGATATCTCCGGGGAGGATGTGCAGATCTGGCTGGAGAAGCAGGGCGAAAACAGCTTTTCCATCTCCGCCTACTGTGAAAAGCTGCTGCCTATGCTCCGGGAGGAGGAAAGTAGGGCCTGGTGGATGCTCACCACCCTCACCGACCAGGTGCTGGGCGAGATCCCCCACATGAGATACATAGATAGCTTTGATGTGCTGGAGGAACCCAAGACAGAGCCGTCCTTCCTCCTGTCTCAGCTTCCCGACGCTCTGAAGGAGCGGGGGCTGGAACTCTCCACCGACCCGGAAGCCTATCTGGAGAGCTACCTTGGCTACAAAATGGAACCCAATGAAGATCCCGACGCCGATTGGCGGTTGGATACCATGGTGGGCTCCACTTGCTGTGTGCCGCTCATCAACGGCTATCTGAATGCCGACAATGATTTTATGGACGATCTCCATGCCGATGGCACGGTGGCGGGCTTCTTCTGCTATCCCCTGGATACCCTGCGGGAGGAGGAAGGCAGTCAGAAGATCTTCGACTTCCGAGACAAGCTGGAAGAAGTGTTTACCACTGATGAAGGATCGGAAGTGCTCACTCTCACCGGCGGGGCCACCGGCCGCTACTGCGGCTATGTGGACTTCATCGCCTGGGACATCCAAGAGGCGCTGAACATGGCGAAAGAGTTCTTTGAAGGCACGGACATCCCATGGGCCATCTTCCACACCTTCCGCCGTGAAGCCGGTTCTGTACCCCTAAAGCAACAAGATGATGGGCCAGAAACTGAGAATCAGGATGACGAGTTGGATGAAACGCTTACGGGCATGGACTATATTCCTTATACCCAACAGAACGCCGAAGCATTCTTCGCTCAGCTGGAGCAGTGGAACGACGAGGACGAGTACACCCGCTGTATCCAGGCACTGAATGCCATCCCGGAGGACTGGAGGAACTACCGCACCGCCTACGCCCTGGCCCGTGCACTGGAGAACTACGCCATCATCGGGGACCATGACGAAGGTACTTTGAAATCCAAGGGAGACAAAGCCCTCCTGAGGGCCATTGAGGTGTTGGAGTCCGTCCGGGAGGAAGGCCAGGACAAGGCGGAGTGGAATATGCGGATGGCCTACGGCTATCAGTATCTCTATGGCCAGGAGGCAAAGGCCATTCCCTACGCCCAGCGTTGGGCAGAACTGGACCCGGAAGACGAGGACGCTCCGGCGGTGATTCGGGAGTGTAAGGCGGAGATCCGGAAACGCCAGCGCGGCCGGAAGAAGGCCAAATTCGTGCCTGGTAATACCCCTTTTGAGGGCTTCGACCTCACCAACTTCTGGGATGATAATTGGTATGCACTGAAAGAATATGTCAGTGAGCCGCCTTCCGATGAGCTGATTGCCAGCGTGGAGGAGGAACTGGGCTACAAGCTGCCCGCCGCCTACATCTGGCTGATGAAGCAGCACAACGGCGGCATTCCGGTGAATACCTGCTATCCCTGCGATGAGCCTACCTGTTGGGCAGAGGACCATGTGGCCATCACCGGAATTTTCGGCATCGGGCGAGAAAAGAGCTGCTCCCTCTGCGGAGAGCTGGGCAGCCAGTTTATGATCGATGAGTGGGAGTATCCCGCCATCGGCGTGGCCATCTGCGACTGTCCCAGCGCCGGACACGATATGGTTTTCCTGGACTACCGGGCTTGCGGTCCCCAGGGAGAGCCTGCGGTGGTCCATGTGGATCAGGAAAATAACTATAAAATTTCCCATCTGGCAGACAGCTTTGAGGAATTTATCCGGGGACTGGAGCATGAATCCCTGTATGATCCGGATGAAGAAGATACAGACGATCTCGACGAGGAAGATGACGCTGACGGGGAGGAAAACAGCCACACAGGCGTCTTCACCGGCTTTGTCCTCCTGTCCAAGGCAGAATGGGATAAAGAGCAGTTCATCCGGGACATGAAGGAAAAATGGGACATCACCGTGGATGAATACGACGCCAGCGAGGAAAAGGACGATGACGCCCTGGTGTTTGAAGTAGGCGATATGCTGGCCGCCGTCAGCCTGGCCTCCTCCCCTATCCCCGGTGGTGAGGCCGAGGTAAATGCGGAAAACAACTATATGTGGCCGGATGCGGTGAAAATCGCCAGGGAGCACTGTGCCCATATCATGGTGGCGGTGCTGGGCAAAGAGGAAAAGGTTCTGGAGAAGGGCAAGCTCTTCACCAAGCTGATGGCCGCTTGCTGCCGCCAGAGCTATGCCACCGGCGTCTACACCAGCGGCGTGGTGTTTGAGCCCCGGTTCTACGAGGGCTTTGCCGATATGCTCAAAGAGGACGAGCTGCCCATCTTCAACTGGGTCTGGTTCGGCCTGTACCGGAGCGAGGATGGCTTGAACGGCTACACCTACGGCATGGATGTATTTGGCAAGGAGGAGATGGAGGTGCTGAACACCGACGCCGAGCCGGAGGAACTGCGGGACTTTTTGGCAAGCCTTGCCTCCTATGTGCTGGCGTGTGATGTGACGCTACAAGACGGCGAGACTATCGGCTTTTCCGCGGACGATAAGCACACCATCACCCGCAGCCCCGGCGTCTCTCTGCCGGAGGAGCAGATGACCCTGAAAATCAGTTACGAGCCTATAAAGGGAGATCCGGAGGATGACAGCTGCGACCACTCAGACAATGATGACACGCAGGATGAGGAAGAATTCAGTAATCCCGAAGTCTACACCGAGGAGGAGATGGAGGCCGTCGAGGGGCACATTGAGCAGTATTTCGGCAAGGTCGAGAATGTGTTCCACGAGCTGGTTTCTCCCGACATCCATGTGGACATCTGCATGGTGCCGCCCACTGAGGAGCGGGACTATTACACCCTGGTCACCATGGGTATGGGTGCCCACCGGATGAATGTGCCGGTGGAACTGGCGGAATACAAGCTGGAGCGGGCGGAGCTGGCTATCGCGCTGCCTGCGGACTGGAAGTTGGATCAGGAGTCCATGAAAGACGAAAAGTGGTACTGGCCCATCCGCCTGCTGAAATCCTTGGCCCGTCTGCCCATCAACTGTGACAGCTGGTTGGGGCATGGTCATACGGTGGAGAACCGGGAACCATTTGCAGACAACACCAAACTGTGTACTGCTACCCTGATCGGTCTCCAGGATACGGAGGATGGCAGCGAGGTCTGCACTCTGCCGGGCGGCGAGGAGGTCAACTTCTATCAGGTCATTCCGCTTTATGAGGACGAGTTGGACTATAAACTGGAACATGATGTAGACGCTCTGCTGAACAAGATGAGGGGGATCAGTTTTGTCGTAAACCCCACTCGCCAGAATGCTATCACCCGTGGCACCCTTTCCAATGATGATTTTGACGGTGAGATGGACGACGCTTCCTATCACCTTGAGAGCATTGAGGAGAAGGAACTGCCTATTGACCCCATCAATGCTTATAACCACATGGCCATCTACCTGCGCTGGTGCATGGAGCACGACCTGATGGGTGAGGACTTCCTGAAAGAATACAGCGAAGTGGCCAAACAGGTCAAAGCTGACCCTGCCAGTGTGGATCTGCGGGAGTTTATCCGGGATGAGCTGGACGGCTGTCTGTTCTCTGTGCTATTCAATCAGCAAGGCCGTGCCTTTGCAGGCTATTACTACGGAGAGGGCGACAGCCCCTACTATCCTGCCGATGTTGACGACAACGCCCTCCGCTTCTTCGGCCCGGAGCGGTATCACTCCGCTGAGTTCCAGGACGAAGCCTACCTGTTCATCCCCTTTGACGAGGACTACTATCAGGTTATGGCAGAGGTGATCGGGGAACGTTTTGAAAACTGGCAGGGACAGGACTTCGACGGGGACACGCTGGAGCCTTCCGAGGTGGCCCAGGCCATCATGGAGTATCTGGACTGCGAGTGTACCTATTTCCCCTCCATGAAGGATGATGACCCCATCAGGTCGGCATACAGCTACGCCCAGCGGCTGGGGGTACGGGAGGGCTTTGTTCCCGTGCTTATCCAGGCGGATGATGAAACGCTGTTGGAGTGTCTGGTAATGAACGCCGATCCGGAGCATGATGCGGACTTCTATGAATTTGACCTCAAAACGGTAATGGAGTACCGGAAGAAGATGCTGGCCGCTCCCGTCAAGGACGGAAAGGCGGTTTTGGAGGAATTGACCGGCCAGCGTAAGGAAGAAGCCGAGGACGATGACATGGACTGGGAGGAGGAAGTCCTGGGCGAGATGGAGGGCGGCTATGACAATGACCGCTTCTCCTGCTATTGGGATTCGGATAGCCACATGACCTATCCGCTCATTCTGGCCAAAATTCCGGTCAAGAACCCCTGGGAGATCTTCGCCTACCTGCCCTTTGGGAACTGGAACGAGTGTCCCGATACGCCGGAACTGATGGCGGTGGCAAAATACTGGTTTGAGCAGCATGGTGCCATCCCCGCCGCTATGAGCCACGATGAGTTGGAGTTCCTGCTCCCGGCCCCTGTTTCCCAGGAGCAGGCTATGGAAGTTGCCACAGAGCAGTACGGCTTCTGCCCGGACATCGTGGATCAGGAGCAGGATGACCCCACTGTGGGCAATCTGGCGGATGTGCTGCGGCAGTCCACCGTCTGGTACTTCTGGTGGGATTGATGGGAGATTGTGACCATGAACGAATACCTGAAGCAATATATTGAACTCCAAAAGCAGTTTCGGGAGACAGAAGGAGATCCAGACAGTGTCCGTGCTCTCTATACCTTCAAGGAGAAACTGGAGCTGTCGGAAGACAAGCAGGCCAAGGAAGTGCTGGTGGATGTGTATGATCTGCTGGACTTCAAGAAGGATGCCTACGAACTGCTCTGCCAAATTGGAAATCGTTCCGACAAGAAGACCCTCAAGCGGTTGGGAGTCTTGAAGGACTATGCGGAAAATTGGGGCAATCACTACGCCATCCCCAAGCCCCAAACACCAGAGGAAAAGCAGAATGAGAAGGAGCGGCGGGCCCAGCTGGGTCTGCCCGCCTTCCGGTATCACCCCTACCCTTTGGAAACCGGCGCTTTTGAGGAGTCCGCGGATGGCGTTGTCTGCGACTGCTGTGGCAAGACGACCCATGTTTTCTATACAAATCCGTTCTTTTCAGTGGAGGATATTGCATATCTGTGCCCAGAGTGCATCGCCAGCGGCGAAGCGGTCCGGAAATATGACGGTAATTTTCAAGATGATTTCTCTCTGGATGATGGTGTAGACGATCCGGAGAAGCTGGACGAATTGATCCACCGCACCCCCGGCTACTCCGGCTGGCAGCAGGAATATTGGCGTGCTCACTGCGGCGACTACTGTGCCTTTTTGGGCTATGTGGGTGCCAGAGAACTGCGGGCACTGGGTGTGCTGGAGGAGGTGCTGGACGATCCCATGTGGGACGAGGAGCAGAAAGATATGATCCGGGAATCCGTCAATGGCGGGCACCTGCAATGCTATCTGTTCCAGTGCCTCCACTGCGGAAAGCACCTGGTCTGGATGGATTTTGATTGAGGTGGCAACATGGAGAAGAAGGATTTTCCCAAGGGAACCAAGCCCCGCGAGATCTTCGTCTATACCTGTGAGCGGATCGCGGAGCCTTTGATCCCGCTGGGCTACAAATACCGTAAGAGCAAAAATGACATCTACAAAAAAGACGGCATCTTTGTGTTCTCCTTTTACTTTTCCCCCTCTATCTGCTTTGGCTCCACCACTTTTACTGCCTTCTTCGATGTGAGTTCCCCGGTGATTGCCCAGTGGCGCAGTGAGCAGGAAGGGACGGAGGAAACCTATGATGGTATCGTTGGTACCTCCATCGCCCGGCTGACCCACCGGTATGATGACTTCCCCCGCTATGAGGTATCTACTCTGCTGGAGCGGGAACGCTCCATCCAGGAGATTTCCGGGCAGATCCGGGACTATGCCCTGCCGTTCTTCGCCCGGTTTTCCGACTTGCCGAAGCTGCTGGACGATGTGGAACGAGAGGGGTTCTTCCCCTATCGGAGGGGGTTCGATGTCCCTAAGCGGAATCGGGAGTTCATCGAATGCTTCCCGGGAGTATCTGAAAAAGATATAATAAATTACAGTAAGAAAACAAAACGGAGGAAAGCGGTATGGAAGAAATCAGAAAGTTTTTATCGGAACCTGAGGAACATCAGGACGAATTTTGGGAAAGCGATGCTCTGATCTGGGTGGACTGGAGAGATTTTGATGAATCTATCATCGAATACTTCAATAAAAAACTGCCTGATGAAGATAAAATTCAGTTTGAATGTGTAGAAACAGAAAAAGAACGCGGTGTTGATATTTTTATGAAAAAGAATGGTGTCAGCGCACCGATCCCCTACGCAGATGATTGTACCGACCGTGACACTACACTGAGAAGTATTCAGGAGTATCTGTCGCCGCAGTATCAGCTCCGCTGGTATATGGGCTCGCTCGGTAGCGATACCCTCGCTTTCTGTATTTATCCCACTTCAGAATGGGAGCAGATAGAGCAGGAATTTGGCGCAGAAAAAGTTGCCTACTACTTTGCACCGGTGCAGGCAAACAGTGTCATGTTCGAAATGGATATGAATGAAGTTTTTGCTTTGCTGGAGCAAAGAGGAGACGCGTAAGATTAACTTGCAGGAGGAATCACCATGTCACAGATTGCATCCTTTTATCTTCTCAAAGACGGCCAGCGGCAGGAACTGTCCAACGGAGACTGCTCCGGCGTGGTCTATATGGCCATCTGGGACTGGTGTGAGAGCGAGCTGGATCTGGATGTCCGTTTTCCTGCTCCCCAGACGGAGGACACCCTGGACTGCGCTCTGCTGGAGCGAGATCTGGCGTATAATATGCTGGCAGCTCTGCGGGAGTGGGACCTCCCGGAGCTGGCCGCTGAAATTGCCCCTGACTGGGACCTGCCCACCGAGGCGGTGCAAAGCGGGCTTGAAACGCTGCGCTCCCATCTGGAACTGGTGCGGGGCGACGTTGCCCTGCTGTATGAAATGTTATAAGGCGGAGGGATACTATGCTGGCAAAGCGGTTTGAAGATATTTTACATAAGCTGGGCATGGCTGAACTGGAACACCCTCTGTTCTACCATGCGCCGGTAGGCATTCGGTTTGAGATCGGCGGGGAGGAACCAATCTATCTGGACAGGAGTGCGGCGAAGCTGAGAACCAACCCCGCCTATGTTCAGGGGGCGCTGGACCGGGCCGCCGCGATCTATCGGGCACTTCCGGAGGTGCCGGACCTTCTGCGGATCGACGGATATCCCGATGAAGAACCTGCCGAGTCCCTGCTGACCGTTATCCGGCAGCGAATGGGACTCCCGGTTCCCAATGAGCAACTTCCGGTCATAGAGCTGGACGAAGATGGGGATACCCATGCACAAGTGCAGTTTTACTGGGATCTCAGCGGGATTACCTTTCAGCCGGAGCAACTTTTGCAGGAGATCATTCTGGGAGATATCGGAGGCTGGTCCGGCTTTGTGTCCAGCGTCTATCTGACAGGGCCTGGACCGTTCCTCTACCACCTGTACGATGACCGGGGGCTGGATGTGCTGGGCAGTTCCAGAGAACTGCTTTTGCCGCTTTACCATCAGTTTCATGGCTGGATCTTGGAGTATAATCTGGAGCAGATTGACCGGGTGTTTACAGCGGAGCAACCACAGCGGCAGAAGTTCACCATCGACGGTCGCCGCTTTTCTAACATGGCTGGTTTTTATGACGAGGTGGAGCGGGTGTTTACCTTTGGTTTGGACCGGAAGAACGGTCGGAACCTGAACGCTTTCAACGATATTCTCCGGGGCGGTTTTGGACGGCATGAGTATGGACAGCCCATCCACATCCAGTGGTTGGCCTATGAAAAAAGCGTCCGTAATCTCGGAAAAGTGACTATGGACACCATTGTGGAAATCATTTTGGATACAGACCATTCCGGGCACGACTGTACCCTGGAACGGTTTTGACCGAACAGAAACGGAGGCAATACTATGGGACTTGACATCTACGCCGGAACATTGACCCGGTACTATTCTCACAACTGGAAAACCGTTGTCCAGCAGTGGGCGGAGGAAAACGGATACTCCTTCAACTGCATCACCCCGGATGGGGAACCTGCTGATAACGAGGAAGAAATGTCCCCGGCTGAGGTTCAGGCGGCGGTGGAGAACTGGCGGGATCAGATCTTGAGCGCCATTTCTCAGCCGGGCCAGCCCCCCTACGCTCCCTGGCTTGAAGATAATGAGAAACCTTATTACACCGACAAGCCGGATTGGGATGCCTTCGGCGCTATGCTGCTGGTGGCCGCCTGTCGTACATACGAGGAACCGGTGCCTTCCACCGTGGAGAAGGACTGGATCTTCGGGGAGCATCCTCTGGTCGCCCGTCTTGCATCGGACGAGGAGCGGGTGTGGTCCCTGCTTCGGGGCGCAACTTGGTGGCTGCCTCTGGCGGATGCCTTCTTCTTTCAGGCGCCTCTGCCCACCGATGATCAGGCGATGATCGCCACCCTGGGCGGACTGCGGAAGGAACTGGAAAAGCTGAACCAGCTGGCATGGCAGGCAGATGAGGATACCATCCTTGGTTGGGCAGACACGGAGGGATACCCGGTAGACGGGACCCTGGGCCCGGATGGACAGTACAGCAAGGCGGACATCCCGGAACACACCCAGTATGACACCCAATCCCTTGCCAAGTTTGCCTTCTCCATGTTCTGGCGGGCCATGCGGTTTGCCGAGGAACAGCAGGTGCCCATCCTGCTTGATTATTAAAGAGGATTCATCAGGAGGTGAAGTCCGTGGAACAAAAACGCCCGGCAGATATATTCCAGGAACTTCTGGACTACCTATGGAACGGCCTGGGCCTGGAGGAAAAGGGCTGGAAGCGTCTGAAAAAAGGCGACTTCAAAAAGAAAACGAAAAACGGGCTGACCTATCAGATCTGGTTTGACCGGAGCCGCTACAACTACATAGACTACGAAATCGGCCATGGAAATGTGGAGGTGGGTTTCAGCTGTATCATAAAGCAGGGAGATGACTACCTCTACTCTTTCAGAATTGAACCCACAACAGGCGGTTCATTCTTTCGGATGCTGACAGAGGACCTGCGGCTGAACACCGGGCTGCTGGACACCTTTCTGCCCCTGATCAAAGCCCACTACCTTGACTTCATCGACCGCTTCGAGGCAGACCCCGTGGAGGCATTACAGTCGGTCTGCGCCCCCTTCACCGAGGCGGAGGACTACAGATGGTTCATCTATGTGCGGGAGCAGATGGTGAAACGGTACGGAACGGCGGAGCAGATGGAGGAGTACCGCCGTCAGGCAGAATTGCGCGGAACGCCGGAGTGCAAGGCGAAGACCCATACCGGAAAGTTGCTGTTCTACCAGTCCCATGCCAAGGATGTGGATCATGCCTGGGCCTCAAGCCGCACCAGAGAGGAACTGGACCAGGTGGTGGAACCCTTTGTGCAGGCCAAGCGGCAGACAGGACAGTGGACGCAGGAGGATGAGGCGGGCTATCAGCTCTACCAGCAGGAAACAGATCCGAAGAAACGCACCTTTCGGGTATGGTATCTCATCGCCAATCCCCGGGGTCTGCCGAAAGAATTTGTCCAGAAAGAACTGGAGTTCCGGTGGAAGCTGTTCGCTAACAGAGAGGAAGAAAGAAAATGAACGGTATTATTATTCTGGTTTGTAGTCTGCTGCTTCTCATGGCTATAAAACTGCTGATAGAACGCAACTTCATCGGACTGATTCTGTTTTGTGTGGTTCTTTTTTTAGCCTTTGGAGTAACTCCACACACAAAGTAGTGATTGTCCATTGCCACATAATCTACTGCTATAAGGAGGAAACTAAATGAGCAATCAAGTTTTCCGGCAAAATCTGAACGACAAAAAAGGCCCCCAGCCCGGTGGCCCCTATCTCATTCAGATGCTGTTCAAAGAGCCGGTAGAAATGCCGGATAAAGAAAAAATGACTGCTGTAATGGAGAAGCACATCGGATCAACAGAGTGCTTCTGTTATGATAAGAAAATGGCTGGCTTTGCCGCACAGGAGCATATTGCAGAGTTCAAGGACGGAAAATGCCCGGTGCAGCTGATGGTGATGAAATGCGACAAGTTCAAGGGCAAAGGCTTTGATGCCTTCCTGATGAGCCAGATGTGGGACTGCCAGGAGGACCGGGAGCGGATCTTCCGGGAGTGCAAATATCAGGTGGTAGCCACCGATATGCTGTCTGCGGCGCTTCCGGCGCTGGAGCGTGCCAATCTGGATGCCGACTTTTTGGAGGCTCTGGCGGAGCTATACCCCACCTGTGAGGCATTCTATTTCCAGAACTGCGGCAAACTGTTTCTGGCGGAGGATGTGCGTTCTCACCAGATTGAAGGTTCGGATCGGTTCATCCGCTTTGGCGTCAATGTCCGCTTCTTTAACATTGAGGGCACCGAAGATATGCTCATCGACACGGTGGGCATGAGCACCCTGTTCCTGCCCGACCTCCAGTACCACTTCCACGACATGGACCCCAACTGGGTGGTAAACCACGCCTACAATGTGGCATCGTACATATTGGAGCATGATAACCCCATTCAGGATGGGGAAACCATAGACGGCGTGGCGGATGGCCAGATGTGCCGGGAGATTCAGTGGAAGTGCCAGTATGAGGACGCTCTGATCCAGCCGCTCAGAGGGGTGCTGGACATTAATATGGGAGAGTGTGCATCTGGAATGCGTTAATATAAAATGATGCCATATAAAAAAGATAGTTGACATTATATCGTAAAATGACAGCTATCTTTTTTATATAAGGGTTTTGGTTAAGATTTTCGTTCTACAAACCACCGGCCTATATAAGCTCCCGTTAAATTTGTACTGCGTTCAAAAAAGAGATGGCTTTGCTTTCCGTTTACCAAAATTGTATAACAGTCGCCCTGACCTCCAGCTTTCCTTGCGACAGAGGGTTTCACATTCAAAATGCGGTCAATTGTATAAGGCATTCCGTCTTCCCAGGTAAGTTCTTCTGGAAGCATTTTTCCGTCTGGAAGGAAGGCTGCTCTTACGTTTACATAAACCTTGCAGTCTGTCTGAACACCGCTCATATAGTTCTACCTCCTTAAAAAGTTTTTTAACTTCTTCCAGTTCTTCCTCAAGTGTAGATGCATCTGAATGGAAAATGAGATGTGCTTCATCCTTTGTCCATCCGCATAGCAGATAATCACCGGTATGTGTTAGCTCAGAGGTATAGTAAAAATATTGCTGCTTATCTAATTGACAGCAGAAATAGGCACACCGGGTAAGAGGGGAGAGGACAGGAGATGGAGTAATAAGCTGATAGATGATAGTTGTCCCATTGTTGCAAAGTTCTTTTCTAAGGGAAAAATCGTTTTCCGTATATGGACAAATATAATCAGACTCTTCCTGATACATGGCATGGAACAAGTCAAGGTATAGATCGGAGCCATTTTTTTCAAGATCCTGGCAAAATGATTTTGGGGAAAGATAGAAAAAATGGGGGTTCCATTTATGTTCTACATAGTATATATCGCGGATAGTATCTTCGTTCATCAGTAGTCCTCCTATTCAATTGTTTTCAGAAAATTCCCATGTGATACGATGGGAGACTCCAGTTTATAACCTTTACGTTTCATGACACGAAATTTAAAGTCCAGTAATTCTGCTGGTACATAAAGAGCTTTGGCTGCCTGAAAGAAAAACTGGTCTTCGTTTAATGCATTTAATACGCAGTCATCGGATAACAGCAGTTCGGCAGCAAAGAGATTTGCTTCATATTCCTGCCGATCTGTATCGTCAAATAGTGTAAATTCATGAAACGCAGCTGTTATGTTTGTATGAAGCACGGAGTGAGCAATTTCATGAGCTAGTATGACCCGTTGAATCACTTCCGGTAAATCGCTGTTGATTGTGATATGTTTGATTCTGCGGTGCTGAACATAAAATCCTTTGCAGCACCCTTTATATCTTCCCATCGGTTTTAATACCACGATAATTTTCATTGCCTGTGCCAGACGGAATGGATCCGATTCACCATATTTTTTCTGGATCCGTCTGACTTCTTCAGATATGGATTGAATAGTCAAAACAGCTCCCTCCTTTCGGACTATATTACGGGAGAAGATTATTGTGGATTTTTCTTTTTGCCAAAGGTTTTTCTGGCTGCTTTTTTACAGTCATAGTATGCTTCGGCAACTGCCTGAAAATAAGCATCTTTTGCTTCTTCGCTTAGAGTGCCTCCTGCAAAAAGAGCTGTGTTCTCAGCCAGCATTTTCTGTAGATCCAACGCCTCCCTGGTTCCGCTATTTTTTCTCATATCTTCTACATATTCCATGCGGTCTAAGCCGTAAGATGGATCCTCTATGTTATCGTTCTGCAGATACTCGGTTGATACCTCCAGTGCCTTTGCCAGTTTATAAAGCTGTGCCTGGTATGGTTTTCTTTCGCCTAATTCATAAGAAGTAATTGTCCGGATACCCATTCCGGCTTTTTCTGCTAATTGTTTCTGACTTAATCCAAGATTTCCGCGTTGTTCTTTAACTTTAGCACCAAAAGATTTCATGTCAGACCTCCATTCGTTTTAGTGTGCGTAAACTTGCTAACTGTGCTATTGACAAGTGTGCATGTAGTTGCTAATATTTGAATTAGCAAGAGTTAGCAAGTATCAGTGACTATATGCAAATTATAATGGTAAGTGTGCAAACTGTCAAGAATAAGTGTGCTAATACTTGCTAGAAAAAATTGGAAGAGGGTACAGAATATGAATCGGACAATCCTTCATAGCGATATGAACTGTTTTTATGCTTCTGTAGAAATGATGCTGAACCCAGAGCTACAGGGAAAAGCAGTAGCAGTGTGCGGGTCCACAGAAAACCGTCATGGAATTGTTCTTGCAAAATCAGAGAAAGCGAAACAAGCAGGAATAAAAACAGGGATGGTTAACTGGGAGGCAAAACGACTTTGTCCGGATTTGATTTTGGTTCCACCCCAGTATGAACAGTATTTAAAATATTCCAATATGGCAAGAGAGATTTATCAGGAATATACAGACCTGGTAGAGCCTTACGGAATGGACGAGTGCTTTCTAGATGTGACAGCAAGTCAGGTTCTTTATGGTTCTGGAAAAGAAATTGCAGACCAGATTCGCTGCAGGATGAAGAATGAACTGGGATTGACTGTTAGTATAGGAATTTCATTCAATAAAATATTTGCAAAACTGGGAAGTGATATGAAGAAGCCGGATGCCATAACTAGCATTGAAGAATCAGAATGGAAACAAAAGGTTTGGCCGCTTCGGGTATCGGAATTATTATTCTGTGGCCGCTCAACTACAAAGAAGCTGGAGCAAGTTGGAATTTATACGATAGGAGATCTGGCAGAAATGGATCATGATTATGTGAACCAGCTTCTTGGTAAAAATGGGCTGATGCTGTGGTCATATGCAAATGGTCTGGATGATAGTCCGGTAATGGAGAAGGACTTTGTGTCTCCGATGAAAAGTGTGGGGCATGGAATTACTTGTACAGCAGATCTTAAAACAGAAGAGGAGGTCTGGAAGGTTATTCTGGAATTATGCCAGGACATAGGACATCGATTAAGGATTCATGGATTGAAAGCACAGGGGGTTCAGATAGCGATTCGCAGTCAGGAACTATTTATAAGGCAGTATCAAGGTCAACTTTCCCTTCCGACGATAGTGCCTTTGGAAATTGCTAAACTGGCGAGGGAACTATTTCAGAGAAATTATGATTGGAAGGAACCTGTGCGTTCGGTAACTGTTCGTGCAATCAACTTGGTATCAGCAAAAGAACCGGAGCAAATCTGTTTGTTTTCGGATCCAATCCGGCTTGAGAAAGAAGAAAAATTATTTCTGGCGATTGAGGAAATTCGGCGGCGATTTGGAAAAAGGGCTATCTATCCAGCGGCCTTGATGAAGGATCTGAAGATGCCGGAATACCGAGATCATGGTTTGATTATGCCGGGAGTTATGAACCGGTAAGATAGGAGGGGCTTATGGGACGGAAAAACTCATTGGCAAAAAACAGTATTCAGATGCTGTGTGTGATGCAGCATCTGGATGAACAAAATTTATATGAAAGGTCAAAATTGTTATTATCTATTTATCGAAATGTATGCTGGACGGCCTGTGACCGTGCTGCAATGCTTCGTGAAGAAGCAGAATATTGTTATGGCAGAGAACTGGAGGAGGGGCTTCTATATCTGAATGATTTTGCTCCTACTGTAGAGAGGGAAAAGTTTGAAGAAACAGTAAAAAGCCTGTTCCAGACCAAGTGGCTTGTGGAACTGGTAGACTCGGCCATGGTTAAAATGCGTGATTTTCCATATTCACCACAGCTTTATTTTGACATTGTGTTTAAGTGTTATTTAAGCCGGTTCCGATATACAGAACCTGAATTACTGGAAACGCTTCGGATGGAAAGAAGCACATATTATGATAGAAAAAAGGAAGCAATTAAAATATTCGGTCTATCCCTTTGGGGGAGTGCTCTTCCTCAAATCAAACAGGCTTTGGAAGAACCGTTACTTTATGAATAGAGGAGAGGTGGTTTTATGAGCAACAAAAAGAAAATGGAAGTTTTGTATTTTGTTGAGCAATACATAAAAAGGTATGGATATCCGCCTACTGTGCGGGATATCGGAAAAGGTTTAGGGTATCGTTCCCCATCAACTGTGCATGGTTATCTTCGGCAATTGAAGGAAGAACATCTGATTGAAAGTGACGGAAGCAAACCGAGAACGCTTCATATTAATTAAATAGTCCGACTAAAGTCCGACAATAGTCCTACTGAAAGTCCGACTTCTCTCATGTTATAGTCAGTACACTGGATGGTCAGTGTGCTGAGCGAGAAGATCTCATACAGAAATGTATGGGGTCTTTTTTTATAGTGTTTTGTGCGCTGCATCCAATTTCAAATTTGTTAAGAGCCAGCGGGATCTTCCCGTTGGCTTCTTTTTTTCTAAGGAGCAGCGTATGGAGAAAAGCTTTTGCTTGAGGATTGCCAGAAACCTATGTCGTAGTCCGCCACTTGTCCTTCGTTTTCACCACCCGACGAAAACTAAGGAGGACAGGAACATGGCAAAACCGTATAAGATACCGGATTTTAGAAAAATGTATCCGGAAGCCAGCGAGGAAGTAATCGCTGTATTGAGAACAAGTGAAAGAAAAATGCAGTATCAGGAATATGACTTAAAAAGAGCAAGAAATATCGTAGATCCTAAAACAGGAGAGAAAATGACCATTCCTAGCAGAGAGGATTCCTATGAACGCCTGCAGGAAATGGCTGTGCAATTTCCAGAAGAAAACAGAAGTGTTGAGGATCAGATTCTGAAAAAAATAGAGTGTGAACAGTTACATAAATTCCTTTTAGAACTCTCGAAAGAAGAACAGTGGTTGATTCAGGAACTCTATTTTGAGGAACGGACGGAACGGGAGGTAGCTTCGGTACTTGGATTGTCACAGAAGGCGATAAACAAACGGAGACAGAAGATTTTAGAGAAACTGAGAAAATTATTTTAATTATTTTTCTGTTTTTGGTTCTCAAACTTCTCTGCCAGCGTGGAAAGAAGTGAAGGGGACTGATTTCTCTTTCTGTTCTTTGGCAAAAACTGTGTGAAACAGTCATATCCGGCAATACAGATACCTTAGTTGTTCAGCCCAAAAGGAAAAGCACAAAGGAAAATCCGCCACGACCACCTGCAGATAGTCAGAGTGTCTGTCAATAAGATGACATCAAAGGTGCAGAGCGAAAAAAATTTGTCCTTAAAGCAGTTTTGGCAGACTGCCTGCAATGACCTGAACAGCCTATAATGATACTTCCGTCCAGTCACAGCCCCGCAAAACGGGAACACGCAATGAGGGCGGCTCGGAGAGACCCTCGGAGGGGAACAATCCCATGACAGCCTTAAGCCATGGCTGGTCAGTGTTGCCGCCCAAAGATATCGGTTGTAACAGGAATATCAGTATTTCCGATATCTGGTTCCGGGAAGTTGTGTCGAATAGGAACTTTTGAAAATGAAGAACAAGTGATTTTTAACAGAAACTATGGCGGCAGCTTTATATTTATCCAGCGGAAAAGGAAAGATAGATCAGCTGGATAAGGCTGCCGCTATCCTTGTGTTCTAAATCACAAAATGATAAGGAGGAAGATGTATATGCGTGTCAAAGAATTTATGGAATTATATTCTGACAGCAATTTTCATTTTATGACATCGAAAGGATATTTATTTCTGAATTCTGACCAGGTAAAATCCATACTTTTGGAAGGGCAGAAAGAAGCAGCCAAGAAGGAGCTGGGAAAGGGAATCCGAGCTGATGAACTTTTGGCAGGCGAGGTCATCAGCGTAAGCTGGAAAAAGGGCATTTGCCATATGACGGCAGAATTACATAGAGATAGAGACTTTTCATAAAGAGTAGGAACATTCGTAGTCCAAAGTAGATGGAAGGAGGGGAAGTGTTACGATAAAAAAAGGAGATATATATTATGCAGACCTGATGCCGGTAATAGGCTCTGAACAGGGGGGAATCCGGCCGGTTTTGATTATTCAGAATGATGTTGGTAATTGTTACAGTCCAACCGTCATTGTGGCAGCAATTACAAGTCGGCCTAATAAGCACTGGATACCTACACATATCGAATTGGGAAATCATGTAAGAGGACTCCATAATGATTCTGTTATTTTATTGGAGCAGGTAAGGACGATTGACCGGATAAGATTAAGAGGGTATGTAGGAAGTCTGAGTGGAGCCATGATGCGTAAAGTAGATGAGGCAATTCTCGTGAGTTTTGGTGTAACAGTACAGAGAAGAACATAAAGGGTGTTTGGAAAAGGAGCAGGAGGCAGGAATGGGTCAGGGAAAACGTGCGTGGATCTATTGTGCGATTGATGCACCGGAAGATAGAAATGGTGCATTAAAAAGTCAGTTTAAACAGCTGATTGATTATGGAGAGCAGATGGGATTTGAACTGGTTGGAAGTTCCAGTGATGTGGGGACAACTCCGCTTTGGAATCGAAATGGATTTCGTCATTTTATAGAAGCGGTTCAGAGAGAACAGGTAGATGTTCTTTTGATTGTAAACCGTGGCAGGCTGTCCAGATCATCCATGCAGCTCGCAAGATTTCAGATCCTTCAGGAAAGCTATGATGTCGATGCATATTCGCCATTGGAAGGGAAAATTGAGTTTGGCAGTTGAAAAAATAGGAGAGAAGATTTTATGAGAGCAGAAGAAAAGAATATGGTAGAACGGATCATGGACACAGAAACGATGGGATATGCCTATGAGTATCCATATGGTGGGGGAGCCAGAAAAGAATATATGTTGGCACTGACCCCGGAGAACTTGGCAAATTTTATCGGTGCGAGAGGATATGATGCTAAAAAAATAGTGATTACCGATGTGTTGGATCGCCTGATTGTGAATACCTGTATGGGGATGCTGGATGTTTGTCCGGACCAGAAATTATGTGGGAGAATTATTGAGTATTTGGCGCCGATCCAGCTGGGAGAGAAGGAGGCTGGAGAGATTTTGGCGGTGGAACGCAATGTGGCAGATGAATATTTTGCTATGGAAGATGAAGAGGTTACGATGGCAGAATGTCAGATGTTATAGAGATTGTTGAGGAGGTAGAACGATCATGATTGGGATATTGATTGTTGCGGCAGTTGGAATTATTGGATTTTTGTTAACTGCAGGTATTGCATTTGGAATAGCAGGGAGTTATCAAATCGATTGACGTTGTTTATTGATAATGCTTCGTTTGAAAAGGAAAGATTGTTACATTGTGTGATAGCTATGAGAAGAGTAACACGGTATACTGTGTATAGCGTTAGAGGAAAGGAGTAAAGTAATATGGCAAGGTATATTGTGGATTCCCAGATAGATAATCACGAAAAATATTATTTCATTCGTGAACAGGAGAGCCAGGATATAGTATTACTGCCCTCCAAGTATCTAATGCATAAAAAAAGATCAAAATTGTCACCTAACACTATCAGAAGAAGTGCAGGAGCCATTTCATACTATCTGAATTATATAGATGAGACTGGCATTCAGTTAGATGATGTATGGGAGATGCCATATAATAAGCAGCAGGAACACTTTACAGACTATTTGATATGGTTACAGGCAGGATTGCATAGTGGAGATAGTTACAAAAAGAAACCATATAATGAGACCTGTAATGCGTATTTAAAAGAGGTGTTCCGATTTTATAGATTTTCTGGACAGCAGGATGAATCTACAAAGCAATTGAAAGTCCTCTCTGATATGAGAATTATTGTACATAATTCAGTGGGAGTAAAAAGAACATTATATCGGAATACATTTCATGGATATCTACAGGAAAAAGGACATATAGGGAAGACCATAGAGCAGGATAAGATCGTGATTTTATTAAAGGCATGTGCCAATTGTCGCGATCAAATCCTGCTTTTATTATTAGCAGAAACGGGATTTCGCATCGGGGAACTTTTGGGAGTCCGGTATGCGACAGACATTGATTATGAAAGACACTTACTGTATGTCAATTTTAGAGAAGATAATGAAAATGGAGCCAGGGCTAAGAATGCAGAATACAGAAAGGCAAAAATCAGCGATGCCACCTTTGAAATTCTGCAGTTTTATATAGAGGAATATAAAGACCTTATTTTCCAGCAGGAATACTTGATTATTAACATTTCGGGAGATTATGCAGGAAAACCGATGCAGGACTCAGGCGTCTATGCATTGATGGAACGGCTGCAGAAGAAGACTGGGATTAAAGTAACACCACATATGCTGCGGCATTATTTTGCAAATGCTCGCCGGAAGGCTGGATGGAAGCTGGAACTTATCAGTCAAGCGCTTGGGCATCGAAATATAGAAACAACAATGAGATATTTAAATATATCGGATCAGGAGTTGATGGATGTCAGTGATGAATTTTATAGAAAACATCAGTCCATTTATGAAATTGACAAATTACTTTAGGGAAGGAGGAGAAGTATGTGATTGCATTAAGATTATTGAATACGGAATCACAGGATAAAGCGGATTATCTTCACAACCAGTTGATAACAGATATAAATGTACCGAGTACATACTGGGAGTGTGCAGAGTCCTACCTAAAAGGTGTAGGGATATATGATGTTTTCCTTATAGAAGAACAGGATTTCCGTAATTATAAAATCTTTTTGCGTGAAACAGGGAATTTTACAAAGAAACAGGTATTTGAGCGAACTGGGTTCCTGCGAAACTTGAAGAAGACTCTCATCCAAGAAGAGTATAAAGAGTTGTTGGATGAAATTGAGCAGTGCAATACAGTGCAAGAACGCTTGAAAGGAAATGTCAGGAATTTCTTGATACGGCAGGGAATTCATCATGTAAAGGAAATTGATTATAGAATCAGAGAACTGTATGAAAGTGAGTTGCGCAGGACAAAAACTTCCTCTAAAGGTCTTGAATATTTGAAGACATTGGATCGGATCAAACAGTTTGATATCCGAAAAGAAATGGAAACCCTTTCTGGAAGAAATAAAGAGCGGCTCAAGTATGAAGGGCAAGTGATTTTTCTTCCCTATATACCGGATCAGGACATAGCATCAGATTTTGATTATATCCAAGATAAAAGCGAACTGGTATGGGATTTTAGTCAAAAGGTGCCAGAAACTTTAAAAAAACAAATTTTTCAGATTTTATGCTATGCCTTGAGAAATATAAAAGACAGCAAGGATCGCAGAGTGCGCTATCTACTTCCTTTAAGGTGGATGTATGAGTTTTGCGTAGAGGAAGGAATTGATGATATCGAGCGGCTTGAACTGGAGCAAATAAAGAAATTGGAAACAATTGTAGCCAGGAAAGTTGCAAATGTGAAGAATAGTATGCAGATTGTGGATAACAGCCGCAAAATACTATTTATGAGTGGAAAAGAAATTCACTGGCATGCAAATGTCTGGTATATGGAAAGATTTAATTTTGCACCAGAGCGTGTAAATCCAAGCAATCCTGTGCAGCGACTCAGTTTTTACGAAGTGACGAATGAGAGAAACAGAGAATTGCTGCAAGAGTATATGAAATATCAAGTAGGTATCGGTGATTTAGCACTTGGAAATATACGAAATCAATTGTGTTATATTAAAAAATTTCTAGTTTACTTTAACACATTGGAATCCATATGTGAAATTACGGAAGAACAGATAGCAGAGTATTTCAAACTTCTGCAGGAAGAGGAAATTAAAGCAGAAACAGTAAACAGACAGATATTTGATATTCACAGATTTTTTGTGTACTTAAATGCTAAAGGACATATCAAGAGAATAATTTTTGATCCGAATTATTACATCCAGAAAGTTTTTCCATATCACCATGATCGAAGTGTTCAGGAAGATGAGTATATGGAAATATTACAAAAGCTAAAGTTTTTTCCGGAAGTACAAAGACTTATTTTCCTAAATTTATGGGCAACAGGACTACGGATCAGTGAGGTATGTACATTAAAAGGAGGTGCGTATTATTGGGATGGGGAAGATGCATGGATTAAGGTTTATCAAATTAAAATGAAAACGGAGAAAATGATACCAATTTCATTGGTGCTTTATCAAATTATGAAAATTTATATAAAAAAGCATCATATTAAACCTACCGATTTCCTGTTTAAATCAAAGGATGGCGGGGCATATAGGACTGGTACCTTTGTTAAGGGCTTCAAAGCAAATTGTAAGAAGTATGGAATACATATTTCGGGCGAAACATTCAAGACGCATGATTACAGGCATACATTGGCAAGTAGTTTCTATGATGAAGGAGTGTCCATTCAGACGATTCGGGATTATTTAGGGCATAACAATGAAAATATGACAAAGCAGTATATAGACTACATGCCTAAACGGATCGAACAGGCGAATAAGGAATATTTCAATCAGGCAGAAAATCTTCTTGCAACTGGAATTATTCCAAAGAAACGGGGTGAAAAAACTGGAAAATAAGATACATATCTATGAATTAGACTGCTATAAGAATGCGACTGAAGAACAAAAAAAGAGAATGAGGGTTCGGAAAGACCGTTACTTCGACTTGGAGGGACTTCCGTCAGAAGAAGTAAGAAAGCTCCTAGAAGATTTTGTCTGGGAAAGGGGAAAGAAACTTGCTCCAAGTAGTTTGGCATCTGAAATATTATATTTTAATAATATCCGGAATTTTCTTATAGAAAAGAATATTAAAATCCTGAGATATGAAGACGAGAATAAGATTATTTTGCAGCTAAAGAGTTGGATGATGGAAAAGGGATATGCCCTTACAAGTAAGAAGTATCGAAGCGTTTATGAAATTGTAGCAACAGAAACACCTGGCATAATAAAGCATATGAAGAAGATTCTGAGGTATTCTCAGAAAGATGGGGGGTGCTTAGAACAGGAGAGAGATGTGTGGGAATTGGACAAGTTTGAATTTCCTCTCCGCAGCAACCCGATAAAGAATGTAAAGACTATAAATTTTAAAGGAATTAGTCAAATAACAATCCGAAAAGAAGTTAAAACAGTAATTTTTATGCATTTGAAATATATGGCAATAGGAAGTATTATGGCTGAGATGGTAGCGACTAAAAGATTTTGTAGATATCTGGCATTAAGGTATCCTAAGATTATATCATTACTAGATTTGACACGGGATATTATGGAAAGCTATTTGATCTATCTTCAGACAGAGGCAAAGGAGAGGAAAAATTATCGCTCTGATTTATATGGTCTACGAAGGGTAATTGAAGATGTGGGAAATCATTATGATAGGCAGGATATTAAAAACCTATTTATAAGTACAGATTTTCCTAGCACGCCAAGATATCTATTTAAGTTTTACTCGGACGAGACCATAAAGAAGCTGAATGAAAACATTTTTCAGATGGATGAACAAATAGCGAGGGCGTTAATCCTTCATCAGCTGCTGGGAACACGAATTTCGGATACGCTTACACTAAAAACAGACTGTTTGAGTATAAGAGAAAATCGATATTTTATACGAATCGAGCAGGTAAAATCAATTACATTTGAAAAAGCAATTAGTGATGAAATAGCACAGCTTATTATAAAGTCAATTGATTATACCGAGGAACATTATGGAAAGACAAAATATATTTTTGTAAAAAAAGAGGATCCATTGAGACCATTTCAGTATAGCATGCTTCAACATCGAGTCATGCAGATGATTAGGAAAAATGATATTCGGGATGAGAATGGAGAGTTGCTGAATTTTGGAACACATACATTCCGACATTGTTATGGGAAAAAGCTGACAGAGATGCATATCGACGACTGGATGATCGCAAGGCTTTTGGGGCATAAAACATTACAAAGTGTACATCATTACCGAAAGATTGGGAACAAGATAATGGCGGATGAAACGAGGGCAGTCAGAGAGAAAATCGATATGATTTTAATGGATGTGGTAAAGGAGTGGGATGGATATGAAATATGATAAGATGATAGCCGTTAACAAAGCTGAGAGTGAGCAGAAAATAAAAAAGGCGATTCGGGCAATCGATGATATGGGTGCCAGAGGGCTGCCGATTTCTGTAACAGAATTGGTTCGTTGGACAGGTTTATCAAGAGGATTTTTTTATAAGAATGTGCAAGTCCGTCAGAAACTGGAGGAAGCTATTAAACAGCCACGGCGGATAGATGTACAGCAGCCATCTGAAGAAAGAAATGCTGCAGATTATAATTTTCAGGAATTGAAGAAGGATTTTAACAGCTGCCAGTCAGAGAATCAAAGGTTAAAGGCTGAAAATGAGCAGCTTCTCCAAAAGTGCAGTATACTTCAAAAAGAGGTGGACACATTGAAGAAACGGTTGGATCGAAAGGAAATTGCATTGTTAAAAAAACTATAAAGGTTGTGATTAAGGATGAAGGCAAATAAAATCATCGAAATGAGCCAGGAAAAAAGCAGGCAAAAAGTAAAACTAGCAATGGATGAAATTCAAAGAATGCGTAATGAGGGCGAAAGGATTACAGTTTCCGGATTATGCAAAAGAACAGGCTTATCTAACTCGTTTTTTTACAGAAATCCAAAAATCAAAGAAGAAGTACATAAAGCTGTTGATATTCAAAATCAAAGCTATAAAATGAACATAGACGAAGTGGAACTCCTTGATGAGTATAAGGAAAAATTGTTAGCTATGAGAATCGAGATTATAAAATTGAAAGCAGAAAATCAAAAGTTAGAATCAGAGTTAGATTTTTTGCGAAGACAACAGGAAGGTGTGAGTGATGTTAAATGAAGTATGATAAAATTGTAGGGCTCAAGAAACAGCAAGAAAAAGAGAATTTAGAAATTATTCAGAGAGAGATTGATGCGATGCTTCGAAGAAAGGAGCGGATATCAATTACTGCATTGGCAAAATATGCAGGGGTGGATAGGAGCTATTTTTATAGAAATTTGCAGGCCAAACAAATGGTAGAAGATGCACAATTGAAGCAGGGAGAATGTTATAACCCTAAAAAGGCAATTTTTGATAGAGCGACTGAGGAAGTTAATAAGCAGCTGAAAAGACAAATGATTTTATACAAGAGACGAATTAAAGAGCTAGAGCTGCAGATAGAATTACTAGAAGAGGAAAATCAGAGGTTGAAAGAAAATAGGTAATTTTACATAAAGTAAGAGAGCAGACTTTTGGACAAGAGGATATCCAAGAGCCTGCTTTTTTACTAAATTAAAAAGAAAAATAATTTACACATCGGAGTGATGTGAAAGATGAGACAATTATTTTCAAGCATTCCGGGGCAGGTACTGGATTTTATTGTCGTGCTGATCGGTCTGGTCATTGTATTTAAGACCCAGATCAACAAACTTCTGACCGGAATTTTCACGGAGATCAATAAACAGGCGAAAGAGGTATATTAAATGCGGTACCGGGGAGAGATCACAGTGTTTCTGAGTCTGACGATCCTGTGTGTGATGTCGCTGATGCTTGGACTTTTAGAATCAGCCAGGACGGCCGGGGCAAGACTGTATCTGAGGATGGCGTCTGACTCGGCAGTCTCATCGGTGATGAGCTATTATAACCGAAATTTATGGGATCGCTATCAGCTCCTGTTTCTGGAATATGACTCGGAGGCGGCGATCCAGGAGACATTCGGGCGTTATCTTGATTTTTATCTGGAACAGACCAATATGTATCCGGCAAGACGGGAAAAGGTTTCTCTCTCCGGGGTACTCCGCATGACTGATGAGAATGGACGGTGGCTGGAGGAAGAGATCGCGGATTACATGAAGTACCGGGTCCCGGAACTTTTTGCATCCGGCAGCGGGCTCTTAAAAGAGGCGGAACAGGTAAAGAAAGCGGGAGATTTCCGAAATCTGTATGATTCCTGCAGAAAGTCCGGACGGGCAGTACGGAGACTGGAGAAGGCGGCCCGGGAGGTTGAAAATTCTTTGCTGGAAATGGAAACTTGTAAGAACCGATTCAGCAATGCAGCATCTGATGAGAGTGCGTCTGCGCTGAAAAGGAGTGCCAGGAAATTAAAGAAGGAATTCCAGGATTTCCCAAAGCTTGTGGAACAGTTTGAACAGGAGATCAGACGGCTGGAGAAAGAGAATGAAGAATCAGGGTTCAAGGCTGTGGAGGATGAAACAGCAGCGGAGACTCTCGGGCAGGAAATTTCCGCATGCGAGGAGGTCATAAAAAGCGCGAAGGAGCGTCTGCAAAGGTATCGGGAAGCAGAAACACAGGTGGAACGAAATCTGGAACTTTTAGAGGAAGCCTGTGGGTATCTCGAGATGGAGCCAGACACGGATGAAGAGGACGACGTGGACTGGGATGCGATCAGCCAGTGTGCTGATGAAATGGAGATCCCGGAGTCAGAGAACTCCGGACCGAAAGACGCGAAAAAAGTGGCTGCCCTGGAGAGACTGGAGGAGCTTTTTGACAAAGAGCTTTTTGAACAGCTGCTCCCGGCGGGAACGGAAGTTTCCGGGCGGGCAGTATCCTTAAACGGGATCCCATCTGCGGGAAAACATGAGACAGGATCTGAAAATACCGGATCAGGAGCGATGGGAATCCTGGAGACGGCAGAAAAGGAACTGCTTGTCAGCAAATATATTCCGCTTTATTTTGGATCATTTACGGACGGAACAGGGGAGGCGGATGCTGCTCTTGATTATGAGATGGAATATCTTCTCTCAGGGAAAAAATCAGACCGTGAAAACTTAAAAGAAGCGGTAAACAAGGTGCTTATGCTGCGCGGATCGATGAACCTTCTGTATCTGCTCAATTCTCCTGATAAAAAGGCGGAAGCAGAAGCGCTGGCAGCAGCAGTGACAGCGGGGATCATCCCGGCTCAGATGGCAGTCTCATTCCTGATCCTGACGCTATGGGCATTTGGGGAAGCAGTGCTGGATGTAAAGACACTTCTGGCCGGAGGCAGGGTCTCGTTCTGGAAAACGGATGCGACATGGAAAACAGGACTTTCCGGTCTGCTGGATCAGTCGTTTTTGGGAGAAACGGCAGAGAGCGGACAGGACGGGAGAAATTATACGGAATATTTGAGCTGCATGATGTTCTTTATGGACCGCGGGGTACGAAATTTCCGCATGATGGATCTCATCCAGTGGAATATCCGGATGGGACAGGCTGATTTTTCCGTAGCGAGCTGTGCGTATCAGATCGAGATCGAGGCGGAGGTCATGCAAAAGCATATGTTTTTTCAAAAAGAGGAATACAGAGGAACAGTACATGCGGCGGGATCATATTGACGGCTGGAACAGAATGCCGGGATCATGCTGCCGGAGCAGATCTGGAGTGAGGTTTGCGGGTTGCTGTAAAAATGCTAAGAAATTAAAGAAAGGAGGTGTGTGGACGTGCTCTTCTTTGCCGGTTTCTTTATGAAAATCAATATACGAAAACTCTTCTTTCATCAAAAAGTGTCTCTCCAGGTACACGAATATACGTTTTTAACCCCGCCGGCAAGGAGAGTACATCCATGCGCCTCCGGATTTCAGGCATCTATGACGGCAGAGGCAGCCATTGCGCTTCCGCTCGCGATATTTTTCTTCCTGGCACTTCTGCAGCCGGTATCCTGGCTTGACCGGCAGAGAAAAGTGCAGACCTGCACCGAGCGGATAGGGGAGGAGATCAGCCAGTATGGTCTTCTGATGGATACGGATCCTGAAGAAGAAAATAGCGGACTTCCCGCATTCTGTACAGACGCGGCAGCAGCACTCTGGATCAGGGGAAGAGTCGGGCAGTATGCGGATCATGTACTGGTAAAACAGGCAGAGGTGTATGGAGAAAATGGGGATATCACATTTGAGGTGGAGTACCGGGAAGATGTTCCTTTTTATGGGAGAATTCTTGGAAAACAACAGAGAAATGCAGCTGTAAAAAGGCGGACATGGATCGGATTGAGGGGAAAACTGAGAGGACATGGGACCGGATTGGAGACGGACCGCGATTCGGACGAAGAGATCGTCTATGTGGGGGCCGGGATGGGGCGTTATCATCTTTTTCGTGACTGCCATTATATTTCCAATGAGTACCAGAGCGTGACGCAGATGGAAGCGGAAAAAGGCGGGAGCTATGGGAAAAAGCGAACGCCCTGCGCAGTGTGTGCGGGAAAGGAAAACGGATCCGGGATCGTCTATGTCACAGCAGCGGGGGAACATTACCATTTCGATAAAAACTGTGCATCTATGATCTCTTATGTCCGTGAAATGCCGCGCGGGGAAGCGGAACATATGGGACTATGTTCCTATTGTGCGAGAAAAAAGGGGGAATTGGAATGAGTCTGTTTTTTCTGTTTTTGGGGATCGCTGCGTGGCAGGATCTCAGAACAAGAAGTATCAGCCTGGAGGTATTGACTGCGGGTGCGGCAGCAGGGATGGCTGTTTGTGTGCTGGAAGGCCGTGGACTTGAAGAAATTGTTCCGGCGATGATCCCGGGGATTGCACTTTTGCTCATAAACCGGTTTGCGGATGGAATTATCGGGGAGGGAGATGGATTATTTTTTCTTGTGGCCGGTTTTTTCCTTGAATGGAAGGAGATAGTCTTGCTGTTGATCTCCGGACAGTTCTTTTGCGGTATTTTCGGACTTGCGATGGCGGTAAGTGTAATGACGATAGGAGGCGGAAACGGGAATCTGCGGAAAATGCGGCTTCCATTTTTGCCATTTCTGCTTCCGACTGCGTTGTGGATGGCGGTGATGAGAGTTTTATGAGGGAAAAAAGGCAAAAGAATCAAAAATACGATGGAAGTATGACTGTTGAGGCATCCATAGTCATGTCGGTGGTCATCCTGTCGCTGGCCTCATTGATCCGGTATGCCTATACCGTTCATGATACTGTGACAGGGGGTATGATCCTGGAAGAGACGATCGAGAGGGTGAGAAATAATGTTGATAAGAAAAAAACGCCAGATATGTTCGAAGCGGAAGGAACCCGGATGGGAAATCCGAGACTTTTTCTTGGAGAGTACACGATCGGCCTGAAAACGGGGATAACCGGGATTACAGGAGACGCATCGGCAGGAGACTGGCATCTGAGTATGGAGCGGACCGATTTTCAGCCGGCAACTTTCCTTAGAAAACAGGATGCCGCAAAGAAGATCATGGACAGGCTGGAGGACTGATGAGGACGGAATTTAAGAGAGAAATGAACCGGAATTATATGGTCCTGCATCCGGAAACGGAAATGAATGAAACATATTCGCTGCGCATGCTGTCAGAAAACCGGATCACAGGACTGCTTCCTTTCCGGGAAAAACGGGTCGATGGGGAAAGCTATCTTTATTTTAACATTACTTCAAAACAGGCACTTTCCAGGATGATGGAGTACCGCTTTTTTACAGCGAAAGAGATCCGGCAGATCATGGAAGATCTGCTCATGGCAATGGCAGCTTTAGAAAAGTTTTTGATGGATGGAGACCAGCTTGCCCTGGATCCCGATCTGATCTATGTGGATCCGGATGATCTCAAGGCAAATTTTTGTTTTATTCCGGGAACGGAAGGATCGTTTGAAATAAATTTCCGCAAACTCTCCAGATATATTCTGGACCATGTGGATCATACGGACGGTGATGCGGTGATCCTTGCGTTTGCGTTGTTCAAAGCAGGAGAAAAGGAGAACTTTGGGATCGCGGACCTGGAATCATGTCTGAGGGCGGGTGGAAAAAACGACAGGGAAGCAGGAAAAATGGAAACATATGAGAGAAAAATTCAGGGAGGATGTATAGATGATAAGAGAGAATTACGGGCAGATCAGGAAGAAAAGCAACCAGATCCGGGAGAATTTTATGTGGGAAAGCAGGAACGCAGAGAAGGAAAGAAACCGGGAAAATATATGGAACAGGTCCGGAAATCAGAGCAGGAAAAACAGGAGGACGCCGATGACACGGAAGAGCCGGACATAAAATGGAGAATTTTGCAGGTTTTGCAGGGAATATTGCTGCCTGCAGTTCCGGCGGCTGTATTTCTTGCCGGTGGAATGGAACTGGTGATCCGTTTAAAATGGGGCATCTTAGCTGCATGGGGAATTCTTCTTGCCGGGATCTTTGCTGTGGGAAAAGAAACGGGCGGGAAGAAAGGAGAAGATGAGGAGGAGAACGGAGAGGACTGGGAGATCATGTTCCGGGAGGAAGAGGAGCTGGAGCGGGGAGGAATCCCGGAAGCGGGATATTCAGGCGCAGCAAAACACTTTTTTCAGGAAGAACGGGATCAGAATGATCGCGGGTCACAAACCGAGGAAAAGACCGGGCGGGAAAAAGACGCGGATGAGATGCATACGGTCCTTCTTACCGGGCGGCAGATCTATCCGGTGACAAGGCGGCTCGTACCGGAGAACGGAGGCGAAGATGTTCAGGTCGGATATTTTCCCTTTTTGATCGGGAAGAACCGGGAAATCTCGGACCTCTGCCTGAATCTTCCCCAGATCAGCAGGATCCATGCGAAGATCGAGGAAAGCGGGGACGGATATATCATCACGGATCTCAACTCCACGAATGGAACGAGTGTGAACGGTCATTTTCTGGAAACAAATGAAAGCATGACGATCTCTCCGGGGGATCAGTTATCTTTTGCGGATCAGAGATATCGTTTCTTATAGAAAACGGACAAGCATATATTGAGCCATCGTGGATTTTGCCGGTTCGGAATGGGAAGCATCGGAAGAATCCTGTTATAGTGAGGAGATATGGAGTGCCCGTGTACTGTAACAGTGGAAAAATAAAAACAGGGGTGGTGTTTTTCTGACATTTGGTCTATGATAAATCCATCAATAATGAAAGGAGGGGGTATCATGGCATTTCAGATACCGGAATATCATCATCCCGATTTTTCACAGGAACAATTTTTGAAGGCTCCTGACGCAAGATGGGAAGTTGTGGAGATGGATGGGGTAGCTCCTGAATATTTTCACAGCACATCCATGTTCCCGGAATATTTTAAGATCCAGGGGAAATGGGTTTTGGCGGAAGAAAGCCGCATGGATTCCAGCGTAGTGATCTGTCCGGATGGACATCTGGAAGTGGTTGAAAACCGGAATCTCAAAAAAGGAGATAAGGTGATCCTGGGACGGAGTGAAGGCTGTGAAGAGGGCATTTATGTCCACAGCACCGGATTTCAGACAGAGGAAGAGGCAGAACTTGCGGATAAGTTTGTGTTTCGCCAGGGCCGGAGCAGAGAGACCTCCTATGCGAGAGACTATGACCGCCTGATGGATCTCTTGCGGTATGAGAAAGAACATGGAAAGATCGTCTGGGTCATGGGACCGGCGTTCTCCTTCGACTATGACGCGAGAAACGCGATGCAGTCGCTGATCGAGAATGGATACGCACATGGTCTGATGGCCGGAAATGCGCTTGCAACCCATGATCTGGAAGGTGCATTGTTACATACTGCGCTGGGACAGGATATTTATACACAGGTTTCCCAGCCAAACGGACATTATAACCATCTGGATGTGCTGAACAAGGTGCGGAGAAGCGGATCGATCCCAAAGTTTATCGAGGAAAATCATATTGACAATGGGATCATCTACGGATGCGTAAAAAATCATATTCCATTTGTTCTGACCGGTTCGATCCGTGACGATGGTCCGATGCCGGAGGTGATCGGAGACGCGTACCAGGGGCAGAGTGCAATGCGGGATATGGTCAGGGACGCAACTTGCGTGATCTGCCTGGCAACCATGCTCCATACGATCGCGACGGGAAATATGACACCGTCATTCCGCGTGATGAAGGACGGAACGATCCGACCGGTCTATCTGTACACGGTCGATGCAGATGAATTTGTTGTGAACAAGCTCATGGATCGGGGAAGTCTTTCGGCGACGACCATCGTGACGAATGTACAGGACTTCATCACGATTATCGCAAAAGGACTTGGCGTCATGAAATAACAGCATGGAAAGGATGGAACCCATGGGAAGCCAATATGGAAAAAAGGCTTATGTAAATGGACTCCTGATCGCTCTGAATGTGCTGTTTTTCCTGTATCTTGAGATCACAGGTTCGTCGGAGGACGCGTATTTCATGTATACAAAAGGCGCAATGTACGCGCCGGCGGTCCTGGAGGACGGTGAGTATTACCGGCTTTTGACGGCAATGTTCATGCATTTCGGGATCCGGCACATCATGAATAATATGCTGGTCCTGTTTGTTCTTGGAGATAATCTGGAACGGGCACTTGGGCATGTGAAGTATCTGATCTTTTACCTGCTCTGTGGGATTGGCTCGAACTGGGTGTCGATGATGGCGCATACAGCTGATACAATGACAGTATCAGCAGGAGCGTCCGGTGCAATTTTTGGAGTGGTCGGTGGGCTGCTTTACGTGGTCACGATCAATAAAGGAAGATTGGAGGATCTGAATACAAGACAGCTTGTGGTCATGATCTTCTTTTCCCTGTATCTGGGCTATACAAGTACCGGTGTGGACAACATTGCACACCTGTCTGGCCTTGTAATCGGCATTATTCTTGCTATAATTTTATATCATAGGCCTAAGGGAGACCGATGGCCGAACGGAGGTATCATATAATGAAAGACTGTAATTGTATTTTCTGTAAGATCGCAAATGGTGAGATCCCATCTTCAACGGTATATGAGGATGAGGATTTTCGTGTAATCCTGGACCTTGGTCCGGCTTCAAAAGGTCACGCCCTGATCCTTCCGAAAGAACATTTTAAGGACGTTACCGAACTGGATCCGAAGATTGCCGCAAAAGTACTTCCTCTCGGGGCAAAACTTGGAACAGCAATGAAGAAATCTCTCGGCTGTGCCGGTTTTAACCTGGTTCAGAATAACGGTGAGGCAGCCGGCCAGACGGTATTTCATTTCCATGTACATGTAATTCCGCGTTATGAGGGTGGTCCGGTCATTGCCGGTTGGACACCGGGAGAGGAAAAACCGGAAGTGCTCGCTGAAACTGCAGAAAAGATCAAGAGTGCACTGTAAACGGTAATCAGAAAAGAGTTGAAGGAGATTATATGCCGCAGGACAAAGATGAACTGCTGCAAGTACTGATTACGCAATATGCTCAAATGTATATGAAGCTGGCGTATGCGATCGGAGTGCCGTTTGACGATGTAGAAGATATTGTCATGGAGGCATTCTGGTCGTTCTACCGGGCGGATTATGGTGGGAAGCTGGAAAATGAAAAAGTCGTAAAGGCAATGTTGGCCCGTATTGTTGAAAATAAATGCATTGATTATTTCAGAAAAGAGAAACGAAGTATCAGGCCGAATGAGGATGAAGATCTGAGCGAGCTGGAGATCATCGCGGACTTTTCTGCACATGACCCGCTTCAGGCTGTGATCAGCAGAGAAAGCTGTGGTCAGATTTATGAGATCCTGGATGGATTACGAGAATCGTGGAAAGACGTTACGATCATGTATTTCATTCAGGGGCTGACGACTGAAGAAATTTGTGAGCGTCTTGAAATCACGAACGACATGTGTCGTTCGCGAATTTCAAGAGCGAGAAAATACTTAAGAGAAGAACTGCAAAGTCATATTGACAAAGGTCATCTGTGATCCGCACAGTCGTTGATCAGTTTCATGATCGTATCGATCGCGTTATTTAAATGACTCTTTTCCATATTTTCAATAAATGTCCGGCGATTTTCATAAGTATCATGGATCGCGTCAAAAAGAGTATCATCCGTTACTTTCTCTTCTTCCAGGACTGTGGAATACCCCTGTTTTGCAAAAGAATTTGCATTCAGGATCTGATCTCCACGGCTGGCAGCGGCGGAGAGCGGGATCAGGACGTTTGGCTTTCTGAGCGCAAGAATTTCACAGATGGAATTTGCGCCCGCCCTGGAGACGATCAGATCAGCTGCTGCGAATAAGTGCTTCAGCGGACTGTCAACATATTCATACTGAACATAACCGGAAGTCCCGATCAGGGATTCATCCAGGTTTCCCTTTCCGCAGATGTGGATGACCTGGAACTGCTCTAAGAGCTTTGGAAGAATGCTGCGGACTGCGCCATTTACCTTGACGGAGCCGAGACTTCCACCGATAACCAGGATGATCGGTTTTGCAGCGGAGAGGTTGGTGTATTGGAGACCGGCAAGTCTGTCTCCCTGAAGAAGCTCCGCACGGATCGGGGATCCTGTGAGAACTGCCTTTCCCGCCGGAAGATATTTTAGAGTTTCCGGGAAGTTGCAGCATACCCATTTGGCGGATGGGATACAGAGTTTGTTTGCCAGACCCGGGGTCATATCTGATTCATGAATGATCGTCGGGATATGGTAGTGTTTAGCGGCGAGAACAACCGGAACCGCTACAAAGCCGCCTTTTGAAAAGAGAACATCTGGTTTGTATTTTCTTAAGAGTTTTAACGCCTCCGCGTAACCTTTTAAGACGCGGAATGGGTCGGAAAAATTTTTAAGATCGAAATATCTGCGCAGTTTTCCAGAAGAAATTCCGTCATAAGGAATCCCTGCGTTTTCAATCAGTTTGCGTTCCATACCATTGTAGGAACCAATGTATCGAATATCGTAACCGGCTGCCTTGAGGGACGGGATCAGGGCGAGGTTCGGTGTAACGTGGCCGGCTGTGCCGCCGCCGGTGAGAATAATTGTTTTCATAAATGCCTCCATGGAATTTCCGGACAATTGTCCGGAGTTTCGGCTCCGGCAGGTTATGCGGGAACCCATGTGCGGTGATCAAGATACACGAGATTACCGATATTTTAATAGTAACGGCTGAAAAAGAAATGTCAACCCCTAAAAGAAACGAAGGAAGAAAAGAAGTGAGGTGCTGAATCATGGCAGACATGGAAAATCAGGAAGATCAGAAAATAAGTGAATGCCTTCAGGAAGCATTTGGATACTCCGATGAGCAGCTGTTAAAAAAGCTGGATCATGTGAATGAAAATTTTAAGGATGTTTCTTTTGCCGGAGCCGAGGAGCGCCTTATGAAGCGGTTCATGGAGCGGAAAGCCGAAATGGAGCGGAAAGCCGCTGAAGCAGCACCGGAAACGATGAAGCCGGACGCACAGGCTGGAGCAATCCCGGAAATAACGGCAGAGGCTGAAGAATGTACATTGGTAGAAGAAAATAGACCGGAACCGCTGGAACTTGAGAAAAAGCAGGGTGAAAAGCAGAATAAAAAGAAGATTGTTCGGTTTGGGAAAAAGAGGGTCCTGGCTACGGCGGCGTTGGTTGCAGTGATCGCGGGGATGCTTGGGGGGACGGCGATTGGGAAGAAGAACTATTTCTTTAGGAAACTTGATAACAGCACGCCTGCAGTTCAGCTTGATAACGATAAGAACAAGAAACAGGATTCAGAGTTACAAAATGCATACAAAATCATAGAACAACAACTGGACATGCCTGTTTTGAAAATGGGTTATTGTCCGACAAAGCTGATTTTTGAGAATGTTGATATTTATTATGACGAAGCACAGCTGAAATTTAGATATGAAGAAAATATGGTTAATTTTTTTCAGATAAAAAAAGAAAAAAGTGCATCGGTTCATTATGAATCAGATAGAGCAGGTAATAACAAGATATATAATGAATGGTTGAGAAAAGAAGTCGCGTATTCGTGGAATTCACTGAATGAAAATGGTACAGAATATGAAGCGGTGATAACACAAGGAGATAGTTGCTATTATATATCGGGAATTATGCCGGAAACAGAATTTAAAAAAATATTAGAATTTTTAAATTTTTATTGATTAGTGGTCACGTTTCTCAATTATTTACGTTTATATTAGTAAATAAAGAAAAGGAGAAATGGATGATGAAAAGATTAAAAAAAGTTTTAACTATGGTAATGTTGACCTCTATGGTAATGTCGCAGAAAGTATATGCTAATGAAAATACATGGCTGCAATTACCGGGGCATCATAATCAAAGCATACTTTTGACGGATGGTAAAGCAGAAGCAGAGGATGTACTAAATGCAAGCAATTCAGCTAGAGGAATTCGTTTGTCAAATGCAATGTTATCAATTTCCAATGAGCAGAATGGAACATTACACATTTCTGTAGATACAACTGCACATAAAAATATAGATAGGATTTATCAGGTCGTATTTCTTGACGAGTGGGATGGTACTAAAGAAGCTTGGGTTCAGATAGGTTCATGGGAGTTTGAAAGAACAAAGGAAGAAGAGGAAAGTGGAGAATTAAACTCATATCATGTAGGATTTATCGTGGATAATTGTGTGGTTAACCGCTATTACCGTGCGCGAGCAATGCATCTTGTTGAATGGGATGGAGATCAGATGGAAGGTAAAGCGACCGAGACTGATGGCGTCCTTCTCACCGACCACGAGGTATAACTCGTAAATTTCGTATATTATTTCGGCCGAATAATATAAATACATGTTTGATAAAGGGAGATGGTTGATGGAGGAGACTGAGGATAAGGCCGACCGAGGTCAGTAAGAACAACGATTCAAAATTTATAAACTGAATGAAAAGACGTAGCCCCGCTCAATACAACCTCTTGCGGGGCTATTTTTGGCTCTATATCAACCGATGGGGGGAATTGCTTAGAATCCTGTTTCGTTGTTGACATAGAGCCTTTTGATATTTCTGTGTATAAAAGCGATCAGATAAATAGTATACGGTCTGATCAATGGGTTCGAAGATGGATTACGCCTGCTGCTCTTTATACTGCTTTAAAGCTCTCGCAAGCTGGTCTGGACATGAAGTTGGGCGGCCGTTGCAGCTTACGCCTTCGACTCTTTTGATCACTTCGTCGATATCCATGCCCTCAACAAGAAGGCCGATACCCTTTAAGTTGCCGTTGCATCCGCCAACGAAGCTTACGTTTTTGAGTTTGTTGTTCTCTACGTCAAAATGGATTTCTCTGGAGCAGGTGCCCTGTGTCTTGTATACCATATAAAAACCTCCGTTTGTAAAAGTCTGGCCGTCTGGCCGAATTGAAAGTATCCTTATTATACTCACAGCAGAGAATCATTGTCAAGAGAAGCACTGAAGTCCATTTTGTTGGAGACTCTGCCCGTACTATTCGCGGGACGGAAATTCGTTAAATGAACAATCCGCGTTATACAGCTGCGGATGCGGATTTTGCCGATCCCTGATTCGGTGTATCGGAAAATTCCCGTTACAGTGTGAAGGCAGGGTGTATCAGCGACTTATATTAGTTCGCCAAAGATAACGATGAAAAGGAACTTTATTTGACCTGCGCCCCATTATCCCGTATAATGAAAACGATAAAGATGATGAGAATCTGTCTGAAACTCAGACAGGATCGATATTTTGGTAAAATAATGTTATAACACGGAGGAATTCAAATGCTTGGTATTATCGGAGCAATGGAAGTAGAAGTTGAGAAACTTCGCGCAAAAATGACAGAGACAGAAATGAAGACAGTGGCCGGAATGAACTTTTGCAAGGGAAAACTGGAAGGAAAAGACGTTGTCATTGTTCGTTCCGGTATCGGTAAGGTAAACGCTGGTATCTGCAGTCAGATCCTTGTGGATCTCTATCAGGTTGATGGGATCGTGAATACAGGAATCGCGGGATCCCTGAGAAATGAGATCAACATCGGGGATCTCGTTCTCTCCACAGTGGCAGTACAGCATGATGTGGACGCAGGCGGATTCGGATATCCGGTCGGAGAGATCCCACAGCTCGGTGTAAAGGAATTTCCGGCGGATGAGAGATTGTTAACTCTTGCGGAAGAGGCGTGCAGAGAGGCAAACCCGGACATCAGCACCTTCAAAGGACGCGTTGCCAGCGGTGACCAGTTTATTGACAGTAAGGAAAAGAAAAAATGGATCTGTGACACATTTGACGCGTACTGCACAGAGATGGAAGGCGCAGCTGTTGCACAGGCGGCATACTTAAATAAGATTCCGTACCTGATCGTCCGCGCGATCTCTGATAAAGCAGATGACAGTGCCCATATGGATTACGGTGAGTTCGAGGCAAAGGCGGTTGAACATTCTGTAAATCTCATGCTTGCTTTAGTAAAAAGACTTTGATCTTGTCATTACCTTAAGAACTCGTTTCCTGTCCACATTTGACGAACGATTCTTCCGTTCTCAATCTTCTCAAAATCATTCTAGCCCGCTATAATTAGTGGCATCATCTGGAATGATCCGGACGGAGAAAGGGGAACTGATTATGCTGGAATTTTTACAGACAGGGAGAATGCTCTATGTTCTGGCGGCAATCTGTGCGCTCGGGACACTCAGCAAGCTCGCAACAGGAAGCCTCTACAAAAGATTGATCAAAGAAACCGGAAATATGGCGCTGACGAAAGATAAGAACTTAAAGACGCTGAAACAGCGCATGGAAAATGTGTTCCTTATCAACCACGGGATCCGAAATGTAAACGCATACATAGAAAAACAGCTCTACGGATTCCGATTCCTCCATGTAAGTCTCGATGGCTGGGACAAACTGTCCGTGCAGGCGATGATCCTCTGCTTTATGGTCGGAGGAGTAACGGCATTTGGCGCATACTGGTATCGATGTGACAATTCCTACATCGTATTATATGGTGCGGCAGGCGTCTTTAGCGGATTGTTTCTTGCATTTGTGGACAATTGGATCGGGACGGGAATGAAACGGAAACAGCTTGCGGATCATTTGGTGGATTATGTGGAAAACTCACCGCATTTCTATAAAAGTGTGGATAACATCGTTTATGCCGGACAGGAGCGGAAAAAGGCGGTGGGAGCTTCTCCGGCTGGAGATTTTTCCGGCAGTGGTACAGGCTATGGGAGAACTCAGGAAAGTGTGAGAAATGGCAGAGGAAATGGACGTTTTTCTGTTCTCAGAAGGAAAAAAGACGCACAGATTTCTGATGAAAGCGATGAAACAGAGAATCTGGAAAATGAAAACCTTACAAGAACCGGGGATGCCGTGAAGCTGTCGCGGCTGGACGGAAAAACATCTGTGTCTGAAGGGAATGGAACCGGTCCGGCCGTAAATGGAAATAGTATCGGCAGTTCATCAAAAAAGCCAACAGGAAAAACTGACTATAATAGAAGCACGGGCCAGAATGCCCGGGATGCCGGCTCAAAAAGCATGGGGACGGGTGGAAAAGTATTGACGAGTGAGACAGAACTTGCCCAGAGCATCAACCACCTGAGCGAAAGCCTGAGGCAGATCGCCGCAAGCCGGGAACAGCCGGGCGAAAGTCAGAAAATGCCGGATGATCTTGAGCTGATACGGAACTCGATCCCGGCGGAAGAAATGGCGCTGCTGAAAACATTATTTAACACACTGATTTAGAATGCGAAGCATTGTCAAGGGTTTCACGAAGTGGTATAATAACGGACAGAGACTGTGAATCTCACACAAGAAAAGGAGACAGGGTTATGGGTAAAGAAATCGTATTTGATTATTCCAAGACAGCCGGATTTATCAGTGAAGAGGAAATGAAGAACATGAAGAGCATCGTTATGGGTGCAAAAGATGTCCTGACAGCAAAATCCGGTGCAGGCAATGATTATCTTGGATGGATCGACCTCCCGGTTGATTATGATAAAGAGGAGTTTGCAAGAATTAAGAAAGCGGCGGAGAAGATTCAGGGAGATTCCGATGTACTTCTTGTGATCGGTATCGGCGGATCTTACCTCGGTGCCCGTGCTGCAATCGAGTTTTTATCCCACAGCTTCTACAATGTGCTGCCGAAGGGGAAGAGAAAAACTCCGGAGATTTATTTCGTGGGAAACAGCATCAGCAGCAAATACATCCATGATCTTCAGGATGTACTGGAAGGAAAAGATTTCTCCATTAATATTATATCCAAGTCCGGCACGACAACAGAACCGGCGATCGCATTCCGCGTATTCAAGGAAATGCTGATCAGCAAGTATGGTAAGGAAGAGGCCAACAAGAGGATCTATGCGACCACAGACAAGGCAAAGGGAGCTTTAAAGAATCTGGCAAACGAAGAGGGATACGAGAGCTTCGTTGTTCCGGATGACGTTGGAGGACGTTTCTCCGTGCTCACAGCCGTAGGTCTTTTACCGATCGCAGTCAGCGGTGCGGATATCGATGCCCTGATGACGGGGGCAGCAGATGCGAGAAAGGTTGCTCTTGAGACAGAATATGAGAAGAACCCGGCTCTTTTATATGCCGCAGTCCGCAATATCCTGTTAAGAAAAGGAAAACAGGTGGAGATCGTAGCAAACTACGAACCGAGCCTTCATTATGTATCTGAGTGGTGGAAACAGCTCTTCGGCGAGAGCGAAGGAAAAGACCAGAGAGGTATCTTCCCGGCAGCCGTAGATCTGACAACAGACCTTCACTCTATGGGGCAGTTCATCCAGGATGGTGCCCGCATCATGTTTGAGACAGTTCTGAACGTGGAAGAATCCCCGGCGGAGATTGTTCTCCAGAAAGAGGACGTCGATACAGACGGCATGAACTATCTGGCAGGAAAGACCGTTGATTTTGTAAATAAGAGTGCCATGAACGGAACAATCCTTGCGCATACAGACGGCAGTGTGCCGAACCTTATGGTAAAGATCCCGGCGCAGGATGCTTACAGCCTTGGTCAGCTGTTTTACTTCTTCGAGTTCGCATGCGGCGTCAGCGGCTACATTCTCGGAGTCAACCCGTTCAACCAGCCGGGTGTTGAGAGCTATAAGAAGAACATGTTCGCGCTGCTCGGAAAACCGGGTTATGAGGAGGCAAGAGAGGCGCTTCTCAAGAGATTATAATAAAGAAATATAATATTAGACGTATTCGGCAAAATGTTGCCGGATAGGATGAGAAACGATAAAATAAAAACGGCTGATCTCCATGTGTCAGGGCAGAAATGACACAACGGGCAGATCAGTCGTTTTTTGATCACTCCTCGATCACCTGAAACTCCAGATAATCAAAGTCGATGGATTCGATAAAACTGTCTTTCGTAAACCGCGTCTTATCATGCAGCTGAAAATCGCGGATATTGGAATCGAGCCAGATCGGCTGGCTTAAGTCGAATTCGTGACAGATCTCATCCAGAGCCTGAAATACCATGGCGGTTCTCGACATGGAATAGTCGTTGTTGCAGGACACCATATCTTTGATCAGATGATTATCTTTCCATATTTTTCCCCAGATTCGGAACATAAAACAGTCCTCCATTCTTTTTCGTTCACGGTCATGATTTGAAAAACAGTATAACGGATTTTTTTAAGAAAGTAAAGCCACGTGAACAGCGGCAGCGCATTTTTGAAATTACAAAAGCACGTTTTGGCATCACACGGGACGGACATGCGAATTTTACTGAAAATGCCTTGTATCGCCTGAAAAATTGTAGTAATCTATACCTATATGGACATTTGATGACATACTTGAACCAAAGCCAGGAGGACAAAAGATGGGACAGCCAATTACAGATCATGCTGCCTTTTTTGCCAGCGCAGGACAGGCAGTTGAGGAACTGGAAGCTCTGAATACAGAGGTGGAGCAGCTCGAAGCGGATGAGAAGAAGTTAGAGAGTTCCCTCAAGGGAAAACAGCGTTCTGTTACAGAAACCATCAGCCAGACGGTGAAGCAGCGGAAAGAGGAGATTACAAAAAGCTACGATGCGGAGCTCGGGAAGGTGCAGGATCGCCTGAAAAAAGTAAGAGCGAAGCGTGAAAAAGCGAAAAACCAGGGTGTCAAAGAGCGGATCGAGGAAGATACCAGGGGGCTTGTGCGGGAGAATAAAGAACTTGCGGACCAGATGAAAACTTTGTTTAAAGCAAACCATGTTCCGGGATTCTGCCGTGGAAGTTACTATTACGCGCTCTATTTTACGAGAACATTTAAGGATTTTCTGGCACTTCTCATGACGATCATGATCTGCTTCCTCGCGATCCCGTGCGGAGCATATTTCCTGATCCCGGAGAGACGGACTATGTATCTCGTGGGAATCTATGTGGCGGCGATCCTGATCTTTGGCGGGATCTATGTAACGATCGGAAACATGACCAAGGTGCGCTATATGGAAGTGCTGAAAGAAGGACTTGGGATCCGGGCGAAGATCCGCGCGAATAAAAAAGAGATGAAGGTCATCGCGAAGACGATCCGACGGGATAAGAACGAGACGGTCTACAATCTCCAGAAATTTGACGATGAGATCGCCCAGCTCGACCAGGATGCGGCGGAGATCAACCGGAAAAAGAAGGAAGCACTTACGACCTTCGATACCGTGACACGGACGATCATCTCTGATGAGATCACGGCAAACAACAAAGAGGAGATCAACCGGATGGAGGACGAGCTTTCTTCTCTGGCAGAAAAACTTCGTAGTACGCGGACGGCTGCGAAGGAAAAAGCATTGTTCATTACGGATCACTACGAGGTTTATATAGGAAAAGAATATATGACGCCGGAGAAACTCGCGGCGCTTGCGGATATCGTGAGAAGCGGTGCGGCATCCAATATCAGTGATGCGATCTCGGTCTATAAGAGTCAGGGAGATACGGCAAAATAACAGCTGATGCACTGGCCGCAATAAAATATGGTCAGGAAATACTGAGCAGTTACAAAAAGGACAGAATTACAGGAAAAGGGACAAAAGATGAAAAAGTATGGAATAAAACTTGCGCTTGCTGCCGCTGTATTTTGCATGGCGATGCCGTTCGCATCGTTTGCCGGGACATGGAAATCGGATGCAAACGGAATGTGGTATCAGTTTGACGATGGAACATGTCCCAAGGGAAGATGGGCATGGATCGATACCGATAATGATGGAATGGCGGAGAGCTTTTACTTTGACTCCAACGGATATGTTCTTAGAAATACCACCACACCGGATGGTTACCAGGTAAACAGGATCGGTGCCTGGGTCGTTGGAGGCGAGGTAAAGCAGAAAGCCGGCGGCGAGACAAAGAACGGCGGATCCGGAAACAACAGTAGCTCTAACAGTTCAAATTCCAACAGCAGCTATTCTTATGATACAGATTGGTATTTCAAAGTAGATGGAATAAGTGAATTAGATATAGCATACTATCATTACTATGCAAAATATTATAGCTGGGATGGCCGCAGCGCAGAGCGTGATGCAAAGGTAAATGAACAGGTTGACCGAATTTTAGCCAATCAGAATGATGCGACGGCATCTGCGGAAGTGGTCAGCGTAGAGATTCCTGTCTGGAGATTGAAAAACGGTCAAAAAGTTGCTGGAACAGCTCATGTACAGGTCTTAAGTTCTGTCGCAGATCAGGTAAAAGAGATTTTTACAGAAATCTATAATGGACCGGAACAGTTCCCGATCGAAAGTGTTGGCGGATATAACTGGAGAAGCAACGGAGTGGGAAGCAATCACAGCCTGGGTCTGGCCATTGATATTAACCCGGACGCAAACCCACAGATAGATACAGATGGCAAAACGGTTCTTGTTGGAAATAAATGGGAGCCAAGCGTAAATCCGTATTCTATCAGTCGTGACAGTGATGTCGTAAAGGCATTCGGAAAACATGGCTGGAGATGGGGAGTTGGATTCAGCAGAGCGGATCTGATGCATTTTGAGTATTAAGAGATCAATGATGCAATACAGAAAAACAGGATAAAAATAGGGGATCGGGGATATATCATACCCGGTCCTCTTTCAATTTTATAAAAATTTCATCAGGATTTTCTGCACAAAACCAAAGGTATTGTGCACCAAGGCACATTCGCTGTTATTGCACATGTATAATCTTCCTGAATCCCGCCTATAATGTCTCATAGAAACCAACCAGGAAACGGAGTGTTCACGATGAGATTCGGGAGGCGGAAGATCACTTATTATGATACGGAAGCGGGATTTGAGGCGGAGAAATTTGCGGCGAGACTTCTGCTTCTTCTGATGAATGAGATGCGGGCATCCGGGCGCCGCAGGATCGTTTTTTTATGCATCGGGACAGACCGGTCCACGGGGGACAGTTTGGGACCGCTCATCGGCTCAAAGCTGGCGGCGGAGGTGACCGGCGATGTGACGGTGATCGGGACACTGGAACATCCGGTCCATGCGGTGAACCTTGACCGGACGATCGAGGAGATGGAAGAACATTACCCGGATGCGATCATTGTAGCTGTGGACGCCGCCGTGGGCCGTTGGGATCATGTGGGGCTTGTGACGCTGGAAAAAGGGCCGCTGCGTCCGGGACTCGGCGTGCGAAAGGAACTTACCGCCGTTGGCGACATTTCCATCACCGGGATCGTCGGCGGGGCGGAGAGCGGAGACCCATTATTTTTACAGAGCATACGCCTGTCCCAGGTCATGCGGCTTGCGGACTGCATCAGCCGCAGCATCTGCCTTGGATTGCGGATCATCGGGAGACGTGTCGAAAACTTTTCCGGTCAGACTGTGCCGTTTTGACATGTTTTGCAGATCTCCCATGCTATACTTCGGAAAGAATTCGACGAAGCGCGTTTACGTGGTTCGCGTAAATAAAGAGGCGGCCGGCCGCTGTCTGGACATGCCGGCTGCCTGAAGATAGAACGAGGTGGCAGCATGGGAGAATTATACAATCCGTTTCCGAAACTTCCGAAAAATATCCGCCAGATCGGTGATACGGACCAGGTGGTCCGGCTGTATGTGGAGGACTATGTAAATACATATTTGAAACGCCTGTATCCGGCAGGAAATCAGACGCTGCGTGTGGGACTTTTGCTGGGAAATACGGAAAACTATGACGGGACTCCGTATATCTTTATCGATGGCGCCATCGAGATGGAGGACGTGGAAGTATCCGGGGAGAAGGTGGAATTTTCCGAAAATGCCTGGAAAAAGGCGTATCGTGGGATCGAGGAGTCGTTTCCGAAGCGGACCGTTCAGGGATGGTTTATCTGCGGCACTCCGTCGAGCCAGCTGAGTCCCCTGAATTACTGGAAACTGCACAACCAGTACTTTAACGGGAAAAACAAGCTGATGTATTTAAATCATGGTCTGGAAGGTGAGGAAGCAGTCTATATCACTTCGGAGGACGGCTTTTACCGGCTGAAAGGACATTGCATCTATTACGAGAGAAATCAGATGATGCAGGATTACATGGTGACCAGGAAAGACGTGCGCCGGGTGGAATCCGGCTCGCATGAGAAGGTCATCAAAGATTTCCGGCAGCGGATGACGGTCAGGAAAGAACAGGCGGACGCAGGGCGGCATATGTCCGGGATCCTGGGGACGGCGTGCGGAGTCCTCACGGTGGCGGTCCTGGCAGGAGGTGTTGTGCTCGTCAATAATTATCACAAGATGCGGCAGATGGAGACGGTGCTGACTTCCGTGGTGCCTGCCGGGACGGCAAACTGGAGCGATTATCTGGACAAGCTGAATCAGGAACCGGATTTTGTCATTGAAGAGCGGCCGGGAAATGTATTTCCGACGGATGAGAGCAGGGAGACCGGGGAAAGTTACGCGGCGGAGACGATGGAAGCGACAGAGGCAGGCACGAACAGCAAATCTTCAGAAGTATCAGAGAGTACAGGAAATCCGGAGACAACCGGCGTGTTGGGGCAATCCGCTGCTTCAAGCCAGCCAGACAATCCAGATACAGCTGCTTCAACAGGAAAGCCCGGTACTGACGGGACCGAGACCGCTGCAGCGTCCGGAGCCGTGGAGGAAGCAGTTCCACCCACCAGTGCTGAAGCTCCGACCTCGCCACGTGTCGGTATGGGAAAAGAGGAAGGACAGGGCGACGCATCCGGTCAGGGAAAAGAGCCGGTGGACTACGCCGCCGCGGCCGCGAACGGCTATCGGATCTATGAAATCGGTGACGGTGAGACGTTATATGGGATCTGCTGGAAAGAGTACGGAAATTTAAAGCGGTTGTCCGAAATCTGCGCGCTCAATCACCTGGACGATGTGAACCATATCGTAGCGGGGCAGAAGCTGGTCCTGCCATAGAAATCGGGGATTTCCGCCTGCCGGAATGAACTGGAATAAAAACAAAGAATTTAATGCGCATCTCCTGAAAATGGTGTATACTAATCTATATATGTCCATTTTTCAGGAGATTTTTTATGAGTGATATGCAATCTATGGACAGAGAGAACAAAAAGAGGCAGCTCAGACAAAATATCGTACAGATGCCGGACGCCGGATCGGATGAACCGATGGATGACGAACGGCTTGCCAGATATAAAAAGAAAAAGCGGATCATCGCAGTTGCAGCCGCATGTTTCCTTGCAGCATTGGGATTTACCGGATACAGATATATGAATGAGTATGAATATACCAGCTACAGTGTTCAGTGGGAGCGCTCCATGCGGTATACTGATACGTCCAACGCGGATAAAGAAACACAGGCGCCGGAAACAAGTGCGGCGGCCGATGAGGGAACAGATGGGACCGATGAGACCGCTGCGGCAGAAAGCGCTGCCGGTACGGACACCGGAAACTCCGACTCTGCGGCAACTTCCGCGGCCGAAGTCTCAAAGACAGTCAGCGACAGCAGTTTTATCCGATTTGCCGTGTTCGGCGACAATATGATCAAGTACACAAAAGACGGTGCTTCCTACATTGATGCCTCCGGCAAGACGATCTGGACACAGAGCTATGAGATGAAGACCCCGATCATCAATATCAACGGGGATTATGCCGTGATCGCGGATCAGCAGGGAAATGAGATGTACATCTGCAACAAAGAGGGATGTACCGGAACCGCGAAGACACAGCTTCCGATCACGAAAGCGGCGGTATCGGCCCGCGGCGTTGCGGCGGCCGTAGTCGAGGACAGCACGGCGAGCTACATATTCTACTTCAAGAAGGACGGCGAGTCGCTCGGGATCAACATCAAGATGCTCCTTTCCGGTGATGGTTATCCGGTGGACATCGCACTTTCCCCCGACGGAAAACAGATCGTCATGTCCATCATGTACATGAAAAACGGCGCGTTAAAGAACAAGGTCGCGTTCTACGATTTCTCTGAGATCGGAAAGAATGTCAACAACCGTTTCATCGCCGCGTTTGAGGAAGAATTTGATGATAAGATGGTGGGGCGCGTCCGATACTTAAATGACCAGACCGTCTGCGCCTTTTCCGATAAAGGACTGACCTTTATCTCTGTAAAAAATGTGATACCGGACACAAATGTGATCTATGTTCCGGTAGAAGAAGAGATCCGAAGTATCTGCTACTCGGATAAATACGCGGCTGTCATTGTTGACAGCACATCCGGAAGTCCGTACCGGCTTGATGTATACAACACGGATGGAAAGAAAGTTACAAGCATTGATTTCGACTACGCCTACACGGGCGCTCTCATTGACGGGGACAGGCTTATCCTGTATAATGAGGAATCATGCAGGGTCTACAACCTGGACGGGCACGAAAAGTTTAACGGACAGTTCGATTATTCTGTATCGCTCGTCAGGGCTGGAAAAAATCGTACCAATTCTCTGATCACCGCAGGCAGCGAGGTGATGAAAGAGATTAATTTAAGGTAAATGGAACTGTGAAACTTCAACAGTTCCCAACACTTATGGATTATCAGGAGGAATGAAACAATGAACACAATCGACAATCTGGCGATCAATTCCATCAGAATTTTATCCGCAGATGCGATCCAGAAGGCAAATTCCGGACATCCGGGACTTCCGCTTGGCAGCGCACCGGCTGCTTATGAGCTCTGGGCACACCATATGAACCACAATCCGGCAAATCCGGAGTGGGCAAACCGTGACCGTTTTATCTTATCCGGCGGCCATGGCTCCATGCTGTTATATTCCCTGCTTCATCTGTTCGGCTATGGTCTGACAAAGGAAGATTTAATGAACTTCCGTCAGGTTGGTTCCCTGACTCCGGGACATCCGGAATACGGTCACACCGTAGGCGTTGAGGCGACAACAGGACCGCTCGGCGCAGGTATGGGAATGGCAGTTGGTATGGCGATGGCTGAGAAACATCTGGCAGCTGTATTCAACAAGGAAAACTATCCGGTTGTCGATCACTTCACATATGTACTCGGCGGAGACGGATGCATGATGGAGGGAATCTCCTCTGAAGCATTCTCCCTTGCAGGTACACTTGGACTTGGAAAACTCATCGTTCTCTACGACTCCAACCGTATTTCCATCGAAGGAAGCACGGACATCGCATTCCGCGAGAACGTGGAAGAGCGCATGAAAGCATTCGGCTTCCAGACGATCACAGTCGAAGACGGAACAGATATCGATGCGATCGGCGCTGCGATCGAAGTTGCAAAGGCTGATACGGAGCATCCGTCCTTCATCACGATCAAGACAGAGATCGGCTTCGGCTGCCCGGCAAAACAGGGAAAAGCCAGCGCGCACGGCGAGCCGTTAGGTGTTGACAATATCAAGGCAATGAGAGAGAACCTCGGCTGGAAGTATGAGGAGCCGTTCTTCGTACCGGAAGAGGTTTATGAGCATTATTCCCGTCTTGCAGAGGAAAAAGCAGACACAGAGGCAGAGTGGAACGCAATGTTCGCTGCATACTGTGATGAGTACCCGGAGATGGAGAAGCTCTGGGAGCAGTACCATACAGCTCCGGACGCAAAGGCACTGATCGAGAACGAGGCACTCTGGCTCACAAAAGACAAGGCAGAGGCAACACGTTCCCTGTCCGGCAAGATGATCAACATCTTAAAGGACATCATGCCGAACATGATCGGCGGTTCCGCTGACCTCGCACCGTCGAACAAGACAGCAATGAAGGATGCAGGAGATTTCTCCGCAGAGAATCCGGCAGGCAGAAACCTTCACTTCGGCGTAAGAGAGCTTGCGATGACAGCGATCGGAAACGGCATCATGCTTCACGGTGGTCTCCGCGCTTACGTTGCGACATTCTTCGTATTCAGTGATTATGTAAAACCGATGGCAAGACTTTCCGCTCTGATGGGAGTTCCGCTGACCTTCGTTCTGACTCACGACAGCATCGGAGTTGGTGAGGACGGACCGACCCACGAGCCGATCGAGCAGCTTGCAATGTTCCGCGCAATGCCGAACTTCCATGTATTCCGTCCGTGTGACGCGACAGAGACATCTGCAGCATGGCTCTCCGCAGCAACATCCAAAAAGACACCGACAGCGCTTGTTCTTTCCAGACAGAATCTCAATCCGATCCCGGGAAGCAGCAAGGAAGCGTTAAAGGGCGGCTATGTCATCGACGACTGCGAAGGAACACCGGATGCGATCCTCATCGCAAGCGGTTCTGAGGTTGATCTTGCGGTCAAGGCAAAAGCAGAGCTTGCAAACGAAGGAAAGAAGATCCGTGTCGTATCCATGCCGTGTATGGATATCTTTGAGGAGCAGAGTGCGGAGTATAAAGAGTCCGTACTTCCGAAAGAGGTCAGAAAGAGAGTTGTCGTTGAGGCACTTTCCGACTTCGGCTGGGGCAAGTATGTCGGCCTCGACGGCGCTTATGTGACAATGAAGTCCTTTGGCGCAAGCGGCCCGGCAGCGAAGCTGTTCGAGAAATTCGGATTTACAGTTGAGAACGTTGTAAATACAGTAAAGACACTGTTCTAAATAACCCGAACGTGACGGTTCAGTCATGCAGCGATCCACATCGGAAGGCAGCATGGCTGAACTGACACGGTTTTAAGGGCACGCGGGATCTGAAAACGTGTTTGAAATGGATCCGGCAGATTTAGGAAAAAGGGGAAAACACATGAGCTTAAAGTGTATTGGGATCGATATCGGCGGAACAAGCGTGAAGCTTGGTATCTTTGAGGAAGATGGGACTCTTGTAAAAAAATGGGAGGTCCCGACAAGAAAAGAAGAGGACGGAAAGTACATCCTGGGCGATATTGCGGCTTCGATCCGCAGAACAGTGAAGGAGAGCAGACTTGAACTCTCTGATTTTTCCGGCGCGGGAATGGGATTCCCGGGACCGGTTCTTCCGGACGGACACTGCGAAGTGTGTGTAAACCTTGGCTGGAAAGCCGGAAATCCGCAGCAGGAATTAAGCAGACTGCTGGACGGAATGCCTGTAAAGAGCGGTAACGACGCAAACGTGGCGGCTCTCGGTGAGATGTGGCAGGGCGGCGGAAAAGGATATAAGAACCTCGTCATGGTGACGCTCGGAACAGGTGTCGGCGGCGGCATTATCCTGAACGAAAAGATCTGGACCGGCGAGCAGGGCGTTGGCGGCGAGATCGGTCATATCCATGTGATGGAAGGCGAGAAAGAGGCCTGCAACTGCGGCGGCCATGGCTGCCTGGAGCAGGTTGCTTCCGCGACAGGGATCGCGAGAACTGCAAGAAGAATGCTGGCGGCGGACAGCCGTCCATCCAGCCTCAGAAGCTTAAAGAATATCAGCGCGAAGAATGTGCTGGATGCAGCAAAAGCGGGGGATGAGCTTGCGCTCGATTCCCTCAACAAGTCCTGCTATTATCTTGGCTGGGTCCTTGCAACACTGTCCATGGTCCTGGATCCGCAGGCTTATATTATTGGAGGCGGCGTTTCCAAAGCCGGGACATTTCTGACTGACATGATCAAGAAATATCACGATGAATTATCTCCGATGGCGACAAAGAAAGCGGACATCGTCCTTGCAAAGCTTGGAAACGATGCCGGGATCTACGGAGCTGCGAAGCTGATCCTCGGATAAAAGAAGAGAGAGTCCGGTAAAACGGGCTCCCTTTTTACTGCCGGAAAAGGATACGAAGCGTGCCTGATGCGCATAGGCCTTGAGTGTATGGGAGATAAAGAAAAATGTCCGCCATAAACGGACATATAAGATCCCTAAACATGAGGAGACCCCGGTCGCGACAACCGGGGCAATTATGAAAAATCTATGTGCAATTTGTCTAGTTAGCGAAGTCGAATGACTTTTTGTTTATGCAATAAGTATAAAAAACAAATATGAATAAATTATGAACGCACTATGAAGTTATTGTAACACATTCTCATTTGTGCGTCTGAGAAAAACGCATAAAGCTCCAGAAAAGGATATAAAGGGAAAACCTGCGAAGGAATGCGACAGAGAAACTTTCTGGGGATATGCGCATGGAATGGAGAGGAGAAGATCAATGGCAGTTGAGGGACTGAAAAAAACACTTGTCCTTGGACACAGAAATCCGGATACGGATTCCATCTGCTCAGCCATCTGCTATGCAGGTTTCAAGCATCAGCTTACCGGCGAGAACTATGAGCCGTGCCGTGCCGGAAATGTAAACCCGGAGACACAGTATGTACTGGATTATTTTAATTTAAAGGCGCCGCGCCTTGTCGAGAACGTAAAGACGCAGGTCAAGGATATCGAGATCCGCAAGACAAAAGGCGTATCCCGCGGAATTTCATTAAAGAATGCATGGGGACTCATGCAGGAGAACAACGTCGTAACACTTCCGTGTGTGACGGAGGAAGGTCTCCTGGAGGGCGTTATCACTATCGGCGATATCACCAAGTCCTACATGAACTTATATGACAGCAGCATCATTTCCAAAGCATGCACAAAATATGCGAACATCCTGGATACGCTGGAAGGCAGCATGGTAGTCGGCGACTCCGAAACATATTTTGATCAGGGAAAAGTCCTGATCGCGGCTGCAAACCCGGATCTGATGGAAAACTACATCGAGAAACATGACCTTGTCATCCTCGGAAACCGTTATGAGTCCCAGCTCTGCGCGATCGAGATGGAGGCAGGCTGTATCATCGTTTGTGAGGGTGCGGGCGTTTCCTTAACGATCCGCAAACTGGCACAGGAGCGCGGCTGCGCGGTCATCACGACACCGTATGACACATACACGACCGCCCGTCTGATCAACCAGTCCATGCCGATCAGCTATTTCATGACGAAAGAGAATATCATCGAGTTCTCCGAGGAAGATTATCTCGACGATATCCGCGAGATCATGGCGAGCAAGAGACACCGTGATTTCCCGGTCCTGGATTCTGATGGAAAGTATATCGGTATGATTTCCAGACGTAACCTCTTAGGTGCAAAGGGAAAGAGCATCATCCTTGTGGACCACAATGAGAAGAGTCAGGCGGTAGAAGGTATGGAGAGCGCCGATATCCGTGAGATCATCGACCATCATCGTCTCGGAACAGTTGAGACCATGTCCCCGGTATTCTTCAGAAACCAGCCGTTAGGCTGTACCGCGACCATCATCTATCAGATGTATCAGGAAAATCATATGGAGATCGATAAGACAACTGCAGGTCTGTTATGCAGTGCGATCATTTCCGATACATTGTTATTCCGTTCCCCGACCTGTACAGCAGTCGATAAGGCAGCCGGCCTTGCACTTGCACAGATCGCCGGACTTGACATTGAAAAGTATGCGATCGACATGTTCTCTGCGGGAAGCAACCTGAAAGGAAAGTCTGACGGCGATATCTTCTATCAGGATTTCAAGCGCTTTACGGTAGGAAATTCCGTATTCGGAATTGGACAGATCACATCCTTAAACGCAGTGGAGCTGAAGGATCTGAGATCAAGAATGTCCGTATACACGGAAAAAGAACGAGAGCAGCATGAGATCGACATGATGTTCTTCATGCTCACCAACATCCTGACCGAGTCCACAGATCTGATCTGCACCGGACAGGGCGCGGAGCAGCTGATCACCACAGCGTTCCATGTGGCAGATGAGGATGTGGAAAATGTGAGTGCGCAGACCGGAATCGTGAAGCTGCCGGGCGTTGTTTCCAGAAAGAAACAGCTTGCACCGCAGATCATGATGGCATTGCAGCAGTAAAAGTTGAATAAAGGCGGGATCTGCAAATGGAAAAACGACAGTTTAAACCAGGAAATATGCTCTATCCGGTTCCGGCGGTCCTTGTGACAGCGGCCGACCGGGAAGGAAATTCGAATATTTTTACGGTGGCATGGGCGGGAACCATCTGCACAAACCCGCCGATGCTGTCGATCAGCGTTCGGCCGGAACGCCACTCTTACCATATGATCAGAGAGACCGGAGAGTTCGTGGTCAATTTGACGACCGAGTCCATGGCGTGGGCGACCGATTACTGCGGCGTGCGCTCCGGGCGCGATACAGATAAGTGGAAAGACACGGGACTGACGCCGGAGAAGGCAAATGTTGTCAATGTGCCGGTGATCAAAGAAAGCCCGGTAAACATTGAGTGCCGTGTTGTGAAAGTCGAGGAGCTCGGAAGCCATCACATGTTTATCGCTGATGTCGTGGCGGTGGATGTGGACGAAGCGTACATGGATGAGAAAGATACGTTCCATCTCTCTATGGCAAAGCCGCTTGCCTATTCCCATGGAAGATATTACGGGATGGGCGAGGAGCTGGGAAGCTTCGGCTACAGCGTGAGAAAGGCGGAGAAAAAGAAGATTCTGATCGGAAAGACCGCAGGAAAACAGGCTGGAAGAAAAGCGCCGGAAACCGGAAAGAAGACTGCGGAAAAAGAACTGCAGCCGCGCAGGAAAGCCGGAAATAAGGCCGGAGGAAAGACACCGGAAACCGGAAAAAAGACCTCGTCCGAAAGGAAAAACATCGGAAATCCAGGACGGAAGGCCGGATCAGGAGCCGGAAAACCGCGCAGACAGTAAAGATCTGGTGATCGGATCATGATGCGTGAACCGGAAAAATGACAGGATGTGTGACAGCAGAAAGGACTTTAGTGATGAAGAAGAAAAATATTCTGATGATCGGAATGCCGGCATCCGGAAAGAGCACCATCGGCGTGCTGCTTGCAAAGCGCCTTGGCTATTCCTTCGTGGATGTGGATCTTGTGATCCAGGAGAAGACCGGAAAACTTTTGAAGGAGATCATCGCGGAAGAAGGAGATGACGGTTTCCTTCGCGTTGAGGAGCAGGCGAACCTTGATCTGGATGTCGAAAAGTCTGTCATCGCGCCGGGCGGCAGTGTGATCTATGAGGCGAAAGCCATGGAGCACTATAAAGAGACCGCAACGATCGTGTATCTGAAATTAAATTACGAAGATCTGGAATCACGTCTCGGAAATCTTGTGGATCGCGGGGTTGTCTTAAAAGACGGAATGACACTCAGGGATCTCTACAATGAGCGCCTTCCGTACTATGAGAAATATGCGGATATCACGCTTGATGAGACCGGAAAAGAGTTCGGTGAGCTTGTAGACGAGCTGAGAGCCTATTTTGAAGGTCTGGAAAAATAAAAGGCGGATTTTTATGCATAGGCGGGGTCTGTATGATCCAATAGAAAAAGAGCCTGTATTGAGATTTGGCGAATAAATGGAGAAGCTCCGGTAAAAAGGCAGAAAGTGTTGATGCCTTTCTTTACCGGAGCTTTTACTTACGCGAACAACGAGCCAAAGTCCGCGCTTGCGCGAGACCTTGGCGACTGTCGCGATGTTTTGGCTCATTCGCACAGAAATCATGCAGAGCAGTCATAAAAACAGAAGAGCATGGAGACTGCGCTCAGAGTCCGAGACACTCGACACTTCTCTCCAAAATCCCTTTCATATATGCGATCGCGATCCCGTAATTTGTCATCGGGATCTCCTGGTCGGCGGCATTCCTTAAGCGGCTTCGCATTTCCCGTTCATTTAACATACAGCCGCCGCAGTGGATAATGAGCTTATAATCGGAGACATCTTCCGGAAATTCGGTGCCGGAGGTGAAATGAAATTCCGGCTGTTTTCCGGTGTATTCCCGGATCCAGTTTGGAAGTTTTTCGGTTCCGATGTCCCCGCACTGGCGATGGTGGGTGCAGCCCTCAGAGATCAGGATCTTATCACCATCCTGGATCGTATTCAGAGCCCGCGCGCCGTGGACGGCCTGGGTGAGATTTCCTTTATATCTCGCAAACAGGATCGAAAAAGAGGTCAGGCGGATCTCTTTCGGAGTCATGCGGTCCACGAGAGGAAAGACTTGGCTGTCCGTGATGACGAGAGACGGCTTTTTCTTTAAGGAATCAAGCGCTGCAGCAAGTTCCGACTCCCGACAGACGATCGGCATGGCGCCGGAGTCAAGGAGATCCCGGATCACCTGCTGCTGCGGCAGGATCAGGCGGCCTTTCGGGGCAGCTTTGTCGATCGGGACGACCAGGATAACAACGTCCAACGGATGTACGAGATCGGCGACAAGGCGTTTCCCGCTTCCATCCGGGGCAACGAGGCGTGCCATGCGCTCCTTTAAGTCGTGGATGCCAAAACCGGTTTTCGCACTGACATAGACCATATTGCTGTGACCGGATCCTGAAACTGCCGGATCTGATGCCGGAGAGTCCCCGGTCGCAATTCCGGTGGGAACGCCAGCCTGTGAAGCATTCCGGCTGGTTTTCCTGTCTGACGGGGCGGGATCCGGGAGCAGATCTGCCTTATTGTATACAACAAGATATGGAATCTCTTTTTTCTCAAACAACCGGATCATCTCAGTTTCCCAGCTGCCGGTTCCGGTCGTTGCATCCACGACCAGGATCGCGAGATCGGTCTTGTTCAGTACCTGGCGGCTTTTTCCGACACGTTTGATCCCAAGCTCCCCCTCATCATCGATTCCGGGCGTATCAATGATCACGACCGGCCCTAACGGAAGAAGTTCCATGGACTTTGAGACTGGGTCGGTGGTCGTTCCCCGGACTTCAGAGACGATGGAGAGGTCCTGACCGGTCACTGCGTTTACAAGACTTGACTTTCCGGCGTTTCTTCTGCCAAAGAATCCGATGTGGATCCTCTCGCCGGACGGCGTCTCATTCATTCCCATATATACACCTTTTGAATCTGTTGTCACAAACAAATCCATCCCTTTCTTTTTTCTGGATTATCCTTTGTGATCCCCGCGGTCCACAACGACATGATATCCGACGCTTTCCATCCGCCGTTTCATGCAGTTCACACATTCTGCTGCCTCATCGCCGGTGCAGATTTTATTGTCATAGAGAAGATATTTTGCACGGACCTGTACCGGGGAAAGATTCGGCATGACAACGTTTCCGCCAGCAAGGATCCCGAGCTCGCGCCCGAACGGATGGATCGTGCCGAGCGCCGTCGTTGCGGGAAGCAGGACATTCGGATCCTGAAGACGGAGAAGTCCCATCATAAACAGGGTGAGTTCCATGGTCCCTGCAGTCTGGTCTCCAAACGGCGTGTCATGCTGCGGGATAAACGGCCCGATCCCAACCATTTCCGGTTTGAGATCGCGGATAAAGATCATGTCCCCGGCGAGACATTCCGATGTCTGGTATGGGGAGCCGACCATAAAACCGCAGCCGGTCTGGTAGCCGATCTCCTTTAATGTTCTCAGACAGTTCATACGGTGCTCAAAGGACATTTCCGTCGGATGAAGTTTCTGATAGTGTTCTGCGTTTGCCGTTTCATGGCGGAGCAGATACCGGTCTGCACCAGCGTCAAAGAAGCGCTTGTAGCTCTCGTATTCCATCTCACCCAGGGAAAGCGTGATCGCACAGTCCGGAAATTCCCTCCGGATCATGGAGACGAGATTTGTGATCCGATCCTCAGTCATAAAAGGATCTTCCCCGCCCTGAAGGACGAAAGTGCGAAATCCCAGCGCGTAGCCGCTCCGGCAGCAGGATAAAATATCTTCTGTGGAAAGGCGGTAGCGGCTTGCGTTCTTATTTCCGGCCCGGATCCCGCAGTAGAGGCAGTTATTCTTACAGTAATTGCTGTACTCGATGAGTCCGCGGACATAGACGTCCGTGCCGTATACGCGCTCCCGGACGGCCCGCGCCTTTGGAAAGAGGTAGGCTGCAAGCTCCGGGGAACGGCCGTCGATGAGACGGACCCATTCGTCTTTCGTGAGCGCTTCGCCTGCTTCCAGACGGTCGATCAGCGCTTTTAATTCATTGAGACAGACCGGATCAGTCACGCCGTTCCGGACCGGCTCTTTCCACCAGCATTTCGGGTTTAACTTGTTTTCCAGCAATGCGGTGTTCATAAAATCAGTATCCATGAGGTCCTCCTGTGGGAAATATGACCAGAAGAAATGACAGAGAAAAGAAATAAGCCCGTACAAGTGTATGATACAGACCGAGTGTTAAATATGAAAGACTCCATGCAGTTCAAGAAGCTGCAGCGAGGGGATCAGACTTTCTTTTGCAGGGCATATATGTATGCCGGATAACAATTTCTTCCCTGTCAGAACATTCTTAAGGTCAGTAATAGCGAATTCGACTCTTTCCCGAAAGAATAGGAAACTTCTCGCAGGTCAGAGAACATAGAACTATCGTAACATATCAGAAAATAAAAATCAATTCCAGCCGAGCGAACAGGAAAAGATGTGGGAGTGATACTTTTTAAGGACAGAAATTTCCTGAATAAAAATCCCCGCCGCAAGAGAGAGGAAGTGCGGCGGGGCTGGTGCTGGTCCGGAGCAGGATTGGAGCCCCGGATCCAGTATTACAAAATAAAGGGAAAAATCATAACGATCAAGCAGGCGTGAACAGATATTAAATATCTTTGCCGATACTCTTCATATATTCCACGAAATCATCCCCGAATTTCAGCTTCATGCAGTCGAGTGTGAGCTTCACGCAGCGCTCATCCCCGAGTCTCGCATTGTTGAACGTCAGGTCGTAGTTGACCGGGTTAGTCCAGTAGTTGCCGCCGGTGTAATACTTGTAGTAATCCGCGCGGTACTTGTCTGTCTTCGTGATCAGGTGATGCGCCTCCTCGACCGTGATATCATCCATCCGTTCCATGACGCGCCGCAGTGTATAGCTTCTCGGCGCCTCCACGTAGATGCTGACGACATTGTCATAATCCTTCAGGATATAATCGGCACATTTTCCGACGATGACGCAGGACTCGGAGGCGGCAAGTTTTTCGATGATGATCTTCTGATAGTCGAAAAGCCGGTCATCGGAAGTAAACTTTGAGAGCTCTCCGGTCGGTGCATGATGTTTCGGCAGTGCCTGAAGCTGTTTGGTGATCAGACTGCCGTTTAAAGTCTCGTCAGCTTCCCGGAAAAAGTGTTCCGGATAGCCGCTGTACTGGGACGCAAGTGTCAGGATCCGTTTATCATAGCTGTGGACGCCCAGCTCGTCAGCAAGCATAGCGGCGATGTCACGCCCGCCGGATCCAAATCCCCTGGCAACCGTGATAACAAAGTTTTTCATACAAGATCTCCCGTCCTTTCTGAAGGGTTCATTAGTGAGACACATTATTTTGTGAATTTCAGAGTGATCGTTCCATCATCATTATATACAACAGCATCCTGATCCATCGTGATCGCGTCGATGGCAGCCAGATACTCTTCTTTTGACTTGAAATACGGTTTTGCTTCCGTGATTACTTTCTTTCCGAGAGCAGCATCATCGGAGAGCAGCTTTGCAGCAGTCAGAACAAGGCATTCTGCCGGGTAGAGGCAGCCGAGCTTCTTATCCTGCACATAGTAATCCTTTCCATGACTGGTTCCGACAGACCCACCTGCGTGCGGGTGAACGACCGGCATGATCGCGGACACATCGCCCATATCGGTGCTGCCGGTTCCCCAGCCGCCCTCAACGACGCTGTCAGGGCCTGCAACGGTCTCCATCGCCTCTTTCATGACAGCGGCCATATTTTTATCGTTGTTTAACGGGAAATAGCCCGGATGGTCATCCAGCTCCACGTTGCAGCCGATCGCGGCAGCGGAAGCGGCAAGTGCCTGGTTGACCTTGATATTGTATTTGCGGATCGCGTCGAAGGAAGCGCCGCGCACATAGGACTCCACTTTTGCAGTCTCCGGGATCGCGTTGACGGCGAGACCGGCTTCCGTGATGATCGGATGGAAACGGATGTGGTCATTGTCGGTAAAGGTCTCGCGGAGTGCATTGACGGCGTTTAAGGCGCAGGTTGCCGCGTAGAGTGCATTCCGGCCATTTTCCGGAGATCCGCCCGCATGTGAGGAAACGCCTTTGAATGTAATGTTCTTTGTGACGCAGCCATTGCAGCCGTCGCTGATGGAAAGTGCTTTTCCTTCCGCAAGCTTTCCGGAGTGGATCATCATCGCCATGTCCACACCGTCGAAATATCCGCGGTGAATGAACTCGACCTTGCCGCCGAAATATTTGATGATGCCCTGTTTCCTTAAACCTTCACGGAATCCGAGTTCGATCAGCTCCTCCGCCGGAACGGAGATAAAGCGGATCGATCCGCAGAGACTGTCGAGAGCGCCCGGCTCCTTCAAGACAGCGGCTGTTCCGAGAAGAACCGCACACTGGGCATGATGGCCGCAGGCATGAACATAATGGGTTTCCGGATCGCAGCACGGGTGGTTTGCGACGATCAGGGAGTCGAGCTCTCCGAGGATCGCGATCTTCGGACCCGGCTTTCCGGTGTCGAGATCTGCGTAGAATCCCGGGATATTTCCGGCCTTTGTCAGGGTGTATCCGAGCTCTTCAAAGTGTTTTTCCATGTAAGCGGAAGTGTTCCACTCGCGGAATCCCGTCTCCGGGTGTGCCCAGATATAGTCTGCCGTGTCATAGATCAGTTTTTCATATTTTTCGACCATTGCGATCAGTTTTTTAGAATCGATCATCTTACATTACTCCTTTATGAAAGTATTCAGCCGTAAAGCTGTTTGGCAGTTGTTTTTCACGGATAGGAATTTTCTGAACTGAAAATTCCGCATGAGATGGCAGCAGGCAGGTTATTCGTATAAGAAACATGCCACCATATGTCCGTCTCCGGTGTCGACGAGTTTCGGGATCTCCTTTTTGCAGCGCTCCGTGCAGTGCGGGCAGCGGCCTGCGAGCGGGCAGCCGACCTGATCCCCGATCGGGCTCGGGATATCGCCGGTGAGCGGCAGGCGCTCTTTTTTCTCAAACGGGCTTTCCGGCGGGATCGCGGAGAGCAGAGCCTGCGTGTACGGGTGCTTCGGATCTGCGTAGATGCCTTCGGAGGTGTAGAACTCCATGACGCGCCCGAGGTACATAATCATGATCCGGTCACTGATATATTTGATGATGCCGAGGTCATGGGAGATGAACACATAGGTCAGGTTGAACTGCTTCTGCAGACGGCGGAAGAGGTTGATGACCTGTGCCTGGATCGAAACGTCCAGGGCGGATACCGGCTCGTCACAGACGATGATCTTCGGCTTCATCGAGAGGGCGCGCGCGATGTTCACACGCTGCCTCTGGCCGCCGGAGAACTCGTGCGGGTAGCGTTCCATGTGCTGGATGTCGAGTCCGACCTCCTGGAGATACTCTAACGCTTTCTGGCGGCGTTCCCTTGCAGTGTCACCGATGTGGTGGACCTTCATCGCCTCCTCGATCGAGTAGGAAGCCGTTTTTCTGGGATCCAGGGAGGAATACGGATCCTGGAAGATCATCTGGATATCCCTGCGGGCCGCTTCCCGGTCGTAGACAGGCATGTTCCAGAGATCCTTTCCGTTATAGGTGATCGTTCCGCCGGACGGCTTGTGGAGCTTTACAAGGCAGCGGCCCAGTGTGGACTTTCCGCATCCGGACTCACCGATGATCCCTAATGTTTCCCCTTCATAGATATCAAAAGACACATCGCTCAACGCGTGGAGAAGTTTATTCTTTTCCCCTAACTTTTTTCCGCGGATCACAAAATCCTTACTGAGATGATCGACGCTCATGATTACATTTTTCTGCATGTCTTATTCACTTCCCCTCGTGTTAATCTGTGCTCTCCGTCCTGTCTGTGGCACGCCACGAAATGTCCGGGAGCGATCTCCTTCAGCGGCGGTACCTGATTTTTACAGATCTCCGTGGCATAAGGACAGCGGTTATAAAAGTTGCAGCAGTAACCGGTAAGACGGAGATCCGGCGGTGTTCCGGGGATCGTCTTCAAATCCTCTTTCGCGGAGCTGCTGAGTTTCGGCATGGAGTCCAAAAGACCCCAGGTGTACGGGTGAAGCGGCTCTTGATAAAGAGTCTTTGTGTCCGCATATTCTACGGTATTTCCTGCATACATGACCATGACGGTGTCACACATCTCCCAGACAACGCCGAGGTTGTGGGTGATGAGCAGGATCGCGGTATTGAGCTTCTTCTGGAGGTCCTTTAAGAGCTCAAGAACCTGTGCCTGTACGGTCACATCCAGAGCGGTCGTCGGCTCGTCGGCGATGATGAGCTTCGGATGTCCGCAGACGGCCATCGCGATGATGACACGCTGGCACATGCCGCCGGAGAGCTCATGCGGATACGCGTCCATTCGTTTCTCAGCCTCCGGGATGCCGACAAGCTTTAATGCCTCAACGGCTTTGTTCCAGGCGTCCTTTTTGCTGATCTTTTCGTGTTCTCGGATCATCTCGACCATCTGGTGGCCGATCTTGAATACCGGATCTAAGGAGGTCATCGGGTTCTGGAAGATCATGCAGCACTCATCGCCTCGGAATTTTTCCATCTGGGATTCAGAAAGACTCCGGATATCAACTCCGTCGAAGATGATGGAGCCGTCCACGATCTTTCCTGTTTTTGCCGGCATGAGCCGCATGACGGAGGCGCTGGTGACGCTTTTTCCGGAACCTGATTCGCCGACGATCCCCATGGTCGTTCCTTCTTTCAGTGTAAAGCTGACGCCATCGACCGCTTTGGAAACGCCGCTCGCCTGGTAGAAATATGTTTTTAATCCATTTACTTTTAAGATTGCATCGTTTTCACTCATAGCCTGCACCTCCTACTGTTTCATTTTCGGATCCATGACATCGCGGATCCCGTCGCCCAACAGGTTGAAACCGATGACGGTCACAAGAATGAAGGCGCCTGCAGTTCCGGCTACATGGGGAGCTGTTGTCAGACAGTCACGGCCGACACGGAGAATGCTGCCCCAGGATGCGGTCGGAAGCGCGATGCCGAGTCCGAGGAAGCTTAAGGAAGCTTCGGAAATGATCGCACTTGCGATACGGAGTGTTGCGTACACGATGATCTGGGATACGCAGTTCGGTAAAATATGTAAGAATAAGAGTCTCACCGGGGAGACTCCGACAACGCGGCAGGCGTTGCAGTATTCCTCTTCCTTTACGATCAGGACCTGACCTCTTGTGACACGGGCAAATCCCGGAACACTCGCGATACCGATGGCCAGAATGACGTTCATGACGCCGTTTCCGAGAACGGTGATCAGGATCATGGCTAACAGGATAAATGGGAAAGAGAACATGCCGTCCATGACTCTCATGAGAACGGAATCGATCCATCCACCGAAATATCCGGCAGTGAGTCCGATGAGCACGCCGATGATGGCGCCGACGATCGTGGCACCGACTGCGACGATCATGGATACGCGGGAGCCGTAGATGATACGGGATAAGATGTCACGCCCGAGATCGTCCGTTCCGAAGAGATGTCCCGGCGTTCCGATCCCCTTAAACGGCAGAACAGGATTGATCGCATTCGGGTCATACGGCGCGATGAGAGGAGCAAACACGGCGAGGATGACCATGAAGGCAACGATGAAGAAGCCTACGAGAGCGGTCTTATTTCTGGCTAACTTATGCCATGCATTGTTGGCATTTCGTTCTTTTAAGAGCATTGCGATGTTGGCGTCTTTTCCAAGAGCATCGCCGGATGTGGAAGAAGCTGCGGCAGCAGCAGGTTTTTTCTTGAAGAATGTCATGGCATATCACCCCTTTTCCAGTTTTACTTTCGGATTCAGGATCGCATAAGCGATATCGACTAACATGTTGCAGAAGACGAACATGATCGCGGAGAAGAGAACGGTTCCCTGGATCAGGGAATAATCGCGGTTGTTGATCGCGGTGTTGATCATGGTTCCCATGCCCGGCCAGGAGAAGATTCCCTCTGTGATGATCGCACCGGTAAAGGTTCCGGCGATCTGAAGTCCGAGAACGGTGATCAGCGGCGGGAGTGCGTTCTTTAATCCGTGGATCAGGATGACTTTCATTTTCCGGATGCCGCGGGCTCTGAGACATCGGATGTAGTCACTGCTCATGATGTCGATCATGCTGGAACGCATGGTTCTCGCGAAAGTCGCCATCGGGATCGTCGCGAGACAGAAACCTGGCAGGATCATGTGGCTCACCACATCCCCGATGCCTTTGGAGATGTCGCCCATGCCCATGACAGGCAGGAGATTCATTTTAACGGAAAACTGGAGGACCAGCATAAGAGCCAGCCAGAAGATTGGCATGGACACGCCGACGAGCGTGATGACCATGACAATGTAATCGAAGATCGTATTCTGCTTTAAAGCAGCGATGATGCCGACGCTGGTTCCGATGATGAAAGCGAAGAAAAGTGCTGTCAGCGTCAGAGTCAGTGTATTCGGGATCCTGGAAGTGATGAGCGGAAGAACGTCCTGGCGGTAACTGTAGGAGTAACCGAAATCACCGTGGACGAGTCCGTTTAAATAGAGTGCGTACTGTTCCGGGAGCGGTTTATCGAGGTTCATCTCGGCTCTCATGGCTTCGATGTCCTCCGCATTTGCCTCAATGCCCAGGATCGCCACAGCCGGATCGCCGGGCAGCATTCTTGTCAGGCAGAAGGTCAGTGTAACGACGACCAGAAGTGTGGGGATCGTCTGCAATAATCGTTTGATGATGATCTTTCCCATAAAAATCCAATCCTTTCATGACTGTCCGGATCCATCATCGGGACTGTGAATGGGGGAACAGTCGATTTTTGCGAACATTTCTACAGAAAAAGGGAAACAAATCAGATTTGCTTCCCCTTTCTGCAGATTTTGTAATAGTTTTATTCTTCGATCCAGATATTGTTGAACGGTGTTGCGACTAACATCTGGTTATCAGCACGGAGAACCGCGTTATGTACTTTCGGGGATACTGCCCAGTTCCGGCACTCGTATGCGTAGTAGATACCGGTGTATTCGTTCATAACTTTCTCAATTGCTTCCTTGTAGTATTTGGCACGCTCAGCAGTGTCAGTGGAGCCAAAGCCTTTGTTGAGGAGGTCATCCATCTCCGGATCATTGTAGCCGCCTGCGTTGGAGGAAGCGTGGATGGTCTGGGAACTGAAGAACTTTCCAAGGAAACCGTAAGGATCCGGGTTGCTGTTCCAGCTTACGCCGTAGCTGTTTACGGTATCAGCCTGCCAGGAATCGACAACGGTTGCGGACCAGTCGGCCATCGTGGAGGACTTGATATCAAGTGTGACTCCGATCTGGCTCCAGTAGTACTGTAACATCTGCGCCATCTTCTCACGGTATGTAGTGGATCCGATGTAAAGGCTCATGGTGAAGCCATCCGGATAACCGGCCTCCGCGAGGAGTTTCTTTGCACCTTCCGGATCGTAGGAAGGTACGAGGTCATTGTAGGCAGTGTCATATGCGAAGGAGTATACCGGTAACGGCTGGTAAGCTCTCGTGCCCTCACCGTACTGATAAATGCCGGCTACCATGGAATCGATGTCGACTGCCATTGTGAGAGCTTTTCTGACATCTGCATTTGCAGTCGGACCATTCTGCATATTAAAGCGGACGTAGGTGACAGCGGAGCTTGCGGTCTGGAGTAAGAGACCTGCATCCTGGGCACGCTTGATCGCTTCGCCCTGGAGATACATCGCGATATCGACCTCACCGGTCTGTACTGCGTTGATCGCCTGATTGGAGTCGGAGATGATGCGGAATTCAATTCCATCGACGTTCGGCTCGGTCCCCCAGTAATTGTCATTCTTCTTTAAAACAACCTTTTCATCGGTTACCATCTCTTCGAGGGTGAATGGACCGGTACCAACGATATGGGAACCAAACTCATCTCCCCAGCCTTCGACTTCCTCTTTCGGAAGAATGACGTTTCCGATCTCAGCTAACTGGTTGATGAACGGTCCTGCAACGGACTTCATATGGATCACGACCTGAGTCGGACTTGTCACTTCGCAGTAATCGAAGAAGTCACGGCAGATACGGTCTGTGGTACTTTCATTTTTGCTTCGTTCGAGAGAGTACTTGACGTCCTCTGCAGTCATCTTTCTTCCGTCCTGGAACTTTCCTTTCTGGAAATAGACATCGTCTCTTAAGTTGATGGTGTAGGTGAGACCATCATCGCTGGCGGTGTAATCCGTCGCAAGACATGGAAGAAGTTCTTTGTAATCCTGATCCCAGATAAATAAAGTCTCCATGACGTTGTACATGATGTGGTTTTCATACATCGTGGAGTAGGATTTCGGATCGAGAGTCAGCGGGGAAGATGGCATGGACACTACCAGTGTTCCGCCCTTTACGGCTTCTCCGTCGGAAGAACCAACTGCGATACCGGAAGCAAGTGTCTGATCTGTGGATTTGGCATCCGGAGACACTGCGTTGGATGAGGCAGCAGCCGTCTCAGCGGTGGAACCGGCTGTTGTCTGGGAGGTCGTCTGGGAACCGCCGCATCCTGCCAGGGAAGATGCTGCCATAACGGCTGCGGCTGCAAGTGCGATCAATCGTCTTTTCTTCATAAGAATCTCTCCTCTCTCTTTTTTTACGAACGATCCGCCGGATCCTGGTACCGGTGAAATAAAACCGGCAGTCGCTTTGGAAGATCCGGGTAAAAAAGAAAGGCGCACTTCTGACAGAAGTTATCGCCTTTGATAAATGGGGGGATCGTTAATAAAATTATGTGCCTAAGAATAAAACCAGAACTTAAAAAAGTCAAGTATTTTTTACTTTTACTTTACTTAATTCGGCGAAATGTTCAAAAAATAATAATTTTGTAACTTATGTATGTACATAATTGGAAAAGTCAGAATATTTTTTAGCATATAGTGCGATATGGTTACTTTTTACGGGTAGGGATTGGAGCTCTTTGACCAGCCCGCGAAAAAGATCACACTGATCGGCGGCGGAGCGAGAGAGCGGCGATGGTGCCAGATCCTGAGCAATGTCATGGGACAAAAGATTTTTGTATACAAAGATCCGGACCTTCTTCCGGCGCTGGCGATCGCTTCGGCGGTATTCGTTGCGGAGGGCGTGATCCCGGACTATCAGGCATTTATCAGCACGCTGGAGAGCCGCGGACATTGCGATACCGTGGAACCGGATCCGGAGATCTCGGCGAGGTATCATGGGATTTACCAGAGATATAAGGGGATCTACCCGCTGGTGCGAGAGTTTTACTCGGAGAAATACTAATCAGAACGCAAAAAATGATCGACAAAGTCGATCTGAAACAATATCAGGCTACAAGAGGAGGAAACATCTATGTCAAAAGGCAGATTTGGCGCACATGGCGGTCAGTATATTCCTGAGACGCTCATGAATGCGGTACTGGAACTCGAAGAGGCATACAACCATTACAAAAATGACCCGGAATTCCAGAAAGAACTTACAATACTTTTAAATGAGTACGCAGGCAGACCGTCAAGACTCTACTATGCGGAGCACATGACAAAGGATCTCGGCGGAGCAAAGATCTATTTAAAGAGAGAAGATCTGAATCACACCGGCGCCCACAAGATCAACAACGTACTCGGTCAGGTCCTTCTCGCGAAGAAGATGGGAAAGACCCGTGTCATCGCAGAGACCGGAGCCGGTTAGCACGGCGTGGCGACAGCGACGGCGGCGGCGCTCTTTGGCATGGAGTGCGAGATCTACATGGGCGTGGAGGATACGAAGCGACAGACGCTCAATGTATACAAGATGCGCCTTCTCGGAGCAAAAGTCCATGCGGTGACGACAGGAACCGGCACATTAAAGGATGCTGTTTCCGAGGCGATGAGAGAGTGGACGAACCGGATCGAGGACACCCATTACGTTCTCGGCTCCTGCATGGGACCACATCCGTTCCCGACTATCGTCCGTGACTTCCAGGCGGTTATCTCCAAGGAAATCAAGGAGCAGATGTTAGAGAAAGAGGGACGTCTTCCGGACGCGGTTCTCGCCTGTGTCGGCGGCGGATCCAACGCTATCGGCGCATTCTACAACTTCATCGAGGATAAGGACGTTCAGCTTATCGGCTGCGAGGCAGCAGGACGCGGCGTGAACACAGCAGAGACAGCGGCGACCATCGCGACAGGACGTCTCGGAATTTTCCACGGCATGAAGTCCTACTTCTGTCAGGATGAGTACGGACAGATCGCCCCGGTATATTCCATCTCCGCAGGTCTTGACTATCCGGGAATCGGACCGGAACACGCAAATCTTTACGATACAGGCCGTGCCCAGTATGTGGCGATCACCGATGACGAGGCAGTCGAGGCGTTCGAGTATCTTTCCAGAATCGAGGGAATCATTCCGGCGATCGAGAGCGCTCATGCCATTGCGCATGCAATGAAGCTCGCGCCGACGATGGGCAAGGATAAGATCATTGTCGTCAATGTTTCCGGAAGAGGAGACAAGGACTGTGCAGCAATCGCAAGATACAGAGGGGAGGATATTCATGAGTAAGATCGCAAACGCCTTCAAAGGCGGAAATGGAAAGGCATTTATCCCGTTTATCACCTGCGGTGACCCGTCCTTAGAGGTCACAGAGCAGCTTGTATATGCAATGGAGGAGGCAGGAGCAAACCTTATCGAGCTTGGAATTCCGTTCTCCGATCCGACGGCAGAGGGACCGGTGATTCAGGCGGCCAATACCCGCGCTCTGTCCGGCGGCGTGACCACCGACAAAATTTTTGCAATGGTTGAAAGAATTCGGAAAAATACACAAATTCCGATGGTATTCATGACATACGCGAACGTTGTGTTCTCCTACGGGACAGAGCGCTTTATTAAGAAGGCGTCTGAGCTCGGCATGGACGGAATCATCTTACCGGATGTTCCGTATGAGGAGAAGGAGGAGTTCGATGTTGTGTGCAAGAAGTATAACATGGACATGATCTCCCTCATTGCCCCGACCTCCCACGAGCGTATCAGCATGATCGCGAAAGAGGCATCCGGCTTTGTATACTGCGTATCCTCTCTTGGCGTTACCGGAACGAGAAGCGAGATCACAACGGATATCGGCGCGATGGTAGAACTTGTGAAGAAAGCGAAGGACATTCCGTGTGCGGTTGGTTTCGGAATTTCCACACCGGAGCAGGCAAAGAAGATGGCAGGTCTCTCCGACGGAGCTATCGTTGGTTCCGCGATCGTGAAGCTCTGCGGAACGTATGGAAAAGACGCGGTTCCGTATGTGAAGGAATATGTGAAGTCGATGTGTGACGCGGTGCATGGGATCTAAGAATCGTCCGGGAAACGCTCCGCGAGGATGTACAGTGATTTTGATAGGAATAAGCCAGTTTCGCTGACCAGAATCACACGCCAAGTCTCACGGTCGTTCGACTTAAATGCAGAAGAATGTTGTCGAAATGGTAATTGGGAACATGCACTTTTGCGAGGTAAAGTGTTTGCGCTATACCGTACTTTGTGCTAAAATTAAATAACGAACTGTCAATTCTGCGGTGCAGGGACTCCCTTGCACCGCAGTTACTTGTGCAAAGGAGAAGGATGTATGCCAGTAGGAATTATCATCAATGCCCTGTCCGTCGCCATCGGCGGTGTGGTTGGGGCTTTATTTGGGCATAAGCTGCCCACAAGGATCAATTCAGAACTCACGAAGATCTTCGGTGTCTGCTCCATGGGAATGGGCGTGAGTTCCATCGGACTCATGAAAAATATGCCCGCCGTTATTTTTGCGGTGATCATTGGAACCGCGTTTGGACTGGCGGTGAATCTCGGCGGGATCATCAACTACGGCGCGGCGTGCATGGAGAAGCCGGTCGGAAAGATCTTCCCGAATAAGAATACGTCCATGTCCAGAGAAGAGTACATGACGATGCTCGTGACGATCATCGTGCTGTTCTGTGCCAGCGGAACGGGAATTTATGGTTCCCTGGACTCCGGAATGAGCGGTGACCACACGATCCTGATCTCCAAGTCCATCCTGGACTTCTTTACTGCGATGATCTTTGGAGGAACCCTGGGAATGGTGGTTGCGGCTGTTGCGATCCCACAGTGCATGATCTTTCTCGCGATCTTCGCTGCGGCGAAGTTCATCTTTCCGCTTACCACACCGGATATGATCGCGGACTTCAAGGCCTGCGGCGGTTTCCTTCTTCTGGCCACAGGTTTCCGCATCGCAAAGATCCACAACTTCCCGGTTGCTGATATGATCCCCGCCATGGTGCTTGTCATGCCGGTGAGCTGGTTCTGGGGGAATGTGGTGGTGCCGATGCTGTAAAAACGTGACTTTTTTCGTAGTTATGAAAAAATGGTCGTTATAAAATTCCTGAAATAATAAAAATCCCTGGCTATGGTGAGAAAGTCATAGCCGGGGATTTTTGTTATTTTATATGCGGATTTTTTCCCTGGGTTATCGGGCAGAGTCAGATTTTTCCTGCCGGTTCTGTCTGTAATGGCGGGCGAAACAAATGACGGTGATAACGAGAACGAGGAAACAGTCGATCATCACATCCGTAAATCGTCCCGCGCGGTCCGGTACGAAGAGCTGGTGAAACTCATCCGTGCAGGCGTAACAGAACACGATCGCAAAAGCGGCGAAAAGGCGGTGTCGAAGATACGGGGCCCGGTACGAAAAATGGAGTCCAAAGCGGACCGTTCCGTAAAAGACCAGATATTCTGTCATGTGGGCGGTTTTCCGGACGGGGAAACTCATGAGTTCGATGAGTTCGGCATACTGTGCCGGATTCCCGCGGAAGAAACCGAGTTTCGTCCCGATCAGCAGGATCAGTCGGCTCACGGAATCGCTCATTTCCGTGGATTCGACGGCCGGCTTTGAGGAGAACCAGAAGATCGCGGTGGCGACAAAGAGTGCCGGAATCCAGGCGAGCAGGCGAAGATAGATTGATCGGTTGTTGTTGAAAGCATTTTCTGATGAAAATGCAGGAGTCGTTTTTGGTTGCTTGTTATTCATTATCATTTCTATATAAAATCTTATTTACAGTCTGTATCGTTCACAGCAATGGTCTTGAGGGCAGGAAATTCGAAGCAATACAATGGTTACGTTGTTTCATGGCAGATGCCAGCCGAGGTTTTTGCCCCAATTTCTTACAGGGAAACATCCTCCTTCGCCCGCGCCCGTCGATCCATGATCGAGTGGATCACTGGGACCATGAAAATTGCAACAATTCCACCTGCAAATCCATTATTATATAAATTCATGCCTCCATACACAATTCCGACATTTAAGGCGACGGAGGAGTGAAGGAATCCGGCGAGAAGTCCGACAAACACACCGAATTCTCCGGCGATGGGTGCCAATGTGGTCGAGAATAAAAGCGCCAGGATCGGTGACGGGGCATTGATGGTCCAGTGTTTCGTAAAACTTGCGAGGAGAACGCCGAACATGATCGGAGCGATGTTTCGGATATGTTTTCCGGTTGCGGAGAAGCCGATGATCGTGAAGATCCCGCCAATCGTCGGTCCGTTTAACTCGCCGCCGACTCCGAGAACAAAGATTGTTGCGAACAGCCCGTTGAGCGCCATGTTGAGGACGGTTGCAGCGCCGCCGTTGTCACGGAGATAGTCGGTTCCGCCGATCCCGGAACAGGATAAGATCTTCCAGTAAGAGTCTCCAACGTTCTTTCCGCCAAAGAGGAACGCGGCTGCGATCATGGCAATAAAGAGACCGCAGAGGATCGCAAACAGAAGCTGGTTGTTGCCCTCAGACCAGATCAGGCGGGATTCGGTGGTGATCCCGAAGGATTTCAGCACGGATACGATAACAGTGGCGATGATACCGGAAGAGAATCCGACGTTATAGAGCGAGTAGCCCTTATGCGCATAGTGGACATGGGTGGATAACGGCGGCAGCACGAAACCGATGATGAGCCCGACCGCGAGACTTGCAATGAGCCGGACTGCATAGGGCAGATCCGAGATATACATGATCTGCGTGATGATCGGGGACAGGCTGGTGCCGTAAAAACCGATGTAAATGTAGCTGGACATGTGTTTTTTGTGATAGTGGGAATAGAGGTATACGCCGAGAAGAATTGCCCAGATATTTAAAAGGTTCTTTCCAAAAAGGGAAAACCCGAACATCAGGCAGCTCGACGTGATCGTGTGTCCGTCCATCTCCATTCCGAGAAAATAGATTGTCCAGATGCAAAGAAGAGTCAGCAGACCGGCGTTGATAAAGGAAGTCCCGATCCCGCCGATCAGAAAGTAGTCTGTGATTAGGAAATCCGGTTCTTTGATGATCGTGATGAGACCGGGGATGATCTCAGTGACAGGCTGCAAAAACAGGCCGACGATCATGAAATAAATAGGGATCAGAGACAGAAGCCGGAACTTCTGAAGTCTTGTGAGTGGGTGGGAAATTGTCATGTACGTGTCCTTTCGAGAAAATAATATATGTGGGAGTATGTGAATGCACCATGTGTATCTTGAGATCATGAAGAAAATCTGGAAAACAGTGAATGCACGTTTTTTAGTATACCGTAATAATGGGAAAATAGGAAGAGTTTCCGCAGGGGACGGATGGAAAATGTGGATATTTTGCTCCGGGTTTCAAAAAACAAAAATAACCGCCCCTGTCCTTAGAAAACAGGAGCGGTTATTTTCGATAAACGTGTGAAATAAAATAAGATGCCAACAGAACATCAAACAGAGAACATCTGTCTGATCACATTGGGATTTACAAGGCGTCTTTCCGCGTACACCGGATCTTACTGGATAAACAGCGTATTCACATCCAGCTCGTTCTCGATCATGCCGGACTCATACATGAAGTCAGCAGTCTTCTGGAAACCTTCTTTGTCGGCGTCGGTGATCTCTGTGGAGAAATCGTAGTAGCCGTACATCTCTTTTACAGCGTCCACGTCGAGGTCAAGAGCTGCGGCAACAGTCTCCATGGTCTCGTCCTGGCTGTCAGCCATGTAGGATGCGATCTCGTCCTGTGCAGCATTTAATTTCTCGATGACATCCGGATGCTCGTCGTAGAACTTCTGAGTTGTCGCAACCGCGATCAGGGCGCTGATCAGGCCCTCGCCGTCTGCAACAAGGTGGTAGCCCTGCTGTTCTGCGTTGTAAGCAGTTGCGCCTGCGAGCAGGGCAACATCAACGCTGCCGCCGTCAAGACCTGCCTTTGCGTCCGGGATGGTCATGTTTACATAATTTACATCGTCAAGAGTCATGTCTGCCTGAGCAAGGTAGGAGACAAGGAGCTCATGAAGGTTGGTACCTGTCGGTCCTGCGATCGTCTTGCCCTTTAAGCTCTCCGGAGTTGTCAGAGTCTCATCTTTGGAGTACATGCAGAATGCCTTCGGGGAACGGCTATACATGTTTAACACCTTGATGTCAGCGCCGTTTGCAGCAGAAAGGATCACGGAAGTTGCGCCTACTGCGTAAAGAACCTGAACATCGCCGGAAGCAAGAGCCTGTGTCTGGTCAGCACCGGAAGTAAGCTCTGCATACTCAACCGGAACGCCGAGCTCTTTCTCGAAGATTCCCTGGTCTTTTTCGATGATGGTCGGTACGTTTAACGGGGATGTCACATAAGTAACGGTGAGTTTGTCGATGGAAGTCGCTGTGTCAGATGCTGCAGCGGAAGTTTCCGCTTCTGTGGAAGCAGCTGCGGTTGTCTCTGCTGCAGAAGCAGCCGCTGTCTCTTTGCTTGTGGATCCGGAGCAGCCCGCAAGGGAAAATGTCATGCACGCCGCAAGTCCTAATGCGATCAGTTTTTTCATTTTGTGTTGTCCTCCTCATAATAAGTAGAAAATTAAATGTATGTGATATGCCTGGGTTGCAGGCGGATATCCATAAGAAGTCAAGAGATATTCGCAATCTGCTTTTGTTGCTTGTTCATAATCAAATAGCTGTTGCGCAACTTGTCAGAGATGGCTTGCTCCATCCCGATATAAGTAAGTCCCCGCCCATTGCTTATGCAATGCAGAGGTGTCCCTGACTTTGTTAAATTGAATTTTATATAAAATATATCTAATTAAGAAAATTCAACTGCTCTATAATCTCTCTCTTGAGCGCAATAAACTCCTCATCCAGCAGATTTCGCGCTCCGGCCGCTGCCTTCACCGGATAGACATGTTTCACGAGACCTTTTTCGATCACAACGATCTGGTCACCCAGGATCAGCGCCTCATCGATGCTGTGGGTTACGAACATGATGCTGGAATGTTCCTTCTGCTGGACGCGGAGAAGCTCTTTCTGCATCTGCTCTCTCGTAAAATAATCGAGAGCGGCGAACGGCTCGTCCATCAGGATGAAAGTCGGCTCATAGGCAAGCGCCCTGGCGATCGCCGCGCGCTGCTGCATGCCGCCGGAGAGCTGGGACGGGTATGCTTTCTCGAAGCCGGAAAGATTTACCGTCGTGATGATGTCCTGAATTTTGGCCCGATCGACCTGATTCTTTTTCAGCCCGAAAATAATGTTGTCCCAGACGTTTAACCATGGCATGAGCCGCGGTTCCTGGAACACAAAGGCGGTTTTGTGATCGCCGTCCCAGAGGATCTCGCCGTCGTCGGCGGATTCCAGACCGCCGGTGAGCCGCAGGAGTGTTGTTTTTCCGCAGCCGCTCTGACCGAGGATCACGGTGATCTTTCCAGCAGGGATTTCAAGATCGATGCCGTTCAGGACAGGAAATGCCCGGCCATCGACCTGATATGTCTTATGAATGTTTTTTAACTTAATTCCAGCCATTTTCACCGGCTCCTTTCAGAAAGATGCTGATGAGAAGACCGAAGAGCCGGTCTGTCACATAGCCTGCGATGCCGATCGCGAAGATGCCGACGATGACTTTGTCAGTCCGGGACATCTGCTGGGCGAACAGGATCATGTGTCCCAGACCGGTGGACGCTGCGACCATCTCCGCACCGATGATAGCGCGCCAGCTGTAGCCCAGACCGATGCGCATTCCTACGAGAATGTCCGCCATGGCGTAGGGCAGCATGATGCGGAAAAATTTTTGGCGTTCTGTGTAGCCAAACATGGTTCCAACCTCCAGAAGCTTCCGGTCACAGCCCGTAAATCCCTTGACGATGTTTAAATACATCGGGAAAAAGGAGGCCAGAACGATGATGACCGTTTTTGTAGTTTCGCCGATTCCGCACCATAAAATAAGTAGCGGGATCATGCTGAGCGGCGGTACGTTCTTGAAGAACTGCACCAGGTACTCATAGTAACCTGCGGAGGCCGGAATCATCGCCCGCAGCATGCCGAAGGCAAATGCCAGGATAAAGGCGATTACAAAGCCTTTTCCAACGCGCAGGAAGCTGATCCTTAAGTCACGGAAGAGTTCACCGCTTTGCAGCATTTTGCAGAAGCTCTGGAAGACCCGCCCCGGGGACGGGAGCACATAGGAACTTAAGATGCCCGCGCGGCAGACGATATACCAGACGGTGAAGACCGCCAGGATACCGATGAGCGGTGGGAAATATTTTTTAAATTTCTGATTCATCGCACTCCATCTCCTCTGTGGCAGCCCTGAACGCAGTATAAAAGCTCGATCAGTCTTGCATCCTTCCATTCATTTCCGGTTACATAGGATTCGATCGCTGGGCGGCCGGACTTACTGACCACTGGAAACGGCAGGTCCTTAAAGAATCCAGGCGGGATCGGGCTTGCGTCCGGCGCAGGTTCCATCGGTTCGCTGATTGATGCGAGAAAGCTGTTCCACGGTACGAAATGTGTGTCTTTTAATTCCAACTTATTTCCCATATCAGCTAAGATCCGGCATGGAGTCGTGATGATCTTTCTGCCATCCGCAAGATCCGGACGTTCTGCAAGTTCTCTTGCACAGTGGATCAGAATCGGCTCAATATCCGCGATCTGGATCTCAGGCTGCAGGGAATGCACCAGAGATACCGCCTCCGGGCATCTTGCATCCGCAAAAGTTCCATCTGCATGTTCTAAAAGCTCCCGGTACTTTCGAAGCACGATCTCGCCCCAGTCCCCCTGGCAGGTGACCCGTGTCAGCTGATGCCTCCGAAGCAGCCCCTCAAGCGCCGCCCCCGAGATCATCCTCTCCGATACCGGATTGATCCATAAATATGTCAAAGTAAAACTCCTTTCAATTAGCTGTAGCTAACTAACGGTATTCAGCATAGCAGATGAGTAGGGAAATGTCAATTGGGAATGGAGGTCTTTTATAGTTGAGGAGAATTTTAACTTGACAATCATAATATATAATGACATAATGACTATATAATAACATGTCAATAAATACCAAGGAGGAAAGTGAATATGGCTCCTAAAACAATATTAAGCAATGAGGATCTTGGAAAAAAAATAAAAGTCAGGCGCAATGAACTTAGACTCACAATTGAAGAAGCGGCTTCGCGAGCGGGCGTAGGTGTAAAAACCTGGTGCCGCTATGAATCAGGAGGCTCTATTCGAAAAGATAAATGTAAAGGAATTTGTAAGGCTCTAAACTGGCGCAGTTTTCCTGACAATGCAGGCAGTGAGCCGGGGAAAAATTTGATTGAAGAATACAAGGGACATGAAGCATGGTCACAGTTTTTAGCAGATAACTATGGAGTTAAAGCAGCTGTGTCTTTTGCCGTAGGCAGTGATGTCCTGCTTGATTATATTGAACAGGATCTATCAGATCTTGCATCTATGCCTGTGGGTTCTCATATTGGTCAATTAAACACATCGTTTATTAAGATGGATCTTCCTGCACAGTTTCTGATGAGATATACGTATGATTTTCTTTATCAAATGAAATGTACACTTGTTCATTTGCGCAGAAGTTTAAGTACTGGGAGAATGGTTAAAGCACATACAGTTATGGAAGAACTCATTATTTATTTATGTAATGAGGAAGCAATGGCGTTTATGGAAGTCAGCGATGAACGGGTAGCAACAGATAGTAAAAATTTGGGCTATTCAGAGGACTGGGTTTTTGACATGTTTGATGATGAAGATATTATTACTTTTTTATATTCCAATAGTAATTTAGAGGAAGATCATCCGTATTTTTTCACGCATTGGAATGAACAGCAATTTTATATGGATAATGAATAAGAGATAGTGTAAGATTTAGGGAGATAGTATGAATAAAAATGATACAATGAAATGGGAAGACATTTATAAAGTCTGGAAATGGGAAATGTGTAAATTTCCTGTTTTATCAGCTCAAAAGTACTGTTTAAAAACAGAAATTTCTAAACCGCGATTTGGACCGTGTTACAGCTTCAACTGGATTGAAAAAGAAAGAGAGAAGGAATCTATTGAATCTGATGTAGCGGCCCTAACTTCAGGACGAATGGAAATTGAAGCAGGGTGGAGCAAAGGAACAATTAGAACGGCTGCCTTGTTATGTTCTTGTGAAAAGGAAGAAGAGTTTGCTGCTGTTTGGATTTGTGCATTTGTGCTTTCTTTGACGCGGGGAAGATCAGGCGGAGATGAGACTCATAGAAATGCATTTAACTTGGAATATGAGGCAGCTCCTGTGTTTGCGAGAAAATATGGCTATTGGCATTCAAATTCAAGAGAATTTTTCCCGGAATTTTATATTCCTATGGAATTGTTTTGGGAAGATAAAAAATTGTCAGTATCCGCTCTTGTAAAATTGGCAGCACTCAATGCAGCAGTGGTAATAGGAAATTATACTCCTGTTGAGTACAAAAAAATATAACCTGTTAAATATGAAAGCAGCTGAAGAAGGGAAAGCCAATAAAATTAAAATAGGAAGTGAATGTATGGATATTAAAAGGCATGTTTACCAGACATTACTCAAATGGAAAAATGACAATTGTCATACGACACTAGAGGTTAATGGTGCGAGGCAGGTAGGAAAGACGTATATCATTAACAAATTTGCAGATGAAAATTTTAGTCATAAAGTGTATATAAACTTATTTGAACTGAGCGGAGAACAGTTCCTTTCCTGCTATCAAAAGGCATGCGATTGGCAGCCGGGAGAGGGACCGCGCCCTCAAGCTCCGCTACATGATGCATTTCGTCTGTTTGATGAAAATTTTTCAGACACAGAGGACACCGTTATTATCATAGATGAAATTCAAGAGTCAGCAGAAATTTATAACCGAATTCGTGAATTCACACGACAGTTTCGGTGCCGCTTTATTGTTACAGGCAGCTATCTTGGAAGAATCTATGAACCGGAATTTCGGTATTCAAGTGGGGATGTTACAAGTATTCAAATCTATACCTTATCATATGAAGAATTTCTGGAAGCAGCGGATACGGATCTATTTGAAAAATATAAGCTGCTTGGAAAAAAACTGGATTCAGTGACAGGGGCAGAATTAAAATCATGGTATGATATATATTGTCAAATTGGTGGTTATCCATCTGTTGTTCGTGAATACTTAAATTCGAAAAGTATAGAGCGAGCACGGAGTGAATTGATTAGAATCATTGATACCTTTATGAATGAATCAATTCGTTATTTTACAGATGTTCTTGACACCCAGGTATTTACGGATATTTTTCTTTCAATTTGCAGGATACTTGGCAGAGAAAAAAAGGGACTTGAAGAAGATAGTATCAGTGAAGAACTTCAAAAATTGGTAACAAGAGACTATTCCAGCAATATTAGTAAGGCAGTCTGCAACCGGGCAATTAGTTGGTTACGTTTTTGCGGCGTAATTGGATTTTGTGGGAAAATTATAGAAATGGACATTCTAAATTTTAAACCAGGATGCAGATGTTATTTTATGGATCTGGGATTAGCAAGTTATTATATGGCGCGAGTTGGGGCTGCACAAACAGAAATTGCAGGCATGCTGAGTGAAAACTTTGTATATATTAATTTGAAGAAGCGGCAGGATTTTCCAGAAGAAATTGCCTTTGAAATGCCAGCATTTGCGACTTTTAAGGGTGGAGAAGTAGATTTTGTGGTACAAGGTCTGAAGTCCTCCCGGAGATATGCAATAGAAGTGAAAACTGGAAAACATATTGGAAATACGGCAAAAAAAGTATTGGAATCGGGAAAAGCTGATTGTTTATTGTATTTGAAAGGTGATACGTTAGGGGGGCAGGAAGGAAAAATAGAGACCGTACCCATTTATCTTCTGGAAAAATTGAATTTTTAACTTGAAATCTTAGAAAGGCAGTGATATACTTTCAAACGTTGCTAAGCCCGCAAAAACCAAGGTCTTAAAGGGCTTTCGCCGATTCCCGGCGTAAGGTCATATACTTGCAGTATATGCCTTCCGCAGCATTCGTCAGATATACATACTTGCATGTCCGCCTGACTCATTGCTGCGCGAAAATGAATCGAGTGTTCGTGACCTTCCACTCGTAAAACAAAACTAAAGGAGAAACTGAATATGAAAAACAACGCAACAAACAGCCCGGTACTGACACTTGTATACGGGGCGGCTATCGCGGCAATCTATGTGGTGCTGACGATGGTGTTCCTGCCGATCAGCTTTGGACCGATCCAGTTTCGGATCTCTGAGCTTCTCTGCGTACTTCCGTACTTTACCCCGGCGGCAATTCCGGGACTCTTTATCGGATGCCTGCTGGCCAACTTCCTTGGCGGCGCGGCGGCTCTCGATGTGATCTTTGGAAGTATTGCCACCCTGATCGGTGCGGTAGGTTCCTATCTGCTTCGGAAAAACCGCTATCTGGTATCTGTTCCGCCGATCCTCGCGAACATGATCATTGTTCCGTGGGTGCTCCGTTTCGCATACGGTTCTGAGGACATGATCTGGTTTTCCACGATCACAGTCGGAATCGGAGAGATTCTGGCTATCGGTATTCTTGGACAGATCCTGTTATCCGTTCTGATCCGGTATCAGCATGTGATTTTTGGAAAAGCTGCAGCGTAAAATCAGTGATCCCGTATCTATTGGATGAGAAATTCAGTAGATGCGGGATTTTTGTGTAACAGGAAATTCCGAGGAATGCCCTGTTACATAAAAAGACACTAACGTGCCAAAGATGTGCACTCGCGCGAAGATGTAGATTATCGCAAGCGACCGCGCGAGGCGCGAGAATGTGCCAAGGCACATTCTTTTATAGAAAGTGCTGCATGGAAAAGAAAAGATTTGCGTAAATTTCGCCGCATGTTAATTTTTCCACGAGGATAGATTTTCTTTTGCTTTTGTGATATCATGTGTAAAAGACCGTGCATATTTAAGCACATATTTTTTATGTGCTTAAATGTACACAGTATAAAAATATCTAAAATAGAGATCAAATATCCGAAAGGAGACTGCGATGTATCAAATCGATTTTAATAAACCAGAACATATTCACTTTATCGGCATTGGCGGAATCAGCATGAGCGGACTGGCTGAGATCCTGCTGGAGAGAGGATTCACAGTAAGCGGCTCTGATGCCCATGAGTCCGAGCTCACCGACAAGCTCACCGCCCACGGCGCAAAGATCGTCTACGGGCAGCGGGCGGAGAACATTACCGACGATATCGACGCTGTTGTATACACAGCGGCGGTTCACCCGGATAACCCGGAGTACGCGGCGGCAGCGGCAAAGAATCTCCCGATCCTCTCCAGAGCGGAGCTTCTCGGACAGCTCATGAAAAACTATGAGAAATCCATCGCTGTGTCCGGAACCCACGGAAAGACAACGACAACTTCCATGCTGACTGAGATCCTGATGGATGAAAAGAAGAACCCGACGATCTCCGTCGGCGGAATGCTGGACTCCATCGGCGGAAATATCCGTGTCGGCGGACCGGAACTTTTCGTGACAGAGGCCTGCGAGTATACAAACAGCTTCCTGTCCTTTTTCCCGAATATGGAGATCATATTAAATATAGAAGCAGACCATCTCGATTTCTTTAAAGATATCGAAGATATCCGCCATTCATTCCGCAGATTTGCGGAACTTCTCCCGGAAAACGGAATCCTCATCATCAACAGCGATATCCGTGACTACAGAGAGATCTGCGACGGACTTCCGATCAAGGTGATCACCGTCGGAAGCGACCCGGAAAAGAGCCATTACAGCGCCGCAGACGTGACATTCAACGAGAATGCCTGCGCAACCTATACTCTTTTAGAGGACGGAAAAGCCATTGACACGATTACTCTCGGTGTACCGGGGATCCACAATGTATACAATTCCCTGGCGGCCATCGCAGCGGCTCACGAGCTGGGAATCCGCGGCGATGGGATCAGGAACGGACTCTTAAGATTTACGGGTACACACCGCAGATTTGAGAAAAAAGGCATGATCGGCGGCGTGACCGTCATTGATGACTACGCGCATCATCCGCAGGAGATCGCGGCGACTCTGGCAGCGGCGAAAAATTACCCGCACCGTGAGATCTGGTGCGTCTTCCAGCCGCATACATATACGAGAACCAAGGCGCTGATGGATGACTTCGCGAAGTCCTTATCCGCAGCGGACCATGTGGTTCTCGCGGACATCTATGCAGCCCGGGAGACGGACAATCTGGGAATCAGCTCTGGGACATTGGCGGAAAAGATTGCCGCGCTGGGGACGGATACCCACTATTTCCCGAGTTTCGACGCGATCGAGACATTCCTTCTTGAAAATTGTGTCAACGGCGACCTGTTGATAACTATGGGGGCCGGAGATATTGTAAAAGTGGGCGAAAAGCTCCTTGGACAGTAAGTTATCCACATTATCCACAGAGTTTTCAACAGAAATCTGTTGAAGACCCTGTGGATTTTTTGATTTACATAACTGAAAATCGGGAAATGCCGGAAAGCCGGGAAAAATAAGGAATTATGGGGATTTTAAGAGCTTTTTTGACAGTTATGTAATGCGTTTATCCACGTTATCCACATTATCCACAATTAGAGTAGTGGATAATTCCGGCTATTTCATTTTTTTAGGGCGTATGGTATGATATTTGCAGATAGGACGTGAATATGTTACTTTGCACGGGTAGGAATTTTCTGAACTGAAAATTCCGTATGATACCGTTGTGGTCGCGGATTTTGCCGATTTGGAATGCGAAGCATCGGCAAAATCCTGTTACAGTGCGCGGGCACTGAAGTGCCCGCGTACTGTAACGTGAATATAAAGGGTGAAAAGAATGAGCTTGGGCTATAAAAACAACATCAATGCGGCGGTGACCGCCGTTTCCAATACTTTTATCGACGAATATATGGGGACAGCCAGCGGAGAATATGTAAAAGTGTATCTGTATCTTCTGCGCCATGAAGGTGAGAACATAGAGATCCCGGATATCGCGGATGCGCTGAACCACACAGAGGCGGATGTCCGCCGCGCTCTGGCATACTGGGAGCGGACCGGTGTCCTTGCACCGGAAAGAGAATCCGTGGAAGAGCAGGAGACTGCGGTGACGCGGGAGATGGCAGAAGAGACAGAAAATTCAGGCGCGAGGTTCGCAGAAAACCGTCAGAATGCGGGATCTGCGCCCGGACGGGGAGAAATGAACGGACAGAAATCAGGGGCGGAGGTTCCGATGGACGAAGGGGCATCCCAGGATGTGCCGTCCATGGAAAAACCTGCGATCCCGGATGCAGGAAACAGTTACGACCGTATGAAACGCCTTTCCTCCGATGAGGAATTCTCCGCGCTTCTCTACGCGGTTCAGCAGTATCTCGGAAAGACATTCAGCGCGATCGAATGTGAGAAATTTGCCTACTTTTACGATGTACTGCACATGTCATGCGAGCTTCTCGAATATCTCGCGGAATACTGTGCTGAAGGCGGCCACACGAGCATTCGCTACATAGAGAAAGTAGCTTTAAAATGGTATGAGGAAGGAATTCATACTAAGGATGAGGCGCGAGAATACTCTATAAGATACTCAAAAGATATGTCTGCGGTTAAGAAAGCATTCGGCATCATGGGAAGGATTCCCGGAACTGCGGAGCAGGAATTTATGCGCCGCTGGTTTAAGGAATTTGGCTTCGATTCCGCGATCGTCACGGAGGCATGCAACAGGACGCTCACGGCCACAGGATCGGCGAGTTTCCCGTATGCGGATAAAATCCTCACGGGCTGGAAAGAAAACGGCGTGAGGACCTTACAGGACGTCGCAGCCCTGGATAAACGCCGTCAGGAAAAGCAGGCGAAGAAATCCACGGCAGCACCGAAGCAGAACCGGAACACGTCCTCAAACCGCTTCAATAATTTTGAGCAGCGGTCCTATAATTATGATGATTATGTCTGGGCGGATATAAAAAGCAGAAAGTAACTTTCCGGCAGATGAGCGCACTTGCTGCGCGGCACATGGAAAAGACAGGCAGGAAGGAAAAATCCCGGGGACGGGATCGACCTGGAAAAGAAGGAGGAAGTGCGGATGGCACTCAGTAATTCCCAGTATGATGCGATCATGCGGGTCTACAACCAGAGACAGTTTCAGGATAAGCGGGACCAGGATCAGCGGGTTGCTGAAGTTTTTGAAAAGATTCCGCAGGTAGAGGCGCTGTCCGACGAGCTTGCGGCGACGATGGCCCAGGCGGCGAGAAAGCTCCTTGCCGGTGACCGGGCGGCAGCGGACCAGCTGAAAAAGGACGCGGAATTCTTAAAGGAGCAGAAAGCGCTCTATTTAAAACAGAACGGATATCCGGCAGATTATCTGGAACTCCAGTATGTCTGCCCGGATTGTAAGGATACGGGCTATGCAGATGGAAAGAAATGCCACTGTTTCCGGCATATGGAAATTGAGATCCTTTACGATCAGTCCAATATCCGCGAAGTCCTGGAGCGCGAGAATTTTGATACCCTGTCCATGGAATACTATGACAGGACCCATGTGGATGAGAAGACGGGAATGACCGTCTACGACTATATGTCCATGATGATCAGGGAATGCAAAGAGTATGTGGAAAACTTCAAAAATGAAAAGGAAAGTATCCTGTTTACCGGAAATACCGGCTGTGGTAAGACGTTTTTGAGCAACTGCATCGCGAGAGAACTGATCCGCAGGTACTATTCCGTTGTCTATCTGACAGCGACGGATATGTTCGATATTCTGGCGGGCAGCCGGTTTAATGGAAATGATGACGATGAGGCGAAGGACCGGGCCGCTTATATCCTGGACTGTGACCTTCTGATCATCGATGATCTGGGAACGGAGCTGATCAATACCTTTACGGCGTCGCAGATGTTCTACTGTGTGAATGAGCGCCTGAACCGGAACAAGGGAACGATCATCTCCACAAACCTGACACTGGGGGAACTCCAGGATGCATTCACGGAGCGCGTGACTTCGAGGATCATGAGCAAGTATAAGATCATACCGCTGATCGGTGACGATCTCCGCCTAGTGAGAAGAGGATTTGTGCGGAGAGGCTGATAAAGCTTCAGGAAAAGTGGAGCTGGCGCTGTGAGAAAACAGCATTGTGAGGTGCCGGATCCAGATGCCGGATAAAATTAATCGGAAAATGGGAAATCCTGTCAGAACGGGTCGGAAATCCGGTTGACGGTATGGATGGTTGGTGCTATAAATGAGATGTATCGCGAATGCCCGGTTGGATTCTGCAGAGAAAGCGGGCGGAAGTGATCCAGATGCCGCAAAAATGAAGGGGAAATCCGGAAACGCTGGATCCGGATGCGGCGGAAAATATCAAAAAATGAAAATTATCAGGGAGGAACAGGAATGCTGTACGAAGAAAAGCAGATTGAGACAATACCGGTTGGACCATTAGGTCTGATTCCGCTGAAAAGCTGTGAGGATCTGGGTAAGAAGGTAGATGCCTGGCTGGTCGAGTGGAGAAAAGAAAGAGAGAGCGAGCACAAGACCACGATCGCTTTTGCCGGATATCAGAGAGATTCCTACATTATCGGCGCGAAGACTCCGCGTTTCGGCTCCGGTGAAGCAAAAGGAGAGCTGACAGAGTCTGTCCGCGGTGATGACCTCTATTTAATGGTAGATGTCTGCAACTACAATATGACCTATACGATGAACGGCTTAAAGAACCACATGTCTCCGGATGATCATTATCAGGACTTAAAACGTGTGATCGCAGCAGTAGGCGGAAAGGGCAGAAGGATCAATGTCATCATGCCGTTCCTCTATGAGAGCCGTCAGCATAAGAGAACCGGCCGTGAGTCCTTAGACTGCGCAATGGCGCTCCGCGAGCTCGTTGATATGGGTGTCGAGAACATCATTACCTTCGATGCACATGACCCGCGTGTCCAGAATGCGATCCCGTTAAAAGGATTCGAGACCGTACAGCCGACTTACCAGTTCATCAAATATCTGTTAAAGAATGAGAAGGACCTTCAGATCGACAGCGACCACATGATGGTCATCAGCCCGGATGAAGGCGGTATGGGACGTGCAGTCTTCTTCGCAAACGTTCTTGGACTTGATCTCGGTATGTTCTATAAGAGACGTGACTACACAAAGATCATCAACGGACGCAACCCAATCGTTGCCCATGAGTTCCTCGGCGCAAGCGTAGAGGGCAAAGACGTGATCATCGTTGATGATATGATCTCTTCCGGTGAGAGCATGCTCGACACCGCCAAAGAGTTAAAGAGAATGAAGGCAAGAAAGGTCTTCATCTGCACGACATTCGGTCTCTTTACAGGCGGGTTAAAGAAATTTGATGAGTACTACGAGAATGGCATAATCGACCGCGTCCTGACGACAAACCTTATCTATCAGACACCGGAGCTGCTCTCAAAACCGTACTACATCAATGTTGACATGAGTAAGTACATTGCTCTTATCATCGACAACTTAAACCACGACGCGTCCTTGAGCGATCTCTTAAACCCGACAGGAAGGATCAACCGCCTGTTGACGAAGTACCGCGCCGGGGAGAGATGAGAATATTGGCAGCGAATGAACCGCAGTGAATTAGAAATTATGTGACCATATAAGAATGCCTGTCCTTTATCGGAAAATTTCCGGAGAAGGACAGGCATTTCTTTATTTCTGGGACTCTTGCGAAAGATTCAGCTTTCATCATAGTGAGATTGCGATGAGATATGGTACTCTTTGATCCTATATTGCAGGCAGCGCCTTGAGATGCCAGGATATTCGGCTGTTTTGGCCCGATAACCGGAACAGTATTGGAAACAGGAGATACTGAAAATCCCTTGGAAAATGAAGTGGGAAAAAACATTAGACTAATTCACGAATCACCCGGGCTACGAGAGTACGGGAAAGAAGGACTGGCTTCTGGGTCAGAGCCTGGATACGCTCCTTCATTTCGATGGTGTATCCGATGCAGTCTAAAAGGATCAGATCCGTATCAGCGGGGATCTCCTTTGCAGCTGCAAAAACAGCGAGAGGATCACCGTATGGGGATACAGAGGTCACGTGGAGAGAGTCACAGCAGTCTTTCCATTTTCCGGGCATCTGTTCCTCCTGCGCCTTTGTAGGAATGATGACCGACAGATTTTTTACGCCGATGGCCGGGATCAGTCCCTTTAAGATATGGTCAGGGAAGATAAGAGGGACATTGGAGTGAAATTCAGCCGGAAATTCTCCGGTGCAGAGGAAAAGGATCAGAGAAACGCCCTGCTGTTCGAGATCGTCAATGCAAAGCTGCAGGAGGGGAAGAATGTAGGATTCTCCGAATGTTGCTGAGGTTCCGTCCGTGAGTCTGGACACAAGGACGTTTTCACCGGGACGCGGAACAAACTTTGCGATCTCTCCCTTTGAAAGTCCGTCCAGTGCTCCGGCCTGAATGATCTCAACCGAGTCTCCGAGGATGGGCTGGATCTCAGGAATCAGGTCAACTCTGGGAGACTGGCCGACAGTAATCGCGCCGATTTTTTTCATAGTGATACCCCTTTCAGAATCATTGGTTTGAGGGCTGCCTGTGGCAGTCCACAGGTACATGATACCTTTGCTCAGATATCATCAATATATCACATTTGCAGCCTCAAAACCAGATAAACATTGGGCTTTCCATCTATCAATCCGCACCTTTCGTATATTTCTGTCTCTTCCGAACGAACGTTGAGGGTGTCATTCCGAGGCTCTCTGCGGCCTCACGGACGTTTCCGTACTTTTCGTAGGCATGGTTGATATATTCCAGTTCCAGCTCTTCCATAGCAGTCTTTAAGTCCTTCACGGGATCCAGGACTCTCGACTTTGTCTCCGGGCGTTCCTTTACCGGAAATAAGTGGAGTGCATCCGGACCGATCTCATCCTCATTGCTGATAATGACGGCACGCTCGATGATGTTTCTGAGTTCACGGATATTTCCCGGCCAGTTGTAATCCTGCATCATTTTTGCGGAGAGAGGAGAGAGATATTTTTTGAAATCATACTTCCGGTTCAGAGCCTGCAGGAACGACTGGGCCAGAGGCAGGATGTCGTCCGGGCGTTCCCTGAGCGGCGGAATATGGACCGGGAAGATCATTAAGCGGTAATAGAGATCCTGGCGGAATGTTTTTTGTTTTACCATCTCCTCAAGATCACGGTTGGTAGCGGCGAGAACGCGGACATCCACCTTAACCGGCTTTCTGCCGCCGATCCGCTCAAATTCCTGTTCCTGCAAAACGCGCAGAAGTTTTACCTGCATATCGAGAGGAAGTTCTCCTACCTCATCAAGGAAGATCGTTCCGGTGTTCGCCAGCTCGAACAGACCCATTTTCCCGTTTTTGTCAGCTCCTGTAAATGCACCTTTTTCATATCCAAACAACTCACTTTCTACCAGATTCGCAGGGATCGCACCGCAGTTTACTTTGATAAACGGTTTGTCTTTTCTTGCACTGTGCTGGTAAATATATTTTGCGAAGACTTCTTTTCCGACACCTGTTTCCCCAAACAGGATCACGGTGGTATCAAGAGGCGCTACCCGGTCGATCATGGACAGAACGAGTTCAGTCCGGGCATCCTCGGCTACCATGCTGCATTGATTTCTGTGATTCTTCCGGATCCGGAGAATCTCCTCGCGCAGCAGATTTCCCTCTGTCTTTAAGTGTGATGCTTCTTCTTTCAGATGATACAGCTCTGTGACATCGCGCACATTGGTGATCACGAGAACGATCTCATTTTTATTGTTGAAGATCGGGCTGCTCGTGATGAGTGCCCGTTTTCCGGTCTTAAATTCCTGCTGGATCGTAATCGGCCGCTTTTCTTCCAGGGCCATCAGCGTTCCGGAAGCGGAGATCGTTCCATTATTTACAAGCTCTTTCATATTGACTCCGAGCACCTCGGAGGCCTTTAATCCGGAGATGGTAAGATAGGAACGGTTTACTTTTATGGTGGTTGCCTGTCCGTCCGTGATGTAGATCCCATCAAAGGAATGTTCAATTACAGTATCCAACAGTTCGTTACTAAACACTGCTTCGTTTGTTTTTGTGCATCCCATGTGTAATTCCCCCAGCTAGTTCGATCAGAATGTAAAAAAATCAACTTGTATTATATCATGTTGTTAAAAAAATATCTATAAAAACGCGCAAATCCGGCAGACCTGTGGGGAGATCTGCCGGGAAAAAGGGGGTATTGGAGGTTATAAAAGTATGTCAATAATGGATCATTTTTTATTCTGTCTGTGCATTTAATGCTTTTTCCGGGACCTCAACGCTCTTGAAATGTCCGTAGATCAGAACGTAGAGGATCACGCCGACTGCGAGTCCCCAGCTTGCACCTTTGATCGCGAGAACAGCTGCCATAACACCGGCGAGTCCGCGCTCGGAATCTGTGTGGATCATGCTGAGTCCGATCTGGCAGCAGACAAAGCCCTGCACGATAAGAGTCAGAGACAAAGCTGCCGGAAGGATCGGCTGTACGAAGGATGCAACCGGAACGAGAGATACGCAGATAAAGGTGGACCAACGGAATGTACCGACTCCGCTGAAGATGGAATCCATTGCTTTTCTGCCGTCTTTGTATCGCTCGGAAACAGCGGCTGTAACGGCTGCCCAAAGCGGACCGCAAAGGCTCGGGTACGGGCAGATAAATGCCTGGACGATGTTTCGGATCGCGCTGATGATGTTGGAACGGTTTGCGTTGAAATCGATCTTTTCATCGGTGCGGACTTCCTCAGCACTGCGGATGAGCTGCTCACTGGATACGAAGTCACCGAATGCGATGATGTAAACAGCGATGGCTGTCGGGATCGTGGAAATGATCTTTCCGATGCTCGGGAAGCCGATCGCAAACGGGCTTAATGTATTCCAGATGATCGCGAAATCCGGAATCTTGATAATAGAACCAAGAACCAGATTCGGGGCCGGAAGCTCACCGGAGAGAGGTCCTACGATCACGGCTACGATGACTGCCGGCAGCATTCCAAAGTTGCCGACCATATACCAGAGTTTATTTTTTGCCTTCATCTTCTTAAACAAAAGTGAGAAGAGAAGGAAATATGCAAAGATGGAACCGACGAGAACGGTTACCGGATAAAGACCGGCACGTCCGCCGTCCTTAAACTCGCCCATGATTGCAGAGAAGCCTGCGCCGAGGAGAATTCCGGATTTGATCGCATTCGGAATCGCACCGATGATCTTACTTGCAAGACCTGTGATTCCCATAAAGAGGAAGATCAGTCCGACAACAAGCTGCAAGGCGATCATGGTCTGTACACGTTCAGGTCCCTGCTCTGTGAGTGTTAAAAATGCAGTTACAAGGGGAATCGCCGGTGTGATCCATCCCGGTACAACCGGATCTCCTAATAAAGAGTGGAGGTTGTAGAAGAAACCGTTGATGATGACCATGCTCCATGCAACTTCGTAAGGAACCCCTAAGAGCTCCTGAAGAACCGGAATTGCACCGAGACAGGTCGCACACATTAAGATCGCCTGAAGACATTCAGAAATTTCCCAGCGATAATGGATAAATGGGATCCGGATCTTAAATGGACCGGCCGGAATAAAGGGCTGTTCTTTGCCATTTTCACGATGTAAGGCCATATGTGTAACTCCTATCATACATTATGGAAGTGCAGTCCCGTACCGGAAGACGATCAGTAACTGAAAGGCCGGTACAGGACTGGTGGTTCATCCTGCCGTATCCCGAGGGCACCGGACTAACGGCAGGGAGTTCGTCGTTTACTCATAGGAACAGTGGAACCGCTCCTCGTAAACCTTCTTTAATTCGTCACGGAAATTCGGGTGGGCGATCTCGATCAGAGCATGCGCACGCTGTTTTAAGGTCTTTCCGGACAATTTTGCTATACCATATTCCGTGATGACGTAATCCACGTCATTTCTGGAGGTTGTAACGGCTGCGCCTTCGTCAAGCAGCGGAACGATCTTGGAAACGGTTCCCTTCGCGGCTGTGGACGGGAAGGCGAGAATGGAACGGCCATTCTTTGCCATGGCAGCGCCGCGGACGAAATCCACCTGACCGCCGACACCGGAGATCTGGGTATATCCGATACTCTCGGAAGCGGCCTGTCCCATCAGATCGATCTGGACACAGGAGTTGATGGAAACGATATTGTCTTCCTTCATGACAACGACCGGATTGTTTACATAGCTTACCGGGTACATCTCGACATCCGGGTTGTTGTTGACAAAGTCGTAAAGTCTCTTTGTTCCCATTAAGAAGTTCGCAACGAACTTGCCGACATGGGTCTTCTTTTTTGCGTTTGTGATCACGCCTTTTTCAACAAGTTCTACAACACCGTCGGAGAACATCTCGGAATGGATACCGAGATCCTTTTTCTCTGTAAGGAAGAGAAGAACGGCATCCGGGATCGCACCGATTCCAAGCTGTAAAGTGTCTCCATCGTGGATCAGGGATGCGCAGTTTGCACCGATGGCACGCTCGACATCGCCGATCTTCGGCGGAGCAAGTTCGATGATCGGGGCATCATGCTCTACGATCGCGGCGATATTCGCGTCGGATACGTTGATGCAGCTGTCGCCGCCGGTTCTCGGAAGCTCATGGTTTACCTGAACGATCACGGTCTTTGCAGCTCTTGCTGCCGGAAGTGTGTAGTCTACGGAAATACCGAGACTCATGTTTCCGTTCTCATCCGGCGGAGTTGCCTGGACGAGTGCAACGTCGACAGGAAGACTGCCGTTTGTAAATAATTCCGGGATCCGGTAGAAAAAGCACGGGGTATAATCTCCGCGTCCTTCCGCAACGGCTTTTCTCGTTGTTCCTCCAACGAAAAGAGCGTTGTGGCGGAAGTGGGATTCCATGCCAGGTTGTGCGTAGCCGGCTTTTCCCATTGCGACCATGTGAACGATTTCAACATCGTGATAGCTTTCTGCATTGGCAACCATTGCGTCTACTAAGTAGGACGGCTCTGCACATGCATGACCGATGACAACGCGGTTGCCGGATTTGATAAGCTCCACTGCCTTTTCGGCAGTGGTGAGCTTAGATTTATATTCGTTTTCCCAACTCATGGAAGATACCTCCCGCTATTATTCTGTGATCTTCGCGATATCTTTTGCAAGTTTCTTCTTCATTGCGAGGTTGCCCTGACGGGAGATCATGATTCTCTGAGCCTGCGGGGAACCTGCGCCGTGCATGGACTCTGTGCGGTAACCAACAGCGGCTGCGCCGAGTGTTAAGTTCTCGATGAGTCTCATGATGCGGAGACGATTTTCTGTGGAAACTACGTTTACACCGCGGAAGTATTTGTCAACATATTTGCCAAGGAACGGATCCTTTAAGTCTTTCTCGGACGGTGCAGTAACCATAAGACCACCGGCGATATCCTCTGCGAGACGTGCGATCTCGTACGGGAATCTTGTAACGTTCTGCTTACATACGTTTGCAAGCAGAAGGTCGATCAGGTAGTTGCCGGATTTTGTCGGACGGCCTTCAGCGGAGCAGGCAATACCGCAGCAGTAGAGAGTTTCATTTAAGTGGGTCATCTCGATGAGTTTGTCTTTGATGTGGGATGCTTTCTGAGCACCGTTGAAGTCTGCGGCAACAGCTGCAGCACCGATGAGGACATCACCAACACCAACCTTACATCCGCCGTAAGACTGTCTGTGGTAGCCTGCGAAACGTTCAACGAGGACACCAGCGAACTCATTCTCACCATTTAAGAAGATACGGTCATTCGGTACAAATACGTCGTCGAAGATTACGAGAGCTTCTGTTCCGCCGAATTCGGAGTTTCCTACATCGATCTCGCTGCCTTCAAGTTTTCTTGTATCACAGGACTGACGGCCGACGATCATGAAGATGCCCTTTGCGTCTGTCGGAACTGCGAATGCAACTGCGTAATCCTTATCGTCCTCGCCCATAGCCTGTGTCGGCATTACGATCACTTCGTGGGAGTTTACGAAACCGGTCTGGTGAGCTTTTGCACCGCGGACCACGATTCCGTCCGGTCTTCTCTCAACAACTCTTAAGTAAAGATCCGGATCTGCCTGTAAGTGCGGCGGAAGAGAACGATCACCCTTCGGGTCTGTCATAGCGCCGTCAACGGTGTAGTCGTGTTCCTGAACGTACTGGAGGAACTTCTTGAAGTTCTCGTGGTAATGAGTTCCGTATTTCTCATCTGTCTCGTAAGTTGTGCTGTAAACGGCGTTGAATGCGTCCATGCCGACACAGCGCTGGAAACAGGCTGCTGTTTTCTGTCCGCAGAGTCTCTGCATCTTAACCTTCTTGATCAGGTCATCTGTGCTCTGATGGATGTGTGTGAAACGGTTGATCGTCTCGCCTGTGAGGATGGACTTTGTTGTCATTAAATCTGCGTACTCCGGATCCTGTGCAAGATCATAAGTTGCTTTTACGGAGTTTAAAGACGGACGGAGGATCGGATCATCGACCGGATTGTCGATCTTTTTGCCAAACATGTAAACCTGAAGATTTAATTTTCTCATGCTCTCTACATACTGTTCGCCTGTCATTAATGCCATAACTCGTTTTCCCTTCGCAGCCGTTTTCCGTGGCAGCTGCATCCTTTCTTAAAAAGTTTTTGTGAGTAGTTGCTATACATCCGAAGGACTTGTAAGATTCGTTGTCCTTTTTGGAATTCGAAAGCTTTGTGTTCCGTTTTCGGAACTGACCTAGTATAAAGCAACCCGTGTGCCAAAGTTACAAAGCGTGAGAGAAAAATTCTCAAAAAAGACAATTTTTTTCCACGACATGAAACGATATATTAAGGAAAAAAGACGTGTCGGGCAGGAAAAAAATTCGGATGAAAAATGAGCCGGAGGAAAAATTCCGGACCGCAGACGGAAGAAACTGGCGGAAAAATGTGTTGCATAAATGAAACAAAATGTCATTTATTGCAAAAGTGCAACAATAAAGCTCCGGAATATGGAACGATGATAACAGAAACAAGAAAAATGGAAGATGCGGAAAGACAGGATAAATTACTTGAAATACGTGTTTTACGGCATGGAAAAAGGAAGTGCACGCCGCGTTGGGGATCAAACATATGGGGAACGGGACACCCACGGAATCCCCGAAAGCCGGAGTGGAAAGCTTGGCATAAAAATTGCTTATTATTCAGAACAGATGATCTGGCAGAAAAGTCTCTGTACCAGATTCGCAACAATGAAAAAGACCCCGGTCTTTCGAGGGCAGATCAGGAGGTATCAACATGATAAAAAGAATTGAACAGGTACTGGAAGAAAAGGTGCGTCCGGCACTTCTATCCCATGAAGGTGACGTACAGATCGTAGAATATGCAGACGGAGTCTTAAAGATTCGCCTGACGGGACATTGTTCCGGATGTCCGTCAGCAAGACTGACGACGGAGGAGCTGATCGCGGCGGAGGTCCAGAAGGAGATTCCGGAAGTAAAAGAAGTTGTTCTTGTAAATGAAGTCAGCCCGGAGCTGCTGGATTTTGCGAGAAAGCTTTTAAACCACGATCATGGAGTACAGGACGGCTTATGCTGATCGGTGTAAAATACTGCGGCGGATGTAATCCCGTGTACAACCGTGGACGCCAGGTAAAACGGCTGCAGGAACAGTTTCCGGAACATGATTTTCAGTTTGCGGCCGGAGATATGAAGGATTGCGAGATCGGTCTTGTAGTCTGCGGTTGTGTCCGTGCCTGTGCATCGGTGGACGGACTTGCGCCGAGGAAAAAGCTGTTTCTTCTCCCCACAGAGCGGAGCTTTTCCGAGGTGAAGATGTATCTGGAGCAGGACCGGGAAACAAAAAAGAAGACAGACGCCGCCGGAAACGGGAGAGAGGATCCGGGTGCGGAGGAAAAAGGAGATCAGAGAAAGCATCTTCGGATCGGTGATACGGCGGAGATCACAAAGGCCTTTTTTAAGGATGATGTGGACAGGTTCGCAGCGCTCACAGGAGATTACAGCAGACTTCACACAGATGCGGAATTTGCGAAAAAAACGCCCTACGGAAAGCCGGTGGTTCACGGTGTTCTGGCGGCAAGCCTGATCTCGACGGTGATGGGAATGAAGCTTCCGGGAGAGGGAACGGTATTCATTGAGGAGCAGGTACGTTTTTTGAAACCTGTTTTTTATGGAGACATGATCACCGCAAAAGTGACGTTCACATCATGTAAAGAACGGGCAGACGGCTATATCGGGACATTTTCCGGTATCTGTGAAAATCAGGACCATGAGACGGTGGTCTGGGCGGAGTGCAGACAGCTGATGTCAAAGGAATTATTTTCCGTTGAGCTGCATCCGGAGAAAGAAAACGAATAACAAAAATAAAGCGAGGGCAAAGAATATGACAAATCTTGAAAAATACAACAAAATCTTTATCGGCATGTTTCACAAGACAGAAGAGGAGCTTCCGGGCTTAAAATACCGCGGGATCCCGCTCTGGGATTCGATCGGACATATGGATCTTGTAGGGGAGCTGGAAGAGGCATTTGATATCCATATGGATACTCCTGATGTCCTGGATTTCACATCCTACGAAAAGGGAAAAGAAGTCCTTGGGCGCTACGGAGTGACGATTGAGTAGTCCGTATCCGGACCGGATATTCCGGATCACAGAGCCGGTGACGGAGAGCAACTGCTATGTGATCCGGGAAAAGAACAGATGTATGATCATTGATCCCAACGATTTTCCGGCGATCCGGGAACTGTTGCAAAAATGGAACATGAAGCCGGAACTGGTCCTTTTAACCCATGAACACTGCGATCACATCGGCGGTCTGAATCAGCTGCGGGAGACATATCCGGTAACGGTTGTGGCGACACAGGCATGCAGTGAGGGGATCGGGAATAAGACCAGGAATATGTCCCGCATGATGGAGACATTTTTATACTTCAAAAGCGGGGAGAAGACCTTTGTACATTATCCGCCGTTTCAATGTGAAAAGGCGGATCTGACATTTACGGATCAGCTCTCCTGTGAATTTGGAGCAAAAGAGCTGGAACTGATCCGGCTTCCCGGCCATACACCGGGAAGCATGGTGATCCGGTATGACGGATGTGTATTTTGCGGAGATTATCTTCTTCCGGGGGACAAAGTTGTCACGAGGCTGCCGGGGGGAGACGGAGATGCCTATGAAAAATATGCAAGGCCATGGCTGGGAAAGATCGCGGACGGAACATGGATCTTTCCGGGGCATGGAGAACCTTTTCAGATGAACAGGGAGGTGAGGGCGTTTCATGACATATGAAGAACTCTTAAAACGAGGTCCATATGAGATCGGTGCGGCAGAAAAAAGAAAACTTTATGGAGAAATGCTGGGAGAGCTGACGGACAGCCACAGAGAGCGATGTCGGGTGTATGACCACTCGTGTGAAGCACTGGGCGATCAACGCGGGAGCCGCCGTACAGAAGAAGAAATTCCCATGGTTCCGGTATCCATGTTTAAAGAGACAGAGATGCGAAGTGTGCCGACCGGGGAAGTATTCAAAACTGTGACATCATCCGGGACATCCGGACAAAAGACATCAAAGATCGTCCTGGACGAACAGACTGCATCGTGGCAGCAGCGCACTCTTCAGAAGATCGTTGCAGATTTTATCGGTGAAAAACGGATCCCGATGCTGATCATCGATGCCCCGAATGTTCTGCGGGACAGAGCCCTGTTTTCCGCGAGAGGTGCGGGGATCCTGGGCTTTTCTATTTTTGGCTCAAAACGATGCTATGCGCTCCGCGAGGACATGTCGCTGGATCTGGAAGCGGTAGAAAGCTTTCTTGAAAAGGCAGGAGACGGACCGGTCCTTGTCTTTGGATTCACCTACATGATCTGGAAATATTTTTATGAACCGTTGAAAAAATCCGGACATAAGCTCCATCTGGAACATGGCTTTATGATCCACGGCGGCGGATGGAAAAAGCTGGCAAATGAGGCGGTATCGGCAGAGCAGTTCCGGGACGGCCTGCGGGAAGTCTGCGGTATTCTGGATGTGCGCAACTATTACGGAATGGCAGAGCAGACAGGCTGTATTTACATGGAATGTGAATGCGGTCATCTGCATGCAAGCAGTTATTCTGATGTCCTGATCCGGAATATGGAGGATTTCTCCTGTTGCAAAAATGGAACAGAAGGAGTGATCCAGGTCCTGACTCCGATGGCCTGGTCATATCCGGGACATTCGATCCTCACAGAAGATAAAGGGATGATCCTCGGAGAGGATGACTGCCCGTGCGGAAGAAAAGGAAAATATATCAGGATCACAGGAAGGATCCCGAAAGCTGAAGTCCGGGGCTGTAGCGACACATTTGAAACAGGGCGGGAAATCCGCGAAGAGGATGCGGATGTCACTCTGCTTGCCGGTGGGATGGATCTGACATCAGCGTCGGAGGTCCCGTTTGAGGAGACGACGATGAACTTTCTCTCCGCACTGTCGGATCGGATCCGCGAGCTGCCGCGAATGCTGTCGGGAGAAGAGATGCGTATGCTGGGTTTCTGGCTGCGGAGATCGAATCTGGAAGCTTATAAAAAACGATATGAGAGCGACATGATCCGACTGGGACTTGGACGCACGTTCCATGTCGCACCATCGAATGTTCCGCTGCTGTTTGCGTATACACTGGCGATCGGTCTGATGGCAGGAAATTCCTGCCGCGTGCGTGTCTCTGCAAGGCGTACAGCAGAGAGTGAAAAGCTCTGTGAGCTGATCGATGAACTGCTGGGACTTCCGGAATTTGAGATGCTGAAGCAGCGGATCTCGATCATTACATACGGCAGAAATAACCGTGAAATGACGGAAAATTTCAGCCGGGAGTGCGATGGACGGGTCATCTGGGGAGGAGACATGACTGTGGAGGAAATCCGGAAGATCTCGCTGTCGCCATCGGCTTCGGAACTTGTGTTTCCGGACCGGACCTCGATGGCGGTTCTGGATGCAGATGCCATAGCCGGGCTTTCAGAAGATGAACTGAATGAGATCGCGGGCCGTTTTTATAATGACACATTCAGCATGGACCAGAATGCGTGTGCATGTCCGCGCGTAGTGTTCTGGCGAGAAAGCAGCATGGAGACAGGAGGCCGGGCGGCGGACAGATTCTGGAATGCGCTTGCGCAGGCGGCAAAACGTTATGGTCTTACAGAAAACAAGGTCAGCCTGAAATATGGGGACTTCTGGAGATTTGCAGGGGGCGGCGCAAGGATCGGACAGGTCAGAAGATATGGAAACAGGCTTTATGTTACAGAGATGAAGGATATAGCCGGAATGACTTCGGAGCAAAGGATGCGGTTCGGAAGCTTTCTGGAATATCATATGAAAAACGGAGAGGAATGGATCAACGCAGTGACCGAAAAGACACAGGCCCTGGTGTTTTTCGGCGTGGAGAAACAGGAACTCCGGGAAAGCGTTCTGCATCACAGGCTCAGAGGTACCCATCAGATCGTGCCTGTGGGGCAGACGTTGTGGATGGATCTGGTCTGGGACGGAAAAGATATGATTCAGGCTCTGTCCCGGACGATCCGGTAGGGCGGAAAGGAGCGCCGGATGGAATTTATTGAAAAGCAGGATATATTTGCAGGAAATATGATGCTGATCGACGATAAAGGAAATAAGATCACTTATGGTGATTTTGAAGATATCTATGAAAAAGAAGAACAGTTGCTGGAAAGCGGAACACTTGCGTTTCTATTTTGCCGGAACGCGGTCGGATCCGTTCTTTATTACAGGATCTGCCTCAGAAAACATGTCGTACCGCTTCTTCTGGAGCACCAAATGGATGAAGAACTTTTGAAAGCTCTTCTGGAAACGTATGAGCCGGAGTATCTGATCGGAATGCCGGAAGATCTGAAAAAAGCCGGATCGGACGGAGCGGTCATGGATGGATCTGATTGTTTTGATTATCGGATCAAAAAAAGAGAGCCGAAGAGACGTACAAAACTGCATCCGGATCTGGCACTTCTTCTCACAACATCCGGAAGTACGGGAAGTCCGAAACTGGTAAGACAAAGTCGGAAGAATATCTGCGCAAACGCGGAGTCGATCGCAGAATATCTGAATCTGGATTCATCGGAACGGCCGATCACGACACTTCCGATGAATTACACATATGGACTTTCGATCATGAACAGCCATTTTGAGGTGGGAGCGGCAGTTCTTCTGACAGAACATACTCTTTTTGAGCGGGAGTTCTGGGAGTTTTTCAGAGAAGAGAAGGCAACATCCTTTGGCGGTGTGCCTTATACCTACCAGATCTTAAAACGTCTGAACCTTTTTGATATGGATCTGCCGTCTTTAAAGACGATGACGCAGGCAGGAGGAAAGCTTCCGGTCAGTCTGCACCGGGAATTCGCGGAGTATGCCGCGTCGACAGGTAAAAATTTTATCGTGATGTATGGACAGACGGAGGCAACGGCGAGGATGAGCTATTTGCCGGCGGAGGACGCGATCCGGAAATGCGGCAGCATGGGGATTGCGATCCCCGGAGGAAGGTTCCGGATCATGGAAGATGAAAAAAGAGAGATCACAGCTCCGGATACGGTCGGGGAACTCGTATATGAGGGCGCGAATGTCACGATGGGATACGCGGAGTGCGCGGCGGACCTTGAAAAGGGAGACGAGCGCGGCGGGATCCTGTTCACCGGGGACATGGCGAAGCGCGATGAGGACGGATATTATTACATTACAGGCCGCAAAAAGAGGTTTCTCAAGATGTACGGGAAGCGCGTCAACATGGATGAGATCGAGCAGATCCTGCGCGGACAGTACGAGGGAGTTGAGATCGCCTGCACCGGTGCGGATGACCGGATGCGGATTTATATGGAAGGAACATCCCCTGCCGTTTGTGAAGAGGCGGCAGAGTTCCTGACGGAAAAAACAGGACTTTATCCGGGTGGGATCCGGATCCTGCCTATCGATAAGATCCCGAAAAATGAATCTGGAAAAACGATCTACAAAGAATTGGAGAAATTGCCATGGAATTCATGATTTACGAGAAAAAAGGTTCAATAGCGCAGATTACGATCAACCGCCCGAAGGCGCTGAACGCGTTTAATTCCCAGATGCTGGATGAACTGACGGAAGCCCTTGCGCTGGCGGAGCAGGATCCTGAGATCCGATGTGTGATCCTCACAGCGGCGGGAGAGCGCGCGTTTACAGCCGGCGGTGATATCAAGGAGGAAGTACAGTTAAATGAGGAGACGGCAAAGGCGTTTTCCAGGCGCGGTAAAAAGATGATCCTGTCGATCTTAAATCACAGGGTCCCGGTTATCTGCGCGGTACGCGGATACGCGCTCGGCGGCGGCATGGAGATGATTCTTGCTGCAGATTTCACGATTGCAGCATCGGATGCGAAGATCGGGATCCCGACGATCAAACTTGGTGGAATTCCGGGATGGGGAAGTACCATTCTTCTTCCAAAAACGGTCGGTGCATCAAGAGCAAAGGAACTCCTCTATACCGGACGCAGCCTGTCCGCGGAGGAGGCGAAGGAGCTCGGTGTGGTTGAATTTGTGGTCGAGCCGGATGAACTCATGAAAAAAGCCTTTGAGCTGGCAGATGTGATCACGGATATGGCACCGCTCGCGGTTGAAAACATGAAAAGATCGATCAATACAGTGATGAGTATTGGACTCTCCGAGAGCCTCGACACGGAGACAGGGATCTTTGCTTCCTGTTTCGCGACGGAAGACCATCTGGAAGCGACTACGGCGTTCCTGGAGAAGAGGGGACATGGGGAGTATAAGAGGAAGTAAGTCTGGAATCTTGTATATCGAAAGCAATAAAAATGCCCGGTCATCATTATAATATCTGATGTCCGGGCATTTGCTGCCGCAAAAAGATAATGAGTCTTTTGATTTTGCTCGGATTGATATGACTCTCAAAACATGGTATAATAATGTGCAGCTTGCAGAGAGGAGACCAAGATGAAAAAAACATATTTGTACATGAGCATATTGGGAATGAGCGTTGCTCTGGCGGCTGGCTGTCAGAAGGCAGATACGGCAGAGACCACGGTAACTGTGGAAACAACAGCAGAACAGAGTACGGAGACAGAAAGTACGTCTCCTGCTGAGAGTGAGACATCGGATGACGCGGAGATACTGAAGAATTATCATCTCCTTCAGGGTGTCATCGTAAAGACGGATTCTGAAAAGGGCACTTTCACCGTAAAGACTGATGACGGTGCGGAATATACGCTCGCAACGGAAAATATCCATGATGTGGAGACGGAGATCGCGGATGACAGTGTTGTAGCGATCGGATATATCGGAGAGGAACTTCATGACAGCGATCAGCTGAAAGATGTTGAGCTGGTGATCGCGGCTCCGGGCGATGATGACTGGACGATCGCATATGCGGAAGGAACAACGACCGCCAACGCGATGAGCACATTTACCATGGTGACAGCGGATGGAACCGAGATGGGATTTATGAAAGATGGCTGCCCGATGGATGAAGATGCTTTAGGCGGAGACAGCGGTGCGAAGGTTGGAGTTGTCTATATGGATTCCGAAGATGTGAGCTTTCCGCTGGAGATCAAGAAATTAGAGGGATAAGGCTGAGGCGATCAGCGACAGGTAAAGTAGGATCGATAAAATCCGGAAATAAAAAAGGCGGATATTTGCTGCTTTTCATGGCGGGAGTCTTCAGATTCCCAAAGTCTGAATGATACTGTCATGGCAGCGAATCATGCCGATGATATAACAGGAAAGGAATGAGGTCTTAAGATGGCAGATTTATTTCACCGTGTAAGTATTCGAAAATTCAAAGACGAAGCAGTTTCCAGTGAGGATATCGGATATATCCTGGAAGCGGCGATGGCAGCCCCGTCGGCAAAGAACCAGCAGCCGTGGGAGTTCTATGTGATCCAGAACCGTGAGGTATTAAAGAAGCTTGGAGAATCCAGCCCGTTCTCGGGTCCGGCAGGAAACGCACCGGTTGCGATCGTGAGTGCATATCGCGAGGACTGCGAATTGCCGGAGTTTGCACACATCGACATGAGCATCGCGATGGAGAACCTGTGGCTTGCAGCTGATGAGATCGGACTCGGCGGCGTATGGCTCGGTGTTGCACCGCGTGAGGACCGCATGAAAGAGGTCGAAGAGATCGTCGGGATCCCGGAAGGACAGCGCGCATTCGGAATCTTCGCAATGGGCTATCCGGCTGAGGAACGCACCCAGCAGGATCGGTTTGATCAGAGCAGGATCCATTATGTGAGATAATTAAGAAGAAACGAAAAGGGGACAGCCTGAAGAGGATATTGCCTTAGAAGTCAGATTTTAAAACCTGACGCATGAAGCACAGTATACTCTTTGGACTGTCCCTTTTTTATATACGGGCTAATCTGAAAACCGGAGTAACAACGTTTTGGAAATCAGACCATCATCGGGCAGACGGGAATGGAATCGAGTTCTTCCTGTTCAGACAGTTTGAGATTTCTGATATCGATATCGGTCTGGATATCCAGAAAATATTTGTCAGACACACCGAAATACTTGGCGAGGCGGAGAGAAGTATCTGCGGTGATCTTACGGCGGTCATGCAGAATGTCCTGGATCCTGGAGACAGGGACATGGATATCCTGCGCGAGGCGGTAGGCGGAAATGCCGTAGGGTTTCATAAACTCTTCGATTAAAATTTCGCTGATGGTTGGAGTTGTGATATAGTTTGGCATAAAAAGATCTCCTTTCATTTTAAACTATGTGATGATCATGAATGGTAATCAACTATTTCGAGGTCAAAAAAATCATTTCCTATAATTCTAAAACAGATGCGGTATTGTGCATTAATTCGAATGCTGTATTGCCCTTCGCGATTTCCATGAAGCAATTCCAGATGATTGGCAGGAGGAATTCTTAAATCTTCTAGGGAAGTAGCATTGTCGATCATGATTAGTTTTCTCAGAGCAATTCTCTGAATGAACTGTGGTAGTTTCTTTGAAAATTCCTGATTATAGATTTTTTCAGTTTCTTTATCTGCGAAGTTTTTTATCATATTTATGTACCTCAATTATACCTGTTTTGCATGTACATGTCAAACAGAAAAGAAATGTTATAAAGTGACTTTGATAAATAAAGTGAAATAGATAATACGGATGTCATGTTTAGAAGTAATGATTGTATAAAAAAGAAATTAAAAGGAATGTAGAAAATTTATGCGATACAAGATTATAGGACCAGAGGATTCAGAAGATGGTGAGCAATAGTGTAAGCTACCCTGATAAGAATTGCAATAGAAAACGAAAATGTTTAAGAAACATTTTATATGTGTTATATGTAAAACTGAAATGCAGGAGACTCCTGCATTTCAGTCTTGCACATTTTACAGATTCTTCTCGAAAAACTCCTCCGCATTCCGGAACAGGATCCCTTCAGCCAGTTCTGTTGACATCCCCTGATCAAGGAAATATTCGTACAGTGCAGCTGCTTTTTCAGGACTGTTCAGGTATGTAGGGAGAGTCGCGCCATCGAAATCGGAGCCGAGTGCGAGATTTTTGTATGCACCGAGCTTGAAAAAGTGCTCGATGTGGCGATAGAGGTCCTCCGGGGAATCGCCAGTGCCGCCGTCGGTGATGAAGCTTTTACAGTAATTGAGACCGATCAGGCAGCCGCGGCGGACCATTTCGCGGATCATGTCGTCCGTGAGATTTCTCTTGTGCGAGCAGACAGCTCTGGCGTTGGAGTGGGTCGCGACGAACGGACGGCGGGCGGTCTCAAAGAGATCGGCATATCCGGCATCATTTAAGTGGGAGACATCGACGAGAATTCCGCAGTCTTCCATCTCATGGACAGCCTGTCTGCCAAAATCTGTCATGCCGTGTGCAGTCGTATGACCGGAACCGAGTTCGTTTTCGCCGTTCCAGGTGAGCGTCATGCAGCGGACGCCATCATCCGCAAGCTTTTTTACGCGGGTGATGTCACCGGCAAGCGCGGAGCCGTTTTCGATGGTCAAAAATGCTGCGGTTTTGCCGGAATTCCACGCAGCCTTCATATCGGAAGCGGTGCGGCAGGGAGCGACGCGGTCACAGAATTTCTTCATCTGCCGGTTGAAGTTATCCCGGTTCGTCTCATAGTAATCGATCGCGGCCTGCCCGCGGTATTCGTCAGGAATGAATACCGCGTAGAACTGTGCCCAGTGGACATCGGCCGGGATCGCGGATAAAGAGAGAACACGCCCCGGGTCATCCAGAGTGTCCGGGTCGGAGTTCTTGTGGATGCAGTCGGTGAGAGTGTCACAGTGCAGGTCGATCAGTGCGTAAGAATTCATGGAAGATTCCTCCTGAAAATGGATTATTTTAAGCTAAAGTCGGTAATTTTGCGGAGCCTAACATAGCAGCGCTGGATGATCGTGGCTTGGCTTGTATTTGACGATTTTGTAAAAATGCTTCAGTCAGATGCTGTTGCATTGATATTTTGGCAATGGCCGCCTAAAATCACGCTGAGAGCTGAGAGCTGAGAGCTGAGAGCTGAGAGCTGAGAGCTGAGAGCTGAGAGCTGAGAGCTGAGAGCTGAGAGCTGAGAGCTGAGAGCTGGGAGCTCTAATTCTGTCTTCGAATTTCGCCCTTTAAAATGATCGGGTAGCGGATCAGCTTCCCGGAATCAAGATTTTCCTTGTTCATATCCACCGCCGTGATCTGATGATTTTCATAAGTTGTATAGTAATAAGTTCCGGTCTCCGCGCTGCAGCAGGAGGTGTAGATCGTGATCTCATACTTTCCTTCCGCAACCTCACAGCATCCGCGCTGCTGGTCCACAGCCCCTAAAATATGGAAAAACTGGCTGACGCTTTCTTCCTCGCTGTCACCGGAGACAGAGTGTGCACGGGTAAACGCCACACGCGCAAAGCGGGACTGGGAGGAGAGATCGCCCGGGAGTCCGAGGGCACCCATGCCGCGGCTGTAGGTGGAAAGCGGTGCATCCGGCGCGAAGTGGTTCTCCGGCTGGTGCGGGGAGAGACTGAGGTAATTATTTAAATGGAACATCTGCATATCAAACGGCGGATTGTTTGTCAGAACTCCGACCGGATCGTCATGAACATGGAGTCCGTCTTTCATGGACTCGACAACGATCGCCTCGTCTTTGTCTGCGATGATCCAGTGAAGGCTGGCCGCCGGCAGCTGGGGATTAAACGGGGTCCCGACAAGGTTCATAACGGCGAGTTTTTCTTTCGCCTCGCTGACGGTCGCGCACTGGCTTAAGATCCACGGAATAAATTCGAACTGGGCGACATTTTCAACCCCGTCTTTCATATCCGCATATGCCGCATTGCCGACAAAGTTGAGTCCGGCCATGCCGAGCCCTTTTTCGTTCATGGCATCGTAATATAACGGATAATCCCCGGCGATATGTGCCATGCCGATGATCGCATAGTGGGAGTCGTGCGTGCCCATATGGCGGAACGGGATCGGGTAATTGCGCGGGGTGATCGTGATCTCTTCTCCATAGGAAAATTCATAGTCTAAGGTTCGTCCGAAGTAAAATCCTTTTGTTTTGTAAGTTGCTGCTGTACACATAAGAGAAAACCTCCATTCCTGTTGTGAACAAAGAACTGTCGTAACTGTTCAGTAGGTCTGGGCACTTGCTGCGCTGACCGTAATAAAACACAGGCTTGAAGGCAAAAATCCCATCGGCGAAGCCGATTTGAAATGGATTTTTGCTCGTAACTGTGAGGGTACTGAGCAGTTACGAACTGCCAATAGAAGACTGCACAGATGCCCGGACAGATACCGAACTGTCTGCCAAAGGTGCAGAATGGACTGCATGTCTTCTGAAATGAGTTTCGAATCAGTAAGAAATCGTCTGCAGCTGCTGATCCGCCTGGACTCGAACGCGAAATGACGGCAAAAGCGGCTGCACGTGTGGACAAAGAATGCCCGTACTGTAACAGTATACCGCATTCCCTGAAAAAATTCATTAAAAAGAGCTTTACAAAAACACTTTAGTATGGTAACATGATAACACGATGAAAACAGAGAAACAAAATCGAATACAAAAACGCGACATTCGGTTTTAGGATAGGAAAAAAGTCAACGGAAACCGCCTGATCAAGGGCAGGCAGATATGAGGAGGACAATTATTATGAAGAAAAGATTATTAAGCGCAGTTATGGCATCCGCAATGGTACTTTCTCTCGCAGCATGCGGAGGAGCAAAGACAGAGACAACCGCAGCAGAGACATCTGCTGAGTCCAAAGAGGAGACAACCGCAGCTGATACATCCGCAGCAGAGGAGACAAAGACAGCAGGCGGCACACTGATCGTTGGTTTTGACCAGGATTTCCCGCCAATGGGATTCGTTGGTGATGATGGAGAGTACACAGGATTCGACCTTGACCTTGCAAAGGAAGTTGCAAAACGTCTTGGCTTAGAGTACAAGGCACAGCCGATCGCCTGGGACTCCAAGGATATGGAGCTTGAGTCCGGAAATATCGACTGCATCTGGAACGGATTTACGATTACAGGCCGTGAGGATGATTACACATGGACTGAGCCGTATATGGCAAACAAGCAGGTATTCATTGTAGCAAACGATTCTGATATCAAGAGCCAGGCTGATCTCGCCGGAAAGAATGTGGAGGTACAGGCAGATTCTTCCGCTGAGACAGCATTAAAGGAAAATCCGGACCTCACAAACACCTTCGGACAGCTTTTAACAACTGCTGATTACAACACAGCGTTCATGGATCTGGAACAGGGCGCTGTTGATGCCGTAGCGATGGACGTTATCGTTGCAGGATATCAGATCAAACAGAGAAACGCAGATTTCAAGATCCTTGACGATTCCCTTTCCGAGGAAGAGTACGGTGTTGGCTTCAAGAAAGGCAACACAGAGTTAAGAGACAAGGTTCAGGCAACTTTAGAGGAGATGGCAGCAGACGGAACACTTGCAAAGATCTCTGATGAGTGGTTCGGTGAGGACGTTACAACGATCGGAAACAAGTAAAAACACGCTTTGCGAGTTTCCCCTTGTTATCGCGACAGTCGCCAAGGTCCCGCGTAAGCGCGGACTTTGGCTCGTTGTTCGCATAAATAAATGATATTTGACACATATGTCAATATCATATAAAATGAATGCAGGACTCAGATTACGGGAACCGGTTGACAGTTCCCGTAATTTGTCTTGTTTAAAAAGAAACTTTACAAAAGCACGGTCAGATGATATGGACCGTGAAACCATGAAGGAAAGCAGGTAAGATCGTATGGGTAAAATGACAATCGGGCAGATGATCGCTCAGCTCGGAAGCGGTATGCTGATCAGTACGCAGATCTTTGTGATCACGCTGCTGTTCTCCCTGCCGCTCGGACTTGTTGTAGCGTTCGGGCGCATGTCGAAAAACCGCGTGATCAGCATGATCGTAAAATTTTATATCTCGATCATGCGTGGAACTCCGTTAATGCTGCAGCTGATGGTCGTTTATTTCGGACCATACTATCTGTTCCATATCAAAGTCGGGAGCAGCTATCGTCTGACAGCGACATTCATCGGCTTTGTGATCAACTACGCCGCGTATTTTGCGGAAATCTACCGCAGCGGCATCCAGTCCATGCCGGTGGGACAGTATGAGGCAGCACAGATCCTGGGCTACAATAAAGCACAGACATTTTTCAAGATCATTCTGCCGCAGGTCATCAAGCGGATCCTGCCGTCGATCACGAATGAGGTTATCACACTTGTGAAGGATACTTCTCTGGCGTTCACGCTGAGCGTTGCCGAGATGTTCTCGATCGCGAAGGCGCTGGCGGCTTCCCAGACAAACATGATCCCGTTTGTGGCAGCCGGAATCTTCTATTATGTGTTCAACCTGATCGTGGCGGTCGTTATGGAGTGGATCGAGAAGAAACTGGATTATTACCGGTAGGATGGAGGTGTTCGGATCATGAATCTGTTAGAATTAAATCATGTGGAAAAATCATTTGAAAATTTATCCGTGCTGAAAGATATCTCCATCAGCATCGGTGAGGGCGAGATCGTATCCATCATCGGACCATCCGGATCCGGAAAATCAACGCTGCTTCGCTGTGCGACGATGTTAGAAAAAATGGATGGCGGCGAGATCGTCTATCTTGGGAAAAAGGCTGCATGGACAGACAAGGACGGACGTGTCGTTTATGCGGACAAAAAGGAAATGAAGGAGATCCGGAGCCAGTATGGCCTCGTATTCCAGAACTTTAACCTGTTCCCGCATTATTCGGTCTTAAAGAACATCACGGACGCACCGATCCATGTTCAGAAGCGCGATAAGGAGACTGTATATAAGGAAGCGAGAGAGCTTTTAAAGAAGATGGGTCTGTCGGACAAAGAAGATTATTATCCGTGCCAGCTGTCCGGCGGACAGTGCCAGCGTGTGGCGATCGCAAGAGCCCTGGCGCTGAACCCGAAGATCCTGTTCTTCGATGAGCCGACCTCTGCGCTCGATCCGGAGCTGACGGCGGAGGTGCTGAAGGTGATCCGTTCCCTGGCAGATTTAAATATCGCCATGGTGATCGTCACCCACGAGATGGCGTTTGCGAGAGATATCTCCCACCGCGTGATCTTCATGGAAGGCGGAGTGATCGTGGAAGAAGGAACGCCGGAGAAGGTATTCTCCTCTGACAATGAGAGAATGAAGAGTTTCCTCGGAAGATATGGGGAGATCCTGTAGGACCTTGCGATCGGGAATGTGAAACATCGGGAAAACCCACCTATAGGAAAAACTGAAAAATATGATTTACAACCGGAGATAGGTATTGTATAATCTTCGACGGGAATGAAGTTCTCCCATGGGAAACCAGAACCGCTTATGATGAGCTGATGACTTCTGTGATGACGGGCTGTCCGGGACGGCGCTTTTTAGCGTGTGTTGCGGGGCTTAAATCACAGGAGAGTCAGCTCTTTTTTTGTGCAGCAGGAAATTCCGATGGAACTTCCTGCCGCGCAAAAAGGCACATTTTTTCGGGAAAATATTTTTTCGTTAATAAAATTGGGAGCAATCGTTTCGTATGGGATAGGAACCTTAAAAATGGAATTTTGAGTAACAGTTTCCCAAATAAAAGCAGAATTGTGGAAGGCACGTTTTTGCAGAAAAAAGGAGAAAAATTATGTTGACATCACTTGCACTGATCTTTCTGGTGGGACTTTCCGCGGCGGCGATCTGCGGATATCTTCACCTGCCGCGCATTATCGGAATGCTGTTTACCGGCATCATCCTGGGACCGCATGTCCTGGGACTTCTCGATGATAAGATCTTATCGATCTCCTCGGAACTTCGCCAGATCGCGCTGATCATCATCCTGTTAAAGGCAGGACTTTCCCTGAACCTTGCGGATCTGAAGAAAGTCGGGCGTCCGGCCGTCATGATGGCTTTTGTACCGGCGAGTTTTGAAATCTGTGGATATCTTCTCTGCGCTCCGATGATCCTGGGGATAACGAGAATTGAGTCTGCTGTCATGGGTGCGGTCCTCGCGGCTGTTTCCCCGGCGGTCGTTGTGCCGCGGATGGTACAGCTGATGGAAAATAGATATGGAACGGAAAAGAGTATCCCGCAGATGATCCTGGCCGGGGCATCGTGCGACGATATCTTCGTGATCGTCCTGTTTTCCACATTTGCCGGCATGGCACAGGGAGGAACGGCAGATTTTACGCAGTTTTTGAATATTCCGGTGTCCATTGTGCTCGGAATCCTGCTGGGCGCTGCTGTCGGGTATCTTCTCAGCCTTTTCTTTGAGACTGCTTATGCGAAGGAACATTATGTGAGAAACAGCATGAAAGTCATTGTGGTCCTCGGGCTTTCGTTTCTCCTGATGGCGGTGGAAACATGGGCAAAACCGTATGTCTCCGTCTCCGGACTTCTTGCGGTTGTCAGCATGGCATGCGTCCTCAAAATGAAATGTCCGAAATCAGTTTCCGGAAGACTCTCAGAGAAGTTTGGAAAACTCTGGATCGCAGCGGAGGTAGTCCTGTTTGTGATGGTCGGCGCTGCAGTGGATATCCGGTATACGGCGACTGCAGGAGGCGCGGCTGTGGTGATGATCCTGCTTGCACTTATTTTCCGGGCAGCCGGAGTCTGCGTGTGCATGGCGGGAACCGCGCTGAACAAGAAAGAGCGCCTGTTTACCGTGATCGCGTATCTGCCGAAGGCAACAGTCCAGGCGGCGATCGGTTCTGTTCCGATGGCGATGGGGCTTTCCTGCGGACAGATTGTTCTCTCAGTGGCGGTTCTCGCGATCCTGATCACGGCGCCGCTCGGGGCGATCGGGATGGATGTGACGTATCGGAGACTGTTAAAAAGACAGGAATAGTAAAAACATCCAGAGAACATTTCAGGGTTCACAAAACGGGAATGATGAGATATAATGAATGGCACAAAGATAGTAGGAAAATAGATGTTCAGAAACTGACAGGAGGAGAACAATGGATTTCGAAAAATTATGTGCAGAGAGATATTCGCTTAGAAAGTTCAGCGACCGTCCGGTCGAAGCAGAAAAGCTGGAGAAGGTTCTGGAGGCAGGCCACAATGCACCGACGGCTCATAACCTTCAGCCGCAGCGAATTCTCGTGATGCAGAGCAAAGAGGCACTGGAAAAAGCGGAAGAGTGCACCGCGTGCAAGTTCCACCCGCCGGTGATCCTGGTTGTCGCTTATGATCCGGCGAAGGCATGGAACCGTGAGGGCGATATGAAGAATCATGGCGAGATCGACGCAACGATCGCAGCGACCCAGATGATGCTGCAGGCTGCGGATCTCGGTCTTGGAACCTGCTATGTCGGCATGTTCAGCCAGGAAAAGCTTCATGAGACATTCTCGGAGATGAAGGGACTCGTTGCGACAGCGATGCTCCCGCTCGGTTATCCGGCGGAGACGGCACATCCGTCAAGACTTCACGCAGATAGAATGCCGATCGATGAGATGGTGGTTCGCCTGTAGTTCTGATGTCCGGGATTCGCAGAATTGCAGAATGGCATTAGAATAAGAATACGAAGGAAAACAGGTCTGTCAGGGTGAAAAGTGACAGACCTGCCTGTTCACCTGCGTGTGCGCGTGAAGAAAACTTTTGTACGTATAAAAAATACGCATGCGGAGCTTTTTGTGGTACACTGGCAGACAGCATAGAACGACTGCCCGTGTGTGCACACGGCAGGACATTCAAAAAATGGAGGAACACAGATATGGAATACAAAGTTTCCGAAAAGGTTCAGAAGAAATTTGACACCCTGACAAAGGATGCAAAGGTCCAGAAAGCGTTACAGTTCATGGAAGAGGACCAGGATACCGTGATCGACAAACAGATCGAGCTGACACTGATCCCGGCGCCGACAAACCATGAGCAGAAGAAAGCTGCGAGACTTCTTGAGATGTTTAAGGAAGAAGGACTCACCGACTGCCATATCGACGAGTACGGCAACTGCGTTGGTATCCGGAAAGGTACCGGCGGCGGAAAGACAGTCCTTGTGGAAGGCCACATGGATACGGTATTCCCGCTTGACACGAAGCTTGAGATCGTCCGTGAAGACGGTTTTATCAAGTGCCCGGGCATCGTGGATGACACAAGAGGATGTGCGACGGTCCTCTCAACAATCCGTGCGCTGAACGCAGCCGGAATCCAGACAAAGGGAGATATCCAGTTCGTCGGAACTGTCCAGGAGGAAGGAACCGGCGCTTTAAAGGGAATGCAATATTATGTAAACCATCATCCGGAGCTGGATGCCAGCATCTCCGTTGACGGACCGGGATTTGAGGAGATCACCTACGAGGCAACCGGAATCCAGACATATGAGATCAATTTCCATGGCGTCGGCGGACATGCATGCGGAGCTTTTGCAAAGGTTGCGAACCCGATCCATGCGGCAGGACGCGCGATCGCAAAGATCGCTGAGATCCAGGTTCCGAAGGAGCCGATGACCACGTTTGCGGTTACAACGATGCAGGCAGGCAGCTTTGAGGCTGTCCATGCGATCGTTCCGGTCGCACAGATCCGCTTCAACTTCCGCTCCAACTCCCAGGAAGAACTCGAGAAACTTCGCAAGAAGATCTTTGATGCAATCGATGAGGCATGCAAAGAGGAGACCGAGCGCTGGGGTATGGACACCATCACATATGACGTAAAACATATCTGTGATGTCAATGCCGGCCACCAGGATCCGCATGCACCGATCGTAGAGGGCGCGATGGCGGCAGCAGAGTACCTTGGATGTGCGGAGCCGAAGCTCGGAAACGGCGGTTCTACAAACTGCAACCGTGCACTGGAAGCAGGACTTCCGGCCGTCTGCCTCGGAATGGGCGCAGATTACGATATCCATGCGCATATGCTGTCTGAGCAGTTTAAAGTCGAGGGAGCTTATAAGGGCTGCCAGCAGACACTGCTCCTGGCACTTCTCTGCGCAGGAACGGATGTAGTGGAAAGTATCATCGAGAAATAAGATCGTAACTGTTCAGTACTCTCGCAGTTACATAAGAATGTCAGAAAAAGGTACGGAATTGTTATATTCTGATCGAAACAGCGCAGGTTTGTCCTATATGGACGGACCTGCGTTTCGTTTTTGCGGAACAGGAAATCCAGGGATTTGTTCTGCAATACGGAATGAACTTTAGAGCCGCACTTTTGCCGTAGAAAAGCAAGGAAAAAGCAAGAAATAATCACCTTGACACCCTCTTATTGGTTAGCTACAATAGATGGTAACAGTTGGGATTGCGCAGATTTTTACCCGGAATTGTGTTGCAAGCTTGCTTGCATAAGCAATTCTGGGTGAAAATCTGCATAAGGGCGACGCCCGGAGCTTCTTGAAGGCCGCAGGCATTCAAGAAGAGAGCAATCCGCCCCGTTGCAGGATGCTCAAGCAAGCTTGCTTGCATAAGCGCTTTTATCCGAAAAGATGCATAAGCCCAATTGTAAAAATAATAAAGGCAGGACAGAAACATGAAAAAATTAAGAATGCTTCTTCCGATCGGCGCTGTGATCGGTATGCTGGCGGTGGGAACAGCGTTTCCTGCAATGGCGGCTGTTGTTGATACGGACACGGCCAAGTTTGTGCGCGGCACAACGATCAATGCGGTAGATGTGTCAAAGCAGACAGCGACACAGGCGAAAGGCTATCTTGAAGGCTACTTCAACGAGCATTACGAGATTAAAATACAGGACGCGGACGGAAATCTGGAGACCTTAAAGGGAACAGATGTTGGATATCATCTGGATGTCACCGGCAGCGTTGATGATATTTTAAAGGAGCAGAATGACGCAGGAAGAAAGACAGGACCGGGCTCTGACCAGAGTTATACCGTGACTGTGAAGGCGACGGTCGACGATGAGAAGCTTGCCGCAGCGCTTGCAAATCTGCACTGTGTAACGGCGGCAACACCGACCTCGAATGCGTATATCTCTGCTTATGAGGAAGGAAAACCGTTTACGATCGTTCCGGAAGTTCAGGGAAATGAGCTTGATATGGACAAGCTGAAAGCAGCTGTCAAGGATGCGCTTTTAAACCAGAAAAAGCAGATCAAACTGACAGATCATGACTGCTACAAAAAAGTCACGGTGAAGTCAGATGACGCAGCCCTGGTACAGCTCTGTGCGACCTTAAATGCGTATAAGGACATCAAGATCACTTATGATTTCGGTTCAAAGAAAGAGACTCTGGACGGTATGGAGCTGGCAAAATGGGTGACCGGGACAAATGGAAATGAGATTCAGGTGGACCGTGAGAAAGCCGCTGCATATGTGAAATCTTTAGCGGATAAGTATGACACTTACGGAAACCACAAATATAAGACGACATCCGGCCGCGATGTTGTCGTATATGGAAAATACGGCTGGAAGATCAATCAGGCTGCAGAGACGGATGCGCTGGTAGCGGCTGTGAAAGCATGCCAGACGACCGAGCGGGAACCGATCTACGAGAGCCGCGGTGCGACCCACGACGGATATGACTTCGGACAGACCTATATCGAGGTGGATCTTGCGACCCAGCATCTCTATTTCTATAAGGACGGAAAAGTGATCATCGACAGCCCGTTCGTATCCGGAAACGTGTCAAAGAATTATACGACGCCTCCGGGACTGTTTGAGCTGTATTATAAGCAGACAGACCGCGTATTAAAGGGAGAAGATTACGCGACTCCTGTAAAATACTGGATGCCGTTCAACGGCGGGATCGGACTTCATGATGCGAACTGGAGAAGCAAGTTCGGCGGTACGATCTACCAGACAAATGGTTCTCATGGCTGCATCAATCTGCCGCCGAAAGTAGCAGCGCAGGTCTATGAGAATGCGTATAAGGGAATTCCGATCATCTGCTGTAACTAGGGAAATTTGCAGAGTATGAGAGAGTGAGTGGGGTTTGAACTGAGAAAGCGGATCCTGCGCATCTGGAATTCGAAAAAATAATAGAAAACTGTTGGGATAAACAGCAGGAATGAAAACACCGGAAGGGAAAACAAAAATGGATAAACAGCAGGTTTTAAATCAGTTAAGAAACGCGAAGGAGATCTATGTGATCATGTCTCTGTGCACAAGAATGCCGTATGTGGTATGCGACAAGGAGACATTTGATGATGAAGTCCTGATCTACTTCACGGAGGAAGATGTTAAGCGCGAAGGTAAGCGCCTGGTTGAAGAAAAGATCCCGGTACAGATCGCAAAAGTGGATGCGAACCAGATGCTCCACTTCTACGGAAACCTTTACACGATGGGCGTGAACTGCCTGATGGTGGACCAGTACATGGATAGCGAATGCCGGATCCAGCTTCCGGAACTTGTAAGCCGTCCTGGCCAGAATAAGCCGGATACTCCGGAAGACGAGAAGAAGACATGGATCGAGAATCCGAGCCTTCATCTGACGGCCCTGTACTTCATGCAGGAGCTCCGCAGACAGAAATTTGAGACGATGCCGGAAGAATTAAAGGAAATGCAGGAGGAGATCCTTGCGGACTTCACCAAGGGAACCTACATTACCGCATTCCAGGAAGGCAGCGGCGTTCCGTTATTAAAACAGAAAAACGGCGATGCGTACCAGCCGATCTTTACAGATATCATCGAGTTCGGCAAATTCAATGCGAAAAACCAGTTTAAGGCGATCGCGGTTACAGCGAACAAGATCCCGAGCATCCTCGTAAAAGAGGCAAAGGGCGTTGTTGTAAACCCGTTCGGCGTAAACCTTCAGATGCCGATCACAAAGCGTACCGTGCCGAATCCGGAAGCGGCTGCACAGGCAGGCACACCGGAAGAGGTCCAGGCAACTCAGGTGGAAGTGAAGGCGGACAGCGAGAGAGCCGGAGCACAGGAAGAAGCCGAAGCTGAGAACAAGACTGAAAACTAAATAAAAGTAACGGTTCTGTTACGGGATCAGACTCCGGCGTGTTCGCGTCACTGGGAATAGTGCGCAGGATGCGGCGGAGTTTGTGATTGCGCGGGATGAGGAGGATGACAGCTGTGGAGAGCGACAGAAGGAAGATCGAAGAAGCATATTTAAAAGCGGTGGATATCGGTTATTCCTACCATCTGGCGAAAAAGATGGAGGAGTTTAAGAGTAATCCGGTCCTTGGTTACCGTACAGCGGGATCGAAAGCGGAATTTGATACCGGGGAATTTCTGAAAGAGGAAATGGAGCGGATCGGGCTTTCAGATATCCATAAAGATGAACTCTGCCTGGATTCCTGGGAGTTCGAGAAGGCAGTCCTGCGTTTTGCGGACCGGGATGGAAAGGAACATGAATTCCAGCTCGGTGCCTATCAGACGGAGTTTGTGACGGATGGATGGAAGGAATATCCACTGGTCTACGCAGGCCGCGGAAAGGAAGCGGACTACGACGGCGTGGATGTGACGGGATGTCTTGTGATGGTGGACATCAACCAGAGAGATGAGTGGTGGATCAACTATCCGGTCTATCAGGCTCATTTAAAGGGTGCAGCGGCGGTGATCGCAGTTCAGGATAACGGTTATGCGGAGATCGACAGCGAGGCGCTCAATGCCCAGGATATCGCGGGCCCAAAGGATGCCCCGGCATTTTCCATGTCAAAGAAAGATGCGGAGATCCTGAAGACTGCGTTAAAAGAGACTCCGCGGATTACAGTGCAGTTTGATGCAAAGTCTGTCGTGAAGGAAGATATGCCTGCCTACAATGTATGGGGAACGATCCCGGGAAAGTCGGACGATATGATCCTGCTCAGCGGCCACTATGATTCCTATTTTGACGGATTCCAGGATGACAACTGTGCGATCGCGCTGATGTTCGGGATCGCAAGGACGCTGTTAAGGATCGGCTATCAGCCGGAAAAGACCATCGTATTCTGCTGTATGGCGGCGGAAGAGTGGGGAATTGAAAACTCCAAGTACGACTGGTCGACGGGGGCATGGCAGCAGGTCTTTAAGATCCGGCCGGAATGGCAGGGAAAGGTGATCGTGGACCTGAATTTTGAGCTTCCGGCCTATGCGCATAATCCGTGGGATGCGATCCGGTCTACCTATGAATATGAGAATTTTCTGAAGGAATTTGTAAAAGAGTTTCCGGTGGACGCAAAAAAGGTCTACCCGGAAGGTCTCGGCGTCCAGTGCCCGATCGAGACCTGGTCGGATGATTTTTCCGTCGCGATCTCAGGAATCCCGTCGATGGTGAATGAATTTAGCAGTGCGGAGTTCATGGAGACACATTACCACTCCCAGTTTGATAATGACGAGTATTATAATGCGGATGTATTTCAGTTTCACCATGAGCTCTACGGACTTCTCGTCATGGCGTTTGACCGGGTAAAAGTAGCTCCGGTGAATGTCGGACGGACGCTTCAGGCGCTCCAGGAGAGCGTCAGACCGGTTACTGGCCGGGAAGATGAAAAGGGCATCAGGATCCTGCTGGAGCGGACGGCAGAGGCGAAGAAGATCGCGGATGCGGTATATAAAAGAGTGAAAGAGATTAATGAGATCTCCCGGGACAATGAATGCAATTTGCGGAATGTGGAAACCGGAGAAAAGAGTGCCGGATGGAGCGGCAAAGCTGCTTTCGGCAGTATGCCGGAAGCGGAGAAAAGAGAGCTGTCCGGTCCGGAAAATACAAAATATGCTGCGCTTCAGAGGCAGCTCCTGTATTTGTTCCGCAAATGCCAGGACTATTTTGTCCGTCTCAACTGGCACGATGAGGTCCTGTTCCCCCACGAGGCCGCCCAGAGCAATCTGCGCCATATCGGCGATGCAGTGCGCAGTCTGGAAAATAAGGACGTCAGAGGGGCTCTTGACGCCTTGTACCTGGTGGACAACAATCAGTATGCGTTTCAGTTTGACGATGAAGTATATCACTATTTTACGGAATATGTCCTGAACCAGGGAAAAGACCGGCTGCAGTGGGGAGCCGGACGGATCGTCCATCATGTGGATCTCTCGAAGGAGGTCAAGAGCCTTAAAAAGAAGATCGCCGAGGGCGGACATGACGTGTCGGAAGAGCTTTATGCACTGAAAAAAATGGAGGAAGAGCAGCTTGCCTGCTTTGACGATGACATAAGATATATGACCCAGGCCGTGGATACCCTGACGGACGGGTTAAAAAAAGCGAAAGAGGTGTTGGATTTTTAGTTATGGACAGCCAGATATTGTACCGGGTACAGAGAGAAGATCTGCCCCGGCTCCAGAAAATGCTGGTAGAATGTTTTGCCAGAGACCCGCTTTATGAGACTCTGATCCCGGATGCCGAGACGAGAAAGCGGCTGATGCCGGAACTTTTTGAGTGTGATCTGAACGAGTTTTATGAGACATGTGAAATTTTTGCGGACAGCCCGGAGTTAAACGGACTCCTGGTCGTCTCCGATGAGGCGGAGGAATATGATCCGGTCCGCTTTTACCTTACAGAAGCGTGGGCGTCCTTAAAGACAGATGAGTATCTGATCAAGGAGGACAAGAGCTTAAAGACGCTCTGGAACTTTATCAAGGGCCGCGACTACTTAAACTCCCATTGGACGGCCCAGCTTCACCAGGAAAACCGCTTACATATCATCTACCTTGCGGTGAGTCCGAGTGTACAGCATCACGGGGTTGCGGAAAAACTGATGGATGATGCGATCCGGTATGCCGGAGAGCACCGGATGATGATCTCGTTGGAGACGCACAATGAGAAGAATGTGGCGTTCTACGCGCATTTCGGATTTAAGGTGTTCGGGATCGTGGAGAAAGGCATGGGACTGAAGCAGTATTGCCTGGTGAGAGAAATTCAGTAACCTAAAGAGGACTTATCCGGCCATGGCGGCTCTGCGGTGCACCGGAAACGGTCAGGAAATTTCATAACAGATAAAAAACAAGGACCTCAGCGATTGGCAGCCGCTGAGGTCCTTATTTTTATGGTATATATTGAGGAATAAACTTGCCCTTATTGGCAAATTGGGCAACTATTTCATGATCGCATCACCCGATATACAGGTGATGCAGGATCAAAGATTTTGATTATCTCTGTACACGTCCGGATCCGTCGCCGCCAGCTAATTTCTTAACTTCGTCTACGGAAACCATGTTCATGTCGCCTTCGATGGAGTGCTTTAAGCAGGATGCAGCTACTGCGAACTCGATGATGCTCTGAGCATCCATGTCGCTTAAGCAAGCGTAGATCAGTCCGCCGCCGAAGCTGTCGCCGCCGCCTACACGGTCAACGATGTGCATAGCGTACTTCTTGCTGAAGTAGTAGTCCTTGCCATCGTATAACATAGCGGACCAGTTGTTGTCGTTAGCGGAGATGGACTCACGAAGCGTAATAGCAACCTTCTGGAAACCGAAACGGTCAGCAAGCTGTTTTGCAACGTCCTTGTAGCCCTCGTGGTTTACAGCGCCCTTTGTAACGTCTGTGTTGGAAGCTTTGATACCGAATACATCGGAAGCATCCTCTTCGTTTGCGATGCAGACATCAACATATTTGCAGAGCTCGCCCATAACCTCGCCTGCTTTTGCCTTTGTCCAGAGTTTGTTTCTGTAGTTTAAGTCGCAGGAAACAGTGATGCCGAGTTCTTTTGCTTTCTTACATGCTTCAAGGCAGATAGCAGCAACAGTGTCGTTTAATGCCGGTGTGATACCTGTGAAGTGGAACCAGTCAGCGCCCTCGAAGATCTTAGCCCAGTCGAAATCTTCCGGAGTTGCCTCGGAGATTGCGGAATGTGCACGGTCGTAGATAACCTTGGACGGTCTCTGGGAAGCACCCTTCTCAAGGAAGTAGATACCTACACGGTCGCCGCCGCGGGTGATAGTGGAAGTATCAACGCCGTATCTTCTTAACTCGTTTACAGCTGCCTGGCCGATCTCGTGCTTCGGAAGCTTTGTAACGAATGCTGCATCAAAACCGTAGTTTGCAAGGGAAACAGCTACGTTAGCCTCGCCGCCGCCGTATGTTGCGCCAAAGTTGTTAGCCTGAACGAAACGATAGTATCCCTCCGGAGCGAGACGGAGCATGATTTCACCAAATGTAATAACTCTCTTGGACATGAGGATTCTCCTTAAAATTAATATGATTTATAGTCATGGACCGCGCGGAGCAGGGAAAGCGGTTAGCAGAGTCCCTGGTTACGCGGTATAAATTACGATTTTTATAACGGAAGATGAAGCTTATTTCTGTACCAGATGTACTGCGAAGCCGCCGATCTCGTCTGCGAGATAGATTGCTGTCATCTTGTCGCCTTTGAACTTAGCGGACTCTTCGTTGAACTTGTAGCCCATCATCTCAAGGTAGTTCTTTGCTCTTACTACAGAGTTTGTAGCAACAGCGATGTGACCCTTTGCGCCAAGTCCTTTGGACTTCATAGCCTCAACAGCTTTTCCTGCGAATACAGAGCTGTTGCCAACTTTCTTTGTGAATCCGAACAGACCGTCAAATGCATCAGCAGTCTTTTCAGCTTCAGCTTCGTTGTCGCAGTTGATTCCGATGTGAGCAAGCTCAAAGCCGAGCATTGTCTGAACAGCTTCCTTTGTGAGGTCGCGGATCTTATCGAACTCACCGGCAGCTACGAGGTCTTTCTTAACCATCCAGCTTCCGCCGCAAGCAAGGATCTTGTCAAATGCAAGGTAGGAGTTGATGTTCTTAGCGTTGATTCCGCCTGTCGGCATGAACTTCATCTGTGTGTACGGAGCTGCCATAGCTTTGATCATGTTGATTCCGCCAGCAGCCTCAGCCGGGAAGAATTTAACAACATCAAGACCAAGGGAGATAGCCATCTCAACGTCGCTCGGGTTGGAAGTACCCGGAGTTACCGGAATTCCTTTATTTACACAGTATTTAACAACTTCCGGATTTAAGCCCGGGCTTACGATGAATTTTGCGCCGGCGTTTACTGCACGGTCAACCTGCTCTGTTGTAAGAACAGTACCAGCTCCGACTAACATCTCCGGGAACTCTTTTGCCATAATACGGATGGACTCTTCAGCAGCTGCTGTACGGAATGTAACCTCAGCGCACGGAAGACCGCCCTCGCAAAGTGCCTTTGCAAGCGGTGCTGCGTCCTTTGCATCGTCCAGAACTACAACCGGAACGATACCAATTTTCTGGATCTTCTCTAAAACTTCGTTCATGATTCCTGTCTCCTTTTGTTTTTATAAATTTAGGAAATTCAGTTTTAGTCAATAATCAAGTCATATTGAGTTTTAATACCGAGTTTCATAATGCGGAACCATGTTTCGCATTGCGGTATCATCTAAATTAGATTATACTCACGCGATTCAAATTGTCAATAGCGAAAAAGCCTAATTTTACTGGATTTTCTGAGTAAAACTGCCGAAAAACAAATCGCTTCATTTTATAATGGAAGTGTGGTAAACTATAAAAAGTAAAAAAGGCAGCTGCCTGATGGGTTTGTGTATTTAACACGCCGGCAAAAACAGCTGCGAGAGATGATGAGCAGGTTAGAAAGGAAAAAATAATAATATATGGATATACAGTTTCATAAGCTGAGCGCTGAGAATTTTGAGAAGCTCAGCAAGTATTACGGAAGACGCCACGACAATACATGCGACAGCGTGATGCTCGACAACTTCCTCTGGGCGGACTATTATCATGTCCACTTCTGCGAGAGAGACGACAGAGCAGTTCTCTGGACGATGAAGATCATGGGCAAGATGTATGCGTCTCTTCCGGTATGCGCGATCGAGGATATGTCCCACTATTTCAATGAGATCGAACGGTATTTCAATGAAAATCTTCATCTGCCGCTGGAGATCTATCTTGCGGATCAGGAAGCTGTGGACTATTTAAATCTCCCGGCTGAGCGATATTCCGTGACGGAACTCCCGGACGCGAAGGACTATCTTTACAGCGCTGAGGCGTTAAAGACACTGTCAGGAAAGGCACTCCACAAGAAGAAAAATAACCTGAACGCCTTTAAGAAGGCATATGACGGACGGTATGAATACAGGACTCTCTGCTGTTCCGACGGCTGTGAAGTATGGAAATTCCTGGACAAATGGAGAGAAGGAAAAGGACAGGAAGTCGAGGGACATCTGGATTATGAAGTGGAAGGGATCCATGAGATCCTGAGAAACTGTTCGATGTTATCGGTCCGCATGGGCGGGATCTATGTGGATGACCAGTTAGAGGCGTTCTCGATCGGAAGCTATAACAGTAAGGAAAAGATGGCGATCATTCATATTGAAAAGGCAAATCCGGAGATGCGGGGGCTTTACCAGATGATCAACCAGCAGTTCCTGATCCATGAATTCCCGGACGCGGAGATCGTAAACCGTGAGGACGATATGGGTCTTCCGGGGCTCAGACAGGCAAAGATGTCCTATGCGCCGATGGGATTTGCGAGAAAGTATCGGATTAAGCAGCTCGATTATCAGGCAGGAAGCGCGGAGTAAACTATGATACGGTATTTGGAGACAGAAGAAAAGGGAAGATGCCAGGATCTCTGGAGAGAGGCATTCCCGGAAGATTCCACGGAATTTTGTGATTATTATTTTAAGGAAAAGATGAAGGACAACCGGGTCCTTGTACGGGAGGAAAACGGTGAGATCGTGTCTATGGTCCACCGGAATCCGTACCGGATCTATATGCGGGGAAATGAGGCGGTCTGTGATTACATTGTCGGTGTCTCAACGCTGGTTTCTGAGCGCCACAAGGGATATATGAGAAGTCTCATGCTGGCGATGCTGCGGGATATGCAGGAAGAGCGCATGCCGTTTACCTTTCTGATGCCTGCAAGGGAATCCCTGTACCGCCCGTATGATTTCCGGTATATTTATGATCAGCCGCGCTGGGTCCTCAAATATAATCCCCATATCCACAGGGAGCCATGTGATCTGAAGACACTTGGAGCAGATCTTGCGGAATGGCAGACAGCGTGGTTAAAGAGACAATATGAGGTCTTTGCGATCCGTGATGAGGCATATTTACAGCGGATGGAGAAAGAACTTGCCAGCGAGAACGGAACCTGCACACTGCTCTACGACGACGACTGGTTTATCGGAATGCAGAGTGAGTGGGGCTTAAAGGAGCGAGAGATGCGTTATCTCTATACCGGAGAGCACTACCGGAGTGAGGCGGGGCAGAAACCGGCGATCATGGCGAGGATCGTCTGCATGCCGGAGTTTGTGACAAATATCCACCTCTCAGAAGACTGCCCTCAGGACGAGGTGACAGTGGAGATCGGGATCAACGACCTTTTCGTTCCTCAGAATCAGGGGGCGTGGCTATGGCATCTGACGAAGTATGGTTCCAGGATGACGCAGGAATCCAGGTTTATCGCGAAAGGCAAGATGGAGGTCCTGACGATCTCGGAACTCACGGAGTGGTTGTTCGGATACCGGACGCCGGCTCAGGTAAAGAAGATCCCATATGGGGAATTTATCGAGCCGTTCCATGGAGTGTTCCTGGACGAAGTCGTGTGATACCGGACTCACGGGGGACAGGTGCGGAGTGATATCGGCCGAATATGTGAAATTGTGAACGGTTGATTGAGAATACTTTTATAATAGGAAGGAGAAGATCTGTCATGACAGAGCGGGAAACATTAAAAAAGTGGCTGGATGAGAGCAGCAACATTGTATTTTTCGGTGGGGCAGGTGTGTCCACGGAGAGCCATATTCCGGATTTCAGGAGTACAGACGGACTGTACAACCAGGAATACGATTATCCGCCGGAGACGATCCTCAGCCATTCCTTCTATATGAGAAAGCCGGAAGAATTTTACCGGTTCTACCGGAATAAGATGCTGTTCCCGAATGCGGAGCCGAACCGGGCGCACAAAGCGTTGGCAAAGCTCGAGAAGATGGGAAAGCTGAAGGCAGTCGTAACGCAGAATATCGACGGACTCCATCAGAAGGCGGGAAGCAAAGAAGTTCTGGAACTTCATGGTTCGGTTCTGCGGAATCACTGCATCCGCTGCGGAAAATTTTACGGTCTGGATGCGATCTTAAATTCCACAGGTGTGCCGAAATGTACCTGCGGAGGAACAATCAAGCCGGATGTTGTGCTCTATGAAGAGGGATTGGATTCGGAGACGATCGAAAAGTCTGTAAATTATATCGCAAATGCGGATGTTCTGATCATCGGAGGAACTTCCCTGACTGTATATCCGGCGGCAGGACTGATCGATTATTACAGAGGACATAAGCTGATCCTGATCAACAAGTCGGTGACGCCGATGGACAGCCGCGCCGACCTTGTGATCAGCGGACCGATCGGGGAAGTGCTCGGGGATGCAGTCGGAGTCTGAGTACGGAAATCGGGGATACAAAAAATAAAGGACCTGAAAACAGGGACTGCAGGTGTTTATGATGGAATAGAAAAAGCCGAAAACATACATAAGGGATTCATCCGATGAAAGGAAAAGATATGGTCCGGCAGGAGACGGGGAGGAGACAGAATGTATCAGGCAGCAGAAGATCGTTATGATTTGATGGAATATAAGCGCTGTGGAAGAAGCGGGTTAAAACTCCCGCGGATCGCGCTGGGACTGTGGCAGAATTTTGGACTGGAAAAGACGATCGCAGACCAGGAGGAGATTCTGTGTCATGCGTTCGACTGCGGGATCACACACTTTGACCTCGCGAATAACTACGGTCATCCGGCGAATGGACTTGCGGAGAAAAACTTTGGCCAGGCGTTGAAGGACTGCCTCGGTACATACCGCGATGAGCTTGTGATCTCCACAAAAGCCGGCTATGATATGTGGCCGGGCCCGTATGGCAACTGGGGATCCAGAAAGTATCTGATGGCGAGTCTTGACCAGAGCCTGAAACGCATGGGACTCGATTATGTGGATATTTTTTACCACCACAGACCGGACCCGGAGACGCCTCTTGAGGAGACAATGGGTGCGCTCAGTGATATCGTTCGCAGCGGAAAAGCACTTTATGTCGGACTTTCCAACTATAAAGAGGAAGAGACGAGAAGAGCGGTGAAGATCCTAAAGGAGAACGGAACTCCGTGTCTGATCCACCAACCGCGCTACAACCTGTTGGAGCGCTGGGTGGAGGACGGACTGCTCTCCGCGCTTGATGAGAACGGCGTCGGTTGTATCTGCTTTTCCCCGCTGGCGCAGGGTGCGCTGACGGATAAATATCTGAAGGGGATCCCGGCGGACTCCCGCGCTTCGCGTGCAGGAACGACCGTCGCACAGAGATACCTTTCGGATGAACAATTAGAAAAAATCAAACAATTAAATCAATTTGCTGCAGAGCGTGGTCAGACACTGGCGCAGATGGCGATCTCATGGATCTTACGCCGGCCGGAGGTGACGACGGTCCTGGTCGGAGCGAGCCGGGTTTCCCAGCTGGACAATAGTCTTGCGGCGTTAAAAAATACAGCTTTCTCCGAGGATGAGCTGAAGAGGATTGACGAAATTCTGGCATAGGCTGCTGGTCCGGGACGGAAAAAAGACAGGAGACAGAATGATGGTATATGAGGTAGGAGATATTGTAAAATTAAAGAAACCGCATCCGTGCGGCAGTCAGGAGTGGGAGATCCTGCGCGTGGGCGCGGACTTCCGCCTGAAATGCATGGGCTGCGGCCACATGGTGATGGTTACGAGACGATTGGTGGAGAAAAACACCAGAGGACTCCGGAAACCGGACGGGACGGAAGTGAAGTAAATGGAGACTGGAAGAGAAACACTAAAACAGCAGGCATACCGGATCATAAAAAATAAGATCTTATATTGCGAATATGCCCCAAATGAGGTCCTGAATGAAGAATTACTGCTTCAGGATACGGGATATAGCCGGGCGCCGATTCGAGACGCTCTGGGCCGGCTGGAACAGGAACATCTTCTGGTGATCATGCCTAAAAAGGGAATTCGCATCTCGGATGTGAATATGAATGATATCAGTTCTGTGTTTGAAATGCGATGCATGGTAGAACCATATGTGATCCGGATGTATGGAAACCGTCTGGATAAGGAAAAACTGAGGGAATATAAGAAAAAGTTCGAAACTGATATTACGCCGGAGAAAGTTATGGATGCGGCGAAAGAAAAACGATTGATCGAAATGTTTACTCTGGATGATGAATTCCATCAATATATTGTTCGGAACAGTCCTAATCCATATATGTGGATGTCGATGGAGCTGATCTATAATCAGAATACCCGTCTTCGCGTTCTTACAAGTCTTGACCTGAATCGATTGATGCAGTCAAAACCGGAACATGCGGAGATTATTGATGCTCTTCTTGAAGATCGATATGAAGATGCTGCAGATAAGATGAAAAATCATTTAAGAAAAGCAAAACAAGGATCTCTTGACACGTTTGCGTCATATGGAGACTGGCTCCGGAAGAAAGAGCAGGATCCTATCGGATTCAGACCATAAGAAATATTTTTTGAGACAAATCAGAAATGAAAGCGACTGCTGATCGGAATATACGATCGTGGTCGCTTTTTGCTTGACTGCATTTGTTTTGTGCATATCGCCAAATATGTAGACAAAAAATATGTAAATATGTCAAATTGACAAATACAAAATGTGAGAGTATGATGAAATTATCTGATACATGTAACAGAAAGACGACCTGAAGGAGTTCTGACGATGAGCAAAATGGAAGATGAAATGACAGCGTTTCAGATTGATGAGCGGGATAATGTGGCAACGGCTCTGAAAGTGCTGGAACCGGGGACCGTAAGACTTCTTGGCGACAGCCGGGAAAAAAAGCTTTCAGTCAGAGAAGAGATCCCTGCGGGACATAAGGTGGCATTGACAGATATTGCGGCTGGAGAAAATATCGTAAAATATGGGGTTGTGATCGGTCGTGCAACGAAAGATATCCGTCAGGGGACGTGGGTTCATCTGCATGTCATGTGCAGCATTTATGACCAGCGGTCCAGCCACCTTGATGTGCATACAGGAGCGCCGAAAGATACACGCTATGAATAATGGAGAACGGACATGAATCACACAGAAATTTCCTGGATGGGCTATAAGAGAAAAGACGGCAGAAAAGGGATCAGAAATCGTGTACTTGTGATCTATACAGTAAAATGTGCAGAGCATGTTGCAAGGAAAATCGTGGATGAAGTCCATCATCCGGAAGTGGAACTTTTAGGATTTGATGGTTGCACGGATAATCAGTATGCTGTAAATATGCTGATCAGTCTGATCCGTCATCCAAATGTAGGTGCGGTGCTTACGGTTGGACTCGGATGCGAATATGTTCAGCCGGAATGGCTGGAAAAGATCGCACTTCAGGAAGAGAAAATTTCATCCTGGATCCGGATCCAGGATGAAGGAGGAACGGTTCCGTCGATCAAAAAAGGAGTCGCCTGGGTTCGTGAGGCGCTGAAAGAGCTGGAGAATACTCCGAGAGTTCAGATGGCGCTGCAGGATCTGGTAATCGGAGCAGAATGCGGCGGAAGTGATTATACGAGCGGACTTGCCGGAAATGTTGTAGTCGGCCGCCTTTTTGATCAACTTGTAAAAGCCGGAGGTACCGCGATCTTTGAGGAGATCGTTGAGGCAGTCGGCCTTGACTGGCTGCTGACATCCCGTGCGGCATCTGAGACCGCGAAAGAGGAGATCCAGTATACATACGACAAGGCACTGGAGTATTGTAAATCCGTGCGCCAGTATTCGGTGAGCCCCGGAAACTTTGCCGGCGGTCTTTCGACGATCGAAGAAAAGAGTATGGGAGCGGTGATCAAAAGCGGTTCCAGTCCGATCGAGGGAGTGATCAAAGTCTCGTGCCCGCCGAAAAGACATGGCCTTTGGCTTTTGGATTCGACACCGGATCCCTATTGGATGCAGTTCGGGATCACAAATCCGAATGACTCGGAAGGTCTGATGGATCTGATCAGCTGCGGCGCTCACATTGTCTTTTTAGTTACAGGAAGAGGAAATGTTGTCGGAAGCGCAGTAAGCCCATGCATCAAGATCACGGGAAACCGGGAGACATTCCGACGAATGAATGGGGATATGGACTTTGACGCCAGTCCTGTTCTGTACGGAGAATGTACACAGGATGAACAGGCGGACCGGCTGATGGATTATGTGGTACAGGTAGCAAAGGGAAATCTATCTAAAGGTGAAGAATTGGGACATCGGGAATACTTTGTGCCATATAAGTATCAGGAAAAAGAAGTTGCATTTCGAAAATGTGAAAAGACAGAAATATAGGGGATCTGGAGGAAATCATGGCAGCTTTTACAGAACAGCAGAAAACAGAATTTTCTATGCAGAAATGGTATGATCTTTCCGGAAAAACAGCAGTTGTGACGGGAGGAATCACCGGTCTGGGACTTGCGATCACAAGATGTCTGGTCAGTGCCGGCGCAAAAGTGATCGCATTGAGCCGGACAGATGAGAAGAAGGGAAATGAGATCCTGAAGGAATTTGGCGGAAAAGCAGTTTTCTACCAGTTTGATATCACAGATACGGATCATGCACAGGTAATCGCAGACAGAATTCAGAAAGAACAGGGACCGGTTGATATTCTGGTGAATAATGCCGGAAATCACTGCAAGAAATATATTTGGGATATGAGCGTGGAGGACTATAAAAATGTCCTGGATGTTCATCTTGTCGGTGCATTTGCATTGACAAAGGCCTTTATCCCGCAGATGAAGGAACGGGGCTGGGGAAGAATTATTTTCCAGGCCAGCATGACAAGCTATATTGGACAGCCGCAGGTATGTGGCTATTCTACTGCAAAAGCAGGATATCTTGGTCTGATCCATACCTTGACAGCGGAGGTGGCGGAATACGGGATCACAGTGAATGCGATCGCACCTGGCTGGATCGATACTCCGATGTTCCACAAAGCCGTGGACAATGATCCGCCGCGTCTCGCGAAGATCCTGGGGCGTATTCCAGCAAAAAGTGTTGGAGATCCGATGGATGTCGGTATGTGCGCAGCATTCCTTTGCAGTGATGCGGCGAGATATATTTCAGGTACATGTATTCCGGTTGACGGCGGGGCACTGATCGGATTCTAAGATGGAGGAAAAAGTACGATGAAGACAGTAAAAATGCTTGAACCCAGAAAGGTTGAGGTGCTTCAGAACGATGTTCCGGTACGTGAAAAAGGCATAGCATTACTTGAACGCAGATAAGCATTCCCCCGCTTCAAGTGCGCGGAGCACTAAGCGGTGGGTGAGTGGGATGCTTATGTCAGTGGGAGTTGAAAGCTCCCACTGACAGATCGCGAAGCGACTGCGTTCATGAGCAAGTAGCGAAGCGGATTGCGAATGTCCGCTTTACATTTTATATGGTGGAATATGTGGAAGTGATCTTGGTACTTACCGTGGAAATCTTCCGTATGTTTCCTATCCCAGAATTCCTGGACATGAATTTTCAGCCCGCGTTGTTGAGGCGGATGAAAATGAATATGGAATCAAATCGGGAATGATCGTAACAGCAAATCCTTATTTTAATAAATCGCAGATTTTTTCAGCCGCTTCGCCTGCCGTACCCGTGTTTTTAATATCAAACTTCGCATATTTGCGGTAAAGATCACGGCGAATGAGGTACATATCCTGAACTTCTTTTTTTGTATGATTCTTAAACAACGGCCGCTCCGGATGCTGTGCAAGATTGGCATAGCAGTCCTCAAATGGGCGGTCAATGTAGAAGATCATTCCGTTTTTGGCGAGAATCTCGCCATTCCGGTCAAAGGTCAGCATGCCGCCGCCGGTGGAGACGACGGATGGACCAAGTGTGCATACCCGGCGGGCGATCTCGTGTTCATAATCGCGGAAAAGTGTTTCGCCGCCTTTGGCAAAGATTTCCGGGATCGTCATCTGATAATGTTCGATCAGCATCTGGTCAGTATCGTAAAATGGAAGTCCAAGACGTTCGGAGAGCAGCTTTCCGATGGTGGTCTTTCCGCTGCTTGTAAAGCCGCATAAAATAATAGGACAGTTTTTTGTCATATCGAATCCTTTCATTATATAAGAACATATCACTTCAGCAGATCTCATAATTTCCAAACCGCTCATGTGAAAATGCAGATTGACCGTAAAATCAGTAAAAACACATATAAAATACCATAAAAACAGAGGAAACGCAACTTATGAGTCAGCACTGCAGCAGCTATTCCGCCTTCAGAAGTGGATGATGTCCCAGAAACTGCTGAAGAGCCAGATTCCCGGACGCTTTCTTCCAGGCGGCGATGATCTCGACGACTTCCTCCTCGCCGATCAACGGAATAAAGACAAGGTTATCGGCGTTCGTCAGTTTCTGAGTGACGTAAGCCGGGATGATCGAGATCCCCTCTTCGGCGGACACCATCATGAGGATACTCTCGACGTCGTTGGACCGGAAAAAGATATCCGGGTGGTAGCCGGCTCGCTCGTACATCTCGTAAAAACGCAGATCACTGACGGAATCGCCGGTGCTGGATGGGGTCATAAACAGGAGACGTTCCCCGTGAAGCTCCGTGCGGCGCAGAGATGACCGCCCGGCAAACGGATGGCTGCCGTAGACCGCAACCATGAGCGGACTCCGCTCGATCAGCCGGTATTCGATGGAATCATTCTTTACAAGCTCGGTACTGTCCCATGTAAAAATAATATCGTATTCATCCTTCAGGAGCCCTGCGGCGAGAAGATCTGTGTTCCGCCGGTAGCAGGAGACGAGGATATTCGGATATTTATTATGGAAGAAACGCAGCGAGCTGGAAAAATTGCTCCGCTCAAACCCTTTCGTGTATCCGATGCGGAGTGTACCGACCATACCGGTAGAAACCTCCTGGATCCTGTTTACCGCCTGGTCGATCCGGTCGAGGATGGATCTGGCATCGTTCAAAAAGGCGCTTCCTGCGGGAGTCAGTGTGATCGGACGGCTTGTCCTGTCGAAGAGCGGGACGCCGAGACTGTCCTCCAGGGCATGGATCTGCTGGGTGATCGCGGTCTGCGTAATATAAAACTGATCGGCTGCTTTCGTGAAGCTGCGGCACTCGGCGGCAGCCACGAAATATCGGAGCTGGTTTGTATTCATAACGGAAACTTCCTCTCAAAAAATTCTGTATCGCCTGAAGAATATACATAAATTCCACATGTTTGATGAAAATGATCGATGATTCCTGCATAACATAAGTTTTCCTTATGATACCATACAAAAAGCGCGGTTGCAAATCCTTTTATCGGGCAGTATCATAAGGTTACTGACGTCGGGGCTGCGGATTTTGCCGATCTGGGCTGCGAAGCATCATCGGCGTCAAGAACCCCTGACGGCATAAAAGCCGACAGGAGATGGAAAAGGGGAGTTATATCATGAAACGAGAAAATTTTGGTTCGCGCCTGGGATTTTTACTGGTGAGCGCGGGCTGCGCGATCGGAATCGGAAACGTATGGCGGTTCCCGTATGTGGCGGGACAGAACGGCGGCGGAGTATTCGTCCTGTTCTATCTGCTGTTTTTGCTCTGTATGGGCGTTCCGGTCCTTACAATGGAACTTGCGGTCGGTCGTGCGGGACGAAAGAGTGCTGTCGGTGCTTACAAGGCACTTGAAAAGCCGGGAAGCCGGTGGCATGTACACGGATGGTTCTGTATGATCGGCTGTTATCTTCTGATGATGTATTACACGACGGTTTCCGGTTGGATGCTCAGCTACTTTGTAAAGTTTGCGACAGGAACTTTCACCGGAATGGATGCAGACCAGGTGGCAGGAGTATTTGGGAAAATGCTCGGCAATCCCGGCGAGATGGGTCTCTGGATGGCAGTAACAGTCATTGCCGGATTCTTTATCTGCAGCAGGGGACTTCAGAACGGACTTGAAAAGATCACAAAATGGATGATGGCAGCTCTGCTCGTCCTGATCCTTGTGCTGGCCGGACACAGCCTGATCCTTCCGGGAGCGAAAGAGGGACTCAGCTTCTACCTTCTTCCGGATATTAAGCGTGCGGCGGACGTCGGACTCGGCTCCGTGATCATGGGCGCCATGAACCAGTCATTCTTTACATTGAGTCTTGGCATCGCGGCGATGGAGATCTTTGGAAGTTATATGTCCGAGGACCACACACTTGCGGGCGAAGCGGTCCGGATCTGCGGTCTCGACACGCTGGTAGCGCTTTCCGCCGGACTCATTATCTTCCCGGCCTGCTTTTCATTCGGGGTACAGCCGGATGCCGGTCCGCAGCTGATCTTCATCACTCTGCCGAATGTGTTTGCCAACATGGCAGGCGGACGGATATGGGGAATGCTGTTCTTCTTATTCATGTCGGCAGCGAGCTTTTCCACAGTCATTGCTGTGTTTGAGAACCTGCTCTCCAGCTGCATGGACAACTTTGGATGGAGCAGAAAGAAAGCTTCTATATTAAATTGTATTTTTGTATTGATCGCAAGCCTGCCTTGCGTACTCGGATATAATGTGTGGAGCAGTCTGCACATTATCGGTGCGAGAGATGTCCTGGACTCTGAGGATTTCCTGGTCAGCAACCTGCTCCTTCCGCTGGGATCTCTGGTCTATCTCCTGTTCTGCGTGAGCAAGTGGGGCTGGGGATACGATAAGTATCTTGCGGAAGCAAACCATGGAACGGGACTTAAGATGCCGGAAGCGAAGTGGGTAAAGATTTATTTCCGCTATATTCTCCCGATCCTGATCCTGGTGATCCTGATCCAGGGACTGGCGTAAGACTTAACAATTTAATGTGATATACGCATAAAAACTTTAAAGTGGAAAAGTTTTTATATTGATTCTGAAAAAACAGTGTGTTATAATGAGCGCAAAAGAAAAATAAGCAGCTGCTTGGCAGAGCTTCATTTTTCTTTTGCCATTAACAAACAAAAAGCCTGTAAATTCAGGCAGTGAGTGCGTCAGCACGGGGTTATGAGTTTGATGGCGTAAGCAAAAACTAAAAAAGAGGAGAGTACCACAATGAAAAAAATGATCGCACTGGGCATGGCAGCAGCTATGATGTGCATGTCCCTGACTGCATGCAGCGTCTCAACATCTTCCAAGACTGAGACAACCGCAGCAGCAGAAACAACAGCAGCAGACACAACCGCAGAGGCAGCGAAAGACGCAGAGAGCACCGCAGAGGCAGCCGGCGATCTCGTTGCAACTGCTGATTATCCGACAAAGCCGATCACAATGATCATCCCTTACGGCGCAGGCGGAACAACCGATACATGGGGCAGAAAGCTGGCAGTTCTGCTTGAGAAGTATTTAGGACAGCCGATCACGGTTACCAACCAGGGCGGTGCATCCGGATCCATCGGCAGCCAGTTCGTAAAAGAGCAGCCGTCCGACGGTTACACACTTCTTGTTTGTGCAGAGACAATGGGAACCTACAGAACCATGAACATCTGCGACCTTGGATATGATGACTTCACCGTTATCTCCCCGTTAGTCGGCGATCCGAAGGTTCTCGTAGTTGGCAAAGATTCCAAGTACAACACACTGGAAGAGCTTCTTGACGATATCAAGGCAAACCCGGGCAAGATCACAATGTCCCACTCCGGTCCTGGAGGAAGCGGACACAACCAGGGGCTCGTATTAAAGGAGCTCGGCTATGAAGTAGCAATGACAAGCTTTGATTCCGGTAATGACGCACTTCTCGGAGTTATCGGCGGACAGGTTGACTTTACAAACCCGAACATCTCCACACTCGGCGGCTATATCGAGAGCGGCGACGTAAAACCGTTAGCAGTATTCTCTGACAAGAGAATGGATGCTTACCCGGATATCCCGGCATTCACAGAGACAGTTCCGGAAGCTGAGAAGTACTTAAATATTCCGTACACACTTCTTTCCTTCGTTGTAAACAACGATACTCCGCAGGAGGTTGTCGACGTATTAAAGGCAGCATCCCAGAAAGTATTTGCTGATCCGGAGTGGACAGAGTTCGTAGAGCAGAATGCAGCTGATCCGGTATACAAAGAGTATACAGATGACGCTTCCATCCAGGCATTCTACGACAACTGGAAATCTGTTATCTGCTGGTTACAGTATGACAACGGTGTTGCTGAAAAGAGTCCGGAAGAGTTCGGCATCAAGAGAATTGGAGAATAATCAATGAAGAATAAAATTCATTCGCTGATCGTCGAAGGAATTGTATTTTGCGGGAGCGGCCTTGTGCTGCTCTCGTATTCTCTTTCATCCTACGCAAAGGGATTTAACAAGAGCTGGGAGCAGTCCCCGTATCTGTTTCCGCTCATCGTGGCGTTTGCCATGATCGGTCTGTCCTTATGGATCGTCGGAGAGGGAGTTACGGCAATGAAAAAAGAAGCCGCGGTTCCGAATGACAAGAAGGTGTCAAAAGAAGAAAAAACAGAAAAGCGGCGCTGGGTCGTGATCGCGCTGATCCTCTGTGTGCTCTACTATGCAGCACTTGCTTTTATAAAAGTTCCGTATGTGACCATCGGAATTTTATCTTTTGCGTACACATTTTCAACATTTGAAGTTGTGACCATCGTGTTCCTGATCGCCATGATGATCTTCATGGGCGTCAGAAAGATCCCGGTCCTCGTATTTGTACCGATCGGAACTACATTATTTTTAAGCCTTGCATTCCGCACATTCTTACATGTGCTTCTGCCATAGAAAGGAGAAAGGGAAAATGTTACAGATGTTATCCGTGGTCGATCCGCGGTTTATCCTCATGGTTCTCCTTGGTTCTGTGGCTGGTCTGTTCGTAGGCGCGATCCCGGGACTTTCCGTGTCCATGGCGACCGCGCTTCTCGTATCCATTACTTATACCTGGGAACATTCAGATGCCCTGGCGATGATCATGGGTGTCTATGTAGTCGGAGTCTTCTCCGGTGCGGTATCGGCGATCCTGATCAATATCCCCGGCGCACCTTCATCGGTCGTAACGACACTGGACGGCTATCCGATGTCGAAAAAGGGTCAGTCCTACAAGGCGCTCTTTACCGCAACGATCTACTCGTTTATCGGAAGCTTATTTGGTCTTCTGGCTCTGGGACTCTTAGCGGAACCGGTATCGAGAGTTGCGATTAAATTTACAAAGATGGACTATTTCCTTCTGGCCCTCTTCGGACTTGCGACAGTCGGTTCCGTCAGCACGAAGAACTACGCGAAGGGTCTTATCAGCGTTATGATCGGTCTTGTGATCAGCATGATCGGACTGGATCCGCTGATGGGAACAAAGCGCCTGACCTTCGGAATCCAGAACCTCGCGGGCGGTGTCAGCACAGTCCCGGCACTTGTCGGCTTCTTCGGTTTCGCAGAAGTGCTCTCTGTTGTATACAACATGAAGCAGGAGCAGAATGTCCTTGCGATGGAAAAGGCGAAGGTCAGCCTGAAAGAGATCTTAAAAAGCTGGAAGCTTTCCTTATATACATCCACGATCGGTCTTTTAGTCGGCGCTCTTCCGGGAGCAGGCGGACCGGTGGCATCCTTTATCGCATATAATGAGGCGAAGCGTCTCGTAAAGAAGCCGGAGGTTCCCTTCGGTGAGGGTGCGGTGGAAGGAATCGTGGCCAGTGAGTCCTCCAACAACGCATGTATCGGCGGTGCACTGATTCCGATGCTGACGTTAGCGGTTCCGGGCGACGCAGTTACCGCGATCATCCTTTCCGTATTCTATGTCCATGGCTTACAGCCGGGGCCGTTATTTATCACCCAGAACAAAGAATCCTTCTACTCGATCGTAGTAGCGGGGATCATCGCGTGCTTTGCGCTTTTACTGTTAGGACTGATTGTTGCCCCGAGGATCTGTAAGGTCATTACGATCCCGAAGAACATCATGATCCCGGTGGTAACGAGCCTCTGTGTGATCGGTTCCTTCGCGTGCAACAACCGTCTGTTTGATGTGGGACTCATGTTCTTCTTCGGACTGATGGGATTCATGATGCGCCGGTTCGATTATCCGGTTGCCCCGCTGATCCTTGCGATGGTACTCGGAAAGATGATGGATTCCAACTTCCGTCAGGCCGTGTCCCTGGCATCGTCCTCCGACAACCCGTTTATGGCGATGTTCGGACATCCGATCACGATCGTTCTTTCGATTTGTACATTATTCGTCCTTCTTGGAAATATTCCGTGGACGAAGCCGTATATCGATAAAGTAAAAGGGATCTTTACGAGAAAAACGGCGTAATTTCAGATAAAACTTCTGAAAAACAGGCCGGATCACCAAATTTCGACCGGCGCAGGATCTCTCACCGGTGTGAAAGATGGTAAGAAATGAAAAAAGTATAAAAAGAGCAGGAAATCAGGCAAAAAGTGCTTGCATTTCCTGCTCTTTTTTGCTAAGATTATTACCTGTGACATGTAAAAAATCCTTGCTCCTGATACTGAAAATCGGGGGCCGGAAGACCAGAAGGAGGTTTATGAAACTATGAACAAATACGAGTTAGCAGTTGTTCTTAGCGCAAAACTTGAAGATGACGAGAGAGCAGCCGCACTTGAGAAAGTGAAAGGCTATATCACACGTTTCGGCGGCAATATCGTTGATGTGGACGAATGGGGCAAGAAGAGACTTGCATACGAGATCCAGAAGAGCAAAGAGGGATTCTACTACTTCATCCACTTCGAGGGTGAGGCAAACTGCCCGAACGAGGTTGAGGCTCACATCCGTATTATGGAGCCGGTTGTTCGCTATCTTTGCGTAAGACAGGACGCTTAATAAAGAAAGAGTGAGAATATGAACAGAGTTATCCTTATGGGTAGATTAACCAGAGATCCGGAAGTACGCTATTCCCAGGGCGAGCGCTCCATGGCAATCGCAAGATATACGCTTGCAGTTGACAGAAGAGGCAGAAGAAGCCAGGACGGCGATCAGGGTCAGACGGCCGATTTTATCAACATCGTAGCTTTTGATCGTGCCGGTGAATTTGCGGAGAAATATTTCCGTCAGGGCATGCGTGTACTGGTTTCCGGAAGAATCCAGACCGGAAGCTATGTAAATAAGGATGGCCAGAAGGTCTATACAACAGATATTATTGTAGATGACCAGGAATTCGCTGACAGCAAGGGTCAGGGCGGCGATAACAGCGGCTTTGGCGGCGGCAACAGCTACGGCGGCGGAAACCGCGGCGGCTATCAGCAGGGGACAAGACCTGCTCCGTCCAGTGCCATCGGCGATGGATTTATGAATATTCCGGATGGAGTCGAGGACGAAGGACTTCCATTCAACTAAATACCAGTCTGAGACAATACAGTGCGTTACTCCTAATTCGCTGTGAGTAGACTGAGTTTGCACGTGGCCGGACAAGCGTTGGACGGTTACAGACAACGAAACTAACAGGAGGTAATTTAAAATGGCATTCAATAAAGGTGACAAGTCCGATTCTTCCAGAGTAAGAAGAGGCGGCATGCATAGAAGAAAAAAAGTTTGCGTATTCTGCGGCGATAAGAACGGCGAGATCGATTACAAGGACGTAAACAAGTTAAAGAGATACGTATCCGAGAGAGGAAAAATCCTCCCGAGAAGAATCACTGGCAACTGCGCAAAGCACCAGAGAGCTTTAACAGTAGCTATCAAGAGAGCACGTCATATCGCTCTTATGCCGTACACATGTGAATAATTCCTTAGAATAAGGATTTTCACTGATAAAGTAAGGTTTTATCTAATTAATTTGAAGCATCATTCGAGGATTCCATATGAGAGATCATGTGGGATCCTTTTTTGCGCAGCAGGGAATTTTCTGTTACACAAAAAGGCGCTAAATGCTAATGATGCACGTTCGCGTGAAGATCAGGTTCACCAGATGGAGCTATGATTGATATTGACATTAAATCGAAACAAGAAAAAGAAATTTGTTTTTTCTGAAAGCAGGGAAAATATAAGGAACTGCATGAAACTTGCTTTTAAGGATAATTAAGGATATTTATGTCTGAAAATTGACTTTTTTGCTGACGCCATTTATACTACGTAGAGGAAAAGTCAAAAAAAGAAACAGCAATGTGGAAGGGCAGTACACTATTCGAGAAGTCATTGAAAGGTCCAGGACATTATTCTGGACCCTTTTTTTAGCCTTCTGAGGAAGTCTTATGGAGAAACAGTACACGGCTATGCTGTTCCCACATTGGTTTGCGGTTCGTGAAAAGGTATCGAAAGGGGTGACTATAAACTCTCTTGACTTAAGCCACAATTTGAAGCTGAAGAACTTATCAATTACTTCAACACCGAATTTAAAGCATCTTGATGTGAGTATGCTTACTGAATTGAACGCGGGTGGGATGTCGATTAATCTTTTTGAGTATTTAACAACATTTGTAGGTAATGGACTCGTATTTCCAAGCGGTATTTGGTATGAGGATCCGGAGAAAAGAATAGAAGTTAGTGAATGTAAAAAAGGTCAGACGATATATAGTTACCATTATAAAGCTGAGACCGATGGTGCAAAAAAAGTGATGCGCAGAGCACCGGTGAATCCGGAAACCGCATCCAATGCGCTAAGAAAAACGGATGCTGTTTCAGAAACCGAGGAGTAATGTTTGTCGTAGGATGGCTAAAAATGTGGATAGAATCTTTCCTCGCAGTGTAAATAGGTGAGAGATCAAACCACACGAAAGTTTGGCTGAAAAAGTCTGGCTTATAACAAAATAAGCAAAAACGGCACTGGTTAGAACGGTGCCGTTTTTGCTTGCAAATTCTTCAGTTAGATTTTCTTGTTCAATTCGCGATCACAAGGTTAGCGCTTGCATTGCGTTTGCAGACCGGGACATATTAAAACTCCATCACAAGCCCCGCATGCAGCTTGTGAACGGATTCTCCTAACGTCTCTTTCAGGAGATCAAAGGCATGATCTCCGGTACAGTGGCCGGTGTAGATTTCAGAAATACCGGTGGAGCGGATCCCTTCGGCGAGGGCAAGGATCTCTGCGTCGGTCTTATTGTAGAGGTGGAAGCCGCCGATCAGGGCTTTTACTTTTTTATCCGGGAAAGTCGCGGTGACCTCACGGATAATGGTATCGGCGCCGCCGTGGGAACAGCTGTTGAAGATCACAAGGCCGTCCGGTGTGTCGAAGACGAGACTTTGCTCATGGGAGAAGGAATCCGGCTTCCAACGCCGTTTTTCCTTCAGGTACATGTGCTCCCGGATACCTTTTTTCTCCAGTCCCGGAGTTTTATGCGGGATCAGATAAACCCCGTCACATGGGGAAAAGTCCCCGGAGACGAGTTTGATCCGGTCCGGATACTTTTTTAACATGCCCTTTGGAATACCGATGTATTTCTTATAGTTCCAGACACCTTTGCAGCAGTTTTCTCCGGTGGTTTCCCTAAAAAAGAACGGTGCGGACGAATTTACCCTAAAAAATTCCGGAATTCCGTCTGCATGGTCATAGTGCGCGTGGGAGAGAACTCCGAAATCCACGTCTTTCATGTTCAGTCCAAGCACATCAGCATTCTTCAGAAAAAGTCCGGATGCCCCGGCATCGAGAAGGATATGTTTCCCATGATATTCAATAAAAATTGATAATCCCCATTCACAGCCGAGATTTTCGGCGGGGATGTTGTCTGAGAGTACGGTTGCTTTCATAAACATATGTCCTTTCATACACAAAATTTTTGAATTGGTGACTTGTGCTCATACGATCTATCTGTATTTAAGCCATTATATCATACTTTTTAATTTCTCAGTAAACAAAAGCGAAAAGACACAGGATATTTTGTATACAGTATAAATATGATAAACACTCAGCAGCCAGCCATGTCCGCCCCAAGCGGATCATGGACAAATGCCTGTATCTATGGTATACTATCCCCAAAGTCGGTTCTGATACATGGAGAGATTCTGCCCGAATTTCTCCATGCATAAAAAGGCACTAACGTGCCAAATGCACACTCGCGCAAGAGGAGTCTATCGCAAGCGACTGCGCTCGGCGCGGGAATGTGCCAAGGCACATTCTTTTTATGGTCTTGCTATGCCCATTTTACCGGGCGGCGGATAGGAGATAAGAATGAAAGATGATAAAAAGGTCAGCCATATTCTGCAGCTTTACCTTCAGTGGCCGGTATTTTTAACGGCACTGGTAATCCTTGCGGGAGCTGCGGTCAACCTGATCTCACGCAAGGCGGGATTCGTGATGCTTGCATTTACGGTGATCTACGCGGCGTGTGCCGGAACCCTGTATATGTACGGAAAGAAGCGGGCTCTCGGCAGTCTGGTGTCCTTTGCGTCAGCATACAGCTGGAGCCAGAAACAGCTTCTGGCGTCTCTGGAGCTGCCCTACGCGATCGCGGACACGGATGGTAAGATCCTTTGGATGAACCGCGCCTTTGAGGCGGTGACCAAAGAAGAGAAGAGCGCAGGGAAAAGCCTGACAATGCTCTTCAAGGAGATCACAGTGGAATCCCTCGAGAAGATGGAAAATACGATGGAAGTCCATGTGATCTATGGGGAATCGAAATACCGCGTGAGTATGAAACGCGTGACGATCCGCCCGGATGAGCTTGCCTCCGGAATCCCGGAGAAGCAGACGGAGCAGCAGATCCTTGCGGTATATCTCTATGATGAGACAGAGCTCTATAACTACAAGCAGGCGATCACAGACCAGAAGATGGTCGCGGGCCTGATCTATCTGGACAACTATGATGAGGCGTTGGAGAGCGTCGAGGAAGTCCGCAGATCGCTCTTAACGGCCCTGATCGACCGAAAGATTAACAAGTACATTTCGGCGGTCAACGGTATCGTAAAGAAACTGGAGAAGGACAAATATTTCTTTGCGATCAAGCAGTGCTATATGCCGCGTCTGGAAAAAGAGCGGTTTGGACTTCTGGAAGAAGTAAAAACAGTCAATATCGGAAACGAGATGGCGGTGACACTAAGTATCGGTATCGGAATGAATGGCGATACCTACATCCAGAACTATGAGTATGCCCGTACAGCGATTGATATGGCCCTCGGCCGTGGCGGTGATCAGGCGGTAGTAAAATGCGGCCAGAAGATCCAGTATTACGGCGGAAAGGCCCAGCAGTTAGAGAAGACGACCCGTGTCAAGGCGCGCGTCAAAGCCCATGCGCTCAGGGAACTTCTTGAGACGAAGGACTGCCTGCTGATCATGGGACATAAGATCGGCGATATCGACTGTTTCGGTGCGGCGATCGGTATGTACCGGATCGCATCGGCGCTGAATAAAAAAGCCCACATCGTGATCAATGAGGTGACATCTTCGGTGCGCCCGATGATGGAACGCTTTGAGACGGGTGACTATCCGAAAGATCTGTTCCTGACCGGAAGTGAAGCCGCAGATATCGTGGATAACAACACAGCGCTTGTCGTTGTGGACGTCAACCGCCCGAGTATCACGGAAGAGCCGGATCTCTTAAAACTTGTGAAAACGATCGTCGTCATCGACCATCACCGTCAGTCCAGCGAGATCATCACGAACGCGACGCTGTCCTATGTGGAGCCGTATGCATCGTCTGCCTGTGAGCTGGTTGCGGAGATCTTACAGTACGTCGCGGACAGCATCCGGATCAAATCCCCGGAGGCGGATGCCATGTATGCCGGGATCGTGATCGATACGAACAACTTTACAAATCAGGCGGGTGTCCGCACCTTTGAGGCGGCGGCGTTCCTTAGAAGAAACGGAGCGGACGTGACGAGAGTCCGGAAGCTGTTCCGTGACAGTATGGAGGACTACAAGGCGAGAGCCGAGGCAGTCCGTCAGGCAGAGGTCTATAAGAAATACTTTGCCATCAGCGTGTGCCCGGCAGAGGGCGTAGAAAGCCCGACAGTAGTAGGCGCACAGGCTGCAAACGAGCTTCTTGACATTGTGGGAATGAAGGCATCTGTCGTTCTTACCCCATATGAAGGCAAGATCTATATCAGCGCGAGATCGATTGACGAAGTCAATGTCCAGGTCATGATGGAAAAGCTGGGCGGAGGCGGACACAGAACGATTGCAGGCGCACAGCTCCCGGGCGTTACCGTTGAGGAGGCCAAGGAGAAGGTGAAAGGCGTCATTGATATGATGCTGGAGAAAGGAGAAATTTAAGATGGAAGTTGTATTATTAGAGGATGTGAAGGCACTTGGCAAAAAAGGCCAGGTTGTAAAGGTAAATGACGGATATGCGAGAAACTTTATCCTTCCGAAAAAACTTGGTGTTGAGGCTACATCCAAGAATTTAAATGACTTAAAGCTCCAGAAAGCAAACGCGGAAAAGGTTGCGGCAGAGCAGCTTGCGGAGGCTAAGAAGCTTGCGGAGGAGATCGACAAGATGTCCGTTACCGTATCGATCAAAGCCGGTGAAGGCGGACGTGCGTTTGGCTCTGTTTCCACGAAAGAAATCGCTAAAGCGGCGAAAGATCAGTTAAAGCTCGATATCGACAAGAAGAAGATGGTACTTCCGGAGCCGATCAAGAGCATCGGAAGCTTTGAGGTCCCGATCAAACTTCACAAAGAAGTAACAGCGAGACTCAGCGTGAAAGTCGTTGAAGCGTAAAAAAAGATGGAAGAAGCGTTAGTAAAGAGAGTCCTGCCGCACAGTATTGAGGCGGAACAGTCGGTGATCGGTTCAATGTTAATGGACCGGGATGCGATCATCGCGGCGTCGGAGATCGTGGTTGCGGATGATTTTTATCAGAAACAGTACGGGATCATGTTCGATACCATGGTGGAGCTGTTCAATGAAGGAAAACCGGTAGACCTGGTCACACTTCAGGACAGACTGAAGGAGAAGGATGTTCCGCCGGAGGTATGCAGTCTGGACTTTGTCCGCGATATTCTTGCGACTGTTCCGACCTCGGTAAATGTCCGGTCCTATGCGACGATCGTTCATGAAAAAGCAGTTCTCCGCCGTCTGATCAGGATCAACGAGGAGATTGCGAACAACTGCTATGCAGGAAAGGACAGCCTGGAGACGATCCTGGCCGACACGGAAAAACAGATCTTTAATCTTCTGGAGAGCCGTGCGTCCGGAGATTTTGTGCCGATCCGCCAGGTTGCGTTAAATGTTCTCGACAAGATCGAGCAGGCAACCCGGTCAAAATCCACGGTAACGGGTCTTCCGACCGGATTTATCGATCTGGATTACCGGATGTCCGGACTTCAGCCGTCGGATCTGATCCTGATTGCGGCCCGACCGTCTATGGGTAAGACTGCATTCGTGTTAAACATTACGGATTATATCGCGGTCCGCAGACAGAAGACCTGCCTGATCTTCAGCCTGGAGATGTCGAAGGAACAGCTGGTAAACCGTATGCTTTCCATGGAGTCCAATGTGGATTCCCAGAAACTCCGTACCGGTACTCTGACGGATGCTGACTGGGATGCTGTCGTGGAAGGAATCGGGACGATCGGAAGTTCCAAACTTGTCATTGATGATACACCTGGTATCTCCATCATGGAGCTGCGTTCCAAATGCCGGAAGGTCAAACTGGAACATGGTCTCGATCTTGTCATGATCGACTATCTGCAGTTAATGTCGGGAAGCGGAAAGAACGGCGACAACCGCCAACAGGAGATTTCCGAGATTTCCAGATCCCTGAAGGCGATCGCCAGGGAGCTGAGTGTTCCGGTCATCGCCCTGTCCCAGCTGTCGCGTGCCTGTGAGACGAGAACAGACCATCGTCCGATGCTTTCGGACCTTCGAGAGTCCGGAGCTATTGAGCAGGATGCCGATGTAGTCATGTTCCTGTACCGTGATGATTACTATAATAAAGATACGGATAATCCGAATACGGCGGAAGTCATTATCGCTAAACAGCGTAACGGCCCGATCGGAACGGTATATCTTGGATGGAAACCGGAGCTGACCCGGTTTGTGAATATTGCAAAAGAGCAGCAGTAACAGATTGCTGTTTGAGCGCCCGTTTTCAACTGATCTTCAGATGAAAACGGGCGCTTTTGTCATATTGGGACATGCCTTCACATATATTATTAACGATCTGGTAACTGGTTTGCGTGCAGAGGGCGGTCTGAAATATGCTGCAGAATCAGAAGGAACAGAGTTGAGAAATCGTTACAGTTTGCGGACAGAAATCTGATCAGCAGAAAATTCTGTATGATGCTGTAATGGGAAATCATGTGAAAGGAAGAGAACAGCCATGTCAGAAACACATTATCTGATCTCTGATGCCTCGAAAAAGGTTGACGTGGAATCTCATGTACTTCGCTACTGGGAGGAAGAACTGGAGATGAATATCCCGCGCAACGAGATGGGACATCGGTATTATACGGATTTTCATATTCGTCTTTTTAAGCAGATCAAGGAATTGAAGGAAAAAGGGTATCAGCTCAAGGCGATCAAGGCGGCACTTGCGAAAACCCTGGATGCGGAGGGAGAATCGGTGGCACCTACAGATATTTTAGAGGAGGATGTTGTGTCGGCATTGAGAGAATGCGCGGAACAGGAGAAGAAGGATCTGGAGAAGATGGATCCCGGGGAGATCACGGAGCTCATGAACCGGGAGAAGGCGGAACAGTTTAAGGATTTCCTCACCCAGATGATCGGACAGGCCATCGAAGAGAACAATGAAAAGCTGAGTCAGGATATCAGCAGGATGGTGAATGATAAGGTGCTGAAGGAGATCGATTATCTGATGAGGGTAGCGGATGAGCGGGACGAAGAGCGGTTTCGCCAGCTGGACGAGACGATAAGACTCTACCAGAAGGAGAGCAGGGGGCGGGCGGAAGCTGCGGCGGCAAAGGCGCCGTTTCTGCCATCACTCTTCAGAAAGAAAAAGTTTGGACGCAATGCAAATAAATTGTGATGAGGAAGATCTGCATAGATCAAAAAAGCCGCTGCTCCTTTGGGAACAACGGCTTTTATGTATTGGTTTGCGTTTGTGATCAACCCTCGTTGATTGCGCCTGTCGGACAGACACCAGCACAAGTACCGCAGCTGATGCAAGTATCAGCGTCGATTACGTACTGTCCATCTCCCTGAGAAATAGCGTTTACCGGACATTCACCAGCACAAGTACCGCAGCTAACGCAGCTATCGCTAATTACATATGCCATGACAAAATACCTCCTTTGTTTATTTCTTTCATTCTATAATAAACGGTCAAATTATTCAAGGGGTAAATCATGAAAAAAATGTACCTAATGAGGAACAAAAAACCAGTAAATATGCGGTTAGACAGAGATAACTGCGGTTAGTTTTGCAAAACCTCCTTGCCAAGAAACGAAAAAAGTATTATACTCTCGATATGCTGGCATATATGGCGGTACGCTTGTTATGCTGGAAACAATCGTAGAAAATTGCCCTCGGCAGATTTCGAAGGTGAAAGGAGGATTTATCATGCAGATTTCAAAAGAAATGCTCATCGGTGAGCTTCTTCAGGTTGATGAAAATATGGCTCAGATCTTAATGGGCGCTGGAATGCACTGCATCGGATGCCCGTCTTCTCAGATGGAGTCTCTGGAAGAGGCTTGCATGGTTCACGGAATTCCGGTAGAGAAACTTGTAAGTGTGATCAACGAATATCTGGCTCAGAAGCAGCAGTAATGTGTAACTGATCGAAAACGATCGGTCTGCTGACTTTGGAAAATATCAGAGAAATGAAAAAAGACTGTGACACCGGGGAGATCTTCCCGGATCACAGCCTTTTTTTGATCAACAGGAAATTCCGATGGAACTTCCTGTTAATCAAAAAGGCACTGAGTGCCTAAGATGCGCACTCGCGCGGAGATATACATAAAATATTTCACAAAGATCATAAGTTCTGAAGTACCTTCAGGGCATCTTTTTTTACGATCACATCGTAATGCTCCGCATAGTAGGCGCCGGATGCTGCCGCATCGCCTTTTAATCTTGTTCCGTATTCGGAGAGGGTATTGCAGACCCGGCTGAAGGACAGCTCATCGTCATCTTCCTTCCTGAGGATCAGATAAAAAACGCCATTTTCCGGATTCTTGTAGAGAACACTGCTTCCGTTAAAAACAGCACCGGTCTGTCTTGCTGCCTCGCAGACTAGGTCAAGGGAAGAGAACTGGTAGATCCTCGTAAACTGTGCCGGATTTGCCGGTTCCGGGTTTTTCTGCGGATCAGTTGCAGATGCAGAGGATGGTGCCGGAGTGTTCGCGTCTTTCGGTTTCAGGATCCCGCTCTGGGTCAGGATATTGATCAGACCGTCAGCGCCTTCCAGTACCTCCGCAGTGAGATTTCCCCATCCATTCTCATCCTCATCGTCTGCCGGTGAGAACTTGGAAAAACGGGTGTCGAGTTCTTCGGGATCTTCCATTTTCGTGATGATCAGCATAACACTTTCGTTCGCCATAGGGATCGCTTCGACCATAAGTGGGATATCTTCCGCTTCAAAGCCGACCTCGTTTGCTGCGCGCTGGATCATTTCGCGGAAAAGGCTGCGCGCCTTTTCGCTTCCATAAGCCAGTTCGCCGAGGTTCATATTGCGGACGCTCAGATCAAAGTTGCTGAGTGTGCAGCGGATCTGGTTTTCATTGATACGTTCTATTTTCATAGGATCACTTCCTGCCTTATTACTAATCAAAGATCATTGCGGTCGATCGGTCTCTGGTAAAAGGGCAAAAGACCGCATTTTTACATCTATAATATACTATATCCTATTCGGCTTTTGCAATCATATGAGGAGAATTTATTAAAATTTAATCAGTTTTGACATCTACAAGATGATTTAAAATGGGAGTATCTATATTAGAATAGTCACAAGAGGTTGTATTGCCGAAAGGAGGTGTGAAGATTTATCGAACGCGTTCTGTTTGGCAAATATCGGTTGTGCGGAGAATTGGGAAATGGACGGTCCGGTACCGTGTATCTGGCGTACCACGTAGAGCTGGAAGAGTATCGGGCAGTAAAAGTCGTTCCCAAGTCCATAGCGGATTATGATACTTTTAGAAAAGAAGCACTTTTTCTGAAAACATTGAGACATCCGGGAATCCCAATCGTCTATGATGTGGAAGAAGATACCGGATACAGTTATCTGATCGAAGAATATCTGGAAGGCGAATCTTTATATGCTCTGGTGAAACGCCTGGGCAGCTTGTCGGTTAAGACGGCAGTGAATCTTGGAATACAGATCTGCCGTATCATTCAGTTCATGAATTCAGCAGAAAACCCTATTTTATATTTAGACTTGCAGCCAAAAAATCTGCTGGTATGCAACGGAATCCTTCGGCTAACGGATTTTGATCACGCACAATACGCGTCAGATGCCGCCGCATTTGGAGAACGGTATGGGACAATTGGTTTTGCTGCACCGGAACAGTATAAAGGAGAACCTTTAGACTGCAGAACGGATGTATACGCGATCGGTGCGCTGCTTTACTTTATGAGTCATGGAGACGTTCCAGGGAGTACTTTGGAAGTTATAAACGAACCGGAATACAGAAAACTTGACCGGATCATCCGCGGGTGCATGAAAGCGGAGAAAGAGGAGCGGTACCAGAGCGCGGAAGAACTGCAGAGGACGCTGCAGGAACTGCAAAACCAGATAAAAGAGCAGGCAATAGAATCTCGAATCGTTGTTTTTACCGGAGCTGGGGCGGGGATCGGAACGACCCATGCAGCTCTCGGAATGTCTTACTTTCTGACCCGAAACGGGTGTCCGGCTTTATATCAGGAAGAATACGATACGGATACGGTCCGCACCCTTGCGAAAAATATGGGGGTCAAGGCGGACCGGAACGGCGTATATCAAATCGGATGCGGAAACATCCGGCCTTATTATGGCGAAGCTGTGAAGCTGCCATATCTTTATTTTCCAGTAATCATAAAGGACGCGGGAGTGATCCAGTCAGGACGGGAACTTCCGGGAGCAGATTTTTATGTTCTTGTATGCGGGGGAAAATGGTGGGAGATCGACAGGGCTGTAAATGCGGCAAAAATGCTGAAAAGCCGTGGAAAGGTGATCCTGCTCTTCAACCATATGGAGAAAAAAGCACGTCTGAAACTTCCAAAAGTTTTATCTGATATTCATTATTTCTTTCTTCCGTTCTTTTCGAATCCATTTAAAGAAGATAAAGCTGCCAACACCTGTTACCGGGAATTGTGGAATGATGGTACAGGGGGGACCAGATGGAAAAGAAAAAAATTATTGGCGGGATACAGGAGAAACGATGCAGGATGATTGGGATCGCGGGCAGCAATGTCGGAGTGGGATGCACACATTTTTCAATCATGCTGGCAAACTATCTCACGGGTTATCTCAGGAGAAAAGCAATATTGCTGGAATTTAATGAGTCAGGAGACTTTGAAAGACTCGAGCAGGTCTGTACGGGACAGACGGGACGGAAAAATCCATACAGGATCCTGGATGCGGATTATTATAAACATGCAGGGCCGGAGAATATAAAGGAGGTGCTGTTGGAAGGATATGACGATATCCTGATCGATTTTGGATCGGTCAAAGACGGTGAACATGAATCATACTGGAGATGTGATAAGAAATTTCTGGTGGGTTCCTTTACAGAGTGGCAGCAGGAAAGTTTCCGGGAATTCGAGATGGAGAAAAGAGCGAAGCAGAAAAAGAGCTGGCAGAGTCTCGCGGTATTTGGGAGCGAGGAGACCAGAAGAGAATTCTCAAGAAGATATCGGATCAATGCAGAACGGATTCCGTTTTCAGCGGATGCTTTCTCGGTCACGGAGGAATGCGGAGAATTTTTTAAACGGATCCTGTGATAAGAAGATGGAAATAAACAGGCTTGCTGAATGCTTACAAAGCAACATGATAAATGAGATCTGATCAGTCAATGACGCAGCATTGGGGAGAAACATGTCACAGAAAATACCTTCTTCTGCCGGGCGCAGATCTGACCTGAATTCAGATGCATTTAACGTAATTATTTAGTAGGTCTGCGCATCTACTGCGCTGACCGTAAGAAAACATTGGCTTGAAAGCAAAAATGGCAGAAATTTACTGACAGTGGATTGAACAGACGAAGAGCGACAACAGGGGGAAGATCGATGCGGGATGACGGAAAGACCATGCGCAGGATCAATGCGCGATATGAAAAAGGGAAAGGTATATATGAGTATGGAAACAGTAAATGGAACGTATGGATCAGAAGAGCAGAAGACCGAGGAGATGACTCGCTACCTGAACGGACTTAAGAGGTACACGGAAAAAGGGATCCCGATCTACATGGATGGAAAGCTTTCCGGTCAGAGAGAGTGGGAAAAGCTGTTTGAAGTGCGTGAGGACGGAATGTTCTACATGGGGGATTATGTGCAGGCAGAAGGAGGTGGATTAAAGGAGATCCGGTTTGATAAAGTATATCTGAGCGAAGCAGATATTTCAGAGACGAGAAATTCCGGACGGAGAAGAAGAACGAGAAGATAGAAAAAGTGTTGCCGCTCGCAGATGGAAAAACTGCCGGTTCCGGGTGAGGATCCTGGACAGACGCGAATAACGGAATACAGATTCAAAAAACAGGGGATCGTTCTGCCGGATGGTCCGTAAGATTGCTGACGGTAATTCGTTACAAAAAGTTAACAGACAGACATTTCGCGTTGTGGTATACTAAAACTATCCTTAAGATCCGGCAAAGTATACGTCCGTGTGTATTTTGCCGGATCATCCGTAATAAAATAACGATTCAGCATGTATACGTAGAGAGGCAGAAACAGATGCGGATCTTTGAAGAATAGCATGCGGAAAGAGTGATGACAAATGAAAAAAATAGTTCCTGTATTGACCGCTGTCAGTCTGATCATCCTGATCGCAGCCGGCTTTGTCGGATTCCGGGTACTGGAGCGGTATATGCCGACGAAAGAGCGGGCAGATCTTGCGGAAGTTTATCATGTATCCGGGGATGAGACGGCGATCATTTATAATTATGAACAGCAGGAGCAGACAGGAATCTATGAAAACGGTCAGACTTACCTGCCTATCTCGTGGGTAAATGACCATATCAATGAGCGTTTTTACTGGGACAGTATAGAAGATCTTCTTGTATATGCATTGCCGGATCAGATTGTCTATGCCGATGCGGAGACAAAGGGCTCCAATGGTGCGCCGCTGCTTCTTGTGAAGGATGAAGAAGTCTACCTGACTCTCGGTCTGATCGCGAACTACACGGATGTGCAGATCCAGGCTTTTGATTCCGGTGATGGAAAACGAGTCCTGATCGATGACTGGGGGGCGAGAAATGTAGCCCGCGTGAAGAAAAATACCAGTCTGAGGATAAAAGGCGGGGTCAAGAGCAAGATCGTAACGGATCTTGGCAGGGATGATACGGTGACGGTCATCGATACGATGGAAAAATGGTCGCGGGTCGCATCCCCGGACGGAAATGTCGGGTATGTAGAGAATAAGAGACTGTCTGATGTGGAAAGTCAGAAATTTTCCGGGAATTTTGAAGCACCTGTATACAAGAGTACCAGTATGAGTGGGAAGATCGTTCTCGGATGGCATCAGGTGACGACCCAGGATGGAAATAATAGCTTTGACAGCGTTGTGACAAAGACAAAAGGAATGAACGTGATCTCCCCGACATGGTTTTCCCTGACGGATAATAATGGAAATTACAAGTCGCTTGCGAGCAAAGATTATGTGGCGAAAGCCCATGCAAAAGGACTTCAGGTGTGGGCACTGATTGATAATTTCAGCGCAGATGTTCAGACAGAGACGCTGCTGGCGTCGACTTCCACACGGCGAAAACTGATCGACAGCCTGATCGCGGATGTAGAAAAATATGATCTGGACGGTCTGAATCTTGACTTCGAAAGCCTGAAAAAAGAAGCAGGTGTCCATTATATTGAATTTATCCGTGAATTGTCGATCCCGTGCAGACAGAAAGGGATCATCCTGTCGGTGGATAACTATGTTCCGGCCGGATATAACAGTTTTTATGATCTGAAAGAACAGGGGATCGTGGCAGATTATGTGATCATGATGGGATATGATGAGCACTTTGCAGGAGGTGAGGCGGGTTCTGTATCTTCTATCAATTATGTGAAGAACGGGATTGCCGGAATGCTGGAGAATGTTCCGAGAGAAAAACTGATAGGCGGAGTTCCGTTTTATACGAGACTTTGGACGGAAGCCGGAGATGGAACGATCACGTCCAAAGCGATGGGGATCGCAGAGGAAAAAAGATGGGTGGATAATAATCAGGTGGAGCTCACCTGGCAGGCAGATACTGCCCAGTATTATGGCGAGGTGCAGACAAGTGATGGAGCTCAGTTCCTCTGGATGGAAGAGGAGCGGTCTCTGAAAGAGAAGATGAACGTGATCCGACAGAATGATCTGGCAGGAGTCGCATGCTGGAAACTTGGCTTTGAAGATTCCGCTGCATGGGATTCAATCCAGTGGAACTGAGAAACTTTCGGAGGATCACACGGATCCTACCAGGTTACCATCTCATCCAGTAGAAGTTTTTGTTCTTTACTGGAACGTGTGAGGTAGATACGGGTGGTCTCAATGCTTTCATGTCCGAGAAGATCTGCCAACAGAGAAATATCGCCGCTTCTGGATAAAAAGTTTTTCGCGAAGCGATGGCGGAAAGAATGTGGGTATATGGTAGTGGGATCGATCCCGTACCGGATTGCATAATGTTTTAACTGGGAATGGATGCCTCTGGTCGTCACGGGGCGTCCATTTTTTCCAACAAAAAGAAAGCCGGAGGCAATGCCGCGGCGTTCGCACCATGTTTTTGCTTCCTGGCAGAGCAAATCTGGAATGTAGATGCGGCGGATTTTTCCGCCCTTGGAATAAAGATCAAGATATCCGCAGGCCAGATGCTCCACTTTGATCAGTACCAGTTCACTGACTCGGGCGCCGGTGGTTACCAGAAAACGGACAACAAAGTACCAGAAGTCATGATGCTCTGCCTTCAGCTTCGTCTGGAGAGCTTCACAGTCCTCGTTTGTGATGATAGAGTCCTGAAAGGTATCTCTGGGGGCTTTCACTGAATGAAGACGAAATCCGGCAAGTGCCGGATCAAGTGCAGGACACTCCTTTTCCAGAAACAGAAGAAACTGATTGATGGCAAAGATCCTTTGATTGATCGTGGCGGGACTATAATTGGAAATTAAAAAACTCCGGTATTTCCGGAGCTGGTCTTCGGATATGTACGATTCGATAGAGAAAAACTGACGGATCGCCCGCCCATACGCATTTTCGGTATTTTCCGACATGTTCTTTTTTCTTAAATATGATCTGAACGATTCTGCCAGGGTTTCCTGGTCTTTAGAAAGTTTTTTCATGCTTTTATCCTTTGAATTTGATGGTGGATTACCAGGTTACGATCTGATTGAAGAGATTTTGCTGTTCAATGCTGCTTTTGTGAAGATAGATGCGGGTGGTCTCGATACTTTCGTGACCCAGAATATCGGAGAGAAGTGCAATATCATTGCATCGTTCCACAAAATTTTTTGCGAACAGATGGCGGAAGGAATGTGGGTGAACAACGGATGGATCAAGCTGATAGCGCAGAGCGAAAACTTTCAGCTGATCACGGATCCCGTTAGTACTGATAGGACGGCCAAAGCGGTTCAGGAACAGACTGCCTTTGGACCTGTTTTCGTTTTGCAGCCACATCAGACAGGTCTCCCGTACACTGTGGGGGAAATAAATACGTCGGATCTTGTTGCCTTTTGAATAAAGGTCGAGCTGACCACGCCGGATATCCTCTATCTGGATCTGAACAAGTTCACTGATCCGGACCCCGGTGGCAGCCATGATCCGCACTGCAAGGTAATAATTGGTCTTTCCGTCGCGGATCAGGCATTTTTTCAGATATTCATAATCAGCCTGACTGATCACATTCTCGAGAAATGGTCGCTGTTGGAGCCGTACCATGAGGAGTTTTGAAGCGGGGATCCCGAGAAATTCCATAAAACAGTTGATCGCCCGGATCCTCAGATTTACGGTGCGCGGTTTGTAACGCTCGATCAGATAACACTTATAGAGAAGCAGATTATCGTGGGTAACATCAGGATACAAAGAGAGAAACTGGCGAGCAGCATAGAGATAGGATCGGATCGTCTGATAAGCTTTTCCGCTTCGAAGAAGCCAGGGCTCAAAATCGGAGATTTTCTGACGGGATCCTTCTGAAAGAAGATTTACGGGAAGTGCGATCGTTCTCATAATATTACCATGCCTTTCTGTGAAAAATGATTTAGTTGTTATATAGTGTGCTGGCGGGAAAAGTTGTGTATTGCAGAGAAAAAAAGGATAAGAGAGAAAATGAGCAGGGAGTGGAAAGTGTTAATGAAAAAATCCGCCGGAGTCATCGAAAAATGCCTCCGACGGATTTTTATTTACGCGAACAACGAACCAAAGTCTGCGCTTGTGCGAGACCCTGGCGACTGCCGCGATAACAAGGGAAAACCCGCGAAGTGTGTTTTCTCTTGTTTCATTTGCGGAAAGAAGATTATCGCAAGTGATCGTACACGGTGCAGGAATGTGCACTGGCACTGAGGTCAGGAATGATCTAATTCTGGAAATCTATGGTCACGTTCCCTTTTTCATCATATTTGACTGCGTCCTTATCAAGAGTCAGTGCGTCGATCGCATCGAGGTATGCCTTGATGGATGGATACTGCGGTTTATAGTTTGCGATGATTTCCTTTGCTGCCTTTGCGTCATCGGAGAGCAGGGCATCTGCGAGGAAGAGTTCAACTTTTGCGGCATTCACGCACATCCGGTTCGGATCTGCGATCTGGAAATCGATGCCGTGAAGAGTACCGGTTCCTCCGCCTGCGGAAATCTGAACACCCGGCATTACACATGTGATATCGCCGAAATCGGAGGAGCCTGTGCTCCAGCCGTCATAGTCGAAGACAACCTTCTTTCTTCCGCAGAGTGCCACGCAGCAGTCTTCAGCCAGTTTCATAAATGCCGGATCATGATACTCCGGTGCATATCCCGGGCGGTCACTCAGCTCGACGCCTGCGCCCATAGCTAATGCGGCACCTGTCAGTGCACGGTTCATCTTGATATTTTCACGTTTGATCGCTTCCAGGGATTTTCCGCGAACATAGCTTTCGATCTTCATCTCATCCGGGATGATGTTTACAGCACAGTTTGCACCCATTAAGATCGGATGAAAACGGATGGTATCTTTTTCCTGGAAGGTTTCGCGCAGGTCATTGCAGGCCTGCAGACCGAGCATAGCGGCATATTCTGCATTGACTCCCATATGAGGAGCTCCGCCGGCGTGAGCGGATTTTCCCTTGTAACGGATATTTTTCGCCATGCAGCCGTTCATTCCGAGCTGTGCGTGGAAGTCGAGATCCGTGTCTCCGTCCTCATTGACACCGGTTCCCTTTGTCATTCCGTGGACCATCATTGCCATATCGACACCGTCCAGGAGACCGCGGTACATGAACTCGGTCTTGCCGCCGTTGTATTTTATGATCCCTTTCTGGCGGAGCTCCTCGCGGAAGGCCAGCTGGATCATTTCCTCGGCCGGTACAGCGACGAGACGGATCGATCCGCATAAACCGTCCAGCGCGTGCGGCTGCTTTAATGCGGCAGCGATACCTAAAAGGGCAGCAGACTGTGCATTGTGTCCGCAGCAGTGTGTCATGCCGTTTACGGACTCCGGATGATTGGCGATGTCGAGTGCATCAAGTTCGCCAAAGATCGCAACCTTCGGACCAGGTTTCCCGGTCTCCACATCGGTGTAGAATCCCGGAATATTCCCGGCTTTTACAAGTGTGTATCCAAGTGCCTCATATTTTTCTACAAGATAGTCATGGGCCTGCCATTCGGTGTAACCGGTCTGCGGATGTGCCCAGATCCAGCGCTCTGCGTCGAGAATGAGCTGTCTTACAGTGTCTACGTTGTTTACGATCAGTTGTTGTCTGTCTGTCATGGGAAATACCTCCTGAGTATGTAATATTGAAGGAAACGATCACAGATCGGGATGTGAAACCGTTCCTGAATGTAAAATATCGGAAAAACCCGGTCATAGTGCGCGGTGGGAAATATCCGGGTATTGGAATGCCGGAAGATGCCTCCTGCTAAGCACATATCTGTTTTAAAAGTGTGATCAGCGCATCGGTGTGTTCCTTTGTGGTTGCCCAGCTTGTGGCGATCCGGATCACTGTGTGCGTATCATCGTATTTTTCCCAGAAACTGAATTCTGCGGATCCTTCAAGGGCGTGGAGGATTTCATCCTCCAGAATGATAAAGATCTGGTTTGTCGGAGTCTCAAGGAAAAACTGATAACCATTTTCTTTTAATACGTTTTTGATCGAGTCTGCATAGTTGAGAGCAGATTCACCGATATGAAGATAGAGATCATCGGTAAACAGGACATCAAACTGGATCCCCAGGATACGGCCTTTTGCGAACAGGGCACCGTGCTGTTTAACGATCGTAAAAAAATGCGGGATCAGTGCCGGATCGGGGATCACGACAGCTTCGCCAAAGAGAGCACCGCATTTTGTCCCACCGATGTAGAAGACATCGCAGAGTCTTGCGAGATCTTTTAATGAAACGGTATTTTCCGGAGCAGCCAGTGCATATGCCAGTCTTGCACCGTCCACATAAAGCGGAAGATGGTATTTGCGGCAGGCCTCGCTGAGAGCAGTCAGTTCTTCCAGGGAATACAGCGTCCCGTATTCAGTCGGCTGTGAGATATAGACCATGCCGGGCATGACCATGTGCTCATGGTTTTCATCGGATAAGAAGGTATCCATATAAGAGGAGATCTGTGTGGCTGAGATCTTTCCGTATGTATGGGGCAGCGGGAGAACCTTATGTCCGCCAAACTCGATAGCGCCGGCCTCATGGACCGCAATATGTCCGGTCTCCGCGCAGAGGACTCCCTGATAGGAACGTAGAAGTGCATCGATTACCGTGGCATTTGTCTGGGTACCGCCGACGAGAAAGTAGACACCTGCATCCGGCGCATCGCAGGCTTTGCGGATCTTATCTCTCGCGGAGGCGGAAAACTCATCGAGACCGTATCCGGAGGTCTGCATCATATTTGTGGAGAGAAGTGCATCCATGATCAAAGGATGAGCCCCCTCCATGTAGTCACAGGTAAATTTCAGTTTTTCATTTGCCATGTCATAAACCTGACCTTTCGCGTTGTCTGACTCTATTATACAGATGACATATTGATGTGTCAATGCAGGAAAGTAAGGGAAAGAATCTGAAAACAGGGACCTCTGGATCACACATAATTCGATGAGGGAGAAAATAGAGTGTTATGAAAAACAAAACTTTGGGAGAACAGTGCATGAAGCGGAATCTGATAGAGCCGGTTCTTGGTTTCTGCCTGCTTGGAATAGTGATCCTGGCAGTAAAATATGGGAGCATTCATGTGACAGGGAGCACCGATGCCTACATAAAAGAGATGCCGGTGGTAGTGATTGATGCCGGACATGGAGGAACAGATCCGGGGAAAGTCGGTGTTGACGGAAGCCTGGAGAAAGACATCAACCTGGCTGTTGCAAAACGGTTAAAAACATATTTAGAGCAGGATGATATCAGGGTTATCATGACAAGGGAAACGGATACAGGACTTTATTCAGATACGGATAGCCGGAAAAAAATGGCAGATATGAAAAAAAGGTGCGAGATCATTGAAGAGAGCGGCGCGGATCTTGTGGTCAGCATCCATCAGAACAGTTATCATGAAGAATCCGTGTCCGGCGGCCAGGTATTTTATTACCGGGATTCAGCAAAAGGCAAAGCGCTGGCGGAAATCCTGCAGAAAAGGTTCAGCTATGTCCTTGGAGAACAGAACCGGAGACTTCCGAAGGCAAATGGCAATTATTATCTTCTTCTGCATGTGAAATGTCCGATCGTGATCGTGGAGTGCGGGTTTCTGAGCAACCGAAAGGAAGCAGGACTTTTGAACAGCGGGGAATATCAGGATAAGCTGGCATATACGATCCATATGGGAGTGGCGGAGTATCTGAATGGCAGAAAATGATCATGGGAAACTGCACAAATAGTGAAATACTGATCAGGACGAAAATATGAAAAGGAACATTTCCGGCGTGCCTCTGCATTGGAAGGATAAAAAACCGCCGGAAATGCGAGAATTTCCGGCGGAGCATTTTTATAAAAATTATTCGAGTACGAGTGTACCGTCACCTTCGGCGCGGATCGCAGATTTGAAGAACTCTTCAAATGCCTTTTCCATGTAAGCCATATCCTTGGAACCGGCAGTCTCATACGGAGAGTGCATCGCTAACTGCGGAAGTCCGATATCCACTGTGTTTAAGGAAACCTGTGCATTGGAGATGTTTCCGAGAGTGGAACCGCCGAGAATATCGGAACGATTTAAGAACTCCTGATACGGAACACCTGCGCGCTCGCAGAGGCAGCGCATAACTGCAGCGGAAACAGCGTCTGTTGTGTATTTCTGGTTTGCACTGTGTTTGATCACAAGACCGCCGTTTAAGTATGTGCGGTTTGTCGGGTCTGTCTTATCCGCGTAGTTCGGATGTACAGCATGTCCGTTATCCGCAGATACCATGAAGCTGGAAGCAAGGGAAGTGAGATACTCTTCTTCTGTTCTTCCAAGGCTGCGGTTAATGCGGCGAAGGATGTCATAAAGGAATGTGGAGCCGGCGCCCTGTTTTGTGCCGCTTCCAACTTCCTCATTATCAAATACGGCAACGACCGGAATGCAGCGGTCGCTCTCACTGTTTAACAGAGCCATCGTGGATGTGAATGCACACTGAAGGTCGTCAAGACGCGGAGCGGAGATGAACTCGCCGTCGCAGCCCCAGATCGTACCTTCCATGCGGTTGTAGAGGAAAAGATCCATTCCCTTGATCTGATCAACGGAAACACCGGCTTCCTCGGCGATCATTTCTTTAAATGCCTTGCCGGAATTGCTCATACGGTATAACGGGAGCATGTCCTTCTGGATGTTGTATTTATAACCGTCGTTTACTTCCCTGTTCATGTGGATCGCGAGGTTCGGGATCATGAGAAGATCGCGGTCAACATTGATCAGCTTTGTTGTGAGACGATTACCATCTTTTACGATGATACGGCCTGCAACGGAGAGTGGTCTGTCAAACCACGGAGCGCAGAGCATTCCGCCGTATTTTTCAACATTTAATTTTACATACTGGTTTTCAACATTCATCTCGGAGGACTCTTTGATCTTTAAAGTCGGGGAGTCGCTGTGGCTTGCCGCGATATGGAAGCCTGAATAATCTTTGCGGGATACCTTGAATGCGATGATCGCGGACTGGTTGCGGGTTACAAAATATTTGCCGCCCTCAGCAAGGTTCCAGGTATTTCCCTCAGCGAGGCACTCAAAGCCTGCTTCAGTCAGGTAGTTTGCCAGCTCATGAACAGCATGGAAACCAGTCGGACTCTTTTTGATAAAAGAAAATAATTCTTCGTTCAGATTCTGAATCATGTTTTTGTTACTCCTTTCGATAATAACCCCTGTAAGTCATACTATCTTATTATACAGGAAAAATACGGGATAGGCAAGTTTGCGCTATGCTGTGCGCAAGTGATGAAACAGGCGGGTACCGTTTTACAGCAGCTGACAGCCGTGTTCGCTATATCGAAAAACCAATTCGAAATAGCCCCGTTTCTGTAACTGTGACGGTGTGAATAGTTAAATTCTGACGATTTTATGAAGATTGAGAAAAAACGCGGAAAAGATACCTTTATTTGTATTTTCATGTTAGAATATGGAAATAGGAAATATGGTGAAAAGCATCAGAGAAAAGAGGGGAACAAATGGATTGGAAAAAAATCAGACGGGCAATCTGTGGGGCAGCTGCGGCCGTCGCTGTATGCTTTACGGCAGCAGGAATGAACACAAAACCGGTATATGCGGCAGATATGGGAGCTGTGTACGGAATATTTGAGCATGGAGTCGGCTGGAGCGCATACCACGGAGACCAGACGGCGGAACGTGCCGGAAACGGGACTTATGTGACGGCGATCCGGGCGAGTCTTTCCGGACAGCCGGAGGGAATGAGCGGAACACTTTCTTATCAGGTAAATTTAAGCGGTTCCGGCTGGCTTTCCTGGCAGGAAAATATGGCGGAGACCGGAACGATCGAGACGGGGATGCCGCTCGAGGCGATCCGGATGGAGCTCACAGGGCAGTTAAAAGATCATTATGATGTTTATTACTCAGTATTCCAGAATGGGTCATGGACAGCTCCGGTAAAAAATGGTGAGACTGCCGGAACAGAAGGACAGGGACTTCGCGTGGACGGAATCTGGGTTACTGTGACAGAAAAAGATGCAGCAGCTCCGGAGGGACCGAAGAATGGAGGAATTGATCCAACAAGACCGATGGTGGCGCTGACTTTCGATGACGGACCATCCAAATATACAGAGCGTATTCTGAATTCGCTGGAGGCGAATGGCGGAAGAGCAACGTTCTTTATGGTTGGAAATCGTGTGGCTTCTTATGCATCCACGGTAAAGCGCATGGCGGATCTCGGATGTGAGACGAACAGCCATACCTGGGCGCATACATATCTCACAAATATGTCCGAAGGTCAGATCTTGCAGAGCTTAAACCAGACCCGTGATGCGATCGTTGCAGCAGGCGGAAATGCACCGAAAGGAGTTCGCCCGCCGGGAGGAAAGATCAATGATGCGAGCAAAGCAGTTCTTGCGAAGGCAGGAATGCCGTCGATCGTATGGTCGGTAGATACTCTGGACTGGAAGACGAGAAATGCCCAGAAGACGATCGATACCGTTTTAAGCCAGGTCAAAGACGGGGATATCGTTTTGATGCATGATCTCTATGAGCAGAGCGCGATCGCAGCGGAGACGCTGATCCCGGAGCTTACAAAGAGAGGTTACCAGCTTGTGACTGTCAGCGAGATGGCGGAGCTTCGCGGCGGAATGGCAGCAGGACATTCCTATGGACATTTCCGCTAAGGGGGAACTTGCACGGATAAAAAATGATTGCATAGCAAATAAAAATGTGATATTCTGTTATCGAACAAATAAATATCGTTCTTCGGGGCGGGGTGAAATTCCCCACCGGCGGTATAGTCCGCGACCTGCGCTGAGCAGCTGATTTGGTGAAATTCCAAAACCGACAGTATAGTCTGGATGAGAGAAGAAATTGTATGACAGGATATAGTAGATACAGGTCCCGGACTTTTTTAATTGTCCGGGATCTTTTTTGTATAACAACGAGAACGTGCCGGGGCACATTCCGATGAATTTTTTCCTGCACAGCAATTCCTTGTTACGATACCGTGCCCCTATCCGGTATTTCTGCAGAAGAACAACACGTACAAGGAGGATCATTATGAACCAGAACAAAGTATTAAGTGTCAGAAACATCGTGCTGATCGCCATGTTCAGCGCACTCGCAGCCGTATTGGAGACGATCCAGGTGGCAGTTCCGTTTGCACCGCCGTTTTATAAACTGGATTTCGCAGAGCTCCCGGTACTGATCGGTGGTTTCGCCATGGGACCGGCACAGGCGGCACTCATTGCGATCGTGAAGAATCTTTTAAAACTGCTCTTAAACGGAACAAGCACTTACTATGTCGGTGAGCTTGGAAACATCATCGGAAGCTGTATGTTCTCCGTGCCGGCAGCTCTGATCTACCGCAGACATAAGACGAAAAAGACAGCGATGATCGCTCTTGTTGTCGGTGTATTCTGTGCAGTTATCGGTGCAGTATTTGTAAACTGTGCGATCACTCTTCCGTTCTACGCAAAAGTTGCTTTCGGCGGAATCGAGAATATCATCGCGATGGGAACAAAGATCAACCCGGCGATCACAAACCTTTACACATTCGCTCTTTTCGCAATCATCCCGTTTAACATTGTAAAATGCGGACTGAATGCGATCGTGACGGCGCTTGTATACAAGCATGTCAGTGCGATCATTCATTCCGGGATCCACAGAGAGAAGAAAACTGAAACGATTCAGTAGGTCTGCGCATTTACTGCGCTGACTGTAAGAAAACATTGGTTTGAAGGCACTGAATGGAGAAAAAACAATGGTAAGGTACTATAATGAACTGACAAGACTGGAAATGGAACAGGTCGATAAAGATGAGACGGTAGTCATGATCCCGGTAGGGGCATTGGAGCAGCATGGAAACCAGTGTCCGCTTGGCACGGACGAGATCATTGCAGAGGGAACAGCGAGACGGATCAAGGAAGCGCTGGACCGGGAGATCCCGGACTATCCGATGCTCATTTTCCCGCTGATTCCGGTGGGACTCAGCACGGAACACATCAATTTCTGCGGCTCCGTGACATTGAAACCGGACACATTCTACCACGTTTTGTATGACATCTGCAAAGGGCTGGCTCATCATGGTTTTAAAAAGATCGCGATCTTAAACTGCCACGGCGGAAATTCTCCGATCATCCAGGTGCTGAGCAGAGAACTTCGAAGTGAGCTTGGAATTGCCGTATTTATCATCAACTGCGGTGCATTTTTTGGCAATCAGGCGGTGAAAGATACTGTGACACTTGGAAATGTCTGGGATTTCCATGGAGGAGAGATGGAGACATCGATGGTCCTCGCGGAACGGCCGGAGACGGTAAAACTGGAGACCTCTGAGGCGGGGATCCCGAAGAAATTTATGGGAAACAAGACGTTCACTGTTTACGGACCGATCACACTCGGCTGGGTATCGGAAGAGTGGGAAACCGAGGATGGAAAGCCGATCGGGATCGGCGGAGACCCGAGCGGGGCAACGGCAGAGAAAGGCAATCAGATCTACGACAGTTTTGTGGAGTCGATCCTTTCCGGACTGAAAGAGATAAGAAGATGGAAGGATGTTACTTTTCACGGATAGGAATTTTCTGAACTGAAAATTCCGTATGATACCGTTATGGTCGCGGATTTTGCCGATTTGGAATGCGAAGCATCGGCAAAACCCTGTTACAGTGCGCGGGCATGGAGTGCCCGTGTACTGTAACGGAAGGATTGACGGAGAGCCAGTAAATCCGCCGGAAATCTGTTGCAACCATAACATCCATGTGCTAAACTGAATACGCAATTAAACAAAGTAAGGTGCTGCGTTTTGTGCAGCACCTTTATCATTAGAAAAAACTGGGATCATGCAGAAATACTGCGAATTTCAAGGCGCAGGGCAGTTCTGAGAGCGTGGGGAAAGAGACTCCGGCTCCAAACATTATTGATAAGAGAATCGAGAGTGCATAATATGAATACAAAAGTAGTTCGCATCAGAAAAGAAGAAAAGACAAGAGAAGCACTGGAAAAGAATCCGGGGCTTCTGGAGGCGGCAGAGATCTTAAGAAACGGCGGCCTTGTGGCATTTCCGACCGAGACTGTTTACGGTCTCGGCGCGAATGCGTTAAATGAGGAAGCGGCAAAGAAAATCTATGCGGCAAAAGGACGTCCATCCGACAATCCGCTGATCGCCCATATTTCCTGTATGGAGGAACTCCCGGCGATCGTAAAGGAAATCCCGGAAGCCGGGCGGAAACTGGCGGAAAAATACTGGCCGGGCCCGCTGACCATGATCTTTCCGAAAAAAGACATTGTGCCTTACGGAACGACCGGTGGTCTTGACACCGTTGCGGTCCGCATGCCGTCTGACCCGGTGGCAAACTGCCTGATCCATCTGGCGGGAGTTCCGGTCGCGGCGCCGAGTGCCAATACATCCGGAAGACCGAGCCCGACAAAGGCGGAACATGTCATCGAAGATATGGACGGAAAGATCGAGATGGTGATCGACGGCGGTGCCGTTGGGATCGGCGTGGAGTCCACGATCGTGGATGTGTCGAGTGAGGTTCCGACACTTTTAAGACCGGGGGCGATCACGATCGAGATGCTCCGTGAGACACTGGGGCAGGTTGATATCGATCCGGTGATCCTGGGACCGGTGAGCGGAGATATTAAGCCGAAAGCGCCGGGAATGAAGTATCGCCATTATGCCCCGAAGGCGGACATGACGCTGGTCGAGGGCGATATGGACAAGGTCGTGGCTTATATCAATGAGCAGACAAAGAAGGCGGAGGCCGAGGGAAAGAAAGTCGGCATCATCTGCACCGAGGAGAGCCGGGATCTGTATCTGGATGGAAATCTTGAGGTGATCGGAAGCAGAGAACATGAGGAGACAGTTGCCCACAACCTGTTTGCGGTGCTGCGTGACTTTGATGCGCGCAAGGTAGACTGCATCTTCTCAGAGAGCTTTTCCAAGGACCAGCTTGGCCAGGCGATCATGAACCGCCTGTGCAAGGCAGCGGGATATCATATTATAAATGTGTAAAAATCCATGGAACAGTTACATCGTGATACAATAATAGATCATCACAGAGATGGAGGAGAAACCATGTCAGAGAAGAGAGACGGATATATTACCTGGGACGAATATTTCATGGGAGTTGCGAAGCTTTCCGCAATGCGATCCAAAGATCCGAATACGCAGGTAGGTGCCTGCATCGTGAGTCAGGACAATAAGATCCTGTCCATGGGCTACAACGGATTTCCGAAAGGCTGTTCCGATGATGAATTCCCGTGGGATAAGATGGATGAGGACCCGTACAACAGAAAGTATTTCTATGTGACGCACAGTGAGCTGAACGCGATCTTAAATTACCGCGGCGGCAGTCTGGAAGGAAGCAAACTCTATGTGACCCTGTTCCCGTGCAATGAGTGTGCGAAAGCGATCATCCAGGCCGGTATCCAGACGATCGTTTACGAGAGCGACAAGTACGCGAACGATGCGTCCACACGGGCGTCCAAGAGAATGTTAAATGCAGCTGGCGTGCGGTATTATCAGTATAACCCGACAGGACGCAAGATCGAGTACCGGGTATAACGGAGGAATCAATGAAATTTTTGCTGGCGGCGATCAACGCCAAATATATCCACTCAAATCCTGGTGTATACAGTCTGCGCGCGTTTGCGCGGACAAAGATCCCGGGAGCGGATATCGAGATCGGAGAATATACCATCAACCATCAGATGGATTTAATTTTACAGGATATCTACAGGAGAAAGCCGGATTTTATCGGCTTTTCCTGCTATATATGGAACATTTCCTATATCATGGAGATCGTCCGGGACGTAAAGAAAGTGCTGCCGGAGGCGGAGATCTGGCTTGGCGGTCCGGAGGTGTCCTATGATGCGAAAAAAGTGCTGACGCGAGAGCCGGATGTTCGCGGTATCATGCGCGGGGAAGGCGAGCTGACGTTCACAGAGCTTGTGCGTGCTTATCTTCAGAGAGAAAAAACGTCCGTACCGGACGGATATACAGGTGAAAGCTTTAGGGGACAGGCAAAGGAGGAAACTTCCGGCTGTGCGGAAAATACCCGGATGCCGGAGAATGCCGAAGGAGAAAATGCGCATTCAGATCGTCTGGACTTAAGTCAGATTCCGGGAATTACTTATCGCGCAGCAAACTGCGAGATCGAGGAACATGGTCCGCAGCGTCTTCTCAGTCTCGATGAGATCCCATTTTACTATGATGATATGGCAGGATTCGAGAACAGGATCGTCTACTATGAGAGCAGCCGCGGGTGTCCGTTTTCCTGCAGTTACTGTCTTTCTTCCATCGATAAGACGGTGCGCTTCCGGAGTCTCGATCTGGTACTCCCGGAACTGCAGTTTTTCCTGGACCACAAGGTTCCACAGGTCAAATTTGTGGACCGCACCTTCAACTGCAAAAGAGAACACACGCTGGGGATCTGGCGGTACCTTGTGGAGCATGATAACGGGATCACGAACTTCCACTTCGAGGTTTCCGCGGATATCTTTGACGAGGAGGAGCTGGAACTGATCGGAAAGATGCGCCCGGGTCTGATCCAGCTGGAGATCGGTGTCCAGTCTACAAATCCGGACACGATCCGGGAGATCCACAGGCACATGGATCTGGTAAAACTGAAACGGGCGGTGGACCGTGTTTACGATTACCGGAATACCCACCAGCACCTTGATCTGATCGCGGGACTTCCCTATGAGAACTATGAATCATTTATGCGCTCATTTGATGACGTTTACCGGATGCGTCCGGATCAGCTCCAGATGGGGTTCTTAAAGGTGTTAAAAGGATCCTACATGGAGGAGCAGGTTGCGGCATATGATCTGAAATACCGGGGAATCCCGCCATATGAAGTGCTTTCCACAAAGTGGCTTCCTTACAGCGATGTGATCCGTCTGAAAGGCGTGGAGGACATGGTCGAGGTCTACTATAACAGCGGCCAGTTCCCGGCGACGATGAAGCTGCTGGAGAAAAGATTCCAGAGACCATCGGAGATTTTTGTGAATCTGGCGGAATACTATGAGAAGAACGGCCTTACCGGGATCAGCCACAGCAGACTGGCCAGGTATGAGATCCTGTACCGGTTCCTGGAAGAGGATATGAGGGAAGAAGAGCGGGATCATGTTACGGCTGCAAAGGTCCCGGAAACCGGACAGCCGTCCTTAGCGGACTTCCGTGACAGTTTAATGTATGACCTCTATGTCCGCGAAAACATCAAGAGCCGTCCGTCCTTTGCCAGCGACCAGTCTCCGTACAAAAAGGAAGTCCGCGAATTCTTCATGGCGGAGGAAGAAAATCCAAAATGGCTCACGGATTACGCTGGCTTTGATTCGAGGCAGATGGCGAAAATGGCTCATCTGGAACATATGGAAGATGGGACGTTTGTACTGTTTGATTATAAAAAGTGGGATCCGCTGTCTGGGAATGCGGGAGCGGTGCGTTTTGTATACAAGGATGGAGAAGAGACATGGCAGATGAAATGATAAATTCTTATGTCGCACTGGATCTTGAGACGACAGGGATCGGTGCACGCCATGAAAAGATCACGGAGATCGGTATGGTGAAGGTGATAGATGGCGAGGCAGTGGACACCTATCATACGATGGTAAACCCGCACCGGGAGATCCCGGAGAGGATCGTGGAGCTGACGGGGATCACGGATGATATGGTGAAGGATGCACCGGGGATCGATGAGATCCTGGATGAGGTCTTAAACTTCACGGAAGATCTCCCGCTCCTTGGACATCAGATCATTTTCGACTACGGTTTCCTTGTTCAGGCTGCGGTAAACCAGAAGCGGAAATTCGAGAAATATGGGGTTGATACGCTGAAGCTCTGCCGCTATCTGATGCCGGGAGCGGAAAAGAAAAATCTGGGTGCTGCCTGCGCATATTTTGGCGTTCATCAGGACACGGCACACCGCGCGCTTTCCGACGCTTATGCCGCCCATGATCTCTACCAGGAATTAAAAAGAAGGTTCGGAAAAGAGCGCCCGGAACTCTTCACCGCAAAAATGCTGCAATATAAGGCAAAAAAGGAACGGACGGCGTCTAAAAGGCAAAAAGAACACTTGCAGGATTTACTAAAATATCATAGAATAGACATAACTGTCGAGATCGATCACATGTCCGGAAATGAAATCTCCCGGATGATCGACAAGATCATTTTCCAGTATGGAAGAATACCGGAAAATGCGAAAAAACAGGGATAGATTTCGGGAACGCTGGAAGAATGACTATTAAACGGCATGACAGCTGATGAGAGCTGTGAGATGCGGACCGGAATGGAAAGCAAGAAGAGGTGAATGGTTTGTTTAACATGAATAACAAAAAAACAAGAAAGATTTTCTCTACCATCGTGATCGTGCTGGTCGTACTTGCAATGGTAGTGCCGATGATTCTCGGTTCCCTTCTTTCTATCTTTTAATATGATGAGAAAAGACCTGGGATATATCAGGCAGCAGAAAGATATCAGCGAGGAAAAAAGAATGAAAAAAAATGTGTGGATCGCAGGTGTGACGGCGTTACTGAGCGCCGGACTTGTCTGGATCGCCCCGGTTTCCACACTGGCAGATGAGCGGATCCCGGATGGGGTCTCCGTTGGAGCCGTCAGCCTTTCCGGACTTACGGAAGCGGAAGCCGAAAAGCAGATCGAAAGCTATGTAAATGAAAAACTAAATCAGGATATCACACTTGTGGTAAATGGCGCGGAGGCGAAATCCGATGCGAAGACGCTTGGCGTTGCCTGGGATAATCAGGATGAGGTGGCGAAAGCGATCCAGGGGACAGAGCTGAAGGGAAATCTTGTAAAAAGGTATATGAAAAAGAAAGACCTTGAGGTAAATCCGTTGAAGATCGAGCTGGATCTCTCTGTGGATCAGGATAAGATCTCTTCTTTCGTATCCGCGAACTGTGATTCTGCGGTGGCGGATGCTGTCGACGCAACGATCACGAGAAAGAACGGAAAGTTTGAGATCACACCTTCAAAAGAAGGTGTGACAGTAGATATGGACGCAACGAAAGCGGCCCTTAATGAGGCGCTGAACAGTGAGGACACAGGCGCGATCCGTGTGGAGGCGTCCGTTACTGTGGATAAGCCGAAGGTGACGGAGGAAGATCTCGCGACGATCAAGGATGTTCTCGGAACTTTTTCCACGAGCTTTGCGACCAGCGGTGCTTCCCGATCCACAAACCTTGCAGTAGGTTCGGGAAAGATCAACGGACATGTGCTGATGCCGGGAGAGGTTCTTTCCGGGTATGAGTGTATGCATCCGTTCACACTGGAAAACGGATATAAGACGGCGACTGCTTATGAGAATGGCCGGTCTGTTGACAGTATCGGCGGCGGTGTCTGCCAGATCTCTACAACTCTCTACAACGCGGCTTTATACGCGGAGCTGGAGATCATTCAGCGCCAGAATCATTCCATGTCGGTCAGCTATGTAAAACCGTCTATGGATGCGGCGATTGCCGGAACTTACAAAGACCTGAAGGTGAAGAATCCTTATGATACCCCGATCTATATCGAGGGATACACACAGGGAAAGACACTGACGTTCACGATCTACGGAAAAGAGACGAGACCGTCGAACCGCACTCTGGCATTTGAGTCAGAGACACTTCAGACTGTGCCGTCACCAACCCAGGAGATCCAGGATCCGAGCCTTCCGGCCGGAAAGCGCGTGAAAGTGGAATCCGGGCATACGGGATTAAAGTCGAAATTATATAAGTGCGTATATGTGGATGGACAGCTGCAGGAACGTACTCTGTTGAACTCTGACACATACAATGCGTCAAAAACAGTTTACCGTGTAGGAACGGGAGCTGCTGAGACAGCAGCACCGGCACCGACCGAGACGGCAGCGCCAACTGAGACGGCAGCGCCGACCGAGACAGAGGCGCCGGCACCGGTTGAGACAGAGGCGCCGGAAACACAGGCACCTGCTGAAACTGCCGGACTGCAGCCGGGCGAAAATTATGGCCCTGGAATGGGTGAGAACGCGGCTTAGGCCGCATAGAAGAGAGACCGGAATCATGAGAAAAATTGAGCGCGAACCCAACGGAGCGGGGATCTTCAGACCGGGACAGGATCTGGTAGTCGCAGGGACGATCGGAAAAAACGGTGTGAAGGCGGCTCTGTCGGCAAAAGAAAAAGAGATATCGGCCCGATTCCCGGAATGGTTTGTCAAGCGGATCCGGGAGCAGGCAGATAAAAAGTTAGAACTGACTCCGGAGATGTTCGATGCCTGCGGCGCAGGAGAATGGGAAGAAATTTCGGAGGGCGGCATACTGGCCGCCCTTTGGACTATCTCAGGAGCGTATGAGCAGGGAATTTCCTTTGAACTGAGGAAAATCCCGGTCGCACAGGAAACAATCGAGATCTGTGAACTTTTTGACCTGAATCCATACCGGCTCGCATCGGGAGAATGCCTTCTGATGGCGGTGGAAAACGGTGGGGATGCCGTGAGGATCTTAAGCGAGGCGGGGATCCCGTCCGCAGTGATCGGAAAAGTGGAAAAAGGTATCGCGAGAAAGATGACCGGGATCGGAACAACAGGATTTCTGGAACGCCCGGCACAGGATGAAATCTATAAGATCACAGGAGAATGTGTATGACAGTGATCTGACTGGGAGAAAGCTTTCCTGCCTGGACAGCCGGTCGGAATATGGATTTACCTGTAATCGCTGCTATGACTTTGTAAGAAACTGCTGCCCATAAGAGAATGCCGGCGGCAGATTTCTCAGGTGAAAGTACTGAACAGATATGTAACAAGGAGGATTTATCATGCGTGAAAAAATTTTGGCGATCATTGAAAAGAACAGCCGAATTGATCTGAAAGATCTGGCCGCCCTTTTGGGCGAGAGTGAAGCAGCCGTCGCGAATGAGATCGCGGACATGGAAAAAGAAAATATTATCTGTGGATATCACACCATGATCAACTGGGATAACACCGGAAACGAGAAAGTGATCGCATTGATCGAAGTGAAAGTAACTCCGCAGAGAGGAATGGGATTTGACAAGATCGCGGAGCGTATTTACCAGTACAGCGAAGTGAATTCCGTATATCTGATGTCCGGTGCGTTTGATTTCACCGTGATCATCGAAGGAAAGACCATGCGTGAGGTCGCTCAGTTTGTATCTGAAAAACTGTCCCCGATGGATTCCGTCCTCAGCACAGCGACCCATTTTGTACTCAAGAAATATAAGGACCACGGCACGATCATGTATGAGAAGCCGGGGGATGAAAGGATGATGATTACACCGTGAGAAACCCGTTATCTGATAAAATCGTAACGATCCCGCCGTCCGGGATCCGTAAATTCTTTGATATTGTAAGTGAGATGAAAGATGCAATCTCCTTAGGCGTCGGCGAGCCGGATTTTGATACTCCGTGGCATATCCGTGAAGAGGGCATTTATTCTCTGGAAAAAGGACGTACCTTCTATACATCCAACGCAGGCTTAAAAGATCTGAAGATCGAGATCTGCAACTATTTAAAGAGACGTTTTGACGTAGAATATGACTATAACAAAGAGGTCATGGTAACCGTCGGCGGAAGTGAAGCGATCGATATCGCGCTTCGCGCGATGTTAAATCCGGGAGACGAAGTTCTGATCCCGCAGCCGAGCTATGTGTCCTACACTCCGTGTACGATCCTGGCGGACGGTGTTCCGGTTACGATCCAGCTTGAGGAGAAGGACAAGTTCCGCCTGACAAAAGAAAAACTCCTGGAAAAGATCACACCGAAGACGAAAGTCCTGGTGCTTCCGTTCCCGAACAACCCGACCGGTTCCATTATGGAGGCGGAAGATCTGGCGGAGATCGCAAAGGTCTGCGTGGAGAAAGACCTGTTTGTTATCTCCGATGAGATCTACTCCGAGCTTACCTACAAGGGACAGCACTGCACGATCGCCGCATTCCCGGGAATGAAGGAGCGTACCGTTCTGATCAACGGTTTCTCGAAATCCTTCGCGATGACCGGATGGCGTCTCGGCTATGCATGTGCGCCGGAGATCATCCTGAAACAGATGTTAAAGATCCACCAGTTTGCGATCATGTGTGCGCCGACAACAAGCCAGTATGCTGCGGTTGAGGCGCTGAGAAACGGTGATCATGATGTGGTCGAGATGCGTGAGGCATATGACCAGAGAAGACGTTACCTTGTAAAGGCACTTCGCGATATGGGATTTGACTGCTATGAGCCGCAGGGCGCGTTCTATGTATTCCCGAGCATCAAGAAATTCGGTATGACTTCCGATGAGTTTGCTTTAAAGCTTCTTGAGGAGGAGAAGGTGGCCGTTGTTCCGGGTACTGCGTTCGGCGACTGCGGAGAAGGATATCTGAGAATCTCCTATGCGTACTCCTTAAATGATCTGAAACGTGCGCTTGAGAGAATGGAGCGTTTCGTAAAGAGACACCTGAACGAAGAGAAATAAAAAGAATTGTGACTGTGCGGATACCGGACAGTCATGGAAAACGGAGCTTCCCCGGCTTGATCATGAAGGTGGTCGGGCCGGGAAATTTCTTGTTTAACAGGAAATTCCGATGGAACTTCCTGTTAAACAAAAAGGCACATTCATTCTTATTTATGCGAATAACGAGCCGAAGCACATTCTTTTTATATGACAGGAGAGACCACAACATGAACATCGTATTATACGAGCCGGAAATGCCGGCCAACACAGGAAATATCGGACGCACCTGCGTGGCGACGAACACGAAGCTGCACCTGATCGAGCCGCTGGGATTTAAGCTCAGTGAGAAACACCTGGTCCGCGCGGGACTGGACTACTGGGACAAGCTGGATGTGACGGTGTACAGTGATTATCAGGATTTCTTAAAGAAGAATCCGGGAGCAAAGATCTACATGGCGACCACCAAAGGCGAACATGTATACACGGATGTTCCGTATGATCCGGACGCCTATATCATGTTCGGACCGGAGAGCCGCGGGATCCCGGAGGAGATCCTTGTGGAGAACCGTGAAAACTGTATCCGGATCCCGATGTGGGGAGATATCAGGTCCTTAAATCTTTCAAATTCCGTGGCGATCGTGCTCTATGAGGCGCTTAGACAGAACGGGTTTGAGAAGATGACGATGGAAGGACATCTGCATCATCTGCACTGGAAAGAGTAGAAATTCTGCGGATTCCGCCGGAAGGTGAGACACCGGAAGGATCCGTACAGCCTGGAAAAGGAAAAAGGGGAAAGAGGAAAACAATCATGATGAATGAAAAATGGGAAGAACAGTTTCGCGAACAGATCCATGATTTCGTGGAGACAATTGAAAAATTTGACAAAGGCGAGATCGACCGGAAGGCATACAAGGGAATCTCCGGAGGATTCGGAAGCTATGCGCAGCGGGATCCTTCCAAACATATGCTGCGTCTCAGAATGGCAGGCGGAAACCTGACGGAAAAGCGCCTGGAATTCCTTACAGAGGCGGTAAAGGATTACGGTGTGGAGCTCATGAAGCTTACGACATGTGAGACTGTCCAGCTTCACAATTTAAAGGCGGAGCAGGTTCCGGTCCTCATGGAAAAAGCAATTGATGCCGAGATCTACAGCCGGGGCGGCGGCGGAGACAATCCGAGAAATATCATGATGAGCCCGCTCTCCGGAGTACAGAAAGGGGAAGCTTTCGATGTAAAGCCGTATGCGGAGGCAGCGGCAGAGTATCTGCTCTCCATCGCTGGTGAGATCCATATGCCGAGAAAGCTGAAAGTGGCGTTCTGCAACGGCGCTGACGATTCTGTACACAGTGCATTCCGTGATATGGGATTCATGGCAAATCCGGACGGAACATTCACACTCCGGATCGCCGGCGGACTCGGCGGCGGCTATAAGATGGGAGTCCTCGTAGATGAACATGTCCAGGCGACAGAGATCCTTTACTATATCCGCGCCATGATCGAGACATTCTGCCAGCACGGCAATTATGAGAACCGCGCGAAAGCCCGCACCCGTTTCATGCAGGAGACACTGGGAGTTGACGGATTAAAGACGGCGTTTCTTGAGAACGTGCAGAAAATGAAAGAAAAAGGCGGTCTGGACCTCCATGTGGAAGAAAAAACGGTTACGAAAAAAGGTTCCGGAGAAATCTCTGATAAGCGCGTCATTGCCCAGAAACAGCCGGGGCTCTACGCAGTCGCTTATCATCCGATCGGAGGATGTCTCCCGGCTGGAAAACCGGCAGAGCTTCTCGCACTTTTAAAGGAGATCCCGGATGCAGAGTGCCGGATCGCACCGCATGAGACGATCTATATCATCAACCTGACTGCAGACGAGGCAAAGAAGGTTCTCGCAGCAACGGCTGACGGAGCCCAGACAGCCTTTGAGAACAGTGTTGCATGTATCGGCGCATCGATCTGCCAGCAGGGCGTCAGAGACAGCCAGGCGGCGCTCAGAGCGGCTGTAGCGGCCGTCAGAGAGGCAGGAATTCCGGACGGCGCTCTTCCGAAGATCTGTATTTCCGGATGTCCGTCCAGCTGTTCCGCGCATCAGGCGGCGGCGCTCGGTTTCCAGGGCGCAGCAAAGACCGTAGACGGAAAGCCGGAGTCTGCGTTTAAGATGTTCGTCGGTGGAAGTGATAAACTCGGTGCGGCAAAATTCGGCGAGGCCGGAGCCGTGATCCTGGAGCGTGATCTTCCGAAGCTTCTCGTGGAGCTTGGAAAAGCAGCGGCAGCATCTAACATGAACTGGGAGACCTGGATCGCTGGTCATGGGGATGAATTCCGGGCGATTGTGGAAAAGTATGCGTAAAAGACTGCGTGCTGTGGAAAGACGGAATCCTTATAAATATAAAAATGTCGGCAGTTTTAATCTACTGCCGACATTTTTTGCAGAAAACGTGGATTTTTGTTCGCAGCCGGGAAGGTGCTGAACAATTACGGATCGGCCAGGACAGGATCTTACATCTCGATCAACTGAAACGGCACCTGTCTTGCGCGCAGCATCTGCGCTTCGCGGCGATGGCAGGTGAAGATGATGATCTGACCGCCGTAGGCGGAGGCAAGCCATTCGAGAGCTGTTTTCAGGCGATCATCATCGTACTGGGTAAAGCTGTCGTCGAAGATCAGCGGAAAACCTCCGGATTCGGAGCCGGACCCCGTGAGAAGCTTTGCGGCGGCAAGGCGCAGGGCGAGATAGACCTGGTCCATCGTTCCGCTGCTGACATTTTCAAGCGGGACAAGCTTTGTCTTCGTGTTCAGGAAGACGTTCAGATTCTCATCGATGCTCATGCTGTCGTAGATCCCGCCGGTGATGCCGGTGATGTACTGGGAGGCCTCTTTATTCAGATAAAGTCCGAAGGAATCACGGATCGTGGAGGAGAGATCTGCCATAGTCTCCTGGGCGAGGTCGATGGCGACGATCTCATCGTGGATCCGGTCATTCTCTGCAAGTGTCCGTTTTAATGCTTTTGCTTTATTCTTGCAGTTGCTTAAATGCTCCAGCTTCTTTTCCAGTTCCCACTGGGTCCGCTGCTGCTTTTCGATCATTTCGCTGCAGCCGGCCTGTCTTGTCTGGAGATTGCTCAGATCTTCCAGGAATTTCCGGATTTCCGCCTCGGACTGGGCGACCATATCACAGAGCTTCGAAAATTCGCCCATCCGCGCGCGGAATGCGTTCATGGCATCTTCGGACACTGCGGAATCTCCGAGATGTCTCGCAAGAAGAGCGCCAAGTTCCGCCGAGGTGCTGTCGCACATTTTGTGATATTCTTTATCTTTCTGACGGAAGATCAGGGAGATGATAAAAAAGATCACAGCCGCCGCCACAGAAGCTCCGCAGACAGGGAGATATGCGGTGAGATTGAAATATCCAAGAGCCGCCGCTGCCCCGAGTCCTGCGATCCCGAGAACGGCCGTAAGCGCGGACAGGACTTTTCTGGACTTCTTGCTGCACTCCATATTCAGCATATTGTATTCACTGTATAATTTTTCTGCATTGGAGGACATCGCATCCACGGAAGCCTGGTCTGTAAAACCATTGTCTGCCAGGACTTTCTTTCCGTTTGCGAGTTTCTCGTCCAGATCCTTTTTCTGTGTCTGGGTATTTTCGATCAGTCCATTGACCTGGGTCCGCATATTCTGGTAGGAGGCGAGCTGGTTCTCGTATTCCGGGCCGGCGATCTCAGATTCAATATTCCGGATCTCAGCGAGAAGAGAGGTGAATTCCCGGCTTGCCTCCGGGATCAGCCCGGCTTCGAGCGAACGTTTCTGGTTGCGCAGGAATGCGGTGGCTTTTGTGATATTTAAGGAAATATTGCCGGTGGTGTTCATGTTGGCAATATAATTCTTAAGTTCCGTCACCATTCCGTCCTCGGTGGCGCTCTTCAGCTGGCCGATGCTGATCGTGTTATTGTACATGGTCTCAGTGAGCCCGTTTAAGAGCCTGGAGATAAACTCCGGACTTGCGTTCTCTTCAAGACCTTTCGTTTCATTGATGATCTTTAAAGACTTATTTTCTTTCCGGAACCGCCGCTCGATGCGGTAGATGGTCCCATCTTTTTCCAGTCTCAGCCAGCCTTCGTAGGTCCCGCTGTTTTCCCACGGTTCGTACTTTGTATACAGGTCATTCTTTGCCGCCCGTCCCCGCCCGCGCTCGATCCCGAAGAGCATGCCGCGGATAAAGGTGTGGAGCGTGGATTTTCCGGCTTCGTTCTTTCCGTAGATAATGTTAATCCCGTCGTTGAAGGAGATGGTCCGGTCATGAAATTTTCCGAACCCGTCGATATGTAATTCGAGTAATCTCATGGCTGACTCCTTTCGTCTTTTGTCATAAGCAGGGCGTGGATCCCGTAATAAAGCGCTTTTTTCTCCACAGGACTCATATCTTCCTTCATGAGCGCCTGGATATAAAAGCCGATCATGTCGCTCGGATGTTCCGCGAACAATGCGTGGAAATCATACTGCGGTTCCGATTCATCCAGGATCTCGATGATATTCCACTGACCGGAGAGAAGATCCAGGTCAAAACTGATATCAGGATCCCGCATGCCGCGGATGCGGAAACGATAGATATTGCCCGCGCCGCGCTTGCGGATCTCGTCGGCGATGATCTGGGAGAGCTCGGTGTTGGTCGTCTGAGGAGTTACATTGACCACTAACGGGATATACTGGGCCTGGCAGACTTCCTTAAACTGCAGGGAGGTCACATGACCGCTTGCGGTGTCGATTTCCCCGACAAAATATCCGTGCGGTCCGGTCTCCGTCATGTCGAGCGGTTCCGGGGAACCTGCGTAGGCCATGCGGTTTTCCAGGAGAACCTCCGGCTTGTGGATATGCCCAAGGGCGATATAGGAGAACGGGGATGCAGCCAGTGCATTCCGGTCAAAAGGAACATGCTTTGCATCACCGCCATGGAGCATGAGGATCCGGGTACGTCGGGATGCCGGAAGAGAGATGTTGTCGGCCTTTGCCTCGGTAATCTCGGCAGTGTGATAGCTGAATCCGTAAACTTCTGTGTTCAGCTCCTCAAAATAGACGGAAGAGAGGTCCTCGTCCATCAGAAATGTCACGTTTGGCGCCCAGGTAAAGCTGAGGAGTGCGGAACTCTTCCGGATCCGGTCATGGTTTCCGGCAATGATGACAACTCTGGTCCCGGGGATCGTAGAGAACAGATAGTTGACTTCCTTTAAGTCGCGGGCCAGCGGCTGGCGGTGGAACAGATCGCCGGAGATCAGAAGGAGATCGGCGCGGGAGTCTCTCGCGTCCTCAATGATTCCCTGGAATGTCAGTCGGATCGCCTGTTCCCGCTTTTTGCCCCAGGGCTTATCACTGTCCGGGATCATGCCCCAGTGGATATCGGCGGTGTGGATAAATTTCATAGGTTCCTCCCAGTGTAAAAGATCAGGAAAAATCGAAAAGGAGCGCAACAGATCGTCTGTGCGCTCCCTGCGGCTGCCATGCATCGAAAGGACGCGGCGGGCTGCTGTTTTTCCTTATAACTCGCAGTTATTAACGGTACGCGGGAACGGGATCACGTCACGGATATTGCCCATTCCTGTGAGGTACATCACGCAGCGCTCGAAGCCGAGACCGAAACCGGAATGGCGGACACTGCCGTATTTTCTGAGGTCGAGATAGAAGCCGTAGTCTTCCGGTTTTAATCCGAGCTCATTCATGCGGGCGAGAAGCTTGTCGTAATCGTCCTCACGCTGGCTTCCGCCGATGATCTCGCCGATACCCGGAACGAGGCAGTCCACAGCGGCAACTGTCTTTCCGTCCGGATTTAACTTCATGTAGAACGCCTTGATCTCCTTCGGGTAGTCGGTAACGAATACCGGTTTCTTGAAGATCTTCTCAGTCAGATAGCGCTCATGCTCCGTCTGGAGATCGCAGCCCCAGAATACCTTGTAATCGAACTCGTCGTTGTGCTCTTCGAGGAGCTTGACAGCCTCTGTGTAGGTAACACGGCCGAATTCGGAATTTAATACGTTGTTTAAACGGTCGAGAAGTCCCTTGTCGACGAACTGGTTGAAGAAGTTCATCTCAGACGGAGCGTTCTCAAGAACGTAGCGGATGACATATTTTAACATGCCCTCTGCCACAGTCATATTGTCATCAAGATCAGCGAATGCCATCTCCGGCTCGATCATCCAGAACTCGGCAGCATGACGGGTCGTGTTGGAATTCTCAGCACGGAAGGTCGGTCCGAAGGTATAAACATTGCGGAATGCCATTGCGTAGGTCTCAGCGTTTAACTGTCCGCTTACGGTAAGGCTTGTATGCTTTCCAAAAAAGTCCTCGCTGTAATCAACTGCGCCGTCCTCAGTCTTCGGGACGTTATCGAGATCGAGAGTTGTTACCTGGAACATCTCGCCTGCGCCTTCACAGTCACTGGATGTGATCAGAGGTGTGTGGACATAGACGAAGCCCTGCTCCTGGAAGTACTGGTGGATCGCGTAGGCGATCAGGGAACGCACACGGAATACAGCCTGGAAGGTGTTGGTACGCGCACGAAGGTGCGGGATCGTACGAAGGTATTCGAAGGTGTGACGCTTTTTCTGGAGCGGGTAATCCGCGCTGGAAGCGCCTTCAACAACAACCTCTGTCGCCTGGATCTCGAACGGCTGCTTTGCCTCCGGTGTTGCAACGAGAGTACCTTTTACGATGATGGAAGCGCCGACGTTTAACTTGGAAACTTCAGCGAAGTTTGCCATTGTATCATGGTAAACGATCTGTAAGGTATCGAAGCTTGTACCATCGTTTAATACGATAAAGCCGAATGCCTTGGAGTCACGGATGCTGCGGATCCAGCCACCGACGGTGATCTCCTTGTCTAAATATTTCTCACGCTCTTTAAAGAGCTCTTTGACTGTTGTCAACTGCATGATTGTTTCTCCTTCTAAATACATCTCCTGTAACGGTGTGTTACATAGTCTCTTCTTTTTAAATGCAATCTGCTACTAGTATAGCGTATTTTGTGTGTGGATTCAAGGAAAAATGGGCATAAGACGGTTTTTTATCGCTTTTATTGTCTGGTAGGGGAAGAATTTTGGAGTGGAAATTTGTGACAAGACATCATCAGAATGATGGGTACTGCTGGAATTGGATCAAATGAAACGAAAAGATACTGCATGACAGGAAAAACATGGTCATACAGTATCTTTGGCGTTCAATATGATATTTGTGTAAGGAAATCCGGATTATTTACGAGAATTGATCCGGAATTACACTTTTTGCTTTTTCCAACATTTCCTGCAACATCGTTTGCCATCCTGTTGGATCCAGATAAATGTCACCGCTACCGTCATCATTTTTATAGCGGGATAGCAGATCGTAATTATGGTTATGAGAAGGGATGACGATATCGACATGAAGCTTCATCATTTCACGAAGCTGATTTACATAATCAGCCTGGAGATGAGCAGGAAGCCGGTTTTCTTCCAATTCTTCATAAGTAAGGCCATTTAATCCGAGTCCTCCGTGCATTGCAGCGATCACTGGTTTTCCATGGTGGGAGGTATGGATCACAAAAGTCGTTGTTCCAGGGGTGTGTCCTGCACAAAGCTTAAACTCGATCTTTACATTTCCCATTTCAAATGGTTTGGAATAATCATAATATTCGCTGATCGTAAACGGCGGGATCTCTCCACAGATGAGGTCGGGACGTTCGGTAAAGAAGAATGCATCGTTTTCGCTGATCCACACCTTTGCTTTCGTGTATTCCTGAAGAAATCTGGTAGCAGCCACATGATCGAAATGGCCATGGGAAAGAAAAATATGTTTGATATCTTCCGGATGAAATCCCAGTTTTCGAATTCCGTCAAAAACAAGATAGACACTTTCTTTGAAGGCCGGATCGATCAGGATCAGACCATCGCCGGTGTCGATCAGATAGGTGGAGACATAGGTGTTTCCGACAAAATAAATATTGTCAGTAACCTGAAATGGCTCATGGTAGAGGATCCATGGATTGCTTGTAAAATAAGCAGCTTTTTCAGCGAGCGCCTTCATGCGAGCAGCGCGTTCAGCAGTAGATTCAATCATAATTTAAAGTCCTTTCAAGTAATTTTTTTTAGTAGATCATATTGAGAACAAATGGTGCCCATACGGCAAATGCAATTGTCATGATTACACAAGGAATCCAGCCAATCTTGATAAAATCTTTCATGTTAAAATCGCAGACACCGTATACATATCCCTCTGCAGTTCCAGCCATCGGTGTTCCAAAGCAGATAATGGAGCCACAGGCAACGCCGGCAACAAGGAGACGGGGATCAATCCCCAGATTGATCGCCATGGTTGCTGCGATCGGGGAGAAGATCGCGATAACAGCAGCATTGCTCATGAATTGTGTAATAAACATAGAAACAAAGCAGAAGATTGTCGCGAGGATGATCGGGTTTGTCAGGTTCGGGAATGCGTTGCTGAACAGATTGGAGATCCATTCACCGGTACCTGAAGCAGTGATTGCGTTGGAGAGCGGAAGTGTTCCGGCAACAAGAAAGATTACCCCCCAGCTTACAGAATTAAATGCGTCTTTCTGAGAAATTAATTTTAGGCCGACAGCCAGAGCTGCGAATGTTGTGGATACGAGATATACCGGAACGATCTTTGTTGCAGTGGCAATGACCATCAGGACAACGTTTGCAAGGAAAATGAATGTAGCCAGTTTTTCTTGAAGAGGGGTATATGGAGTTTTGGTCGAGTAATCAATTTCTTCTGTAAGCGTTTCCTGAGCACGAGCAGAGGCCTCTTTATCAACGACAAACTTCTTACAGATGACGATATAGTAAACAAGCAGGAAGAAGAACATTGGAAGCTTGATCCATGTAAAATCCATAAGACCGTACTGGACTTCAGAACCTGCGTCTGTAATGTACTGATTAAAAAGAAGCAGGTAGGTAATGGAACTTCCGATCGGAAAACATTGTACACAGACCCAGGTGCAGAGATCAGCAGCGGATTTGAATACACGTTTTTCGCTGAGTCCGGAATCTTTGCAGAGTTCCATGATGATCGGAGTTAATGCTGCAATCGTAGCAGTAGCGGTTGTTGCAAGTCCCATAACGGTGATTCCTGCAATGATCATAAGAAAGACCTTTAACGGACTTCCTTTTGTGTTTTTCTGAATAAATACGCGGATGCGGTAGGTGAAACTTGTTTTTGCAAAAACAGCGCCGATAATGAAAAGACCAATCCATGTGATAACTGTTGTGTTGGACAGGCCGGACCATGCAGTCTTTGCGTCGAGGATGCCGGTTCCCTGAAGAAGAACAGGTACCATTAAAGCTGTGAAGCCAAGTGGCAGCAATTCAAAAAAGAATGAAATACTCATAAGGGCAATGATCCCCAATACAATAGCAATTTGCGTTGTCATACAATTCCCTCCTGTATGAAAAGTAGAAACATTTGTTTTTCGCCTTGCTCCTGTCTGCAGCCAGAGATAAGGTCTTTGGTTCATCATTATGCACAGAATGATCATGGAAATATCGTAGCATCAAAACAAAATAAATAAAAGAATATATTTTTTTATACTATAAGAAAAAACTTATGGTACAATAAAAAGAGAAATACAAACTGAAAATTTGAAAACAAAAAATCAGGAGAGAATAAAAACAATGACGATGACACAACTTGTATATTTTGTTGCAGTTGCGGAAGAACTGAATATTACGAGAATCGCAGAGCAGTTTCATGTGTCCCAACCGGCAGTTTCATCGGCAATCCGGGATCTGGAAAAAGAATTCCGCGTTTCGCTCTTTGAAAGACATCACAATGATCTGTTCCTGACATCGACAGGAAATATCGCTTATCAACAGGCGAAACGTCTGGTGGAGCATTATGAAGAGTTTCGGACAAGTATTGAGAAGCTGCAGATGGACAAGTCTGTTTCCCTTGCAATCGCTCCGAATGTTGCAGCCATTCATTTGTCGAAATTGTTTCCCTATATGCAGGAGCAGCTTCCGGGTGTGACGATCAACATGCAGGAAAATTTTATCGTAAATATGACACAGCTTCTGAAAAATAATCTGTTGGATGCGGCCTGTTTTTCCTGCCGGGAGGAGATGAGGGATCCGGCTCTCACATATATCCCTGTTGGAAAACTTTCATTGGCGTTATGTGCATCATCGACATTTTTCAAACTGGATAGTCAAATTATATCACCGAAGAAACTGGAAGGAATTCCGATGGTCTTTCAATTTAAATCCTCTCAGCTGAATACTTTTATCCTGGAATACTTCGCTGGATATCATGTAATCCCAAATGTGATTTTTTATGCGAATCAGCTTACAACAATAACTTCTTTTGTGCGAGAGGGGCTTGCAGTCGGATTTTTGCCTCCGGAAATTATTGAGAAGGATCCAGACATTGTACAGTATCATCTTCCGGAAGCAGAAAATCTGGAGAATGTGGAAATAAATTTTGTTTACAAGAAAAAAACTCTGATGGTGGAAGAGCTTCTTCGCATCTTCCGCACATACTTTAATATGGTTCAAAAGAACAGAAAAATGGAGAAAGATAAATAAAAAGTACATCAATCGCCCATAAAATAAAATGTTTTTGTGGAATTTTGGCTGCGAGCCCATTATAATAGAGAAAAACATCACACGGGAGGGCAAATGAATGAATATTTATGATCAGATCAAAACGATGACCGATGAGATGGCCGGGGATCTTGTGGCACAGAGACGTGATTTTCATAAGTATGCGGAGCCGGGCTGGTTTGAGATGCGGACTTCGTCCATCATTGCGAGAAAACTGACGGATCTCGGATATGAAGTGCTCGTGGGGGACCAAGTCTGCAAAAAGGATTCCAGAATGGGCGTTCCGTCCGATGAGAAGCTGGAGGAACAGTATGAGCGCGCGGTTGCCCAGGGGGCAGATCCGGAGTTCGTGAAATACACAAAGGGAGGAATGACCGGAGTGATCGGAATCCTGCGCTGCGGCGAGGGCCCGACGGTTGCCATGCGGTTTGATATCGATGCCCTCGGCGTATTCGAGGAGCATGATCCGAGCCACAGACCGGCGAAAGAGGGATTTAACTCCGTAAATGAAGGCTTTATGCATGCCTGCGGACATGATGGACATGCCACCATCGGACTCGGTGTGGCGAAGGTCCTGATGTCCATTAAGGACCAGCTCCACGGAACGGTAAAGCTGATCTTCCAGCCGGCAGAAGAGGGTGTCCGCGGTGCGAAATCCATCGTTGATAACGGACATCTTGACGGCGTGGATTACCTGATCGGCTCTCATGTGACAAATAAGAAAGAGGACGATCCGGCAGTGGTAATTCCGGGAAGCTATGGCTCTCTCGCAACGACAAAATATGATGTGATCTTCCACGGAAAATCTGCCCATGCGGGCGGATCACCGGAGGTTGGACGGAATGTCATGCTGGCAGTCGGAACGGCGATCTTAAACCTTTATGCGATCCCGCGTCACTCCGGCGGCGTGTCCAGAGTAAATGTGGGAACCGTTGTCGCCGGAAGCGGACGGAATGTTATCGCGGACGAGGCGAAGATGGAGATCGAGGTCCGCGGTGAGACCACAGAGATCAACGAGTACATGAAAAATTACGCAGTGAACATTATCGAGAGCGCGGCAAAAATGCACGGATGCACCTGTGAGATGAAGCTTATGGGCGCGGCAAACTCCCTGACGAGCAGTGAAGCGCTGATGGAGCGGGTGAAGAGAGTCTGCGAGGAAGATCTCCATCTGCCGGTTGCGAAGGAAATGAGCAGCAAAAACGGCGGCAGCGAGGATGTCTCCTACATGATGAACCGCGTCCAGGAACAGGGCGGACAGGCGACCTTCATGCGTGTCCTCACCCACGAAGCTGGCCCGGGTCACAGCCGTATCTTCGATATCGACGAGCAGGTTCTTCCGAATGCAGTGAAGATCTTCTGCGGTGTGGTTTATGACATTATGCACTAATGGGTGAGAAGTGAATGCGATAAAAAGCGACAGATAAAAAGAGCTCCGGCCAATTTGCCGGAGCTCTTTTCATAAATGCGAGAAGGCATTTTTATGCCATGATCTTACGGAACAGGTCTTTCAGGTCTTCTACGCTGGCATCCTTCGGGTTGCCCGGCGCGCAGGCATCTGCATGTGCGGACTCCGCAAGGAACGGAAGGTCTTCCTCTTTGATCGCCTCAAGGACAGACGGAATTCCGACATCCGCGGAAAGCTTCTTGACAGCGTCAACAGCAGCTTTCCGGTATTCGTCCTGAGACATGGAATCAACATTTGCAACGCCCATTGCACGTGCGATCTCACGGTATTTCTCGCCGGTACATTCCTGATTATATTCCATAACGATCGGAAGCATCATTGCGCAGGCAACACCGTGCGGGGTATCATAGACAGCACCGAGTGTGTGTGCCATGGAGTGGGCGATACCAAGACCAACATTGGAGAAGCCCATACCGGCAATGTACTGACCGAGAGCCATTCCCTCGCGGCCTTCCTTTGTGTTTGCTACAGCACCGCGCAGAGATCTTGAGATGATCTCGATGGCTTTCAGATGGAACATATCGGTCATTTCCCAGGCAGCCTTTGTTGTATAGCCTTCGATGGCATGGGTCAGGGCATCCATACCTGTAGAAGCGGTAAGTCCCTTCGGCATGGAGGACATCATATCAGGGTCAACGATCGCAATGATCGGCATGTCATGCGGGTCAACGCATACAAATTTACGTTTTCTCTCGATATCGGTGATAACATAGTTGATCGTAACTTCGGCAGCAGTACCGGCTGTTGTCGGAACGGCGATGATCGGAACACACGGTTTTTTCGTCGGTGCAACACCCTCAAGACTTCTTACATCCTCAAATTCCGGGTTTGCGATGATGATGCCGATCGCTTTGGAGGTATCCATGGAGGAGCCGCCGCCGATGGCGATCAGGTAGTCAGCGCCGGATGCCTTAAAGGCTTCAACACCGTGCTGGACATTCTGGATCGTCGGGTTTGCTTTAATATCGGAGTAGAGCTCGTAGTCAAGACCGTTTGCGGTCAGAATGTCGGTTACTTTGGCGGTAACCTTGAATTTTACGAGATCCGGGTCGGAACATACGAACGCCTTTTTAAAGCCGTGGGCTTTTGCCTCGTTCGCGATCTTCTGAATCGCGCCTGCTCCGTGATAAGATGTCTGATTTAACATAATACGATTTGCCATGATAAAAAACTCCTTCCATGAATACTTGAACTCAAAAGCTTTCTGTGCCTTTGTTATTATATTAACAAATCCGAAGGGCAAAAAGAAAGTTACAGAAAAGGCCAAGTGTAACACTTCAAGGAAAATCGACATATTGCAAAAGAAAGATATGGAAAAATTGTGCAAAATAACAATAGATCAGGACAGCAGATGAAGCTCAAGAAACAGATCCCGCAATGCTGCCGGCATCGCGCGGACGAGAAGCCCGGCAAACTGGGACGGGGTCAGGTCCATGCCACCGAGAACCCACTTTACGGTCATGGTGATCGAGCCCTGACAGTACATTTCCAGAAGAAAATGGATCTCAGGGCTGGCCGGTCTGCCGCTTTTTTCCCGGATCAGATTTTCATAAAAGGCGAGGATCAGCTTAAAATCATGCTCCCGCAGGGAATTCTGCCTGTCATAGCGGAATGCGGCGGCAAAAAATGCCTTTTCCTCCTGAATATATGTAAATTTTTTCTCCAGGCTGTCAAGGACCGTGGTCCCGCGGCCCATATGTTCAAAGGAGCGGGCGAGGAGCTTGTCGAAATACCAGTTGATCAGGTCATATTTATCAAGAAAATTCCGGTAAAAGGTCTGGCGGGTGACGCCGCAGCGCTCTGTGATCTGGCGGACAGTGATCGCATCGACCGGAGTTGTCTTTATGCATTCCTTCATGGCTGCGGCGAGACGGTATTTTGTTTTTTCCCCCTTCATGGCAGGCGCGCTGGATTCGATCATTAAAAGCTCCTTTCTCCGGTATCGCGGCCGGTGCTATCGTATTCAGTAAATTCTATCATATTTTTCCCAAGGGAGAAAGTCTTTTTGCTCCGGTTAGCTCCTTCTTCAGATATCATCGGGAAGCGTTCAAAAAAACCCCGTATTATCCGCGATCGAGTCACGCGGATGATACGGGGTTTTTGCTATACCTGAATTAGCTTCAGATGGCTGATACCGAAGGCAGACCGATTTTTATGAGAGACCGATCAAAACGGCAAGGATCACAGCGATGGATCCGAAAGTAAACAGGACAGCCTGGAATTTGATCTGGAATTTTGCCCATTTGCCCCAGTCGAGCTTTGCTGCGGCCAGCGCGCCTAAGAGGCAGCCGGAGGTCGGAACGATGAAGTTTGTGAAGGCGTCACCAAGCTGGTACGCAACAACAGCAACCTGTCTCTCGACACCGACAAGATCGGCGAGAGGAGCCATGATCGGCATGGTAAGGGCAGCCTGTCCGGAACCGGATACAACGAAGAAGTTGAACACGGACTGGAAGATATACATAAACCATGCGGAGATCACCGGCGGGAAATTCTGCATTCCGTCACTGATGTTGTGAAGGATCGTATTTAAGACTGTACCGTCGGTTGCGCTTGTGCCGCCAAGGATGATGATGATACCCTGCGCCATTCCGACACACATTGCAGCGCCTAAAAGATCGGCAGCACCGTGGTCGAAGGATTTTGCGATATCATTTACTTTCATGTCATTCAGCTTGAATACAACGCCGATGATACCGGAAACGAGACCCATCACGAAGAACTGGGAAGCGATCTCCGGGATATAGTAGCCCTCGCTTACAACGCCCCAGATCGTCCATACCATGCAGGCAGCGACCGTGAGGAGAACAAGCTTGTGGCCGAGGGTGAACGGCGGCATCTCTTTGCCGTTCTTTGCGAATTCTTTTCTATATTCTTCATCAGACTCATACGCAACGGAGAGCTTCGGATCTTTCTTGATCTTTACCGCGTAGCGCATCGTGAAGACGATCGTAAGTCCTGTGAAGAAGATCCATAACGGGATACGGAACCATGCACCGGACATGACCGGAATACCGGCAACACCCTGGGCAACAGCCAGTCCGAACGGATTCTGCCAGGAAGAACCGAAGCCGATCTGTGTAGATACGTAGGAGCACATAATTCCGACAACTGCGTCATATCCCATTGCGATAAACATCGGTACGAGGATCATAACGAACGGGATTGCCTCCTCACCCATACCGAAGACTGCGCCTCCGAGGGAGAACAGGACTACGAGGATCGGGATCAGAAGGATCTCTCGTCCGTTTGTCAAAGCGATGACCCGCATAATGCCGCTTTCTATCGCTCCTGTCCGGAGAACGATACCGAAGGCACCGCCTACGACCAGAATGAAGGCGATGATTCCGACAGCGGTACCATTCTTATCGCCGACGGTCATACCTTCGAATACATAGTTTAAAATTCCTTGACCGCCAAAGTCTTCGGTTCCGAAGATCGGAGCTGCTTTGGTCACCTTGTTTCCGTTTTCATCCAGAATATACTGGAAGCTTTCCGGATCCAGAACGGTTCTTGTTTTTTCCACGCCGTTCTGCATATACGTGATTTCTTTTGTGTCGTATTTACCCAACGGGATAAATACGGTGAGCAGAGCCGCGAACAGAATGACACCAAAAATGATGATGTAAGTGTGCGGCATCTGGAAGCCCTTTTTTTTCTCCATGGCTTATCCCCCCCATAATTGTATTCTCTGCCTGTGAAATTCCCCGCACAGGTAGTGTATCTACTATATTAACATAGATTCTGTGATACGTCATCACTCATTTCCTTTAATCCAACGTATTAATAGGTTTATACAATTTTGAATCGGCATTTTTGGTACTTATGTAACCAAGCAGAAACATAGGTATTGTATTGCTTATCGTACAAAAAGAAAAAAATGTCAGAATATACACAAAATTGGGATTGAAAGGATGAAAAGTTTGTTCACATCTTCTAAAAAGTATGCTATAATAGAGTCACCATCTAAGAAACTAGTGTATGGGACAAAAAGAGCAGCAAGAGGTGATATCATGGTAAAAAAAGAGATGATAGCGATGCTGTTGGCAGGAGGACAGGGAAGCCGTCTCGGTGTGTTAACACAGAAAGTGGCAAAACCGGCCGTCTCCTTCGGCGGAAAGTACAGAATTATTGATTTCCCGCTCAGCAACTGCATCAACTCTGGTGTTGATACTGTGGGAGTATTGACCCAGTACCAGCCCTTACGTTTAAACGCGCACATTGGAATTGGTATTCCGTGGGACTTAGACCGCAACGTCGGCGGCGTTACGGTTCTTCCACCTTACGAGAGAAGCAAAGGCAGCGACTGGTATACTGGAACCGCAAATGCGATCTACCAGAATCTGGAGTACATGGAGTCCTACAATCCGGAATACGTTCTGATCCTTTCCGGTGACCACATCTACAAAATGGATTATGAGGTCATGCTGGAATATCACAAAGCGAATAATGCGGATGTCACGATTGCCGCTATGCCGGTACCGATCGAGGAAGCAAGCCGTTTCGGAATCCTGATCACGGATGACAACAACCGGATCACGGAATTTGAGGAAAAACCGAAGAATCCGAGAAGCAACCTCGCTTCCATGGGTATTTATATCTTCAGCTGGAAGGCATTAAAGGAAGCTCTTATCAAGCTTTCGGAAGAACCGGGCTGTGACTTTGGAAAGCATGTGATCCCGTACTGCTTCGAGCAGGGCAAACGGATCTTTGCATATGAGTACAATGGCTACTGGAAAGATGTCGGAACCCTCGGTTCCTACTGGGAAGCAAATATGGAGCTCATCGATATTATTCCGGAGTTCAACCTGTATGAGGAATACTGGAAGATCTACACAAAGAGCGACCGTATCCCGCCACAGTATATCTCTTCTGACGCGAAGATTACAAAATGTATCATCGGAGAGGGTTCCGAGATTTACGGTGAGGTGACGAATTCCGTTATCGGATCCGGAGTTGTGATCGAGGAGGGCGCCGTGGTCAAGGATTCGATCATCATGCAGGACAGTGTGATCGGAAAAGGTGCTGTGGTCGAAAAGTCCATCATTGCCGAGGACGTAAAGGTCGGAGCCGGGGCACACCTTGGCGTCGGCGAATACGCACCGAGCAAATACGACCAGAAGGTTTACCAGTTTGATCTTGTAACGGTCGGTGAACATTCCGTAATTCCGGAAAACGTAAAGATCGGCAAGAATACAGCAATTTCAGGCGCGACGGCTGCGGAAGATTATCCGAACGGCGAGCTTGAGAGTGGCGGCTACATTATAAAGGCAGGTGGAATCGTATGAGAGCAATCGGTATTGTTTTAGCAGGCGGAAACAGCAAGCGGATGCGCGAACTTTCCAATAAGAGAGCGATCGCGGCGATGCCGATCGCGGGCAGTTTCCGAAGCGTGGATTTTGCGTTAAGCAATATGAGCAACTCTCATATCCAGAGCGTTGCCGTACTGACACAGTATAACTCCCGCTCCTTAAATGAACATTTAAGCTCTTCCAAATGGTGGGATTTCGGAAGAAAACAGGGCGGAATGTATGTATTCACTCCGACGATCACGGCGGAGCACAGCGACTGGTACCGCGGAACAGCGGACGCGCTCTACCAGAATCTGGACTTCTTAAAGAAAAGCCACGAACCATATGTAGTGATCGCTGCCGGAGACGGTATCTATAAGCTGGACTACAATAAGGTCTTGGAATATCATATCGAAAAGAAAGCTGATATCACGGTTGTCTGCAAGGACATGCCGGGCGATGTGGATGTGACCCGCTTCGGTATGGTGAAGACGAACGCGGACGGACGGATCGTTGAGTTTGAGGAGAAGCCGATGGTGGCTGATTCCCACACGATCTCCTGCGGTATCTATGTTGTCCGCCGCCGTCAGCTGATCGAGCTTATCGAGCGCTGCGCGAACGAGGACAGATATGACTTCGTACAGGACATTCTGGTACGCTACAAGGGCCTCAAGCGGATCTATGCGTACAAGCTGAATACATACTGGAACAACATCGCATCCGTCGATGCTTACTACCAGACAAATATGGACTTCTTAAAACCGGAAGTCCGCAATTACTTCTTCAAAGAGTATCCGGATATCTACTCTAAGGTGGATGATCTTCCGCCGGCAAAATACAATCCGGGCGCGTCCGTGAAGAACAGCCTGGTATCCAGCGGCTGTATCTTGAACGGAACTGTTGAGAACTCTGTTCTCTTCAAGAAAGTCTATATCGGAAACAACTGTATCATCAAGAACTCGGTGATCTTAAATGACGTGTATATTGGGGATAATACCGTTATTGAGAACTGCATCGTTGAGAGCCGCGACACGATCCGTGCTAACACAACGTATATCGGCAAACCGGACGATGTGAAGATCGTCATCGAGAAGAACGAGAGATACACCCTGTAAAAAGGGAGCCGCAGGCCGGAAGCGGGATATTCCGGATGGCGCGGCAAAAGGCAGAAAAACAGGCATTCAAATATTGACTGGCCGGTGATTACATAAAATCTGCGGAGAGCGCAGATGGGGGAGGTTATTATGCAGGTAACAGATGTACGTGTGAGAAGAATTGAGAAAGAGGGAAAGATGAAGGCAATTGTGTCCATCACACTGGACAATGAGTTCGTGATCCACGATATTAAGGTCATTGAAGGGGAGAAAGGCCTGTTTATCGCGATGCCGAGCAGAAAAGCTGCTGACGGCGAATACCGCGATATCGCCCATCCGATCAATTCCGGAACACGGGACATGATCCAGAGAGTGATCCTCGACAAGTACGAGACGACCACACTGGAGGAAGCGCAGGCAGTTTAGTTCTCCGGGAAACTTGTCCGGAGTGATTTCCTGACGCTGGTCCTGCAAAAAGATATAGCCGCAGAGAGCGGCTTGTGAATGGGGAAATAGAAAGTCCGCCAAATCGAAAGGTTTGGCGGACTTTTTTTGCGTATTATGATTTCTTATACGATTACATAAGTCCGGGGATCAGAAGCGGAACATATACGATCATAAAGAATACGATGATCAGTCCAATCAGGTACGGGATAACAGATTTGGAGATCCGCTCGATCGGAAGTCCCGTGATACCGGAAGCAACGAACAGGTTGATGGCAACCGGCGGTGTGATCATACCGATGGCGATACCAACTACGAACAGGATTCCAAAATGTACGGTGCTGATTCCCATGGCCTTGACAAGCGGCAGGAACACCGGGGAAAGAATAATGATCGCGGAGGAGGTCTCCATGAAGACTCCGGCGAGCAGGATGATCAGGGAGATCAGGAACATGATCACATACTTGTTTGTGGAGATTCCCAATACTCCGCTTGCGATGGCTTCCGGGATCTTGTAGTTTGCGAGAACCCAGCCGAACGGACCGCTGCATGCGATGATGATCATGATAACGGCAGATGTCTTTGCACTTCCCTTCATGATCTCAACGAGACCCTTGAAATCAAGGTCGCGGTAGATAAAGAAGGAGACGAAGATCGCGTAGATAACCGCTACGGCAGCCGCCTCGGACGGTGTGAAGTAACCGGAGAAGATTCCGCCGAGAATGATCAGCGGCATTAAGATTCCCCAGATCGCTTCCTTGAAGGTGCGGAGCACATTTCCTACGGAGAAAGGCTTTCCCTTCGGGTAGTTAAACTTGCGTGCCTGGTAGAGGGAGATCGCAACGAGGATCACACCCATCAAAGCACCCGGGATGAAACCGTTGCGGAACAGGGTGTTGACACTGTCCTCAGAGATAACGGCGTAAAGGACCATCGGAACGGACGGCGGGATAACGACACCAATCGTTCCGGCAGCTGCGATCAGGGCAGCCGCGGAGTCTTCACGATAACCACGTTTCTTTAACTCCGGGATCAGAGTCGCGCCGACAGCTGCTGTTGTAGCGGCACCGGAACCGGAGATCGCTGCGAAGAACATACCTGCAAGGACGGATACGATGGAAAGACCGCCCTTTAACATACCGAGCAGAGACTCAGCAAACTCAACGAGCACCTTGGAAACCTTACCTTTTGCGAGAAGATCACCGGCAAAGATGAAGAACGGAACCGCGATCAGGGAGAAGGAATCGGTGCTGGCGAACATACGCTGCACGAGGATCAGGAGCTTTACATCGCCTTTTAAGAGAACGAGGAGAGCTGCGGCTGCGATCGCGAATGCGACCGGAACACCGATCAGGAGCAGAACGATAAAGGAAATAAATAATAATGCTGCCATTTTATGCCTCCTCCTTTCCGAATAAGAGTCCGAGAACTGCATCTACTGCATGGACGAACATGAGGCCGCATCCGACCGGGATGCAGAGGTAAATGTATTTCATGGGAAGACGCATCGCTGCGGACAGCTGATTTCCCTGTTTTCCGAAGTATTTCATTCCATAGATGATCACAACAACGAAGAGGATGCAGCAGATCACATGGACGAGAAGTTTTAAGATCTTACTGAATGCGGCCGGAACCATATCCTGGATGAAGGTGATGGAGATATGGCCGCTGTGTTTGTATACACAGCTTGCACCTAAGAATGAGGACCAGACTAAAAGATAACGGGTCGCTTCCTCACTCCAGGAGAGAGCGGTAAATGCCATACGGCAGACGATCTGGGCGCCGGTGATGATGACCATGGCGCCGAGCATGACAACGATGATGTAGGAACATAAGGTGTCCAGGAGATCGCTGAGTTTATGAAAACCTTTAACGAAAGCCAACGGTGTTTCCTCCTTTTTAAATCCTGAGCGGTTACTGCTCACGACAGGCGTTTTCCGCAGCCATGCGTCTGTAAGGGGACGCCGGCGGCAGGTCCTGCAGGTGTGGAAAATGCTTATCGTGAACAGTAACCATGAAATGTGTTTAAGATGGGACCGGCTGCACAGGAGATCCTGGGCAGCCGGGTCAGATCACATGCTGAAATTCCGACTGCGAAAGCAGTGCCAGCGGATATCAGCACAAAAAGTTACGATCCAGAAACCGGGATTACTTTAAAGCATCCTGGATTCTTGTGATGTAGTCAGCGTAATCCGGATATGCATCGTATACGCTCTGAACAGCAGCACGGAAGCTGTCAACATCCGGGTTTTCTACGACTTCCATACCATGATCCTTGATCTCCTGGAGCTGGTCAGCTTCCTGATCAGCAACCCACTGACGCTCGTACTCAGCAGCTTCCTGAGCGGATTCCTCGAAGATCGTCTGAACATCTTCCGGTAAGGATTTGAAGAGGTCATTGCTCATTGTGATGATCGCTGTGGAGTAGGAATGACGGTCAAGTGTTACATATTTCTGGGACTCCCAGAGTTTGTAGGAGTAGATAACGTTGATCGGGTTCTCCTCGCCGTCGATAGTGCCCTGCTGAAGAGCTGTTAAAGCGTCGGACCATGCCATCGGAACTGCGTTTACACCAAGAGCTTTGAATGTTGCTGTGTAAACATCGTTTTCCATGACACGGAGCTTTAAGCCTGCAACGTCTGCTGCGTTTGTGATCGGTTTCTTGCTGTTTGTGATGTTACGGAAACCACGCTCTGCGTAAGCAAGTCCCTTTAAGTCTGCATCTTCAAGAGTTGCAAGGAGCTCTTTACCGATCTCGCCGTCGAGGATCTTGTAAGCTTCTTCGTTGTTTGCGAACAGGAACGGCATATCAAGAACGCCCATAGCGCTGGAGAAGTTTACGAACGGACCGCTTGTGATGATACCCATATCAAGAGTACCCATCTGCATGCTCTCAAGCATGGTACGCTCATCGCCGAGAGCTCCGTTCGGATGGATCTCGATCTCGTAGGCGCCGTTTGTGCGCTCTTTTACGAGCTCAGCGAATTTCTCAGCACATACCTGGAAACTGTCCTGCTCGTTTACGGTCGTACCAAGCTTTATTACGGTTGCGTCTGTGTTTGAAGTCGCTTCCTTGCTTTCAGCAGCGGAAGAATCAGCAGCAGCGGCTGTTGTCTCAGCGGCAGCAGCAGTTGTCTCTGCAGAATTGCTGGAAGAACCGCATCCAGCCATGGAAAGTACCATAGCGCCTGCCATTACAGCGGATAATAATTTTGCACTTTTTTTCATAATGACCTCCTGAAATCTTTTAAGAATAGATGGATTATAAGTATATATCTTAACTGCCCCTCGCAGATAAGAAACTAAGGAATTGATGGTGGTGTTGGCAAAGTGCGCGAAAGGAAATTGCTCCGCACTGCGTGCTCCCGCAATCTCCGCCGGCATTCGTAATCCGGGCTTTCGCCCTGCTTACTCATGACGGCTTGGTTGTCAAATGTCTGAACATCCTTGCGTGCGAGCACGCAGGCTGTTCAGCCGCTTGACAACGCTTTCTGGCAAAAAAAAACTCCTGTCTCTTATTTTTAAGAGACAGAAGCGAAACTTCTGCGGTACCACTCTTATTGCTGTCAAAAAACAGCCTCTCGATCCCGTCGTTTTTCAAATATGAAAAATTAACAGGCAACACGTTAACGGGTGTAAACCGAACCAGCCTACTTGGAACACTTTCAGTGGTTAGCTCCGGGAGGATTGTCTGTAACGCGGTGTCTGCAGCTTTTCACCAGCCAGCTGCTCTCTGAAAGGCCTTCGTTAAGAGCGTTCCCATCATCGCAGGAAATATTTGAAACTGACCTTTATTATAGTCGCAGATTTTCAAAAGTCAAGAGAATTAAAAAAAATAAATCGCGTATTGTGAGAAAAATATGATATGATAGATCGTATAGTAAATTTATTTCATAGGAGATATTCCAACAGGTTATTATAGAGAATGGAGGAGGAGAATGAAACCGACCGTCAGTATAATTGTTCCTGTCTACAATGCGGAAAAATTCCTGAACCGCTGTGTGGACAGTATTCTCGGACAGGAATATAGAGATTTTGAACTGATTCTCGTAGATGATGGGAGCAGAGATATGTCAGGCTCGATCTGTGATGCGTATGCGAAGACGGATGAGCGTGTGGTGGTGATCCACAAAGAAAATTCCGGGGTTTCAGACACGAGAAATCAGGGAATTGAAAGGGCAAAGGGAACATATCTCCAGTTTGTGGACAGTGATGACTGGCTGACGCCGGATGCGACAAAGCTTATGGTCCGGGCGGCAGAGGAACATGGCTGTGATATGGTGATCTCCGATTTTTACCGTGTCGTTGGGGATATGGTATCCAGAAAAGGGGACATCGAGTCAGACTGCGTGATCGACCGGGAGGAATTCGCGTCGTTTATGATGGAGAATCCGGCGGATTATTACTATGGAGTGCTGTGGAATAAGCTGTACCGGCGCGATCTCGTAAACCGCTTCGGGATCCGGATGGATGCGGAGATCAGCTGGTGTGAGGATTTCATGTTCAATCTGGAGTATGTCCGCTATGCAGAGACATTCTATGCGCTGAGGACACCGGTGTATTATTATGTAAAGACAAAAGGTTCGCTGGTGAACCAGAAGATCAGCATCACGAAGACTGTGAAGATGAAGCTTATGATGTTTGAGTACTACAACAACTTTTATAAGCATGTGCTGGACGAAGAAGATTATGAGAAAAACCGGCTTCAGGTGTACCATTTTCTGGTGGATGCAGCGAAGGACGGCTTTGTTTTCCCGGCATCGATCCCCGGAAACCGGAAGCTCGGAGAGGAGCGGAGCAGTGCGCTGCAGGAGGTGATCTCCGATGATGGGATCATTGTGGATAAATACCGGGACCGGAAACTTCTGGAGAGATATCTGGAGTCGGCGGCATTGAAGCATGATATGACAATGGAGGAACTTTCTCTGCTTTTATATCTGAAGGATGCAAGCCATGAGCTGAGCAGAAAGAATCTTGCGGATCTTATGGATCTTAGCCGCGGAGACCTTGCGGTGGCGGTTCAGCGGCTGTCCGCGAAAAAGATGGTGGAGGTAACGGAGCTTCCGAGAAGGCGGGGAACAGAACGAAAGATCCGACTGGAACTTCTTCCGGCATCAGAAGTTGTGATCCCGGATCTTGAGGCGGCGGAGAACGATTACTATCAGGCGAAGTTTGGAAATTTTACAGAGGAAGAGATCAGACAGTATACGCTGCTGGCACGGAAAGTGCGGGAGAACGAGAGGAGTATTTTGCAGCGGGGATAGGAGAAGGCGCATTCGCGAGAAGCTGCGGACTGCGTCAGGCGGTCGTACTGGTGTGGAAATACAACGGATAAACATCAAAAATATGGAGATAAAGATGGAAAAAGATAAAACTTGCAAAATCGTATTCAGTGACATCGACGGCACGCTGCTGACGTCGGACGGACAGATCACGGAGGGGACGAAGGAGATGATCCTGAATCTTGAGAATAAGGGGATCCCGTTTATCCTGACTTCCGCGCGGTCACCGGAAGGCGTGCGGGTCATTAAGAGAATGCTGGGGAATCATGCACCGATCATTGCGTTCTGCGGCGGGCTGATCCTTGATGATGACGGAAATGAGATCTACAGTAAGATGATTCCGTTAAAACGGGCACTGGAACTGAAGGCGATGCTGGATAAGGATTTTCCGGCTGTTGCCTGCAATACTTTCGGCGGCGAGAAGTGGATCGTGGATGACCGGGACGATTGGAGAGAGCAGCGGGAAGAGAAAATCGTGGGATTTCCGGCTGAAATTGGATCTATTAAAGATACATTTGAAACAGAAGGCGGAATTCATAAATTTCTCCTCATGGGAGATCCGGACGTGATGACAAAGCTGGCGGCGGTTCTGGCAAGAGATTTCGCTGATCTTCAGTCCGCGGCATCCAACCCGGAATATCTGGAGATCACGGCAGCGGGCGTGGAAAAGTCGGAAGGTTTGAAGACGCTCTGTGGAAAACTCGGAATCTCACCGGAAGAGGCAGCGGCCTTCGGTGACGGCGAGAGCGATCTTTCCATGATGCGTGCGGCAGGATTTGGCGCAGCGATGGGAAATGCGCCGGAGAATGTGCGGAGGCGGGCACCGATGGTGATCGGGAAGAATGATGAGGAAGGGCTGCTGAAGAGGCTGAAGGAGATATTTAAGGACTGAGAAAAATTGAAGAAATAATTAAAAAAACAGACCCATTTGATACAAATCCAGAAATCAAGTGAGCCTGTTTTTAACCGAATCAAGTAAGTCCCCTGCTTCAATTGCGAAAAGCAATAAGCAGTGGGTGGGGACTTGCTTGTATCAGGAGGAGTGCAAGCTCCTTCTGATAAACTGCGGAGCAGTTATTCGGTTATGAGCAAGTAGCGAAGCGGATTGCGAATATCCGCTTGACTTACCAATATCCGAGCGACAGAAGATGTTTCAAAAACTCAACCGTATTACTTCTGTTTCTTCACCGCATTCCTCACCGCATCCGTTGTCCACTGACAAAGCTCAGCGATCTTGAAATCCTGATACCGTCTCATAGTCGTGAGGATCCTATCCCCGATGGGCTTGATATAGCTGTCATCAATGACATCCAGACCGATCATGATCGCCAGTGCGTTCAGTACCGGGGCTGCGGTACAGTCCGCATCCTGACCTTCCATAGCGATGATGTGGCAGGTCTCCTTAAAGTCCATATTTCCGAACCAGAGTGCAATAACTTCGGCGGCTGCGTTCGGATAGGCGTGGATCCAGTTGTACTCTTTGTAACGCTCCTCGCAGGCCGTCCATACCGGCTCCCAGGAAGAATTTTCCTTGCAGAGATCCAGCGCATGTTTTACGACTGCGTAGTATTCGCTCTTATGCGGGATCATGTCCACCGCTTTCTCAACAACGGTCCGGATATGGTCCTCCGTGAAAGCGAGGGAGGTGAGCAGGGCGTTGAAGATCCCGCCCAGCATGCCATTGTTGGAGTGGGAGACGATCGAATCGTCCGCGGCAAGTCTCGCAGCGAGCTTCGGGTTTCCGGGTGCTAACATTCCGTGAAGCGGGGTGCGCATCTGCGCTCCGATCCAGTCGTAGAAGTAGTTGTTTGTTGTTCCGCTCTCAGGGGGAAGAAGCCCGCGGCGGAGATTTTCGATGGCCGTCTTCTCGGCGGAATATCCGTCGGAGATCAGCTCCAGCCACTTGTAGGCAACGTCGGCAGGCGTGATGTCATAGCCTTTTTCGATGAATCCGTCGAGATAGGCGATCTCGTAGGTGATATCATCGTTGTATGTCTCCGGGCGGCGGAGATATCCGTAGACCTCGCCGAAGCGTTTGCGGATTTGCTCTGTCGTATAACCTTCAATCTGGGTTCCAAGGCAACCGCCGATGAGCTGTCCCATCCATCCTGCGGTGACTTTCTTTGCAAAGTCATCGGAAAAGACGTCATAGGGCGCTGCAGGGCCGAAATCAGCCTCTTTTTCTACATCCGCGAAGGTGCGGTAGGTGTTGTAGCTCCAGTAAGGGGAGGCGGGATCCTTCGGCGCTTCATTCAGTGCGTGGAAGATCTTCGCGGTAGCCACCTGAATCGCGGCTCCGTCCTTTTCCTCGGACGCCTTCAGGCCTTCCTCCATGAATTTCTCAGCTTCCGTCACATCATATCCCCGGTTGTGCATGCTCTGCACCGCGGCGATCACCACGTCGCAGGGCGCTTTGGATCCCGGAACCTTATTGTCCCAGTCGTGGAAAAGCTGTTTGTCGGAGGCGCGGCCGGCTTCCGTGTAGGCCATCCAGTCCGCCTCATTGTCGTCGTGAAGCTCCGGCGGAACCGCGTCCGCCGTCAGCTTATGTTCAAATTCCCATGCTTTCATAAAAAATCTCCCTCATTTCAGCTGTAAATACCACTTCCTGTCTCTGCTCAGGATAAGAAACAGGGCAGAGATCGGAAGAAAACACATTGTCAAAATGGATCATACAGAAGCTTTACTTATATTTATAATAGCTCGGAATTTCGAAATAATTTCATCAATTCCTCTTTCCCGACATACTTCTCTTCGAATAAATTCCGATCGCGATCATCGTAACCACGTAAGGAATCGTCTGAATAAGCTGGGATGGAAGATTTAACATCTGAAGCCGTACGGCCAGTGAATCTGCCATACCGAAGATCAGTACCGAGCAGGCAATCTTCCATGGAATACCGAGACCCATGGATTCCGCCGCCATCCCGATCCATCCGCGTCCGGCGATCATGTCTCTTGAGAAGAAGGAAACATAACCCATGGACATGTATGCTCCGCCGATCCCGGCGAGACAGCCGGCGATGAGAAGGGCGATGTACTTATATTTCATGACGTTTAAGCCTACGGATTTTGCGGCACTCTCATTCTCACCGACGGCGCGGATCCGCAGACCGATGGTAGTCTTCCAGAAGGAGACTGTGAGAACGACCACGAGGATCAGCCCGAGATAAGTCAGGACATTATGTCCGGAGATAATAGCGCCGAGAACCGGGATATCCTTGATAAGCGGAATCCTGATCTCCGGCATCACCGGACTCTTTAAACTCTGGGTGGAACCTTTATTTCCGGTCAGATAGTAGGTCGTAAAGACCGTGAGACCGCCGGATAAGGTATTCAGGGCGATTCCGGCGAGCACCGGGTTTGTATTCAGGATCAGCGTAAAGTAACCAAACACGAAAGCCAGCACCACGCCGACTGCCATTGCGAATATCACGCCGCCCAGAGCGCTGTGGGTAAAGTAACCGCCGACAGGTCCCGCAAGGGCACAGCTTAACATGATTCCCTCAGTTCCGATGGGATCGATGCCGCCTTTCACGAAGACCATGCAGGCCATGGCCGCGAACAGGATCGGAGTCATCACACGGATCGAGGTAAAGAGGAAGTCAGGGGAAAGAATCACACTCCAGATATTCATGCCTGTACCTCCTTTTTCGCTGCAGCTTCGAATTCTTTTGTCTCTTTGATGATGAGTTTCTTCTTATATCCGCTGAGGATCGCGGTGGCGGAGATCAGAAGGACCATGACTGCCTGAATGATGTTTACGATCTCAAACGGGATATCGGAATTTCTGGACATGATATCCGCGCCGATCCGCAGGTAAGATAAAAACAGTGCTGCGAACGGGACATACTGTACCTTCCGTCTGGCGACGATGGCGATCAGAACACCGTCCCAGCCATAGCCCGGGAGTGCGGAATACTGGAAGCGCTGGTACATGCCGAAAAGCTCCGCAGCGCCGCCGAGTCCCGCCAGCATACCACCCAGAATCTGGGTCAGGATGATTATGAGGCCGGAGTTGATGCCCGCGTAGTTTGCCATATTGAAGTTTTCGCCCACAAGGTTTGCCTTAAAGCCGAAGGGTGTCCGGTTTACGATGACCCAGATCACAAGGACAGTCACAAGGGCGATGATCGTACCGGAGTTGATACGCGTGCCGGTGATGATCTTGCTTAAAGCGCATCCTTCCGGAAATTTGTAGGAATAGTTGGAGTTCTGGGTCGGATCATAGAAGAAGGTGGTGATGATCCAGAGCCCGACGTACAGGCAGGTGTAATTGAGCATCAGGGAAGTTACAAGCTCATTGGAGCCGGTCTTTACTTTCATGATGCCCGGGATAAAGCAGATAAATCCGCCTGCGACCGCCGCAGCCGCCATGGCCACGATCAGTGCCGTTTTTCCGGAAAGTCCAAGTCCCAGGGAAGCCGCACAGGCAGCAACGGCGCCGATAAAGAACGCGCCTTCCATGGACAGATTGAAAAGCCCCGGTTTGAAGAGGATGATGACCGCAAGTCCTGTAAACATTAACGGTGTCATACCTTCGATGACGTTTCCGAAACGGCGGACGGAGGTCAGCGGTCCGAAAATAAAGTCTCCGAGAGCGGAGAGGGGCTGGCTGCTGATCAGGAGAATGATCGCGAAGACGATGATCAGGGAGATCAGGATGGCGATCATGGTCCGCAGCATTTCTACATAAGATGAGAGAGGTTTTTTCTGTTTCATGATTCCGATACCTCCTGATGTTTCAGCCCGAGCATGTAGTTTCCGAGCTCGAACTCATCTACTTTTTTCGCGTCCTCGAAGTAGGCGGCAGCCTGTCCGCCGCACATGACGAGAATGCTGTCGGAGAGCTCCATGATCTCGTTTAAGTCCGCGGAGATCAGGATAACGCCCTTTCCGGCATCGCGCTGTTCAATGATCTTTTTCCAGATAAACTCGTTGGCACCCACATCGATGCCCCGGGTCGGCTGGTTGGCGATCAGAAGCTTCGGGTCAGAGGAAAATTCCCTTGCGACTACGACCTTCTGCATATTTCCGCCGGACAGCATACCGATCGGCTGATCGTCATTCTGGCAGAGGACGCCGAAGTCGCTGATAAGTTTATCTGCCCGTTCATGGATATTTTTATAATTGAGAAGTCCGTGTTTTTTTAACAGCGGGCTGTCGATGATGTCTGCGATCATGTTGCCCCAGAGGCTGATGTTTCCGGCCGCTCCGGTTTTGATACGGTCCTCGGGGATATAGGAAATTCCGTCATCGCGGATCGTGCGGATGGATTTTCCAAGGATTTCTTTCCCGTCAAAGAGGATACTGCCTTTGACACCGGAGTAGAAACCGAAGATCGCCTCGGCGAGTTCATTCTGTCCGTTTCCCTCAACTCCCGCGATACCTAAGATCTGGCCCTTTTTCAGTGAAAAGGAGACATGGTCCAGGAGCTTTCGTCCTTCTTTATTTTCATAGGTCAGATCAGTGACTTTTAAGAGCGTGTCACCGAATTCTGCCGGCTTTTTATTCATTTTCAGGATGACATCGCGGCCCACCATGAAGCGGGAGATGTCTTCTTCTGTCGCGTTGGCGACCGGAATCGATCCCACTGTCCGTCCGTTGCGGAGGACTGTGATATTGTCGCAGATCTGCATGACTTCGCGGATCTTGTGGGAGATGAAGATGATCGTGTGATCATTTTTCTTTAGTAAAAGAAGCTGTTCAAAGAGTTCGTCTGTCTCCTGTGGCGTCAAAACTGCGGTCGGCTCATCTAAGATCAGGAGCTTCGCCCCGCGGAGCAGGACTTTTAAGATCTCGACCTTCTGTTTCTGGCTGACGGAGAGCTCTCCAACGACAGCCATCGGATCGATCTTTAAGTTGTACTTTTTGGCGGTTTCCTCCACCGCCCGGATCGCTTTTTCCTTGTCGATCATGATCCCGTTTTTCGGTTCCATGCCGAGGATCACGTTCTCATATACCCGTAGAGAATCCACGAGCATGAAGTGCTGATGCACCATTCCAATTCCGAGACGGATCGTGTCAGCGGCACTTTTTGGCTGGATCTTGTTTCCCTCGAAGATGATATCGCCCTCAGTGGCGTCCTCGTCACCGAACAGGATCTTCATCAGGGTACTTTTTCCGGCACCGTTCTCACCCATCAGGGCATGGATCTCACCTTCCCGGACAGAAAAGCTGACATCCCTGTTGGCCATGACACCGTTGGGGTAGATCTTTGTGATATGTTCCATTTTCAGGATCTCTTTGCCCATACGGATCCTCCTTTCTTATAAAAGCCAAGGGGACTTGTTGACAAGTCCCCTGATGTACTCGATATTCTGGGAAAATCAATGGCCTTGGAAAGATTCCCCAGATGGTTTACATAAAATATCGCAGCAGGTTTTGAGTGGATCTGCCGGATAAAATTACGGAGCTACAGAGTCGATGAGAGCCTGAACTTCGTTCTGGTCAGCATCGCCGAGAGCAGTCGGGATCTCGATTTTTCCGTCGAGAACTTCCTGTTTCTTCTCCTCGATCGTCTTTTTGATCTCGTCCGGAACGTTCTTCTGGAAGTACTCGTTGTCAGCAAGACCCGCACCGTTTTCCTTTAAACCAAGGAATTCACATTTGCCGTAAGGAACCGTTCCCTCTTCTTCCATTTCAGCCATTCTCACGAGGGAATCGCCGACATTCTTTAATACGGAAGAAAGGATCACGTTTGCCTTTGCCTCATCGGAACCGGAGAACAGCATTGCCTGATCAGAGTCAACGCCGATGATGTATTTGCCCATCTCAGCAGCAGCCTCTACGCAGCCAAGTCCGGCCTGCTCAGCAGCCGGGAAGATAATATCAACGCCCTGATTGTACTGGGCGATAGCTGTCTCTTTACCCTTTGCGGTATCATCCCAGGAACCGATGTAGGAAACGTATACCTTGATATCCGGGTCAACAGATTTTGCGCCTGCGATGTATCCAACAAGGAAGTCAGTAATGATCGGGTGCTCGGAACCGCCGACGAAACCGATCTTCTTGTCTTCATTTGCGTTTGGCATGTCTTTGGATTCTGTTACAAGTGCTGCGAGAACGCCGGCAAGGTAGCTGCCCTCGTTCTGTTTGTAGCTGATCGCGTAAAGGTTCGGCCACTTGCCCTCTTCCATATCAGAGTCGAACATAACGAATTTCTGATCCGGGAATTCTTCCGCAACCTGCTCGATGACCTCAGCGGAGGAAGATCCGTTGGAAATGATAACATCGTATTTTCCTTCCTCAGCGAGATCCTGGAATGTCGGCTCCCACTTTGTCTGGTCACGGCCGATCTCGATCACCTTTACTTCGCAGCCAAGATCAGATGCGATCTTTTCCATACCTGCGTTTGCGGAGTCGTTGAAGGACTTGTCTCCTAACTGACCGGTGCAGACGAATACGAAGGACGGCTTCTTTGCGTCTGTTTCTGCGGCAGCAGCGGTTGTCTCAGCACCAGCGGCATCTCCTGCGGCGGCAGTTGTTGCAGCTGTCTCGGTCTTTCCACCGCACGCGGTGAGCAGCAGTCCGGCTGCTAAGAATAATGCGGTAGCTTTCATTGTTCTTTTCATGATATCCTCCTGTTTTCCGTTCTCTGCGGAGTAGATTCTCGCCTGAGAACATTGCAGCGGCGATCATCTGACAAGTCCGCGGATCCATGAAAATAAGCTGCGATTCGCCGGTAAGGCGTTGCCGCTGAAGGATCGCACAGAGAGAAAAGTCCGAAATCGTCACCATTTGTAATTTTTTATGGGTATACTATACCAAAATTGTACATTTCAGACAATGAATATGAGAAAAAAAGTGAAAGATTGTTAAAAAAAAGACAAAAATGATCCGGGTTGTGGGTATTAACAAGATTGACAAAATCTCAGACGGCTATACAATGGTAAAAAAGGAGCTGAGAAGGACAATGAAAAGTAAGATCCTGATGGGCGGAGGGCTGCTGTTAGTTGCAGCGGCTCTTCTTCTCACAATTTACAACATAAGAGAATCGGACCAGGCCGGAAAGGCAGCAGAGGAGATGGTGGTTCAGATGGAATCGCTGGAGGCCGGTCTTCCGGAGCGGCTGGAACCGGAGAGCGAGGAACTTGTTCCGGAGTATAAAAAGCATCCGGAGATGGAGATGCCGGTCGTGGAGGTAAACGGCCAGGAATGCATCGGGACGATCGAGATCCCGCTGCTTGACCTGAAACTGCCGGTGATCAGTGAGTGGAGTTATGCGAAGCTGAAAAAAGCGCCGTGCCGCTACAGTGGATCCGCGTACCAGAATAACCTGATTATTGCCGGACATAATTACCGCACGCATTTTTCCGGCATCAAGCGCCTGGATCCGGGCGATGAGGTGATCTTTACAGATGCGGACGGCAATGTATTTTCTTATGAAGTGGATACGATCGAGACAGTCGGCGGAACCGACATCGAAAAAATGGAATCCGGCGACTGGGACCTGACGCTGTTTACGTGTACGACAGGAGGAAAGGCGCGGGCGGCGGTGAGATGTAAGGAGAAATAGAAGAATCATTCGAAAAACAGGGAAAGTCTCTTGAGAAAAAGAGTATTTTCCCTGTTTTTATCGGATGAATCGGCCTATTTTTTGTAGAAACAGTTCCCACCAACGATCTTATAGGACGAATAGCTGCTGACGGAGGCCCGCTTCGCCGATTTAAAATAGAGATAATCTCCAATATTGTTGGAGCCGGACAGAGCGTCTTTTGCGGCTTTTAGAGCCGTTTTTGACGGACTTTTTGAGAGGTAACGGTCCAGAAGTCCGGACGTTGCTCCCGGAAACTGACCATCAGCGTAGATCACACTGGAGATCGTTTTGCCCCATTCTTTTGTTTTGACACGGTTGACGATACAGCTTGCAACAGCGAGCTGTGCGTCGTAGGAACCATCTCCCGTTTCCATTGCGGTACAGGCTGCCAGCAGATAGACCTCATCATCTGTTGCAGGGATCACATAAGATGGCGCTGCGGCGGACTGGCCGGAGGAATTTAATGCAGCAGATTCCTCCTTCGCATCAACAGCAGCTCCCGGGATCGGAATGATCGATACATATTTTCCGGAAAGATAGCCGGTCGTGTCAGCGGACAGCTGGATCTGCACCCAGCCATTATCTTCGCTTAAAACCGGAAAGGTATCTCCGGCAGCGGCCTGTTTGAGAATATCGGACGTCGTGGATGGAGTTTCCCGGATATTTAAGGTCGTTGCGGTGATCTTTGCGTTTATGAGACCGAGCTCTTTTGCAAGTGGTTCAATATCATTTCCATAGAGAAGATAGTCATCTTTCATCCAGCCCTCAAGCTTTCCGGAACGTACTTTTGTCCAGCCGCTTTTTCGCTCGAGAACAGTTCCGCCAGCTCCGCGGTAGCACTTTCCGATAATGTCCCCTTCTGTGGACGGTTTTGTGCGCATATTTAACGGGTCGCTGTTTACATTTGCGACAGCCATATTGTCATAGGCGGATGCGGCGTGGGATGGAAAAGCAGAGTGGGAGACGGAAAACAATAAAACGGACGCGGCAATGGCCGCTTTGATAAAGACTGCTTTTGAAATAGATGGAATCAATTGCTGTAATTTTTTCATGCCGGTTTCCTCATAGTTGTCAGATGCATCGCAGTAATTGCGAAATATGTTTCAAATATTACAAAAATATTACAGAAATAATATAGCAAAAATGAAGAAAAATGTCAAGTTTTCGAGAAATCCGGGCAAGATCCGCGATCACAATGGTATTATACGGAAATTCCTATCCATGAAAAGTAATATAAAAAATTATGTTTCACAGGGAGAAAGTCTGCCGGTCCGAAAAAACGTATAATAAAAAACTGCCGGGGCGAGATGCCTCAGCAGTTCCATTGATATTTTTTCAGATCTACATGCATGGGATCTTTAAGTTCCACGCCCTCCTGTTGCAGGAGAAATCCCTGTTCCAGCCAGCCGGGGACAAGGCGGCCGGCATGGTTGACAACACGGTGGCAGGGAAAATCACCATAGTTTGACGCGTGAGAGAGAACTCTCGCCACAAGCCGCGAATTTTTGTCCCGGCCGATCAGGCGGGCAATCTGTCCGTAAGTAGCGACATTTCCCTCGGGGATTTCTTCCACAACGGACAGAACTTCATATGCAAAATCTTCGGTAAAACGAGTCGATGATAGCATAAGAACCTCCAGATGGCAAAACATTATCGGAGTCGGTTTCTCAAGCAGCGAAGATATTCCGAAGGCTATGCTTCCGGCGCCTCCTTCTGCTCCTCCCACATCTTCACAGGCATGCCGTTGACTTCCACGTTGTCCTCGACCGCTATCACAAGGCAGCGGCGGCCGCTGATGAATTTTGTCTCGACAAGATCAAGGCGGTCCGGGTTGACTTTGATGTCAACGTCCGGTGTCTTTACGGCAAATTTTCCGGTTCCTGTGATCGCAGGAACGAGGATCGCGGTGTTTTCCCCGGCGGCATCCTCATAGACCTTATCGAAATGTTCCAGACGTTCCGGCTCCACGCCGCTCTTTTCGAGGAGATCTTTGACCTCCGGCTTTGTGAGAGTCAGCGGGACCTCGTCCTCCTTATGTTCCTCCGCAAGCTCCGTGAGATTTTCATGGATCTGTCGGACAGTCTCGTAGTCACATTCCTCGCCGAGCGTATCAGTTAAGATCTCCTGGAATGCCTCTTTCTGTGATTTGAAGGAGATCGGAGTCGGAGCGCCGAGGCAGGCGTCAATGAACTCGGAGTGGAGTTCTTCCGGATTTTTGGAGAAATACAGAACTCCATGGATATCGCTGCTGCGGTCATTGAAAGCCGGGAACAGGAATCCGGTCATCGGAGCCTGGACCCACCAGTCACGCGGGCGCTCCTCGATCGCATTTGTCGCCTCATTGTAGGAAAGTCCCGGTTCTGAGAGCTTTACCGGGCAGATGCAGCAGAGAATGTGGTTGTAGACTTCCTCGGATGCATCGAACATTTCCTCATTGTCGGAAGCTTTTCCCGGAACATCGTAGGCACTGTGGATCAGGATGATGTAATAATTCTCTCCGTACTCGTAATTCTCGATCACTTTGTTATAGAAAGCATCTACAGTCTCATCATCAGCGATCTTTTCGTCGCGAAGCTTCATGAGAAGCGCGTGGGCGCTGTCCGGGCCTTCATCGTGGATCGAGTATTCCAGGTTGTGGAGATTCTTGCCGATCCCGCCGGAGAGTGCCTTCTTGAAGATCTCATAATATTTGAAGATCTCTTCCTCGGAGAGTGCAAAGAATGCCTCTTTCAAGGTTGTCTTGATCTGTTTTTCAGCGTCAACATAGCATCCGCAGATGCGGGTGATCGCATTATTGTCTTTTTTAAATTGCTTTTTAATTTCTGAAATTTCACGTTTATTCATAATGTATACCCTTTTCAATTCAAATTGAATTTGTGCAGAAACTGCTCCGAACTGAGAAATATACCGGATGCTCATCGCTCTCAATCAGTGGAAATTGTATCCGACATAAATCCCCGGTTAAAGTGTAAACCGGGGAGAAACATGAGCCAAAAGGGCAGTATCCCTTTTGGTATTAAAATTTTCTGTTCTGTGGCAATCCCTGCGCTTATTTATTCAGGAGCTTTTCCGCATAATACATTGCCGCCACATGCACCGCCTGCACGAGTCCGCCTTCCGCCATCAGCTTTTTCGTTTCCTCAGCGGACATGACAACGATCTCGAGATCCTCGGTGGCGTCCAGATGCTGGCTGCTGACTTTTTTGCAGTCCGTGATCAGATAGCAGTGGGCGAAATTGCTGATGCATGCCGCATTTGGTGCGACCTTGCATAGAAATACCGGTTTGCTCCCGGCGTAGCCTGTCTCCTCGAAGAGTTCTCTCACGGCTCCGGCGCCCGGATCGGCGTCCGTCGGCTCCATACAGCCTGCCGGAAGTTCCAGAAGGATCTGTCTTGTTCCATGGCGGTACTGGCGCACGAAAACGAAATCCCCGTCCACAGTGACAGCGACCACAACGACAAAATCCGGCACAGTATTTACATAAAACGGAGAGATCTTTGTACCGTCCGGCAGTGCACAGTCATCGGCATGAAGATCGATCCAGCGGTCTTTTACGATCGTCCGTGATCCGTTGCAGATCCATGGTTTGATAGACATAGCTTTTTCCTCCATTATAATGCGATCAGGCTCTCATCATCCGGGACATAGATATTTCCGCTGTAATAGCGTTTTCCCTCACTCTTATAAAGACGTTCCCTTCCGGCAACATTGCTGTCCTCCGTGTGCCAGAGAACGAGGTTCGGGATCCCGAGAGACTCCGCAAGTTCACAGGCGTCCTTCACGGTGCTGTGATGCTTTTCATACGGCTTCCAGATATCGCGCTCCGCATAGAGGCAGAACGCCTCGTGGAGCAGCCAGTCACTGCCGCGCACATACTGTTCACAGTCCGGATTGTACGGCTCATCTCCGACGCAGGTGAGTTTTCTTCCATTATTTAATGTCAGCGTAAAGCCGAACTGTTTTAATTTCGTGGAGTGGATATCGAAGAACGTCACATCATAGCTTAAAATATGGCGCGTCTCCCCGTCCTTCACTTCCTCCAGATGGATCCGGTCACCGATCATGTTGTAAAACTTATCCTGGATCGTCAGGCGGCAGAGTGTTTTGATCGTCTCGATCAACTCTGCGTGACAGTAAATGTGGGCGTCCCCGATATACTGGTCCTTTTTCATCTTTGTTGCGATCATGCGGATCATCCAGACGATGCCGAGTACATGGTCTGTGTGGGCGTGGGTCACGAAAATGTGGTGGATCCGCTCTAAGGGAACCTGCATGTTGTCCAGGATCTTTAAGATCCCGTTTCCGCCGCCGGCATCCACCATAAAATATTCGTCCCCGTCGCGGAGCGCAAAGCATGTATTATAAAGGTTGGTAACCGTGGCATTTCCGGTACCAAAAACGTAGAGAAGCTCGCTGTCCATGAAAATCTCCTTTTCTTCCTGCTCATAAGTGCCGTGCCGTCCAGATCGGCGATCATCACTGTCTACATCGGCCGGACACCAGATTCTTTGGTTGAGTTTTGAATATGAATATGTTACTATAAAATAAATGGAAAAGCAATTCCCGGGCGGTTAAATTTTTAACCTGTAAGGTGGAAGAAGAGCATGAAAAGCTCCGCAAAAACCAGAAAAAAGCTGTTGTTTTTCATGGCCGAAAGTTTCTAAAATGAAAATTCTCTACCATACAGTAATTAGTGCAGAGTTGGCCGATTTGGAATGCGAATCATCGGCAAAATTCCGCTGCGGAGCACAGACGGAGGTGCTGTGTACTGTAACAGGATTTAAATATCCGGGAAATCGCAGGGAGGAAAACAGAGACAATGAGAGATTTGGACTATCTGAAGCTGCTTGCAAAAGAGTATCCGACCGTGAAAGCGGCCTCCAGTGAGATCATCAACCTGATGGCGATCCGCGGACTTCCGAAAGGAACCGAGTATTTCTTCAGCGACCTGCACGGGGAATACGAAGCGTTTATTCACCTGCTCCGCAGTGCGTCCGGTATTATCCGCGAGAAGATCTCGGAGACCTTCGGGTATGTGATCTCGGACGAAGAGGAGATCGCTCTTGCAAACCTGATCTACTATCCGGAGCGGAATATCCGGAAGATCCAGAAAGCGGGAAAATTTACAGAAGACTGGCAGAGAATTACGATCTACCGTCTGGTGCGCATCTGTAAAGAGGTTTCCTCGAAATTTACGAGATCGAAAGTTCGTAAAAAAATGCCGCCGGCATTCGCTTATATCATCGATGAGCTCCTTCATGTGGACTACAATGATGATAATAAGAAAGTTTACTATGACGAGATCATCCACTCCATCATCGACATCGAGATGGGTGACCAGTTCATCATGGCACTCTGCAACCTGATCCAGAACCTGACAGTGGACAGCCTTCACATTATCGGTGATATCTTTGACCGTGGACCGCGCGCGGACATTATCATGAATGAGCTCATGCACTTCCACGACGTGGATATCCAGTGGGGCAACCATGATATCTCCTGGATGGGTGCGGCGACCGGCAACCTGGCGTGCATCTGCAACGTGCTCCGGATTGCGATCCGTTACAATGGATTCGATGTCCTGGAGGATGGATATGGGATCAACCTTCGCCCCTTATCCATGTTTGCGGCGAAAGTTTATAAGGATGATCCGTGTGAGCGGTTCATGCCGAAGATCCTGGATGAAAATATCTACGACGCAGTAGATCCGGGTCTTGCTGCGAAGATGCACAAAGCGATCACAGTGATCCAGTTCAAGGTGGAAGGTCAGATCACGAAACGCCATCCGGACTATCAGATCAATGACCGGATCCATCTGGAACATATCAACTTTGAAAAAGGAACAGTAAATATCCGCGGAAAAGATTACAAGATGCTGGATATGAACTTCCCGACGATCGATCCGAAGGATCCGTTAAAATTCACAAAGGAAGAGCAGGAGCTGATCTACAATCTGGCGCTCTCGTTCCACCACAGTGAGACACTTCACCGTCATATCCGTTTCGTATATTCCCATGGCGCAATGTACAAGAGGTGCAACGGAAACCTGCTGTACCATGGCTGCATCCCGATGAAAGAGGACGGTACCTTCGAGGAGCTGAAGCTGAAAGGGATCATCTATTCCGGAAAACGTCTGCTCGACTATATCGAGGACGCGGTGAAGATGGCATATTTCCTGCCAGAGGATGACCCGACGAAAGACTGGTACCGTGACTTTATGTGGTATTTATGGTGCGGTCCGAAGTCCCCGGTATACGGAAAGGACAATATGGCAACCTTTGAGAACTACTTTGTCGCTGACAAGGCAGCTGCAAAGGAAAATATGAACCCGTATTATAAACTGAGTGAAAAAGAGGAATTCTGTAATAAGATTCTCAAGGAGTTCGGACTTCCGGTGGAAGGTTCCCACATTATCAATGGACATGTACCGGTAAAATTAAAGGATGGTGAGAGCCCGATCAAGGGAAACGGAAAACTCTTCGTCATCGACGGCGGACTTTCCAAGTCCTACCAGCCAAAGACGGGGATCGCAGGTTATACCCTGATCTTCAATTCCCATCATCTGGCGCTTGCGGAGCACAAACCGTTTGACAGGGATCATGAAAATACACCGAAGGTCACGATCGTAGAGAAAATGAAAAAACGTGTGATGGTCGCGGATACCGATACCGGAAAAGAACTTGCGGCAAAGATCGCGGACCTGAAGGAACTTGTGGCAGCATACAGAGGCGGCATCATTAAAGAAAAACTGGAGTAGAATTGCATGAACAAGGACGAATTTTTAAGACGCTTAGAGGACGCGCTTTCGGGTGAAGTCCCGGCGTCCGTGATCCGCGAGAACCTAAATTATTACGCGGATTATCTTTCCCAGGAACTCGGGAAAGGACGTACCATGGACGAGATCATAGAGGAGATCGGCGAGCCGAATATCGTGGCGCGCACGATCATCAATTCCGCGGAGGCTGCGGGAGAGACCGGAGATGGTCATGGAAGCTTTGAGGATGCGTCCCCGCGGGACGATGACAGAAGAAGCACTTATAGCCAGGGAAGTTATCAGAACGGCTCCGCGCCGAATATCCATTATTTCGATCTGAATAAGTGGTACTGGAAATTGGCCCTTGTTGTGATCCTGTTTCTTGTGATCTCCGTGGTGTTCAGCATTATGGGCGGCGTGTTCTATCTCCTGATCCGGTTTTCAGGACCGATCCTGATGTGCCTGATCATTTACTGGATCGTTAAGAATTTCCGGGGAAGATAGCAAAGTAAATATAATGAACAGGCAGTCGGAGCTGTGAGCTGCAGATGCAGGCACGGAAAACGGCGGACCGATTCATGAATTTAAAGCCGGAAATATCTGAAAAGCCTTGATTTTACTGAAAGAATCAACAGATTACAGGATGTTACAATTGAAATAAGTTATGTAAACAGGTGCGGCGTTCTCTTTTGGGAGCGCCGCATTTTTGCCACAAAACTGGTGATTTTCGCCTAAATTATTAAGAGTTTATGAATTCCTTTGTTTTTATTGACAAAAGAGGCCACAGGAAATATAATTTGTTTGTAACAAAACGTAACATATTTGTAACAAACCTTACAAACTATGAAAGCTTTAAAATAAGAGGATTTCAATGACAAATAAACTTTTCAGAACTTTAAAGATCACCTGTTTATGTATGGCTTTAACCGCAGCGCTTCCGATCGTTTCCTTCGCGGATGAGCAGACTGCAGTGAATGAAAATAAAAAAGTAGTAACGATCATCCACCTCGATGAAAACGGAAATCCGTTAGAAGAGGACAAGCAGACAGAGACAACGACAGAGAGTTCTGAAGAGAATACCGATACAGCTTCCGAAGAGAAAAACACAGACGATACTGCAGCTGACAGTGCGGAGGCAGAAGAGGCAGACGCAGATGAGGAAAATGCGGATGACGAGGAAGTATTAGAGGCAGAGGTCGATGTTGAGGATGACCTCCGCTCCGAGATTGTTACATATGCACTTCAGTTTGTAGGAAACCGTTACAAATACGGTGGAACAAATCCGAATACCGGTGTTGACTGTTCCGGATTTACATCCTACGTAATGCGTCACGCAGCAGGCGTAGAGCTCCCGCATTCTTCCGGCGGACAGTCCCGCATGGGTCGTGTGGTAAGCAGCTCCGAGATGCGCCCGGGTGATATTATCAGCTATGGTTCCGGAAAGAGGATCAACCACGTTGCCCTCTATATCGGAAATGGACAGATCGTACATGCCTCCACAGAGAAGACCGGAATTAAGGTTTCCAGATGGAACTACCGTACACCAGTGAGGATCGTGAATGTACTTGGTGACTAACCTGAAAATTGGATAAAGGATAAAAGGATAAAAAAGGGGCTGTCGCATTAGCAAATATTTTTTGCTGGGCGGCAGCCCTGCTTTATGCCCAAATGGCATCGAAATCGGTCACGTTTTCGATGCCATTCTTTATAAACGCAGTTCATTCCCAGGCATCCCTTTCGGCATGCCTTATTTCAGGCTGTTTTGTTTTCAACTATCAAAATCTATGCCCTTTTTAATGGAAAAAGATAACTTCCCGTTCTTCCGGTCTGAATCTTGCAATGAAGCTTATTGATATTTCGTCCCATCGCCAGAAGGATGCTCTCTGCCAGTGCATTTGCCTTTCCACGATACAGATATCTTCGAAAATTCATGTCCTCTTTTACGTCAGCAAAAGAACCTTCTGCCTGAATACTGCGATTCATACGGAGCATCGTTCCATACTCACTTGTGATCCGTTCCAGATCTTCTGCGCGTTTCTGGCTCATTGTTTTTGAAACCATCAGCACTTTATTGCGCTTTTCCATAGGTGTTTTGCAGTTGTTTCCCTTGATACATTCCGTTTTATAAGGACAACCAGTGCAGTCTGGGCTTCTGTAATAAGTTTTTACACTGACATATCCGCTAGTTGTTTTACTTCTGCGTTCATTTGTGACAGTTAGTTCCCTTCCGTTGAGGCAGATGTAGCTGTCTCTGTCTGCATGGTACTCCATGTTTTCCCTTCTACTGATGTCTTTTTTGTATTTTCGGGTCTTCGAAATCTCATAGTTCTGCGGCTTTATATAGGCGGTCTGTCCGTTTTCCTCAATGAAAAGATAGTTCTCTTCACTTTCGTACCCGGCATCTGCAACGACTTCTGAATACTTAAATCCCAGGTGATTCTCCATGTCTTTCAAAAACGGGATCAGGGTACGTGTATCGGTAGGGTGCGGGCTGATATCGATCCATGTGATGTATTCGGAATCCACTCCATGCTGAATGTTATAAGCAGGCTTTAACTGTCCATTCAGCATCGCGTCCTCTTTCATTCTCATGAAGGTTGCGTCAGGGTCTGTTTTGGAATAGCTGTTTCTATCCCCAAGCGTATACAGCTTTTTTGTATATTCCTTTAGTTTCTCCAGATATTGATCCAGCTGTTCCAGAGATTTCTGTAATTGTGTTTTTCTACGCCCGATTCCATGTACAAACACAATTCCCTCCTGCACTTTTATGCGGCACAACTGCTTCTTTAACCGTTTTAATGTGTGGATGGATATCCGGTCATGGTATACGGTCCTGATTCCATAGAGTTCTTCGCATTCAGCCACAAAAGAAGATAGTTTTGTGTATAACCGGGCCTGATTTTTCGTAATAGCCCGTTTCCATACAAAGGTATATTTATTGGCTGCAGACTCGATCTTGGTGCCATCAATAAAAATGGTCTTTCCTGAGATCTCACCAAGAAGATAGAGCAGATCTGACATTTGGGCAAGCAGTACCTTTGCACAAGCCGAAAAATGCAGGGAGATAAAACGCGCGATCGTTGCATGGTCAGGAGCCGGCATTCCTTCCAGGAGGTACATAAAGTTGATATCCCGTTTGCATGCCTTTTGGATATCCCTGCTTGAGTAGATTCGATTCATTGCTGCATAGATGACGAGTTTCAGCATCTGACGCGGCGTTGCCTGATTTTTTCTGATCCTGCTGTAAGTTTTATACAGTTCAGAAAGGTCCATTTCCTCCACAAAGGCACTTACCAGACGAACCGGATCATCAGATGGAATAGAAATCTCTAAATCCAACGGAAGTTTGATTTGATAATACAGAGAAAAAGAGGTATAATCTCTCTGTATTATTTTGTTTAGTCGCACAAACTGATTATACCACGAACGCCGGGCTTTTCGAAGCTCGGCGTTTTGTGTTGGGAATATGAAATGAGCTGCCGCACGTTAGTGCGACAGCCCCTTTTGCATCTATGGCGGTAAAACGGTGAAAGAAAGCTATTTTTTTCGGTACCCCGCGTGCAGGATCAGACGAAATACTCCGGCCTGTTCCAGCGTTTTCGCCACAAGGAAGAAGATCAGGGAATCCACCGGCCATTGGATCAGATTTTTGATCGCGCGGGCAGGCAGAAGTGCGAGAAAACCTTTTCCATTTAGAAGCGTCAGCCAGTAGGTCGCGAGGATGATGTTGCAGATGATGATCACAACGAGTTTGGCTGTGAGGATCCTCGGAAGCGAGAGCTTCTTTTTATAGAAGAACAATCCGTAGAGGAATGCGGCCAGCATGGCATCAAAGGTAAAACCGGGCATGAAGCCGCCGTCCGGTTTCAGCATGAATTTGATCACGTCCATCGCGCCTCCGAAGAGACAGCCGACGACCGGGCCGAAGAGGTAGTCCACGAGCATGTTCGGGATCGAGCCGAAGCCGATCTTTAAGTTGGGTGTGATCTTTAAGGAATAGTAGCCGAGAACAACGGCGAGGGCGCCGAACATGGCGCAGGTAGTGATGGTGGTGACCTTCTTAAATTCACGGGATGATTCAAAGATCCTGGAAAAGAGGTCGCTTGAGCTTTTTTGCATAAAAAAATACCTCCTTTGCAGATTCTCGGACCACAACAGGAGATAATATACGGAGCTATCTTCTGATGCAGCGGGATGCGATATGTGCACCGCGGGAAATTCCCTTCGTCCTGCCAGCAACTCCCTGTCTGGCGGGCACTTGACGCGCACACGTCTACTCTGCATGTTTGTTTGATTTTCAGGGCGGTTGGCGCTCTGATGCCATTACAGTATCATGAATGATGCAGAATGTAAAGCGCCAAACGAAGAAAAGGCATTTTTGACGAAAGAAAGCGAAAAAAATTTCCACAATTTCGGTGTTTTGATGTCTATATTTTTCGGAAACCCTGATTTATAATACATCAAGTTCATTAGAAACCCGTGAGTCATAAAAGATATGAAATCAAATAAACAGACACAGGAGAATTACATATGCAGAAAAGTGAGGTAAAGGATCTGACAGTCGGATCGCCAATGAAGCTGATCTTAAGCTTTGCGGTTCCGATGCTGCTGGGATTTCTTTTTCAGCAGTTTTATAACATGGTAGACACGATCATTGTCGGAAAATGTCTGGGAGTATCGTCTCTGGCGGCGGTTGGATCGACGGGGTCGATCAACTTTATGATCATCGGTTTCTGTACCGGTGCCTGCAGCGGATTTGCGATTCCGGTGGCGCAGAAGTTCGGCGCGGGAGATTACAAGGGAATGAGAAAGTTCGTGGCGAATGCCGGATGGCTTTCAGCGGTGTTCGCGGTGGTCATGACGACGGTCGTAGGTGCACTCTGCATGAATATTTTACAGTGGATGAATACGCCGGAGGATATTATTCAGGGCGCATATGATTACATTTTTGTGATCTTCCTTGGAATTCCGGTCACTTACCTTTATAACATGCTGGCGGGAATTATCCGCAGCCTCGGCGACAGCAAGACCCCGGTCTACTTTCTGCTGTTATCGTCCCTCCTGAACATCGGTCTTGATTTCTTTACGATCCTGGGACTCGGCATGGGTGTGGGCGGACCGGCTCTGGCTACGGTAATCTCGCAGGGAATTTCGGCAGTGCTCTGTCTGATCTACATGATCCGGCACTATCCGATCCTTCATATGAAAGACGAAGAGTGGAAGCCGGACGGACGCATGCTCGGCACACTCTGCAGCATGGGGATTCCTATGGGACTTCAGTATTCCATCACGGCCATCGGCAGCGTTGTGCTCCAGACTGCGGTAAATTCTCTGGGTTCTATGGCGGTTGCGGCCGTTTCTACGGGAAGCAAGGTCAGTATGTTCTTCTGCTGTCCGTTTGATGCTCTGGGTGGAACCATGGCGACTTACGCGGGACAGAACGTGGGTGCGAAGAAGCTTGACCGTGTGAAAGAGGGACTGAAGGCGGCAAGCCTGATCGGTATCGTCTACTCCCTGATCGCGTTTGTGATCCTGTTCTTTGGCGGAAAGTATATCGCGCTTCTCTTTATGGACGCGGATCAGACGGAGATCATCGGTCGTGTGGCGATGTTCCTGATCGGAAACAGTATGTTCTACATTCCACTGACGTTTGTGAATGTGGTCCGCTTTACGATCCAGGGAATGGGATTTTCGACGTTTGCGATCCTGGCCGGTGTCTGCGAGATGGCTGCACGGTCTCTCGTTGGCTTCTGCCTTGTTCCGGTGTTCGGATTCCTTCCGGCATGTTTTGCGAGTCCGCTTGCATGGATCTTTGCGGATGCGTTCCTGATCCCGGCGTTCTTTCATTGTATGAAAAAATTAAAAGTGCTTTTTGGGGAAACGGCATAAAAGATGTTGCCTGAAAAGATCATGGACAGCGGTGCATAAAAGTTCAGGTTCGGACCATACTAGAGAATGCAGGTGCGGCAGAGGATGCCGCAGCAAAATATTTCCGCCGGTGCGTCTTACAGGTGCCGTGGAACAACAACTCCAGGAGGTACGAAAAAATGGCAAGAAATAGCTATGATATGGACGACAACATGAAAAACAGTGGGTCTGAGACTTACGACAAGACAAAGAACCAGAGCAGAAACAGCCAGAACCGTTCGGAGAATAACAGTCAGAACCGTTCGAAGAACAGTTCTAAGGACTCTACGGACAATGGGAGAAACTGCAAAAGATAAAAAAGATGCGGCGGTCTGACTGTGCAGGAAGCTGTGTGGAAAGATTGCGTGGTCGAACAGTCAGATCTGATAAGAATGGCGGTGGGGTGATCCTGCCGCCATTTTTGCGGTTATTGCAGACGAAAGGTATATGATTTCAGACGTTATGCGGACACAGAACGGTCCACGGCAGCTGCATAAAGCATTGAAATGTGCTGGAATTGACTGTGCAGAAAGGAACCATGTCCGGGCCGCCCGGCATATTTTAAATTAAGGATATGTTTCAGGAGAAGGAATATGTTTCGGACGATCTCGATGCAGCAGCTGGAACAACTTCTGGACGGGGAGCGGACATTCACGTTGCTGGATGTGCGGGAACAGAAGGAATATGAGGCAGGGCATCTCCTGGGGGCTGTGAACCTGCCTTATGAACAGCTGGATGAAGTGGAGGCAGAGATCACAAAAGACCGTCCTGTGGTCATCTACTGCGCCTACGGAGGTCAGAGCCTGCTCGCGGCGAGAGAACTCGCGGGACGCGGGTATGATGCGGTGAATGCACTGGGAGGACTGCATTATTACAGGGGAAAATATTATGTGGGATGCCGGGAGTAAAAGTTCCGGAAGAAAAGAAAGTGATGATTTGGCAGGGCAGGACTGTCGATTATCGAAAAAAATTCCGGATGCAATGCTTGGCATGATATGGTCACGGTCACGGGTGCTTTGCATGGTCAGAAAACTCCTGTACCGTGGACAGGAAGCCTGGATTGTAGTTTTACAGGGATTGACAGGGTGACTGCGAACCCTTAAAATTAAATGGAATACAGCCATCCGGCGAACGATACGGATGGAATGAAACTATGAAAATAAAGTGGCTGCGAATTTAAAATGGATTTTTGCTTGTAGGTTGCCATGCATCCGAAGGGAAGCTCCGGGGGAGGTTGTTCCTGTAGGTGTGAGGGTACTGAACAGTTACGTGAGCAGCTGCGCGATACATCAGAACGGAGAAAATCAGATTGAATACATTTGAATTGATCGTCCCATGCCATTTCGGCCTGGAGGCAGTGATGAAAAAAGAAATCCTGGACCTTGGATATGAGGTCAGCCAGGTGGAAGACGGGCGTGTGACATTTATCGGCGACGCGGAGGCGATCTGCCGTGCCAATATTTTCCTCAGAACAACGGAGCGCGTACTTTTAAAGGTCGGCAGTTTCCATGCAGAGACTTTCGAGGAACTGTTCCAGGGGACCCGCGCGATCCCGTGGGAGGAATATCTCCCGAAGGATGCGAAATTCTGGGTCGCGAAAGCTTCCTCCATTAAGAGCAAGCTCTTCAGCCCGTCCGATATCCAGTCCATCATGAAAAAAGCAATGGTCGAGAGGATGAAAAAGGCATATGGGATCGAATGGTTCCCGGAGAGCGGTGCAAGCTTCCCGCTGCGCGTATTCCTTCACAAGGACACGGTGACGGTAGCGCTTGACACGACCGGAGAATCCCTGCATAAGCGCGGTTACAGGACCCTGACAAGTAAGGCGCCGATCACGGAGACGCTGGCGGCGGCACTCATCATGCTGACTCCGTGGAAGAGCGACCGGATCCTCGTGGATCCGTTCTGCGGAAGCGGAACCTTCCCGATCGAGGCGGCGATGATCGCAGCGAATATGGCGCCGGGCATGAACCGGGAATTCCTCTCCGAGGACTGGAAACATCTGATCCCGAGAAAATGCTGGTATGATGCGATGGACGAGGCGAACGATCTTGTGGATCTTTCTGTCCAGACGGATATCCAGGGCTACGACATTGACGGGGACATCATCCGTGCAGCGAGAGCGAACGCGAAGGCAGCAGGCGTGGACGAACTGATCCATTTCCAGCAGCGTCCGGTGAGTGGGCTCAGCCATCCGAAAAAATACGGATTCCTGATCACAAACCCGCCGTATGGGGAGCGAATCGAGGAGAAGAAGAACCTGCCGGAGTTATATAAGACGATCGGAGAGCGTTTCGCGGCGCTTGATTCCTGGTCAGCTTATATCATCACGGCGTATGAAGATACCGAGCGCTATTTCGGACGCAAGGCGGATAAGAACCGGAAGATCTATAATGGTATGATGAAGACGTATTTCTACCAGTTCCTGGGACCAAAGCCACCGGCAAGGAAACGTGAGGAGAGAAAAGAAGAGCAGTGATAACTGCTCAGCAGGTCTGCGCACTTGTTGCGCTGACCGTAATAAAGCACAGGCTTGAAGGTGAAAATCCCATCGGCGCAGCCGACCAGGAATGGATTTTTGATCGTAACCTGCCATGCAGGACAGGGAAAATGCCGATTGCAGGCGGAATGTGGGTAAGACGGAGAAGATGAGAAGCCGAAGAAGGAAAAGACGTGGGAGCGGTCTGTGGCCCGGAGCGGTCGCAGTGCTGGCAGCAGGCATGGTTTTTGCTGCGAGGACAGAAATCCTGGATCTGGCAAAGACAGGGATCGACCTCGTAGTGGACGATGACCATCAGGAAAACAGCGCAGAGAAGCCTGATCTGAGCGTCACGGAGAATTCTGACGCTGCAGCTGATGGGGAAGAAACACTGACGGATGCCGGAGCGAACAGTACAGATGAAACGGGAGCTGACCGGAAATACATGGATGCGGACAGTGAAATTTCCGCAGATGGATCCGGGGAGCAGGAGTTTATAGAACTCCGGTCATCCTACGATCTGAGGGAACACCGGGCGATCCGTGTTTCCGACCAGGGAGATCTCGGTACGTGCTGGGCATTCGCGGCATTAAAGGCGGTGGAGACGTCCATGCCGGAATCCATGGCAGTGCCGCTCTCGGCGGACCATATGTCGATCCACAACAGCTTCGGAATCAGTCAGAATTCCGGCGGGGATTACAGTATGGCGATGGCCTACCTTCTCGCCTGGCAGGGACCTGTCTCGGAGGCGGACGATCCATATGGGGACAGCACCTCACCGGACGGTCTTGCACCGGTCTGTCATGTCCAGGAGATCAGGATCCTGCAAGCGAAGGATTATGGCGCGGTAAAACGGGCGGTATTTTTATACGGAGGCGTCCAGACATCGCTCTATCTTCCGGCGGAAAACCGTGGGGGCGACGGAAATGTCTGTTATAAAGGCAGCGAGGAGCCGAACCATGACACCGTGATCATCGGCTGGGATGACGATTATCCGAAGGAAAAGTTCGCATCAGCTCCGGAGTCGGACGGAGCGTTTCTCTGCATCAACAGCTGGGGAGAAACCTTTGGGGATGGTGGATTTTTTCATGTCTCCTACGAGGACAGCCGGATCGCGGAGAGCAGTATCTCCTATCGCGGGATCGAGCCGTCGGATAATTATGACAGGAATTACCAGAGTGATCTCTGCGGATGGACCGGTCAGATGGGCTATGGAGAGCCGGACGCATGGATGGCGAACGTGTATACAGCAGAGTCGGAGGAGACGCTGGAGGCAGTGGGATTTTATGCCACGGCGCCGGACACGGAATACGAAGTGTATGTGTTTGACGGGGACAGTTTCCGTGAACATGTGGAAAACGGTGTGAAATTTCAGGTGGACAGTGGAAAAGTCCTGGCATTCGGCATGGTCACGGATGCAGGATTTTATACGGTCCGCCTGGCAAAACCGCAGACGGTGAATGCAGGAGAGCCGTTCGCTGTGGCAGTTAAGATCCACACGCCGGGGACAACGCAGCCGGTGGCGGTGGAGTATGCAGGCAGCGGGCGGACAGGAAATGTTGACATAAGTGACGGTGAGGGGTATATTAGTTTTGATGGCGGCACATGGGAGCGGACCGAAGAGTCAAAGGGATGCAACGTGTGCCTGAAAGCCTACAGCAGGATCATTGGAAAGTGAGAAGAACATGGAACATAAGATTGTTTTTGCAACATCAAATGCCGGAAAGATGCGGGAGATCCGTGAGATCTTAAAGGACCTCGGAGCGGAGATCCTGTCGATGAAGGAGGCAGGCGTGGATGTTTATATTGTGGAAGATGGAGATACATTCGCGGCAAATGCGTTAATTAAGGCAAAAGCTGTTTGGGAGAAGACCGGTGGGATCGTTCTCGCGGATGATTCCGGGCTTGTGATCGATGCCTTAAACGGGGAGCCGGGCGTCTACTCCGCGCGGTATATGGGGGAGAAGACTTCCTATGAGATCAAGAACTGGAATCTGATCCATCGTCTGGACGGTGTCCCGGAGGAGAAGCGCACGGCGCGCTTCGTCTGTGTGATCGCAGCGGTCCTTCCGGATGGAAGAACCTTGACAGCGGAGGGAACGATGGAAGGCGTGATTGCGCATGAACCGGCTGGTGCCGGCGGATTCGGCTATGATCCGATCCTGATGCTTCCGGAATACGGGAAGACATCGGCGGAGATCACTATGGATGAGAAGAATGCCATCAGCCACCGCGGTAAAGCGCTTCGGGCGATGAAAAAATGTCTTGCAGAAGAAATCGGAGAGTAAGGTATGAAAATTCTGATCGTGAGCGATACCCACAGAAGAGATGGAAATCTCAGGGCAATTATTGAAAAACAGTCCCCGTTCGATATGCTGATCCATCTGGGGGATACCGAGGGCAGCGAGATCTATTTTAAGGAATGGGTGAATAATGATAACTGCGTGATCCATGTTGTGCGCGGAAATAATGATTTCTTTTCCCAGACAGACAAGGAGAAGGAGATCTCCATCGGGAAATACCGGGCATTTCTGACTCACGGTCACATGTACGGCGTATCGTTTGAGCTGGAGACGATCAAGGAAGAGGCGAGAGCCAGAAAGGTGGATATTGTCATGTTTGGCCATACCCACAAGCCGCATCTGGAGTACTGTGAGGATGGGCTTGTGGTGCTGAATCCGGGAAGTCTTTCTTATCCGAGACAGGACGGGAGAAAACCATCGTATATGCTGATGGAGATCGACCGGAATGGGGAGGCGCATTATACGGTCTGTTATGTGGATCAGGATCGGGATATTCCATCGGGGTTGTATTAGACGGGGTGTGACTGAGATATGGTGTTGGCGAGAGGGCGAAGAAAGATTTTGACTGGATCGCAGTGTTAGCGAGAGTACGCGGTGATCTTCCGCCCAGGAGCGCTCAGGGATGCGGGGATGGTTCCGCTAAGCTCCCGGGAGACTGCTAAGGGCGGGACACAGATACCGCAAACTCGCTTCGCTCAGACAGTGCGGTCTCTGCGTCCCAACGCAGTCACCCGCGAGCTAAGAGGAACCAGATCCCCGGATCAAGGCACTCCTGGGCGGAAGATCACCGCTGGTAGTGTCGAGAATACAGTCACCCTTTGCTGAAACAGTTATACCTGCGAGTTAAGAAAAAGTAGATGCCTGGATCGAGGTCCTTGGTCGGAAGCTCCCAGCCGGCTGCAGTGGAGACCGCAGGTTTTACTGACTTGGAGGGTAATGTGGACTGCAATTTTATTGGAAGATTTCAAAAAAATGGTTGACAATCTATCGCGTTCACGGTATAATTTTAAACGCATTTAGTGAACTTTTGCTTTTCAAATGCTTCGCAGAAATTCCGGGGTGTGGCTCAGCTTGGCTAGAGCACCTGGTTTGGGACCAGGGGGTCGCAGGTTCGAATCCTGTCACCCCGATTTTTATCGAAAAAAAGATAAAAAAATTGTTGACAGATGAACGGATATGAGATATAATGTTCAAGTCAGCGAAAATAAAACAAAGTTTTCCTGCGGGTGTAGTTCAATGGTAGAACACCAGCCTTCCAAGCTGGATACGTGGGTTCGATTCCCATCACCCGCTTTGCTTTTGCGAAAAAGCATAATGAGTCTGTAGCTCAGCTGGATAGAGCAACGGCCTTCTAAGCCGTGGGTCGGGGGTTCGAATCCCTTCAGGCTCATTTGAAATCAAGTGCGATTTCGAATTTTATATTATGGTGGGTATAGCGCAGCTGGTTAGCGCGCCAGATTGTGGCTCTGGAGGCCCAGGGTTCGAATCCCTGTATCCACCCGTATTTCCCTGGGAAGCAGTTCCCGGGGCTTTTTTGTTTTGTTGGGGAAGCTGCTGTGCTAATAGGTCCTATGTCAATGGATGGGGCGGAGTTCATAAGAACTCTGCCCCATCGTTGGTTCTGGAATGGTTTGTGATAGCTATTAAAAACTTCCGGGAGCTTTAACCGCGTTCAGAGGTTAGATTTCCTGTTGCAAACAGATAAAAAAAGTGCTTATAATAAAAATTACAAGCACTGGATTTGCGAATCATTTCCTGGGCCAACGGGATTCGAACCCGTGGAATGCAGGAGTCAAAGTCCTGTGCCTTACCGCTTGGCGATGGCCCAGGAAATGATTCGCTGTCATATGAATGCGGCTGAATCTTTGATACAACCATAACGATATTATTTTACCATAAGACATGGAAAAATACAAGCAAAGGTTCTTCGGAACAGTGACAAAGAGAAAAGCGAGTTATTTTTCGCGAGTAGGGATTTTACGAACTGAAAATTCCGTATGATACCGCTGCGATCAAGGATTTTGCCGATTCGGAATGCGAAGCATTGGAAAATATTGTTACACAGTATATGCTATGGTAACGGGAAAGATACGAAAGGGGTAGAAGGAATGGCAGAGAATAAGCCGATGGATATTGTGGAAAAACCAACAAAAAATGAAACAGTCTGTGAAAAAAGCCGCGGGGACCGCGCGCGGGAACTGTTCCGGGAAGGTTACAATTGCTCCCAGGCGGTGACGCTGGCATTTGCTGAGGAGCTGGAAGCACGGGGGATCAGCAGAGAGATGGCGGCAGGCCTGGCGTCCTCGTTTGGCGGCGGCCTCGGAAGACTTCGGGAGGTATGTGGCTGTGTCAGCGGAATGGCACTGGTCTGTGGGGCTCTGGAAGGCTATACAGACCCGAAGGCGGCAGCGGCGAAGCAGGATCACTATAAGAAAATTCAGGAGCTTGTAACGACGTTCAAGAACGAGAACGGAAGCTACATCTGCCGGGAGCTGCTGGCCGGGATTAATACGGATACGAATCCGGTGCCGGAGGCGAGAACGGAGAGCTACTATAAAAAGCGCCCGTGTGCAGAGCTCGCAGCTTGTGCAGCGGATATTCTGGAGAGACATCTGAAAGAGAACCAGAAATAATAAAATCAACTTCGGCGTGCTGCGGTGAACTGCTTGCAGCGGCAGTTCGGGCGAAGAATTGAATTTCCGATTTTGAGAAGAAAAGAACTCATCTCTGAGGTATCAAGATGCCATGGAGGTGAGTTTTAAGCAAAAAACGACCCGCCGCAAAAGCGACGGGTCGTCCTGCCTTTATATTTTACACAGTAAGCTTTGCAAGCTGCTATACTCTGAATTAGAGGATTCCAGCCGGAAGAGCAACGCCTACGCCCGGTCCGAACGGAAGTCCGATCATCATCCAGATAACAACTACGATGATCCATGCGATCTGAAGAACGATGGACATCGGAATCATGTTGGAGATCAGAGTACCAATTTTGAGATCCGGAGCGTACTTTGTCTGAGCAACACTTAAGATCATCCAGATATATGCGGACATCGGTGTCCAACAGTTGAACGGGGAATCACCAATTCTGTAAAGTAACTGTGTGAAGCCCGGATGGTAACCGAGGAGCATGAACATCGGAACGAAGATCGGAGCGAAAATAGCCCACTTCGCGGAACCGGAGGATACGAAGATGTTGACGAAGGAGCAGAGGATGATGAAAGCTACACAGAGCGGAATGCCTGTGAAACCTGCAGCCTCGAGACCATCAGCACCTGCGATCGCAAGGAGTGTACCAAGCTTTGTCCAGTTGAATAAGCCCTGGAACTGTCCACAGAAGAAGCAGAACAGAACGTAGGAACCCATAGCAGCCATCTGCTTAGACATTGCCTTGTTGACATCAACAGCGTTCTTGAATGTACCTGCAGTGAAGCCGTATGCAAGACCGCAGAGACAGAACAGAACGAACAGGATCGGGATCAGGCCCTTTAAGAGCGGGGATCCGATAAACTCACCGTTCTCGCCGGAAAGAAGACCGGTGAAGAATCCGATTGCAATGATGATGATGTAGATGATCGCGGTAAGACCTGCAGCATTAAGACCTTTCTTCTGCTGCGGAGTAACTTCTTCAAGTTTTGCTTCTCCGGCACCCTCGTATTTTCCGAAACGCGGCTCGATCATATGTACGGAACAGAATCCGATAACTGCTGCGCAGAGGAAGGTGGAGAAGATCATGAAGAACCAGTTACAGGTCGGGTCAACCTGGAATGTTGTATCCGGGATGAATGCCTTGATCGCATCGTTTGTAAGACCCTGTAACAGAGTATCAGTACCGGCAACCATCAGGTTCGCTGTGAAACCGGCCTGAGCACCTGCGTAACCAACCATCATACCAACTACCGGGTGTTTGCCAACGCCCATGTAAACGATGGCAGCCATCGGCGGGATAACGACCATAGCTGTATCGGAAGCGATGTTTCCGACTGTACCGACGAATGCGATTACATACGGGATCATAGATGCCGGAACGTTCTTTAAGGAACTGTTCAGCATGGAGATCAGCATTCCGGACTCCTCACAGAGACCGATACCGAGTGTCATTGTGATAACCAGACCTAACGGAGCGAAACCGGTGAAGTTCTTTACCATGTTGCCTAAGATCCAGTCAACGCCGTCTTTGGAGAACAGGTTCGCAGATGTTACAACCTCTCCGGAAGCCGGGTTTGTAAGGGCAACGCCCATTACACTGAAGATGCAGCCGATGATGGCTGTGATAAGGAAGAGCCAGCAGAACAGAATCGCTGGCGGCGGCAATTTGTTACAAACTTTTTCGATACCATCAATCAGTTTGTCCACGCCGGTTTTCTTAGCGGTAGTGTTTTCACTCATTTGAAAAACCTCCTGTAAACTTAATTTACGGAATCTAAACCCCCGAGATCCCGCTTGCATGGATATTATACTATAAATGGTTCGAAAAAGCTATATATTTTTTATAAAGTGTTTATAATTTTTATTTTTAAATTAGAAAACTGGAAAAAAAGCCGGAGATTTCGCTAAATGGAATGATAAATATTTGGCAAAAATGCACAAATCAGGAAATGGCGAATATGAGAAGATTATTGCGTTTATAGTGGTTTCGTGTTAAGATAAAGTATCGTGCATGAAACGTGATGACAGATAATAAAGGAATCCTGCCTGACGGATTCAAAAAAGACTGTCAGTGGCAGCAAGTGCCAATGTGCGGTTAATTGAATACCTGGGAGGATAAAATATGTTTGGTGGAAACTTTCAGACATGGAAACTTCATTCGGCGCAGGACTATTTTATGTTCTTTGCCTACATTTTGGCCGGTGTGATGGTGTTTTGGCTGATCGCGAAACACATGAACAAACAGCGGAATCACGAAAAGGCTGTAGAAAAGGTCTCCGCGCGGCTGAAAAAGATCTGTGGAAAGCCCGGTGAGGTTTTAAAGAACGCGACTTTAAATCTGCCGGAAGGAAAAATGACGTTTGACGCGGTCCTTATGGATAAGAGAGGCGTTTACCTTGTAAGAACTTATGGCTGGGGAATTAAGATATACGGAACTCCGGACGGAGCAATGTGGCGGCGAGAGGACGCAAAAAGAAAAGAAGAATTTGAAAATCCGCTTCTTAATTTAAAGAAAGGTGCGGAGGAGATCGGAAAGATCATGGAAGAAAACGGAGTCCATAATTTAAAGGTTATGCCGATGGTCGTTTTTGCAGATAACTACCAGACTCCGGAACTGTATCTCGGATATGGTTCTTATTCCACGACTTATCAGGAACTGAAAAGCTGGTATAAAAAACAGTCCGGCGTGAAAGAAGTCCAGTATGACTATGATAAGGTTTCTTCTATTATAAAAGGACTTGTAAAGTAGGAGAGGACCGGAAAACAGAATAAAGGGTATGAGACAGGCGGTCTGGCAAGCGGATCACCTGTTTTTTATTTAACAGGAAACTCCGATGGAACTTCCTGTTAAATAAAAAGGCACTGCGTGCCTAACTCGCGCGAAGATGAAGGTTGTCGCAAGCGACCGCGCGAGATGCCGAATGTGCCGAGGCACCTTCTTTTTATGCATAGGGACATTCGGTGTTCCGGGGTGGCCGGAGACCGACATAGATGAGACAAAAAACGCCAGGGCACTTCACATGCCCTGGCGAAATAAACGTATTCAGTTATGTAATTCTGCAGGATCGGATAATTTACATGATTCCTGCCGGAAGAACGGAACCGACACCCGGACCGATCGGAAGACCGATGAGGTACCAGATGATAAAGAAGACAACCCAGATCACTTCGAGGATCACTGCGATCGGAAGAAGGTTGGAAATCAGGGTACCGATCTTTAAGTCCTTCATGTACTTGGTCTGAGCAGTTGCGAGAACCATCCAGATATACGGGGACATCGGAGTAACCGCGTTTGTCGGGGAATCACCGAGTCTGTAAAGTAACTGTGTAAAGCCCGGATGATAACCGAGGAGCATGAACATCGGAACGAAGATCGGAGCGAAGATCGCCCATTTTGCGGAACCGGATGACATGAAGATGTTTACACATGTTACAACGAGGATGAAGCATACAAATAACGGGATACCTGTGAATCCTGCGGACTGAAGAATGTCAGCGCCGCCGATTGCGAGGAGTGTACCGAGTTTTGTCCAGTTGAATAAGCCCTGGAACTGTCCGCAGAAGAAACAGAAGGAAATATAGGAGCCCATTGCTGCCATCTGTTTGTTCATAGCTTTACTGATGTCGCCGGATTTCTTAAAGGAACCGGAACCAAAACCAAATGCGATCGCACAGATCGAGAAGAATACGAACAGGATCGGGATCAGGCCTTTTAAGAGCGGAGAACCAACGAAGGCACCATTCTCACCTGCTAACGGACCAGTAAAGAATCCAACAACGAGGATGATAATGTAGATGATCGCTGTAATTCCTGCACAGCGGAGACCTTTACTCTCAGAAGCACTCAGTTTTTCGATCTTTTCATCGGAGGAACCTTCGTATTTTCCGAAACGCGGCTCTACAACCTTTGTACAAACAGCACCGATCACGATAGAGCAGAGGATTGTGGAGGCGATCATGAAGAACCAGTTACAGGTAACATCTACCTGGAAGGTAGTCTCCGGAAGGAAACCTTTGATTGCGTCATTTGTGAGACCCTGAAGCAGGGAGTCTGTACCTGCAACCATCAGGTTTGCAGTGAAGCCTGCATTTGCACCTGCATATCCGCAGATCATACCTACAACCGGATGCTTTCCGGCACCGATATAGAGAAGAGCGGCGATCGGAGGAACGATGATGTTCGCAGTATCAGAAGCGATATTTCCGATCGTGCCGACAAATGCGATAAGGTACGGAACGAGTGTCGGAGGAACATCGCTTAAGCAGCTCTTTAAGAGGGACATTACGAGACCGGACTCCTCGCAGAGACCGATGCCGAGGGTCATGGAGATTACCAGACCGAGCGGTGCGAAACCGGTAAAGTTCTTTACCATATTGTCAAGGAACCAGTGGAGTCCGTCTACCGAGAAGAAGTTCTGGGAAACAACGGCTTCATTTGTTGCCGGGTTGATCAGGCTCACGCCAGCTACCGTTGCGATCGTACCGATGATCGCCGTGAAAAGGAAGAGCCAGCAGAACAGGATTACCGGGTCGGGAAGTTTGTTGCATACGTTTTCAACGACTGTTAACGCCTTGTCGAGCCAGGTTTGCTTAGTGGTACTAGTGGTGTTTTTGCTCATACAGAAACCTCCTGCAATAGTAAAAGTACGAAATAACTGAAAAAACAGGGAGATTTCCAGCAATTCCGCCGATTGAGAAAAAGTTAATTCTTTGTTAAGAATAAAGAATATAAACTTTTTATGAATTGATTATATATCTTTTGTAAACATCTGTCCACACCTTTTTTTATTTAGTGAAAAAGTTGTTACAGTTTATATTGTTAATAAAGAATAAATAATTCAGATAATTCAGACAATAATAAAGAGGTGAGTTCCGGCGCGCTGAAGGAGCGGATGAGGAAAAATCATGGATCTTCGGGGAATCGCGGAGAAAATATGAAGCGTGCCGGCATGGAAAAGCGCTGTATCAGGGCAGTGTGGATTCTTGCGGAGACAGCAGATCCATGTTAGAATAAAAACACAAAATTGTGATGCAAAAGAACGAAATGCCGGTATTTTGCATGTAAAACAGGAGGGGTAATGCCATGATAAATGAGAAGAGACTGCTCGACACATTCTTTGATTATGTTATGATCGACAGTGAGACAAAGAATGAAAAAGCGATGGGGGAAAAGCTGGTTGAGGATCTTAAAGTACTTGGACTGGAAGTAAAGACCGACAAAGCCGGGGAAGGTTTTGGCTCCAATGGATTTAATGTATGCGCATATCTTCCGGGAACGATCCCGGGTGATCCGACGATCATGTGTGCACATATGGATACGGTGACTCCGGGCAATGGCATCAGACCGCTTGTCGATGACGGGATCATCCATACAGACGGCTCCACGATCCTTGCGGGCGATGACAAATCCGGAATCGCAGCGATCATGGAAGCAATCAAGGTGATCAAAGAACAGAATATTCCGTGCCGCAATACAGAGATCTTATTTACGATCGGCGAAGAAGGTGGTATGAACGGTGTCAAGAATATGGATCTGTCCATGATTAAAGGAAAAGAAGCGATGGTATTTGACGCCAGCGGTGATATTGGAAAGATCTTAACCTGTGGACCGGGGCAGATCAAGATCTTCGCGACGATCATTGGAAAATCTTCCCATGCGGGTCTTGCACCGGAAGAGGGAATCAGTGCGATCCAGGTCGCAGCGAAGGGAATCGCAAAGATGAACCTGCTCAGAATCGATGAGGAGACTACCTGCAATATCGGAACCCTGAAGGCGGAATATGCGACCAATATCGTTCCGGAGAAGGCAGAATTTTTGGCAGAAGTCAGAAGCCGCAACCTCGATAAATTAAATGCCCAGGCTGCGCATATGCAGAAGTGCCTGCAGGATGCCTGCGACGAGATGGGAGCAAAGCTTGAGATCGAGTTGAAGACAAACTATGTAAGCTTTAACGTGGAAAATGATGATCCGATCGTGCAGAGAGTCTTTGAGTCCTGCAAACGTCTTGGATATCAGGCAGTGACCGCAAAAGGCGGCGGCGGAAGCGACGCGAATGTGATGGCACTTCACGGGATCAAGCCGATCGTACTCTCCACAGGTATGACAAAGGTACATACGACTGGAGAAACATTGAAGATCGATGATCTGAACAAGTGCGCAGAGCTGGTACTGGATCTTTTAACACACTAAATTTAAGAAGAAATGATAAAAACGGGGCGGCCGGATTCAAAGGCTGTCCCGTTTTTTCACTTGTTACTCAGGAGAAAATCTCAATGAACTTTCTGCTGCACAACAGGCACGAAATACTGAATGATATACGCATGTGTGAAGATACAGAATGCTGCAAGTGAACGTGCGGGATGAGCGAACGGGTCAAGAGACATTTAATTGCAGACATGAAAAAACTCCGGTTCTGGCATACCGGAGTTTTTTCACACAAATACTAAAAAAGGGGGATGTATGAGTATCGAATATATGTCAATCCTGGATCACAGGGATCCGAGAATTATGTTTAGTCGAGTCCGGCATAAATGTGCGCGCATTTCATTTGCCTGCCGGCCCCATTTTTATGTATACCTGATCAGGCGCTACACGCCTCGTCTTCCGTATTAAAAACGGTTCGTGATGTCTTTAACTGATCGATATCTTTTATGATACAAAGTATACAGGAAGAATGTGACGGAAGTATGGAGAAACTCTAAAAGGAAAATAAAATAAATGGAGATTTTCTAACGAAAAAATAACCATTTCTTTAGAAATTGTTTATTGTCAGGAAAAAGAGGGCGTGGTATAGTTCTGATACAGTGAGACAGGTACATTTATGAATAGAAGGAAGCCCGGGTACCCGGTAAAAATCTGCCGGACACGGATCCGGATGGACCGGATAAGATCAGAGGAGGAATATTGTATTATGAAAAAACATGTATTGTTAGCAGCGGCACTCTGCGTGACAGCAGTGATGGCGACAGCATGCGGCTCAAAAAACACTCAGGAGACAACAGCGGCTGTGGAGGCTTCCGCAGCGGAGACATCCGCCGTTGATACAACAAAACCGGATCTCTCCAATGTAGACCCAAAGATGGCGGAAGGACCGGGAGCTTTTGAGACGGACGAGAGTTCTGAGGGCGTGCAGGTTGCAGAGATCTCTGATGAGGAGATGGCAAAGCTTCAGAGCCAGGCGGCTGCCCAGCTCGAGAAGACAGACTATAAGTCCTACGCAAAAGAGATCATCGCGATTGTAAAGAATAAAGATATGGAGGGGCTTGCGGACCACATCGATTTTCCAACCTTTGTCTCCTGTGTGAAGACGAACGGAGGCATGGTCGATACGAAGGAAGACTTTATGAAACTGGATCCGGCAGAGATCTTCTCCGATGAGATGGAGGCTGCGATCGAAAAGGTGGATGTCGATTCCCTGGAGCCGGTTATGGCCGGGATCGTCCTCGGTGACGGTGCTCCGAACATCATTCTTGGTGTCACTGCGGATGGAGAGCTCGCAATCACCGGAATGAACTACTAAAACAGAGACGGACTGTAAGGGAAAACATCTGACGGGTCCGTGAAACTGATACATAAGAAAATAAAGTAATAGGAAAAAATGAAGGGACATGGAAGTGTCTGTGTCCCTTTTTCCTATATACAAATATAGGAGAAACATGAATCCTGTTGACTTTTATCCAGAAATACACCTGGTGATTTTTGGACAATTATCCATATGTGTCCAAATATACCATGTTATTGACAAAAGAATTCACGAAATATCTGTAAAGTCGATGCGTAGAAATGGACAAATCCGCAAATATTTAGTATAATGGCGGTATGCGTTACGCGGTAAGTGAGGTGGGAGAAAATGCGTCAGAAAAAAAACGGACTCGAAAACCTGGTGCTGATCACCCAGCTCGGACTCAATGTTGTGACACCGGTCCTTATCTGTGTGCTTCTCGGAAGCTGGATCGATAAAAAGACCGGACTTCATACCGTTCTGATCTTTCTGATCCTGGGGGTTCTCTCGGGCGGCCTGAGTGCATATAAGATGGCGAAGCATATCGTAGACAGAGAGAAAGAAGACGAAGACAGGGAAAAGAAAGAGCAGGTAAAGCAGTGGGAGAGCCGTTTCGGAACCGGAGACGGTGCTGACCGTCCCAAAAGATGGCGGTGACGGCCGAAGGGACGGCAAAGAAGACGGTACCCGTAAACGAAAGCGGAATATGAAGCAGCAGGGAACTGTCCGACAGAAGACAGCCTCAGCAGGGTGATTGAAAGGGTGGAACAATCGTGAGTGATAAGACAAAGAGACAGGTAGTGGGAATGAGCATCGGGATTCTGATCCATAATATGATCTTGCTTCTCATCTGCCTTATTTTTTTCCGAACCGTTCCGGTGATCGCCGGAGTGCTGATCGGAGCCGCGGCGGCGGAGGTACTGCTCATCAGTATCGCGAGATCCACGGAACTCTGTGTGGAATCGGCTGATGGGGCGTACAGCAGCAAAAAGATGGTGATCCATTCGCTGATCCGCAGCTTGTGCGCGGTAATACTGGTGTGCCTTTTATGGAAATTTACGACGATTAACCTTTTAGCAGTCGTTCTCGGCGCACTGGGATTGAAGACCGGAGCTTATGTGTATCCGGTACTTCAGAAACGAACCGACCGTATGGCCTGATCTTCAGGCTTGACGGATAGAGTCTTATACGCTGCTGTTGTGGAACAGACAGCAGTCTTTCAGGAGTCTTAAGGAAAGGAGGAAAAAGAATGAGTGGTGGCAGTGGTGCTGATTTCATGATCCACGGGATCGTGAAATACCATCTCTTCGGTCATGAACTCTGGCTGACGACGACGACGGTCGGAATGACGATCGTTACGATCGTTCTGCTGATTCTGGTGATAGCCGCGAACCGTGCATTAAAACATGCGACGGATGTACCTGGAACATTCCAGAATATCATCGAATTCGGCATGGAAATGCTGGAAAATATGACCACAGGGATTCTTGGCAGTTCAGCGAACCGGTTTGCGAACTATATCGGAACGATTTTTCTGTTTATTTTGTTCTGCAATCTGAGCGGTCTGTTCGGCCTGAGAACGGTGACTGCCGACTTTGGTGTTACGTTCCTTCTTGGTCTGGTCACGTTTGCGATCGTACAGTACCAGGGAATCAAAAATCATGGTGTCGGACACTTTACGGGATTGTTTCAACCTCTCCCGGTGCTGTTCCCGATCAATCTGATCGGTGAATTTGCGAATCCGATCTCGATCTCCCTTCGTCTGTTCGCGAACATGCTGTCCGGAGTTATTATCATGGGTCTCTGGTACGGAATGATGCCGGTCTTATTAAAAATCGGTATTCCGGCCGCACTTCATGTGTATTGCGACCTGTTTTCCGGGTGTATCCAGACATACGTATTCTGCATGCTGACTATGGTCTATGTAAATGATAAACTGTAGGAACGCAGGGCGGAACAGGGAAGGCAGGACCCCATCGACGCAGTCGATCGGAAAGGATTTTGCCTGTAGCTGTGAATGACAGCTATAAAATTTTTTTACAGGAGGTTTTATCTATGAATATTACAGGACAGGATTTGATCCATGCTTGCTCAGCAATCGGCGCCGGTATCGCGATGATCGCCGGTATCGGACCTGGTGTTGGACAGGGTATCGCCGCTGGTTTCGGCGCATCTGCAGTCGGCCGCAACCCGGGCGCGAAATCTGATATTACATCGACCATGCTTCTTGGACAGGCCGTTGCCGAGACGACCGGTCTTTATGGTCTTGTTGTTGCCATTATCCTTATGTTCGTTAAGCCGTTCGGTTGATCCGGATATGGGAACAGGAAAAAACTTCCGGCTATGCGCGGAAGTTTGTAAAGGAGGCGAGATGAGACCTTGGAACGGTTAATAAATTTTGACCCTCAATGGATCAACGACATTGTGATCACGGGAATCAATATTTTTATCCTGTTCTTTGTAATGTCGTATTTCCTCTTTAATCCGGCGCGTGAAGTACTGGAAAAAAGAAGAAAACGGATCGCGGGTGATCTGGAAACGGCAAAGACAAGCCGCGAAGATGCGCTCGCGCTGAAAGCAGAGTATGAGGATAAAATAAAGTCCATCGACAAAGAGGCGCAGGAAATTCTCGACGCAGCGAGGAAAAAAGCGAAAAAGCAGGAAGCTGATATCTTAGCGGAAGCGAGAGAGGAAGCAAACCGCATCGTTGACCGGGCAAACCGGGAGATCGAGCTGGAGAAGAAGAAAGCGCTTGAGGACATGAAGACGGAGATCGTTTCCATTGCGTCCCTGATGGCAGAGAAGGCGGTTGCCGCTTCCATGGATGTAAAGATCCAGGATTCCCTGATCGAGGAGACTTTAAAGGAAATGGGTGAGAGCACATGGCAAAGTTAGTGTCAAAGGTCTACGGCGACGCGCTGTTTGAAGCTGCCATGGAGCGGGATATGCTGTCGCCCGTATATGAGGAAGTACAGTCACTGCAGACGATCCTCATGGAGAATGCAGACCTTGTACAATTTTTGAACCATCCGCAGATCATAAAAGAAGAGAAGTTAAAGGTCGTGGAAAATATCTTTAAAGGAAGAGTTTCCGATGAACTGATGGGATTTCTTGAGACCGTGATCGAAAAGGGACGGCAGAAGGAGCTCCCGAAGATCCTCGACTATTTTGTGAATCGTGTAAAGGAATATAAAAAGATCGGTATCGTAACTGTTACAAGCGCGGTGGAGCTCTCCGCGGAGCAGAAGGCCCATACGGAGGCGAAGCTTTTGGAGACCACAGCTTTTGTGAGTCTGGAAGTTACCTATAGCGTCGATCCTGCGATCCTTGGAGGACTCGTGATCAGGATCGGTGACCGCGTGGTGGACAGCAGCATCAGGACAAGACTCGGGGAGATCCGGAGAGACTTAATGAAGCTGCAGCTGGCGTGATCCCGGCGGATCCGGGACCGGAAACAGCAGTCCGGCAGCAGAAATAATACTGAACAGTTACGTGATGAAATGGAAAAGAAAGAAGGTGCAGACCTCAAATGAATTTAAAACCAGAAGAGATCAGCTCGGTCATCAAAGAGCAGATCGAAAGATATTCGACGAAGCTGGAAGTCTCTGACGTGGGTACTGTCATCCAGGTAGCGGACGGCATTACACGAATCCACGGTCTTGAGAATGCCATGCAGGGAGAACTTCTGGAATTTCCGGGAGAGGTTTACGGCATGGTGTTAAACCTTGAGGAGGACAACGTCGGAGCGGTTCTGCTCGGTGATTCCTCAAGCATCAGTGAGGGAGACACCGTAAAGACGACAGGACGTGTCGTTGAGGTTCCTGTGGGCGATGCCCTGACAGGACGTGTCGTGAATGCTTTAGGACAGCCTATCGATGGAAAAGGTCCGATCCTTACGGATAAATTCAGAAAGATCGAGCGTGTTGCCCACGGTGTTATCGAGAGAAAATCCGTAGATACCCCGCTTCAGACCGGTATCAAGGCGATCGATGCCATGGTTCCGATCGGGCGCGGACAGCGTGAGCTTATTATCGGCGACCGTCAGACTGGTAAGACGGCGATCGCGATCGATACGATTATCAACCAGAAGGGACAGGGAGTTCACTGTATTTATGTTGCAATTGGACAGAAAGCATCAACAGTTGCGACAATCGTGAAAACTCTTGAGGAATTCGGCGCGATGGATTACACGACGCTTGTCGTATCCACAGCTTCCGACCTTGCCCCGTTACAGTATATTGCCCCGTATTCCGGCTGCGCAATCGGTGAAGAGTGGATGGAGAACGGCGAGGATGTGCTTGTCGTTTACGACGACTTAAGTAAGCATGCGGCGGCGTACCGTACCCTGTCCCTGCTTCTTAAGAGACCGCCGGGACGTGAGGCATATCCGGGCGATGTTTTCTATCTGCATTCCCGACTGTTGGAGCGCGCGTCCAGACTTTCCGATGACCTTGGCGGCGGTTCCCTTACCGCACTTCCAATTATCGAGACGCAGGCGGGTGACGTATCGGCCTACATTCCGACAAACGTCATCTCCATCACAGACGGACAGATCTACTTAGAGACCGAGATGTTCAACTCCGGTTTCCGTCCGGCGATCAACGCGGGTCTTTCTGTATCTCGAGTTGGTGGCGCGGCACAGATCAAGGCGATGAAGAAGATCGCTGCCCCGATCCGTGTGGAGCTTGCCCAGTACCGCGAGCTCGCTTCCTTCGCCCAGTTCGGTTCCGAGCTTGACGCCAGCACAAAGGAACAGCTTGCCCAGGGCGAACGCATCCGTGAAGTTTTAAAGCAGCCGCAGTATCAGCCGATGCCGGTCGAGTATCAGGTCATCATTATCTACGCGGCGACGAAGAAATATCTCCTCGATATTCCGACAAATCAGGTTCTTGATTTTGAGAAAGAACTGTTTAAGTTTATCGATACAAAGTATCCGGAGATTCCGGCAAGCATCCGCGAGGCGAAGCAGATGACACCGGAGACTGAAGAATTGCTGAAAAAAGCTATTGAAGAGTGCAAGGCAGCAAGATAAGGCAGGTGATGTATCATGGCAACCATGAGAGATATTAAACGAAGGAAATCCAGTATTGAGAGTACCGAGCAGATTACCAAAGCCATGAAACTTGTTGCCACTGTAAAACTCCAGAAATCCAGAACGAAGGCGGAAAATTCGAGACTGTACTTCAATCTGATGTACCAGACGATCCAGGAGATGCTGAAGAAATCCACCGGGATCCGGCACCGCTATTTAAAGAGCGGGGATTCGAAGAAAAAGGCAGTTATCGTCGTTTCTTCCAATCGCGGACTTGCCGGCGGATATAACTCCAACATCATCCGTCTCGTGACGGAGAGTGGGATCCCGAAAGAGGATGCCCTCATCTTCGCGATCGGACGGAAAGGACGCGACGGACTCGCAAGGAAAGGCTATGAGATCAAAGCGGATTACTCTGATGTGATCGACGAGCCGCTTTACTCCGACGCGCAGCAGATCTCAAAAGAGCTTTTAGCCATGTTTGAGAAGAATGAGATCGGAGAGATCTATCTGGCATACACGGCGTTCAAAAATACCGTAAGCCAGATCCCGACGTTCTTAAAGCTTCTTCCGGTGGATCTTGCGGCAGCAGGGCCAAAGGGAGAAGTAAAAGAAGAAAAGCCGGATCTTCTCATTATGAACTATGAGCCGGACGAGGACGAAGTTCTGGATGCAATTATTCCGAAGTATGTGAGCAGCCTGATCTACGGGGCATTCTTAGAGGCCGTTGCCAGTGAGAACGGCGCGCGAATGACTGCAATGGATTCGGCGACGAACAACGCGGAAGAGATGATCGGAAAACTGTCGCTGCAGTACAACCGTGCGCGTCAGGGATCCATCACTCAGGAGTTGACAGAGATCATCGCGGGCGCGAATGCCATCGATGGTTAAAAAGAAATATGAGTAATTATTTGGCAGACTTGCGTACTTGCGGTGCTGGAGGTAATAGACAGCATACAGGAGACAGAAATCAGTCGGCATGATGTGCTGGGATAGATTTTTACCGCTGGCCTGAGTGGCTGAATAGTTATGATAGAGACAAGGAGAAGTGAGATGGCAGAGAAAAACATTGGTAAAATTACTCAGGTCATCAGTGCCGTTCTGGATATCAAATTTCCCCAGGGCGGGCTGCCTGAGATCAATGACGCCATTGAGATCACCACAAAGGATGGCGGGGTCCTCACGGTTGAGGTTGCCCAGCATCTCGGTGATGATACGGTAAGATGCATCGCTCTCGGTCCCACCGACGGTCTTGTCCGCGGCATGGATGCCGTAGCGACCGGCGGACCGATCATGGTGCCGGTCGGTGAGCAGACACTTGGAAGAATTTTCAATGTTCTGGGACAGCCGATCGACAATAAAGAAGCTCCGAAGACGGAGAAAAAGCTCCCGATCCACCGCAAAGCCCCGAGCTTTGAGGAACAGTCCACAGAGACAGAGATCCTTGAGACAGGTATCAAGGTCGTTGACCTCCTCTGCCCGTACCAGAAAGGTGGAAAGATTGGTCTGTTCGGCGGTGCCGGTGTAGGTAAGACCGTCCTGATCCAGGAGCTGATCCGAAATATTGCGACAGAGCACGGCGGATATTCCGTATTTACAGGCGTTGGTGAGCGTACCCGTGAGGGAAATGACCTTTACTATGAAATGTCCGATTCGGGCGTTATCAATAAGACGACCATGGTGTTCGGCCAGATGAACGAACCGCCGGGATCCCGTATGCGTGTGGGACTTACCGGTCTTACCATGGCAGAGTATTTCCGTGACGAAGGCGGAAAAGATGTGCTGTTATTCATTGACAATATCTTCCGTTTCAGTCAGGCTGGTTCCGAGGTATCAGCGCTGCTCGGACGTATGCCGTCAGCCGTAGGTTACCAGCCGACCTTACAGACAGAGATGGGTGCCCTTCAGGAGCGGATTACCTCCACAAAGAACGGTTCCATCACATCTGTACAGGCAGTTTACGTTCCGGCCGATGACTTAACAGACCCGGCTCCGGCAAATACCTTTACCCATCTGGACGCGACGACCGTACTCAGCCGTTCTATCGTAGAGCTTGGTATTTACCCGGCTGTAGATCCGCTTGAGTCTACGTCCCGTATCCTTGATCCGCGTATTGTTGGTGAGGAGCATTATAAGGTTGCCCGCGGCGTACAGGAAGTGCTGCAGAGATATAAGGAGCTTCAGGATATTATCGCAATGCTCGGTATGGATGAGCTTTCCGAGGAAGATAAGCTTACCGTATCCCGTGCGAGAAAGATCCAGAGATTCTTATCCCAGCCGTTCTTCGTAGCTGGACAGTTTACCGGTCTGGAAGGCCGCTATGTTCCGCTTTCCGAGACGATCCAGGGCTTCAAGGAGATCCTCGAAGGCAAACATGACGATATTCCGGAGAATCTGTTCCTCAACGCAGGAAATATTGATGATGTTCTCGCCCGCGTGAAATAGGGGGTGTGGACATGGCGGAAATGATGAGACTTCAGATCGTTACGCCGGATGAGGCGTTTTTCGACGGAGAGGTTTCGATGGTGGAGCTCAACACGGCAGACGGGGAAGCCGGAATCTATCCGAAGCATATCCCGATGGTCGTCGCGGTTGCACCGGGCGTTCTTAAGATCCACGGGGCAGACGGCGTGAAAAAAGCGGCGCTGCTTTCCGGATTTTTACAGATCCTGCCGGAGAAGGTAACGATCCTCGCGGAAGCCTGCGAGTGGCCGGAAAACATCGATGGCAAGAGAGCCAATGAAGCCAGAATCCGTGCAGAGAGACGTCTGGCGGAAAAGAATCCACAGACCGATATTGATCGCGCTGAAGCCGCTTTGAAGCGGGCGCTGGTGAGATTGTCGCTGGTGGATGGAAACTAAAGATAGAACTGTGAAACGCAGTGGAAAATAAAACAGCATGTCGGGAAGAACGCTTGTAAGCAGGACTTACAGGAGACTTTCCGGCATGCTGTTTTATATTATGATGTTGGAGACAAAAGGTATTTTGGCGCGGAGCTTATCTTTTCCGCCTGGAAAGCAGCGGCTCACTTACCCCATCGAGTCCCACAAGCGCGAAGATCGCCGCAAGGACTCTCTGAGATCCCTTATAGGCGTCTTTGCTGTCATACCACTCGTCAACGGAATGGCAGGCACCGCCTTTTCCGCCTCCGCCGACGCAGATCGCAGGGATTCCGAGGCTGATCGGGATATTTGCATCGGTACTTCCTGCGCTTTCGAATTCTACATCTTCGCCGCATGCCTGGAACGCAGAGGCTGTGGCGCTCACGATCTCACAGTCCTTCGGCTGGCTTCCTGCCGGACGGTTTCCGATCTGTTTTACGTCCACTGTGATACGTCCGTTGTGATCGAAGCTGTCCTTAGATTCTTCGTAGGAACGCTCGGTTTCCCAACGGTTATTTTCATCCTCGACTGCGCGTTTGATGCACTCCTGAAGCTTTGCATCAAGCTCTTCAAGCTCCTTTAAGCCGTTGGAACGGATATCGACAAGCATGGAGCACTCATATGCGATGGCATTGATGGAGGTTCCGCCGTTTACGACACCGACGGAGAAGGTAGTCTTCGGTTCTCTCGGGGTGCGGAGCTCAGAGATATAGGAGATGGCGCGCCCCATGGCAAAGATCGGGTTTACAAGACCGAAGGCGCCGAAGGAATGTCCCCCCGGTCCGCGGAAGGTTACCTCGTAGCGGTGGCTTCCGGTGCCGCCGTGGCAGATCAGGCAGCCTGCACCGTCAACGGAGATAAAACCGTCAACCTTGTCGGCGTTTTTCGAGAAGAAGTGGCGCATGCCGCGGAGGTCTCCGAGACCTTCCTCACCGACGTTGCCGCCGATAATGATATCTCCGACCGGTTTTAAGCCGGATTCTTTGATGGCTCTTGCCAGCGTAAGGATCTCAGCCAGTCCGCGGGTATCATCGCCGATTCCGGGTGCGTAGATCTTTGTTCCTTCGCGTTTCACCGGGAGCGGAGTTTCCGGCGGGAATACGGTGTCCAGATGAGCGGAGACATAGAGAGTCGGACCGTTTCCGGTTCCATGGATATGGGCGTACACGTTGTGGACCTCGTCCATCACCGGATCGAGACCTGCCTCGGTCAGAAGCTCTTTAAAACGGATCGCGCGCTTCTCCTCAAATGGGCTGAAGGAGGAGATCTGAACAAGCTCGATCTGCTGGTCGATGGTGTGCGCTTCATCCTGTTTCAGGTATTCGAAGGCATGAGCCATCTTGTCGGACGTTATAAGTGTCTGAATCGCTTCTTTCATGTGGGAACCATCCTTTCGATTTGTATATGATAGAAATATCATAGCGCGAAAAAGAAAATTTGTAAATAAAACAGAGAAAACTAATAATTCTGTAAGTATACTTTATATAGGAAATATCGTCAGAGAACAAAAGGAAAAAGAGGGCAGGAAAAAAGTATCGGTTTGAATGAGCCGGGAGTAAAAAATAAAAAGGACGGGGAAATGTGTGCGGGACAGGCTGTAGAAAAAATAAAAAGCAGGTTCTGAAACGATAGCGGAGATGAACCGCATACCGGAGCAGAACCTGCAAGTTTACGTTTTATTCCAGATGGTTACACTTAGTTACTTTTACTGATCATTTGTAAGCTTCATCCTATCAAAAATATAGAAGATCAGGCTTAAGATCATGCCGACAACACATGCGAGGACCATACCGGTGAGCTGCACATTGCCGAAATTCACCTTGATCCCGGAGAGGCCGGTTACAAAGATCACGGCAGTCAGGGCCTGGTTTCTGTTTTTGCCGTAGTCGACCTTGGAGTCGACCAGAATACGGAGACCGGAAGTTCCGATCATACCGTAGAGCAGGAAGGAGATTCCGCCGATGACTGGTCCCGGGATCGTCTGGATCAGGGTCGATAATTTCCCGATAAAGGAGCAGATGATGGAGATCACGGCTGCTCCGGCGATGACCTGAACGCTGTAGACCTTTGTGACAGCCATAACGCCGATGTTCTCACCGTAGGTGGTCGTCGGTACGGAGCCGATGAGACCGGATACCATGGTGGAGAAGTTGTCACCAAAGATGCTGCGGTGAAGTCCCGGATCCTTTAAGAGGTCGCGGCCGACGATCTTACTTGTTACAACCTGATGTCCGATATGTTCGGAGGTGATGACAAGGATGACCGGCATGATGATCATGATCGCTTCCATATTAAATTTTGGAGCGGTGAAGTTCGGGATCGCAAAGATCGGGGCAGCGGCAACCGCAGAGAAATCAACGATCCCACATGCAACGGCAGCGACATATCCGGCGATCACGGCGATCAGGATCGGGATAACAGATAAAAATCCTCGGAACAGGACAGAACCGAAAACGGCAAAGCCAAGTGTTACGAGGAACACGATCAGATTCTTCGGATCAATGGTCTCGTCCAAGAGTCCCGCGTTGCTTGCTGCGCTGGAGGAGAGCTCCAGACCGATCAGGGCTACGACCGGACCCATGGCAGCCGGTGGAAGAACGATGTCGATCCATTTATAACCGATCTTGTAAATGATGAATGCGAGGATACATCCGACGAAACCGACGGCAACGAATCCGCCGAGGGCATATTCATATCCGAATTTTGCGATCACGATGCCGGCCGGGGCGAGAAATGCGAAACTGGAACCGAGATAGGCGGGAGCTTTTCCCTTTGTGATAAAGATAAACATGAGAGTTCCGACACCGTTCATGAAAAGAACGATCGCGGGATTGATTCCGAATAAGAACGGAACGAGAACGGATGCGCCGAACATGGCGAACATGTGCTGGATGCTCAGGGGGATCAAAAGGTTAAAGGGAACCTTTTCGTCCACCTGAATGATCTTATGGCTTTCCATACGGGACCTCCTTAGGTGATGAGTAGTTTTTAGTATTTGCGCCTGCCTATGGATTTACGGGTTCAGGCATTTTTTCTATTCTATCACATTCTTGTTATTTGTCCAGAAAAATCAGGGGGAAATTGCAGGAAAGGATATGAAGTTAACGAATTTCAGGGCTTCCGCTCTTGACAAAGCTTTGGAATCTCCATATAATGACCCATATAGCCGCGTTAAAGCATGCGGTATATAATGGAAAAGCGATGAAGGGAACAAGTAGGAAAATGGTTTGCTCCGCACAGAAAGCTGCCGGTAGATGAGAGGCGCGTGGACTTCTTTTTCTGAATACATCCCGGAGCTGCACACCGAAAGCGTGAACGGAGATAACCGGAAAAAGTGAGTAGGCTGTGACGGAACTGGTACCCGTTAGAAATGCCGGGGTCTTTTATGATGAGGACTCCATGAGCCGGAGCGTGCGAGCGTTTCGGGAACATCAGGTGGTAACACGAGCGTATGCCTCGTCCTTTTGGGAAACAAGGGACGGGGCTTTTTTTCGCTTCGTCCGGATAGCAGGTCTTCATATAAAGACCAACACAGGCGGAAAAAACGAATATCCGCAGAAAATTACAGAAAAGGAGTAAATAAAATGGGAGTTTACGAAGAGTTACAGGCCCGCGGCTTGATCGCGCAGGTCACAAACGAAGAAGAGATCCGCAAAATGGTAAACGAGGGAAGGGCCGTATTCTACATCGGCTTTGACCCGACCGCGGACAGCCTTCATGTCGGACATTTCATGGCACTCTGCTTAATGAAACGTTTACAGATGGCAGGAAACAAGCCGATCGCGCTGATCGGCGGCGGTACCGGAATGGTCGGGGATCCGTCCGGACGTACCGATATGAGAACCATGATGACGGTTGAGACGATCCAGCACAACTGCGACTGCTTTAAAAAGCAGATGAGCCGTTTCATTGACTTCTCCGAAGGAAAAGCTATGATGGTAAACAACGCTGAGTGGCTTATGAACTTAAACTACATCGATTTCTTAAGAGAGATCGGACCGCACTTCTCCGTCAACAACATGCTTCGCGCGGAGTGCTACAAGCAGAGAATGGAGAAGGGCTTAAGCTTCTTAGAGTTCAACTACATGCTGATGCAGAGCTACGACTTCTACGAGCTGTTCCAGAGATACGGCTGTAATATGCAGTTCGGCGGCGATGACCAGTGGAGCAACATGCTCGGCGGTACAGAGCTTATCAGAAGAAAACTCGGAAAAGACGCTCATGCAATGACGATCACACTGCTCTTAAACTCTGAGGGCAAGAAGATGGGTAAGACCCAGTCCGGCGCTGTATGGCTGGATCCGAATAAGACGACTCCGTTTGAGTTCTACCAGTACTGGAGAAACGTCGGCGACGCAGACGTATTAAAGTGCCTGCGGATGCTCACATTCCTTCCGCTTGAGCAGATCGATGAGATGGACAAATGGGAAGGCAGCCAGTTAAACCAGGCGAAGGAGATCCTCGCATACGAGCTCACAAGCCTTGTTCACGGCGAGGAGGAAGCAAAGAAAGCACAGGAGAGCGCACGTGCATTATTCGCAGGCGGCGCTGCGGCAGAAATGCCGACAGCAGAGCTTTCCGACGCAGATCTTTCTGATGGTTCGATCGACCTCCTTTCCATCGTACAGAAATCCGGCCTCTGCGCATCCCGTTCTGAGGCGAGAAGAAACGTAGAGCAGGGCGGCGTTTCCGTAGACGGTGAGATCGTGAAGGATATTAAGGCTGTATACACGAAAGAGCAGCTTTCCGGTGAAGGAATCGTTGTAAAGCGCGGTAAGAAGAACTTCAGACGCGTTGTAGTTAAATAGTTACTTTTCATGGGTAGGAATTTTCTGAACTGAAAATTCCGTATGATACCGTTATGACCGCGGATTTTGCCGATTCGGAATGCGAAGCATCGGCAAAATCCTGTTACAGTGCGCGGGCATGGAGTGCCCGTGTACTGTAACGTTAAATAAAAAAATAAGCTGCGCAGGGGACTGGATTTAGTTCCCTGCGCATGTTAATATAGAGATGTCTGGAAACAGACATTTTCAGATCATGACTGTGAAGATATGAGCAGCTATTGAAAATCCAAAACTGAAGAGACGGACAAACTGCGCTGCCGGTAAATGGCGAAGCGGTTCCGCCGGAATGGAGAAAATATGGATATTTTAAACGAAGCCAAGAAAAATTTCGACTACATGGTAAGGATCAGAAGACATATGCACGAGTATCCGGAAAACAGCGGTGTTGAGTACGAGACAGTAAAATATATTGCCTCTGAGCTCGATGCGCTGGGAATCGAGTATGTAGTAGTTCCGGAAGGTGGTATTATCGGACAGATCCACGGCGGAAAACCGGGAAAAACCGTTCTTCTCCGTGCCGATATGGATGCACTTCCGATCAAGGAGAGCAAGACAAACCTCAAAAAGGAAAAGGTCTGCATCTCCAAGAACGATGGGATCTCCCACGCATGCGGACATGATGCCCACACAGCAATGCTTCTCGCTGAGGCAAAGATCTTAAACGAGAATAAGGAAGATTTAAACGGCAATATCGTTCTTCTCTTTGAGCGCGGCGAGGAAGCCGGCGGAAATATCAAAAATCTTCTTCCGTATGCCGTCGAGACAATGAAATTAAAGATCGATACCTGTATGGCAACACATGTAAAATGGGATGTTCCGACAGGAACGATCTCCGCGGAGCCGGGCGCTGTATTCTCCGGTGCATACGGATTTATCATCAAGCTTCACGGCCAGGCTGGTCACGGATCCCGTCCGGATCTTGCCCATAGTGTTTTAGACTGCTTCAACAATATCTATAACCATATCAATATGATCCGCATGAAATATGTGGCTCCGACGGATATCCTGACCTGCTCCGTTGGTTTCGTAAACTGCGGAACCGTCCGCAACATTATTCCGGACGAGCTGACCTTCGGCGGTACGATCCGTACCTTCAATGTTGACGGCGCAGGCGCACCGTTTGTAAAACAGTTGATGGACGTAGTCGAGAAAGAGTGCGAGCTCTGTCAGTGTACATATGAAATCCTTCATATGCCGGATCCGCTGTTCGAGTGCCAGAACAACGCAGTCTGCAGCGAGATCGCGAAGAACGCAGTAAGAAAATATATCGGTGAGGATGCTGTTACGGTTGCACAGCCGTGGATGGCATCTGAGAGCATGCAGGCGTGCTTAAAGCTCTGGCCGGGTATCATCACCTTCACAGGTATCCAGAGCGAGGAGGCCGGCACCGGCGCAAACCATCACACACCGGAATTCGATGTGGATGAGCGCGGCATGATCTACGGTGTTGCAGCAGCACTTGGATATGTGAAAGATTTCTTAAATTACGATAAGGAAATCCCGTTCAAACCGTTCGAGGGAACCTTAAAGAATCTGGTTGAGAGAAACCTGTAATATTAGCTGATATTGAAAAACGGCAGATCATGACGGCCGCGTGCAGCTCTAAATGTGGTGCATGCGGCAGCAGGTCTGCCTTTTTTTAGCGGAATCTTAACCTCTCAAAACATACTTTTCTCACAATTCCCATGTTATACTAAACATAATTCGCCGGTTACAGGATCGTGGCGCTGAAAGCCCGCATATCCTGTAACGGCATCCCCTGTTCGTGAAATACCTGGCGGAGAGAACACGAATGTGGAAAGAAACCAAGTAACAGGGCGGATTTTGAGAGAATGGGAATGTCTGCCTCAAAAAGACAGGAGAGTGGAATATTGGGAATGACAAAAAAACTGCGGGAGAAGTGGAATGAGGCGCTGCAGGCGGTACTGCCGATCATCGCGATCGTGCTGGTGCTCTGCTTTGTGATCGCGCCCATCTCCTCCAGCATCCTGCTCTGTTTCCTTTTGGGAGCAGTCCTTTTGCTTGCGGGAATGATGCTTTTTACGCTTGGCGCGGAGCTTGCCATGTCACCGATGGGCGAGCGAGTGGGAACGTGCCTGACGAAGAGCCGGAAGCTTCCGGTGGTGATCGGGCTGTCCTTTCTCTTAGGCTTCATCATTACGATCTCGGAGCCGGATCTTCAGGTTCTGGCGAATCAGGTTCCGGCTGTGCCGAACATGACGCTGATCTTGTCCGTAGCATGCGGAGTCGGCGCATTTCTTGTTGTGGCACTGCTGCGAATGCTGTTCTCCGTGGCACTTCCGCCGTTGCTGCTTGTCTTTTATGGCGTGGTGTTTGTACTGGCGATGTTCGTGCCGAAGGATTTTTTAAGCGTGGCCTTTGACTCCGGCGGCGTTACGACAGGACCGATGACCGTGCCGTTTATCATGGCTCTCGGTGTCGGAATCTCTGCAACGCGAAGCGACCGTCACGCGGCGGACGACAGCTTCGGCCTTGTGGCGCTCTGCTCCATCGGACCGATCCTCGCAGTCATGATCTTAAGTATGATCTTCAAGGCGGACAGCAGTGCCTACACACCGCCGGTGATCCCGGAGATCGGTGATTCAAAAGAACTGTTCCTGCTCTTTGCGAGGGAACTTCCAGCCTACATGAAGGAGATCGCGGTCTCCTTACTGCCTATTATCTTATTTTTCATGATTTTCCAGATTTTCATGTTAAAATTAACAACAAGAAAATTAAAGAAGATCGCGATCGGTCTCGTCTATACATATGCGGGGCTGGTACTTTTTCTTACGGGAGTGAACGTGGGCTTCATGCCGGCGGGAAATTATCTCGGACAGGTGCTTGCGAAGTCCGCCCACCCGCTGTTCCTTGTTCCCATCGCAATGATCATGGGATACTTCATCGTAAAGGCAGAGCCGGCCGTGTACGTTCTCAATAAACAGGTTGAGGAGATCACGGACGGAGCGATCTCCTCGAAGGCCATGGGAATGGGACTTTCCCTGGGTGTTGCGGTTTCTCTCGGACTTGCGATGGTGCGGGTACTTACAGGGATCTCGATCCTGTGGTTTCTCATTCCGGGATACGCGATCGCGTTGGGAATCTCGTTTTTTGTGCCGAAGATCTATACAGCGATCGCCTTCGACTCCGGCGGCGTGGCATCGGGACCGATGACGGCAGCGTTTCTGCTTCCGATGGCACAGGGAGCCTGCTCCGCTCTTGGAGGAAACATTGTCACAGATGCCTTCGGTGTGGTCGCGATGGTTGCCATGACACCGCTTATCACGATCCAGGTCATGGGGCTGGCTTCGAGAATAAGAGCGAAGCGCGGAGTGCAGGAAGGAATGTCCGCAGCTCATGGACAGTCCTGGGCATACGCGGCGTTTGAGCTGCTGGATGATGACGCGATTATTGAATTGTAGGAGGTTTTATGAGCGAATTGTACTTGATGGCGACGATCAGCGACCGGAACCAGAGCCGGAGATTCCTCGCCTTCTATAAAGAATATGGGATTTCCGTCACATTCCTGACGTTAGGCCGGGGAACCGCGGCGTCGGAGGTGCTGGACGCCTTCGGGTTAGAGGCATCGGAAAAGGCCGTCCAGTTTGCAGTAGTGACGGCGGCGGAATGGAAAAAGGTAAAAAAGGGCCTGGAACAGGAGATCAAGATCGATATTCCGGGAACGGGGATCGCCTTTGTGACTCCCCTGAGCAGCATCGGCGGAAAGCGGCAGCTTCGCTTTTTGACCGAGGACCGTGGATTTGAGAAAGAGGAGGAAAGCAGCTTGAAAGGAACAGACTACGAGCTTCTTGTAGTGATCGCAAATCAGGGCTATACGGATGTGATCATGGACGCGGCGCGAAAGGCCAACGCTACCGGCGGCACCGTGATCCATGCGAAGGGAACGGGAATGGAGAAGGCGGAAAAGTTTTTAGGCGTTTCCCTTGCTCAGGAGAAAGAGATGATCTTTATGGTCACAAAGACAAAGGATAAAAACGGCATCATGCAGAGCATCATGAAGGAAGCCGGGATCGGAAGCAAGGCGGGGGCGATCGTCTTCTCTCTGCCGGTGACGGAGACAGCGGGGATGCGTCTGATCGAGAAGAATGAGGACGATTAAGCTCTGTCGCGCTGACCGCAGCAGATCACAGGCCTGAGGGAACGGAACGGTGCCATTAAAAAAACACCGCGGAAACGTCCCGAAACCATTGACACTGCATATAGAGTATTGTACAATCATTCGTAAATCTTCGACCGGTCCGGACACAGAGCGGAGCGTGCGGGGAGACAAATCATGGACGAAGACCCGGAAGAAACCGGGCGGCGTCAAATTTATAAAGATTTAGGAGTTGATTTTTTTGGATTCAGGGCAAGCCCTGCAGGGACTGATCGTAATTGGACTTCTGGCGTTATCCGCGTTTTTCTCATCGGCGGAGACGGCAATGATGACGGTAAATAAGATCCGTGTGCGGAATCTCGCGGAGGCGGGACTCAGCCATGCCGTTGTGCTGGAGAAGATCTTAAGCAATCAGCCCAAAATGCTCAGCGCAATTTTAATAGGAAACAATATTGTCAATATTTCAGCGTCTTCTCTGATGACTGTGCTGGTCACAGACGTGCTTGGAAATAAATATGTCGGTATCGGGACCGGCGTTTTGACGCTGTTAGTCCTGATCTTTGGTGAGATCACACCGAAGACTTCCGCGACGATCTATTCCGAGACCCTGTCACTCAAGTTCGCGAAACCGATCTACCTGATCATGCAGGTCCTGACACCGCTGATCGTGGTCGTTGATGTCCTCTCCAAGGGCGTTTTAAAGATGATCCATGTGGATCCGAACAAGAAACAGGACGCGATCACAGAGGATGAGCTCCGCACGATCGTGGAGGTCAGCCACGAAGAGGGTGTGATCGAGTCAGACGAGAAGAAGATGATCTACAACGTGTTCGATTTTGGGGATTCTGTCGCGAAGGACATTATGGTTCCGCGTATCGATATGACATTCCTCGATGTGAATGCCAGCTATCAGGAAATCATGGATATTTTCCGACAGGAGAAGTATACGAGATATCCGGTCTATGAGGAGACGACGGACAATGTCATTGGCATCGTGAATATCAAGGACCTGTTCCTGATCCCGAAAGACAAGGAATTTAAGCTGCGGGATTACCTGCGTGAGCCGTATTACACCTACGAGTTTAAAAAGACGACGGAGCTTATGGTGGAACTCCGTAAGACCATGAATAGCGTTGCCATTGTTCTTGATGAGTATGGCGCGACGGCCGGGCTTATCACATTGGAGGATATGCTTGAGGAGATCGTCGGAGAGATCCGCGACGAGTACGATGCGGATGAGGAAGACAGCATCAGGAAGATCAATCCGAAGGAATATGTGATCGAGGGTGCCATGAAACTTGATGATCTCGACGACCAGCTTGGTCTGGATCTCAAGTCAGAAGATTACGACTCTGTCGGCGGCTATATTATCGGCCTTTTAGACCATCTCCCGCAGGCGGGGGAGGAAGTCACAAGCGGAAATCTCCGGTTTGTGGTGGATACGGTGGAGAGAAACCGGATTGATAAGGTGCATCTGTATATTCTGGATGCGCCGCAGAAGAGCGAAGAAAGTGAGCAGGAGAGCAAACCCGAACGGTGAAGTTACTGAAACGCGACAAAATTAGCGAAAAATGTACAGCTTTCGGTCTTGACAATTTTTTTCAAACCAATTAATATGAAACTATCCAAAAGGGGAGTAGTTGAAATGCACTGTCAACAATCGCGGCGGAAACGTCTGGTGGTGCATACCGGTAAAATGGTAACGAGACTTTTTGCAGAGAGAAATTTCTGCAGAAAGTCTTTTTTTGTTGCTCTGAGGATCCGAGAGCGATCCGATATGGCGGCAAAAAAAGACGGTCTGTAAAATTTCATGGAATCCATTGGCAGGGAAAGAGAAAAACCTGCGCATACTATTTTCAAGGAGGAGTTTTTATGGACTTTTTATGGAATGGATTACTATCGATCACCTGGCAGCAGGTCGTCATGTATGTGGTAGGGCTTTTACTGATCTACCTGGCAATTGAGAAAAATTATGAGCCGGCCCTTCTTCTACCGATGGGCTTTGGTGCGATCCTTGTGAATCTCCCGGCCAGCGGTGTATTAAACCAGTTTATGGAGGGCGCCGGTGAGACTCATGGAATTATCCAGTGGCTCTTTGAATCCGGCATTGAGGCATCGGAGGCTTTCCCGCTGCTGCTCTTTATCGGTATCGGAGCCATGATCGACTTTGGACCGCTGCTTTCGAACCCGAAGATGTTCCTCTTTGGTGCAGCGTCCCAGTTCGGCATCTTTTTTACGATCTTTATGGCATCGCTTCTCGGATTTGACATCAAGGACGCTGCCTCTATCGGAATCATCGGAGCGGCAGATGGTCCGACTTCGATCTTGGTATCTCAGGTGTTAAAGTCAAACTACATCGGAGCGATCGCGGTGGCGGCATATTCCTATATGGCACTTGTGCCGATCATCCAGCCGATGGCGATCAAAGCGGTTACGACAAAGAAAGAACGCATGATCCGCATGCCGTATGAGCCGGGAAAAGTAAGCCGGTTCACAAGAATCGCTTTTCCGATCATTGTAACATTTGTCGCAGGACTTGTCGCTCCGGCGTCTGTTGCTCTTGTAGGATTCCTGATGTTCGGAAATCTGATCCGTGAATGCGGCTGCTTAAACAGCCTTTCCGAAACAGCGCAGACGACACTCGCGAACCTGATCACACTTGTTCTCGGAATCACGATCTCTTTCTCCATGAAAGCGGATCAGTTCGTAAGCTTACAGACACTGATGATCATGGGACTTGGACTTTTCGCTTTTATTTTTGACTCCATCGGCGGCGTCGTGTTTGCGAAATTCTTAAATCTGTTCAGCAAGAACAAAGTGAACCCGATGGTCGGAGCAGCAGGAATCTCCGCATTCCCGATGTCTGCCCGTGTCATTGAGAAGATGGGAATTGCGGAGGACAAAACAAACCATCTTCTGATGCATGCTATCGGAGCGAACGTATCCGGTCAGGTCGCATCTGCAGTTGCCGGCGGAATCGTCCTTGGATTCTTTATGTAGGAGGTCTGGACTATGAATGTAAATACAATGCTTGCTTTAGGGATCATGTGGAAGGGAATGCTTGGAATCTTCGTTGTGATGGGGATTTTGGCGCTCGTTGTTTATCTCCTCACGAAGGTGGGAGACCGTTAGCTCACCATCCCGCCCGCCATTCCGCTCAATGTGCACATGGCGAGGACAGAGAGAAGTCTTTTGGTGTCTTCCGTGACACCGTCCTTCTGGGCGAGGGACATGAGATATAAAAACAGAAAATAGAGAGTTCCGAGGACCAGGCCCCAGAAAAAACGCCTGGTCCTCATTGTTTTTCCGGCGATCATGCCGCCGAAAAAGCAGGAGAGGATATAGACTGCGCAGACAGCGAGATTGACCTGGTTTTCCGGGAGGCGGAACTTAAAAAGGGCGAAGGACAGTATCGCCAGAAGAATTCCGGAGAGGATATAAGTTGCGATCAGGGCGCGTACCATGCGCCATACCGGGTTTGTCTGCATGAGAAAACTCCTTTCTTGAAGGATGTACTCCGGGAGTCTTTCCAGAACTCATAAAAGTCGGGAACAGAAAGATTCTGAGAGGACATCATGATGTGGGCGTTTGCTTTATACAGGATATGTGGGGAACGGCCATGCATATGCATTGCGCGGCTGATCTTGTTACCGGTGAGCCTGTTTGGCTGAAAAAAGTGGATCTCTGTAACGGATTTTCCTGCATCACGGCAATAAAATCCATTGCATAATAGAAAATCGTATGGTATAATTTCATTTAAATTCGGGGTATTATGCCCACGATAAGAGAACAGGAGGAAATGATACCATGAAGCATGTAAAGACTTTAAGTTCCAACACTTTAAAGAACAGCATGAAGAAGGGCGGCTGCGGCGAATGCCAGACATCCTGCCAGTCTGCGTGCAAAACATCCTGCACAGTAGGAAACCAGAGCTGTGAAAACAGCAACCGCTAATGCGGGGCTTCGAATAAACGGAAGTTTTTAAAGAGACCCCTACGGTCGTATGATTGTAGGGGCTATTTCTTGTCTGATCAAAGAATCTGCCGGTGACGGGTTTCCCGGACAGCGATGCCGGGAAAGCCGCCACTGACAGACCACAAAGGGCAGGTAAGAAAGAAGTCAGGAGACCATCAGATCGTGACTGTAATCGGGAAGAGACGGAACAGTCACCTGAAAATTAAGACAGTAGGAGAAAGTTAGCTTTGATACATCAGTATATAAATAATGGATACCATATTGTTTTGGACGTAAACAGTGGATCGGTTCATTCCGTGGATGCGCTGCTCTACGATGCCGTGGAGGTTCTCGCGAAGATCGTCCCGGATATGGAAAAACCGATGCCTCTCACGGATGATCAGAAAAAAGCAGTGAGAGAAGCACTGGTCTGTAAGTACTCTGCAGAAGATATTGAGGATGCGCTCTCCGATATTCAGGAGCTCATCGACGCGGAGGAGCTGTTCGCTGCGGATATTTACAAAGATTATGTGATCGATTTCAAGAAACGTCAGACGGTCGTGAAGGCACTCTGCCTTCATATTGCCCATGACTGCAACCTTGCCTGCAAGTACTGCTTCGCAGAGGAAGGCGAGTACCATGGACGCCGCGCCCTCATGAGCTTTGAGGTCGGAAAGAAGGCACTGGATTTCCTGATCGCAAACTCCGGAAACCGCATCAACCTTGAGGTTGATTTCTTCGGCGGCGAGCCGCTTATGAACTGGAACGTTGTAAAACAGCTTGTGGAATACGGACGTTCCCAGGAGAAGGAGCACAATAAGAAATTCCGTTTTACACTGACAACAAACGGCGTACTCTTAAACGATGAGATCATGGAGTTCTGCAACAGGGAAATGAGCAACGTGGTCTTAAGTCTTGACGGACGTCCGGAGGTCAATGACCGGATGCGTCCGTTCAGAAATGGTAAGGGAAGCTACGAACTTATTGTTCCGAAATTCCAGAAATTCGCGAAATCACGCGGCGAGAAGGATTATTTCGTCCGCGGAACCTTCACAAGAAACAACCTGGATTTCGGAAACGATGTCCTCCACTATGCGGATCTCGGCTTTGAGAAGCTTTCTATGGAGCCGGTAGTTGCAGCTCCGGAAGAGCCGTACTTCATCCGTGAGGAAGATCTTCCGCAGATCATGGATGAGTATGACAGACTCGCAAAAGAGTTTGTAAAGCGTCAGAAAGAGGGAAGAGGATTCAAATTCTTCCACTTCATGCTTGATTTAAGTCAGGGACCGTGTGTTGCGAAACGTCTGTCCGGCTGCGGTTCAGGAACTGAGTATCTTGCGGTAACTCCGTGGGGAGACTTATATCCGTGCCACCAGTTCGTTGGAAATGAAGAGTTCCTGCTTGGAAACGTGGATACCGGCGTGGTCAACACGAAGGTGCGCGATGAATTCAAGCTCTGCAACGTATACGCGAAAGAAAAATGCAAAAACTGCTTTGCGAGATTCTACTGCAGCGGCGGATGCGCGGCAAATTCCTTCAACTTCCACGGCAGCATTACGGATGCCTACGATATCGGCTGCGAAATGCAGAAAAAACGTATCGAGTGTGCGATTATGATCCGTGCTGCTTTAGCGGAGGACGAGGAAAACAACTAAATCGATCATAGCGGTCAGGGGCAGAAAACCCCGGATTGTTATTGTAAGGATGACGGAGGCGGTGATTACGGCGGACTCCGGAATCAAGAGGGACAAAAAGCCTTTTGAACCTCGAAATCATATCAAGAAGGAGATTTTATCATGAAGAGCAACAAAGGAAAGGGACTGCTCGGCCTCCTGGGACTGCTCGTTGTGCTCGGTATCTTCGGATTTTTCGGCTATGATACTCTTCAGAAGAGTAAGCTGGTCACCGATGAGAACGGAGTAACTTCCCAGAATGGCGGAATCAAGCTCGGTCTGGATCTGGCAGGCGGTGTCAGCATTACCTACCAGGCGAAGGAAGAGAATCCGAGCGCCGAGGATATGTCCGATACCCAGTACAAGCTGCAGCAGAGAGTACAGAACTACAGCTCTGAGGCAGAGGTTTATCAGGAAGGCGGAAACCGTATCAATGTTGATATTCCGGGTGTCACAGACGCGAACAAGATCCTGGAAGAGCTCGGTAAGCCGGGATCATTACAGTTCTATGATGAGAACTGGAATGTTGTACTGGAAGGAACCGATGTAGCTTCTGCGAAAGCTGTGATCTATAAAGACCAGCAGACAGGAAACAATAACTATGAAGTAGCGCTTACATTTACCGATGAAGGTACTAAGAAATTCGCAGATGTGACTGCAGCGAATGTCGGCAAGAAGATCGCGATCGTTTACGATAATGTGATGTACTCTAACCCGACCGTACAGCAGGCGATCACAGGCGGACAGGCCTCTATCTCCGGCATGACTTCCTATGAAGAGGCTGAGAATCTTGCGTCCACGATCCGTATCGGTTCCCTTTCCCTGGAACTGGAGGAACTCCGTTCCAACGTGGTAGGCGCGAAACTTGGTCAGGAAGCGATCACGACAAGCTTAAAGGCCGGCGCGATCGGTTTCGGAATCGTATGTGTATTCATGATCGTAGTTTACCTCGTCCCGGGTCTTGCGGCATCCCTTGCACTCTGCCTCTATGTGGCATTGATGCTGATCCTGCTCGCGGCCTTTGAGGTTACATTAACACTTCCGGGTATTGCCGGTATCATCCTTTCCATCGGTATGGCAGTTGATGCGAACGTCATCATCTTCACCCGTATCAAGGAGGAAATCGGTCTCGGAAAGACAGTTCATTCCGCGATCAAGACAGGTTTTGCGAAAGCGTTATCCGCCATCGTCGATGGTAACGTGACAACACTGATCGCAGCGGCTGTTCTTTACTGGAGAGGCTCCGGTACAGTTAAGGGATTCGCTACAACACTTGCCCTTGGTATCGTTCTTTCCATGTTCACAGCACTTTTCGTTACAAAGTTCACACTGAACACCCTGTATAACCTTGGATTTCAGGATCAGAAGTTCTACGGCATTAGAAAAGAGAAGAAGGCGCTCAACTTCCTCGGAAAGAGAAATATCTGCTTTATCATCTCAGCTGTTATGATCCTCGCAGGTGTTGCAGGAATGGTAATGAACAAGTCTTCCATCGGAAACGCGTTCAATTACTCCCTTGACTTCCAGGGCGGTACCTCCACAAGCGTGACCTTCAATGAGGACATGTCTCTGGATAGAATCTCAAGCGAGGTCGTTCCGGTAGTCGAATCCATCACAAACAGTGCGGATACGCAGACACAGAAGGTTGCCGGAACAAACGAGGTGATCATCAAGACAAGAACCTTAAGCGTGGAAGAGCGTCAGGCATTAGACGAGGCACTTGTTGAGAACTTCGGTGTTGATGAGTCAAAGATCACTGCAGAGAGCATCTCCGGTGCAGTAAGTGCTGAGATGAAGCGCGACGCGGTTATGGCTACAGCGATCGCTACCGTATTTATGCTTCTCTATATCTGGGTACGATTCAAGGATATCCGTTTCGCTGCAAGTGCTGTTTTAGCCCTTGTCCATGACGTATTGGTTGTAGTTGCATGCTATGCCCTCGCAAAGTGGTCCGTTGGTTCCACAGCGATCGCCTGCCTGCTTACTATCGTCGGATACTCTATCAACGCGACGATCGTTATCTTCGACCGTATCCGTGAGAACATTAAGCTCATGGGACCGAAGGCATCCACCGTTGATATCGTAAATACAAGTATCACCCAGACCTTCACACGAAGCATCAATACATCCCTGACGACCTTTGTCATGGTATTTGTTCTGTTCATCATGGGCGTATCCTCCATCCGTGAGTTCGCACTCCCGTTAATGGCAGGTATCATCTGTGGTACCTACTCTTCCGTATGCCTGACAGGCGCTATGTGGTATGTAATGACCACAAAGAAGCAGAAGAAGGATGCGGTTGAAAAACAGGCAAAGAAGGATGCTGAGAAGGCAGCAAAGGAAGCGAAGAAATCCGGAAAATAACCGGAAGAACGTTGCTACGAAAATAACGATAAGGCAAGAGAAATATGAAATATAAGATTCTGGCAAAAGACGGACGTGCCAAACGGGCTGACGTAGAGACAGTCCACGGCACGATCCACACGCCGGTATTCATGAATGTAGGAACTGTCGCCGCGATCAAGGGCGCTGTGTCCACCGATGACCTTCGCGGGATCGGGACACAGGTGGAGCTTTCCAACACCTACCATCTTCATGTCCGAACCGGCGACAAGCTGATCAAGGAGCTCGGCGGCCTCCACAGGTTTATGAACTGGGATCGTCCGATCCTCACTGATTCCGGCGGATTTCAGGTATTTTCCCTCGCCGGACTCAGAAAGATCAAGGAAGAGGGCGTCTACTTCAACTCCCACATCGATGGTCATAAGATCTTCATGGGACCGGAGGAGAGCATGCAGATCCAGTCAAACCTTGGTTCCACCATCGCGATGGCATTCGATGAGTGCGCTCCGCATCCGTGTACCAGAGAATACATGGAGAATTCTGTCGCGAGAACTACAAGATGGCTGGCGAGATGTCAGGCGGAGATGGCGAGATTAAATTCCCTGCCGGATACCGTCAATAAGGAACAGCTTCTGTTCGGCATCAATCAGGGCGGAACCTTCGAGGATATCCGGATCGCGCATGCAGATACGATCTCGAAGATGAACTGCGACGGCTACGCGGTCGGCGGACTTGCGGTCGGTGAGAGCCACGAGGAGATGTACCGCATCCTCGATGCGGTGGTTCCGCATCTCCCGGAAGAGAAACCGACTTACCTGATGGGCGTCGGAACCCCGGCGAACATCCTTGAGGCGGTGGACCGCGGCGTTGATTTCTTCGACTGCGTTTACCCGACAAGAAATGGCCGTCATGGTCATGTATATACAAACCACGGAAAGATCAACCTGTTTAATGAGCAGTTTTCAAAGGATATGCGCCCCATCGAAGAGGGATGCCAGTGTCCGGCCTGCCGCTCATACAGCAGGGCCTATATCCGCCATCTTCTGAAGGCAAAAGAGATGCTCGGAATGCGCTTATGCGTGCTCCACAATCTTTACTTCTACAACACGATGATGACGGAGATCAGGGAAGCTATTGAGAACCACTGCTACGCCGAGTACAAAGAGAAAAAGTTGGAGGGCGTGACAGGGAACTATAAAGACAAGGTATAAGAAAAGGAGGTGCAACGGATATGACTAACAGCCCGGCATTTTGGATTGGATATATTGTTTTAATCTTTGCTTTCATGTACTTCATTGCGATCAGACCGCAGCAGAAGGAAAAGAAAAAAATGCAGGAACTGATGGCAAGCATCGCAGTCGGTGACAGCGTGCTGACATCCAGCGGATTCTACGGAGTGATCATTGATATGACAGACGATACTGTTATCGTTGAGTTTGGCAACAATAAGAACTGCCGTATCCCGATGCAGAAACAGGCGATCGTTCAGGTTGAAAAACCGGAGGCGTAAGACCTGAAAAACAGAAAAGAAAGAGGTTCATTTCCGATTATGTGGAGATGAACCTCTTTTTTTGACTTGGTGAGCCGAGTGGTTATTCTGTGAGATTCCGCATCCAGAGTGACGGGCGGTAATACTCGCAGAGCATTTCCGCAAGCCGGTGGGCACACATATTTGGTGAATCTTTTTTTATTACAGCGTAAAAGCACCGGGGCCTGTAGTAAGGATCCAGATGGCGGGTCACAATATCTGGATACGCATGGACGTCCACAAACTCCGGGATAAATCCAACGCCGCGGTTGGCATTGATCAGGAGAAGCTTTGTCTCATGTGAGTTTACATAATCTGCCGACGTCGGCTGGAACCGTCCCCGGAATGTTGTGGTCAGGGCGCTGACTGATTGTTTGTACATTGTGATGATGTTCTGAGTATTCAAATCGGAAAGACTGATCGGATTTTGCTGGGAGAGCGGATTGTTTTTATTTAAAGCCAGGTCCCAGGGATGGTTGTGGATCAGAAATTTTTCAGTGTTGTCCACGGTAATCAGGTCAAAAAACTGGTCGCTGGATATGATCAGATCAAGGTTTCCGCGGTTGAACTGTTCAATGAGTTCACGGTATTTATATTGCACAAAGTTGATCTGCGCGATGGGATTCTCCTTTAAAAAGAGTTCCATAACAGGAGCCAACAGATGGTGCTCATAAATTCCGATACCCACCTGGACAGAATCATAGACACCGCGGGCAATATTCTGGACGCTGGAGATCGTGTTTTCGTAGTCTTCAAGGATCGGTTGGATCTGTTCAAAGAGAGACTGGCCTGCAAGCGTCAGGGATACAGTATGATGGTTGCGGTCTAAAAGCCGGATTCCCAGCTCATCTTCAATGCTACTGATCTTGCGGCTCATGGCCGCCTGGGTGATATGTGACCGTTGAGCGGCCTTTGTAAAATTCAGTTCTTTTGCAAGCGCTACGAAGCAGTGCAGATTTTCTATCGTCATAAAGATCCCCCCCCATATAAATGAAAAACTGCTGCCTGCTGATCGGTGAAAAGATCAAAAACTATATCTGTTGTCCATAAAAAGCATAACCAAATAGAGTGAGAACCACCGAAAAATAAAAAAGAAAGCAGTAAATACATAGAAAATTTGGCAAATATAAAATCTATATGATAGTTTGTCATAACAGTATAAGATTGTGTCACTAATATTTTAACTGAAGTATGTTATAATTTCAATAGTGAATATTTTAACGCTTCAAGGAGGATAAGATAGTGGAAAATTACATTCGCAAAATGAGCGGAAAGAAGTACTTAGCAAGACTTGCGGAGAACCCAACAGTCATCATCCCGACAGGTGCATGTGAGGTTTACGGTCCGCAGCTTCCGATGGGAACAGATCTTCTCGTAGCACAGAAGATTGCAGAGATCATCGCAGACAAGACAGGAGCTGTGATCGCACCGACGATCGAAGCAGGTGAGTCAAGCGCACTGCAGGCATTCCCGTGCACATTCCCGATGCCGAGAAAGATCCTGGAGGATTACCTGGAATTCCTGGTTTCCAAACTGATCAAGGACGGAGTAAAGAACTTTATCTTCATTACAGGACATGCAGGAAACGTAGATACTGTAAGCTATATAATTAAGAAACATCTGGATGATGGCATCAAGGCATGTCAGATCGACTGGTGGAGATTCACACAGTCCAACTGCGGTGAGATCTTCGACTACAAGGGGCCGATGGCTCACGGTCATGCAAGTGAATGCGGTACCAGTGTTATGATGTATCTGTATCCGGAGCTGGTTGACCATGATGAGATCACATGTGTAAAGAATATCCCGAACAACTATCCGGATGTTCTCCAGTATTCTCACTTTACGGAAAAAACACCGAACGGAAGTATCGGAGACTCTACAGTAGCAACGATCGAAAAAGGAAAAGCTATCGTAGAGGCCTGTGTAGACAGAATTATGGATTATCTCAAAAACGCTTTTTAGTGGAGCGTGGAAGGAGAGCTTATGAAAAAGAGAACTGACTTTGCAGCTCCCCTCCGACAGCTAGTGGGTGTAGTATTCTTTATCATCATCGCGGTTACGTGTCTGCAGGTTATCTGCAGATACGTGTTTAACCGCTCACTGGTGTGGAGTGAGGAACTTGTTCGCTTCCTGGTTGTATGGCTGTGCATGGTGGGATCCGCGGTATCAAATTTTGATGATGACCATATGACGATCAACATTATCGTTGAGAAATTCCCGAGACCTGTACAGTTTGTATTTTATACAGTCCGCCAGATCATGATCTTCGTGTTCTGCGTAGTCTGTTCCTATTCAAGCTTACCGCTTCTGAAGGCAGCCGGAAAGACCCAGCTCGGAGCACTTCCGATTCCTGGATATACATGGCGTCTGGCTGGAACAGTAGGACTTGCGGTGATGGCTGTTATGACTTTAGCCAGATGGATCTATGATTTTGGACGCTTCCGCGACGGAGAGTTCTGCTTAAAGGATGCTGACACAGAAGTGGCAGAGGAGAATGATGGCAGTGCAGTCGTGGACGAAACAAAGAAATAAGGAAGGGGGCGGACAAAGAGATGTTAGTAGGTATTTTCTTTCTGGCACTTGTAGTCATGATGCTTCTTGGTATTCCAGTAGCATTTTCTCTGGGAATTGCCTCCGCTGGTTATATGCTGGCTACAGGAACTTCACTTGCCATGATTGTACAGAGAATGGTAAACGGCGCCAACAGCTTCACAATGCTGGCGATCCCGTTCTTCTTTATGGCAGGCGAACTGATGAATATCAGCGGCGTTACGGATAAGATCATTGAACTTGCGAAAGCTTTAGTAGGACATATGAAGGGCGGACTTGCCCAGGTAAATATCGTGGCAAGTATGTTCTTCGCTGGTGTATCCGGATCCGCTACCGCAGATACAGCGGCATTGGGATCATCTCTGATCCCGGCAATGGTAAAAGAGGGATATGATCTTGACTTCTCCGCAGCGATCACAGTTGCTTCTTCCTGTGTAGGCCCGATCATTCCGCCAAGTATCACACTTGTTTTATACGGAATTCTGACAGGTACTGACGTAGGAAAACTTCTGATTGCCGGAATCGTGCCAGGCGTTGTTGTATCAGTCAGCCAGATGGTCTACACACACTTTTACGCAGTCAAGATGGATTATCCGAGCTACCCAAAGGCAACTCCGAAGGAGATGGGACATGCGGTAAAGAAAGGCTTCAGCGCCCTGATGATGCCGATCATCATTATCGGCGGCACAATGTCTGGTGTATTCACACCAACTGAGAGTGCGGCGATCGCAGTCCTTTACGGTATTATTATCGGATTCTTCGTTTATAAGAACATTACATTTTTGACTTTCTTCGAGTCACTGAAAAAGGTCGGAGTAAACAGTATGAACAATATGCTGATCCTTGCAGCTGCTAGCTGCTTCTCCTGGGTACTGACCATGTCAAAGGCCCCGGATATGCTGGTAAATCTTATGCTTGGCATCAGTGACAATAAGATCGTGCTTACATTCCTGATCCTGCTTCTCTTATTAATTATTGGATTCTTCATGCAGGCATCTCAGGCATTAGTCGTATTAGCACCGATCCTTCTTCCGGTTGCAAGAGCTATCGGTATCGATCCGGTCCACTTCGGACTGATCATGGTAGTTACCCTGACATTCGGAGGATGTACACCGCCGGTTGGAAGTATGTTGTTTGTAGTAAACAGTATCACAAAGATGGGATTTGCGCGGTTAACAAAAGCAATGCTGCCGCTGTATATCCCGCTTGTAATTTCAATCTTACTGATCACTTTCGTACCGCAGATCAGCTTATTCTTACCGAATCTGTTCATGCACTAAACGCATGAGGTTATAAACACAAAGAAAAAGGAGAGGTTACTTATGAAACATGTATTTGCATTTGCATTAGCAGCAACGACAGCAGCAGCGCTGTTCATGACGGGATGTGGAAATTCTTCTTCCACAACAGCAACAACAGCGGCAGCAGCCGGTTCCGAGGCAGCAAAAGATGATGCCAAGGAGACAGAGGCAGCAAAGAAGGGCGGCATTACAATCAAATATTCCACATGGGCAAGTGATGGCGAGGCTGCTTATGAGGGAATGAAGAAATTCAAAGAGCTTGTAGAAGCTGGTTCCAACGGCGAGATCGTTGTAGACCTTTATCCATCCAACCAGGCTGGTTCCACAAACGAGCAGGTTGAACAGGTTTCCATGAATCAGCTTCAGATGATGAGCAGTGGTGACCCGGGTGTTGCAGAGCTTGAGTACTTATGCCTTCCGTATCTGTTTGACAATCTCGACCAGTACACGGAATTCATGGAGACAGACCTTGGTAAGAGTTACATCCAGAAGAGTGTTGATGAGAGAAACTGCAAGATCATCGACACACTTCCGAGAAGCCCGCGTATCATCTCCAGCAACATCGAGATCAACAGCCTTGCTGATATGAAGAACATGAAGATCCGTGTTCCGGAGCGTGACTATTATGTTGAGACATTCAAAGCTCTTGGAACAAACCCGACTCCGATGGATATGGGCGAAGTTTACTCCGCAATGCAGACGGGTGTTGTTGACGGACAGGAGAACCCGATCGAGACGATCGTTTCTTACGGTTTTCAGAATGTTAACAAATATCTTGTAATGTCTAACCATATCGTTAAACCGGCATTCGTTATGATCAATAACGACTTTTTTAATAGTTTATCTGAAGAAAACCAGAAACTGATCCTTGATGCAAGCACACAGGCCCGCGAGTATGCAACAGAGTACATGGAGACAGCAATGGAAAAAGATCGTCAGACTTGTGTTGACGCAGGCATGATCGTATGCGAGCCGAACCTTGATGAGTTTGTAGAAGCTACACAGAGCGTACGTGATACCCTCGGTGTTAAAGTCTGGGGTGAAGAAGGTTACGCAGAGATTAAAAAGATCGCAGGAAAGTAGGCATAAGAAATGGATATCCGGGAACGAATCGATACTTATACGCCCCATGCGATTGAGTTGAGAAGAACGATCCACCATAATCCGGAACTCAGTGGCATGGAGTATGGAACAACAGCTCTGATCAGAAAAGAATTGGAAGAGTACAGGATCAAGGTAAAGGATTCCGGACTTGAAACTGGTCTGATCGCCGATATTTGCGGAAAGAAATCAGGAGAGGGAAAAACGATCGCTGTGCGCGCCGACATCGACGCGCTCCCGATCCAGGAAAAGACCGGTGAACCGTTTGCCTCCGGCAACGAGGGCGTGAGCCACGCCTGCGGACATGATCTTCATATGGCCGCAGTGTTGTTGGCGGCACGTACTCTGAAAGACATGGAGAACGAGTTCAGCGGACGGGTGCGTCTGTTATTTCAGCCAGCAGAAGAGAAAGGAAACGGTGCCAAGACAATGCTTGCCCATGGCGCTCTGGAAGATCCGAAGCCGGATGCAATGCTAGGCGTTCACACCTGGCCGGATACTCCGGCAGGAATGGTAGGTATTAAGCCTGGTTCCTCCCATGCATCTTCCGATATCATCGTGATCAAGGTAAAAGGAAAAGGTGGGCACGGTGCACATCCTTACCGGTGCGTAGATCCGATCATTGTCAGCGCATATCTTCTTACCCAGCTCCAGACGCTTGTCTCCAGAGAGCTTCCGATGGTCGAGTCTGCGGTCCTTACATTCGGAATGATCCGCGGCGGTACTGCCGCCAATGTAATTCCGGATGAGGTCGAATTACAGGGAACTCTGCGGTGTCTGAACGCGGAATGGAGACAGAAACTTCTGGATTCCATCAAGCGCGTCAGCGAGGACTGCTGTCGCGCCATGAGAGCAGAGGCAGAGGTGAGTTTCAAAGAAGGCATGCCGCCGCTTGTAAACAACGTAGAGATGATCGAAAAGCTTGCGGTAAGCGCCGACAAGGTTCTCGGTCCGGATCACGTACATCGTCTTCCGAATGCTTCTCCGGGATCTGATGACTTTGCTGTCTACCTTGAGCAGGTTCCGGGAATCCTCTTCCGCATGGGAACAGGAAATGATGATCCGGCTACCCATGTAGGTCTGCACAATGGAGGAAACCGCTTCGATGAGCGGGGAATCCCGACAGCTGCGGCTGTGATGGTACAGTACATTATGGATTACCTGAGCGAGAATTGATCAGTTCATAAATTTACAAATAAAAACACCGCTCTGCAATGAGTATCATGCGCAGGGCGGTGTTTTTGCATTGCGTATCTGGAAAAAACTGTCAACGGCAGGTTCTGCAGGCAGAACGCCAAAAGTACGCTTTGTGATTTTTTAGATTTACTGTGGCGTTGCGTTTCTTCCTTCGTCCTCAAAGTATTTCTTCAATTCTTCAAATTCCCGCGCATACTTCGGGGAAACGGCGGTCGGGTTGGAGTGGATCCTTTCTTTGCGGAAACGGCGACGTTCCTTTCGGAGTGCAGCGAGGCGGGATTCCCGTTCCTTTAACATCTCGGCGAGCTGTTCCGCAGATTTCCCGCGGAGCGCTTCCAGATGGATTCCGGTAAGGTCTTTCAGGCTGTCGAGCTTTCCTCCGGCCTTTGCCTTTAATTCCTCAAGACTGACATTGGAGAGATCGCGGATGGAACCTGCGGCAGCTCCGGCTTTTTCCTGAAGCAGGGACATGCCGGCAGCCGGTTTCTCCTTGATGGATTTGAACTTTGTACCAGCTTTTTCCCGGAATTCTTCCATACTCATTCCGGTGAGAGCCGCAGCCTGAATTCTTTTTGCCTCGATCTGATCCAGCAGTTCCTCTTTGGCGGCCTGTAAGCGGTCTTCGGTATTCATCCTGAGAAGCGCGCGCTGGACCTGAAGATTGTCAAGTTCCGCCCGGAGCTTCTGCATAGCTTCCAGGGACTTTCCGAAGGCAAGTGCTTCCTTCGTGCAGACGATGGAATCGTAAACAAAGAGCACCGTCACAAAAAACACAAAAAACAGATCCCAGTAGAGCGGCATTGCGAGGACGGCCCGCGCGATGGGCTTATGAATCAGGTGTGTCATAAAGATCGTCAGAAATCCCCAGGCGATGGAGGAGCTGAGACAGATGTATCCGTGAAGGTTAAAGGGCTGGTTGCTGTAATCCCAGTAGCGGACTCTGAAAAGACGTTCCATCACACATCCGGTCACATACTCCAGAGCCGTGGCACCGATAACGCCGGAGATATAGGTGAGGATCAGGCTGTCCTGAAACGGGAGAGATACCCATAACATCATGACTGCGCCGCTTCCGTATAACGGCAGCATCGGCAGCCGCAGGAAACCGCGGTTCACGAAGCGCTTCTGTTTTAAGGAAACATAGGTGGACTCGAAGATCCATCCAAAGAAACAGTACAGATAAAAAAATGTAAGCCATTGATACCAGGTGTAAGTGTACATAGATCTCCTCTCGGTTGTAAATTCAGATTATCCATATCATACGACAGGAACGGGAAAATGACAAGGCGCAACCGGGAAACTGTATTGGAAAAAGAAAACAGATATGAAAACAGCCGCCCAGGATATGAACTGCACCCCATTTGTTAGACAGTATGGTATACTATCTAACAAGTGGGGTGTTTTGTTATGCCAAAAGGAGTACCAAACAAACGATATACGCCGGAATTCAAAAAACTGGTGATTGAAACTATGCAGGAAGAGAAATTAAGTTACAGCGAAACCTGTCGTAGATTTGAGGTAAACAGCAGAGATCGAATCAAATCATGGGAGCGAATCTATCTGGAGGAAGGGCCGGAAGGCTTTGCCGTCGAACGGCGTGGCCGCAGCAGTAAGGGTCGTCCGCCAAAGCAGCTGCCGAAGCAGGTAGAAGAAGATCTGCTGGCCGAAGTGCAGCGACTGCGTGCGGAGAACGATTACCTAAAAAATTTGCAAGCCTTGGTTTTGGAAGACGAGCGACACCAGCACAAAAAACGCTGGTAGTTCAGAAGCTAAGGCAAAAACACGCACTCAGTATTCTGCTCTCAATCGCTCAACTGCCCCGTGCAACTTTCTACTATCATTTGAAGCAGATGCAGAAAGAAGACAAATATGCATCTGTTAAGGAAGAAATCACAACGATTTACCATGAAAACAGGGGTCGATACGGCTATCGCCGGATCACGGCAGAACTTCGCAAGCGTACATTCTCTGTGAACCACAAGACTGTCCAGCGGCTTATGAAAGAGTTGGGCTTAGTTTGCCGTGTCAGGATGAAGAAGTATCGCTCTTATAAGGGAGAAGTGGGCAAAATCGCACCAAATCTGCTAAATCGGGATTTCCATGCCGAAAAGCCGAATCAGAAATGGGTCACGGATGTGACGGAGTTCAGCCTGTTTGGAGAGAAGCTCTACCTGTCCCCGATTCTCGATCTGCACAGCAGCGATCTGGTCAGTTACACCATATCGGATCATCCTGTACTCAGCATGGTAACCACCATGCTGGACGAGGCGTTTGCAAAGATCCCGGCCGGAACACGCCTGATTCTCCACTCTGATCAGGGTTGGCAATATCAACACAAGCAGTACCAGCGGATGCTTCGCGAGAAGGGGATCCGACAGAGCATGAGCCGCAAGGGAAACTGTCTGGACAATGCTGTGATAGAAAATTTCTTCGGACTGCTCAAAAGTGAACTGTTATATCTGCAAGAATTTCAATCCATGGAACACTTCAAACAGGAACTGATCGAATATCTGGATTACTACAACAACCGCAGGATCAAGGCAAAGCTAAAGGGCTTGCCGCCTGCAATTCACAGACAGCAAGCCCTTTCGGCTGCTTGAACAATTTTTACTTCAAAATATTGTCTAACTTTTGGGGGTCACTTCAATATGACCGGGGCGGCTGTTTTGTTAACTGATTTATCATAAAATCGGCAGAATACCCCCATTCCTCGTAGGTGGCGGGATGAATGCCACTATAACGATACACAGACAGATGTAAAACGGTAAGCAATTACAATTCTTTCTCTTCCCTTTTGTGAAACCATGTGCTATAATTAATACAGAACATATGTTCTGCACCAATTAGGAAAGGAGGAACCGTTTTGTATTTGACCGTATGCCAGCAGCTAAAGCGTCTGTCCAAAGATGAATTCCTCATTCTACGGGAATTATGCCGCACAGCCAAAAACCTGACCAACCAGGCCATCTACCAGGTACGGCAGCATTACTTTGAATATAGCCGGTATCTCCCATATGAGAAAAACTACGCCATCTTAAAGACTTCCGAAAACTATCGGCTGCTGAATTCCAACATGGCCCAGCAGATCCTTAAGGAAGTGGATGGATCTTTTAAGTCTTTCTTCGGTCTGTTGAAACTGGCAAAGCAGGGGAAGTATCCGTTTTCATCCTGCAGGCTGCCCAAATACCTTCCAAAAGACGGCTACGCAACCCTGATCGTCGGGTTTGTAAGACTGAATGGGAACCGGTTTGTCCTTCCGTACTCAGCAGCGTATAAGAAGCATCATAAACCGGTCACCATTACCATTCCGCCGGTCCTGGCAGATAAAACCATTAAGGAGATCCGTATCATCCCAAAAGCAGACGCCAGGTTCTTTGAGATCCAGTACACCTATCAGGTGGAAGCGGCTCAGAGAAATCTGAATCCAACCCATGCACTGGCGATCGACTTCGGGATCGACAATCTCATGACGGCCGTTTCCAACAGAGGGGAAAGCTTCCTCATCGATGGGAAACGTTTAAAATCCATCAACCAGTGGTTCAACAAGCGGAACACCTGCCTGCAGAGCGTCAAAGACAAGCAGCACTACGGAAAGAAAACAACCAGACGTCAGGCCGTTTTGCAGAGGAAGAGAAACAACCAGGTCCGTGACTACATGGGTAAAGCAGCGAAACAGGTGGTCACCTACTGCATCCGGAACGATATCGGAACCCTGATCGTGGGCTACAATACCACATTCCAGCGCTCCTCAGATCTTGGCAGGCAGATGAACCAGGTCTTTGTGGGAATTCCGTTCGGGATACTCCGCAGGAAACTGAAATATCTGTGTGAAATGAATGGGATCCGCTACGTGGAACAGGAGGAAAGCTATACTTCCATGGCATCCTTCTGGGATCTGGATGAAATGCCCGTATATGGAGAAGCAGGATTTGTGCCACCGGTCTTTTCCGGCCGCCGGATCTGCCGTGGCCTGTATCAGGACCGCTCTGGAAGGCGGATCAACGCTGATGTCAATGGTGCTTTAAATATCATGCGTAAATGTAACATTGTGAGCCTAAGGGCTCTATATGATAGAGGCGATGTGGATACGCCTGTAAGAATAAGGATCGCCTGAGAGCGGGCGGAAACTCAAAGATCAAACTTCTTAAACGGGAGTCCAAGGATTCCCCAGAAGCCCCCACTTCAAATTTCTTCAAAATTAAGTGGTGGGTAATTCACTGTAAAAGTATCTGGCTGTCTGTTGTATCCCTAACGCGGACAGTCAGGCATTGGGAAATTACTGAAGATTCTTATAAACCTCAAAGCTCGGCTTTTTGTTTCCGTTCACATCGATGAGGCCGAACGCATAATGCGCATCCAGAAGTCTCTGCTCATCCTTCATGCGGTTTAACAGGAATGCCTCAACATATGGATTTGCCTTTGCTGTTTCGTAAGCCTCTTTGATGCACTGAGCCTGGAGATCGAGGCACTGGCCGTTGTGGGCAGGAGAATCGGATGTGAAGCCCTGCTCGGAGAGGATCAGGTGGCGGACCTTTCCAGTCGGGGAGAGCATGTCTGCCTGCTGCATGTAGTCGGTCAGAATGTGGAGGTTCTTCAGGTTGATGATATAAGTATATGCTTTCTCCAGCGTGTAGATATCATCGGTGAAGACCGGATCCTCGAAGGTCTCCGGATATGCGTGCCATGCGATGCCGTAGTCGGTATCTTTCAGGCGGCTGTTTAACCGCGGGATCATGTCCATAGCGCCGTACTTGAAGCCCTCGACCTGTCCGCAGTTCCAGCGGAAGTCAAACGGGATATAAACATTTGCCAGCTTGTTGGATCCTTTGATGGTGTCATACCAGGTGCGGAAACCGGTCGCGTAGTTGGAGCAGTAGGTATCAATGTCCATCTGACCAATATAGTTCCATGCCTGTCCATCATTGATCTCATTGCCGATGACCCAGTTGGAAACGCAGTCCTTGAATGCCTCTGTGACGCACTTTGCGGCATCTCTTATGGACTGGACGCCTGCATCGTTTAAGGTGTTGAACGCGTAGTAGCTTGCACCGGTTGGCTGGGATACCGGAAGAAGGGACGGGCTGTAGCTCGCTGCCGCCCAGTCGTTCAGGACGATCAGTGTCACAGTGACACCCGCCTGGTCAAGCTTTGTGTAGAGATCCTGGCAGACAGATAACTGGCTGCTGAATGCCCAGGACATCGGAAAGTTTAAAACGACCTGAGATGCGCCCACCTCGAGGACATCCGGGATCTGGGCGTGCTCATTGATCAGGACACCCTTGATGGACTTTGGAGTCTGATAGTGGTCGGCGTAGGCCGGAACAGCCATAGAAAAACAGAGTGCAGCAGATAATGCGGCTGCAGCGATACGTTTAAGCGATTTCATAATAATTCTCCCCTCATGTAATGAACCGCAGTGCAGAGACAACACCGGTGAACAGCGTCCTGCATCCGGGTAATGTTATTACATTTACTATACCGTGAGATGGAATGAAAGTCAATGGAATGGGAAGCGTCGATAGAAGCGTGAAAAAATGCGGAGATCATGGGCAAAAAAATAGGAACCGCAGCCGTTCCTGCAGTCCCTAAGGGGAGTATGGAAAGTATCAATTTTTTTAGGGGGACCTGCCGAAGTCGCCTCCGACAGGTATGAGTATGAAAAAGCTTTGTGTGTTCAAGTGTAATACTTGAAACAAAGGCAGGTTATCCTTTCGGATAACGTAATTGTATTATAGAGGCAAAATGTGTCTAAAATGTGAGTAAAAAATTAAAAGAAAGTAAATTTACTTAACGATTTAGAAAGAATTATGTCGAAAACAGTCGATAGATTCCGTGACGCGGATTTACCAGAGATGTGCCGCAATTTTGCCGAAGTTTAACAGGAAATTTGAACATAAATCATTCATAAATTTCTGGTATAATATAGAATAATATAAGGGACGAAGGTTGAAGATCCGATGCAGTTTTCAGCAGGAGGATTTTTAAGCTACTGACCTGATAAAACTGAATATCCATGACAGGAAAACGGGAGGTTCACAATGAAGAAAGAAAAAATAGTTGCAATACCGGCAGCACTTCTTATGACTGCCCTGCTGGCATTCCCGGCAATGGCATCGGAAAAGATCGAGGAGGTCACGATCGATATCAATGCAGTCCTGACGGATTCGGACAACCTGGAAGTGGAGGCGGATGTGTCAGATGACGGCTGCTATGTGGATGAGATCTCCATTACCAACGAGCCGAACGGAGACTGGAATGATGATACGAAGCCGAAGGTTAAGATTACGATCGGTGCCGAGAGTGACTACGCGTTTTCGTCCGGACTGAGCAAATCAGATGTATATCTTGGAAATGATGAACAGAAGGTGACATCGGTGACAAGAAGTACATCAAAATTGTATGTATATGTGACACTTCAGCAGATCTCGGATATTGATTCGGAGTATGATGATGAAGATTATGATCTGGATGTCTATGATCTCTCCTGGGACGACAGCTATGGCGGAGTTGCATATTGGGAAGGAACAGAATATGCAAAGAAATATCAGGTCCGTTTATACCGCGACGGGGACAGCGTAGGTTCCGCATACACGACGACAAACAACTATTATAATTTCTGCGGATCATTCACAAAAGAAGGCAGTTATACATTTAAAGTCAAGGCAATCCGCGGAAGTGATGAGAGCAGCTGGAAAGAGTCTGAGCCGAAGGATGTAGACCGGGGCGGAGCCGCTGCGATCTATGCGAACCGGAACGCGGCGTCTGCGTACTATGGAAACGGTACTTCCGGTTCGGGGAGTCAGACAAGCGGAAGTACGACCGGTTCAGCGAATGGCGCATGGCTCCGCGACAGCAATGGCTGGTGGTGGTGCAATCCGGATAAGACATATCCGGTCGCAAACTGGAAGCAGATCAACAATGTCTGGTACTATTTTAACCAGTCCGGATATATGGTGGAGAACCAGTGGATCCTGAATAATAACCAGTGGTATTACTGCGGAGCCGGTGGCGCGATGGTGAAGAACCAGTGGGTACAGACGAACGGGACATGGTACTATTGCGGAACTGACGGCGCGATGCTTACAAGCCGGATGATCGACGGAAAGTATTATGTTGATAAGAACGGCGTGTGGGTACAGTAAAAAATTTCAAAAACCCCTTTAAAAACAAATGCCTTTCGTATATAATAAAAACTGATATTTCGCGCCCTGTATGTGCGGTCACTTTCGTGACCGGAAATACTGCAAGATCATGAAAGCTGCAGAAATATGCAGTACAATGCAGGATATATTTTGCGGGGACAGGGTTTTCTGATAGAGAGAAGCGAGGCGCGTCCTGTATCGGACGCGGAAATAGATTCAGGAGATTTTCAGTTAGAAAGACAGGAGGAAGACGACAATGATGATGTCAAACGACATTGGAATTGACTTGGGTACCGCCAGCATCCTTGTTTATATTAAAGGAAAAGGCGTTGTTTTAAAGGAACCGTCCGTAGTAGCACTGGACAGGGAAACAAATAAAGTAATTACTTTCGGTGAGGAGGCGCGTCTGATGATCGGACGTACTCCGGGTAATATCGTAGCGGTAAGACCGCTGAGAAAAGGTGTTATTTCCGATTATACCGTAACCGAGAAGATGTTAAAATATTTCATCAACAAAGCGGTCGGAAAGAGAACCTTGAGAAAACCGCGTATCGCGGTCTGCATCCCGAGCGGTGCAACGGAAGTTGAGAGAAAGGCCGTAGAGGATGCGACTTACCAGGCAGGTGCCCGTGAGGTCTGCATTATCGAAGAGCCGGTTGCAGCAGCAATCGGTGCCGGAATTGATATCTCCAAGGCATGCGGAAATATGATCGTAGATATCGGAGGCGGTACTGCGGATATCGCAGTCATCTCTCTCGGCGGTACTGTAGTCAGCACCTCGATCAAGACGGCCGGAGATGACTTCGATGAAGCCCTTGTCCGCTATATGAGAAAGAAACACAATCTTCTGATCGGTGAGAGAACCGCTGAGGAGATCAAGATCAATATCGGCGCAGCTTACCGCCGTCCGGAGCTTGTGACGATGGAAGTCCGCGGAAGAAACCTTGTGACAGGTCTTCCGAAGACGATCGTTGTTACATCCGACGAGACACTTGAGGCGTTAAGAGAGCCGGCGATGCAGATCGTAGACGCTGTACACAATGTATTGGAACGTACCCCACCGGAGCTCGCGGCCGATATCTTCGACCGCGGAATCGTTCTTACCGGCGGTGGATCCCTGATCTCTGGACTTGATGCCCTGATCGAGGAGAAGACCGGAATCACGACAATGATCGCGGAGGAGCCGCTTACAGCGGTTGCGATCGGAACCGGTAAGTTTATCGAGTTCGCACACGGCGGAAAAGGCGCAGAAAAATAAAAATGGCAACTGTAACAGGCTATGTGGAAAGAATCAAATACCGCAATGAGGATAACGGTTATTCGGTCTTAAGCGTGGCGGACGGGGGAGAAGAATATATCCTCGTCGGCACATTTCCCTACATCAGCGAGGGAGAGCGGATCGAGGCGACGGGCCGGATGGTGGAACACTCCATCTACGGTGAACAGCTTGCGGTGGAGAGCTATGAGATAAAGGCTCCCGAGGACACACTGGCAATTGAACGGTATCTCGGCTCCGGTGCTATCAAAGGCATCGGAGCTGCTTTAGCTAAAAGGATCGTAAAGAAGTTCAAGGCGGACACCTTCCGGATCATGGAGGAGGAGCCGGAACGTCTCGCTGAGGTCAAGGGCGTCAGCGAGCGCATGGCGATGGAGATCAGCAGCCAGGTGGAGGAAAAACGGGATATGCGTCAGGCGATGGTCTTCCTCCAGCAGTACGGGATTTCCATGAACCTTGCGGTGAAGATCTACCAGCATTACGGTCCGAAGATGTACTCGGTCATCCAGGAAAATCCTTATCAGCTCGCGGATGATATCCAGGGCGTAGGCTTTAAGATCGCGGATGAGATCGCGGCGAAAGTCGGTATCTTTACGGATTCCGATTACCGGATCCGCAGCGGACTCTTCTATGCACTGCTCCAGGCGACGGGAAACGGCCATACATATCTGCCGGAGGAGGAGCTGTTTGCCAACGCATCAGCGCTCTTAAATGTGGAACCGGAGCACATGGAAAAACACCTGGTGGATCTCCAGATGGAGAAGAAGCTGGTGGTGAAGGAGAAGGACGGAAAGCGGATCATTTATCCGGCACAGTTCTACTATATGGAACTCAATACGGCGAGAATGCTGCATGATCTGAATATCCACTCGAAGATCAATGAGGAGGACGTGAAAAAACGGCTCAAAAAGATCACGGAGGCGGAGAAGATCGAGCTGGATGAGCTCCAGGAGCAGGCGGTGATGGAGGCGGTGAGCAATGGTCTCCTTATTATCACCGGAGGACCTGGAACTGGTAAAACAACGACGATCAACACGATCATCCACTATTTTGACCAGGAAGATATGGAGATCCTTCTGGCGGCCCCGACGGGGCGTGCGGCAAAGCGCATGACGGAGGCGACCGGATATGAGGCAAAGACGATCCATCGCCTTCTGGAGCTGACCGGGGCGCCTGTCGCGGATCCGAAAAATAACGGGAATTCCGGAGAAAACCGGCTGGAGGGCATGCATTTTGAGCGGAACGAGGAAAATCCTCTCGACGCGGATGTGATCATCATCGATGAAATGTCCATGGTGGATATCAGCTTGATCCACTCGCTCTTAAAGGCGGTGAATGTAGGAACGAGGCTGATCCTTGTGGGCGATGTAAACCAGCTTCCGAGCGTCGGACCGGGAAATGTTCTGCGGGATATGATCGCGTCTGAGGCGTTCCCTGTCGTAAAACTTACAAAGATCTTCCGCCAGGCGGCCCAGAGTGACATTATTGTCAATGCCCATAAGATCAATGACGGCGAGGTGGTTCCCTTAAATAAGAAGAGCCGTGATTTCCTTTTTATTCGCCGTGACTATCCGGCGGACATCGTGAAGGATATGATGGTCCTTGTACAGGATAAGCTGCCGAACTACGTCCATGCGGAGATGTCGGATATCCAGATCATGACGCCGATGCGGAAAGGTGCTCTCGGAGTGGAGGCATTAAATAAGCAGCTTCAGGAGAAGTTTAACCCGCCTGCGCCGAATAAGCAGGAGAAAGAGTCCGGCGGGACGATCTTCCGTGTGGGCGATAAGGTCATGCAGATCAAGAACAATTATCAGATCGAGTGGGAAGTACGCAACCGCTACGGAATCCCGGTGGATAAGGGTGAAGGCGTTTTCAACGGGGATACGGGGATCATCCGCTCCATCAACAGCTTCGCGGAGACGATGGAGGTAGAGTTTGATGAGCGCCGGATGGTGGAGTACAGCTTTAAGCAGTTGGAGGAGCTGGAGCTTGCCTACGCGATCACGATCCACAAATCCCAGGGAAGCGAATATCCGGCAGTGGTGATCCCGGTCCATTCAGGACCGCGGATGCTGATGACGAGAAATCTGATCTACACGGCGGTTACGAGGGCGAAAGCCTGCGTCTGCCTCGTGGGAATCCCGGAGGTGTTCCAGGCGATGGTGGATAATGAGGTGGAGCAGAAACGGTATTCGGGGCTGAAAGATCGGATTCTGGAGATAACATGAAATTCAATAAAATTCTTGATGTTCTATATCCCCGCCGCTGTCCTGTATGCGGGGATATCACAGGCGGCTTCGGGCGGATGATCTGCCCGGACTGCCTTCGAAAACTTTCGTTTGTAAAATCGCCGGTATGTAAAAAATGCGGAAAAGAAATTGAAGATGAGAGCATGGAGTTCTGTCCGGACTGCATGCGCCATCCGCGTGCCTTTGAGTACGGGATCGCCCTGTTAAATTACGACGAGGCGGCGAGGCATTCCATGGCGCAGATCAAGTACAATAATAAGAGAGAGTATCTGGATTTTTACGGGACAGCCCTGGCGGCACGGTACGGACGGACGATCCGCCGGATGCAGGCGGATGTCCTGGTTCCGGTACCGGTCCATGCCACGAGGAAAAAGACCCGGGGATTCAATCAGGCAGAGATTCTGGCTCGGGTCATCGGAAAGAAGCTGGGGATTCCGGTAATACCGGAAATGCTGGTGAGAAATAAGAAGACACTGCCGCAGAAGGATCTTTCGGCAGCGGAGCGGCTTAAGAACCTTTCCGGTGCCTTTGCGGCGGGGGAGATTCCGGAGGGGATCAGGAGTGTGATCCTTGTGGACGACATTTATACAACGGGCAGTACCATCGAGGCGTGCGCGAGAGCCCTGCGGGCATCGGGGATCAGCCGGATCTATTTCGTTGTGATCTGCATGACCGGGGGCCGATAGGACAGGGAAAAGTGATATGCATACAGGTTATAGAATGAGAGGGGCTGCATAAATATGCAAAAACATATGCATAAACGCTTGCTTTTTGTATAGGCCTGTGGTATAGTGGGTTCCATCGAAAAAGTTGCAAATTCGTATTGGGTTAGAGGAGGAAAATATTATGAAAAAGGCGATTGCATTATGTTTGACCGCTGCAATGGCGGCATCACTTCTTACAGGCTGCGGCAGCAAAACTACAGAGACAACGGCAGCAGCAGAGAATAAGACAGAGACAACAGCAGGTGAGGCTGCGGCAGAAAAGAAAGATGAGGCAGCAGGAGTTGTTAAAGTGATCGAATATGATCTTACAGATGAGCAGTATGCATTCGGCGTGGATAAAGACCAGCCGGAGCTGCTTGAGCAGGTAAATGCATTCATCGCAAAGATCCAGGAGGACGGAACCTTCGATGCGATCTGTGATAAATATTTCAGTGACGGCGAGCCGGCTGCAGTAGAATCTGCAGAGTATGATGCTTCCAAGGATCAGCTTGTGGTTGCGACAAACGCATCCTTTGAGCCGTTTGAGTATGTTGACGGTGACAGCTACAAGGGAATCGATATGGAAATCGCAGCTTTGTTCGCACAGGAGCTTGGCAAGGAGCTTGTAATTGAAAACATGGACTTTGATGCAGTATGCTTATCTGTTGGTCAGCACAAATGCGACATCGCAATGGCCGGCTTAACGATCAACGAGGAGAGAGAAGAATATGTAACTTTCTCCGATCCGTATTATAAAGCATCCCAGAGACTGGTTACACTGGCAGATGATACGGCTTTTGATGACTGTAAGGATGCAGCTTCCGTAGAAGAGGTTCTTAAGGGCTTAAGCGCGAGCGACAAGATTGGCGGACAGCAGGGAACCACAGCACAGTACTTTGTTGAGGGCAGTGATGACTGGGGCTTTGAAGGACTTCCGGCAGAGTGGGTACCGTATAAGAGTGCATCTCTTGCAGTTCAGGATATGATCAACGGCAACGTGAAGTACGTGATCATTGATGCGGCTCCGGCAGAAAGCATCACAAAGGCGATCAACGCAATGCAGTAAAAATATTGGAAACACCGGTCAGAAAAGCGGGGGCAGGATACGGTTCGCTCCCGCTTTTTGACTGTATTGGAACATGGCAGGAAACGCTGTGTTTTTGCTATCTGGAGGTATTATGGGAAACTTCGGGAACAAATGGAACAAGTTTGTACAGATATTTATTGAGAAAAACGGTTACGTCAAAGTTGTGCAGGGTCTGCAGAATACGCTTCTGATCGCGGTAGTCGGCATGATTATCGGTGTTTTGATCGGTACCATCATCGCGACGGTCCGCGTCCTGCCGAAATATAAAACACTTCCGCGGGCGCTGAACGCGGTCTGCAGCTTCTACGTAGGTCTCTTCCGCGGAACCCCGATGGTCGTGCAGCTTCTGATCTTCTACTACGTTATGCTGCCCCTTATGGGGATCAAGCTGCCGGGCGTCCGTGTTGCCATGGTGGTCTTTGGATTGAACAGCGGCGCGTATATTTCCGAGATCATGCGAAGCGGTATCCAGTCCGTTGATCCGGGACAGCTTGAGGCGGGACGTGCAGTCGGTCTTGGCTTTGGTCCGGCGATGATCCGGATCGTGATCCCGCAGGCAGTGAAGAATATTCTTCCGACTCTGGGCAATGAGTTTATTGCCCTGATCAAGGAAACCTCCGTTGTCAGCTTTGTCGGCGCGGCGGATCTTTATGTTGCCTTCAACTATATCGGAAGCAACAGCTACGAGTTCATGGTCCCGTATCTTGTCATGGCGGCGATCTACATCGTTCTCGTGCTGGTGATCTCAATTCTTGTTAAACTGATGGAAAGGAGCCTGAAGAAGAGTGATAGACGTCATTGATCTGAAAAAAACATTTGGTGATCTGGAAGTCCTGAAGGGAATCAATGTGACCATCAATAAAGGTGACATCGTTGTAGTCATTGGCCCGTCCGGCTCCGGAAAAAGTACATTTTTAAGATGCTTAAACTGTATGGAAGATCCGACCTCCGGCAGCATCATTTTTAACGGCGTAGATATCGCCGATATGCGCGTGGACATCAATATCCACCGCCGCCATATGGGCATGGTATTCCAGCACTTCAACCTGTTCAACAATATGACGGTGATAGAGAATATCATGATGGCACCGGTCTATGTGCGCTGTAAAGAGCTAAAGAAGGCAAAGAGAAAAGGAACGCTGGCACCTGATGCGCCGAAGACAAAGGCAGAGATCAAAGCACAGGCGAGAGCGGAAGCTCTGGAGCTGTTACGCCGCATCGGTCTTGAGGATAAAGCAGACGTTTACCCGTCCACTCTTTCCGGCGGACAGAAGCAGCGTGTGGCCATCGTCCGTGCTCTGGCGATGAAGCCGGATGTGATCCTCTTCGATGAACCGACGAGTGCTCTCGATCCGGAGATGGTAGGTGAGGTACTGGATCTCATGAAGGAGCTTGCAAACGAAGGAATGACCATGGTCGTTGTAACCCACGAGATGGGCTTTGCGAGAGAGGTCGCAAACCGCGTGCTGTTTATGGATCAGGGAAAAATTCTCGAAGAAGCTCCACCGGAAGAGTTCTTTGCGCATCCGAAGAATGAGAGAACAAAGGAATTTTTATCAAAGGTATTGTAGATTTCAGAAGGCTTCCTGCTTTCCAATGTGTGGAAACAGGAAGTCTTTTTTTGTGTAATAGGAAATTCTGAGGAATTCCCTATTACACAAAAAAGGCACTAACGTGCCAATGATGCGCACTCGCGCGAAGATGTAGCTTGTCGCAAGCGACCGCGCGAGGCGCGAGAATGTGCCAAGGCACATTCTTTTTTACACACCCGCGCGAAGATGCGGATTGCCGCAGGCTGCTGCGCCTGGCGGGAGAATGTGCCAGAGTATATTTTTGTCTGCACCAGTGGGAGACGCCTGAGTGTGGCAGGATATATCTTTTTTATAAAAAAATCCGTGGAAAGACCGTGTTCTTAAAGGAAATACTTGACGAGCCGAAATTCTTATGGTATGATATTCGGGCGAATGGAAGATATAGGTCTTTTTTTTATGCTCAAAAAACGATAGCAATGAATAGAGAAAAGGCCGCCTTACAAAGAAATTAAACGGAGGTGGAAGTCGTGCGCACTAAGATTACACTGGCATGCACAGAATGCAAGCAGCGCAACTACAACATGACGAAGGATAAGAAGACTCATCCGGACCGCATGGAGACAAAGAAGTACTGCAGATTCTGCAAGAGACATACGATGCACAAAGAAACTAAGTAATCCGGTTTGCAAGAAGGACGTGAATTTATGGGAGAAACGGCAAGTAATGAGAAAGCCCCTAAAACGGACTTTATCAAAGGCTTAAAAGCTGAATTCAATAAGATCATCTGGCCGGATAAAGATACGCTTACAAAAGAGACCGTTGTTGTAGTCGTATCAACAGTAATTCTGGGGATTGTTATCGCAGCCCTTGACCTGATCATCAAATTTGGTCTCAATATTGTACTTGGTTAAGGATGAGGTGAAGATATGTCAGAAGCACAATGGTATGTTGTACACACTTATTCCGGATATGAGAATAAGGTAAAGGTTGACATTGAGAAAACAATCGAAAACAGAGGTCTTCAGGATCAGATCTTAGAGGTCTCCGTCCCGCTGGAAGAAGTCATCGAGCTTAAAAACGGTGCTCAGAAGCAGGTCGAGCGTAAGATGTTCCCGGGCTATGTGCTGATTCATATGATCATGAATGATGACACATGGTACGTTGTGCGGAACACCAGGGGTGTGACCGGATTCGTAGGACCGGGATCCAAGCCGGTGCCGCTTTCAGAAGAAGAGATGATGAGCCTTGGCTTTAAGGCACCGGATGTCGTTGTAGATTTCGCCGTCGGAGATACCGTCGTTGTTACGGCCGGCGCATGGAAGGATACCGTCGGTGTCATTAGAACCGTCAATGAGTCCAAGCAGTCCATTACAATCAACGTCGAGATGTTCGGCCGTGAAACACCGGTGGAACTGAGCTTTTCTGAAATCAAGAAAATGTGACCGTAAACGGACTAAGATCCGGACCGGTCGTCCGTACCTTTTTTAGGAAAACGGACTTTGTGCCCGCGTGGGAGGGAAATCCCCGACATTACCACATTATTTAGGAGGTGCCTAATTATGGCAAAGAAAGTTACAGGTTATATTAAATTACAGATTCCTGCCGGCAAGGCAACACCGGCTCCGCCAGTTGGACCGGCTCTTGGACAGCACGGTGTAAACATCGTACAGTTCACAAAGGAGTTCAACGCTAAAACTGCTGATCAGGGCGATATGATCATCCCGGTTGTTATCACAGTTTACGCTGACAGAAGCTTCAGCTTCATCACAAAGACTCCGCCGGCTGCTGTATTATTAAAGAAGGCTGCAAAGATCAAATCCGGTTCTGCAACACCGAACAAAACAAAGGTAGCTACTCTTACAAGAGCAGAAGTACAGAAGATCGCTGAGCTCAAGATGCCAGACTTAAACGCTGCAAGCATCGAGGCTGCTACAAGCATGATCGCTGGTACTGCTCGTTCCATGGGTATCACCGTAACAGACTGATCGTAAGCAACTGAATGGAGGACGGACCTCCATATACAGCAACAATCACGTGGGAGGGAGGACTCCCGACACTACCACAGGAGGTTTTTTATAATGAAAAGAGGAAAAAGATACGTAGAAGCGGCAAAAGCTATCGACCGCGCTACTCTTTATGATACAGCAGATGCAATCGCATTAGTTAAAAAGTCTGCTGTTGCTAAATTTGATGAAACAATCGAGGCTCACTTAAGAACAGGCTGTGATGGCCGTCATGCTGATCAGCAGATCCGTGGTGCAGTAGTTCTGCCGCACGGAACAGGTAAGACTGTTCGTATCCTTGTATTCGCTAAAGGACCGAAGGCTGATGAGGCTCAGGCTGCAGGCGCTGACTTCGTTGGAGCAGAGGATTTAATCCCGAAGATCCAGAACGAAGGCTGGTTAGATTTCGATGTAGTTGTTGCTACACCGGATATGATGGGCGTTGTTGGACGTCTTGGTCGTGTACTTGGACCGAAGGGCTTAATGCCGAACCCGAAGGCTGGTACCGTAACAATGGACGTTACAAAAGCTATCAAAGAGATCAAAGCTGGTAAAATTGAGTACAGACTCGATAAGACAAACATCATCCACGTGCCAGTAGGTAAGGCTTCTTTCACAGAAGAACAGTTAGCGGACAACTTCCAGACGCTTATGGATGCAATCAACAAAGCTAAACCGAGCACAGTAAAGGGCGCTTACTTAAAGAGCGTTACTCTTACTTCCACAATGGGCCCGGGCGTTAAGTTAAACGTAGCTAAGTTAACAAACTAGTCGATTGTGTCATTTTAACTGTCAGACATTGATCTGGTTCTGCGCTCCAGCGGCGTACAGCCGGATTGACCGTCTGGCAGTATTTTAATGCAAAAAACTAAAAAAGTGATTGACAATCCAAATATATTATGATAAACTATTCGGGTATTGAATGCCGAAGACAGCAGGTGCCGTAAGGCGTAAGGTAAAAACACCTGCCGAGGGACGTACAAAACTCACACAGAATTTTGTAAACCTCTCGGTCTGCGGACAGAGAGGTTTTTCTGATAAGCGAAAAAATGCTGTGACGGCGAATCCAATACTAAATAAAACAGGAGGTAAACCATTCATGGCAAAAGTTGAATTAAAGCAGCCGGTAGTTGCTGAGATCGCTGAAGTCCTCAACGGAGCAAAGTCTGCTGTAGTCGTTGACTACCGTGGATTAACTGTTGAGCAGGATACTGCTCTTCGTAAACAGTTAAGAGAAGCTGGTGTTTCTTATAAAGTATATAAGAACACAATGATCCGCTTCGCTGCAAAGGGAACTGAGTTCGAAGCACTTGAGCCGAATCTTGAAGGACCGACAGCACTTGCTGTTTCTAAAGAAGATGCAACAGCTCCGGCCAGAGTATTAGCTGAGTTCGCAAAGAAAGCTGACAAGCTTGAATTAAAAGGCGGCGTTGTAGAGGGAACCTACTACGATGCAGCAGGTATCGGTGTAATCGCAAGCATCCCGTCCAGAGATGTTCTTCTTGGAAGACTTCTTGGAAGCATGCAGTCCCCGATCACAAACTTCGCTCGTGTTCTCAACCAGATCGCAGAGAAGAACGGCGAGGGTGCAGAAGCTCCGGCAGAGGCTTAATCCTCATCCCGGTCCTGCAGGCGGAAACACGCATCGCGTGATCCCGTCAAAGGCAGCATAGATGCTGTATAAAAGTTGTGAAAAAAACGTGAAATATAAATTATTATGGAGGTAAATTATAATGGCAAAGTTAACAACCGCTGAGTTTATCGAAGCTATCAAGGAATTATCCGTATTAGAGTTAAACGAATTAGTAAAGGCTTGTGAGGAAGAGTTCGGTGTATCCGCAGCAGCAGGCGTAGTAGTTGCAGCAGCAGGCGCTGGCGCAGCAGCAGAGGAAGAGAAGACTGAGTTCGACGTTGAGCTTACAGAAGTAGGCCCGAACAAGGTTAAAGTTATCAAAGTTGTTCGTGAAGTAACAGGTCTTGGCCTCAAGGAAGCTAAGGACGTTGTAGACGGCGCTCCGAAGGTTCTTAAGCAGGGTGCATCCAAAGACGAAGCTAACGACATCAAGACAAAACTTGAGGCTGAAGGCGCTAAGATTACTCTTAAGTAATTTGACGATAAAAGTTCCGGACAGCAGCTATGAGGCAGAATGTGCTTGCATATTGTGACTCAGAGATATTGGACGGATTAACCGCATGAGCAAGAGATCCGCAGGAAGGTGACTTCCTGCGGATTTTTTTGTTTAGCAGGAAGTCACCTTCCTGCTAAACAAAAAGGCACCGCGTATCTAAGCTGCGCACCCGTGCGAAGATGAAGGTTGTCGCAAGAATGTAAAAACTCTGTAAGATTCTGTATTGTAGCTGACTTGAAAAAGTAAATTCCAGTGAAAAAGTAAATTCCACCGCTCTTTTAAAAGTTGCTTATAATCTAGTGATTTTTAAGAAGAAAAGCGGAATCTATGCTATAATACAAGTAATCTATGGCGAAATTTTCTGTTTTTCTGTATGGCAAACAAGCTGCTGGAGGTCGGTGTGCACGACTAAATTCCACCAGCCACATTTGAAAAATGTGAAAAGTTTACTTCCAGTCTGACAGCAGATTTCTTCATGGGTTAGTGGTTATAGCGGATCAGCTTAGGTGTTAAGATGACTTTGTCAGGGTCAATACGCCTAAGCTGAAACGCTTTTAAGACGTCTTCCCCAAAAGCCTCCAGGGCGGCATCATACGGTGTACGCCCATTCAAACTCTCCCGCGGTGTTGAGTTGATGTGGCTGGTGATTAGATTCACATCCCATTGAGTCAGGAATTCAAAGGTAGTTCGTTTCGGCAGTATCATGCGGAGCATGGTGTGTGCCTGTTCAATGCCGCCTTTCTGTCCGCTTCTCATGGGATCACAGTAATAAATGTTGGTTCTCTGGATACCGGTAACACCGGTTTCGAGAGAATCAGGATCACCGAATTCAGCGCCTCTGTCGGTGAGGATATATTCAAACAGAGTCAGGAAATCGAAGGTACCAAAACGCTTTTCTAAACGGTCCAAAACGAGTCGTACAGATCCTTCCGTATTCCGGTTCATGAGGAACGCAAGAAACAGCTTTTCCCTTGTAAAAAAGAAGGTAAGCAGTGTTTTAGAGGAACCAACAGCGGAGTGGACGGTGTCCATCTCTACAAAAGATTCCAGGTGCAACTGTTGAAAATCAGCGTAAGTTCTGCCATTAAAGACACGGCGGTCAGATATCTGTGATTTATGGACTTTTCTGGGTTTAAACTTCACTTTACGTTTCAGATCAACGTTTCTGGCAGTCAGAAGTCCCATATCAAGGTAGTTGTAAACGCTGCGGACGGAAAGATTCAATTCCGGATGGTTTGCAACGATCTGGTAAGGAGACTGGCCCTGATCGATCAGAGGAGTGATGATCTTATCCTTTTTGTGGAGTTCCTGTCTGGTCATAGCGATTCCGGACCTGGAATCCTTGAGACACTCCCGGTATTTCCGATCAGCGAACCTGGCATTGTAGGTATATTTGTGGGCAATCGTACAATGATTGATCTTTTTACTGCATCCATTGCAGACGTAGGGAGCCCGATCAAGTTTGCTGCAGCATTCTTTTTGAAAATCCGGACAGGTCTGGTTACAGGTGGGACAGGAAGCACATTTAACGCCGCAAAGAAGGATCTTATTGCAGGCATTCGTTTTCTTACAACGGAAACGCTTGGTACAGAAGTTCTTCGCATTAAGAAAAGTCCCTTTGTGAAACCAATCGGAGGCTCTTCTGGCCTTCACTTCTTTTGAAATCGTAGTAGGGTCCTTACAGAGAAAGCGGGCAATATCTTTAAAGGATGTACCCTTATCCAGTTCATTCTGGATATAGATACGATCCTCTATGGTGAGATGCTTCTGGTTGCCTGGGATATATTTACTCATAGTCAAACTCCTTCTACTGCTGTCAGAAGGACGATTAAAGTATCATATCAGTATGCATGAGTAAATATCAACTGTGCAAGAGTAAACTCCACCGCCCTTTGGAGAAGTGGAATTTAAATTTTCATTTTAGGATTCTGTATTGTAAGCAATTTGACGGTGGAAAGACCGGCGCTTATGTGTTAAAATGGATAGCATGAAAATGGCAATACCTGCCCATTATACAGGATCAGGCGGGTGAAAAGGAGAAAGAATGATTCAGGAATTAGTAAAGAGATATCCGGTCCTGGATGCCGTAAAGGACCAGATCGAAGAGGCATACAAGATCTTAGAGACATGCTATGAGAACGGCGGAAAACTTCTGCTCGCAGGAAACGGCGGAAGTGCCGCAGATTCTGACCATATCGTCGGTGAGCTGATGAAAGGCTTCGTAAAACGCCGCCCGGTATCTGCGGAACTCGCAGAGGCTTTAAAACAGGCAGACCCGGAACGCGGAGCGGAACTCGCGAAGAAACTCCAGGGCGGACTTCCGGCCATCGCGCTCACAAACCATGCAGCGCTTTCCTCCGCATTCGCAAATGATGTGGACGGGATGCTTTCCTATGCCCAGCAGGTAAACGGCTATGGAAAAGCAGGGGATGTGTTCCTCGGGATCAGTACCTCCGGAAACGCGGAAAATGTGATGTATGCCGCAGTGACCGCAAAGGCGAAGGGAATGAAAGTGATCGGACTCACAGGAAAGACCGGCGGAAAACTTGCAAAGATCGCAGATGTCGCGATCATCGTACCGGAGCAGGAGACTTACAAGATCCAGGAACTCCACCTTCCGATCTACCATGCGCTCTGCCTGATGCTGGAAGACAGATTTTATGCGGAATAGTACCGATATGATAATACGTATCTGCGTAATGTTGAAAAATCCTATGAATGCCTGCGGACGATATCCGGATGTGCGAATGGGCAGACAGCAGGAATCATGCCGGAGAAGAACCGCAACCGGGGGGGAATTATGAAGAGACGGGAATGGGCCTCGTTAATTATTCTGGCGCTGGCGGCGGTGCCCGCGCTCTTAGTTGCGATCGGACAGGTTTATGTGACAGGAGTGGATGGGATCCGGCTTAGAAGACCGGAGACGATCGAACTTCTGGCAGAGATCATTGTGCTGTTTTTCCTATATCTGTTCGCGATATGGAAAATCGATCGGAACCGGCTCAGAGCAGGAGCAGCTCTCCTGATCACAGCCGGATTCCTCTGGATCCATCAGGCGTTCACGGCGATGTTCCTGTCCGGCGCCTATGTTCTGGTCCTTTTGATGTTCGGTGCGCGCCTTCGCAGAGGGATGGACAGAAATCATGTCTGGAGAGAGTATCATGTGATCACCGGACTTGCGGATTTCCTTCTGGGAAGCGGATGTATGATCTTTTTATTCTGTATAGGATCCCTGCTTTTCGGGTGCGGGATCCAGAGCTTCCGTTTACTTACGGTGATCATTGCCGGATTTCTGATCGGTTTCCGGTTTATGGAATTAAGAACGACAGGAGATGGCGGAAAGCCGTGGAAACAGATCCCGAAGGAGACAAAGATCTCTCTGGAAATGTCCGCCTGTATCGCGATCATTCTTGCGATGGTCCTCCTGCAGGCCGGAAGAATGAACATCTGCGCCGATTACGACTCGCTCCATTATGGCCTGCGGAGTGAGTATGTCCTGGATAACGGCGGCGGGATCTATGAAAATCTCGGAATGGTCAACGTGGTATACACGTACTCGAAGGGCCTGGAGACACTGCTTTTACCGATCTCCGGACTGCCGTCCTACGGCTTTTTCCTGAGTTTCCAGATCTGGATGACGCTTGGGACCCTGATCACCGCGGGCCAGATCGTGGAACTTTTTGTCGGAAGAAAGCATGCGGTGGGCTGTATGACGCTGCTCTCCTGCATACCCGGGATCATGAACATGTCCATCACTGCAAAGACAGACTCCATGACGGTATTTATGCAGCTTGTCATGCTTTTGTTTCTGCTGCTTTACATCAGGAGAAAGAAGGACGCTTATCTGGTACTGGCGGTGGATGCCTACCTGATGACACTCGTGTTAAAGCCGACGGCGCTTGTATTTTCCACAGCGGCGGCAGGAACCGCCGGACTTTACATCCTGCTCACAAAACAGCTGAGATTTAAGTTCCGCGGAAGTTTCCTTCCATCCCTTGGCTTTATGATCCCGATGTGGCTTCTCATTTGGTACCGGACATGGCTGCACACGGGACTTCCGCTGACATCCGTGTTCAACTCGATCTGGGCGGCCCTCGGCTTTACCGTGCGGTATCCGTACCGGTTTGAGAGTCTGCCGTCAAACGGCGGGGCACTGATCTCCCTGGCGGGGCTCAAGCACATTTTAAAGAGGATTTACGGCGTTCTCATGGCCCCGGTGGGCGAAGATATGGCGCATGTGCGGATCGCCTGGGGATCGCCGCTGCTCCTGATCTTTCTTCTGATGGTCTGTCTGCCGGTGCTGGCGGATGTGAAGAGATCGGGACGGAAAGAAAAAAGCTCCCTGATCTGCCTGGCGCTGGTCTTTGTGACGAATGGGATCGTGAGTCTCGCGGCGCTTTATCTTTTATGGCAGGTGGATGGAAACTATTTCCTGCTCCTCTATGCACTTTCAGCGATCCTGGCGGTGATCACAGCAGGAAAATTAAAGAGCGGTTTCCTCCGCGGAACGATCTGCAGGATGCTGGTCCCGTTCCTTCTTTTTAATATGACGATCACAGCCGTGAGCAACTGGGGTGGAACGCTGGGACTGACACCGGTGAAAATCTTCCATAAAGGATATTATAATCATATGGAAGAATCCCATGAACTGCTCGTCTCATACGGAAATGAGAAGATCTGGGACGTGCTGGCGGAAAATCCGAGAAACCGCGTCGTCGTATTCGGGGAACAGCCGGAGATGCTGCGCTTCCCGTGCAGCACCCAGAGCTATACGGACATCGAGGGAAGCGGCGGAAACTTCAATCTGTCATCCAGCCCGGAGGCACTGGCAGAGTTCTTTACATTCGCGGGAGTGGATCATATCTATCTCGGAAGCGGATACTTAAAGCCCGGAACGGACGGATTCCGAAATGTGACAGGGCTTTTAAAACAGGGGTATCTCTCAGACCTCCTGTATGAAAATGGAAACGGGCTTGCAGTATTCTCGCCAGAACCGAGAGAACTCTCCGCGGAGGAGAGCGAGGCGCTTCTGGCGGAGTTTACCGAAAAATACTGGCCCGGAGAACAGCAGTAAGGGGATAAGACATGAATTTACAGGAGAAAACCTCAGAGGCGTGGAAGAGGTGGAGCCCGGAGCTTCTGATCTTTGCGCTCCTTCTGGGATTTGGATTTTGGATCAATCGTGGAGTAGAACTGAAGGGACTTTATATGGATGATCTGTACCTCTGGTCCTGTTATGGGGACCAGTCGTTTACAGAGTATGTATTCCCGATGGGCAGCAGCCGGTTCCGCTTCCTGTTTTACCTGGCATCCTGGCTGGAACTTTTCTTTATCGGGGGACATGTGGAATGGATGGTTCCGTTCAACATCATCCTGAACGCGGGGATCGCGTACAGCATTTATCGGATGGCAGTGTCATTCAGTGATGGGAGAAAGATCTTAAGCTTTGCAGCCGGCATTCTCTACCTGTCTTCGAGAATGGCATATTATCAGATCGGACAGTTCTACGGTCTGATGGAAAGCCTGGCACTCTGGGCGGCGCTCGGGATGCTGTGGTTTCTGTACCGGTACGTGAATGAGAAAAAAGCGGGGGCGTTTCTCGCAGCCAACGTTCTATACTTTGTGGTCAGCTTCATTCACGAGCGGTATATGGTGCTCCTGCCGCTTCTTCTCTTAACGGTGCTCCTTGGCTTTGGAAAAGGTCTGGGAACGGAAAATGCGGCCGCGGAACCGGAGAAAAAAAACGAACCGGAGCGCGCGGCAGAGCCGGGACGCAGCCGTGGAAGAGGACAGAGTCGCGGAGCACAGAGTAAGAAAGATGCAGCAGCCCGCGCGGAAGCAGCAGACACAGAAAGCAGTTTCCGCCTGCCAGGGATCCTGCTCATCTTGCTCCCGATCGTGGTATTTGGAGTGATCCAGATGATCCGTCTCCGCACGATCGGAACGCTGTCACCGGCAGGAACCGGCGGAACGGATGTGGCAGATACCTTCCAGCTCACGGATGCGATCAACCAGGCGATCAGCCAGGTGGGATTTGTGTTCGGAAGAAACTCCGGACCGGATTATCTCTGCATTGAGCCGTTTGTGGACAGCCCGGACGGGATCCGGAACCTGATCCTGGCAGCGGAAGCCGTTCTCGGAGCCGGTGTGCTGGCGGCCGTTCTCGGTATGGTGAGAGATCGGGAAGAGATTGTCTGTCATTTAAAGAACACGATCCTGTTTCTTGGATTTATCGCGCTCTGCATTGGCAGCTCCAGCGTGACGATCCGTGTCGAGATGCGTTGGGTCTATGTGGCCTATGCAGCGGCGCTCCTGTTCTTTGCTTATCTGTCCCGTGTGATGGGAAAAGCGGGGATCCTGGTACTTTTATACGGCTGTCTGATATTCCCGGTTGAGACATATTACCGGGACAACTGGGATAACCTGTATTTATGGGCACCGCAGAGCCAGTACAATTCTCTGGAGGAAAAGACATACGGAACATACGGGGACGATATCTTCGACAAAGAGATCTATATCATCGGAAAAGATTTCGAGATCAGTGATTTTAATGCAGAAACATTCCTGAAAGTATACGCAAAAGGAAAAACAAAGGTTCCGAAACTTCAGTTTATCGACAGCGATATGGACCTCAAGGAGATCACGGACAATATGGTGATCCTGTGTGAGGACCCGGAGCACAATGCGTACAACGATGTGACGGAGATCGTGAAGCGGCAGCGATTCGACACGCCGTTCGGAAGCTATGCGGACGGGTGGATCGATGAGAACGCAAAGATCGTTCTGACAAACGGGGAGAGCAGCAAGCTGACCTTGAAATGCTATTACCCCGACAAACTTACAGGCGGCGAGACCTGTAAGATCAAAGTGAACGGACGGCAGATGGATGACCTTGTATTTACGGACAATACGATGTACTACGAAATCCCAGCCGCACCGTATCAGAGATTTACGCTGGAGTTTTCGTGCAACTTTTATGTGAAAGGTGCGCGGGAACACCGCGGGGAAGAAAATCTGGCAATGGTCGTGAAGGTAGTCGACCAGTAAGCAGCCGCGGCAGCAGCTGCGCGATATCCGAGGGAACCGCTTATCTGAAGGTTTCACGAAAAAAGTGCAGCGGCTGCCGGACATGATGATGCATGGCTGTTACGGAGAAAAAAGGAGAATCAGAAAATGAATGGACAGCAGTTGGCTCCCATGACCGTGGGATTTGCCATTGCAGTGGTCCTGATCCTCGTGATCGGATTTTTCCGGAGAAAGAGGAACATGATCGCCCATCTTGCTCCCGTAAAGCGGGAATTAAAGAAGGAAAAGCAATGGCTGCGGCGCGGGGAGTATAATGCGGCAATGGTAAAAGGCCGCCAGAATCTGGAATTGTTCTTAAAGCTTGTGGCAGAGTTTAACGGGATCGAGCTTGATAATTCCGCCCAGGCGATGGCGAATGCCCGGAGCAGTTCAGATGGAAGAGGACAGCGCGAGACTTACCGGATGAACGGAAGAAAGCGCCAGAGAGTCATGACATTCCAGCAATTTGGATGGTGGCTCGATGAGAACGGGTATCTGGACCGTGTCGGAAAGTGGGAATTAAATGAGATCCGCGTGATCGGAAACAAAGCGGTACATGAAAATTATGTTTCCAAGGAAGATGCCTGGAATCAGTATAACTACATGGAAGATCTTCTGCGGATCGTTGCGGACCGCCATGCGAACCGTCATAAAAAACGGGGGCCGGAGATCAAAAAGAGCCAGACAGGACATTATGGGACAAATGTGAGAAAAACATACGGAGCGCAGACGAAAGCACGCGGTCAGAATCAGTCACAGGGACGCGGACAGTCAAAAGGACATAGCCAGAATCAGACTGGACGAAGCCAGTCAAAGAACGGTGGACAGGGAAGGCCGGAACGAGATCAGGCGAAGAGCGGCGAAGGAAAACATGAGCACGTTCAGACGAAAAGCAACCGTCAGGGACAGGCTCAGAGACGCGAAAACGGAAAGCAGTCCAACACAAAGCAGTCCGCCGCTAAGAATGGACAGAATATCAGAACAGGTGGAAATGCAGACCGGGATGTGAAGGAAAATAGAAAAGCGGCAGATCAGCCGATGTCGAAAAAGGTTCCGGAAGAGCGGAAGGTAAAAAATCCACAGAAGAAAGAATCGCAAGTCGAAGCGAACAAACTTCAGCAGAGCAGGATTGTGAAGACCGAAGCGAACAAGCCTCAGCCAGGCAAAGAAGTGAAACCGGAAACAAATAAACATCAGCAGAATGAGAAAGCTGAGGCTGCTGTGAGTATCAAAGTACAGACAGCTGGAAAGTCAGAAGAGAGAAAGCCGCGATCCATCGTGACAGTGCAGCCGGTACAGCCGGTGACCCCAGCGGAAAAGACTGCAGGAAAACCGCTTCCGTTGATGCCGTTGGAGAAAAAAACAGAGGATGTACAGCAGGAGAAGTTAAGCTCTTCCGCAAAGAGACGCCAGAGAAGAAAGCGGGCACAGGCGGCAAGAGAGGCAGCCGGGACGTCTGGAATGAATCGTGAGTCCCGTGAGACTGCAGCACCGCAGACAAAGCCTGTCAGACCGGCAGAATCCCGCCCGGCTCGTCAGGAAGGGAACAGGACAGAACGCAGACCCCGTCAGGCCGCACCGGCGACATCCATGAGGATCGTGACACTCAGCCAGCCGGTGAGCGGACGTACAGCAGCTGATCAGATCAGGAACGAAAGTACAAGATCAGCAGTATCAAAAGCGGATAAACAACCGCAGACGGAAACACAGAAGACACAGAGTGAGAACACGGCGAAACAGGCGGCAAGACGCCGCAGAGCGAGAAGAAGACCGGCAGCGAAGACCGCAGCAGGCGGAGGAGATCATGAAGAATAAGAAAAGTTATATCTACATCGGACTTCCGATCCTTGGGATCCTCTTTTATCTGGCATATTTAAAACGCTCCGCCATCGACATGGTGTATTCCGACTATATCCGGCTGATCAATTCCTATCTGCCGGACGTCTGGAATCCGGATAAGTTCTTTGTTGCGGATCTTCTCACGAGAATTCCGGTAAACTTTTTAGAACGCGGTCTGAATGTGATGATCTTCGGCTACAGCGTTACCGTGGACCGCGTGATGGGCGTTCTCGGATTCGGGCTTTCCGCACTGGTGATCGGCTGGTACAGCAGGAAAAAAGAACTCTGTCCGGTCTGGTATGCGGCTATGATGATCGTCATGTTCAGTCTGAATAAATGGGAGATGCTGTACAACGGAACCGGATGGGCGCATTTCCTGGCATTTGGATTGTTCTTCTGGAATTATGCGCTGCTTGACCGGGTATATGAAAAAGGCTTCAGGAATGCAAAGCGGTCGGAGCTGGTATTGCTCTTTGTGCTGCCTTTCGTGATCACGATCGGGGCAGCAGGTCCGTACTGCGCGATCTATACGGTGACGATCGTACTCGCATATCTTTTTATCTATGTGCGGGATGTCGTGTGTTTAAGACAGACCGGAAAACAGTCAGATCAGAAGAACAGAGCAGAAACAGGAAATGAAGCAAGTTGGAAAAAAGATAACGGAATCATCGCTGTAATATCTCCGAAACGTTCCGGGATCGGAACGGCCCGCATGATCGCCCTGATCGCGGCAGCAGTTATCCCGTTCCTCATCTATCTCTGGAGCAATTCCCAGGCGGTGTATGAGTATTCGGGTGCGGTGAATGTGCCGCTCTTTACGGCTTTCCGACAGGATCCGAAATTTTTTATTAAATTTCTGCTTAAGTCTTTTTCTTCCATGGTTTTTGGAGTAGAATTGATTGACAGGAACTTTGCGGGAATTCCGGGGAAAGTATGGTGTGCGGTCGGTGTGATCGTACTGGTTTCGTACTTCTTCGCACTGTGGATGAATTTTTATTACCGGATCGAGGAAAAGACGATCCTGCCGCTGATGCTTTTGGCGGGCGGCGGCATGAACCATCTGATGGTGCTCGTGAGCAGATATATCTTTATGCCGAACGATAAGTATGGAATGAGCTCCAGATACGCACTGCAGTACCAGATCGGTATCATCGGGATCTTCCTGACGTTTGCCCTGGCGGCAAAGTGCGGATTTTGCAGGAAAAAAGCCACACTGGCCATGCCTGTAAAGACTGTATCTATCGCTCTCGCAGCCATGTTCCTCATTGGAAACGTGATGACGACGACTGAGGAGTTCCGCTTCGGAAAATACCGGAAAGAACATAACCGGGATGAAGTAAAACAGATCTTATTAAATTTTGAAAATGAGTCAGACAACACACTAGAGGATGCGCTGGAATATCACAAACCGGGATGCCGGTCAGCGCTTACGATCCTGAAAGAAAACGGTTGGAATATATGGAGGTAGACCTATGAAAGTAGTTATCCTGGCAGGAGGATTCGGAACAAGGATCAGCGAGGAGAGCCATTTAAAACCAAAGCCAATGATCGAGATCGGTGAGAAGCCGATCCTCTGGCATATCATGAAATATTACTCCCAGTTCGGATACAATGAGTTTATCATCTGCCTGGGATATAAGCAGTATGTGGTAAAGGAATTCTTTGCAGACTATTTCCTTCACACATCCGACGTGACCTTCGATCTCGCAAACAACAGCATGAAGGTCCACAACAATTACTCCGAGCCCTGGAAGGTGACCCTGATCGATACAGGATTAAATACCATGACCGGCGGACGTGTAAAGCGCATCAGAGACTATGTCGGAAATGAGCCGTTCATGCTGACCTACGGTGACGGCCTTGCGAATATCGACCTGAAAGCGCTCGAAGAGTTCCACAGAAGCCACGGAAAGATCGCAACGATCACAGCCGTCAATATCGGACAGCGTTTCGGCGTCCTTGACCTCGAGGAGAACGGAAAGATCAATTCCTTCCGCGAGAAGAATGATGACGACGGAAGTCTGATCAACGGCGGATACATGGTCATGAACCCGGGCGTATTCGACTACATCGAGGGCGATTCCACCGTATTCGAGCAGGAACCGTTAAGAAATCTTGCAAAGGACGGCGAGCTTATGGCATACCGCCATGAGGGATTCTGGAAGTGCATGGATACCCAGCGTGAGAAACAGCAGTTAGAGGCGATGTGGCAGTCCGGAAACGCGCCCTGGAAGATCTGGGAATAAGGAAATAAAGATCCGTAATTGGAGAAGATGAGATGAACTTAAAAGAAGTTTTTGACTTTTATAAAGGAAAAAATGTCCTGGTGACGGGACACACCGGTTTTAAGGGAACATGGCTTTCCAGGATCCTGGTAAATGCCGGAGCAAACGTCACAGGATATTCTTTAAATCCGCCGACAGATCCGGCGTTATTTGACATGGCCGGTCTTGATGGAAAGATGAATTCCGTCATCGGGGACATCCGGGACCTCGTCCATTTAAAACAGGTATTTGAGGAGACAAAGCCGGAGATCGTCCTGCATCTGGCTGCACAGCCGATCGTAAGGGATTCCTACAAGGATCCGGTCTACACCTATGAGACGAATGTCATGGGCACTGTCAATATTTTAGAGTGCGTCCGCCTGAACCCGTGTGTAAAGTCATTCCTGAACGTGACGACGGATAAGGTGTATGAGAACAGGGAGTGGGAGTACGGCTACCGCGAGGTGGACCGCCTGGACGGCTATGATCCGTATTCCAACAGCAAATCGTGCTCCGAGCTTGTGACACACAGCTATAAAAAGTCCTTCTTTGCGGACGGACACTGTGCGATCTCGACCTGCCGTGCCGGAAACGTGATCGGCGGAGGAGACTTTGCGAATGACCGGATCGTTCCGGACTGTGTCCGCGCAGCGATGGCGAAGAAGCCGATCATCGTCCGCAATCCGCATTCCACCCGCCCGTATCAGCATGTTTTAGAGCCGTTAGCGGCATATCTGATGGTCGCAAAGGCACAGTATGAGGACGGGAAATATGCCGGTTACTACAACGTGGGACCGGATGACAAGGACTGTGTGACGACCGGTGAGCTTGTGGACATGTTCTGCAATGCCTGGGGAAACGGACTTTCCTGGGAGAATAAGAGCGACGGAGGTCCCCATGAGGCGAACTTCTTAAAGCTCGACTGTTCGAAGTTAAAGACTACATTCGGCTGGCACCCGCGTTACGGCGTGAAGGAAGCGATCGGACTCACGGTGGAGTGGTGCCAGGAGTATGAGAAGAACGGCGATGTTGTCGCTGTGATGGACAGACAGATCGCGGAGATGTTTCAGTAGAGGAATAGACAGGAAAGGAAAAATTATGTTTGAGAATAAGACAGAAGCAGAGGCAAGAAAAGAGATCCTTGACCTCGTAGCTGAATATGCCGATAAATTCCATAACCAGAAAAAGGAGTTCCATGAGGGAGACCGCATCCCGTATGCGTCCCGCGTGTACGACAGCAAAGAGATGGTAAACCTTGTGGACAGTTCCCTGGAGTTCTGGCTCACATCCGGACGCTACACGGATGAGTTCGAGAAGAAGCTTGCGGAGTACCTCCATGTGCGCTACTGTGCTCTTGTAAACTCTGGCTCTTCCGCAAACCTGGTAGCATTCATGACCCTGACCTCCCCGCTGCTCGGCGACCGCCGCGTAAAGCGCGGAGACGAGATCATCACTGTTGCGGCAGGTTTCCCGACGACCGTTACCCCGGCGATCCAGTACGGCGCTGTTCCGGTCTTCGTTGACGTGACGATCCCGCAGTACAACATCGATGTTACAAAGCTCGAGGAAGCACTTTCCGAGAAGACAAAGGCAGTCATGATTGCCCATACACTCGGAAATCCGTTCGACCTTGCGGCAGTCAAAGCGTTCTGCGAGAAGCACAACTTATGGCTCATCGAGGACAACTGTGATGCACTGGGATCCAGATATACGATCAACGGCGAGGAGAAATTCACCGGAACGGTCGGCGATATCGGAACTTCCAGCTTCTACCCGCCGCACCACATGACGATGGGCGAGGGCGGAGCTGTCTATACGGACAACCCGCTGTTAAATAAGATCATCCGCTCTTTCCGCGACTGGGGCCGCGATTGCGTCTGCCCGTCCGGACATGACAATATGTGCGGACATCGTTTCGACAGACAGTACGGAGAACTTCCACTCGGCTATGACCACAAATATGTATACTCCCATTTCGGCTATAACCTGAAAGCGACAGACCTTCAGGCAGCGATCGGCTGCGCGCAGATCGAGAAATTCCCGACCTTCGTGGAGCGCAGAAGACACAACTTTGACCGTCTGAGAGCCGCTCTTGCGGAGACGGAAGACCGCCTGATCCTCCCGGTTCCGGCCGAGAACTCCAGACCGAGCTGGTTTGGTTTCCTGATCACATGCAAGAAGGGAACAGACCGGAATAAACTCGTCCAGTACATCGAGAGCAAAGGCATCCAAACGAGAATGCTGTTCGCCGGAAACCTGATCAAACATCCGTGCTTCGATGAAATGAGAGCGGAGAAAAAGGGCTACCGAGTTGTCGGCACACTCGAAAATACCGACCGGATCATGAGCGATACCTTCTGGGTAGGCGTTTATCCGGGAATGACAGACGAAAAGATCGACTATATGGCGAAAGTGATCAAAGAGGGGCTGTTACAGTGAGTGAAGAAAAATCCTTTGACCTGACGAAAGTCCATGAGGTCAATTTAAAACTTTTAAAGGAGATCGACCGGATCTGCAGAAAGTATAAGATCAAATATGCCCTGGACTCCGGTACACTCCTTGGCGCAGTCCGCCACGGCGGATTTATCCCGTGGGATGACGATGTGGATGTCATGTTCACGAGAAAGAACTATGAGATGTTCGCGAAGGTCGTAAGACGGGAACTGCCGGAGGACATGTCCTTCGTGGAGCCGAATGAATACCATGGAGGAAAGGCATTCTACGACTTTATCTCCCGAGTGACGTACAACAAGAGCCAGAAATTCGAGGACTCCGGAAAGATGGAGTTTTATGACGACAAGATCAGCCGCCTGAATGTGGATTTGTTCATCGTGGACGGACTCCCGGCAGGAAAGCTCGCAAAGAAGCTCACAAAGCTCTCCCACTGCGTTCTCTACGGATTCGCCCTGGGACACCGCTATGAGATCGATTACAGCGACTATAAGGGCGTTATGAAGCTCTTTGTGGCGGTCCTTGCCAATATCGGAAAGCTGATCCCATTCCCGGTGATCTGGAAGCTCTGGAATGCTCTGTGCTGCTTTGACAGCAGAAAAGAGCGCCCGCTGTATTTCTACACGGGCTATGCGCCAAACTGGTTCTATGTGGAAATGAAGCGCGAGTGGGACGACGAGGTTGTCGAGATGCCGTTTGAGGACACGAAGTTCTATGTGCCGTCCGGCTGGGACGAACTTCTGACACAGCTCTACGGCGATTACATGAAACTTCCGCCGAAGGAAAAACAGATTCCGGAACATTCCGATATGGAGATCAAGATTTATGACTAAACTGCTTTCGGTCGTTGTATCGGTATACAACGAGGAGCTGGCGCTTCGTGAATTTTATGCGGAGACGGGGAAGATCTTAAAAACGCTGCCGGCGGACTGGGACTACGAGTTCCTGTTCGTGAACGACGGCAGCAGGGATCAGTCCCTTTCGATCCTCCGGGAGTTCGCGGCGTCGGACGAAAAAGTGAAGATCGTCAACTTTTCCAGGAACTTCGGGCATGAGGCAGCGATGATCGCGGGACTGGACTATGCGGGCGGTGACGGTATCGTCTGCATGGACGCGGACCTGCAGCATCCGCCGGAATGCCTGCCGGAGATCGTGGAAAAGTTTGATGAGGGATACGAAGTGATCAGCATGGTGCGCACGAAAAATAAGACGGCGGGTTTTGTAAAGAACTTTACATCCGCAGCGTTCTACAAGCTGATCAACCACCTCTCAGACGTGAAGTTTGAGGCCAATGCCTCAGACTTTTTCGCAGTGAGCAAAAATGCGGCGGAGGTCCTCCGGAACAACTACCGGGAGAAGGTCCGCTTCCTGCGCGGCTATGTGCAGAGCATCGGATTCGAGAAGACGACGATCGAGTACGAGGCGAGACCGCGGTTTGCGGGGGAGAGCAAGTACAGCATCAAAAGTCTGTTTAAATTTTCCATCAACACGATCCTCTGTTTTTCGGACCTGCCGTTAAAACTCGGGATCTATTCCGGTGTGATTACGGCGCTTTTCGGCCTGATCATGGTGATCTATACGGTCTATACCTGGGAACTGTACGGGGCGCCGAACGGATATGCGACGATCGTTGTCCTGATCTCGTTCATGTTTTCCGTGCTGTTTGTGATCGTCGGGATCATCGGTGAGTATATCGCGATCCTGTTTGCTGAGATCAAGGACCGGCCGGTCTATATCGTGAGAGATACTGCTAATTTCGGGAAAAAACGAAAACAGGATACGGTTGGACAGGAACTTCAGTGAAAAAAGGAGATTTTCTCGGCCTGACAGGCGAAAAAGCCCCGGAAACACTGGAAAAACATTACAAAATCATGAATAATTTGTGTAAATTTGAGAAAAGGACTTCAAAAATAAAAAGGAATCGTATATAATACGTGAGTATGCCGATTTCCCGGGGGATTCTGTACAGCAGGATGAGAGACCCCGTTGAATTCAGAGGAGGAATTTTATTATGAAATTATTAAAGAGAATGGCTGTGCTGTCTTTAGTAGTTCTTGCCCTTGGCGGATGTACAAAGAGCAGCATTTCAACAGATGCACCGGTGTCCGGAAGTGAAGAGATCGATCCGGCAAAGACAGAGGCAGATGACGACGATGAGACACTGCCGAGAGACCAGAATTTCCTTGTAGAGGACGAGACAGTCGAGACAACAATGTACGACTGGGAGCAGGCACAGAGCGAGTGCGACGGACTGTTCAACGATACAACTGCATTCCCGCAGTCTGTAAAGATGGAGTTCACTTATGATGAGTCCGCTTTAAATATCGGTCTCACATGGACAGTTAAGAACGATACAACAAACGATGACGCGATGGATTACGCCGTAACTATGGTAAAACAGTTCAACGACATCATCGCAGCACAGAGCATGGATCTCGAGAACTCCAGCGCTGATTCCTTCGGAACACTCTGGAACCAGTTCTCCCTTGACGTGAAAGTCGTTACTGAGGGAGGAAAGACACTCGTAGATAAGAGCTACAAAGCCGGCGAGAAGATCGATCTCAAGAGCAGTGAGTCCGCAGCAGCAGGTCCGGAGGACGTTGCCGACGATTCACCGAAGAAGCTTGACGAGACAAAGGCTGCAAAATAATTGACCAAATAATTGAAATAATTACGAAAAGGTAATCAATTTAGGATCAGAAGACGGCGGAATGTTTTCTCACAAAGTCGGGGAAAACATTCTGCCATTTTTTATTTACACGAACAACGAGCCAAGGTCCGCGCTTGCGCGAGACTTTGGCGACTGTCGCGATAATAAGGGGAAATTCGCGAAGCGTGTTTTCGCTTGTTTAAGACATGAAAAAATGACAAAGCGCCGCAGTTCTCATCATGGGAACAGATACGGCGCTTTTGGTGTGTTTGTACATTTATTTTGCACACTGCTTTACAAAATACTCGAACATCGGAAGAGAGTCCACGCACTCCTTCGGGTTCGTGACCGGACCGGTCATGCGCTCCGGATGCCACTGTACGGACCAGATCGGAAGAGATTCATGCTGGATCGCTTCTGTGAAGGTGTGACCGTTGGATTCGCCCCATGCGATCGCCTGGAAGCCGTCGCCGAGTTTGTCGAGTGCCTGGTGGTGGTAGCTGTTTACTTCCATGGACTCTCCGTAGAGGTTTCCGAGAATGGAATCACTCTTGATGCGCACCGGATGGCAGACTCCCTTGGAGTGGTCGCCGCCGAGCTGAGTCGGGATATCCTGGGTGAGTGTGCCGCCGAAGTATACGTTTAAGATCTGGATTCCACGGCAGATGCCCCAGATTGGTTTTTTGCGGTCCACGAACGCCTTGATGATCTTGTATTCGAGGTCATCGCGCTGCGGATCTGTGATAACGAAGTCAAACATTTTCTCCTGGCCATAGAGCTTTGGCTCAACGTCCTTGCCGCCGCTTAAGAGAAGACCGTCAGCAAGATCCGCATACTCCTCAGCGCAGTCATTGTTGACAGCGAGGATCGGGATACCGCCTGCGCGGCGGATATTCTCCGCATAGTTCTGGTTTAATGCCCATGTCGGTGTTCCGTTGGCTGCTGCACCGGTTCCACCGGTCAGTAAGATCAATGGTTTCATAATCTAACTCTCCTTTTTTCGTATTGCCCGCCTGCCTGCCCCCTGCAATGAAGATTTCCGGGAATATCCGGCTGTTTCATATACAGACAGGTCGGAAATTTGCTCTCCCGCAGTTGTAAAAAGTTCTGACAGTCGCGAGAAATATGATATCCGGGTCAAAGAAGTCTGGTCCCGGTATCATGAGTATATGATAATTCTGCCGGTTTGGACAGAGATCATCCGCATGTATCATAAAAATTCATATCATCACGTCCGCTCAGAGCCGCCGTGGGTATTTCGGATTATCCGACGTCGAGTCCGCTGTGGTACGAATAGTTTCCGAGCTCCGCGAGGAGCGCAGATATATCCGGCGGTCCGGCGGGGACATTCGCGATCAGGAATGCATTCAGGTAGTAGTAGACCGCATTGCATTTCTTTAAGGTCTGCTGGTACAGATCCGGGAAAGACGCCGTGGAGGCGATGGAGTGATCCCATGGATTCGTCCAGACTTCATGATCCAGGTTCAGGATCTCATGGACTTTTGCGGAGAGCTTATCGGTCACCAGCTTTTTGGATGCGATCGGATGCTTTAAAAAGATGGATTCCACGGATCCGATCAGATGCGTCTTGTGACCCGCGGGATCGGACAGGATCCGGCTTCCGAAGCGGATCGCAAAGATGGACCGGGCGACCATTCCCTCCGTCACCTGAAAATTGTTCTTTTCTGTGATCTGGTAGTAGGTGCGGTTGATGCACCTGCTCAGGTATCTTGAGACAAACTGGCTTTCCTGTGTGTTCAGACAGAGAGAAGCGGCCTGATTGAATTCAGACGGCTTTTTGTGTTTGAACTTCCACAACAGGATCGCGTCGATATCATTCTCGAGCGCGGCATGGAGTCCATGACATTCGGACTTTTTCTTATCGGTCCGGAACTGGATCCTTCCGTAGACGAACGGGTGACAGATCGAATCGGCGATATAGTGGCACATGAACCCGGCGAGAAACGCCGCTGCCTCCTCTTTCTGCTGTCTTGAGCGGATCTCAGAGAGTTCAAGAAGACTGTTCTTAAAAAAGTCGTTCACCTGATACTCGTGCATATGGGAGCCGACATTGCGGTAGTCTCTGTGACGGAGGATCGGGACATTATAGAAAAAGATATCCGGTCCCTGGAGTCCAAGCTGGTACAGCCAGCGGTATTTGGATATCACATGTTTTAAATAATTGTTCGGGAGGTCATTGTAGGCTTTCACACCGAACAGATAGTGGGTCGTAAATCCCGGCACAGGGATCATCTCCTTTGAAAGAAAATGCCAAGGTCTCACGCCAGCGCGGACTTTGGCTCGTTGCCTGTGTATAAATGCTGCCAACGGCAGACACTACAGTTATTATATCATACCTGTGTGAAAATGGGAATAAAACGTAGAGAGAAACTGAGAATGGCATGTGATGGGAATGGGAGCAGGGAAACGTCATATCGTCGGGGACGGAGCTTTGAGATGAACATGATCGGGAAAATTCATGGGATCGTCTGGGGACCGTGGACGCCGGTCCTGTTTTTGATGGTGGGCTTTGTATACAGTGTGCGGATCCGGTTCTTTCAGATTAGGAAGATCCCGGACTGGTGGAATGCGACGATCGGGAATCTTTTGCATGACAGGAGTGAGCACAGGGGATCATTCCGGTCGGCGTGTACGGCGCTGGCGGCCACGATCGGGACCGGGAATATCACAGGAGTCGCGGCGGCTGTGATCGCGGGCGGGCCTGGCGCTGTGTTCTGGATGTGGGTCTCCGCGTTCCTTGGAATGGCGACAGCCTACGGGGAGACAGTCCTGGGGATCCGGTACCGGGAAAAAGGTCGGGACGGCGGCTGGATCGCGGGGCCGATGATGTATCTGGAAAAACGGCTGGGATGTTTATGGGCGGCAGTTCTGTACGGATCGTTCTGCATTCCGGCGGCATTCGGGATGGGCAGCATGGTGCAGGCCAACGCGATCGCGGAGACCGTATCCTATGTGTACGGGATCCCGGAGGCGGCGGTGGGCGTGATCGTTGTGACTCTCGCCGGGAGTGTGCTGGCGGGCGGCGGAAAGCGGATCTTTCTCGCGGCGGAGCGGCTTGTCCCATTGTCCGCCGGGATCTACACGGCGGCAGCGCTGGCGGTGATCGTTTTGTATGCAGGACGTATTCCGGGAGTCTTTTTGGCGATCATGGCGGATGCTTTTTCGTTCCGCAGTGCAGTGGGCGGGATCGCGGGGTACGGGATCTCGCAATGTGTCAGCTATGGGATCGCGCGGGGCGTGTTCTCAAATGAAGCCGGACTCGGAAGTCTTGCGGTCTTAAACGGAAGTGCGGAGACGGCGGCGGAGGAGATCCAGGGGCAGTGGGCGATCTTTGAGGTGTTTTTTGATACGATCGTGAGCTGCACACTGACGGCGCTCGTGATCCTCTGTGTGGCGGGCAGAGGGGCGGCTTCGGAGTCTGGCGCGGAAAACGGGGCGTCGCTCACGAGTCTCTGCTTCTTTACGGCGCTTGGAAGTCCGGGCGGGTATCTGGTGGCAGTCTGTGTGGTCCTGTTTGCATTTTCCACGATCATCGCCTGGTATTATATGGGGCGGCAGGCGGCGGAGTATCTTGGAGGGAAGATATCGGGCAGGATTCCGGCAATTTATACGGCGGGATATCTTCTGGCGGCGTTTCTGGGGTGCCTTGGGGCGATGGAGACGGTGTGGCAGGTGGCAGATATCTTTAACGGGCTCATGGCGGTGCCAAATCTGGCGGCGCTGGTTTTGCTTGTTGGGGAGATCGATGCGCCGGGAGAGAAGGAGCGGGATACGGGAAAGCGTGAGACGGCGGAATAAATACCATGGTCGGCCGTGGGGCACAGCGGGAGGAGATGCTTTGGGTGAAAATAAGGGATTTCAGGTGTTCATATCTTGTTCAAAAAGTTTTCAAATTTCTTTTACACAATTCACACGATTTCTTCATGTTTTATGGATATCATATAACCATAAACAGAAAGACATCTGATACAGATGCTGCTTATAAGATTTTTTTCATAATACTCGAGCTGATAAGTGATTATCAGCTCTCCTCCCTTTTTCAAATAATCATTTTGTAGAAGAAAAGCACTCGGCGGGGTGCTTTTTTTCGTGTGTCGGCAAATCTTGAAAAATCCCGGAAAGTTTTAGTATAATGAAAGCATATTTCGTAAGAAAAACAAGACATCATATGTTCATATAAAGGAGAACGGACCGAATGGAAGAAAAGGTTTATGAATATTTAAAGGCGCTTGTGGCAGTTCCAGGAATTTCTGATACGGATGATGAGAAGATGGCGGCGGAAAGGATCGGGGAGATCTTAAAAGCGCAGTCGTATTTTCAGGTTTATCCGGAGAATTTTGGAGAGATCATGATCCCGGGGGATGCGAAAAAGCGTCCGCTGGTGTATGGACTGGTGCGGGGGAATAAGAGTTCCGGGCGGACGGTCATTTTTACCGGTCATTATGATGTGGTCGGTGTGGAGGACTATGGTCCGTTGAAACCGCTGGCGTTTTCGATGGAGGAGCTGAGGGCGGCGTTTGAAAGGGAGTACAGTGAGCGGATGAGCCGCAGGATGGCTGAGGTCCGGAGTTGTGAAGATGCAGGCGAAATGCACGGGAGAGAGGGCAGCAGTGCTGCAACGCTGCGTGCGGGTTCAGCGCATGATCCGGAGGAGGATTTCTGGAAGGATGTTGTGTCAGGGGAGTGGATCTTCGGGCGCGGTGCGGCGGATATGAAGGGCGGACTGGCGGCAGGTCTTGCAGTTCTTGACGAGATCGGAGAGCAGGTTCTTGACGGGACGGACAGATTGAATGGAAATATCCTGTTTCTGGCTGTGCCGGATGAGGAATCTTATTCGGCCGGTATGAGAGGTGCGGCAGGATTTCTCATGGATCTCAGGGAGCGGGAAGGACTTTCCTATGATCTTCTGATCGATCTTGAGCCGATGAGCCGGGATGAGGAAGGTCAGGAGGTATTTCTCGGATCGGTCGGGAAATGTATGCCGGTGGTCCTTGTACAGGGCAGGACGGCCCATGTGAGCAGATGTTTTGATGGGATCAATGCGGTCGGCGTTCTGGGGCGGATGTTTGAGAAGACGGAGCTCTCAGCGGAGTTTGCCGAGATGTTCGACGGGGAGGTCTGCATGCCGCCCACATGGCTGAATTTCCGTGACAGGAAGCGGGAGTATGATGTGTCAGTCCCGGCCAGGGCCGCCGGATATCTGAACGTTCTGAGCTTTAGGTCGGGGCCGGAGGAGATCATCGAAAAGCTTCGGGAGTGCGGGTATGAAGCATTTTCCGGGTATATCGATAAGATGGAAGAAGAGCGGAAAAAACTGGAAGGGAAGCTGTGCGGAAGGCGAATCCTTAGAACAGAAAATGTTCCAGAAGATATTGAAAGGACAGCAGGCGGACAGGAAAAAAAGCAGGATTTTGAAGTGCTCTCTTTTGCGGAACTTGCGGAACGCTGCCGGGAAAAGGATTCTGATGGATTTGAAAGATTTTTCCGGGAACAGAAAACCCAGATGGAGCAGAAGATCCAAAACGGAGAAACAAATTATCCGCAGGCGACGATCGAGCTGATGACCGAAGTTCTGGACTGGTCGGGGATCACGACACCTTTGATGGTACTTGGGTTTGCGCCGCCACTTTATCCTGCCTACCACAGCGACCAGATGGCGGGAAAAGAGGGCGTCGGGAGTTTTCTGTTCCGGAAGATCAAAAAGGTATCGGAAAATGCCGGCTGCCCGGTGAAGAAAGTCCACTATTTTACGGGAATTTCCGATCTGAGCTATTGTGGTGTCTGCGGGGAAATGGATTTTTCCGGTTATGCGTCGGAGACTCCACTGTGGGGAGACGGTTACCGGGTCGATTTCAAGGAGATCGGGAAGTTGAATATCCCGGCGGTCCTCCTTGGCCCATGGGGAAAGGACATCCACAGACGGACAGAGCGCGTGAACCGAAAGAGTCTTCTTGTGGAGCTGCCGGAGATTTTGCTGGAGCTTGCTGAGACAGCAGTGTGAACGGATCTGCAGATCAGAAACCTCCTGACTGCAGACTCGTGACAGAAGACCGGTGGAGAAAGACCAGGAAAAATAAAGGATTTGTCTAAAAACTGTAAGAGAAAAGATAAGATACTTCCATAGTTTTCTGCTATACTCCTTCATATAAGATGATACAGGGCAGGGAAGGTGAAACGGAGAGCTCCGGACCCCTGAGTAAGGACCATGTACATAAAAAGCCGGGAATTTATTCGTCAGGCGGACGTTTGGAGAAGAGGAGGAATCAGTATGAAAAAAAGAATGTTGACAGCGATCGGATTATCAGCCATGATGGCAGTTTCTCTTGCGGGATGCAGCACGAGTGTATCGGTGCCGGATACGGTGAGAGTTGAGAACGTGGGAGACAGCTCGGACGGAAAGATCACGATGGACAGCAGCGAGACCGTGAAGATCGTCCCGGACATGGCAAAGATCGTGTTCGCGGTGACGAGTGAGGCACAGAAGGCGGATGAGTGCCAGCAGAAGAATACGGAAGCTCTGAACTCTCTGACTGAATATCTGAAAGGACAGGGGATCGACGAAAAATCGATCACGACATCCGGGTACAGCCTGAATCCGCGGTATGACTGGAGTTCCGATACAAGAAAACTCATCGGATATGAGATGCAGACGGAAGTGACTGTCTCCGACGTGACGGTGGAGCAGGTTGGGACGCTGCTTTCTGGCGGAGTCAACGCCGGTGCAAATGAGATCTATTCCGTATCCTACTATTCCAGCGGATATGATGATGCGTATGCGGAAGCGTTAAAGAAAGCGGTCGAGCTGGCGAGAACAAAAGCACAGGCGCTCGCAGAGGCCAGCGGACGGACACTCGGAGATGTGGTCAGCATCGAGGAATATTCGGACAACCAGTACGGCAGATACATAGACGGCGGCGTGAACCTGCAGAAAGAAAGTGTGTCGATGGCAGCAGGAGCAGAGAATGCGGTTGAGGACATGAACGTGATGCCGGGAGAGATGGAAGTTGATGCGAATATCAAGATCGTGTTCTCCATGGTTGATTAAGAAGTAGTGTATTGGTGAGGGTACGCGGTGAGCATCCGATCAGGAGCACTCGGTAATTCAGGAAAGCTTCCGCTAAGCCTTCGTGTGACTGCTAAAGGCCGCGGGCTAAGAGGAACCAGATCCCTGAATTAAGGCGCTCCTGCTCGGAGTCTCACCGCTGCTGTATGGCATAGAGATAAAATGTTGCCATGAAAAATTGTGGACATCCGGGGCCATGCCCTGTATAATATAGGGTAATCGGCAGCCGGAAGATTTCTGGACGGCTGCAGCAAAAAAAGAATGAAGACGCAGCCAGCGGAAGAAGAAAATCTGTTTTCTGAGCCAGCGGTCGTGTCTGAGGAAAAAGGAGAAAGACAATGGCAGAAAAGAAAAATCCGGTCATTACCATCGAAATGACAAACGGCGATATCATCAAAGCTGAGCTTTACCCGGACGTTGCTCCGAATACGGTAAATAACTTTTTAAGTCTTGTAAATAAGGGATTCTATAACGGACTGATCTTCCACCGCGTGATCAAAGGCTTCATGATCCAGGGCGGATGCCCGGACGGCAACGGAATGGGCGGCCCGGGATACTGCATCAAGGGAGAGTTCTCCCACAACGGTTTCCAGAATGATCTGGCACATACCGAGGGCGTTCTCTCTATGGCCCGCGCGATGAACCCGAACTCCGCAGGTTCCCAGTTCTTCATCATGCACAAAGATGCTCCGTACTTAAACGGTGAGTATGCGGCATTCGGTCAGGTTATCGACGGTATGGACATCGTCAACAAGATCGCTGAGGTCCGCACCGATTACAGCGACCGCCCGATGAAGGAACAGAAAATCAAATCCATCATAGCAGAGACCTTCGGCGTAGAGTATCCGGAACCGGAGAAGTGTTGATAAAAAAGGAGTGAGGCCATGCAGGAGATCCGTTACGCAATGGTAGACGGTGAAAAAGTTCCTGTTCTGATCTCAGATGAAAACGAGGCTCTCCAGGCGGCGAAAGCTGCAAGGAGAGCCATTGTTGGATTATGGAGAGAAGACGGGAAGGAAAATGAATGGTGTGCGGACACATTGATCACAGATGTCGAGGATGCAGATGAAGAGTTTCTGGAGCGGATTGCAAGGCGCCATCTGGGACTGCCCTGGACGATCTGTGAGACGGAGCGGCTCATTCTCCGTGAGATCGCGGAGCGCGACTATGAGGAGATCGTGAAAAATCATGTCGATGACGGTCTGGATACGGCGGAGAAGATCGCCGGATACACGAAGCGCCACTACGAAGTGTTTGAGTTTGGATTCTGGGCGGTCGAGGAAAAAAAGAGCGGAAACCTCGCCGGTGTTGTGGGATTCCGGATCCCGCAGGATGATGCGGCCGGGGATGTGGAAGACTGGCTTTTGTCTTTTGACGATGAAAATATCCTGGATGACACGCTGGAACTCGGATACCATATCTTTCCGGAATATCGGAGACAGGGGTATGCGAAAGAGGCATGTCTGGCGGCTGTTGAATATGCGAAAGAGGAATTCGGAACAGTTCAGTTTCTCGCACGGATCGAAAAGGATAATATCGTGTCGAAGAAGGTGGCGGAGAGACTTGGATTCGTGAGGGCGGCGTGAGGAACCACGCCTGCGATCGAGGCATGCTGCGGATGAGCCGGGGCAGAAAATAGGAAAAAAAGTCATTTATTTCTCTCAGATTTCTCTTGTCAAATGGTGTCATCATCGTGTATATTAAACATTGTATACAAACAACATAAATACAATGTGTAAGCCTGTTTCGGCAGAAATTTGATCCGGATGGTGCCTTTTTTGCGATGAATGGAGCGTAAGCGAAGATCTGCGAGCGTGAGAGGCGGCATGATCCGGATCACACACATGGAAAATAGAAGGTGACAAGATGAAAGACCATTTAGAGCTGAAAGCCTACGCAAAGATCAACCTTGGGCTGGATGTGGTCCGGAAGAGAGAGGACGGTTATCACGAAGTCCGCATGATCATGCAGACCGTGAACCTGTATGACCGGATCGACATGGACCGGACGGAGGACGGCGTGATCAAGACGGAGACGAACCTTCCGTTCGTGCCGGACGGGGAAGGAAACCTTGCGTGGCGCGCGGCAAAGCTTCTTTTAGATGAGGCAGGGATCAAAGACGGCGTGACCATCAGGATCCGCAAATATATCCCGGTGGCGGCGGGCATGGCCGGCGGAAGTACCGATGCGGCAGCTGTTTTAGTCGGCGTGAACCGGATGTTTGATCTCGGATTTACGAAGAAGGAACTCATGGAGCGGGGCGTAAAGCTCGGTGCGGATGTCCCGTACTGCATCATGCGCGGAACGGCGCTTTCCGAGGGGATCGGCGAGATCTTAACGGAGCTCCCGCCATCCCCGAAGTGCCATCTCGTGATCGCAAAGCCGCAGATCTCCGTCTCGACGAAAGCTGTGTACGGAAAACTGCGGGTAAATGAGCTTGCACCGGAGGAACATCCGGATATCGACGGAATGACTGAGGCGATCAGAAACGGCGACCTTGACGGCGTGATCAGCCGTCTTGGAAATGTCCTCGAGACTGTGACGATCCCGGATCACCCGGAGATCGCAAGGATCAAGAGTATGATGATGGAGAACGGCGCCTGCGGTTCCCTGATGAGCGGCAGCGGCCCTACCGTGTTCGGTATCTATAAGGACAGGAAACTCGCGGAAAAGACCTGCCAGGTGCTTAAAGAGGCGGATGACGGGCGTCTGACCCGCCAGGTGTACCTGACTGAATTCTACAACCGGAAGAAAGCCAGATAGAGGAGTAAAGACACGATGACAAATCATTTTGAAGTAAATATGGATGAATATCTGCCGCTCAGGGATGTCGTATTCAAGACCCTGCGTCAGGCAATCTTAAAAGGAGAACTGGAACCGGGCGAGCGCCTGATGGAGATCCAGCTTGCGGAGCGGCTTGGTGTGAGCCGTACCCCGATCCGAGAGGCGATCCGGAAACTGGAGCTGGAAGGTCTGGTCCTCATGATCCCGAGAAAGGGAGCAGAGGTTGCAAAGATCTCCGAGAGCAACCTTCGGGATGTTCTGGAGGTGCGCCGTTCCTTAGAGGAGCTTGCGATCGACCTCGCATGCCAGAGGATCACCGAGGAAGAGCTTGATGAGTTAAACAAAGCGGAAGTTGATTTCAAGGCTGCGATCGAGAACGGAGATGCGATGCAGATCGCCCAGACAGATGAGAGCTTCCATGAGATCATCTATAACAGCACGAAGAATCAGAAGCTGGTGCAGATCTTAAATAACCTGAGAGAGCAGATGTACCGCTACCGCCTGGAGTATATCAAGGATGCGGACAAGCGCCAGATCCTCATGGTGGAGCATGAACACATTTTAAAGGCACTGACACTGCGCCATATCCAGGAGGCGAAGATGGCTGTGCGGGAACACATCGATAATCAGGAGATCACGATTCTCAAGAATCTGAAGGAGCAGGAAAATGACATTCAAAGAAAAGTACCAGGCAGGAGAAATTGAATTTGAAGCGATCGACGACTATGTCGATGAGTGGAACAACAGTGACGATGAGCGGACTCTGGCGAAATTCCTCGGTCTCAACGCGGACGAAGAGGACGCGTGGATCGATGATGGGGATGAGGCTCTGAAGGAGATGCTGGACGCAGGAAAGCAGTAGGCAGCTGCGTGAAGCATGAAATAATGCTTTTTGACGGTATTTTGCCTGCTGTGAGGCGGAAAGTATTATAATCTGGAATATCATTTGCCCGCAGTTCAGAAATGGTTATTTTTCACGGGTAGGAATTTTCTGGACTGAAAATTCCGTATGATACCGTTATGGCCGCGGATTTTGCCGATTTGGAATGCGAAGCATCGGCAAAATCCTGTTACAGTGCGCGGGCATGGAGTGACCGTGTACTGTAACCAGAAATGTCAGCTGTCTGCGGGCAATTCATAAAGAAGACAGCATGTTCAGCTGTGAAAAAACATGATCAGGCCGCAGGGCCGTACAATATCGGGAAAGGGGATATCTTCATGACGACAGTTACACTTGGAAAGACCGGGATCACGGTCAACAAGAACGGATTCGGTGCGCTTCCGATCCAGAGGATCACGAAGGAAGAGGCGGCAAAGCTTTTAAGAAAGGCGTACGACGGCGGAATTACATATTTCGATACGGCGAGAGCTTACTCCGACAGTGAGGAGAAGATCGGTTATGCGCTCAGTGATGTCAGAAACCATATCTATCTCGCAACAAAGACCGCGGCAAAAACAGCGGATGAGTTCTGGAAAGATCTTGAGACCAGCCTGCGTCTGTTAAAGACGGACTGCATCGATGTATATCAGTTCCACAACCCGGCAGTCTGTCCGAAGCCGGGCGATGAATCCGGCCTTTACGATGCGGCATTAAAAGCGAGAGAACAGGGAAAGATCCGTTTCATCAGTATCACGAACCATCGTCTCGCGGTCGCAAACGAGGCGGTCGATTCCGGCCTTTACGCGACCTTACAGTTCCCGTTCTGCTATCTCTGCAGCGACGCGGATCTGGCGCTCATGGAGAAATGTAAGAAGGCGGACATGGGCTTTATCGCGATGAAAGCGCTGTCAGGCGGTCTGATCAATAACTCGAAAGCGGCTTATGCATTCCAGGCACAGTACGACAGTGTGCTCCCGATCTGGGGTGTCCAGAAGGAGAGCGAACTCGATGAATTCTTAAGCTACATCGACAATCCGCCGGTGATGGATGACGAGATCCGCGCCCTGATCGAGAATGACAGAAAGCAACTGTTCGGCAGCTTCTGCCGTGCCTGCAGCTACTGCATGCCATGCCCGGCCGGCATCGAGATCAACACCTGTGCGAGAATGTCTCTTCTTCTCAGAAGATCCCCGTCCCACCTCCAGCTCACACCGGAAGTCCAGGCGAAGATGATGAAGATCAAAGACTGTCTCCACTGCGGCCACTGCATGAGCAAATGCCCGTATGGACTGAATACACCGGAGTTGCTGCAGAGAAACCTGAAGGATTATGAGGAGATCCTTGCGGGAAAGGAGATTTTGCCGGGAAATTTCTAGGACAAATAAGAAATGATCTGCATATTCGGAACTTACATATGCAAATTTTGCACATTCGAAAAGTGAAATGTGCAAAAAAGAAAAAGGCTTTTTGGAGAACAATCTCTGAAAAGCCTTTTTTTGCAAAAAAATTGGAAATAATGACAATAAATGACATCGATGACAATTTTTGTCCATATAAGGTGCTATAATAACAGTATCATGATTCCTCGAATACAAGAAACTTCTGAGCCTCGACATGCAGGGCATCGGCGATATCGAAGAGGGTATCTAAAGACAGTGCCTTGGAAATATTCGGCGCTTCGAGGTGCCCGATGTAAGCGGGAGTCAGTCCGACCTGTTCAGCAAGCTCTTCCTGGGTGAGACCACGGAGCTTGCGGTAATAGGCGATCTTCAGGCCAATTTGGCGATATTTTTCAGTGTGAATCGATTTCATGAATTTTCCTCCGAATATATTTATGATAGCGAATCACGACAAAAATTGACATGAGCTGAAAAATATAATATTATAACTAACAGATAGTATTATATGCTTATAAAGCCATAGAATGCATGGGAGGGAGTATGAACAGTACAACAGGTAAGTCAGACCGTCTGCAGCGGGAGGAAAAACCTCTGTTAAATAACGGGGAGATTCTGGCTGTGTGCAAGATCCTTCTGGAAAGCCGCTCCATGAGGAGAGAGGAAATGTTTCCGATCCTCGAAAAACTGACAGCAAGCTGTGTCCCGCGAAAGAGCAGGGCAGCAGTTGACTCACTCATATCTAACGAAAAATTTCACTACATCGAACCACATCACGGAAAATTCATCATCCCCGACCTCTGGGACATCGCGCAGGCCGTACAGAATCACTATGTCATGGAGATCAAGTACGAGCGAATGAAAGAGCCCAGATTTGTCAAGAGGACCATCGAGCCGGTTGGAATTCTGTTCTCGGAGTATTATTTTTATCTGGCCGCCTTTCTGCGCAATATCGACCGCGAAAAGGAATTCGTCAATAAAGATGATGTCTACCCGACAATCTACCGGATCGACCGCATCCAGTCCTTTACGATCACCAACGAACATTTCAATGTGCCATATAAAGACCGCTTCGAAGAAGGAGAATTCCGGAAACGCGTGCAGTTTATGTACGGCGGAAAACTGAAGAAGATCCGGTTCAAATATACAGGAATGTCCGTAGAAGCGATCCTCGACCGCCTGCCAACCGCAAAGGTTATTGCGGATGGCGAGGATGGGAAGGTGATCGAAGCGGAGGTATTTGGCGGAGATGGAGTGGATATGTGGTTGAAGGGGCAGAATGTGGAGATGATGTAGCTCACATAGGAAAAAATTATTGCCGATATCAATAAATCAAGCCTCCCAAAGTGATAAGTAGGTGGCATGTTCTGATCTGCTAGAGAGTTACGAACTTAAAGAAACTCTGGCAAAGACAAGAGAGTAATAAAAATGCCATAAGGGATAAAAGTCTTGATGATTCATCAAAAACTTATTCTGATAAAAAACAGAAATGAGGTGAGACGTGTGTTTTTGACAGAATTTGATGCAAAGAAACAGCGGGAACTGGATCGGAGAGATGCGAGAGAAGAGGGGCGAGAAGAAGGGCGACAAGAAGGACGGCAAGAGAGCCAGATCGTTCTGCTGATAAAGAAGATAAAAAAGGGACAGAACCTGGAGCAGATCGCAGATGCACTGGAGACATCTCCGGAAGAGCTGAAGGAGATGTATGAGGCCGTGATTGCGGCGGCACCGGAATATGATGTGAAAAAAATATATCAGATGCTGGTAAAACAAAGAAAAGTGTGAAAAGCTATGAATGCTTATTGTTTCACGAAGTTTCCGGGAACATGGAAAATAATATACTCGTAAGAAAGTAACTCGTGAGTTACTTTTTGATATCAGAAAGTCGATTTCCATACGGCTGGATGCGTCATCGCGGGAGGCATTATAGTAAAAATAAAGCTTGTGTCCGCTCGCAGACAGCATTTGAGTGACGATGTTTTCTATAATAAAGCCTTTGTTGACTTCCAGTTTGTCGAAGAGCAGCTTTTTGTAGCTTTCTTCACTGACAATCCCGTTTATCAAACGAGTGGCTGATCAGGAGACCGGTATCGGCCATATAGCATTTTAAAGAGTCGTATAGTTTTCTTTTCATGTCGATGATACCTACTGTCACAGAAAACGAGATTTTTGACTAGTTGAATATTACACGAAAACGAGATTTTTATCCCCCCATATTTTACACGAAAACAAGATTTTTGACTGTACCAATACTACACGAAAACGAGAATTTTCATAACCACACATAAAAAACATGCCGTGGAACCGATCACGAAGGAGTGGTTCCACGGCATATTTTCATGAATATGGCGACATTTTAATCAGTTCTCTTCGATCTCTTCACACATCAGAACATCTTTCCTGCGCTCAAATTCCTCATACCTCAGTCCGCGCTCTGCGGTTTCGATCTCGCCTAACTGGTTATCGTAGGGATCGGTGCGCCAGTATTTCTTTTCGACGGTAAAAGGTGCCTGAAAGGCGCGGTTGGCGACCATACGGTATGGGTCAAGGTTTCCGAAATAGAAGCGGCGGCGTTCCTCGTTCTCGGCGCGGACAGCTCCGATCCCGTAAGAGGGATCTGCGTAGATCCAGCCAAGCGGGGCAGCGTAGAAGCGGACCCAGTCATGGCCGCCGATGAAGTCCGGCTCTGCGGCGAGTCCGCTCTGCCACTGGGCGGGGATTCCGGCGCAGCGGCACAGGGTGATAAAAAGAAGTGCGAAGACTCCGCAGTCCCCCGTGAAGGTTCTGGCGCAGTTCCCCGGAATATCCTCCAGAGAGAAGTAGGCCGGCATGTAGGTGTACTTGAAGTTCAGGGTAATGAAGTCGTAAAAGCTTCTGGCTTTTTCGAGTGGAGTCTCACAGCCTTTTGAGAGTTCTGCGGCAAGTGTGCGGATGTATGGGGTAAAGATGATGTGCGGGGCAAGCTCGGATAGATCGTCAGATACGCCGGCCTTAAATTCATGCAGAGACGAAGCGCTGGATCCATTACTGGAATGCCCGTACAGCCGGACAGTTTTTGCAGTCTCATGTTCCAAACCGGCATACAGAGCTTGATCCTGGGATATGATTTCAGAGCTCGCTTCCGTACCAAATGTTTTGCGTGCATCAGATTTCTTTAACGCACTTTCTGTATCATGCCACACCGCTGTATGCACATACGAATACTGGACGGAAAATTCATGATTTTCTTTCAGAGTCTCTTCCCAGCATACAGTGCGCTGCGGTGCGTCTTCCGGTGCGATCTTTGCGTTTTCAGGGAAAACGGATTCGATCCGGATATCGCTCTGCTGGTCGCAGGCGGCGGGGATCGGGAGATGGACGCGGACGAACATTCCCGGAGTGAATGCAGAATCTTTCACTTTGACAGATGCACGAATCCGGATCCTGTTTGAAAGAGAGCCTTTTTCTTTCATGATTTCCATTGCACGGTTTAAGCGGAGATCTCCGCTGCTTCCTTTTCCGGCACTCTCAGAACCGTCAAGGGTGACTGCGGTCCGTTTCCGGAAGCCAGGCATGGACTTGCACATGCTCTCGAAAAAGCGGTCAAAGATCCGCATTTCGCCGTTTACATAGATCCAGCGGATCTGCCCGATGGAGAGACAGTGGTCAAATTCCTTTTCCGTAAATTCCGGGATCCGGGACCGGATCTTTTTGAGTGCATCTTCGCGGGTAAAAGGATAATCGGAAGGCATGCGCAGAATCATTTCCCGTTCTGCCATCAGGCAGTAACGGAGCGGATCCGGAAGTGCCGGACCGGAGAGCTTCCGGTCAATGAGCCGGACTGCACCGTCGAAATCTCCGTGAAGCTTCATGCGGAGAACATCTTCCGGGAGTCCGATATTCAGATAAGAAAGAAGATCGTTTTCGTTCATAAAAGTTCCTCCTGTGTTAATTCAAGGTGAATATATGTGAAACTCAGTGTGTGATCCCGTGAGTTGTTCTGACCGGTACAATTTACTGCCGGAGATAAAATGGCGTCCCCATTCTAACAGGGAAAGAATGGGGACGCCAGAATTGGGTCGCTCACAGATGAAGGGACAATGTAGGGAAATACGGTTTCCTGTCATCGTGAGCAGCCATAAAATAGCAGACTCATGAAATGTACTCACGATCAGACAAACAGCTTCAATAGAGCGCCCATTCCGAGTCCCATGAAGTTTCCGATGGCGGCACCGAGAACTCCCATTAAAACACCGATACCTGCGAAGGAACCGTCATAAGCGGTTGCGATGATCGGAGCGGAAGCAGATCCGCCGATGCAGGCAACGGAAGCAGTGGAATCCATGCAGAGATCCCAGTGGAAGATCTTGGAGAGGATGAACATCAGCACAACATGGACAAGAAGGATTCCGAGACCATAGACAACCCACATCGGAGCAGATAAGAGGTCGATCAGGGTTGCTGTGGATGCGATGAGGGAGACAACCGCATAGAGATAAACGCTGGAGAGCTCTGTGACTGCCGGAAGTTTTCCGAGCGGAGTCATTGCGCAGATCAGTCCGAGGATCGTTACAAATACGGTCGTGCAGGTACCTTTATCAAAGAAGGAAAGTCCGACACCCTTGAAAAATCCATTCATCTGAACGCCGATGTACTGGGAGACTGCAGATACAACGAGGGTGAGACCAATCAGGAAGATCCAGTCTGCAGCATTCGGTTTTACGTTTGTCTCTTTTGCAACTTCCTCGTTTGCAGCTGCAGCGACAGCGTCGAGTTTGGAAGTATCAGCCTTGCAGGCCTTGTTCCACTTCTGAGCATATTTTACAGCAAAGAGCAGAAGTGCGATCCAGAGGGAGTAGCAGGCAGTATCGAGAGCCAGAGCGCAGGAGTAAGCACCGGAATCGACCGGAAGCGCATCCTCCATGGCAGCCATGTTTGCAGAGCCGCCGACCCAGGATGCGTAGAGGGCAGCTGTTGCGCCCCATGTCTTGTCAGCACCGCCGAGTGCATTTGCAAACAGCGGGAAAAGAGCGAAGAATCCGATGCCGAGGGTGATGGCACAGCCCATGAAGATACAGATCATACGCGGTCCGAGTTTTCCGAGCTTGCGGAAATCACAGCGGAGCAGCATGACGAAGATCATGGCATATAGGATGTTGTTCTTTAAGGCACTGTAGGCTGCGGAACACTCATCGGAATTGTAGAGACCGATGGTGCAGAAGAACATGTTGAAGATATAGATCCATACGAGCGGCGGAACGATGTTGAAGATTTTCCACTTCATGTATTTTTCAAGTGCGAGAAGACCGCCTGCGAGCAGCATCAGGAAGGCTATGTAAGTAAAACCGTTTGTAATCGTTAACATAGGATCACGCTCCTTTTTCTATTTGTGTTGTCGTTGTATCAGAGCTGGCGAAGAATGTATTCTTTTACCGGCTCCAACGTGCTCTTTTTCCATGCACCTTCCTCCGCTTTCTCCGAAAACGGGACGATGATGTGGAAATCCATGTGGGCGCCCTCGAAGTAACCGTCAGGTTCGGTGCTGAAGAAATATCCGTTCCAGACATCTTCGGAGGCATCTGTAAAGCGCTCCGGCTCCAGATAGATCATTTTCCTGCGGTCCTCCGCGACAAAGGCCTTTGCGGAGAGCGGTGCCAGAAGTTCATACTCCGCAGCCGGGATGTCTGTGAAGATGGCAGGAAGTGGGGCGATATCGATCCGCTCATCTCCGCGGATGATCCGGATCCCGATCGCCTCAAAATCGATCGCTTCTTTGGTGAAGATCAGTTTTAACAGGACTCCGACATCCGTATACAGGTGGACGCGCTGATAGTCGGTATCAAAAATGAAGTTTCCGAGTGAATAGAAAATTGCTTTTCCGTTGTCAAAGAGCTCGTAGTTTTCCGGGACATGGGGATGATGGGCGACGACCACATCGGCTCCGAGTTCCAGAAACTTGAGGTAGCGGTCTCTGGTGTAGGGACTTGGAAGACTTGTGAATTCTTCCCCGCCGTGGGAGACGATCACGCACCAGCGGCAGCGGGATTTGATCTCGGCGATCCGTTTTGCGATGAGATCGAGGTCATCCCAGCGGAAAATACCGGGTTCGGTGGCAGTTGCCGGGATGCATTCTGCCTGGTAGGCGACACAGAACATGCCGATCCCGCCTGCCTCGTCGAGATACACAGGTTCGGACGCTTCGGTGTCATTCATTCCGGCCCCCATCGTGAGACAACCCATTTCTTCGGCGATCTTTTTTGTGCTCAGAACACCTTCCCGCCCGGCATCCATCGTGTGGTTGTTCCCGATACTCCAGATGTCTGCATGGATATCTTTCAGGACGCGCGTCGCCGCGGGATTCATGCTGTGAAAGAAGACTCCGCGGGATCCGTCATCTTTCGCATCGATCAGTGCGCCCTCCACATTTGCGACGGTGTGATCAGCGCTGTGGAAAAAATCGAGGACGGGGGCAGACAGCAGATGTTCATCCTCCCAGCGGTGATCCATGTAGCGGTCAAATCCGATATCTCCGGTAAAAACGATCGATGTTTTCTTTTTTTCCATGGAACCACCTCCTATCTGGCCAGCCGGTAAAGAGCTTCTGCAAAAATATGTACATTTTCCATCAATCGGTCGATCTCCATGAACTCGTCCGGCTTGTGCTCGCGGACTTCATCGCCTGGGAAGATCGGTCCGAAGGCGACAACGTTCGGGATCGCTTTCGCGTAGGTGCCGCCGCCGATGGATTTCGGGATCGCAGGAAGTCCGGTCTCGTCTGCGTATACATGCAGAAGAGTCTGGACCAGCTCGCAGTCTTCCGGAAGATAGAGACATGCTTTGTGGGTTTCATTTACCTTCAGGAATCCTGCGTTCAGGAATGCCGCGTCGCAGATCGGAGCACAGTCATCGTAGGTGAAGGTTACCGGGTAGCGATAGTTGATGCGGATCAGGAAACTTGTCTCATCGCCCTGGATCGTTCCGAGGTTGAATGTGAGTTTTCCGCTCGGTTCATCGGAAAGAGCGATCCCGAGGGAGGTCCCGTCGCTTTCCAGCCCGACATGATCGGAGAGAAAGTGAACAAAACCGAGTAACGGTTCATCGAGCGGAAGTGTTCCGAGCGCATCCATCAGGAGGCCGATCGCATTGATCCCGAGTTCCGGGGAAGCTCCGTGGGCACTGACGCCGGTTGCGAGGATCTCGAATCCGTCTGCAGTTTCAGTGCAGGTGATCCGGTCACATCCGGCGGCGAGGACCATGAGCTGCGGCTTCATATCGTCCGGGCAGGTGATTTCTGCTCTCGCGGAGGCTGGGACTACATTCGGCGCGGATCCGCCGGAAATCTTTGTGAGACGGACATTGCCGGTCTGGGTGTAGTCCGCTTCATAGTTGACATTGATGATCCCCTTTTCCCCGTTGATGACCGGATATTCTCCGTCCGGGGTGAATCCCATGACAGGGAGTTCGCCGCCGTGGCTCTTGTAGTATTTCATGTCATTGCTTCCGGTCTCCTCGTTTGTTCCGAAGAGGATCCGGATCCGGCGTTTTAAGGGGAGACCGCTGTCACGCAGGGCGGCCATCGCGTAAAGGGCGGCCATTGTCGGACCTTTGTCATCCATGGAACCACGGCCGAAGATCTTTCCGTCCCGGATCTCACCGCCGAACGGATCGAAGGTCCATCCTTCCCCTTCCGGGACAACATCGAGATGCCCGAGGACGGCGATCATCTCATCGCCTTCACCGAATTCACACCATCCCATCTGGTGATCAAGATCAGTGGTGCGGAAACCGAGTCCCTTTGACACAGCCAGGGCGTGGTCAAGGCATTTGCGGACATTGGGGCCGTATGGGGCGCCATCTGCAGGCGGTTCCTGCACACTGCGGATCCGGATGCTTTCCGCCAGGGATTGAAGAAGTGGTTCTTTTTGAAGTTCGACAGCTTCTTTCAGAGTCATAGATACTCATCCTCCTCTCAAAAAAAATCCGCCAAAAGCAGACCAGGAAGACAAGAGCGGTTTGATCTCGCTTTTGTCGTTGGTTCTCGCTTTTGCCGGATTTCAGATTGCTTGCCAGACAGCGGTAACTGCCATTTGCAGAATGAAGCAGCAACATTGCGTATTCATTTGTGTTTATTATAATGAGGTGGAAATGGTTTGTCAATAAAAAATAAAAATTTGGTTAAAAATATTAAAATTACTGAAAATACAAAAATGAGAACAAAAAGTACAGATCTTTCGAAACGTAAGACAGGAGACGTGGAAAAATAATTGCGGAAATTCTGGAAAGCACGCCGCCGGTCCGGACGAGAGAGCAGATGTGATTACTTTTTATGGGCAGGAATTTTCTGAACTGAAAACTCCGTACAATATAGTAGTGGCCGCAGATGTACTGGAATTCGTACAGGGATTGACAGAATGGATTTCCTATATTATGATGCTGAAATATGGTGGGACAAGTATTGGAAATGAGAGCGTGACTGAACCCAGCCGCGTGCGAGCTGATGAAAAGAGGAGAGCGGAATGGCTGAAACCGGTGAGGAGACATATTATATTGTAGGAGAATCAAGAACGAATGTGGATAACGCGATCACAAAGGTGTATGGAAGCTTTTTTATCGCATTTGAGGTGATCCCATCAACAGGAGAGATCATACAGACAGACTGTTCGAGAACGCTGGAGCTGACAAATGATTTTATACGAAAGATTTTTCTGCATAAGCACCTGGAAACGGATGCGAAGGTGATCGAGGAGGCGATCCAGCGCCGATATCATGGTTCTTCCTGGAAAGCGCTGATCGTTGCCTATCGGGACGCGTTAAAGCATTATCAGCGCGCGATGGCCGCCGAAGCAGAGGAAAAGGGGAAAAAAGGTGACAACTGAAAAGAATGAAGAGATGACAAGCGAAGAAGTCCTGACCTGCGCGATCAATATCGGGGAGCAGCTCCTCGTGAGCGGGGCGGAGATCAGCCGTGTGGAGGATACGATCCGGAGGATCTGCAATGCCTACGGGATCCGGCAGAGCCATATTTTCTCGATCGCGTCGTGTATCATCGTGACGCTGGAGACGAAGGAGCGGAAGTGGATCACGCAGACGCGAAGAATTTTAAGTTACGGGACGGATATGTGGAAGCTGGACCGGCTGAATGACCTTTCGAGGCGGATCTGCGCGACGCAGCCGTCGTTTGCGGTGATCGATCAGGAATATGAAAAGATCTTAAAGGGACCGACATATTCCCCGGCGGTGCAGTGCGGGATCTATGCAATGACAGCCGGGGCGTTTGCCATTTTCTTTGGAGGAAATCTGTGGGATGGATTTGCGTCCCTGTTTGTCGGGGCGCTGATCCGCGTGACCTTATATGCGCTCTCCGCGATCAAGCTGAAGGCAATCTTCTCCAATATCCTCTGCTCTCTGATCTCAGGTATGGCATGTATTCTTGTCTGCTATCTCGGGATCGGACAGCATGTCGAGATGATCATGATCGGGAATATCATGCTCCTGATCCCGGGAGTCCTGATGACGAACTCATTCCGGGATTTCATCAGCGGGGACATGATCAGCGGACTTCTGCATTTTTCGGAGGCGATGATCACAGCCGTCTGTGTGGCAGCCGGGTTTATTCTTTCTAAAATACTTCTTGGAGGGATGTTATGAGTCAGGATGTTCTTTCAGTCATCGCATCGTTTTTCGGGTCGCTCGGATTTGCGATCATCTACAACATCCGCGGGCGCAGAGTCTGGATCCCGGCGATCGGCGGGGCAGTTTTCTGGGCAGTGTATCTTGTATTTTTACATTTTGTGAATAATGAATATCTGGGATTTTTCGTTGTGGCGATCCTGATCACGATCTACTCGGAGATCTGGGCGAGGATCTTAAAGACACCGGCAACGACGGTCCTGATGCCGACGGTCATCCCGCTGATCCCGGGAGGTTCCCTGTACTATGCGATGGACGCGGCTCTCCGGCGCGACATGCCGCAGTTTATCGTAAAGGGGCAGGCGGCGATCGGACTTGCGATCGCGCTTGCGGCGGGGATCATGGTCGTGACGTCGTTGAGGAGGCCGATCGAGGCGCTGGTGCACATAGTAGCTAAGAAAAAATATTGACGAACAAATGTTTGCAATATATAATGAATTTATGGGAAAGCAGAATACATAAAAGGCGGCCTGCCCTCCTTTTATGGAGGGCGATGCCAATGTATGTTACATATTCGGACTTGATCCAGATAGATATATTCATTGTAGCTCTCGTAGGATTGTGTTACACGATCTTCGGAAAAAGAAAATAGCCGCCACTACCCCAATAGTGACGGCTGTTATACTATAACAGATTACTTGTAAAGGGTAGGCCGTGTGTATCTGACTTTCCCTTTTTTGTATCTATAGTCTATCATATTCTCAAATCGAATTCAAGCACTATTTCCCTTCGGTCGTCACCGACAACCCCGGCGTTACTGCTTACGCTTTGCGTAAACAGTAACGGGATTTTGCCGATGCTTTGCATCCTAAATCGGCAAAATCCGCATCCCGGACATTATATTACAGTATTTTCGGTGCCGAAAATACCTACTTGGAATAGCTGGCTGGAATCATTTTTCCATCTGCAGCTTTCTTAAACATTTCTTCCATCGTATGCCACCCAAGGACCGCGCATTTGACACGCGCCGGCATGTGGGAGACATCCTGGAGGATGGAGGCTTCTTCGAGCGGCTCGAGGTCATCGCCTTTGACATTTCCTTTGATCATCTCGAGGAAGAGGTTTGCGAGGCGGAGTGCCTCGTCTTTTTTCTTTCCGATGATCAGGTCCAGCATCATATCTGCGGAAGCCTGGGAGATGGCGCAGCCATCCCCGACGAACGCCCCGTCAACGATCTCATCGTTTTCAACTTTTAATTTCAGCCAGATATCATCGCCGCAGCTCGGGTTTACGCCCTCAAGGACGAGATTTGCATCCGGCAGATCATGCTTGTGGGTCGGATGAAGGTTGTGCTCGATTAAAATTTCATTATAAAATGTATTACTCATATCCCATTTTTCTCCTTAATCCGCCAAGACTTGTGAGGAACGCCCGGATCTCATCCTCAGTATTGTAGAATGCGAGACTCACACGGGTCGTAGAGGCGGTCCCAAGGTACTGTAAGAGCGGCTGCGCGCAGTGATGACCGGCGCGGACGCAGATATTATCGGCATTTAAGATCTCAGCGACATCATGCGGATGAACCCCGTCAACGGCGAAGGAGAGGATCCCGTGATGATTGTCTGGATCGGAACTTCCGAGAACACGGATCCCCGGGATCTTTGTCATGCCCTCATAAGCGATCCTTGTGAGCTTGTTTTCCTGTTCCTCGATCGCATCAAAATCGATCGTGTTCATGTAGCGGATCGCCTCGGCAAGTGCATAAGCGCCGCCGGCATTGACGGTTCCCGCCTCAAATTTATGCGGAACTTCTGCCCAGACAGCACCTTCTCTTGTGACGGATTCGATCATCTCGCCGCCGGTGAGAAATGGCGGGAGCTGCTCTAACAGCTCTTTCTTTCCGTAGAGAGCGCCGATCCCCATCGGAGCCAGCATCTTATGTCCGGAGAAGGAGAGAAAATCGACTCCGAGGTCCTGGACATCGACTTTGATGTGCGGAACGCTCTGTGCGCCGTCGCCGACCAGGATCACACCGTGGCGGTGGCAGATCTCAGCGAAGGTCTTTAAGTCATTCTTGCATCCGAGCACGTTGGAAATCTGGGTGATCGCCGCGATCTTTGTGTGCGGGGTGATCATGTTCTCGAGGCGCTCTGCCGGGATCGTGCCGTCCATGTCGCATTCCAGGTATTTCACGGTCGCACCGTAACGCTTTGCGGCCTGCTGCCATGGAAGAATGTTGCTGTGATGTTCCATGATGCTGACGATGATCTCGTCACCCGGTTTTAACAGGTACTCGGAGAGTGTGTAAGCGGCGAGATTCAAGCTCTCAGTCGCATTTCTCGTGAAAATGATCTCTTCCGGACAGGATGCGTGGAGAAAATCAGCGACCGTTTTTCTTGCTTCTTCATAACATTCCGTTGCTTCTTCGCTCAGCTCATAGAGACCGCGGAACGGGTTTGCATTGTATTTCTCATAAAACTGCTTTTCAGCATCCAGGACAGCTGCGGGCTTCTGGGAAGTTGCCGCATTGTCCAGGTAAATGATGTCACGGTTTTTGAGAAGCGGGAAATCTTCCCGGATCTTAGATACGTCCATTGGTGGCCTCACTTTCTAAATAAGAGGCAACATCTGCCTTTGTCTTTTCATCAGGTACCAGACGGAGAACGGCGTCGATCCGTGCCTTCGCCATCATCTTGTAGATCTTTGGAAGCTCCATGCCGCGGCTTTCCAGATAGAAGACCATGTCATCGTCAAGCTTTCCGATCGTTGCACCGTGGTTTCCTTCGACATCTTCCTCCGCGCAGAGGATCAGCGGAATCGTCTGGTTTACAACGTCATCGTCGAGAAGAAGAACGTCCTCTTTCTCGTTTCCGACAGCGCCTGCCGCGCCTTTCTTAAAGTCGATCGTTCCGCGGAAGAGTTTCTTCGAATTTTCATGAAGCACGCCGTCGGTCTTGATCTCGCTGACGGATTTCTTTCCTTCGTGGAGAGCGACGTAGTTCATATCAAGAACTGCATCGTTTCCGACCGTGTAGGCGATGTCCGCGGTGAACGTACTCTTTTTGCCGACGAGATCTGCCTTACAGCCGTTGTATACATGACCACCGGGGAGGAAGAGGTGGATCACGGAGAATTTTGCTCCGTCAGCAACCTTTGCACCGATGTCGTTTAAGACGGTTTTTGCATTGTCATTGCGGATGATCTGGACGAGAGTCACTTCGGCGTCTTTTTCGAGGATCAGTTTTGTCTGGACGCCGGAGAGAGCAGTGTGGTCTGCACCCGAAGTACCGTCGGCCTCAGCCGCCATATCCATGATGACGGTCATCTTACTTCCTTCTTTTGCGAAGATTCCGAACGTATTTAAGCTATGCTCGGAAGAGCCGTATGTGAAGCCGATGCGCACCGGTGTCTCTGCGAGGTCTCCATCCGTCGAGAGCAGGACGGCACCGGCTGCGGACTCTCTGACGAGAACATCCATATCCGGTCCCATTCCGCCTGCGATCTCCCGGAACTGATCCGGAAGGCCGGCAGGGCAGTTTGTTTTTGAGATCCCCGCCGGGATCTCAGCTTTTATTTCATGCGCTCCGGATACAGTGATCCCGGAGATCGCGGTTTCATTCATTTTGAGCCAGTTCCATGTCTTTGAAGGGAGCTGGTTGATCTTCATATTCTCCATCATCCAATACTTCCTTTCATTTCCAGGTGGATCAGATTGTTCATCTCCACCGCGTATTCAAGCGGAAGCTCCTTCGAGACATTGTCGGCGAAGCCGCTGACGATCAGGGCTCTCGCGTCCTCCTCGGAGATACCGCGGGACATCAGATAGAAGACGGCGTCATCGCTGATGCGACCGATCTTTGCCTCATGTCCGACATCGGCGTCCTTTGTGCGGATATCCATCGCCGGGATCGTGTCGGAACGGGAGATATCGTCGAGCATCAGGGACTGGCAGGAGACAGCGGATTTGCTGCCCTTTGCCTTTGCGGATACGACAACGGAGCTTCGGAAGGTGCTGATCCCGCCATCCTTGGAGATTGATCTCGTATTTACATAGGAAGAAGTTTTCGGTGCGTTGTGGACGACCTTACATCCGGTATCGAGGTTCTGTCCTTTGCCCGCGAATGTGATTCCGGTGAACTCGGATCTTGCGCCCTCACCGTTTAACACGCTCATCGGGTAGAGGTAAGAAACATGGGAACCGAAGGAACCGGATACCCACTCGATGACTCCGCCCTCCTCGACCTTCGCCCGTTTTGTGTTTAAATTGTACATATTTTTCGACCAGTTTTCGATCGTAGAGTAGCGGAGCTTTGCGTTTTTTCCGATGTAAAGCTCGACACAGCCGGCATGGAGGTTTGCCACGTTGTACTTCGGAGCGGAACATCCTTCGATGAAATGTAAGGACGCGCCCTCATCGACGATGATCAGGGTGTGCTCAAATTGTCCGGCACCTGCGGCATTTAAACGGAAGTAGGACTGCAGCGGGATCTCGACGGAAACTCCCTTCGGAACATAGACGAAGGAACCGCCGGACCAGACAGCGCCGTGCAGGGCTGCGAATTTATGGTCATGGGGTGTCACGAGCTTCATAAAGTGGTCCTTTACCATATCGGCATATTCACCGGTCAGAGCACTCTCCATATCGGTGTAGATCACGCCCTGCTCTGCGACCTCCTTGCGGACATTATGGTAGACGAGCTCGGAGTCGTACTGGGCACCCACGCCGGCGAGGGAGGTGCGCTCCGCCTGCGGGATCCCGAGCTTTTCGAAGGTGTCCTTGATCTCTTCCGGAACCTCGGACCAGTCCCCTTTCATCTTTGTGTTGGCACGGACGTAGGTGGCGATGTTGTCCATGTTTAATCCTTCGATGGACGGGCCCCAGTCCGGAACCTTCATTTCATGATATATTTTTAAGGAGTTCAACCGGAAATCATGCATCCACTCCGGGTCATGTTTCTCCTCGGAGATCTTTTCCACAATGTCCTCGGTGAGACCGTTTTTAATACGGTAAGCGTCCTTCTCGTCATTGCGGAAGTCGTACATGTTGCGGTCAACGTCCTCAACATACGTCTTTTCCTTCATTAATCGTTCTCTCCCTTCTCATTTGCGGAAGCGATAAACTGCTCGAAGCCGTTCTCATTGATCTCATCGACGAGAGAACCATCGCCCTCGGCAACCAGGCGGCCGTCTACGAGAACATGGGTCTTGTCCACATGGAGAGACTCCAGGATCCTTGTGCTGTGGGTGATGATGAGGAGAGCGCCGTCCTTGCTCTTCTGGTACTCCTCGATTCCCTTGGAAACGGTGCGGACCGCGTCGACATCGAGACCGGAGTCTGTCTCATCGAGGATCGCTAAGGACGGATTTAAGAGGAGAAGCTGCAGGATCTCCGCTTTCTTTTTCTCACCGCCGGAGAAGCCGACGTTCAGATCACGGAAGCCATAGGACGGATCCATGTCGAGAACCTCCATCGCTTTCTGGAGTTCTTTATTGAAATCCCAGATGCGGACATTCTTTCCGGTTCTCGCGGAGAGAGCGCTGCGGATAAAGTTGGAGAGGGAGATCCCCGGAACCTCAAGCGGATTCTGGAAGGAGAGGAACATGCCGAGCTTTGCACGCTTGTCAGCGGCTTCTTTTGTGATGTTCTCGCCTCCGAAGAAGATCTCACCGTCTGTCACATGATAGTTCGGGTTCCCCATCAGGGTGCAGCCGAGTGTGGATTTTCCGGCACCGTTCGGTCCCATGAGTACGTGGGTCTCGCCTTTGTTGATCGTTAAGTTGATCCCGTGAAGAATGGATTTCTCTTCCACATTCACGGAGAGATTTTTTACATTTAATAATAGTTCTGACATATCGGATTCCTCCATGTATTTTATATAAGGTAAAAATGTAAGTTTCAGCAATTTCCGGACAGATATGAACCGGCACCGGAGCTGATCTCCGGGATACGTTCCGTCTGCCGGGACTAAACCTAGTTACTTACTAGGTGATTCAATGATATTATACATGTATTGAGAAAAATATGCAAGAAGCAATTCCTACAAACATGCTATGAATTGGTATTTATTCCTGTACAATCCGATATTTCCGGCAAAATCTGCAGGATTCATGAAACTGCAACAATCGGAAAACAATTCTGAAACATGGGCATGGTAGGCTGAGCAAAACAGCGGAAATCACAGACGGGATCGGACCGGAGGCAGGAGTTTCTATACAGAAATTTTGCAAACCTTACGAAAATATAAAATCATTATAAAGTGAAAAAACAGATATTGACAGAATGACAGGGTGTCACTATAATGTTAACAGGTTGTCACTTTTGCAAAAGAAGGGAAATGTCAGAAATACGTTTTGTGATTTCGACAGAAGGGAGATGGAATTATGCCGACCGAGCGGTTTTTGCGGCTTCCGAAAGAAAAAATTGAAGCAATTCGGATCGCAGCGACAAAGGAGTTTACAAGAGTGCCTCTCGAGGAGGCGTCGATCAACCGGATCGTCCACGACGCGGACATATCAAGAGGAAGCTTTTATACATATTTTGAAGATAAGCAGGATCTGTTGAAGTGGCTGATCTACGCCCAGGCAGAACAGCATTTTAACAACTATATCGAGCGGCTCCGGGAAAACGGAGACGACCTTTGGGATATGCTTGAGAATGTGTTCGACCGCGGACTGGATCTTATGGAGCGGGCAGGTCTGATCAATATTTTTCAGAATCTGATCAAGAGCGCAAAGTTCATGGATATTTTCAGGGGTGATCCGGAGTATGACCCGCAGGTATGCCGGGAGAATCAGAGCTTTATGAAGCTATTATATGAAAATATCGATCAGGACAAAGAGCCGATCAGCAGGGAGACTTTAAATGAGCTGATCGAAATGCATATGGTTGTATTTCTGATGTCGCTCAAGCGCTTTTTCCGTGACGGGGAGAAGAGAGAGGAAGCTTCCGCGTATTACAAACGCCATATCCGTATGCTCCACTATGGCATATGTGCATATAGATCAGACAGCAGGGAAGAGGAGCAGCGGTAAGGAATAGAAAAGAAAAGCTGCCCGCGAAACAGAACGTGCGGACCGGAAGAAGGAAAAGGATCCGCAGGAGAGATCAAAAAGCAACAGGTTGCAGAAAATGAGGAGGAACCATGAAGAAAGCAGGTAAGATCGTAATCGGACTTGTATGCGTCGGCGCATTTGGAGTCCTGATGTTCACAAGATTTACGAAAAAAGAAGAGCCGATCGAGGCCGTTCCGAACCCGACCGTCGTCGTCCAGACACCGGAGACAGGAAATATTGAACTTTCCACAGGACTGACAGGTACCGTGGAACCGGCAGATCAGGTATACATTATCCCGAAGGGAAGCGGAGAAGTACTGGAGGTTTATGTAAATCAGGGCGATACCGTACAGAAGGGACAGAAGCTGTTCCGCATCGACAACAAGCAGTTAGACGCGGCAAGGATCACGTTAAATACGACTCAGGTATCCTTAAATGATGCCCAGACATCTGTAAACAGGATGAAGGCGCTCTACGAGAGCGGGGATATTTCCGCTCAGGCCTACGAGCAGGCGGTAAGCGGTCTGTCCATGGCGAAGCTCCAGTATGATTCCGCAAAATTAAACTATGATACCCAGAGCGAGAACACGGTCGTTACCGCGCCGATCGCCGGTGTCTTAGAACAGTTTGGCGTGCAGGTACATGATATGTCTGCGGGCGGTTCTGTCGCAGGCGTTGTATCCGGTGCAGGCGGAAAAACACTGACCTTCAACGTGTCGGAGCGTGTCATGAAGGGATTAAATATCGGTGATCCTGTGACGGTGGAGAAGAACGGAACGGACTACAGCGGCGCGATCTCTGAGATCGGCAGCATGGTGGACGCGTCCACAGGACTTTTCAAGGTGAAAGCGACCCTGGGTGACGCGGACGGACTTGCCAGCGGAACGATGGTAAAGGTTTATGTGACAGCAGAGAAGGCGGACAACGTCATGGTCGTTCCGGCAGATTGTGTGAACTACAGCAATGGAGACGCTTACGTGTATACATATGATGCCGCGACAGCAACGGCGAAAAAGACTCCGGTGGAAGACGGACTCATCGATTCTGACAAGATTCAGATTGTTTCCGGACTTTCCTACGACGACGAGGTCATCACAAGCTGGTCCAAGGAGCTTTATGACGGCGCCGCGGTAAATATTCAGGGCAGTGATGACAGTGCGGAAACGACAGCCGACAGCAGTGAGACAACAGCAGAAGAGACTACAGAAGCCGCGGAAGCGGCAGCAAAATAAGGAGGCACAAGGAACATGGGACTTACCAAAAAGGTCTTAAAACGGCCGGTCACAACCGTTCTTGTTGTGCTCTGCCTGATCGTATTCGGTCTCAGCTCGATCTTTTCATCCCAGCTTGAGCTGATCCCGGAAATGGAGATGCCGATGCTGATCGTCAGCGCGGTCTACCCGGGAGCAAGCCCGGATGACGTGGATCAGCTTGTGATCAGTAAGATAGAGGATGAGATCGGAACGCTTTCCGGTGTCGATTCCGTCACCAGCATGTCTTCGGAAAACTTCGGAATGGTCCTGGTCCAGTATGACTATGACCAGGATATCGATAAAGCTTACGATGACTTAAAGAAAAAGCTGGATGGGATCAAGTCGGATCTCCCGGATGATGTCGATACCCCGACGATCATCGAGATGGATATCAACAGTACGCCGTCCATCACCCTCGCGGTCAACAATGACAGCGTGGATAACCTCTATAACTACGTAAATGACGATATCGTTCCGGAAATCGAAAAGCTGACCTCCGTAGCCAGTGTCGATGTATCCGGTGGTCAGGAGGCTTATATCAAGGCGGAGCTGATCCCGGAAAAATTAAGCCAGTATCATGTGAACATGAATACCATCGTTGCGGCTTTAAAGTCTGCGGACTTTTCTATGCCGATCGGAAGTACCTCCGTTGGAAACAAGGATCTTTCCGTGACATCCGGAACATCCTTTGACACGATGGAGCTTTTAAAGAAGATCCCGATCACACTGGGTAACGGAAACATCATCTATATGGAAGATGTTGCCAATATCTACAATACCGTTGAGGCAAAGGACAGTATCGGACGTTACGACGGCAAGGACACGATGACGATCGGTGTCAAGAAAAATCAGGACAGCGACCACATTACCGTTTCCAAGGCAGTCCAGGAGACAATGCAAACGTTAAAAGCACAGGATCCGTCTCTGGAGTACGTCGTTGTCAATGATTACAGTGATCAGATCAGCGATTCCTTAAACAGCGTATTCCAGACCATGATCATGGCAGTCATTATCGCGATGCTCATCATCTGGCTGTTCTTCGGGGATATCAAGGCATCCCTGATCGTCGGAACTTCCATCCCGGTATCAATTTTAGCTGCCCTCATCCTCATGAAAGCCATAGGCTTTACGCTAAACGTCATCACCCTGTCGAGTCTGGTTCTCGGTGTCGGAATGATGGTCGATAACTCGATCGTAGTTCTGGAAAGCTGCTTCCGCTTTACGGATAAGGGCGGTGGCTTTGTTGAAACGAGAAAAGCCGCAATCGATGGTACTGCAGCTGTGCTGGAATCCATCATCGGTGGTACCGTTACGACCTGTGTCGTATTTATCCCGTTAGCTCTGATCTCCGGAATGAGCGGACAGATGTTCAAGCCGCTGGGCTTCACGATCGTATTCTGTATGATCGCGTCCCTGATCTCCGCGATGACGCTTGTACCGCTCTGCTACGTGTACTACCGTCCGAAGGAGAAGGAAAATACCCCGGCCTCCGGCATCATGAGAGCTCTGCAGAACGGATACCGTTCCCTGATGGAGAAGCTTTTAAAGAAAAAAGCGATGGTCATGGGAACCGCCGTTGTGCTTGTGATCTTCTCCCTGTTCCTTGCGACAAAGTTAAAGACAGAGCTTATGCCGGCAGATGATCAGGGAACGATCGCGGTGACGATCGAGACCCAGCCGGGTCTTAAGATCGAGGAGGTCGATAAGATCCTCCAGAGAGCAGAGGACTATGTGACTCAGGATCCGGATCTTGATTCCTACATGCTCTCCTACGGAAGTTCCGGACTTTCCATGAATATGGGCGGAAGCGGAGCGACCCTGACGGCATATTTAAAGGATGACAGAGGCAGAAAGACGGATCAGGTGCTCAAGGAATGGAAACGTGACATGCAGAAGTGGTCCGACTGCTCCGTGAGCCTCGAGAGCCAGAACTCCATGAGCACCATGTCCATGGGAGCAGCAGAGGATCTCGAATATCTTCTTGTCAGCACACAGTACGATGACTTAAAGAAGGTATCGGATGAGATCGTTTCCGAACTCCAGAAGCGCCCGGATGCGACAAACATCCACTCTTCCCTTGAAAACAGCGCTCCACTTGTAAAGATCAATGTGGATCCGGTCAAGGCGGCAGCGGAGGGACTTTCCCCGACCGCCGTTGCTTCCCAGGTATACATGATGGTCAGCGGAACGACGGCAACGACCCTGAATGTTGACGGAAATGATATCGATGTAAAGGTTGAGTACGCGGATGATGAGTACGATACGATCGATAAGCTCCAGGGAATCGTTCTTCCGACAGCGACCGGCGGATCTGTAGCCCTTATGGATATCGCGGATATCGGCTTTAAGGACAGTCCACAGAGTATCACAAAGAGCGATAAGCAGTATCAGGTGACGATCACCGGTACGCTGACAGAGGGAGCGGACAGCACCACGAAGGATAAGATCCAGAAAGAGGTCATCGATAAGTACTTATCCGGCACGATCTCTATGCAGGAAAACACATCCACAAAGATGATGAACGAAGAGTTTGCGTCCCTGGGACAGGCGATCGCCACAGCCGTATTCCTCGTATTCGTTGTAATGGCTGCACAGTTCGAGTCACCGAAGTTCTCCATCATGGTGATGACAACGATCCCGTTCGCCCTGATCGGTTCTTTCCTGTTTTTATGGCTTGTGGACTGCCCGATCAGCATGACTTCCCTGTTAGGCTTCTTAATGTTAGTCGGTACGGTAGTAAACAACGGTATTTTGTACGTCGATACGGCGAACCAGTATCGGGCAACGATGGACTTTAAGGAGGCGGTCATTGAAGCCGGCGCGACCCGTATGCGCCCTATGTTCATGACAACACTCACGACGATCGTGGCAATGATCCCGATGGCGGCGGCTTATGGAAATGCCGGTAAGACGATGCAGGGACTCGCACTTGTGGATGTCGGTGGACTGATCGTCTCTACGGCGATGGCACTTCTTGTTCTTCCGGTCTTCTATGTGATCATGAGCGGAAAGAATCAGGATAAGAAAGAGATCATTGACGTAGATTAAAGCTTTGAACATTGAAAGCGGATCCCTGCAGAGTCTGCAAGAGACGGCCGCTGCCCGGTCGGGAGGCAGTCAGCCGGAATGCGGAACGCTCTGCGGGGCTTCCTGCTTTTGGAGGCGGCAGCCAGGGGATAAAAATTGCCACCGGATTGCCGTATTTGGAAAGAAAATGTAAGAGAAACGTTATTGCGTTTCTGCGATGAAATCGTTATGCTCATAGACGGAGGGAAACCTATGAGACGAAATAAATGGAAAAAAGCAGGTCTGATCATGTTCTCAGCTGTTTTTATGGGAAGTCTTTCCATAGCGGCAGCGGATACCGGAATACCTGCGTTAGCTGCGACGAAGGACGTCGCGGTCACAGAATATGACGAAGCAGCGCTTGAAAAGTTTAAGGACAACACGCTGGAATACTGGGAACTCCCCGGACTCATTGAGCGCTACAATACCGATTATCAGAACCAGCTGCAGAAGTATTATTACAATCCGGGCGGATCCACGGGTCTTACGAAGGATCAGATGTTAGCGATGGCGGCGGATCTGCGCGCGGAGGCGGATGAAATGGAACGGGATGCGAATGATGTTCAGTATGACGAGACAGTATCCCGCGACGTGTATAAAGGATATAAAGCAAATATGCATGCTCTGCGGGCATATGCGCAGCAGCTGGAGGATGCCGCAAAGGGAAAGGGAGCCGGTGGTTCCTCTGCACTCCGCGGACTCCGCATCACGAGAAATGAGAAAACAAAGACCGCGAGGGAAGCAATGCGGACCTATGAGACCTTAAAGGACCAGTATGAGATCGCCCTTTTAAATCAGGAGATCGCAAAGCAGAATTACGAGGCGGCGTTAAAGAAAAAGGATCTTGGAATGATGTCGAAGGAAGATGTTCTGACCGTGGAGGACGCACTGAATTCCGCGAACGGAAGTGCTCTTCAGGCAGCGTCCGGTCTCAATACCCAGAAACAGACGCTGATCACAATGTTGGGCTGGGATTACAACGCTGATCCGGAGATCGCGAAGGTTCCGGAGCCGGATCTTTCCGTGATCGCGTCCTTTGATCCGAAGAAGGATGAGGCGAAGGCCATCGAGATGAACTACACTTTGTATGATACAAGGATGACGAGTTCCAAATCGGCGGGCGGAGTAATCACGAAGGCAAGAAATATCAAGGATCAGGAAGATTCCGTCCGTTCTTCTCTGGATCTTATGTATAAGGACCTGAAACAGAAACAGAAAGCCTATGAGGCATCAGAAACGCTCTATGAGGCGGCAAAGGCCGATAAAGCGGCTGCTGACCGGAAGAATGAGCTGGGGATGTTGAGCCGTCAGGAATACCTTCAGGCAGAGTCTGCATGGCTTTCCAGTGAAGCATCCCACACGGCGGCGAAGCTGGACCTCACAGGAGCGATCGAAAATTATCAGTGGGCGCTTGAGGGACTTCTCGATATCGGTTCCTCATCACAGAGCTAAAGGAGAAGCAGAATGAAAAGAAATTTGACAGGACGTGTGATCCCGGCGGCGCTTGCGCTTGCGCTTGCGGCAGCGCCTGTGAACTCTTTCGCAGCGACGAAGGCGGTTCAGGCGACCGGTGTTGCGGATGAGAACGGATTTATATCCCAGCCGGGAAATGAGTACGATGACGCGACGATGAAGAAGCTCGCGGATAACATGCTGGAATATGACGAGATCGGGAAGCTTGTTGAGGTCTACAGCCCGACGTTTAAGACAGTGAAAGAGACATATTCCGATAAGAAGGACGCAGCAAAGGATGTCGTGAAGCTGAAATCAAAATTACTGGATAGTTCGGGAGAGCTTGCGGATACGGCAAGTACACTGAAAGGCTCTCTTGACGCAGCCAAAGAGATGATCGGTAAAGTTCCGGCAATGACTCCGACAAACTACGCACAGCTCTATTACAGTTCAGAACTCATGGACTACCAGGCAGATGCAATTGCGCTGCAGGGCGACAGCCTGGAACAGGTATCCCCAGAGCAGATGCATATCAAGCTTGTGGACAGCACCCGCGCGGCGCTGTCCGCCGGCGCCCAGAGCGCCATGATCGGCTACAAGCAGTTAAAGCTCAACGAGGAGAGCTTAGAGAGCGGACTCACACTCTTAGAGGCAGTCTACCAGTCCACCCAGAACCAGGCAGCCAACGGTCTTGCGACCCAGAGCCAGGTCCTTTCCGCGAGACAGCAGCTGGAGTCCACCCAGGCAACGAAACTGACACTGACATCCAGTGAGCAGAAGCTCCGTCAGACCCTCTGCACGATGCTCGGATGGAAGTATGACGCAAAGCCGGAGATCAAGGATGTCCCGGCAGCTGATCTCACAAGGATCGACGGAATGAACCCGGAGAAGGACAAACAGGCGGCGCAGGACAACAACTTTACGATCCGATACAACGTGCTGGACCTCGACAACAAGGACGCAGGCTCCGTCGAGTACCAGAACTTACAGCGCACGATCAAGCAGGAGAAGGAAGAAGTCGCATCCTCCCTCGTAAACCTTTACAACGACGTTCTCCAGAAGAGAAACGAGCTCCAGACAGCAAAGGCAGCTTACGAGCTGGAAAAGACGAAGATGGAGACTGCCGAGAGAAAATGGCAGTTAGGAACCATCGGACGCCTTGAGTATATGCAGCAGCAGAACTCCTTAAAGACAAAGGAGATCGCGGTGAAGACCGGAGACCTCTCATTGTTCCAGGCGATGGAGACCTATGACTGGGCGGTTAAGGGAAACTTAAGCCTTAGTCAGTAAGCTGCAGATGCGCTGAAAATAGTTCAGCGATCCGAAAACGGACTTTCACAGTGGGCAGGGAAGATGTTCCCTGTTCACTTTTTTTACCCGAAGTTTTGGCAGTATTATCAGGGGTGGCTGCAGAGGCGATAGCTGTATGGGAAGTGTGTTCGCCAGTGGCCGCTGGGCTGGTGCTTTTCAGGAAACAGGCCGGTCTTGCCTTTAGCAGCGACTGAAAATCGTCCTCTGGGATCAGACTTTTCAACATTTCCTTCGATTCCTCCGGCATCGACGCATGAACGCTGTCCGTGTAGCATAAGGATGGGTACAGAACGCACCAGAAGTTGTGTCCGGCACCGTTTCCGATGGTTACCCGGACGGCTTCATACATCCCGGCGGGAAATGTCATATCCCCGTAGGTGCGCACCGGAAACCTGCAGGTCTCGATCCCCACATGCACACCGTAATCATACCCGAAGCTGTGGATAAAGTCTTCAGCAGCGGCTTCCAGTGTGGAAGATTCAGACAGTATATATGCTTTCAGCTCCTCTTTTCCGGCGATCTGACCCGCGGCGGCCCCGTCCCGGATCTTTTCCAGAAGAAGATCCTTCACCCGAAGCTTTAACGCCTGGTCTTTGGCGGAATCACTGTTCGCGAGAACATGGAACCGCAGGATCTTTGGGGCAATATCCGCCGCCAGAGCCTCGTCCCGCGCCCGGATGCCGGACATGGAAAGAAGAAAACAGATCAAAAAACACAGGAAAGAGAGACTGAGCTTACAGGTTCGTTTCATAGATACACCTTCTTTGCTTTTTGCTTTTTATGTCAGAGGCAAATGTTATTTCCTGTTTGTAATTATTACCAGTTGTGCTATAATCTAAACGATAACATGTCAAAACAGCCCGTCCAGTGCCAGTGCATCGGGGTAAATGATTCGGGTGCACAGTGGTCCTGTAAGGAATCTGCCGGCTTTGCTGACCGGGATCACGCGCAAAATCTCACGGACGTTCGACTTGAATAGAAAATCAGAGAGGAATCAAAAAATATCATGGAAAAGAAAAATATCGTTGTCCTGTTTGGCGGACAGTCATCTGAGCATGTGGTATCCTGTATGTCTGTACAGAATGTGGCAGCAAATATCAATGAGGAGAAATATAATGTGATCCTCGTCGGGATCACGGAGGACGGACACTGGGTAAAGGTGGACTCCTTAAGCCAGGTCAAAGATGATACCTGGAGAGAGTCAAAAGCTGGGGCGGTGCTGTCTCCGGACGCAAAGGAGAAATGCCTGATCGTCACAGAGAACGGATCTTTTGAGAAGATTCCGGTGGATGTGGTATTCCCGGTCCTTCACGGTCTCTACGGTGAGGACGGAACCGTACAGGGAATCCTTGAGCTTGCGAAGATCCCGTACGTCGGCTGCGGCGTTCTCGCTTCCGCGGTATCGATGGATAAGCTTTCCACAAAGCGCATGGTAAGCGGACTCGGCATCTGTCAGGCAGCTTACGTTTCCGTTATGAAAGCGGAATTAAAGGATATGGATGCGGTTATCGCGAAAATCGAAAAAGAGATCCCATATCCGGTATTTGTAAAGCCGTCTAACGCCGGTTCCTCCAGAGGTGTTACAAGAGCAGACAACCGAGAAGAGCTGATTACCGGTTTAAAGGAAGCGGCTGACAATGACCGCCGTATCCTCGTTGAGGAGATGATCGTGGGCCGTGAGATTGAGTGCGGTGTATTCGGTGACGGTGCTTCCACGAAAGCCTCCGGCGTGGGTGAGATCCTTGCTGCGGCTGAGTTCTATGATTTCGACGCGAAATACTACAATGCGGAGTCCAAGACCGTCGTTGACCCGGAGCTTCCTGACGGAGCCACAGAGCGTGTCCGTGAGGCTGCCGTTAAGATCTTCAACGCGGTGGACGGCTACGGCTTATCCCGCGTGGATTTCTTCGTAAAAGCAGACGGAACGGTCGTATTCAATGAGATCAACACACTTCCGGGCTTCACTGCCATCAGCATGTATCCGATGTTGTGGGAGGCAAGAGGTGTAAACAAGAGACAGCTGATCGACGATCTGATCGATCACGCGTTTCGGAGATACGAGAGATAAAAATGTTCACAGCGGTCCGTGCCTGAAGCCGTGCGGACCGTTCAAAATGATATATCAGGGGAGATTTACATGACAAAGGATATTTTAGTCCGTGTCCGGGGGGTACAGACGATCGGTGAGGAAGAGGACACGGTCGAGATGATCACCCCGGGGACGTATTATGTGAAAAACGGCAAGCAGTATCTGATCTATGATGAGTCGCTTGACGAGACGGGCACACCGACCCACAATACGGTGAAAGTGATGGAGAACCGGATCGAGGTCATGAAACGCGGACTTGTGGAGAGCCACATGATCTTTGAACCCGGAAGACGGACGACAGCAAACTACCGGACGCCGATGGGACTGTTCCTGATGGGGATCACGACTTCCCTGCTCGAAGTTGAGGAGGACGAAGAGTCCATTCTTCTAAGAATCAAATATTCCATGGAGATGAACGGGGAGTACGCATTCGACTGTAATACAGAGATCCTGGCGTCATCAAGAAAAGAAGAGGTATTGGGAATCCCGATGTAACGGAAAACGGATGTGAGGTATTGGAAGGTTACAGGATAAAAAAGAAAGGACGCAGCGGGTCCCGCGGACTGTATTTGGAAAGATCGCGGTCAAAGGGGAAGCTGTGAGAGGACAAACGATGTATGGAGAGTTTTTTAGTCGCGGTTAATGCGGTCATCCCGTTCTTCTGTTATCTGGCGCTCGGATATACGATGAAGATCAGAGGAGTTGTGAAAGAGGAATTTTTACAGAAGCTGAACCAGATGGTCTTCCGGGTATTTTATCCGTTTATGACCTTCTACAATATTTATAAAGCCGATGCCGAGTCGCTTCCGAGACCATTGCTTTTGATCTTCACGGGTGCAAGTATCCTGATCGTGGAAGCGATCCTGATCGTGATCATTCCGAAGATCGTAAAGGAAAACCCCAGAAGAGGCGTTATCATTCAGGCGATCTTCCGAAGCAACTTTGTTCTGTTTGGACTGCCGCTCACGATCGAGGTATTTGGAGATTCAGCGGCATCGATCGCGGCTATGATGGTTACGGTCGTTGTGTCGATCTACAATACCACGTCGGTATTTATTCTTGAGATGTTCAACGGAGAGGGAAAATCGGATATTAAGAAGACGCTGAAGGCGGTGGCAGCGAATCCACTCCTGCAGGGTGCCGTCGTAGGTCTGATCTTCTTTTTCCTTGGGATCAAGCTGCCGGGAAGCCTTGTGACACCGATTTCCGCCTTCTCCAATATGACTTCTCCGTTAGCGATCTATGTGCTCGGAGGAACCTTACAGTTTAAGGCGATCCGGAAAAACCTCAAATATCTGGTTCCAACGCTTACCTGTAAGCTGTTTTTTCTTCCGGCGATCATCATCGCGATCGCTTACGCCTTTGGACTTCGTGGACTTGAGCTGTTCCTTCTGATCGCTGTCTACGCGACACCGGTTGCAGCCGCATCCTACCCCATGGCACAGAATATGGGCGGTGACGGAGAGCTTGCCGGACAGTTTGTCGTGATCAGTACGGCGGTGTCCATGTTTACACTGTTCTTATGGATCTTCTTTATGAAATCCGTGGGACTGATTTAAAATCAAATAAAAAAGCCCTGTCTTCTGAATGAAACTAAATTCATCAGAAGAGGGGCTTTTTTATTTTGTCTTTTTCTTGTCGATTCAGTCTTTTTTGAAAATTCCTTTGATACGCTGACCGATCGTTTTCTTCTTTGGAAGCGGGATCAGTCCTCCGCGCGGAACGGATTTGATCTCTGTGATATAGAGACCGCTGATCACAACTTTGACCTCAGTCTTTAACGGGAGCTGAAGGAAAACTTTCTCATCGGCGATCATGGTCATGATCTTTGTGCCGATCTTTGCTTTTACTACCGGAACCTTCATCCGCTTTGCATACCATGGAGTCTGCTCATAAACGATCGGCGGGAGTCCGGCTTCCTTTATTTTCAACTTTTTCTTGTCGATCGCCATCAGACTCACGGTCTGCTTAGCGGCATCGATTGCGCTCTGCTGTTCTACCTGGCGCTTTTCCATCTTACGTCCGAGGAAGTAAAGCACAGCGAGGACAACGACAAGGATCAGGAGAATGACAAGAATGACATTTGCTACGATACTCCAGTTCATGTGGATACCTCCAGTGTGTTCACGTTCGCCCTGTATCACAGGGCATTACCTGTAAATTATACCATCGCAGGTATAAAAGCGCAAGCAGTTTTCAAGAAGAGGATGTGCCAACAGTAAGAAGCCCCACCTGCAAAATTAAATTCCACCCCTCTTCGCGCAGTCAGAACAGAAAATATGTGCGGCAGGGAAAGCTGAGAAAACCAAAATAAATAGATGGAAAATTTGCGAACATCCGAAATGATACATTTACTTTATGCACAAAACATGAAAAAGGTTGCGCATTGACGGATGCGATAGTATAATTATTGATAACTGGTTGGGATTCATATAAAAATTCAGAACAACTCGAAAATTAAATTTTGAGAGCTGCCTGATCGGAAAATGAAAGGGCAGCGTGGACAACAGCCGGAAATCATGTACAAGAAAGGTGATATGGAGATGGGAAAACAGACAGCTTGGGAAGAAATTGATAAGAAATCCAGCGAGATCTTTACCGCCAGCGACGAGATCTGGGGCTGCGCGGAGACTGCCTTCACGGAAGAAAAGTCGATGAAGATCCTCTGCGATGTTCTGAAAGCAGAAGGTTTTACAGTTGAGACAGGTCTTGCGGACGTAAAGACAGCATTTAAGGGCACATTCGGTTCCGGAAAACCTGTGATCGGTATCTTAGGCGAGTTTGATGCCCTGTCCGGACTGGATCAGGAAGCGGGAGCTACCGAGAAGATCGTTGTGCATGATGGCGCCAGCGGACACGGCTGCGGACATAACATGCTCGGCACAGCGTCCCTCTCCGCGGCGATCGGAATCAAAAAGTATCTGGAAGAAAGCGGAAAACCGGGAACCGTGATCTATTTTGGCTGCCCGGGTGAGGAAGGCGGATCCGGAAAGGCATTTATGGCGAAAGGCGGAGTGTTCGCAAACCTTGACGCCGCGATCACATGGCATCCGGGAGATTTAACGCAGGCCGACACGGGAAGCTCCCTCGCAAACTATCAGGTAGCGTATAAATTCTATGGAAAGAGCGCCCACGCAGGCGGCGCACCGCATCTTGGACGAAGCGCCCTTGACGCGCTGGAGCTTATGAACATGGGTGTACAGTTCTTAAGAGAGCATGTGGTTCCGGAGGCGAGAATCCACTACGCGATCACAAACACCGGCGGATACTCCCCGAACGTTGTACAGCCGTATGCGGAAGTTCTGTATCTGATCCGTGCCCCGAAGAACAGTCAGGTGGAGGAGATCTATCAGCGTGTCAACAAGATCGCTGAGGGCGCTGCCCATATGACAGAGACCCGCGTGGAGATCGATTTCGTAAAGGGCTGCTCGAACCTCATGAGCAACAAGGTGATCGCGAAGGAACTCTGGGACAATCTTGTGGAGCTTGGCGCTCCGGAGTACACGGAAGAGGAGATGAAGTTTGCCAAAGCCATCAGTGAGGGCGTTGGCGACAGCCGTTTTGAGTCCTTAGAGAAGATCGCAAAGAACTGCAAGGACAAAGCAGCTAAGGCGGAAGTCCTTTCTCATAAGGGCGAGAGCATGTACCGCTTTGTCGCTCCATTCAACCCGGACGGAATCATGTCCTTCGGTTCCACGGACGTTGGTGATGTGAGCTGGAACTGCCCGACTGCCCAGGCCTACGTTGCTACATGGGCGGCTGGAACACCGGGCCACTCATGGCAGGTTGTTTCCCAGGGCAAGAGCGGACTGGCACACAAGGGACTGATCTACGCGGCGAAGGCAATGGCAGGCGCAGCGATCGATATGTATGAGGATCCGGAGATCATCGCGAAGGCGAAAGCGGAGATGGAGGAGGAGCTGGATGGCGACACCTATCACTGCCCGATCCCGGACGGATGCAAGCCGAGAGCGATTGGAATGAAGATGTAAAAAATTGATTGATACGATTGAGCGTGAACGGAATGACGCGCTGCAATTGTACATAAAAAACGGGGAGAAGTTCCGTAAAATGGAACTTCTCCCCATTTTTCATGAAAAATCCCAATCAGATCCGTTTCAGCTCATACTGTCTCGTGCCGAGACCGATCTTTTCCGCCTGATCGAGAGTTGCCTGCCATTCGATATTCGGGTTGGAATCTTTGAAATGATCATGGTGGCAGTGCCATCCCGGCTGGGAGAGATGTTCTCCAAGCTGGCTATTGGCGATTGGAGCCGCCTTCAGACAGGCATCCGCGCAGGCCTGGTCCAGAGCCACCGGATCGAAGCTTGCGAACATTCCGATATCCGGAAGGATCGGGGCATCATTTTCACCGTGGCAGTCACAGTTCGGGCTGATATCCTGCACAAGGGAAATATGGAAGCACGGGCGGTCATAACAGACAGCCTGCGCGTACTCTGCCATCTTGCGGTCTAAAAGCTCGTTGGCATTGTAGTTCGGGTTGTAGATAGCATCAAAGCTGCAGGCACCGATACAGCGGCCGCAACCTTTGCACTTGTCATAATCGATGACGGCTTTCTTATTTACATATGTAATAGCATCGCTTCCGCACTCCTTCGCACAGCGTCTGCAGCCGCGGCAGAGCTTCTCACGGACGGACGGCTTTCCGCTTGCATGCTGCTGCATTTTTCCGGCACGGCTTCCGCAGCCCATACCGATGTTTTTGATGGCACCACCGAAACCGGTGGATTCATGACCTTTGAAATGGGTCAGGCTGATAAAGACGTCGGCGTCCATAATCGCGTGGCCGATGAAGGCCGTCTTGCAGTATTCTCCGTTCACGACCGGAACCTCCACCTCGTCAGTTCCGCGAAGACCGTCACCGATGATGATCTGGCAGCCGGTGGAGATCGGGTTGAAGCCATTGAGGTTTGCACAGTCTAAATGATCCAGAGCATTTTTTCTGCTGCCCGGATACAGGGTGTTGCAGTCGGTCAGAAACGGCATGCCGCCCTGTTCCTTACAGAGATCCGCAACGGCTTTCGCGTAGTTCGGACGAAGGAAGGCGAGATTTCCGAGCTCACCGAAATGCATTTTGATCGCGACGAATTTTCCGTCCATGTCAATGTTTTTGATTCCTGCAGCAACGCAGAGCTTTTTCAACTTGTCCAACTGGCTGGTTCCAACCGAACACCGGAAATCGGTAAAATAAACCGTTGATTTTTCCATGCTTATAAAGTCCTCCTTTAATAAATACTTCGCAACGCTCCATTACCGTAAAGTCTGCGTTTTACTGCGGCGAGTACGGCCGGCGCGACCAGTGCGGTCAGCGCGCAGCCTGCTGAACCGTTACGATCTTTCTAATAAAAGTATCCCCGTAAGTCTTAAATTAGTCAAGGATAAATTTTGCGGAATTTTTTTAGGATAAATTTTGCAGAAATTTTTACATTGTGGTATAGTAAACGGGAATCGGTGTGTGCCGATGCATACCAGAAACAAAAAAGGAAGCTGTGAAGAACAGTTATAAAAGGTGATCGTATGAACATAAGAAAACTGGCAAGACCAGCGGCAGCGCTTTTGGCCGCCGCAGCCCTGATGGCGGGGATCCCTGAACTTCGGATGGAAGCGCAGGCGGCGTTTCCGGAATACTTAAAATCCGTGACCTACTTCGGTGATGCCTGGCCTATCAACTACTGGGGGACAGAGGATGACAACATGGGGGCAAATTTTGCCCGCATCAAGGCGGACGGCTTCAACAGCATCATTCTCGTGATCCCGTGGAGAGAGTTTCAGCCGGGAGATATGGGAAATATGTACAATGAGGCTGCTTTCGCCAAACTCGATCAGGTCATGAAGTGCGCGGATGACCATGGACTTATGGTGACGCTGCGGATCGGTTACTGCTGGGATTACAGCGGTGACGCGTCCCTTCCGGAGCGATATGCCGGTGTGGTGCAGGACGGAAGCAGTGATAGGAAGCTGTGGCTGGATTACTGTAAGACGATCTATGACCGGGTATCCGACTACGGGAACTTTCAGGGTGGATTTATTACCTGGGAGGACTTCTGGGACTATACGTCAAACATGGACCGGGATCTCACAAGAGCCCTCAGTATCCGTCTGGCATCCAGATGCGGATATCAGGATTACCTGAAGGCCCACTACTCCCTTGCGGAGGTCGGCGCGGTCTACGGAAAGACATTCCGGGATTATTCCGAGATCTGGATCCCGGAGAGAAAGCGCCCGGAGGCGAAGCTGTTTTTTGAGTTCTATGACAGCTTTTTAAATAAGCTCCTCTCCGAGAGTCAGGGAGTGTTCCCCGGACTATCCATGGAGGTTCGGTCCGACGGAGACCCGATCTACCAGCTGGATGGAAGCTATACCTACTATTCCCACTCCGCCACGTATCCGTGTGACGATGCCGAGTACTCCGCTCTTATGTACAGCGTGTCCCTCGGACAGCAGAACGTGGGAGACCATATTTCCGCGGAAACAGCGCTGGCATCCATGCAGAACAGCATGAACGGTCTGGTGGAAAAGAGCGGAAAGAAGTATTTTATGGAGCAGTTCCTCTATATGGATTCCACAGAGGCATTCTCCTACAATACCCAGATCGAGGAGTCCCAGGTGGCGGACTTTGTGAAGAATACCGCTCCGATCTTAAAGGATACTACCTGCGGCTACGGTCTCTGGGTATACCGGAATTATGTAAATGATTGTGTATACAATGGCCAGTTCGCTCTGGGACTGACAGGCTGGGATACCACCGGAAAGGTTGAGAAAACGGAACATGACGGATCAAAGGCAGTCACTCTGGCAAAAGACAGTGTGCTCAGCCAGAATGTCCATGGGCGTCTTGGAAAAAGGGACAAGATCTATGTAAAATTCTGGGCGGCACCGAAGAACGGTGCAGCGAAGGTCACCTTCCAGATCGGTGACGCTAAAAAGTCGGTCCAGGTGACGGAAGCGGGAAATTATGAGTGTTCCATCCCGTGGCAGGAAAACTACAATCTCTCGATCACGACAGACCGAAGCGTGACACTGGACAATATTAAAATGTATTCCCACGAGCAGTACGGCAGGATCTATGACACAGACGGCAACGAGCAGGATCTCGCGGCGGCGTTCCGGGAGTTAAATGCGGCACTGGATCAGACACAGACTTCGGAGCCTGTTCCGGCAGCCGATTCCAGTAAATAAAATTTCTGTAAAAAAAACATAAAGAAATTTGAAATTCCTACTTGCGGAATTGCTCAGACTACGATATAATCTCCGGGATAGTTTGACAGGGATCGATAAAAACCTGTCAGTGTCCCGGAGATTTTTATGCGGGCAATGAGTCTAAGCCTGTGTCCGCATATCAGGAATGTTTTGGAGAGCCGCCCCAAAGCTTATGTTTCCGGGTGTGTTGCGCGGTTAAAAAAAGGAGGATTACATGGAGAAAAAGAAAAGTTCACTCGCTGTCAGAATGAGTATTTCCCTCGTCTGCGGTCTGGTAGCAGGTCTTCTGTTAATGTTCTTAAGAGAAAACCTCAACAGCACAGGCAAGGAAGCCGTATGGGCAACGATCAACAGCATCCTGTTCCAGGACATCACAGCGGCAGGCGCTGAAAAGGCACTCGGTATCTTCTATATTATTGGTCAGTTGTTTATCCGTTCTTTACAGCTTGTCATCGTACCGATGGTATTCACATCCATCACACTTGCGATCGGACAGATTTCCGATACAAGAACTCTCGGCAGAATTTCCGTAAAAACGATCGCAGGTTTCCTGATCTGCTCTTTCTTTGCATTACTTATGGCATGCGTAGTCGGAATCATGATCTACAATGCAGGTGTATTCAATATTCAGGTGGAGGGTCTTGAAGGTTCCGCCGGATCTACCGGTTCCAACCCGTTAAATGTGATCCTTAACATTGTTCCGTCCAATATCACAGCGGTATTCAGCACAAACACTTCCGTTCTCGCGATCGTGTTCTTAGCGGTTTCCCTCGGTCTCTGCATGAAGGCAGTCGGCGACGAGAAGAGCGCAACATTAAAGAAGCTCATCACAGAAGTAAACGATATCGTTGTTGTATTCTTAAACTACGTTGTTACAAAGTTCGGTCCGTTCGCGATTTTCGTTCTCCTTGCAAGAACATTCGCGACATACGGAATCAATCACTTAAAACCGGCTCTGGCATACGTTGTCGTAACCGTTATCCTGCTTCTCTTATTCCTCTTTGTAGGATACCCGATCTTTGTAGCAGTTACAACAAAGCAGAATCCGGTGAAGTTCGCAAAGAAGATCTTCCGTGTAGCAGTATTCGGATTCTCCACTTCCTCCAGTGCGGCTGCTCTTCCGCTTAACGTGAAGACGACCACAGAGGAGCTCGGTGTTGATGAGAAGATCGCTTCCTTCGTACTTCCGCTCGGTATGACCATCAACATGAACGGTACCGCGATCATGCAGGTCGTTGCGACTCTGTTTATCGCAGGCTGCGCAGGCTACGATGTAACCCTGTCCCAGCTCATCGTGATCGCTCTCTTAGCCCTGATCGCATCCGCTGGTACACCGGCAGCTCCGGGCGCAGGCGCGATCATCCTGTTCACGATCCTTTCCGGTCTTGGCTACATCAACGACGGTGCACTCTTAGCATACAGCCTGATCCTTGCGATCAACCGCCCGATCGAGATGTTAGTAACGGCGCTTAACGTTGTCGGCGACTCCGCAACTGCAATCTACGTTGCGAAATCCGAGGGAATGTTAAACGAGGATATCTACAATTCATAAGGAAAATACCGGTCTGGTTTATGGTCGGTGTGCAAAGCTCCGGAAGACCTGAGGGAAGAAGCCCAGGTCTTCCGGAGCTTTTTTATGTAACAGGAAATCCCGGGGAATTCCCTGTTACATAAAAAGGCACTGACGTGCCAAAGATGCGCACTCGCGCGAAGATGTAGACTGTCGCAAGCGACCGCGCGAGGCGCGAGAATGTGCCAAGGCACATTCTTTTTTCTGAAACAGCGTGCCTGTGATGCGTCTCCGCTTGACATTTTCTGAACAAATAAACAGAAAAATGTGATATGATAAAAACATGTGAAAGAGGCAGACAAGAACATTCAGTCTGCGGGGACAGGGGGAGCTTTATGACAGGAACCATGTTTTTCAACATGCTTTTAAATATCGGACTGCTGGTGCTTCTGGCAACGCTGCTCACCAATATGGCATCGGTGCGGAAGCTGTTCCGGGGAGAGAGCAGCACGATCATCCAGAAGATGGCGTTGGCAGTGATCTTCGGTGCCATCAGCATCGTGTCGACCTACACAGGGACAAAGACCGGCGGGGCCATCGTCAATACCCGCGTCATCGGCGTTCTGACCGCAGGAATCATGGGCGGACCGTTTGTTGGAATGATGACGGCACTCATCGCCGGAGCCCACCGGTTCCTGTTTGATATCGGCGGCTTTACAGCAGTCTCCTGCGCGGTCTCAACGCTGGTGGAAGGCGTGCTGGGAAGCCTGGTCTATAAAAAGTACAAGGCGGGGGAGATGGACAGCGTCGATCTGTTTTTCCTGACTGCCGAGGCGGAGATCCTGCAGATGGTGATCATTCTGATGATCTCGAAGCCTCTCGGTGCGGCCATGGAACTTGTGGGAAAGATTGCCGTTCCGATGATCGTCATGAATTCTGTGGGAATGGTGCTCTTTTTCAAGACCTTTGATATGGTGTATATGCGTGAGGACAGCCTGTTTGCGGAGCGGATGCGCCTTTCCATGGGAATCGCGGACAAGAGTCTCGTCTATCTGAGAAAAGGTTTCGGAAAGCGGGAAAATATGGAAGCCGTGACCGATATCATTTTCGGTGAGATTCCATGTCAGGCGGTGATCATCACGGATGAAAAGGAAGTTCTGGCGGTGAGTTCCCTGATCGATGACAGCCGTTTCCGCCGGGAAAAGTTTCTGGAACATCTGACAGGACCGGCAAAAGGAATGAAAGCAGAATGTATCTGGGAGGAAGATCTCGATGAGGAGATACGGCCGCTGTTTCACTCCCTCGTGACGGTGACAGTTCCGGTCATGACCGGAGATGAGAAGATCGGAAGTCTGTCCATTGTCGTGAAAAAGAGACGCCGTGTGGAACGAAGCATCGGGGATTTTCTGGAGGAACTTGCGAAGATGTTTTCCACACAGTTAGGGGTCTACAATGTAGAATATCAGAAGAAATTGCGGAAAAAAGCGGAGTTTAAGGCGCTGCAGTCTCAGGTAAACCCGCATTTTCTCTACAACGCGCTGAATACGATCTCCTGCATCTGCGATGAGGATGCGGGAAAGGCCAGTGACCTGATCTTAACGTTAGCGTCCTACTACCGTCAGACTCTGGAGAACGACCAGTACATGCTGGATATCGATACGGAGATCAACCATGTCCGGACGTATCTGGAGATCGAGAAGGCGAGATTTGAGGAGAAGCTCCGGGTGGAGATCAACGTGGAAGACGGTCTCTCCTGTCAGGTCCCGTCCTTTATCCTGCAGCCCATCGTGGAGAATGCTGTCCGGTATGGAAACAGTGCGGACGGGGTGCGCAGAGTGGAGATTTCAGCAAAACGGGTGCAAAGCGGGCCCGGGGAGGAGCTGGTGAGGATCGGAGTCAGGGATCATGGAAAAGGTTTTGAACCGGGAGAGGCAGAGAGGATCCTGACCGGAAACAAGACCGGCAGCGTTGGATTAAAAAATGTGAATGAACGTTTGAAGAGTACATACGGAAAGCGTTATGGGCTGGAGATCCGGAATACGGATGACGGGGCGGATGTTTCGTTCTGCATTCCGTATCAGGCAGAGAGCTGACAGGAAAATACTGTGACCGGACGTAACTATTCAGTACCTTCATAGTTACGTGCAAAAATCCATTCCAGATCAGCTTCGCTGATGGGATTTTTGCCTTCCAGCCTATGTTTTCTTACGGTCAGCGCAGCAAGTGCGCAGACCTACTGAACAGTTACGACCGGACTATTTTATAAATTGGGGAAACTATGAGAGACAGGGGGAGATGTTTTGAAGATCGCAGTGATCGATGATGAGAGACCGGCAAGAAAAATGCTGATCCGCAGGGTGAAGGAAGTGCGTCCGGACTGTGAGATCACGGAAGCGGAGAGCGGAGCGGACGCCTTAAAGATGTTTAATGAGGCGGATTCGTTTGATCTGATCTTTGTGGATATGGACCTCGGGGACATGGAGGGGACGACGCTGGCGGCTACGGCAAAAAGACTGTTTCCCAAGGCGAAGATCGTCTTTGCCACCGCCTATTCCCAGTATGCCGCGAAAGCATACGAGATGGAGATCGATGACTATATTTTAAAACCGTTCGATCCAGAGCGGGTGCACCATGTTGTGAAAAAATGCATTGGAGAAGGAAAACGTGATCCCGCGGGGAAAGTGGAGGAGCAGGAGGAAAAAACGGAACCGGTAGCAGCAGAAAAACAGGGGGCAGAGCAGGAAAACGCAGGTGTGGAAGAGAGGCGCGAAGCAACGGTATTCGGCAAGATCCCTGTGACGGCCAGCCACGGGATCTTGTTTCTGGAGATCGCCCAGATCGTGTATGCGGAGACCGATGGACACGGATGTGTGGTCCACACCACGTCGAAATCCTATGAGGTCAACCAGCTTTTGGGAGAACTTGAGAAAAAGCTGGCGGACTTCGGATTCTTTCGGATCCATAAGAGCTATCTTATAAATCTGCCATTTATTTCGGAACTTTTCGCAGGCAGCGGAAACGGACTTTCCGTACATATGAAGGGGTATGAGAGCCGGGAACTCCCGGTGGGAAGAGAAAAACTGAAAACATTAAAACAGCTGTTGAAGATCAGCTGACAGAAAGAGAAACTGCGGCACTCCGTTCATGACGAAAGGAGTGCCGTTTGTGCAGATAACCATGCTGTTCATGCAGACCACCTTTAAATATTGTGCAAAATATACTATAATGCATTTGCTTGAAGAAAAAGAACTAAGCATAATGTATATTCAAGGAGGGATTTGTATGATTAGTTTTCTCGTCTGTCTGGCACTTTTGATCGGAGGTTACTTTGTTTACGGCAACCTCGTAAATAACATTTTCAGTCCGGATGACAGAGAGACACCGGCAGTCAGAATCAACGATGGTGTCGACTACGTAGTCATGCCCCAATGGAAACTCTTTCTGATCCAGCTTCTTAATATCGCTGGTCTGGGCCCGATCTTCGGAGCCATGCAGGGTGCATTGTGGGGACCGATCGTATTTCTGTGGATCACCTTCGGTACGATCTTTGCCGGCGGTGTTCATGACTTCTTCTCCGGCATGATGTCCGAGAGAAATGATGGTGCTTCGATCTCAGAGGTATGCGGAATCTACCTCGGCGGCCTGATGCAGAACGTGATGCGTGTATTCAGTGTTGTACTTCTTGTCATGGTTGGTACTGTTTTCGCAGTTGGTCCGGCCGGTCTGATCGTAACTCTGTTCAGCAATGGCGGAGCACAGGGTCTGGTCGTAAACAAAGAGATGTGGCTCTGGATCATTCTGGCTTACTACTTTATCGCGACCTTTATTTCTATCGACAAGATCATCGGTAAGGTCTATCCGATCTTTGGTATCTGCCTGATCATCATGGCACTCGGTGTTGCTTTTGGTATCTTCACAAAACCGGAATATGTGATCCCGGAGATCTGGAGCAATTTCAGAAACATGCATCCGAGCGGAACACCGGTATGGAGCTTCATGTTCATCACCGTTGCCTGCGGTGCGATCTCTGGTTTCCACGCAACACAGTCACCTCTTATGGCGCGTTGTATGAAATCTGAGAAACAGGGTCATTTCGTATTCTATGGCGCAATGGTATGTGAAGGTATTATCGCCCTGATCTGGGCAGCAGCAGGATGCTCTCTCTACGAAGTGACAGGTGGTTTAAACACAGGTCTCGCAGAGATCATGAAGAACGGTCAGTCCGCAGCCATCTATGATGTCTGCCAGAAGACCATGGGCGGTGTCGGCATTGCTCTTGCTATGTTAGGTGTTATCGCCTGCCCGATCACTTCCGGTGATACAGCATTCAGAAGCGCACGTTTAACACTTGCTGACTGGTTCAAGGTTGACCAGAAGAACTGGAAGAACCGTCTGATTCTTTGCGTACCGTTACTTGGAATCGGCGCTATCGTTGGACATATGGATTACAGCATCGTATGGAGATACTTCAGCTGGACAAACCAGACACTGGCTATGATCGTTCTCTGGACAGCAAGCATGTACCTCTACAAGGCAAAGAAGAACTACTGGCTCACAGCAGTTCCGGCAACCTTCATGAGCGCTGTTTCCATGACATATTTCTTCTGCGCAAAAGAGTGCTTAAACCTCGGTACTGCAGTTGCGTACCCGGTAGGTATCGTACTTGCGGTTGTATTCCTTGGAATCTTCATCCGCGCAACGAAGAAACAGACAGCATAATGTAAGATTATAATGACACGAAAGACAGGCTGCAAAGCTGGGAGTGTCTGACTGCAGATGATGCAGAAAGTATAAGCTGCCCCGGTGAAAGGCTGAGGGCAGCTTATACTGGTTATTCAGTATTTGGGAGGCGAGAGTTATGTTCTTAAAACCGGCAAAACTTGGAGAAAAAGAGATTCCGGAGAGTATTCTTTCAGAGGACAAAAAGCACTGTAAGAAGATCGGTCCCTGCGGAATCGGAAAAGAGGCACTGTACCTCAACAGCTTTTATCTGGAGCGGCGGTATTATGTCCCAGTAGCTTCCGTCTCCCGTGTCTTTAAGCGCGTGGCGATGAGCAAAGGTGGATTCACGGGAAAAGGCCTGTTTGCCACCATGCCGTATCTGGTGGTTGTCTATGAGGACGGTAAGGAAAAACAGTGCAACTTTAAATATGAGGATCAGGTGGACGCTTTCGTGGCATCCGTGAAGGAACGGTTCCCGCAGATAAAGACCGTGAGTGAAGCGGCAGAAAAGCGCCTTGCGGAAGCTGAGAAAAAGCAGGCGGAGAAACGTCTCATTCCTCTCTCAGAGCAGGCGAAGGAGACGGTAAATGTTCTGGAACAGGCAAAAGCAGCTCTCACGAAACGGTTGTCCCTGTTCACAGAGCTCACCAACGCGGCAAAGAAAAAGAGAACGTATGAGAAGACAAAGCCGTTTTACAAATGGCTCGCTTTATTCATGGTAGTCATGGGGGCGGCGGCACTTGCATATGGCGTATTCTCCTTTATGAATCACGATGCGTTTGCCGTATACTTTGTCCTCTTTGGAATGGCGGCGATCTTTCTGTTCTCCGGAGCGAATGTCATGCCGACGAGTACGAATAACCGGAAAGCCATCGAAAAACGTCTTGCGGTGGCGGAAGAAGCCGTTACGGGTTATGTGGACAGCCTTCATCTTGGACTTCCGGTTCCGGCCTGTTATCTTCATCCGGTGACTGTAGAGCGGATGCAGCGTGCTGTCCGTGAGGGGCGCGCCGAGTCTGTGGAGGACGCGTTTGACGTTGTAAAAAATGATCTGAAAAAGATCAACGCGGATGTATCCGTCACCCAGGAGGAATTCGACGAGATCATGGCGATCAAGCCGGTGTTCTTAGTCAGAGATTACGCATAGATGAAAACAAGGATTCATGGTATTATATGAAAACCGGGATGCTGCGCAGATAGATGGCATCCCGGTTTTCTTCATGCGATTTTGATAGATTTCTGCTATTTCCCTGCAGCCATCTGATAGATCTTAAGCATATCTTCCGCTTCCAGCTTCTTCGCGGATCCCTTCGGGCCGCCTGCAGCGATTCTCGCGTTTTTCGCCATAGTCTCAAGCTGTTCTTCTGTCGGGTCGATCCCGAGTTCCTTTAAGTTTGTCGGCATATTGATGGCGCGGTAGAAGTCTTCCATGGCCTCGATGCCCTTTAAACCCGTCTCCATATCATCTTTTCCAGGCTCAACACCCATGACATTCACTGCAAATTTCGCGAACCGCGGTGTACAGTTATCGATCACATATCTCGCCCAGCTGCCCCAGATCGCCGCAAGACCCGCACCGTGGGCAACGTCGAACATTCCGCCGATCTCATGCTCTAAGAGGTGGGAGGCGAAGTCTCCGCCGTCGTTTCCGCAGCCGGTGAGGCCGTTGTGGGAGAGACTTCCGGACCACATCACCTCGGCTCTCGCGTCATAGTTGTCTGGATCGTCCACAAGGATCTTCGCGTTCGTGATCACGGTGCGCATAAGACCTTCCGCAATGGCATCGGTGATCTCCATATTTCCGCCGTTTGTGAAATAGCGCTCCATGGTATGCATCAGAATATCGGTGCAGCCGCAGGCTGTCTGGTACGGCGGGAGAGTCATTGTGATCTCCGGGTTCATGACAGCGAATACAGGGCGGGAGATATCATTGTTGTAGCCGCGTTTTTCCAGTGTTTCATCGTTTGTGATGACAGAGCTGTTGCTCATCTCACTTCCGGAAGCCGCGATGGTCAGAACAACGCCGATCGGAAGGCATGCGGATGCCTGACGGGTGTGCTCATAGAAATCCCAGACATCACCGTCGTTCGCGAGACCGTAACCGATGGCTTTCGCGGAGTCGATGACGCTGCCGCCGCCTACCGCAAGGAGAAAATCAACGCCCTCCTTTCTGCAGAGCTCGATCCCCTCACGGACTAAGGAAAGACGTGGGTTTGGGACAACACCGCCAAGCTCCACATAGGTGACTCCGGACGCGTCCAGGGATTCCTTAATGCGTCCGAGAAGACCGGAGCGGATCACGCTGCCGCTTCCGTAGTGGAGCAGGACTTTTTTACAGTTGACATTTTTTACAAGTTTTCCGATCCGGTATTCGGTTTCTTTTCCGAATACGACGCGGGTCGGGGTATAGAAATTAAAATTAAACATAAGACACCCTCCTAATAGATCAAGTATACTAAGGATCGCAGTGATCTGCAAGAAATACCTTTGGAACTTTCCGGATTTTCGGAAGCTTACCTGACACAGATTTTACACAGACTTTAGGTGATGACGGCACCAGATTTTACAGAGGACGCATAGGATAAAGACAGAAACTGACAGACAGGCATAAAAGAAAAAGGCAGAGACGATCTGCAGGAGGAAACACATTATGAAAAAAATAAGACTGACAGCACTTACCATGGCGGGACTGATGGCGGCGGCATCCATGACCGGCTGCGGTGCGAAAACAGCGGAGACCACAGCGGCTTCGGAGACAACGACAGCAGCAGGGACGATGGCGGCAGAGACAACAACTGTGGCGGAGACGGCTGGGAAGGTGTCCCAGACCAAACCGCTTGTAGTATATTTAAACGACTTCGATGATATTATCCCAGAGATGTTTAAAAAGGCGACCGGATATGATGTGGAAGTCGTAGCAGGAAACGGTGCGGAGACACTTGCAAGGATCGAGACGGAGGGCGACAACCCACAGTGGGATATCGTATGGCTGGATTCCATGCCAAGTATCAACTCTCTCGGAAAGAAGGGAATGCTTCTCACAGACTGGGAACCATCCAATGCGGGAAACCTCACCGATTTCTTTAAGGAGATCGTTCCGGCGGACAAGGCATACTATCCGACCGGGGCACACGCGGCAGGCGTGATCGCGTACAGGAATGATGTTTTCACAGAAGAAACAGCTCCGAAGGCCTGGGAAGACTTCGCAAAACCGGAATATAAAGATAAGATCGGGATCGCAGACCCGAGCGTAGCGGCTCCGGCATATCCCTTCGTGTCATACTTCTTCAACTCGAAGGGAATGGACAGCGGAAAAGAGTACTTCGGCTCATTGTTCGAAAATGGCTTAAAGGTCTACCCAAAGAATCCGCAGGTGGTTCAGGCGCTTGCCAGCGGTGAGATCGCGGTGGCAGGACTTCAGGAGAGCAACGCATACGGCATGATCGCTTCCGGAGAGCCGATCAGCATCATCTGGCCGGAAGAAGGCGCACCGGCATCTGTACGTGTGGCAGCGATCAGCGCGAAGACGGATCAGCCGGAGGTTGCGAAGAAATTCATCGAATTCCTTTTACAGCCGGAGACACAGCAGCAGCTGGTGGATGCGGGAGATGAAGGATATTTTGAACCGTCCGTTGCAGGTGTAAACGAAAAAGAAGATCGCGAGAAAGATGGAAAGCTTGTCTATGCAGAGGCATCCTGGGCATCTGAACACGAAGCAGAGATCAAGGAGTGGTTTGCAGATGAGTCCGCGAAATAGTGGAAAATTAAGAAGCGCAGCACATAGAGGACAGGCAGAAGGGGCGATCGGCTGGATCGTCCTTTCCGTGCTTGCTGTTTTAATTATCTTGCCGCTGGGGGCCGTTCTTTTACAGATCGTAAGTCCCGGATTTTTTGGAAATACGGAAAAAGCAGATGGAATGAGCCTGCTCTTTGAGGTCTTTGAAAAACCGCTCTGGTATAAGGCACTCGGAAATTCCATGTCTCTTGGCATCTGGACAACATTTTTTGGTACGGTGTTTGGGGCGTTTCTTGCAAATTTCCGGGTAAAATGGGAGTTTAAGACAGCGAAACTTTTAGACATCGCGGCGTGGATCCTGATGATCATGCCGTCCTTCATCATTGCCCAAGGCTGGGTCTATTTCGCTTCCGGAAACGGGATCGCGAGGTCCTGGCTTCACTGGAACAACATAAACAGTCTGGTATTCAGCTTTCCGGGGCTGGTGTTTATCATGGTACTCAACAAGTTCCCCTTTGCTTATGTGACGATCAAGGCGGCCCTGGAGTGGAAACCGGAACGGCTGTCTCTGGCAGCAAGAATGAATGGGGCATCTCCGTGGGAAGAGTGGAAGACTGTGCAGGCACCTTTATGCATTCCGGCCTATTGTTCCGCGGCGATCTTGATCTTTATGGATACGATCGGTGATTTCGGACTTCCGGCAGCGATCTCCGGAGTATATCGCTTCCCGACATTGCCATACGCGATCTATACGGCGCTTTACAGTTCCCCGATCCGCCTGGATATGGCAGGTGTGTTATCCTTCTATCTGGTACTGATCATCATCGCAGCCATGATCGTCCAGTACAGGATCATTGGTAAAAAACGGTATGATTTCTTTGATACGGGAACCGTGAAGGCGGTGCCGGTCCGCCCTGCATTTGGAGTCGGGATCATCCTCGATTTCTTAGGGGCATTTCTGGCATTTATCACACTGTTCGTGCCGCTTGGTTCCACAGTGGTCATGTCCTTCTCCGACTCGATCTCCGTTGCAAATTTCAGTTTCACGTTAAAGAATTATGAGAAGGTCATCGTAGACAGCAAAGAGCTCTTAAATGGTCTGGAACACTCCTTGATGATTGCCTTTGCGGCAGCCATCATTGGGCTGGTTCTCGGATTTTTCGTTTCCTATGTGCTGAACTATTCAGACTTCGTTTTAAAGCGCGTGATCGATGTGCTGTCCCTGGTTGCGTTAGCAGTGCCGGGAGTCGTTTTAGGTATCGGCTATATCTTTGTATGGAACCAGCGATGGATCGAATCCGTGGGGGTTAAGATGTACGGAACGCCCAGGATCATTGTCCTTGCCAGCGTTGCGGCGGCGATTCCGGTCATCACGAGAGTTCTGACCGGCGGTATGGCAAAGATCCCGAGACCGATCCTGTTTGCGGCCCGGCTTTCCGGCGCCGGTCTTATCACGCGGATTCGGACGATTCTCTGGCCGCTCTTAAAAGCAACCGTTTTGTCCGCATTTTTATCCGCATTTGGCGGAAGCGTGTTCAACCTTGCGATCAATACGATCCTCTATCCGCCGAACTATCAGACACTGCCGGTCTACATCAGCAAAGGAGTGGAAAATCTGAAATTCGGATATTCTGCGGCGGCAACGGTGTTTGGCGGCGGAATCGTGGTCCTTCTCATTTTACTGATGGAGCTTTTACCGCTTTATTCTCAGCTGTTCCAGAGAAGAAGAGCAGCCGGATCTGTGGTGAAGCTCTTCCGGGGGCAGAAAGAAAATAAGCGGGTAACGATGAAGGTACAGAATAGTTAGACGATCAGGAAATAAAGCAGATACAGTGGGAGACTTTATAGGGTACACGCTAACTGCTTTTGGAGGAATATATGGAGATTCAGAAACAGGAAGTCATCTTAAAAATAGAAGATCTGACAAAAAGCTTTGGAAAGACGGAAGTGCTTAAGGGAATCAGCATGGAAGTCCATAAAAACGAGATCATCAGCGTATTGGGTCCGTCCGGCTGCGGAAAGTCCACCTTGCTGAACATTATCGCAGGCATGCTGGCTCCCGATGGCGGACGCGTGACTATGAACGGGCAGATGATCTCTGAGGCGGGAAAAGTCCTACCGCCGGAGAAACGCCATATGAACATGGTGTTTCAGGATTTTGCACTGTGGCCACATATGACAGCGTATGATAACATCGCTTACGGCTTAAAGCGGAGCAAAACCGGAAAAGAGGAGATCGAGGAGCGGGTACAGGAGCTCTTAAAGCTTCTGCATCTGGAGGGACTGGAAAAACGGTATCCGGCGGAGCTTTCCGGTGGTCAGCAGCAGAGAGTCGCGATCGCCCGGGCACTGATCACGAAGCCGGATATTCTCCTGATGGATGAGCCGCTCTGCAATCTGGATGTCCAGCTCCGAGTGGAGATGAGAACCGAAATGGCGTTCTTGTTCCGGAAGCTTGGGACGACCGTCTTTCACGTCACCCATGACCCATCGGAGGCGTTCGCGATGGCGGACCGGATCGTGATCATGAACAAGGGAAATATCGACCAGATCGATTCCCCGAAAAACTGTTACAGGAATCCGGGAACGGAGTCGGTGGCGGCTCTTTTAGGTGCCGGAAACCGGGTACATGGATACGCGAGGAAGGATGGCGGCACGCAGATCGATCTCGGTGGCAGTGTCTGCGGAACACTCGGAAGAAACGGAATCCGCAAAGATGACATGGTGACTGTCCGCTTCCGCGCGGAGAACACGGTGTGGACCGGAAACGAGCGGCAGGAGAACAGTTTTCCGGTGGCGGTCGAGTATTCCTCCTTCGAGGGGGATTATTACCGCGTTATGGCGAAGATGGGAATGGGAGAACCGCTCTGCTTCTTAAGCCGTAACTATCTGGAAAAAGGCACGGAAGGCTACGTGAATGTGGAAGGGGACCGTCTCTATGTGTACGGCCCGGAGACAGCGGCATGAGCGGGAACCTGTATCTGATGAGTGACATTCATGGATATTTTATTCCCTTTCTGCAAATACTGAAAAAGATCCGGTTTACGGATGCGAATCGGATGGTGATCCTGGGGGATCTTGTGGCGAAAGGACCGGATTCCCTGGGACTTTTGTGCTTTGTGATGGAACATAAGAATATTCTGGCGCTGAGAGGGAATCATGAACAGCGGCTCTTACAGTATTTTGGAACAGACCGCGCGGCCGGGATCCCGGATTCCACGATGCGGCCCTGGGTGGCCGGAGACGGGGCGGGGATCATCAGGCAGATGAATATGCTGTCAGAGACAGGACGCAGGAAGGTTCTGGAGTTTATCAAAACGATGCCGCTCTGGGCAGCCATGGAGATCTGCGGCAGAAAGTATGTGTTGATTCACGGAGCGCCGGATGATGAAATGAAAAAAGAACTTCTGGCAGTGCAAAAAGATCCCGGTGGGAAAAGAAAAACAGCGGATTATGATGTCCTCATAAACCGATATGAATCACCAGACGCGGATAACCGGCTTCCAGCGGGAATGACTGCCGTAGTGGGACACACGCCGACATTCAAATATGGAACACAGTACGCGGGAGATATGATCATAAGGGACGATAAGATCTTTCTGGACTGCGGAGCCGGTCAGGGGTATGGATTGGGCTGTCTGGAAATATTGTCTGGCAATGACAAAAATTCCTATCGAAAATACTTTACAAATGCAGAGAACGGGAGTATATTGTAAACAACCGCTGATGAAAATAACGGTCAGCGATAGGACAATTCAATAATAAGTCTTCAGGGCAGGGTGCAAGTCCCTACCGGCGGTAAAGCCCGCGAGCCGAGAGGCATGATCCGGTGAGATTCCGGGGCCGACAGTATAGTCTGGATGAAAGAAGAATTTCAGGTTTGTTTGTGATATGCGGAAGCGATCCGGTGCTCGAAAAAGAGGATGGGATCGAGGAATTCCGGATCACGGAAGATCGGATCAGTAGCTCTGGAATAGGAAACTGTTTCAGGGCTTTTTTAATGAAAGGGATCCGGGAAAAGCTGGGAATAACGGAAATTTATATTTCCGAATGAAACAACGGACCGAATATGGAAAACCCTGTAGGCATCTGCTTTACAGGGCTTTTTTTAACAGAAAATTCCTATGGAACTTCCTGCTTGCGCCCGTAAGGCAGGTTTGCGGAAAGGAGTGAAAAAGATGACGGACCGGGATTATATGCTGCGGGCCATTGAGCTTGCAAAAGGGGGACTTGGCTGGACAAGTCCGAATCCCCTCGTGGGAGCTGTGATCGTGAAAGACGGAAGGATCATAGGGGAAGGTTATCATGAGCGGTGCGGAAAACTCCACGCGGAGCGAAACGCCATTGCGTCGCTTACGGAAAGCGCGGAGGGCGCGACACTCTATGTGACGTTAGAGCCGTGCTGCCATTACGGAAAGACACCGCCCTGTACGGAGGCGATCCTCGAGCAGAAGATCGCAAAAGTTGTGATCGGTTCAAGAGATCCGAATCCCCTGGTAGCAGGAAAAGGAGCGGCGATCTTAAGAGCAGCGGGAGTCCGGGTGGAAGAGGACTTTATGCGTGAGGAATGCGATGCGTTAAATCCGGTATTCTTCCATTACATCACAAAGAAAACGCCCTATGTAGTCATGAAATACGCCATGACGGCGGACGGAAAGATCGCTGCGCGGACCGGCGACTCCAAGTGGATCACAGGAGAAAGCGCAAGGAAAAAGGTGCAGGAGCTGCGCCACCAGTATATGGGGATCATGGCGGGGATCGGCACGGTCCTGGCAGACGATCCGATGTTAAACGTCCGGATCCCCGGGCTGAAGAGTCCGGTGCGGATCATCTGCGACAGCGGACTCAGGATCCCGATGGATTCACAGATCGTGAAGACGGCAAAGGAGTACCGGACCATCGTAGCATATGCGGGGGAGCATTCCGGGGAAGGCTGTAAAGAAGCGGAAGAGAAAGAGGAACAGCTTCACACGGCCGGCGTGGAGACTGTGTCGGTCCCGGACGCAGACGGGCGTGTGGATCTTAGAAAGCTCATGGAATATCTCGGAAAACAGGGCATCGACAGCGTGCTTTTAGAGGGCGGAGGTACCTTAAATGACGCGGCGCTGTCAGCCGGGATCGTAAACGAGATCTGTGCATTTATCGCCCCGAAGATCTTCGGCGGTGCCGGTGCGAAGACTCCGGTTTCCGGGATCGGTGTGGCGCATCCGGCGGAAGCCGTGATGCTGACGTTGAGACAGATGGAGACGATCGGGGATGATCTGATGCTCAGATATTCGGTAGATTGAAGATGGGAAAGGAAGTAAGGGCATGTTTACAGGGATCGTAGAAGAACTCGGACAGGTGAAGGCACTTTCCCTGCGCGGAAATTCCGGTACACTGACGGTAAAAGCGAAAAAAGTCCTGGAAGGAACAAAGATCGGTGACAGCATCGCGGTCAATGGTGTCTGCCTTACGGTCACGAATATGAAAAATAATGAATTTTCCGCCGATGTGATGGCGGAGACAGTGAGGAGAAGCAGCCTAGGAGCACTGCAGGATGGAAGTTATGTAAACCTGGAGCGGGCCATGGCGGCAGACGGTCGGTTTGGCGGTCATATCGTCTCCGGTCATATTGACGGAACCGGTCAGATCGAATCGATGAGACGGGAAGAGAATGCAGTCTGGGTCACGATCGCATGTACAGATAAGATCCTGGATCTGATTGTGGAAAAAGGGTCGATCTGCATCGACGGGATCAGCCTCACGGTGGCGGCGGTGACAAAGAGGAACTTTTCGGTGTCGGTAATCCCGCATACCGGCGAGGAGACAACGCTTTTGAAGAAAAAAGCAGGAGATCCGGTCAATCTGGAAAACGACATTGTGGGGAAATATATTCAGAAATTTGTGGATATCGGAAGAAATTCCGGTGCGGACCGGGGAAAAATGCCTGACGATGAAAATGCTGCGGGAAACGCAAAGGGGAACTCGGGGCTCAGCATGGAGTTTCTTCAGAAATATGGATTTTAAAACAGATGCTTTGAAGATATTTAGAAACATCCAGAAAATATGAGATCAGAGCGGTTAAAGTTTCAGCAGTAGGAATCCTGCTGAAAGAAAAACTTTTAATAAAAGGCTCTGGAAAGGCAGGAAAATATGAACGAGCAATACAACACAATCGAAGAAGCGATCGAAGATCTGCGGGCGGGAAAGATCATTCTCGTAACAGATGACCCGGACCGGGAGAATGAGGGAGATATGATCTGCGCGGCAGAGTTCGCGACACAGGCAAATATCAATTTCATGGCAAGCCACGCAAAGGGACTGATCTGTACGCCGATGAGCGCGGCAGTGGCAGAGCGGCTGGGACTTCCGCAGATGGTATCCGAGAACACGGATAACCACTGCACGGCATTCACGGTCTCCATTGACCATGTGGACACGACAACAGGAATTTCCGCGGCGGAGCGCTCTTACACGATGATGAAATGCGTGGACCCGGCGACAAAGCCTCAGGATCTCAGAAGACCGGGTCATGTATTTCCTCTCGTGGCAAGACGTGGCGGTGTCCTTGTGAGAAACGGCCACACCGAGGCAACTGTGGACCTCATGCGTCTGGCGGGACTTTCCGAGTGCGGCGTGTGCTGTGAGATCATGGAGGAAGACGGAACCATGATGCGGACCACAAACCTGTGGAAGCTGGCGAAGGAGTACGGACTGAAATTTATCACGATCAAGGAACTACAGGATTACTGCCGTGTCCATGAAAAACATGTGGTGCAGGAGGCCTGCGCGGACATGCCGACCCAGTACGGACACTTTAAGATCTACGGCTATGTGAACGATATTACCGGCGAGCACCATGTGGCTCTTGTGAAGGGTGATATCGGGGACGGCGAGGATGTGCTCTGCCGCGTGCATTCCGAGTGCCTGACCGGAGATGTGTTCGGTTCCATGCGCTGTGACTGCGGAAAACAGCTCCAGACCGCGATGCGCCAGGTGGAGGCGGAAGGCCGTGGCATCATCCTCTACATGCGCCAGGAGGGCCGCGGCATCGGTCTGATCAACAAACTGAAGACGTATGTGCTTCAGGAGCAGGGCTTTGACACGGTGGAGGCCAATATCAAGCTTGGTTTTGCTCCGGATCTCAGGGAATACTGGATCGGGGCACAGATCTTAAGGGATCTCGGCGTGAAGTCCTTGAGACTTCTCACGAACAATCCGGAGAAGATCTACGGACTTTCCGGCTTCGGACTTGAGATCCATGAGCGCGTGCCGATCGAGATCGATCCGCAGCAGTACGACAGCTTCTATCTGAAGACGAAGCAGGACAAGATGGGACATATCTTTACAAAAATTAAAGTGTGATAGGATGGAACGACCATTGCTGAAAGTCCTGTACACCGGCGGCATGCATCCCGCACGGACGGAAGTGCTGAGATGATTACAGCCGCGCAGGCGGCACAGATCTACGGGCATGCATCCCGCACGGATGGAAGTGATGGGCAATTGGAAATAGAATTTTATATGTAATTATGAAGACTTCTGAATAGCAGTAAGCATAAGAAAAGGAGAAACATCATGAAAGAGATCAAAGTATTAGAAGGAAAAGTTGTAGCACCGGAAGGCATGAAAGTGGGGATCGTAGCTTCCCGTTTCAACGAGATCATCGTAAATAAGCTTTTAGGCGGAGCAGTTGACGGACTTGTCCGCCACGGTGTGGAGGAAGAAAATATCACGGCAGCCTGGGTTCCGGGGGCGTTCGAGATCCCGGTTGCGGCATCTGCCATGGCAAAGTCCGGCAAGTACGACGCGATCATCTGCGTCGGCGCTGTGATCCGCGGTGATACCACACACTATGATTACGTGTGCAGTGAGGTCTCCAAGGGAATCGCGCAGGTGGGACTGGCAGAGAAGATGCCGGTACTCTTTGGCGTCCTGACAACCGAGAACATCGAGCAGGCCATCGCCCGTGCCGGAAGCAAAGGCGGAAATAAGGGATATGACTGTGCACTTTCCGCGATTGAGATGGTAAATCTTATGAGACAGTTCTAACTGTTCAGTAGGTCTGCGCATTTACTGCGCTGACCGTAAGAAAACTTAGACTAGAAGGCAAAAATCCTATCGGCACAGCCGATTTGGAATGGATTTTTGCGCGTAACTGTGAGGTGCTGAACAGTTACAGACAGTTTTAATTTCAGATCATATAGACATAAAAGATCAGCGCCTGAAAACATTTTTCAGAGGCGCTGATTTTTGCGTAATAGGGATTCCTCGGAATTTCCTATTACACAAAAGGCACATTCTGCTTTAGCAGAGCTTATAAGGTTTTCGTCTCCTCCATGAATTTAGCCGCGAAATCCCGGTTCAGTTTCATGAAGAGCTGCTGCTCCTCGGGAGACCAGCTCTCAAAAATCGCATTTTCGATGGCGATCAGGCGATGGGCGGTATTTTTCATGAGTTCCTCTCCTTTTTCAGTGAGAAAAACACAGGTGTTCCTCCCGGTTCCGGGTTTCAGATACAGATAGCCGGCCTGTTCCATCCTGCGTACTGCAGAGTTGATCGTGGATTTTGTGGTGCCGGTCTCTTTGTAAAAAATACTTTGATTGCAGCCGGAACCGTGTTCATTGAGGGAGTAGAGAATATCAAGCTCGCTGTCCGTGAGACCGAGCTTTAATGCAGCGTCATGGTAGACACTGTTGACCTGGCTGAGCAGGTTGTAAAATTCTTTAAATGCAGAGTACATGGCAGGTCTCCTGAAAATATAAGTGTATGGGGGCAGTGCAGGGCTTTGCATCCGCCGGCCCGGACTGTCAGTCTATGTGTATCCGTACTTCTTTGCCTTCCGGATCAGGAAGAAGAGCGACAGGCATACCGCCATAAATTCCGCCGCGATGATGGAATACCAGATCCCGGAGACACCGAGGAAAAACGGCAGGATGATGACGGCCCCTGTTTCAAAGATCATGGTACGGCAGAAGGAGATCACAGCGGAGACGAATCCGTCGTTGAGTGCCGTAAAGAAGGAAGATGCGTAGATACTGAAGCCCATGAACAGGAAAGAAATCGAGTATGAGCGGAATGCATGGACCGTCATGTCTAAGAGGTTCGTGTTATAGCGGACGAAAATTCCGGCAAGAAACGGGGCACCCGCTTCTGCCACGATCGTCAGGATGATCTGGAAGGTCAGAATCAGCCGGAAGCTTTTTCCGAGCAGATTCTTTAACTCGCTCTTATTTCCTGCACCGCAGTGATAGCCCACGATCGGGGCACTTCCCATAGAGTAGCCGATAAAGAGCGCTGCAAAGATAAAGCTCACGTACATGATGACGCCGTATACGGCAACACCGTCGGAACCGGCAAGGCGCATGAGCTGCCAGTTGTAGAGCATGTTAACGATGGACATGGAGATGTTCGTCATAAACTCGGAAGCGCCGTTTGTACAGGCCTTCAACAGGGCACTAAAGTCCATACAGGTCCTTCCGAGACGGAGTCGGCTCCTGTTCGGAAAGATAAAGTAGAGCAGGGGGATCAATCCGCCGATGGACTGGCTGATCGCCGTTGCGGCGGCAGCTCCCACAACGCCGAGACGCAGAACAGCGATAAAATAAGCATCGAGGATCATATTTGTAAGTCCTGACGCGATGGTGATCAGGAGTCCGAGCTGCGGGCGTTCCGCTACAACGAGAAAGCTCTGGAATACATTCTGCAGCATAAAGGGGATCAGAGCCAGCAGGATGATCCGGCCGTAACGGACGCAGTAGGGGAGAAGGATCTCATCAGCACCTAAGAGTCTTGCCATCGGGGCTAAAAGGATCTCACCGCCTACCGTAAAGAGGAAGCCCACCGCGATCAGAACGTAGACGAGGAGGGAAAAGATCTCCTTTGCCTTTTTTTCATTCCCGGTTCCGAAGGTCAGAGCCACCAGGGCACTGCCGCCGCTGCCGGTCATAAAGCCGATGGCACCGAGGATCATGAGAAACGGCATAATGATATTGATGGAGGCGAAGGCCTCGGAACCCACAAAGTTCGAGACGAAAACACCGTCCACAACACCGTAGATGGACGTTAAAATCATCATGACGATAGACGGAAACGTGAACCGCAGGAGTTTTTTGTAGGTAAAGTGGTCGGAAAGTGAAATATTCATCGTGTGCCCTTTCAGTTTTTGACTGTGTCTGCCCGCGGGGGAAAATCGTGTCTTTTCTATCGGACAGTTTTACAGTTATGAATGTACGAAATCGTACGTAGAATCATAGTACGATTACATACATATGTCAAGAAAAACTTTGCATACTGTCTCACAGATATGAACTTTGCGTCCTGCCTCACGGAGGTTCGCCTCGAATTAAGATGGAAATCTCACAGAATGAGTTTTTACACAGATTTTACATTCCTTTACCGGAGCGTGATTGTTCCTTTCTTTTTTCTGCTATATGATATAGAAGTGAAAATGAGAGAAAAAAGAAAGAGCAGTCACGAGCTGGGTCGACTGCGGCAGAGGAAAAAGAATATGACATATAAGGAAATCAAGAAAAACGAGGAAGTTTTAGCTTACCTGAAAAAAGGAAACGACAATCTGGGGACTATGGGATTTACAGATCATTCGGACGCGCACTGCGCGATGGTTGCGGAGCGGGCAGCAATGATCTTAAAGAAATTCGGTTACTCAGATCACGATATCGAGCTGGTGAAGATCGCCGGTTTCATGCATGATATGGGAAATGCGATCAACAGGCATGCCCATGCGGAGTATGGTGCCCTTCTGGCATCCCAGATCCTGGAAAAGACGGATCTTCCGATCACAGACCGCGCGATCATCGTCTCCGCGATCGGAAACCATGATGAGTCAACGGGCGGAGCTGTAGATCCGATCTCCGCGGCGCTCATCATCGCCGACAAGACGGATGTACGCAGAAACCGCGTCCGCCAGAAGGAGATGGCATCATTTGATATCCACGACCGCGTAAACTATGCGGTTACAGAGGCAAAATTAAAGGTAAATGAGGAAAAGAAAGTGATCACCCTGAACTTAAAGATCGACGAAAACATCTGCTCCATGCTGGAGTACTTCGAGATCTTCTTACAGCGCATGCTCATGTGCCGTCGTGCGTGTGAAATGCTCGGAGCGAAATTCAAGATGACGGCGAACGGAAGCAAGATCGTATAAAATAAAATATGGAATATGCATCAGAGACACTCTTGGAACAGACCGTAATTGGCCTGTGCTGAGAGTGTTTTTTGTAACAGGAAATTCGGGGGGAGTTCTCCGATGAAAAAAGCACGAATGTGCCAATGATGTGCATTCACGCGAGGCTGTAGGTTATCGCAAGCGACTGCACGAGACACCCGAATGTGCCAGGGCATATTCTTTTTGAGCATTTTAATTCTGATATTCGAAAAAATATTTTTTACCGCAACATTTTCGTTCGGCTGGTTGTATATAGGGTAGAAAGGCAAAAATGCCGGAGTCAAAATGAAGAATTGTGAGGGAATCAATATGTATAAGAAGAATTTAGTAATGCTTGCAACAGTAGTTATGATGGCGGCTTTCGTGAGCGCCTGCGGAAATGGAAAACAGGAAATAAAGGAGACTGCAGTAATCGAGACAATGAAAGACTCACAGGAGGCATCTGAAAATGCTCAGATTGCGAATCCATGGATCGAGGTAAAAACGATGGAGGAGGCGAAAAATATGGCTGGTTTTGACTTAAAACTTCCGGAAATTCCGGCAGAATACGGAAAGAAGATGATCCAGGTGCTGGACTCTGCTGATGCTCTGACGATCGAAGTGATCTTCTGGAATAATGAGGATAAGGAAATACGAATCCGGAAAGCACCGGGAACCGGGGATATCAGCGGAGATTACACTGCTTATGCGCAGGAGCAGAAAGTTCAGGCGGAAAATCGTGAACTGACCTTAAAGGGAGAGGAAGATAAGGTATTCCTTGCCACCTGGACGGAGGATGGTTATACTTATTCTATGTATGTAGAAGCCGGAATTTCAGCGGATGAGATGACTGGAATGGCGGGACAGGTCTGCTGAGAATGGATATCGGAGCGGACTGCTCGGACTACGGATAGAGCTTCATATGACAGGATACGATAAAACAGGGAGAAAAACGGGAATGGGAATATGGACAGCATGGGAGCTGCCGGGATTTCGCCTGCTCCGGTGGCTGCAAGCCCTTATCTGGGCCTTTATGCCGGGGGTAAAGGACGAAAACCGGCAGAATATGGTCGAAAAAGAAGAATGGGAAGCGCGGATGCGTCAGGCGGAGACGAACGGCCGGGCGGAAATGATTCTGACTAGGTTTGGAGACAGCATCCTGCGCTATGCTTATACATATCTTCATAATATGAGCGATGCAGAGGAAGTCCTTCAGGACACGTTGATGCAGTTTTTAAAGACAGCACCGGAATTTGAAAGTGAGAATCATGAAAAAGCCTGGCTTCTGCGAGTCGCTGCGAACTTGAGCAAAAACAGGATCAGGTATAATAAACTTCGGGAGACGGATGAATTGAATGATGAGCTTGTCGCGGAAGAGCGTGAGGATCTGTCCTTTGTGTGGGAGGCGGTAAAGAGTCTGCCGGTAAAATACCGGGAGGTGATCCACCTGTTTTACCATGAAGGTTACCAGACAGCTCAGATCGCGAAGGTTCTCGGAAGAAATGAATCGACAGTCCGTTCTGATCTTCGCCGGGGCAGGGAGAAGCTTAAGGAAGTTCTGAAGGGAGAGTACGATTTTGAAGAAATATGATGAGATCATGAACAAAATCGAGGTAGACGAGGCGATGCGCAAACGGATCCTCAGCTATGTGGAGAACTTGAATCTGGAAACGGAAAAGCCGGCAAAAAGCAGAGAAGAGTCAAAGATCCGCCAGTTCCGCAGACGAACGGTGAGAAATATAACAGCTGCGGCTGCCTGTATCGCGATCCTTCTGGTATGTATCTTCGCCTGGCCGAAGCTCACGGGACCGGGAGAACTGGAAACGAAAGAAAGCGTAAGCATCGCGAACGGCATGGTGGAAGTAAAATCTATCGATGAGCTTTCCGCGGCAGTAGGTTTCCCGGTAAACGAAGTGGAGGGACTCCCGTTTACTGTTGAAAAAGAGGTATACATCTCCTACTGGGGAGAGATGGCGCAGATCGAGTATACCGGAGAAGGCGAGACAGCCGTATTCCGAAAGGGCACGGGAACGGATGATGTCTCTGGAGATTATAATGTGTATTCCAGCGTAAAAGAAATTATGGCTGGAGCGAATCCTGTGACATTGAAAGGCGAGAATAATGTATTCACGCTGGCTGTCTGGACAGATGGGAATTACTCGTACTCTTTGGATATTTCCAAAGGATTAAGTGAAGATGAATGGAGTGAAATGATTCAACTTGCATGTGCAAATGCCAGATGGTAAAATGAAGAAAACAGTACAGGGAAAGGAGGAGACACATATGACAGAGCTTTTGAAACTTCCGGTAGGAATCGAAAATTTCGAAGAAATAAGAAGAGATAATTTCTATTATGTAGATAAAACAAAATTGATCGAGCAGCTTTTGAGCCAGTGGGGAAAGGCTAACCTATTTACACGCCCGCGGCGTTTCGGAAAGTCACTGAATATGAGTATGCTCCGCAGCTTCTTTGAAATTGGGGCGGACCCTGAACTTTTCCGGGGATTGTATATTTCGCAGAAGTCAGCACTATGTGAAAAATATATGGGGCAGTTCCCTGTGATCTCCATTAGCCTGAAAGGTGTAAATGCCAGTGATTTTTCAGGTGCCTGCAGCAGCCTTGTAAAAATCATGAATGCAGAGACGAGGCGGGCATTTATTTCCCTGGATAGCCAGAAACTCAGTGATGTCGACAAAAAGCTGTTTGAAGAATTAATGGACCGCGGTATGACGCAGGATACACTTGTATACAGCTTAAAGGAACTTTCGGAATTGCTCGAACGAAGCTATGGCAGAAAAGTTATTGTCCTTATTGATGAGTATGATGTTCCGCTGGCAAAGGCAAATGAGAATGGATATTATGACGAGATGGCATTGCTGATTCGGAACTTATTTGAGAATGTTCTGAAAACAAATGATAGTTTGAAATTTGCGGTTCTGACCGGGTGTCTGCGTGTAGCGAAGGAAAGTATATTTACAGGACTTAATAATTTTAAAATATTTCCAATCACAAAAGTTGCATTTGATGAATATTTCGGTTTTACAGACGATGAAGTGAGAGATATGCTTCACTATTACGAATTGGATTCGGATTATGAAACAGTAAAGAACTGGTATGATGGATACCGATTCGGAAAAGCGGATGTTTATTGTCCGTGGGATGTGATCAATTATTGCAGTGACCATATTGAAGATCCATATCTTCCGCCTCAGAATTATTGGCTGAACACAAGCGGAAATGAAATGATCTACCACTTTATTGATGGACTGGAAGATCAGACGGGAGTAACGAAAGAAGAACTGGAACTTCTTGTCAATGGTGGTTCGGTTCAAAAAAATATTAATCAGGAACTTACCTATAAGGAATTGTATTCATCTATGGACAATCTCTGGAGCACTTTGTTTATGACAGGGTATTTAACGCAGAGAGGGGAACCGGTTGGAAACCGATATGATCTGGCAATTCCAAATCAGGAGATTCGCAACATCATCACAGAACATATTTTGCAAATGTTCCAGAAAAATGTAAAAAACGATGGAACGATGGCCGATTCATTCTGCAGCGCATTGGAAGTGGGAAACGCAGAACAGGTAGAAGCTCTATTTACAGAATATATGAGACAGACGATCAGTATCAGAGACACTTTTGTACAGCACTCGCGGAAAGAAAACTTTTATCAGGGAATCCTGCTTGGAATTCTGAGTTATAAGAGTGATTGGATCGTCAGATCCAACCGGGAATCAGGGGAAGGATTCAGTGATATTACGATCCGGATCTCAAATTCTGGCACAGGAATTGTTATTGAAGTAAAATATGCGGAAGCAGGTCATGAGGAGGAAATGGTTCAAAAAGCGTTAAGGCAGATACAGGATAAAGACTATGGATATGAATTTCGTCAGGAAGGTATAAGAAGAATCTTGTACTATGGAATTGCATGCAACAAAAAAGTGTGCAGAGCAGAGGTACTGGAAGTATAGAAATTGTGAAGCCCCATCATATGAAATTTACACCGATTGACCGAACTCCCTGGGAGAGGAACTCCCCTTATGATATCCCCTGAAACAGATTTTATGGATCTGTTCCGGGGGATTGTTTTTAATATCATAGGATTAAAAAAGCAACAAATATATTAGTTACGATCAAAAAGGAAAAAATTTCAGGATAAAACAGGGAAAAGAGCAAAATATATTTATGCACATCGTATAAAAACATAGAAATATATTAGTAAAGACATGAGAATATGCTTAATATAAGCGCATATCAGTTGACACATATTGGAAAATATCGTATAGTAAATATATTAGTAGACCAATGTGAGGAAAGGGCAGAACCCTAAGGAGGAAAAACTATGAAAATGACATTCCGCTGGTACGGCGAAGACAGTGATCCGATCAAATTAAAACAGATCCGTCAGATCCCGGGGATGACCGGGTTGATGGGCTTACTTGATTATAAGGCAGCAGGCGAGGTATGGACAGAAGAAGAGATCAAAGCATATATGGAGCATGTCCATGCATCCGGTCTTGAGTGTGAAGTCATCGAGAGCGTAAACGTTCACGAGGATATCAAGATGGGACTTCCGACAAGAGACAAATATATCGAGAATTATATCACCACGATCCGTAACCTCGCAAAATACGGCGTAAAGGTAATCATTTACAACTTCATGCCGGTATTTGACTGGTTAAGAACAGATCTTGCAAGAGAGATCCCGGAGGATGGCTCCAACAGCCTGTACTTTGACGAAAAGGATCTTGGAGAGATGACTCCGCTTGATATTGTAAAGAAAACAGCAGGAGACAGCAATGGCTTCTCCCTTCCGGGCTGGGAGCCGGAGCGCCTTGCAGAGCTTGAAAAGACATTAAAACAGTATGAGAATATCACAGCAGATGATCTTCGCAGAAACTATAAGTATTTCCTTGATGCGATCATTCCGGTATGTGAAGAGGTTGGTGTCAAGATGGCATGTCATCCGGATGATCCGGCCTGGCCGATCTTCGGTCTTCCGAGAATCGCTCACAGCCAGGAGGATTTCGATAAGATCTGCGCTCTGCATGATTCACCGGCAAACGGACTCTGCCTTTGCACTGGTTCACTTGGATCCAATCCGGACAACAATATCCCGGAGATCATCCGTCACTTTGGTGAGATGAATAGAATCAATGCAATGCATGTCCGCAACGTAAAATTCCTCGGATACCACAAATTCCGTGAGGCATCCCACCTTTCCTCTGACGGATCCCTGGATCTTTACGAGATCATGAAGGCGATCTACGATACATGCCCGGATACATATATCCGTCCGGATCATGGCAGAATGATCTGGGATGAGATCGGCAGACCGGGATATGGTTTATATGACCGTGCACTCGGTGCAACTTATCTGAACGGACTCTGGGAAGCAATCGACAAAAATGCCAAAGCTTCCGAGAAATAATCTGTAGCCATTTTTCGAAGAAAAATGAGCGAATTACGAATGTTTTGAGGATTGCGGGAGCACGCGGTGCAGAGCAGTCCGGTATCAGAGGGGTCAAAAGCTTTTGGCCCCAACATCCTGTTATACGAAAAAGAAAGCGTGGCAAATATGAAACTGACATTAAATGGAATCAAAGAGACAGCTGCCTGGGAAGCAGCAGGAATCAAGCTTCCGTCCTATTCGATCGAACAGGTGGCAGAGGAAACAAAAAAAGCACCGGTATGGGTTCATTTCGGTGCGGGAAATATTTTCCGTATCTTTATTGGCGGGCTTGCTGACCGTCTGATCGCACAGGGAGAAATGAAAAAAGGAATCACCTGTGTGGAGACTTTTGATTTTGACGTAGTGGATAAGATTTACAAGCCATATGACAATCTGGTTTTGGCTGTCACTTTAAAGGCAGACGGTTCTACAGATAAGCAGGTGATCGGTTCCCTTGCGGAAGCGATCAAGGCACAGTCAAATGTTCCGGAGGAGTGGAACCGCCTGAAAGAGATCTTTACAGATCCTGGTCTCCAGATGATCTCCTTCACGATCACAGAAAAAGGTTACGCTTTGAAAAATGCTGAGGGAAATTACTTCCCATTTGTTCAGGCAGATATCGACAATGGTCCGGAGAAGCCGGGCGCTGCGATGGCAGTTGTATGTGCGCTGCTGTTTGAGCGTTTCAAGGCAGGAAAGCATCCGTTGGCAGTCGTATCCATGGACAACTGTTCCCATAATGGAGAAAAGCTCCAGAATTCCATTCTCACAATGGCGAAGGAATGGGAAAAGAAGGGCTTTGTAGGCGCAGACTTTGTTGCATACCTTTCTGATGAAAAGCAGATCTCCTTCCCGTGGAGCATGATCGATAAGATCACTCCGCGTCCGGCAGATTCTGTATGCAAGGAGTTGGAGAAAGCCGGTGTTGAAGATATTGCTCCGGTCATCACATCCAAGAAAACCTATATCGCTCCGTTTGTTAACGCCGAGGGGCCGCAGTACCTTGTTATTGAGGATAAATTCCCGAATGGACGTCCGGCGCTGGAAAAAGCCGGTGTCTATATGACAGACCGCGATACAGTAAACAAGGTGGAGCGCATGAAGGTTACAACCTGCCTGAATCCGTTACATACAGCACTTGCCGTTTACGGCTGTGTCCTTGGATATACACTGATCGCAGATGAGATGAAGGATCAGGAATTAAACAAACTGGTTCATGAGATCGGTCCGGTAGAAGGAATGCCGGTCGTTACAGATCCGGGAATTCTGTCTCCGAAGGACTTTGTTGATGAGGTGATCAATGTCCGGATCCCGAATCCGTTCATGCCGGATACCCCGCAGCGTATCGCAACCGATACATCCCAGAAGGTCGGAATCCGTTATGGAGAGACGATCAAGTCTTATGTTGCAAAATACGGAGATGCAAAGAAGCTGACAGCAATTCCACTTGCGATCGCAGGCTGGTGCCGTTATCTTCTCGGTGTACAGGATGACGGGGAAGCTTTCGAACGTTCCTCCGATCCGATGCTTGCGGAGCTTACAGAGGTAATGAAGGGAATCGAGCTTGGAAAGCCGGAAACCTACCATGGACAGTTAAAGAGCATTCTTTCCAATGAGAATATTTTCGGAATCGATCTTTACAAGGCCGGAATCGGTGAGAAGATCGAGGAGATGTTCTTAGAAGAGATTGCAGGACCTGGAGCAGTAAGAACAGTTTTAAAGAAATATATGGCTTAAACAGAGAATAGAAAAGGTATCCGCCGCAGGGTGGATACCTTTTTGCATTAGGAAATTCGTACGAAGACATCGATTGTCGTGAGCGGCCGCACGAGGCGCGAGAATGTGCCAAGGCGCATTCCTTATACAAAAATACCTTTGACAGCCGGGAACTGATGTGACAGACACAACAGCTCTTAAACTGTCAAAGGTATTTTTATCTCAGTCGGGCCTCATAGACATTCGACTTGAATTACGGCTCGTTAACCTGAACAACGACCTTCATATAATTACCCGGATTCTTTTCGATATCAATGATGGTTGCCGGCGCTTCATTAATGGAGATGACCTTTGTCAGGATCTTCTTGATATCAACTCTTCCACTGTGGATGAGTTCGATCGCTTCCTCAAACTCACCGGCACTTGTACGTGCACCGCGGATATCCACTTCCTTTTTCGTGATCAGATCGGTCGGGAGCGGAGTTTCTGTTTTCGGCCATCCGGTCAGGGTGATCCTTCCGGCATTACTTACAAGATCAAGGGTGGAGCGGATCGCTGCATTTGCACCGCTGCATTCCATAACCTGCTGTGCCATAACACCGTTTGTGATCTCACTGATTCGTTTTACCGTGTCTTCTGTTTTGGAATTGATCACATATTCGATGCCAAGCTCCTTTGCAAACTGCAGACGTTCGTCGACAAGATCGAGTAAGATCGCGTGAGCGCCGTATGCCTGTGCGATCATTCCGGCAAGAAGACCGATCGGACCGGCACCGATGATCGCGCAGTACTCGCCTGCCTTTAAACCGCCGCGGTGAATGCCGTGAAGGGAGATTGTAAGCGGCTCTGCCATTGCAGCCTCTTCCCAGCTCATATCATCCGGCATTTTTACGAGCATGTCTGCCGGGTGACAGAAGTATTCTGCCATGCCGCCGTCAACATGGACACCGAGTACATGAAGATCGGTACAGCAGTTTGTACGTCCGATGCTGCATGGATAGCAGTGGCCACAGTACAAATACGGATCTGCGATGACTTTGTCGCCGATCTTCAGTCCTTTTGGATTGTCCTCCGGAATGGATTCGATGATTCCGGCTAACTCATGTCCAATAATCCTCGGATAGGAAACGAGGTTGTTAGTTCCGCGGAATGCACCGATATCGGATCCGCAGATTCCGGCTGTTATGATCCTGATCAAAGCCTCACCGGCCTTTGGCGTTGGTTTTTCAATGTCTGCGAGTACAACGTTCTTTGGCTCGTTGATTCTTACTGCTTTCATAGTGAACCTCCTGAATAATATGCTTTAAGAGAGAAACAAGGGCGGATGTGACTGAAAAATCTCAGGGGGATACATCCGCCTTTTGCTACCGGCAATATTATGAAAAAGAATGATTAAAGGTTATCAAAGGTAAATACGATCTTTCGGATGGATGGATCGCGGGAATCAACAAAATCGAATGCTTCCTGTGCTTTTGTAAGCGGGAAGGTGTGGGAAATAGAGTTTGACAGGTCGAGAGTTCCGGCATTGATCATCTCGATCGCTTTTCCGAACATCTTATTCTGAAGTCTGGAACCGCGAACATCCAGCTCTTTTGATGTAATCGCGAACTGGTTGACCTCTGTTGGTGCAGTGGAGAAGCCCATGGTCATGACTCTTCCGGCATTGCCGGTCGCCTGAAGAAGATTGATCAGGGAATCCTTTGTGCATGCAGAGTCGATGGAAACAGTTGCACCATGACCAAAGGTGTATTCCCTTACCTTCTCAACAAGATCTTCTTTTAATACGTTGATCGTATATTTTGCTCCGTTTTTCTTTGCAGCCTCAAGCTTCTCATCCATGATATCAGCCACGATGATGTGGTCGCAGAGCTGACGGGCTACCTTTAAAATCGTGCTTCCGAGAGCGCCGGCGCCGAAGATCAGAAGCATATCGTCCTTTTCGAGCTGTGCTCTTGTACAGGACTGGATCGCGATCGTTGTCGGCTCGATCATAACAGCATCCTGATCGGAAAGAGAATCCGGAAGAAGGTAGCAGTCAGATTCCGGAACAGCAATATATTCACGATATCCGCCGTCGATATGAACACCGCGGACCTTCAGATTGTCGCAGACATTTCCGCGGCCAATCTTGCACGGATAGCAGTGACCGCAGCTTGTTACCTGATTGACGATCACGCGGTCGCCGACCTTTAAATTCTTTACGTTACTTCCAACCTCGTCAACACGTCCGACCATTTCGTGGCCGATGATGCGTGGGTAGGTTGCGGCAGCATTTGTTCCATGATAGATTCCGACATCAGATCCGCAGATACCGGCTGCGGTCATTTTGATCATAACATTGTTTTTTTCATCGATCGACGGCTTTTCTACGTCGATGACCTGAAGGTTGTTAGGACTTACGATTTGTACTGCTTTCATATCTTGTTCCTCCATGTTTTTATGATGATATTTTAGTGTCCTTTTTTTGATTCCGGAGAGCTTCGCAAAAAAATGGTTTGACACATTTGATTATGAACACATAATATATTAGTTATACAGGGATTATTATACTATACAAACAGGATAATATCAATATATTTGGGTAAAAATGACGAATGAAGAGCTGGAAAGTGAAGAAAAGCCAATAGAACAGACGAAATGACGATGGAATAAACATATTAGATTGGAAAAATAGGAAAAGAAACCAAGATAAATAAGCGATAAAACGTGTGATTATAGTAAAAAACATAGTATATTAGTTGCAATAAGAAAACAAAAAGCTATATTGGCAAAATGACGGTTTTCTGTTATAAATAAAAGCAGGGAAAGGAAATGGAGGTATTTATATGCCATTTGAAATATTCAGTGAACGGAAAAACGGAGAGACAAACAGTAAATATGCATACCGTCTTCTGAGGGAAAGCATTATGAGCTTTAAGCTTCTTCCGGGAGAGGCTCTGGATGAGACGGTGATCAGTGAACAGTTCGGAACAAGCAGAACTCCGGTTCGTGAGGCTTTGATCCTGTTGAAAAATGAAAAGCTTGTGGACATTCTTCCACAAAAAGGAAGCAAGGTCAGCTTTATCGATCTGAATTTAGTCAGACAGGGATATTTTACGAGACGTGTGATCGAAACAGCGATCTTTAAGGAAACCGCCGGAACACTTTCGCCAGAGCAGCTAAGAAACATGAAGACCAATCTGCAGCTTCAGGAGCAGGAGATCAACCGTGAGACAACCATGAGCGATTATTTCTTTGATCTGGACAATGAGATGCACTGTATGTTGTATGAGTTCAGCCATAAAATGGATGTATGGTACTGTGTCCATAATATCGGGTCGCATTATGACCGTGTTCGATATCTGGATACAAGGGAGAATGATATCAACCGGGAGCAGATCTTAGAGGAGCATAACCGGATGTATTATTACATGATGATGGGGATCCCAAATGATGTCAATGTAGAAGACTTTATGACCGGACATCTGGGACGATTCCGGAGAGATCTCCAGAAAAAGATCGAACTGTATCCGGAATATTTTACGGAGTAGGAGATCGCAGACAGATCATATGAATCACTAAGCCTGGTATACGGCAGTAATGCTGTTATATCAGGCTTTTTTGAACAAATTTAACGAAAACTTTGCACAATAAATATATTAGAAGCTTTAACAAAAGAAAAATATTGTGTTTTATTGAGACGTATAGGCTGTTGGACCGCTTGAATGGGCAACGAAATGAGAAAGCAGACGGAAAATAAAACAAAATATATTATACAAAATAGACAAAAAAACAGATTTAAAACCATCTACATAAGAAAAAATAATATGCAATATATACAAAACAGAAGATGCGTATGAAAATATGCACAAAAAATAGAAAGAATTTATGGAAAAATTATGAATAGATATTATTGGGATGATATGGCAATATATTAGTATCTTAACAGGGGGATATAAGTAACCAGATCTATTTTACTTATGAAGCAATCCTGCCGGAAACGATATCGGGGTGTAGCTGTTTACTTTGGCCTTTGTAATAAATGGATAAAAAACGAAAAATATATTCGATTCATACAAAAAACAGACGTTCTGTATAAATCACACAAAAAAATTAATATTTTACGATGAATCATTGACACTTGATACATTACCATGTATAATCTGTTGTATACAAGAGGATATACAAGACGAAAAAAGGTAATTATGTACAAATGGGGATTTGGATGTAATGTGCAGGGGAAAAAGTTTTCCTTGAGGAAAACAACAATAAATTTTTAAATGGAGGAAAAATTATGAAACTGAAAAAAGTAGTAGCACTCGTAGCGGTCGGCGCTGTAGCAACAAATCTCGTTGCATGCAGCAGTTCTTCCGGTGGATCCGCAACCACCGCAGCAGCAGAGACAACCGCAGCCGCAGCAGAAACAAAGGCGGCAGAAACAACCGCAGCTGCAGCAAAAGACGGAGAAGCAAAAGGAATCAAGGTTGGCTTTACAAACAGCTACAACGGAAACAGTTACCGTCAGACAGAAGAAAAACAGATGCAGATCGTTGCGGATAAGCTGAAGGCAGATGGATATATCAGTGAGTATACAGTTGCTGAGGCAAATCAGGATACAGCGACCCAGATCGCCCAGATCGAGGATTTTATCACTCAGGGATATGACATTATCATTGTTGATCCGGCTTCCACAAGCTCTTTAAACAATGCGATCATGGAAGCGTGTGATGCCGGCATTCCGGTTATCACTGTCAATGATGGTCCGGTTGATTGTGAAGCTGATCTGTTATACCAGATGTACTTTGAGAATGAAGAGATGACAAAGGCTCTTACCGAGTATGTATGTGAGCAGATGGGTGGCTCCGGCAACCTGATCGAGCTTCGTGGTACAGCAGGTACAACGACAGATGATCAGTTCCATCAGGGTGTTTTAGCAGCTCTTGAAAAATATCCGGATGTAAAGATCGTTTCTGAGATCTATACAGACTGGACAGCATCGAAAGCACAGACAGAGTTAAACAGTGTTCTTCCGACACTCTCTGATGTGAAGGGTCTTGTAACACAGGGCGGAGATGCTTACGCTGCAGTACAGGCATTCCTTTCCGCTGGATATTCCGCAGATACTCTTCCGGTTATCGCAGGTGATAACAGAGGAAGCTTCCTTAACTGGTGGGCAAATGAAGCTCCGGAAGGTTACAAGACATTATCCGCAGCAAGTAACCCGTGGATCGGTGCAATGTCTCTTTACGTAGCAGTTGATATCTGCAATGGTGAGAAGGTAGTTAACAATATGAGTATTCCGTTTGGCATGGTTGATGCAGATACACTTTCTCAGTATACAGGTTTAGGCGATGATGATGTTGCCTTTACAGAAATGTCATGGGATGATATCAGAGCTCAGATCGAGACTCAGTAGTGATTAGCTGAAAAGCTTTACGAACGAGAATATCAGATCGAACATGATGCAGGAGGGGGATACAGCAAGTTTCTGCTGTTTCCCCCTTTTTCTATCAGGATTCTTTTGTGGAAATGAGGAAGAAATATGAAGACACTTGAAAAATTGCTGGATTTAGTTGGTACTTGTGAAGTGATCGATATGACACACCCGTTGGAAGAAGAGATTCCACATTGGCCAACACAACCGGGAGTAAAATTTCACACCGGTATGAATTATGTTGAAGATGGTTCTTATTGGAGAGGCGTTACGCTTTGTGAGCATTCCGGTACACATATTGATGCGCTTTCTCATTTCTTTAAGGATTCGGAAAATGTGGACGAAATCCCGCTGAAACGCCTGATCGGAAGAGGCGTGAATATCGATGTGACTCATACACTTGCAAGAGGTGTAACGACAGTAGAAGATGTAAAAAGGTTCGAGAACGAACACGGAGAGCTTAAAGAAGGAGATATCGTATGTTTCCGCTTTGGATGGGACAAAAAGTGGAAAGCCGGGGAAGAGGGAAAAGCATTTATGGAGGACTGGCCCGGAATTTCAAAGGAGACAGCGGAATATCTGCTTTCGAAAAAAGTAAGTGCAGCAGCAACAGATGCATCCGCACTGGATGCGATCGGAACTACAAATCCGGCGCATAAGGTTCTTCTGGGAAACGGGATTTATATTATTGAAAATGTGGACAAGCTCGACATACTTCCGCCCTTTTTTGGCGTGATTGGTCTTCCGTGTCGGCTTAAAAAGGGATCAGGTTCGACTTTGCGTTTGATCGCATTGATCGACAAGTAAAAATATAGAAAGGAAGTGATTCGCTTGAAGCATAAAGAGGGACAAAAGCCATACTTAAGCTTGAAAGGCATTGACCGTTTTTTTGGAATCACCAAGGCACTTCAGAAGGTTGATCTGGATATCTATGAAGGCGAGGTTATTGGACTTGTAGGACCTAACGGAGCCGGAAAATCCACAATGATGAAAATTCTGACAGGCGTGCTTCCAAAAACTGCAGGTCAAATTATTTATAATGGAGTTCCGGAAGAAAACTACAATGCAAAAATTGCAAAACAGATTGGTGTTAGCTGTGCATACCAGGATCTGTCACTTTGTACCAACCTTAGTATTTTCGAAAATTTTGCGATGCTGAATGTCAGCCACAGTATTGCACCAAGCAAAAACTGGAGAAATAAGACAAAGACAGAGGTGGAAAAGCTCCTTGAAAAATATTTTCCGGGAAGCAATATTGATGTTACAAAACCGATCGAGACATTGAGCCTTACGGATCGTCAGGTCGTTGAGATTTGCAAAACCCTGATGGCAGATCACTTAAAGATTCTGATCCTGGATGAACCGACAAGTGCATTATCCTCCGATAAAGCGGAACAGCTGCATAAGATCGTGGCAGAACTCAGTGAAAAAGGCGTTGCAGTGATCTATATTTCCCATAAGCTGGATGAGATCCGTAAAGTATCGGACCGTATCGTGATGCTCACAAATGGTCAGAATCGCGGAGAATTCTATTCAGATGAAATCACGCAGGAAGAATTGATCATGCACATGGGCGGAGCATCAGAGAAGAAGGAACGGGTGGCTCGTGATTTCTCTGAAAACGAGGACATGTTAACGATCACGGATCTGAAGGCGAAGGGCTTGAACGGTGTCAGCCTTAATTTGAAACGTGGAGAGATCATTGGCATTTCCGGTCTTGCCGGTTCCGGGCAACAGGAACTTTTACAGCAGATCTACGGAGCGAGAAAGAAACAGAAAGAGGGAATCGAATTAAACGGTTCGATTGCCTATGTTTCCGGAGATCGTGCGACAGAAGGAGTATTTCAGTTCTGGAATATTAAGAATAACATTCTGGTGGCCAACCTTGACCGTGTGAAAGGAAAACTGCTGATCGATTCAGGAAAAGCAAACGCTTCGGCTCAGGAGTGGTATGACAAATTGAAGTTCCGTGCAGAAGGAATCGAGAGCAACATTATGTCACTTTCCGGCGGCAATCAGCAGAAGGCTTTGATTGCGCGTGGTATTGCATCTGAGGCAGACATCATTATCTTAAACGATCCGACGGCAGGTGTTGATATAGGAACGAAGCAGGATATTTATAAATTGCTGGATGATACAAGAGAAATGGGAAAATCCATCATCCTGTATTCAACGGAAGATCTGGAGATGGAGATCTGTGACCGTGTCTATGTAATGCGTGACGGATATGTTACAAAAGAATTGATTGGTGACGAGATCGATGTACCGAATATCGTAAAGGCGGCTTTTATCGAGACAGAAAAGAAAGAGGTAAAGGAAAAAAAGAAAAGTGCGTTTGCACAGTACTTATCTGCGCCATGGATGCTTCCGCTTATCACATTGATTCTTATTTTTGCGGCGAATGTCTGCATCAATCCGAAATTAATGACCTATGCCGGTATGAGAATGAAAATCAGTTCTGCATTGCCGCTGATCTTTGCAGCTCTTGGTCAGATGTTCATTGTCATGTGCGGTGATGTAGATATGGGAAATGGATATTCGATCGGACTTGTAAATGTGATCGTTGGTATCTGGCTGACCGGAAACCCTCTGGTTGGATTCCTTGGGCTTGTAATATTTGTAGGACTTTACATGGCTCTTGCAGCTTTGATCAAGATCCGTCAGATCCCTGCAATCGTTGTTACGATGGGAGCGCAGTTTGTATGGTATGGACTTGCCCTTATCATCTGCCCGACACCCGGAGGAAAATGTCCGCAATGGCTTTCTGATTTCCTCAGAATTAAGACACCGGTCATTCCGCTTCCGATCATCATTGCCGTGGTTACCGGATTGGCATGCTGGTATCTTCTTTACCGATGCAGATATGGTATCGTTCTTAGAGGCGCAGGAAACAATGTCCAGGCATTGGAGCGTTCCGGATGGAGCTATCTTCTTGCAAAAGTGGTTGCGTATGGAATTGCTGGTTTCTTTGTAGTTCTTGCTGGTATGGCATATACAAATACATGTAACGGTGCGGATGCAAACAGCTCTGTAAACTATAACATGATGTCGATCGCAACAGTTATTCTTGGCGGCTGCGATATGGCCGGAGGACTTCCAGTTCCGGTGGGAGTTGTTATGGCTGCGATCGTTATGAATCTGATCAATTCGCTTTTAACTGCAATGAAGATGAATTCGAATTATCAGACTGCTATCATCGGACTTATCCTGATAGGAGTTCTTGCCTTAAAGTTCCTGATTCATAGAGGGGAGCGTGATCATCGTGAATAATAAGATGAAAAAAGCATTAGAAAGTCCGGTGATCTGGCCGGTTGCCGGTTGTATTATCCTGTATATCCTAATCTGCATCGTATCCGGCAGCGTGAATGCCCGTGTTATTACTTCTGGTTTAAAACTGTGTGTATTCGCCATGCTTCTCGGTGTTGCACAGATGATCGTTGTAACGAGTGGAAAAGGTGCGATCGATATTTCCCAGAAATATATTTTGACATTGGCAGCGTATGTTTCCTGTGAGCTGATGCAGCACAATATTCTTCTTGGACTGGTGGCAGCAATTGTGGTCGGCATGATCTGCGGCTTGATCAACGCAAGCGTCAATGTTTATTTGAATATTCACGCAATGATTACGACGATGGCTACAGGATATCTGTATTATACGGTGATCCTGCTTGTATCCAACAAGTTTGCAAATTCTCCGAACAGTACGTTTGTGAAGTTTACGAATGCAAACATCTGTGGGATCAATACCATGACGGCTATAGCGATTCTGATTGCGGTCATTCTTTTCTTTGTACTGTACAGGACAAAATATGGTATGAACCTTCATGCAGTTGGTCAGAAACGTGAGGCAGCAAGACTTGCAGGAATCAATGTGAATAAGACGGTAATTATTGCATTTGTGATCAATGGTGCTCTCTGCGGACTTGCAGGTGCGTTGAATGCTGCATATTGCGGAGGTGCAAATCAGGATCTTGGTACTACATATTTTCTGCCGTCGATCGCAGCCTGCTTTGTGGGAGGTACAAATGCAGCAGGTGGTAAATCCAATATTATTGCCGTATGCATTGGTGCGTTTATGATGACATTGATGTCTACCTTCCTGAATGCCGCAAGCATAAGCGTCGGCGGACAGAGATTGATTCAGGGTATTTTCATTGTATTGCTGTTAGTTGCGGCGACGAAAAAAACTGCAAAATAAGATAATGAAGGATCTGCAGCCGGATAAAATCTGTCTGCGGATCCTTTTTTATCTCAGTCTAGAAGACTCCCACTTCTTTTAGGTGGTGAGCAATAGGAAATCCCGAAAAATTCCCTGTAAAGCAAAATAAATGTTTCTGTTCATTGCCTTATTGTGGTGGATATGTTATCGTAGATGCAGAAATTAAGATTCATATTTTGTAAATATGAAGGCACTGAATAGTTGCCATATTTTTAAGTAGAGACCGGATATCATTGTGAAAGAACGTGCATATGAGGCTGCATGAATGTGAAATCATGATATCCGTAAGAAGGAGTCAGGACCATGACATTTACGCCAGTCGATATGGATAGCTGGGAGAGAAGATCCCATTACGAGTATTATACAAACCTGTTAAAATGCGGCTACAGTGTGACGGTGTCTCTTGATATCACCAAGCTGCACCGTCAGGTAAAGGAAAAAGGATTGAGATTTTATCCGGTGTTTGTGTACTGCGTGTCGAGGCAGATCGCGGCAACGAAGGAATTTCGAATGGGACGGGACAAAGACGGGAATCCGGGATATTATGATGTCCTTCATCCGAATTATACGATCTTTCATGAGGATGACCATACCTTTTCCGATGTATGGACTGCCTATACGGAAGAATTTTCGACGTTTTATAAAAATATGTGCAGTGACATGGAAACATATCGGCATGTAAAGGCGGTAAAAGCAAAGCCCGGACAGCCACAGAACTTTTATTGTATTTCCATGGTGCCGTGGCTTGATTTTACCGGATATTCTGCGTATACGGAGAGCGGAACACCGATGCTGTTCCCAATCATTACCTGCGGAAAATTTACGGAGTGGGATGGACGGCTGAAGATGCCGTTCTGTGTGAATATAGCTCATGCAGCGGCAGACGGATATCATACGTCCATGTTTATTAACGAATTACAGAAACGGCTTGATACGATCACATTGAAAGAGCTGTGATCAGATCATTGTCCGGATATGACAGGGAAGGAACAGGAGGCGGGAATTGATGGGTACACAGACGAAAACACTTGCGGAGCAGGTTGCGGACGGAATCATGAATCTGATCCAGGAGACACCATACAAAGCGGGAGACAAGCTTCCGACAGAAAAGGAACTCTGTGAGAGTACGGGAGCAGGAAGAAATACGGTCCGTGAGGCCTTAAAGATCCTTGCATCCAGAAATGTCTTAGAGATCCGTCAGGGCGCAGGAACCTTTGTGTCTGAAAAACAGGGGATCCCGGATGATCCTCTTGGATTTTCAATGGTGAATGATCATGTTAAGCTTACAAAGGATCTGCTTCAGGTGAGGATCATGCTGGAGCCGCAGATCGCGGCACTTGCGGCCCAGTGTGCAAAGGAGCACGAGATCAAAGAACTGGAAGAGATCCTCGAAGAGATGGAAGCGGCAATGAAAAAGAGGGAGGATTATTCGGAGCTGGATACGAAATTCCACACGAAGATTGCCCAGTGTACGCATAATATCGTGATGGAAAACCTTCTTCCGGTGATTGGAAAAGGCGTGGCTGTTTTTGCAAAGGAGGTTGCACAGACAGAATATGACCGGACATGGATCTCGCACCGAAAGATCTTTTGCTATATCCGGGATCACAAGCCCTTTGAGGCAGAGATGGAGATGCAGTATCATCTTCTTTATAATACGAGCCGGTATGAGGAAGAGCAGAACGGACTTTAAGCGATGACGGTTCTGCGTCTGCCCGGCTGATTGGAGCAAGAAAAGTCTTCGAGAATTTGTAGGACAAATTTTCGGAGATTTTTTTTATAAAAGGAAAGAGGGATCAAAAAATCCTGCGTGCTGATCCCCTTTGGGATACTGCGAAAAAGCAATGAAAAAATATCAGGGAGATCAAGAAAAGTCCTTGTAAAACGCTGGGATCTGTGGTAAGATTCAAACATAAAATAGGTAGGACAAATTTTGACCTGACCATTGTAGAAAATAATAGCAACGAGATAAAATATCCAAAAAGGAGAAAAGTTATGGGACGATTTGATGTGCTTATCATTGGCGGCGGTGTTGTCGGCAGTGCAATCGCAAGAGAGCTTACAAGATATCAGCTCCGGATCGGTGTGCTGGAAAAGAATCTGGATGTCTGTTATGAGACGAGCGGACGAAATTCCGGAGTGGTCCACGGCGGATTCGCATATGATGTAGGAACACTGAAAGCAAAGCTTTGTGTGGAAGGCAATCAGGGGATGGATGAACTGTCCAGGGAGCTTGGCTTTGTATTCAAACGCTGTGGAAAGGTTCTTGTAGGAAAAACTCCGGAGGATCTGGAGATATTAAAACGGACGATCGCTCAGGGCGAAAAGAACGGAGCAACAAAGCTTCGTCTGCTGAATAAAGAAGAGCTTCATGAATTGGTTCCGACAGCAGTTGGAGAGTTTGCCATGTTCTCGGAAAATTCCGGAATCGTAGATCCCTTTAACTATACGATCGCACTGGCGGAGAATGCAGCTCAGAACGGAGCAGAATATTTCTTCGATCATGAAGTGACAGGAATCAGCCGTGGAACAGGCGAGACAGGAGAAGATCTTTATACGGTAACGACAACGCACGGAACCTTTGAGTCCCGTTGGGTGGTCAACAGTGCCGGACTTGGCTGCGGAAAGATTTCTGATATGCTTGGTATCAAAGGATATCGCGTGATCGGCTCCAAGGGAGATTACATCATTCTGGACCGCAGGACCGGAGAGCTTCTTCCGATGCCGATCTATCCGGTTCCAAGTAATACATATATGGGAATCCATGTTACCAATACGACGGATGGAAATGTAATTATCGGACCGAATGCAGAGATGACAGAGAATTTCACGTACTATGGAGTGCCGCAGGAGAACATGGATTACCTTGCAAAGAGTGCATCTGAGATCTGGCCGTATATTAAAAAGTCAGATTATATCCGCAACTACTCCGGAATCCTGCCGAAGTGGGTGGATGAGAACGGAACGATCCAGGATTTCAAGATCGAGATCCGTCCGGAGCTTGCGCCGCATGCGGTGAACCTTGTAGGAATCGAGTCTCCGGGACTTACGGCAGCAGTTCCGATCGGACGTATGGTGGCACGGATGATGCAGGAATACGAAGCATTTAAGGAAAATCCGGAATTTAACCCGAAACGGGAGGGAATTATCCGGTTTGATGAGCAGGATGACGAGACAAAAGCAAAGCTGATCGCAGAAGATCCGAATTACGGTGAGGTGATCTGCCGCTGTGAGAAGGTAACAAAGGCGGAGATCCTCAAGGCGATCCACAATCCGCTCGGAGTTCATACGATGACAGGAATCAAGTACCGTACAAGATCCATGATGGGGCGCTGTCAGGGCGGTTACTGCCAGATGAGAATTGAAAAAATGATCGAGGATGAGCTCGGTGTGAAGGATACGGATATCCGGTATGCAAGACAGAATTCCTGGATGTTTACCGGAGAAGTGAGAAAGGAGGAACAGTAGGATGGAAACACGTGATGTGGTAATTGTCGGCGGAGGTCCGGCCGGACTTGCGGCAGCCGTAGAGCTTTATAAAAAAGGGATCAGGAATGTTCTGATCGTAGAACGTGAAAAGACCATGGGCGGTATTTTACGTCAGTGTATTCATGACGGTTTCGGTCTGACGAGATTTGGAGAGACCTTGAGCGGACCGGAATATGCACAGAAATTTATTGACAAGGTCATGGAATTAAAGATACCGTATGTGACCGATACGACTGTTCTTTCTGTATCTCCGGACAAGGTTGTAACCCTTGCTTCTTCGAATGGTTTAAAGAAGATTCAGGCAAAAGCTGTGATCCTCACCATGGGCTGCAGAGAGAGGACAAGAGGTGCTCTGGGAATCCCGGGCGAACGTCCGACGGGAGTATTCACAGCAGGTGTTGCACAGGCTTACATCAATCTTTATAATCGCATGGTCGGAAAAGAGGTCGTGATCCTTGGTTCCGGAGATATCGGAATGATCATGGCGAGACGTTTAACCTTAGAGGGCGCTCATGTACAGGCTGTGTTTGAGATCCAGCCGATCCCGAGCGGACTTCCGAGAAACATCGAACAGTGCCTGAATGACTACGGAATCCCGCTGTATCTGAGCCACACGATCACAGACATCCGCGGAAATGAGCGTGTGACAGGCGTTACTGTTGCACAGGTGGATGAGCACATGAAGCCGATTCCGGGAACGGAGAAGGAATACAACTGTGATACGGTGATCCTCTCGGTCGGTCTGATTCCGGAAAACGAGCTTTCCATCGATGCCGGTGTTACGCTTGATGCAAGAACAAAGGGTGCGGTGGTCGATGAATATTTCCAGACAGAAAAATCCGGCTTCTTTGCAGCAGGCAATGTCCTCCATGTTCATGATCTGGTAGACTTTGTGTCCATGGAAGCAGAAAAGCTGGCAGACGGTGTTGCGGAATATATAGAAAACGGCAGTCTGCCGGAGTGCACGATCCCGGTGAAAGCAGCTTCCGGCATCAATCATACGGTGCCGATGAAGGTTAGTGGAAAGAAAGATGTGACGATCTCCATGCGTGTCGGACGGAAATTCGAAAATTGTACGATCGAGGTCAGACAGGGAGAAAAGGTTCTTGCGAAAAAGCATTTAAAGAAGGCGCTTCCGGCAGAGATGATCCAGATTCCGGTTAAGAAAGAGGCGTTTGAAGGAGAGCAGGAAGTGGAGGTGTGCATCTTATGATTAGAAAAATGACATGTATCGTATGTCCGAATGGCTGTGAGCTTGAGGCGGAGATCGTGGATGGAAAATGCATCTCCGTGAGTGGAAATTTATGCCCGAAGGGGGCTCAGTACGCGGCGCAGGAGGTCGAAGCGCCGAAGCGTACGATTGCAAGCTCCGTGGCTGTGAGAGACGGAGTTCTCCCACTTGTCAGCGTGCGGTTAAATCGTGCAGTGCCGAAGGAGAAGCTGTTTGAGGTGATGGCGGAGATCCGCAAGCTGTCTTTAAATGCACCGGTCCATACCGGTGATCTGATCGTAGAAAATATTTTAGGTCTTGGAAGCGATCTGGTCGCGACGAAAAATGTAGAGAAACAGTAGTATAGAAGATCATTTGGAAGGGTCCGGTGGTTCTCTTAGGAAATGCGAAGGAAGCAACTGCTTTTTGGCAGAAATTCCTACGAATTTCTTAAAAGAGTGCAGCCGGACTCTTTGTCTGATTGAAAAGAATCTGAATCTGTGTTATGATACCTCCATATGAGTGTGAAAGAATCTGCAGAAAAAAGGAGGACTGTTACATGAAAAAGACATCTCTTGTCATCATGGCAGCAGGAATTGGAAGCCGTTTTGGCGGCGGGATCAAGCAGCTTGCCCCGGTTGGTCCGAGCGGTGAGATCATTATGGACTATTCGATCCATGACGCTCTGGAAGCGGGTTTTGATAAAATTATTTTTATCATCAGAAAAGATCTGGAGAAAGATTTTAAGGGGATCATCGGAAACAGGATCGAGAAGATCGCTCCGGTCGAGTATGCGTACCAGGAGATGGATGATCTCCCGGAAGGTTTTTCTGTTCCGGAAGGTAGAAAAAAACCGTGGGGAACCGGTCAGGCGATTCTTGCGGCGAGAGATCTGATCAAGGAACCGTTCCTTGTCATCAATGCCGATGACTACTACGGAAAAGAAGGCTTTAAGATCGTCCATGACTATATGGTAAATGAGATGGATGATACGAAGGCTACATTCGATATGTGTATGGCTGGTTTTATCCTCTCCAACACGTTAAGCGAAAATGGTCCGGTGACCCGCGGCGTGTGCACGGTGGATGCCAATGGATATCTCTCCAAGGTCACAGAGACATACGACGTCTACAAAGCGGAAGACGGCATGCATGCGGCTGACCACGATGGCAACCCGGTTATTGTAAAAGAAGACCAGCACGTTTCCATGAATATGTTCGGACTGCCGGCATCTTTCGTAAAAGAACTGGAAAAAGGATTCCCGGAATTCCTCTCCGGCGTGAAAGAGGGGGATCTGAAAGCGGAATACCTTCTCCCAGCGGTGATCGACAGCTGTATTCATAACGGAAAAGGTACAGTCCGCGTCCTTGAGACAAAGGATAAATGGTTTGGTGTGACCTACAAAGAGGACAAACCGGCAGTTGTCGCGTCGATCCAGAAGCTGGTCGATGCGGGTGTTTATCCGAAAAAACTGTTTTAGCCGGTCCGGCGCCGACATGTCAGACTTCATGAAATTGCCGGCTGTGGATCGAAATTATCATAAAATGAGATGGTAGCTTTCCCGCTCCTTTTTGCATATGATAATCCTGTATAGGGATCAGCAAAGGAGCGGGAACGTTTTTATGGAGAAGAGATACCGGGGATACCCCCCGGAAGTGAAAAAAGTGCCCTGGATGCTTTATCGGAGAGAGGAACAGAGCGCAGGACCGGTCCTGACCGGAAATGAGCTCCGGTCGGAGATGGACTATCTGAGAGGACTCTATCCTTCAGCAGCGAAGAGAAAACAGGTTTTGGCCGAGGAGGCGTGTGACCTTTTGGAATACCCCGGGAGTCCGATGTATGACGAATATCCGGACCGGGAATTCTTATACCGGGAACTGTTAAAAGTCAGAGAACGCCACCCGGAGGAGACTATGGGCGGAACAGAAGAACAGGATCTGCTGCAGGTCCTGTTTGTGAATGAGATTTACCGGAGAAGAATTTTAAACAGAGTTGAAAATTGATAACTGTTCAGCAGGTCTGCGCACTTGCTGCGTTGACTGTAATAAAGCACGGGTTTGAAGGTACTGAACAGTTACGGAAATTGAAAAATTCTGCCGACAGGCAGTGACAGATAGACAGAGTGAGGAAACAGTGAGATGAAGACCGGAAAGAAAGTCATGATCCTGCTGCTTGTTTTTGTAGCGGCGGCAATGGTTTATTTTGTACACCCAGTAGGGAAGAAAGAAGAGCACGGAGTCACGGAGTACACGGCGATGGAAAAAGCAAAATTCCCGGTGCTCTATGCGACGATGGGAGAACGGGAGATGGCACCCGTGTTCGGACAGACGGATGAGCGCGGCGTGACCGCAGGGCGTGACAGCCTGATCCTGCTTCCGGAGGACCGGAAACTAAAGATCCGGTTTGCAGGGACTACGAAGATCCAGGGAGTGCGTTATGAAATCCGCAGTCTCGATACGGAGGATCTGATCGAGAGAACGAGAATTGGATCGTTTGAAACGTCATTAAACGGGGACAGTGAGAACGCCTTGAGTACAGAGCTTCCGATCCAGAACCTTCTGGATGCAGGAAAGGAATATCTGCTCGGGGTATGTGCAGAACTCTCTGATGGATCCGAGGCCTGGTACTATATGCGGATCACGGAACAGGACCAGGGACATGCGAATGAGATGCTGTCGCTGGCGGAGGACTTTTCTTCAAAAACTTATAAGTATAGTGATGCCCAGAGTCTGACCATGTATATGGAGACATCCCCGACCGCAGGCAGCACATCCCTGGGGACGGTGACACTGAAGGACACATTTACCCAGCTCACCTGGGGATCGCTCGGTGTGGAGCGGTCCGGAGAGGCATACACGAAGCTGAAGGAACTTTCCGGCAATCTCGCGAATGTGGAGATCACGTCGAGAGTGACGGCGAAAAATGGTGAAAAGACAGAAAACTATGAAGTGACAGAAAACTTCACGATGAAATGGTCATCCCAGAGGATCTACATGATGGATTACGAGCGCACGATGACGGAACTTTTCACCGGAGACACGGAACTGTTCTCCGGAAAGAGGATCCTTCTGGGGATCGGAAACGGTGACGGAGTTCACGCCGTAAAGAGCACAGGTGGCCAGTATACGGCATTTGTGACAGACCGGGAACTGTGGGCTTACGACAGCGGTGAGAACGTGGGGGCGCGGGTGTTCGCGTTCGGCGGAGCAGCGTCCGATGATATCAGGGACAATGTGCCGGAGCATGGCGTCGAGATCCTCGCTGTCGATGAGGACGGCGGGATCGATTTTATCGTTTACGGGAGAATGAACCGCGGAACACATGAAGGAAGCACGGGGATCGCGTACTATCATTATGATATGGGACAGAATGCGCTGGAAGAAAAATTCTTTATTCCATCGTCGGAACCTTATCAGGAGTTAAAAGATGATCTCTCGGTACTTGCCCATCGCGGAACGAATGGAATCTTCTACTTCTATATGGATCACGGGATCTATGGGATCGACTTAAAGAGTCTGGAGTATGTGGCACTTGCCTCCGGACTTACAAAAGAGCAGTTCGCGGTCAGCGCGGACCATTCCCGGGCGGCATGGCAGGAGAATACCGGGATCTGGGATTCACAGACGATCCAGATCATGGACCTCGACACCGGGGACAAGACTCAGGTGGGCGGACAGAGTGGTTCTGTAACGAGGATCCTTGGTTTTGTCGGAAACGACTGCATTTATGGAACCGGGGACAGCGGAGACTATCTGATGTCCAACGGCCGTGTGATGGGGACTTATCTGAACAGCATCGATATCGTTGACCGGGAGATGAAGTCGGTCATGCATTATGAGAAGCCGGGTTCCTGGATTCGTGAGGTGTCTGTGGATGACAGCAGGATCCATATGAAGACTGTGAACAGCCGGGACGGATTTTTCGGAGCATATTCTGAGGACACGCTTGTCTGCAATGCGGAGATCCTTCCAGGAAAGACGGATGATATCGGCTGGTACGCATCAGACCAGAAAGGTCAGATCATGTTTGTACAGCTTGACCGTGATGTCGATGCGTCAAAGAAAAAGATCCGCCAGACATCTCCGAAGCTTGCGGAGAGCAGTTCGACAGTCAAACCGATCGCAGCGGCAGCTTGTAAGACTACGGAATTTTATGCGTATGGACGAGGACGATTCCTCGGACGTTTTGTGGACTTTGCCGATGCGGCGCAGGCAGCATACGATCATATGGGATTCGTGACCGCGGGACGTGACCGGACCATCTGGGTCCGCGGAAACCGCGCGAGCGCCTTCTATATCAGGGATCTCACCGCGGGTTCCGCTCTGCTGGAGCGCTATCGGGATTCCTTTGAGAAGAACCAGACAATGGAAGACGGAACCTTCCTTCTGGATGCGTCGGGCAGCAGTATCGTTCAGGTCCTGTACTTTGTGGGACAGAATATCCCGGTACTGGTGTATACAGGAGAGGGAACCTGCATGTACCTGACCGGCTATGACCAGACGCATGTCCGCGTGTACCATCCGGAAAGCGGGACAACGGAAGTCCTGTCCATGGAGACGGCGAACCAGATGTTCGGCGCAGCGGGGTATGATTTTATCTGCTGTGTACCGGTATAGGGGAGTATCTTAAGAAAAACTTTACATTTTTCCCAGATATGTTATAATCATAACGAAAACGAGCTGGGACGGATGCAGGATAGCTATGTCCTTTTTTAGATATATAGATAGAGGTGCGTAATGGAACAGTACATTATGAAGGGCGGAAACCCGCTTGTAGGTGAAGTGACTATAAGCGGCGCGAAGAATGCGGCTCTGGGAATCTTAGCGGCGGCGATTATGACGGATGACGATGTTGTGATCGATAATCTCCCGGATGTCAGCGATATCAATGCTCTCCTGGATGCGATCAGTCATCTTGGAGCGAAAGTTGACCGGATCGACCGCCATACCGTAAGGATCAATGCCGCAAATATCCACGCCGTGACCGTGGAAGATGAGCATATGAGAAAGATCCGCGCGTCATATTATTTTATCGGCGCGCTTCTCGGAAAATATAAGAGTGCAGAAGTTCCGCTTCCGGGCGGATGTACGATCGGAAGCCGTCCGATCGACCAGCATTTAAAGGGTTTCCGTGCCTTGGGATCCGATGTGAAGATCGTCCGCGGAGCAGTTGTAGCCCACGCGATCGATCTTGTCGCAAGCCATATCTACCTTGATGTGGTTTCCGTCGGAGCAACCATCAATATCATGATGGCGGCAACGATGGCCGAGGGCGAGACGATTCTTGAGAACGTTGCAAAAGAGCCGCATGTCGTTGATGTTGCGAACTTCTTAAACAGCATGGGTGCGAACATCAAAGGCGCAGGTACGGATGTGATCAGGATCAAAGGAGTCAGACGTCTTCACGGAACAAATTATTCGATCATCCCGGATCAGATCGAGGCCGGAACCTTCATGTGTGCGGCGGCGATTACCCGCGGTGATATCACCGTAAAGAATGTGATCCCGAAACATCTGGAGGCAATCTCCGCAAAACTGATGGAAATGGGCTGTGAAGTGGTCGAGTTCGATGAGGAGATCCGCGTAGTCGGAAAACCGAAACAGCGCCACATGAACTTTAAGACTCTGCCGTACCCGGGATTCCCGACCGATATGCAGCCGCAGATGACGGTGGCACTTGCTCTGGCGGACGGAACAAGCGTGGTGACAGAGAGTATTTTTGAGAACCGCTTCAAATATGTGGATGAGCTTTCCCGCATGGGAGCAAACATCAAGGTAGAAGGCAGTGTTGCCATTGTTGACGGTGTCACAAACTTCACAGGTGCCCAGGTCGTCGCACCGGATCTCCGCGCGGGCGCAGCTCTTGTGCTTGCAGGACTGGCTGCAGACGGATATACGACTGTTGATGAGATCGGCTATGTCGAGCGCGGATACGAAAATTTTGAAGAGAAACTTCGTTCTCTCGGTGCTGTGATCGAGCGTGTAGATTCCGAGAAGGAAGCACAGAAATTCAGACTGAGAGTCGGCTGAGAATAAAGAAACGGTCCGAAACCCCGGAATTTATGGGAATTTTTTCCGATTTTCCAGGTTTTCGGGCTTTTTTTATGATTCCCGCTTGACATTCTGTTCTGAATCGTATAAGATACAGTCCGTGAGTCATTCATGGGATGGCTTACGGCCATAATGTGAAAAAGTTCGCAATATCCCTTATTCAGAGTGATGGAGGTACATAGGACCGGTGAAGTCACGGCAACCCCTGTTAATCGCGTTCGCGAGAGGGCAGGAAGGTGCCAACCTGAGCGAGTAATCGAGCAATAAGAGGATTTGACCGATGATAAGTTTGTCAAGTCCGCTTAGCATGAGCGGACTTTTGTTTTGTTTAAAATCGAAAGGAGTTACAATGGAAAAGAGATTATTTACTTCCGAGTCCGTAACTGAAGGACATCCGGATAAGATGTGCGACGCGATCTCCGATGCGATCCTCGACGCTTTAATGGAGCAGGATCCGATGAGCCGTGTTGCGTGTGAGACATGCACAACAACAGGTCTTGTTATGGTAATGGGTGAGATCACAACAAAGGCATACGTGGATATCCAGAAGATCGTCCGTGAGACAGTCCGCGAGATCGGCTATGACCGTGCAAAATATGGTTTTGACTGCGATACCTGCGGTGTTCTCACTGCGATCGATGAGCAGTCTACCGATATCGCGATGGGAGTTGACAAGGCACTCGAGGCCAAAGAGAACAACATGACCGATGACGAGTTAGACGCGATCGGCGCCGGTGACCAGGGTATGATGTTCGGCTTCGCTACAAACGAGACACCGGAGTACATGCCGTACCCGATCGCTCTTGCACATAAGCTTGCAAGACGTCTCACAGAGGTAAGAAAGAACGGAACTCTTCCGTACTTAAGACCGGATGGAAAGACCCAGGTTACTGTTGAGTACGATGAGAACGGAAAGCCGTTCCGCCTCGATGCAGTCGTTCTCTCCACACAGCATGATGAGAATGTGACTCAGGAGCAGATCCATGAGGATATCAAAAAATATGTATTCGATGAGATCCTTCCGCAGGAGATGGTAGATGCAGATACCAAATTCTTCATCAACCCGACCGGACGTTTCGTGATCGGCGGACCGCACGGAGACAGTGGACTTACAGGAAGAAAGATCATCGTTGACACCTACGGCGGATATGCACGTCACGGCGGCGGAGCTTTCTCCGGAAAGGACTGCACAAAGGTAGACCGTTCCGCAGCATACGCAGCCCGTTATGTTGCAAAGAACATTGTAGCAGCAGGACTTGCAGATCAGTGTGAGATCCAGCTTTCCTATGCGATCGGTGTTGCTCATCCGACTTCCATCATGGTCGAGACAGAGGGAACCGGAAAGGTATCCGACGAGAAGTTAGTTGAGATCATCCGTGACAACTTTGACCTTCGCCCGGCAGGAATCATCAAGATGCTTGATCTCCGCCGTCCGATCTACAAGCAGACCGCAGCATACGGTCACTTCGGAAGAACCGATGTAGATCTTCCGTGGGAGAAGATCGACAAGGTTGAGGATTTAAAGAAATATCTGTAGGATAAAAGAACAGAAAGATCATGGACATATATCATGAAAATGATCGGAAGCAGCGGCACAGTCCCCGGGGTGTTCGGGAAACTGTGCCGTTGTTTCTATATTACGCGAACAATGAGCCAAAGTCCACACTTGCGTAAGACTCTGGCGACTGTCGCGATAACAATGTGAAGATTCCACATTTTAGAATACTTTTATAAACACCACCCCTGAGTTGTGTTATACTTATCATATGTCGGTTTTCTGTATACAGACAGGAGTCCTGACAACGGATGAATGACCGGAAGACCGGATGAAAAATAAGAAGGGAGCGCGCGGACGCTCATGAAAATACGAACAAAATTACTGGTAACCTTTTGTACGATCACGGTGGTGCCGATCATCCTGATCTATATCGCGATCATGGGACTCAGCACATATCAGAACCGGGTATTCAGTGAGACATATGGAGTCGGCCAGGTGGATCTCTCGGCAGGCGCGTCGATCCGCGTGTTCAGCCATCTGACAGAGAGTATCCAGAAAGAGATCGAGGAGGAAATCAAAAATGATCCGTCTGACTTCGAGGACCTGACTTATCTGGCAACGCTGAATGACCAGATGAAATTAAAGCACTCCTTTTTGATGGTGACAAAGAATGGAAAACTCTTCTATTCGGGAAATGAGGAAGCGGCATCGGTGCTCGAGAGCCAGATCTCGGATTATGCGGAGATCAATGATGTGGATTCGTGGGGAAATTATCTGGATAAGAATACGGAACACCTGATCAAACAGCGTGAATTTGAACTTTCGGATGGATGCCGGATCGGGATCTACCTCGTGACAAACGTGGTGGACGTGATCCCGGAGGTGAAATCCCTGATCACGGAGATGTTCCTCAGCAGCGCGATGATCCTTTTTATCACCGGAGGTATGCTGACGGCGTGGGTATACCGGTCGATCTTATGGCCGATTGGAAAGCTCCAGGAGGCGACAAAACAGATCCGTGACGGCAATCTGGACTTTACTCTTGACGTTGAGGATGATGATGAGATCGGGCAGCTCTGCCAGAACTTTGAGGAGATGAGGATCCGGCTGAAGGAATCCACGGAGGAGAAGATCCAGTACGACAAAGAGAGCAAGGAACTGATCAGCAACATCTCCCACGACTTAAAGACCCCGATCACAGCGATCAAGGGATACGCGGAAGGACTGATGGAAGGTGTCGCGTCCTCGCCGGAGAAACGGGACAAATATATCCGGACGATCTACAATAAGGCGAATGATATGGACCGTCTGATCAATGAGCTGACATTCTACTCAAAGATCGACACAAATAAGATCCCGTACACATTTTCAAAGATCAATGTGGCAAACTATTTCCGTGACTGTGTGGAGGAAGTCGGCCTGGAGCTTGAAGCGAGAGGAATCGAGCTCGGCTACTTTAACTTTGTGGATGAGGACGTGATGGTGATCGCCGACGCGGAGCAGATGAAGCGCGTGATCAACAACATCATCGGAAATTCATTGAAATATATGGACAAAAAGCATGGGATCATCAATATCCGGATCCTTGATGTCGGTGATTTTGTCCAGATCGAGATCGAGGATAATGGAAAGGGGATCGGCCAGAAGGAGCTTCCGTACATCTTTGACAGGTTCTACCGGACTGATTCTTCGAGAAATTCCAGCAAGGGCGGAAGCGGCATCGGACTTTCCATCGTAAAGAAGATCATCGAGGATCACGGCGGAAAGATCTGGGCGACGAGCAAGGAAGGGATCGGAACAGAGATCCATTTTGTGCTGAGAAAGACGACAGCAGATTAATAGGAGGAAACAACAATATGAGCAAAATTCTGATCGTGGAAGATGAGGAAAGTATTGCAGAGCTCGAGAAAGACTATCTGGAATTATCGGGCTTTGAAGTTGAAATAGAAAATGATGGGGAAGCAGGCTTAAAGAGAGCCATGTCGGAAGAATTTGATCTTTTTATCCTGGATCTGATGCTTCCGGGCGTTGATGGATTTGAAATCTGCAAAAAGATCAGGGAGACAAAAAACACCCCGATCATCATGATCTCCGCGAAAAAAGACGATATCGACAAGATCCGCGGTCTCGGCCTCGGCGCGGATGATTATATCACCAAGCCGTTCAGCCCGAGTGAGATGGTAGCGAGAGTCAAAGCCCATCTTTCCCGTTACGAGAGACTGATCGGAAGCGGAACCCCGGCAAACGACATTATCGAGATCCGTGGCTTAAAGATCGATAAGACCGCCCGCCGCGTCTATGTAAACGGCGAGGAGAAGAACTTTACGACAAAGGAATTCGACCTTCTGGCGTTCCTCGCCCAGAACCCGAATCATGTATTTACAAAGGAAGAACTCTTCTCAAAGATCTGGGATATGGAATCCATCGGCGATATTGCGACCGTCACAGTTCACATTAAGAAGATCCGTGAAAAGATCGAGATGAATACGGCAAAACCGCAGTATATCGAGACGATCTGGGGAGTCGGCTACCGGTTTAAAGTCTGATCTGCAGGAGACGAAGATGGGTAGAAGAAAACTTTTAGAAAAGATGCCGTGAAATCCCGCTCAGACGCATGGGAAACATGATATGTGAGAAGATACCTCTGAAGCAGACTGGTTGAAAAAACAGATCTGCTTCAGAGGTATTTTTTATTTAACAGCAGTGGTCACCGCGATGTTTTGCGCTTGACATTTCGACTGTATCCGTTTAAACTTGAATTATGCGAATTTTCTGTAAAAAGCGAAGTAAATACAGAAAAGATAGAACAGTTCTTGATGGATAAGCGCATCCGGATCGCAATATGGCTTTGTGTGCCATGATGCAGGCAATGTTGCCGACTGGAAATGCCTGCCCGGCAGAAACTGAATAAAGACAAAGGAAGACACCGCCTATGAAGTACAAAATGAGATTTTTCGCCTTTTTCGCCGCCATGGTCGTATTCAACCTGGCAGCGAACTTTGCCCATCCGGTAACGCCGACGGTGATCCAGGAACTCCGCCTCCACGACTATATGTTTGGCGTGGCGCTGGCAGTCATGCTGATCACGAATTTCCTGCTGTCGCCGTTCTGGGGAAAGATCAATAACTATATTTCCTCGAGACTTTCCTTATTGATCTGCTGTCTTGGATACGGCGTGGCACAGATCTGGTTCGCCTACGCGACTACGGAACTCATGATCATCCTCGCGAGAATGTTCGCGGGACTCTTTACCGGCGGGATCTTTGTAAGCTTCCTGACTTACATCGTAAACAAGTCAAACCCGGAAGACCAGGGAAAATATCTGACTTACAGCGCGACGATCAAGAGTGTGGCCAGTGCGTTCGGCTATATGATTGGCGGCTTCTTAGGCGAGTTTTCCGTTCGGCTGGCATTCCTGGTGCAGGCGGGAACCCTGATCGCGGTCGCAGTTGCGTTCTTTATGATCTGCGAGCCGGACAGTACCGCAAATTTAAAGGATATTCCGGCAAAACAGCTCATGAAAGAGGCAAATCCGTTCCAGGCGTTCATCGACAGCAAAAACTTTATGTGCATGGCGTTTGTGTTCCTGTTCGCGATCAATATCTTTATCAACTTCGGAAATACCGGTTTTGACCAGGCTTTCAACTATTACTTAAAGGCACAGCTTGGTCTGACTTCCTCCTACAACGGAATTATCAAGGCAGGCGTTGGTTTCGTATCCTTTATCGCAAATATGAGTCTCTGCATCTGGATCATCAAAAAGACGAATGTCAAAAAGTCCATGGTCGTCCTCACCGCCTTCTGTGCGCTGGCGGCGATCGGAACGTTGATCTCCGTGAATATCGGAATCTTCATCTTCTTCAGCATCCTTGTCTATGCGGGTTACTCCGTCAGCGTCCCGGTCCTCCAGAACATGGTGGCGAATCAGGCGGATCCGAAACAGAAAAACCTTGTCATGGGATTCTTCAACGCGACCCAGTCCCTGGGAAGTATCGCGGGTTCCCTGACAGCCGGATTTATCTATTCTGTAAATGCAAAGCTTCCGTTTGCATGCACCTTCGTGATCTACTCGGTTGGCGTTGCGGCGGCGTTCGGATATCTGTGCTACCATAAAAAAGAGGTGTAGAGGATGTTCATTTACCGTGTATAGCGGAAAGAATCATACACGGTTATAAAAAGAATCATTTTATGACATGATACAGGCAGTTGTTCAGATTATTTCACGTATGACCGAAACACTGCAAATCAGGCAGTTTCCCCGAAAAACATGGCGTCAAAAACATGTTTTCCGGGGTTTTCTGTTTCCTTGCAGGCTTTTGCTTGACTTTTTTCTTTCTATGTTATAAGATATTTTACATTTGCACCCCGCACGGCTGGAAATCAAAAGGCAGCTGTCAGCATTGTATATAGAATTCTGTGACCGGTATGGAAATCCGGGAATCCGGGTGAATCGTTATAGAAAAGTAAGGAAGAAATATCGGGACTTTTCACGGGCAGGAATTTTCTGAATGGAAAATTCCATATGATATAGGAATATATCCGAGGCATGGAATCGTTATGCAGACAAAACAGAAAGGATATTGAATGGAAACAATCAGATTTGATGAACTTAATTTAGACCCGCGGATCCTCCGCGCAGTTACCGATATGGGATTTGAGGCAGCGTCCCCGATCCAGGCCCAGGCGATCCCGGTTGAGATGGAAGGCCACGATATGATCGGTCAGGCCCAGACAGGAACCGGTAAGACAGCAGCGTTTGGAATCCCGCTTCTTATGAAGATGGATCCGGAAAACAGAAAGACACAGGCAATGATCCTCTGCCCGACAAGAGAACTTGCGATCCAGGTAGCGGAAGAACTTCGCCGTCTTGCGAAATATATGTCCGGGATCAAGATCCTCCCGGTATACGGCGGACAGGAAATCGTAAAGCAGATCCGTTCCTTAAAGGGCGGAGTCCAGATCATCGTCGGAACCCCGGGACGTGTGATGGACCACATGAGAAGAAAGACGATCCGCACCGATGCGATCCACACGGTCGTTCTCGATGAGGCGGATGAGATGTTAAACATGGGATTCCTTGAGGACATGGAGACGATCCTCGGTGAACTTCCGGAGGAGCGCCAGACCGTGATGTTCTCCGCGACGATGCCGCACGCGATCGCCCAGATTGCCCAGAAGTTCCAGAAAGACCCGAAGATGGTCCAGGTCGTAAAGAAGGAACTGACGGTTCCGAAGGTAACCCAGTATTATTATGAAGTAAAACCGAGAAACAAAGTGGAAGTAATGTGCCGTCTGTTGGACCTCTATTCCCCGAAGCTCTCTGTTGCATTCTGCAACACGAAAAAGCAGGTAGATGAGCTGGTACAGGCGCTTCAGGGACGCGGATATTTCGCGGAAGGTCTTCACGGAGACTTAAAGCAGGAGCAGCGAGACCGCGTTATGAGCAGCTTCCGGAACGGAGCGACCGAGATTCTTGTTGCAACGGATGTCGCTGCACGAGGAATCGACGTGGACGACGTGGAAGCGGTATTCAACTACGATATCCCGCAGGATGACGAGTATTATGTACACAGAATCGGGCGTACCGGACGTGCCGGAAGAGAGGGACGTGCGTTCAGCCTTGCAGTCGGAAGCGAAGTCTACAAACTCCGTGACATCCAGAGATTCTGTAAGACAAAGATCGTTCCGCAGCCGATCCCGTCCTTAGATGACGTCACAGCGATCAAGGCGGAGAAAATCTTGGACGATGTGCAGCAGCATATCGGTGAGGACAGCGACCTCGAGCGCATGACAGATATTATCGAAAAGCGCCTGCTCGCGGAGGATTATACTTCCTTAGAGCTCGCAGCAGCGTTCTTAAAGATGGCGATGGGAGATGACTACGAGGATATCGTGGATGAGGGAAGACCGCTCCGCGACCTTGATGATCTCGACCGCCGCGGCGGCAGAAATGACCGCGGAAGAAACGGACGCAGACGCGGCAGAGGCGATGACGAGGAATATGTGGACAGAAAGAATGCCAGAGGCGGCATGACGAGACTGTTCATCAACCTCGGAAAGAACCAGAATGTGAAGCCGGGAGACATTTTAGGCGCGATCGCCGGAGAATCCGGAATCCCGGGCCGTCTTGTCGGCAGCATCGATATGTACGACAAATACACCTTCGTCGAAGTACCGAAGGACCAGGCCGATATCGTCATGGATGCGATGAACCATGTGAAGATCAAAGGTAAGAGCGTTCATGTGGAGAAGGCGAACAGAAGATAAAACAAAACCCCCGAAGTCTGGTACACTTCGGGGGTTTTTATCGTCAATTACTTATTCTCAATATCCATGATCATATCCACACGTCTCTGGTGGCGGCCACCCTCAAAGCTTGCGTTCAGCCACTCGTCAACGATCATCTTTGCGAGCTCACTTCCGACAACGCGTGCACCAAACGCGAGAATGTTGGAGTTGTTATGCATTCTGGAAAGCTTTGCGGTGTACGGCTCGCTGCAGACACATGCGCGGATGCCTTTTACCTTGTTGGCAGCTAAAGAGATGCCGACGCCGGTTCCGCAGATGGCAATTCCGAGATCTGCTTCGCCGTCAGCGACTGCGCGGCCAACCTTCTCACCGTATACCGGGTAATCACAGCTCTCTGTGGAGTCTGTTCCGAGGTTTAATACTTCGTAGCCATTGCTCTCGAGGTGCTCCTTGATGATGTTTTTCAGCTCTACAGCTGAGTGGTCGTTAGCGATTGCGATTTTCATTTCTTTCTTCTCCTGTTATTTACTATTATTCCATGAACAGAGAGCAGACTCTCTGCCATGTGGGAATCGGATCAATATTACTGTTCCGGTGAATCATCGACATTCTCCACCTGGAAGAACATCTGGATCAGGTCAAGTCTGGAAGTCATGGACATTAAGAGCATATCCATCGCGGTGATCGCAGCCATAGATTCGACTACAACAACAGCTCTCGGAACAACCACCGGGTCGTGACGACCGTGGATCACGAGATCGATATTCTCGCCGTCCTTTGTCACTGTCTCCTGGGATTTTGCGATCGATGGAGTCGGCTTGAATGCGGCGCGGAAGATCACAGCACTTCCGTCGCTGATGCCGCCGAGAACGCCGCCGGCATGGTTCGTCTCCTTCACGATCTTATCTCCATCCATACGGAATTCATCGTTATTTTCCGATCCGCACGCTTTCGTCGCGGCAAATCCGTCTCCGATCTCAAAACCTTTGACAGCACCGATCGAGAGGATCGCTTTTGCGAGGTTGGCATCCAGCTTTTCGAAGACCGGCTCACCGAGACCGGCCGGAAGACCGGAGATCACACACTCAACGACTCCGCCGACGGAGTCACATTCTGCGATCTTCTGGTCAAGATAGTGCTCCGCCTCCTTTGCGGAGTCCGCATCCGGGAGACAGAACTGGTTATTCGGGATCTCTGAAAGGTCCATGCGCTCCGGGGATACCTCAACCGGACCGATCGATTTCGCATAGGCAGTCACAGAGATATTTAACTGTTTTAAGAACTTTTCAGCGATCGCACCCGCCGCAACACGGCCGATCGTCTCACGGGCGGAGGAACGTCCGCCGCCGCGGTAATCGCGGAATCCGTATTTTTCCTCAAACGTGTAGTCGGCATGTCCCGGGCGGAAACAGGAAGCGATATTGGAGTAGTCTTTGGAACGCTGGTCTGTGTTCCGCACGATCATGGAGATCGGGGTTCCGGTTGTCTTTCCCTCGAAAACGCCGGAGAGGATCTCGACCTCATCTCCCTCTTTTCGCTGGGTCGTAAAGCGGCTCTGTCCCGGTTTCCTTCGGTCTAAAAGTTTCTGGATATCGGATTCCTCTAAAGGAAGTCCCGCCGGGCAGCCGTCAACGACAACGCCGATGGCTTTTCCGTGGGATTCTCCCCAGGTTGTTACTTTAAATATTGTGCCGATGGTAGAACCTGCTGCCATGTTATTTTAATCTCCAATCTTTACAATTTCACAGCAGTTCGGCTCATTGACCTTGATGCTGCGGTCGCTCATGACAAGAAGACCTTTTTCATAGTCGATCTTAAAGAAGGAAATACTTCCCTCGTGGTTGATAGAAGCGAGATGTTCTCCGCCCGGGAAGATCGCGATATCCTTCGGATAATCCCCGCTGATCGGAAGACAGAAGCGCAGGGTCAGCATTCCGGTCTCATCATCGCGGTCGTACATGGACACCGTATTGTCGCCGGCATTGCTACAGAATACATGTTTCTCATCCGGGGAGAAATGCATCGCACAGGCAGCGGTCAGCTGGTTCGGTTTGCTTCCTGTGGATGAGATCGTCTGGATCTTCTCGACGATCGGAACACGTTCGCCTTCTTTATAGGAATAAACCTCGATCACATTTTTCATCTCATACAGGACATAGAAGAAACGGCCGTCGGAGCTGAACATGAAATATTTCGGGGCGGATTCGAGCTCACAGCGGATCGTGTCCACGAGAGCGATCTTTCCGTCCTTATGGTCAAAACGGTAAACTTTGATCTGGTCGATCCCGAGGTCTGCGACCATTAAGAAGCGCTCGTCCGGAGTCAGGCGGCTGCAGCTCACATGCGGACGGAAGCTTCGCTCAGCGACGGAGCCAAGTCCCTTGTGGAAGACACCGTCGGCGATATCTCCGACCGATCCGTCCTCGTTCAGATGAAGGACCGTGATCTTTCCATCGTGGAAACCGGAGATAAAGATATAGTCATCTGCTTTGCTCGTAGAAAGGTGGCATCCGCGCATGCCCTTGATCTTAGCACTGTTTAAACGTGCGAGACTTCCATTTGGAAGAACGCGGAACGCGACAACGCCCTCATCGGCGATAGAGTACAGGATTTTTCCGTTCTGGGATGATTTCAGATAGGAAGAGTTGTCCACTTCCACTTCGCAGCGGTAGATGAATTTTCCTGCCTCCACATCAACATCATATACGGTGATCCCTTTTGCCTTTCCCGTATAGGAATAAGAGCCAACATAGGCCATGTATTTTCCAGTCATAGGTAAATTCCCCTTTGCTTTCGATGTCCGGAGACGCAAAAACTGCCGATTTTGCCAACCTCCTCCGGAGATTCATAGATGTACTCATTTTATCATAATCTGACCGGTTTGTTAACTGAAATCTGAAAATTGTATGGATGCGATCGTGTACAAAAAACAAGAAAAAGAAACAAGAGAAATCTATTGACAGAACGGGAAAACAATGCGTAAATATACTATGATAGGCATTTTGCCGTTTTTCGTATATCTGAAGAAAACCATGTATAAAAATACATTCAAGCCGAACACAAAAACAGCGGAATCTATCGTATGAAATCTGTTTACATCAGGAGGAAAAAGGAATGGAGCATCCGCTCATTGATTTGTCCCACATTTTTAAGAGTTATGACGGGGATCTGATCCTCGACGATCTGAGCCTTTCCGTAAAGGAAAACTCCTTCGTGACGCTGCTCGGCCCGAGCGGCTGCGGAAAGACAACGACCTTAAGAATCATCGGTGGGTTTGAGAAACCGGATAAAGGTCAGGTGATCTTTGATGGGGAAGACATCACAAATATGCCGCCGAACAAGCGCCAGTTAAATACAGTGTTTCAGAAGTACGCCCTGTTCACGCACATGAGTATTGCGGAGAACATCGCGTTCGGTCTGAAGATCAAAGGCAAATCGAAGAGCTATATTGATGATAAGATCAAATATGCATTGAAACTTGTAAACCTTGACGGATTTGAGAACCGGAGCGTGGATTCTTTAAGCGGCGGCCAGCAGCAGCGGATTGCCATCGCCCGCGCGATCGTAAACGAGCCGAAGCTTCTGCTTCTCGACGAGCCGCTCGGCGCTCTCGACCTGAAGCTCCGCCAGGACATGCAATATGAGCTGATCCGCCTGAAAAATGAGCTGGGAATCACCTTTATCTATGTCACCCACGACCAGGAAGAGGCGCTCACGATGTCCGACACGATCGTTGTCATGAACCAGGGCTATATCCAGCAGATGGGAACGCCGGAGCAGATCTACAATGAGCCGGAAAATGCCTTTGTCGCGGACTTTATCGGCGAGAGCAATATCGTGGGTGGAACGATGATCCACGACGAGCTTGTGGAGATCTTCGGCGCGAAATTCGCCTGTGTGGATAAAGGATTCGGAAACAACAAGCCGGTCGACGTGGTGATCCGGCCGGAGGATATCGATCTTGTGAAGCCGGAGAACGGCACTCTCCAGGGCGTTGTTACACACCTGATCTTCAAAGGCGTACACTACGAGATGGAAGTGACGACCCCGGACGGCTACGAGTGGCTGGTCCACAGCACGGACATGTTCCCGGTCGGACAGAAAGTCGGCATTCATGTGGATCCGTTCGATATCCAGATTATGAACAAGCCGGAGTCCGAGGACGAGGAGGCCGTTGGAGTCAATGAATAGAAAAGCATCCAGATTTCTGGCTTATCCTTATATCATATGGATGGCGGGATTTACCGTGATCCCGCTGCTCATGGTATTTTACTATGGTCTGACGGACCGCAGCGGCGCGTTCACGCTGGCAAATATCCTGGCGATCGGTTCCTCCGAGCATTTAAAGGCGCTGTGGCTGTCCTTACTTCTCGCGGGTGTCAGCACGGTGATCTGTCTGATCCTCGCATATCCGCTGGCGCTGATCTTAAGAAAGCGCCATATCGGAAAAGGAAGCTTTGTGGTGTTTATCTTTATCCTTCCGATGTGGATGAACTTCCTTTTAAGAACCATGGCGTGGCAGACCCTGCTTGAGAAGAACGGTGTGATCAATACCTTCCTCACGCTGCTGCATCTGCCGAATGTTGCGATCATCAACACTCCGGCGGCGATCATTCTCGGCATGGTCTACAATTTCCTGCCGTTCATGGTCCTGCCGATCTACAACACACTCGTGAAGATCGATGACAATGTGATCAATGCTGCGCGGGACCTCGGAGCGGATAATTACCAGACACTCACAAAGATCCTGATCCCGTTGAGCGTTCCGGGCATTGTCAGCGGGATCACGATGGTGTTTGTCCCGGCGCTCACGACGTTCGTTATTTCAAACCTCCTGGGCGGCAGCAAGATCCTGCTCATCGGAAACGTCATCGAGCAGGAATTTACAAAGGGAAGCAACTGGAACCTCGGTGCCGGACTTTCCATGGTGCTCATGATCTTCATCCTTCTCAGCATGACCATGATCGCAAAATACGATAAGAATGGGGAGGGCACTGCATTCTGATGAAAACCGTAAGAGAAAGACTGAAGAAATTTTTTGAGGATTTTTATCTGGTGCTGGTACTGATCTTCTTATATGCACCGATCCTCGTCATGATGGTCCTGTCCTTCAACAGCTCGAAATCGAGATCCCAGTGGGGCGGGTTCACGTTACAGTGGTATAAACAGATGTTTGAGAGCGCGTCGATCATGGACGCCCTCTATAATACGCTGCTGATTGCCTTCCTGTCGGCGCTGATCGCGACGATCCTCGGAACGGCCGCGGCGATCGGGATCTCCTCGATGAAGAAGCTCCCGAGAACGATCTGCATGGGACTCAACAATATCCCGATGTTAAACTCCGATATCGTGACCGGCATCTCCCTGATGCTGATGTTCATCGCGTTCGGTATCTCCCTGGGATTCAAGACGATCCTTTTTGCGCACATCACGTTCAACGTGCCGTATGTGATGTTAAGCGTTATGCCGAAGCTAAAACAGACGAGCCGGAACACTTACGAGGCGGCCATGGACCTCGGAGCAGGCCCTGTAAAGGCGTTTTTCAAGGTTGTCTTCCCTGATATCCTTCCGGGCGTGTTATCGGGCTTCCTGATGGCGTTTACGATGTCTCTGGATGATTTTATCATCACCCACTTCACAAAAGGCGCCGGGATCAACACCCTGTCCACGCTGATCTACAGTGAGGTGCGCCGCGGCATCAAGCCGTCCATGTACGCGCTCTCCACAGTGATCTTTGTGACTGTGCTCGCGCTGCTACTCATTACAAACTTTGCTCCGGCAAAACCGCAGGCGAAGGCGGGAGCGGGCAGCTTCGGACCGAACGCAGCACCGGACCGCGGAAAGAAACCGGCATGGACCGGAAAGGCAGCGATCGTGCTTGCCTCCTTCCTGATCGTTGGAAGCGTGGCATATACCAGCTACCTGCACTTTTCTTCCTCCCACTCGGATGAGCTCTATGTATACAACTGGGGCGAATACATCGATGAGAGCGTGATAGACGAATTTGAGGCGGAGACCGGGATCCATGTGACCTATGACCTTTTCGAGACGAACGAGGAGATGTACCCGGTCATCGAGGCCGGCGGCGTGAATTACGACGTCGTATGTCCATCCGACTATATGATCCAGAAGATGGCGGAGAACGGACTTCTTGCGGAGATCAATTTTGACAATGTTCCGAACATCAAAAACATCGACCAGGTTTACCTTGAAAAGTCGAAGGCATTTGACCCGGATAACCGCTATTCTGTTCCGTATACATGGGGAACCGTCGGGATCATCTACAATGTCCAGAAACTGGAAGAACTCGGAGTTCCGGCACCGACGAAATGGTCGGATCTCTGGGATGAGCGCTTAAAGGGCGAGATCCTGATGCAGGACAGCGTCCGCGACGCCTTTATGGTGGCGCTCAAGGAACTCGGCTATTCGATGAATACGACCGATGAGGCGGAGCTCCAGGAGGCGAAGAAGCTGCTTCTCGCACAGAAACCGCTCGTACAGGCCTATGTCGTGGATCAGGTCCGCGACAAGATGTTGAACGGTGAGGCGGCGGTAGGAGTCATCTATTCCGGTGAGCTGCTCTATCTGCAGGAGGAGGCGGAGACGCTGAATCTTGATTATGATCTGGAGTATGTACTTCCGGAAGAGGGAACAAACATCTGGATCGATTCCTGGGTGATCCCGTACAATGCGAAGAACAAAGAGAATGCGGAGAAGTGGATCAACTTCCTCTGCCGTCCGGATATCGCGGTGAAGAACTTCGAGTACATCACCTACGCGACGCCGAACAAGGCTGCGTTCGACCTTCTGGATCCGGAATATCAGGAGAACAAAGCTGTATTCCCGGATACCGATAAGCTGGAAAACTCTGAGGTATACAGTTATCTCGGAACCGAGGCGGATGACCTCTACAGTGCGCTGTGGAAGGAAGTCAAGTCGGAATAAAGAATTGAAAAGTGACAGGAAAAGCTCCCTGTACCGGAGGACATGACCGGTGTGGGGAGTTTTATTTTACGCGAACAACGAGTCAAAGTCCGCGCTTGCGCGAGAACTTGGCGACTGTAGCGATAACAAGTGGAAACTCGCGAAGCTTGTTTTCGCTTGTTTAGAAAATTTTTTATTCAATAAAGAGGCACTGCGTGTCTGAGATGTACACTCGTGCGAAGATGATTCATTAAAAAAATCCCCACACACCGCTATGAAACATTCACCGGTGCATGGGGATTTTTAAGAATTTATGGAATTGCGATCCCTTATAACTCTGTCTTTACAAAAATATCATAGATCGCGCGGATCGCCGGCTCGAAATCGTCATCTGTGACACCGATGATGATGTTCAGTTCACTGGATCCCTGGTCGATCATCTTAACGTTGATCTTTGCGTGTGCAAGTGCTGCGAAGATTCTTGCAGCAGTCCCGCGCATTGCTTTCATGCCGCGTCCTACGACTGCGATCACTGCGAGATCGGACTCGAGAGTCACGATATCCGGGTGAACTGCACGCTGGATTCCTGCAAGAACGGACTGCTCTTTCTCCTGGAACTCATCCTGATGGACGAGAACGGACATCGTATCGATCCCGGACGGCATATGTTCGAAGGAGATGCCGTTCTTCTCAAAGACCTCAAGGACTTTTCTCCCAAAACCGACTTCGGAGTTCATCATCGCCTTGTCGATGTTCACTGCGCAGAAGCCTTTCTTTCCTGCAACGCCTGTGATCGTGTAGCGCGGGCGTTTGCTGGTGTTCTCAACGATCATGGTACCCGGATCTTCCGGACGGTTTGTGTTGCGGATGTTGATCGGGATTCCCTCTTTTCTTACCGGGAAGATCGCATCCTCGTGGAGAACGCTTGCGCCCATGTAGGAGAGCTCACGGAGCTCTGTGTAAGTGATCGTTTCGATCGGAGCCGGATTGTCGACGATCCTCGGGTCAGCGACAAGGAAACCGGAGACATCGGTCCAGTTCTCATAGAGATCAGCCTGGATCGCACGGGCAACGATGGAACCTGTGATATCGGAGCCGCCGCGGGAGAAGGTGTGGATTGTTCCATCCGGCTTAGCACCGTAGAATCCCGGGATGACAGCCTGCTTTAAGGAAGCGAGGTGTTCTCTCATCTCCTCGTTTGTCTCCTCGGAGAGGAAGTTTCCGTCTGCATCGAAACGGATCACGTCAGCCGCGTCCACGAAGGTGAATCCGAGGTAGTTTGCCATGATGAGACCGTTTAAATATTCTCCTCTGGAAGCCGCATAGTCGCGTCCGACTTTATTTAAGAAATTTTCTTCGATCTTTGAAAATTCAAAGTCAAGGTTTAAGTTGAGCTCAAGACCGTCGATGATGTCTGTGTAGCGCTTTTTGATCTGGTCGAGAATGCGCTTGTAGCTCTGTCCTGTGCTGGCTGCATCGTAGCACTGGTATAACATGTCAGTTACTTTTGTGTCTTTGCTGTCTCTCTTTCCCGGAGCGGACGGAACGACATAGCAGCGTGTCTTATCGGCGTCGATGATCGCCTTTACTTTTTTAAACTGACGGGCACTTGCGAGAGAGCTGCCGCCGAACTTTACAACCTTTTTCATAATTTGTCTCCTGTGTAAGTGAAATATTTGTTACTTTTCATGGGTAGGAATTTTCTGAACTGAAAATTCCGTATGATACCGTTGTGGTCGCGGATTTTGCCGATTAGTGGATTACCTTCGGTGTCGGGAAGTATTCGAAGAATACCTTTGCAACCATCTTGTCTCTGGAAATGTAGTGATTCTGCCAGTAGCGGGCATCCAGAGAATAATTTCGGTTGTCGCCCATCATAAAGTAGCAGTTTTCCGGAACTTCAAAATGGTAAGTTTCATGCTGGTTCATCGGTTCTGCCAGATACGGCTCGTCGAGCGGAGTGTCGGAACCGTTCAGATAGACCTTATCGTCGATGATATCGATGACATCACCCGGCATACCGATCACACGCTTTACATAGTAGATCGTATGACCACGTTTTCCAACTTCGGAACCGCAGGCCGGGCAGGTATCCTGCTTGTCGCCTTCGATGATGGCGTTGCATTCCGGGCATTGCCAGCCAAAGACGAAGATCGCGACATCTCCGCGTTCCGGATCTGCGAATTTGTAGTGCAGCCTGGAGCCGATGACGCGGCTTCCTGCCATGATGGTGTTTTCCATGGAACCGGTCGGGATCTCACTGTTTGCGATGACAAAAGTCGTGAGAACGAAGGCAATGACGGCGGCGGATACAAGAACCTGGACCCAGCTGATCAGCTCCGCTACCCAGCCTGTTTTTTCTTTCTTTTCTTTTCCGTTATTTTCCATATAAAGATGATAACCTCGTTTGACTAATATACTCAAAAACATTCCTGTTTTTGGCAGATCCCAGATTCAAAAATCTTCCTGCAGGCAAGCCGGCATCGGATTTCCGGACTTTTGACCCTGGCATCACAACATACAATAAAGAGTTTATGATAAATTGTCAAGTTTCGCAAGAGAATTTCGAAAAAGGTAAGGAATTTTTTAATGGGAAAATATGCGGGAGCGCCATGCGGATGGAAAAACGGATATTTGCCGATACTGCCACTTGTATCAGAGAGATGATGATGCTAAAATATTGTTAAGAAAAAAATGGCTTCGGACATCAGGAAACAGATATCCGCAGCCGCAGAAAATTCCAGAAATGGACAGGTCTTTGTGGACCATGCCGGAAAACGGCATTGGAACACGACAGGGGGAGTGCTTATGGAAAAAATCTTATATGATCTGATGGACTGGGCCGGGATCGAGGAACTCGTATATTCTGAGGCGAGCGATCCGGGACGGCTTTTAGGGGAACATGTAATAAAGGAAGGACTTCTGATCCAGGCGTTCCTTCCGAATGCGGCGAAAGTCTCCGTAAAGATCGGGGAAGAAAGCTTTCCGATGGAGATGGCGGATGAGAACGGATTCTTCGCAGTCCTTCTTGAGGACCGTCTGGAGTTAGTGCCGTACCATTTTCTCGTGACTTACGAGGACGGGGACAGTGAGGAGATCGTGGATCCCTACAGTTACCAGTTCTACACCGCGTTTACCGAGGCGGAAGTAAAGAAATTCGGCGCCGGGATCTATTATGATTCCTATCAAAAGTTTGGCGCGCACCCGACCGTGGAAGCCGGGATCTCCGGAGTGCACTTTGCAGTCTGGGCTCCGGATGCGATGCGTGTCAGTGTTGTGGGCGACTTCAACTTCTGGGACGGAAGACGCCACCAGATGAAAAAACGCGGACCGTCTGGGATCTATGAGATCTTTATTCCGGGACTGAAGCCGGGTGCGATCTATAAATATGAGATCAAGACAAAAGCGGGAGATCCGATGTTAAAGGCGGATCCGTATGCGAATTTCTCAGAGCTCCGACCGAATACGGCGTCCGTGATCTGGGATATGACTGATTATCAGTGGAACGATGGCGAGTGGATCGAAAAGAGAAAAGCGGCAAAAGACCGGCTGAAGGACTCGCCGATGTCGATCTATGAGGTCCATCTCGGCTCCTGGATGCAGAAACCGGTAGCTCAGGATGAAAATGGGGATGACATCAACGGCAGCCAGTTTTATAATTACAGGGAGATCGCGGAAAAACTTGCTGCTTACGTCAAGGAGATGGGCTACACCCATGTGGAGCTTCTCCCGGTGATGGAGCACCCGCTCGATGAGTCCTGGGGTTACCAGGTGACCGGTTACTATGCGCCGACGAGTCGTTTCGGGACTCCGGACGATTTTAAGGCGTTTATGGACTATATGCATAAAGAGGGGATCGGCGTCATCCTCGACTGGGTTCCGGCCCATTTCCCGCGTGATGCGCATGGTCTCGCGGCCTTTGACGGGACCTGTCTCTACGAGCACAAGGACCCGCGCCAGGGATCACATCCGCACTGGGGAACGCTGATCTACAATTACGGCCGTCCGCAGGTATCGAACTTCCTGATCTCCAACGCTTTATACTGGGCGAGGGAGTTTCACGCCGACGGGATCCGGATGGACGCTGTGGCATCCATGCTGTATCTTGATTATGGAAAGAACGCGGGCGAGTGGATCGCGAACATGTACGGCGGAAATGAGAACCTGGAGGCGGTGGAATTCCTGAAACACCTGAATTCCATCTTTGCACGGGACACAGAGGGCGCAGTCCTGATCGCGGAGGAATCCACAGCATGGCCGAAGGTTTCCGGCGATGAGAATGACGGAGGACTCGGCTTTGACTTCAAGTGGAATATGGGCTGGATGAATGATTTCCTCGATTACATGCAGTGCGACCCGTATTTCCGCCATGACCATTATGGAGAGCTGACTTTCAGCATGCTGTACGCATACAGTGAGAAGTTTGTTCTCGTATTCTCACACGATGAGGTGGTCCACGGAAAAGGTTCCATGGCTGGAAAAATGCCGGGGGACACCCAGGAGAAAAAGTTCGCAAACCTCCGTACCGCCTATGGGTTCATGATGGGGCATCCTGGTAAGAAACTGCTCTTTATGGGCCAGGATTTCGGTCAGATGGACGAGTGGAACGAGAAGGAGAGTCTGGAATGGGGACTCTTGAAGTACGATATCCACAGCCAGATGAGGGATTATGTGAAGGCGTTAAACCACCTGTACCGCACACAGCCGGCTCTCTATAAAATGGACTATGAGCCGGAAGGCTTCGAGTGGATCAACTGCACTTACAATGACGAGAATATCGTGATCTTCGAGAGGAAGACGGACAAACCGGAGGAGACACTGCTCTTTGTCTGTAACTTTGTCCCGGTGGAACATGAGAAATTCCGCCTCGGAGTTCCGTTTGCCGGAAAGTACAAGGAGATCCTGAACAGCGACGCGAAGCAGTTCGGCGGCAGTGGCATGGTAAATCCGAGAGTCAAGATGTCGAAGAAAGAGGAGTGGGACGCGAGAGAAAACTCGATCGTGATCAACCTGGCTCCGATGTCCGTGGCGGTATTCTCCTGTACCCCGTATGAGGAAGAACCTGTGACGGGAAAGAAGAAACCGGCGGAAAAGAAGAAACCGGCGGAAAAGAAAAAACGTCCGGCGAAGCAGCCGTCCGTAAAGATACCGGCGAGTCCGCTGGATGTGATCTCTGAGAAAGTCGGGCAGATCATAAAGACGGCGCGGGAGAGCCAGACGGGAAAAAGAAACAAAGGATAGACAGAAAAATACAGGGCATGAAAATGTCCGAAAAACAGCAGGGAAACAGACATGAAAGAATACACACTGGATTTTCTTACTACGACGGCCATCAAATACGGGACCAGGATCTTCTGGACCGCGGTGATCGTATTTGTCGGTCTCCGCGTGATTCGGATGGTCCGGACCGCAGCAGGGCAGATCATGGACCGCGCCGGCGTGGAGATCACGTTAAAGAAGTTTCTGGATATGCTGTTGCACGCCGTCCTCTTCGGAGTCATGGTGTTCATGGCAGCGGACCAGCTGGGGATCAAGACAACGTCCTTCGTTGCGGTTATCGGTACCGTAACGCTGGCATTCAGCCTTGCGATGCAGAATACACTCTCAAATTTCGCAGGCGGAACGCTGATCCTGCTCTTAAAACCGTTTAAGGTCGGGGATTATATCAGCACATCGGCAGGTGAGGGAACAGTCGAGACGATCGGTCTTGTATACACGACACTTTTGACGATCGACAACCGTGTGATCACGATCCCGAACAGCTCGGTATCGAGCGCACCGCTCACAAACCTCACGAGAATGGGAAAACGCCGCCTGATCATCAACGTCGGGATCGGATATTCCTCGGATCTCTTAAAGGCGAAAAACGTTCTGAAACAGATCTTTGAGGAGAATCCATATATCATGAAAGACCAGGATATCCAGGTGATCGTGGACAGCCTCGGAGACAGCAGCGTGAACTTGAGCGCGAGAGGCTGGGTGCTCTGTGAGGACTATTGGAAAACAAAATGGGCGATCACGGAGGAGATCAAACTCACATTTGACCGGGAAGGGATCGAGATCCCGTATCAGTATATGAACGTGACACTGACGAAGGAGTCACAGTAGAGAAGATACCCATCAGTATGATGTGGGAATAATGTTCCTGGCTCGTGCACAGACCGTATAAAAAAGTTCTGTCAGCTGAATACAAGGCTGATGGAACTTTTTTGTTTAGCAGGAAATTCCATGATACAAAAGAGATTCCACAATATGAAACATAGAAAAAACAAATCGCATACTGTGATACAGTACCTGATCACCACGGTATTTTTCGCGAAACAAGCCAAAAAATGCTTGCATTTTCCCGGGAATCTGATAGAATCAATGTTAAATTGTTTCTGCGTTGCGGACAAATGTTTGCGGAAAAGAGACGTGTTTTTTGTCTGAACGGACATGGTACAGGTACATGATTTCAGCAAAAGTGAAACGTGCAGAGGCGAAAAAGGGTAGTTGTTGAATTTCGATGCGGCTGCCGAAAAAGAAAAGGAGGGATTGAATATGAAAGAGCATATGGCTGACTGGCGTATCCATGCACTTGCTTTCGTACTCACCGTAATTGCCGAATTTATCGGCACCAAAAAATTCAGTTTCGGGCCTTTGTCCTTCTCACTGTTTCCGATGCTGTATGTACTGATCCTTGGAGCAATCCTTGGAATCGCGAAAATGATTCCACAGAAGATGATGACAGAAGCATCACCGTATATTGGAATCAGCGTTATGATGCTGACAGCAAAGATCGCATCCACGATCGGACCGAACCTCGGCGCGGTTGTCAAAGCCGGACCGGCGCTGATCCTTCAGGAATTCGGAAATCTGGGAACTGCGGTTTTAGCGCTCCCGATCGCCGTATTTGTATTCCATATGGGACGCGCTGCAATTGGAACTTCCTTCTCTATTTCAAGAGAGAGCTCCCTTGCGGTCGTTGCCGATAAATACGGTCTTGATTCAGATGAAGGAATCGGTGTTATGGGTGGATATATCACAGGTACTGTATTCGGAACCATGTTCAACGGTATCTTTGTTTCCCTCCTCTGCTCCTTAAATATCTTCCATCCGTACGCGCTTGGAATGGCGTGTGGAACAGGTTCCGCATCCATGCTTTCTGCCAGCCTTGCGGCAGTCGTTGAGGCATATCCGGATATGGAAGCGGAGATCACTGCTTATGCGGCGACCTCAAATATGCTGAGCAGTGTGGATGGCCTTTATATGAGTCTTTTCATCGCACTTCCGATGTGTGAATTCATGTATAAGCTGTTTACAAAGAACAACAGGCATTATAAAGACGGACTCCCGATCGGCGCTAAGGTAAAAGTTAAAGCAGCCGGGGAAGAATAGGAGGGATCCATATGGACGCAGCAGTATGGTTTAAAAGAATCAAATGTCTTGTCCTTGTATGCATCTTCGCATCCATCGGCAATTTTATCAGTACATCAAAGGCCGGAAACCCGGTAACCCCGCTTGAGGCAGTGCCCGGGCTCGTGCTTCTTCTTTTATGCACGCTGGTGGGCTGTATCATTTATGAGCTGATCAATAAGGTTTCACCGAAGAATCTTCCGGCAATCGCTTATATCTCATTTATCGCGATCCTGATCACGATCCCGGGTGTCAGCCCGATCGCAGATTATGCGATCGAACAGATTGGAAAGATCGGACTTCTTCCGCTCTGCACTCCGATCCTTGCATATGCGGGAATTTCCATCGGCAAGGATGTGGATACCTTCAAGGAACAGGGACTTGCGATCGTGATCGTAGCGATCTTTACTTTCGCAGGAACATTCCTGGGCTCCACGATCATCGCACAGATCATTCTGAAGATGACTGGTGTGATCTAAGCAACATAAAAATAGCAGAAGGCAGAATCGAGCTGGTGTGGATTCTGCCTTCTTTTTGTTTACGCGAACAACGAGCCAAAGTCTGCGCCTGCGTAAAGGGCGGTGCTGATAAGGTACATGGCTGTGAGTGACCGGTCTATATGAAAACGCGGCGGAAGCTGACAGGACTTTGACCGTGGGGATCACCTTGTAAAAGAACAGGAATCATGCTATGATGGAAGAACTGTACGGTGCAGTGAAATATCTGTGCAGTACGTTTATAAATCTGTGATAACGGAGTGAGTTTCCATGTACCATGATCTTACAAAGGGGAGCATCTCACGCTCCCTTCTTTTATTTGCCCTGCCCATGATGGCAGGAAATCTTTTACAGCAGTTCTACAACATTGCGGACACCCTGATCGTCGGCCGTGTCCTTGGAAAAAATGCTCTGGCGGCGGTGGGATCTTCCTACACGCTGATGACATTCCTGACCTCGATCTTTCTGGGACTCAGCATGGGCTCCGGCGCACTGTTTTCCATTTACAGGGGAAAAGGAGATGAGAGAGCACTGAAGTCTTCCATCGCCCACGCCTGCGGCCTGATCCTCGCTGTAACGCTTGTTTTGAACGCAGTTGTCTATATTTTCATTGATCCGATTTTAAGCTTCTTACGGGTCCCTGAGGAGGTCTGGGGCGGTATGAGAGAGTATTTGCTGATCATTTTCGCGGGTCTGCTCGCCACGTCCCTCTATAATTTCTTCTCCTGTCTGTTAAGAGCACTGGGAAACTCTACGGTTCCGCTGGTGTTTCTTGCGGTATCCGCGATCTTAAACATCGCGTGGGATCTTTTATTTGTGGCGGTCTTTCATTGGGGAATCGTCGGTGCGGCCTATGCGACGATCTTTGCCCAGTACGTATCCGGGATCGGTATTTTGCTCTACGTTCTTTTCCGATGCAGAAGCCTTTTTCCGGAGAGAAAGGATCTTTGCTTTGACGGCGGAATTTTAAAGGAGATCGCGGGCCTTTCCTCCCTGACCTGCCTGCAGCAGTCGGTTATGAACTTTGGAATCCTCATGGTGCAGGGGCTTGTAAACAGCTTTGGCGCCACCACCATGGCGGCTTTCGCGGCGGCAGTAAAGATCGACACCTTCGCGTATCTGCCGGTTCAGGACTTTGGAAATGCCTATTCGACCTTCGTTGCCCAGAACTACGGCGCGGGAAATAAAGAACGGATCCGCCGCGGCACAAAGGAATCCTTTGCCATCAGCACGGCATTCAGCCTTGTGATCTCAGCGCTGGTCTTTGCCTTCGCGGCACCGCTCATGCAGATCTTCGTGAGCTCCGCAGAGACGGCGGTCATCGCCTCCGGCGTCCGTTATCTCAGGATCGAGGGTGCGTTCTATTTTGGAATCGGCTGCCTGTTCCTGCTTTACGGATATTACAGGGCGATCAAGAGGGCGGAGATGTCTGTGGTACTTACAGTGATCTCCCTCGGAATCCGTGTGTTACTTGCCTACGTGCTCTCTGCCACATTCCTCGGTGAGACAGGAATCTGGATGGCGATCCCGATCGGCTGGATACTGGCAGATCTCACAGGACTTTTATACATGAGGAAGACCTGGTAAAAAGAAAAGGTAACTATTCAGTACCTTCATAGTTACGTGCAAAAATCCATTCCAGATCAGCTTCGCTGATGGGATTTTTGCCTTCCAGCCTATGAAATGTTGAATCTAAAAAATACGCTGTACAGGAGAATGAACCCCATGTACAGCGTATTTTGTTGCCGCGTGCCCAGATCTGGCGTTTGATCTGCGCTATCCTGCAGTCAGCGCAGCAGGTATATTTAAACTAACTTACTCAACAGCTTCTCTTTTCTCTCGATCATCTCGTCGATCCTCTCGATATAGGAAGCTACATCCTTCACATTCTCCGCGCGTTCCAGACGGTTTTCCGCCGGGAACGTGACTTTCGTGGTGGTTCCGGCACCGCAGGCCACGATGGTCTGCTTTTCCTCCATAATGAGGATATTGTAGATACATGCTTTTCCGGGTGCCGCATAGCCGACATTCTCGAAATTTCCGGCCATATTTTTCTGACGGTACAGGTAATACGGCTCAAGACCCATCTCGCGGGCGTACTTCGCGGTGAGATCGATCATCTCCTGAGTGTTCTGGATCTTTAAGTTCGCGTAGCGCTCCTTGAAGATATTGAGTCTCGCCGCACGCTTGATGGCGAGAGAGTGGACCGTCACGCTGTCTGGGGCAAGCTCTCTGACCTGCTCCATGGTGCTGCGGACGTCATCGATATCTTCCTCCGGAAGTCCGATGATGAGGTCCATATTGATATTGTCAAAGCCAAGATCTCTTGCCATGCGGAATTTTTCCTTCACCATATCCACGGTGTGATGGCGTCCGATCAGATCCAGAGTTGCCTGCTTCATCGTCTGCGGATTGATGGAGATCCTGGAGATATTGTGGGCACGGAGAACTTTGAACTTGTCTTCGGTGATGCTGTCCGGACGTCCGGCTTCCACAGTGAATTCCTGTACCTTTGAGAGGTCAAAGGTATTCTCGATCTTTGTGAGCAGGGCGTCCAGTTCCTCGGCCTTTAAGGATGTCGGAGTTCCGCCGCCAAAGTAAACCGTGTCGAGAGTACGTCCCTTCATCTTTTCTGCCACATAGTCTAATTCTTTAAACAGCGCTTCAAGATAGAGATGAACCTTCTTTTCCCACGCTCCGATCGGGTAGGAGGTGAAGGAACAGTAGAGGCAGGTGGTCGGACAGAACGGAATTCCCACATAGAGGCTGTATCCCGTCTCATAGTCGATATGGCTTAAGAGCTCCCGCTCCCGTTTCGCGACCTCCACACTTAAGTCGATCTTCTCTTTGCTTGTCAGGTACATGTCCCGCATGAAGGAGCGGATGCTCTCCTCATCCTCACCCTGATCAAGTCTCGTCATGGCGATCTTTGTCGGGCGGATACCGGTCAGGGTCCCCCAGGGGAGTTCTTTTCCCGTCCGCTTTTTTAACATGCCGTAAAGCTCTTTCTTGATCGTTGTCTTTGCGTTTAACCGCACATCGTAGTCGATCGGAAATACGGTCTCATCTGCGACGGTGCCCGCCGGATCCGTGATCTTCAAACCAAATTTCGTCTCATCCGCATTTTGTGAGCAGGTTCCCTCCACGTAAAAATCCACATCGTCCTGTTTCTCATGGACAAAAATCTCACCCGGATAAAACGCCATCAAAAGCTCCCGGATATCCTGCTCATAAGCAGTATCGTTCAATAAAATTCCAATCATTCCATTGCCCCCGAAAGAGGATTATACTTCTTTTCAAAACCGATGGTAGTCGTGTCCATATGCCCCGGATAGACCATGGTGTCGTCCGGCAGTGTGGAGAGCAGGCGTCTTACAGACTCCGCGATCTGGCGTCCGCTTCCCGTCGGGAAATCCGTGCGGCCGTAGGAGCCTGCAAACAGGGTATCCCCGGAGAAGAGAACAGATTCTTTTTCGATATAGTAACAGCAGGAACCGATGGTGTGTCCCGGTGTTTCAAATACTTTCCATGTAAATCCGGCGATGGAAAGCTCGTCACCCTCCTTCACCGTAATATCCGGTGTCAGCGTATATGGTTCCCTGTAGTAGCTGGATACAAGGCTTTTTCTGCTGTCTGAAAGCACCTCGATCTCCTTTTCACAGGCGTAGATCGGCACATGCCATGCTTCTTTCAATTCCTTTGCGGCCATCATGTGGTCGAAGTGACCGTGGGTCAGAAGGATCGCCTCCGGCTTTAAACCCAGAGATACTGCCATATTGACGATCTTGTCGGCGCTGTCGCCCGGGTCCACGACGGCAGCTTTTTTTGTCTCATTATCATAGACCAGGTAGCAGTTCGTTCCGACCATGCCGACTACCAGAGTCTTAATGCGAATTTCGCTCATATCTTACTTTTCCTCCATTTTTCCTGGCACAAAGCAGGGACTCCGGCCCTGTGCCGTGTACAGTAACGGAAATGTTTCTTTAAAATCCATGTATAAAAAGGTCTACCGTCCGTAATACCTCCGGCAGACCTTTTTCCGACTGCATTCGACCTGCTCTGTTTCAGAACAGCCGGCGGCAGACATTCATTTGAAATTGTAGTTATCAGCCCGTGGTTCTCTCAATATCCAGCACGCCGTCGATCTGGCGCAACTTTGCCATCAGGTTGTTTAATTCTTCGATTCCATGGATATCGAAGCTCATGGTGATCGTCGCTTTGCCCTGCTTGTTCACGCGGGAGCTCATGGCCTTGATATCGATCTCGCGTTCTGTGAAGATCTTGGAGATATCCACGAACATGCCGATCCGGTTGTTCGCGAAGATCGAGATCTCTGTGGAGTAGGTCGCGGCACTGTTGTCCTCCTCAACGCCCTGCCACTCCGCGTCGATCAGGCGGCTTCTCTCAATCTCCGGGAGATTTAAGACGTTGATGCAGTCGGTTCTGTGGATCGTAATTCCGCGGCCTCTCGTCACGAAACCAACGATCTCGTCACCCGGAACCGGGCTGCAGCACTTGGAGAAACGAACTGCAAGGTCATGGATGCCTTTTACGATGATGCCGCTCTTTGACTTGCTGCCTCTGATCGGAACTACCGCCGGTTTGTTATTCTCGCCGATGGCATCAAGGATCGTCGCGTCGGTTACTTCGCGTTTCAGCTTCTTTGTGCGCTCCTCGATCATCTTGTTGATGACCTGACCTTCTTTTAATCCGCCGTGTCCGACGGATGCCAGAACAGAATCCCAGTCCTGGAACGCGTAGCGTTTTAAAACCTTATCTACGAATTCCGGCTTATTGATATCGGAGAAGTTGATCCCCTTTGCCTTACAGTAGCGGTCGATCATTTCGCGGCCTTTTAAGATATTGTCAGCCTTCCGCTCCTGCTTGAACCAGGCGTTGATCTTGTTTCTCGCCTGGCTGCTCTTGATGATATTTAACCAGTCACGGCTTGGTCCCTTGGAATTCTGGGATGTCATGATCTCGATCCGGTCACCGTTCTGGATCACATAGTCAATATTTACGAGCTTTCCGTTGACTCTCGCGCCCACCATCTTGTTTCCGACAGCCGTGTGGATCGAGTAAGCAAAGTCGATCGGTGTGGAGCCGCTTGGCAGTGCCTTTACGTCTCCGGTCGGTGTAAAACAGTACACGCTGTCGGAGAACATATCGAGGTCGCTCTTGATGGCATTTAAGAATTCCTTGTTGTCGGACATATCCTGCTGCCACTCGAGGATCTGACGCAGCCAGCTTAACTTCTTCGCCTCATCACCGGCAGCAACCTGTCCGCTGCCGCTCTCTTTATATTTCCAGTGGGCAGCGATACCATATTCCGCTGTACGGTGCATCTCGAAGGTACGGATCTGGATCTCAAATGGCTGGCCGTTTGTGCCGATCAGTGTCGTATGTAAGGACTGATACATATTCGGCTTCGGCATCGCGATATAATCTTTAAAACGGCCGGGGATCGGTTTGTACATCTCGTGGATCACACCCAGAGCCGCGTAACAGTCTTTTACGGAGTCCACGATGATGCGGACCGCGAAGATATCGTAGATCTGGTCCAGCGTCTTGTGCTGGTTTAACATCTTTTTATAAATACTGAAGAAGTGCTTGACGCGTCCGTTGACCTCGCACCTGATCTCAGCATTTTCCATGTGGGCCTTGATCTCGGCGATAATGTCATCGATGAATTTCTGGCGCGCTTCGCTAGTCAGGGCAATCTTTTCTTCCAGTTCTTTGTATACATTTGGCTCGAGATACCGTAACGCAAGGTCATCCAGTTCGATCTTGATCTTGGAAATACCGAGTCTGTCAGCAAGAGGGGAGTAGATCTCGATGGTCTCTCTCGCCTTCTCCTTCTGCTTTTCCGGGCGCATGTACTGAAGCGTCCGCATATTGTGGAGACGGTCCGCAAGCTTGATGATAATGACACGGATATCTTTTGCCATGGCGAGGAACATTTTTCTTAAGTTCTCCGCCTGCATTTCCACCTTATCCGCCGACCAGGATAACTGGGTCAGCTTTGTAACACCGTCGACTAAGAGGGCAACCTCTTTTCCGAATATCTCGGCGAGCTGTTCCTCTGTATATACGGTATCTTCCACCACGTCGTGGAGAAGTCCGGCTGCGATCGTCTCTTTATCCATCTCGAGATCCGCGAGGATGATCGCCACACAGAGTGGATGGATAATGTACGGTTCCCCGGATTTTCGCTTCTGGTCTTTATGGGCATTATCCGCAAGCTGATATGCCTTCTCGATCATGCTCAGATCATCGGACGGATGGTACTTTCTGATACTGGCAACAAGATCCCGGTAAAGAATATCAGGACTTGTGAAATCAGCAGGCGCTTCCAGCTCGCCTTCGATCGTTTTCAGTTTGTTTTCTTCCATAAAATCTCCCACCTTCATTTTTAGCGTACCATCCGGTCATGTCCGCCGCAGAAATCCGTCGTTTTCCCGGTATTTTCGACAAAAGCAGACACTCCTGAAATATACCAACCATTATAAAATTTTTTGGCATAAATTGCAATCGTTTTGTTGCGGTTTTAGGCCGCTGCTTTCCGGAAGGATTCCCTGATCCGGGGACTCTTATACGGGGCGTTCCTGATTCAGAATAAAAAATGTCTATGACAGACATATCTTATTCTTATAGTGCTACCGAATTAAAGTGGTTGAACTTTAAAGAACAATGTATTATAATGGAAATGTTAAAATTTTATAAATAAATTAGAAAGGGGTACTCCAATATGGATACAATGAGTCTCACAGCAAAGTATGAAGATGAAATGATTGCCATTCGCAGGCATATTCATAGACATCCGGAGCTTAGCAACAAGGAATATAAGACAACGGAGTTCATCCGCGAAAAACTGACGGAATACGGTGTGGAGATCGCTGAGATCGGGATGAAGACCGGCGTTGTTGCCGTTATCCGCGGCGGAAAACCGGGAAAAACCGTTGCGATCCGCGAGGATATCGACGCACTTCCGATGAAGGAACTCACAGGACTTCCGTTCGCCTCCGAGAATGATGGTGCCTGCCATTCCTGCGGACATGATATCCACACAACCGTGCTTCTCTACTGCGCGAAGGTATTATCAGAGATCCGTGAGGAGCTTGCCGGAACGGTCATGCTGATCTTCCAGCCGGCAGAAGAGCATATGGGAGCCGGAGAGCTTGTCGACTGCAATTTCACGCAGGTTGCGAAACCGGACGCATTTATCGGTCTCCACGTATCACCGGAGATCGATGCCGGAAGCATCGGATTAAAAAAGGGACCGGCAAACGCGTCCAATGATTTCTTTAATATCAAGATCAAAGGAAAGGGCGGACATGGCGCTCATCCGGAAAACTGCATCGATCCGGTCGTAATCTCCGGTTATGTGATCACACAGCTTCAGACCGTGATCTCCCGTGAAAACTATCCGGTATATCCGGGCGTTCTTACCATCGGCAGCATCCACGGCGGAACAGTAAACAATATCATCCCGGATTATGTGGAGATGCATGGAACACTGAGAAGCCTTGATCCGGACTGCCGCAAAAAAATGATGGCTGCCATCGACCGCGTCGTAAAAGGCTGCGCCGAGTCTATGAGAGGAACTGCGGAGGTTGAATGGGAAATCGGAGTTCCGCCGCTCGTAAATGACGATTCCATCATCGAGGCAGTTGCTGAGGCCGCTGCAAAGACCATCGGTGCTGACCATGTTTCCTACGTGAAGAATCCGTCAATGGGTTCCGAGGACTTTTCTGTTCTCTTCCCGAAGTTCGGACCGGGCGCACAGTTCCGCTTAGGATCCGGAAATAACGAGGATCCGAATTCCAGACACGGTCTTCATAACTCTAAAAACGTATTCGATGAGAAGTGCATCCGCACAGGCGCATCCGTCATCATCCAGTACGCGAGAGATTTCTTAAGATAAAGGAGAATACTTATGGAAAACAACAAGAAAAAGCTGCAGATCCCAAGTACATGTGCACTGTTATTCATGCTCATGATCGTCTGCGCCATCCTGACCTGGATCGTTCCGGCAGGTGAATTCGATACAGAGAAAGTGGGCAACTTAAACAAGGTTATCGCAGGTACCTATCACACCGTAGAAGCTTCCCCGGTCGGTCCGTGGGCAACTATCATGGCAGTCGTACAGGGATTCTACAAAGCCGCAAAGTTAATGGTCATGGTCATGTTTGTCGGCGGTGCCGTTGAGGTCCTTGAAAAGACAGGAGCGATCCACGCTGCGTTCGGAAAACTTGCTTCCAAGCAGAACTTAAATGTAAACGTACTTGTATTCTTAGTAATGGCATTCATGTCCATCGGCGGCGCAGCAGGCGTTTTCGCAAACGCGGTCGTTGCCCTGGTCCCGATCGGAATCATCCTTGCAACAAACTTAGGGTATGATGCCTTCACAGGCTTCCTGCTTGTATATATAGGCGCTTATTCCGGATTCAACGTAGGTTGGGCGAACGCCTCCACTATCGGTACTGCACAGCCGATCGCGGAGCTCCCGATCTTCTCCGGTTTCAGTGTCCGTGTCGTATTAAACATCATCAACTTCGCGATCTGCTATTTCTTTACGATCCGTTACATGAAAACCATCAAGGCGGATCCGAAGAAGAGCTTAAACTATGAAGCTGGTATGAGTGCATCTGACAGCATGGGCGCAGGAAAAGATGGAGCGAAGGCGATCGAAGCACATTTAACAACGAAGCACCTGATCAGCCTGATCGGTCTTGTCGTAGCGGTTGCGGCAATCCTGGTTGGCTCTGTAAAATATAAATGGGGCTATGATCAGATCGCAGCTACATTCTTTACACTTGCGGTTGTTGTTGGCCTTCTCAATGGTATGGGTATCAACGGAACAACGAAGGTATTTATCGGTGGCTGTTCCAAGATGGTAAACGCCGCGTTCATTGTTGGCTTCGCAAATGGTATTTCTGTGATCCTTGCAAGCGGAAACATCTTAAATACGATCGTTTACTGGCTGTCCATCCCGATGTCCGGAATGGGTTCCATCCTCGGAGCGAACTTCATGTTCGTCGCAAACCTGATTATCAACCTTTTCATTCCGTCCGGTTCCGGACAGGCTGTAGCAGTTATGCCGCTTATGGTTCCGGTTGCTGATCTTGCAGGCATCACAAGACAGGTTGCTGTACAGGCATTCCAGTTCGGTGACGGCTTCTCCAACTGCCTCTTCCCGACAGCAGGTACTCTGATGGGTTCCCTCGCGATCGCAAAGACAGACTGGACAAAATACGCAAAGTGGCTCATGCCGCTCCTCGGATGCCAGGTGATCCTCTCATTCGTATCTTTAACGATTTTACAGAGCATCGGCTGGACCGGACTGTAGAAAGACGTATAATATAAGGAAAAAGGACTTCCGTTTCCTGGCGGAGGTCCTTTTTCTATGCAGGCGGCTGATCCCGCCGCTCTTTTGTTACTGTTCACGCCTTGCGCAAACAGTAACTGATTTTGCCGATGCTTCGCATTCCAAATCGGCAAAATCCACTACCACCACTGTACTGTACGGAATTTTCAGTTCAGAAAATTCCTACCCGTGTACAGTAACGATCTTTTCGCTGAGGGATGGGAAAAACTCACAAAATAAGTTGACTTATCCATGTCCGAAAAATATAATACTTTTATTAAGGAAAGAAAAAACCCTTGAAAACCTAAGGCAATCAGCGTATTATGGTGAACGTAGGCGTGAAATTGCGCGATAAAGAGAGAAACAGAGGTACCTTTATGGCATTAAAGAAAAAGCCGGTCACCGGCATGAAAGATATTCTCCCGGCAGAGATGCAGATCCGGGATTATGTGCTGAACCAGATCAAGGAGACATACCGCGGCTTCGGATTCTCCGCGATCGAGACTCCGTGCGTGGAGCACATTGAGAACCTCCTTAGCAAACAGGGCGGCGACAATGAGAAGCTGATCTTCAAGATCTTAAAGCGCGGCGAGAAATTAAATATCGAGACAGCAGAGACGGAGAACGATCTGGCAGACGGCGGACTCCGCTATGATCTGACACTTCCGTTATCCAGATATTACTCCAACAACTCCGCAAACCTTCCGTCTCCGTTTAAGGCACTTCAGGTAGGCAGCGTATGGCGTGCAGACCGTCCGCAGAAGGGACGTTTCAGACAGTTCGTCCAGTGTGATATCGATATTCTCGGTGACGCAACGAATCAGGCCGAGATCGAGCTGATCCTCGCGACAACGACCGCGTTAAAGAAGATCTGCCCGGACAACAGCTTTGAGGTACGCGTCAACGACAGAAAGCTTCTCCGTGCGATGGCCGTATACAGCGGATTCCCGGAGGAAGATATCGATAAGGTATTCATCACCGTCGATAAAATGGACAAGATCGGTACGGATGGTGTAAAGGCAGAGCTTATGGAAAACGGCTACTCCGAGGAGACGGCTGATAAATACTTAGAGCTTATGGGGCAGGCAACAAACGATGCCTCAGGTGTCCGCCGTATGGGAGAGATCCTTGCGGGTGTGTTGGAGGACGGTGCAGCTGAGAATCTTGCACAGATCATGGAGACAGTCGGCGATGTTTCTGACGGAAGCTTCAAACTTGCGTTTGACCCGACCTTAGTCCGTGGAATGGGCTACTACACCGGAACCATCTTTGAAGTATCAATGGAAGGATTCGGCGGCTCCGTAGCGGGTGGCGGAAGATATGACAAGATGATCGGAAAATTCACAGGCATGGACACACCGGCCTGCGGTTTCTCCATCGGATTTGAGCGTATTGTTACCATTCTTCTCGACAACGGATTTACCGTTCCGGGCGGCAACGAGAAAGAGGCATGGCTCTTTGAAAAGGGCATGAGCTCCGAGAAACTTGCTTCCATCATGAAAGAGGCGATGGCGGCCCGCAAGGAAGGAAAGATCATCCTTGTCGCACAGATGAACAAGAACAAGAAGTTCCAGAAGGAACAGCTTGGAAAAGAAGGCTACAGTGAGTTTAAGGAATTCTATAAGGAAGACTTAAAACACTAAATATACCATAATACATTCAGTTGGGATCGTTGACATCCTGGCTGTTTCAGGAGGAAAATCATGGCAGAATCAATGGCAGGCTTAAAACGTTCCTGCCGCTGTGCTGAAGTCACAGAGGCAAACGTAGGCCAGGAAATGACACTTATGGGATGGGTCCAGAAGAGCAGAAACAAAGGCGGCATTATCTTCACCGACCTTCGTGACCGCTCCGGAATCATCCAGATTATCTTTGAGGAGAGCGACTGCGGAGCTGAGAGCTTCGCGAAAGCTGAGAAATTAAGAAGTGAGTTCACAGTAGCAGTTGTCGGCACGATCGAAAAGCGTTCCGGCGCAGCAAACCCGAACTTAAAGACAGGTACGATCGAGATGAGAGCGAAATCTTTAAGAATCCTCTCTGAGTCCGAGGTACCGCCGTTCCCGATCGAGGAGAACAGCAAGACAAAAGAAGATCTCCGCTTAAAATATCGTTATCTTGACCTCCGCCGTCCGGATCTCCAGAGAAACATCATGACAAGAAGCCGCGTGGCAACTATGGTCCGCCAGTTCCTTGCAGATGAAGGTTTCCTTGAGATCGAGACACCGACTCTTATTAAGAGTACACCGGAAGGCGCGAGAGACTACCTCGTACCGAGCCGTGTACATCCGGGCGAGTTCTATGCTCTTCCGCAGTCTCCGCAGTTATTAAAACAGTTATTAATGTGCTCCGGTATGGACCGTTACTTCCAGCTCGCAAGATGCTACCGTGACGAGGACCTCCGTGCAGACCGTCAGCCGGAGTTCACACAGATCGATATGGAGTTATCCTTCGTTGACGTGGAAGACGTTCTCGAAGTCAATGAGAGACTCTTAAAGAAACTCTTCAAGGAGATCTGCAACGTGGATGTCCAGACTCCGATCCTTCGTATGACATGGCGCGAGGCGATGGACCGTTTCGGTTCCGATAAGCCGGATATGCGTTTTGGCATGGAATTAAAGAATGTATCTGACGTCGTAAAAGACTGTGAGTTCGTTGTATTCAAGAGCGCTCTTGAGAACGGCGGTTCTGTCCGCGGTATCAACGCAAACGGACAGGCTGGAATGCCGAGAAAGAAGATCGATGCTCTCGTTGAGTACGCAAAGGGCTTCGGTGCAAAGGGACTTGCATACCTCGCAATTCACGAGGATGGTTCCTACAAGTGCTCCTTCGGCAAGTTCATGAAGCCGGAAGAGTTAGATGCTCTTGTAAAGGCTATGGATGGACAGCCGGGCGACCTTCTGTTCTTCGCAGCAGACAAGAATAAAGTTGTATTCGATGTTCTTGGAAATCTCCGTCTCGAGATCGCAAGACAGTTAGACCTCTTAAAGAAAGACGACTTCAAGTTCCTGTGGGTAACCGAGTTCCCGCTCTTAGAGTACTCTGAGGAAGAGGGACGTTATGTTGCAATGCACCACCCATTCACAATGCCGATGGAGGAAGACCTTCCACTTATCGACACCGATCCGGGTGCAGTCCGCGCGAAAGCATACGATATCGTATTAAACGGTACCGAGCTCGGCGGCGGATCCGTCCGTATCCACCAGGATGACATCCAGGAGAAGATGTTCGAAGTTCTCGGCTTCACAAAAGAGAGAGCAAGAGAGCAGTTCGGTTTCCTTCTTGACGCGTTCAAGTACGGAGTACCGCCGCACGCTGGTCTCGCATACGGTCTCGACCGTGTCGTTATGCTCATGGTAGGCGCAGACAGCATCCGTGACGTCATCGCCTTCCCGAAGGTAAAAGACGCATCCTGCCTCATGATGGAAGCTCCGGCTCCGGTAGATCCGAAGCAGCTTGAGGATCTCGATATCGCGATCGTGGAGAAGAAGGAAGAAGAATAAAACGAGAAATTTCATTCAGAGAAATGCCCGTGAACAACGGAAATATCCCTTTGTGAAATGTTCGTGAACTTATAGAAATCCCACTTATTATCTGCTAAAATATAGCTGATGATAAGTGGGATTTTTCTATTCTATAGGAAATTTGTGAGACAATAGATACGGAGGTAATACTCATGGATGCAATAAAAGTACTTATGGTCGACGATGAAGAGAGAATGCGCAAGCTCGTAAAGGACTTCCTGACGATCAAAGGATACCGTGTTGTGGAAGCAGGGGACGGCGAGGAGGCGATCGATATCTTCTTTAAAGAAAAGGATATCAGCCTTGTGATCCTGGATGTCATGATGCCGAAGATGGACGGCTGGGAGGTCTGCAAAACGATCCGCCGCTACTCGCAGGTTCCGATCATCATGCTGACAGCGAGAAGTGAAGAGAGAGATGAACTTCTCGGCTTCGAGCTCGGCGTGGACGAATATATCTCAAAACCGTTCAGCCCGAAGATTCTTGTTGCAAGGATCGAGGCGATCCTGCGCCGTAGAAACGGAGTGGCGACCGGCGAGATCCTGGAGGCGGACGGAATCCGCGTGGACAAGGACGCCCACGAGGTGACAGTCGACGGAAAACCGGTGGATCTGAGCAACAAGGAATTCGAGCTGCTCACCTACTTTATGGAAAACAAAGGAATTGCACTTTCCAGAGAAAAGATTCTGAATAATGTCTGGAACTATGACTATTTCGGTGATGCGAGAACGATCGATACACATGTCAAGAAGCTGAGAAGCAAACTTGGTCCGAAAGGCGACAACATCAAGACCATCTGGGGCATGGGATATAAACTCGAGGTGGATGCATGATGAAATCGGTACGTTCCCGTCTGACGGTTACGTTCATTGGACTGATCGCGGTGATCCTGGCTGTGATCTGGGGCGTCAACAAGTGGTACCTGGAAGACTTCTATGTGACGAAGAAAGTCCAGGCATTAAACACCATGTACACGGCGATCGATGCCCAGATCGCGGAGAATAAAGACAACGGGATCACGATCGAGGAAGCGATGGAGCGCGATCGCGACGCGAACGGAAACATCACGGAAGGAAACTTACAGCGCCTGATCCGGAACTTCAGCGACAGTGCGAATGTTTCGGTCCTGATCATTGATAACAGCACGGAGGACGCGACGGTCTACTCGACGTCCCGGGATACGAAGTTCTTAAAAGACCGCGTGGACCGGTATATCTTCGGCTGGGCAAAGGCAAAGTATACGATCCTGGAAGAAAACGAACAGTACAAGATCCAGAAGACGTACGACCCGCAGCGCGAGAGTATGTACCTGGAAAGCTGGGGCTTTTTCACGGACAACAGCACGGCCTTCATCATGAGCGCGCCGCTCTCGAGCGTCGGGGAGAGCGTCCGGCTTGCAAACCAGTTCCTGCTCTATGTGGGAATCATCGCAGCGGCGATCGGAGGTCTGGTCATCTACCTGACAGCGCGACAGATCTCAAAACCGATCTACCGCCTGTCAAACCTCTCTGAGCGGATGTCGAATCTCGATTTCGAAGCGAAATATGAGCCGGAAAAGCATGAGATGGAGGAGATCCAGGTCCTTGGCAACAGCATGAACACGCTGTCAGAACGCCTGGAAGAGACGATCTCAGAACTGAAATCCGCAAATAACCAGCTCACGAAGGATATTGAGGAAAAGACAAAGATCGATGAGATGCGAAAAGAATTCATCGCCAATGTCTCCCATGAACTGAAAACTCCGATCGCCCTGATCCAGGGATACGCGGAGGGACTTCAGGAAGGAATGGGAGAGGAGAAAGAGAGCCGTGATTACTATTGCGATGTCATCGTGGATGAAGCCAACAAGATGAATCAGATGGTAAAACAGCTTCTGACACTCTCTTCTCTCGAGAGCGGAAACGACAAGCCGGTGATGGACCGCTTTAACCTGACGGAACTGATCAAAGGCGTTGTGAATGCGTCAAAGATCCTCATTGAGCAGAACCAGATCCAGGTGGAGTTCGACGATCAGACACCGGTCTATGTCTGGGCGGACGAGTTTAAGATCGAGCAGGTAGTTACCAACTATCTGAGCAATGCGATCCACCACATTGACGGCGAGAAAAAGATCATCATCAGGATGATCCCGGAGAACGGACTCGTCCGTGTATCTGTCTTC
>NZ_CM171584.1:2897500-2962500 GCF_057397225.1 Pilosibacter sp. NGB245 | reverse complement strand
CGGTAATGCATGCACAGGATAGGTGGGAGGCTACGAGTACGGAACTTTGGTTTCGTATGAGCCGCTGTTGGGATACCACCCTTGCGTTACTGGGTTTCTAACCATGGTCCATGATCTGGATCGGGGACAATGTCAGGTGGGGAGTTTGACTGGGGCGGTCGCCTCCGAAAGGGTATCGGAGGCGCTCAAAGGTTCCCTCAGAATGGTTGGAAACCATTCGAAGAGTGCAAAGGCAGAAGGGAGCTTGACTGCGAGACCGACGGGTCGAGCAGGTAGGAAACTAGGACTTAGTGATCCGGTGGTATGAAAGTGGGATTGCCATCGCTCAACGGATAAAAGCTACCCTGGGGATAACAGGCTTATCACTCCCAAGAGTTCACATCGACGGAGTGGTTTGGCACCTCGATGTCGGCTCATCGCATCCTGGGGCTGAAGTAGGTCCCAAGGGTTGGGCTGTTCGCCCATTAAAGCGGTACGCGAGCTGGGTTCAGAACGTCGTGAGACAGTTCGGTCCCTATCCGGCGCAGGCGGAGGATATTTGAGAGGAGCTGTCCTTAGTACGAGAGGACCGGGATGGACGGACCGCTGGTGTACCGGTTGAGCTGCTAAGCTCATGGCCGGGTAGCCAAGTCTGGCAGGGATAAACGCTGAAGGCATCTAAGCGTGAAGCCCCCCTCAAGATGAGATATCCCATTCGAAAGAAGTAAGACCCCTTGAAGACGACGAGGTAGATAGGGCAGAGGTGGAAGTGCAGTAATGTACGGAGCTGACTGTTACTAATCGGTCGAGGGCTTATCCAGGAAGGTCAAGTGGAGATTCAAAGGTTGATGATGTTCAATATGTGGTTTTGAAGGTATGTTACCTATGCACGAGTGGCTCAGTGGTGGAGTATCGCCTTGCCAAGGCGAGGGTCGCGGGTTCGAATCCCGTCTCGTGCTCGCTTTTTGAGGATATCCAGTGTGGGTATCCTCTTTTTTTGTGGAAAAAGAGTTTGCGATGCAGATGAAGTGTGGATAAGTAACTAAAATGAAAGGATCATCAAGTGGACAGCAGGTTTCTTGAGTGTTCGAGCCCTGCCGGGTTTGAACGGTTCGAATGTCTACGCTCCGCTCCGGTCGTCGCAGGCGAACGTCCCCCGGACGTTCGCCTGCGACGCCTCGTGCTCTTTTTTATAAGGATATCCAGTGTGGATGTCCTTTTTTTGTGAAAAAATCATTTACCAGCGGTGTCTATTATAAAAAGTTGCTTGAAAAAGTTTGCACTTTATCGAAAAAGTCACTTGAAAAAGTTTATATTTTGTCAAAAAGTCGTTTAAAAAAGTTTGTTATATCTTATATAACTCCCTTGAAAAAATGAATATTCCGTTGTACTCTATAGAAAAGAGGTGAAATCATTATGCTGAAAAGAAAAATTGAAAAAAAATTAATCGCTTGGAAAAACACAGAAAATCGAAAACCATTGATTATTAAGGGGTGCAGGCAATGTGGCAAAACATTTTCTGTTCTTGATTTCGCAAAGAAAAATTATAAAAATGTTGTGTATTTGAATTTTTTTGAAAATCCAGACTATGTTGCTGTATTCTCAGGCTCTCTGGAAGTAGATACGATTGTTATGATGCTCTCGGCCTTACTTGGTAAGGAAGCAGTCTTTGAAAGTGGCAATACTGTTTTAGTCCTGGATGAAATTCAGGAGTGCCCAGAAGCTCGAACAGCTTTGAAATTTTTTCGCATGGATGGGCGTTACGATGTGATAGGTACGGGATCACTTTTGGGTGTAAAAGGATATGGAAAAGAACCAAAATCGGTCCCAGTTGGGTCGGAAACGGTAATTGATATGTATCCACTGGATTTTGAAGAATTCCTGTGGGCAAATGGAATTGAAACTCCGGTGATTGAACTGTTGAAAACATGTTTGCAGAATGAAAAAACAGTTCCGGAAGCATTGCACAAGCGTATGAAACAGTTGCTCTTGCAGTATACAGTTGTTGGCGGCATGCCGGATGTGGTACAGACATTTGTAAGCACAAAACAGATGGACGAAGTTCTACAGATTCAACGAGATATTGTTCGGTCATATGAAGATGATATGATAAAATACGCAGAAAAAAAAGATAAATCAAGGATCAAAGAATGTTTTCAGTCTATTCCTAAACAACTCAGTAAAGAAAATAAGAAATTTCAGTATTCAATTGTCAAAAAGGGATCTACCGCTTCAAAGTATGCTGGAAGCTTGCAATGGATCGAGGATGCAGGTATTATTGTGCGCTGTTATAATCTTAGTATTACGGAACTGCCTTTAGACGGAAATGCAGAAGAAAATACATTTAAAGTGTATATGCGCGATTGTGGTCTGTTTGTCAGCATGTTGGAGGATGGTACGCAATACGATATTCTTCAAGGAAATCTTCATGCTTATAAAGGAGCAGTTTTCGAAAATCTGATTGCTGATATTTTCAGTAAAATGGGAAGAAAACTTTACTATTTCCATAAAGACAGTGGACTTGAGGTGGATTTTGTGATCCGTTATAAAGGTGAATGCACATTGGTAGAGGTAAAAGCATCTACAGGTAATACAAAAAGCACCAGAACAATCCTGAATCATCCTGAAAAATACCATGTCAGTCATGCAATCAAACTTGGAGACTATAATGTTGGACGTGCGGAACAGATACTTACACTTCCACTCTATATGGCATTTTTGCTAAAAGAAATATAAAAGTGTGCATCTTTTTCAGGGAGCTACGTAGCACTGACTTTATCTAGATATTATACTTCGCAATATATCAAAATAAAGCTGATATATTGCGAAGTGATTGTCTCATCATTCTGCTATTCGATCTGTTTACTTCTCCTTTTATGTCTTTCTGTGTTTGGGAATCTCAAAAATCCAAATTTCGACATCTTGTGCAGGTAGAATTGATTCTGCTGTGAAATCCACTTATAATTTCAGATATAAAAGCTTCAATAAAATATAAAATCTTACGGAGGAACTGTTTCATGCCAGAAGAAAGATACATAACGATCGTCTCGGCGAGGAAAACGATCGCTTTAAGAGTGAGTACGATCTTATATGTTCTGATGAATGGAAAATACGCAAATATCCATGTGCTGGGAGACCAGGTGTATCGGACGACGATGACGCTTGGGGAGATCGAGGAGAAGATCGGGGACGGATTTTTGCGGGTGCATCGCGGCTGCCTTGTGGCTGTCATGGCAATTCACAACGTCACGGATACCATCAATCTCAGTAATGGGGAATCTCTGGGGTATACGGCCCGTAAGAAAGGGGAGATCATGAAAACACTCCGGAATGTCCAGCAGGGCATGATCCGGGAATTTCAGAATCATGGGGTCCCGATGACGAATGATGAGTACCATAACTATTACCGCAGTTTCGATCAACTCCCATTCGCATTTACGGATATCGAGATGGTATTTGATGAGGAGAAACGAGCAGTTGACTGGATCTTCCGCTATGGAAATCCGGAACTTGCGAGGCTGGAAAAACTGCCGTTAGACCGGCTGATTGGAAATTCATTCGGAAGTCTTTTCAGCAATATGGATTCCAAATGGCTTCGAAGCTATGAACGGGCCGTCCTTTACGGGGAGAAACTGGAGCTCATCGACTACAGCCCGGAAATCGATGCGAATCTGAAGGTCACATGCTTCCCGACTTTTCCGGGGCACTGCGGCTGCATCCTGTTCAATATTTCGGAGATCGAATTTGTGAACAGCAGATAGCAGCTATTCGTTCCTGTTGCAAGTCTATTCGTTCCAAGTCTATTGATTGGCAAATGAAAAATAGTAGAATAAAGTCTGATATTTGAGCTGGTGAAAAGTTCGATATATTAGGAAAAAAGTCTTATGATGACAACACAAAGGAGATGGCAGTATGAGAAAACGACTTCAAAGAGCAGCCGCGATCGGAATGGCGGCAATTCTATGTATACAGAATGCGTAGTTCGGTCTGACAACATTTGCGGATGAGCTTTCCGACTTCGCGAGGATGGAAGGAATTATGAATGCACAGGCAATGCGCATGACACCGGCAAATGCTGTTAAAAATTTGTCAGGGGGGTGCTTGCTGAGGATAGTGATAAAGGAGAAAACGGAGAGATAAAAGAAAATCTGGATGGAAGCAGAGTCTACGATGGAACTTCTGTGGATCTCACACCATCGACAGATGGAGACGGTGCAAGAAGTTATATCGTTGAAAATACAGAGACGGGTGATGTTCTGACAACGGATCCGGTCAATGTGGGAACCTATAAGGCTACGTATTCGGTCGCAGAGGGAACCAATTATCAGGCAGGTTTAATTTCGTATGAATTTGCAATCACAGAAGCCGAGATGAAAAACGTCACGGCAAATGGATATGAAGGAATCTATGATGGTCATTCACATGTGATTGAGGTTTCTGTACAGGATGAGCTTGTAAAAGATGAGGTGGTAGAATACGGACTGGAGCCGGATACTTATACCGGAACAGATGCACCGGAACTTATACGGTTTACTATCAGATCACAGCACCGAACTACAAACCTTACACAGGAAGCGCGATTGTAACGATCACGCAGAAAGAGATTCAGGTTGTGACAGCAGATCAGGAGACAACCTATCTGGAAGATGCTCCGAAGTTTACCGTTGATTCGGTAAAGGGCATGGTAGGAGAAGAAACTCTTGAAAATCAGCATGCTGTTTTATCATTTGTGACTGCATATACAAAAGGCTATGATGTCGGGGAGTATGTGGTTCAGGCAGTTGTAGATGGTCTGAAGAACTATAAGGTAGAGGTTGTACCGGGTACATTGAAAGTACAGCGCAGAACCCCGGTCTTCACCGATTCCGCAAATCTGTACACAACTCGTGTCTATGACGGAAAAGCTGTGGATCTGACTCCGGCAACGGACGGGAACGGTACGATGAGCCGCGTGATCACGAACCGGGAGACGAATGAGGTCTTAACGTCTGATCCGGTCGATGTGGGAGAGTACCGTGTGGTTTACAGTGTTTCGGAAGGAAAGAATTACACGGAGGGAAGTGTTTCCTACGACTTTGCGATCACACAGGCTCCGCTTGTGATCACTGCAGAGGATAAGAACGTTGTATTCGGAGTAAAAGCACCGGAGTATACAGTTGTTTATGATGGATTTGTAAACAGCGAGACGGAAGCGGTTCTTACCGGAACTCTGGTTGTAACCTGCGATTACACAGAGGAAAGCCGTGAGTATACTTACGAGATCGTTCCGTCCGGACTTTCTGCAAAGAATTATGCGATCACCTGGAAGAATGGCGTTCTGACAGCACGCTATCCGGAGAGTGACAGTGACGATTATGAGGAAACTTCCAAACCGGCGAACAGCAAGATGCCGAAATCCGGAACCAACAATCCGGGACAGGGAGCGACCGCGAAGGATGCGAAAAAAGGCTATGTGAATGAAAATTCCGGTATTGTTTCCGGAAAGACACTTACCGAAGAGATGTTAAAGAATGACAACGGAAGCCTGAATGATGGCTACAGTCACTGGATACAGACAAACGCAGGCTGGTGGTTCCGTTACGCAGACGGAAGTTATCCGAAGGCAGCGGGAGCAGTAAATTCCGGATCCGGCAATTCTTCGGCAGCTCAGAGTTATGAGTGGATTCAGATCGATGGAAACTGGTGGGTATTTGATACAGATGGCTATCTGGCTACCGGATGGATCTTTGATCCGGTTTACGGAAACTGGTTCTATATCGATGTCAACACCGGTATGAAGACGGGCTGGGTTCTGATTGACGGAAAGTGGTATTACTTTAATCCGTTTTCCGACGGAACAAGAGGAATCATGTTCGCGAACCGCATGACACCGGACGGCTGGTTTGTCCGGGAGGACGGAAGCTGGGATGAGAAGCGGTAAGGATACCGAGATCAGGATCTTATGAAAACTGAACAAAGGCAGGAAAAGGTCGGCACGGGAAATGTGCCGACCTTTTTTCGGATACAAATCCCTGGAAAACACTTGCAATCCGGCCATTTTCTGCTATACTAAACTACATTAACGCTTTATTAAACTAATATAGCAGACTAAAATGAGAGGAAGTATGAAAAATGAATGGAGCAATCATCGGTGTTTTTCTTGTGATCATTGCCTATCTGGTGATGATGCTGGCAATCGGTTTCTTCTATTCTAAAGGAAACAATGACTCCAGCGATTTCTATCTTGGCGGAAGAAAATTAGGACCTTTTGTGACTGCAATGAGTGCGGAGGCATCGGATATGAGCAGCTGGCTGCTGATGGGATTACCGGGAGTGGCTTATCTCAGCGGTATCTGTGACGCATCCTGGACTGCGATCGGACTTGCCATCGGTACCTATTTAAACTGGCTGATCGTGGCGAAACGCATCAGGAGATACAGCGCAAAGACGAATTCGATCACACTGCCGGATTTTTTTGCAAACAGGTATCGCGATGACTCGAAACTGTTATTGGGAATTTCCGCAATTTTTATTATTATCTTTTTTGTCCCGTATACAGCGTCCGGATTCGCGGCATGTGGAAAACTGTTCTCCACATTATTCGGAATTCCGTATACGGCGGCTATGCTGATCAGTGCTGTCGTTATTGTCGGTTACACAGCACTCGGTGGATTTATGGCGGCGAGCTTTACGGATCTGATCCAGAGTATTGTTATGACGATCGCCCTGATCCTTGTGGTATGTTTCGGCGTATCCATGAGCGGAGGAGTTCAGAATGTTCTTGAAAATGCGAAAGAATTGCCGGGCTTTTTATCATTAACAGCTACATATAACAGCGAGGCAGGAACCGCTTCCTCTTATGGAACCATAACAACCGTCTCTACTCTTGCCTGGGGGCTTGGTTATTTTGGAGTTCCGCATGTGCTTCTCCGCTTTATGGCGACGGAAAGCGAGGAGAATATATCACTTTCCAGACGGATCGCGACGGTATGGGTCGTAATCTCTATGGCAGTTGCGATCTTTATCGGCGTTGTCGGTTACAGCCTCTCAAAGAATGGCGTGATGGCAGAGTTAAAGGGATCCGCTTCGGAGACGATCATCATTCAGGTTGCGACACTCTTAAGCCAGCATGGATTCCTCGCGATCGTGGGTGCGGGAATCACACTTGCCGGAATCTTAGCCTGCACGATGTCTACCGCAGATTCCCAGCTTCTTGCTGCATCTTCCGCTGTTTCTGAGAACCTGTTAAAGGGGATGTTTGGCGTAAACCTTACGGAGAAGAGAACGATCCATGTTGCCCGGGCGACGGTTCTCTTTATCGCAGTGATCGCAGTATTTTTGGCGGGAAATCCGGACAGCTCCGTATTTGGAATCGTGTCCTTTGCGTGGGCTGGATTTGGCGCTGTATTCGGACCGGTGGTCCTTGCGGCATTATTCTGGAAACGTTCCAACAGGAACGGTGCTCTTGTCGGCATGATTGCAGGCGGAGTCATGGTATTTGTATGGAAATACTGCGTTCGTCCGTTAGGCGGTGCATGGAATGTGTATGAGCTTCTTCCGGCGTTTATCATTGCAATGCTCTGTCTGATTGTTGTCAGCCTTGCGACCGGTGAGCCGTCAAAGGAGATCCAGGAGGAGTTTGAGGAAGTAAGAGTAGGAAAATAATTGCCGGAACAGATCGGTGAAATCGGAAGAAAAGACTGGAAAATTTAGGCGAAAAGAACTATAATACGCATTAAGAGACCTGACAAGTAGGTTTTTGTCAGGTCTTTTTCCTTATAAGAATATTGCAGTGAATTTATGGGATAAAAGAAAAGGAGATTGTGGATAATGGACGAATTACAGAAGAAAATTGTGGATTATGTAGAGGCAAACGGCAAGACATATCAGCAGATCGCTTTGGAGATCCATGAGAAGCCGGAGGTCAGCAATTATGAGTTTTTCGCTTCCAAACGTCTTGCAGATCAGATTAAGAGCGTGGGATTCGAGGTAGAGATGCCGGCAGCTGGTCACAGAACCGGTTTTGCGGCGAGCTATAAATCCGGGAAACCCGGTCCGGTCATGGTTTTCCTTGCGGAGTACGATGCCCTTGTAGGACTTGGACATGGCTGTGGACATAACCTGTTTGGAGCAACTTCTTCTCTGGCGGCTGCGGCGTTAAAGAGCGTGATCGATGAGGTCGGCGGTGAGGTACGTCTCTACGGAACTCCTGGCGAGGAAGGCGGAGAGAATGGAAGTGCAAAGGGAAGTTTCGTCCGTGAGGGCTACTTTAAGGACGTCGATGCGGCACTTTCCGCACATCCGGGCGTTGGCCATCAGCTTACCTCAAAGACACTAGGCTGCGTACCGATCGATATCGAGTTCTGGGGCAAGGCATCCCACGCGGCTGCGGCACCGGAACAGGGAATCAATGCTTTAGACGCATTGATCCAGACATACAATTCCATCAATGCCCTGCGCCAGCATTTAAGCGATGATGTGCGTATCCACGGAATCATCGTAAACGGTGGACAGGCGCCGAACACAGTACCGGATTATGCGGCAGCAAAATTTTATCTGAGAGCGGCTGCATCCAGCACTTTAAAGGATGTGTACGCGAAGGTAGAGCGGATCGTGGAAGCTTCCGCAATGGCAATGGGCGCAAAGGGCAGCATGAAGCCGTATCAGAACTGGGTAGAGAATATGGTGCCGACTCCGTCCTTTGATGCAGTTTATGAGAAGAACCTGAAACTGTTCGGCGAGACAGCGAAACCGGCAGGAGACCGCATGATGGGATCCACCGACATCGGAAATGTTTCCCAGGTTGTTCCGGCGATCCAGCCGACCATCAATATCAGCGATGAGCCGATCAAGGGCCACAGCAAGGAAATGGTTGCTGCGGCATGCTCACAGAAGGGACTGGATTCGATTCTTCTTGGCGCGAAGGTGCTTGCATTTACAGCGTTGGATCTGATCCGCGAGCCGGAAACATTAAAGAAGATCAAAGAAGAACATGCCTATGAGGTAGAGCATCAGGCAGACTGATCGAGGAGAAAAATATTATGAAATATCTGATCATCGGTGCAGGAGGCACCGGAGGAATTCTTGGTGCCTATATGACAAAGGCGGGAAAAAACGTGACGCTGATTGCGAGAAATGCTCATCTTGCCGCTATGAAGGAACATGGACTTACCGTCCGCCATCTCTGGGATGAAACTGTGGAGACGATCCCAGTGCAGGCGGAAAATATGGAATCTTATGAGAAAAAGATCGAGACAGCAGGGGAGGAAGAAAAGCCGGATGTGATCCTCGTGTGTGTCAAGGGATATTCCCTGGACAGCACGGTACCTTTTATCCGGAAGATCGCAAAGAAGAGCACGATCGTGATCCCGATCCTCAACATCTACGGAACAGGTAGGCGTCTTCAGGAAAAACTGCCGGGAATTCTTGTGACGGATGGATGTATCTATGTGTCCGCCAACATCGAAGGCCCGGGTGCCCTTGTGCAGCACGGAAAGATCCTGCGGGTCGTATTCGGCGTCCGGGAAAAGAGCGAGTTTCGGGAAGAACTTAAGGAAATCGCGAAGGACTTCAACGATAGCGGAATCTCCGGGGAACTTTCCGAAAATATCCGCCGGGATGCCCTGGAAAAATTCTCCTATGTATCCCCGATCGGTGCTGCAGGCCTTTACTATCATGCCACAGCGGCAGATTTTCAGAGAGAGGGCGAGGAGCGCGAGGCGTTCAAGGCGATGATCCGCGAGATCATGGTGTTGGCGGAGGCGATGGGGGTTCCGTTTGAGAGAGACTATGTGAAAGTCAACCTTGAGATCTTATCCCATCTCGCACCGGAGTCCACGACATCCATGCAGAGAGATGTGATGGAAGGAAAGCAGTCAGAGATCGATGGGCTCGTATATGAGGTGGTCCGCATGGGCGAGAAGTACCATGTTCCGATGCCGGTGTATAAGAAGATTGCGGATGAGCTGAAAGAAAGATAAAGAATACTTGCAAAAGGCGGATGAGTTGAAAGAAAAATAACAGAAATTCAAAAGCGAATAGAATCGTATAAAAATACTGCGTGCAGATTAATTTTGCAGGCAGCATTTTTTTGCGTGTGCCTTGCGGCGCACGTTTCTAAGTATGATGAACTTACCGCCAGTCTGCGTTGAAAGTCCACAAGGGGTGTTGCGATTGCCGACACCCCCAAAGTTTATATCGTGAGACATAGTATTGTTATCGATAAAAGTCATAACTGTTATTGAAAAAATGATAATTACAATTCTTGAAACATCCAAGTTAATTCTTTAATGAACTCTTTGGCAATAGGAGAAAGCGTATAGTCTTCATGTCGGATCCAGCCAATTTCAGAAGTAATTGTGCATCCATCAATTAGAAAAGAACGTAAATTTTTGGGAGTTTCTATTTTCCGGTAGCCCTGTTTTAAATCAGAAGACACATAATAAGCATCTGTATGTTCAAGAGTATCATAAATAATAGCACGGGATCCAGCAATAATACGATTTTTGTTTTCTGGGATTCCTAAGCGGGAAAAAATATCAGAAAATGGTCCGGAATGTAAATTAGGGTGAACAACCATAGGATAATCTGCCAGCACAGATGCGGGAATAGAATCTTTTTTTTGATAGAATAATGGATTGCCGCACCCAACCATAATACATATGTTAACTGTGGTTAAAGGAGTAAATAAAATTTTTTTGGCAAAAAACTGGCGCATGTAAATTTGCTTATAACAATCCCAAATGCGTACAATTCCTATTTCAACTTGCTGATTAGAGACATGCTCAATGGTCTCATCCCCAATTCCGTCATAATGATATATATGAATACCAAGAGAGCGGTAATGCTGATATAATTTTGCGCAAATAGGAGCGATAAAACGAAAACCATTGCTGGAAACAGAAAATGAAACTCTCTCATCAAATTTTTTTTGCTTACAGACCTGCTCTAATTGAGTCATTTGTGAGCATATTGGTGTGATATAAGAAATAAAATCACGTCCAAAAGAAGTTAACTGGATTCCTCGATTATTTCTGAAAAAGATGGATTGCCCAAGCTCTTCTTCTAAATTTTTTATGGAAGTGGAGAGTGTGGATTGAGAAAGAAACATTGTGTTAGCAGCCTGATTGAATGAACCACATTTCGCTACTTCTAAGACATATTTGAATTGTTCAAAAGTCATAGATTACCTCCAATATTTTGATAACTATAATCAAAATTTTAAATTAACAGTTTGTAATTGTCAAGTGATATACTTAATGCAGTGAAGAGGTCGACAGTCTTCGGATGTTACAGGAAATTACTGGCAAAGAAAGGAAAAGTGTATGGCAAGTGTTTTAGATTGGGCGTTGATTATTATTTATATGTTGTCTATGGTTGGCGTGGGTATGTATTTTAAAACAGATGACAGCATGCAGGACTTTGCGGTTGCAGACAAAAAACTGGGACTTTCTGTAATGACAGCGACTATGCTGGCGACTGCAGTTGGTGGGGGCGCATTAACCGGAAGTGTTGGTAATAGCTATATGAATGGAATTGTTGAAGTTCCGAAAATTATTATTTTGCTTTGCATCAACTTATTTATGGGACTATTTGTAGCAAAGAAGATGAGAAATATCGGAGGCTTTACAGCACCGGAAATGTTGGGAAGAGTATATGGAAAAAAGTGTCAGACACTGGGCGGTCTGTTTTGCGCAATATATATGATGGGAACAGGACCAGCTATGCAGTCGATTGCGCTTGGTACATGTATTCACCTGCTGCTCGGTGTAAATATGAAAGTTGGAATGATTATTGGTATGGCAATTATTTTGGCATATACGCTTTCAAGTGGAATGTGGGGAGTTGCAATGACTGATTATGTTCAGTTTATTTTCCTTGCAGGAGGTGTTTTACTTGCTACAGCTATGGTATATAGCGGAGCAGGTGGTTGGTCAGGAATTACATCATCAGTTCCCGCAGAACATTTACAGTTAGATACATCTGGAGCCATTAAATTGATTTGTGCCACATCACTTCCCGTTCTCATTGATGGAAACAGATATTCAAGATTCTTTTCTGCGAAAGATGCCAAAACAGCTCAGATCAGTACACTTATTGCTGCAGTTCCACAATGTCTTCTGTTAGTTATGTCTTTAGTAATGGGATTGGCTGCGGTCGTTTTACTGCCAGCAGATCTTCCAAAGGATATGGTATTTGCAACATTATTGATGCAGTATCTTCCAACAGGAATTAAAGGACTTTGCATTGCAGCACTGATGGCGGCGATTATGTCTACTGCAGATTCGTATATGTTATCAGGAGCAACTAATATTTCTGTGGATATTTATAAAACTTATATTAATCCAAAAGCAACGGATAAACAAATGGTGATCGTTACCAAAGTGGGTATTTTAGCAGTCGGTCTTCTCGGATTGGGTTTTGCGTTACTTCTTCCGGATGTAATGTCGGTCTGGACTTTAAGTTCAACAGCATATGTAGGCGGATGTCTTGTTCCAATGTTATATGGAATTTTTGGAAGCGGGAAAAAATCTTATACAGGTGCTTTAATTTCTATGATTGGCGGCGGGGCAGTGGCCTTGATCTGTGATTTAAATAAAATCGTTATATTTGGATTACCGGCAATTGTCTATGGTATTATTGTGAGCGCAGTTTTGTTTTTTGGAATTACACCATTTGCAAAAGATGCCAAAATTGTAGATATCCGCAAGTAAGTTGAAGGAGGATGTAAATGGATATTTTAGTATATGGAAGTATTGTTATCATGGCAGGATTTGTGATCTGGATGATTTTCCAATTCATGAAGGAATGGCCTAATTATTCAAGGAAAAAGGGTAGAAAGGAAGAATAATCTATGAATTGTATACAGGAATTAGAGGCGCAGAATCTCCAGGATTCCTGGAGTATCCTATATTTTGGACTGGCAGAATATCTTCTAAATCAGTCAGAACAAGGTGAGGAGCTGGTGAGAAGTGCTGTCCGTACATATGGGGAACTAGTAGGAAATAGAGAGCGCGAACAGCAGAGAAAGAAAGGAATAAAAACAAATCTGCAAAATTTTTATATATGGCCACAGGTACGTTTTGAAGATCCAAGATTATTAGAAAAGCAGCAGAGGTTAAATGAGCAGGTAGCATTAACAGATGTGATCAGATGTCCATTTGCATCTAGTGCAAGAAGGTATGGAACAGAAAAAGTGGCAAAATTGTTTTGTGAAGAATTTACAGCGGCTTGCATCGGAGCATATACAGAAAATATTGCACAGGTCAATATTTCAGAAGTACTCACAGAAGATGAAAATAATCGTTGCAGAATAGCTTCTTACTTTAGACCTGCCAATTCTAATGACGATTATAAAATGCATTTTAATTCATTTGAAGAGCCTAAAACAGATGTATCGTGTGTGAACCAGACGATGAAGGAAGCTGTGAAAAAATGGAATATATGTGCGAGATTTATGGTACAGGCATTTTGCAAAGAGAATTCAGAACAGAAAGCAACAGAACTGACAGCATATAAAATTGCAGAGTTTCTAGAGTCAAGATCCAAAAGTATGGAGCAGACATTAGATTATAGTTTTGTAAAGCGGAACTGTGCGCTTTCAATAGATGAGTTTGTATATTTCCGAAAAAAACTGGAATGTTTGTTGAAATTAAAAGGGGAGGAGTAACCATGTATACAAATAATCAATTGGAAGTGATTCATCTTCAGGATAGTTATACAATTATGTATGCATTGCTCGCAAGAGAGATTATGAACGCTCTTGGAGAAAAGGGGGAACGAATCGTCCGCGAAGCAACGAGGCGATATGGCAAAGACCGTGGTCGAACTCGAAGAGAAAAGCACGAGGCACTGGGTGTAAAAATTAATATGCATAGTCTGTTTGCCGTATGCAGTGATCTGCCGTCAGATCCGAGATTTCGCAGGGATCGCTTGAAATTGACAGATGAAGAACGAAATTCACATACACTTGTTTGCCCGATGGCAGAAGTTTGGGATCAATATGATGCAAGAAGAATAGGAAGAATTTATTGTGAAGAATTTCATCGCGCATGCTATCAGGAATATGCATTTGGTCTGACTCAGGTTAATCTGGCACAGACCCTGACACAAGATGGGGATGGCTATTGCGATTTCCACGTTGTTTTGAGAAAGGCAAATGTTCCGTCCGACAAGAAAGCGAAGTGTTTTGCGGAATATGATCCAGGTTATAAGGTCCCTCAGATTGACGGTTCAGCTGCAGCAGGTAAATCGGGATTCTCTTCATTATGTGTAAGAGTTTACTATTATATGCTGGAAGTTTTATATGAGGAATGTCCAGATCAGGCGGTAAAAGTAATGACAAAGGCACTTCATGTATGGGCGGAGGATGCTGCAGAACATTTAATACAGGAGTCAACGGAAATGCATCAAAAGCTTAGCAGAGAATTTGCAGATAAACATTTTCCATTATATGTAAATATGGATGATGATCCACTGTGGAATAAGTATGACCGTTATGGTGCTAAAGAATTGTTGAAAACAGAATTTTATAAGAATTTTTTTGAAAGATTAGGAATTTAAAAAAAAGGACTGGCAAAAAGCATTACGGTGTTTTGCCAGTCCTTTTTGCCTCAGTGCTTTATTTTGTCACGAATATACCGCAAAAAGACAGAATATTTTAATGGTTGGGCAGTGCAGGCGTTTACATTATGAAGTCTGCAGACGGCGGGGATAAAACTAAGATTCCTGCGGAACATCGGCTTTTGTCACTTCAAACCAGAACACGGTTTCTTTTTCGTCGGAATCCACCCCATATTTCATTCCGTGGGCATTTAAGATCGTACTGACGATGGAGAGTCCGATCCCGGTACCCATGCGGCGGCCGCTCTGGTGCTGGCTTCGCTGGTAGCGCTCCCAGATGATCTTTTTGTCCTCCTCTGAGATCGGGGTGCCGGGATTCGTTACGGAAAGTCGGACAGTGTGATTAGCTTTGGTTTCCAGAGAGACGGTAATGGTATCGCCTTCCGGAGTATGATTGATGGCGTTGTAGAGAAGATTCCGGAGTACCTGACTGAGCTTTAACGGGTCGGCATATATAAAAACAGACTCTTTGGGAGCGTCAAAGCGAACCCGGATCCCGTAAGTCGCGGCGGCTGCCGCGCAGTGGGAGGTCTCGGATTCCGCCAACCCTGTGAAATCAAAGAATTCCGGACGGAGCCTGATATAGCCGGACTGAAGCTGGGAATAATCTAAAATATCATTTACCATCTCACTCATTCGGTTGGATTCCTCAATAATAAGGTCCAGATCTTCGTTTCTGGCCGCCTCATCTTTCCAGTGAATGTCCCGGACAAGTTCTGCATAGCCGGAGATCACGGAAAGTGGAGAGCGGAGCTCATGGGAAACATTAGCGATGACTTCCTTTCGAAGAACATCGACGCGGGCCAGGGCCTGGCCGAGAAGTCCGACAGATTCCGCCAGTTCGCCGAGCTCATCCTGGCGGTTTACATCGGCGCGGGCGGAAAAATCATTTTCTGCGAGCCGGTCCACCGTGTGTTTGATTGCAAAGATCGGCTTTGTGAAATATCCGGAGCCCACGGCGGCGAGGATGGACGCGGCGATGGTCAGGACCACGGTGAGAATGATCAGCTGCATCCGGTTGAATGTAAAGGCTGTATCGGTACGGATCATATTTTCAATCAGAAGATAGGCGTTCTCACCGGCGTAGGTGACAGGGATCCCAATATGGATATTGATTATATGGTGATCGCTTTTTAATACGTTCTGATAGATCTGGCGTGCCTTAACATTGGAAAACTCATCGGAATTTCTGATAAATTTCCAGATTCCGTATTCAGGCTCATTCTGAACACCGGCAAGGAGATGGCCATAGCTGTAAATATCGGTCAGATCTCCTGCATCGTCTACGAGAAAGATCGTTCCGTCGATCATCCGGCTCAAAAAAGGCAGAAGACGATCGTCTTCCGTCAGGTCCCGGTTTGTCAGGTCGCTCATAACCGGCTGCAGCTGTTTTAAGGAGTTGGACAGGGCTGTCTCCGCATAGGTGTGTTCGAAGAAAAAGACCTGTACGAACCACATACAGGCTGCGGTCAGGACAACAAGCCCCATCATCATGCCCCAGAGCTGAAACATCAGCCCGGGGCGTTTTTTTCTGTGAAGAGCTTTCAGCTCGGATTTTTTGGTTTCATTGATATTTTCCATAATTTTCCTTTATCGGTAATGTTTTTCAATTCCAGTCAGTATCTGAGGTGTGCCCGGCGGGAGCTGTCAGGCCGAATTACCGGATCGCGGCATCAGGATCGAATTTATATCCGACGCCCCATACGGTCTGGATCATGGAGCGGTACGGGCCGAGACGGTCACGGACAGATTTAACGTGGGTGTCCACGGTGCGTCCGTCGCCGCAGTAGCTGTATCCCCAGACATCCTGAAGGAGCTTGTCCCGCCTCATGACAGTTCCGGGATTTTTCACAAGCTCCAGGAGGAGATCAAATTCCTTCGGGGCAAGAACCAGCTCCCTCCCGGAGATGGAGGCGGTGCGGGAATCCGGGCGGATCTCAAGCTCTTTATATTGATAGGAGAGAACAGCACTTTTCTTTCCGTTGCGTTTTAAGACCGCGCCCACCCGCGCCATGAGCTCTTTCGGGCTGAAGGGTTTTGAGACGTAGTCATCCACTCCGAGACCAAAGCCTGTGAGCTTATCGTATTCTTCGTTTCTGGCGGTCAACATGATCACCGGGATCTCGCTGGTCTTGCGGATCCGCTCTAACGTTTCGAAACCGTCGAGTCCCGGCATCATAACGTCCAGGATCACGAGATCGAAATGATCATTCTGTAATTTTTCCAGTGCCGCAAGTCCATCTGCGGCCTCATCACATTCATAATGCTCCACTTCTCCATATGTTCGAACCAGTTTCCTGAGACGGATATCGTCGTCAACGATCAATAGTTTTGACATTAATATTGTACCTCTATTCTATAATTTCATGAATTACACGTATATTTGATAAAATTATACATTTTCATTTGCAGATAATCGGTTTGGACATAAAAGTTTTTCCAACATTTGTGTCATAGCCGGCTGGCATTTCTATCTAAAGATATATCATAAAAATCCCATCTGTGAAAGAGTCCTCACAATTTCCTGAAAATTTCCTCACAAAGTGTTCACAAATGACTTTTATATTATTGGCTATAACATTCAAAAAGGCAGAAAATAACAAGGATCATCAGGAAGGGAGCATATAGGATCATGAAAAAAAGGAACATCATCCTGTGTACGGCAGCAGGAGTCGTTGTAGTTGCAGCGGCAGCAGGTGTAATCGTGATGAAAGGAAACTCGTCGGGCGGCGGAATGCAGGGGGGTATGGGCGGCCCCGGCGGCGGTCCGGGAGGAATGGGCGGTATGCAGCAGGAAAGCCAGAGTACCGTGGTCCGTGCGGAGGAGCCGGAGACAGGAAGTATCTATCTGACAACGGAGCTGACTGGGACGGTGGAACCGGATGATGTGGTCCATGTATACGCAAAGGCATCCGGAGATATCACGGCGGTTTATGTGAAGGCGGGCGATACGGTCACGAAGGGCCAGGTCCTTTTTACGATCGATACGGAGCAGGTTGCAAATGCGAAAAATTCTGTGGATTCCGCGCAGGTAAATCTTCAGAAGGCTCAGAGTGATCTCGCAAGAATGCAGATCCTCTACGATGGCGGCGACCTCTCCGAACAGGAATATGAACAGTATACAAACGCGGTGAAGACGGCACAGCTCCAGTACAATTCCGCGAAGACCTCCTATGATCAGCAGGTCAGCTACAGCAGTGTGACGGCTCCGATCTCCGGAAAGGTGGAGAGCTGCAGCGCGGAAGTTTACGACCGGGCGAATATGAACGGAGAGCTCTGCGTGATCTCCGGCGAGGGCGAGAAGAAGGTGACATTCTATGTCACCCAGAGAATGCTGGAGAACCTTGCGGTTGGCGATTCGCTGACAGTAGAAAAGAGCGGAAATACATACAATGCAATGATCGATGAGATCAACACCATGGTGGACGATTCCACAGGAATGTTTAAGGTGGAGGCGCAGCTTACCGATACAGACAATAACGCGGCGACGGGAAGTACCGTGAAGCTCACCGTTACGACGGGAAAAGCCGAAAACGTCATGACGATCCCGGTGGATGCCGTGTATTACAGTGGCGGAAACGCTTACGTCTACCTGTATGAAGATGGAAAGGCGAAAAAAGCGTCCATCGAGGTCGGAATCAACGATGATGATTATGTGGAGGTCACAGACGGACTTTCCGCAGATGACCTTGTCGTGAGCACCTGGAGCAACAACCTGTATGAGGGCGCGGATATCCAGCTTTCCGGAAGCGACGACAGCCAGGCAGCCCCGGAAGGAGCAGGTGATCAGAACAGCCAGGCAGCCCAGAACGGAGAAGCTGGCGCACCGGATGGTCAGGCAGCTTCGGACGCAGCAGGCCATAACGGCGGAGCAGCCCCGGCAGGTGAGAATGCCCCGGCAGACGGAGCAGTCGGCGAGACACCAGCCGCAGATAACAGCGCTGCCGGCAGCAGTGCAGCACAGGAGGGCTGATCATGGGACTTACGAGATATGTATTAAAACGTCCGGTCACGACGATCTTAGCCCTGCTCTGTATCCTTGTTTTCGGTATCTCCTCCGTATTTAACGCGACACTGGAGCAGATGCCGGATACAGACCAGCCGATGCTGATCGTTCGCGCGTCATATTCCGGTGCAACACCGGAAGACATGGATGAACTGGTGACAAAGCCCATAGAGGATCAGGTCAGTACGCTGGAGGGCGTAAAGAGCATGTCATCCACCTCCAACGAGGGAAATGCCATGATCATGCTGGAGTATGATTATGATCAGGATATGGATGATGCCTACAATGAACTGACACGTTCCTTAAACAGCATCCGCGGACTCCCGGAGGACTGTAATACGAGCGTCATGGAGATGAACATGAACGGCGGAAACGACATCATGCTCTCCATCTCCCACGACACGCAGGAAGACCTCTACGACTATGTAGACCAGAACATCACACCGGTATTTGAGCAGCTTTCTACAGTTGCCCAGGTGGAATCCATGGGTGGTTCCTCCGAGTATGTGAAGGTGGAACTCGATCCGGTAAAGATGAAACAGTATAAAGTGACGGTGAATCAGATCACTAGTGCCATGGCGGCGTCAGATCTCTCCTATCCGTCCGGATCCGCGGAATACGGCGATCTCTCCCTCTCCGTCACAACATCCGCGAAGGCCGGCACGCTGGAGGATCTGAAAAAGGTTCCGATCACGACCCAGAGCGGTAAGACTGTGTATCTGGAAGACATTGCAGATGTGTACACCACGGAAGAACAAATGGGCGGTGTGTCCCGCTATAACGGACAGGAAACCATCTCCATCTCCGTATCGAAGAAGCAGGACATCTCCGCCATGAAGCTTTCCTCAGATGTAAAAGAAACGGTTGAATCTCTGGAGGCAGCAGATTCCGGACTTCACATCGAGATTGCCCGTGACAGTGCAGACAGCATCAAATCCTCCCTTCTGGATGTGGCTCAGACGATGGTTCTGGCAGTTATTATTTCCATGATCATCATCTGGCTTTTCTTCGGTGATATCAAGGCATCCCTGATCGTCGGAAGCTCGATCCCGACCTCCATTCTGGTATCCCTGATCCTGATGACGAGAGTCGGTTTTACCTTAAATGTCATTACTATGAGTGCTCTGGTTCTCGGCGTCGGCATGATGGTCGACAACTCCATCGTTGTTTTAGAGAGCTGTTTCCGGGCCATGGATAAGATGGATGGGCGCGGGTTCGTGGAGTACGCGAAGGCATCTCTGGAAGGCACTGGTCTGGTTGCCATGTCCGTCCTCGGTTCCACCCTGACGACCTGTGTTGTATTTATCCCTCTTACAACCTTAAACGGAATGAGCGGCCAGATGTTCACACCGCTCGGCTGGACCATCGTATTCTGTATGAGTGCGTCCCTGCTTTCCGCGATCACGGTCGTTCCGCTGACATATATGCTGTATAAGCCGAAGGAACGGGAAAAAGCACCGTTATCCGGTCTTATGAAGCTGCTTCAGTTCGGATACCGGAAGCTACTTCCGATGGTACTGAAACATAAAGCCATCGTCATGCTGGGCTCTATCGGACTTGTCGCAGCTACGCTCTTCCTCGCGAGCGGCATGCAGAGTGAGCTCATGACATCCGATGATAACGGTACGATCTCCGTGACGATCACCACAAGACCAGGTCTTCTCGATGAGAAGGCAGATGATATCCTGACTCAGGTGGAATCTATCGTCAGCAGCCACGAGGATGTGGATTCCTACATGCTCCGTTACAACGGCAGCAGCGGAACCGTCAGTGCCTATTTAAAGGATGACAGAAAGATGAGCACGGATGAGATCGTATCTGAGTGGGAAGACGAGATGTCAGGTCTTGAGAACTGTACCATTGAGGTAGAGGCGTCTGCTTCTATGAGCTTCATGGGAAGACAGAATGATTATGAGGTGATCCTTGACGGTTCTGATTACGACACGGTGAAGGAAGCCGCGGACAAGATCGTAAGCGAGATGGTTGCCAGAGATGATGTAAAGAATGTCCACTCCGATGTGGAGAACACGGCTCCGGTTGTATCCATCAATGTAGATCAGGTGGCAGCTTCCGCGGAAGGTCTCACGGCGGCATCCATCGGACAGCAAGTAAAGCAGATGCTTGACGGAACCGAGATCGCGACCCTAACCATCGACGGAAATGAGGTCAGCGTCAAGGCAGAGTATCCGGAAGGTATGTACCGCACGGTTGAGCAGGTAAAGAATATGCTGATCACGACAGGAAGCGGCGGAACCGTAGCGGTTTCCGATGTGGCGGATGTTGTCTTTAAGGATAACCCATCCTCCATCTCCAAGACCGATAAAGCGTACGAGGTTACGATCACGGCGGATTATGTAAACGGAAATGTGAAGAATCTCATCGACAGCGAGGTGGTTCGGCCGAATCTTCCGTCCGGTGTGACCATCGGTACAAACTCCAGAAACCGTATGATGGCGGAGGAATTCTCATCCCTGTATCAGGCCATCGCGGTTGCGGTATTCCTGGTATTCGTAGTCATGGCAGCCCAGTTCGAATCCCCAAAGTTCTCCTTCATGGTCATGACAACGATCCCCTTCAGCCTTGTCGGTTCCTTCGGACTTCTGAAGCTGACCGGCACGACCATCAGTATGACATCTATTTTGGGATTCCTGATCTTAATTGGTACGGTCGTAAACAACGGTATCCTTTATGTGGATACAGTCAATCAGTACCGGATGACGATGGAGCTTAAGACTGCTCTTGTTGAGGCCGGAGCGACACGTCTCCGCCCGATCTTAATGACAAGCTCCACCACGATCCTTTCCATGATTCCGATGGTGCTCTCCACAGGAAGCAGCGCGTCCACGACGAAAGGTCTGGCGATCGTAAATATCGGTGGTCTGACGGCAGGTATTCTGGTTGCATTGTTTATTCTTCCGGTTTACTACGCGATCATGAACGGTAAGAAGGAGAGGAAGGTACTGGATATTTAAATTCGGGTTTAAAATAAAAGGTCATAAAAGAGGATCAAATTAAGGATTAAATTTAAAGGTTTCATTAAAAAGGTTTAAAAGGATAAAAAGGTTTTGGGAACACCCTGGGGGAATTTATCCCCAGGGCGGACCTGTATCTGCCGCAGAAAGGAATGGATATCAGCATGAAGGAATGGAAGATTGCAGGCTTGTTCGCTATGGCACTTATGATGAGTGTGACGCCGATTCAGGCGTTTGCGACAAGCCCGGAATTTGCATATACAGCGGAAAAATGGGCATCTCTCCAGGATAACAAGCTGGAATACGGAGAGATCGCGGACTTGATCCATGAGTACAACACAACGGTCCGCCAGAATGAGCTGGACTATCAGAAATATAAGGGAAAGACCAGCACGGATATCGCAAAGGAATATTATGATTCCGCAAGCGAGGTATCCGAGCGGATCAGCTACCCGGACGATGACAGCGCAAACTACGCGGGACAGATTTCCCAGGCGTTAAACAGCGAGATCTCCGTGGATAACCTGACGGAGCAGGGAGATAACAACGTGGATGACGGTGAGATCAAACGCCTCGGATATGAGCAGGCGGAAAAGAGCATCGTGCAGCAGGCGCAGAAGCTGATGATCTCCTATTACAGCGGAAAGGCATCTCTGGATACCTTAGAGGACGCGGTGACCCAGGCAGAGACCACATACACCCAGGCGCAGACGAGAAAATCCGCGGGAATGACCCTGCAGTCGGAGGTCGACAACGCGGCGGAGGCGGTTACAAATGCGAAGGCGTCCCTGCAAGCCGCGAAGAGCAGTTTAGAGCAGACGAGGCAGCAGCTTGTGATCATGTTAGGCTGGAACTACAATGATTCCGTGGAGATCGGAAGTCTGCCGGATGTGGACACCTCCGCAGTTTCCTCCATCAATGTGGATTCAGATATCCAGACAGCCATCGCGAACAACTACAGCATTAAAATTACGGAGCGCAGACTTGCGAACTCCCAGTCGGAGAACAACAGAGTGACTTATACAAGCACACTGTCGAATCAGAAAGACACGGTTTCCACAAACGTGAAGAACGCCTACAACAGCCTGGTACTCGCAAAGGACAGTTACGAACAGGCGAAGACGAGCTATGAGCTTGCGGAGAAGGAACGGGCAGCAGCAGAGTTAAGACTCTCCGCCGGAACCATCACAAAGAAGACATACGCGAAGCAGGAATCCGCCTGCCTTTCTGCGAAAACTTCCATGGAATCCGCAAGGTTAAGCTTTCTCACCGCGAAGGTCACATATGACTGGGCGGTGGCAGGACTGGCGTCGGCGTCATAAGTTCCTCTTTGCCGGGAATGATTCCTGTCACAGCAGAAAAATGCAAAATGGCATGGAATGCAGATTGGGAATGAGTTGATGTGAGGTGAAAGAATGAAAACATATAAAAAATGGATGGGCGGTCTGGTATTCGGTGCGGCAATTTTCGCGGCAGCCGGAGGTGGGAACAACGCGGACGATATCCCCGGAAATATGTACGGAGTGATCGCCGGAGCGCTCTCATCCTGCAAAATCGTATCCTACGCAGCGGAATCCGATTCCGCAGATCCAAGTCAGATCACAAAAATCGAGTACAGCGATCTGCGGGAGCTGATCAAAACAGGAAACTTTTCTTACCTGCAGAGTCAGGACAGCCAGAACCGCCAGAGTGCGCCCTATGAAAAGATGCACGAGACGTTAAAGGAAGAGTACAACTACCTGAAAAAGATGGCAGATTCCTACAAGGATGACGGCGACACAGAAATGCAGGAACTCTACGAGAATAATGCGAAAAACATCCGAACTTCCATGGCGCAGGTGCAGTCCACGATCAACCGAATGAATTCCGCAAGTCAGGAGAAGACCATGGAGGATCTGGCGGATACCCTGACGGCATCGGCACAGAACCTGATGAACTCCTACAACCAGATGGCAGCCAATGTGGCGGCGATGGAAAAAAATGTGGAGGCGGCGCAGAGTTCCTACGACGCGGCGGTGAAGAAACGGTCGGCTGGTCTCATCAAGGATACGGAGCTGGAGTCGGAGAAGAGCAGCCTGGAACGGCAGCAGAACTCCCTGGCATCCCTGAAAGAGCAGCAGAGTGAATTGAAGGAAAGTCTTCTGACGCTGCTCGGACTTTCCGGGCGCACCGATGTGGAGATCGGCACAGTCCCGGATCCGGATATGGCGGCGATCCGTGCAGTTTCTGTGGAGAATGACCTTCAGACAGCCATCAGCAACGATCCCACCTGGGTCAGCGAGATGAAATCAAAGGTCACCGGAACGGATAACCGGGAGCTCAGAAAGCAGCGGATCAGCGAGGCATCCCAGAACGCGGAGATCAGCCTGAGATCCACATACGAGAATCTCCAGAATGCCGTATCCCAGTATGAGGCAGCGGAGAGCGCCTATTCCGCCGCAAAACAGGCATGGGATACGGTGCAGAAGAAGCAGGCAGCAGGCATGCTCTCAAAGAACGCCTATCTTTCCGGTGAATCCGCATGGCTCTCCGGCGAGGCAGCGATGAATACGGCAAAACTGAATCTCGTCTCCGCCTACGAGTCCTATGTATGGCAGGTGGCCGGTGTTGAGACCGGCGCATCCGCCGGAGCTTCCGGCGGTGGCGGGGCACCGGCCGGAAGATAGAAAAACGTAGCAAAAAGAGTACATGTAAAAGTGTGTTCTTTTTTGCGCTTTTCAGAAAAAATACCGGGGCCGATTTTGGATGTAATAAAGGTGGTATATTTAGTTTATAAATTTTAGAAAATATTCAAATAACTTGTTTTGGTAAAAATTAGTGCTATAATATACCCCGTATGTAAATTGTAAAAATTCTTAAATCAAGCGGAAGTTATAAGGACTTACTTTGGCATGACCACACAAGATAAGAGAATATAATACTGATTTGCAAATAAAAAGAAGGAGAGACTGCACATGAAACAACGATGCTTATCGTTGGTATTGGCAATTAGTATGATCATGGCCTCGGCAAGTCCATTTTCATACGCAAAAGATACCCGGGGGGGGTATTGCAAAATACTAGAACGACTACTACAGATGAAACAGAAGAGATACTGCCGATAAAGGCAACAGATTCAGAGGCATCTGATATACAGAAATACCCGTTGGATGACAAAGAACACATAGCAAGCGCTTCTAACCCAGCTCTTTTTGCCACAAAAAAGACCAAACAGAAGGCTGATTTGCCCGATGGTATTTATTTATCCCAGTCAGATGGCGATGATGGAAACACGGGACTAGACAGGGAAAACGCAGTCAAAACGTTTGAGCAGGCTAAGAGCTTGATGGAAGAAAACTCATTTGAACATGTATATCTCTGTGGAAATTATGTGATAGACGGAACAGAAGAATGGGATCTGGACGGAAAAACATTGAACCGTTACGGATTTATAAGCTATATGATCGACCTGAAGGGTGAGAACTCAAATCTTACGCTCAGCAATATCGTGATCGATGCGGAGAACACCATTAAGAATCCGGACGAGAGCGAAACAGGAGATTCGATCATTCAGGCATTTCATGGAGGAAGCCTGACACTGAATGATGGCGCGATCCTGGAAAACAATAATGCCCAGATGATGGGAACAGCTGTATTCGGAATCAATGGATTCAATATGACGATGAATGATGGTGCGGTTATTCAAAACAATACCAACCATAACGTGCATTATGGTGGAGCAGTGACAATCGCAAATAATAGTACATTCACGATGAACGGTGGTCTGATCACTGGAAACACGGCGAACCGCGGTGGTGGTGTAGCGGTTATTGGATCCTCAATGGTCATGAATGGGGGTTCCATTGAGAAAAACAAAACCTACACGATAGGCAGCCAGTTCGGCTATGGCGGAGGAATTTATCTTGCGGACTGGCAGGATATGTCAGGAGTAGGTGAAAATCACAATCAGCTGCTTACTTCATTACCGGCTTCGTTTGTTATGAATGGTGGCGAGATTTCAGAAAATGTGGCTCAAACCTATGGCGGCGGTCTTGTAACGTTCCCCCAGTCAGGAAACAATAGTCCGGAGGTTTCGGTTGAAATCAATAACGGCATAATTGCGGATAATGAGGTGACAGACGGAAGCGGTGGAGCGCTTGCGATGTTTTTCAATAGTACAAAATTCCGTATGAATGGTGGAAAGCTGATAGGAAATAAAGTATCAGACTTTGGCGGTGGGATTTTTATGTACAGTATGAAGGGAACCGGCGAGATCTCAGATGGTCTGCTTTCAGAAAATGAGGCAGCCTTTGGTGGTGGAATCATGGTACAAGATAATACCGAACTTTTCATAAAAGGCGGTACAATTTCCCAAAACCAGGCGAGCGGTACAGGTGGAGGCTATTATATCTGGCGTGGGTCACAGCTACGTCAGACAGGCGGTTCCTGTCAGAAAAATAAAGCAGAAAATGCCGGGGGCGCATATATCTCCCCAAATTGTACATTTACCATGACAGGCGGCGATGTATCTGGCAATAATCCGGGCGATCAGAAAAATACTACGGGTGATGGAATATATGTAAACGGCTTTTTTGAAATGGGAGATTCCGCACAGGTCGCTTCCGACAATGATGTGTATCTTCCGACGGATCATTATATAAAGATGATATCGGAATATACAGGAACAACCAGTGAAGCACCAATCATGATTACGAGTGAGGAAGATCATGTCGAGAACCTCAGCGCAATTGGTACAAAATTAGTATTATATACAAATGAAGCCGGTGGAGCGGAGGCAGCGAAAACGGCTGATCTCGACAGAATCTTTGTTCCAAGTAAAAAAATGCATTCAGGGCTGGCGATAGGAGAAAGCCAGCATGAAACGGACTGGATGACATATATTCCAGGGATAAGAATCCATTATGAGTGGGTAGGAACATGCACGCCGTCTGACGCAAAGCCTCCAGTGGATGATGCGGTTCGCGTTAACAGCGCATATACGGCAAAATCGCAGGAGGAATCAGAAGAGGGATATAAATTTGATGGCTGGTATCTGGATCAGGAACTCACTCAGAAATATGTGGATGGAACGACATTGAGCACAGATACGGTTCTTTATGGAGAGTGGAAAGAAGATCCGGATTCCGCATACGCGATCACGATCACACCGATGGATATTACGGTCTATGTTGGCGGCAATGGATACAAAGGCGTAATCGGATCGGATAACCAATTTGCTTCCAATGATCTGCCTGAGATGGGATATTACCTGACTCTTCCGGCAAACATCAGTCAGGCTCTTCAGGATGAGGGAGCGGGCAGTGATGTGAGCGATCATATCGAACTGACCTACGATGATGGAAATGGAACGACAATAGTATGGAATCTGAAGCTTTATGGAGATGAGGAACACAGCTCCTCAACGCTGAATGGAACAGAGCACCGGATTTATCGGATCCTTCCAGGTAAGGTAAACGGCACGGATGAGACCATTCCGGTCGGTCTGAAATTTATGGCACCGGATGGATCTGTCATTGTCAGCTCTGATTTCCCGGTCAAGGAAAATGATACATTCCGCGACTACAAGGTAGATATTTATTCCGTTAACCTGAATGCGTCTCTTATCCGCGCAAAGATCAAAGTGGGAAATAAGACACTCACTCGGACGGTACGTGCGGGAACTGGAAATTTAAAAGTTCGAGGGAATGTGGAAGAAAAGTTTTCTGACGTGACATATGGAGGACCGAAGCTCGAGCTCGATGCTCCTGAGCGGATTCTCGCAAGTGCCGCACAGCCAGATACGATGTACTTTATTAATAAGGGAAATGTCAAAGTGACAGATCCGTCCGGCGTTCGCCTACTGGTGGATCAGAGTCTGGGCGATGGTTCCCTGGCAGAGTATCTTGATAAGAACGTCAATACAGATGGAAGATTTTCGTATATTTTCAAATACCTTGATCTAGTGGACACCCATAATGGAGACGCGTATGTGACAATGGCAGAGGGACAGAAAATGAATGTCTACTGGCCAGTACCGAAAGACGCGTCCAGAGATTCGGAATTTCGGATCATCCATTTTGAGACGCTTCATCGTGAAAGCAACGTGGATACAGGTGAGCAGTTGAGACAGAATCCACCAACCGAGATTTCATGTGAAAAAATTGTGATTGCTGGAAAGGAGTTTATCACTTTTACGACACATTCATTTTCGCCGTTCGCGCTGCTGTATGAAAAAGGCGGCTCTGGATCCACAGATCAGCCGGTTGATCCGAAACCGGATCCATCGAATCCGGGAACTCCGGTTAAATCACCGAGCAACGCGAACCGATCGGATTCCTCCGATGATTCTGATGACTCTGGTTCTTCAACAACAACGAGAAAGAATCAGACGGTAACTACAAATACCACTACATCGACGAATACAACGGAGACAGATCAGACAGCAGGAGGCACGGATGAGACCAATCTTCCGGGTACTACGGGGGAAAATAACGAGTCTACCTCTGAGACGGTAGAAACAGATGAAACAAAGCTTCCGCAGACAGGACAAACCTGGTGGCCGGTATGGTTGTTGATGATGGCTGGCGGCGCGCTGATTTTTGCGGGTCGGCTGATAAAAAACGGGAAAAGTAAGGGAAAGAAAAGAGGTGATACCATTAAACACAGTTAAACAGAGAACGGAAACGCGAAAGAAGGAAAAAGAGCCAGAAGACGTTAAAAATAAGCAGCATGGAGGAAAGTAAGGATACAGGTCTGCATCCTTACACAGACAGAAGAAAGAAGAGTGTGAATTATGAGAAAGAGATTGTTGGCATGTTTGATGTCTGTCAGCATGGTATTAACTTTAATGTATGGGAACGCTGCTGCCGCGGAGAGTGGTGGACAGCAGAAAAACAAGGAAAGCCAGGAAAACCAGGAAACCCAGGAAATATCAACTTCGAGCAACGCTGACCAGATTGTGGATACCGGCAGTAATGTAAAACCGACCGAAACACAGGCGGCAAAAACACAACGGGCAGTGTATAATGCAGAGAGCAGTGAAAATGTTTATCAGGTTGCTACAACGGAGGAACTAACGCAGGCATTACTTAAAATTGCCAGTAACAGTGATGCAGAAGCGACAATTGAGCTGATAAAGAATGTCACAGTGCCTCAAACGGAAGAAAGTTCAAACGTTACAGAGTTCGGCGTGGATGGAAAGCAAGTCACAGTGTGCAGTGAAGGAGAGACGAAATATAAGCTCAATTTTTTGAGCAGAGGTATCCTGAAGGGAGATTGTACATTTGATAATGTAGACGTAACAGGGTATAAATTGTACTGTAACGGTTACAATACAATTTTCACTGAAGATGGTGAGATCCATTTATCAGGAACACTGTATGGCGGCGGTTATATGGCCACGGTATCCAGCACCCATGTTGTTGTTGCAGCAAGCGGAGATATCAATCCAAGTACATCGAGTGGACTTCATAATGCCATTGGTGGTTCTTATAAGGGGTCCGTTGAAGGCGATACATATCTGGAGATTACTGGTAATATCCAAATGTATAGTGGCAATCATCTTAATCCAGGTTGTGTAACAGGCGATGGCACCAGCGGTGATGGTCAAGATAGTCCAGATGTGTACGTAGGAGGAAACGCCACCTTAATTTATGACAATCCGAATGGAACAACATCTCCAACAATCGAAGGTACTTATGGGTGCGAGATGAAAGGCGATGTTTTACTGGATATTCGTTCTGGCAGAGCGAGTGAAATCTGTGGTACACAGGAATATGTTGATAAGTCCATCATCCGTGGCAATCTGCATATTATTGCTGGCGCAGAGAAATATGAAAATACGGACCACACTCTGAGACTGAATTATAACTGGCCAATCGTGGGAGCTGGAAACCGATTTGCGACTGAGCCGGGAGCGGTCGGTAATTATGAGGTTGACGGAAATATCACGATTGATACTTACGAGAATGTATGGGGATGGGATAGAGGTACTGATCCAACATCGTATGATGTCCCTGAAATCTATGGAGCGATTCGCGGAAACGTCGGTGGAAGTATTACTATTAATGCTCATGGTTCTCATGTGCAAAATATTTTCGGTGCGAGTGATTCAGCAATCCAGGGTTCTGTTGTAATCAACGCAAATAATGTCGAACTAAAAAACAGCTATTATGGTACAAAATATGACGAGGGCTATATTATCGGCTTATGGGAAACTGGAGCCGCAAGTACTGCGCAAGGTCCTGTAATTATTAATATAGACGGTGGTGATGTTGGTCTTGTCATGAATACAGATCAGGATCAGGCACCGACTGGATCGGCAATCAATGTTACAGGCAATCCCAAAATCCGAACTGGTCTGCGCGGAACGCAAGGTTCTTCTTATTCAAAAGAATTTCCTGTTGCGAATGTGTACGCCTGCGAGGCAACAATCCCATTTATCAAGAAAATGTCAGAGGTCAATTTGACGGAGAGAACCAACGTGACTGTCCACAATTTCTCTTATAACGCTGGTTTGAAAGTGGAAGATGGCAGTTCTTTGACCACGGATGAGAATCAGGTTTGGGTCTGGGGCGATACCATTATCGATGGTACCTGGGAACAGAAATACGATAATGCCAGTAATTATAATGATATTTTTGTCAAAGGAACAACTTGTGTTGGTGAAAAAGGATGTCTGATCGATCACGGCACCAGCAACTTGAAAGGTGATGTTACTAACAATGGTATGATAGCGTTGATGGCTCCTGCCTATTTTCAGAGTGACTATACCGCGAATAACGCAGAAATCCGCTGCCCTGCTGTTATCACTAATTATGATGGCACGGAAAACGGAGGAACTATCCCGCTGCAAATTGTTGGAAATTCCTCTGGAGTTACCACTGTTTATACCGTAAAATCAGATGACTGGCAGACACTGTATGCACCAACATTAGGTGATAATTATATTCTTTCCAAGAAAAATGGTGATGCACCGACGCAGGGAACATTTCTGCTCGGAAACGAAGATGCGCTGCAAAAAAACTTGTTCTTAAAACGTGTAGCTGACGCTGATGGAACCGATGCTTATTATATGTGGCAGGTAGCAACAGGCATCTCCGTAGTCTTTGATAAGAATGGTGGTGACACTGACGCTAATCCGCGCATTGCAGCGCAGGAAAAGCAGGCTGGAATTGTCAATCATTTCGATCTGCCAACAACTGAGCCGACTCGTGAGGGCTATACATTTGAGGGATGGAACACGAAAGCCGATGGCACAGGCGATCCATTTACAGCAGCAACGGATGTCACAAAGAGCATGACCGTATATGCTCAGTGGAAATCGGATGGAGTATATTCAGTCACAATCTCTCCGATGGATATCACGAGCTATGTTGGCGGTAATGGCTATTATGGAGTAATCGGTGAGGATGGCAAATTTGCTGAAAATGATCTGCCGGAGATTGGATTTTATCTGACTCTGCCGGATGATGTAAACGCGATGCTAGGAGGCACCGTTGATAATCCAGTAGATTTGAGCAGTAAGTTAAGTCTGACATACGATGATAAAAAAGGAACTACCAGGAGCTGGGAACTTAAACTGTATGGAGATGAAACGATGAGCCATGTTATGGAGAATGGCCGTAGAGTTTATATCTACAAACTACTTCCCAGTAAAATTAACGGTACAGATGAGATAGTGCCTGCCCGTGTACAGTTTACAGGCGCGGATGGTTCCGTCATGGTGGATTCAAAATTTAAAGCACTGTTAAAAGATCAGTTTCGGAACTATAAGATCAGCTTTTACCCAGGTCAGCTTGATGAACAGATATACCAGGTGACAATTACAACTACAGATGGAAGAACACTGACACGTCCGCTTAAGCTCGGAACAGGAACCTTGAAAGTACGCGGAAATACCGATGAAAGTTATCGCGAAATTTCAAATACGGAGCCTTCCGTCGATCCGCAGAACAAAGGTTATCTTCTTGCTGGTACAGCTCAGGACGACACGCAGTATTTTATCAACGATTCTGGTGTCAGCGCGGATTCAACGGGTGTATGTTTGCTGGTAGATCATACTCTGGATGATTCCCTGCTGGCAGCCTATATCAATCAGAATGAAAAAGCGAACGGTAAGTATACGTATCAGTTCCGGTATCTGGATCTGGTGGATACACATAATGGGAATGCCTATGTCACGATGGGAAGTGGTCAGAAAATGAATCTGTACTGGCCGGTTCCGAGTGACGCAAAAGCAGACTCAGAGTTCCATATCATTCATTTTAAAGGACTTGAACGTGAGAGCAATGAGGATATCAACGATTTGTTGACAACCGATATCCCGGAAGAACTGGACTGTGAAAAGGTCACGATTGATGGAGTGGATTTCGTGAAATTCTCCACGGAATCATTTTCGCCGTTCGCGCTGCTGTATGAAAAAGGCGGCTCTGGATCCACAGATCAGCCGGTTGATCCGAAACCGGATCCATCGAATCCGACAACTCCGGTTAAATCACCGAGCAACGCGGACAAACAGTCACCGAGCAACGCGAACCGATCGGATTCCTCCGATGATTCTGATGACTCTGGTTCTTCAACAACAACGAGAAAGAATCAGACGGTAACTACAAATACCACTACATCGACGAATACAACGGAGACAGATCAGACAGCAGGAGGCACGGATGAGACCAATCTTCCGGGTACTACGGGGGAAAATAACGAGTCTACCTCTGAGACGGTAGAAACAGATGAAACAAAGCTTCCGCAGACAGGACAAACCTGGTGGCCGGTATGGTTGTTGATGATGGCTGGCGGCGCGCTGATTTTTGCGGGTCGGCTGATAAAAAACGGGAAAAGTAAGGGAAAGAAAAGAGGTGATACCATTAAACACAGTTAAACAGAGAACGGAAACGCGAAAGAAGGAAAAAGAGCCAGAAGACGTTAAAAATAAGCAGCATGGAGGAAAGTAAGGATACAGGTCTGCATCCTTACACAGACAGAAGAAAGAAGAGTGTGAATTATGAGAAAGAGATTGTTGGCATGTTTGATGTCTGTCAGCATGGTATTAACTTTAATGTATGGGAACGCTGCTGCCGCGGAGAGTGGTGGACAGCAGAAAAACAAGGAAAGCCAGGAAAACCAGGAAACCCAGGAAATATCAACTTCGAGCAACGCTGACCAGATTGTGGATACCGGCAGTAATGTAAAACCGACCGAAACACAGGCGGCAAAAACACAACGGGCAGTGTATAATGCAGAGAGCAGTGAAAATGTTTATCAGGTTGCTACAACGGAGGAACTAACGCAGGCATTACTTAAAATTGCCAGTAACAGTGATGCAGAAGCGACAATTGAGCTGATAAAGAATGTCACAGTGCCTCAAACGGAAGAAAGTTCAAACGTTACAGAGTTCGGCGTGGATGGAAAGCAAGTCACAGTGTGCAGTGAAGGAGAGACGAAATATAAGCTCAATTTTTTGAGCAGAGGTATCCTGAAGGGAGATTGTACATTTGATAATGTAGACGTAACAGGGTATAAATTGTACTGTAACGGTTACAATACAATTTTCACTGAAGATGGTGAGATCCATTTATCAGGAACACTGTATGGCGGCGGTTATATGGCCACGGTATCCAGCACCCATGTTGTTGTTGCAGCAAGCGGAGATATCAATCCAAGTACATCGAGTGGACTTCATAATGCCATTGGTGGTTCTTATAAGGGGTCCGTTGAAGGCGATACATATCTGGAGATTACTGGTAATATCCAAATGTATAGTGGCAATCATCTTAATCCAGGTTGTGTAACAGGCGATGGCACCAGCGGTGATGGTCAAGATAGTCCAGATGTGTACGTAGGAGGAAACGCCACCTTAATTTATGACAATCCGAATGGAACAACATCTCCAACAATCGAAGGTACTTATGGGTGCGAGATGAAAGGCGATGTTTTACTGGATATTCGTTCTGGCAGAGCGAGTGAAATCTGTGGTACACAGGAATATGTTGATAAGTCCATCATCCGTGGCAATCTGCATATTATTGCTGGCGCAGAGAAATATGAAAATACGGACCACACTCTGAGACTGAATTATAACTGGCCAATCGTGGGAGCTGGAAACCGATTTGCGACTGAGCCGGGAGCGGTCGGTAATTATGAGGTTGACGGAAATATCACGATTGATACTTACGAGAATGTATGGGGATGGGATAGAGGTACTGATCCAACATCGTATGATGTCCCTGAAATCTATGGAGCGATTCGCGGAAACGTCGGTGGAAGTATTACTATTAATGCTCATGGTTCTCATGTGCAAAATATTTTCGGTGCGAGTGATTCAGCAATCCAGGGTTCTGTTGTAATCAACGCAAATAATGTCGAACTAAAAAACAGCTATTATGGTACAAAATATGACGAGGGCTATATTATCGGCTTATGGGAAACTGGAGCCGCAAGTACTGCGCAAGGTCCTGTAATTATTAATATAGACGGTGGTGATGTTGGTCTTGTCATGAATACAGATCAGGATCAGGCACCGACTGGATCGGCAATCAATGTTACAGGCAATCCCAAAATCCGAACTGGTCTGCGCGGAACGCAAGGTTCTTCTTATTCAAAAGAATTTCCTGTTGCGAATGTGTACGCCTGCGAGGCAACAATCCCATTTATCAAGAAAATGTCAGAGGTCAATTTGACGGAGAGAACCAACGTGACTGTCCACAATTTCTCTTATAACGCTGGTTTGAAAGTGGAAGATGGCAGTTCTTTGACCACGGATGAGAATCAGGTTTGGGTCTGGGGCGATACCATTATCGATGGTACCTGGGAACAGAAATACGATAATGCCAGTAATTATAATGATATTTTTGTCAAAGGAACAACTTGTGTTGGTGAAAAAGGATGTCTGATCGATCACGGCACCAGCAACTTGAAAGGTGATGTTACTAACAATGGTATGATAGCGTTGATGGCTCCTGCCTATTTTCAGAGTGACTATACCGCGAATAACGCAGAAATCCGCTGCCCTGCTGTTATCACTAATTATGATGGCACGGAAAACGGAGGAACTATCCCGCTGCAAATTGTTGGAAATTCCTCTGGAGTTACCACTGTTTATACCGTAAAATCAGATGACTGGCAGACACTGTATGCACCAACATTAGGTGATAATTATATTCTTTCCAAGAAAAATGGTGATGCACCGACGCAGGGAACATTTCTGCTCGGAAACGAAGATGCGCTGCAAAAAAACTTGTTCTTAAAACGTGTAGCTGACGCTGATGGAACCGATGCTTATTATATGTGGCAGGTAGCAACAGGCATCTCCGTAGTCTTTGATAAGAATGGTGGTGACACTGACGCTAATCCGCGCATTGCAGCGCAGGAAAAGCAGGCTGGAATTGTCAATCATTTCGATCTGCCAACAACTGAGCCGACTCGTGAGGGCTATACATTTGAGGGATGGAACACGAAAGCCGATGGCACAGGCGATCCATTTACAGCAGCAACGGATGTCACAAAGAGCATGACCGTATATGCTCAGTGGAAATCGGATGGAGTATATTCAGTCACAATCTCTCCGATGGATATCACGAGCTATGTTGGCGGTAATGGCTATTATGGAGTAATCGGTGAGGATGGCAAATTTGCTGAAAATGATCTGCCGGAGATTGGATTTTATCTGACTCTGCCGGATGATGTAAACGCGATGCTAGGAGGCACCGTTGATAATCCAGTAGATTTGAGCAGTAAGTTAAGTCTGACATACGATGATAAAAAAGGAACTACCAGGAGCTGGGAACTTAAACTGTATGGAGATGAAACGATGAGCCATGTTATGGAGAATGGCCGTAGAGTTTATATCTACAAACTACTTCCCAGTAAAATTAACGGTACAGATGAGATAGTGCCTGCCCGTGTACAGTTTACAGGCGCGGATGGTTCCGTCATGGTGGATTCAAAATTTAAAGCACTGTTAAAAGATCAGTTTCGGAACTATAAGATCAGCTTTTACCCAGGTCAGCTTGATGAACAGATATACCAGGTGACAATTACAACTACAGATGGAAGAACACTGACACGTCCGCTTAAGCTCGGAACAGGAACCTTGAAAGTACGCGGAAATACCGATGAAAGTTATCGCGAAATTTCAAATACGGAGCCTTCCGTCGATCCGCAGAACAAAGGTTATCTTCTTGCTGGTACAGCTCAGGACGACACGCAGTATTTTATCAACGATTCTGGTGTCAGCGCGGATTCAACGGGTGTATGTTTGCTGGTAGATCATACTCTGGATGATTCCCTGCTGGCAGCCTATATCAATCAGAATGAAAAAGCGAACGGTAAGTATACGTATCAGTTCCGGTATCTGGATCTGGTGGATACACATAATGGGAATGCCTATGTCACGATGGGAAGTGGTCAGAAAATGAATCTGTACTGGCCGGTTCCGAGTGACGCAAAAGCAGACTCAGAGTTCCATATCATTCATTTTAAAGGACTTGAACGTGAGAGCAATGAGGATATCAACGATTTGTTGACAACCGATATCCCGGAAGAACTGGACTGTGAAAAGGTCACGATTGATGGAGTGGATTTCGTGAAATTCTCCACGGAATCATTTTCGCCGTTCGCGCTGCTGTATGAAAAAGGCGGCTCTGGATCCACAGATCAGCCGGTTGATCCGAAACCGGATCCATCGAATCCGACAACTCCGGTTAAATCACCGAGCAACGCGGACAAACAGTCACCGAGCAACGCGAACCGATCGGATTCCTCCGATGATTCTGATGACTCTGGTTCTTCAACAACAACGAGAAAGAATCAGACGGTAACTACAAATACCACTACATCGACGAATACAACGGAGACAGATCAGACAGCAGGAGGCACGGATGAGACCAATCTTCCGGGTACTACGGGGGAAAATAACGAGTCTACCTCTGAGACGGTAGAAACAGATGAAACAAAGCTTCCGCAGACAGGACAAACCTGGTGGCCGGTATGGTTGTTGATGATGGCTGGCGGCGCACTGATTTTTGCGGGTCGGTCATTGAAGAAACGCGAGAAATAAATAAAATGCAGAGAGGGAGATCGCATATTTGAGATACTATGCGATCTCCCTTTTTACAGAAAAGAAAACATAAAAAAAGGCTATCATGAAAAGCAAATTTTTGGTAGGAACCGGCCTTATCATGATTGCGGCGGCCTTATGTCACAGGCTAAGTGAGTCAAAGAAATTTCTTCATATGATTTCTGAGATTTTCTTCCATCCCGGTAAGCTCGTCCGCGAGTTCCATGGCGGCCTTTGAGGCACCGGAATACTGATTTTTATAACCGCATATGGTCTTGATCCCCATATTACAGCCGTCAGTGACAATACTGGCGGCTTCTTTGTCTCCGCCTTTTGCCATCATCCTCATTTCTGTGGACATCCAGGACCAGGCGGATGCCATTTTGCCCGGCTCTTTTCCCTGTTCTTCCATGGCACGCAATGTCTTTTTGATCCTCAGATCGAGATCCTGGTGCTTTTCATAGCTCGCAGTGATCTCATTCCATAATCCCTGATCGGAAACAAAATCCCGGATCTGTTCCAGACTCTCCGCCGCCATCGCGCATCCGGAATCGCATTCCCGGAGCAGATCGACTGTGTGTTCTTCCATTGTGATCATCCTTTCTATTAAGAAGGTTTTACAGGTCAGCTTCCGTGTGACGGATGATAAAAAATCCGTCATGGATCAGGCTGATCCGTATATATGAAAAGTATGGGAAAGACAGAAGAAAAATATACATTTTGTTATGGGCAGGAAGTGAAAGCGGATCGGGAATCTCTTTGAAAAATGCAGACGGAATTTCGGACATGCGGCTTTGTGCGGAGAAATTTACGGATCGGGCTCCGGTATGGACAGAAAAATTTAAGAAAATTAAAAATAAAGAGAAAAATGGATCAGTTGAATCAAGAACCTATTTATGTTATGATGGTAACGGTCGACAAAAAATGGCAGAAAATAGAAATACAGCGCGAAAAAGAAGTGCCGGTCCGGCGGAGCGCAGTTTCTGCCAGATATTGGAGGAAACATTTGGAAAAGACAGAAGCAGAGAAGATCCTGAGGGAAAAACTGGGATCCGCGGAGAAGATCCTTGTCGGGATCGGCTCTGAATGGAAGAAGAAAGAAGGCGCGGAGGAAGAGAAAATCCTCCATGCGGCTGAACAATTAAAGAAGTTTCTGGATGGAAAAGACTACTATATGATCACGTCCCTGGCAGACGAGGACGCAAAAAGACTCCCGTTTGATGCCGGACATATCGCGGTCCCGCACAGCGTATCCTTTACGGAAGAAAACTGGAAATCGTACACGCTGTGGCTTTCCTGCACCTTAAACAGGAATACGGTGCTTCTGGAGCTCGGGGAGAATTATAAAGATCCGTCCCTGATCCGCTGGCCGTTTGAGAAGACGGCGATGTTAAACAATAAGGCGTATCTGTTCCGTGTCCATAAGATCTTTTCGCAGGTTCCGGAAGAACTGGCCGGAAAATCATGTCCGGTGGCGGAATCATCCGTGAAATTTGCGGAAGAGTTTTTCGACTGATGTATCAATACTACAAGGAGGAAATATGGCTGCGATCGCAAATGACTGGTTAGCCCCGATGAGCGGGGAATTCAAAAAGCCGTATTACAGAAAATTGTATGAGACCGTAAAGAACGAGTACGAGACAAAGGAGGTCTACCCGGCGCCGGATGACATCTTCAACGCGTTCGCGTTCACGCCTCTCGCTAAAGTAAAAGTCGTGATCCTGGGACAGGACCCGTACCATGAGCCGGGGCAGGCCCACGGGCTGAGCTTCTCCGTGAAGCCGTCGGTGGAGATCCCGCCGTCTCTCGTAAACATTTATAAAGAGCTTCATGAGGACTGCGGCTGTTATATCCCGAATAACGGGTATTTAAAGAAGTGGGCCGACCAGGGCGTCATGCTCCTGAACACGGTCCTCACAGTCCGCGCCCATGCGGCAAACTCCCACAAGAATATCGGCTGGGAGGAATTCACGGACGCCGCGATTCGCATCTTAAATGAACAGGACCGCCCGATGGTGTTCATCCTCTGGGGACGCCCGGCGCAGATGAAAAAACCGATGCTGACGAACCCGAAGCACCTGATCCTCGAGTCACCGCACCCGAGCCCGCTGTCCGCCTACCGCGGATTTTTCGGCAGCCGTCCGTTCAGCAAGACAAATAAGTTCTTAAAAGAACACGGCCTGGAGCCGATCGACTGGCAGATCGAAAACGCCAACTAGCAATCTGGCGTGCGTCAGCGGGTTCGGAAAAATGCGCCGCAAGCTTGCTTGCAGAAGCATTTTTTGAACCTGTTGACATAGGGCGGATGCCCGAAGCTTCTTGTTTTCATGACAATGAAAACAAGAAGAACGCACGCTATATTCAAAATATAAAGCATAGGAGTGAATATGAGTAATTTTATTGAATTTCTGAAGATCATCGTATTCGGTGTCGTAGAAGGTTTCACCGAATGGCTTCCGATCAGCAGTACCGGACACCTGATCCTGGTGGAAAATATCGTCCACCTCAACGTCTCTGAGGACTTTATGAACGTGTTCCGCGTTGTGATCCAGTTAGGTGCGATCCTGGCCGTCCTGGTCCTGTATTTCAGACGGCTGAACCCGTTTGATCCGGGAAAGAAACCGGCACAGAAACGTGCAACCTGGCACTTATGGTTCAAGATCGTGATCGCGTGTCTCCCGGCGGCTGTCATCGGAATCCTGTTTGATGATGTTCTGGATAAGTACCTCTACAATCCGTATGTCGTAGCGGCAATGCTGATCATCTACGGTGTGATCTTCATCGCATTTGAGAACCACAATCAGTATGCGGAGGCGCGGGTAAAGAAGGTCTCCCAGATCAGCTACCAGACCGCCTTCTATATCGGTTTATTCCAGCTTCTCGCCCTGGTCCCGGGTACATCGAGATCCGGCGCGACGATCCTCGGCGCGATGATGCTCGGCTGCTCCAGAACAGTAGCATCCGAGTTCACCTTCTTCCTTGGAATTCCGGTCATGTTCGGCGCCAGCCTCTTAAAGATTGTTCACTACGGACTCGCATTCTCCGCGATGGAACTCTTCTTCATGGTGGCAGCGATGGTGATCGCGTTCATCGTTTCCATGTATTCGATCCAGTTTTTACTTGGATATGTCAAGAAACATGACTTCAAGTTCTTCGGATATTACCGTATCGTCCTTGGCGTGATCGTCCTGATCTACTTCGGACTGACTGCGATCCTTGCAAAATAGATCCTGTATTGTTAAAAAAAACATTCATATGAAATCCCGGGCTGTATGAGGAATGGCTGATCTCCTCATATAGCCCGGGATTTCCTGTTTCATAGGAAATTCCTATAGAACGTCCGGTTAAACGAAAAGACACTGTGTACAGAAATGTGATTCCATTTCACAGAACTATCCATGATTCATCACACTTTCATCACAATTCACTGGTACACTATGTCATGTAGTTGAGGGGAAGGAAAAAAGAGATCCCTTAAATACGAAAGACAAGATCTGAAAGCATCTGGCAGACAGGTTTTCCGAAGAAAGGCTGATCCGGATGCAGAAGAAATGATCAGAAATATCACTCGTTACAGAAAGGAGATACCTGTTATGTATGATGAAAATAAATGGAACGAAATGAACAATGAAAATGAAAAGAAGGACGGCGGGGAGCCGGTAAATGCGCAGAACGTTCAGAACGCACAGCAGCCGCAGAACCGCCCGCAGGATGCACAGCAGTCCCAGGGACAGAGCGAACACACCGGAAGACAGATCTACGGAAGACTCGGCGGTGCTCAGAGCGGTCAGCCATATAACGGAAATGCCCAGAATCAGAACCAGAACGGTTCCTACTACGGCGGACAGCAGCATCAGCAGTATTACGGAAACCAGAACCAGTACACAAACCCGTATCAGCAGTATGATTACTACCAGGGACATGGACAGAATCCGAATCAGAACGGAAACAGCCACCATGCTCCGAAGAAGAACCAGCATATGAAGACAGCGGCTCTCGTCACAGCGGCGGCACTTCTCTTCGGTGTTGTCTCCGGAGGTACGATGTACGGAGTCAACCGTGCGGCGAACACCCTGTTCCCGTACCAGAGTTCCCAGGCGAGCGCTTCCAGCGAGACGATCGGTCAGACTTCCCAGGTCCCGGCGGCGAACACCTCCACATCATCCAGCAACGGTGTTGTTATTGAGGATGTATCCGCGATCGTGGATGCGACACTTCCGTCCGTTGTATCGATCACGAATACCCAGCTCTACCAGAGCAACAGCTGGTTCGGACCGTCCCAGACTTACGAAGTTCCGAGCAGCGGTTCCGGCATCATCGTCGGACAGAATGACTCAGAGCTTCTGATCGTCACAAACAACCACGTTGTCAGCGACACCGAAGGTCTTACGGTCACATTCGCAGATGAGAGTACCGCAGATGCAGCGATCAAGGGAACCGATTCTGAGGCAGACCTCGCAGTGATCGCTGTTCCGCTCGACAGCATCTCCGCTGACACAAAGAGCAAGATCAAAGCGGCAACACTCGGTGATTCCGACTCCTTAAAGATGGGCCAGGGCGTGATCGCGATCGGCAATGCACTTGGACTTGGCCAGAGCGTCACAGTCGGACATGTCAGTGCATTAAACAGAGAGATCAACGTTGACGATACCACAAAGAACGTGATTCAGACAGATGCAGCCATCAACCCGGGCAACAGCGGCGGAGCTCTTTTAAACTCCAAAGGTGAGGTCATCGGTATCAATGAAGCAAAGTATGCAGATACAAGTGTTGAGGGCGTCGGCTATGCGATCCCGATCTCCAAAGCAAAAGCGATCATCGATGATCTGATGACAAGAACCACAAAGATCGCTGTTTCCGAATCAGAACAGGGCTATCTCGGGATCCAGTTACAGAACATCGACGAGTCCATGGCAAAGATGTACGGAATGCCGCAGGGTGTCTATGTTTACAAGATCATGGAAGACTCCGCAGCAGCAGGATCTGACCTTCATGAGAAAGACATCATCACAAAGTTAGACGGTGAGAAGATCTCCAACTATGCAGACCTTGCAAAGCTTTTAACTTACTATAAATCCGGTGATACTGTAACTCTTACCGTACAGTCTCTTGTCAACGGCAGCTACCAGGAGAGAGAAGTCCAGGTAACCTTAAAGAACCGTCCGGCAGAAGCTGACAATGGAAACAGCCAGGATCAGAGCCAGAGCCAGGATCAGAGCCAGAGCCAGGATCAGAAACCGGCACAGAGCCAGTCAAAGATCGGCAAATAAAACAGAAACAGAACAGGATCTGCAGCCCGCAGATTAAGGCGGGAGGCAGAAAGAAAAGATAAAAAGCAGGAGCGCCATCCGGACAGGCGCTCCTGCTTTTTGCTATCCGGTCTGGGAACCGGCAGCGGGGAAGGTTTGGTATAGAGTTTTTTCCCTGCACGGTGAAAACACAGGAGCCGCGGCAGGAATCTATCAGAAATTCCTGAAGATGGAATTTACAGGAAATTCATGAATGTCGTCAGTACCATGGAGTTGAAGAAGTCTACAAACAGACTTCCGACAAGCGGTACGATGAAGAATGCTCTCGGAGCTGCACCGTAGCGCTCAACGAGTGCTCTCATGTTTGCCATCGCGTTCGGGGTAGCGCCCATGCCGAAGCCGCAGAAAGCGGTGGTCATAGCAGCTGCCTCGTAGTCACGTCCCATCACGTTGAATACAACGAAGTTTGCGTACAGGAACATGACAACGGTCTGGACAAGAAGAATGACGATCATCGGAAGAGCGAGCGCTGCTAACTGCCAGAGCTTTAAGCTCATCATTGCCATGGAAAGGAACAGGTTTAAGGAAAGTCCGCCCAGGGCGTCGATCTCGACCATCGGAAGTTCTTTGTTCTGGACATCCCAGATATTGCGGATCGCTGCTGCTGCGAGCATAGCGCCGATGTAAGTCGGGAATGTCAGGTGGCATACATCTTTGAAGAAGGTGAAAATAAGAGTACCGAGACCGATGGCAACCGCTAAAAACATTGCGGATGTTGTGAATTTCTGACCATCAACGGCCGGCATAACCTCAGCTGTCTCGTTGCCTTCCTCAGCTGCTGTGGATTTCAAGTGGAGTTTTTCAACACGGGCGCGGGCGATCGGGCCGCCCATCATGCTTCCGGATACAAGTCCGTATGTAGCTGCCGCGAGAGCAACAGTGGTAGCGCCGACAACGGCATAATCCGTCTCAAGAAGCGGTCCGAAGGAACCGGATGTTCCGTGTCCTCCTACTAACGGCATGGAACCCATACATAAACCGAGCAGCGGGTTTAAACCAAAGGCTGCTGCGAGTCCGCTGCCGACTGCGTCCTGGATGACACAGATCGCGACCGCGAGACCGAGGAACATGAATACCTGGATGCCGCCTTTCTTTAAGAGACGGAAGCAGGCTGTGAATCCGACGCTGCAGAAGAAGATCGTCATGAAGACACTCTGTAATGTCGTGTCAAAGGAAAGTTCCAGGATCCCGGCTGCATATAATGCCAGATGAGCCAGCGCAAATACGATACCGCCGGCAACCGGTGCCGGGATGCAGTACTTGCTTAAGAATGAAAGTTTGTTGACCATGAGTCGTCCGAGACAATAGACGAGTGCGCCGAGAGCGCAGGCCTGATACATGTCGAGCTGTAAAGTAATCATAAGATACCCCCTCTTATTTTTTGGTAATTGTTCAATTATGCAAAAATCTGTGCAGGGAGACGAACGGAAAATTTGCATCCATAAACATCTCTGTGTACAAGCTGCACAAAAAACTGAACTTATCACCAATTTTTTGCTACAATTTCATCATAAAACCTCACTACAAAAAAATTCAAAAAAATACAGGGGGGAAGATTCAGATAGCGCTAAGCAAAAAAGCACATCTGTCTGGAACTTTGCGGCAGGCTTTTTGTTGCGAGTCCTGCGGATTTGCATTATAATAGTGGATAATTCGTAATCATTCAGTAGGTCTGCGCACTTGCTGCGCTGACCGTAATAAAACACAGGCTTGAAGGCAAAAATCCCATCGGCGAAGCCGATTTAAAATGGATTTTTGCTCGTAACTGTGAGGGCACTGAACAGTTACGGTAATTCTGAAAAATTCAGAAAGAAAAAAGATTCCGTGGATTTTGAGCGCATTTTGCAGAAAAAAGAGCGTATGTGGTGGCTGCGAAAATACGGGATATTTGCAACGATAGAAAGATCAGGAGAAATACATTGGAAGACAACAGAAATAACGGATATGAAAAAGTCTGCTGCATGTGCAGACGGACGGAGAACCAGGCGGGAAAGATGATCACACTGCCGGGCGGACTGAACGTGTGCAGGGACTGCATGCAGAGATCGTTTGACATGATGATGGGAAGCGGTATGGACTGGACAAAGATGTCTGGGTTTACGCCGGAGATGCTGAAAAATATGTATCTGGATCCGGAAAAAGCTAAAGATGTGATCGGACATACCGGTGACGGCGAAAAAGAGGAAGAGCAGACTGCTGCAAATACAGCTGATCCTGCAGACAATGCGGATGAGGACAAAACCCAGACTGTGGAGGACGCGGATGAGTCTGATGACAATGAAGATTTCGAAGAAGACGGCGAAGAGATGGAAGGAATCCCGCTCGGAAACATCTTCGGGATCCCGGTCGGTCAGATCGACCTCGGAGCCCTGATGGGACAGGGACATAAACGCTCAAAGAAAAAGAAGAAAAAAGTGAAGAAAGAGCTGTTCAAGCTCAGCGAGATCCCGGCTCCCCACGCGATCAAGGCGCAGCTCGACGAGTATGTGATCGGACAGGAACAGGCGAAAAAGGTGATTTCCGTCGCGGTTTATAACCATTATAAACGTGTATTCTCAAAGACATCCCCGGATGCGGAGAAGTACGGAACAGATATTGAGATCGAAAAATCGAATATCCTGATGATCGGACCGACCGGAAGTGGTAAGACGTATCTTGTAAAGACACTTGCGAAACTTCTCGATGTGCCGCTCGCGATCGCGGACGCGACTTCGCTGACGGAAGCCGGATATATCGGTGATGATATCGAGAGCGTTCTCACAAAGCTTCTCGCGGCGGCGGGCGGCGATATCCAGAAGGCGGAGATGGGGATCGTATTCATCGATGAGATCGATAAGATCGCGAAGAAGAAGTCCACGAATACCCGCGATGTCAGCGGTGAGTCTGTTCAGCAGGAGCTCTTAAAGCTTCTTGAGGGAGCGGATGTGGAAGTCCCGGTCGGAACAGGGCAGAAGAATGCCATGACTCCGATGGAAATGGTCAACACGGACAATATCCTCTTTATCTGCGGAGGTGCGTTCCCGGATCTTGAAACGATCATCAAGGAGCGCCTGACGAACACAACGTCCATCGGATTCGGCTCCGACCCGAAGGACAAGTACGATAAGGATCCGGACATTCTCTCAAAGGTCACAAACCAGGATCTCAGGGAGTTCGGAATGATCCCGGAGTTCCTCGGAAGACTTCCGGTGACAGTGACACTCCAGGGACTCACGAAGGACTTCCTGGTGCGGATCTTAAAGGAGCCGAAGAATGCGATCTTAAAGCAGTACCGGAAGCTTCTCGCGATGGATGAAGTCAACTTAAACTTTGATGATGACGCATTGGAATGGATCGCGGAACAGGCTTTAAAGAAAGACACCGGTGCGAGAGCGCTCCGGGCGATCATCGAGGAGTTCATGCTCGATATCATGTTCGAGATCCCGAAGGACCCGGAGATCGGTTCTGTGACGATCACCCGCGCGTATCTGGAAAAACATGGCGGCCCACGGATCGAGATGCGGGAGTATTCTACGGCGGACAAGAAGGCGGCTGCTCTGCCGGGGCCGACGGAAGCCTGTTACAAAGCTGAATAAATATGAATCCCGCTGATAGTGTCTGCACGGCATCGGATGTTATAAATTAAAGGTTTCTGAGATGTAAAAAAGCTTCATACAGATCCAGCGTTCCATATCCGAACTCACGGTTCGGGTATGTGAGCGCTGGATTTCTTTGTGCCCCACGGACGAAGATGGACTTTAGCACCGGCGTGTTGAGATACGGATAATTTGCATTGAGGACGCCCCAGTTCAACAGGATCGCCGCGGCACCGGCGAGGTGGGCGGCGGAGACGGAGGTGCCGGACATTCTTGTGAGACGTCTTCCTGAGACGGACGCGCCTAAGATGTTGACACCCGGGGCAGCGAGGTCCGGCTTTATCCGGCCGGACAGGCTGTAGCCGCGGCTGGCGTGGATGTAGATGCTGTTTTTGGTGTGGTCGTAGGCGGTGACAGTGATGGGATACCGGGCATTTCCGGGATCTGTGATGATCGTATCGGGATCCGGGCGGAGAAAATAGGTCTCATCGGTGATAAAGCCCCGGACCGGCAGCCAGAGATGAAAGGTCTCACGGATGTCCAGAGAGTTCCGTATCAGGATCCGCCAGATCCCGGACATGGGGTTTTCGAAGCGCATAAAGATAAACTGGCTTCCGGCGCTCACATCGGCGATCTGGGTGTAGACTGTGATCTGGGTCTGTTCCAGGAGAAAGGACACCGTGTTCTCGCCCCGGAGCGGAACGGAAATCTCCCGCGCAACTTCGCCGGTCGGTGAGATAAAGCCTACCGTGTAGACACCCATGTTCTCTGCCCAAAGTTCCATGGAAAAACCGGCTTCCCGTTCCCCCACCCGCAGCTCCGCGGTGACTTCATCCGTGCTTGCGTCCATGACAGCCCGGAAGTGATGTCTTGCCCCGGTCTCGTTCCCGGCAGCGGTGATGACGGCGGAACCGTTAGAAAGGCTGACCTGGTTTAAATACTGCCCGAGGCGGCTCATTCCCATGTGGCTTCCTATATTGGTGCCGAGAGGAATGCAGACGACGAGGGGCATGGAGTATTTTCTGGCGAGAAAATAGAGATAGGAGACGCCCATCATGATATCGTTTTCCTGGTAGGCCTCTGCCCCGTCCTGGATCAGGTAGAAGTCACGGAGATACTGCTTGGCGGGTTTTAATTTCACCATGGCGATGGATGCCTGCGGTGCCGCCCCGGAAAATCCCGCCCGTTCATCCCGGTTCCCGGCGGCAATGGAAGCGAGAAATGTTCCATGTCCGTTTTCGTCCCGGGTGGGGACGATGGAGGCGGGATTGTCGGAGTTCAGGGCCAGGTTGATCTCCTCGGCAGTGTATTGCGTGCCGTAGAGAGCTGAGAAGGCAGAAAATGGTTTTACAGTTTCATTCTCTATATTGTTAGAATTATCTGAATTATTTGTCTGGTCCCATATCCCAATAATTCTTGTACTTCCATCTACATTCCGAAACAGCGAATCTGTATAATTGATCCCCGTATCCACAAATCCCACAATAACTCCCGCGCCCTGATTGTTCAGCACCGGAAGCTCCCCCGCTGGCGTGATCCCGGCAGCATCCATACTTGTGACATCCAGAAGACTATATAGCTTCGGAACTGCCGAATATGTATAGGAAGTATAAGTAGAAGGTGTCACCGTGGAGAGCGGAACATAGACGACCGCCAGTGTAGAATTCACAAAATCAATGCAGTCTGTCCCCTGTGAACGAATAAACTCTTCAGGTGTAGTAAAATAAGGCGCGATAAAATCCGCAAAATCTTCCGACGCGACAGAATTTGTACATGACATGGCTGATACTCCGCAGAAAATGGTTCATACTATATATGTATATGAGGGACAAGGGCACATGTTCCCAAAAAAATTACAGGATCAGAAAACGGGAAGAGGAACGAGAGGCGTAAATGAAATGGGTAAGAAAACGTGTGAAAATGGCGCCGCGGTCTGACCGTGAAATAAGAAATATATGGACGGACCCTTTAAAATGTTGTAATATAAGGATATCTGTGAAAGTATGCAATCATGTAAGATAGAAAAGAAAGGGGAATCGCAATGTTTGGATTTTTGACATTCGGAACGACGCTTGCGCTTACAGATCTGGCTGTGAAAAAAGAGATCGAAGCCAGACCCGATGAAGAATTCCCGAAAACCGTGAAAGAATCAGGCGGCCTGATCCGCCTCTACAAAAACCACAATCCGGGCTTTTCCTTCGGATTCATGAAGGAATACCCGAAACTTGTGGAGATGGTCCCGGTCTGCATGCTGTCAGCGGTAGCCGGTGCATGGGCGTATGTGATCGGAAAGAAGGGACGCGTGCTGGAGAAGACGGCGCTGACCCTGGTGCTGGCCGGCGGAGCGAGCAACCTTTATGACCGGCTCAAACGCGGATATGTGGTGGACTATTTCAGCATCCAGTGGAAGAAACTGAAAAAAGTGGTCTTCAACCTGGGTGATATCTTTATTTTTGCCGGATCTGCCCTGTTTGCGGCAGTCCAGCTCGTGGAGGAGGTCCGCGAAATTCTTCCGAAAGAAAAAATCTTTGTTAAGGAAGAAGAGTAATTCAGGCAGCAGGACACAAAATCCAGCTCACCCATGCTGCAAAATACATCGGCGCAGAAAAGCCGGGACAATGAGGAGAACAGTCTATATGAAGAAACAATATGATTACCTGTTAGTGGGCAGCGGACTTTTCGCCGGAGTTTTCGCGTACTACGCAAAAAAAGCCGGAAAGACCTGCCTCGTTCTTGAGAAGAGAGGACATGCAGGCGGAAACATCTACTGCGAAAATATCGAGGGCATCAACGTACACCGCTACGGCGCCCATATCTTCCATACCAGTAACAAGGAAGTCTGGAACTTTGTGAACAGCCTCGTGGAATTCAACCGCTACACAAACAGCCCGGTTGCGAACTACAAGGGCGAGATGTACAACATGCCGTTCAATATGAATACCTTCAGCCGCATGTGGGGAATCTCCACTCCGGAGGAGGCAAAAAAGATCATCAACGAGCAGAGAAAGGTCATCAAGGGCGAGCCGAAGAACCTGGAAGAGCAGGCCATCAGCCTTGTGGGAACCCATATCTACCAGAAGCTTGTCAAGGGCTACACTGAGAAACAGTGGGGCAGAGACTGCAAGGAGCTCCCGGCTTTCATCATCAAACGTCTTCCGGTGCGCTACACCTATGACAACAACTACTTTAACGATCTCTATCAGGGGATCCCGATCGGCGGCTACAATAAGATCACAGAAAAGCTCTTTGAGGGCTGTGAGATCCGCCTTGGAACCGACTATCTGGCGGATAAAGCGAAATATGATGCGCTTGCGGACAAGGTCGTGTATACAGGAACCATTGACAGCTATTTTGACTACTGCTTCGGAAAACTCCAGTACCGCAGCCTGCGGTTTGAAACGGAAGTCTTAGACTGCGACAACTACCAGGGCAATGCGGTCATCAACTACACGGACCGCGAAACTCCCTACACGAGGATCATTGAACACAAGCATTTTGAGTTCGGAACACAGGAGAAGACGGTCATCACGAGAGAGTATCCGGCGGAGTGGACCGAGGGCATGGAGCCGTATTATCCGGTCAATGACGAGAAAAATCAGGAATTATATAAGAAGTACGCAGAACTCGCCGGAAAAGAGGAGAATGTGATCTTCGGAGGAAGACTCGCGGAATACCGTTACTATGATATGGATAAGGTCATCGAATCCGCATTTTCCTGCGTAAAGAAGGAATTCGGAAATGAGTAACAGTTCGAAAATGCCTCATGGATTTGCTCGCCTCATTATCGGTGACGGATCCGCAGTATCGGAGCAGAAGAACATCATCTGGAACATGATCGGAAGCTTTCTCTACGCCTTTGCTTCCATGGTACTTTCCATTGCCGTTGTCCAGCTCGCGGGCGAGGATGCGGGCGGGGTGTTTACCTTTGCCTTTACGACCTTCGGACAGCACATGTTCATGGCGGCGTACTTCGGTATCCGTCCGTTCCAGATCACGGATACCGGGGAGAAGTACACCTTCGGTGACTATCTCGGGCTGCGTCTCATCACCTGCGGCCTCGCGATCCTTGTGGGCTTTAGCTATGTGATGGTCAGCGGCTATACCTTTGAGAAAGCGGCCATCGTCTTCCTGATGGTGGTCTACAAGGTCATCGATGCTCTGGCAGATACATACGAGGCGGAATTCCAGCGCGGCGGAAGACTGTATCTGACAGGAAAATCCAATGCATTCCGGACGCTCCTCTCCGTGGCATGTTTCCTCGGAAGCCTCGCACTGACGGGAGAACTTCTGACGGCCAGTATCTGGGCGGTGGGCGCACAGATCGCAGGCTTTCTCCTGTTCGATGTCCTTGTGATCCGGGAACTCCCGAATGTGACATGGAAGTCGGGGCGCGGAAAGAAATTCCAGCTCTTCCGGGATAATATTCTGTTATTTTTCTCGGTGGTTCTGGACTTCTATATCTTTTCCGCATCAAAATACGCCATCGAGGCCCATATGGCAGACCGTGATCTCGCAGTCTACGGCGCGATCTTTATGCCGACCAGCGTGATCAACCTGGTTGCCGGATTCGTGATCCGCCCGTACCTCACAAAGCTCGCGGTGGACTGGGAGACAGGCCACTTAAAAGCATTCCGGAAGATCATCAGGAATCTTGCCCTGATCATTGCGGCGCTGACAGTCCTCGCGGTGGGCGGCGCATGGCTGCTCGGCATTCCGGTGATCAGCCTGCTGTATCCGAACCTGCGGGAGGGGCTTTCCACCTGCCGTGCGGCACTGGTACTCATCATCCTCGGAGGAGCACTGAATGCGTTCATGAACCTGTTTTATTATTCGCTCATAATTATGCAGAAACAGAAGTTCATCATTCTTGGATATGCTTTCGTCAGTGTGCTGGCGGTCCTTTCCTCCGGCTGGTTTGTCCGGATGGGCGGGATTCAGGGCGGTTCCTTTGTATACATGCTTTTGATGGCCGCACTGATGGTATTTTTCGGAATCTTTTCGGCAGGCTTTATGAAACAGAAAGAGAGAGCACAAAAACATAATGAAGGTTGATGTGATCATCCCGGTCTACGGTCCGGGAAACAGATTGTTGGAATTATTTGGCCAGTTGGGACACCAGACCGTACCGGTGGATCGGCTGATCGTCATGAATACAGAAAAGTCCCTGTGGGATAAGTGGACGGAGACTCTGGAACCGGGAAGACTCCCGGAAAATCTCTCCGTGTACCATGTGACGAAGGAAGAATTTGACCACGGTGCCACGAGAAATGCAGGGATCGAACATTCCGACGCGGATGTCTGTGTCTGCATGACTCACGACGCGCTTCCGGCGGACACGGGGCTCTTAAAAGCCCTGACGGACGCGCTTTTTTCAGAGAAGGATATCGCCGTGGCATATGCGAGACAGCTTCCCGCAAAGGACTGCAATATCATCGAGCGCCACACGAGAGAGTTCAACTATCCGGACAAAAGCCGGATAAAGAGGCTCTCGGATCTCGACACGCTTGGAATCAAGACGTACTTTTGTTCCAATGTCTGTGCGGCATATAAGCGGGAGATCTATATGGAGCTGGGGGGATTTATCCGGAAGACGATCTTCAATGAGGACATGATCTTCGCGGCGAAGGCCATGAAGAACGGATATGCGGTCTGCTATGCGGCAGACGCGAGAGTGATCCACTCCCACAACTACACGGCGGTGGAGCAGTTCCACAGAAATTTCGATCTTGCAATCTCTCAGGCGGATCATCCCGATGTATTCTCCGGGATCCGGTCTGAGGGCGAGGGGATCCGCATGGTGAAGGACACCGCGCGCTGGCTGGTAAAAACAGGGCATGCATACCTCGTGCCGAAGCTTGTGGTGGACAGCGGGTTTAAATATATGGGATATCTCGCCGGGAAGAGGTATAAAAAGCTGCCGAAGGCATTGGTAGTTAAGTTATCTATGAACCGGAATTACTGGAAATAGAGTTGAAAATTATGTGTAACTGTTCAGTAGGTCTGCACACTTGCTGCGCTGACCGTAAGAAAACATAGGATAGGAGGCAAAAATCCCATCAGCGAAGCTGATCTGGAATGGATTTTTGCGTGTAACTATGAAGGTACTGAATAGTTACAATTATGTAAACTGATTTGCTGCATATTCCTCTATATCAATGGCTGTGTGGCAGGTCAGAGCAGAAAAATATTGTCATTCTGCACTCCGGGTGGTATGATGTAGTGCGGAAATGCCGAAAAATGGCGGAAATACAGCGGCTGATCCGGAAAAAGCATATGCTTTTACTCCGGAAATGAAACGGACATATGCCGAAAGAGAAAACAAGCACAGCCGTAAATTTATAAAAAGGTGAGGTAAAAGACTATGGGAAAGATTAAAGTTTCTTCCTGTGAAACAGATGGAATGGTAATCGAGGGCCTTCATGTAATCGAGCCGACCGTATTCAACGACGAGCGCGGATACTTTATGGAGACATACAACCAGAATGACTTCAAAGAGGCAGGACTCAATATGGTATTCGTACAGGATAACCAGTCGATGTCCGTAAAGGGTGTACTCCGCGGCCTTCACTTCCAGAAACAGTTCCCGCAGGGCAAGCTTGTCCGTGCGGTACGCGGAACCGTGTTCGATGTAGCGGTTGACTTAAGAACACACTCCAAGACATACGGAAAGTGGTTCGGAGTTGAGCTCTCCGCAGAGAACAAGAAACAGTTCTACATTCCGGAAGGTTTCGCACACGGCTTTGTTGTCCTCTCCGACGAGGCAGAGTTTGCCTACAAGTGTACCGATTTCTATCATCCGGGTGACGAGGGCGGACTTGCATGGAACGATGAGACCATCGGCGTAAAGTGGCCGATCACGCCGGATATGCAGCTCATCATCTCTGAGAAAGACCAGAAATGGCCGGGATTCAAAGAGATCTTCAAGTTTGATCGTTAGTAATTAGCAGTGCGGCGCCAAATGCGGCAAGATGTGTCGCAAACTTGTTTGCGTAGGCATTTTTCCGCATTTAGCGACATAGGGCGCTGCCAGGAACTGCATCAATAGAAAGGTTGTAAAAGCGTGAATTATTTGACTTCATTACTGAAGGAGCTGGTGGCAAAAAGAAAACTGATCTGGGAGCTTTCCAAGGCAGATTTCAGAAAACGTTTTGTCGGCTCCTATTTTGGCGTTGTCTGGATGTTCATCCAGCCGATCGTCACCGTCCTGATCTACTGGCTCATCTTCGGTCCGATCGGATTCAAGAGTGCGCCGCCGGTGCCGAACGCCTCATACGTCCAGTGGCTGATTCCGGGCATCGCCCCGTGGTTCTTCTTCTCTGAAGCCTTGAACTGCGGAACGGGATGCCTTCAGGAGTACAATTATCTGGTAAAAAAAGTAGTATTCAAAGTGGAGATCCTGCCGGTGATCAAGCTGATCTCCTGTCTGTTTGTGCATGTATTTTTCGTCCTGATCATGTTCTTCGTGTTCCTGATCAGCGGCAAAAAACCGGAACTTTCCTGGATCCAGATCATTTATTACTCCTTTGCCACATCCATGTACGCTCTGGCGCTCACGTACCTTACGAGTGCGATCCAGGTATTCTTTAAGGATATGGCACAGATCGTCAGCATCTGCCTGCAGTTCGGCATGTGGCTGACCCCGATCATGTACAGTGAACAGTTATTCTTAGATAAGGGCTTGACGATGGCTCCGATGATCCTGAAACTGAACCCGTTTTATTATATCGCGGCGGGATACCGTGACAGCATGCTGACGGGAGACTGGTTCTTCATGCGTCCGACACTGACCGTGTATTTCTGGGCAGTGACCCTGATCACCATGTTAGTGGGACTCAAAGTATTCAAGCGGCTCCGTCCGCATTTCTCAGATGTATTGTAGGAGGAAACCATGTCTGCCAATGCGATTACAGTAAAAGACGTGACGAAGGTGTACAGACTCTACGACAAGCCGATTGATCGACTGAAAGAGTCCTTAAGCCCGACACATAAAAGCTATCACAAGGATTTCTATGCCTTAAATGGTCTCTCCTTCAATGTAGAAAAGGGTCAGACCGTGGGCATTATCGGAACGAACGGTTCCGGAAAATCAACGATCTTAAAGATCATCACCGGCGTCCTCACACCGACCACCGGTCAGGTGGACGTGGAGGGAAAGATCTCCGCGCTTCTGGAACTTGGAGCCGGGTTCAATATGGACTACACCGGAATTGAAAATATCTATATGAACGGCACCATGATGGGGTATTCCCGGAAAGAGATGGATGAAAAGCTGCAGGATATTCTGGATTTTGCGGATATCGGCGATTTTGTCTATCAGCCGGTGAAGACATACTCCAGCGGTATGTTCGTCCGTTTGGCATTTGCGCTTAACATTAACGTGGAGCCGGAGATCCTGATCGTCGACGAGGCCCTGTCCGTCGGAGACGTATTCTTTCAGGCAAAATGTTACCGGAAGATGGAGGAGATCAAGCAGAGGGGAACAACGATCCTCATGGTTACCCACGATATGGGCAGTATCATCAAATACTGCGATAAGGTCGTTCTCTTAAACAAGGGCGAGTTCATCGCGGAAGGTGAGCCGGGCCATATGGTGGATCTCTATAAGAAGATCCTGGCAAACCAGCTGGATTCCTTAAAGGAAGAGCTGGAGAGCGACTATTCCGGCGGTATGCTGGGCGAAGAAAAGAACGTGAAGGCTGAGAAAGCCCATTCTGATGGATCCCTCATGAAGGATAAGATCACCATCAACACTGACCGAACCGAGTACGGAGACGGACGGGCAGAGATCTTTGATCTGGGGCTTTTTGACGCGAGAGGAAACCTCACAAATCTCCTGCTAAAGGGAGAGATGTTCACGATCAGGGAGCGGATCCGCTTCCATGCGCCGATCAAGTGTCCGATCTTTACCTATACGATCCGTGACAAGAAGGGAACGGATCTCACCGGAACGAACACCATGTATGAGGGCTGTGACATCAAACCGGTGGGAGACGGCGATGTCTACGATGTTTCCTTTACCCAGAAGATGACACTGCAGGGCGGCGAGTATCTTCTCTCCATGAGCTGTACAGGCTTTGAGGGTGAGGAACATGTGGTATACCACCGCCTGTACAATATCGCAAACCTTACGGTGATCTCCAATAAGAATACGGTCGGTGTGTATGACATGGAATCGGAAGTGGAGACATCGTTGACAAAAGCATAAGACCAGAACATGGCATTTTGACAGCAGGATCTGTCTGAAAAGACCGGCAGGATCCGGGAAAAATGTCTGTGACACATAGCGGGAGAAAAAGATGAAGGATTACAGTTATGAACTTCTTGACCTGCTCGAAAAGTATAAAGGAGATGCGGAGGCGGCACTGCGGGGAGAAACAAGCCCGTGGTGTCTCTACGCATTTTCTCCGTTAAGGGAAAATCTTTTCGAGTGGCTGGAAATGAAAAAAAATGACCGGGTTCTCCAGGTCGGATCCGACTACGGTTCCTGTACCGGACTTTTTACAGAGCGTGCCGGTGAGGTGGTCGTTCTGGATCAGCGGGATGAGAATCTGGAGGTGAACCGGAGAAGGCATGGAGAAAAGAAAAATCTCTTCCTGATCCGCGGGGAACTTCCGAAGGCAGATGCAGAGTCTCTTGGGTGGAAAGAGTACAAGGGAAAAGAACGTGCAGCAGCGGAGCTGGACGCGCTCTATAAAGCTGGATTCGACTATGTGATCCTGCCGTCCATGCTTTCCGCGACAGAGAAAAGCGGGGCAGCGGATCTGCTCGAGAGAGCGGCATCCCTTGTGAGACCGGGAGGAAAACTCTTAGCAGCGGCTGAGAATGAGTCCGGCGTCCGCTATTTCATGGGAGCGGAACCATTTGAGCACTCCTTCCTAGAGGTGGAGTTCCGCGGCCTGTTTGAGGACTTAAAAGAGAAATTTGGCGGAACCGCAATGCTCTACTACCCGGTTCCGGATTACCGTTATCCGGTAACTCTCTACTCTGATGACTATCTCCCGCAGACCGGCGATGTGACGAATATCTCCGCCCGTCTTGACGGTCCGGGACTCTGGTTCGGAAACGAGGAGAAAGCCATGGCGAACGCATGCAGAAATGGAGATTTCGCGAAGTTCACGAACTCATTTCTTGGCATGTGGGAAAAGGGGAAGGCATGAGACAGATTTTATTTGTAAAATACAACCGGACCAGAGCGGAGCAGTTCCAGTTAAAAACGGAGATCGTGCGCGAGGACGGAGTTCTCACTGTCGAGAAGACAGCTCTCACGAAAGCCGGCGAGGCGCATATCCGCTCATTCGGGGAAAAATATGAGAAGATCCGCGATCTGAATCCGGCCGTCCGCTTTTTAAAACCGGAGTGGAAAAAGGATCAGAAGACGGTTTCTTTCCAGTACTTAAACGGTAAGACCGTAGGGGACGCCCTGGGCGAGGCGATCGTCATGGGGGAAGTTCCGTATCAGGAACTTGAGAAGGTGATGAACGTCCTGTTCCCGGAAGACCCTGACGAGAAGAAATTTGAGGCAACGCCGGAATTTGAGGCGGTATTCGGGAAAGTCCCGGAGATCAGCGATCAGGCGGTTTCCGTGTCCAACGTGGACGGACTCTTCGAGAACCTTATGGTCCCGGAAAATGAGAACTGTATCTACGGGATCGACTACGAGTGGGTATTTGACTTCCCGATCCCGGAGAAATTCTTAAAATACCGCAATCTCTTATATTTCTACAGACGTTATGAGAAGGTGCTGAACGTTAAAGAAGAGGACCTATACGCGCATTTTGGGATTACAGCGGAAGAGCAGGCTGTTTTTGGCGGAATGGAAAAGGCGTTCCAGTCCTATGTTCATGATGCCGGTTCCTTCGGTTACATGAAGCAGTATGAGCAGCCGACAAAGACGGTCGAGTTCCTTTTAGACCGTGAGAGCGAGCTCTACAAGGTAAAAGACTGGTGTGAGAATTTAAAGCAGGAGATCTCCGAGAAAGATGTCACGATCATGAAACAGCAGGAGGTCCAGCGCCTCACCAACAATCATGTGACGAATCTTGAGAACATCATCACAAGTCTCAGAAGCGAGAATGCGAGAATGGCGGGAGACCTGCAGTATCTGTCGAAACATGAGGCGATCATGTGGAAAATTCTCCGGAAATGCCATCACGCTGTGGATAAAGTCATGCCGAAGGGCACGAGAAAGAGAAAGATCGCTGGATATTTCAAGAATACCGTCTTCCATCCGGGAAAATACGGAAAGCTGTATTTCACGAAGGACGGACGAAACAGGATCCGTGGAGATTTCAAGATCGGCGCCGGTTACCTGGAACACGGAAAGCTGCACTTTGACTATGTGGAGCATCCGACCGTTTCCATCGTGATCCCGGTCTACAACCAGATCCACTACACATATGCCTGCCTGCTCTCAATCCTGGAGAACACGAAGGATGTGACTTACGAGATCATCATTGCGGATGACGTGTCCACGGATGCGACAAAGGAACTCTCCCTGTACGCGGAGAATCTCGTGATCTGCAGAAACAAGACAAACCAGGGATTTTTAAGAAACTGCAACCAGGCTGCGAAGGCGGCCCGCGGCAAGTATGTCATGTTCTTAAACAATGACACCCAGGTAACACCGGGCTGGCTTTCCTCCCTTGTGAACCTGATCGAGTCGAATCCGACGATCGGAATGGTCGGTTCCAAGCTCGTGTACCCGGACGGACGTCTTCAGGAAGCTGGAGGAATTATCTGGAGCGATGGTTCCGGCTGGAATTATGGCCGTCTCGATGATCCGGAGAAACCGGAGTACAACTACGTGAAGGATGTGGACTACATCTCCGGCGCGGCGATCCTGCTCTCGACGGATCTCTGGAAGCAGATCGGTGGCTTTGATGAGCTGTTTGCACCGGCATACTGTGAGGACTCCGATCTTGCATTTGAGGTGAGAAAAGCCGGATACCGCGTGGTCTACCAGCCGTTATCGAAGGTCATCCACTTTGAGGGCGTCTCCAACGGTACCGATGTCAACGGAACCGGTCTGAAGCGCTACCAGGTGGAGAACAGCAGAAAATTAAAAGAGAAGTGGGCGGAGGAGTTCAAAAAGCAGTCTGTCAACACAGGCAATCCGAACCCGTTCCGTGCCCGTGAGAGAAGCCAGAAGAAGCCGGTGATCCTTGTTGTGGACCACTATGTTCCGACATTTGATAAGGATGCGGGATCCAAGACAACCTATCAGTATCTGAAAATGTTTGTGAAGATGGGATATTCCGTGAAATTCCTCGGAGACAACTTCCTTCACGAGGAGCCGTACTCGACGACACTCCAGCAGATGGGCGTGGAGATCTTATACGGACCGGGATACCAGGCAGGAATCTGGGACTGGCTGACAAAGAATAAGGACGAGATCGATTTTGCGTACCTGAACCGTCCGCATATCGCGATCAAATATATTGACTTTATCAAGAAGAACACCAATATCAAGGTGATCTACTACGGACATGACCTGCATTTCTTAAGAGAATACCGGGAGTATGAGCTCACCGGCGATATCCAGAAAAAGCGGGAGTCCGATTACTGGAAATCCATCGAGTTCTCCCTGATGGAGAAGGCGGCGGTATCCTACTATCCGTCTTACGTGGAGGAAGAAGCAATCCATGCGATCCATCCGGAGTACAAGATCAGGGCGATCACTGCCTATGTCTACGAGAAGTTCCTGGAGAATATCGACAAGGACTTCGAAAAGAGAGAAGGACTGCTGTTTGTCGGTGGATTCGCGCATCCGCCGAATGCTGACGCGGTTCTCTGGTTCGCAAAGGAGATCTTCCCGCTGATCAGACAGAAGCTTGATGTGAACTTCTATGTTGTCGGATCCAAGGTGACAGATGAGATCAAGGCGCTTGAGCAGCCGGGAAGCGGCATCATCGTCAAGGGCTTCGTCACAGAGGAAGAGCTTGCATCTCTTTATGCGACATCCCGGATCGTTGTGGTTCCGCTGCGTTACGGTGCCGGAGTCAAGGGAAAGGTTGTCGAGGCGGTCTATAATGGATCGGCCATCGTCACTACTTCCATCGGTTCCGAGGGAATCCCGGAGGCGGAACGCGTCATGAAGGTCGCTGACGGACCGGAGGCGTTTGCCGATGAGGTTGTCAAGATGTACCAGGATCCGGCGGAGTGTCGCAGAATGTGCGAGGAGACGCAGAAGTATATTCGTGAGTATTTCAGTGTCGAGGCGGCGTGGAAGGTCATTGAAGGAGATTTTACGCCGGAGAAGAAACGGTAAGAGTTTTCTGATCGCACGAATGTGGAAGTGTTTCACGATTTCTGCGTTTACAATTCTGAAAAACATGGATAGGAAGGAAAAAATCCCATCGGCAAAGCCGATTTGGAATGCATTTTTGCTCGTAACTTGCCATACATCTGAAGGGAAGCTCCGTGGGGAGGCTCTTGTAGGTGTGAGGGTACTGAACAGTTACGTTTATTCATGAATCGAATATTGCATCATACGATTCTGCCGGGACTTTCGTTCCCGGCAGTCTGTATATGCAGAGAAATTTTCCGGCGAAGCGATCTGGGCGGGATGCAGATGGACCGATCATTGGGAATGGCTGCAATGCAGCAAAAAAGGAGAATATAGTGGAAATAAACAATATTCATGAAAATTCTAATAATTACAACAAATACACAAAGGATAGTAGCGATGAGGCGAAGTCCGCGGGAAAGGCGGAGACGATTCTTCGTGCGATGACTGCGGATGATCTTCCGGCGGTGGAACGGATCGAACAGACTTGTTTTTCCGATGCATGGTCGGAGAAGCTTCTCTCCGATATGCTGGAGAGCGAGTGGGACGAGGCCTGGGTGCTTGCGGACGAGAAGAATTCCGTGATCGGGTATGCGAATTTCCGGTTTCTCGCAGGGGAAGGGGAGCTTATGAGGATCGCTGTGCTTCCGGAATACAGGGGACATGGGGAGTCAAAGAAACTCATGGATCGTCTGGAAATCTCTTCAAGGGAGAAGGAGGCACCGGATTTGACTCTGGAGGTGCGTGCCGGGAACACGCCTGCGATAAACCTTTATAAATTCTATGGTTTTCAGGCGGAGGCTGTTCGGAAGAATTATTATCATGATCCGGTGGAGGACGCGCTCATCATGTGGAGACGGCCGGTTCCATCGATTCCCACTTAAAATCATGATTTTTTCCGCTATACTGTAGGGGACTCCGGGGGAACCGGGGATGATGAAGGCGGAGGAAAAGAGAAATATGAGAAAATACGGAAAAGACGGTCGGTTGGAGAGCGTGATCTGCAACAGGTGCGGAAGGAAGTTGGCAGTGAGGAATGGGATCGTGCGGGAAGGCGTGTTTTCGTCGGATCATGCGTGGGATTTCTTTTCGGAGAAGGATGGGGAGGTTCACCATTTTGATCTGTGTGAGGAGTGCTATGATGAGGTGACGGGGGAGTTCCGGGTTGCGGTGGAGGTGGAGGAGGAAATCGAGATGCTGTAAAAGGATCAAGGCGGGCGGCTGGAGAGGTTGCCTGCCTTTTTTGTTGGTGGGGGGGGGTACGCGGTGAGCTTCCACTCAGGAGTGCTGGGGATGCGGGGATGGTTCCACTAAGCTTGCGGATGGCTGCTAAGGGCGGAGGACAGGGGACACAACTCGCTGCGCTCAGACAAGTGTCCCCTGTCCTCCAACGCATCTGTCCGCGAGCCAAGTGGAACCAGATCCCCGGATCAATGCACTCCTGATCGGAAGCTCACCGCTGTGTATTGCAGATGGGACGCTCGTGGCGGGCACATCGATGGGAGTATAAGGTGTCTTTCGATGGTTTCTTTCCTGAGGAATAAGGGCTGCATCTCTTGCATATGACTGGCGCTTTATGGTATGATACGTGCAGACTTGATAAATTTAGTATCAAAGGGGACAAAAGTTTTTTTGACCCCGCCATTATGATAGAATGCAGAGGAAATTACATGTTAGATATCTGTTTACTGGGGACCGGGGGCATGCAGCCGCTGCCGTATCGTTGGCTGACGTCTATGATGGCGCGCTGTGACGGCAGTAATCTGTTGATTGACTGCGGCGAGGGGACCCAGATTGCTTTGAAGGAAAAGGGATGGAGTCCGAAACCGGTGGACGTGATCTGTTTTACGCATTATCATGCGGACCATATCAGTGGGCTTCCGGGTTTTCTTTTGACGATGGGAAATGCGGAGCGGACGGAGCCGGTGCTTCTTGTGGGTCCGAAGGGGCTGGAGCGGGTTGTCGGCGCGCTCCGGACGATCGCGCCGGAGCTTCCGTTTCCGCTTGTGTTTAAGGAGCTCACGGAGCCGAGGGAGAAGTTCCAGGCGGGGCCGTATGTGGTCGATGCGTTTCGTGTGAATCACCGTGTTACCTGCTACGGCTACCGTATCACGATCCCGAGGAACGGCAAGTTTGATGTGGAGCGGGCGAGAGCGCAGGAGATCCCGCAGAAGTTCTGGAGCAGACTCCAGAAGGGCGAGACGATCGAGCATGAGGGACGGACCCTGACGCCGGATATGGTGTTGGGCGAGAAGCGCCGCGGGATTTCTGTGACTTACACGACTGACACGCGCCCGGTCCCGGCGATCGCGGAATATGCTGCGGATAATGATCTTTTTATCTGTGAGGGCATGTACGGCGAGAAGGAGAAGATCGCGAATGCGCGGGAGAATAAGCACATGATGTTCCAGGAGGCAGCGAAGCTCGGAAAGGAAGCGAATCCGAGGGAGATGTGGCTGACGCATTACAGCCCGTCGTTGATGCATCCGGAGGAATATTTGAATGAGATCAGGGAGATTTTCCCGAAGATCAAGACCGCCCGCGATGGCTGGTCTGCAGAACTTGGATTTGACGAGGATTAGAAAATGAAGATACACAGTGTTGAAGAAGACGTATATATACTTGCAATCGAGAGCTCCTGTGACGAGACGGCAGCTTCCGTCGTAAAGAATGGACGTGAGGTGCTGTCCAACGTGATCTCATCCCAGATCGCGCTCCACACGCTCTATGGCGGCGTAGTGCCGGAGATCGCATCGAGAAAGCATATTGAGAAGGTAAACCAGGTGGTTCAGGCTGCCCTTGATGAGGCGCATATGACTCTGGGCGAGATCACGGCGATCGCGGTGACTTACGGTCCGGGTCTTGTGGGTGCTCTTCTTGTCGGAGTTGCGGCTGCGAAGGCGATCGCCTATGCGGCAAAGAAACCGCTGGTTCCGGTCCATCACATCGAGGGACATGTTTCCGCGAACTTTATCGAGCATCCGGATCTGGAGCCGCCGTTTGTCTGCGAGATCGTGTCCGGCGGACATACCCACCTTGTGATCGTAAAGGATTACGGCGAGTTTGAGATCATCGGACGCACGATGGATGACGCGGCCGGAGAGGCTTTCGATAAGGTTGCCCGCGCGGTCGGACTCGGATATCCGGGCGGACCGAAGGTTGACAAGGCGGCAAAAGAGGGAAATCCGCATGCCATGGAGTTCCCGCGTGCGAAGGTTGGCGGATCCCAGTATGATTTCAGCTTCAGCGGTATGAAATCCGCTGTCTTAAACTATATCAACCAGGCGGAGATGAAGGGCGAGACGATCAATGTCCCGGATCTCTGTGCTTCGTTCCAGAACGCAGTGGTGGATGTTCTTGTGAGCCGCGCGATCGCTGCAACAAAGGAATTTGGCTATAAGAAGCTTGCGATCGCGGGAGGTGTCGCATCGAACTCTGCCCTCCGTGCCGGAATGAAAGCGGCATGTGAGAAAGCCGGGATCGAGTTTTACTATCCGTCACCGATCTTCTGTACCGACAATGCGGCGATGATCGGCGCGGCCGGATATTATGAATACATCAACGGAGTGCGCGCAGGCTGGGATCTGAATGCGGTTCCGAACCTGAAACTGGGAGAACGGTAATGGAACAGGTAAAAAAAGCTGCGATCGTTCTGGCGGCCGGTCATGGAAAACGGATGCACAGCAAGGTGGCGAAACAGTATCTGCTCTTAAACGGAGAGCCGGTGCTGGTCCATGCCCTGCGTGCGTTTGAGATGAGCGGGATGGATACGATCATCCTGGTGACCGGGGCGGACGAGGTGGAATTCTGCAGGAAGGATATCGTGGAGGCCTATGGGTTTTCCAGCGTGAAACAGGTCGTGCCGGGCGGAAAAGAGCGGTATGACTCTGTCTGGAACGGTCTCTGCGCTTTGAAGGCAGCAGGATTCCCGGAAGATGGGATCGTCCTGATTCATGATGGGGCGAGACCGCTTGTGGACGGGGAGATCATTGCGCGCGCAGTGGATGGCGCCTGCAGCTATTCTGCCTGCGTGGCAGCGATGCCGGTAAAGGATACGATCAAAGTGGCGGACGCGGACGGATTTTCCGAGAGCACCCCGGACCGCAGCACCCTGTGGCAGATCCAGACCCCGCAGGCATTCCGGTTTGAGCTGATCTATCGTGCGTATGAGAAGATCTTCGCACCGGGGGCAGACCGCAGCCATATCACGGACGACGCGATGGTGGTAGAGCTGATGACGGATACAAAGGTAAAATTCGTGGAAGGCAGCTATTCTAATATTAAAGTGACGACTCCGGAGGATATGGTGATCGCGGAGGCACTTCTGTACAAGGGAGAAAAACATGTCAGTTTTTGATTTTAATGCGGAAGCAAAAGAAGAGAGAAAGAACGCGAAATGCACATTTACGTTATTTCGTTCCAATGAGACCACGGCAACTCCGGAACATCCGATCCTGGTCCTGGACAACCGGGAAAAACAGTGGGAGCACCATTCCAAAGGTGTGTTTACGAACCCGGTACGGGAGACGGCCTTTGAATTTGAGGATGAAGACGGCAGAACACACAGCGCCGATATCTTAAAAATAGACGCGCGTTTTGTGAAACTGCTGAAATGGCTGGGAGAAAATAAGATCAACGTGCGTCTTTCCGGCTCCAATGAGGCGGACGGATATGCAGTGTACAAGATCAGGGAGATCGCCTTTGGCGGCGGAACAAAGCTTTCTGCGGAAGATGGCTTCTTACAGTATATGATCGGACGTCTTCAGGCGAGCAGTGCCCCGGCAGAAGAAGTGTCGGAGGAAGAGGCAGCGGAAGATGGAGATGATATGAAGCTGACCAGCCTTCAGAGCATCACGGATTTCATGACATGTGCGGGAGGAACACTTCCGGATAATATCCGCCTGTGGGCAAGAAGAAACCTTGCGGTGGCAAATTCCCATGAGGTGTCACCGGAAGAGCGCCGTCATGCCCAGAGAGCGCTGTCCATCATGATGAACATCCAGTGGAAGAGCAACTATTTTGAGGCCATCGATCCGGAAGAGGCGAGACGGATTCTGGATGAGGAGCTGTATGGAATGGAGCGGGTAAAGCAGAGGATCATCGAGACGATCATCCAGATTAACCGTACCCACACGCTCCCGGCTTACGGAATCCTTCTCATCGGACCGGCGGGAACGGGAAAATCCCAGATCGCTTACGCGGTAGCGAGGATCTTAAAACTGCCGTGGACGACCCTGGACATGAGCTCCATCAATGACCCGGAGCAGCTGACAGGAAGCTCCCGTGTATACGCAAATGCGAAGCCGGGAATCATCATGGAGGCATTTTCGCTGTCCGGCCAGTCGAATCTTGTGTTCATCATCAACGAGCTCGACAAGGCTGCGTCTGGAAAAGGAAACGGAAATCCGGCGGATGTTCTTTTGACGCTGCTGGATAACCTTGGATTTACGGATAACTATATGGAGTGCATGATCCCGACGGGTGGAGTTTACCCGATCGCGACGGCCAACGACCGCTCAAAGATCAGCGCACCGTTAATGTCACGTTTCGCAGTGATCGATATTCCGGATTATACGGAAGAGGAAAAGAAAATCATCTTCTCGAAATTTGCGCTTCCTAAGGTATTGAAACGGATGAGCATGAGAGAGGAAGAATGTGAGATCCTTCCGGAGGCACTGGATGAAGTGATCAGCCGGTATTCGGATACATCGGGAATCCGTAATCTGGAGCAGGCAGCAGAACATATTGCAGCCAACGCTCTTTACCAGATCGAAGTAAATCATGTGAATAAAGTAGTTTTCGATAAGAAAATGGTTCGGGAATTATTAGGATAAGAACGAGGAGACCTGGTGCCTCCTTATTCTTTTATGATAGGAAAGGATGGATTGCGTGTAGGGCAATGATATGTCCGCGAAAAATTTCTGAAGGAAAAGAAAAGGGAAAGCCTGCGGAAACAGGAAGCCCGGACAAAGCCGGGTTTGAATAACAAACTTTTTTGAAAATATTTTTGAAAAAAGTTTGCGAAGATGAAAAACAGAGAAAGGAAGCATGAAAGAACAGATACTAGATATTGATATTTACGCGGATTAAAATAGCATATTTTGTATACAATTTAAAAAGAATCAAAAAACAAAAAAAAGTTTGGAAAAATGCTTGACAAAACTGTAATTGTAGGTTATTATTAATGAGCACGTTTGAGAGAGCGCTTTGGAGAGATATCGAAGTGGTCATAACGA
>NZ_CM171584.1:890000-2892500 GCF_057397225.1 Pilosibacter sp. NGB245 | reverse complement strand
GACCGACGGGTCGAGCAGGTAGGAAACTAGGACTTAGTGATCCGGTGGTATGAAAGTGGGATTGCCATCGCTCAACGGATAAAAGCTACCCTGGGGATAACAGGCTTATCACTCCCAAGAGTTCACATCGACGGAGTGGTTTGGCACCTCGATGTCGGCTCATCGCATCCTGGGGCTGAAGTAGGTCCCAAGGGTTGGGCTGTTCGCCCATTAAAGCGGTACGCGAGCTGGGTTCAGAACGTCGTGAGACAGTTCGGTCCCTATCCGGCGCAGGCGGAGGATATTTGAGAGGAGCTGTCCTTAGTACGAGAGGACCGGGATGGACGGACCGCTGGTGTACCGGTTGAGCTGCTAAGCTCATGGCCGGGTAGCCAAGTCTGGCAGGGATAAACGCTGAAGGCATCTAAGCGTGAAGCCCCCCTCAAGATGAGATATCCCATTCGAAAGAAGTAAGACCCCTTGAAGACGACGAGGTAGATAGGGCAGAGGTGGAAGTGCAGTAATGCATGGAGCTGACTGTTACTAATCGGTCGAGGGCTTATCCAGGAAGGTCAAGTGGAGATTCAAAGGTTGATGAAGTTCAATATGTGGTTTTGAAGGTATGTGTGAGTAGACCAGGCAGAGATGTCTGGCCTTTTTATTTTGCGCGAACAACGAGCTAAAGTCCGCGCCTACGCGAGGCCTTGGCGACTGTCGCGATATGACAAGAGGAAGCTTGCAAAGTGTGTTTTCATTTTTTTATCAGGAAGGTCTTCGATACTTTCTGTTAAATAAAAAAAGCACGATGTGCTAATGATGTGCACTCGTGCAAAAATGAAGTTTGTCGGAAAAATGAAGATTATTGGAATCGACCGTGTGAGGCATCCATGAGATCAGCGGCATCAATAGACATCCGACAGCAGCAAAAACCACAGAGGCAGAGGGGATGCACTGAGCAGATTTACATGCTGTCTGGATATCTGGAAATTATTTCTGGATAAATCCTTTTTGGATCGCATCCTGGATCATCTGATCGGCAAGCTCGTACAGGCGCTCAGAGCCGAGTTTTGTCTTTGCATGGCGGCCATAAACCTGTGCGGAAGTGGTCTGGTGCTGCTTCCAGTCATCGCCGTTGTTACTGTGGTTTAGGAGGAGCGGCTGGATATTATCCATGGCGTGAGCGTATCTGGACTCTGGAGTTTCGCAGTATTCAAACTCATCAAAGAGTGCGGTGAGATCCTTTTTCTGGTCGTCCGGCAGAATAGAAAAGATCCGTTCCTTTGCGGCATCTTCGCGGGCTTTTTGGGACTTTAATCCTTCTTCGTCGTATGCGAAAGTATCTCCCGCATCGATCTCGACGATATCGTGGATCAGGCACATCAGCATGACTTTTGCAATATCAACGGGTTCATTTGCATATTCGCGCAAAAGATATGCCATGATCGCCATATGCCAGGCATGTTCAGCATCATTTTCACGTCGGCCGTGACCGGAAAGATGCGTCTGGCGGAAAATATTTTTCTCCTTATCGATCTCCAGTGTAAAGTCGAGCTGCTGCTTTAAACGTTCATCCATGATTGATCTCCTCCATATATGTATATAGAATTGCTGTTGGGAATGACCAGTAAACCTGCAATGCTTACCGGTAAGTTCCTTTTATGATATCAGCATATCCGAAAAATGTACAGCATGAAATCATGTACTTTAGTGGGAATGGTTCGCGACCAAAGCAGAGTACAGTAATTCTGAGAAGAATTGGTGAACTTATGCCGATTGAAATTACACATCGGATTTCATGTGTGTTCAGCGTGAATTCCAGGCAGGAGAGGAGCAGCGAGCTGATGATCCGGGGCTGGAAAGCTGCAAAAAGAAAGTGTAGAAATTTTTCAAAAAATATGAAAAAATGGGTTGACAGATGCGAAATCATATTATATAATAGCACTGTTCTTAAGGAACAGCTCAAGAACAAAGGAAATATTCCTCGATAGCTCAGTCGGTAGAGCACGCGGCTGTTAACCGCGCTGTCGTAGGTTCGAGTCCTACTCGGGGAGTTTTTATTTTGCCAGTTTCAATATTGAGCTGCTGGTACAAATAATGAGAACGCGGCCCCATGGTCAAGCGGTTAAGACATCGCCCTTTCACGGCGGTAACAGGGGTCCGAATCCCCTTGGGGTCATTGATGTGCCGATGTGGCTCAATTGGCAGAGCAGCTGATTTGTAATCAGCAGGTTATCGGTTCGAGTCCGATCATCGGCTTTCAGTCCTAAACTTATGGACCTTTAGCTCAGTTGGTTAGAGCAACCGGCTCATAACCGGTCGGTCCCGGGTTCAAGTCCCTGAAGGTCCACTCTACCTGGTAAAAGGTTCATACTATTGATAAAAATATTTTGGCCCGGTGGCTCAGCTGGTTAGAGCGCCGCCCTGTCACGGCGGAGGTCGTGGGTTCGAATCCCATCCGGGTCGCTTCCTTAGAAATAAGGATTTTAAATTTCATATCTGGGATCTTAGCTCAGCTGGGAGAGCATCTGCCTTACAAGCAGAGGGTCATAGGTTCGAGCCCTATAGGTCCCACTCGATGGGAAACCATCATCGACATATTTATATGTCTGCCGGTGTGGCGGAATAGGCAGACGCAAGGGACTTAAAATCCCTCGGGGGCAACCCCGTACCGGTTCAAGTCCGGTCACCGGCATGAAAGAAGCTTGTATTTACAGGCTTCTTTTTTTATTTAATAGATCAATCCCTCTTTCCTTTTACACATGGAAAGAGGGATTTTTGTGCATCGGATGAGGGTGTGAGGTTAAAAAGAGACAGGGAGCGTTGTCGGAGACAATCTGTTTTTAACGCATATTCTTAAGTCTGGCGATATCCGCATCGGTGCGGTTTCCGTGAATCGTGATTTCGGAGAGTGCCTCCTCGATCCGCTTAAATTCCTGATCGGTCAGTTCCACATCGGCGAGATTTTCGATGATGCGCTCCATCATCGAATATTCACTTTGAACGGCGGTCAGCGGAGTAACGGCGTGAGCACGGCGGATCACGATCGGCACACTCACTGCTTCGTCCGTGTAAAACAATCGTTGACCTGTGGTCGTCTGTCAGCAGGGACTATCCGGGGATCCAGCTTCAGATCGTTCCCTTTGATGACACTTATCCGGAGTGGCTGAATGTGTTAGAAAATCTGGGAAAAGATCTTGATATTGTGGCGGGGATCTATCCATCTACCAGATGGAAGCGCCGCTGCCAGATCTTACCGTTGACGGAGATCCCGCTCTGCTGTGCGGTTTCCAGGCAAAATCCGCTGTCCTCCAGGAAAAAACTCCGTCTGCCGGATCTCTACGGCGAAAATCTTCTGATGGTAGAGCGCGGAGACACGAAATTTATAGATGCACTGAGGGATGAGATCGAAAAAAATCATCCGCAGATCCACATTCAGGATGTTGCATCTTATGGCACCGGAGTATTCAATCAGTGCGACCGGACCAACAGTGTCATGGTCACGATCGGAACCTGGGCAGAGCTTCACCCATCGTTAGTCACGATTCTCTGTGAATGGGATTACACAGTGCCATATGGGATCGTGTATGCGGAGAATCCATCAGCACTGGTTCTGGAATTTATCGGTATTATGAAGAAATTTTCAAAGATCGGATAGATTATAGTTGCATTTTACAATGGACAGAGTTATAAAAATTACAGAAAATTCCGATAACTGTCATGCCGGCTGATAGAGGGAAAACGGACAGACGTGATTGTGAGATAAAACAGGAACAGGAGAAGAAAGATGACATTTCGGTATGCATGGAAGCGGTCGATCCCGGTCATGGCGGGCTATATCGTCCTGGGAATGGGATTCGGAATGCTGCTCGGGGCAAAAGGATACGGCGTTTTTTGGGCGATCGCCATGAGCGTGTTTATTTACGCCGGATCGATGCAGTATGTGGCGATCGATCTGATAACGGGAGGTGCGTCCCTGATCTCGGCGGCGCTTATGACACTTATGGTCAATGCGCGGCATTTATTCTACGGGATCTCCATGGTGGAACGGTACAAAGATACGAAGCCGTATAAGCCGTATCTGATCTTTGCGCTGACAGATGAGACGTATTCGCTGGTGTGCAGCGGGGATGTGCCGGAAGGCGTGGAGGAGAAAAAATACTTCTTTCTGGTATCGCTGCTGGATCAGATCTACTGGGTATTCGGAACGGTGCTTGGCTCAGTACTCGGAAGCGTGCTGAACATTAATACGGAGGGAATCGACTTTTCCATGACGGCGCTGTTTCTTGTGGTGTTTACCGAACAGTGGAAGAGTACAAAGGATCACAGAAGCGCAATTGCCGGAGTGGCAGCATCGGTACTCTGCCTGCTGGTGTTCGGACCGTCCTCGTTCCTGATCCCGTCGATGATCTCGATCACGGTGATCCTGACGGTGATGCGAGGGAGAAGGAGAACAGAAAGTGCTCAGAGAACAGCATGATTCTGATACGCTTCTGAAAAATTTGCATATGAAAGAACGAAAACTCTGACTGGGTGGGAAACATATGAAACTGGTCTGGCAGGAAAATGTCCAGTCAGGAAGGAGAGAGGATAACGGATGATAGATTTGAGAGCGGCAGCGCTGATCGCAGTGTGCGCCGGTGTGACGATGCTTTTGAGGTTTCTGCCGTTTCTGGTGTTTGGCGGCAAGAAGGAGGTTCCGGGATATATCACATATCTGTCCGGAGTTCTTCCGTATGCGATCATGGGAATGCTGGTGGTGTACTGCCTGAAAAATATGAATCTGTTCGCGGGAACGCACGGGATCCCGGAAATTCTGGCGTCTGCTGCTGTTGTCGGACTCCATGTCCGGAAACGGAATACGCTGCTCAGCATCGCGGTTGGGACAGTGTTCTATATGTTTCTGGTCCAGGTGGTATTTTAAACGATCGTATACTGCTTGTGGGATAAAAAAATTTATGATATGATAGTCTCATCTTACGGAAAGTCTGGCGGATCGTGCTTTTTCTGCAATATAGTCTGAATATATCTGAAAGAAGCAGACAGGGAAAGTGCGGTATCCGGCGGCTGGAATGGAGGTCTGGATGAGAAGAAAAGACAGAGAATTGAAGGACATGGCTGATATCGTGTCGATCGCAAAGCGGGAAACTGTGTGTACCGTTGCGTTCCACGATGAGCCATGTCCTTATTTGATTCCGCTGAATTACGGAGCGGAAGTGGAAGACGGGAAGCTGATCCTGTACTTCCATGGAGCGAAAGAGGGAACAAAACTCGACAGGATCAGAGAAAATCCCAATGTCTCATATTGCATTTACGGGGCGAATATCCTGACGATCAATTATGATACAGCCTGCAAGTCTACGACGAGTTTTGAGAGTATCTGTGGAAACGGAACTGCTTGTCTGGTGGAAGATACCGCGGAAAAGAAAAAAGCGCTGGCAGTCCTCATGAACCAGGTAAGTCCGAAGAAGGCCTTTGATGAGAATTCGTTCGCGGAGCCGATGGTAAATGCAGTTACCGTCTGGAAAATCATAACCGAAACCGTAACAGGGAAGAGACACGAATGACACGAGCGAAAGTGAGCCAGAAGCGTGCTTGCACGGTTATGGCGAACGGCGAGTGTGCGCATGAACGATAAGTTCATGCGAATCAAGAGAGCGAAAGTGAGCCAGAAACGTGCTTGCACGGTTGTGGCGAACGGCAAGTGTGCGAATGAATAAGGCAGACAATAGAAAGGAGTACATATATATGGGAACAGATTTCAGAAAAGAGATCGGAGCGACGATCGATCAGAGGAGCAGCGAATACACAAAGATCAGCGACGCGATCTGGGGCTTTGCGGAGCCGAGATTTCAGGAATATGAGTCCTCAAAACTTCAGCAGGAGTTTTTGAAATCCAGAGGATTCTCTGTCAAATCGGATCTTGCGGGGGAAGAGACCGCATTTATCGCTGAATGGGGAAGCGGAAAGCCGATCCTCGCATTCCTGGGTGAGTTTGATGCACTTTCCAGTCTTCAGCAGGAAGCAGACAACCTGGAACGCTGCCCGATCCCGGGAAAGACGAACGGACATGGCTGCGGTCATCATCTGCTCGGAACAGCTTCCGTGGCTGCGGTGGATTCCTTAAAAACGTATATGGAAGAGAACCATATGAGCGGAACGATCCGTTACTATGGCTGCCCGGCAGAAGAGAATGCAGGCGGAAAAGCATATCTGGTCCGCGACGGCTACTTTGATGACTGTGATATCGCGATCACATGGCATCCGTATACCATGAATAAAGCAATGAAGGGCGGTTATCATCTGGCAAACTTCCGTGCATTCTTTACTTTCCATGGAATTTCCTCCCATGCGGCAGGTGCTCCGGAGCTTGGGCGTTCTGCGCTGGACGCAGTTGAGATCATGGATATCGGTGTCAACTATATGAGAGAGCACATGATCGATGCGGCGAGAGTTCACGGCGCTATCACAAACTCCGGCGGAATCGCTCCGAACGTGATCCCGGCGGAAGCCCAGATCCTCTATGCGATCCGCGCACCGAAGGTAACCCAGGTGAAGAAGCTCTATGAGCGGATGTGCGACATTGCGAAGGGCGCTGCGCTGATCACAGGAACAACGGTGGATATCAAACAAGTTGCGGCCTATTCCAACCTGATCAATAATGACACTCTTGCGGATCTTGTCCAGGAGAACCTGGAGCATGTTATCCCGGTCGGCTACACAGAGGAAGAGCTTGCCTATGCGAAGAAGTTCCAGGGCGTCATCACGGAACTTGATAAAGAAGGATTAAAAGATCAGGCATCCGCGATCGGAGGAAAAGAGCACCGTCAGGAGCTTTTAGAGAGCCCGATGTGGGATTTCATTGTTGATAAGAATACTTCTTACGGCGGAGGCGGATCCACGGATGTCGGAGATGTCAGCTGGGTCGTTCCGACAGGACAGGTCTACACGAGCTGTTTCCCGGCAGGTACTGCGCTCCACTCCTGGGTAGCGGTTGCCCAAGGTAAATCATCGATCGCCCATAAGGGAATGCTGTCGGCAGCGAAAGTCATGGCTTATGTCGGCGCTGAGCTTCTCCTGAATCCGGAGCTGATCGAAAAAGCAAAGGCAGACTGGAAGGAAGAGCTGGACGGAGAGACATATCCGAATCCGCTTCCGGCAGATCTGAAACCGTCGATCTGGTAAGGAGATCGTACTGCGGGTGATCCTGCATAGGAATTGGATTGTTTGAACTACGATTGCGGTGCGCGGCTGAGCTGTTTTTGCGCACCGCGATCGGTAAAACAAAAAATTGAATAAAAATTTCAAAAAGTGTTGACAGAAACGAAAATATGTAGTAGAATACTTTTCGTTGAGTGAGTTGCGGTTCACCAAGACTTCTCAAATGTGCGTCAGTAGCTCAGCTGGATAGAGCATACGGCTACGGACCGTAGTGTCGGGAGTTCGAATCTTCTCTGGCGCGCTGATTAAGGCATCTGCATTAGCAGATGCCTTTTTTCGTATCATAGGAGACAGCATATGAAGAGAAAGACAGAACATTTTACATATGAACTGATCCGGGCGAAGCGCAGGTCCATGTCCTTAAAAGTGGATCTCGACGGGACGATCACGGTCCGGGCGCCTTACCGGACGCCGGTGCAGACAGCGGACTGGTTTGTCGAGGGACACCGGGACTGGATCGAGGTGCGCCTGAAAGCCGGAGAGCGGATCATGGCGGAGCGTCCGTCCTACACGGATCAAGAACGGGCGGAAGGCAGAAAACGGGCAGCAGTGGCGATCAGAGCCCGATGCAGCCATTATGCTCCGCTCATGGGCGTCTCTTACGGGACGATCACGATCAGGGAGCAGAAGACCCGCTGGGGAAGCTGCAGTGCGAAGGGAAACTTGAATTTTAACTGGAAGCTGGTGCTGATGCCTCCGGAGATCCTGGACTATGTGGTGGTGCACGAGCTCGCCCACAGACTCCAGATGAACCACAGCGCGGCATTCTGGGCGGAAGTCGGGAAAATCCTGCCGGATTACAGGGAACGGCGGCAGTGGCTGAAAGTAAATGGACAGAAATACTGATGGAAAACTTTTATCTGGCAGAAAAACGGTAAAAATAACGGGAGAAAAACATGGAGGAAAAGAAAGAACTCTGGATGGTGCAGACGAAGCGGGCGGATTTTTCCGGTCTCGCCATGCGGCTGGGAGTCAGCCCGGTCGCGGTGCGGGTCATGAGAAACCGCGGACTGACGGAAGAAGCGGAGATGAGAAAATATCTTTATGGGACGCTGGACGATCTCTATGATCCGCGTCTGATGAAGGGGATGGAGCAGGCGGCGGAGCTGATCGCAAGAAAGCTGAAAGAGGGAAAGCATGTCCGGATCATCGGGGATTACGATATCGACGGCGTGTGCTCGACATATATTTTGTTAAAGGGATTTCAGCGGGCGGCAAAAGAACTATCGCAGCGGTGCTCATTGGAGGCAGGCCGATACAGCGTCGAGAAAGAAAATGATGCTCAGATCGATTACGAGATCCCGGACCGCATCAAGGACGGATATGGGATCAACGAGTCGATTATCCGCCAGGCGTCCGCAGACGGAGTGGATACGCTCGTGACCTGCGACAACGGGATTGCGGCACTCCGTGAGATCAGCATCGCGAAACAGCTGGGAATGACGGTCGTGGTGACGGACCACCACGAAGTTCCGGTCGATGAGTATGGTCAGATCCTGCCTCCGGCGGACGCTGTGGTCGATCCGAAGCAGGACGGGGAGACTTACCCGTTCCACGAGATCTGCGGCGCTGTGGTCGCCTGGAAGCTCATCCGGGTGCTGTATGAGAAGCTTGGGATCCCGGAGAGTGAGTGGATGGACCTGTTGGAATTCGCCGCCATCGCTACGGTGGGGGATGTCATGAAGCTCCAGGACGAGAACCGGCTGATTGTAAAATATGGTCTCAAAAAGATCGGATCGACGAAGAATACCGGACTCCGGAAACTTATAGAAAAAAATAACCTGGATATCGAAAATTTAAGCGCGTACCATATCGGCTTTGTGATCGGTCCCTGCTTAAACGCCGGAGGCCGGTTAAAGAGCGCGAAGGTCGCACTGCGGATGCTTTTGGCGGAAGATCCGGAACGGGCCGGCGGGATGGCGGATGAGCTTAAAGAACTCAACGATATGCGGAAGGACATGACCGCGAAAGGGGAGGCGAAAGCGATCGAGCAGGTGGAAAAACAGTACATGGACGATAAGGTACTCGTTGTATTTCTTCCGGAGTGCCATGAATCGTTAGCCGGGATCATCGCCGGAAGACTCCGGGAACATTTCCACAAGCCGTCCTTTGTGCTGACCCGCGGAGAGACCACGGCGAAAGGTTCCGGCCGCTCCATCGAGCAGTATCACATGTACCAGGGACTCTGCAAAGTCTCGGATCTCCTCGTGAAGTTCGGCGGACATCCGATGGCAGCAGGACTTTCCCTGGAAGAAAAGGATATCGATGAGTTCCGGAGGCGGTTAAACGCGGACGCAGAGCTCACGGAGGAAGATTTTGTGCCAAAGATCTGGATCGACGTCCCGATGCCGTTCGAGTATGTGAACGAGAAGATCGTCCAGGAGTTAAAGGACCTGGAGCCGTTCGGACAGGGAAATGAAAAACCGCTGTTCGCGCAGAAAAGTCTGGTGATCCGGAATGCGAGAGTTCTCGGAAAGAACCGGAATGTCGTAAAGCTGAATCTCGTGACGGAGACGGGGCAGCCGGTGGACGGACTTTTGTTTGCCGATGGGGACCGGTTCCTTGAGGAGCAGGCGGGAAGAAATATGATCGATATGATCTACTACCCAGATGTAAATGAATATAATGGAACAAGGACATTGCAGGCCGTGATCAGAAATTATAAATTTCATTGAGAGACGCGGCCGGGTATGTTTTTCCCTCCATCCTCATAAACTTGCTAAAAGCAGGAGAGGATGGGGGGATTTTTTGTTTGAAGAAAAAACAGTCTTTGACGTAAAACGGGAGTTGGATGCCGGGGATCCAGGCGGTCTGTCCGACAGGGAGGCAAAACAGCGGCTGTCCATATATGGAAAAAATGAACTGCAGGAGAAGAAGCCTCCGTCTGTCCTGAAACGGCTGATCGGGCAGTTCATGGATCCGCTGATCTATGTACTGTTAGCTGCCGGTGTGATCTCAGTCCTTTTAGGGGAACAGGGCGATGCGGCGATCATCGCGGCAGTCGTGCTCTTAAATGCGGCGGTGGGAGTGGCACAGGAAGGAAAGGCGCAGAAAGCGCTGGATTCCTTAAAGAAGATGACGAGGCTCACGGCCGTGGTGCGGCGGGACGGGAGAATCCTTGAGGTGGATTCTGCCGTGCTGGTCCCCGGGGATCTCGTGCTGCTCAGTGCCGGGCAGCAGGTTCCGGCAGACCTCCGGCTGATCACTGCGGAGAACTTAAAAACGCAGGAATCGTCACTCACGGGGGAGTCGGTTCCCGTGGAGAAAGACGCAGGATTTCTGGCAGGGGCGCATACCCCGCTGGGGGACCGGAAAAATATGGCGTACATGTCCACATTTGTGACAGCCGGGAGCGGCGAGGGGATCGTCACAGCGACGGGAATGGAGACGGAGATCGGCGGGATCGCAAAGCTGATCCACGAGACGCCGGAGGAGATCACCCCGCTGCAGAAGCGGTTAGGAGACCTCGGAACGATGTTAAGCATCCTGGCGGTGGGACTCTGCGCTGTTTTATTTTTGATGGCGATCTTCCAGAAGCGGGATGCGGGGGAGATGTTCCTGACGGCGATCTCCCTGGCGGTGGCGGCGGTCCCGGAAGGACTTCCGGCGGTCGTCACGATCGTTCTCGCACTCTCAGTCTCCAGGATGGCAAAAGTAAACACGATCGTACGGAGGCTGCCGTCGGTGGAGACGCTTGGAGCTGTCAATGTGGTCTGCTCGGATAAGACGGGTACGCTGACAAAAAACGAGATGACGGTGCAGGCACTGGACGGGGATCCGGAACTCCTTCTGACGGCATTTCTTCTCTGCAATGATGCAAAATGGGGAAAACGGGAGGTGATCGGGGACCCCACGGAGGCGGCATTTTTACTCTATGCGGACAGAGAAAGCGAAGATCAGAAAAAGACGGACGTCAGAGACAGAAAGAAGAGAGGCCGGGAAAACGAAAGATGGTCAGAGAAGCTGAGAAGGGAGTGGGTCAGGAGCGCAGCGCTGCCGTTTGACTCGGAGCGGAAGCGGATGACGACGGTATGCCGGAGACAGGACAGGATCGTCTCATTCACGAAAGGGGCGCCGGATGTGATCCTGGAACGGTGTGACCACTATAAGGACGAGACGGGGATCCATCCCATGACGGAGCAGCGGAGACAAAAATGTGAAAAAAAGGTTTCCGCTTATTCCTCGTCAGGCGGACGCGTCCTGGGGGCAGCCATGAAGAACGGGAATGACATGTCCGAGCGAGGGATGACATTCCTGGGGCTGTCAGTCCTGGAAGATCCGGTGCGCCCGGAGGCCGCGGAGGCGGTAAGGGAATTTCGCCGCGCCGGGGTCACAACGGTGATGATCACGGGAGACCATAAAAATACGGCCCTGGCAGTGGCAAAAAAGCTTGGGATCGCGGATTCACCGGCCCAGTGCGTGACCGGGGAGGAATTAGACAGGATGGGCGACGACGGGCTTGAGAAACGGATCGGATCGATCCGGGTGTTCGCGCGGGTCTCCTCGGACCACAAAGTCAGGATCGTTCAGGCATTTAAGAAGGCGGACGGGATCGTCGCTATGACCGGGGACGGGGTAAACGACGCTCCGTCTTTAAGGGCGGCTGATGTGGGGATCGCCATGGGAAAGAACGGGACTGATGTGGCAAAACAGGCGGCGGACATCGTTCTGACGGATGACAATTTCGCCACGATCCGGAATGCCATTGAGGAAGGAAGAGAGATCTATGAAAACATCAAAAAGACGGTGATATTTCTGCTTTCTTCGAACTTTGGGGAGATCATGACCATGTTTTTCGCGATCCTGTTTTCGCTGCCAGCCCCGCTCAAGGCAAGCCACATCCTTTGGATCAACCTGATCACGGATTCTCTGCCGGCACTGGCACTGGGGACGGATGTGTGCGACGGAATGGAGCTGATGGAAAAGGAGCCGCGAAGACCGGGAGAGAGCCTGTTTGCCCACGGAGGCGGGATCTGCACGGTGTTTTACGGATTTCTTATCGCACTGATCAGCCTGACCGCTTTTCTGGTCGTTCCGACAGCTCTTCTTGTCGGGAGCGGAAGACCGGCTGCACTTGCCGGGATCAGAAAAGTGCTGGAAGATCCCATGATCCTGGCGCACTGCCAGACGTATGCCTTTACCGTCCTGGGACTGTCCCAGCTTTTCCACGCGATCGGGATGCGGGATGTGGAAAAGTCTGTTTTCCGGATGGATCCTGTGAATAACCGGCTGATGATTCTGGCGCTGGCGGTCGGATTCTCCCTGCAGTTTGTGGTGACGGAACAGACGTCGCTCGTTGCGGCGTTCCAGACCGTGCGGCTCACGAAGACAGAATGGGCAAGACTTATCATCCTCTCCGCCATGCCGCTGTTTGCTCATGAGCTTTTACTCCTGCTGTCGCATTTTGGGAGAGGAACGGGGCAGGACGGAGATCCATCGGGGAAAGTCCGGTGATGGAAACGAGCACTGCAGAGGGACAGAAGCAGGATAAAATGGGGAAAATTTGAGGAAAAGATAAAAAAACAGGAACTGGGTATTCCCAACAAAGAGAAAAATTGGTAGAATAGTGGTGAAAATTGGTCCTGTTCATCTGGCAAAGAAAAGGAACAGGCACAAAAAAAATCTGCGAAGAGCAGTCACCAGGAGGTCTTTCAATGAGTAAGCTACTGAAAGAATTCCGTGAATTTGCCGTTCAGGGCAATATGATCGACATGGCAGTCGGCATGATCATCGGTGCTGCATTTAAGGATCTTGTAAATTCCTTAGTCAGCGACATGGTGATGCCTGTGATCGGACTTTTTACGGGAAAGCTGGATTTCAGCAATATGTTTATCTCACTGAACGGAGAGCACTACGCGACTCTGGCTGAGGCGCAGGCGGCAGCAGCTCCGACCGTAAACTACGGTCTGTTTATCACAGAGATCATCAACTTCATTATCATGGCGTTCGTGATCTTCATGGTAGTCAAACAGCTGAACCGCGCAAAGAAAATGTTCGAGAAACCGGCAGCTCCGGCTCCTGCTACGGAGAAGGAATGCCCGTACTGCAAAACAAAAATCAATATCCATGCGACACGCTGTCCGCATTGTACATCCGTGCTGGAAGACAAATAGTCTTTTCCGGGCGGTAACAGGCAGATGAGCCAGAAATTCCCGGCGGATCAAGGAAGAAAATTCTGCCGGGAATTTTTGTTTACCGGGAAAAGCCGGAACGGGTCCGCTTTGAGATCAGGAAGGAACAACAATGAAGAATAATATTCGCATTACGCTGGAATATGACGGAAGCCGGTATGACGGCTGGCAGAAACAGGGAAATACGGAGAATACGATCCAGGGGAAACTGGAGGCAGTGCTTTTAAAAATGGCGGGAGAGGAAGTGGAGGTCCACGGGTCCGGAAGAACAGACGCGGGAGTCCATGCAAAAGGCCAGGTGGCAAATTTCCATGTGGACGCGAAGATCTGCCCGGACGGAGAGACTGCGAAAGAATACTTAAACAGGTATCTGCCGGAGGATATCCGGGTGCTTGAGGCTGATCCCGCACCGGAACGCTTCCACAGCCGTTTGTCCGCCTCCTCAAAAACATACGGATATTATGTGGAGACCGGGGATAAGAAGAATGTGTTTGAGCGAAAATATGTTTACGGATTTGGAAAAAAACTGGATCTGGAGGCCATGAGGCGCGCGGCAGGCTTCCTCATCGGGGAGCATGATTTCAAAAGTTTCTGTGCGAACCGCAGGATGAAAAAGAGCACGGTGCGCCGGATCGATGAGATAAAGATCGTGGAACACGGAACGAAGATCGAACTTCTGTATACAGGAAACGGCTTTCTCTACAACATGGTGCGGATCCTGACGGGAACGCTCCTGGAGATCGGCAGCGGAATGCGGAAACCGGAGGAAATGAAGGTGATCCTGGAGGCAAAGAACCGGGACATGGCGGGGAGAACTGCTCCGCCGGAAGGCTTATTCCTTCTTCACGTGGCTTATGAAGGCGAGAGGAAAACGGTATGATGAATCAGAATGAAGAACATGAGGACATACTCTTTGAGGAGAAGAAAAAGCAGACGGACCGAAGGGAAGCGGGAATGGGAGCTGACGGAGAATTCTCCGCGGAATCCCTGAAAAGGTGGTTTACGAGGGCAGGAGGAGCGCTGGCGGCCTGCGCAGCTGCCGTCTGCCTGATGACGGTCCTGATGGCCGGAAAGAATCAGAAAGAGTCCCTGATCATGGAAGTAAATTCCGATATCCTGATGGAATTTACCATGAACCGGAGGGGCGCAGTGCTGTCGGCATCCGGAAAGATGGCGAGGACAAATGAAACAGTCTCCATGGATGCGTTTGACGGAAAAAGTCTTGGGATCACTGTGGGGAAAATCTTTGACCGGCTCGCTGAGAATAACAGTCTGGGCGAGGACGGAGGAATCCTGATCTCTGTCCGGAGATCTGATCCGGACAGTAAGGCGTCGCCGGAGAAGATCGTAAAAGAAGTTCAGAAGGAGACAGAGTCCGAGCTCCAGAAAAAGGAGTCCAGGGCGAAGGTCTACGTGTTTGAGGCGGATGAGGACGCAGACACGAAAAAACTTGTGACGGAATATGGGATCACGGTGACGAAGGCGGAGTTCTTAAAGCGTCTGTTTGCGGAAAATCCGGAGATCACAGTGCCGGAAAAGGAAGAACTCGCCGGGTATTCCTCGAAACGTCTGGTCCGTGAGATCGAAAAACATGAATATCAGCTGTCGCTGGAGCCGGTGATCGTAAAGACGACGTTTGAGAAGGCCAGCGAGGAGAGTACAGAGGAGGAGACAACTGCTCAGGAGAGCACGGAAGATGTCTTAAAGCAGGAAACAGAGACTACGGATGAGTCTGCTGCGGGCGAAGAGACAGAGACTACGGAGAACGATGGCCTTTCGGAGATGCAGAGACGCCGGAAAGCCCTGGAAGCCGGAGAGAGCGTGGACTGGGTGGACCAGGATACAGGAAGCTACCGGAAAGACGGGGATGACGAGGACGATGAGTCTGAGCGCGATGAATATGGAAGTTCTGAACGGAGACGGAATCGGAATACCTGGGAGTATGGAACTTCTCATGAGACGACCGGCGTTCCGGAAACTTCTCCGGCGGAGACGGCTCCTGCTGTAACTGCAGCGCCGGAAACTGTGCCGCCGGAGACAGCCGCGCCGACAGCCTCGGAGACAACGGCTGCGGTCCCGGAGACCACCGCGGCGTCCGGAATGCTGACACCGGAAACAAAGACTCCGGCATACATGCAGGGCCCTGGTTTCGAAGATCCGGACAATCCGCGGAATCATTAAGACAGGTGAGGGAAAATGTTTATCCACAGGCAGTAATTTTCCGGACTGGAAAGCCTGCAGCAGGATCCAGTAAATAAAAAATAAAAAAATTAAAAAAAATAGTTGACGGATCAGAGTCGTTGCGCTATAATATGTCTCGTTGATGCATTGGGCTATCGCCAAATGGTAAGGCAACGGACTCTGACTCCGTCATTTTCAAGGTTCGAATCCTTGTAGCCCAGTTTATAACTAAATATTGTCAAAGTGCTTTAAGCACATATTATTATTGGGCTATCGCCAAATGGTAAGGCAACGGACTCTGACTCCGTCATTTTCAAGGTTCGAATCCTTGTAGCCCAGTTGATAAAAGGCTGTTAATCTTTGTGAATGCAAGGCTTAATGGTCTTTTTTGTTACTGTACACCTTTTTCTTGCGCTTGACATCCATTTGTGTTAATGTAAAGGCGAAGCTAACTGTTCAGTAGGTCTGCGCATTTACTGCGCTGACCGTACGAAAACATGGGCTGGCAGGCAAAAATCCCATTGCCGCAGGCAATTTTTAATGGATTTTTGCTCGTGACTGTGAAGGTACTGAACAGTTACAGGCGAAGTCGGAAAAAGAGAGCGTGTTTCGCGGGAATGGATTTTTGAGTCGGAATACGGATCTTGCCGATCGGTGAGGTAGATTATGTATGAATTAAACAGCCGGGTCCGGTACAGCGAGACGGATATTGACGCGAAGCTGTCCCTGACCGGGATCATGAATTATATGCAGGACTGTTCGACAATGCAGTCGGAAGACGCGGGAGTTGGGATCGGATATCTGGAGCAGGAGAAGAAAGCATGGCTGTTATCATCCTGGCAGATCATGATCGAAAGACGCCCGGCGCTGGGTGAAAAGATCCGCGTGGTCACATGGCCGTATGGGGTAAAAGGACTTTACGCCCTGAGAAACTTCGCGATCCTAGATGAAAAGAACGAATATCTCGTGAAGGCAAATTCCTACTGGTTTCTCCTGAATACGGAGACGGGACGCCCGATGCGGATCATGGAGTCGGACACAGCTCCTTACGGGGAGTTCAGCCCGAAACTCGAGATGGAGGATGCGGGAAGAAAGATCCAGGTGCCGAAGGAGATGGGGGAGACGGGCCGGATGGTGGTCATGAAACACCTTCTCGACACGAACCTTCATGTAAACAATGCCCAGTATGTGGACATTGCGAGAGAACTTCTTCCGGCCGGGACGGAAATTTCGGAGATCAGGGCTGAATACAGGAAAGCGGCTGTGCTCGGGGATGAGATCGTGATCAGGAGCGCGCGGGAAGGAAAATCCTATCTTGTATCGCTCTGCAATCCGGACGGCGATGTGTTTGCAAATATCGAGTTGAAAGAGATGTAACCGGATCCTGCTGATGGTTGGCAGGATCATGACAGTGAAAATAAAAAGAGAGGACGCAGCGGAAAGATCCTGGTTGCTGTTTGCATGGAACGTGAACAATGCCGGGGATGCAGCTGCGGGAGGACGAAAGACATGATGGAAATCGGAAAAATTCAGAAACTGAAAGTGATCAAAGAGAAGGACTTCGGAATTTATCTCTCTGACGGAGATAAGGCGGATGCCCAGGGCGTCCTTCTCCCGAAGAAGCAGGTACCGGCGGGAACGAAGATCGGGGATGAGCTGGAGGTGTTCCTCTACAAGGATTCTGAGGACCGCCTGATCGCGACGACATCCCGCCCGAAGGTCACTCTGGGTGAGACGGCGGTCCTTGAGGTGAAAGAAGTCTCAAAGATCGGCGCGTTTCTCGATATGGGACTGGAGAAAGATCTCCTGCTCCCGTTTAAGGAGCAGACCCACCAGGTCCGCAAAGGGGAGAAATGCCTAGTTGCCCTCTACGTGGATAAGAGCAAACGTCTCGCGGCGACCATGAAGGCGTACCAGTATCTGAGATGCGATTCCCCGTACCACACCGGAGACGAGGCGGATGGATTTGTATTTGAGATCAATCCGGATATGGGCGCATTCGTTGCGGTGGATGGGATCTACCAGGGAATGATCCCGAAAAAGGAACTGTTTTCCGGCTACAAGGTAGGAGATGAGATCCGTGTCCGTGTGACGAGAGTCCGTGCGGACGGAAAGCTTGACCTCACAACGAGAGACAAGGCGGGAAGCCAGATCTTTTCTGACGCCGATCTTGTCATGAAGGTCATTGAAGAGTTTGACGGAGTCCTGCCGTTTAATGATAAGGCAGCTCCGGAAGTCATCGCGCGCGAGTTCAAACTCAGCAAGAACGCATTCAAGCGTGCGGTGGGACATCTGTTAAAAGAAGGAAAGATCGAGATCACGGAGAAAAGCATCCGGAAAATCGATAAATAAGGAATCATGGAGGAAAATCACATGAAGAAAGTTATCAGCACAACAAACGCACCGGCAGCGATCGGACCGTATTCCCAGGCAATCGAGGCAAATGGTTTTGTATTTGCATCCGGACAGATCCCGGTAAACCCGGAGACAGGTGAGATCCCGGAGGGGATCGAGGCTCAGGCAGAGCAGGTCATGAAAAATGTGAAGAATCTTCTCGAGGCAGCAGGGACATCTGTTGACCAGGTTGTAAAAACAGGCGTATTCATCAAAAACATGGATGATTTCGCAACGATCAACGGCATCTATGCAAAATATTTCGCAAAAGACTGCCCGGCACGTTCCTGCGTGGAGGTTGCAAGACTTCCGAAGGACGTCCTTCTTGAGATGGAAGCGATCGCAGTAAAATAAGAATGATCGCGACAGTCGCCAGGGTCTCGCACAAGCGCGGACTTTGGCTCGTTGTTTGCGTAAATAAAAAAGGCGGAGACTGTGAGTGAAAACAGTCTCCGCCTTTTTGGTAATTTTGATAAGAAATTAACTAACCGTCTGTCTGTTTTTATGGAAAAAGGGCATATTTTTCAAAAAGTCTGAGTGGTCCTATGGAATATGCATGGAAAAAACGCATTTTTTTGTGGAATAACCATATGGAAAAACATGTACTGTTTGTGTATGATGGATACAATAGATATAACAATAGGTTAAGTCTGCAATCCTGCAGATGAATATATCATACAGATCAGGAGGAAATTGATGTCTGGTTTAGTGTTAAAAAATATCAACAAGACGTTTCCGGGTGACCAGCAGGCAATCCGGGATTTCAATCTGGAAGTGAAGGATAGGGAATTTCTGATCTTGGTGGGACCGACGGCGTGCGGAAAATCGACGCTGCTTCGGATGATCGGCGGACTTGAGGAGATCACTTCAGGCAGCCTGCTGATCGATGGGATCGACATGACGGACGCGGATCCGAAAGAGAGAAACGTCGCGATGCTTTTTAAGAACAGTGTACTCTATCCGGGAATGAGCGTGGAGGAAAATCTTATGTTTTCACTCCGGATGGCAAAAATGAACCCGGCGGAGATCGAGAGAAGAGTGGAAGAGACTGCAAAGATCTTAAATCTTGGGGAGACTCTTGACAAGATGCCGGAAGAACTCTCAGCCGCTGATACATATCGTGTCCTTCTCGGACGTGCCCTGATGCGCCGCCCGGGGATCCTGCTCCTGGACCGCACGATCGCGGAGGCGGATCCGGATGTTCAGGAAGTGATGAGAAAAGAATTTGCAAACATCAACCGTGAGCTCGGGATCACAGTGATCTACGCGACAGACAGCCAGAAAACGGCAATGGCGCTGGGGACAAGGATGATCGTGATGAACGAAGGCGTGATCTGCCAGGAAGACTCCGCACAGAATATCTATAACCACCCGGGCAGCCTGTTTGTTGCCGGATTTTTCGGAACACCGCGGATGAACTTATCCATCGCGAAGGTGACGGAGGAGAACGGCAGTGTTGTCCTGAAGTTTTCATCAGGAACAATCCCGCTCTCAGAGAAAAAAGGAAATTTCCTCAGAGAGCTCGGCTATGTGGGCAAGGAGGTCTTTACAGGTGTCCGCCCGGATAAAGTCGCTCCGGCAAAGAACGGAGAGAACGGTGAGATCACAGGGGAACTCATCGGAGGCGAGGAGATCGATGATGCGCCGTATATCCGCTTCCGTGTCGGTGAGAATGAATTCCTGGCAAAGGCGGAAGGCGGAGAAAATCTCACCGGAAAGAAGATGTCCTTCAAAATTTCCGGCGACAATGTGTACCTCTTCGACAAAGAAACAGAAAAAATCATTGCAGAATAACCAAAATATCAGGCAGGCCGGTCCTTTTACGGGGATCCGGTCTGTTTTTTTAGTGAAAAATACAAAAAAATTCTTTTCTTTTTTGTGATTTTGCATTAGAATAAATGTGAATATGTCCATGCCTGCAACGATTGCCATTCATCCCGAAAGGAACTGCAAACCGTGGAACCTGAGGAGAAAGGTACTGGATCGTCGCGATACTGTGAAAAGGAGAGGACGCTATGATTTCAAATCAGATTTTACAGTCGAATATCGAAGGACTGAAAGAGATTACAAGAATTGACCTTTGCGTCTGTGATGTGGAGGGAAAGGTCCTGGCTTCCACATTCGAGCATGCGGAAGAGTATGAAAGCTCCATACTCGCGTTTGTGGATTCTCCGGCGGACAGCCAGGTGATTTCCGGTTATCAGTTCTTTAAAGTGTTTGATGAGCACCAGCTTGAGTACATCCTGCTCGCAAAAGGCGGCAGCGATGATGTTTATATGGTAGGCAAACTGGCAGCGTTCCAGATCCAGAATCTTCTGGTGGCCTACAAGGAAAGATTCGATAAAGATAACTTCATCAAGAACCTTCTTCTCGACAACCTTCTTCTCGTTGATATCTACAACCGCGCGAAGAAGCTCCATATCGAGACGAATGTAAAACGAGTAGTATATCTGATCGAAACAAAGAATGAAAAAGACAACAATGCTCTGGAGACGATGCGGAGCCTGTTCTCTACAAAGACAAAAGATTTCATCACGGCTGTCGATGAAAAGAATATCATCCTCGTCCGCGAGGTAAAGCCGGGTGAGACTTACGAGGATCTTGAGAAGGTCGCGAACACGATTCTGGATATGCTGAACACGGAGGCAATGTCCAAGGTGCGCATCGCGTTCGGTACGATCGTCGGCGAGATCAAGGATGTCTCCCGCTCCTACAAAGAGGCGAAGATGGCTCTCGACGTCGGAAAGATCTTCTACAGCAGCAAGAATGTAGTTGCTTACTCGAACCTTGGTATCGGACGTCTGATCTATCAGCTTCCGCTTCCGCTCTGCCGGATGTTTATCAAGGAGATCTTTGACGGGAAGAACCCGGATGAGTTCGATGAGGAAACACTCACAACGATCAATAAGTTCTTTGAGAACAGCCTGAATGTCTCCGAGACATCAAGACAGCTCTACATCCACAGAAATACGCTTGTTTACCGTCTGGATAAGCTCCAGAAGAGCACCGGCCTGGATCTGCGCGTATTTGAGGACGCGATCACCTTCAAGATCGCCCTGATGGTTGTAAAGTACATGAAGTACATGGAGAATTTGGACTACTAAATTATGATAGAAATTTCAAAACTGACAAAGACCTATGACAGGGGTACGAAAGCCCTGCGGGATGTGAACATCACGATCGATGATGGGGAATTTGTCTTTATAACCGGCCGGAGCGGCTCCGGAAAATCCACATTGATCAAGATCCTCTTGAAGGAAGTGGAGCCGACTTCCGGCCGTGTTGTCGTTAATGACATGGACCTCGTGAAAATGCCGAGAAGATATGTTCCGAAATACCGCAGACGCCTTGGTGTCGTATTCCAGGATTTCCGTCTTTTAAAAGATAAGACAGTTTATGAGAATGTGGCATTTGCCCAGAGAGTGATCGGAGAGTCCAGCCGGACGATCCGGGAATCTGTTCCGCATATGTTGAAGATGGTAGGTCTTTCTTCCAAATATAAGTTTTTCCCGCACCAGCTTTCCGGCGGAGAACAGCAGCGAGTGGCGATCGCCAGGGCTCTGATCAACCGTCCGGAGATCCTGCTTGCCGATGAGCCGACAGGAAACCTGGATCCCCACAATGCGATGGAGATCATGGGACTTCTGGAAAAGATCAACAGGCGTGGGACAACCGTGATCGTTGTCACGCACAGCCATGAGATCGTGGACATGATGAAAAAACGTGTTATTACGATTGACCGTGGTATGGTGATCCGTGATGAGGAGGAAAGTGGGTACCGTTATGAGGATTAGCACATTCTGGTTCTGCATGAAGCAGGGACTGGTGAATATATGCAGAAATATCTGGTTTTCCCTTGCGTCGACCGCGATCATTTCTGCATGTATTTTTTTATTCTGCGTATTTTTTTCTGTGATCACCAACATCGAGTACATGGTCCGCACGGCGGAGACAACGATGGGGATCACGGTATTTTTCGATGAGAACCTGACGGAGGACGAGATCAAAGACATCGGGGCAAAGATCGAGTCGGATAAGTCGGGAATCATAAAAGAGATCAAATTTGTCTCCGCTGAGGAGGCGTGGGACAGCTTTAAGAGCGAGTATTTCGGGGACGAGGAGGCACTTGCGGAAGGATTTGCGGACGATAATCCTCTTGCGGGATCTTCTTCCTATGAGATCCGCTTAAACAACATCACGGATCAGGACGGGATGGTGGCTTATCTGGAAGGACTTTCCGGAGTCCGCAAGGTAAACTATTCCAACAGTGCGGCAACCGGCCTCGCGAGCTTTAATAAGATCCTGGGACTCCTGTTCGGCGTCCTGATCGCCATGCTGCTCGCCGTTGCGGTGTTCCTGATTAGCAATACGATCTCTGTCGCCGCTGAATTCCGCAAGAACGAGAACAGGATCATGCGGCTCATCGGAGCGACAAATTTCATGATCCGGGCACCGTTTGTGGTGGAGGGAACGATCCTGGGGCTGATCGGAGCGGCGATCCCGCTGGGAGTCATGCTGTTCGTTTACCGCCAGACCGTGGAATATGTGATGAACCGGTTTGAGCTGCTCTCGGGGATCATCCAGTTCCTGCCGATCGGAACCTTCTATCCGACGATGGCGGCGATCGCCCTCGCACTTGGCGGCGGACTTGGATTTTTCGTAAGTTTCTTTACGATCCGCAGAGAGCTGCGCGTGTAGGAGGGAGAGACAAATGAGAAGATCAGGAAAATTTCTGGCTGCGGCCTTGTCTTTTGCCCTCGTTCTCGCGACGCCGCTTTCCGCCCAGGCGACGAAGAGCGGACTGAGTGACGCGAAGAGCAAAAAAACGGCGTTGGAAGCGGAAAAAAAGAAAACAGAACAGGAATTAAAGAACCTGGAAGGACTGAAAAGCGACACGACCGCCTATGTCAAAAAGCTGGATTCCAGCCTGGAATCCATTGGAAATGAGCTTTCAAAGCTGAATGATGACATCGACGCGAAGGAAAAGCAGATCGATACGACAAAGCAGGAACTCTCCGAGGCGAAGGAGACGGAGAAAAGCCAGTATGAATCCATGAAGCTCCGGATAAAATATATGTACGAGAAGGGAGACAGCACCTACGTGGATCTTCTCATGGAGGCGGGTTCCCTCTCAGAGCTTTTAAGCAAGGCGGAGTATATCACAAAAATCTCTTCCTATGACCGGCAAAAACTCGATGAGTATGCCGCAACGAAGGAGAAGATCGCAGAGAAAGAGAAAGCTCTGGAAGGAGAGCATGCTGAACTATTAACTCTTCAGGATGAGACGGAGGCAAAACAGGCGTCCGTGGAGAAGCTTCTCGCCGCGAAACAGACGGAGCTCCAGAACTACGAGACGAAGATCGCTTCCGCAGAAGGTCAGATCTCCGAATATGCGAAGGCGATCGAGGCGCAGGAAAACCAGATCAAGTCCATCGAGGCGGAAATCAAACGGAAGGAAGAGGAAGCGAGAAAGAAAGCCGAGGAAGAGAAGAAAAAAGCTGCTGCGGCAAACAAGGCGGCACAGACGTATAAAACCGTGAGCCTTGGGGACATTAGCTTTACATGGCCGTGTCCGGCGAGCGGACGGATCACTTCGGGATTCGGAAGCCGGAAATCCCCGACAAAGGGAGCTTCTTCGAACCACCAGGGAATCGATATCAGCGCGCCGACAGGAACTTCCATCGTCGCGGCTGCAGCGGGTGAGGTCGTGATCGCGACTTACAGCTCTTCCGCTGGAAATTATGTGATGATCAGCCATGGAGGCGGCGTCTATACGGTTTATATGCACGCGTCCAGTCTTCTGGTATCACAGGGACAAAGTGTGAAAAAGGGACAGACGATCGCGAAAGTCGGCTCAACGGGCTATTCCACCGGATCCCATCTCCATTTCGGAGTCCGGGTGAACGGTTCCTATGTGAATCCGACGAAGTATGTAAGTCCATAGCGGACTTTGACAGAGCTGCGCAGATCATGCGGACAATTCGGATCGTGATAGGCTTTGCTGTACATAATGGATTTCAGACAGCAATGGAAGAGAAAAATCTCCAGACAAAAACAGCTGCAGAAGGATGAAGGAGAGAAGACATTGGAAGAGAAAGAGACGAAAAATAAATTCTGGAAAGGCGTCCTGGTGGGCGCACTTGTGACGGCTTTTGCGGGATTTGCAGTGGTTGGATTTGCAACCGGAATATGGATCATCGGGCGTCGGACTTCGGAGAGTCAGAGCGCACAGACGACCGGAGCGGATGCCAACAAGCTGGATATGAAAAAGATCGAGCCGAAGCTTCAGTACATGGAGGCACTGATCGACAAGTACTTCCTGTTTGATGAGAACATGACGGAGGAAGAACAGAAGAAGAACGGGACAGCGGAGGACTGGATCTATCGTGGGTACATGTATTCTCTGAACGATCCGTATTCTGTGTATTATGATAAGGACGAATATACCAGTCTGAACGAGGAAAATTCCGGTACCTACTGCGGGATCGGCGTTCAGGTCAGCCAGAATGTATATACCGGGATTATCACGGCTGTGAAGGTGTTTAAGGATTCCCCTGCACAGGAAGCCGGAATGCTTCCCGGAGATATCCTCTACAAAGTGGAAGATATCGAGGCGACCGGTGAGGACCTCTCTCTTCTCGTGAGCGATCACATCCGCGGTGAGGAAGGAACGAAGGTCCATCTGACTGTTTACCGTCAGTCCACGGATGAATATGTGGAGATGGATGTGGAGCGGCGCATGGTGGAGAATCCGACCGTGGAGTATGAGATGCTGGAAAACGAAGCCGGATATATCTCACTTTCTTCCTTTGAGGAGGTAAGCTCCGAACAGTTTAAGAAAGCTGTGGATGACCTTACAGCTCAGGGAATGGAAAAGCTGATCGTCGATCTTCGAAACAACGGCGGCGGTGTTGTCCAGGCGGCGAAGGAAATCGCAGATTATCTTCTTCCGGATGGAAAGACCATCGTAAGCTTTAAGGGAAAAGGAATCGATGACAGCACCTACTCTTCCGATGACGGACATGAAGTGGATGTCCCGATCATTCTTCTTGTAAACGGCGAGAGCGCCAGCGCCTCCGAGGTACTGACGGGTGCCTTAAAGGATAACAACTGGGCAACGATCGTCGGAGAGAAGACCTTCGGAAAAGGAATCGCCCAGGGAGTGTTCAATCTCCCGGACGGCAGCGGCCTGAAACTCACAACGGCATACTACTATACCCCGTCCGGTGAGTGCATCCACAAACTCGGCATCGAGCCGGATGTGACAGTCACACTCGACGAGGATCTGAAGTCAAAGATCGAGATCCCGAAGGATGAGGACAATCAGCTGCAGACAGCTCTGGAGGTCTTCGATGAAGGCGTGGATGCCGTAAATGAAAAGATCTCCGCAGAGAATGGGGAGACAGCGGCCGCGGATGATGATTTTGAGGCGAAGGTGAAGGAGAATCTGGAGATCGAGAAGGAGACAGGGGCTGAGAAGTAAAAACTGAAGATATTATGATAAACTAGAATTGAGAGGAATTTTTCAGTTGTGAGAAATCAGACTGGGAAGTTCCTCTTTTGCTTATATGAGCTAATAGCTAAAGATTGTGCGCGTAGGAAGCGTGGTGTTTGCTGAATTGAATAAACTAATTTATGAAGATATATTTTAAAGAACAGAAACTGAAAAAGTTGAATTTCCCTCTTGATTTTTAAAAGAAAATGGTATAGAATTTTATTAAATGAAAATCATTTTTATACAACAAAAACACAGACAACCAAAACAAGTGGATAAAAGGAAAAGAGAATATGGAATACGCAAAGAAGATCGTATTATGTGAAGTTGGACTCCGCGATGGACTTCAGAGTGAAAAGTCCGGACTTACAACAGATCAGAAGGTGGAGCTCGCCGAAGATATGGCAGCAGCCGGATTCCGGGTAATCGAACTTGGAAGCTTTGTGAGCCCGAAGGCTGTTCCTCAGATGGCGGACACCGATGAGGTATTCAAACGATTAAAAACGGCAGATGGTGTAGAATACCGTGCGCTGATCGCAAACTTAAAAGGTGTTGAGCGCGCGGCTGCATGTGGATGCAAAAAAGTAAAATTAAATGTGTCTGCCAGTACAGCACATAACCTTGCGAACTTAAACCGCACACCGGAGGAGAGTGTTGCCGGATTTGGCGCATGCGTAGAGAAGGCGAATGAATGTGGAATCGGAATTTCTGGTTCTATCTCCATGGCATTCGGCTCCCCTTGGGATAAAGAAATCCCGATCGGTGATGTAAAGAAGGTTGTTGAGGCGTATCTGAATGTAGGAATTTCCGAGATTTCCCTGTCTGACGCGGCCGGTGTTGCATACCCGAGTCAGGTCTATGATATGGCAGAAGAGATGAAGAGAGAATATCCGCAGGTAAAATGGTGGTTCCATTTCCATAATACGAGAGGACTTGGAATCGCAAATATTCTTGCGGGAATGGAAGCTGGATTTACAAACTTTGATTCCAGCTTTGCAGGTGTCGGTGGCTGCCCGTTCGTTCCGGGTGCAGCTGGAAATGTAAGCACAGAGGATGTCCTCCATATGTGTAGCCAGATGCAGGTGGAGACTGGCATTGATCTGGATAAATCTATCGCAATCAGCAGAAAAGTTGTCGGTATGCTGGGACACAGCACAGACAGCTATCTTCTCCGCGCCGGAAAGGCAAGCGAGCTGATTCGTGAACTGCCGAAGGGACAGATCAAGAATCAGGTGACAAAATAGAATAAATGACAGTAAAAATGGAGAGCGAAGGCGTAATTGCGTTTTCGCTCTCCATTTTTGCTGCCATGAAATTCTTGAACAAGAGTATCTTATAAAATTTTGAGTGTGAGCGTTGGGAAGATGCATGCACACGGAATATAGTGTTCTGAAGCATACTGCACATCAATTCTTTGGTGGTCGATAGCCCAGCTGAATGGACAGTTGCAACGCTGCTTCCTTCAGGTCTGAAATCATATTGTCTCTCAGATGGTTTTCAAATCGTCCTGCCGGTCCTGTTATGAACAGGGAATATTCCACCTGGCCGCTTCCACTGAACACAGGCGCGGCGATAGATTCGACAGCAGCATCACGTTCTCCTTTACTGATGGTAAACCCCTCTTTTCTGACAGCTTCCAGCGCCTCTTTTGTGGTAAATGGGTCTTCTGCTAACAGACGTTCCTGCTGGGCAATATCAGCATAAGCTAAAAGTATTCTTCCGGCGGCACCTCTGGTCAGTGGATAGGTAGAACCGATGGTCAGGACAGATCGCAGTGTCTGATTACTGTTGATTCGCGTGATGCAGACACGGGTGTCCCCGTGGCGCTGATAGATTCCGACACTCTCGTTATACGTCTTGCAGAGAGCCTGCATAAAAGGCTGGGCAGCCTGGCAGATATCCAGGTTCGCGAAGATCACGTTGCCGAGCTGTGCAAGACGGGCACCGAGATAGTAACGCCCACTCTCAGGATTACGGTAAAGATAGTTCTTCTTTTCCAGAGTGGATACGAGTCTCAGAGTGGTACTTGCGGACAGGTCGATCTCCTTCGCAAGCTCCACCAGGGAAAAGGACGCGTGATCATAATTAAAACAGTCCAGGATTGCCAAGGCGCGCTCCACAGACCGTACATTATATTCTGGCGGCATTGAAAGGTCTCCTTTCGTGATGAGATGCAGGATCAGTGGGACATCATAAAGTGTAATATTAAAACAAAAAGCTCTCTGTCCTGCAGCGAATATGGTGCAAGTATAGCAAGAATTTTTGAAAAAAGCAAGGTTATCACCTTTTGTAGAAAATTGACAAAAATAAAACGATAGAATTGGCAATTTCATAGATTGAAAACTGTTTTTATTTATGATATTATTTTTATGTATTAAAAATGATTTTCATACAATAAAAACTAAAAACAAAAGCAAAACACATAGGGGGTACAAATTATGACAGCGCTCATTGGCTATGTCACCTTAGCGGCACTCGTAATCATGCTGCTTCGCGGCAAGATGTCACCAATCACAGTATTTGGAACAGTTCCGGTAATCGGCGCACTTCTTCTTATGGCGAGTCCGGCAACGATCAGTGAATGGATCGGAACAGGTCTTGGATCCGTATGGAAAACAGCGGTATTGTTCATCTTCTCCGTAGAATATTTCGGACTTATGTCAGATGTCGGAATGTTCGACGTAATCGTAAATAAATTGATCAAGATCGCCGGTGCAAACGTAGTTCTTGTAGCGGTTGCGACAGCACTGGTAGCGGTAATCGGACATCTTGACGGCGCGACAGCTACGACAGTTCTGATTACAATCCCGGCAATGCTTCCGCTCTGGAAGCGTCTGAAAATGCGCCCGACAGGACTTCTGTTCATCGTTGGAACCGCAATGGGCGTTATGAACCTGGTACCTTGGGGTGGCCCGATCGTTCGTGTGGCAACGGTCCTCAACATGGACGTTACAGAACTTTGGCATTATATTCTTCCGTTCCAGGGTGTGTGCCTTGTGGCAACAGTTGCAATTGCTGCAGTAGTCGGAATTATTGAGAAACAACGTGGAGCGGGAAAGCTCACGGAAGAGGAGCTTGGAGCTGAAGAAAACAGACAGGCAGATCCGGAAGTAGAAGCACTTAAGCGCCCAAAGCTTTTATGGTTCAACATTTTGCTCACTGTAGTTCTTGTCGTTGGACTGATGTTCTCCGTTATGTCCAGCCATGTACTCTTCATGATCGCCCTGGCAATCGGCATGATCGTGAACTATCCAGATGCAAAACAGCAGAGAGCCCGCTTTAAAGCCCACGCCAGCGATGCCCTTGATACATCCGCAACGCTCCTTGCGGCAGCAATCTTCATCGGAATCATGCAGAATTCCGGAATGCTGGATGCAATGGTAGATGCGCTGCTCAGCGTAATGCCGGCAGCGATGGGACGTTATATGAATATCATCGCAGGAATTATCTCCGTTCCGGTTGGATGCTGCCTGGGTGCAGATACATTCTACTATGGTCTGTTCCCACTTCTCGGAGAAGCGGCAGCTGCTTATGGAGTTCCGCAGCTTGATGTCGGAATCGCAATGCTCGTTGGCAAGAACGTAGCAATGATCTGCAGCCCGCTGCAGCCGACAACATTCTTGGCGCTTGGACTTGCAGGCGTAGAGCTGAAGGATCACCTGAAAGCAAACTTCCCGCGTACATGGGCATTAAGTATTGGATTCTGTGCAATCGCTATGGTAATGGGATTAATGAAGATCTACTAATTAATATAGAAAGGAAGAGACGAAATGGCAAGAGAAGCATTAGAAGGCGTTCGTGTATTAGATATTTCTACTGTGATCGCCGGTCCGTGGGGAGCCGGTCTTCTCGCAGACTTCGGAGCAGAGGTAATTAAAGTTGAGATGCCGGGCCGCGGAGATGCGTTCCGCGCAATGGGGCCGTTAAAAGATGGAGTCAGCATCCGCTGGCCATCCATGGGACGAAATAAAAAGAGCGTAACCCTGGATTTCCATTTTGAAGAAGGAAAGAAATTATTCCTTGAGCTGGTGAAAAAGAGTGATGTGATCATCGAGAACTTCAAGACAGGTACCCTCGACAAATGGGGACTTGGAATCGATGTTCTCCGCAAAGCAAATCCGGATATCATCGTGACACATGTAACGGGTTACGGTCAGACAGGACCGAACGCAAAGTTAGCCGGACTGGGCACACCGTTACAGGCATTTTCCGGAATGACCTATATGACCGGTTACCCGGATCGTCCTCCGGTAAGTCCGCCATTCGCACTTGCTGATTATATTGCAGGCTTAAATGCAGTAATCGGTACTTTGATGGCACTGTACCACAGAGATGTTCTGAAAGGAAAAGCCCAGGAAGTCGATATCAGCCTTTACGAAGGTATCTTCCGTATGGAAGAGGCAATGATTGCCCAGTATGACCTCCTTGGGACTGTAAGAGAGCGTTCTGCGATGCCGAGCGGCGCATCCTGCCCGATCGGAACATTCAAGACAAAAGATGAAAAATGGGCAATCATCGTGTGCAGCACGAATCCGGTATTCTGGCATCTTTGCGAGGCAATGGATCGGCCGGACTGGAGACCGAAATACGATCTCGCAAAAGCACGTCTGGCAGATCCGGATCCGATCATGAACGCAGTGACAGAATGGGTGGCGACTCATACGTTTGCGGAATTAAAAGAAAAATGCGATAAGGCGGGAGTACCGATCTCCTCCGTATACAGCATGAAAGATATCTTCGAGGATCCGCAGTATGCAGCCCGCCATGATATTGTGGAAGTTCCGTGTGAAGAGTTCGGCAGTGTAAAGATGCCTGGCGTATTCCCGGTACTGACAGAAACGCCTGGCCAGATCAAGTGGGCAGGACCGAAGATCGGCGCGCAGAATGAGGATATCTATCATGGTCTTCTCGGCATGAGCGATGAGGAGATCGCGGACCTCAAAGAAAAGAAGGTTATCTAATTCATCCCCCAATACCCTATTATATTATAGAAGAAATACCTCCAAAACCGGCAGCAGGTCGAAAAAGACCTGCCGCCGGTTCCTTTATATATGGAAGAAACAGGGGATAAGAATCATTCTTAAGGGAGAAACTTTTTTGATCTTGTTTCGATTTGTGCATGGAAAACCATGATTTGAACATGCTCCTGTCGGTTATCCACAAATTGAAAAAACCCTTGAAAAATAAGCAAAAAAAGCTTGATTTTTAGATTACGATGTGTTATTCTTATCTGGCTGTGACATGATAGCGTAGAAGCGAGAGGTTGCTGCCTGAGAATGGCAGGTGTTCCGTGGAGCGAATGTCAAGTTAGGAAACTGGCGACAAGTCACTGTACCAAATTAACAGCTGCTCAGGGTAAGGGGCAGTAACAACGTGTGAATCGGCATGATACACACGAGACCGTGTACAGTCACCGCTTGTCGTACTTCGATTAAAAGTGCGAAAAGGAGGCGACTTTTTTTATGGCAAGTCAGGTTATGAGAATCACATTAAAGGCTTACGACCATCAGCTGATCGACCAGTCCGCTGGAAAGATCATCGAGACAGTAAAGAAAACAGGAGCACAGGTGAGTGGTCCGGTTCCGCTGCCGACAAAGAAAGAGGTTGTAACAATCTTAAGAGCTGTTCACAAGTACAAAGATTCCAGAGAGCAGTTCGAGCAGAGAACTCATAAGAGACTCATCGATATCGCAAGCCCGAGCCAGAAGACAGTAGATGCACTGTCCAGACTGGAAATGCCGGCTGGTGTTTATATCGACATCAAAATGAAAAATAAATAATTGAAAAATATTTATTTTTCATGCTACTGAAATGTAGCCACTAAAATTAGAAATCCTGAATGGTTCTGATATAAAAGCAACACTACTCATCCTGAAAGGGAATCAACATCATTACAATATGTAATGTCATAGTGTTCCACCTATGTTGGGCTGCTCTAGGATGAACGCACAGAAAATTCTGTTTTGCGTTCCGCTGTAGATTAGTAACAGGAGGTAAAAACAATGAAGAAAGCGATTTTAGCTACAAAAGTCGGAATGACTCAGATCTTCAACGATGAAGGCGTTCTTGTTCCGGTAACTGTTCTTCAGGCTGGTCCGTGTGTAGTAACACAGGTTAAGACAGAGGAGAACGATGGATACAAAGCTGTACAGGTTGGCTTTGTAGATAAGAGAGAGAAACTTGTAAACAAGCCGGTAAAGGGTCACTTCGACAAGGCTGGCGTATCTTACAAGAGATTCGTTAGAGAGTTCCGTTTTGAGAATTCTGAAGAGTATAACGTAAAAGACGAAATCAAAGCTGATATCTTCGCTGCTGGCGATAAGGTTGATGCAACTGCTATCTCCAAAGGTAAAGGTTTCCAGGGCGCTATTAAGAGACTTGGACAGAGCAGAGGACCGATGGCTCATGGTTCTAAATTCCATCGTCATCAGGGTTCCAATGGTTCCGCAACAACTCCGGGCCGCGTATTCAAGGGCAAAGGCATGCCGGGTCAGATGGGTAACAAGAAGATTACCACTCAGAACCTCGAGATTGTCAAGGTTGACGTTGAGAACAACCTGATCCTTGTTAAAGGCGCTGTACCGGGACCGAAGAAGTCCTTAGTAACATTAAAGGAAACAGTAAAGGCTAACAAATAAGCTTTTACAGGAAAGGAGGAAACAGAAATGGCAAACGTATCCGTATACAATATGGAAGGTAAAGAAGTTGGCACAATCGAGCTGAACGACGCTGTATTTGGCGTTGAAGTGAACGAGCATCTCGTACACATGGCTGTTGTTGCACAGCTTGCAAATAAACGTCAGGGAACACAGAAAGCAAAAACACGTTCTGAGGTTTCCGGTGGCGGCAGAAAGCCGTGGAGACAGAAAGGAACAGGTCACGCTAGACAGGGTTCCACAAGATCTCCGCAGTGGACAGGCGGCGGAATGGTATTCGCTCCGACTCCGAGAGATTACACAATCACTCTTAACAAGAAAGAAAAGAGAGCTGCTCTTAAGTCCGCTCTTACAAGCAGAGTAAACGAGAACAAGTTCGTAGTTGTTGACGAGTTAAAGTTCGACGAGATCAAGACAAAGAACTTCAAGGCTGTTATGAACAACCTCAAAGTTTCCAAGGCTCTTGTTGTTCTTGCTGACAACGACCAGAACACAGTTCTTTCCGCAAGAAATATCCCGGAAGTTAAGACTTCCCTTGTTAATACAATCAATGTATTCGACATTCTGAAATACAACACTGTAGTAGCTACTAAGGCTGCTGTAGCATCTATCGAGGAGGTATACGCATAATGGCAAACGTACAGTACTACGACGTAATCCTCAAACCGGTTGTAACTGAGAAGAGCATGAACGCTATGAGCGAGAAGAAATACACATTCCTCGTACATCCGGAAGCAAACAAGACCATGATCAAAGAAGCTGTTGAGAAAATGTTCCCGGGAACAAAGGTTGACAGCGTAAACACAATGAACGCTGACGGTAAGAACCGCAGACGTGGCATGGTAGTAGGCAAGACTGCTAAGACAAAGAAAGCAATCGTTAAGCTTACAGCAGACAGCAAAGATATCGAAATCTTCCAGGGTCTGTAATTTTTGAAACTATGCGGCAACCAAAGCCGCGATACGAAAAATAGAAACGCCAGAAGGCGTTGAAAGGAGTCAGAAATGGGAATCAAAACCTATAACCCATATACACCTTCCAGAAGAAATATGACAGGTTCTGATTTCTCCGAGATCACAAAGACAACTCCGGAGAAGTCCTTAGTAGTTTCTTTAAAGAAGAACGCTGGTCGTAACAACCAGGGTAAGATCACCGTTAGACATCAGGGCGGTGGAAACAGACAGAAATATAGAATGGTTGACTTCAAGAGAAATTCCAAAGACGGAATTCAGGCAACTGTAATCGGTATCGAGTACGATCCGAACAGAAGCGCTAACATCGCTTTAATCTGCTACGCAGATGGTGAGAAGTCCTACATCCTTGCACCGCAGGGCCTTACAAACGGCATGAAGGTTATGAGCGGCGAGCACGCAGAGGCTAAGGTCGGCAACTGCTTACCGTTATCCTTAATCCCGGTTGGTGCACAGGTTCACAATATCGAGCTTTTCCCGGGCAAGGGCGGACAGATGGTTCGTTCTGCAGGAAACGCTGCACAGTTAATGGCTAAAGAAGGAAAATACGCTACACTTCGTTTACCGTCCGGCGAGATGAGAATGGTTCCGATCGAGTGCCGCGCAACAATCGGTGTTGTAGGCAACGGCGACCATAACCTTGTTAAGATTGGTAAAGCAGGTAGAAAACGTCACATGGGTATCCGCCCGACAGTCCGTGGTTCCGTTATGAACCCGAATGACCATCCGCATGGTGGTGGTGAAGGTAAGACTGGTATCGGCCGTCCGGGTCCGTGCACACCGTGGGGCAAGCCTGCTCTTGGTCTTAAGACTAGAAAGAAAAACAAACAGTCTAACAAGTTAATCGTAAGAAGAAGAAATGGTAAGGCGATTTCATAATCGATAGGAGGTAAAACGATGGCTCGTTCACTTAAAAAAGGACCATTTGCAGACGCTAGCTTACTGAAGAAGGTAGATGCTATGAACGAGGCAGGACAGAAACAGGTTATCAAGACCTGGTCCCGCCGTTCTACAATCTTCCCGCAGATGGTTGGTCATACAATCGCTGTACATGACGGCAGAAAGCATGTACCGGTATACGTAACAGAAGATATGGTTGGTCACAAACTTGGTGAGTTCGTTGCTACAAGAACTTACAGAGGCCACGGCAAAGACGAGAAAAAGTCCGGACGTAAATAATAGATACGCTTTGAAAGGAGGTTCCAGTAATGGCTAAGGGACATAGAAGTCAGATTAAGAGAGAGAGAAATGCCCAGAAGGATACAAGACCGTCTGCAAAGCTGTCTTACGCAAGAGTATCCGTTCAGAAGGCTTGTTTCGTATTAGATGCCATCAGAGGCAAAGATGTTCAGACAGCACTTGGTATTGTAACTTACAATCCTAGATATGCTTCCAGCTTAATCGAGAAATTATTAAAATCTGCAATCGCAAACGCTGAGAACAACAACGGAATGAACGCAGAGAACCTGTATGTGGAGGAGTGCTACGCATCTCAGGGACCGATTATGAAGAGAGTAAAACCGAGAGCACAGGGTAGAGCTTACAGAATCGAAAAGAGAATGAGCCACATCACTATCGTGCTGAACGAGAAATAATAGGAGGCAGTTATGGGACAGAAAGTTAATCCACACGGCATGAGAGTCGGCGTTATCAAAGACTGGGATTCCAGATGGTACGCTGAAGCTGATTTCGCTGACAACCTCATCGAGGATCACAAAATCAGAACTTACCTGAAGAAGAGATTATACAGCGCCGGCGTTTCCAAGATCGAAATCGAGCGCGCATCTGATAGAGTAAGAATTATCGTTTTCACAGCAAAACCGGGCGTAGTTATCGGTAAGGGCGGATCTGAGATCGAGAAGGTCAAAGCTGAAGTTCAGAAGATGACTGCTAAGAAGGTATTTGTAGACATCAAGGAAGTTAAGAGACCGGACCGTGAAGCTCAGCTCGTTGCAGAGTCCATCGCTCAGCAGCTTGAGAACCGTGTTTCCTTCCGTCGTGCTATGAAGTCCACAATGTCCAGATCCATGAAGGCTGGCGTTCTTGGTATCAAGACAGCAGTTGGAGGACGTCTTGGCGGCGCTGATATCGCACGTACAGAGTTCTACAGCGAGGGAACAATCCCGCTTCAGACATTAAGAGCAGATATTGACTATGGTTTCGCAGAGGCAGATACAACTTACGGCAAACTTGGCGTTAAAGTTTGGATCTACAAAGGCGAGGTTCTTCCGACTAAGGGAAATAAGGAAGGGAGCGATAAATAATGTTAATGCCGAAAAGAGTAAAGCGCCGCAAACAGTTCCGTGGAACTATGGCCGGTAAAGCTTTAAGAGGAAATACAATCTCCAACGGTGAGTATGGCCTTGTTGCCCTTGAGCCGTGCTGGATCAAATCTAATCAGATCGAGGCAGCCCGTGTTGCCATGACTCGTTATATCAAACGTGGTGGTAAAGTTTGGATCAAGATCTTCCCGGACAAACCGGTAACAGCTAAACCGGCTGAGACTCGTATGGGTTCCGGTAAGGGCGCTCTTGAGTACTGGGTAGCAGTAGTTAAACCGGGCCGTGTTATGTTCGAAATCGCTGGCGTTCCGGAGGAAACAGCAAAGGAAGCTCTTCGTCTTGCTATGCACAAACTCCCGTGTAAGTGTAAAATTGCTTCCAAGGCAGATTTAGAAGGCGGTGATAACAGTGAAAACTAATAAGTATGTAGAAGAATTAAAAGCGAAAACCGCTGCAGAGTTAAATGAAGAATTAGTTGCAGCAAAGAAGGAGCTCTTCAACCTGAGATTCCAGAACGCAACCAACCAGTTAGATAACACAAGCAGAATCAAAGAGGTTCGCAAGAACATCGCAAGAATTCAGACTGTTATCACAGAGAAGGCAAGAGTTGCTAACTAATCCCGTATCGGTGAAGAACCCCCAAGGCATACTTGCGGGTTGAACAGCTGTCGTTATGACACACGCCGATGCGTGTAACAAATCGATTTTGAAAGGAGATTATCCGTCGTGGAAAGAAATCTTAGAAAAACACGTACTGGTAAGGTAGTTAGCAACAAGATGGACAAGACAATCGTCGTTGCTATCGAGAACCACGTAAAACATCCGTTAATCGGAAAGATCGTTAAAAAGACATATAAATTAAAAGCTCATGATGAGAAAAATGAGTGCAATATCGGCGATACAGTTAAAGTGATGGAGACAAGACCGTTATCCAAGGATAAGAGATGGAGACTTGTTGAAATCGTCGAGAAAGCAAGATAATTGATTCGAGGAAGGAGTAACAGGCATGATTCAGCAGGAATCCAGATTAAAGGTTGCCGATAATACAGGTGCAAGAGAACTGCTTTGTATCCGCGTTATGGGCGGTTCTACAAGAAGATATGCTAACATCGGTGATGTAATCGTAGCCTCCGTTAAAGAAGCAACACCAGGCGGCGTTGTAAAGAAGGGCGATGTAGTCAAAGCCGTTGTAGTTCGTTCTGTAAAAGGCGCACGTCGTAAAGACGGTTCTTATATTAAATTTGATGAGAACGCAGCAGTTATCATCAAAGATGACAAGACTCCAAAAGGAACCCGTATTTTTGGGCCGGTTGCAAGAGAGCTTCGTGAGAAACAGTTCATGAAGATCGTATCTCTGGCTCCGGAAGTATTATAAGGAGGTGCCAGATAATGCATAAAATCAAAAAAGATGATATGGTAAAGATCATCGCAGGTAAAGATAAAGATAAAACCGGTAAGGTTCTGAGTGTAGACAGCAAGAAGAACGAAGTTGTCGTTGAAGGCTGCAACATGGTAACAAAGCATACCAAACCGAGCCAGACAAACCAGAATGGCGGAATCGTTCATCAGGAAGCTCCGATCGACATCTCCAACGTAATGCTGTTCGTTGACGGAAAAGCTACAAGAGTTGGCTTTGAAGTTAAAGACGGTAAGAAAGTCCGCGTTGCTAAGGCAACCGGTAAAGTAATTGACTAATAGCAGAGAGGAGGAAACACAAGTTGGCTAGATTAAAAGAAATGTACCAGAACGAGATCGTTGAAGCAATGATCAAGAAATTTGGTTATAAGAATATCATGGAAGTGCCGAAGCTCGACAAGATCGTTATCAACATGGGCGTAGGCGAAGCAAAAGACAACGCGAAAGTCCTTGACTCTGCAGTTCGTGACCTTGAGATCATCTCCGGTCAGAAGGCAGTTCTTACAAAGGCTAAGAAGTCTGTCGCAAACTTCAAACTCAGAGAGGGCATGGCTATTGGATGCAAAGTTACTCTTCGCGGCGAGAAGATGTACGAGTTCGCTGATCGTCTGATCAACCTCGCTCTTCCGCGTGTACGTGACTTCCGCGGCGTAAACGCTAACGCGTTCGACGGCAGAGGTAACTACGCACTCGGCATCAAGGAACAGTTAATTTTCCCGGAAATTGAATATGATAAAGTTGACAAGGTTAGAGGTATGGACATCATCTTCGTTACTACCGCTAAGACTGACGAGGAAGCTCGTGAACTTTTAACATTATTCAACATGCCGTTTGCAAAGTAATTAGGAGGAGTAACCATGGCAAAGACTTCAATGAAGATTAAACAGCAGCGTCCGGCAAAGTTCTCCACAAGAGAATACAACCGCTGCAGAATCTGTGGTCGTCCACATGCATATCTGAGAAAATATGGCATTTGCCGTATCTGCTTCCGTGAGCTCGCTTACAAGGGCGAGATCCCGGGCGTAAAGAAGGCAAGCTGGTAGGATTTAGCTGCTTAAAAGGCGTCAGAAGTCAGGTGGGAAACGGCGAGTTCCCCCGCCTGACCGTGCAGTGAAGCGCCTGGCAAGCTGACTGGTCCCGTTCTTCGACCACAGGGAAAAGAACTTCCCTATTCATCGTAACAACGCCTATACGGAAAACTTGTTTTCCCCAGGCCGAACAACATTCCTGTGCAGCGCGAATGATTCGCGAACCACAGTGATAAACCAACAACCCATTAGGAGGAAATATAATCATGACTATGAGCGATCCGATTGCAGATATGCTTACAAGAATTCGTAACGCAAACACTGCTAAACACGATACAGTAGATGTTCCGGCTTCCAAGATGAAATTAGCTATCGCTGATATCCTTGTAAGAGAAGGCTACATCAAGAAATATGACATCGTTGAGGACGGTGCATTCCAGACAATCCGCATCTCCTTAAAGTATGGCGCAGACAAGAACGAGAAGATCATCTCCGGTATCAAGAAGATCTCCAAGCCGGGCTTACGTGTATACGCTGGCAAGGAAGATATGCCGAAGGTACTTGGCGGACTTGGTATCGCTATCGTATCCACAAACCAGGGAATCATCACTGACAAGCAGGCTAGACAGCTTGGTGTCGGCGGAGAAGTTCTTGCATTTGTTTGGTAATTATTGATGTTATCGCACCCCGCCTGCAAAGCCGGATGTAAGATCCAGCAGGGCGGAGTTTGCGTGCGTCCGGAACTTTTCCGGACCATATATAACATAGAAACTGAAAACAGAGAGTGTTAAAGCACTTTCCGAGAATCTAAGTAGGAGGTAAAAGGCATGTCACGTATTGGTAGAATGCCGGTAGCGATTCCAGCAGGCGTAACTGTAACAATCGCAGAGAACAACAATGTGACCGTTAAAGGTCCGAAGGGAACACTGGTAAGAGATTTACCGGTAGAGATGGAAATCAAAGAAGAAGATGGACACATCGTCGTAACAAGACCGAACGATTTAAAGAAGATGAAATCTTTACACGGTCTTACAAGAACGCTAATCCATAACATGATCCAGGGTGTTACTGAAGGCTACGAGAAGAAGCTTGAGGTAAACGGTGTTGGTTACAGAGCTCAGAAGCAGGGCAAGAAGCTCACACTTTCCCTTGGTTACTCCCATCCGGTAGAGATGGAAGATCCGGAAGGTATCGAGACTGTTCTTGATGGACAGAACATCATCATCGTTAAGGGCATCAGCAAAGAGAAAGTCGGCCAGTATGCAGCTGAAATCAGAGAGAAGAGAAGACCGGAGCCGTATAAGGGCAAAGGTATCAAGTACGCTGATGAGGTTATCAGACGCAAAGTTGGTAAGACTGGTAAGAAATAATTTAAGGAGAGTGTAAAAATGGTTAGCAAGCAGTCAAGAAGCGAAATCCGCAGAAAAAAACACTATAGATTACGCAATCGCTTTGCTGGTACAGCAGAGAGACCGCGTTTAGCAGTGTTCAGAAGCAATAATCATATGTATGCTCAGATCATCGACGATTCCGTTGGACATACTTTAGTATCTGCTTCTACTCTTGAGAAAGAGATCAAAGCAGAGTTAGAGAACACAGATACCGTTGATGCAGCTGCATATATCGGAACCGTAGTAGCTAAGAGAGCAATCGAGAAAGGCATCAAAGAGGTCGTTTTCGATAGAGGCGGTTTCATTTATCAGGGTAAGATTCAGGCATTAGCAGATGCAGCCCGCGAGGCTGGTCTCGTATTCTAATAGAGAGGAGAAAACAGCATGAAGCGTACAATCATTGACGCAAGTCAGTTAGAGTTAAATGACAAAGTTGTTGCCATTAAGCGCGTATCCAAGACTGTTAAAGGTGGACGTACCATGAGATTTTCCGCTCTGGTAGTAGTAGGAGACGGCAATGGTCACGTAGGCGCAGGCCTTGGTAAAGCAGGTGAGGTTCCGGAAGCTATCCGTAAGGGTAAAGAGGCTGCTATGAAGAACCTTGTAGAGATCCCGATGGATGAGAACAATAGTATCCCGCATGACTTCCTTGGAGAGTTCGGAAGTGCTTCCGTACTTCTTAAGAGAGCTCCGGAAGGTACTGGTATCATCGCTGGTGGTCCGGTTCGTTCCGTAGTAGAGCTTGCAGGCATCAAGAACATCCGTACAAAGTCTTTAGGTTCCAACAACAAGACAAACGTAGTTCTCGCAACAATCGAGGGTCTTACAAAATTAAAGACTCCGGAAGAGGTTGCTAAGAACCGCGGCAAATCTGTTGAAGACGTTGTTTGCTAATAGGAGGATAATAAAATGGCAGAGAAGTTAAAAATCACATTAGTAAAATCCCCTATCGGCGCTGTTCCGAAGCAGAGAGCAACAATCGAGGCACTTGGTTTAAAGAAGATGCACAAGACTGTTGAGATGCCGGATAATGGTGCAGTTAGAGGCATGATCCAGAATGTCAGACATCTGGTAAAAGTTGAAGAGATCTAATAGATATAAGTAAGGAGGTGCAGTGATGAACTTATCTAATTTACATCCTGCTGAAGGATCTAAACACAGTGATAGTTTCAGAAGAGGTCGTGGACACGCTTCTGGAAATGGTAAGACAGCTGGTAAGGGACATAAGGGCCAGAAGGCACGTTCCGGCGCACCGAGACCTGGTTTCGAGGGCGGCCAGATGCCGTTATACAGACGTCTTCCGAAGAGAGGATTTACAAACATCAACTCCAAGGAGATCGTTGGAATTAATGTAAGCGCATTAGAGAGATTTGAGAATGACTCCGTAGTATCCGTTGAGACATTACTGGAGACAGGTGTGATCAAAAACCCGCAGGACGGCGTTAAGATTCTTGGTAACGGAGAGTTAACAAAGAAACTTGTCGTTAAAGCCAATGCTTTCAGTGAAGGCGCAAAAGCTAAAATTGAGGCAGTAGGTGGAACCTGCGAGGTGATCTAATATGCTAAAATCCTTACAGAAGGCATTTAAGGTGAAAGAAGTCCGCGACAGACTTCTTTACACCTTCATGATGCTTGTAGTCATCCGAATCGGCTGTTGTCTTCCGATTCCGGGCGTTGATCCCAGCTATCTGCATGATTTCTTTTCCAATCTTCAGTCATCTGGAATGGGATTTTTCAATGCGATCACAGGAGGATCTTTCTCCTCCATGTCGATCTTTGCGCTGAGCATCACCCCGTATATCACATCGTCCATCATCATGCAGTTGCTTACCATTGCAATTCCGAAACTTGAGGAAATGCAGAAGGATGGTGAGGACGGAAGAAAGAAGATCGCAGAGTACACCAGATATCTTACCGTTGGCCTGGCTCTTTTCGAGTCCTGTGCAATGGCAGTCGGCCTTGGCGGTAAAGGACTTCTTCTCGAAGATCACCGCAATGTCTGGGGATACCTCACGGTTGTAGCAGCTATGACCGCAGGTTCCGCTCTTCTGATGTGGATTGGCGAGAGGATTACAGACAATGGAGTCGGAAACGGTATTTCCATCGTACTTCTGATCAATATCGTATCTGGTACTCCACAGGATATGATGACATTATATGAGCGATTTATGGCAGGCAAATCAGTTGCAGTTGCAACAGTAGCATGCATTATTGTACTGGCGATCATCATTGCGATCTTTGTCTTCGTTATCATCTTAAATGATGCGGAGCGCAGAATTCCGGTACAGTACAGCAAGAAGATGCAGGGCCGCAGAATGATCGGCGGACAGTCTACCTACATTCCGTTGAAGGTAAACACCGCAAACGTTATTCCGGTCATCTTTGCTTCTTCCATCATGTCCATGCCGGTCATGATCGCTCAGTTCTTCCACGTAGATTATTCAACAATCGGTGGAAAGATCCTGTTAGCGCTGAGCTCATCCAACTGGTTTAAACCGGAAGCTCCGGCTTACTCCATTGGTTTGCTCGTATATATCGTATTAGTCGTACTGTTCGCGTATTTCTATACGTCCATTACGTTTAACCCGCTGGAAGTTGCTAATAATATGAAGAAATCCGGCGGCTTTATCCCGGGCATCCGCCCAGGTAAGCCAACTTCGGACTACCTTAACAATATCTTAAACTATATTGTATTTATTGGAGCCTGCGGTCTGGTGATCGTGTGCATTATCCCGATCATCGCATCCGGTCTCTTCTCCGTTGGTAATCTTTCCTTCGGCGGCACATCCCTGATCATTATTGCAGGTGTTATCCTCGAGACGATCAAGGCTGTGGAGTCTTTAATGCTTGTAAGAAATTACAAGGGATTCTTAAATGACTGATTTGACAGAGAAATAGCAGCAGCTGCGTGCTGAAAATCGGAGCGGGCGGAAAGATGCTTTTCGCCCGCTTTTTCGGTTTTTTAGGACGAGTGGAGGAAATAACAATTATGAAGATCATTATGTTGGGCGCGCCGGGTGCCGGAAAAGGAACCCAGGCACAGAGAATCGCGGAAAAGTACGGAATCCCGCACATTTCTACCGGAGATATCTTCCGGGCTAATATCAAGAACGGAACAGAACTTGGAAAGAAAGCGAAAGCATTCATGGACCAGGGACTTCTTGTTCCGGATGAACTGACTGTTGACCTTGTTATGGACAGGATCAGCCAGCCGGACTGCAAAGAGGGATACATCCTCGATGGATTCCCACGTACGATCCCGCAGGCAGAGGCTCTCACAGAGGCTCTTGCGAAAAAGGGAGAGGCGATCGATTTCGCGATCGATGTCGACGTACCGGATGAGAAGATCGTTACCCGTATGGCAGGCCGCCGTGCATGCGTAAAGTGCGGAATGACCTATCACATCGTATATGCTGCTCCGAAGAAGGAAGGCATCTGCGACAAGTGCGGCGCTGAACTCATTTTAAGAGATGATGATAAGCCGGAGACTGTTACAAAACGTCTTTCTGTTTATCATGAGCAGACGCGCCCGCTCATCAGCTTCTATGCGGATAAGCACGTCCTCTACACCGTAGACGGAACGCAGAATATGGAACAGGTATTTGAGGCTATCACAAAGATTTTAGGAGCTTAAAAGAATGGCAGTAACAATTAAATCGCCGAGAGAGATCGAACTGATGCGAAAAGCCGGAGAAATTCTGGCGCAGGTACACGAGGAGCTGCATGCAGCCGTTCATCCGGGAATGTCCACGATGGACATCGACAAGCTGGGAGAGCGCCTGATCCGCAGCCATGGATGCATTCCGTCCTTTAAGAATTATAATGGATATCCGGCATCCATCTGCGTGTCCGTAAACGATGAGATCGTACATGGTATCCCGAATAAGCACCGCATTTTAAAGGAAGGCGATATCGTCAGCCTTGACGCGGGAACGATTTATAAAGGATACCATTCCGACGCAGCCCGCACCTGGGCAGTAGGAAACGTCTCCCCGGAAGCACAGAAACTGATGGATGTGACAAAACAGTGCTTTTACGAAGGTATTAAATTTGCAAAAGCAGGCAATCATCTGAATGACATCTCCACGGCAATCCAGGCATATGCCGAGAAATTCGGCTATGGCGTTGTCCGCGAGCTGGTTGGACATGGAATTGGTACCCACCTTCATGAAGATCCGGAGGTCCCGAACTTCGCAACGAAGAGAAAGGGGATCCTTCTGCAGCCGGGCATGACACTGGCGATCGAGCCGATGATCAATGCAGGTACACCGGATGTAATCTGGATGGACGATGACTGGACCGTTGTTACAGCAGATCATGCCCTGTCCGCTCACTATGAGAATACGATCCTCATCACCGAGGGCGAGCCGGAGATTCTCTCCCTGCGTCCGGGCCTTGAATAGGAGGCCCCGCATGGAGATGACCCCGGGATTCCTGGCGAGATCACTTGCCGGAAATGACAAGGATAAAATCTATGTCATAACGGAGGACCTTGGAACATACGTTTCTCTGCTTGCAGAGAACGGCCGGGTCCTCCGGAAAAATAAAAAACATGTCCAGATCATTAAGAAAGCAAACAGGAGGTAAATTTTATGTCTAAGGCTGACGTAATCGAGATCGAAGGCGTTGTTGTAGAGAAACTGCCGAATGCCATGTTCCAGGTTGAACTTGAAAATGGCCACAAGGTTTTAGCAACCATCAGCGGAAAACTGCGTATGAACTACATCCGTATTCTTCCGGGAGACAAGGTAACATTAGAGATGTCCCCATACGATTTATCCAAGGGACGTATCATTTGGAGAGATAAATAGTATCTTTGAGGACGGGCAGAAAAAAGTTGAAGAAAACCAGCAAAAATGCTTGATTTTCCTGTAAGGAAGTGTTATAATGCTCAAGCGAACTTTGTTGGAACGCTTGTATTATGCCCATTTTCAGGTGCTTTTTATACAGGTATAGCAACCCGTAATGCCGTTTCCAGATGGCACGGAATCGGTGTGTTTCCGGCAGTAAGGGAAGCGGACTACGAAGGAAAGGAGAATTACTGTGAAAGTAAGATCATCAGTAAAACCGATTTGCGAGAAGTGCAAGGTTATTAAGAGAAAAGGCAGTATCAGAATTATCTGTGAAAATCCTAAGCACAAACAGAGACAGGGCTGATGCCGCATATTTGCCTGTATTTTTTCGCGCGGCTTTGACATGAAACGCGAGAGTGCGTTGTCGTGTCGGCAATAACTATTTCTACAATATTTAAATGGAGGTACCACTCATGGCTCGTATTTCAGGTGTTGATTTACCAAGGGAAAAACGTGTCGAAATCGGCTTAACTTATATCTACGGTATCGGTAGAGCAAGTGCAGACCGTATTCTTGCTGCGGCTGGTGTAAATCCTGACACTCGTGTAAAGGATTTAACCGATGACGAAGTAAAGAACATTGCAGCAGTAATCGCTGAGACTCAGACTGTTGAAGGTGACTTACGTCGTGAGATCGCTTTAAACATCAAGAGACTTCAGGAGATCGGATGCTACAGAGGTATTCGTCACAGAAAGAGTCTTCCTTGCCGTGGTCAGAAGACCAAGACAAACGCAAGAACATGCAAGGGTCCGAGAAAGACTGTTGCAAACAAGAAGAAATAATAATCAGTAACAAATGTTATGAATCACGTTGCATGTTTTAAAGACAGGAAACAGGGTTCAGTAAATGAGAAAGTAGGTTAGTTTAAAATGGCTAAAAAAGTGTCCACTGCTAAAAAAGTGACAAAAAAGCGTGTAAAGAAAAACGTTGAACGCGGACAGGCGCACATCCAGTCATCTTTTAACAACACAATCGTGACATTAACAGATGCACAGGGTAATGCCTTATCTTGGGCAAGTGCAGGCGGTCTGGGATTTAGAGGTTCAAGGAAATCTACTCCATATGCAGCACAGATGGCTGCAGAAACTGCAACTAAGGCAGCTCTTGTACATGGTTTAAAATCCGTAGACGTTATGGTTAAAGGACCGGGATCAGGCCGTGAGGCTGCTATCCGTGCCCTTCAGGCATGTGGTCTTGAAGTAACAAGCATTAAGGACGTAACACCGGTTCCGCACAACGGATGCCGTCCGCCAAAGCGTAGAAGAGTCTAATTAGGAGGAAATAAAATGGCAGTTGATAGAGTTCCTGTTCTTAAAAGATGCAGATCCCTTGACCTTGATCCCATTTATTTAGGAATAGATAAAAAATCCAACAGAGAATCTAAGAGAGCAAACAAGAAGATCAGTGAGTATGGTCTTCAGTTAAGAGAAAAACAGAAAGCTAAGTTCATCTATGGCGTTCTGGAGAAGCCGTTCCGTAACTACTACGATAAGGCTGAGCGTTTAAACGGACAGACAGGTGAAAACCTTATGATCCTTCTTGAGCGCAGACTTGACAACGTTATCTTCCGTCTTGGTTTCGCAAGAACAAGAAAGGAAGCTAGACAGATCGTTGACCACAAGCACGTTCTTGTAAACGGCAAGTGCGTAAACATCCCGTCCTACCTTGTAAAGGCTGGCGATGTTGTTGAGATCAGAGAAAAGAACAAAGGCGACAACCACTACAAGCTGGTTCTCGAGACCACAGCTGGTCGTCTTGTTCCGGCATGGTTAGAGTCTGACCATGAGAACTTAAAGGGCGAGATCAAAACTCTTCCGACAAGAGAAGAAATCGACGTTCCTGTAAACGAGATGCTCATCGTCGAGTTATACTCCAAATAATTCACCGGAGCGGTTTTTACAAAGTATCTGGCCTTTTTTCGGCCGGATGCTTTGTGTTCTAAAATGCTCCGTGGCATTTGTCAAAGCATACCCAAAAGGAGGGGCTTTTTGTGTTCGATTTTGAGAAACCAAACATTGAGATTGCTGAGATTTCCGAAGATAAAAGATACGGAAAGTTTGTCGTAGAACCGCTTGAGAGGGGTTACGGCACAACTCTGGGAAATTCCCTGAGAAGAATCATGCTTTCTTCTTTACCGGGTTCTGCTGTCAGCCAGGTGAAAATTGATGGTGTACTTCATGAATTCAGCTCCATCTCCGGCGTTAAGGAAGATGTAACTGAGATCATCATGAACATCAAGAGCTTAGCAATTAAGAACAACAGCGATACAAACGAGCCGAAGACTGCGTACATCGAGTTCGAGGGCGAGGGCGTGATCCACGCATCTGACATTCAGACAGATGCTGACATCGAGATCCTCAACCCGGATCAGGTGATCGCAACATTAAGCGGCGGTGCAGACAGCAAGTTCTACATGGAACTTACGATCACCAACGGCCGTGGCTACGTGAGCGCTGATAAGAACAAGAGCGACGATCTTCCGATCGGAGTTCTCGCTGTAGATTCCATTTACACACCGGTTGAGCGTGTCAACATGTCCGTTGAGAACACCCGTGTTGGTCAGCAGACAGACTACGATAAGCTCACACTTGAGATCTACACAAACGGAACACTTGATCCGGACGAGGCAGTCAGCCTTGCTGCTAAAGTTTTAAGCGAGCATCTGAATCTCTTCATCGACCTCTCTGAGAATGCAAAGACTGCAGAGGTTATGGTTGAAAAGGAGAACAACGAGAAAGAGAAAGTTCTTGAGATGAACATTGACGAGCTGGAGTTATCCGTTCGTTCCTACAACTGTCTCAAGAGAGCCGGTATCAATACCGTTGAAGAGCTTTGCAGCCGTACATCTGAGGATATGATGAAGGTTAGAAACCTTGGTCGTAAGTCCCTCGAGGAAGTACTTGCAAAGTTAAAAGAACTGGGCTTACAGCTCAATTCAAGTGACGAACAGTAAAATTTAGTTGTGATACACACCCGGATGGTAAGTCCAAAGAAGCACGGACGGGCGTAGAGCGACTCATTATGGAGAAAAAGGCGGCAGTCCAGTAAGTCCAAAGATGCGTGGGCGGCTGTTCCACAAATGGAGGAGAATTAAATCATGGCAGGTTATAGAAAACTCGGAAGAACTTCCAGTCAGAGAAAAGCATTACTTAGAATCCAGGCTACAAACCTTTTATATCATGGAAAGATCGTTACAACTGAGGCTAGAGCTAAAGAAGTAAGAAAGATCGTTGAGAGCCTGATCGCTCTTGCAGTAAAAGAGAAAGATAACTTCGAGACTGTAAAAGTTACTGCTAAAGTTGCCCGCAAGGACGCTAACGGCAAGAGAGTAAAAGAAGTTGTTGACGGTAAGAAAGTTACTGTATACGACGAAGTTGAGAAGGAAATCAAGAAGGACATGCCGTCCAGACTTCATGCAAGAAGACAGATGGTAAAAGCTCTTTATGACGTAACAGAGGTTCCGACAGCAGCAGCTGGTAAGAAGAAAAACACAAAGAAAGTTGATCTTACAAACAAGCTGTTCAACGAGATCGCTCCGAAGTACGCTTCCCGTAACGGTGGTTACACAAGAATCATCAAGATCGGTCAGCGTAAGGGCGACGGTGCTATGGCAGTTCTGATCGAGCTCGTTTAATTCTGTATAGCAATTAGCCGTACGGCAGAACTTAAGACCGGTGGAATACGTTTTATGCGTGTTCTGCCGGTTTTTTTGCGTCATATGGAAAAAAGGAAAGCCACTGTTCTTCTTCCGCGATCTTTTTGTGATCGATGGAAGGGAACAGTGGCTTTTCGATTGTCATAAAAGGTGATCAACCGGCTTTTGAAACAAAAGATTAATTGATCCCGAACTGCTGTTGAAACTGTTCAAAGAACTGGTTGAAAGCTGCCGCGTTGGCCGGGTCCTTCATCAAGTTGGTGATCGTCAGAGCATAAAAGAATTCACCGACACCGAGGAGAATGGCGATCACACCGAGAATGATGCCTGCGATGGCTGTTCCGCGGAATGCCTGCCCGCGTTTGGAGATGATCGCGAAACAGATCGCGCCGACTCCGCAGATGATCGCAACCGGGAATGCGAAACAGCAGAGCGTCAGGATCGCGAAGATACCGCTGATCAGGGACATCGCTGCGAATGAGTTTTTCTCGCGTCTTGGGCGCTGCGGCTGATCCTGCCAGTAGGGCGGCTGCCCGTTATGCTGAGGAGGCATCTGCTGGTTGTTTGGGTTCTGCCAGTAAGGATTCTGTCCGTTGTTCTGAGGAGGGATCTGCTGGTTGTTTGGGTTCTGCCAGTAAGGATTCTGTCCGTTGTTCTGAGGAGGGATCTGCTGGTTGTTTGGGTTCTGCCAGTAAGGATTCTGTCCGTTGTTCTGAGGAGGGATCTGCTGGTTATTTGGGTTCTGCCAGTAAGGATCCTGTCCATTATTCTGAGGAGGCATCTGCCTATTGTCCGGGGACTGCTGGTTTGTAGCCTGTCCGTCTGCCGGGGATGAAATCTGCTGACCGGTCTGTTCTGCAGGAGCTGTTTCAGTGGTTTGGTCTTTATATTCAGATGAATTCTGATCGTCGTAATCTGTCATGAAAATTCCTCCTAAATGTATGTGAAACTTGTCCGCGCCGCGGAAAAATGACACGGAACAGTTACCGTATAGTTTAACATGAAACGCCGCGCATGTCCACATTTAAGTTGCATAAGAGGATGGATTGAATTATAATGGAGATTGACATCTCCGGCAGCCTGGAGCCGTCCGGGGAAGAACCAGAAGGAGAAACAACATGGACATTTTAGGCGTACTGACAGCGGAATTAGGGGTAAAACGGAGCCAGATCGAGGCAGCCGTAAATCTGATCGATGAGGGAAACACGATTCCGTTTATTGCCAGATACCGGAAAGAAGTAACCGGTTCCTTAAACGATGAGGTATTAAGAAACCTGGATGAACGATTAAAATATCTGCGAGGACTGGAAGAACGTAAGACCCAGGTCCTCGCGGCGATCGAAGATCAGGGAAAACTTACCGCTGATCTGAAGAAAAAGATCGAGGATGCTGAGACGATGGTGGCGGTCGAGGACTTATATCTTCCGTTCCGCCCGAAGAGAAAGACGAGAGCAAGCGTTGCAAAGGAAAGAGGACTTGAGCCGCTTGCCGATACGATTATGCTGCAGATGGCGAAGGAGCCGATCGAGACTCTTGCGGCCCCGTATGTATCAGAGGAAAAAGGCGTTGCGAACGTGAAAGCAGTGATCGACGGCGCAAAGGATATTCTCGCGGAGCGGATCTCCGAGGTTGCGAAATACCGCGCCTATATCCGAAACGTGACGAAGGAAGAGGGATCGATCGTCTCCGAGGCAAAGGATGAGAAGACAGAATCTGTCTATGAGATGTACTATCACCACGAGGAACTCGTGAGAAAGTGTGCAGGACACAGGATCCTCGCCTTAAACCGCGGCGAGAAGGAAAAGATCCTGACTGTAAAGATCGTGGCTCCGGAGGAGAAGATCCTGCGCTATCTGAACAAGATGGTGATCACGAGAGAAAACCCGGTGACAACTCCGATCCTGCAGGAAGTGATCGCGGACAGCTATAACCGTCTGATCGCTCCGGCGATCGAGCGTGAGGTCAGAAATCTCATGACGGAAAAGGCGGAGGACGGCGCGATCCAGGTATTCGGAAAGAACCTGGAACAGCTTCTCATGCAGCCTCCGATCGCAGGACGCGTTGTTCTTGGATGGGACCCGGCGTTCCGTACCGGCTGTAAGCTGGCTGTCGTTGATGCGACCGGAAAAGTCCTCGATACCGTTGTGATCTATCCGACCGCACCGCAGAATAAGGTCGAGGACGCGAAAAAGACCTTAAAGAAGCTGATCGAGAAATATCAGATCTCCCTGATCTCCGTCGGAAACGGAACTGCTTCCAGAGAGTCTGAGCAGATCATCGCGGAGTTTATCAAGGAGATCCCGGAACACGTCCAGTATGTGATCGTAAACGAGGCGGGAGCTTCCGTATATTCTGCCAGTAAGCTTGCGACAGAGGAATTCCCGAAATTTGATGTAGGTCAGAGAAGTGCTGTCTCCATCGCGAGACGTCTCCAGGACCCGCTTGCAGAGCTTGTAAAGATCGATCCGAAGGCCATCGGCGTCGGTCAGTATCAGCATGATATGAACCAGAAACACCTCGGTGAGGCGCTCGGGAATGTTGTGGAGGACTGCGTAAACAAGGTTGGAGTTGACCTGAACACAGCATCGGCATCCCTTTTGGAGTACATCTCCGGCGTGTCAAAGATGATCGCGAAAAATATTGTCGCTTACCGTGAGGAGAACGGTGCATTCACAAACCGCCGCCAGCTCTTAAAGGTCGCAAAGCTCGGCCCGAAGGCGTTCGAGCAGTGTGCCGGATTTATGAGGATCGCGGGCGGGGATAACCCGCTTGACGGAACGTCTGTGCATCCAGAGTCCTACAAGGCGGCGATGGAATTGTTAAAACGTGTCCATGTAGAGCCGGAGGAGATCACAAAAGGCGGAGCTGCCGGGATCTCAAAGAAGATCATGGATTATAAAAAGCTCTCAGAGGAACTGGAAGTTGGTGAGGAGACCTTAAAGGATATCGTAAAGGAACTGGAAAAACCGGCGAGAGACCCGCGTGAGGAGATGCAGAAACCGATCCTCAGAACAGATGTCCTCGATATGAAGGACTTAAAACCGGGAATGATCTTAAAGGGAACCGTCAGAAACGTCATTGATTTCGGCGCTTTCGTAGATATCGGTGTCCATCAGGACGGTCTTGTGCACATTTCCCAGCTTTCCAAGAAGTACATCAAGCATCCGCTTGAGGCGGTCAGCGTAGGGGATATCGTTGAGGTGAAGGTTCTCGGAGTGGATATGGCGAAGAAAAGAATTTCCTTATCTATGATATTGGACGAGGAATAAATTCTAAATTGTCGATATGAAGGAATATTTAATTGGCGGAAAAGTCCTGAAATCCCTGCGGCAGTAAGAAACTGATTTTAGCGTAGGAATGCCAGAGATATAAGGCTTTTAAGGAGACGAACCAGATAAAAATGAATAAACAGGTCAGACGGAGAAGCATCCGGCGAGCCGAAGAAATGGAGGAGTCATTCATGAAGTACAATTTTGATGAAGTGATCGATCGTAAGGGAACCCATGCAATGAAGGTTGAGCGCCTGCCGAAGGGAGCGGACAAGGATTCTCTTGCCCTCTGGGTAGCAGATATGGACTTTGCCTGCGCAGAACCGATCTTAAAGGCTCTCCATGAGCGGATCGACCGGAAAATCTTCGGATACACCATGTACGATGCGGACGAGTGTATGGACGCTGTGACAGGCTGGATGAAGAAGCGCTATGGCTGGGATGAGAGCAGAGAGAACCTGTTCTTCTGTCCGGGCGTTGTGGCTGCCTATGCAGCGCTCATCAACCTCCTCACGGAGCGGGGGGACGGGATCGTTCTCCAGCGCCCGATCTACTATCCATTTACGAATAAGGCCAACAGCAACGGCCGCATTCCGGTAGATAACGCCCTGATCTATGAGAACGGTGCTTACCGGATCGACTTTGAAGATCTTGATCGAAAGATGGCGGATCCGGCAAACAAGGTTCTCGTGGTGTGCAGCCCGCATAACCCGACAGGCCGTGTCTGGACAGAAGATGAGCTTAAAAAGACGGTTGAGATCTGTAAAAAATATGACAAATGGATCATCTGCGATGAGATCCACTGCGATCTGATCCGCCGCGGCGTGACCTTCACACCGATCATGAATGTGGCTCCGGAGTATGCGGACCGGATCGTTGTCTGCACGGCGCCGAGCAAGACCTTCAACCTTGCCGGAATGAAGACCTCCAACATCGTGATCCACAATAAAGAGCTTCAGAAAAAGTGGAAAGACTATGTGAATGGCAGCCTGTCTATGGACGGCGCTTCCGCTCTGGGCATGACGGCGATGATCGCGGCCTACACAGAGGGGGAAGAGTGGCTGGAGCAGCTGAAGGACTATCTGGATGGAAACTTCGCGTATATCGACGAATATTTAAAGAAATACCTTCCGAAGGCCCATCTCGTCAAGGCGGAGGGAACCTACCTCGCGTGGCTTGATCTCAACGGATACGTTGACCGGGATGAGAAAAAACTGGAAGAACTGATGCAGAAGAAAGCAAAGGTCGCTCTGGATGAGGGATATATCTTCGGTGATGAGGGACGCGGATTTGAGCGCATCAACGTCGCTTCCCCGCGCAGCGTCATCGAGGAGTGTATGAACCGGATCCGGACGGCATTTGAAGAGGAAAAATTGGTATGAAAATTCAGGTGAAAATGACAGCGAGAGATATTTTTGATTTCTCTATGTACAGCGCTTATTCGGGATTTGCCGGGATCTTTACGTTCGTGTTCCTGATCCTGGTCATCGGGATCCTCGGATACGCATGGAGCTCAGTGGAAGTGATGCAGAGAGTCATGCTTTTGGGCTGTATCATCCTTTTTGTGTTTGTCCAGCCGATCATGATCTGGATGAAGGCAAAGGCGCATGCGAAAACGACCGGATACTCAACGCCGATCAATCTTGACGTTTCGGATGAGCAGATCGGGGTCGAACAGGCCGGTGTGACCGGAGAGTTGAAATGGGATCAGATCTGGAAAGTCGTTCGGATCCCGAATATGTATATCATCAAGGTCGGACCGACAAACGGATATCTTGTGCCATTCCGGTCCATTGAAGGGAGAAAGCAGGAGTTTGTTGATTTCTGCAAGCGGAATCTTCCGCCGAAGAAGACGAAAGGATTAAAGGCATGATAAAGGAAACAAATGCACCGGAGGAGACCTTCGCCTTTGGAAAAATGCTTGGGGAACAGGCAAAGCCGGGCGAAGTGATCTGTCTGAACGGCGATCTTGGCGTCGGGAAAACAGTTTTTACGAAGGGCTTTGCTGAGGGACTCGGAATCACGGAGCCGGTAAACAGCCCGACCTTCACGATCGTCCAGCAGTATGACAGCGGAAGAATGCCGCTGTACCATTTTGATGTGTACCGGATCGGCGACATCAGCGAGATGGATGAGGTCGGATACGAAGACTGCTTCTACGGGGATGGTGTGACGCTCATCGAGTGGTCCAACATGATCGAGGAGATCCTGCCGGAACATGTGAAGACCGTCACGATCGAAAAGAACCTGGAGAAAGGTTTTGATTACAGAAAGATCACGGTGGAGGACAAATAGATGCGGATTTTAGGAATTGAGAGCTCCTCACTGGTGGCATCGACGGCCATCTATGAGGATGGGATCACGATGGCGGAATATACGGTGGATTTCAAGATGACCCATTCACAGACTCTGCTGCCGATGATCGATGAGATGGTAAAACTTGTCGGGATCGATCTGAACACGATCGATGCGATCGCGGTGTCAGGCGGTCCGGGATCCTTTACGGGACTCAGGATCGGCTCTGCGACTGCGAAGGGACTTGGACTGGCATTAAATAAGCCGCTGATCCATGTTCCGACGCTTGACGCGACAGCGTACAACCTGTTTGGCGCTTCCGGCCTGATCTGCCCGATTATGGATGCGAGAAGAAACCAGGTCTACACGGGAATCTATCGCTTTGAGAAGAAATTTGAGACCGTGATGGATCAGGATGCGATGGATATGGGCGAGCTGATCGGGAAGTTAAATGGAATGGGAGAGCGCGTGATCTTCTTAGGTGACGGTGTGCCGGTCTACGAGAAGCAGATATCGGAAAAAATGACTGTGCCTTACGATCTTGCCCCGGCCCATGTAAACCGACAGAGAGCCGCTTCTGTGGCCGCTCTGGGGGCTGTCTACTTTGCGGAAGGAAAGACGGAGACCGCCATGGAGCATAAGCCGGACTATCTGAGAAAGTCCCAGGCGGAGCGGGAACGTGAGGAGAGAGAGGCTAAGAACGCTTGATCATTCATTATCCAGGTTATTATAAAAAGTTTCGCTGTCTTGCGGGGGAATGTCCGGATACCTGCTGTATCGGATGGGAGATCACCGTGGACAGGGAGACGGAAAAAACATATCAGAAACTCCGGAAGGGGAAAAGTGAGCTGGCAGAGCGCCTGAGAAGATCAGTCCGCCGCCGTCTCATTATCCCGGACGGAGACAGATGCCCGTTCCTTGCTGGGGACGGGCTTTGTGATCTCTGCAGGGAATACGGGGAAGCGGCGATGACGAGGACCTGCAGGCGCTATCCGAGGCATGTGGAGGATTTTGGAGATATCCACGAGGTGGAGCTTTTATGTTCCTGCCCGGAGGCGGCGAGACTGATCCTGTCGGAGGATTTCCGGCTTATCACGAGGAACATGCCGGAGCGAAAAGGAAATACGGACGGGATCGATGAGGAGCGCCTGGCGCTTTGGTTTTCCGTCAGGGAGCAGGTGTTCGCGATGGCGGGAGACCGCAGAATGCCGCTTTGGGCTCGCATGAGGCGGATCCTGGCATTTTGTCATGACGTGCAGGGAAGACTGAGAAGAGAAGATACGGCTGGCGTGGAGGCGCTTGTGGAGCGGGCGAAAGAAAGCGTGCCGGGAAGATTGAAAGAAGCCGATCACAGGAAAAAAGATTGGAAAAAAACTAACGATGTATACACACCAGGGAAGGCAGACATGCATAACCTGGAAGAGCGTTTTTCCCTCATGGCGGATTTTTTCGCCGAGTTTGCATCCCTCTCCCCGATCGGACACGGATTCCCGGAACTTTTGGAGCGCAGCAGGACGTTTTTGTATCATTCGGAGGACAGCCGCAGCCGGTATGAGGAACGGCAGCAGGAGTTCCGCCGGAATATGCCGGAGACGGAAGTCTGTACGGAACGGCTCCTGTTCTATTTCCTGTATTCGTTTGTGATGCCGGGGTTCTACGATGGGGATCTTTATACGAAAGCGAAAATGGCTGTGCTTGGCGCCGTGGCAGCGGAAGAGCTGGAGATGGCGGAGTATTTCAGAAATCCCGGGAAGTATGGGAAGAGAACCGGAGAGGGCAGAGGGAAAGATGTAGAGCCTGTAATGTCTCTGGAAAATGATGAAATGGTCACAGAAAGATCTGCGAAAGAACGGATTTCAGCACTCTCCCGCACCGCGTATCTCTTTGTGAGACAGATAGAAAATTCAGCGGAAAACAGGGATCTGCTGGAACAATTATTAAAACAGCCGGAATTTGGGATCCGGCGGATTATAGAAACGAAAAGTTGGTTTTAATAGCTAAGAAAAGGTCCATGCAGGTATCGAGACAGATATTTGCATGGACCTTTTTACTATAGAGGAAGCGAAGAAATCTCGCGAGAAATTTTTTTGAGTTTTTCTGTCATCTTATTTAAAAGTTCTTCCTGAGCTCTTTGAACTGGAATACTTACACATATGGCTGCGATCGGACGTCCGGTATATTTATAAATTGGAACAGCTATATTTACGACACCTTCTTCATATTCTTCCTGTTCCAGGCAGATTCCGGAAGTATGTATTTTTTCCAATTTTTCTTTTAATGAGGAAAAATCAGAATCGCTGAGTGAAGAATGTCCCTCTGAAATCAAAATCTCTTTCAATGCATCACTGGAAAGACTGGATAAGAAGATATAGCCAGAAGCAGTGTGCATCAAAGGAAGCCATTTTCCGACAGCAACAGAAACACGCACTGGATGAGTGGATTCAACGTAGCTGGTACATAGAACCTGAGTGAGACCATTGATTTTTGAGTAGTGATAGACTCCGACCGTTTCATTAAACTCGGAAACCAATTGCTCAAGGTATGGCTGGCAAATGGTGGTGAGATTAATATTCTGATATGCCTTTGATGCGAGTTCGAAGACCTTTCCGCCTGTTTTATATGAAAGCGTATCAGGGCTTTGTTCCAGATACCCGCGTGCTTCCAGGGTTTTAATCAAATGAAAAGCAGTTGTTTTATTGAGATGACAATGTTCGGTAATTGTTGAAAGCTTTTGACCATTCCCACTGAAAACTGCGAATTCCAGGATATCAAGAGCGCGATGAACCGACTGAATTGTTTTTACGTTTTTTTCCAAATTATCCATAAGAATACCTCCGGATTAATCATAACATATCACAGAACGTTTTACAATATAAAACATAATAAAAAATAAGTTCCTATTGTGAAAAAATATTTGACAGACAGAAAAAGTGTTCTTATAATAAAAATGAGCTCAATTATAAAACCTGGTTTTATATTATAAAACACAAAGCAACTAATAAAGGAGGAAGATTATGACAGGATCACAGATTGATGTATTATTGAAAACAATGGCATTAGTTGGTACCTTGCTGTTGATTGGCACTTTTTTGCGTGCAAAAGTTAGTTTGTTTCAAAACCTTTTTCTTCCGGCTTGTGTGATCGGCGGGATTATCGGACTGATTTTAGGGCCGAGAATGCTGGGAGTGTTGCCGATTTCAGACGAGATCATGACAACTGCCTCTAATATGCCAGGTCGTTTTTTTGCACTGATCATTGCGGCATTACCGATGTGCAGTCAGAAATTAAAAAAGGGTGAATTGTTTCAACGGATCGATGCAATCAAGCTGGGAATTATCATTTCTTTGATCAGTGCGTTACAATTTGCAATTGGATTTCTAACCAATATTGTTTTTACAAAGCTTGGTCTTGAGATGTACTCCGGATATGGACTGGAAATGATGCTCGGCTTTTGCGGAGGACATGGAACAGCGGCTACAGTCGGAGGAATCCTGCAGAATCTTGGTCAGGACTATTGGGAAGTTGCCCAGGGTATGGCGATGACGTTTTCTACGATCGGTATGGTCGGTGGAATCATGATCGGAATCACGGTAATCAATATCGTCTCCAGAAAAGGATTAACCAATTATGTCAAAGATCCAGGTGCGCTTCCGAAAGAGATGAAAACAGGATTATACAGTACAGTAGATGAATGTCCTTCAGCAGGCCGCATTACAACTGCAGGAGGAAGCATTGATACACTTGGACTGCATTTAGCACTTATTTTCCTCTCTGTTGGTGCTGGATATGTCATTAACTACATGATCAATAAGTATCAAATCCCTGGTCTGACGTATTTAAGCTCATGGTTCTGGATGTTAATGTCGATGTATGTGATCTGGTTTGCAGTGCGCAAGTTAAATTGCGAACAGTATTTTGATGCAAATATAAAAAGCAGAATTCAGGGATGTGTCACAGATTTTATTGTAACAGCGGCTATTTTCAGTATGCCGATCGAAATGATCGCTGAATATTGGCTGCCGCTGCTTACAACTTCTGTTTTAGGATTTGTTGTGACAGTGAGTGTACTTTTATTCCTTGATAAAATGTATCTGAGCAAAGACTGGATCGAAAAATCGATGGGACCGTTGGGAATGCTCACTGGTGATTTTATTACCGGCGTTTTATTAACGAGAATGGTCGATCCGGACTTCAAGTCAGAGGCAATGGGAGATTTCTCTATTGCATATTCAATCAATACATTTTATTGTGTTGCAATGCTCGCAATTCTGTTCCCATTTGTTGTGAAACGCGGAGCGATGGCAGCGATGATCTTTACGGTAATTCATGCGGTTATTTTTATGGTAGCTTTATGTCTTGTCAATCTGAAAAAGAAGGGGTAAGGTGGGATTAGAAATATGAGAAAACTAAATGGATTATCAATTATCGAAAATGAATATTGCTATAACGAATGGAGATTCGATACGAGCACCAAAGAAAGAAAACGGATCCTGTCATCGATACGGGAGTACAGAGATCCAAGGGATACTACTTATTATAAAGAGTCTGGAACTTACCAAAAAGCGGGAGTTGATTATAAAGTCTTCAAAACAGACTTTGAAAGAAGGGAAAAATGTGAGCCCTATGAAGGAGTATTGAAAAATCTTTCGGATTTGGTTTGCAAAGAAATAAAAGAAGGAAACGGAATTCTGATGTCCAGTGGATACTGCGCGCATGCGCCTGCGATTGCCGGAGGAATTGAACGTGCAGTTGGTCCGGATAAGAAAATCGGAGTGATATGGATCGATGCTCATGCAGACAATCGAATTGCAGAAACTACAGAATCGTTAGATATCAGATTGGTTGGCGTTCCTGTTTCTGTCATGGTGGGACAGACAGCTGAAGATTATAGAAAAAAAGTTTGTGGTTTAACAGTCCCGATTGCAGGAGAGCATATCCTGGTTAGTGATGGTCGAATGAACATCCCGGAATTTGATGAGAATCTGAAAAATGCTGGTAGTAAAAAAGTTTCTGGAGAAATATTTGATGATCCGGAAAAATGGAAAGAAGAAATACAAAAACTTGCGGATCAGACAGATCTTTTATATTTGTCTGTGGATGCAGATATTCTTGCAGCTGAATGGATTCCAGCTTATGCGAAATATGTTCCGGACGGACATAGCTTAGAGACCGTGAAACAGAATGTACAGATCGTGATGGAAACAGGGAAAGTGATCGCATTTTCATTATTTTGCGTGGATTTTGACCGGTACGATATGGGAGGAGAAAAGACCTATAGCAGTGGAAAAGAAATTTTAGAGGCAGGATTGACATCCTGGAAACAGCTGCCGGATCTTGTATAAAAATAAGAAAGTTAAAACAATGGGGGCGGATTAGATCCAGCCCCCATCCATTTTAATGATCTGACCGGTCAGATATTCCGGTGCTTCGACGAGTTTCATGACGAGGTCAGCGACTTCCTCGGGTTTTCCCATGCGTCCGGCCGGGATCTCATCCAAAAGCATCGCATGTTCTTCCTCGGAGAGAAAACCGTTCATCTCGGTGTCGATCGCGCCGCAGGCGATCGCGTTGACCTGGATATTCGACGGGGCGAGTTCTTTTGCGAGAGCCATCGTGAGTCCGTTGACGCCGCCTTTTGTCGCGGAATATGCCGCTTCACAGGACGCGCCGCAGACTCCCCAGACGGAGGAGATATTGATGATCTTGCCACTGTGGTTGTGGATCATGCCTGGGATCGCGAGTTTTGCACAGTGGAAGACGGAGGAGAGATTCGCGGAGACGATCCGGTTCCAGTCTTCAAAGCTCAAGTCCTGTAAGAGCCCGATGATGGAGATCCCGGCGTTGTTTACGAGGACATCTACATGACCGAAGCGGGACTCGATCTCCTGAAACAGGCGCTTACAGTCTTCCGGATTTCCGACATCCGCCTGTACCGCCAGGCACTCTGCACCGAGCGCCTCCACTTCTTTTTTCACTTCTTCCATCCGGTCCGCACTTCTGGCGCAGTTGATCACGACCCGGTATCCGCAGGAAGCAAATTTTAAAGCCACGGCCCGCCCGATCCCGCGGGAGGAGCCGGTGACGAGAACTGTTTTTTTCATAGAGAGACACCTCATTTTTTATTTCTCCCTTTCATGTGTGGGAGAGATGTATAATTGCTCTTCAATCGAAGAGGGGAAAGTCGTCCGGCTTTCCGATGTGCGAAGTATAACATATCAGGTTAAATCATACAATGGTAACGATGAAAATCCCCCCGAAATATTTCGGAGGGATTTTGTGTAAGTTTATTTCTGCTGTCTCGCCTCATTCAGGCTCATTCCGCCGCGGACGAGGTCTTCGATCCGGTCTTCCTTTGCTTTGATCTTTTTGGCTTCTTCGAGAACTTCCTTTAAATGTGCACTTGGAACGACGGCAACGCCGGTGCGGTCCATAAGGATGAGGTCTTCCGGGCAGATCTGGACGCCGCCGATGAATACCGGGACATCGGTGTCAACCGTCTCCATGAAACGGGCGCTTTTTACCGGGCTTGTGCTGCCCAGATAGACCGGGAATTTCAGGTCTGCGATCTCGTCGATGTCGCGGAGACTTCCGTTTGTGAGTTCCCCCATCACGCCGCGCATCTGGGCTCTTGTGGCTAACATGGCGCCGCCTGTGGCGATATCGGTGAGACCGGTCGCTTCGATGACGAGAAGATCGCCGTATTCGGTCTGGGTGTCGATGATGGATGCCTGTTTTGTCAGTGCTTTTCCGTCGAATGCAGTCTTTCTGCGCATCTGGCGGATCGTTTTCGCAAAGCCTGCAGTACGCGGCTGGTAGACATCCAGAGCGTGAAGTCCGAGTACAACTCCGGAGCGGAGTCCGAGATTGTCCATGGCATCGGAGATGTTTGCAGTCGGAAATTTTTTGTAGTTTTCGATCCAGTAGGTTCGTTCTTCTTTATTGAACATGGTCATTTGTATCACAGCGTTTCTGCATTCATACAGCTGTGATTCTCCTTTCTAAATAATGATAGATCATTTCTGGAAGAACCATTTGAATTCTTCCCAGGCGGTCATAATTTGATTTTAGTATATCAGAAAAACAGCAGGGATTTTATGAATTTGGCGCAATTCATCATGCCAAAATGTCATGAAGATTCATTCCTTAAATTTATTACTTTTTAAGAAAAATGCCCGATGAAGATTCACCAGGCATTCCAAAGGATGTATTTGGGACCTTCAGTCCCTGAATGAACAAAAAAATGGAATAATCGAAATTATTTAGCAAATTAGCATATTCATGCAATAATCTTATAAATTCCAATAAAAGCGAATACTGCCAACACCGCAAGCGCGATGAAGGATACAGCGAACAGCTCGACAAACAGTCTGTTCTGCGGGAATTTTTCATCTGCGTCCTCCTGCTGTGCAACACCTGCCATGATGAGGGCACCGGTAGTGGAGATCGGTGTAAAGCCGGAAACAGTTCCTCCGATAACGATCACGGAGACAAGCTCTAATGCGGTCACGCCGCCGATACTTGCAGCGAGTCCGCTGGCTGTCGGAATCAGGGTCGGAAATACGACACCGAGACCGGAACTGAAGAAGGACATGAGACCTGCTGCGATCGCCATGATCGTTGCGGCTGTCTTCGGTCCCATAACGGATTCCAGACCGTCGACCATGATGTCGATACCACCGGAGAGGGAGATGACATTCATTAAGATGCCGACACCGAGAACCATGATGATCACGTTCCACGGGATCATCTTGAACGCAGTCTTTTCATCGCCGCATCCAAGTACGATCAGAACGGAACCGACGGTAAATCCTGTGAGACCGACATTCCATGAAAAGAACAGGGCACCGATGGCGAGAGCGGCAAGCCCCGCGAGGGAGAGCCACTGATTTTTGCTGAATTTCGGAAGAACGTCCTCATGATCTGTATGCGGAGCGACCTTCCATCCTTTGTAGTAGATGTACACGAGAACAGCCACGACAAGAGCTGTCACAGTGAGGCACATCATGATCGGAACAGTATTTCCGGTAAGTCCCTGTGCTTCCATAAGCTCACGGACAACGGCACTCTCCGGAGTCAGCGGGCTCATACGTCCGGACATAACGCCGAGATCGCCGATGATTGCCGTCATGATCGGGTTCACACCTGCGGATATCGCAACCGGGATCGCGATGACCGGAACGATCGCGAGAGACGGGATAGCTCCCGGTCCCACCGCACAGATCAGGAATCCGAGCAGGTACATGACGAACGGGATCAGCGCCTTGTGCGGTCCGACAAGCGCTACCATTTTTTTTGCGAGAAGCTCCAGAGTTCCGTTTTCGTTGATGATGGCAAACAGATATGTGATGCCGATCATCTGCATACAGAGGGAGGAACTGAAGCCTTTGATGATGTCTCCAGCCTTGATCCCGTAGACGAGGCCGAGGATCATGGAGAAGCCGATACATAAAATTCCGACATTTGCCTTGCGGACAAAGCCGATAACGATGGCTGCTAAAAGAGCAATCAGTGAAATAAGACCAAGATTCATATGTGCACCTCCCTATCGGAATGTGATGCAGACCGGACTTTCGGCTGCGATCACGCGGCCGGTGTATTCCATGCGGCCCTGTTCAGAGTCAAGTTTCATCTCGATAATGGTATCGCTGTCCTCATTTGCCATATAGAAACGGCTGTAATCCGGATTGAAGGTAATGAAACGTGGGGTGAGACCCATTGCCGGGTAGTAGCCGAGCTCCTTCATATAACCGGTCTCCTGATCGATGCGGTAGAGAACGATGGATTCGTGGATGCGGTTGGAACCGATGAGGATCTCACCGTTTTTATCAAGGAGAGAGGCGCTGGCCTGTCCTTCGCCTGTGTAGGTTTCCGGAAGTGTCGGCAGATTCTGACGTGCATGAAGCTTTCCATTCTCAGCATCAAAGCCGAAGTATGTCATTTTATTGCCTTTTTCATTGATCAGGTATGCGTAGCGGTTGTTCGGATGGATCGCGATGTGGCGCGGCTCATCGTACTCTCTGGAGCGGAAGCAGTCGGTCTCGGTGAGAGTCCCGTTTTCTGCGTCAAAGCGGTATACGAGAACCTGACCGTAGCCCTGGATCCTTCCCTGGGTCACAACAAAAAGGTAGGTCTTTGTCTGATCCCAGATACACTGGTGTGCGAAGGAGACAGTTCCCTCTTTTTTGCCAGGAAGATGAGTCTCAGAGACGATCTCGCCGAGGCTTCCGTCTTCATTTCTCTTAATGACATAGACAGCGCCGCCCTGAAGAGCAGCAACGACTAAAAAGCGGTTTGTTCTGTCAGCAGTGATGAACACCGGATTTTTTCCGCCGATATCGATCATATTTAACGGAGATAAAGTTCCGTCTTCAAGAATTTTATAGCTGGAGACTTTTGTCTTGTCTCCGTGTATGGAATAGAGAAAATTTCCCTCATTGTCGAGTGTCTGGTAGGATGGATTTTCCTCCTCCGTTTTTAAACACTGGATCAGGTTCCAGTCTCCGGTCTTGTCGTTGATCTCGAAAACTTTTAAGCCTTTTCCGCGTGCATTTCGTTCTTTTGTTGTTCTGCAGCCCACATAAGCGTAGCTCATTTCCTTTTCCTCCTGAGATGAATATAGATCATATAAAAGATACCCACTTGATCACGTTACGGGATTCCCAGATCCGATGCCGGATTTTCTGCAGCCGGAGTGATGGCTTCAGGGAAAGATCGGAGGGATCCTGTCTTGTGATATCTTTATGATAAATTATTAACATGTCAAATGGAAATTCAGGAAAAGAATAGGCGCGGTATTCCATTATGGAATATCACGCCGGATTACAAACAGGTTTCAGACAGCCGGATCCAATTTCAGTTTACTCCGTAATAGTTTTCCACAAACCGGATAAAATCAGAGATTCCCTCGCTTTTATAGCAGCGGTCCGAGATCAGCATGGAGACTTTTCTGGAAACAGGATTTCTGTCCCGGTCATAAGCAGGGATCAGCTGTAGTTTTTCCTCGTCGATCTTCCAGTCATCTCCGAACACGAAACAGATCCCGAGCCCGTTTTCTGCCATTTCGATGGCGATGTCAAAGTAGGGAACCTGCTGTTTCTCATGGGGACTGCTTCCGAACTGACTTTTCCACCATTGATTGATGATCATGCGGACCATCGGATTATAGAAGGTCTCGATGAGTGGCATATGTTCGATGGAATCCATGGTTGCTGTTTTCGGGGCAACGATGTAGAGCTCTTCCTGAAACAGGCATACCTGGTCACCGAGATACGGGAAATCGCCGCAGACGAGACCGATATCGATCGTATCGTCGATCAGATCCTTTAAGATCACGTCGCTGGAGTTGGAAATTGTCTTGATATAGAGATTGGCTCCGCTTTTCTGGTATGCGGCGAGGAGTTTCGGAAGATGGCGCTTTGCAAACGAGTTCGGGACGCCGATTTTTAAGGATTCCATCTTTGTATAGCGGTCTGCAAAGTGGTCCTCGATCTCCTGGAGAAAATCCAGCATGATGTTTGCCTTCTGTACCAGATATTTTCCGTCTTCTGTGAAAGTTACGCCGCGGCTTGTCCGTTCCACGAGCTGGCGGCCCCACTCGCTCTCGATCGACTGCAGCCGCTTTGTCAGGGCGGACTGGGTCATAAAGAGGGATTCGGCGGCTTTTGTGATGCTTCGTTTTTCATATAATACTTTCAAAATTTTCCAGTCAATGTTTTTCATAGAAATTCCTTCTTCCAATAAAAGACGAAAATGAAGCAGCAAGGGGCAATTTGGCTGTCAGTGCAGGTACATTATTTTCTGGACACGCGCATGTCAGGCGTTTTTCATCTTGCGGTGATTAGACGCTTACGGAGCCAGATCGGACGGTCATTCGGAAACTTTCGCAGAAAGTGATTCCGTATATTTTATAAAATCGGCAAGTTTCTCAGGCAGCCGTTTCTCCTTTGGATACACAAACCAGGTTCTTCTGGTCACAGGAGTCCCGTCTGGCCATGTAAGCGGCGTGAGCGTCAGTTGATACCGGTTCTCAAAGTTTTCCGGCAGAAAGCTCAGGGCATAGCCCATCCCCTCATCGATCAGCTTCCATGCTCCGTCAATGTGCCCGACCATCATTCCGGACGGGTAAGCGCTCTCAAAGCACATTTCCCACCATCTGTTCAGGATCCCGGTCGTTTTTTCATTTGTCTTATAGTCCAGCCGGTGCATTCCGGGAAGCGCGGACAGTTCCACAGGCGTTTTTGAGACAAGAAAACCCCGTGTCTCACCTAAGAGAGTCCGGTTTACCGGTCCCTCGTAGTCCCCGCGCAGAAATCCTACGTCCACAGAACCATCGAGAACCTGGCGGTAAAGTGCATCACTGGAATCATTGACGATCCGGAATTTTACATTCGGATGTGTTACCTGGTACGGAACAAGCACATCCGCGAGCGAGTATTTGCTGTAAGTATAGGAAGCGCCGATCACGATCTCCGTCAGTGCGGCCTCCTGCAGTTTTTTTAATTCATCCTTTGTGTCGCGGAACAGATCCAGATATTTTTCCGCCTGTGTCGCAAGAAAATTTCCTTCAGCGGTAAATGTCAGGCCTTTTGGCGTCCGGTCCACAATGGTACATCCCCATTCGGTTTCCATCTGTTTTAAACGCTTTGTCAGGGTCGGCTGCGTCATAAAAAGCAGATTTGCCGTTTTCGTCAGATTTGATGTTTTATGCAGTTCATAAAGAATTCTCCAGTCGGAGTCTTTCATGGAAAAATCACATCCCTTAAGTCATGGTAACGATTCCGGGGCGAGAAATACGCAGACCTACGGAATCGTTTTATGGATTCGTAGTATTATTTTACGACAGAATCGGCAGCTTGTCCCGTTTTTTAGAGAAAAATTTTGCTTTTGCAAGTACCCCATTCCACTTTTGAATCATTTCATTCCACCTTTCAATTTTATTTTCCCGGCTGCCGATGATATGATGAGACCAGATCGAAAGTAATTTGAGCGTGATCGGCGCCGCAAAATTTCAGAAAGTCAGAGTCGGCAGATCGTGCAGATGAAGAAGAAAATAAAAAAGTGAAAACAGCAGTTATGAAGATTGTGATGGAGGTTTTACCATGGGAAAATCATTGACCAGAAAAATTATCGAGTCCCACTATGTTTCCGGCAGCATGACTCCGGGCGAGGAAGTTTTTATTAAAGTGGACCAGACCTTAACCCACGACATCAATGCCGTTATGACATACCTGGCATTTGAAGCGATCGGCCTTGACCGGATCCGCACGGAGTGCAGTGTCAGCTACCTGGACCACAACCTGCTCTATGTGGACAATAAGACGCCGGATGACCATATCTACTTACAGTCTGCGGCAAAGCGATTTGGTGTCCATGTCTCCAGGCCGGGAAACGGGATCTGCCATGCGGTCCATGTTGCAAGATTCGGAATTCCGGGAAAGGTCAGCATGGGCGGTGACAGCCACACTCCGCACGGCGGCGCGATCGGCATGCTCTGTATCGGAGTCGGCGGAATGGATGTTGCGACTGCAATGACCGGTGTTCCGATGCGCCTCACCATGCCGCGTGTCGTGAAGGTAAATCTTACCGGTTCCCTGAAACCCGGCTGTAACCCGAAGGAAGTCATCTTAAAAATGCTCCAGCTCGTCACGATCAAAGGCGGACTTGGAAATGTATATGAGTATGTAGGACCAGGCGCAGCAGCTCTGGAGGTCCCGGCGAGAGCCACGATCGCCAATATGGGTGCTGAGATGGGTGCGACAACCTCGATTTTCCCGGCGGATGCGCAGGTGAAAAAGTTCATGACTGCGCAGGGACGCGGCGACCAGTATGTGGAAATGCTGCCGGACGAGGATGCGGAATATGATGAATGCATCGACATCAACTTAAGCGAGTTGGAACCGCTGATCTCATGTCCACACCAGCCGGACAACGTCATACCGCTAAAGGATGCAGAGAAAAAGCGCGTTCAGCAGGTATTTATCGGAAGCTGTACGAATGCGAGCTATGCAGATATCGCAAAAGCTGCTCTCGTGTTCAAAGGACATCATGTCAACGATGACGTGAGCTGCACATGTGCGATCGCTTCGAAACAGACTTACCGTGAGCTGCTGCGTGACGGTTATATCGATATGCTGCTCGCAGCAGGAGTCCGGATCCTTGAGATCGCATGCGGCCCGTGCTGCGCGATCGGCCAGACACCGGCAACAGACGGAGTCGCTGTCCGCACTTCCAACCGTAACTTCAAGGGACGCGCCGGAAATCCGACTGCGAAGATCTACCTGGTAAGCCCGGAAAGTGCCGCTGCGACTGCGATCATGGGAACATTTGCGACCGCAGAGGACATCATGGGCGAGAACGTGAAGATCCTCGGCGAGATCAAAGAGCCGGATCAGTACATTGTTGACGATTCCATGATCATTCCTCCGCTCTCCGAGGAGGAAGCGAAAAAGGTTGAGATCGTCCGCGGACCGAACATCAAGTTCCTTCCGGTGCCGGAAGCTCCGACCCAGTATCTCTGTGCACCGATCAGCTTAAAGGGGCGTGACAACATCTCGACGGATGATATCACCCCGGCCAGCGCGGAATTCTCCAGCATGCGCTCCAATATTCCGCTGATGTCCCAGTACTGCTACCACCGTTATGATCCGGAGTTTGCGGCACGTGCAAAGGCGATGGGAAAGAGCATCATTATCGGCGGCGAAAACTATGGCCAGGGATCTTCCCGTGAACATGCGGCCATCAACCCGATGTACCTCGGCGTCAAAGCGGTAATCGCAAAGAGCATCGCGAGAATCCACAAGGGAAACCTTGTAAACCACGGCGTGATCCCGATGTTATTCGAAAATCCGGCCGACTACGACCGTCTTGACCAGAATGATGAGCTGGAGTTTACGGATCTGCTCGATCAGATCCTGACAAGATCCATTCTCATCAAAGATAAGACGAAAGACTTCACCTTCCGCGCACGCCTTGACCTTACGGATAATGAGATCGCAGTTGTGCTGAGCGGCGGCCAGCTGTCCTTCTTAAAGAAGCAGCTTGCGGCGGAAAGAGAAAAATAAACAGCTGGAAAATTCCCTGAATGCAATGGTTTCGTCCCATCCCTCTGTACTTCAACCAGGGACGGACCGTTACAGATAAATATGCTGCAGGATGCAGCAAAGATACCTTCAATATCCTTTAATACCCCAAGTGAATTGATCAGGATGTAGAAAAACGCAGTCGTACTCCCTCGTATGGCTGCGTTTTTCTGTATTTTGCCACAGGAATGCCACTTAAATTTCAGTGAAACTGATTGTATAATAGATATATATGGTGCTATACTATACAAGGCGTATTTTTGTGTTTTGTGACCGCCTGGTGCGGACATGAAGAACAGGATGTGCGGAAAATGTATCACATATATCGATTCTGAGATTGGAGGCATCATGGAACAGATTTATGATCTGATCATTATCGGTTCCGGTCCGGCGGGACTCGGGGCTGCGATCTACGCAAAACGCGCGGAGCTTGAGACACTCGTGATCGAAAAAGAGATGATGAGCGGCGGACAGGTGCTTACAACATATGAGGTAGACAATTATGCCGGACTTCCGGGGATCGGCGGCTTTGATCTCGGAATGAAATTCCGGGAACATGCCGATAAGCTTGGAGTGGAATTCGCAAAAGATACCGTACAGAAGATCGAAAGTGCGGAGTCCGCAGACGCATCCGGGAAGGAAGAGGAGCAGGAACTCCTGACGGCAGCAGAAGCCGGGGCGGAGCGCCCGCCTGTGATCTATCAGGTTGTCTGCAAAAAGGAGACGAGACTTGCGAGAGCGGTCATCATCGCTTCCGGGGCGCACCACAGAAAGCTTGAGATCCTGGGAGAGGCGGAGTTTACGGGAAAAGGTGTTTCCTACTGCGCGACCTGTGACGGTGCGTTTTTCCGGAAAAAGACGACTGCGGTGATCGGCGGCGGGGATGTTGCCCTTGAGGATGCGATCTTCCTCGCGAGACTCTGCGAGAAAGTCTATGTGATCCACAGAAGAGACGAGTTCCGGGGAGCGAAGAGTTTACAGAAGCGTCTGATGGAGCTTCCGAATGTGGAGATCCTGTGGGATACAGTCCCGGAAGAAATTGTCGGAACAGATAAGGTGGAAACACTCAGAATTTTAAATAAGAAGACCGGGGAGAAGAATGACCTGGCTGTGGACGGCGTGTTCGTCGCGGTCGGGATCACCCCGAACAGTGAGATATTCAGAGGATCCGTGGAGATGGATCCGGCGGGATATATCGCAGCCGGCGAGGACGGAAGGACAAATGTTCCGGGAATTTTCGCGGCCGGGGATGTCCGTACAAAGGCGCTCCGCCAGATCGTGACGGCGGTGGCGGACGGCGCGAACTGCGTCGCATCGGTGGAAGCTTATCTGAACGGGCAGAATTAAGTATATCGACAGCTTTTGACAGGATGCAGAATTAAGACGGGATTGCCGGTAATTGACAGGAGAAAAGAAAAAGAATGAACAGAGCAGGAAGAATCATCGCGTTCTGCGGGCTGAGCATGGCGCTCATGATGCCGCAGGCTGCTTATGCGGCTGAGACGCTTTCGGTGCAGGTGAGCGCCAGAGAGGGGATCACGACCGTTGGAAATAAACAGTCGGCTTACGATAATGTGGCGATCTCCCACGTGAGCAACTATGTAAATATCCGTTCTGAGGCGAACACCTCCAGCAGTATTGTCGGAAAGATCTACAATAACTGTGCGGCGACGATCCTTGCAACGGTGGACGGAGAGGGAGGAACCTGGTATCAGATCCAGTCCGGTTCCGTTAAAGGTTACATAAAATCAGAATATTTTATTACCGGTGCTGAGGCTGAGAAGATCGCAAAGAATGTGGGAACTGTATATGTCACAGTCAGCGCGGACGGTTTAAATCTCCGCGAACAGCCGAATATGAACAGCGCGGTCCTCACAACACTTTCCAAAGATTCAGAATATCTGGAAGTGAAGGAAGACGGCGATTTTATCGAGATCCAGGTCGATGAATCCCTGAGCGGATATGTTCATAAGGATTATGTCACACAGAGGGTAGAGTTCAAGCAGGCGGTCAGCGTTGAGGAAGAAAAGCAGAAAGCTGAGGAGGCTGCCCGGATCAAGAAAGAGGCGGACGATGCGATCGCAAAGGTTGAGGAGCTGAAAAAGGAATCCGGACAGAGCACGGAAAATAAGGACACTCCGTCAACCTCGATCGGTATGATCGCGCAGAATCCGAATGCGGACAACGGAACGACGAAGGAGCAGACGAACCAGAGCAGCCAGGGCAGCACAAGCCAGAATACCGGCAATACGGCAGGTCCGGGCGGTGACGGCAGTAATACTTCCACAGGCAGCAGTACGGGAACCTCCGGAAGTTACCAGGATACCCAGAACGGACCGGGAAGTGCGGTATATGATTCTGCAGTCCGCACAGCGATCGTGGCTTATGCGAAACAGTTCCTCGGAAATCCGTATGTATACGGTGGGACAAGCCTGACAAACGGAGCGGACTGTTCCGGATTTACGATGCGGATCTTTGAGCATTTTGGAGTTTCCACCGGACGTACTTCGAGAGATCAGGCATCGAACGGAAAGCAGATCTCCCTGTCTGAGATCCAGCCGGGTGACCTTCTGTTCTATGCGAGCGGAAAGACGATCAACCACGTTGCGCTCTATATCGGCGATGGAAAGATCATTCACGCCAGCACGTCAAAGACCGGTATTATTATTTCCAACGCGTATTACAGAACGCCGGCGAAGGCGGTTACGTTCCTGAATTAAGGCACTCCTGCCCGGAGACTTGCCGCTGGGAGTTGTCGGGAATAGAGAGAAGAACAAGCGAAGAATTACAGCAGGAACTATAAAAAAGAAACGATAAGGAGCTGTGGAAAAACAGCTCCTTTTTGTGTATAATAGTGGATAGTGCAGTATGTAGAAAAAGGAAAGCAAAACGGCAGCTGCGTTTTATAATCCAGCGCTGCGTATTTTCCATGCAGCATCATGGCCGTTTTGCGAAAAATACAGGAAATGAGGAAACAGGTATGAATGAGATCGGAACGTTCGATATTCTCGGACCGAATATGATCGGACCGTCAAGCTCTCACACGGCGGGAGCGCTGAGGATCGCCTTTATCGCCGGAAAAATGGTGGAGAAACCGGTGTCGGTGCGCTTTGTTCTCTATGGCTCTTTTGCGCGCACGTACCATGGACACGGCACGGACCGGGCGCTGGTCGGCGGTATCTTAGGGTACCATCCGGATGATGAGAGGATCCGCGATTCGTTTGAGTACGCGAAGGAGGCGGGACTCCAGTTCAGTTTTGAGGAGAATTTTACGGACAAGGAGATCTATCCGAACACGGTGGACATCTATGTGAAGGATGAGAACGGGAATGAGATGTCCCTGCGCGGAAAGTCCATCGGCGGCGGAAATGCGGTCATTACGCGGTTAAATGGCGTTGATGTGGATCTCACTGGAAATTACAGTACGATCGTAGTCCAGCATATCGATAAGAAGGGAACGCTTGCATTCGTGACGGCAGTTTTAAGTGCATACGACTTAAATATCGGTTCCCTGCGCCTCTACAGGGAGAGCAAGGGCAAGATGGCCTATGCGATCATTGAAGTGGACACGACGGTCTCAAACCAGGTGGTAAACGCTCTGCGCGGCTTTGAGGCGGTCAAAAATGTACTTTTGGTTCCGGCGATCAATCTGGACTGACGGGAGGGAAAACGATGAATTTTACAAATGGAGCAGAACTTTTAGAGTACTGTGAGAAAGAAAAGAAAACGATCTCCGAGGCGATGTTTGAGCGGGAGACGACCTTCCTGGAGCAGGATCCGGAAAAGACGAAGGAAAAGATGAAAAAGGCATGGTCGATCATGCAGGCGTCGGCGAAAAAGCCGTTGAAGGAGAACATCGTCAGCATGGGCGGCATGATCGGCGGGGAGAGCCGGAAGCTGCACACACTCCGGGAGAACGGAAAGAATATCTGCGGGGATGTGGTCTCAAAGGCGATCGCTTACGCAGTGGGAGTTCTTGAGGTCAACGCATCCATGGGACTTATCGTGGCTGCACCGACCGCAGGATCTTCGGGAGTGATCCCGGGAGTTTTCTGTTCGCTGCAGGAAAATTTCGGATTTACGGATGAGGAGATCTGCAAGGTGCTGTTCAATGCGGCGGCAGTCGGCTACCTGATCACGAGAAATGCAACAACGGCAGGAGCGGAGGGCGGCTGTCAGGCGGAGGTCGGAGCGGCGAGTGCGATGGCGGCGTCCGCGGCCGTGGAGCTTCTCGGAGGAACTCCGGTACAGTGTCTCGATGCGGCATCCTTTGCGATCGTGAATATTTTAGGACTCGTCTGTGATCCGATCGGAGGACTGGTTGAAAATCCATGCCAGAACCGGAATGCGATGGGCGCTTCGAATGCGCTGATCTCAGCAGAACTCTCCATGGCCGGGATCCGGAGCATCACCCCGATCGATGAGACGATCGGAGTCATGTATGCGGTCGGACGTTCGATCCCGTCGGAGCTTCGCGAGACATCCCTCGGCGGGATGGCAGTCGCGAAGAGCGCATGTGAGGCGTGCGCGGCGTGTGCAAAAAAGAAGAGATAAAAGAAGACAAAGAACAGGCGATAACCGATTTCAGATCAGGTACCGCCTGTTTTTCTACTGATCCGGAGAACCGGTCACTGTACGATGATCCGTATCGGTGCCGCTATCCGGTGATTCATTCTTATGAAATTTCAGAACACTTAGAACTCCGGCTCGATCAGTCCGTAGGAGTTGCCTTTTCTCTTGTAAACAACGTTTACTTCGTTTGTATCTGCGTTGAGGAACATAAAGAAATTGTGTCCTAAAAGTTCCATCTGTACGCATGCCTCTTCAGCATCCATCGGTTTCATCGCGAAGCGTTTTGTCTTTACGATATTAACGGTTTCTTCCTGCTCTGCTTCTTCCTGAAGGAAAGCTTCGCTGAAAGCTAATGCGCTCTGTTTCTTATCGACGATCTTGGTTTTATATTTCTTGATCTGGCGCTCGATGATCTCTTCTACAAGATCAACGGATACGTACATATCGCTGGAATCCTGTTCAGCACGGATAATGCTGCCTTTGACAGGAATCGTAACCTCTATTTTCTGACGTCCTTTCTCTACGCTTAATGTTACCTGTACTTCTGTATCAGGAGAAAAATAGCGCTCCAGTTTTCCTAATTTACTTTCCACGGCATCTTTTAAGCCTGGTGTAATGTTGATATTTTTTCCGCTGATTGTGTAACGCATAAAATCAACTCCTTTGTTTGGGATGGCTTAAGTATAACACAAAATTCTGTAAAAGACAACTAAAATACACAAAAAATGAGAAAATTTCAAAAGGTAAAAAAAGGTGTATAAAAGCTCAAAAGCTAGATAAAGTCTTCCGGGTTTGTCAATGGGATCGGGAAAAAAAGTTGTCGGAAATGTAAATTTTATGAGATGTTCACAAAAATAAAACAAATATAAAGAGAGTGTAAAATCCACCTGTGGGGAGGAAAAAACCTGTGGATAATGTGGATAACTTGGTGTATAACTGCGAAATAGCGTGAAATCGGCATTTTTCGAGGTGGACAACTTTCCACATAATTTTGGTGGATTAGTGTGGATAAAGTGGATAACCGGAGAATCGAATGTATGGTTTGTGCAAGTTGTACAGTCTGGGGGAAATGGGGGAATCATGGAGGAAAAGCTGCGGGAAGAGGATGCCGGAAGGGGAGAAGATGGGAAAAATGAGAGGGGAGGAAAATATCTGAATTTTTGGAAGTGTGTGGGAAAGGGGCACAGTTTTTAAGTGGAAAATGGTTTGGCAGGAATTTGGGGAGAAGAGATTGCGGGCGCTGGGGAGTATCTGCGGGCCGGTGAGATTCCGGGCAGAAGCACCGGTGATCCAGGGAGGGTTCCTCTAAGCTTGCGTGCGACTGCTAAGGGCGGAGAACGAGGAACACAACTCGCTTCGCTCAGACAAGTGTTCCTTGTTCTCCAACGCAGTCACCCGCGAACTAAGAGAAGCCATCTCCCCGGATCAATGTGCTCCCGCTCGGAATCTCACCGGTCCGCTGCCACAGTGGTAGTAAACCGCGGCGAGTGCATGTGCTGGTACGGTTTCGGGAGCTCGTTGGTCTGCTGCCCGTAGAGGTGTTCAGCCGCGACAACATGCTTGGGAGTCGCGCTTGTTTGCTGGAGGCGACATTAATTTGTAAATTTATAAAGTACCGTCCTTAAAAATAAGAGATTTATGTACGAATTGTTAAAATTAAATGAAGTCATTGAATAAAAGCCCGGAAGGTGTTAAAATATTAAGGATTGTACGATGCAGTCGTATGCGGTCATGTGAAAAGTGCCGCAACATAGAAGAAAAGGCATCGGATAGAGATTGAAACAGTGTATGTGGCTGGATTTTCAGTTGAAAGCCTGGGGGTAGCCGCATGTGGATATTTATTTATATAGGAGAACAAGCAGAATGAATTTTGTTGAAAAAATATTTGGTACGCACAGTGACCGGGAATTAAAGTATATTTACCCGATCATCGATAAGATCGAGAAACTGCGCCCGACCATGCAGGCGATGTCTGATGACGAGTTAAAGGATCAGACGAGAAAGTTCAAAGAGCGCCTTGCTGCAGGAGAAACGCTCGACGATATTCTGCCGGAGGCATTTGCAACTGTCAGAGAGGCAGCAAAGAGAGTCTTAAATATGGAGCATTACCCGGTACAGCTCATCGGTGGTATCGTCCTTCATCAGGGACGTATCGCAGAGATGAAGACAGGTGAAGGTAAAACTCTTGTTTCCACCTGTCCGGCATATTTAAATGCCCTCTCCGGTAAAGGCGTCCAGATCGTAACGGTCAATGATTACCTTGCAAAGCGTGATGCTGAGTGGATGGGACAGGTTCATGAGTTCCTCGGCTTAAAGGTCGGAGTGGTATTAAACTCCATGACTTCCGAGGAGAGAAAAGCAGCTTACCAGTGCGATATCACTTATGTGACGAACAATGAGCTCGGTTTCGATTATCTTCGTGACAATATGGCGATCTACAAAGATCAGATGGTACTCCGTGACCTGGACTACTGCATCATCGATGAGGTCGACTCCGTATTGATCGATGAGGCGAGAACCCCGCTTATTATTTCCGGACAGAGCGGAAAGTCCACAAAGCTCTATGAGGTTTGCGATGTCCTTGCAAAGCAGCTGGTCCGCGGTGAGGAATCCGGTGAGTTTAATAAACTCAACGCCATCATGGGCGAGGAGATCACTGAGACCGGTGATTTCATCGTAAATGAGAAGGAGAAAGTCGTAAACCTGACAGAACAGGGTGTGAAGAAGGTCGAGGCATTCTTCCACATCGACAACCTTGCAGATGCGGAGAACCTTGAGATCCAGCACAACATTATCCTCGCACTCCGTGCACACAACCTCATGTTCCGCGATAAGGACTATGTGGTCAAGGATGATGAGGTCCTGATCGTCGATGAGTTCACAGGACGTATCATGCCGGGCCGTCGTTACTCTGACGGTCTCCACCAGGCCATCGAGGCGAAGGAGCATGTAAACGTCAAGAGAGAGTCCAGAACTCTTGCAACGATCACATTCCAGAACTTCTTTAACAAGTACGCGAAAAAAGGCGGCATGACCGGTACAGCCCAGACTGAGGAGAAAGAGTTCCGTAATATCTACGGCATGGACGTTATCGTGATCCCGACAAACCGTCCGGTAATCCGTAAGGATCTTGATGACGCTGTATATAAGACAAAGAAAGAGAAATTCCACGCAGTTGTCGAGGAGATCGTAAAGGCACACGAGAAAGGACAGCCGGTCCTTGTCGGTACGATCACGATCGAGACATCTGAGATGCTGAGCCAGATGTTAAAGAAGCGCGGAGTTCCGCATAAAGTATTAAACGCGAAGTATCATGAGCTGGAGGCTGAGATCGTAGCGGACGCAGGTGTTCACGGTGCGGTAACGATCGCAACGAACATGGCAGGCCGTGGTACCGATATCAAGCTTGACGATGAGTCCAAAGCACTCGGCGGCTTAAAGATCATCGGTACAGAGCGCCACGAGTCCAGACGTATCGATAACCAGCTCCGCGGACGTGCAGGACGTCAGGGTGACCCGGGTGAGTCCCGCTTCTATATCTCCCTTGAGGATGACCTGATGCGTCTCTTCGGTTCCGACAAGCTGATGAGCATGTTCAATGCCCTCGGTGTTCCGGAGAACGAGCAGATCGAGCACAAGATGCTGTCTTCCGCGATCGAGAAGGCACAGCAGAAGATCGAGACAAACAACTACGGTATCCGTGAGAACCTCTTAAAGTATGATGAGGTCAATAATGAGCAGCGTGAAGTCGTATACGCTGAGCGCCGCCAGGTACTTGACGGTGAGAACATGCGTGAAGTGATCATGAAGATGCTCAACGACGTTGTCGAGGGCGCTGTGGACATGTCCATCAGCGACGAGCAGACTCCGGAAAACTGGGGATTCAAGGAATTAAATGATCTTCTTCTTCCGATCATTCCGTTAAAGCCGATCGAGTTGACAGAAGAGATCAAGAAGATGAACAAAGATGAGTTCAAGCACATGTTAAAAGAGCTTGCGACGAAGTTCTATGAGTCCAAGGAAGCAGAATTCCCGGATGCAGAGCAGGTTCGTGAGATCGAGCGTGTGGTACTTTTAAAGGTTATCGACAACAAGTGGATGTCCCATATCGACGATATGGATCAGCTCCGTGAGGGAATCGGCTTACAGGCATACGGCAACCGTGACCCGCTCGTTGAGTACAAGATGAGCGCATACGAGATGTTCGATGATATGACTGCGGCGATCCGTGAGGACACGCTCCGTATTCTCTGCCATATCCGTGTAGAGGAGAAGGTCGAGAGAGAGCCGGCAGCCAAGGTTACAGGTACAAACCGTGATGATTCCGCGGCAAAAGCTCCGCAGAGACGCCAGACCCAGAAGATCTACCCGAACGATCCGTGTCCGTGTGGATCCGGTAAGAAATATAAGCAGTGTCACGGAAGAAAACCGCTGGCATAGAGACGGCAGCCGGAAAGATACTGAAATGTTACTGGTCAGCGCAAGCTTTTGCGCTGACCTTGTTAAATCATTATAAGAAAGGACAGAGTCAATGGTTGAGTTAGACCAGTTTAAATACACCTTGTCCACATATGAAACTCCGTTAAAGGAGGTTCGTGATTCCCTGAATCTGGAGGCAAAGATCAGAAGGATCGATGAGTTGGACAAGACCATGGAAGAGCCGAGCTTCTGGGAGGATGCAGAGAAATCTACGAGACTCGTGAAAGAAGCGAAAAACTTAAAGGACACGGTCGCAGAGTACAACAAGCTCCAGAATCAGTATGAGGAGATCGGACTGATGATCGAGATGGGGTACGAGGAGAATGACCCGGCGATCATTCCGGAGATCCAGGAGATGCTCGACGAGTTCACTTCTGAGCTCGATGCACTTCGTCTGCGCACACTTCTGACCGGAGAATATGACAATAACAATGCGATCTTAAGACTGAATGCCGGAGCGGGCGGAACCGAGTCCTGCGACTGGTGCAGCATGTTATACCGCATGTACTGCCGCTGGGCAGAGAGAAAAGGCTATCAGGTCGAGGTCCTCGATTTCCTCGACGGTGAGGAAGCCGGTATTAAGTCGGTAACGATCCAGATTAACGGTGAGAATGCTTTCGGCTACTTAAAGTCCGAGCGCGGCGTTCATCGTCTCGTAAGAATTTCTCCGTTCAACGCGAACGGAAAGAGACAGACCTCCTTCGTATCCTGTGATGTTATGCCGGATATCGAGGAAGATCTGGATATCGAGATCAACCCGGATGACCTGCGGATCGATACCTACCGTTCCAGCGGTGCCGGCGGACAGCACATCAACAAGACGTCATCTGCAGTCCGTATCACCCATATCCCGACCGGCGTTGTTGTCCAGTGTCAGAATGAGCGTTCCCAGTTCCAGAATAAGGACAAGGCAATGCAGATGCTGAAAGCGAAACTGTATATGTTAAAGCAGCAGGCAAATGCAGAGAAGCTCTCCGACATCCGCGGCGATATCAAAGATATCGGATGGGGAAGCCAGATCCGTTCCTATGTACTCCAGCCATACACGATGGTAAAAGACCACCGGACCGGATTTGAGAGCGGAAACGTAAATGCGGTGCTCGACGGCGGACTCGACGGATTTATCAGCGCCTACCTGAAGTGGGAGAGCCTTGGACGGCCGCAGGTGAAGGGCGGACAGGACGTAGAATAGATCCGGAAGAATGACGGATGGACGGAAACAGATCCATACGAAACGATGGAATGGCCGGGCAGCCGGTGATAGATCAAAAAGGAATCAGATTAAGAAAGTGCGTCAGATGATGGAGAAATTCATTGTCTGGCGTACTTTTTTTAGGAAATTCCCTGGAGGTTCCTGTAAAGTGACATACTCCCACCACTTAGCTCACGCTTGAAGTGGGGGCTTCTCGTTCGATTCCCCCGTTGGGCAAAGCATTCACGAGCGATCCCCGTGTGTCCCACGGTTCTTTTGGACTGATATCTTTTTATGATGCTTTTTCGCTCTTTTCCAATATGATCCCGGATATTCTCAGCCCTTCCCGGCAGATGTTGACCGCCGCATTTTCATCACGGTCCATCCGGTTTCCGCAGTTACAAAGATATACCCGCTCTTCCAGTTTCAGATCATGTTTTATTTTTCCACAACAGCTGCATGTTCTGGAACTGGGATACCAGCGGTCGATGCGGACAAGCTTCTTCCCTTCCCGTTCCAGTTTATACTGCAAAAAATCTGTGAACATTCTCCAACCGTTGTCATGAACACTTTTTCCAAAATGATGTTCCCCGCTCATCGTCTTCAGATCCAGATCTTCGATACATACGATATCATAGAAATTGGTTATCTTTCTTGATTCTTTATGCAAGTAATCTTTTCTCTGGTGAGCGATATGTGTATGGATCCGCGCCACTTTTTTCTGTTGTTTTTTGTAACGATTGCTCCCCTTCCGGCAATGACTCAGTTTTCTCTGCGCTTTCGCCAGTTTTTCCTCGCTGTTTCTGAAATAGTGCGGATAACCTACATGTTTTCCATTGGAATCTACATATAGTTCTTTCATGGAAAAATCTAGTCCGACGGCCTGCCTTATGTTCCTTATTTCCACCGGCTTTTCTTCACAAAAATACAGAAGAGAAACATAATACCGCCCATCAGCTTCCAGACAGACGGATGCACCTTTCAAGCAGGCATCTTCCCGGATCTTACGATGCTGCCGGATCCGGATCCAGCCTGCCTTTGGGAGCTTCAGCTTCCCATCTTTTAACAGGATATTTCCATTTACACTGTTTGTGGTATAGCTTTTAACAGGATTCTTTTTTGACTTGAATTTTGGAAATCCAAACGATGGATCCCGGAAAAAGTTTTTATAAGCAGTCTGCAGATGCAGCTGGGCATTGCACAGAGCAAGGCTGTCCACTTCTTTTAGCCATGGAAATTCTGCCTTATATTTTGCCGGAGTGACCTTCAGGTTTTTTCCGGTCTTTTCATAGCATTCCTTCTTTTCTGCCAGCATTCGGTTATATATAAACCTGACACATCCAAATGTTTTTGCAAACAGTTCCTGCTGTATTTTATTGGGATAGATCCGAAACCGGTATACTACGTTCATGTTTTTTCTCCCCCTGTGTCTCGATGTACTGACGGATCACTTCGATCGGAGCTCCGCCGGCACTCAGGAGGCAGAAGCTCTGACTCCAGAACATTTCCTTCCAGAGCTTCTGCCGGATCTCCGGATACTCTTTTTTGATCAGACGGCTGCTGGCACTTTTATAGGCATTGATAAATTTACTGAGTTCCGACTTCGGATGGGCACGGAACATGATATGGACATGGTCCTCATCGTGATTCCACTCTTCCAGGGTGATATGATATTTGGGCGCGATATATTCAAAGATTTCTCGTGCGCGACCCGAGATCGGATCATTCAGGACCTTTTTCCGGTACTTTACAACCAGGATCAGATGATAACAGAGTAAAAATACTGAATGTGCATTATTGTCGAGTTCTCTCATATTTATCAGCCTTTCTTTCTATTTCGACTGATTTAATTATATCACAAATGAGATCATTTGTCTATTATATTTCAGAACATTTGTTCTGTTTGATCTGCAATCTATTTTTCCTTCAGGCTTATTCATTGTATGCAGGATTGATGATATAGCACGACTACAAAAATCAATATATGAGAAGTTTACAATACACAGCACAGCTATGTGCAATAATCTGATATTTACATGCCAACTATGGCACTATGCAAGAGATAGCAATTCATCTCACCACCTATAGAGGTGGGAGAATTCTTGCTGATTATTGTTAAAAAGGGCACTTATAGGAGAAACATAAAACGTAAAAATCCGACTCAGGATCTGAACCGGATTTTTGGGAGTATGAAATTTTTATGAAGGTATCACAAATAGTGGTAGGCTTATTCTCTGATGTAGGTCTTATCGTTTACAATAATAGTATCGTAGTCCACGATCGTCATATTGCGGGAATTGGAGGAGTCACGATATTTTGTATCACTGGATTTCGCAAAATTGTAGATATGGGTGTCACCGTCGTTGTCATAGTAGAAAGCTGCGATGGAATCTCCTGCACCGACCATGAGCTCGAAGTAATCTTCTCTGTTCTCGTCATTTGTCATGAAGGTTCCGACCATATCCTCGTTTGTGTAGACGATGGAATCGTCGGAGGAAGTACTCTGGTTGTTATCAGAAGCGTTGCCGGAGTTATTCTGGCTGTCCATATCTTTCTGGTACTTTAACTGTACAGAGTTGCCGATCGTCCAGGCACCATCCGCATTGACGGTGTAGCCGTCTGGAGTTGTTGTATTCGTATAGATATATCCGTTGGAATCGAAAGCATAGCACTCGTAGATCCCGTCCTTATTTCCGTCAAGCCATTTCCACTGGGATACCGGGTAGGAACCGTTGTCTTTCTGCCACCACCAGCCGGTCGTGTTCTGAACCCACTGTCCTGCAAAAGCGGTCATTCCCATAGAAGCAGCCATTGCTGCAGTAAGCACGAGAGTCATAATCTTCTTTTTCATAGTGAAACCTCCTGAATTTTTTGGTTGGTTATGTTTTCCTTTTGATAAAATAAGTATATCAGTGAAATGTGATTAAGCTGTGAATACTTTGTGGTGAAACCTTGAGGAATCTGTGGCGGAAATGAGTCGAAAAGAGATTATTATGCAGCAGGAAGAAGTGTGAGAGACAGAAAAATGCTGGAATAAATATAGAAACAAAAGACGTGGAAATAAAAAAGAGCACCCTCTCCATGATGGAGAAGGTGCTCTTGAAGCTCAGGAGTGATTAGTGCTTTGTAGTACACTTTTCAGTACTGGAGTGGAGTAAGATACCCTTTGCGTTTGTGCAATAGTAAGTCTCATCAGCGTCTTTCAGGTTCTTCTTGTTTTTCTGGATAGAACCTTTTTCATTTACAACGTAGGACTCGTTTTTGTAAGTAACAACGCCGTATTTTGTGTCTTCATCTGCTGTCAGACGTAAACCATTTTGATAGATGTAACCATCAGAGATACCGGTTTCGCCAACACCTCTCGGGGAACCATTAGACTTAAAACTGAAGGTGTAGGAAGTTCCATCAAGAGTGATCGTTGTGGTACCTGTTTTGGCAGCACCGTTGGACTCGAAGTAAACAAGTTTCATCGTGTCAGAATTCATATTCTTGACAGTATCAGCAGTGTCTACCTCAGAAGAAATATTGGTGATTTTGGAACCATCGTATGTAAGAATTCTCAATCCCGTGACCATCTCTCCGTCCGAATTGAATAAGTAGGATTTTCCATCAATTGTTTTAACGACTCCAACTTCGCCGTCGGCAGTAGGAATAGTGATCTCACCCTTGGAGTTCGCATAATACCAATGAGTCGTACCGTTTTCGTGGTCATCGCTGTTTAACTCTTTGGACGGAACAGCCTCAAACCAACCGGTATGAAGCTTCGGTTCCTCTTCGTCACCATAATATTTCCATGTACCCTTGTCGCTGTTGTGTACCCAGGAATCCTGAGCGACACCTCTGTCATCGAAGGTGTATTTTACATTGCCGATGGTCTTCTCTGTGCTGACAGTCTTCTTACCGTTGGAAGCGAAGTAGAAGTGGTAAGTCGGCTCGTTATCGTCCTCGTTGTCATCGTCCTTAACGCTGATGTATACCCATGCGTTTGTAACGAGGCTTCCGTCGCCTTCTGCGTCACCGTAGTATGTAGCCGTTGCCCAGTCGGAATCATCGGAGATATTCTCACCTGCAGCTGTGATCCAGCCTGTGAGCATTCTTCCGTACATATCAAACGCAAATTTCTTTCCGCCGATATCAGCGATCTTTACGCTGTCACCGGTCGTGCGGAGCGCACGTCCATTGTTATCGAAGTAGTACCAGCTTGCGTCGCCGACTTTATCATCGCCCTGCCAGCTCGGGTTCTCAAGGAAGCGCCAGCCGTTCTTTAACATCTGGCCGCCGTTTCTTAAGTAGTAGTAGTTTCCGTTGTCCTCAAGAAGAGTGTTGCGGATCATATAGCCGTCCTCACCGAGGTAATAGGATTCGCCGTTGTCGGTTCTCCATGCGCTTGTCACGTTGTTGCCGTTATTGTCAGTATAGACCCATTCACTGTTTACGGACTTCCAGGCAGCAAAAGAACTGAATGAAGCACCCAGAGCGAGAACTGCGGATGCGGAAAGTACTGCCAGGCAGAAATTTTTCTTTCTCATTTAATTTTCCTCCTCATAGAAATTGTAACAGCAGCCAGATCGTTGTTTTCACGGCTGCTGAAAATTTTTAAATTGTTTACATATTCTATTATATCAGAATTCCGATTTACGACAATGGTATTTTCCCTTCAACTTGTGGTAAATGTGTGGCAGGGGAATTACAAATTGTTTAAGAAAAAAGTACGGATCAAACTTTATGATGAAAGTGATCGATCCGTACGTTTCGTAGTTCCTATTTTATGATTTCAGGTAATCCGACGCGTCCTTTAAGAAGCTTGCGATGATCAGCAGGATCACAAACGCTACCGGAAACGCTGCAATGATGGAGACACTCTGCAGGTTTGCCATGGAGCTGTCGGAAAATACAAGTGCCATGGGCAGCAGGATCAACAGGATCGCCCAGAAGGCTTTTACTGCATTGTGCGGCTCCTCGTCACCGGTGATCTGGCGGTATGTGTAGGAGGAGGCTACAAGGGCGATGGAGTCAAAGCTGGTAGCATAGAAGGCCACCATGGCAACGATTAAAAGCACAAGGACAAACGGTGCAAGCGGCAGTGTCTGGATGATGGCGATGATCGTTGTGTAGAGATCGCTGCCGGCGGCATAGATCGCCATAACGTCTAACTTTCCGCTTACCTGAAGTCCGAGACTGTAGTTTCCTAAAATGATAAAGCTTAAGAATGTAGCGCTGACGCTGCAGGCATATCCGCCGAGGATCGTCTGCCGCACCGTTCTTCCGCGGGAGATGGATCCGATAAAGAACGGAGATGCCACGCACCACACCATCCAGTAGGCCCAGTAGAAGATCGTCCATGTCTGCGGAAAGGAAGTGGTCCGCTGCGGATCTGTGAAGGTTGCGAGGCCGAGGAAATTCTGAGCAAGATTTCCGACAGCCGCAAAGCCTGTCTCCAGAATATACCGTGTCTCTCCGCCGAGGAACAGCACATATGCGAGCAGGGCAAAGAACAGATACATGCAGGACTTTGCAAGCAGGGAGATCCCCTTCATGCCGTGCAGCAGGGCGTATGTATAAAAGACGCAGGTGACGGCCAGGATCGCGATCGTGATCCATTTCGAGGACGGAAGATGGAACAGGGTCGTGAGGACCTGGGACATTAACGGAGTTGCCAGTGCGAAGGTCGTCGTTGTCCCTGCGAGCAGGGCGAAGAGGGCGAGGAGATCGATCAGTTTTCCCGGGAGTCCATCGACTTTGTTTCCGAGAAGTGCGCGGCATGCCTCAGAGTATTTCTGCTTATGGCATCCGCGGACATGAAGCATGAAGCCGAAGCACACGGCGAGCACCAGGTAGAACGCCCACGGGATCGGACCCCAGTGGAAGAGCGGGTAGGTGCTGGACCAGGTCTGCATAGAGCCCATCTCGGAAATATGCGGGTCGTTGGCGTAGAGGATCCACTCACAGAAGGAGTAGAACAGGATGTCAGCGGCGAGGCCGGAGGTGAACATCATGCTGGCCCACACGAAGAGCGGGTATTTCGGCTTCTCATCCGGCTTTCCGAGGCGGATATTTCCAAACCTGGAGAAAGCCAGAAACAGGGAGAGCAGGAAGACGAAGAGGCCGACTGCCAGGTAGAACAGGCCGAAGGTGTCGCCTAGGATAAAGCGGATCGTGTCGAGAACGCTCTTTGACGCGTCCGGCATCATGATAAAGCAGACGCAGAGCGCCAGGATCGCAAGAAACGGTACGATCACAGTGATCCAGTCGATCCGATCTTTTAATGGTGTTTCGGAATTTTTGGAACTCATAATTTGAAACCTCCTATGATGTTCAAAAATTAAATATTTATCAAGATATTGAACATTATAGCACTGCAGGAGAGAGAATGCAAGGGGAAATGATACGATTCTGCCACGGCCACTGTATTATACAACATTTTCAGTTCAGAACTTGTCTGCCTCCCTGCACGGGAACAAGGACTCAGCGTCAGTTCGGATCATGGGAGGATGGAATGTTTGAGTTTTGCCCTGCGATCCGGATAAAATTGACCGTCAGGAATGTCACACAGAGTATCCAGCCGAGACCGGAAAAGAGAGCAACCGCGGTGAGCCCCATCTTTCCGATCATGATGGCGGAACAGATCGCACGGAAAATAATGTGTAGGGTTGTTCCGCAGAAGGCGATGACCATGTAACCCTGTCCTTTAAAGTATCCCATGTAAGCACTTCCTGTAAAGCAGAATATATAGAAAACAGAAATCAGCCTTATATAACTGTTTCCGTAATAGAGAGCCAGTTCGTCTGAAGAACTCAAAAACAGCCGGAGTGCAGGATCGGAACCAAAGAACATGAAAAGGGAGATTACCACACAGACCGTCCAGTTTAACATCAACCCCCAAAATAGACTTTTTTTCACCCGGTCATGATTTCCGGCCCCAAGATTCTGGGAGACCATGACGGAGACCGCATTTCCTCCGCTGTCACCGAAGGAATTCGCGAATCCCTCAATGCGGGTCGCTGCTGTATAGGCGGCGATTCCCGGTGTTCCGAGTGTATTGACACTGCCCTGAACGAGAATCTTTCCGATATACAGGCTGGAGGCCTGAAGCGCTGAGATGAGACCGTAGCGCAGGGTGTGGATCATAAGATCCTTATGAGCACCAATATCTTCTCTGCGGCAGAGCAGTCCCGGATAAGTATCCCGCAGATACAGAAAACAGCAGATTGCGGAGAAAAACTGTGACAGGATCGTGGCCGCGGCAGCACCTCCGGTTCCAAGTCTCAGAATGCCGATAAAGAGAAAGTCCAGAGCGATGTTCACTGTGATGGCGGCAGCGAGAAAAGAAAGGGCAGTTCTGGTGTTGCCGATAGACCGCAGAATTCCGGATAAAAGGTTATAAAGGCAGGTAAAAGGAAGCCCTGCGAGGATAATGAAAAGGTAGGATTCAGCGTAAGGAATGAGTTCGTCCGGGGTGTGGATCAGGTTTAAGATCGGATCCAGAAAGACGATACACACACCGCTGATGATAAGGGCGATGATCATGCCGAGAAGAAGGGCGGTGAAGACTTCCTCGCGGTATTTTTTTCTGTCACCGCTTCCGTAGAACTGACCGAGGATTACCGTGATCCCGGTGCAGAAGCCGTCGAGAATGAAGATAAAAAGGTTCATAAGACTGCCGGATATTCCCACAGAGGCAAAGGCGTTGGTACCGAGGAATCTGCCCACGATCAGTGAGTCGGCAGTGTTGTAAAGCTGTTGTAAAATGTTTCCAAGCAGCAGTGGAACGGCGAGGGTTAAGATCTGCTGTCGGATATTGCCGGAAAGTAAAGAGGTCTGGTTCATGGTTATGTACTCCTGAAATATAATCTTCTGATACCGGATATTCCGCACTGCGTACTCCAAATTCTATGCGCTGCTCCGGCTGGTGCCAAATCTGATGGTTCAGTACCTTCACAGAAATCAGTGTATCACAGAAAATATTAATTGAAAAATGAATAATTAAAAAGTAAAATATAATCAAAATGATATATTTTGAACAGGATAAAATATTTGCAGTAAAGAAAATCGGAGAAAACGGAGATCATTATGACAAAAACGGAGTTGGAGGCATTCCTGGCAGTTCTCCAGTACGGCAGTATCTCAGCAGCGGCAGAACGGCTTTTTATCACACAGCCGGCTATGAGCCGCAGAATGAAATCGATGGAAGAGGAACTGGGATACAGCCTTTTTGAACGTGGACGCGGTCAGAGAAGTGTGGAACTTACAGAGAATGGAAAAGAATTCGTTCCGGTCGCGGAACGCCTGTTGACACTTTACAGGGAGGCGGAGGAGATACCGAGAAGAAAGAAAAGTCCGCTTCTGCGGGTCAGCACAGTGAACAGCATTGCTTTTTATCTGATGCCGGCTGTATTAAAAAAAATGATGTCCGATCGGGACACCTGCAGCATTGAATTTAAGACGGGGCGTTCTTCTGACATTTATGGGTATGTGGAAAATGGAAGTGTTGATGTGGCTCTGGTCTCGGATCTTTTAAATTCCAGAAGAATAGTTCCGTTCCCTGTGTTCAGGGAGCCGTTTGTGTTTGCCGGTGGTGAGAGCTGGAGAGAAACAGGGAGAGTGACTCCGGATATGCTGGATCCGGAAGAACAGATCCGGCTGCCGTGGAATCCGGAATATGATATCTGGCACAGCCGATGGTTTCTGCCGGATGCAAATCCGAGTCTCACAGCGGATAAGATGGAATTTCTGGAATATTTTCTGAATGGAAAAAAATGGGCGGTGATCCCACTTCTTGTTGCAAGGCGATTCAAGAGACAAGACGTGTGGATCTGTCCGATGGAAGGCGGACCGGAGGACATGACGATCTATGGACTCACAAAAGAGAACCGGATGGATGATCAGATCCGAAGATTTTTTCAGTGTGTGAGAGAAGAACTGCAGATGATCGATGGGATAGAGTTGTTTTCAGGAAGATAAGAAGAGATCCTGGTCTCTCAGAAAAATTTATAATTAAATTTCAGACAGGAAAAAGGGCCCAGCCATCGGAACATACCCCAGGATTCCGGTGCGGGCCCTTTTTCAAGAGTTACAATCTATGATCCCAAATTGGATCTTACAGGAAGTTCATAAATGTCGTAATAATAAGTGCATTGAAGAAATCGATGAACAGACTTCCTACTAACGGCACTACGAAGTATGCGGTCGGAGCCGGACCATACTTTGCGGTGATCGCCTGCATGTTTGCCATAGCGTTCGGTGTAGCACCCATACCAAATCCACAGAAGCCGGATGTCATAACGGCTGCGTCGTAGCTCTTTCCGAGAAGGTTGAATACTACGAAGTAAGCGAAGAATGCCATGAGAACTGTCTGTGCCGCAAGCATTACGATCATCGGAAGTGCAAGCTCTGCAAGCTGCCATAACTTTAATCCCATCATTGCGAGACCAAGGAATAAGGAAAGAGAGAAGCTTCCGATCGTGCTGATCTCTTCCATCGGCATATCTTTGTGGGTTGCGTCAACAACGTTACGGATGATAGCAGCAACAACCATTGCTCCGATGTAGCTCGGGAATGTCATTAACTTGTTAAGGAATAAAGAAACGATCGTGCCGGCACCGATTGCGATTGCAAGGTATAATGCGCCGTCCAGGAATCTTCTGGAATCGATCGCGCCGGTAACTTCGTTCTTATCAACTTTAACCTCATCACTGCCGGTAGCAGTCTCTGTGGACTTTAAGTTCAGGGAATGGATACGACGGTAAGCGAGCGGTCCGCCGATCACACAGCCGGCAACAAGACCGAAGGTTGCGGATGCGATCGCAACCGCGTTAGCGCCTACGACACCGGCTTCCTCAAGAACCGGTCCGAATGCGCCTGCGGTACCATGTCCGCCGACCATCGGGATGGAACCAACCGCAAGACCAAGTCTCGGGTCGAGATGGAAAGCACCGGCAAGTACAGCGCCAAGACCATTCTGAAGAGCAACCATGATAATGGAAACTAACAGGAATAAGAGTACCTGAACGCCGCCCTTCTTTAAGAGACGGAAACATGCGGTGTAACCAACGCTACAGAAGAATACAGTCATGAAGAAGGACTGTAATGTGTTGTCGAAAGAGATTTCGAGGATCCCTGCGGATCTTAAAATCAGGTGAACAACAGCGTAAACAACGCCGCCGACAACCGGTTCAGGAATACAGTATTTTGTTAAGAATGGGATCTTGCTTACAAGGAAACGTCCAAGAAGCAGAACCAGTGCAGCAACTGCAACTGCTTGATACATGTTGAGCTCGATTTGTAACATAGTTTTTATACCTCCATACCTTTTATGTACAGAGTATAAGCATGTCCCTTCAAAAAACTTCACAAAGTTACAAAAAGTTACAAAAATTACTTAACAAAATTTGTAATTCCTTAACAATATTTTTATACACAACAAGGTAAAATATGTGAAAAATTCCAATATAAGGAATGTGAAGATGGAAAGGGAATTGTTCCGGATGTGGATTTCCGAGGAATGAAGAGACGCATCAGAAATAGAAAAAACCAGGTACGATCCGTTTTTGCGGAAGATGTACCTGGATCATGAAAAACTATCGTTCGGCTTCCAGCATCAGCCCGTCGATGAATTTTTTGATGCTGACCTTGCCGCCGGATGTGCGTTTTCCCCGGAGATAGTCCATCTCCGCTTTTACGTCCTCGAAGGAGAATAAAGTTCCGGAGTAGAGAGTGTAGGTCTCGTTCATGAAATCCTCGATCCCCATGTGGGCAATGTTGGACATTCCGGCCGCGATCGTCCTGCGGACGCGCTGCTCCATGTTTTTCGGCGAGTCGCTGACAGCCTCACACATCTGGGCAACGCTCAGGTTGGAGACTGGAATGTGGTTGTCGTGGAGATATTCGCAGATCTTTATGATATCCGGGCATCCTTTTTCGCCGGACATGCCGATGCGGTTTAAGATGTACTTTAATTTCCGGCCGTAGTTGTCGGCTTTCGGCTTGTCATCTTTGGCAGGATGTTCGATCTCGTTCATGAACATGCGGCGGATGTTTGCGAGTGTACGTTCGTTGGTGATCTGCTGTTCTACATTTTTTAAGACGGAACGGACTTCAATGAGATTGATCGGTTTGCTGATAAAGAAGTCGACTCCTGCGCTGTAGGCTTTGCTGATCAGCTCTTTGGCAGATACCTGGGAGATCATGATGCACTTGATCGAGGTGTTGACGGCGCGCAGTTCCTTTACGAATTCTACACCGTCCTTAACGGGCATGAAAAAGTCGACGAGGATGACATCCGGCTTGGCGCGCAGCACGTCTGCGAGATTTGCCGGTTCCCCGCCGCAGTCTCCGCAGATTTCCCCGAGATCCTGTGTCTCGATGATGTCCTCTAAAATATTGATGACGGACAGATCATCCTCTACAATATAGATTCTCATAATGTTTCCTCCACAAGGGAAGTGGCCGGAATCGTGATGGTGAAGGAGGTTCCGATCCCCTGCTCCGATTCAACGTCGATGCTTCCTTTAAATTGTTCTTCCACAGTCATTTTTACGCCATAGAGGCCGACACCGCGGAAAATGTTTCCTGTTTTCTGGTCAAATTTTGTCGAGTAGCCCATCTTGAAGATGTTCGGAAGATGACGGGGGGAGATTCCCGGACCATCATCGGTGACGCGGAAAACATAATTTCCGTCGGTCAGATGTTCCTCAATGTAGATCATTCCGAATTTCCGGTCAGATTCGATCGCCTCGATGGCGTTATTCACGAGATTTTTGAGAACGGCCATCAGCTCATAGTGTTCTTCGGTCATAAAATTATCGGAACACTGGAATTCCAGCTGAATATGGACATTCTTATTTTCCAGAATATGGTAAGTTGTGTCTTCAAGGATCTTTAAGATATCCTGAAAGCTCATCTGCTTTTCGTCATATTCTTCGGAAATTTCTTCCTCGATGCCCTGGATGATGCGGATATAATCCTTTTTGATCTCGTGGACATCGCGGGCGATAGCAAGAGACATATGTTTCATGTCTTCCGGCACATCCATTTCATTTAATTTCTCATACAATTTATATGCGTTTGCCATGACGGATTCGATCTCTTCAGAATTTTTCCGCATGAAGTAGATCTCATTTTTCAGTCCTGTTGTCATAAGGAAAAGACGGCGGTAACGGTTCTCGTGCTCTTCGTTTTTTAAGAGTGTCCGGTAGTGACCTTCCGCCATCAGGATCAGACCGGCAAGAAAGGTACGGAACAGTGCGATCAGGAAGAGATATCCTGCCTTGTCCGGAGTCATGGAGTGTGACATACTCTCGGAAATGCACAGTTCTACCAGGTTGGAACCGAAATCAGCAAAAAAAACGGCCGGAAACAGGCGGCTGTAGGAGACGGTATGTTTTCCCGGGACCATGGCTGCGAAAATAATGCCGTAGCAGAAATAGAAGATCGCATTCGGAAAAACACTTTTCGCTGAGACGAGGAGACTGGTCCCGCTGTGGAGCGCCGGAAACAGGCGGAAGAAGAACACGATGACTGCGGTCACAGCGCAGGTGAGCGGTGTGGAAAGACTTTTTCCAAGTGTCATCAGAAGAACGGGCAGTATGATCACGGAAGAAGAGATCCGGAAATTATTTATAAAGATATTCCAGTAAAGCTGGGACACGAGAGCAACGATCAGTCCGATCAGGATCATTCGCCGGATATCGCGCGTCCGCATATTATTTGTCATAAAGCCATTCTCCTTTTCAGAATTCGAAGCAGATGGAATCATCATCCTATATCTTATTATAATACGTTATTGTTAAAGAAAAGTCAATGAGACGGTCAGGAGTTGCTTCGCGGAGCGCGGACCGAAGCACGGAAAGAGCTGAAGACGGGGAACAGGGAGCTGCTGCAGGCGGCAATGACTAAGATTTTTATGGGGTCAGGTTCAAAAAAATAAAAAAACAGAAGCAAAACTTTATTTTATAAGTTGAAATATTGGTTTTAATGAATTATAATAAGTACTCAGGGAAAAGATAATCTGAAATATATCGTTGAATCATGAGGAGGAAACTGACATGAAACCATATCGCGAAATGTCAAAACAGGAACTTGCGTCTTTAAAGGAGCAGCTGGAAGCGCTGTATAAGGAGTATCAGGGAAAAAATCTTAGCCTGAATATGGCGCGGGGAAAGCCATGCAAAGAGCAGCTGGACCTTTCTCTTCCTATGATGGACGTTTTAAACAGCAGCAGTGATTATATGACATCGGACGGTGATGTGAGAAACTACGGAGTCCTGACCGGGATCCAGGAGGCGAAAGAGCTCATGGGTGCGATGATGGACTCGCCGGCCGAGAATATCGTGATGTACGGAAACGCGAGTCTGACACTGATGTTCGATACCGTGAGCCGTTCCTGGACGCACGGGGTATGCGGAAGTACGCCGTGGTGCAGACTTGACAAGGTGAAATTCCTCTGCCCGGTCCCGGGATATGACAGACATTTCGCGATCACGGAATACTTCGGGATCGAGATGATCAACATTCCGATGACAGGTGAAGGTCCGGATATGGATCTTGTTGAAAAATATGTAAATAATGACGAGAGTGTGAAGGGAATCTGGTGCGTTCCGCTCTATGCGAACCCGAGCGGTGAGTCTTACTCAGATGAGACTGTGAGAAGATTTGCAAACCTGAAACCGGCTGCGAAAGATTTCCGTATCTACTGGGACAACGCATACTGTGTTCATCATCTGCACCCGGATCACCCGGATCATGTCCTCGACATTCTTTCTGAGTGTGAAAAAGCAGGAAATCCGGACATGGTATATAAATTCGGTTCGACTTCAAAGATCAGCTTCCCAGGCTCTGGAATCTCCGCGATCGCTACTTCAAAGGCAAATATCGATGCGCTGAAGAAGCAGATGAATGTCCAGATGATCAGCCATGACAAGATCAACCAGCTCCGTCATGTCCGCTTCTTTAAAAATATCGATGGTTTAAAAGCGCAGATGGCTAAGCACGCTGAGATCCTCAGACCAAAATTTGAGGCAGTCGATGAGATCTTAAATGAGGAACTTGGCGGTCTGGAGATCGGGAAGTGGACAAAACCGAACGGCGGATATTTTGTCTCCTTCGACTCTCTTGACGGATGCGCGAAAGCGATCGTTGCGAAGTGCAAAGAGGCCGGTGTTGTGATGACCGGTGCCGGAGCGACTTACCCATACGGAAAAGATCCGCACGACTCCAATATCAGGATCGCGCCGTCCTTCCCATCCCTGGATGACCTCAGACAGGCGGCAGAGATCTTCTGCGTGTGCGTAAAACTTGTGAGTGTTGAGAAGCTGCTCGCAGAATAAAACGTCGTAACTGTTCAGCAGCCGGATACCTACAGGAACCTCCCACGGAGCTTCCATTCGGATGCATGGCAAGTTACGAGCAAAATCCATTCCAAATCGCTTTAAAAGAAGGTTACAGTACACGGGCACTCCATGCCCGCGCCCTGTAACAGGATTTTGCCGATGCTTCGCATTCCGAATCGGCAAAATCCGCAACCATAACGGTATCATACGGAATTTTCAGTTCAGAAAATTCCTACCCGTGAAAAGTAACAAAAGAAGGACTGACAGCTAGAAATTCGGCTGTCAGTCCTTTACTTTTTTGCGTTGGTATACTAAAATGAAAAAGACTATCGAATATGATAGGGAAATCCTGAAAAAATCGGAGGAACGTTTTGAAAACGATGATTCCGGAAAAGGACGGAAATATTTATGAATGAAAAAAATGAGAAGCCGGAGAGCGGACAGAAAACGGGGACAAAAAAGTCCGGTCTCGCCAGGGAAGGGATCGCTTATCTGATCTTCGGAGTCCTGACGACGGTGATCGACTACGCGATCTCGAATCTTCTATATTATATGTGGAAGATGGATCCGGTCCCGGCCCAGACAATCGCCTGGGTGGCAGCCGTATTGTTCGCATTTGTGACGAACAAATGGTGGGTGTTTGAAAGCCACACCTTAAACCCGGCGAAGGTATGGAAGGAATTTGTCTCGTTCATTTTATGCCGGATCGCGACATTTTTATTTAACCTGGCAGCGCTGTTTATCATGGTGGATCTCATGAAGATGGAGTTTTTTATCTGCAAGCTGCTGATCTCCGTGGTGGTCGTTGTTCTGAATTATGTGTTCAGCAAGATCCTGATCTTTACAGGAGATAAAAAGAAATGATCTACGATGTCTGCCCGGCGGATGTTGGGAGTATGAAAAAGCAAAAATGATTACAGGCTGATGAAGCCGGAGGAGTTTTTACTTTATGACAGAAATAAAAGAAATCGATACGATCCCGGATGAGCCAACTGCGGATCGTCCGGAAAATCGAAGGAAAAAGCGGCAGACAACGCCGTTTTTAAAGCCGAGGGATGGTCTTCTGATCGCCTTCTTTGTCCCGGTGCTCGTCATGATCTGCATTTTCGTTCAGAGGGGGATCTTTCCATTCGGGGAGAGGTGCTTTCTGAGAACAGATATGTATCACCAGTACGCCCCGTTCTTTTCGGAGTTCCAGTATAAGCTGCGGACCGGCGGAAGTCTCCTTTACAGCTGGGATGTGGGAATGGGCGTCAATTTCGCGGCGCTGTATGCCTACTACCTGGCCAGCCCGTTAAACTGGCTGATCCTGCTCTGCCCGAAGAAGTTTATCATCGAATTTATGACGATCATGATTGTTCTGAAGATCGGACTTTCGGGGCTGAGCTTTGCCTGGTATTTAAAGAAACACAGCCAGAACTGTATCCTGGGGGTTGGGTTCTTCGGGATCTTTTATGCCCTGTCCGGATACATGGCGGCGTACAGCTGGAACATCATGTGGCTGGACTGCATTCTTCTGTTCCCACTGATCGTATACGGCCTTGAGAGACTCGTGAAAGAGCAGAAAGGCATGCTTTACTGTGTGACGCTCGGACTTTCGATCCTCTCAAACTACTATATCTCGATCATGACCTGCCTGTTCCTGGTGCTTTATTTTATCGCACTGCTGATCATGGAAAAGCCGGGGCCGGTGAGAAAATACGTGGACAGCTGCGTCCGGTTTGGAATTTACTCGCTGCTCTCAGGCGGACTGGCAGCAGGAATCCTGCTTCCGGAGATCTATGCGCTGCAGAGCACGGCGTCCGGTGATTTTGACTTCCCGAAGGCGTGGAGCTCGTATTTCCCGATCTTTGACATGATCGCCCGCCATATCGGAAATGTGGAGACGGAGATCGGTCTTGACCACTGGCCGAATATCTACTGCGGTGTCGCGGTATTCCTCTTCTTTTTGATGTATCTCGCATGTAAGAAGATCGCAGTGAAGGAGAAAGCCGTCTACTGCGGACTGCTCCTGATCTTTTTTGCGAGCTTTTCCATCAATGCGCTGAATTTTATCTGGCATGGATTCCACTATCCGAACAGCCTTCCATGCAGACAGTCCTTCATCTACATCTTCCTGATGCTGTTTATCTGCTTCCGGGCGTATATGTATCTGGATGAGACGCCGAAAAAGCATATCGCGATCGCCTTCTGGGGGAGCGCGTGCTTTGTCCTGCTGGCGGAAAAGCTGGTGACACAGGAACATTTCCACTTTATCGTCTACTATGTGGCAATCATCTTCCTGGCGGCTTATGCCGGACTGATGTATCTCTATAAGGACGGAAAGCGGACGGTGTGCGGATTCCTGGCACTGACGCTGGTCGCAGTTGAGGCTTCGATCAACATGTCGGTGACGAGTGTGACGACAACGAGCCGTGAGTCCTACACCAGCGACAATGAGGAGGTACGGATCTTAAAGGATTCCCTGCAGCCGGCATCGGATTTCTACCGGGTGGAGAAAAAGACGAGAAAGACGAAGAATGACGGGGCATGGATGAACTTTCCGTCAGTATCCCTGTTTTCCTCAACGGCGAACGCGGATCTCTCGAAGTTTTTTAAGAAGCTTGGATGTGAATCGTCCACAAATGCTTACAGCATCACTGGAAGCACGCCGCTTGTCGACAGCATTTTTTCTGTGAAATATGCACTCTGTTCCGAGGCAGTCTCCAACACGGAGCTCATGATGTATCTGAGGGAGAGCGGCGGAACATATCTCTATGAAAATCTCTACACACTGCCGCTCGGCTTTGTCCTTCCTTCAGATATCGAGGAAAACTGGCAGTATGAGATGGATAATCCTGCGGAGGTCCAGAATGATCTCTGCCTGGTTTCCGGGGCGGATGAAGTTCTGGTGGATGCCGGCGGAACGGTGAATAAAAACACCTTCACATTCACACCGGATGAGACGGGCGAATATTATGTGTTCGTCATGAACAAGAAGGTAAAGACTGTGAAGGCGGAACTGCCGACCGGACAGAAATCCTTCAGCAACGTGGACCGCGGATATCTTCTGGAGCTTGGAACTCTGGCTCCGGGCGCAGAAGTGAAGCTCACGGCGGATGAGGCCGGCGAACAGTTAAATGCGATCGCCTACCGGTTCTCAGAGAACGCGATGATCCAGGTCTATGACCGGCTGAACCAGTCCCCGATGCATCTGACGAGCTGGAAAGATACGAAACTTTCCGGAACCGTGAGTGCGGCGAAAGCGGGAATGCTTTTCACCTCGATCCCGTTTGATAAGGGATGGACCGTAAAAGTGGATGGTGAGAAGGTGGAGACGAGAAAGGCGTTCGGTGCATTCCTGGCTATCGATGTGAGCGCCGGCGATCATGTGATCAACTTCTCCTATTTCCCGGAGGGCTTAAAGACCGGCGGTCTGATCTCAGGCGGATCCATCGTGATCCTGATCCTTCTGTGGTTTTTGCGCAGGGAGATGGATCGCCGGGAAGCGAGAAAGAGAATGAAACAGATCCGGAACATGCAGCAGGAAGAGGAAGAAGATCCTGATGAAGAACCGGAATTTGAAGAGATTCCGGATCTCGATGATGAAGATCTGACAGACACTATAAATAATAGAAAAGAGACAACGGAGGAACAGCTATGAAACTTTGGGGCGGAAGATTTACGAAGAAAGAAAACCAGTTAGTACATAACTTTAATGAGTCCATCTCCTTCGATCAGAAATTTTACAGACAGGATATCGCGGGCAGCATCGCGCATGTGACGATGCTCGCAAAACAGGGGATCCTCACAGAAGAGGACCGTGACGCGATCATCGCAGGCTTAAAGAGCATCCGCGAGGACATCGACAACGGAACCTTAAAGATCACAACGGAGTCCGAGGATATCCACTCTTTCGTTGAGGCGAACCTGATCGAGCGGATCGGGGATGCAGGAAAGAGACTCCACACCGGCCGCAGCAGAAACGACCAGGTTGCTCTCGATATGAAGCTCTACACGCGAGACGAGATCGACGAGATGGACGGACTTTTAAAGGGACTTCTTGAGGTCCTCTTAAAGCTCATGGAGGACAATCTTCATACTTACATGCCGGGCTTTACCCACCTTCAGAAGGCACAGCCGGTAACACTGGCGCACCATGTCGGCGCATATTATGAGATGTTCCGCCGTGACAGAGGACGCCTCGCTGATATCAGAAAGCGCATGAATTACTGCCCGCTGGGATCCGGCGCTCTTGCAGGGACAACTTATCCGCTGGACCGTGAGTACACTGCAGAGCTTCTCGGCTTTGACGGACCGACCTTAAACAGCATGGATTCCGTATCCGACCGTGATTACCTGATCGAGCTCCTGGCTGCGCTCTCCACGATCGCAATGCATCTGAGCCGTTTCTCCGAGGAGATCATCATCTGGAACAGCAATGAGTACCGCTTCGTGGAGATGGATGATTCCTACAGCACCGGAAGCAGCATCATGCCGCAGAAGAAGAATCCGGATATCGCTGAGCTGATTCGCGGAAAGGCCGGGCGTGTCTACGGCGCTCTGATGTCCATGCTGACGGTCATGAAGGGAATCCCGCTGGCTTACGATAAAGACCTCCAGGAGGACAAGGAGCTGACCTTCGACGCGATCGATACCGTAAAGGGTTGCCTCTTACTCTTCACAGGAATGGTATCCACGATGACCTTCCGCAAGGATGTGATGGAGGCGAGCGCAAAGAACGGCTTCACAAACGCGACAGACGCTGCGGACTACCTTGTAAACCACGGTGTTCCGTTCCGCGATGCACATGGAATTATCGGACAGCTGGTCCTTCTCTGCATCGATGAGAACAAGGCGCTTGACGATCTGACTTTAGAGCAGTTCAAGTCGATCAGCCCGGTATTTGAGGAAGATATCTACGATGCGATCTCCATGAAGACCTGCGTGGAGAAACGTGTGACAATCGGAGCTCCGGGTGCGGATGCGATGAAGAAAGTCATTGAGGTCTATAAGAAAGAACTGAACGGAGAGAAATAAAAAAAGAAAGGCCCTGGCTGTTCCTGCAAAATGGGATCATTCAGGGTCTTTGTATACATAGAAAATGTCGGCTATATCTTTATACGAACACAGCCGCCACGGACGATACCCCAATTATCGTTCCGGGCGGCTGTGTTTCTTTTATATCGCGTTGTAAAATATAATGAGAAGAAAGTTTTTGGGAGAAGTTGGTGCGGCTTCTCCGTTCATTTGATTATTATAGCATGAATCATGCGGAATGTAAAATGATTGTTGTCGAATGAAAAATAACAAATTTTACCATTAAATGTTAATAATACATTATATTTATTCTGTTACAGCGCATGGGCGAGGCTCATATACTGTCGTGAAAAATGTGAAAATTTGTATAGCGGCAGGGAGACCGGCGCTCATAGACAAGTGAAAACATGCTTCGTGAATGTCCTCTTGTTATCGCGGCAGTCGCCAAGGTCTCGCGTAAGCGCATACTTTGGCCTGTTGTTCGCGTAAATGAAAAAAGCCTGCATTCACAGGCTTTTTTCAGGGATTTTTCATCACATATATTGTTTCAATCCACAGTCGGTAATTTCACGGAGACTGACTGTGCTTTGCTTCGTGTCAGTAGGAGAATCCTTGCTGTTGTTCGTTGAATATATGGGAAGAAAGCTAAGTTTGATCTGTCCTTATCACCGCCGGAGCGGGAGAGTTTTACGAATATGGAAGGTTGTCAGATCAGCCAAGTTTCTTTAAAGCTGCTTCCATACGGTTCATACCTTCGATCAGGCTTTCCATGGAGTTGGAGTAAGCGATACGGATGTTGTCCGGAGACTCAAATGCACCGCCCGGAACAACCGCGATCTTTGCCTCGGCAAGGAGGTAATCTGCCATTCCGAAGGAATCAGCGATCTTCTTTCCGTTCCACTCTTTATCATAGAAAGCAGTCATATTCGGCATTAAGTAGAAAGCGCCGTCTGCGTTGTTGCAGGTGATGCCATCCATGGAATTTAAGCGCTCTACCAGGAATTTACGGCGTTTGTCGAATTCAACTCTCATGGATTCCACGCTGTCCTGCGGTCCGCTGATCGCTTCGAGAGCTGCGTACTGGGCGATCGAGCAGGTGTTGGATGTTGTATGACCCTGAAGAGAAGTCATTCCTTTGATGAGAGCTGCATTTCCGGCTGCGTAACCAACTCTCCATCCGGTCATGGAGTAAGCTTTGGAAACACCATTGATGACAACGGTACGATCCTTTACTTCCTCGGAGATCGAAGCAACGCAGAAGTGTTTCTTTCCTTCATAGATCAGCTTCTCGTAAACTTCATCGGAAATAATATAGAAGTCATGTTTGCAGGCAAGTTCTGCGAGCTCTGTGAGCTGTTCTTTTGTATATACAGCACCGGTCGGGTTGTTCGGTGTGTTGATCATGATCGCTTTTGTTTTCGGTGTGATGGCTTTCTTGATACCTTCCACGTTGAGGGCGAAACCGTCTTCCTCACGGTTCTGTACGAGGACCGGAGTAGCACCGGAAAGTTTTACCATCTCGATGTAGCTGACCCAGCACGGAGTCGGGATGATAACCTCGTCACCTTCTTCACAGAGGGCAAGAACTGCATTGACGAGCGGCTGTTTTGCGCCGGTTCCGATACAGATCTCGTTCGGTTTGTAAACGACATTGTTGTCTTTTAAGAATTTTGCACAGATCGCTTCTTTTAAGTCCATGATACCGGAGACAACCGTGTATTTTGTTTTCTGGGCATCGATCGCTGCCTTTGCCGCATCACAGATATTCTGCGGAGTACCGAAATCCGGTTCGCCGAGGTTGAAGGCGATCACGTCGATTCCCTGTTTTCTTAATTCAGCGACCTTTCCGGTCAGTGCAAGTGTAGCGGCCGGTTTAATGTTCTGGATCCTCTTTGTAAGCATCATAATGATTTCCTCCCTGTATGTTTTGATATTCCCCTGAGATTCGAACAATTCGTTCTTGTTTATGCTTAAATGATACCATAAGTGAATATAATTGTAAAATGTTTCTTTTTTTGATATAATATTCATAAATATTAACATTTAAATGAAAAGAATGTTACTATAAATATAGAAGAAACAGAAATGGAAAATGGTAGCTGTCAAACTTTTAGTTTTCAGAATTAAACTATTTTCAAATAATATTTCTGGACAAAAATGAAATCCTGTGGTAAAAAAGCAGAAGAGAGATGAGCGTTATAAAAAAACATGTGTGAAAGCAGGATCGAAATAGAAAACTGCCGGTCCCGGCAGAAAGGAGAACGTGATGACATTTCTGGAAATTGAAGCATTTTTAAAGATCGCTCAGTGCGGAAGTTTTTCCGCGGCGGCAGAAAAATTATATATCACACAGCCGGCTCTTGGACGAAGGATCCGGGCGCTGGAGGAAGAACTTGGATATTCCCTGTTTATCCGGAATAAAGGAGTCCGCCATGTGGAACTCACGAGACAGGGACGTGCCTTTGTCGGGATCGCTCATCGCTGGCAGGCTCTCTGGAACGAGACACAGGAAGAATCGCTCCTCGGAAATGAGAAGAGTTTCTATGTTGCGAGTGTAGGAAGTCTCCTGGCATTCATGCTTCCGACCGTGTTTCAGGAGTTCATGAAAGATACGCCGGAGTGCAGCCTGCATGTGACGACACTCCATTCCAGTGATGCCTATGGGTATGTGAACAATAAGACGGTGGATATCGCATTTATCACGGATCCGATGTACTCTTCCCAGGTAAAGACGGAGATCCTGTTTAAAGAAAAGCTCTGCCTGGTCGTCGGGACGGAGCTGAAACTTCCGAAGCGGATCAGCATTTCGGACCTCGATCCTCGCAAGGAGATCCGGACGCAGTGGGATCAGAATTTTGACAGCTGGCACAACTACTATTTCAGTAGTGCGGCCGTCCCGAGTGTCTATCTCGATGAAATGGGCTTTTTACAGTACTTTACGCAGAATGGTGACAACTGGGCGTTTCTACCTGTGTCGGTTGCAAAGAGCATCTTAAAAAGCACCCCGGTTTCCATCCATGAACTGGATGTGGAGCTCCCGAACCGGACCCTGTACTATCTGTACCGGGCAGGGGATGAATCTCCATATCAGGAACATCTTCTCGAGATCTGCAGGCAGAAATTAGCCGGGGAAAGCGGGATCACGCTGATGGAGCCGATCCTGAATCTGTGAGTGGAGAAAAAATTCAGATTTAGCGGATCGTTTAGAGAAAGAGATCATTTGCAGAAATAAAAAGCAGCAGCATTTTCTGGAGAGAATGTCAGAAAATGCTGCTGCTTTTTTGCGGACAGTCGCCAAAGTCCGCGCTTGCGCGAGACCTTGGCGACTGTCGCGATAACAAGGGGAAACTCGCGAAGCGTGTTTTCACTTGTTTACAGGAAATTCCGATGGAACTTTCTGTAAAAAAAATGGACACAAGTGATACGCAAAATACATATCTGAAAATAGTGTAGCAGGAGATTGGCTTATGATACAAAAATGTGAAGCTTTGCGATCGCATCTGCAACCTTCGGACTTGTTGCCGGATGTGCGATCGGCGGTCCGATCGCGACACGCCGGATCAAACAGTTTAATCTTCATTCAACGGAAAAAGCAGAGGGCGAGACAAAGAAAGAAGAAGGAGAGCCTTCCTAAAATGAAAGCTCTCCTGAAAAAACGGGAAAATACTATCTCTTGTTGCTTGCTCTCCAGATATGCATCTTTTCAGCCTCTGCGATCAGCTGGTCGCGGAACTGCGGATGTGCTACGGAGATGATAGCTTCAGTCTTCTGCCATGTGGAGAGACCTTTTAAGTTTACTTTACCGTACTCAGTAACGAGATAGTGGATATTCGCACGGGTATCGGTAACGATGGAGCCAGGAGCCAGAGTCGGAACGATCCTGGACTCTAAGGTGCCGTCTTTCTTCTTGAAGGTAGAAGAGCAGCAGATGAAGCTCTTTCCGCCCTTGGAAAGATAAGCGCCCAGAACGAAGTCGAGCTGTCCGCCGGCTCCGCTGATGTGCTTGATTCCTGCGGACTCAGCATTTACCTGGCCAAAGAGGTCAAGGTCAACTGCGTTGTTGATGGACATGAAGTTGTCGAGAGACGCAATCGTGCGGACATCGTTTGTGTAGTCGACCGGTGCGGACATGCACTCCGGATTCTTATTTAAGTAGTCGTATAATTTCTTTGTACCTGCGCCGAATGCATAAACCTGACGGCCTTTGTCGATATTCTTTCTCGCGCCGGTGATCTTTCCTGCGTTTGCGATATCAACGAAAGCGTCAACGTACATCTCTGTGTGCACACCGAGATCCTTTAAGTCGGATTTTGCGATCAGAGCACCGACTGCGTTCGGCATTCCGCCGATACCGAGCTGTAAGCATGCTCCGTCCGGGATCTCCTCAAGGATCAGCTTTGCAACTGCTTCATCGACATCGCTTGCAGCTGCAGCGCCGCCCATCTCAGCGATCGCCGGGTTGTCACCTTCTACGATCATGTCAACGTGGGAGATATGAACACCTTCCTCAGTACCGCCGAAGCATACCGGCATATTTTCATTTACTTCCACGATAACGACCTTGGAGGTCTCGCAGACAGCAGCCATATGGGATGCGTTCGGTCCGAAGTTGAAGAAGCCGTGCTCGTCCATCGGGGAAACCTGGAAGACAGCGACATCCGGCTTGTTCTGGGATTCTCTGTAATATCTCGGAAGCTCGGAGTAACGGAGCGGAGCGTAGTAGCAGAAGCCCTGTGCGATCGCTTTTCTCTCGATCCCGCTCATATGCCAGGAGTTCCATGTCATATGTTCAGCCGGGTTCTCGATCTTGAAGATCTCCGGTACCCACATTAAGATACCGCCGCGGAAGTTTACGTCAGTTAATTCCGGAAGTCTTTTTGCGATTTCCTTATCGACTGCGATCGGAGTTGCTGTTGTCCAGCCGTAATCGACCCAGTCACCGGATTTGATAACGGAAGCTGCTTTCTCAGCGGAAACCAGCTTTTCCTGATACATCTGTTTGAAATCCATTTTAATACCCTCTCTTTGTAACCATAAAAATATTACTGCATCTCAGAACTTTGCCGGGATCATAGGATCCGGGGCTAAACTCTGACATTATTTTATCATTATCTGCCGGCAAGGTCAAGAAATCCGGTGAAAAAGGAATAGAAAGAAATGGTAAAACATGACAAAAACAGAAAGTGACGCGTCAGAGCATAAAAGTAACTTTTGTACGAAATGAAGAGTAAAGTTCCTAATTTGTTTAGAAAAAATATATAAAAAGCTTTTGATAATGATTTGACAGCAAAACGGTTTGGTGATATGATTAGTTATACATAATATACTGCCTTGCTTATGGAAAAATATATGGTGTAGAGCTTGGCAGCGGTATGATGAGGAGGAAAAGAAAATGGCAAAGAAAGTTGTACTTGCAGGTGCATGCCGTACGGCAATCGGAACAATGGGTGGCGAATTAAGCACAGTACCGGCTCCGGAACTTGGCGCAATCGTAATCAAAGAGGCTTTAAAGAGAGCAGGAGTTGCTCCGGAAGCTGTTGACCAGGTTTACATGGGCTGCGTAATCCAGGCTGGTCAGGGACAGAACGTAGCACGTCAGGCTACATTAAAAGCTGGTCTCCCGATCGAGGTTCCGGCTGTTACGATCAATGTTGTATGCGGTTCCGGTCTTGAGGCTGTCAACATGGCTGCTGAGATGATCCTTTCCGGTGACGCTGATATCGTTGTTGCAGGTGGTATGGAGAACATGTCCATGGCTCCGTATGCTATGATGAAGGGCCGTTACGGATACCGTATGGGCAATGCTACATTAGTTGATACAATGGTTAACGATGCTCTCTGGGATGCATTCAACAACTACCACATGGGTATCACAGCTGAGAACATCTGCGATCAGTGGGGTCTTACAAGAGAAGAACTGGACAAGTTCGCTGCAGTAAGCCAGCAGAAGGCAGAGGCTGCTCAGAAGTCCGGCGCATTCAAGGACGAGATCGTTCCGGTAGAAGTCAAGAAGAAAAAAGAGACAGTTATCGTAGATACAGATGAAGGCCCGCGTCACGGAACAACGGTTGAGACTCTCGGTAAGTTAAAACCGGCATTCAAGAAAGACGGCGGCTTAGTTACAGCTGGTAATTCTTCAGGAATCAACGACGGTGCAGCAGCAGTTGTTGTTATGAGCGAAGAGAAAGCTAAAGAGCTCGGTGTTAAGCCGATGGCTACATGGGTTGCCGGTGCTCTCGGCGGCGTAGATCCGAAGATCATGGGTATCGGACCGGTTGCAGCTACAAGAAAAGTTCTTAAGAGAACAGGCATGGAGATCAAAGACTTCGATATCATCGAGGCTAATGAGGCATTCGCTGCACAGTCTGTAGCAGTAGGTAAGGAGCTTGGCTTTGACCTTAACAAGTTAAACCCGAACGGCGGCGCGATCGCTCTCGGACACCCGGTAGGAGCTTCCGGATGCCGTATTCTCGTTACACTTCTTCATGAGATGGAGAAGGCAGATGCTAAGAAGGGTCTTGCAACTCTTTGCATCGGCGGCGGAATGGGCTGTGCTACAATCGTAGAGAGAGACTAATCTGATCTGGGACATAGACAAAATCTGAGGAGAACGACGATATGGGTTTTGTAAAATATGAGCAGGACGGTTTTATTGGTGTTATCACCATCAACCGTCCGGAAGCATTAAATGCTTTAAATACAGAGGTTATCCAGGATCTTGACGCTGTTCTTGACAGCATCGATCTTGGTACAACAAGAGTGCTGGTTGTGACCGGCGCAGGTGAGAAATCCTTTGTTGCCGGTGCGGACATTGCTGCAATGAGTACAATGACTGTACAGGAAGCACGTGAATTCAGTAAAGCAGGAAACGATGTTTTCCGTAAGCTGGAGACACTTCCGATCCCGTCGATTGCTGCTGTCAACGGTTTTGCGCTTGGCGGTGGAAATGAGCTTGCAATGAGCTGCGATATCCGTTACTGCTCCGAAAACGCTATGTTCGGACAGCCGGAGGTTGGTCTTGGCATCACTCCGGGATTCGGCGGAACCCAGCGTCTCGCAAGACTGATCGGAACCGGAAAAGCAAAGGAAATGGTATATGCTGCTGTCAATATCAAAGCGGACGAGGCATACCGGATCGGTCTTGTAAACGGTGTATGTGCGAAGGAAGAACTTATGCCGACAGTTATGAAGCTGGCAAAGAAGATCGCCTCCAACGCACCGATTGCTGTCAGAAATTCCAAGGAGTCCCTGACAGATGGTTATCTTTCCGACCTTGACCACGCAATCTCCATCGAAGAGAAATATTTCTCCGAGTGCTTCGAGACCGAGGACCAGAAGGAAGGAATGAAGGCGTTCCTCGAAAAGAGAAAAGTGGACGGCTTCAAAAACAAATAAATGGAACTGTTCAGTCTGAACAGCGATCAGTAAGTCTACATCATATGTTTGCATAAAGGAGATAAAATCATGAAAGTTGGTATTATCGGCGCTGGAACCATGGGTTCCGGTATTGCACAGGCATTCGCACAGACAGAAGGCTATGAGGTAATGCTCTGCGACATCAATGAGACATTTGCAGCGAACGGAAAGAAGAAAATTGCCGCTGGATTCGAGAAGAGAATCGCAAAAGGCAAAATGACTCAGGAAGAGGCTGACAAGATCCTGAACAAGATCACAACAGGCGTAAAAGATATCTGTGGTGACTGCGACCTCGTTGTTGAGGCTGCAATCGAGAACATGGAGATCAAGAAGCAGACATTCAAAGAGCTCGACGCAATCTGCAAACCGAGCTGTATCTTTGCTACAAACACTTCTTCCCTTTCCATCACAGAGATTGGCGGCGCAGTTGAGAGACATGTAATCGGTATGCATTTCTTCAACCCGGCTCCGGTTATGAAGCTGGTTGAGGTTATTGCTGGTTTAAACACAAAACCGGAAGATGTTGAAGCAGTTAAGAAGATCTCCGAGGAGATCGGCAAGACTCCGGTACAGGTAGAAGAGGCTGCTGGTTTCGTTGTAAACAGAATTCTTATTCCGATGGTCAACGAAGCAGTCGGCATTTACGCTGATGGCGTTGCTTCCGTGGAGGGTATCGATACCGCTATGAAGCTCGGCGCTAACCATCCGATGGGACCGTTAGCTCTCGGTGATCTGATCGGTCTTGATGTTGTTCTTGCAATCATGAACGTTCTTGAGACAGAGACAGGCGATCCGAAGTATCGTCCGCATCCGCTTCTTAAGAAGATGGTTCGCGGCGGCCTTCTTGGAAGAAAGACCGGCAAGGGCTTCTACGATTACAGCAAATAATAATGTAAGGGTTGCCTGACGGTGATCTTATCCCGTCAGGCAATATGCCTTTTATAACAGAAGAGTAAATTTCGAATTATTTTTTTATTACGATTGTTTATTTTTTCACAATATGTTATAATGAAAAGGCATGTACTAAATTAGGTACATCGGGGGAGTGAAGCATCCACATTTCCCCATGTTATACATGATACAATTCACAAGGAGGAACTAAAAACATGGATTTTACATTAGGTAAAGAGCATGAGATGGCGAGAACACTGTTCCATGATTTCGCCGAGAAGGAAGTCAAACCCCTTGCTCAGGAGGTTGATGAGGAAGAGAGATTCCCGGTTGAAACCGTAGAGAAGATGGCTAAAAACGGTTTCCTCGGTATTCCGGTACCGAAGGAGTATGGTGGACAGGGCTGTGATCCGCTTACATACGCTATGTGCGTTGAGGAGCTTTCCAAAGTTTGCGGTACTACAGGCGTTATCGTTTCCGCACATACATCCCTTTGCATGGATCCGATCATGACATTCGGAACAGAAGAGCAGAAGCAGAAATTCCTCGTTCCGCTTGCAAAAGGCGAGAAGTTAGGCGCATTCGGTTTAACTGAGCCGGGCGCTGGTACAGACGCTCAGGGTCAGCAGACAAAAGCTGTTTTAGACGGCGACGAGTGGGTATTAAACGGTTCCAAGTGCTTCATCACTAACGGTAAGTATGCTGATACATACATCGTTATCGCTGTAACAGGCACTGTTGAGAAACGTGGCAAAATGCAGAAAGAGATTTCCGCATTTATCGTAGAGAAAGGTACACCGGGCTTCACTTTTGGTACAAAAGAGAAGAAGATGGGTATCCGCGGATCTGCAACATATGAACTTATTTTCACAGACTGCCGCATCCCGAAGGACAACCTCTTAGGTAAGAAGGGTGAGGGCTTCAAGATCGCTATGCATACTCTTGACGGCGGACGTATCGGTATCGCTGCTCAGGCTCTTGGTCTTGCAGAGGGCGCTCTTGACAGAACAGTTGCTTACGTAAAAGAGAGAAAGCAGTTCGGCCGCACAATCGGTCAGTTCCAGAACACACAGTTCCAGCTTGCTGATATGGCAACAAAGGTAAAAGCTGCTCAGATGATGGTTTACCGTGCAGCAATGGCTAAGGCTACTCAGAAGTCCTACGGCGTAGAGGCAGCAATGGCTAAACTGTATGCAGCAGAGGTTGCTATGGAAGTAACAACAAAGGCTGTACAGCTCCATGGTGGTTATGGTTACATCAGAGAGTACGACGTAGAGCGTATGATGCGTGATGCTAAGATCACCGAGATCTACGAAGGAACAAGTGAAGTTCAGAGAATGGTTATCTCCGGCGCACTGTTAAAATAATAATTTAACAGCTGGAAGATCATAACTATAAATGAAAATAAGGAGTGAAATACAGTGAAAATCGTTGTTTGTGTAAAACAGGTGCCGGATACTAAGGGCGGCGTAAAGTTCAAACCGGATGGAACACTTGACAGAGCAGCTATGCTCACAATCATGAACCCGGATGATAAAGCTGGTCTGGAGGCAGCTCTTCGCTTAAAAGATCAGTATGGTGCAGAAGTTACAGTAGTTACAATGGGTCTTCCGAAGGCTGAGGAAGTTCTTCGTGAGGCTATGGCTATGGGCGCTGATAACGGTATCCTTGTTACAGACCGTGTTCTCGGCGGTGCTGATACATGGGCTACATCCCAGACAATCGCTGGTGCTTTAAGAAACCTTGACTATGACCTCATCATCACAGGCCGTCAGGCTATCGATGGTGATACAGCTCAGGTAGGTCCGCAGATCTCTGAGCACCTTGGTCTTCCGGTAATCAGCTATGCTGAGGGCATCGAGATCGATGGCGATTCCGTAATCGTTAAGCGTCAGTTCGATGATAGATACATGATGTTAAAGGCTAAAATGCCGTGCTTAATTACAGCACTTTCTGAATTAAATGAGCCGCGTTACATGACTCCGGGCGGAATCTTCGATGCATACAAGAAAGAGATCACCGTTTGGGGCAGAAAAGATCTGAAAGATGTCCTTGATTCCAACCTTGGTCTTAAGGGATCCCCGACTCAGATCGCTAAGGCTTCCGACAAAGTAAGAAAGGGTGCAGGCGTTAAGGAGACAAACCTTGATCCGTCCGCAGCTGCAAATTACATTGTTGAGAAACTTACTGAGAAACATGTACTTTAATTCAAAAAAAGAAAAGTGTGGTGAAAAGTGATGAATTTAGCAGAATATAAGGGTGTATATGTCTTTGCACAGCAGGTAGACAATCAGATCAGCAGCATCGCTCTGGAGCTGATCGGTAAAGGTAAAGACCTGGCAAAAGATTTAGGAACAACTGTAACAGCAGTTTTAGTTGGTTCCAACGTAAAAGGTCTTGCAGACGAACTCGGTGAGTACGGTGCAGACAAAGTTATCGTTGTTGACGATCCGGAATTAAAAGATTACAGAACTGAGCCGTATACTCATGCGATCACATCTGTTATCAACGAGTTCAAGCCGGACATCTTCTTAATCGGTGCTACAGCAATCGGTCGTGACCTTGGCCCGCGTGTTTGCGCACGTATCCATACAGGTCTTACAGCAGACTGCACACAGCTCGATATCGGAGATTTCCCGCTCGTAGCTATGCCGGGTAAAGAGCAGAAACATGGTCAGCTCCTTATGACCCGTCCGGCATTCGGCGGCAACACGATCGCTACAATCGCTTGCCCGGAATTCCGTCCGCAGATGGCTACAGTACGTCCAGGCGTTATGCAGAAGCTTGATCGTGAGGCTGGCAGAAAAGCTGAAATTGTCGAATTCAACCCGGGCTTCACTCCGGACAACAAGTACGTTGAGATTCTCGAGATCGTTAAGGCAGTATCCGACGTAGCTGATATCATGGATGCAAAGATCCTTGTTTCCGGTGGCCGTGGAGTTGGCAGCGCAGAGAACTTCAAACTGCTTGATGACCTCGCTGAGGCTATTGGCGGTACAGTAAGCTGCTCTCGTGCAGTTGTAGATTCCGGCTGGAAGCCGAAAGATCTTCAGGTAGGACAGACTGGTAAGACTGTTCGTCCGCACGTATACTTCGCAATCGGTATTTCCGGTGCTATCCAGCACGTAGCTGGTATGGAAGAGTCTGACATCATCATTGCGATCAACAAAGATGAGTCCGCTCCGATCTTCGATGTAGCTGACTACGGTATCGTAGGCGACTTAAACAAGATCGTTCCGATGCTGACAGAGAAGATCAAAGAAGCAAAGGCTGCAGCAGCTAAATAATTTACGTGAATTGTATATACCAGGGTGAAAAGTTTTGAACTTGGCACCTGGAACGAATAAAAGTAGGCAGAGCGATTCTGCCGGCAGTGTCCAAACAGGTGATAAAAGGGGCTGTCGCATTAGCAAATATTTTTTGCTGGGCGGCAGCCCTGCTTTATGCCCAAATGGCATCGAAATCGGTCACGTTTTCGATGCCATTCTTTATAAACGCAGTTCATTCCCAGGCATCCCTTTCGGCATGCCTTATTTCAGGCTGTTTTGTTTTCAACTATCAAAATCTATGCCCTTTTTAATGGAAAAAGATAACTTCCCGTTCTTCCGGTCTGAATCTTGCAATGAAGCTTATTGATATTTCGTCCCATCGCCAGAAGGATGCTCTCTGCCAGTGCATTTGCCTTTCCACGATACAGATATCTTCGAAAATTCATGTCCTCTTTTACGTCAGCAAAAGAACCTTCTGCCTGAATACTGCGATTCATACGGAGCATCGTTCCATACTCACTTGTGATCCGTTCCAGATCTTCTGCGCGTTTCTGGCTCATTGTTTTTGAAACCATCAGCACTTTATTGCGCTTTTCCATAGGTGTTTTGCAGTTGTTTCCCTTGATACATTCCGTTTTATAAGGACAACCAGTGCAGTCTGGGCTTCTGTAATAAGTTTTTACACTGACATATCCGCTAGTTGTTTTACTTCTGCGTTCATTTGTGACAGTTAGTTCCCTTCCGTTGAGGCAGATGTAGCTGTCTCTGTCTGCATGGTACTCCATGTTTTCCCTTCTACTGATGTCTTTTTTGTATTTTCGGGTCTTCGAAATCTCATAGTTCTGCGGCTTTATATAGGCGGTCTGTCCGTTTTCCTCAATGAAAAGATAGTTCTCTTCACTTTCGTACCCGGCATCTGCAACGACTTCTGAATACTTAAATCCCAGGTGATTCTCCATGTCTTTCAAAAACGGGATCAGGGTACGTGTATCGGTAGGGTGCGGGCTGATATCGATCCATGTGATGTATTCGGAATCCACTCCATGCTGAATGTTATAAGCAGGCTTTAACTGTCCATTCAGCATCGCGTCCTCTTTCATTCTCATGAAGGTTGCGTCAGGGTCTGTTTTGGAATAGCTGTTTCTATCCCCAAGCGTATACAGCTTTTTTGTATATTCCTTTAGTTTCTCCAGATATTGATCCAGCTGTTCCAGAGATTTCTGTAATTGTGTTTTTCTACGCCCGATTCCATGTACAAACACAATTCCCTCCTGCACTTTTATGCGGCACAACTGCTTCTTTAACCGTTTTAATGTGTGGATGGATATCCGGTCATGGTATACGGTCCTGATTCCATAGAGTTCTTCGCATTCAGCCACAAAAGAAGATAGTTTTGTGTATAACCGGGCCTGATTTTTCGTAATAGCCCGTTTCCATACAAAGGTATATTTATTGGCTGCAGACTCGATCTTGGTGCCATCAATAAAAATGGTCTTTCCTGAGATCTCACCAAGAAGATAGAGCAGATCTGACATTTGGGCAAGCAGTACCTTTGCACAAGCCGAAAAATGCAGGGAGATAAAACGCGCGATCGTTGCATGGTCAGGAGCCGGCATTCCTTCCAGGAGGTACATAAAGTTGATATCCCGTTTGCATGCCTTTTGGATATCCCTGCTTGAGTAGATTCGATTCATTGCTGCATAGATGACGAGTTTCAGCATCTGACGCGGCGTTGCCTGATTTTTTCTGATCCTGCTGTAAGTTTTATACAGTTCAGAAAGGTCCATTTCCTCCACAAAGGCACTTACCAGACGAACCGGATCATCAGATGGAATAGAAATCTCTAAATCCAGCGGAAGTTTGATTTGATAATACAGAGAAAAAGAGGTATAATCTCTCTGTATTATTTTGTTTAGTCGCATAAACTGATTATACCACGAACGCCGGGCTTTTCGAAGCTCGGCGTTTTGTGTTGGAAATATGAAATGAGCTGCCGCACGTTAGTGCGACAGCCCCTTTTTGCGTTAGTGCGCCCGGCGGCGCACGTTTCTTAAGGGTTAAAGTCCCGAATCCGCCCGGTAGTGGGAAGGATATAGCCGAAGGCAAGGGTGTCCATCGAGAGGTGGAATATGAAGGAAGCCGGATGTGGGAACAGACTAACCACGGGCAAATCTCTGGTCTGACGAACAGAAATCTCATATAAGGTTATACATGAGGGTAAGACTGCTAAGCAAGCCGAAGCCCAATAACTACACGGAATCATGTATGATAAATGAGGCAGATAGATGGAGAGGAAGAAATGTGTGGTACCCGGGGAGGTCTGTGCGATATGCTCTGAAAGGAGTAACCATTGCGCAAAGCAATGCTGAACGCACAGAAGTCAGCAGAGGTCATAGTAGCCGAGAGGCGAAGGACCGAATCAGTAGGAGTCTTGAGTATGACCGAGAAAGGAGGAATGACCGTCTATGGCAGAAAACATTGAAAACAATGGCTGTTCGCAAAGAGATAGTGCGGAACACGAAGGGTATGCAAAAGCGTCAAGGTCATTCAATCGGATATGGAAAGAAAGAGGCAGTGCACAGCCAAGACTTTTGGAAGCGATACTGTATAAAGACAACTTTAACAGAGCGTATAAGAGAGTCAAGGCAAACAAGGGAGCGCCAGGGATTGATGGCATGACCATTGAGGAGGCTCTTCCATATCTAAAGGAAAATCAACAAGAGATAACCGACCGCATTTATCGTGGAAAGTATATTCCGTCTCCAGTAAGACGAGTTGAGATTCCCAAACCAGATGGTGGTGTGCGAAAGCTTGACATACCAACAGTGGATTTACACAGAAAGAAGTGGATCAGATCCTGACAGATGCAAAGAGGAAAGATCAGCTTGCAACGGTAAAAGTCTGGTATGATGGTCACCATTTCGGTGAATTTGATATCTATTGTCCGTGGGACGTTATGAACTATGTGTAAAGGCTGCAGACGGACCCAAGCGCAAGACCGGCGAGTTATTGGAAAAATACCAGCGATAACGCGATCATCCACTCTTTTATCGATATGAAGAGCGATACGATTACTAGGAAGATTTTTATCATGCTTTTCTGGCGGGAATCTTTACCGGAGCCGGATATATGGTGGAGTCAAATAGGGAACATGGTGAAGAGCGGAGTGATGTGGTGGTAAAAGATCTCCGGCATGGGGCGGTGTTTTGGAATCGCTTTTTATAAGAGGCGCTGTATGGTAAAGAAAAAATAGAGTCCTGGAAGTTCCCCGGTCGTTGGCTGTAATAAAGACTGACGATGGGGGACCTTTTTGAAATTCGAATAAAAAACAGATAAATAGCTGTGTACTTCACTGAATAAAACAGTTATACAAAGAAATATGACCGTGCTATGATAGCTTTAAGAAACATGCAGGGGCAGTGAGAAGACTTCTATAAAGTTGCTGCAAAAATTTATTTACATCAGAAAGAGGCGGGAGGCATATACATGAATTTACTCGATCTATTCAGTCTTCAGGGAACCTTGTTTGCATTGATGATTGTCGGAGCAATTTTAAAGAAAAAGGAGATCATCGATGCCAATGGAAAGAAATGTCTGACGGATTTATGCATCAACGTGGTGATCCCATGTAATATCTTTAAGTCGTGCCTGATTGAATTCAACATGGAAATATTCCGGTCCTGTGCGCTGCTTTTACTGGCGGCGGTGATCATGCAGGCGGTCTGTCTGACTTTAAATAAGTTTATCTTTAACCAGTATGTGCCGCGGAGAAGGAAAGTCCTCCAGTACTGCACGATCGTTCCAATGAGTGGATTTCTCGGAAATCCGATCGCAGAGGCGATCTATAATGAGATCGGAGTTTTGTATACTTCAATTTTCCTGATCCCTATGCGGATCATCATGTGGTCGGTGGGGACAACTTATTTTGTGGCGGATGAGAAGGTGGATAAGAAGAAAGTCGCGAAGAACGTGCTGACACATCCATGTCTGGTCGCAATTTATCTGGGCTTGATCTGCATGGTGACTCAGGTGAAGCTTCCGGCTGTCATCACGGCGACAGTGAAGTATCTTGGGAATTGTAACAGCGCCCTCACGATGCTGATCGTGGGAACGATTTTGGCGGATGTAAAAATTACAACGATCTTTAATAAAGATACAGCCATGTTTTCTGTATTCCGTCTGATCATTCTCCCGGCAGCAGCACTGGTCGTTGGACTTGGACTTGGACTTGATGCCACATCACTGGGAATCAGCGTTCTGATGACCGGCATGCCTGCCGGAGCTACGGCGGCGATTTTTGCGGCAAGATATGACAGTGACGCCTTGTTTGCAACGAGATGTGTGGTTATGACGACGCTAATGTCCATGCTGACCCTGCCAGTCTGGTGTTATCTGGCAGGGTGAGAGGCCCCGGGCAGGTTGATCGTGTTCAGTTGGGAGAAGCGATAGAAATTTTTATTCATTTGAAAAACGGCACACCGCATGCGATAGAGAACGGAAAGCTAGGTGGTTGTGCCGGTTCTTGTGAGTGCAGCGTTCGCGGCATCCATAAAGTTCCGGATCGCCTTCCACTGGTAAGGCTGTTCCAGAGAACCGAAGCGGATCTTATATTTTGCGGATCGTCCGAGATGGATGATCCGCATTTTTTTGCGCTGCTCAGGGGAGAGGGAGCTCATGGCAAGGTTCAGTGGGGAGATGCAGGCGCCTTTTCCGGCGGCGCAGAGCTCCAGAAGCATTCCCATATTGTCGGACTGGGTCTTTACGATCGGTTTGAAGTTGCCCATGGTGATGAAGTGTCTTCCGAGCTGACCGGCGATGTCTGTGGCGTAGTTTAGAAGGAATGGGCAGTGTTCGAAGATCGAGAAGTCTTCCGGGCTTCTTAACATTAACGGTTCCGGCTGTGGATCTGTCAGTGCAGGGAGATCCTGGACAGAAAAGGAGAGAGTGCCAGCGGTGCCATGAGTGAAATCAGAGCCGGAGCAGCAGATAGTCTTTGGAAGATGTAAAAATAGGGCATCTGCTGGGGCGGCATCGGAAATGACCTCATGAAACAGAGAATCAGCAAGCAGAAGGACGACCTCCTCCTCATAGAAATCGCTCAGAGTGATCCCTGGCAGAAAATCCGGGAACTTCGCGATGGCGAGATCGATCTTATGTTCCATCAGGTCTTTTTGTAGTCCAGTGTTCGCATTTTCGATGACCTGGATCTCCATATGCGGGTAGCGGCGCTGGTATTCCGTGATGATCGCGGGCATGATGGCGTGGCAGCGGGTAAAGGAGATGCCGATCCGCAGGATGCCCTGCTCATTTTTAGTCAGGTCGGCAAATTCGTGCTGCATTGCCCGGTATTTTTTCTGGAAGTCTGCGGCGTACTGCCAAAAGATCTCTCCGGCGTAGGTGAGTTCCAGGGGAACATGGCGGACGAAGAGCTTGCAGTCCAGCTCCTGTTCCAGATTGGCGATGTGGGTGCTCAGGGTCTGCTGGGTGATATGGAGAGCATCGGCGGCTTTTGTGAAGCTGCGCTTCTCGGCGGTCATGAGAAAGTAGTCCATGGAAAGAAAGTTCATATAAAACCTCCTGAATATAAAAAAGAAAGGTAACTGTTCAGTAGGTCTGCGCACTTGCTGCGCTGACCGTAAGAAAACCTAGGCTAAAAGGCAAAAATCCATCGGCGTAGCCGATTTGGAATGGATTTTTGCATGTAACTGTGAAGGTACTGAACAGTTACAAAGAAAGTTTAATTGTAAGTGTCGTGCAGAGTCTCGGATCAGCTGTGCTGATCATAAAGGATACGGGACAGCCAGAATGAACTGGGAAAATCGTGGAAAAGAATGAAATCTGTAACTTATATACAGTTTTTTAGCTGTATTATATATCGGAAAATACAGTTAGACAAGTGGAAAATCCAGGCGTATACTATAATCATAAAGGTGGATCAGGATATCTGAACAGGGAACGGCTGGCTGAGGGAATGGTTCACGAAAGAAAACAGGGAAGAGGTAAAAATTATGAAGGTACAAACCAGTGAGACGGCTGTTCTGGTCGTGTTCGCGGTGACGCTGATCGGGTGTATCCTTGCGGGAATCCCGATTCTGGCAGCGTTGGCACTTGGATATTTGATCTTTTTCGCGTACACTTTGAGCCGCGGTTATACGGTCAGAGATATTCTCGGGATGTCCTGGAAGGGAATCAAGACGGCGAAAAATATTTTAATTACGTTTTTACTCATCGGGATGCTGACGGCGCTCTGGCGGGCGGCGGGAACGATCCCGGCGATCGTCTCCTACTGTGCAGGGCTTATGAATCCGTCGGTAATGATTTTGATGGCATTCCTTTTAAACTGTCTGGTGTCCGTCCTTACAGGAACAGCATTCGGAACGGCGGCAACCATGGGCGTGATCTGCATGACCATGGCGAAGGCGATGGGGTGCAATGAGATCCTGACGGGAGGCGCGATCCTCTCCGGCGTGTTCTTCGGGGACCGGTGTTCGCCGGTATCCACCAGCGCGCTGCTGGTCTCGGAGCTGACCCACACAAATATTTTTGACAATATCCGTCTGATGGTGAGGACGGCCATCGTGCCGCTAATTTTGACCTGTGCCTTTTACGGTGTCTGCGGAATCGCATTTCCGGCGGCGGAAGCCGGAAATTTGTCGCTGACGGAGAGCTTTTCTGGCGTATTCCATCTGGGACTGATCCCAATTCTTCCGGCGGTGGTGATTATGGTATTATCACTTTTCCGCGTACAGGTGCGGATGGCGATGCTGGCAAGTATCATGACGGCACTCGGCGTGTGCCTTTTCTGGCAGCACACGGACCTGTTCCTGATCGTTGGAATTCTGGTCAACGGTTATAAATCTCCGGATCCATCAATCTCGTCCATGATCGACGGCGGCGGAATCATGTCCATGGTGCGGGTGGCACTGATCATCACGATTTCGTCCTCCTATTCGGGTATCTTTGAGGGAACCGGACTTTTAAATGGTTTAAAATCGAAGATGGGCTCGGTGAGCAGAAAAATCACCGTATTTGGTACGATCCTTATGACGTCCATGGTGGCGGGGATGGTGGCCTGCAACCAGACACTGGCAACGATGCTGGTGGACCAGGTCTGCAAGGATCTGGAGCCGGATCAGCAGAGATTTGCGATAGATATGGAAAACTCGGTAATCGTTACGGCTCCGCTCATTCCGTGGTCCATCGCGGGTGCGGTTCCGCTGGCGTCTGTGTCGGCGCCGCTTGTGTCGATAGGGGCGGCGGTGTTCCTGTATCTGCTTCCAATCTGGCATCTTATTGTGAGAGCCAGAAAGGCTGTTTGATAAATTTTAACTTTTCCAGTTTTGGATGAAAAGGGCAGGGCTGGACAACAGAAATAAAAAGGATAAAAAATGTGGATGATCGTCCGGGGAGATAGATTATGAAAACGGCAGAAAAATTAACAGATGAAGCAAATAAGAAAATATGTTCAGGGGAGATACTGCAGAATCTGAAACCAGCGGCAGGGAAAGAATTTTCTGACCTGCCGTGGGAAGAGAGCGAGGATATGAAAGAGATCTGCGATAACTTCCGTATCATTGAAAGGCAGCGGGACCTGTACCGGGAGCGCTGCACCAGACTTCAGAAAGAAAATGAGAATCTTAAGCGATTGCTTGATAAGATCCAGATCGTGGTGTGTCAATAGTCTAACTGCTGACTACCTTCAGCCTTTTAGCCGCGGCACCGCCGGTCCTTTTTTGGGACCTGGCGGTGCCGCATTTCACACCCGTGTGTATATTATTTAGCCTTTGTCACGGAAAGAATGGTTCCATCAAAAGCGTCTACTTCATTGACCGTTCCGGTGTAAGTTACAGTAACTTTATCGCCGTCCTTGACTTCGGAGAGACCTTCCGGTTTTTTATCGGCTTCGAAGGTGAACGCGTAATCCTTTCCATCAGCACTTACCGTGAACATGAAATCTTTTATGTCACTGATGGTACCAGTCATTGTAGACTCTTTTGATTCGTCGCTTTTTTCACTGCTGTTTTCGGAAGCTTTGGAATCAGCCTCTTTCTTGCCTTCTGATTTTTCAGCGGCAGTTGTCTCCTTTTCAGCAGCAGTTGTATTCTCCTTCACAGCAGCCGCTGTTGTCTCAGCCGTTGTAGAAGCAGCGGTCGTTGCAGCAGTTGTGCCCTGGGAAGAGCATGCGGTTGCTAATGCGAGAACGCCTGCTAAAGCAGCAGTCAATAATAAGTTCTTTTTCATAATCAAAGCTTCCTTCCTGTACTTGAAATTGTAGTTGCAAGGAAAGAGAATTTGGAAACAGATGTTTCAGATCTCTTTCTTACGTCTACTATTGAACCATAAAGTTGTGTCTAAAGTGTCAATAAAACATGAAATTTAAAGGACAAATCTGAAAGGTTTTCTTCAAGCAAGAAAGAAAAACGTAAGAGGTTTAAGAAAAATGTTTCGTCAAAGATACTTTGAGTAAGATGAATGTTGGATATGAAAAATTAGAGAGGTTTGTGTGAGCCGATAGAGCTTTATTCGAAGAAAACACATTCGAAACAGAGGCACCGCAAGGAAAATTTACATAACCATGGCAAAGATATCAGATAGAAAGATTTGAAAGGATTTGTATTTGGATTTTGAAAATTGCAGTCGTTAGGGAGATTGTGTAATGGTCACGGTATCTGCACTCCACCAAGGGGAGCGGAAATACCGTGACTTTTTGAAATTCGCATAATATGGTCGGTGAATAACAGTTACCGCTCCGGCGCGGTTTTCCAGATTCTACCCAGTGTGCGAGTATAGGAATTGGAGAGATGGTGCTGCATTGCCAGAGCTGCTTTTTCAGGCTGATTTTTGAAGATTGCTTCACCGATAGCCAAATGTTCTTTATATACGAGCTTTCCATCAATGGAATTGTTGTAGACAGATTTGACTTCAAAACGCAGATAATGATCCAGGATCAGACTGGTCTGTCGGGAAAACCATCCATTATGGGAAGCATCCGCAACAAGACGATGAAACTGATGATCAATCCGGTAAAGAAGACGACTGTCAAGCGAGGAGAGATTCTGCTTTAATTCGGACAGGCAATCCATGATTGCCAGCTTTTCCTTGTCGGTACCTCGCTCGGCAGCAAGTTTTGCGTTGTGAGATTCCAGAAAAATTCGTGCCTCCAGAATATCTCCGGCATCCTGTTCTGTTACGGGGACAACTTTTACTCCCTTTCCGCGTGCGAAACTGACATAACCTTCCTTTTGAAGCTCAAGAAGAGCCTCACGGACAGGTGTTCTGCTGATACCGAGTTCGGTGCAGATCGCCTCCTGAGAATAGATCGCATCAACGCGGAAACGGTTGTAGAGAATTGCATTTTTGATCAGATCATATGCCTGATTTTTATATGTCTCAGTATGTATTTTTCGAGTCCCAAGAAGACTCTGCTGATTGTCATCCATAAAAACCTCCATTTGAATTTGGTATAGGAACGAAAATGTAATATAAATCAGTTCATTGTCGATGGTGATGTTAGTCGAAACAGGAAACCATGAAATGAAACAAAATGTTTTGGAAAAGCATTACAAAAAGTTCTGTATTTTAATCGAGACAGTAATTTTTTTCAAAAATATCGTATATTTCTTTTAGTATATAAGGAATTTGGCTGAAAATCAACCGCTTTGCCGTGAACTCTTGACAATTACCTATAAAGTTTGTATGATGAGAGCAAGAGATATGTAATGTGTAATATATTTCTGACAAGGAGGCAGAACAGTTTAACACGATCATATCAGTACGGTGTAACATAAAGAAAGCAAAATGTCTGCGTGGCAGTCAACAGATCTTCGGCAGAAAATCAGGGAGCACCAGATAAGAGTTTGAAAAGCGGAAGATCAGCAATTTTAGCAGGAGGGATATGTATGTTAGTAGCGGTATGGATCATTACATTCTGTCTTATCATCGGCATAGGTATTTATGCAGGAACCAAAATTAAGTCTGCAAACCAGTGGTCCGGCGGGGATAAAACAATGGGCGCATTATCACTGGGGTGTGTATTTGCAGCATGGCAGATCGGAGGCATGGCAGTTGTAGGAGCAGCCCAGAATGGATATAATCTGGGAATATCAGGTGCATGGTATTCGATTGCAGGTTCTTTTTATTTCATCGCGCTTGCGGTATTTGCAAAGATCATTCGCGAAAGGATGCCAGGAGAATCGGTTCCGGTCTATCTTCAGACAAAATATGATGTAAGAACGACAAGACTTTATTCATATGCGTGGATCGTGTACGGATTTTTGTATATTCCGATCCAGCTGAAGACTGTATCCAGTATCATTCAGATCGTGCTTCCTGGATTGAATCTTATGGTGGCAATGTTTATTGGTGTCACGATTGCAGTTATTTATACAAGCTTTTCCGGTATGAAAGGTGCATCTGCTGTCGGTCGTGTTGTATGTATTGGTATCTATGTTCTCTTGATCTGTTTTGTATTTACAACACTTCCGAAATTTGGAGGATTCAGTGGTCTTTTAGGCGAGCTTCCTGAGAAGTATGATTCCATGGGAAATATGCCGACACAGCGTATTGTTGCATGGATCGTAGGTGGCTGCATCAGTACGGCGGTTATGCAGGCTGTTCTTCAGCCGCTTCTTTCTGCAAAGAGCCCGGAGGCAGCAAGAGTTGGCTCTATCCTTGGTTATGTAATTGCCGCTCCGATTTGTTTCTTTACTGCAATCTGTGGTATGCTTTCCAAGGCAAGTGGTGCCGATCTCGGTGATGGATCCACTGCATTCGCATATGCTATCAAAACCTTCAGCAGTCCAGTATTTGCAGGTATTATTTTTGCATTTGCAACTATGATCATTGCAGCGACAATGGCAACTATGATGTTGGCAACGGGAACCATTATTACAAACGTATATAAAACAGAAATCAATCCGGACGTCGATGATGCGAAAGTTCTGAAGCTTTCAAAAACGATTACGTTTGTATTCGCATATCTGACATTGATCCCGGCATTTCTGATTCCAAGCAAGTCCTTAACAAACCTGTTCCTGACATTACAGCACGTTGCGGCAGCACCGGTGAGCTTCTCGATCCTGGCAGGATTACTTTGGAAAAAGACAACAAAACAAGGTGCATTCTGGAGCATGCTGACAGGAATGATCACAGGTGTGGCATGGATGCTTCTGGGACTTACTGATATTGTTGAAGCAGTATATCCGGTTGTAGTTGTTACTTACGGTGTAGGAATTATTGTTTCGCTCATGACTTATAAGGAAAAAAATTAATTAAGAAAGTGTGAGAATATGGCACAGAATATGAAAAAACAGATTTATATGTGGCCATCCTACTGGGGGAAACCGGTAGCGCATGGAAGCATGGGAGCGGTCAGCTGTAATAATATATATGCAACGAGAGCAGGACTTGAAATTTTAAATAAAGGCGGAAACGCGTTTGATGCGGCAGTAGCGGTGTCACTGACGTTATCTGTGGTAGAACCCCATCATTCTGGTATTGGCGGCGGATGCTTTTCCTTACTGTACGATGCGAAAACTGGGAAAACAGAAGGAATTGACGGAAGAGGGATCGCACCGGCAAAGGCAACAGCTGATCTCTTTATAAAAGATGGTGAAGTGCAGGATGAGTGGAAAGATCTTGGTGGTCAGTCAGTGGCGCTTCCCGGACTTTTAAAGACCATGGATATCGTATTGAAGAAATATGGAACTATGACTTTAAAAGATGTGGCAGCTCCGGCAATTCGTTGTGCTCGTAATGGATTTGGAACAAGCTATACAGGTGCTCTGACGATGTATGACAATTCGGTTGAGCGTAAAATGCGCCTTTCAGAAGCATTTCGAAAACTGTATCTGAAGGAAGATGGGAGTTTCTATCGATTCGGTGAGATCCAGAAGAACCAGGAGATTGCTGATCTTCTGGAGAATATTGCGGAACAGGGAGTTGATTATTTCTATAAAGGAAAAGTTGCAAAACAGATTGTAGATCTGATTAATGATCGTGGTGGTTGTTTTGATGTTTCTGACATGGAGAGTTATGAACCAAAATTCCGCGAACCAGTGAAAACAACATATCGGGGATATGAGGTTGCCGCATTTGCACCGCCGAGCGGAGGCTGTGCACTGGTTGAAATGCTGAACATTTTGGAAAACTATGATGTTCGTTCCATGGGACATAATACAGCAGCCAGTATCCATGCATTGACAGAGTCTATGAAACTGGGATTTGCTGACAGAAGTGTAGCACTTGGTGATCCGGATTTTGTGAATGTCGATGTAGAACGTTTGACAAGCAAGAAATTTGCTCATGAGCGTTTTACATTGGCGGGAGAAAAGGCGGGAGAGTTTGCATCGGCCGATGGAATCGAAGCAAAACAGTATCCTGGAAATACATCCCATTTCGTGGTAATGGATAAAGACGGAAATGCTTTTTCGCAGACACAGACGATTCGAGACTGGTTTGGATGTGGAATTGTTGTCGATGGCCTTGGATTTGTACTGAATAACGCAATGTCCGATTTCTCGGCGGCAGTAGGAGCAATGACAAGTCAGGGACTTGCATATGGAAGTGCCAATGCGATTCAGGGTGGAAAAACGCCGCTTTCCAGTATGTCTCCGAGTATGGTATTTAAAGATGGAAAACCATTCCTTGCAATCGGGGCAGCAGGTGGACCGAGAATTATTACGGGAACTCTTCAGGGAATCGTGAATGCAATTGATTTCGACATGACTCCGGAGCAGCTGGTGAATGCTCCATATATCAATTGCCTTACGAGGGCCCAGGGACTTGAAGTGGAGTATGGAATTTCCGGAGATACAAGAAAAATACTGGAAGAGATGGGGCATAAGATTGTTCCTGTTCCGGTAGATCAGGCGATGAGTACGATGCTAAACAGCATAATGTGCATTGATGGTGAATTCTATGCGGCAGGTACGAAACGAGTAGATGGCTGTGGCGGTGCGCTTTTACCTGGAGGCCATATTGTACTGGAGGGAGTAAGCCAGGAAGAATTATAAAAAAGATGCGAAGTAATTGACAGAACGCACAGATAGGAGCGGCATGTATCGCGCATCCATAGAAAGAAGACCGGGAGCAGGAAAAATGTTCCCGGTCTTTTTGTAGAAACTTCTGGTAAACAGATATTAACAGCCCCGGCGGGAAATCCCTGCCGGGGCTGTCTGCCTAAGTTCTTATGAGAGAACTGGATTAGTTCTGGTTCTGATTTTTCTCGATCTCTGCCTTCTTCATCGCGCGAACCTTTGTGGAAAGGCCATAGAGGTTGATGAAGCCGGAAGCGTCGTGGTGGTCGTAGAGATCGCCGGTTGTGAAGGACGCGATGCTCTCGTTGTATAAGGAGTACGGGGAGGTTGTACCCTGTTTGATGATGTTGCCCTTGTAGAGTTTCATCTTGCACTCACCGGTTACATATTCCTGTGTGGACTCAACGAATGCCTGTAATGCCTCGCGTAACGGGCTGAACCATTTTGCAGAGTAAACAGCATCAGCGAATTCGTTGTCGATGTTCTTCTTGAATTTTAAGGTCTCCTTGTCCAGGATCAGCTCCTCTAACTGCTTGTGAGCTTCGAGAAGGATGGTTCCGCCAGGAGTCTCATAGACACCACGGGACTTCATGCCGACCATACGGTTCTCAACGATATCTGTGATACCGATACCGTTCTTGCCGCCGAGCTCGTTTAACTTTGTGAGGATCTCGGAGAATTTCATCTTCTCGCCGTTTAATGCGACCGGAACACCTTTTTCGAATGTGATGGAGATCTCTGTATCTTTATCAGGAGCTTTTTCCGGTGTTACGCCGAGTACGAGCATGTGGTCGTAGTTCGGAGCCAGAGACGGATCCTCGAGCTCAAGACCTTCATGGCTGATGTGCCAGATATTGCGGTCACGGCTGTAGCTGTCATTTTTCTTGAACGGAAGCTCGATGTTGTGTTTTGCACAGTATTCCAGCTCATCTTCACGGGATTTGATATCCCAGATTCTCCACGGAGCGATGATCTTCATATCCGGAGCAAGGGCTTTGATACCGAGCTCGAAACGAACCTGGTCGTTTCCTTTACCGGTAGCACCGTGGCAGATCGCAACAGCGCCTTCTTTTTTTGCAATATCAACGAGGATCTTTGCGATCAGCGGGCGGGCCATTGCAGTACCGAGAAGGTATTTGTTCTCGTATGTCGCATTTGCCTTTACGCACGGAGCGATATAATTGTCGCAGAATTCATCAACAACGTGTTCGATATATAATTTGGAAGCGCCGCAGTATTTTGCTCTTTCTTCCAGACCGTCAAGCTCGTTTCCCTGTCCAACGTCGATGCAGACGCAGATAACGTCGTAGTTGTAAGTTTCCTTTAACCACGGGATCAGTACGGTGGTATCAAGACCGCCGGAATATGCTAAAACAACTTTCTCTTTCATAATCAAGTCCTCCGATTTATTTCAGACGTTTTATTTTCGTTGTGCTTCATAAATATACAACTGAATATACGGTATGTCAAGCATAAAATGTATTTTTATAAAGAAATTTTGCATATTATGCATATCAAGTGTATAAATGCAGGCGACAGAGAAGCAGGATGACGAGGTTTGACGATATGAAATATAAAATGTCAGGAAAAGGCGACTGTATATGGAAGAATATTGCAGATGGCTGATATCAGATTCAGCAGGCAGAGACCGGTCACAATGACGGTTCGGAGACAGATTTATGCATAAAAGTGCCTGAATCATCCTATAGAAACGATAGGAAAAAGCGTTCCAGGATTGACAAGAATCGCAAAATCATGGATAATAATCCGAAGAACGCTGTTGGGTGCGTGCAGGAATTTTCTGAACAGAAGATTCCGTAAACGATTCCGCACAATACAGCAACGGCCGCAGCGTTTGCCGGTTTAGAACGCAAAGCAAAACTGCGGAGAGAAAATCTGGAAGGAAATATGTCATGGGACAGTGGAATGAATACCTGGAAGTTCTGGCATCCAAGGCACCGACTCCGGGAGGCGGAAGCGCAGCGGCGGTTTACGGCGCTGTCGGAACAGCCCTCGGCGAGATGGTGGGAAACCTGACGACAGGGAAAAAGAAATTTGCAATATATGAGGAAGAGATCCAGAAGATCCTTGTACGATTACAGGAAGCGAGAATGGATTTCATCCGTCTCGAGAAGGCGGACGAGCAGGCGTTTGAGCCGCTTTCGGAGGTTTACCGCATGAAGGCGGAGACGGACGAGGAGAAAAAAGCAAAGGAAGAGCGGATGGAAGAGTGCCTGAAAGCTGCTGCGCAGGTTCCGATGGAAGTCATGGAGCGGGCGGTCAGCGTGATGGATGATATCGAGTTCCTGGCATTGAACGGCAGCCGGCTTGCGGTCAGCGACGCCGGAGTCGGGATCCAGGGAATCCGTTCGGCGCTTCTCGGCGCGGTCATGAGCGTGTATATCAATACGAAGATGATGAAGGACCGGGAGTATGCCGAAGCAGTGAACCAGCAGGCGGAACTTCTTATAAAGAAGGGAACGGAACAGGCAGACCGGATCTACGAGATTGTGTTAAAGGCGGTAAGAGGATGATTACATTAAAGGGAGCAGAGGTTTCTGCAAAGATCAAGGAACAGGTTCTTTCCATGAACCAGGAATTAAACGGATATGTGCCGACAGCGGCCATTGTCCGGATCGGGGAGCGCCCGGATGACCTCTCCTACGAGAGAAATGTCATGAAACGCATTGCGGCATATGGAATGGAATCGAAGTCTTTTGCATATCCGGCGGATATCAGCGAGGAAGAGTTCTTTGCGGAATTCCAGAAGATCAATGATGATGAGACGATCGACGGGATCCTGTTATTCCGTCCGCTTCCGAAGCACATCAATGAAAAGCGCGCCGAGGCGATGATCCGTCCGGAAAAGGATCTCGACGGGATCTGCGCGGTCAATACGGCAAAGGTGTTTGCCGGTGAGAAAGATGGATTTGCTCCGTGTACGGCGGAGGCGGTTATTGAGGTCCTGAAGGCATTCGACCTTCCGATCACCGGAAAACGCGCGGTGATCGTGGGACGCAGCATGGTAGTCGGACGTCCGCTGTCCATGCTGATGTTAAAGGAAAATGCGACGGTGACGATCTGCCATACGAAGACCGAGAATCTGAAGGCTGTCTGCAAGGAGGCGGATATCCTCGTTGCGGCAGCAGGAAAGGCGAAGATGCTGGATGCGTCATTCTTAAAAGAGGGAGCTGTCCTCATCGATGTCGGGATCAATGTGGATGAGAACGGAAAACTCTGCGGAGACGTCCTCTGGGATGGTCTGGAAGAAAAGGCATCCGCGGCGACACCGGTGCCGGGCGGCGTCGGTGCTGTGACGACGGCGGTGCTGGCGAAGCATCTGGCGATGGCGGCGTGCAGAAAGAGAAAATAAACGTAGGACCGACAGCACGAGGTTTCGCGCAGGCGCGGACTTTGGCTCGTTGTTCGTGTAAATAAAAATGGAAAAAATTCTCATTTTTCCGCATAAAGCGGCATAAATAAAGGAAAGAGGACCATCGACCCAGTGCGTCGGCGGTCCTCTTTTCTTGACAGAAGTTTGGATGAGAGGTAGGATATTACTACAAATGAGTTAGCAATAGCTAACCCTATACTTGTTCAAAAAGCAAATTGCATTTTCTGCACGGCAGAATGAAACAAAAGGTGTGCTGAGGCAGATCGTATTTCATGCACGCGAATCTCACAAATTCTTTTCTGACAGATAGGATAGGCAGGGGAGAAGATCTGCGAACGAATGGATAAAGGACAGTGTGTGCGATCCGAAATGCAGTTATGAAAACATGGGTTAGCTGAAGCTAATTTCAATACCAGGGATGGTGCGGAAAGGAGAAAGGTCATGAAAAAGCAGAAAACGCTTGCAGTTCTGTTAAGTGCGGCGATGGTTGCCGGAGCGATTCCGACAGCAGCGCTTGCGGAAGTGGTGGGAAGTAATTCTGATTCCGGTGTGAAGGCAGCGGAGCTGAGTGAAGATCAGGAGATTGAGGAACAGAATGAAAATTCTGAGGATGAAACTGGTTCCGGATATGTATTGATGAATGTGCCGTATGATGAGGTATATGGGAAGGACATTGAGAATGAGACAAAAGTAGATGCTGTCTCATCTGCGACAAAGAAAAAAACGAAAAAAAAGACTTTAGTAAATGGCACTTATCATTCAAAAGATGGAAGCGAGATCAAAGGAGCGATCATTCCGGTACGGGTAGAGAATTTGTCTCTTTTAGATGGATTTAAGAGGGTTTCAGCGTCCAATGCGGAAAAGGTTACTGTCGCCTCGGCAAGTGATTCTACCTATAATGATAATCTGTTTGATGAGGAAGAGGACTATACATATGCTGTACTTCCGAACGGTTATACGCCGAAGGTTTATAAGGAACTAATAGGGCTTGATGAGAATGGAAAGCCGGAATTCAGTAAGTTCCAGGGTGAGGAACAGGAAGTCGATACTACTGCAACGATCGTTGCCTGCTCCGGACGGTACCAGCCTGGAAAGAAAGAAAACAAGTCATATCATGGCGACTATGAGATTACGATTCAGGATTATCAGGAGCTGATTGCGTCTTCCAGCAACGCAGTCTATGAGGTGGTTTTAGATACGGATAAGGGGGACAGCTACGGGCTTCGCCTTCTTGAAAACACATTCCTTAGAAAAGGAGAGTTGGGATTCTCAACCGGTTTCACAACAAAGAGCAAAGGCTGCGATTTGAAGCCGGATCATTATAAATCGCTTATCGGAAAAACGATCACCGGAATCCGCTTTGTAACGGAAAATGGAATTTTTGTGATCCAGACAGAACTGAAGGTCGAGGAACAGGAAATTTATGCGCTGATGAATATTCCGTATGACGAGCTTTACAAGAATGATCTGAATACAAATAACATTCCGGTGGATGCGATGACATCTGCAACGTATCAGAAGACACGTACAAAATCACTGTCGAATGGATCTTACCATAAGAATTCAGACGGATCAAAGATCGACGGAGTTACATTCCCGGTTAAATTGAAGGTAAATTCTGATAAGGCCCTTGAAAAACTGACCCACGTGGGAGATTGTAGCAAGGAACTGACGATCACGACAACCCTTCGCGGAAAACAGCAGACAAACACATACAAAGGAAGAGACACCTTATTTGAGAACGATACCTATGCGTATTATGTTTTAAGCCCGGAGGAAAAACCGGACTTTTATAAAGAAGTTACCGTTGGAAAAGATGGAAATTTTGAGTTCTCTGAGACAAAATTCCAGGATGGAAAGTCCGCTGAAAAATCAAAAGCAACCGCAGAGATCACGACAAAGACGACACGCGGAGATTACCAGATCAATGTGAGCGGACTTGACGAGTCTGTGACAAACAGTTCGATCTATGAAGTGATTCTTGAGACAAAGGACGGAAAGAGCTATGGTCTCCGCCATCTCGAAAATATCTGGCGCGGAAACGAGCTTGGAATTTACACCGGATATACAAAAGAGAGCCATGGCGTCGATGCCAGCGTGGAGCCGTACAAGGATATCATGGGAAAGACCATCGATAAGATCACATACCTCACAAGCGCAGGCGCTTATGAGATCGACACGGATCTTTATGTACCGATGAAGGATGGCACACAGGCTGAAGTGGCTGACGGAAAGTCCGGAAACGGATCTGTCGCTGTTACGGTGAAACTTCCGGAAAGATTTGATCCGGAGTATCAGGTCACGGGACTGAAGACATCCTTTGCAGACGGAGCGCTCACTTATACAGACGCAATGCCTGGAAAGTATACCCTTACAATCTCTGATAAGAATGAAAAATGGGCAGATATCGAGGCAGATTTTGTACTCAGCAGCGATACGAATCCTGCATACTATAACAGAGATTACAGTGCACCGGCAGTCATCAAAAAAGGTTCTGCAGATGCAGCTGATTTCACGAACTACTTAAAGAACATCACAAAGGTATCGGTCAACGGTAAGGAATATGCGGCATCCGGAAAAGGCGCTGTTGTGATCGTAAAGAGTGACGGAACGATCGATCTTGCAAACAGCAGTGTATTTGATGGCAAAGAGCCGTATACAGTTGTTGTAACATCCACAGGATATCCGAATCTGACATTCGAGATCAAGCAAATGACTTACGACAGCAGTGACTCGGATAGCGGAGAATCCGGAGAACCGGCAGGATCTTCTTCAAAGAAGAAAAATACATCTGCTTCTGATGGAATGACGGCAGGAAGCTGGAGTCAGGATGCAGCGGGAAACTGGTACTTTAAGAATGCAGCAAACGGAAAGAATCTTGTATCTGCATGGGCACATATTGAGAATCCATATGCAGGAGCAGGACAGCCGAAGGATTCCTGGTTCCATTTCGATGCAAATGGTGTCATGCAGACAGGCTGGTTTAAAGACAGCGATGGAAGATGGTACTTCTTTAATCCGGTTTCTGACAGCACACTTGGAAGAATGACGACCGGATGGAACTGGATCAAAGGAAATGACGGCAAGCTTCGCTGCTATTATTTCGAGGAGACCTCCAACGGACACCGCGGAGCCATGTATTCCGGAACGACAACTCCGGATGGTTATACGGTTGATGCGGACGGTGCATGGACAGTAAACGGAATCGTTGTGACAAGATAACATTTGGCGTGTAAAAGCCGGTATAAAAACCTCCTGATCATGGAATCCTAAGGGAAACATGGTTTCAGGAGGTTTTTTATATGTGGGGAATTCTGGTGGCACTGCTTTCGGGAGCGCTTATGAGTCTGCAGGGGATTTTTAACACGGAGGTGACGAAGCAGAGCAGCATCTGGGCGGCAGCAGGATGGGTGCAGATGACGGCGCTTGTGACCTGCGTGGTCTTATATTTCGTTACCGGACGCGGGGAAATCTGGGGGATGTTTTCCATTGACCGGAAGTACATGCTGCTTGGCGGTGTCATGGGCGCATTTATTACCTGGACCGTGATCAAAAGTATGGACGGCCTGGGTCCGGCAAAGGCGACACTGCTCATCGTTGTGACCCAGATCCTGGTCTCCTATGTGGCGGAGGTATTTGGTCTCTTCGGTGTTGAGAAAGCGGCGTTTGAGTGGAGAAAACTTATCGGTGCAGTTCTGGCGATTGCTGGGATCGTGGTGTTCCGGTGGTAGCGCGACGCAAGATATCCTGAAAACAATATGAAAATTTTAAAACGATAGCGCGAGAAGTTTAAAAAAATTAAATATATGGTTTAAAAATTATAAAAACATATTGACAAAATAGGAAATGAAGGGTATGATAGCGCCATCGGATTTGAACAGGAAGTTCAGACGATGAGGAAACACAGGACTGCGGGATGACGGCGGTCGGAAAGGAGATACAGGTATGGGAAATGCTGGAAGAATTGATATGAACAATATGTGTTGTTGCTGTTGCATGTGTATTTCCGGGCGTTTTTTACGGCCAGGAGCTTTGCTGTGCGGTCATGTACCTGTATACAGAAAATAGTTTCCTGTTAATGCCAGAAAATGCGCCCGGAAGTGTAAACGCTTCCGGGTTTTTTATTTGGGAGGAAGAAACATTGATCCAGATCGAACATGTAAGCAAAACCTTTTCAGGAAAATACGGAACCGTCCACGCGCTGGACGATGTGAGTATCCATGTGGAAAAAGGTGATATCTGCGGCATCATCGGATTTTCCGGAGCCGGAAAGTCTACGCTGATCCGCCTGGTAAATGGCCTTGAAACGGCAGACAGCGGAAAAGTCACTGTCTGTGGAAAGGAGCTTTCCACACTGAAAAAGCCGGAACTCAGAACATTAAGAAGAAAGATCGGAATGGTTTTCCAGCAGTTTAATCTCCTGGAGTCCAAGACGGTATACCATAACATTGCACTTCCGCTGATCTTAGCAAAAACTCCGAAAGCGGAGATCGATAAGAAGGTCATGGAAGTATTAAAGATCGTTGAACTGGAAGATAAGAAAGATACCTATATCAGCCAGCTGTCCGGCGGACAGAAACAGCGTGTCGGGATTGCGAGAGCGCTGACGACCGACCCGGAGCTTCTCCTTTGCGACGAGGCGACAAGTGCCCTGGATCCGCAGACGACAGAGTCGATCTTAAAGCTTTTAAAGCGGATCAACCGGGAGATGGGCGTCACGATCCTTCTCATCACACACCAGATGCAGGTCGTTCAGATGATCTGCAACAAGGTAGCCGTCATGGAGAGCGGAAAGATCGTGGAATCCGGAAGTGTTCTTGAGGTATTCGGATCTCCTAAGATGCCGGTCACAAAGCGGTTTGTCCAGACGGTCATCCGTGACCAGATCCCGGACAGTATCGTGAGTCTCGTAAAGGAACAGAAAGAAAATTTCCGCATCGAACGCCTGAAATTCATCGGTTCCAGCGTGAAACGTCCGGTGATCTCCGATATCTGCAAGACGGACGGTGTCGTGGTCAATATCCTCGGCGCAGCGGTCCAGGAACTGGAAGACAGCGTTATGTGCGTCTTTATCTTACAGCTCATCGGTGACGATGAGAGTATCCGGAAAGCGGAAGAGCAGATCGATAAAAACGGCGTCTTAAGAGAACGGATGGAGGTGGAGTAAGATGGAAGAACTCATGAAAACAAAGATCTTTAAGGTCACAGTGGAACGTCTCCTGTTAAATGGAGGACAGACTCTCTACATGGTCGGCTGGTCGCTCCTTGTTGGAACGATCATCGGTATGATCCTGGCCCTGATCCTGGTCCTCTGCAGAAAAGGCGGACTTGCGGAGAACCGGCCGTTATACTGGATCGTGAGCGCTTATATCAATGTGGTGCGAAGCATTCCGTTCGTAATTTTGCTTGTAACGATCATGCCGATCACACGCGCGATCGTCGGAACAACGATCGGAAGTACGGCGGCGCTGGTCCCGTTAGTTGTTTACATAAGTCCGTATCTTGCAAGACTGATGGAAAACAGCCTGCTTGAGATCAATCCGGGAATCCTGGAGGCGGCTGAGGCCATGGGTGCGACAACCTGGCAGGTCATCCGCTATTTCCTGGTTCCGGAAACCCTGGGTTCCATGGTGCTTGCACTTACAACAGGAACCATCGGACTTCTCGGAGCATCCGCGATGGCTGGTTATGTCGGCGGAGGCGGAGTCGGTGACCTGGCGCTGACATATGGTTATGAGAAGATGAACACCCCGCTCATGATCCTCACGGTCGTGATCCTGGTCGTTCTGGTACAGCTGTTGCAGATTCTTGGAAATACGATTTCCGGAAAGTTAAGACAACATAAATAAAAGAAGAGGAGAGAAAGAATTATGAGAAAAGTGATTGCAGGAGTACTGATGGGAGCGACAGTTTTAAGCCTTGCCGCATGCGGAAAGACAGAGACAGCAGCTACAACAGCGGCACAGGCTGCTGAGAGCCAGGACACACAGGCAGACAGCACAGAGGCAGCAGCGGACACCACCGGCGACAAGAAAGAGATCGTCTATGGTAAGTCCCAGGGACCGTACACAGAGCTTTTTGAGGCGGCGATCGTTCCGATCCTCGAGAAAGAGGGATATACCGTAAAGGGAGTTGACTTCTCCGACCTTCAGACAGCAGATATCGGACTGAATGACGGCGACGTCGATGTCAACGTAGAGCAGCACACCGCATATATGGAAAACTTCAACGCGAACTATAATGCGGATCTCGTTGCATTAAGCCCGATCCCGACAGTACCGGCAGGCGTATATTCCGCAAAATATAAGTCTGTCGATGAGATCCCGGACGGAGCAAAGGTTGCAGTTCCGAATGACGCATCCAACACCGCAAGATGCTACCTGATGCTTCAGAAGATCGGCTGGATCAAGCTTGCTGATGATGTGGATCCGTCCGCAGTAACCCAGGATGACATCGTTGAGAACCCGCACAACATCGAGTTCACAGAGATGAAGAGCTTAACGATCCCGGCTGCAATTCAGGACTTTGACTATGTAGCGATCACCGGCAGCGTTGTATATAACGCAGGCATCGACCCGTCCACAGCACTTGCAACTGAGGATATCCAGGATCATCTTGTTCTTCAGGTTGTTGTAAAGGAAGAGAACAGGGATGCTGAGTGGGCAAAAGCGATCGTGGATGCTTATCATTCCGACGAGTTCAAGCAGTACATGGAAGAGAACAACGATGGATTATGGTGGATCCCGGACGAGTTAAAGTAAGATTTAAGTTTGGAATTGATCGAGAAAACCTGATAGGGTGAGAATGAGCCAGGGGCGCATGTGAATGTGGTTCCTGGCTCATTTTTTACGCGAACAACGAGCCAAAGTCCGCGCTTGCGCGAGACCTTGGCGACTGTCGCGATAACAAGGGGAAACTCGCGAAGCGAGTTTTCACTTGTTTACGAAAAAATATCTCCGACACGGAAAAAATCTGGTGTCGGAGATATTTTTGTTTAAGGAAAATTCTGATGGAACATCCTGATAATCAAAGAAAATTATGTGTCAATGCGCACTCGCGTAAAGCTTGAGATTGTCGCAAACGACTGCGCCAGAAACCTGGATGTGTCAATATTTTAGTTACCTTCTGTGGTCTGCAGCATCCGTGTGACTTTTTTCACACAATAGAAGCAGGTCGGAGCGATATAGCAGCAGGCAGCAACCCAGGCGGTCTGGTCGGCAAAGCAGATCGCGTTATAGCCGAATTGACCGACAAAGCAGAGGCTGACGATTGTGCGGGCGAACATCTCTGTCACCCCGGAGAAAAATGCTCTTCCGGAATATCCGAGTCCCTGCGTCACCATTCTGGTGATGTTTAAGATCCCGAGTGTCCAGTAAAAGAATCCCATGCAGCGCAGATACTGGGCGGAGGCGTCGAGAACACCTGCGGCATCTTTGCTCACAAAGATCATGGAGAGCGGACGTCCGAAGAAGATCAGGATCAATCCTGCGAAGACTCCGTAGCCAATCCCGAGGGCGATTCCCTCTTTCAGACCTTTTTTGATTCGGGCTGACTGACCGGCGCCGAGGTTCTGGCTGCAGAAGACAGAAACAGCGGTTCCGATCGCATCGAACGGACACAGGGTGAACTGTTTTAACTTCACACCTGCGGTAAAGCCGGAGACATAGTCACCGCCGAGTCCGTTGTTTGCGGACTGCATGACCATGCTGCCGATCGCCGTGATGGAAAACTGGAGACCGGTCGGGAGTCCCATCTGGAGAAGCTCTGCGATCGCGTCTTTTTTGATCACACGGTTTTCTTTCGAGAGCCATAAGATCTTCATGCGCCGGATAATGACGAACAGGCAGAGAATTCCGCTGATCGCCTGGGATGCGATCGTTGCGAAGGCAGCTCCGGCACATCCCCACTTTGCGACAACGATGAAAAAGAGATCCAGAAAGATATTGAGCACCGCGGAGAATGCCAGGAAGATGAACGGTGTACGGCTGTCACCGACTGCGCGCAGGATACTCGATAAGTAATTGTAGAGCAGGGTGAACGGGATCCCGAGGAAAATGATCATCAGATAGATATATGCGTTTGCGTAGATATCGCTCTGGACAGAAAGCATGTGCAGGATCCACGGACACAGAACAGCGCAGAGCGTGGTCACGATGACTGCAATCACTGCGGTGAGGATTGCTCCGTTGAAGATAAAATCTTTCATGCGTTTGTGGTCGCCGGCGCCGAAATATTTTGCGACCGGAATGCCGAAACCGGTACAGCTTCCCATACAGAAGCCGAGGACGAGGAACTGGACGCTGGTGCTGGCCCCGACACTCGCGAGTGCCTGTGCGCCGAGTAACTGTCCGACGATCGCGGCGTCGATGATGTTGTATGTCTGCTGCAGGAGGTTGCCGACTAAGAGGGGCAGTGCGAACTGCAGCATGGACTTTAGAGGACTGCCCTTGATCATGGAAGTTGCCATGTAGAGATTACCTTCTTTCGAAATGGGAAATTTTTTGATAAAACGAACGTGAATTATCTTATCATAGAGAGGAAAAATTGTATACAGGCATATGCGACAAAATGTAGGTGGAATTTGGGTGGGGATTTTTGCTGTTTTTTAGAGGAACCAGATTCTCGAATCAAGGCACTCCTGTTCGGCTCCTCACCGCTAGGGATTGGTGGGACGAATAGTAAACTTTAACGTGAAAATGGTTGACATCTGGCAGAATCTACCATATAATTGTAAACTATAACGTAACAAAAGAGTTTACAATCAAACTTGGGCAGATGTGAGAGAAATGAGAAAAATCCTACAAAAAAAGTGGGAAAATCTGCTCTGGAATTACAACGAAATAATACATCTGCTGACTGTAAAAGAGGTTTGCGGCAGGCAGGATAAGATCAGGAAAAGGAGAACATTATGGACGCACTGACACTGGCACAGGAGATTATCGACGGAAGAAGAATCACAAGAGAGGATGACCTGAATTTCTTTCTGACATGCGATCTGAAGGAGCTCTGTGAGGGAGCAGACCGGATCCGCAAGGCATGTGTGGGAGATAAGGTAGACCTTTGTTCCATTATCAACGGACGGAGCGGACGATGTCCAGAGGATTGCAAGTACTGCGCACAGTCTGCTCATCATCATACAAACTGCGAGGTTTATGATTTCCTTCCGGAGGAAGAGATCGTGAAGATGTGCCGTGTCAATGAGGCGGAAGGTGTTGACCGTTTCTCTATCGTGACATCCGGAAAGGCACTGACCGGAGAAGAGTTTGAGAAAGCGATCCATGCTTATGAGACGATGAAGAAGGAATGTAAGATCGGCCTCTGCGCATCCATGGGATTTGTGAGTGCGGAGCAGCTCCACAGACTTCACGAGGCTGGTGTTACAAGCTATCATCACAATATTGAGACATCCAGAAGAAATTTCCCGAACATCTGCACGACGCATACTTATGATATGAAGATCAATACTTTAAAGATGATCAAGGCGGAAGGAATGTGTGCATGTTCCGGCGGTATCATCGGAATGGGAGAGACCTGGGAGGACCGTCTCGACATGGCGGTAAGCCTTGCAGAGCTTGGAATCGATTCCATCCCGTTAAATGCACTGATGCCGATCTCGGGAACTCCGCTTGAGCATTTGGAGCGCATCTCCGAGGATGATATTCTCCGCACGGTTGCGTTCTTCCGCTACATCAACCCGGAGGCAAACATCCGTCTTGGAGCAGGCCGCGCACTTCTCACAAACGACGGCGAGACCGCATTCAAGTCCGGAGCATCCGCGACGATCACAGGAAATATGCTGACAACGGTTGCATGTGCGACGATCCGCAGTGACAAGAAGATGTTAGAGGATCTTGGAAGAAATGTGACACCGGAGTATATGAAATAATACCGGGATCAGGAGATTGGAATCATACGTTGTCCAAAAGTAGAAAGTACAGATTAGAAAAGGCTGCCCTGCATTATGTGCGGGCAGCCTTTTGAGCTATCAAGGAAAGTTCTTTTTCACAGCACCAGTAATCCACACCATGATATACACATTCACCGACCATGGAAAACTGCAGCTTTCGGTACGCGCGGAGCGCCTTTTCGTTCGTCTTTGCGACGAGATAATGGGCGGAACGAAAACCACGCCTTTTGGCTTCCTCCATAGCGCAGGTAAAAAGCCTTCCAGCAATCCCGCGGCCCTGATAATTCAGGGAAACAGCGACCCGGGCAAATTCAACGGACGGAACGAGTTCTTTCGACCAACAGTCCAGGATATCGGTCTCCGGATCGGCGTCGAAGGAGATCACTCCGGCGAGATCATGCCCGGTCGTTGTCTTTAAGCAGAACAGGGAATTCCTGGCGAGATCGAAACGGATCGTATCAGCAGACGGATAGTCATCCGTCCAGGCGCAGAATTCTCTGCCGATGTGGGACCGGTAGAGGGAAAGGATCGCGGATGCATCATCCGGGAGCGCAGGTGAAAAGAAAAATTGTTTCACAATTCCGTTTACGGAGATCAGAATCTCCTGATCCTGGATCAAATTCATGGACAATGCTCCTTTACCCTGCCATGATCTCACTCAGTGTTTTCACAAAGAAGATCACGAGGACCACCAGCATCAGCGGTTTTACGAATTTTGCACCGCCTTTATCGAAACACTTTGCACCGAGATAGTTTCCTGCGATACTGAACAGGCCGGCGGTAAGACCGAGGAGAAAAATCACCTTGCCATTCATCAGGTAGACCGCCAGCGCAGTCAGATTTGTTGTCAGGTTGATCGCTTTTGTGATCCCGTTCGCCTCCTTGAGGCCCATGTGGGCGACTCCTGTGAGGAGAAGCAGAAGGAATGTTCCTGTTCCAGGACCGTAAAAGCCGTCATAGATGCCGATGACAAAGGCGATAAATGCGCTGAAGAGGATCATTTTGTGGAGCGGGAATGCCTCTTTTTCTCCGATGAACGGTTTTCCGAACATGAGGTAGAGAGCGGTACACGGCAGGATCACAAGGATCAGGCGTTTAAAGTAGTAATCATCTAACCGAAGGGCAAGCTTTGCGCCGATAGAAGAGCCGATCAGAGCAGTGATGATACAGAGAACTGCGTTCTTCCAGGCAATGTAGCCGTTTTTTGCATATTTTGCAGTTGCGATCAGAGTTCCCATGCCGGAGCTCAGCTTATTCGTTCCAATCGCGAAGTGGACCGGAAAACCCGCGATCAGATAGGCAGGAAGCGAGATCAGACCGCCGCCTCCGGCTACCGCGTCGACAAATCCGGCGAGAAATACGAGCGGGCAGATGATCAGAAAGTGGATCAGATGTAATTCCATAGCAGTAATTCCCCTTAGAAAGTAAATATTGTAGATCTTTCGCCAAATATAGCATAAAATGTCTTGAAATGCAATGAAGGAAAATGACAGAAGAAAACCCTCTTGCTTTTGCCTTTATGATTCGGTAAAATAGAATCAGGCAGAACGATCCCCCCTGAAGATTCAGGAGGGAAACATATGAAAGATAATAAGAAGAAAATTCTGGCGGCTGCGGCTTTCCTGATCGCAGCCGGACTTGTGTTTGGCATGTCTAAAAAGGAGAACGGGATTCGGGAGCTGGATGATTCCGGGGCGGTCGTCATGAGCGGGTCAATGCAGGAACTTATGGGATCCGAAGGGAAACGCGATGCTGAGAAAAATACGAAGTTGAGCACGGATTCATCAATCCCTGACGGAGAAAAAAATCCGCAGACTGAAAGTGAGAGCGGCGTCGGGGAATCCCGGGAAGCCGGAAATGAAACCGGGACGGGGAAAAGTCCTTCAGAAACGCAGGTGGAAGTGGATAACTCGAAGGCAGCAGGGATCTATGTGTATATCTGCGGAGAGGTTGCAAATCCCGGCGTGTATGAGCTTTCCGAGGACAGCCGGATCTACGAGGCGGTGGATGCCGCAGGCGGATTTACGGAGAATGCGGCGCGTGAGAGCATCAACCTCGCGTCGAAGGTCAGTGACGGGATGCAGATCACGATCTATAATAAGGAAGAAGCTGCATCGCTTCCGGCAGGCGGTACGTCAGCAGGTAAAAATTCCGGGCAGGATCAGATGTCGGGATCTTCTTCACTTGTCAACCTGAATACAGCGACGAAAGAGGAACTGATGACCTTAAAGGGCATCGGGGAGTCGAAGGCGGAGGATATCATCCGCTACCGCGAAAAGAGCGGGGGATTTAAGAAGATCGAAGATATCATGAAGATCTCCGGGATCAAGGAAGCTGGATTCCAGAAGATCAAAGACAGTATTACAGTATAGTATAACTGAAAAAACATCATAAAGAGAGACAGCAGATCAGAAAAACAGGTTTGCGGATCCTGCATTGGGAAAGGAAAAATGGCAGATCCGGTTACAGGGATTGATGAGAGCTGTTATCGATCACAGCATAACATGGAGGAGTAAGATGGCAAGAGTTCTGGTAGTTGATGATGAAAAACTGATCGTGAAGGGAATCCGCTTCAGTTTGGAACAGGATGGATATGAGGTGGACTGCGCCTACGACGGCGATGAGGCGATCGAGAGGGCAAAAGAGCGGGAGTACGATGTGGTACTTCTGGACGTCATGCTTCCGGGACACGATGGATTTGAGGTCTGCCAGACGATCCGGGAATTTTCCGAGATGCCGATCATCATGCTGACGGCAAAGGGAGACGATATGGATAAGATCCTGGGTCTGGAGTACGGAGCGGATGATTATATCACGAAACCGTTCAATATTCTTGAGGTAAAAGCGCGGATCAAGGCGATCATCCGGAGAAATAATAAGAAGAACGGCGGCGCGAAACGCCAGGAATCGAGTGTGGTGACAGAAGGCGACTTAAAGCTCGACAGAGAGAGCCGCAGAGTCTTCATCAAGGACAAGGAGATCAACCTGACTGCGAAGGAATTCGATCTTCTGGAACTTCTTGTCACGAATCCGAACAAGGTCTACAGCCGTGAGACGCTGTTAGAGTACGTATGGGGCAATAAGGCCATGGTAAACGGAGATGTTCGCACCGTGGACGTACATGTGAGAAGACTCCGCGAAAAGATCGAACCAAGCCCGAGCGACCCCAAATACGTCCACACCAAGTGGGGCGTGGGGTACTTCTTTCGCGCATAGCGTTGTGCTTGCACAAAAGCAAAAATTGTGTGAGCTGGACCTATAGGGCGAATGCCCGCGAGCCCTGAGTCGGGGCTTGCCCCGATTCAGGGCTCCCACTGCGGACTAGCCAGCAAAAAAGTGTTGTGCTTGCACGAAAATTATGCGGCCCAGCCAACAAATTTAAGTTGTATCAAAAAGGAGAAAAACATCTATGACATACACAATTCGCCCGGTCCGTCCGTCGGACCTTGCGGCAGTCACCGAGGTGGAGGCGATCTGCTTTCCTGCCGCGGAGGCAGCGACCGGAGAATCTTTTAAAGCCCGTATTGCGGCATTCCCGGAATGCTTTTTCGTTGCGGAATCAGAGGGAAAGATCATCGGCTTCATCAACGGCTGTGCCACGGATTCTAAAACGATCTGTGACGAGATGTACGAAAATTCCGCCTGCCACAAGACGGATGGAGCATACCAGTCCATCTTCGGTCTGGACGTGCTCCCGGATTACCAGCGTCAGGGGATCGCGGCAGATCTCATGAACCACATGATCGGGGATGCGAAAAATAAGGGAAGAAAAGGTCTGATCCTCACATGCAAGGACCGCCTGATCCACTATTACGCGAAATTCGGATATAAAAATATGGGCGTGTCCGAGTCTGTCCACGGCGGGGCAGTCTGGTATGACATGATCCTGGAATTCGGAGCGCAGGAATCATGAAGATCACACTGATCACGGTCGGAAAGATCAAGGAAAAATTCTTCCAGGATGCGATTGCGGAATATTCCAAACGCTTGAGCCGGTACTGCAAGCTGGAGATCATCCAGGTTGCGGATGAGAAGACGCCGGACGGTGCCAGCGAGGCAGTGGAGACGCAGATCAAAGAAAAAGAAGGCGAACGGATCCTTTCCAATATCAAGGACGGAAGTTTTGTCGTTGCTCTCGCGATCAATGGGAATATGCTGGATTCTGAGGAGCTTGCGGCAAAAATAGAAAAATGGGGTGTGTCCGGGATCAGTCAGATCGTGTTTATCATCGGCGGATCGTTGGGTCTTTCAAACCAGGTCCTGGTACGGGCCGATTACAAGCTGAGCTTTTCAAAGATGACATTCCCGCACCAGCTCATGCGGGTCATTCTTCTGGAGCAGATCTACCGGAGTTACCGGATCATTCAGGGAGAACCTTACCATAAATAGCGTGTATTTGTTACTTTTCACGGGGAGGATATTCCGAACCGAAAATTCCGCATGAGACAGCAGTGATTGCGGATTGAAACAAGGAGGCAAAAACGAGTGACAGAGGAACAGAACGCAGGGAAGATCTTTCTTTTCTGTAAGGAACCTTCACCGGAGCAGATTATGAAATGCCTGCGGGACGCATTTGACGTTCCGGGCAGTGTTCATGATGCGGACCTGAAACTTCATAACGGGGATCTGGACGTGACGATCCGGGTATATTGTGAGAGTGCGGGCGGCGAAGAACAGGAGCTTGTCCGTGGCTGGTCAGACCGGTCGCGTGGGCATTTTTCCAGAGTTGAGACTGCCGCGGTGGATGTGAAGACGAATCTTCTTTATCAGTTGGAGGGAACCGAGAGCATCGTTTCGGTGGATTATACATTTGAGGGGGAGGAGTCCGAATTCCTGACAGAGGAAGAGGAGTCTGCAAAGAGAAATATGGAGCAGACGCTGTTCGGCGTTCTTTCTACTCTTCGGGCTGTCATGGCGTTTCGGGGTGAAAAGAGAGGATTTTACTGTCTGGACACATCCGGGATGGAGAAGCTGATCCTGGATGGAAACGGAAACAGTGAGATGGAACAGTTTCTGCCCTACAAGTCGGTTGGATATGTCCCGGGAAATGATATCGAGGCAGAGCAGTTGAACAGGAGAGAGGGAAACCGCAGGGAATTTGAGGCTCATGGAGTGTATGTTCCGGTATTTTATCCACTTCTGGAAACAGAGGCGGAGGCGGACTGCCGGACACCTTATGAGATCGCGGCCCGTGCGGTAGCACTTCTTCTCGTGGCGGCATTCTCCGAAGCGATGCTTGCTGCGAAGATGGACCAGAAAGAGGCGCTTGAATTTATTGGAAAAAGGATCCGTGAGTTCGGTGCGGAGGACTTTTTCTCGCCGAAAGAATGGAAATATCTGCATGATGAGGAGCCGAAGGAATCGGAGAAGATCTCTTACTCCTGGCAGTACGAAAATCTGCATGTGATGGAGTGGGCGCTGGGGCTGATCGAGGGACCGCTTGATTTCCCGGATCATTTCTGTGACGTGGCGGAAGCTGCGCGGATCCTGACATCGTTCCATTCAATGCGGGAGATCCTGGATGCGGCAAAACCGAGATCTCCGAAGGAGCTTCTCGATGCCTGTGACATGATCTTCTGCCTGGACTGGGCCTGCACCGATACGCGGATGCGGGATCTTCCGACGCCGGCAGGGATGGACGGCGGCGTGGTCTTTGAGCGCCATAAAGCTTTGAACTGGCTCGTGGGGGTCGGGGAAAAGGCGGACTGGGATCATGTGCCGGTGGATACATGATAAAGAGAGCGAACTGTGGGCGTGAAAAGTAACGAAGCGAGGTTACAGTACACGGGCTCTCCATGCCCGCGCACTGTAACAGGATTTTGCCGATGCTCCGCATTTCGAATCGGCAAAATCCGCGACCAAAACTGTATCATACGGAATTTTCAGTTCAGAAAATTCCTACCCGTGAAAAGTAACAAAGCGAGTGCATTGCAGGGCAGGAAACTGTGATGCGCTTTTTTTCTTGCTTTTTTTAGCACGTTGTAGTATAATTACGGCACTGCGATAAAGACAAATGTCCACGCTGCACGGTCATGAAGCAGAAGCGAAACAGAAACGCTGTCGATACCGGATCCTGTATCCGGACCGGAGAAAGATGTGGAAAGAAAACCGGAGACTTTTCTGATCGCTGGTCAGGGAAAGGAAGACCGGGATAAAGGAGAAAAATACCATGGGAGAGAAAAAGGTGATCAAAGCGGCGCTCCTCGGTGCCGGAACGGTTGGAAGCGGAGTGTATGCGCTCTCTGAGATGTTAAAGGATGAGATGTTTCAGAAAACGGGAGCTAATCTGGAGATCAAGAAGGTCCTGGTGAGGAACACAAAAAAAGAGCGCCCGGGAATCCCGAAGGAGGTCCTGACGGACAACTGGAAGGAAATCCTGGAAGATGATGAAATCCAGCTGGTCATCGAACTGATGGGCGGCGTGGAGCCGGCGAGAACTTATATCGTGGAGGCGCTTGAGATAGGAAAACAGGTTGTCACGGCAAACAAGGATGTGCTCGCGGAGTACGGACAGGAGATCCTGACACTTGCGGAAAATAATGGATGCGATATCCAGTTTGAGGCTGCCGTTGCCGGTGCGATCCCGATCATCCGGCCGTTAAAGCAGAGTCTTGCAGGAAGTATGCTGACGGAGATCATGGGAATCGTCAACGGGACCACGAACTACATTCTGACGAAAATGTCGGAAGAGGGAATGGATTATCAGGAAGCGCTCGCGAAGGCGACGGAACTTGGCTACGCGGAGGCGGATCCGACGGCGGATGTGGAAGGTTACGATGCGGGCCGAAAGATCGCGATCATGTCCTCCCTGGCATTCAACTCCAAGGTGACATTCAAAGATGTCTACATGGAAGGGATCACAAAGATCACCTCCGATGACATCCGCTATGCAAAGGAATTCGGCTATGTGATCAAACTTCTCGGTGTCACAAAGCTGGTGAACAATGAGATCGAGGTCAAGGTTCACCCGATGCTGATCCCGGAGCAGCATCCGCTCGCGACAGTCCGCGATTCGTTCAACGCAGTGTTTGTCCATGGTGAGGCCTGCGATGACGCGATGTTCATGGGACGCGGTGCAGGAAAGATGCCGACGGCCAGCGCTGTCATGGGTGATATCATCATTGTCATGAGAAATATCGTCCATGACAACTGTGGATGGAACGGCGGCGTTGCATATAAGAATTATCCGGTAAAACCGATCGAGGAGACGAGATCGAGATATTTCCTCCGCCTTCAGGTTGCGAACAAGCCGGGCGCTCTGGCGAATATCGCGGGAGTTCTCGGAAACAACGATGTAAGCATCGCCCAGGTCGTACAGAAACGTGCGAGAGACGGAGTTGCGGAGCTCGTTGTGATCACGGATTCCGTGCTGGAGAGACATTTCAACGATGCGCTGATGATCGTGAAAGGAATGTCTGTATTGCGGGAGGTTTCCGGGATCATTCGTGTATACGGAGATTAAGAAAGAACAGGATGTTAATTGTAAAAAGGCAGATCTGCCTGGTTGGAAATACTTCTGACCGGTAGATCTGCTTTTTTTATCAGAAGACAGTAATTTTCTCCCCAAAACTGCGGACTTTTAGAGCAAAACGCAATTTCCTTCCCAAAATTGCGGACTGTCAGAACAAGATCGACCAAGTCATATTTCCGGACTTGTCTCATATGATGTATCACAGAATGGAAGGGAGGATGGCGGATTGAAGGCTGAAATGGTCCAGAGATTTCTGGAGCAGGTGATCACGGAGAAAGAACCAATACGGGAAATCAGGATACGGATTGGAAAGCCGGTGTTCGTTCTGGATTCGGAGGGGGAAAAAATCCTGAATTTTGATGAAAAAAGAGGAAATCCAGAATTACTGCGGATAGAAGATGAGAAAGAAAATTCAGGAATCGAGAATGGGAGCATGGCGGATTCCGAGCTGATCCGAGCTCTCATGGAAATCTTTGCAAGACATTCCCTCTATGCCTACGAGCGGGAGATCAGCCAGGGATTTCTCACGATCCGCGGCGGACATCGGATCGGGATCACGGGAAAAGCAGTGGTGGAGTCCGGACATGTAAAAACAGTCCGGGATATCTCATCCTTAAACATCCGCATCGCCCACGAGATAAAAGGATGCGCGAAATCCGTGCTGCCGCATCTTCTGTCAGGGGAAGAGTTTCTTGATACGCTGGTGATCTCCCCGCCGGGAGCCGGAAAGACTACCCTTTTGCGTGATCTGATCCGGGAACTTTCCAGCGGGGGATCATGGGGATCCGGGAAAAACGTGTCTGTGGTGGACGAGCGTTCGGAGATCGCGGCCTGTTTTGGCGGGGTCCCGCAGTGTGACCTCGGTCCCCGGACGGATGTGATGGACGGCTGTCCGAAAGCCGTGGGCATGCTCATGATGCTGCGCTCCATGGCACCGCAGGTACTGGCGGTCGACGAAGCGGGCGGGGAGGAGGAGATCCGGGCGATGAAATACGCGATGAAATGCGGGTGCCGGATCCTCGCCACGGTCCATGGAGCGGACATGGAGGACATCATGAAACGTCCGGCGTGGAGAGACATCGTGGGCGAAAAGATATTTTCCCGATATGTGGTCCTCACTGGGGTACCGACACCTGGAACTGTGGCGGAGATCTATGATGAATCTGTATGTCAATGCAGGGAGAAAAGCACCTGTGAAGACAGGTATGCAGCGGCAGCATTCAGTTACCGATCTCAGCTGAGGATGACCGGAAAATGGGAGAATGAAAAGATATGAAATATGTGGGACTTTTATGCATGGCGGCAGCGGTGGTGGCGGGCGGTTTTCTGATGGCGGGGGAGTGGGAAGCGCGGATGAAGATCTTGCTGCTCTTCCGTCAGATGATGGTCTATCTGAAGAGCCGGATCCTCTACTCGAATGAGACGCTTCCGGAGGCTCTGAAGGAAGTCGGAACACGATTTGCGGACGAGAAAAGCGGGATGGAAGCGGAAGCAGGGCTTTTTTTCCTGAGAGTGGAAAAACGGATGGAGGAAGAACGCGGAAAATCATTTTCTGAGATATGGAAAGAGGAGCTGGACAGACTTCCGGAGGATCTGCCGATGAGAAACGAGGATCTTCAGGCACTCCGGTCGCTGGGGGAAAATCTCGGATATGCGGACAAAACGACCCAGGAGCGGACGATCCTTTTCTATCTGGAACAGGCGGATGACTCGCTTGCTTTCCTGAAAAAGGAGACGGAGAGCCGGACGAAGCTTTACCGGTCGCTTGGAATGGCAGCGGGACTTTTCATTCTGGTGCTCTTTGCGTAAAGGAGGGGAAACATGGGGGTAAATCTGATCTTTAAGATCGCGGCGGTGGGGATCCTGGTTTCGGTGATGTGCCAGGTTTTAAAGCACAGCGGGCGGGAGGACCAGGCATTTCTCACGAGTCTCGCGGGTCTGATTCTGGTCCTGTTTTGGATCGTACCGTATATCTATGAATTGTTTGAGACGATCAAAAACCTGTTTTCACTGTGAGGGGGAATGACTATGTCTGTGGTACAGGCGGCGCTTTTGGGGCTTACGGCGATCCTGTTTGCGGCTCAGCTGAAGCCGTTGAAGCCGGAGTACGCGGTCTATCTCGTTCTGGCGGCATCCATCGGGATCGGATTTCTGGGACTTGCAAAGCTCGGAGTCCTTCTCGAGACTTTGCGGGAGATCGGAAACGGGATCCGGATCCGGCATGTGTATTTGACAACACTTCTCCGGATGGCGGGGATCGCTTACATCGCGGAGTTCACGTCTGGGATCTGTAAGGATGCGGGATATTCGGCGGTGGGGACACAGGTGGAGATGGTGGGAAAACTCGCGATCCTGGCGGTGAGCGCACCGGTTGTTCTGTCACTCGTGGAGTCATTGAAGGTGTTTATGGAATGAAAAGATCGGGAAAACGTAGGGGATCTGCGGTGCTGATCCGGTTCATGCTCATGATCATGGGGCTTTTTGCGGGGAACTTTTTTAGGACAATTCCCGCATTTGCGGCGGAGCCGGGGGATCCCGGGCAGGAAGTATGGACACAGGATGCGGGGAGTACGGCTCTTGATCTTTCAGAGATCGAGAATTATCTGGACCGGATCGGGGAACAGAAAACGGCGGGAATGACATTTGGGGAACTGATGAACATGATCCAGGCAGGGGACATGGAGAAAATCTTTTTGTATGGAAGAGACCGGATCGCCTCCGCGTTATTTTCGGAAATCAGGACAAACGCATCATTTCTCGCGGAGATCCTGATCCTGTCCCTGTGCGGGGCGGCCTGCTCCGGTTTCTTTGGGATCTTTGGCTCCGGCCAGCTGTCGGAGACGGGATTTTATGTGATCTGCATCTGTGTGCAGACCTTTCTGGCGGCTGGCTTTTTTTCCAGCATCCGGATCGCGGAGGAGACGACGGGGGAGATCCTGGGATTCATGAAAGTGATGCTCCCGGCCTACTTTCTTGCAGTGACGATGGCGGGCGGGGCGGTGACATCCGCCTCGGTCTGCGGGTTTACGATCGGAGCCATCGGAGTGATCCAGACGGTAGTCTCCGGATTCCTTCTGCCGGTCATGAAACTTTACATGGTGATTTCCCTGGTCGGAAATCTGTTCCGGGAGGAGATGTTCTCGGTGATGACGGAGCTTCTGGGAAAGGTTGTGGGGTGGACGGTGAAGACCATGTTCGGGATCGTTGTGGGATTTCATCTGATCCAGGGGCTGGTACTTCCACAGGCGGATGCCATGAAAAACGCGGCGGTCATGCGGGCGGTCGAGGCAGTCCCCGGGGTCGGCGCAGGGGCCGGAGTGGTTTCTGATCTTCTTCTGGGATCGGCGGTCCTGATCAAGAATACAGCCGGAGCAGCGGCAGTGGCAGTCCTGCTTTTTCTGGCAGCAGTTCCGATGGTGAAGCTTACAGTCCTTATGGTGCTTTACTATCTGGCGGCAGCCGTGATGCAGCCCGTGTGCGACAAACGGCTGACGGCATGTATAACGCAGAATGCCGCCGGACATGGGATGCTGCTGAAGATCGTGGGGTACTCGCTGGCACTGTTCGTCGTGACGATCGCGGTGATCAGCTATTCGACGAACGCGGTGTATTATGCGGGATGAACAAAATGAGAATATGCAGTTTTGAAGATGCGGAGCGGGTATGGAAGTCTGAAAAATCAGACGGATGTTTTGGAAGTGGTGTGAGCAGCGGTGGAAAAGTGAGGTGAACGGCATGAAAGCAGTGGAAAACTGGGTGCGTGACATCGTATTTTACATGATCTTTGTGACGATGGTCATGAACCTTCTGCCGGATCCGAAATATGAGAAATATCTGCGGCTGTTTGCTGGCGCGGTCATGATCCTTCTGGCGTTTGGACCGGTATTACAGATCACGGGGATGGAGACGGCGATGGCGGGGATCTTTGAAAAGATCACATTTGAGAATGATGTCCGGACGCTGAAGGAAGAGCTGGGGGCGGCAGATGAGCGCCGGATCAGGGAATTTTATGGGCGATACCGGGCTGCGGCGGAGGCGGATATCCGGTCGATGGCGGAGCATGACGGGCTGGAATGTGAGAGCGTTTCGGTCGATGTGGCGGAAGCCGGGAATATCAGCTATGTGAAGCTGGTGGTCAGGGGCAGGCAGGATCAGACCGGGGTGGGGATCGCCTCGGTGAGAAGAAAGATAGGAGCGTATTATGGAGTGGAAGAACAGGACATTGAGGTCGATGTTAAAAGGAAATAAGGAGAAAGTGCTCTTTTTATTCTGTTCCGGACTGCTTTTGTTTGTGATCTCGCTTCCGGACAGCGGAAAGACGGATCCCGGGTGGAATAATCGTGCGGCGGAGGTCCTGGCCGATGTGGGGGATGAGAGTGCGGCGGATCCCAGCGCCGGTTCGGAGACGGCAGCAAAGGAGGAGAGTGTTTCCTACGAGGCGGAGCTGGAGCGGCGGATCCGGGAACTTTTAAGGAGTGTGGACGGCGTCGGGGAGGCGGATGTGATGGTAGTCTTAAAATCCTCGGAGGAGAGAGTCTGGCATGTGGATAAGAGCAGCACCTCCTCGGTGACAGAGGAGAGCGGGGCGGATTCCGGGAGTTCCAGGATCATACGGGAGGAAGATCAGTCGGAGAGCACGGTGCTTGACGGGAAGAGCCAGTCGCCGGTGATGGAAAAGGAGGTGAAGCCGGAACTCTCAGGGATCATCATCAGCGCGGACGGGGGAGGAAGCGCGGTGATCCGGGCGGAGATCACGGAGGCCATGGAGGCGCTCCTCGGGCTTCCGGCAAACAAGATCAAGGTGATGAAGCGGGCGGCAGGGGAATCCTGAGAAGAAATTCTCCAGGGCGGGATCCGGCTGTGGAACTTTCGGATGTCCGGAATGAGTGCATGGTGCCGGGAAAATAGATCGGTATTCTGCCGGGACTGCATATTTTAGGCGTGGAATCATAGAATGGAAGTATGAAAGTATGGGAAAGAAGGAGTTTTGCGATGAAACGGATCTTCAGAAGGAATCAGATCATTATCACGACACTGGCAGTCATGATCGCGGCGGCGGGATACCTGAATTACTCGTCGAAGAAGGAAGTGGCGGGGGCAGAGGTGTACGAGGCGGGGATGATGGACATTTCCGATTCGGACATTCTGGCGGAGAATCAGGCGAAGAGCGGAGTGGATGATGGAAGTCTCACGGAGATCGCAAGTCTGGACGGAGACGGCGAAGAGAAGCTTCCGGATGGAAATGAGGTGGCTGCGGTGCCGGAGAGTGCGGAGGTTTCTGGATCTGAGGCTGCAGGGGAGGAGACCGCGGCAGCGGGGATCGAGAATCCGGGCGAGGCGGTGCTCACAGGCGGAACGGGGATCTCTGAGTACATAGCGGGGGTTCAGCTTGGAAGGGAGCAGATCCGGGCGAAGAACAAGGAGACGTTGATGCAGATCATCAACAGTGACCAGATCTCGGAGGAGGAGAAGCAGACGGCGATCCAGAACCTGATCGGTCTGACGGAGGTTTCGGAGAAGGAGAATGCGGCGGAGACGCTTCTCAAGGCGAAGGGCTTTGTGGACCCGGTGGTCAGCATTACGGACGGGAAGGCGGACGTTGTTGTGAACGCGGCATCGCTCACGGACCAGGAGCGGGCGCAGATCGAGGATATCGTGAAGAGAAAGACGGAGATCGGGGCGGACGGGATCGTGATCACGCTGCTGGATGCGGAGGAGTGATGGGAACATGGCAGAGGATGAGAAAAAGAGCTATGCAACAGGGGGAGAAAATGGTATAATAACAGTATCTTTGATATACAGGAGGTAATTATTGTGGCAGCGGAAACAGAGAGAAGCAGTCATAAGGTTTATGAGAAGGACAAAATCGGAGAAGTCCGGATTGCGGATGAAGTCGTGGCAATTATTGCCGGCCTGGCAGCAACTGAGGTCGAGGGCGTGGATTCCATGGCTGGAAATATCACAAATGAGCTGGTTGGAAAGCTTGGAATGAAGAATCTTTCCAAGGGCGTGAAGGTGGAAGTGACAGAGGAACATGTGAGTGTGAATATGGCGCTGAACCTGAAGTATGGATATAGTATTCCGGATGTCTGCGAGAAGGTGCAGGAGAAGGTTAAGAGTGCGATCGAGAACATGACGGGGCTTACGGTGCTTGATGTGAATATTAAGATTGCCGGGGTCAGCATGGAGGAAAAGTAAAGATTATGACTGCGTGAGGGCAGAATCCCCAGAAGACTGGGGATCCTGCCCTTTTTGGCAAACTTATTCTATTTCGATGGTGTAGTTATAGCTGTAGGTATGGACGTAAAGCATATGATCTTGATACACGAGTAGGTCAGGCTGTTTTTTTAGTTTCAGGCGGGAGAGAATTTCGCCGGTGTGAAGATCAAGCTGATAGAGGTAGTCGTCCTCGGAGGTGAAGCCGTATCCGCAGAGGATGACATTGTCTTTTAAGATAAAGTTCATGGAGTTATAAGTCTGGTCAGCGCTTCGCCAGAGGAGTTTATTATCTTCCAGATCATAGGCGAACATGAAACAGGTATCCGGCTGGGCATAGCCGTTTGTCACGCTGGCTCCATAGAAGATTCCGTCCCTTAGACAGGCGTTATTTCCGTTAATGTACCATTTGTCGGTGGGATAGGTTAAGACATACAGGCAGTTTCCGGTACCGTTCTCAAAAACATAAAGTTCTTCGCCGGACCAGAGGTACTGGTAGTTGTCATCATAAAAGTTGTTCCAGTCGGTGCCGATCATGGGGAGGGATAATCCTTTACTGTCGTACCATTCGTTTGCAAAATCGATACCGTTTTCTTCTTCGGATACGATCTTTAAATCAAAAGGAGCGGCGGCATCACTGGTGGGATGTGTCTCCCTGGCTGTGGACAGGTCGATGGTAATGTATTTTGTCTCAGGAGCCGTATTTTCGGTATCAGTATTGGCAGCAGGGCTGGTTTCTGTTTTCATATCGGTTTCAGAGCTTTCTTCTGCCACTGTTTTCATGTCAGATTCAGATGTGCTTTCTGACTCTGTTTCCACTGCCGTTTTTAATTCGACTTCGGAAGTATGTACGGCTGTTTCTGTGGAGACTTCCTTCGAAATATTATTTTTATTGCCACATCCTGATAATAACATGCACAGGATGATGAGCGGCAGGTATTTTACTTTGTTCATTGTATTATTTTCCTTTCTGAGGTAAGTTTGGAATTCTGAAGGGATCAGAAAGAGTATACCATATCATAAGGATAAAAAAAACATCTCTCACATAAGGACTTGTGAAAATATACATTTTCATGTATAATCCTAAATTAGGAGTACTCTGTTCTGCACTCACATCTGCAGAAGCTGCAAAAGGCAGTTTTTCGGGATACATGGCGGCAAAAAGAGCAGTTCAGAGAGAATGACAATCAGAGCAGCACGGACTGTCGGAAAAGACCGTCGGTCCGTTCAGATAAACGGAGGTAGAAAAGTGACCAGAAGGGAAGCCAGAGAACATTGTTTTAAAATGCTGTTCTGCCAGGATTTTTACCCGGCAGATGAGAAGGAAGAGCAGTTAGAGAGATATTTTGAAGCGCCGAAGGAGGACGTGACCGGCGAAGACGGAAAAGATGAGATCCTTCATGATCCGTTTGAGAAAGAAGAGGACCGGTATTATCTTGAGAAGCGTGTTGAGAAGATCATGGAGCTGATCCCGGAGATCGATGAGAAGATCAACGAGATCGCGGAAGGCTGGAGAACAAGACGTATGGGTAAAGTCGAGCTTACGATCTTACGTCTTGCTGTGTTTGAGATGAAATATGACGAGGAGATCCCGGAGAAGGTTGCCATCAACGAAGCAGTTGAACTCGCAAAGAAATTCGGCGGAGATGAAGCTCCGGCGTTTGTAAACGGTATCCTTGCAAAACTGATCCAGAAAGGCAATTAAACGATGGCAGGTGTTTACTCTGTTACACAGGTAAATTCATACATCAAAAATATGTTTGCACAGGACTTCCTTCTTCGCCGCCTGTCGGTGAAGGGGGAAGTTTCCAACTGTAAGTATCACAGTTCCGGACATATCTATTTCACGCTGAAAGACGGAGGCGGAACACTTCAGGCTGTCATGTTCGCAAGCCAGCGACGCGGTCTCAACTTCAAGTTAGCCGAGGGACAGCAGGTTGTCGTAAAAGGAACCGTGGATGTCTACGAGCGGGACGGAAAATACCAGCTCTACGCGTCAGAAATCGAACTTTCCGGGCGCGGGGACCTGTATCTGAGATTTGAAAAACTCTTAAAAGAGCTGGAAGAGATGGGAATGTTCGACCCGCAGTATAAGCGGCCGATCCCACGGTTTGCGAAGACGGTCGGGATCGTGACGGCTCCGACGGGGGCGGCGATCCGTGATATCATGAACATCGCGCACCGGAGAAATCCGTATGTCCAGCTGATCTTATACCCGGCTCTGGTTCAGGGAGACGGGGCGAAGGACAGTATCGTGAAGGGGATCCGGACGCTCGATGCGATGGGACTGGACGTCCTGATCGTCGGACGCGGCGGCGGTTCGATCGAGGATCTGTGGGCGTTTAACGAGGAGGAGGTCGCGAGAGCGATCTTTGCGTGCAATACGCCTGTGATCTCGGCGGTCGGTCACGAGACGGATGTGACGATCGCGGACTATGCGGCGGATCTTCGGGCGCCAACACCATCGGCGGCGGCTGAGCTTGCGGTGTTTGACTATTTCCAGTTCCAGATGGATCTGAACGCGAGAAAGCAGCGTCTGATGAAGGAGATGGCGACATGTCTGGACCGGACGAAGAGCAGGCTGAGGCAGGATATGCTGACGCTTCGGTTTTATGATCCGAAGAGCCAGTTAAATGAGAAGAAAAAGCGGTTGGCAGATGCGGAGGATACATTGCTCCGGCTGATCGCGCAGAGGCAGCAGGAGGCAAGAAGAGATCTTCAGAATGCTGAGACGCTGCTTCAGAGAGAGATGAAGGACCGACTTGCCGCGGACAAGAGAAATCTTGCGGTGAAGAGTGCCAGACTCTGGGGACTTTCCCCGTTAAAGAAGATCAGCGATGGTTTTGGATTTATCACGGACGGAGACGGAAAGCGTCTGGAGACCGTGGAACAGGCAGTACCTGGAAGCCGGATCACAGTCCGTGTGAAAGACGGACGGATCGGAGCGACCGTGAACAACGTGGAAAACTATGACATCAGGACATCAGGACAGGAAAAACTGTCGCAGTGAGGAAAGACTATGGATGACGAGACAAGAAAAAAGATGAATGTAGAGGAGACGTTTGCGGCGATCGATAAGATCATCGGAAGGCTGGAAAAGGGAGACGGATCCCTGGAAGAAGCTTTTGCGGACTATGAAGAAGGTATGAAGCTCGTAAAGAGCTGCAATGAAAAGATCGAAATGATCGAGAAGAGGATCCTTGTTTTGAGCGGAGATCAGGCGGAGGGAACGAAAGATGACGGACAGTTTTAAGGAAAAGTTCAGACAGGCGGTCGCAGAGACCGAGGCAGTCGTATATTCTTATCTTCCGGAGGAGACCGGGCACCAGAAGACGATCTTTGAGGCGATGAATTACAGCGTGAAGGCGGGCGGAAAGCGTTTGAGACCGCTGCTGATGCGGGAAGTATACCGTTTATTCGGCGGGAACGGACCGGAGATCGGGCCGTTCATGGCGGCGATGGAGATGATCCACACGTCCTCACTGATCCACGATGATCTTCCGTGTATGGACAATGACGAGTACCGCCGCGGAAAGCTGACGACCTGGAAAGCGTACGGATATGATATGGCGGTCCTCGCGGGCGATGCACTGATGATCTACGCGTTTGAGGTGGCTTCAAAGGCATTCACGATGGGAGCGGACCCTGCGAAGGTCGGACGTGCGATCGGGATCCTTGCGGAGAAGACCGGGATCTACGGTATGATCGGTGGACAGACCGTAGATGTGGAGCTGACCGGAAAGGCGGTCCCGAGGGAGAAACTTGATTTTATCTACCGCTTAAAGACAGGAGCTCTTTTAGAGGCCTCCATGATGATCGGCGCAGTCCTTGCCGGTGCATCCGATGAGGAGATCCGGGAAGTCGAGACAATGGCGTCCGAGGTTGGACTTGCATTCCAGATCCAGGATGACATCCTCGATGTGACGAGCACCCAGGAAGAGCTTGGAAAGCCTGTTTTAAGCGATGAGAAGAATCAGAAGACCACATATGTGACGCTGGAAGGTCTTGAGAAGGCAAAACAGGATGTCAAAGAGATTTCCGACCGGGCAGCGGGAAGACTTGCCGGTCTGCCGGGAAAGAATGAATTTCTGTATGACATTATTGAAATGCTCGTAAACAGGAAAAACTAAGGAAGAAAAATATGTAAGGGAGTAGTCTGGAAACATGCTGCTTGATCATATAAAACAGTCTTCGGACATCAAAAAACTGAAAGAAGACCAGTATCCGGAGCTCGCGAGAGAGATCCGCCAGTTCCTGATCGAAAAGATAAGTAAGACCGGAGGTCATCTCGCCTCAAACCTTGGCGTTGTGGAGCTTACGATGGCGCTGCATCTGGCGTTCGATCTGCCGAAGGACAAGATCGTCTGGGATGTGGGACATCAGGCTTACACGCACAAGCTTTTAAGCGGAAGAAAGGCCGGATTCGACGATCTGCGCCAGTTCGGCGGGATGAGCGGGTTCCCGAAGCGAAAAGAGAGCCCGTACGATGCGTTCGACACAGGACACAGTTCCACTTCGATTTCCGCAGGGCTTGGGATCGCCCAGGCACGGGAGATCACGGGCGAAGAATATTCGGTGATCTCTGTGATCGGAGACGGCGCGCTGACCGGCGGAATGGCCTACGAGGCATTAAATAATGCTGCCCAGATCAAAAAGAACTTTATCATCGTGCTGAACGACAACGAGATGTCGATCTCTAAGAACGTCGGCGGTATGTCACGGTATCTGAGCAGTGTCCGCACGAAGGAAGGTTATGCGGAGCTGAAACTCAAGGTGGAACGGGGACTTTCCTCGATCCCGGTGATCGGAAAGCCGATGGCATATGGGCTTTACCAGTTAAAGAACGGGATCAAGCAGTTTCTCGTCCCGGGAATGCTGTTTGAGGATATGGGGATCACCTACCTTGGACCTGTTGACGGACATGATGTGAAAGCGATGATCCGCGTGTTTAAGGAAGCAAAGCGGGTCCAGCATGCAGTCCTGGTCCATGTGATCACGAAAAAGGGAAAAGGTTACAAGCCGGCGGAGGAAAATCCGGCGAGATTCCACGGTGTGGAGCCGTTCGATATCAAGACCGGAAAGCCGCTTAAGAAAAAAGAATTCCCGAGTTATACCGATATCTTTTCTGAGAAGATCTGTGAACTTGCGAAGAAGAACGAGAAGCTCGTTGCGCTGACGGCGGCAATGCCGGACGGAACGGGACTCACGAAGTTTTCGAAGGAATTCCCGAAGCGGTTCTTTGACGTGGGGATCGCGGAGGCACATGAGGTGACGTCCGCGGCTGGTATGGCGTCGGCCGGGCTGAAACCGGTTGTCGCTGTGTATTCCTCGTTTTTACAGCGCGGTTATGATCAGGTGCTCCATGACGTCTGTATCCAGAACCTTCCGGTCTTATTCGCGATCGACCGGGCCGGTCTTGTGGGAAGCGACGGGGAGACCCACCAGGGAATCTTTGATATCTCGTTTCTGAGTCTTGTTCCGGGGATGAACATCATGGCGCCGAAGAATCTCTGGGAGCTTCAGGACATGCTGGAGTTCGGCGTGAAGTTCAACGCACCGCTCGCGATCCGCTATCCGAGAGGTCAGGCGTACCGCGGACTGGAGGAGTTCCGGGCGCCGATCGAGTACGGAAAGGCGGAGATGCTCTATGAGGAGTCTGACATTGCTCTTTTTGCTCTCGGAAGCATGGTGAGCACCGGAGAGCATGTCCGGGAAAAACTGAAGGCAAAAGGACATGCATGTACCCTGGTAAATGCGCGGTTTGTGAAGCCGCTCGACACCGATATGATCGATCATCTGTGCAAAGATCATAAGCTCATCGTCACGATGGAGGAAAATGTGCTCCGCGGCGGCATGGGCATGTATGTCACAAAGTATATTCATGAATTTTATCCGGAGATCCGGGTGATCCAGATCGCACTTCCGGATGCATATGTGGAACACGGAAATGTGTCCGTCCTTCGGGAAATGCTGGGGATCGACAGCGATTCGGTCCTGAAGCGGATCGAGAAGGAACTGGATTCCTGGAAATAAAGACAGTCTGGGAGGCGAAGATCCCGGGAAGGAGAAAAAGCCCATGAAGGAACGTTTGGATGTTCTTCTGGTAAAGAGAAACCTGGCAGAGTCCAGGGAGAAGGCGAAGGCGGTCATCATGTCCGGCATCGTCTATGTAGATGGACAGAAAGAAGACAAGGCGGGTTCCATGTTCGATGAGACTGCGAACGTGGAGGTGCGCGGAACGACTTTAAAATATGTGAGCCGCGGAGGTCTGAAATTAGAGAAGGCGATGACGCACTTTGGTGTGACACTGGCCGGAAAGATCTGTATGGATGTCGGTGCGTCCACCGGCGGATTTACGGACTGTATGCTCCAGAACGGAGCGGTGAAGGTTTACTCCGTCGATGTTGGACATGGACAGCTCGCATGGAAACTCCGGAACGATGAGCGCGTGGTCTGCATGGAAAAGACGAATATCCGCTATGTGACTCCGGAGGAGATCCCGGACCGGATCCAGTTTGTATCCATTGATGTATCCTTTATCTCCCTGACGAAAGTTCTGGGACCTGTGAAGGCGCTCATGGAGCCGGATGGTGAGGTTGTCTGCCTGATCAAGCCGCAGTTTGAGGCCGGACGTGAGAAGGTTGGAAAGAAGGGGGTTGTCCGTGAAAAATCAGTCCATCTCGAGGTCATCGAGATGGTAGCATCATTTGCCGGAAGCATCGGTTTTGAGGCGCTGCATCTGGAATTTTCACCGATCAAAGGACCGGAAGGAAACATCGAGTACCTGCTTCATTTAAGAAACTGTACTGATGGCAGCACCTTCACAAACGACGCGATCGGAGCTTCCGGGATCGTCGACAAGGCACACGAGACACTGGATAAATAGGACAGAATATATGAAGAAATTTTACATCGTTGCGAATCCTGACAAAGAAAATACGAAGAACATGCAGACAGCGGTCGAGGAGTATCTGACGACCCGCGGCGCAAAAGTCTCCGCCGGAAAAAGTGCTTCCGGACATGGAAATCCCTATACGGATCTTGAGGATGTTCCGGGAGATACGGAATGTGTCATCACACTCGGCGGCGACGGAACCCTGATCCAGGCGGCGCGGGATCTCGCAGGGCGTGATCTTCCGATGATCGGGATCAACCTCGGCGGTCTCGGGTATCTCACCCAGATCGGGCGGGAAGGCGATGTGAAGGAGCTTCTGGATGCGCTTTTGGAGGATTCTTACCAGATCCAGGAGCGCATGATGTTAAAGGGCTGCGTTTACCGGGACGGAAGACCTGTGAAGGAGAGTATCGCGTTAAATGATATCGTCCTGACAAGGGACGGGGATCCGCGCGTTCTGAAATTAAAGCTGTACGTGGACGGACAGTTTTTAAACGAATTCAGCGCCGATGGCATGATCGTTGCGACACCTACGGGATCGACAGCCTACAATCTGTCGGCGGGTGGGCCGATCGCACAGCCGGACGGACAGCTCATGATCCTGACGCCGATCTGCCCGCACACGCTGACATCGAGAACGATCGTTTTCGGTGCCGGAAGCCGGATCCGGATCGAGATCCCGGCGACGAACCGCGGCAGCCAGGTGGCGGCGTTTGACGGTGACACGCTGGTTCGCCTTGAAAACGGGGATTATATTGAGATCACAAAGGCAGAGACCGTGACCAGGGTAGTGAAGCTGGATCACCGGTCCTTCCTGGATATTTTGAAAATGAAAATGTATGATGCGTAGTGCGCGGGATAGTGTACGCAGAAAGGGGCAGCGGAAGACATGAAGGTTGACAGACATAGTAAGATCGTTGAGCTCATTGGGAAATATCAGATCGAGACGCAGGAGGAGCTGGCGGAATACCTGAAAAAGGCCGGATACCATGTGACGCAGGCGACAGTATCGAGAGATATCCGCGAATTAAAGCTCACAAAAGCACCGGGGAAAAACGGACGCCAGTGCTACGCAGTCATGCAGCATCAGAAGGATTTCGGAGAAAAATACATCCGCATCTTCCGTGACTGCTATGTCTCCATGGATATGGCACAGAATATTCTCGTAATCAAGACCGTTTCCGGTATGGCGATGGCGGTCGCTGAGGCGCTCGATGTGATCGGATTCCATGAGATCGTCGGCTGCGTGGCCGGTGACAACACGATCATGTGTGCCGTGCGGACGGTGGATGACACGATCATCCTGATGGATAAGCTGAAGAAGATCGTGGAAGGAAAATAGAAGAGAGCCGTTTGTTGAAGAAAACGGAGTGAATGATAGAGACAGACCGTCTGCTTTTTGGCAGGCGGTCTGTTGTTTATGATGGGTGCTTTGTCGAATGAAACGGGAAACAGAGTGCAATGCCCAACTGAAATATTTGGAAAGCATCAGGAGCGGATGCGAAGTTCCCGGAGCTGCTGCTTCATTTCAGGTGGGATTCGGAAGCTTTCGACTGCTTTCTGGATGGTCTTATTGTGGGTCCAGACATCCAGGCGGCGCTCTGTGAGCCAGGGCAGGGCGGCATCCGGCTGTTTGGCGAGAGCTGTTGCAAAATACCATGCCCGCATCATATTCAGATAGTATTCTTCGGTATGTATTTCGGCTGCCCACATAAGATATTCCGGACGGAAGTAACAAGAGTGTCAAGGGAGTTATCTGGGAGGAACAAGGACTGAAAATTTACTTCTGCATACAGTGGTTGTCACAAATTTTGCGACCACCACTGTATTATCTAATTTACGCGAATAACGTGCAAAAGTCCGCGCTTGCGAGACCTTGGCGACTGTCGCGATAACAAGGGGAAACTCGCGAAGCGTGTTTTTGCTTGTTGTTAATGCCCCAGCATATTCTCCATAAAAATTCCATATCCTCTTGTCGGATCGTTGATGAAAACGTGGGTGACAGCTCCGATGAGCTTTCCGTCCTGGATGATCGGGCTGCCGGACATGCCCTGGACGATCCCGCCGGTGAGATTTAAGAGGTCCTCGTCTACGACTTTGAGAACCAGCCCTTTATTTTTTTGCACACTTCCATAATCCACTTTTTGAATTTCGATCTCATAGTCTCTCACCTCCCCGGATACCTTGCTCCGGATGTACGCGCGCCCGCGTTGGATGTCCTGGCGGAATCCGATGGGGATCGCGTCGGCCTGTAGCGAGTCAAGAAAATGTCGGTTTACAGTTCCATAGATTCCTTCCGTTGTGTTTTCGGTCACATCTCCCAACTTTGTCCCTTTTCCGTAGTAGATCACGCCAGACATCACACCGGGCTTTCCTGTCTGGCCTTTTTCAATTCCCAGGATCTGGGTCTCGTAGAGCTCGCCGCCGTCGATATCCACGAGTGCTCCGGTATCGCTGTCACTGATCCCGTGACCCAGAGCGCCGAAGCAGCCATTCATGTCAACATACGTCATCGTTCCGATCCCCTGGGTATCATCCCGGACCCAGGCGCCGAGCTTGTAGTGACCGTCATCTGCCAGGACAGGCGTCATGTTCACGTCGATTTCCCGCCCATCCCGCCTGATCCCGAGAATCATGGCTTTTCCTCCGGACGCGTTCACGGCATCGACCAGAGCGTCCTTATCTTCTAAAGTCTCACCGTTGATGGTCTGAATGTAGTCCCCGGACTTCAAAAGCCCGTATGCCGGTTCCACCACATTTCCCGTCTTATTTGTCACCTGTCCGGTACCGATCACCATGACGCCTTTGGAACTCAGGTAGATCCCGACAGGAGTTCCGCAGGGGATCGCACAGGAACTGTCGACGACGTCAACCTGGATCTCCTTCATGAGGATCAGACCGAGAAATTTCATTCCGACAAGGTAACTGCCCTCATTTTTTCCGCACATGGAGACGGAATCCGGGCGGTCGATCCGGATCATCCCATCTGGAATATCGGAGGAGTTTTTCAGGATGACTTCCTCACTGTCACTCTCAAAGGTGATTCCGGGCGGAAGAGAAAAATGGAAGACTTCCTCCTCGTTGACGACCAGATTCAGCTTATCCGGCACCGCATACCGGATATAGATCCAGGAAAATCCCAGAGTGAAGATCAGAGAACACCAGAATACCCGGATCAGGATCCTGCGAAACGATTCTTTTTTCATCATGGCAGCTTCCTCCTTGTCTGTTTCTGTCAGCAGTACAGGCGCGGAGATCATCCGGTTGCGATCCGAAACACAGATCAGACCGGAGAAACCGCCTATTTGATGCACTGCATATATTGAGGCTGCCAGTACCTTTTTAGTATCACCGTTTTTCAAAAGGATTATTCAGGAAGGTCCAGATCGGAAAAGGTGAGAAAAAGGAGAGACAGCTTTTTTGTCTCTCCTAGTATGTGATACATTCTGAAATTCACCCTGTCAGTTTTTTCTCATTCTGTCGATTCATCCCGGTTATAAAAATATAAGATGCGTCGTTACTTTTCACGGGTAGGAATTTTCTGAACTGAAAATTCCGTATGATACCGTTGCGGTCGCGGATTTTGCCGATTTGGAATGCGAAGCATCGGCAAAATCCTGTTACAGAACGCGGGCATGGAGTGCCCGTGTTCTGTAACGATGCGTCTGCAGATTCATCCGGCTGCCGGAAGCATAGAAACGTCATTGGAGACAACAGAACAATCCCGGGAATCGAGATGGGTTTTTGTCTCTTTTGCCAGCCGCTTCATTTCCTCCGCATTTTCAAGGACTTTTTCCGTGATCTCCGCGCCGCCGAGAAGTCTCGCAAGCTCGCCGGTCTGTTCCTGCTCATTCAGCTTTTGGATCTTAGTGGAAGTCATTCCGTTCTGCACCGATTTCCTGATTTCAAAGTGCGTATCAGCCATCGCGGCGATCTGAGGAAGGTGGGTGATGCAGAGAACCTGATGCTTTCTTCCGATGTAAGACAGGCGTTCCGATACTTTCTGGGCAGTTCTTCCGCTGATTCCGGTGTCAATCTCATCGAAGATCAGGGTAGGGATATCGTCCGTATCGGCGAGGACGGTCTTGATCGCCAGCATGATCCTTGAGAGCTCACCGCCGGATGCGACTTCGCCGAGCGGTCTTGGCGGGATACTTCCAGGGTTTGTGGAGATCAGAAACTCCACTTCGTCGGAGCCGGAGGCCGTGTAGTGGTCTGTGCGGTGGACATCGACCTGAAATTCCACATGGAGGAAATTCAGATCCCTGAGTTCCTCGGAAATCCGGTTTTCGAGAACTTTTGCGGCTTTTTTCCGCTCTTCGGACAGGCGCCCGCAGAGAAGAGCGAGGACATGTTTCTGTTCTTCGAAGACTGCCTTTGCGGCGCGGGCCAGTTCTTCATAATTTTCAAGTTCTTCCAGGCGCTTTTTCTTTGCATCAAGACTTCGCAGGACTGCCTCCTCGGTTGAGCCATATTTCGCAGTCATCTGGCGGATCAGATCGAGACGCTCTTCCGTCTGCTGAAAGTCTTCCCCGGAAAATTCCATCTCATCCAGATAGCCGGAGATCGAACGGCAGAGATCGGACAGGATACTTTCTGCATCGGAGAGACCGGATGCGATCCCGCTCAGCCGTTCATCGTAGGAGGAGACATTTTCTACCTCGTGGCAGGCCCGGCCGATCATATCGCTGTCAAGAACCTGGTATGCGGCCTGAAGACTTTCCATGATCTTCTGGCTGTGGGCATATTTGCGGAACTTTGCGGCCAGTTCTTCTTCTTCCCCCGGTCTTAAAGCGGCGTTCTCGATCTCAGTAATCTCGAAACGGATAAAGTCGAGTTCCCGCTTCCGGCTCTCGTCATCCAGAAAAAATCCGTCAAGTTTTCCTTTTAATTCCAGATATTTCCGGTAGCTTTCCGCGACTTCTCTTCTCAGCATCCCTGTTTCTTTCCGGGAATATTTGTCGAGGATCTCCAGATGTTTCTGCCTGTGAAGGAGAGACTGGTGCTCATGCTGGCCGTGGATATCTAAAAGTTTTCCGGTTACAGCCTTTAAGCGGGCTGTCGTTACGGTTTCATCATTGATCCGGCTGATACTTCTCGTCGGAGTGATCTTTTTTGAGATAATGAGAAGTCCGTCATCATCCGGATATACATCCATCGACTTTAATTCTTCACGTTTTTTCTCATCGTCGACGGAGAAGGTAAGCTCGATATAGGCATAGTCCTCACCGCGGCGGATCATGTCCTTTGATGCTTTTGCACCCAGCGCGAGAGCGACAGAGCCGATAATAATTGATTTTCCGGCTCCGGTCTCACCGGTCAGAATATTTAAACCGTTTCCAAATTCTACATCTGCCTGTTCGATCAGGGCAAGATTCTTTACATGTAATCCAATCAGCATCCGGATTCCCCGCTTTCTGTAAGTCTATGAAAAATCAATAGAAACATTTGTTCGATTTCGTAAAACGAGTATAGCACACATCTGTTCGATTGTCCAGTAAAAATCGAACATTTGTTCCTGAAAAATACTCCGGAAAAAAATCGCAGCTTTGCCAGCTTTGCCGTTGCCCGGGTTCTTGCCACGGCATATTCAAGGTGATAGAATGAAAAAAATGATACATGAGGAGGAAAAGCATGAAAATCGCACTTGCGCAGATGCGTATGACCGGAAATGTACAGGAAAACCTGGAGAAAAGCCTGAAATTTTGTGATCTGGCAGAGGACTGTGATCTTCTTTTTTTCCCGGAGATCCAGTTGTCCCCGTTTTTTCCGCAATATGAAAAGCAGGATGCTGAAATGTATGTCATGGAAAAAAACGGGCAGGAGATCGCGGAACTTGCCGGTAAAGCAAAAGAACATCAGTATTATCTTTCGCCGAATGTCTATTTAAAACTTGAAAACCAGAAATATGATGCCTCCCTGTGGATCGGACCGGACGGCCGGATCCTGGATGTCGCAAAAATGGTCCATATCGCTCAGGCAGAACAGTTTTATGAACAGGATTATTATGCACCATCCGATGATGGATTTAAGGTTTTTGACACGCCGTTCGGGAAGATCGGGATCGTGATCTGCTATGACCGCCATCTTCCGGAAAGCATTCGGACCTGTACACTCATGGGAGCAGATCTGATCATCGTTCCTACTGCAAATACAAAGGCGGAGCCGATGGAGATGTTTGAGTGGGAGATGCGCGTGCAGGCAATGCAGAATCAGGTGTTTATCGCAATGTGCAACCGCGTCGGAGAGGAGGGAGAGATGGACTTTTCCGGTGAGTCCATCGTGATCCATCCGAATGGAAGTGTTCTAGCGAAAGCGGACGATACGGAGCAGCTTCTGGTGTGTGAAGTCGATCTTTCTGAGGCGAAAAAGCTGAAAAAGAAAGTTCCGTATCTTTCCACACGGAGACCGGAATGGTACAGAATCTGAAGAATGGAACAAAAGAAAACGGCCCACCCGAAAAATGGGTGAGCCGTTTCCTTTTCACAAGGTAGGGGCATTAAAAGAATATAGGTAACTATTCAGTAGGTCTGCGCACTTGCTGCGCTGACCGTAATAAAACACAGGCTTGAAGGCAAAAATCCCATCGGCAAAGCCGATTTTAAATGGATTTTTGCTCGTAACTTGCCATGCGTCCGAAGGAAATCTCCGGGGGAGATTTCTGTAGGTGTGAGGGTACTGAACAGTTACGATTACAGATATTTGGAAATCAGTGTCTTATACTCATCGACACCGATGAATTTCAGGTACTCGTTGAAAACCCTATGAAAAACTCCCGCCGCCGGATGTGCCATGTCCGGGGACGGGAGCTTTTCATTTTTTATGCAAGCGTCTTTAAAAAGGTGCTCAGCAGGTTTGCAGGGATCTGTCCGGGTGCGGATGCCTTTCCGGCCGTTCCGAAGGTCACGCAGGAGCCGACAAGCTGTCCGCAGATACGGCTGATCACTCCGGAAGGACTCATGGACATCGTGATCACCGGCGTCTCATTGTGTTCCTCCTTCATTGTCAGTGTTGCGTCGAGAAGTGTAAGGACATCGCGGTCACACTGCGGCATAACTGCGAATTTTACGATGTCGGCGCCGAGAGACTGCATCAGGCAGAGATTGTTCACGATGATGTTTTTGTCCGGTGTTGCCGTGAAGTCGTGGCGGGAGGCGACAACTTTTACTCCGACCCGGTGGGCGGCCGCGACGATCGTCTTCATTGTGTCTTCCCCGCGGGAGAGTTCCACGTCAACGAGATCGATGAGACCGCTGTCGATCACGGCGAGGATCGTCTTTGTGTAGCTCTCCGTATCGATCTCCATCATTCCGCCTTCCACGCTGGTACGGATCGTGAAGAGCACCGGAATATTCCCTAAAGCATTTCGAAATAAAGTCATTGCCTTAATCCGGACTTCGGGATCTTCCATACCGGTGTAGAAGTCCGCACGCCATTCGATCAGGTCAAACGGAGTATTTCGGATCAGGTTTACAGATTTTTTCAGGTCATCAAGATTTGTATCCGTAACCGGAATGCAGATCTTCGGCATCCCGTCACCGAGTTTTACATTTCTTACTTTTACGATTGCTCCCATAATGGATAACTCCCCCTGTTTATTTTAAATGTTCTTCTTTGTCGTTTTGCGGTTATGTTCCTAGTATATATATGGAAGAAAGAAAAGTCAACACTTGCACGCGTTAAAGTTTCGAAATTTAAAGCAACGTATTAATAGGAACGATCAATTCACGGAAACTGAGAAACAGCATCGATGGATCGGAAAATCGCGCAAAGACCCGTTAAATAAATAACAGACGTTTTTCCGGAAACCATGTTTTATTCCTGCATTTTATACGCCAATTTTTACCATTCATACACGATTTTGTGCAGTTTGCACGAACCCCATTGTGCCATAGTCAGGTTTACGTTAAAATTTAGACATGAAATGTGAAATATTTATAAATAATATGAAGCATTTGGAAAGTGGGTATTGTAACAGCCTGCGGGTAACAGGCGTTACGGGTAAACAAAAAGAAGGAGAGGTAAACAGTATGAGATTAGTGAAAAGAATCACAGCAGCAGCTATGGCACTCACAATGACAGCAGCTCTTGCAGGATGCGGCAGCAGCTCCGGCAGTACATCTACAACAGCAGCAGCTGACACAACAGCGGCAGCCGTAACTGAGAAAGCGGCGGATGGTTCCAGCGCAGAGGCAGGCAGCACGTCCGTGAGCATTGACAGGGCGAAAGAGTTTGTCACAGTCGCAACCGGTCCTACGAGTGGTATCTACTACCCGATCGGCGGCGCATTTGCAACCGCATTAGGAAATGCAGGATATAAGACATCCGCACAGGCAACCGGCGCTTCCGTTGAGAACATCAACCTGATCTTAAACGGTGAGGCAGAGCTTGCGATCGCAATGCAGGACTCCGTCGTACAGGCTTATGAGGGCTTTGGTGCGTTTGAGAAGGCAGAGCCGGATCTGAGAGCCATGATGAGACTCTGGCCAAACTACGTACAGCTCGTAACCGTGGCAAGCACAGGCATCAAGAGCGTTGAGGACTTAAAGGGCAAGAGAGTCGGTATCGGTGCTCCGAACTCCGGTGTTGAGTTAAATGCGAGAATGATCTATGAAGCATACGGCATGACATATGAGGATAGTGATGTTGACTACTTATCCTACGGTGAAGCGATCGACCAGATGAAAAACGGTCAGTGCGACGCGGCATTCGTTACCTCCGGTCTTCCGAACGCAACCGTCAGCGAGCTGGCATTCAGCTACGATATGGTGATCGTTCCGATCGACGGCGAAGGCAGAGATAACCTGATCGAGAAGTATCCGTTCTTCTCCGCAAGCACGATCCCGGCCAATACATACAACAACAAAGAGGACGTGGAGAGCGTATTCGTTTACAATATCATGCTTGTAAATAAGGACGTATCCGATGACATGGTCTACGATATGCTTGACTGCATCTTCTCCGACGATGGAATCGCTACCATCAAGGCATCCCACAACACAGCAGACAAGAACATCGATGTTTCCTTCGGTGTTGACGATGTAAAGATCCCGCTTCATGACGGTGCTGCGAAGTGGTGGCAGGATCACGGTTATGAGACTCCTGAGAACTAAATTAAAAATCCTGATTCCGGTTCTTCTGGTAATCACAGCAATCTCTGCTGCCGTGTTCGCACGGCAGCAGAAAAAAATTCTGGTGATCGAAGAGCTTGAAACCGGAAATGTTTACCGGGAGATTCCGGTAAAGACCGGTGACGAGCTTTCCTTCCAGTGGGAACATTCCTTTGAGCATATTCCGTGGTACGAGTATTACGAGATACAGAAAGACGGAAGCTTCATTCTCCACACCATCGCGGTCGCGGGCTTCGGTGCCGGAATTCCGGCAGAGATGGACTGCAAATACCGCTACGAAGACGGACTCGTCTACATGGATGAGATCGAAAGCGTCTTTCCGCAGTTCAACTGGATCAATTCCCAGACAGCCCTGAAGAACATCAAGGTGAATGGCGAGCTCCTGATTCAGGGTTCTGACATGCCGCATCACGTAAAAATGGTGCTGAGGATCCGGAATGGTTTTGAAAAATAAGAAAAGGAAACTGCTGAAGAAACACCGACAACAACTCTGACAACGAAGGAAGGGAAATCTGTATGAGCGAAAAAGAGAAAAACATCGTCCCCAGTACAGCGGAAGCAGAGATGAGCGAGGAAGAAAAACAGAAACTCCTCGAGCAGTTTGATAAAGAGAGCAAGACGAGAAAGTTCGGGTCCCCGGTATTAAAGAAAGCTTACCGGGTATTCGCGATCATCGTTACCTTATATCATCTGGTTTTCGCATCCGGTCTTTACATGCCGGAAACATTAAAACATCGTTCCATCCATGTCGGCATGATCCTGATTCTTGCCTTCATGCTTTATCCGGCTACGAAAAAAGCGAGCCGCAAAGTGATTGCGTGGTATGATTATGTATTTATCGCATTGTCAGCCGCAGTTCCGATCTATATGTGCGTAGATTATGTAAACATCATCAACCGTGCCGGAAAGCCGGACATGATGGATGTCGTGATCGGTACCCTCTTAACCCTGGTCGTTCTGGAGGCAACGAGACGTGTCTGCGGCATGGCTCTCCCGATTATCTCCATTATCTTTATGATCTACAGCTTAATGGGCACGAAGCAGGGACTCATCCCGATCGATGTCCCGGGCATCTTCCTCCACAGAGGATATACATGGCAGAAGTTAATGAGCCACTTCTTCTCGAACACGGAAGGTATTTACGGATCGTCGGTCAACGTCGCGTCCACCTACATCTTCCTCTTCATTGCCTTCGGTGAAGTCATGAACAAGTGTGGCATGGGTCAGTTCTTCAATGACTTCGCGAACGCCATCGCGGGCGGCACAAAGGGCGGCCCGGCAAAGGTAGCAGTTGTTGCTTCCGGTCTTCTCGGAATGATCAACGGTGCAGCTGTAGCCGTCGTTGTTACGACCGGTTCCTTCACGATCCCGCTTATGAAAAAATCCGGCTATGACGACGAGTTCGCAGGTGCCGTTGTTGCGACCGGTTCTGTCGGCGGACAGCTGATGCCGCCGGTTATGGGTGCTGCCGCATTCATCATGGCAGATACTCTTGGCATGAAGTACAACGAACTTCTTTTATCCGCGATCATCCCGGCAGTCATCTACTACATGGGCATCCTGTTCCAGATCCAGATGAGGGCTGAGAAGATGGGAATGCAGGGAACCCCGAAGGATCAGCTTCCGAAGATGTCCCAGGTCATGAAGGAGTACGGTCATCTGGCACTCCCGATCATCTTCCTCGTTTACATGCTGTTCTTCTCCGGAAAGACGGTTATCATGGCTGCGTTCTATACGATCGTATTCACGATCATCGTGGCGCAGTGCAGAAAGAATACGAGAATGACCTTCCAGGATATTCTTGATGCGATGGTAGCGAGCGCGAAGTCTACCGTATCCGTAGCGATCGCCTGCGCCTGCGTTGGTATCATCGTTGGTTCCTGCTCGATCACAGGTTTCGCTCTGAATATGGCAAATACCATCATCAGCATCGGCGGAAAGAGCCTGATGTTCACACTGGTATTCACAATGATCACCTGCATGATCTTAGGTATGGGTCTTCCGAGTATCCCGTCCTATATCATTACCTCCACGATCGCAGCTCCGGCTCTGGTACAGCTTGGTATCCCGGCCCTGGTTGCCCACATGTTCTGTTTCTACTTCGCAATGTTCGCAAACCTGACACCGCCGGTTGCCCTTGCAGCCTTTGCGGCAGCAGGTATCGCAGGTGGAAGTCCGATGAAGACAGGATGGGCATCCGTAAAGCTTGCGCTTGCAGGATTCATTCTTCCGTACATGTTTGTATACAATACAGACCTTCTGCTGCTTGATACTCCGCTTGCAAAAGCGATTCAGGTTGCAGTAACTGCTGCAGTTGGTGTATTCTTAATCAGTACAGCAGTCGAAGGTTTCCTGTTCACAAAGGTCAACATCGTATTGAGAATTGCCAGCCTCATTGGCGCTTATCTCCTGATCGACAGCGGTCTTGTGACAGATATCGCAGGTATCGTGATCTGCGCAGTTGTATTCGTATTCCAGAAAGCAGCTGCAAAGAAGAGTGCACCGGCGGCAGTGTAGACCTTCATAGATAACCGGTGAACACACAGGGACTGCTGCAGAAAATTTACTGCGGCGGTCCCTGTTTTTCTATATGTGTCCGTTAAAACACGCCGGGTCAGGCGTCAGACAGTTGTGATCCATGCTACGCGCAGACATTCCGAAATGGAGGTTTTGCGCAGATTGCAATAACCACTGCGGACAGATATAGAAAAACAGGGATCGTCAGAGACAGGAGGAAACAACATGCTGCTTGATGTTATTTACAGTATCTGCTTTAACATCTGCCTATTGGTAGTGCTCGCCTTCATGATGACGAAGATGGACTTTGTCCAGAGACTTCTCTTAAATGAAGAGGGCGGAAGTGAGGAAGGAAGAGGGGAGAGTGTCTGGCAGAGGATCTGGGAAAAGGTGCTTCTCGGCGTGATCTTCGGCGTCTTCTGCATCATCTCTGATTACATCGGGATCCAGGTGACAGGGGCGCTGCCGAATGCCCGGGTGATCGGTGTTCTGTCCGCCGGATTTCTTGGCGGTCCTGTCTCGGGCTTTATCACGACAGTGATCGCGGCGGCCCATCGGTATCTGATCTTTCCAGAAAGGATCTCCACGGTGGCCTGTGTGCTCTCCGCGATCATCCACGGGATCATCGGTTCCTTTATCGGCTGGAAGAAGAAGGAAAACCGCCAGTACTCGAACACGTTTCTGCTGGGAGTCACGTTCATTTCCGAGATGATCCATATTGTTCTGATCCTGCTTCTTACCCGTCCGTTTGATGCGGCCGTTGAGATCGTAAAGATCGTGATCGTTCCGATGGTGATCATCAATTCCGTCGGCATGGTGATCTTCTTTAATGTTTTTAAATCGATCTTCAACACGGAGGACTTGAAGGTTGCGTCCAAGGTCTCCCTCGCAATGAGAACCGCCGAGCGGTGTACCCCGTATCTTGGCTCTGTGGAGAATGACCGGAAGACGGCGGGAAGGATCATCGACATTATTATGGAAGAGTACCACTGTCAGGGTGCGGCACTGATCGATGATATGAAATTTCTGGCAAGGAGCGGGGCATTTTCCAGTATCGTTCTCACAGAGAACAATTATCCGAGACTTTTATCCGCGACAAAGACCTTCAAGACGACGAGGATCAGCCGCGTGCCTTTACCGGAGGACGGATTTTATCCTCTTTATAAGGAGAATGTGATCATATCTGCGCCGATCCTCCTCGATGAGGGAAAGGTTCTGGCGCTTGTGATGCTGGTGAAGAAAAATGCATATTCCTATCGAGCGGACATTGAATTTGTCACGGGACTCGCGAACCACTTCGCGATGCAGATCAAGCTCTCGGAGATGGAGAAACAGAAGGAAGAGCTGAGAAAAGCGGAGCTTCGGACCCTGCAGTCCCAGATCAATCCGCACTTCCTGTTCAATTCATTAAATACGATCTCCTACTTCTGCCGGGAAAAGCCGGAGAAGGCGAGAGAGCTCTTACTGGCACTGAGCTCCTATTTCCGCAGCATGCTGGAGGATACCGATTATATGGTAACTCTTGACACGGAACTTGAGCATGTAAAAGCCTATACGATGCTTGAGGAGGCGCGGTTTGAAAAACGTCTCTCGATCGAGATCAATGCGGATCCGGAGGCGCTGCGAAGCTGCGTGCCGAACCTGATCTTACAGCCCATCGTGGAGAATGCGGTCCATCACGGGGCAATGCAGAGGGAAAAAGGAGTCGGAAAGGTCATCGTAAACGTAAAACGGGAGGAACGATCCACGAGGATCGATGTGATCGACAACGGACCGGGAATGGACTACCGGATCGTCCAGAGCCTGTACGGCGGGGAAAAAGTGGAACACACAGGAATCGGAATGATGAACGTGCAGCAGAGACTGATCTCCTTATACGGAAAGTCCTACGGACTCCAGATCGTGACAAGTGAAGAAGGGACGGACGTGCGGATGAATATTCCGGACAGCGCGGCTGGAAGCGCACAGCAGGAGAAAACGATCGGCTGACGATCTTCCGGAAGAGCAGATGACAGCAGCCTGCTGTTTGGAACAGCGGAGTTTTTGACAGAACAAGGGAGGCATGAGGTATGAGAATAGCAGTAGTTGACGATGAGCGCCCGGCAAGAAGCGAACTTAAATATCTGGTGGAGCAGTGTGAGCCGGATGCGGAGATCGCGGAGGCCGACGGGAGCGAAGAATTTCTTGCAATGCTGGAGAATGAGACCTTTGATGTGTGTTTTGTGGATATCAATCTGGGCGGCATGAACGGCACTACGCTGGCATCCATGATAAAGAGAAAGCAGCCGGACACGCTGCTCATCTTTGCCACTGCGTTCCAGGAATATGCGGTAAAGGCCTTTGAGATCGGGGCGGTGGATTATCTCTTAAAACCCTTTGACTATGAACGCGTCAAACGGGCGATGGAGCGGATCCATGAACACATAAAGGAAAAGGCCGCCGGTCCCGGATATGAAATCGGAAAGATCATGGTGAACACGGGCTCCAGCTTTCAGGTCGTTGATGTGGCAGATATCGTATTCATTGAGACGGAAAAGCATTCCTGCAAGATCCATATGAAGGACGGATCCTTCTATCTGCAGAACGAGTCACTGAACAATTATGAGACTCACCTGAAAAAGAGCCGGTTCTTCCGGATCCACAAGAGCTACCTGATCAATCTGGATTATGTGAAGGAGATGCAGGTGAGCTACAATAATGGATATTGTGTGAAGATGAAGTATTATGATGCTGAGGCATTGCCCATCGGTCGGACCCAGGTGAAGGAATTTAGACAGATTTTTGAAAAATAGGAATAATTAGAATAACAAAGAAAATATTGAAAAATAAAGATCCCGCTAAAAGCCAGAACGTACAGATATTGTACGGAGGAAGGTTTCGGCGGGATCTTTAAATATCACAAAAAATTCACATACCTCCCTTGACATTGAAAATTAGATATGTTACATTACAGATAGAACAGCGAGGTGGTGAATATGTCATCGACAAAGAGAGATTATTATGATGTGCTGGGCATCTCGAGAGATGCGGATGCTGCGGCAATTAAACGTGCATATAGAAAATTGGCAAAGAAGTATCATCCGGACTCCAATCCTGGCGATAAGACGGCGGAGCAGATGTTTAAGGATGTAAATGAGGCTTACGACGTTTTGAGTGATCCGAAGAAGAAGAAACTCTACGACCAGTTTGGACATGCTGCTTTTGATGAGACGACAGGTTACGGACAGGGCGCTGGAGCAGGTGCCGGTGGTTTTGGCGGATTCGGCGGCTTCGGAAACGGTGCCGGCGGAGCATACCGGTCCGGATCCTTCCGTTCCGGAGATGGAACGTATCATGAATTCCATTTTGAGGGCGGTGACGGGGATGATATCTTCGGTGATCTGTTTGGAAATATGTTTGGCGGCAAAGGAAGGTCTGGCAGCGCTGGATTTGGCGGTTCCGGCTTCCATGGCTTTGGCGGCGGAAATGGATTTTCCGGTTCTGGATTTTCTGACCGCGGCAACGACTTAAATGCGGAGGTTCAGATAACCTTCGATGAAGCCGTTCATGGCTGCGAAAAGACCATCACGATCCAGAATCCGAACCAGCCGGGCAGCAGGCCGCAGACGCTGAAGGTTAAGATCCCGGCAGGTATCGAGACCGGAAAGAGCATCCGTCTTGCAGGCAAAGGAATGCCGGGAAGCGGCGGCGGTGCCGCTGGTGATCTGCTTCTCAAGATCACAGTCGGCGAAAAGCCGGGCTGGACGAGAAAGGGCATGGATGTCTACAGCGATGTGGAAGTTCCGTTCACTACGGCCGTCTTCGGCGGTGAGACTCTTGTCCACACGTTATATGGAGATGTGGTCTGCAAGATCAAAGCCGGAACCCGCTCCGGCACAAAGATCCGTCTCCGCGGCAAAGGTATCGTTTCCTTAAAAGACCCGTCACTCCACGGTGACCAGTACGCCGTCGTAAGGATTCAGGTTCCAGATGACTTAAGTCCGGAGGCAAAGCAGAAGCTTAAGGAGTTTGAGGATATCTGCAGGCGGGATGGAAGATTCCATGCGGCATAAATAAAGAAAAATTAAAGAGATCCGGGATTCCATCATGCATGGATGGTCTCTCGGATCTTTTTATGAATGCAGATCATTATTTTTCAAAAGAATCAAGATATTCTCTTGCAGTTGCCTGATCCAGATCAAAATTTTTACATATTTGTTCCAGAATAGTATCATCGCTTAAATGGAATTCTCTTCCCATGCGAATCATTGCTAAAGAAAAAAGAGCAGGACTCCCCAAAGGAATCCTGCTCTGATACAATTCACACGGTTAATTATTTGATCACATGGATCCAGCCTTCCGGTGCCTCGATATGGCCCATCTGGATGCCTGTTAATGTGTCGTAGAGCTTCTGGATCACCGGACCCATCTTCTCCATTCCGCTCGGGAAGCAGATCTCGTTGCCGTGATCTACGATCTTGCCGACCGGGGAGATAACAGCTGCGGTACCGCAGAGACCGCACTCAGCGAAATCTTTTACTTCTGTAAACGGAACCGGACGCTCCTCTGTCTTTAAACCGAGGTAATGCTCAGCAACGTAGAGGATGGAGCGGCGTGTGATGGACGGAAGGATAGAGTCGGACTTCGGTGTTACGACTGTGCCGTCTTTTGTAACGAAGATGAAGTTTGCTCCGCCTGTCTCCTCAACATAGGTTCTTGTAGCAGCGTCGAGATACATGTTCTCATCATAGCCTTGTTTGTGAGCATCAACGATGGCATGTAAGCTCATTGCGTAGTTTAAGCCGGCTTTTACATGGCCTGTTCCGTGAGGTGCTGCGCGGTCGAAGTCTGTGACACGGATCGTGATCGGCTTAGCGCCGCCCTTGAAGTACGGGCCGACCGGTGTACAGAACGCGCGGAACTGGTACTCGGTTGCCGGTTTCACACCGATAACCGGGTTTGTACCGAACATATACGGACGGATGTAAAGAGTTGCGCCGGAACCATACGGCGGAACGAAATCAGCGTTTGCTGCAACCAGCTTTGTGATCGCGTCAATGAAGCGCTCCTTCGGGAACTGCGGCATCTCAAGTCTTGCTGCGGAGTTCATCATACGCTCAGCGTTTAAGTCCGGGCGGAAGGTTACGATGTGGCCGTCCTCCGTTGTGTATGCCTTTAAGCCCTCGAAGCAGGTCTGTGCATACTGGAATACGCATGCACACTCGTTTAAGGTGATCATATCATCAGTTGTAAGAGTTCCCTCATCCCAGGAACCATCTTTGAAGTTGGATACATATCTGTAATCAGTTTTGATGTAACCGAATCCGATATTGGACCAGTCGATCTCTTTCTTTGCCATTGGAAATTCCTCCATTCTGCCGTCAGACCGGCATTGTATTTTTTGCCGCCGGGGTCGGGCGGTAATGTCTTTTTACTGCGGTACTGTTTCGATGTAATGAACAGTTACCGTGTATTCTATTATAAATACTTAAGATTTATCCTGCAAGTTCTTTATGGTAAAAAGATGAAAAAAATATGGGAAAATGGGAGAAATAATGCTACAATATAACTTTAAGGAATAAAGAATATTCCGCAGATTTATTCAGCATGTCCGCAGAGGCCAGGCGCCTGCCATAAGAGTGAGTGACGGAGATGGAACCGGGTGGATATGTGGTCGGAAGTTTTCGGGGCGGACAGCCGGATACCGGCGATATGCGGAAAAGAAAAAAGCTGGGGAAAGGCAGAAATAACAATGGAACAAAAGAAAAACAGACTGCACTATGCCTGGTTCATCCTTGCGGGCTGCTGCATCCTGCAGGGGGCGACTCTGGGACTCATCAACAACTGTGCCGGTGTCTTTTACTCCCCGATCTGCAAAGAGCTGGGATTTGAGCTGGGAAAACTTACGATGTACCGGATGCTCTACTGCATCAGTTCTGCTTTGGCGCTGCCATTTGTGGCGACAAGCTTTCGGAAACATGATGTGCGGATCGTGATCAGCATTGCAGCTGTCATATACGGAGGCTGCGCGGCCCTCATGGGTACCTTCCATGAACTGTGGCAGTGGCATTTGACAGGCATCATTCAGGGAATTGCCTCGTCCTTCGTCTGCATGATCCCGGCGCCGATCATTCTTGGAAACTGGTTTAAGAAAAAGACCGGAACGGCGGTGGGAATCTCCGCGGCGTTCTCCGGTCTCGTCGGCATGATCGGCAGCAGCTTTCTTGGAATGGCGATCCCGGCATTCGGATGGAGGGTGAGCTATGTGGCGGTTGGAATCGTCAGTATCGCGCTGGTCCTCCCGATCTCCCTGTTCGTTCTCCGCTGCAAGCCGGAAGAGATGGGACTTCTGCCTTACGGGGCAAAGGATGTGGAGCGAAGGGCTGTATCAGACGCATCAGCGCCCGCATCCGGGGAAAACGGGATTACGTTAAAAGAATTGCTGCGTCAGCCGGAATTTTATATTGCCGTGGGTGCATACTGGACCAGTGTGTCATGCGCGTACCTGAATTCCTTCCTGACGCCCTGTGGGATCGCAGCCGGCCTTACGCTGCAGGCAGCGGCCATGATGACGAGTATCTCCCTTCTTGGAAATATGTCCAGCAAACTGATCCTCGGAAAGGTCAGTGACAGTCTTGGAATCATAAAGACCTTCGAATTTTCCATTGCGCTGGCGTTCTTTGGTCATGTGCTGCTGTTCATAGGTTCCCCGAAGACTGTGATGGCAGGTTCTCTGTTCTTCGGCGTGACATTGCCGCTTTCCTCGGTCATGATGCCGTTATTCTGCAGGATCTTCTGGAAGGGCGAGACATACAGCACGGCGTACGCTTACTCCACTATGGTGGGAACGCTTCTCGGCGCCCCGTTCAACATGTGGTTTGGAACATTCTATGACATAACAGGGGATTACAGGCTGACTATCGGGGTGAGCGCTGCGATGCTTGTTATGTTAACCTTCCTCATTATGCTTGAGGGAACTCGTCTGAAACGGATGAAGTCTGAAAAGTCTCCTTCGCAAGCTCGATAAAGGCGTCCATCTCACCGGTGTGCCATTTGTCTTTGTGATAGAGGACCTGACGGTAGAGCTCCATGTGGAAATCCTTTACCGGCAGGATCGAGAGAATACCGGATTCCACTTCATGCCTTACGGCAAACTCTGGGAGAAATGAGATCCCGGCGTTCTGCTTCAACATATTGATAATGAATTCAGTGTTTCCAATTTCCAGGAAAGGCTTGATCTCCTTTCCGAGAGATGCCAGATACCGGTCAAGAACGAACCGGTAGCTGGCATTTTTTTCGGTCAGGAGGAATGGGTGGCTGATGACCGAGGCAAGGTCTGTGGGATCATTTTTTGCCAGCGTGTGGACGGAGGAAGAGACAAAGGAGATATTTTCCGGCGCTTCCAGAACTTTTATAAAACGCTTGTCGTCAATGGGCTGGTCGAGGAGATAGACCAGATCGATAGAGTTCTTGTTCATGCGGTCCAAAAGAACATCCGGGGAGTCCAGAACGATGCTCACGGAGACGTTCGGGTAAAGTTGATGGAATTTCTTTAAAAGATCCGGAAAGATGGATTCACAGATGGATTCAATGGTTCCGATGGTGAGGTCACCGGAGAGCTCTGTGGTGGCGGAAACAGCTTTTTTCGCGTCGGCGACGGTGCCAAGGATCGTCACGGCATAGCGGTAAAAGATTTCCCCGTGATGAGTCAGGACCGTCTTTTTTCCGAGACGGTCAAAGAGATGGATGCCGAGTTCCTCCTCTAACTGCTTGATCTGGACCGTGACGGCGGCCTGGGAATAGCCTAACGCCTCGGCGGCTTTTGAAAAACTTTGCTTTTGCGCGATCTGTAGAAACGTGCGGATCTCTCGAAGTTCCATGGCGGATTCCTTTCTTCTCTATAAAAATTTATAAACGATCTGTTTAAAACGTTCAATTTTACTTTTAGTACTTCTTATGATACGCTAAGAATATAGAAATTGCAAGAAAATAGCAGGATAGAATGCGAATTTTCAGGATGTGAGACTCGGAGTCATGAATGGCGGGCGGAAAAAGTGATCCGATCGGCAGAAAAGAACGGAGAAAGGACAGATACAATGGAGAAAAGCGATATCAGATATCAGGCATATGTGAGTATTCTGGAAGAGGAGCTGAAGCCGGCGATGGGATGTACGGAGCCGATCGCCATCGCTTACTGCGCGGCAGTCGCGAGAGAAGTGCTCGGCGGACTCCCGGAGAAGGTGAAGGTAGGAGCCAGCGGCAGCATGATCAAGAACGTAAAATCCGTGATCGTCCCGAATACGGATCATTTAAAGGGAATCCCGGCGGCGGCGGCGGCAGGAATCGTTGCAGGTGATCCGAAAAAGGAACTTGAGGTCATAGCGTCTGTTACAAAAGAGCAGATCACGGCGATGAAGGAATTCCTTCAGACGACCCCGGTGGAAGTGGAACATATTGATAACGGCATCACCTTTGATATTATTGTGACACTGACACGCGGAACAGATACCAGCATGGTCCGCATCGCAAATTATCACACGAATGTGGTACATATTGAAAAGAACGGAGAAGTCATCAGGGATATCCCGGTGAATGGTGAGGAGGAGGAAGGTCTTACGGACCGCTCACTGCTCGATATGGAGCATATCTGGGACTTTATCCATACGGTGGATGTGAATGATATCAGAGAGGTTCTGGAGCGCCAGAAAACCTACAATATGGCGATCGCCAGAGAGGGAATGCGTGGGAAGTATGGATCCAACATCGGCGCACTTCTTCTTGATATGAATGGAAATGATGTTCGTACACGGGCGAGAGCCATGGCGGCAGCCGGATCCGACGCACGAATGAACGGATGTGAGCTTCCGGTTATCATCAACTCCGGCAGTGGAAATCAGGGAATCACGGCTTCTGTTCCGGTCATCGTATACGCAACGGAGCTGGGAGTCGATGAGGATACCATGTACCGGGCGATGGCACTCTCAGATCTCACGACGATCCACCAGAAGACGCCCATCGGAAGACTATCCGCTTACTGCGGCGCAGTCAGCGCGGGCGCGGGTTCCGGAGCAGGGATCGCGTATCTCTCCGGAGCGTCCTATGATGAGGTGGTCCACACCGTGATCAATGCGGTAGCCATTATCTCCGGTATGGTCTGTGATGGCGCGAAAGCGTCCTGCGCGGCAAAGATCGCTGAGGCGGTGGACGCGGGGATCATCGGCTACTATATGGCAAAGCGTGGTCAGAACTTTGATGACGGCGACGGAATCGTGACGGCCGGGATCGAGGCGACGATCCGCAACGTGGGACGTCTCGCAAAAGAGGGAATGAAGGAGACGAATGATGAGATCATCAGCATTATGATCGGGAGCTGAGGTCTGTCATCCCGTGTGAATTAAGATATGAAAGTATGGTTTCGGAGTGTTGTCCAGGTGACGGCACTCCGTTTTTGATGTATAAGGTTTTTTCTGCGGGAAATAACCTTAGTTTGATAAAGAATAACAAAGAAGTAGAAAGATATAGCAAAAAATGATACATTATATACAAGAAAAGCCGCAGGAATGTGCGGATTTCAGAAACTCTTTTCAGCAGCGATGCGCGGGAAGAGAGATAGAAAAATGAGGGAGGGAAGAACATGAGCTATGATATCAATCTGAAACATCTGGAATACTTCATCAAGGTGGCGAGACTTGGTTCCATCAACAAGGCGGCCCAGATGCTCTATGTTTCCCAGTCCCATCTCGGAAAGATCATTCATGACCTGGAGGAGACCGTTGGAGCGCCGCTCTTAAACAGGAGCCGTCAGGGCGTGACGCTGACTCCCGAGGGAAATGAGTTTTTGGAGCGGTCAGTGCGGATCTTAAAGGAAATGGAAGGAATGCATCTGCGGCCATTAAAGGAGATGGAGAAGACAGAGCCCCTGGCAGTGTCCATGACAAAGTTCTCCCATGTGATGGAGAGCTTTATCACTATCGTGCGACGGTACCAGGATCAGCCGGAATTCACCCACCGCCTGTATGAGGGGCAGTTGGAGGATGTCATCGAGGATGTGGTCTCCGGGCGGGCCGACATCGGAATTTTCCATTTCGACAGTCAGAGACATGAGGAGATCCAGGTGATGGCGGCGGCGAAAGGCCTTACATACCGGTTCCTCTCTTATGTGGAACCGCAGATCGTGATCTCAAAGGATCATCCTCTCGTCCGGGAGAAGAAGCCGATGACGAGGGAGAATCTTGCGAATTACGGATTTATCCGCTATATGGGGCTGTATGACGATATTCTCTCCAATATCCTCGGACCAAATGAGGATGGGGGAAGTACGGGAAAGAAGAAGGAGATTTATGTGACAGGGCGTGCGACGCTCATGAACCTGATCTCACAGACGGATTTTTACAGCATCGGAATCCATGACTTCGACAAGCAGCTGTCGGATTTCCGGGCAGTTTCCGTGCCGATTCCGGGGTGCGAGGTGAAGCTGGAATTCGGGTATGTGACACTTGCGGATGTGCCGATCTCCGGGATTGGGAAAGAGTTTTTGAAGGAAGTAAGAGAGCGGCTTGAGAGGGGACAGGACGTTTAAAATAAGAGAAAATGCACGGAAAATGTGCTGACAGGAGTTTCCTGCAAAGTATGGAAAGTGCGGCAGCAGGAGTGGAAGGTCATAGAGGAAAGGAGTAAACAAAAGTTATGTTTCAGGATCTGATCAATGAGGCACTGGAAACGGGACGCCCATACATCAAAGAGGGAGAGGTTGCGACCTATATTCCGGAGCTTGGAAGAGCGGACAAGAATAAGCTTGGAATCAGTATTTTCTGCCGGGATGGAAGCCGGTTCTCCTGTGGGGATACGAAGGACCGGTTCAGCATCCAGAGTATTTCGAAGGTTATCAGCCTTGCAGTAGCACTTGAAGTCTGCGGGTTTGACATGGTGTTTGAGAATGTGGGAATGGAGCCGTCGGGGGACGCGTTCAACTCCCTGATCAAGCTTGAGGGATCCAACAGTCATCCATACAATCCGATGATCAATTCCGGCGCCATCGCGGTGGCGAGCTTTATCGAGCCGAAGGTATCGTTTGGGGAGATGCTGGAGCTTGCGAGGTGTTTCTGTCAGGATGACGGGATCGTTCTGGATGAGAAGGTCTACCGCTCGGAGATGTCGACGGTGGCGAGAAACCGCGCCATCGCCTACCTTTTAGAGAGCAAGGGCGTGATCAATGGAAATGTGGAGGAAGCGCTGGATTTCTATGTGAAAATGTGCTCGCTGAGCGTGACGGCGGAAAGCCTTGCGGGATTGGGACTTCTGCTTGCAAACGATGGAGTGGATCCGTCCGGAAAGCGGCTGTTGAATTCTGACACGGTGAGAGTCGTGAAAACGATCATGCTGACCTGCGGCATGTATGACGGGTCCGGGGAATTTGCGGTCCGCGTGGGAATTCCGTCGAAGAGCGGTGTCGGTGGCGGACTGCTGTCTGTTGTTGACGGGAAGATGGGAATCGGAATCTATGGTCCGTCCCTGGACGCAAAGGGAAACAGCATTGCTGGGAGAAAAATCCTGCAGTTCCTTTCCTCACAGATGAAATTGCATATTTTTGCGAAGAAAGACTGAGCAGTTTTTTGATGAAGGGTAACTGTTCATCAGGTTACGATGAAAGTATGAAAGTGGTACGGGAACCCAGGGGAAAATGGGCGGACGGAAACTTTCTTCTTTAGAGAAAAATTAGGAAGGGGAGGTATTAAGAGAGAAAATCAGGCAGAAGTTTGGGCTGATGATCACACAAAGATGTAGGTTGTCGCAAGCGACCGCGCTCGGCACGAGAATGTGTCGAGGCACATTCTTCTTCGGGGATAATGAAATGTGCGGTCCTGGCAAAATTTTCTGAAAAAATGATTGTAAATACGGATAACTTACAGTAAAATTTTGGGGTAACAAAAAAGAAAAAAGAGGGGTAACAACACATGTACGATTTGTATGGGGCACTGATCGGGAATCTCAGTAATTATCTTTACACATACATCCTGATCATTTTACTTGTTGCAGGCGGAATTTACTTTACGGTCCGCACAAAGTTTGTTCAGTTCCGCTATTTAAAGGAATCCTTGCGGGTCGTTCTCGCACCGAGTGAGGATGACAAGGCGATCTCGTCTTTTCAGGCACTTATGGTTTCGACGGCATCCCGTGTGGGAACCGGAAATATCGCAGGCGTATCTACTGCGATTTGTCTCGGCGGACTCGGATCATTATTCTGGATGTGGCTTACAGCGCTTCTGGGAATGTCCACTGCTTTCGTGGAGGGAACTCTGGCTCAGATCTACAAACGCCGTTCCGATGACGGCGGATGCTATGGCGGCCCGTCCTACTATATCGATCAGGCGATCGGAAAGCACTGGCTTGGGATCCTGTTCGCAGTATTTATGATCCTGACCTACATGGTTGGCTTTAATCTGGTTGCGTCCTTTAACATTGCGGATGCGCTCCGGGTAGTTCCGGGATATGCGGAGCATGAGAATCTTGCAAAGTGGATCATCGGCGCTGTGCTTGCGGTCCTGTTCTTTATATGCATCAGCGGCGGCGGAAAGCAGATCGCGGGGATTACAGAGAAGGTTGTTCCATTTATGGGATTCTTCTACATTGCGGTTGCGATGTTCGTGATCGTGACCCATATCACACTTCTCCCAGGAGTGTTCGCAGAGATCTTCCGCAACGCGTTTGATGTGAAAGCAATTTTCGGCGGATTTACGGGGTCTGCGGTCATGCTTGGTATCAAGAGAGGTCTTTTCTCTAACGAAGCCGGTGTTGGTGCAGCTGCGTGTGCGGCTGGTTCCGCGGGTGTTTCCCATCCGGTAAAGCAGGGACTTGTTCAGGTGCTTTCTGTATTCCTTGATACCTGTATGATCTGTACAGCGACTGCGATGCTGCTGCTCTGCTCTGGTGTGGAGCCAGATGCGGATATGGCCGGAATGGCCTATGTGCAGGCGGCTATGAACAGCACACTCGGCAAGTTTGGTGTTGTGTTTATTACAGTTTCCCTGTTCCTGTTTGCATTTACGACCCTGCTTGGAAACTTCTATTATGCGGAGACAGGGCTTGCGTATCTTTGCGGCATGACTCCATCTAATGAGGCAAAGTGGGGCATGAGGATCGTTGCTGCGGTGGTTGTGTGCGTCGGCGCTACGATGAAGCTTGGTATTGTCTGGGATACAGCGGATGTGCTGATGGGCTTCATGGCGCTGATCAATGTGCCGGTGATCGTTATTCTCCTGAAGCCGGTACTGCGGTGTCTTGAGGATTATACAGAGCAGAAAAAGGCCGGAAAGAATCCGGTGTTTAAGGCGGAGCATATTGAACTGAAGGAGAAGGTGGACTTCTGGAATTAGGGACGATATTTCCGGGAATGGAATTGGATATGGAAATGGATGAAGGGCAGCCGCAAGGCTGTCCTTTGTTTTTGGGATGGGAGCGACGAGTTTGGTGAGAGTACGCTGCCGGTCTGCCTCCAGTCCCAGACACCGGGTATTTCCCAGGCGATTCCTCTAAGCTTGCGGAAGAATGCTAAGGGCGGTGGTCAGTCGGCACAACTCGCCTTCGGCTCAGACAAGTGCCGCCTGTCCACCAACGCATTCTCCCACGAGCTAAGAGGAAACCATGCCCGGAAAATAATGCGTCTGAGCCTGGAGGCAGACCGGCAGCTGGGGGGTGGCTAAATTACATAATCGTCCCCCGGCTGGCCATTCTGCACGAGGTCGGCGATGGTGACGCCATCTAAATATTCGTTGACGACTTTGTCGAGACCCTGCCAGAGAGGGAGAGTTTTGCAGCTTCCCATTCTGGGGCAGTCGGTGCTGCCGGGCTCTAAGCAGGCTACCGGAGCCATGGAGTTTTCAGTGAGGCGAAGAATGCTGCCGACTGTGTACTGTTCCGGTGCTTTTGTGAGGCGATATCCACCGCCTTTACCGCGGACCCCCTCTAAGAGTTTTGCTTTTACGAGGACCTTGATGATGCCCTCGAGGTATTTTTCAGAGATTTCCTGTCTTGCTGCTGTATCTTTTAATGGAATATAGCCGTCGGTCTGGTGTTCCGCAAGATCGATCAGGACGCGGAGAGCGTAGCGGCCTTTTGTTGAAACCATCATAATCTGTATCCTCCCATGTTGCTGAATATTTTTGATCGTAATGTAAGTTTAACATTATTCCTATTATAATACAAGGTTTAAGGGAAATAAAGGGAATAAATCCAACGCCGTTGTGCAATATGCAGAGAAAATGAGAAAAAGTGCCATAAATAGTTTAAAGATTGACATACTTCATAGATATGTGTAGAATTTGATTAGTCATAACTAACTTAGCCATAACTAACTAAAATAATCAGGAGGCAATATGAAAAAGAAAATCAATCGAGTATCTGTTTGTGCAGTGGCTGCAGCAGCTAGCCTGTTTACAACGAGCTTTAGTGCAATGGGTGCTGGAGCAGGTGTCGGCGGATGGCGACAGGAGAATGAGAAGTGGAAATATTATGATGCATCCGGGATCTTGCTGACCGGATGGGTCAAAAACGGAAATGACTGGTATTATATTGATCCGTCAACTGGAGAGATGGTAACAGGATGGCTCCATACGGCGGATGGACATTGGTACTTCCTGAATAATCTAAGTGATGGATTTAAGGGGCGTATGGTAACTGGCTGGCAGTGGATCGATGGACGGTGCTACTATTTTGAACCAGGCACCAACGGTCAGGGCAGTCTTTATATGGGCGGAAAGACACCGGATGGATACCTGGTCAATGCGGATGGCCAGTGGATCGATAAGAATGGAGAGATTCATGTTTCTGTAAATAAAGGATTTAAGACAAAAGATGAGTCAGTAAAGGCAAGCACCGTGAAAACGAGATATAGCGGCAGTTCTGGACGTTCCAACAGCGGATGGTCTGACAGCGATGACGATGACAGTGATGACAGAGATACTAGGCCAGTACAAACGGGAAGCAATGCGACTCCGGACAAGCCGGAGATTCCCAATAAACCGGATACCCCGGATCAGCCAGATACTCCAAGTAAGCCGGATACCCCAGATCAGCCGGAAATTCCGGATAAACCGGATACCCCAGACAAACCAGACACTCCAGAGCAGCCAGATACTCCGGATAAACCGGATACTCCAGACAAACCAGACACCCCGGATAAACCGGATACTCCAGACAAGCCAGACACCCCGGATAAACCGGATACTCCAGACAAACCAGACACCCCAGATCAGCCGGGTACCCCAGAAGAAATAACAGTAGTGGGATACGAAAATCTGAAGAAAGTCAATACGGAATATGGTGAAGATTGGAACCAGGTCTTAGAACGCCTTCCGCAGCAGCTCACGCTGAAATTAAGTAACGGGGAAACGAGAGATGTGGATGTAACATGGCCGTCATATCTGAACACATATCGTCCGGGCGAGGTAAAAATATATGGAAGATATGACCTGCCGGAAGATGTAAAAGGAGACAAACCGGAAGTATCACTCACGATTATCGTGGCAGAAAAGCCAGCGGAACCGGAGATCATCACGGCAGTGGGATACAAAGCAATCGACTCTGTAACTGTAAAATATGGGGAAAGCCGAGCTGGTATTTTAGAGGCGCTTCCAAATACGATCACATTGCTGCTGAGCAACGAGAAAAGCATTGATGTGAATGTTGAGGATTGGATGACCTCGAAAGTGAATACATGGGCAGCAGGTACATATTACGCTGAGGCACAGTACGAACTTCCGGAGAATGTTACAGGAGATAAGCCGGAAGTAAAGGCTGAGGTCATTGTAGAGGAAAAGAAAACTCCGGACATGACACTGGATCAGCAGGATTACTATTATGATGAAAATCCGGTCATTACTTTAAAAAATATGAATTTCCCGGAAAAAGTGACAGTGACATATCTCGGTGATTATTCTAACAAAGAATATACAGATGGAGTGGAGTACCGTTATGATAAGGAGAATGGAACGATTACTCTGTTTACACAACAGATCTTAAAGAGAGACAGCGGAAGCTTATCTTCAGCTGAGTGGGTATATCTGAAAGTAAATGCAGGAGATCATTCAAAGTATATTACAGTAAGTTATAAAGCGAGCAAATCCGTATATGCTTATCCGACTGAATATGAAGATATCGAGACTGGTGCAACAGTAAAAGCAGAAGTGATCGGTCTTGAAAAAGCAGATTATGATGCGCTGAAGCTGTATGCAGATGATCAGGAACTTACAGGAATTGAAGTAACAGAAGAGCGTGTGGATGGTGAAATGTGCACATATATCAATATTCCGTATGCTGCTGTCAAAGACCAGCTGGATGAAAATGGCTCTGTTGCCCTGACAGGAAAGGTTCCTGGAGCAAAGGCATTTACACTTACTTTATCCTACAAGCAGGAAACAGAAGCAAAAACATTAAATGCTGAAATTCCGGAGACAGACGATGGTACGAAGTATGGTTATCCGATTTATCCATACGATGAGTACAGCAGCATAAAGATCAATATCAATGACAGTGAGCTGACCCTTGACAAGATTAAAAATGAACTTCAGATCGATATGCAGAGCGAAGGGGAAGAGCGTTTTACAGTGCCGTCACCGATCGACAAGGAGACAGATTCTTCTAAGTATGGATATTGGAGTGTACAGAAAACAGCAGATGGTTTTAGAGTCCTTCTCCCGACAGATCAGTCAGAGGGAACGTTAAAATGGCAGATCAAGCCGGGAACAGATTATGACCGGTATGTGACAACGATCTATCTGAAACTTCCAGGGTATACAGAGACAGAACTGCATGTTGTACTGATGCCGTAAGTAGGGGAACAATAACAAAAAAGAGGGCTATTATGATAAAAAAGATAAAAGAGCTGACGTGCAAAGCACTTGTACTTTCTATGCTTGCATCTACAGTACTTCCGGGATTCTCCGGAAGTGCTTACGGTGCATACGGGGAAAAAGCTGCAGCTGATTCCGAGAAAACAGAGTATGTACTGTCAGAAATTGAAAGCCTGCTGAAGGGCAGTGCACCGTACGATATACTGATCAAGTGTATATATTCCGATGATGGTACGGGGCTTTCCAGAAAGGAAAAGGCAAACAAAGCACAGAGGGAGCTACTGGAACTACTGGAACAGAAAACAAAGGATCAGTCTGTGACGGAGTATCAATCCTATTACATTGTAAATGCGGTTCATGCGATCATCACATCGAAGGAATTGATAAAGCAGATCGCAGAACTTCCGAATGTGGAAAAGATCACACCGAACAATAAAATTGAATTGGTCGAGCCGGTCGAAGATGACGAGGAACCTGAAACGGCATCATATTCAGTTCGGAATTCAATTTTTGAACCGGATGAAAAGAACATTGAATGGGGAGTATCCATGGTCCACGCGGATAAAGTGTGGGACGATTTCCATATCAATGGAGAAGGCGTTACCGTAGGAATCATCGATACCGGTGTTAATTACAATCTTCCGGCAATTCAAAAGGCGTTTAAAGGTTATGATGAATCGACGGGAAAGATCGATAACCGCTACTATAAGGATTTTATAGACGATCTCCCGGAACCGGAGGCATCTTCTGTCAACGATCATGGAACGCATGTAGCCGGAACGATCTGCGGACGTGAAGGCGACAACCTGAACCAGATCGGTGTAGCGCCCGGGGCCAAATATATCAGTGCGAGGGCTCTGAATGATGAAGGCGGAGAAGTCGCGAATCTTCTGGAAGCAGCAGAGTGGATGCTGGAGCAAAAGCCGGACGTTATCAATAACTCCTGGGGGGAGACAATGATGACGATGACTGGTTTTCTGAGATCATAGAAGCATGGATCGAAGAAGGAATCGTTCCGGTATTTGCTGCCGGAAACCAGTCTTCTGGAGATCCGGCACCCGGATCGATCGCAAACCCGGGAAATCTTCTGGAGGTACTTTCTGTAGGTGCTGTGGACAGAAATAAGAATCTTGGAAAGTTTTCCCTGGTGGGGCCGTCGGCGTTTGATGAGACAGGAAAAATTATTAAACCGGAGATTGTAGCATCTGGCGTACAGGTCAGAAGTGTGGATGCAACAGGAAATTATGTAAGCTGGAATGGTACAAGTATGGCAACACCGCATGTGACTGGTGTAGTTGCACTTCTGAAACAGGCTGCTCCGGGACTTTCTGTCCGGGAAATCAAAAATGTGATCACGGAGACTGCAGAGCCGCTGACAGATCGGAAATATCAGGAAACACCCAATATGGGGTATGGATATGGTCTGATCAATGCATATGATGCAGTTGCACGTTTGAAGGGAAAGACGATCGGTTCTATTTCTGGAACAGTAAAGAAGCTGGGTACGGATACAGGAGCCAGCAGTGCAGAGTTCATTGGCGATGATTCTGGATATCTGGGAAGAGATGTCGAAGTGTCTGTAAAGGTAAAAGAGGATGTTTCTATTAAGAAGGCAGCCCTATATTATCAGATTGGACAAGACGGTGATGAGATAGAAATTTCCCTGAAACTGACAGACGGAGAACAGAATGATGGAATCTATGGAGCAGTTCTGGACGCAGATATCCTGGAAGAAGGAGAATTGAATCTCAGAGCTGAGATTACGGATTATGCGGATAATATCACAAAAATCGAAAAGACGATGCAGATTCTTCCCGGCATTAAAGTTCCGTGGAAACAGGATTTTGAGGAAGATATGCAGGGATTTCTGATCGAAGGAAACTGGAAGTTATCCCATCGCGAGTCAGCAGCTGAACCGGAAATGCCGGATGATGGAAATACATATATTGGAATTGACGGCGGACAGAGTACGTTTGAAAAGCGTGTGGACAGCTATTTATATCTTCCGCCGGTTGACCTTTCTGATATGAACGAGGGGGATCCGGTATTCCTCTCAGCAGATATGTATGTGGGATTTACGGGAATCAGCCTTTCTGAGATCCAGGCATCTTATACAGGAGATGAGGATGACTGGGAAGTTGTCTATAATCTGACAAAACGACCGGATATTACGGAACGGAAATGGGAGCACAATACATATTCCCTTTCTAAATATGCTGGAAATTCCAAACCGTTATTGTTGAGATTTTATTTCTTTGGACATGATGCGGACAGTGGTGTGGGCTGGTATCTGGATAATCTGGAACTTGACACCGCTGGAAGTGAGAGTCCGGAGAAAGTTACCGGACTGAAAGCTGTGGTAGATCAGAAGGGACTTTGCATAAGCTTTGTAAAAGTAGAAGAACCGGATGTAGAGAATTACCGGATCGAGCGAAGAAGCGCAGACAGCGAATTTGAAGAAGTCGCAATGCTGGACAAAGATGCAAAAGAAGAATTTATCAATAACGGAGTAGATAAAACTCACTACCGGATCCTCTGGTATGATGATACCGCAGAGGCAGGAAAAACATACTGGTATCGTGTCCGGGCTGTCGACCTTGGTGGGCAGGAAGGGCCATGGTCAGATGAGATAAAAGTGAAGGTATCATCATATGAAACATCTGTATCATATGAGTTTGATGAGAATGACGGGGGATTTACCTCCGAGATCCTTTCCGGGGAAGCAGATGACTGGGAATGGAGCCATCCGGAAAGACCGGACGATGAATACATGGATTTCATTCTAAAACAGGTATGGGAAAACCTGGAAAAGAACGGCTCCGGAATGTGGGGAACCACAGCAAATGGACTCCTTTCCAAAAAGCAGGATTCCTGCCTGCTTATGCCGGAATTTGAGGTTTCTGAAGGGGATTATTTCTATTTTGATTCTCTTACCACGGAAAGTATCGTGGGTTCCAACCGCATGACGGTGGAAATCAGGGAAGCTGATGCGGATGAGTGGTTTACTTTGTTTACAAGAGAAGAGGTGCAGAAAAAAGAGCAGCAGCATGAATGGCAGACACTTTCAAAGAATCTGTCAAAGTATGCAGGCAAAACTGTACAGGTAAGATTCCGCGTGTCAACAGGCACAGATCTTGTTTCTTCTTACGATCTTGGCTGGTTTATTGACAACATTTTTGTGAGCAAAGCGCGTTCAGAATTTTCAGGAAGCAAAGCGTCAAAGCTGATTGCAACAGGTGGAAATGCTGTAAGAAAATATAATACGGCAACCAGATCAAATGCAATCAGAAAAAAAACCGCTGCTTTCGGTGGACAGGAAAATATCTCTGTGCAGGGAGAAGTGACAGAAATTCCGCAGAAGGCAAAAGTGACAGTACTGGAGACAGGAAAGTACACATATGCCAGTGAGATCGATGGAACTTATTATCTGGATCATGCGGTAAATGTGGAGAAACCATATACACTGGAAGTTTCTGCATATGGGTTTGAAACTCAGAGGATCTCTGTAGATCTGAATCAGGATCCGCATCCAAATATTGACTTTGTTCTCAAAGAAGCACCAAAGGCAGTCATTAATGGTATTGTTGAGGATGAAGCAGGAAATCCGTTGGAAAACGCAAAAGTCCGCGTCCTGGAAAATGACAGTATTCCGCTCTTTGAGACGGATAAAAATGGATCCTATACCGGAAATGGTGTATATGCCGGAAACTGTACACTTCGTGTGTTTAAAACAGGCTATATTCCGCAGGAAGTGAAGGTAACCTTGACTGAAGGTGAAAATCAGGTGGATCCAGTACGCTTAAAAGAAATCGGAGACTTTGCCGAAGAAGAAGCGGATTACGGTTTTGTAGTGGAAGAAACCGAAGGAAGCTATCAAACTGTACACTTTACAAGTGGAATGAAAGGCGCAGCTGTATGGTTCCAGTCACCGCATAAAGGAGGAATTCTAAAGAGTGCTGATATTTTCCTCGTTAATAATAATTATTATGGTGGGGATCATGTGGAGATTGGGGTTCTTGGATATGATAAGCAGGGACGTTTAAGAGAACTTGCACCGTTCAGAGAATATGAAAATCTTGTTCCGAATGAATGGAATAAGATTGATCTGACAGAATATTGGATCCAGAGGGATGAACCGGTTTATATTGCAGTTCAGTATGAAAAGGAACTGGCTTCCTGCATGGGTGTATTTTACGACGTGAAAGCTTCAGATAAGGCGAAAGAAAGATCGTTTGTCTATGATGGGGCGTTCACAAAGACAACGGCACTTTCTGTTCCGGGAGCTTATGCGATGAAAGCATCCTGGTATTATCCGAAAAATGCGGAGAAGAATCCAGAATCCAGTGTAGATGGAGGAAGCTCTGGTGGGGATACAGGAAATGTTAAACCGACGGATGAAGAAGAGTTTGTATTTGATCCGGAAACCCAGACGATCACAGAGTACAAGGGGGAGAAAACTTCTGTTGTTGTACCAGCTGAGATTAAGGGTGTTCCGGTGAAGAGAATCGGAAATGAGGCATTTAAAGGGGACGGAAAGGATGCTGATAAGCGGCTCCGTACTGTTCGAATTTCTGAGGGAATCGAAGAAATCGGTAAGGATGCCTTTAAAAACAATAATCTTCAGAAAATCTATCTTCCGGATAGCCTGAATGTTCTGGAAGAGGGGGCATTTAAATATCAGTGGAAGACAGGTATGGATGACGATTCTTTGACAGTACGTCTGCCGGAGAACATTCATATTGTAGAGAAATCCGTATTTGAAAGTGCAGGAAGCCCGCTTAAAGTAGAAATGCCCGGAGTTCTAACAATCAGGACAGGAGCGTTTGCAGGAAATAAGTCAGTGGAAGTACAGGCGGATGTTCTGGAAGAGATTGAAGATGGAGCATTCGGAAATACCTCCAGTGTACAGTTTGAATATGCAAAGGTGTATACAGGAGAAAACTCTGTGCTTGAATCAAAAGATGGACAGTATCTGATCAATCCGGCAGTCGTGGAACTGAATATGATCAATGCTAAGGATAAGGAGGATGTCATTAAAATCGGATTAAAGTATGGAGCAGAAAATCCGTATGGAATGACAAGAAATTATCCGGCATCTGATTTCTACAGGATCGGGCAGACGGTCACAGTAAATGCACCTTCGTTCAGAGATAACGGAAAAGTATATGTAAGTAAAGACAAATCGCAGACGTTAACTCTGAAAGAGAAAAATACGCTTGACTTTTACTATTATCTTCTTGAAGCACAGATCAGAATGCCGGTTCTGGAAGGAGATAAGGAAACTGTTGGATTTGTACTTCCGGGTGCTGAGGTGCAGGTGACAGCAGGAGGCTACACCGGAAAAACAGTGGCAGATGAAGCAGGATATTTTTATCTGGAACTTCCGGCAATAAAAGAAGGCGATACGCTCTCCTTCACAGTCAATGGACAGGAAGCAGGAAGTACAGCCGCAGAGAAGGCCGGAAATGGTCGCTTTGTTGTAAAAGATCATGTTCTTCTTCGGTATGTCGGCGCGGCTGAGAATGTAGAGATCCCGAACTCAATTGGAAACAGCGGAGCAATCACAAAGATTGGCGATTTTGCCTTTTTCGGTAAAAAAATTAATAAAGTAACTCTGCCGGATCAGGTTGACACTGTTGGTGCCGGTGCATTTATGGGAACAGGACTTCAGGAATTTGGTTGGAATTTAAATGATATCAACAAGGCAGGTTTAAGGATCATTGAGGAGTATGCATTTAAAGATAACGAACTTTCTTCTGTGAAGTTCCCTGAATTAATGCATGCGGTGAGAACTGGTGCGTTTGAAAATAATCAGATCAAAACTCTGGAACTTGGGAAATACACTGGACATATCGGTGACCGCGCATTCAAGAACAACCAGCTGAAGAATCTTATTCTGACAGGCAAGACAGAAGAGATCGGAAAAGAAGCATTTATGAACAATCAGCTGGAAACTCTGGAATTTGCGGCGAGAGTAGCAGGAGCGGAAGAGACATTTGAACTTCCGGAATACAGCTTTGCTGGAAATCGTCTGAGTGAAATTACTCTTCCAGAACTTGTGTCAGGAGTAGAAGAGAGTGCTTTTGCAGATAATGAGGGAGGAAAAGTAACACTCAGGACAGATGTTGAAAGCATTCAGCCGACAAAGACATATGATGTTTTGAGAAGCGATGGAACAAGGCTGACATTGGATCCAGAAACAGACAAACCAGAAACAGACAAACCAGAAACAGACAAACCAGGAACAGACAAACCAGAAACAGACAAACCAGGAACAGACAAACCAGGAACAGATGATCCGGGGACAAATAAACCAGGATTGGATGAACCGGGAACAGATAAACCAGATCCCGGAAATGGAGGCAATACTGGAGGCGGCGGACATTCCGGCAGCAGAGGAAACAGCTATTCCAGACAAAGTGCAAAATCGGCAGTTCCAGCTGGATATACCGGAGCAGTGCAGACGATACACGGATACATCCTTCCTGCAGGTGTGATGGAAGGAACGTGGCGAAAAGAAAGTGGAACACCATACTGGAACTTATTGGATCAGTTCGGTAATCAGTGTGTTGGAGGCTGGAGACTTGTATATCTGTCTGCGGCATCTGCAAATGGTCAGACAATGCCGTATGGATGGTTCTGGTTTGATGGAAATGGAAGAATGGCAACAGGCTGGATGACAGATGCGTCAGGAAATACATTTTATTTGAATACAGAACAAAATTCCTTAGAGGGCATGATGATAACTGGCTGGCAGAAAATCGGAGAAAACTGGTATTACTTTAAGACAGAGTTTGGTCCGGATATGGGAAAACTTTTGAAGAATACAGTGACTCCGGATGGCTATACAGTGACCTCTGATGGACGATGGAACGGTATGCCGGCAGTGCATTAAGTATTGAAAGACTTCGTGAGCCATAAAACTTATGGCGCGCGGAGTCTTTTTAGTATTGACAAATCCGTATATTTACAATATAATCCTATTAACATATATGAAAGATAGGTAATAACTCATGGCAAATATATATACATCCGCAGACCAGCTGATCGGAAAGACTCCGCTCTTAGAGCTCACACAGATTGAAAAATCCGAGGGACTTAACGCGAAGATCATTGCGAAGCTGGAATATTTCAATCCGGCCGGATCGGTAAAGGACAGGATCGCGAAGGCGATGATCGATGACGCTGAGGCGAAGGGAATCTTAAAGGCTGGTTCTACGATCATCGAGCCGACTTCCGGAAACACAGGAATCGGTCTTGCGTCGGTCGCGGCTGCCCGCGGTTACCGGATCATTATCGTTATGCCTGAGACCATGAGCGTGGAGAGACGCCAGCTTATGAAAGCCTACGGCGCGGAACTTGTGCTCACGGAGGGCGCAAAGGGAATGAAAGGCGCGATCGCAAAGGCGGAGGAGCTCGCAAAGGAGATTCCGGGAAGCTTTATTCCGGGACAGTTTGTAAACCCGGCGAATCCGGAAGTTCATGAGAGAACAACCGGACCGGAGATCTGGGAAGATACGGACGGCAAGGTTGATATTTTTGTCGCTGGTGTCGGCACCGGCGGAACCATCACCGGAACCGGAAGATATTTAAAGAAACAGAACCCGAATGTGAAGGTCGTTGCGGTGGAACCGGCAAGCTCTCCGGTATTGAGCCAGGGCAAGGCAGGATCCCACAAGATCCAGGGAATCGGGGCCGGATTTGTGCCGGATGTCCTCGACACGAAGGTTTACGATGATATTATCGCGGTTGAGAATGACGACGCGTTTGCAGCAGGAAAGTTAGTCGGAAAAAAGGAGGGCGTCCTTGTCGGGATTTCCTCCGGAGCGGCGATCTGGGCTGCCCTTGAGCTTGCAAAGAGACCGGAAAATGCGGGAAAGACGATCGTGGCACTGCTTCCGGATACCGGTGACAGATACCTGTCCACACCGTTATTTGCGGACTAAGGAAAGAAAAAGCAGATAAAAATACATGAGAAAGACTGCGGGTCCATATCGGTTGATATGTGGATCGGCAGTTTTTTTATGCAACAGGAAATGCCGGGGAATTCCCTGTTACATAAAAGGCATTAACGTGCTAAAGATGCGCACTCGTGCGAAGATGTAGATTGCCGCACGCGACCGCGCGAGGCGCGAGAATGTGCCAAGCACATTCTTTTTCTACAATGGAAGATCCCAAATGTGCCGGCGTATTTTTTGCGTTTTTGACAGAGGATCTTGAAAAATATCTGGAGTTGAGGTAAATAAATTCTATAAAACAATAATAATTACTATTATTGACATTTGAGGCAAAGTATGTTAGAATACAACTATAAACAAGACGATACACAACAAAAAAGACGACCGTCAGACAGAAACGGTAAATTACAGGAACGGAAAGAATCATTTTACAAAAAGAAGGGAAAACAATAAGAAAACAAGAATCAGAAAGGAGTTCAACACTATGAGCAGATACGCAGGAACAAAAACAGAAAAGAACCTCGAGGCAGCATTCTCCGGTGAATCCCAGGCGAGAAACAAATATACCTACTTTGCATCCGTAGCAAAGAAGGAGGGATACGAGCAGATCGCGGCTTTATTCTTAAAGACAGCTGACAACGAAAAAGAGCACGCGAAGATGTGGTTCAAGGAGTTAGATGGAATCAGCGATACCGCTGCAAACCTTGCGGCAGCCGCAGCAGGGGAGAACTACGAGTGGACTGATATGTATGAGGATTTTGCGAAGACCGCCGATGAGGAAGGTTTCCATGCTCTCGCAGCAAAATTCCGTATGGTAGGCGAGATCGAGAAGCACCATGAGGAGCGCTACCGTGCCCTTCTTAAAAATGTGGAGACAGCTTCTGTATTCGAAAAGAGTGAAGTAAAGGTATGGGAGTGCCGCAACTGCGGGCATATCGTGATCGGAACAAAGGCACCGCAGGTATGTCCGGTCTGCAGCCATCCGCAGAGCTACTTTGAAGTTCGCGAAGAAAATTATTAAGTCATATGCTTACGTTACGGCGCTGTTCTATTTCATTGCCTGCTGAATGAAAAGCATCGAAAAGAGAAGTGGTTCACCTTCCGGAAAAAGGTGAACCACTTTTCTGTTTATTTCTGGTAAGCAGCCCGCTCTCCGCCGATATATTTGAGTCTCGTTCTCGCGCATACGACATGGGCGGAGCCGATGGACTGGATCTTCGTGCGGACCGGAACGGCAACATGGCGAAGGTGCATGCCGATCAGGGTATCGCCAATATCGATCCCAGCGTGTGCCTGGATGTATTCCACGGCGCACGGAGATTCAAAACCGTTCCATGCGGCGGTGGAGAAGGAACCGCCGGCCTTCAACTGCGGTTTTACATTCACCATCTCAAGGCCATATCTCTCAGCACATTCTTCCTCGACGATCAGAGCGCGGTTTAAGTGCTCACAGCACTGGGCGGCGAGGTAGAGACCGTGTTTCTTTGTCACATGGGAAAGGGCGGTAAAGACAGCCTGTCCGACTTCGCTGCTGGAGTAGCAGCCGATTGCGTGGGCAGCGATCTCGCTGGATGAGCAGCCCACCACCAGGATCTGCCCCGGTTTCATTGCGGCGGTATTGATCAGCTCCTCGGCGATCGCTTTTGTCTGTTCATAAATTAAGTCAAGGTCCACATCGACGGATGTGGCGATATCTGTTGCGCTCATAGTATTTCCCTCTTTTTGCAGAATGCCCGGAGACTGAAAATACTCCGGGCGGTATATGGTTTCATGGTTAAATGGATCCGGCGGTGCATGCCGCTGTCATGAGGAACGTGTGAACTGGAAATTACTCGAAATGATATTTGTCGAGCAGCTCATGTTTCATATCCCAAAGAGGCTTGGAGAGATCCACATGGACCTCATGCGGGTTTACGAGACGTTTTGTCTCATCCCATAAGGTATTGAGCTCTTCCTTGCAGTATTTCTGGATATCCATGACCTTCGGGGAGTGGTAGACACACTCGCCGTCCTTGAATACCTGCACCGGAAGCTCACGCATCGTATAAGTTCCGGGAGCGAGGAGTGTCTTTTTCCATGTCGCTATCGGGTCAAAGAGCAACAGTGGCTCGTCCTCGTTGAAGGTCTCACCGACGAGACAGATAATGTCCGCGATGACCTTGTGGCTGTCCTTGCCATAAATGCGGTAGGTCGTCTTGTTGCCCGGGTTTGTGATCTTCTCCTCGTTCTCGGAAAGCTTGATCTTCGGGATAAATTTGCCGGTCTTCTTGTCCATGATCGCAGCGAGCTTATAAACGCCGCCGAAGGACGGGCAGTCTTTGGAGGTAATCAGGTTTGTTCCGACACCCCAGGAGTTGATGGTCGCGCCCTGATTCTTTAAGCTTGTGATCAGGGTCTCATCGAGATCGTTGGATGCGGAGATCACAGCGTCCGTGAAGCCTTCCGCATCGAGCATTTTTTTCGCCTCTTTGGAGAGATAAGCGAGGTCTCCGCTGTCCATACGGATTCCGTAGAAGGTAAGCGGGATTCCCTCGGCGCGCATCTCCTTGAATACCTGGATCGCGTGCGGGATACCGGAATTTAATGTATCGTATGTATCAACTAACAGGATACATGCAGTCGGATAGAGTCTCGCGTAGGTGCGGAAGGCGGTGAGCTCATCCGGGAAACTCATGATCCAGCTGTGGGCATGGGTCCCCTTTACCGGAACATCAAACATCTGGCCGCAGAGAACATTGGAGGTACCGATACAGCCGGCGATCATAGCGGCTCTCGCACCGTAGATTCCGGCATCCGGACCCTGGGCACGTCTTAAACCGAACTCCATGACTCCGTCTCCGCACGCTGCATGGACGATTCGGGAAGTCTTTGTTGCGATCAGGCTCTGGTGGTTGATGATATTTAAGATCGCGGTCTCAACAAGCTGGGCCTGCATGATCGGGGCGATGACCTTTACGAGAGGTTCCCGCGGGAACACAACGGTTCCTTCCGGGATCGCGTAGATATCGCCCGTGAATTTGAAGTCTGCCAGATATTCCAGGAAATCTTCCCCGAAGAGTCCTGTGGTGCGGAGATAATCGATATCTTCCTTATCAAAGTGTAAATTTTCGATGTATTCGACAACCTGCTCTAAGCCGGCCGTGATGGCAAATCCGTTTCCATCCGGATTTGTGCGGTAGAATGCGTCGAAGATGACAGTCTCATTTGCATCCTTTGCATGAAAGTAACCCTGCATCATGGTCAGCTCGTAGAGATCTGTAAGCAGCGTCAGGTTTCGTTCGCTCATAATATTTCTCCTTCATGTTTCTCCGCGTCGGATACCGCGCGGAATATTGAACGCAGCGATCCGGCATAGCATCGGACAGGAACTCATACCGGATGATAGCGACAGCGTGAGCACGGTTCACCCCAAAAGAAACGCGCGGCTGTCAAACGTATTGAAGTTGATTATATCAGCTCTTGTGCGAAAAGGCAAATTTTACGTTAAAAAAGTAACGATCAATTAAAAAGAACGTAAAATATGACTAAAAACCTTAGAAAGAAAACCGAACAAAGAGAAAATATGGAAAGAATTCGCAACAGTCGGGGGATTCCCTTGACTTTTAAATACCTTATATTTATAATTGATTTGTCTGTATATCTAAGATGCAGGCGATCATAGAAAAAAGCCATGACGGAGACAGTAGGTTCACAAGCAGAAAGCCAAAGCGAGCCGGGGACGATGGAAGCCCGGTGCTTTTTCGTGAAAGGAAGATCACTCCCGAGCTGGAAGCTGAACCCCGGGTGCGGACCGTGTTCCCGGAAAGTAAGTGTCCCCGGCCTTTTCCGCCGTTAACGGAAACTCATATGTCAGTATGCAGTAATAGGTGGTTAAAAGCGTTATTTCGCCCTGTTCTCATTGGAACAGGGCTTTTTTATTTCTTTATTACCAACCGACGGCACCGGAAAGGCGCTGGGCGGACCTGACATACGACACACAAAAACACGAAGAGCGCGGCAGGGGACCGTCTGCGGAGAGTGCAGAGGGAAGCCGAGGCAACGAGAAAGCCCCGCGCGAAAAAAAGAATTGGAGGAAATGTGTCATGTACGAGAAAGTATCAACAGACCTGAACTTTGTGGACAGGGAAAAAAAGGTTGAGAAATTCTGGAAAGACGAAAAAATCTTTGAAAAAAGTATCGACAGCCGCAGAAAAGGAACCCCATACGTGTTCTATGACGGACCGCCTACCGCAAACGGCAAGCCGCATATCGGACACGTACTTACCCGTGTTATCAAAGACATGATCCCGAGATACCGCACCATGAAAGGATACATGGTTCCGCGTAAAGCCGGCTGGGATACCCACGGACTTCCGGTAGAGCTTGAGGTCGAGAAGCTTCTTGGTCTCGACGGAAAAGAGCAGATCGAGCAGTACGGTGTTGAGCCGTTCATCGAGAAATGTAAAGAGAGCGTCTGGAAATACAAAGGAATGTGGGAGGATTTCTCCAGCACCGTTGGTTTCTGGGCTGATATGGATAATCCGTATGTTACCTACCATGATGACTATATCGAATCCGAATGGTGGGCATTAAAACAGATCTGGGACAAAGGACTCCTCTACAAGGGATTCAAGATCGTTCCGTACTGCCCGCGCTGCGGAACACCGCTTTCCAGCCATGAGGTTGCCCAGGGATATAAGGATGTAAAGGAAAAATCTGCCATCGCCCGCTTCAAAGTAAAAGGCGAGGACGCATATTTCCTTGCATGGACCACAACACCGTGGACTCTTCCGAGCAACGTGGCACTCTGCGTAAACCCGAAAGAGACATACGCAAAAGTAAAGGCCGCAGACGGTTATACCTACTATATGGCAGAAGCCCTGCTTGATGCCGTTCTCGGAAAGCTTGCGGATAAGGAAAACGGAACTCCGGCATATGAGGTTCTTGAGACATGCACCGGTAAGGACCTTGAGTACAAGGAATATGAGCCGTTATTTGATTGTGCGGTGGAGATCTGCGAGAAACAGCACAAGAAAGCATACTTCGTGACATGCGCGGATTATGTTACCCTGACAGACGGTACCGGCGTGGTACACATTGCACCGGCTTTTGGTGAGGACGATGCCCAGGTAGGCCGTCGTTATGATCTCCCGTTTGTACAGCTTGTAGATGCAAAGGGCGACATGACAAAGGAAACTCCGTATGCAGGCGTATTCGTGAAGAAAGCGGATCCGATGGTCTTAAAAGACTTAAAGGAAAAAGGTCTGTTATTCGAGGCACCGGCATTCGAGCACAGCTACCCGTTCTGCTGGCGCTGTGACACACCGTTGATCTACTATGCGAGAGAGTCCTGGTTCATCAAGATGACAGCGGTGAAGGATGACCTGATCCGCAACAACAATAAGATTAACTGGATCCCGGAATCCATCGGTAAAGGACGCTTCGGCGACTGGCTGGAGAACGTTCAGGACTGGGGAATCTCCAGAAACCGTTACTGGGGCACACCTCTTCCGGTATGGCAGTGTGAGTGCGGAAAGATGCACTGCATCGGCAGCCGTGAAGAATTAAAGAAGATGAGCCCGAACTATCAGGATGTTGTAAAGAAATACAGCAAAGAGATGGATGGAGACAAGGGAGAGGTTGAGCTTCACCGTCCGTTTATCGATGATGTAGTGATCACCTGCCCGGACTGCGGAAAAGAAATGCACCGTGTACCGGAGGTTATCGACTGCTGGTTCGACTCCGGTGCAATGCCGTTCGCACAGCATCACTATCCGTTTGAGAACCAGGAGCTTTTCCACAAACAGTTCCCGGCACAGTTCATCTCCGAGGCCGTTGACCAGACAAGAGGATGGTTCTACTCCCTCCTTGCCGAGTCCACGCTGCTCTTTAATGAGCCGCCGTACCAGAACGTTATCGTTCTCGGTCACGTTCAGGATGAGAACGGACAGAAGATGAGTAAGTCCAAGGGAAATGCCGTTGATCCGTTCGACGCATTAAAGACATACGGCGCTGACGCGATCCGCTGGTACTTCTACATCAACAGTGCACCGTGGCTGCCGAACCGTTTCCACGGAAAGGCCGTTATGGAAGGACAGAGAAAGTTCATGGGTACTCTCTGGAATACCTACGCATTCTTCGTTCTCTACGCAAATATCGACAACTTCGACGCAACCAAGTATACACTGGAATACGATAAACTTCCGGTCATGGACAAATGGCTGTTATCCAAGTTAAATTCTACTGTTAAGGCAGTGGATGACGACCTTGCGAACTACCGCATCCCGGAGGCTGCAAGAGCACTCCAGGAGTTCGTGGATGACATGAGCAACTGGTATGTAAGAAGAAGCCGTGAGCGTTTCTGGGCAAAGGGCATGGAGCAGGATAAGATCAATGCTTACATGACTCTCTACACAGCTCTCGTGACGATCAGTAAGGCAGCAGCTCCGATGATCCCGTTCATGACAGAGGAGATCTACCAGAACCTGGTAAGATCCATCGACAAGACGGCTCCGGAGAGCATCCACCTCTGCGACTTCCCGACCGTTGATGAGGCACATATCGATGCCGAGCTGGAAGCGAAGATGGATGAAGTATTAAAGATCGTTGTTATGGGACGTGCGGCAAGAAATACCGCAAACATCAAGAACCGTCAGCCGATCGCCAGAATGTTCGTAAAGGCACCGGAACACCTTCCGGAGTTCTACCAGGAGATCATCGAGGACGAGTTAAACGTGAAGTCCGTAGAGTTCACGGACGATGTCAGAAACTTCACATCCTACACCTTCAAGCCGCAGCTTAAGACCGTAGGACCGAAGTACGGAAAACAGCTCGGAAACATCAAGAAAGCTCTCGCTGAGTTAGACGGAAACGCTGCAATGGATACGTTAAACGAGAAGGGCGCTCTGACCTTCAACTTTGACGGAAACGAGGTTGTTCTCACAAAGGATGATCTTCTGATCGACATGGCACAGACAGAAGGTTATGTATCCGAGGCGGACAACACCGTGACAGTTGTTCTCGACACGACTCTGACACCGGAGCTTCTCGAGGAAGGCTTCTACCGCGAGATCGTCAGCAAGATCCAGACGATGCGTAAAGAGGCCGGATTCGAGGTTATGGACCACATCTACGTTTACGTGGACAAGAATGAGAAGATCGCAGATCTGATCAAGAAGTACGCAGACGAGTTAAAGAGCGAAGTCATGGCCGACAGCATCACGCTCGGCGAGATGACTGGATATACAAAAGAGTGGAACATCAACGGTGAAGATGTTGTACTCGGTGTCGCGAAAGTGACAAAATAGACGGATGACAACAGGAAAAAGTTCCGCAGCGCGGGGATTTCATGAACAATATTTATGGACAGACCCGCAATGCGGAACCTTCCTGTAAATAAGGGGTTCACATGGACCGGATCACAGACGCGGCCTGAAGAGGCATGGCGCGGGATCCGGCCATTAAGAGAGTATAAAGGAGGACTTTAGGGGTGAGTCAGACAATTAACAAGGATGAACTGAAGAAGACCATTGTGTTCAACGTAAAGAGCATCTACCGCAAAACGATCGACGAGGCGACTCCGGCTATGGTTTACCAGGCTGTCGCACTTGCAGTCAAGGACATGATCATCGACCGTTGGATCGCGACTCATAAAGAGTACGACAAGCAGGATGCGAAGATCGTTTACTACATGTCCATGGAGTTCCTGACCGGTCGTTTCCTCGGAAACAACATCATCAGTCTCTGTGAGCAGAAGGAGATCGAGGAGGCACTCTCTGAACTGGGATTTGACCTGAATTCCATTGAGGATCAGGAACGGGATCCGGCACTCGGAAACGGCGGTCTTGGACGTCTTGCGGCATGCTTTTTGGATTCCCTTGCATCTTTAGGCTATCCGGCATATGGCTGCGGTATTCGTTATCGTTATGGAATGTTCAAACAGCAGATCCGTGACGGATATCAGATTGAGGTTCCGGATGAGTGGTTAAAGGATGGCTATCCGTTTGAGATCCGCCGCGCAGAGTACGCGACGGAGGTCAAGTTCGGCGGTTATGTGGAGACCGAGTGGGACGGAAAGAGAAATCATTTTGTACAGAAGGGCTACCAGTCTGTTATGGCAGTTCCATATGATATTCCGATCGTGGGATACGGCAACAATGTCGTAAACTCCTTGAGAATCTGGGATGCACAGCCTGTGAACACCTTCAACTTAAGCGAGTTCGACAAAGGTGACTACCAGAAAGCCGTTGAGCAGGAGAATCTGGCAAAGACCATCGTTGAAGTCCTTTATCCGAATGATAACCATTATTCCGGAAAAGAGCTTCGCTTAAAACAGCAGTATTTCTTTATTTCTGCCAGTGTTCAGCGTGCCATCAAAAAGTACAAGGAAAAGCATGACGATATCCATAAATTCTATGAGAAGGCATCCTTCCAGTTAAACGATACACATCCGACCGTTGCTGTCGCTGAGTTAATGCGTATCTTACTTGACGAGGAGAACTTAGAGTGGGATGAGGCCTGGGAGATCACCACAAAGACATGTGCCTACACGAACCACACGATCATGGCGGAAGCTCTTGAGAAATGGCCAATCGAGCTCTTCTCCCGCCTTCTTCCGCGTGTTTACCAGATCGTTGAGGAGATCAACCGCCGCTTCGTTGCCCAGATCCAGCAGAGATATCCGGGCGACAACGAGAAGATCCGCAGAATGGCGATCATTTACGACGGACAGGTCCGCATGGCTTACCTCGCGATCGTCGGCAGCTTCTCCGTAAACGGCGTTGCGAAGCTCCACACAGAGATCCTTGAGAAACAGGAGCTTCGTGACTTCTATGAGATGATGCCGGAGAAGTTCAACAACAAGACGAACGGTATCACCCAGAGACGTTTCCTTCTTCACGGAAACCCGCTGCTTGCAGACTGGGTAACCGACAAGATTGGAAACGAGTGGATCACCGACCTCTCCAATATCAAAAAACTCTCTGTCTATGTGGATGACGAGAAGTGCCAGCAGGAGTTCATGAACATCAAGTACCAGAACAAGATCCGTCTTGCGAAGTACATCAAGGAACACAACGGAATCGACGTTGACCCGCGTTCCATCTTCGATGTTCAGGTAAAACGTCTGCATGAGTACAAGAGACAGCTCATGAACATCCTTCATGTGATGTATCTCTACAACCAGTTAAAAGATAACCCGAATATGGATATCGTTCCGAGAACCTTCATCTTCGGCGCAAAGGCAGCTGCCGGATATAAGCGCGCGAAGCTGACCATCAAGCTCATCAACAATGTAGCAAACGTGATCAACAACGATAAGTCCATCGGCGGCAAGTTAAAGGTCGTATTCATTGAAGATTACCGTGTATCCAACGCAGAGCTGATCTTCTCCGCCGCTGATGTCAGCGAGCAGATCTCCACAGCAAGTAAGGAAGCGTCCGGTACCGGAAACATGAAGTTCATGTTAAACGGCGCTCTGACGATCGGAACCATGGATGGTGCGAACGTCGAGATGGCGGAGGAAGTCGGCAAGGACAACATGTTCATCTTCGGAGCGTCCGCAGATGAGATCATCAACCTTGAGAACAACGGTGGCTACAACCCGATGGATATCTTCAACAATGACCAGGATATCCGCCGTGTTCTGATGCAGCTGATCAACGGTTACTATTCTCCGCAGGATCCGGAGCTGTTCCGCGATATCTACAATTCCCTGCTCAACACACAGAGCAGTGATCGCGCAGATACCTACTTTATCTTAAAGGACTTCCGTTCCTATGCGGAAGCTCATAAGAAGATCGACCAGGCATACCGCGATGAGAAGTGGTGGGCAAGAACCGCAATGCTCAATACCGCATCTGCAGGAAAGTTCTCCTCTGACCGTACGATCGAAGAGTATGTAAGGGATATCTGGCATCTGAAGAAGATCAAGGTAGAGCTGTAATCCGACACTTAAAATATTACGTAACTGTTCAGTACCCTCACACCTACAGAAACCTCCCCTCGGAGATTTCCTTCGGATGCATGGCAAGTTACGAGCAAAAATCCATTCCAGATCGGCTTCGCCGATGGGATTTTTGCCTTCCGTCCCATGTTTTATTACGGTCAGCGCAGCAAGTGCGCAGACCTACTGAATAGTTACAATATTACTAACATAAAAGAATCACCCGCTTCATACACTGGAAATATCACGGTGTATGAGGCGGGTATTTTTTATGAAACGATTTTTTATGCTCCTGTTCGCGATGGTCATGATCCCCTATGTGACGACTCTCGCGTGGACAGGCAGGATCCGGACGGATGTGGGGGAGAGCATTCCGACAGAGGAGTTTCTCGTGGGGATGGTGGCGGCGGAGATCCCGGCGGAATATGGGATTGAGACAATGAAGGCGCAGGCCGTGCTCGCAAGGACGTATGTGTACCGGATCGTGGATCCCGGGATCGGTGGGGAAAACACGGACGATCCGGGAAGTGCGGATCCGGGAACAGACAGCGGCGCCGGAGCTGCGGGATGGGGAAAACGGAGCAGGACTCTGGACCGGGACCTTATGGAGGAAGAGTTGGACATCGACTGCCTGAGTGTACGGGAGATGGAGAAAAAGTGGGGAAACGAACATTTTGAGGAGTACTATGAGAAGGTCCGCAGGGCGGTCCGGGAGACGGAAGGACTTGTCGCGGAGTATGACGGGGAACTGATCGAGCCGTTCTACTGTCTCGCGTCGGCAGGAAAGACGAGAGAGCTGGCGGCGTATCCGTATCTTTCTTCTGTGGAGAGTCCGGGGGATCTGGAAACGGAAGGATTTTTATATGTCCGGACGTTCACGGAAAGCGAGTTTGCGGACAGGATCGGGCGGATCGGCGGACCGCAGCCGGCTGCGGACGGGATCGCGGAGAAGATCCAGATCATCGAGCGGGACAGTGCCGGATATGTAAAAAGGGCGCAGATCGGAAATATGGACTATACGGGAGATGAGGTCCGGGATTCCCTGGGACTTTCGTCATCATGCTTTTATTTTTCCTCCGCGGACGGAAAGATCCGGGTATCCTCGAAAGGGATCGGCAGCGGATACGGATTTTCGCAGGCTGGGGCGGACGCCATGGAGAGAGAGCAGGGGAGTGCGTTTCAGGAACTGCTGAAATATTATTTCCGGGGGATCGAAATCGTGAAGATCGCGGAGTAGAGGATCTGGCATGAATGACTCTGCTCCTTTTTTATCAGGATTGCGTGCTGCTGGCACGATGTGCTAATGATGTGCGTTTGCGCGAAGCTGAAGAATGCTGCAAACGACTGTGCCCAGTGCAGGAATGTGCCGGGGCATATGTTCTGTTGTGAGCATTGTGCGGTCTGTCCGGCAAATGTGCAGACTTGCTGAATTATCGCAGAATTTTTTGCTTTTGTGAATAACTTTATCATCACGGGTAAAAATATAACCGAGGTGATAAACGTGAAAGAAAAAGGAAATCAGCTGTTCAGGGACAAATTTGTCCTTGTCATGCTCGTGCTCGGCCTGCTGACTATTGTTGCGGCAGCAGGAGTTGTGAGGATCCAGAAGGGGAGAGAAAATATCGAAAAGAGTCCCTATCTGGAGATCGAAGATCCGGACCATGTGATCGCGGGGGATTCCAACGCAGGCGCAGAGTCCGGAGGGGATACTTTGGCCGGGGAACTGGCGGCATTAAAAGATGAAACCAGAAACGTGGAAAATACCGGAGATGGCAGAAATGCTGCGCTTGCGGAAAATGAGGCGGGAACAGGCACGGATCCTGCTGCCGCTGCCCCGGGCATTTCTGAGGATACCGGTCTTGCGGATGCGGCAGGCGGAGCCGGGGCTGCATCGGATCGTTCCATGGCGGAAGCCGGAGCTGCCGTCACGGAGTCCCTGGTGCTCGACTTTGCCGATACGGACAAGCTCGCCTGGCCTGTAAACGGGAACATCGTTCTCGGCTACAGCATGGACACCACGACATATTTTCCGACGCTGGACCAGTATAAAGTCAACCCGGCAAATGTGATCCAGAGCGAGGTGAGCACCCCGGTATCGGCCCCTGCGGACGCCAGGATCGTCTCTGTGGGGACGAATGAGGAGATCGGAAACTATGTCGATCTCGACTTTGGAAACGGCTACACAGCCGTCTGCGGTCAGTTAAAGGAGATCCCGGTCGTGGAAAACGAGTATGTCCACCGGGGCGACCTTTTAGGCTATGTCGCGGAGCCGACGAAATACTATACGGTGGAAGGAACGAATGTGTTCTTCGAATTCTTAAAAGACGGCGTTCCGGTGGATGCGCTGGATTTTCTGGAGTGAGCGGGATGGATCACCCCGGTCAGTGTCATACCTGTGCCCACGAATCAATCCGGTTATGGATGCGCAGGGAAGAGACAGTGTGCGGCAATAAAATAAAGAGGAGTTTTGTGGAAGAGCTTTCAGGGAGAAATTTCTGAAGGCTCTTTTTCGCAGTGGAAAGATCCCATTTTTGATTTTGTGCATACCATAATATCAGAACAAAGAAAGGAGACATCCGCATATGAATTGCAGAAATTCTGATCTGCCGGATACCGCCCGGACTTCTCCCTGCGGCTGCGGCAGACTTCCATCTGATATTTCCGGCCCGGGACCTGTCGTCCGCCCGGTGTCCCGTGCCTGCTTTGACGGCAATGATCCGATATTTCCGGTAGGAATGGGCTACGTCCCGGTGCAGATGTGGGGAACCACATATCCGTTAGCCAGAGGCTTTGTCCGGGGGACGATCTTCCCGACTCTGGATCTTCCATTCGCGATGGGGAGGTGCAGAAGATGAAAGAATTCTATCGATGCAGTATGATGCCGGGAATGCCGGCAGAACCGATCCGTGATCCGCGCCTGTCTGCTCAGAATGTCGTGCCGGCGTGCGGCAGCTGTCAGGGCGGTGGAGACATGATATTTCAGGATAAAGAGGCACTGATGCGCCAGATCATGGAGGCAGGATTTGCGATGGATGATGTGGTCCTGTTCCTGGACACTCATCCGGAAAATCAGGATGCACTCCGCTATTACCAGGCTGTCCGCGACATGCGAAATCAGGCCATTGCCGCCTATGAAAGCCAGTTTGGACCATTGAGATATGCCGATGTGACATCCTCATCCTGGGACTGGGTAACTGAAAAATGGCCGTGGGAAGGAGGATGTTAAGATGTGGGTCTATGAAAAAAGACTGCAGTTTCCGGTGAATATTAAGGAGCCGAATGCGAAGATGGCACAGTTTATCATGAGCCAGTACGGTGGACCTGACGGCGAGATGGGTGCGTCCATGCGCTATCTCTCCCAGCGCTACTCAATGCCGTATGGGGAGCAGAAAGCGGTTCTGACGGATATCGGAACGGAGGAGCTCGCCCATCTGGAGATCGTCGCGGCGATCGTTCACCAGCTTACGAGAAACTTAACAGCGGAGGAGCTGGAAGCGCAGGGATTCGGCCCGTACTATATCGACCATGCCACAGGGATCTGGCCCCAGGCAGCCGGCGGCGTGCCGTTTAATGCCTGCGAATTCCAGTCGAAAGGTGATCCGATCACCGATCTGTTTGAGGACCTTGCTGCGGAACAGAAAGCCCGGAGCACCTACGACAACATCCTTCGTGTCGTGACGGATCCAGATGTCTGCGAACCGATCCGTTTCCTCAGAAAACGCGAGATCGTCCATTTCCAGCGCTTCGGCGAAGCACTCCGCGGCCTCCAGGACCGGCTCGATTCCAGAAATTTCTATGCGTTCAATCCGAGCTTCGATCCGGCACCGGTGAGGGCAGGAAATTCACGGTAGAAGAATAGAAAAAGAGATCCCGTTCCTTTTTCATAAAATTTATGGGAGGAAGGGATCTCTTTTCTCGTCAAGGGTCAGACAGGACTACATCTTGCACTGGAAGGAATCACAGTCGGTACATTCCTTTTTTGTAGGATTGAGCTCATGCGTTCCTACATGGATGCGGTCTAAGGTGCAGTAATCCACATTTTCCGCATGATGCACGCAGTTATGGATCGAGCACTGGATGCTGTCGTTCTTTTCCTGATTCATCATTTCTCACCACCTTTTTCTGGGATGGTATCAGTATAACCGGACGGCAGAAAATGATGCTGGAAGAAAATGACAGGAATTTATGCGACAGTCTGGAAAAAGCCATTTGAACCGGAATCCAATAACTTAAGCATTTCCTGTTTTCTTATAGGAACCGGAAAAATATTTCATGATATCACGTCGCGTGATGATTCCGATAAAGGATTTATTGTCATCGAGTACCGGGACAAAGTTCTGCTGCATCGCCTTGTCCAGCAGATCTTCCATTTTCGCACCGGCATTTACCGGGCTGTTGTCCTGACGGCGCTTTACTTCCATGATGGAGATCAGCTCCATATCCTTTAAACTCTGGTTCATATGGCTCTTCATGTACCAGAGCAGGTCGCCCTCCGTCAGCGTTCCGGCATACCGTCCTTGTTTCGTAAGGATCGGCAGGGCGGAGTAGCGGTGCGCTTCCATCAGGTCGATCGCTTCTCTCAGGTTCGCGTCAGAATAGATAAATGCCACATCACTCTTTGGTGTCAGAAAAAACAGAATATTCATGTGTCTCTCCTTTAATATCCAAGATCTTCATTGATAAATACCATTTCAACTTCCATTCCGGTACAGGGGCGTTCTAAGATCAGGATCGCGTTACAGATCCTCTCCGGACTGTTGCAGTCATAGCACTTTTTGTCATCGGACACGACGCAAGGAGTCTTCTTGTTAAAACGCGCCGCGTTCTTTGGACAGGCGATATTTCGTGCGCGATCCATTGCGGAGGACAGATCCGGCGCGATCTTATTTTTCCCGATCACATAGTATACTCGTTTCGGTCCAAATAAGCTCTCGGAAAGACGGTTTCCGGTCCCGTCGATGTTGATGATCTGTCCGGTCTCTGCAGCGGCATTTGCGCTCAGTATGTATACGGTAGATTCTTTTTTTGCCCGGATCCTTGCATCCGGTCCCTGTTCCCAGTGCCAGATCACTTCGTTGTCTTTTCCGAGGACCTCAAAGAGATTCATCTCTTTTGCGGTGATGGAGCCGCCAAAGCCGACTTTCTCGCCCTTGATCTGGTTACTCAGATAAGCGGCAGCTTCCTCCTTTGTCTCGAAATATGATGTATGAAAACGATGGTTTTCAAAGTTCTTTTTTAATACTGCGTAATCCATAAGTTCTCGATGTTCCTCCTTCGGGTACAGGCGGCAGCCGCCGCCGGGTCAGTGGCGCAAAAACCGGTCCAAAAGAAGCAGCGGATCAGCTTTTTCTTGCGTAAATAGAGTCATGATACTTCACCATGACTCGTCTATTGACATTATAGCATAAATTGTAACAAAAAGAGGGAAGAAAACATGAATTATTTGTGAAAAAAATTGAAATAAGTCATAGCGTATGGAAATAGGTTTCGGTCTGGAGCTCTTTGGATGGGTGATTTTGATATCATATTGACATTTAAAAAAAATAGAATATGATGTAGGCAGCTAAGAAATGTGGTGAACTTTTCTCATGCGACGCAAAAAGGGGCTGTCGCACTAACGTGCGGCAGCTCATTTCATATTTCCAACACAAAACGCCGAGCTTCGAAAAGCCCGGCGTTCGTGGTATAATCAGTTTATGCGACTAAACAAAATAATACAGAGAGATTATACCTCTTTTTCTCTGTATTATCAAATCAAACTTCCGCTGGATTTAGAGATTTCTATTCCATCTGATGATCCGGTTCGTCTGGTAAGTGCCTTTGTGGAGGAAATGGACCTTTCTGAACTGTATAAAACTTACAGCAGGATCAGAAAAAATCAGGCAACGCCGCGTCAGATGCTGAAACTCGTCATCTATGCAGCAATGAATCGAATCTACTCAAGCAGGGATATCCAAAAGGCATGCAAACGGGATATCAACTTTATGTACCTCCTGGAAGGAATGCCGGCTCCTGACCATGCAACGATCGCGCGTTTTATCTCCCTGCATTTTTCGGCTTGTGCAAAGGTACTGCTTGCCCAAATGTCAGATCTGCTCTATCTTCTTGGTGAGATCTCAGGAAAGACCATTTTTATTGATGGCACCAAGATCGAGTCTGCAGCCAATAAATATACCTTTGTATGGAAACGGGCTATTACGAAAAATCAGGCCCGGTTATACACAAAACTATCTTCTTTTGTGGCTGAATGCGAAGAACTCTATGGAATCAGGACCGTATACCATGACCGGATATCCATCCACACATTAAAACGGTTAAAGAAGCAGTTGTGCCGCATAAAAGTGCAGGAGGGAATTGTGTTTGTACATGGAATCGGGCGTAGAAAAACACAATTACAGAAATCTCTGGAACAGCTGGATCAATATCTGGAGAAACTAAAGGAATATACAAAAAAGCTGTATACGCTTGGGGATAGAAACAGCTATTCCAAAACAGACCCTGACGCAACCTTCATGAGAATGAAAGAGGACGCGATGCTGAATGGACAGTTAAAGCCTGCTTATAACATTCAGCATGGAGTGGATTCCGAATACATCACATGGATCGATATCAGCCCGCACCCTACCGATACACGTACCCTGATCCCGTTTTTGAAAGACATGGAGAATCACCTGGGATTTAAGTATTCAGAAGTCGTTGCAGATGCCGGGTACGAAAGTGAAGAGAACTATCTTTTCATTGAGGAAAACGGACAGACCGCCTATATAAAGCCGCAGAACTATGAGATTTCGAAGACCCGAAAATACAAAAAAGACATCAGTAGAAGGGAAAACATGGAGTACCATGCAGACAGAGACAGCTACATCTGCCTCAACGGAAGGGAACTAACTGTCACAAATGAACGCAGAAGTAAAACAACTAGCGGATATGTCAGTGTAAAAACTTATTACAGAAGCCCAGACTGCACTGGTTGTCCTTATAAAACGGAATGTATCAAGGGAAACAACTGCAAAACACCTATGGAAAAGCGCAATAAAGTGCTGATGGTTTCAAAAACAATGAGCCAGAAACGCGCAGAAGATCTGGAACGGATCACAAGTGAGTATGGAACGATGCTCCGTATGAATCGCAGTATTCAGGCAGAAGGTTCTTTTGCTGACGTAAAAGAGGACATGAATTTTCGAAGATATCTGTATCGTGGAAAGGCAAATGCACTGGCAGAGAGCATCCTTCTGGCGATGGGACGAAATATCAATAAGCTTCATTGCAAGATTCAGACCGGAAGAACGGGAAGTTATCTTTTTCCATTAAAAAGGGCATAGATTTTGATAGTTGAAAACAAAACAGCCTGAAATAAGGCATGCCGAAAGGGATGCCTGGGAATGAACTGCGTTTATAAAGAATGGCATCGAAAACGTGACCGATTTCGATGCCATTTGGGCATAAAGCAGGGCTGCCGCCCAGCAAAAAATATTTGCTAATGCGACAGCCCCTTTTCTTGTATTAATGAAAACTATGATAGATATAAAAAAAGAAGCTATATGGAATTCCATACAGCTTCATGACCTGTCCGGGAATCGAACCCGGGTTTACGCCGTGAGAGGGCGTCGTCTTGACCGCTTGACCAACAGGCCGGAATCGAGGCGACAAGATTCGAACTTGCGACCTCTGCGTCCCGAACGCAGCGCTCTACCAAACTGAGCCACGCCTCGATGTCTTTAAGGCTTTGTGTTTTGTGCTGTTCACCAGCGACTCGTATATAATAGCATGACCTTGAAAAAAATGCAAGCGTTTTTTTGAAAAAATTTCAATTTTTTGAAAAAAAGTTTTTTCGGCGAATCTTCCGGGATCAAGAAAAACCTCACAAAGCCTTATTTTATAAGGAAAAACAGCAATCGATGGGTATGGGAATCATGCGCTGCGAGCAGGAAGAAAAATGTCCGGAAAGTTCACAGAAACCAAAAAAATCGAAAAGAAACATGAAAATTCAATTCAAAGATCGATAAGAACACTATGACCCTGACGGCAGATCCTAAATGCAAGCAATATGAAGATGCATGAATCATATTTCAGTACAGTCTGTTATACAGAACTGTATTTCAAGCGATTGACGGAATGAATAAAAAGACTGCCGCATTTCCGATCCTGCGGCAGACTTAAAAGAGGGGATTTATATTGTAAATGTTTTTAAAACAAAAGGGAGGGACCGGCAGAACGCTCTGCCGGTCAAGTATGAAAAAGTATATTTTGTTCCAGGCTTGCTGTCCTGTTACGCTTTACAGGATACTGGAAAAATGTGTCGAAATATTGTGTTTGATGTGAAAAAATTGTGAAATCGCTGTAGGATAGAATGCTCACCTGGAAGGAAGCTCCTTTTTCGGGCATGAGTTTTCTGGAGTGGAAATTACGGAGAGAAAGAAGGCGGGGAGGATCGTGCAGATCAAGACTGATAAAATTATAACAATTTCTACTCCGAAACGGTTGCAGGAACGTTCTAATTGGTATAAAATATAGATGTTTCTGCGATGATAGTACCGATATCAAAGCGTTGGACGGAAAGCTCCGTTCCGACCGCAGAAATATGATTGCATTTATAAAGAACGCAGGAAGCTGCCGTTTGGAGCGGGCTCCTGCAGTCACGCAATAAAGGAGAAAAAATCATGAGCAAAAAGCCAGTAGTGTTAATGATCCTCGATGGTTACGGACTGAATAAAACACATGAAGGAAATGCGGTATACGAGGCGAAGAAGCCGGTGATGGACCGCTTAATGAAGGAGTGCCCGTTTGTGGAGGGTCAGGCCAGCGGACTTGCTGTCGGACTTCCGGAGGGACAGATGGGAAACTCTGAGGTCGGACACCTGAACATGGGCGCAGGCCGCATTGTTTACCAGGAACTGACAAGAATCACAAAGTCTATCCAGGACGGCGATTTCTTCAAGAACGAAGAGTTCCTTGCAGCTGTTGAGAACTGCAAGAAGAATAACTCCGCGCTTCACCTGTTCGGACTCTTATCCGACGGCGGCGTACACAGCCATATCACCCATGTTTACGGACTCTTAGAGCTCGCAAAGAGAAACGGTCTCGACAAAGTATTCGTTCACTGCTTCTTAGACGGACGTGACACTCCGCCGGCATCCGGAAAGGATTTTGTCGCAGCTTTAGAGGAGAAGATGAAAGAGCTCGGTGTCGGCAAGGTGGCATCCGTTATGGGACGTTACTATGCGATGGACCGTGATAACCGCTGGGACCGTGTGGAACTTGCGTATAAGGCACTGACAGCGGGCGAGGGCAATAAGGGAACATCCGCGACGGAATTGATTCAGGCGTCCTACGATGACGGAAAGACAGATGAGTTCGTTGTTCCGGCTGTCGTGACAGGAGAAGATGGAAATGCGATCGGAACCATTAAGGACAATGATTCCGTGATCTTCTTCAACTTCCGTCCGGACCGCGCAAGAGAGATGACCCGCGCATTCTGTGATGACGAGTTTACAGGATTTGCGAGAGCGAAGAGGATCAAGACCACCTATGTATGCTTTGTTGATTACGATGAGACGATCCCGAACAAACTTGTCGCATTCAAGAAAGAGACGATTAAGAATACTCTCGGTGAGTTCCTTGCTGCCCACGGGAAGACTCAGGCGAGAATTGCTGAGACAGAGAAATATGCCCACGTTACCTTCTTCTTCAACGGCGGCGTTGAGGAGCCGAATCCGGGTGAGGACCGTATCCTTGTGAAGTCCCCGAAGGTCGCAACATATGACCTTCAGCCGGAGATGAGCGCACCGGCCGTTTGTGAGAAGCTGACAGACGCGATCCGCTCCGGAAAATATGATGTTATCATCGTAAACTTCGCAAATCCGGATATGGTAGGCCACACAGGCGTTGAGAACGCAGCGGTCAAGGCTATCGAGGCTGTCGACGAGTGCGTTGGAAAAGCAGTTGAGGCAATCAAAGAGGTTGATGGCGTGATGTTCATCTGTGCTGACCACGGAAACGCAGAGCAGCTGATCGACTACAAGACAGGAGAGCCGTGGACCGCTCACACAACAAACCCGGTTCCGTTCATTCTTGTAAACGCGGGCGAGGGCTGCGGCCTCAGAGAGGGCGGCTGCCTTGCAGATATCGCTCCGACCCTGATTGAACTTATGGGAATGGAACAGCCGAAAGAGATGACTGGTAAGTCTCTGCTTGTGAGAAAGTAATAAAGGCTGGTGTGTTGTAAAACAGCGGCAGAAAATATGAAGAATAGTTCCGGCAGTGTGGACGCAGAGAGTCTGTATGCCGGGACTATTTTTTTGTGCACACTTGACATAAGGATTCCCGGCGCATTAAGATGAAGGAAATGATTTCGGACAGGACAGAAGGAGAGCAGTATGGAACAGGAAACAAGAATCGCGGTAGTGGGAATTATTGTGGAAGATAAAGAGGCTGTGGGGGAGATCAACAGAATCCTTCACGATTACAGCCCGTATATTATCGGAAGAATGGGACTTCCGTACGAGAAGAAGCAAGTGAACATCATCAGCGTCATCGTTGATGCCCCGTCTGACTGGATCAATGCGCTTTCAGGGAAGCTTGGAAAGATCAAGGGGATCAGCGCGAAGGTGATGTATTCGAAGAACGGGCAGTAGGGAGAAACTATGATCGAAAAAATCAAGATCCGCGGCGCACGGGTCCATAACTTGAAAAATATTGATGTGGACGTTCCTTTAAACAAGATCGTCGCCATCGGCGGAGTCTCTGGTTCGGGAAAATCATCCCTGGCTCTGGGTGTCCTCTACGCGGAAGGTTCCAGGCGCTACTTAGAGGCGCTCTCCACCTACACGAGACGCCGTATGACCCAGGCGGCGAAGGCACAGGTGGATGAGGCACTCTATGTCCCGGCGGCGCTGGCGCTTCACCAGAGGCCTGGGATCCCGGGGATCCGCAGTACCTTCGGAACAGGAACGGAGCTTTTAAACAGCCTGCGTCTCATGGTGTCGAGACTGGCGAGCCACCGATGTCCGAACGGACATTATATCGAACCAACCCTTCTTGTGGCGGCGGGAAAGGAACTCTCCTGTCCGAAGTGCGGGGAAAAATTCTACGCCCCGTCGGCGGAGGAACTGGCCTTCAACAGCCAAGGCGCCTGCAGGACATGCGACGGAACGGGAATCGTACGCACTGTTAACCGTGCGGCCCTGGTGCCGGATGAATCCCTTACCATCGATGAGGGCGCGGTAGCTCCGTGGAATTCCCTCATGTGGTCCCTGATGACGGACGTCTGCCGGGAGATGGGGGTGCGGACGGACGTGCCATTTAAGGATCTCACGGAGAAGGAAAAGAACATTGTATACAACGGGCCGGCGGAGAAAAAGCACATCTTTTACCATGCAAAGAACAGCAATCAGGCGGGTGAGCTTGATTTTACTTATTATAATGCGGTCTACACAGTGGAGAATGCCCTGGCGAAGGTAAAAGACGAAAAGGGCATGAAGCGAGTGGAAAAGTTCTTAAAACAGGACATTTGCCCGGATTGCGGCGGTTCCAGACTCTCGGAGGCGGCAAGAGCACCGAGGCTCCGTGGAATCTCTCTGGATGAGATGTGCCGGATGCCATTAAATGACCTCACGGAGTGGGTCCACAGTGTGCCGTGGTCTCTTCCGAAGGAGATGCGCCCGATGGCGGAGAATATCTGCGCGTCATTTATAGAGGTGGCAAAGCGGTTATTAGACCTTGGGTTGGGCTATCTCTCCCTGGACCGCGCCGCATCTACACTCTCCACTGGGGAACGCCAGAGAATGCAGCTCGCGAGAGCCGTGAGAAACCGCACGACGGGTGTCCTCTATGTGCTGGACGAGCCGTCTATCGGTCTTCACCCGTCGAATATCGAGGGACTCACCAGTGTCATGCATGACCTGATTGCAGACGGAAACTCCGTAGTTCTCGTGGATCATGACGTCCAGATCTTAAAGAAGTCTGACTGGATGATCGAGATGGGACCGGAAGCCGGTGCTGGCGGCGGAACCGTCATTGCGGAGGGGACCATCGGGGAGATCGAAGAATCGGGAAAGTCGGTATTGGGATCGTTCCTCTCCGGAAAAGCGGATACCTGCACGAGAGTCCGGGCGAATCGGGAGAATATGTTTGAGTATGGAAAAATCCATATCTCCACCGGAAATATCCACACGGTAAAACCTTTGTCTGCGGATATCCCGAAAGGTCGGATGACCGTGGTCACAGGAGTTTCCGGTTCCGGAAAGACGACTTTCGTCTTAGAGAGTCTGATCCCGGCGTTATCCGCCATGATTCACGGCGAAAAACGTCCGGAACACGTCCATGAGATCCAGGCGGAGGGGATCCGTCAAGTGAAGCTCATCGACGCGGCACCCATCGGCACGAATGTCCGCTCCACGGTGGCGACCTATGCGAATGTCCATGATGAGCTGCGAAAGACCTTTGCGAGAACACCGGACGCGAAACGTCTTGGGTATAAGACCGGGGATTTCTCCTACAATACGGGAAAACTCCGCTGCCCTGGATGTGACGGAACAGGCGTGATCAGCCTGGATGTCCAGTTCCTGCCGGACGTGGAGATCCCGTGCCCGGACTGCCGCGGATCGAGATATTCGAAAGAGGCGGATCTTGTAAAGCACACGGATAAAAGGGGAGTTTCCCATTCCCTGCCGGAACTTATGGATATGGATATCAATACGGCGCTGGAGAATTGCAGGGATATGAAGATTGTCTCCCAGAGACTGCAGGTATTAAGGGATTTAGGACTTGGCTACTTGACTCTGGGCGAGGAGACCCCGAGCCTCTCCGGCGGCGAGGCCCAGCGACTGAAACTTGCAAGCGAGATGGGAAAAGCCCAGGAGGACACGGTCTTCGTCTTCGATGAGCCGACGATCGGTCTTCACCCGGCGGATGTCCAGGTGCTCCTCGGTGTATTCCAGACGCTGATTGAAAACGGAGCCACCGTCCTTGTCATCGAACACGACCTGGATGTGATTAAAAATGCCGACTATATCATCGACATGGGCCCTGGCGGCGGAGAACAGGGTGGCCGGATTGTTGCGTGTGGGACGCCGGAGGAGATCAAAAATGTGAAAGAAAGTGTGACGGGGAGATACCTGTAAGGTGGAGTACATATAATACAAGATATTTAGACGAAGTTACTTGTAAATAAAAATATATCCGCCATAATATACTCAATGAGTATATTATGGCGGAGGATCAATGGAAAACAAAGAAATATTAAAAGAACTTAGAAGCATTATGGGACTAAATCGCCGGGAATTTGCGGAGTATTTTTGCATCCCATACAGGACAGTGCAGGAATGGGAACTTGCACATCGGAATATGCCGGATTATCTGTTAAGATTGATGTTGTATAGTGAGAAGTTGCGGAGTGAGAATAAATTTTATAGTGCCAGTAAAAATGTTTCTATTAGTGAACTACCCATTGTCTTAAGCCAATGGGTTTCCTGCTTCATCGACCTCGTAACCTACTATCTCCACAGGCGTTAATTTGGGCAGTCCCTGCCCTATATATTTCTTTATGCTATTTGTCTTAATCCTTCTGTCAGTATATTTTTCGCGGCATTGATATCCCTGTCATGTTCTGCTCCGCATTTCGGACATATCCATGTCCTCACTGACAAATCTTTTGTATCTGGATTCTGATACCCGCAAACAGAACATAATTGACTACTGACATAAAATGTATCTATTTTGATGTATTTCCTGCCATTCCATTTTGCCTTATACTCTAACTGTCTTGTCAGCTCATACCATGATACATCACTTATGGCTTTTGCCAGATGATGATTTTTTACCATGTTTTTTATCTGTAAATTCTCTGAAACTATCACTTGGTTTTCGCTGATAATCTCATGTGAAACTTTATGCAGATAATCTTTTCTCATATTCCTTATTTTCTCATGGCATAATGCTATCTTTTTCTTTGTTTTATAATAGTTCTTACTTCTCTTTCCTTTATGTGACAGTTGCCTTTGCAGCTTTACAAGCTGTTTCTCGTATTTTTTTATAATTTTTTGATTCTCATATACCTTCCCATCGGAAGTAATACATAAATCTTTAAGTCCTAAATCGATTCCTATGTTATGATTTGTATGTGCCAGTTCCTTATGCTCCGTTTCTACAAGTATGGACACATAGTATTTTCCACTGGAAACCTGCGAAACGGTCGCTGACTTAATCTGCCCACGATATTCCCTGTGTAACCTTGCTTTTACCGCTTTTAATTTTGGCAATTTTATCTTCCCTGTCTCAAAATCTACCGCTATATTTCCATTTGTGAAGTTTGTTGTGTATGATTTATGGTTATCGTGTTTGCTCTTGAATTTCGGATATCCTGCATGTTCCTTAAAAAATTTTTGATATGCAGCGTCCATGTGATAGATTGCGTTGGTCAGAGCAAATTTATCTATTTCTTTTAACCATTCATAGTCTTTCTTTAATTCTCTGTTACAGTAATTATTACAATCCGTTTTACTAACTGACTTTTTCTCTTTCTCGTATATTTCTTTCCGATATGCCAATGTCTGATTGTAAACAAAACGGCAACAGCCAAATGTTTTTGCAATCTGAATTCTTTGTTCGCTATTAGGATATATCCTGTATTTATATGCTTTTAACACCCACTGTCGCCACCTTCCTACCCTTGATTTTCTATATATTTTCTCAACATCTCTTCTGATACATTTCCTACACTGCAGACAAAATATCCGTCCGTCCAAAAAGTATGTTCTTTCCAGAAATGTTTTCGTAGATAATCCGGATATCTTTTCCAAATATGATAGGTTGTATAACTCTTCATCAGATTTACTATTTTACTGATAGACATTGTTGGTTCTGTTTCTATCATGTAATGAATATGATCTTTATCTGTCTCCATATATCTGATAATGACTTTATGCTTTTGACATATCTCATAAGAAAACTGCTTTATATCATCTGATATTTGTTTTGACATCAGCAATTTCTTTCTATACTTGCATACGAATATGATACTGTAACAAATATTTGTGTCTGTTTTTTGATTTCCACGTTTCCATAACGCAAGTATAGCACAAACATCCGCTTCCGGCTACCTTAACCCACCATCTAAAGCCAGTGGGATTGCGGTAGCCCTATTTCAAAAAATACCAAAACATAAGGAAGACGGAAGCTGGGACGGCACGGACAGCTGGCGCGGGCAATAAGGGAACAGCCGAAAAAGATGACTGGTAAGTCTCTGTTGGTAAGAGAGTAAGAGAACTTTGGCGCAATAAGATCATGTAAAAATAAAAACAGTTCCGGCGATATGGACAGAAGTGTCTGTATGCCGGGACTGTTTTTATGTAACAGGAAATTAAGATAAAAGAAATCTTGCATGGCATTATTCCCGTATGATATCAAGCAGGGTGTCATCTCTGGTTTCGAACCATTTCATAAAGGCATACCATTTTTTGCCATAAGACGTATGCTTCCGAACAAAAAATGCATAGACGATCATGCTCACCGCTATCTCGATCATTCCGAAAACAAGTCCAAATGCGAATATATCGGTTATTTTGTTGGATTCATCATTAGAAATCACGCCTTTCAGCTGGTTTTGGTCATCTAATAATAAGGTTAATGCTCGCTGATGCGGAAAATCTGTATCAAGATTCAATCCAAGCCCGGCGACATCATATTGATAGGAGCTGCCTTCTGTATACATTACCGTGGTCGGACTGGTTCGCACTCCTCCTTTAAAAGTCGTTGCATTATAAGCTGTCAGCAATTCATTTGTCTTCAGGTTCTGGATGTGATGGCTTAACAGTACAGTGCCACAACAGATGATTATGGATATAAAGATCCAGAGAAGGCAGTGGAATACCATTTTCTTAAAGGCGTTCGTTACCTTTGCATAGGTTGCATGGTCTAAAGTTCTTTGCCCATAACCTAAAGCATTTGCAACTTCATCAAAATTAATAGTGGTATGGTAACTGTTCAGTAGGTCTGCGCACTTGCTGCGCTGACCGTAAGAAAACATAGGCTGGAAGGCAAAAATCCCATCAGCGAAGCTGATCTGGAATGGATTTTTGCACGTAACTATGAAGGTACTGAATAGTTACGTGGTATGTAGAAATAAGCCTGCATTACTCATCGGTTATCATTCCCTTCCGCATACAGGTAAACAGGTATGCCATAAATGCTTCTTTTGTCTCTTTTTTCTTTCGTCGGCTGCAGAAAAGGCAGGAGCCGTTTTTTAAACGGACAGAGCCATCCTCCTCCACAGAGATCACCTGCGAAAAATTGAGGAGGAGACTGCGGCCGCTCATATAAAAACGTCCGCCCTTTGGCAGCAGCGCCATTAGATCCGAAAAAGAGAGGCGCGTGGCAACGTCCCCCTTTAACGTGTGGATGATCAGGCGGTGATTCTGCGTTTCCGCGTATAAAAAATCATCCAGAAGAATCCGCTGGCAGGATGACTGCCCCTGTCCAAGGACAGCCTGAATCTCAATATAAGCCGGTTCGGCCCGAAAAGTGCGGATCTCATTGAGACACCAGGCCAGTGTGTCCGCATCCACCGGCTTTAAGAGATAGTCAAGCGGATGTACCCGGTATCCCTCAAGGGAATAGTCCCGCTCATTGCTCACAAAGATAAGAGGTATCCGCGCGGCAACAGCTCGAAGCTTTTCGGCTGTTTCAAGCCCGTTTAGGCCGTTTTTTGCAAGCATAATATCCATAAATACGGCGTTGAAAAGACCGGGGCGGAAAGCCTCTAAAAAGGACTCGCCGCTCTCATAGCAGGTAAAATCAGCCATTTCTCCATATTTCTCGAAATTCTTCTGTATTAAATCGATCAGATGCTTCTGATCGAAAACGCAATCTTCCACAATAGCAATATGCATCATCACTGCAGCACTCCCTTCACCACGATGCTTCTGAACCAATTAGGTCGAGGTTTGACCATTTGCGTCGAGGTGGTTTTCAGAAAAACACGTAATTGATATACTATTAGTATAGAAGATTATGCGAAAAATGTAAATATTGCGGGAACTTGATGTTTATCTCAGTCGAGAAGACTTCCACCGCTTTTTGGTGATAGTAATAGCAAATTTGTCTCAATGGGAGGAAAATGGTATGAGAAAAAAATCGAAACGAATTTTAGCAGCTGCATTGTCAGCTATATTAATATGGAACACATGTGAATGGCAGCCGCAGGCGTTGGCGGCCGGTTCGATGCAGCGGATCGGGGCTGAAACGGAGGCAGATGATACTGCGGAAACAGCAGAAAAAGAATCTGCATTAAAAGCCTCTCCGTCGGATGCTTCTCCGTCGAATGCGGAAGTAAGAGATAACCGCGGCGAGTCGGGTACAAACAAAGCAGAAGCAGAGTCTGGTACGAGAAAAGAAGAAGCAGGAGCAGATGCAGGCAAAGCCGAAGCAGGGGCAGAAGCAGGTGCAAACGGAGCAGAGTCAGGTGCAAACAAAGCAGAAGCAGGTGCAAACGGAGCAATAACAGGAATCGAGGCAGGAATAAACGGAGCACCAAACGGCACAGCAACAGGGGCAGAGGGAGGAGCAGAGATAAAAGCGTTTCTGGAGCTGGATGAGGCCATTGCAGTGCAGAAGCTCTCTCTGGGTGCCAAAGAAAGCGATATCGTTCTTCCGGATACTCTGGAGGTTCGGATGAAGCAGGAAACTTTAGAGGATGCTCAAAAAGCAGAAGGCGAGCAGCAGATAGATGCGGAAGCTGACACCGAAAAAGAAAACTCGGAGACGGAAGCAGATGAGGATATCAGCAGGATTTCCGGCGTGACATGGAAGCTGGATATCAATGAGAGCGACTATCCGGAATTTCACGGCGGGATCTCCCCACAGGATTATTTTGAAGAATTTGACGAGGACGGAGAGCCTATCGAAACCTCCGATAAGACCTGGGCAGGCTATCATGAGGCAAACCAGGACTACAACGGCTGTGCCTATGTCTACACACCGGTTCTGCCGGAGGAATATCCGGTGGGAGAGGAGGCAGAGCTGCCGGAAATCTGTGTTCTCGTAGGGGAGATACAGCTGATGACTCTGGCAGGCGGGGAGCATAACCTGAATAATCAGCCGCTGCTCATTAATAGCACTAATCAAAATGATTTTAATGGAAAAACCATTACCGGCATCTATTGTCCTACCAATCGACCAGAGCTTACATATACAGACATCAAGGGCGGTATCATAATTGATAATGTTACGGTCGATCTGACCATTAAAGATGTAACGATCAAATCTGATGGAGCCAGAGGATGGAATCTGGCTGGTATTTACCTGAAAGGTAATGCCCAGCTGAATCTGACCTTAGAAGGAAAAAATACTCTTTTGGGACTGGATGAGGGAGCCGGAATCGAGGTTGAGAAAAATGCAACGCTGGTTATTACAGAGCAGAGTAAAGGAAGCCTGAGGGCAGTGGGAGGTGCCTATGGTGCCGCTGGTATCGGAGGAAGAGCCGGATCAACAGGTTACGAAGGTGAAAATGAGGAATACGGAACAGGAAAAATTATAATTAAGGGCGGAACCATCGAAGCTGTAGGTGGAGATTGGTGGGTTCGTGCGGATAATTATCATGGAGGAGCCGGAATCGGAACCGGTCTGTATGGAATCGGCGGAACCATTAAAATACTGGGTGGAACGATAACCGCAGAAGGAGGAAGGGAGACAGGAGCCGGAATCGGAGGCGGAGCTGGTGGAGGTGTAGACACGATCGTAATCGGCGGAGAGAATGGCGAAGCTCCCAATATAACCGTATCTTCTTATAATAATAAAACATCAGGATATCAGGGAGCTGCCATCGGCACCGGATGGAATGGAGTGAGTGATTTAAAATTATCCTGTGGCGATATCCGGATATTAAGTGGATCTGTTACGGTAAAGGGCGGAAATATTGGTTATGGAGTGTTAAAGGTTGTTGATGGAAATAGCATGGAAGGCGGCAGTGTCACTATTTCCGAGGCGGTGAAGCTGGAGCTGCCGGTTGGAAGCAACATTAAGCCCCGGGGAGACTGTACCTACGGGAAGAAAACATTCCGGATCACCGCTTATGATAACCAGCTACCAGATGGAACCTATCAGGCTGACATATCCCTGTATCGGGAGAATGATACAGAAAAAGCAAATCCGGTTTATAAAACAAGCACTCAGATGACTGTCTCCAAATTCAGGGGAACGATACCGGATATAACCCAGTGGATAGGCTATTCTGGAAATATGCAGATGGTTGTAGAGCTGAAGCCTTCCGGTGGCGGGGGAGGTAAGATGATGGAGGGAAAGGTTGTTCTAAATAAAGGAATGGATGAAACCATCTCCGTCACGCTTGGAGAAACTGCCTACCAGAAGACAATGGATCTGACTATCCATGATGGCCGTTTGAAGAATGATAAGAATTATACACTGACGGCTCGGTTGGGGGAAGAAGCAAGTGAAGGCGGTACTGCACCGGATGTAGTAACCTATTCATCTAAAAAAGCTTCCGGTTATCAGATAAAGACCGGTAAAGTCAGCTGGTATACGCCCCTGTCCGGAGAGGTTCCGGTATCGGTTCTGGTACAGGAAGAAGGAGGGGAAGGAGAAAATAATAGCTTTAAAGTAACAGGAACCCTCACGATGAAGTCAGAGGAGGAAACGAATCTTTCCCTCACCATCGGAGAACCCCTGTACCCTGTCCGGTTCCACTTCTATTCATCAAAGGTGCAGGCGGTAGAAAATGTATCCCTGACAGCCGGACGGCTGGCTGGAGCTGCTTCAGAAGCTCCGGTGGAATTAAAGCAGGACAAAGGCCAGTTTGCCTTTGACGGGAAGCTGACAATCGATGCAGAAGCAGGCAATCATGCATATGCCCTGGCATATCTTCCGGCCGGAAATTACCGGTTTGTGATAAATACAGGTATTGCAGGTTTAGGCAGCTCCGACGGAAGCTTTACTCTGGACAGCGAAACGGTAAAGGCAGAGGCTGCCGGAACGGATATTACCATATTAAATGAGGCAGAGGCGCTGGAGGGAGAGCTGGATCTTTCCCTTGGAAATATATCTTTTTCCGAGGCAGATGGTAAGCTGACAATTTTATATTCTAAAACAGATGGTTCCGGCCAAGTGGTTACAGATAAGCTAATAGACCAGTCCTATGATAAATGCTATCGGATCACTTCATCTGAGTTGGTAAAGAATTATCATCTCTCTGTGAATACCCCAGCTTCCGAGGAATTAAAGCTCGTATTAAAAAACCTTACGATTACACCGGCAGAGGCTATCGCACCGATTCAGATAAACGGAAAATCCCATGTGACTACCTATCTGGAAGGGGAAAACAAGATTTCGATTAATAAATCAGCATCTTCATCAAGGTTCATTGTTTCACCTGCCGGCATCAGTGTGGCGAAGGATGCAAAGCTTACGATTGACAGTGAGCCGGGACAGCCGGGCTCCATAGAGGTGCTCAATAATACAACGGTAGACAAGACTGGTGCAGCAATTGGAGGAAATGGAGAGCAGGATGCAGGAATTATTCACATCAAGGGGGGAACTGTAACTGCAACTTCCGCTTCTGGTTCTGACGGAGCTGCTATCGGTGCTTCGTCAGAAAAAAATGTAAAAGAAATACGGATCAGCGGAGGAGTTGTAACTGCAAAAAGTAGTGATGGTGCCGGAATCGGAACAGGAAGTGCTACGAAGGATAGAACCGGTAAAATCGTGATAGAAGGCGGAACGGTGAATGCAAGCTCGTGGAAGGGTGCCGGAATTGGAAGCGGTTCTGGATATGCCGCTGGAAGCCCAGCGATAATTGCTGAGATTGAGATTCATGGCGGAATGATTACAGCCTATTCTTATTCTGGAGCTTGCATCGGAAGTGGTAGAGACAGTTCATCGAAGGTGCTGATTGACGGTGGTACAATATGCTTAGATAATAAAGGCGTACAGAGTAGGGACGCTGCTCATATTGGAAAGGGGGCGGAGAGTTCTACAAAGGCATCAACCGATGTGAAGATTATGGGTGGAACGATCCATCTGATCAATGCGGGTGCATATATAAAACGCCCTATGATTTATGGCTGGGAAAAGGCTGCAGATGGAAGAACATGGCAGAAGAATACACCAAAAGATGGGAACGGTAACCCGGTTTATTATACCACAGCGGATCTGACCGGTATCAATGAGAATAATACACTGGTTGAAAAAGCGGGTATTGAAGGAAGCTCCTACGGCTTTAAGGATGTCCGGACAGATTCCAGCGGAAAGCTCTATATGTACCTTCCGGCTTCGGAGGCAGTGAAAGCCTCCTTTGGCGGTGTGGAATTTACCGGGAAGGTTGAGGCAGGTAAGGATGAGAATGTATTGGAGCGTGAACAGACCTCCATTGATTATCAAAGGGAAGTCCTGAAAAATATGGCTCTGTATGATCTCGAATATGCGAGATCCATGAAGGTTATAGATTGGACAAAGATCCCGGCAGGCGGCGAGGTTTCTCTGACAGAAATTCTGGATAAACAGCCGGAGAGTGCGACCGAGATTACTTTGTATGTGCGAAAGGCGGCCGCAGGTTCCGAAGCAGCAGGCGAAGCAACCGAGATAAAGCTTCCGGTAAGACCGAAAAAACCGGATCCGATACAGATAACAAATGTAACGAAAGGCAGCTACTATATCAAGGTAGCAGGGACGGCTGATTCCAGTTGTGAGTACGGAATTGCTAAATCCGTGGATGGTGAGCTTCAGTGGCAGCCAGGGACTCAGTTTAGTAATTGGTTTAATGGTCTGACTCCGGCTAACACCTATTATATAACCCTTCGTGTGAAAGCAACAGACAGCAGTTTTGCATCGAAGCCGGCTGAACGCTTGTCGGTGACAACACCGGATGCATTACTGATCGACGGTCCCGCCGGTAAAGTATCCTTTGAAACGACGGGAACCTATGGACAGACACTTGATCAGATTTCGGTACAACTGGCAGAAGGATTTCAGGTTGTTAATTATAGTAGATCACCGGTTTCTGGAACATGGAGCTTCAGTAAGGATCAGAAAGGAACGCTCGCTTCATCCATTTATCCGGAGGTAAAGGGAACAACTGCATATCAGGTAGAATTTATCCCGGATGGAGCGTCAGAAGGGCAGTATGGAAATAGTTTGGAAAGAGATGTGGTTCCGGAGATATCACCGAAAGAGTTGACCGCAGTTCTTTCGACACCTATTGAAAAAGACTATGATGGAAATACCGATATCGCATTAGAGGCGACGGTAAAAATAGGAGCTTTGGGTCAGAGCTATACCATCAGTGGCCTGAAAGGAAGCTTTGCAGATGCCAATGCCGGAACCGGTAAGACGATAACCGTTGATTCCTCAGAGGCAAGGGTTGAGACGGGTGAGAGTGCAGTGAATCTGCAGAATTACCTGATCACATATCCAGCCCAGACCGGAACGATCCATCGGATACAGGGTTTAATTTCGATCGATCCGGAAGCATGGATTGGAGAAAAAACCTATGGAGATGACAGATTTTCCTTGACAGGTGTGAATAAAGTGGGAGATGGAGCTCTGAAGTATGAAAGCTCCAATGAAAATGTTCTCACCGTGGACGCACAGGGACAGGTGACCATTAAAGGTGTCGGTGCCGCCGATGTAAGCATCACCATGGCAGAGGGAACGAATTACCTTGGCACAAGCACACCGGTAAAGAGAACGATAACCATTGAAAAAGGGACACTCATCCTTACCTTAACCGCTGTAAACCGGAATACCGGAGCGCAGCAGCCGGAAGGGATTCTCGGAACCTACGAGGATGATTTTGATATCATTGCAAGTATTCAGGGAGCGTATGATGACAAGCCGCAGGGTATGATCCGCTTCTATGATAATGGAATTCAGAATCCGGATACGATCCCTGTAGGGGAAGCCGGAACTGCGGTTCTCAACCTGACGAAGCCGGGAGTCGCATCCGTAGGAACGCACCGGATGACAGCCGAGTTTGATTTTGACACTTATGATGAGTGGGCGGCCAAATACAACACGCCTGCTTCGGCTGCATTTACATTTACGATCGGAAAGGTGGCTGCACCGCAGATCACCTGGCCAACGGCAGCGTCGGTGAAGGCGGGAAGTCCTCTAAGTGACTCTGCCTTATCAGGAGGAAGCACCGAATACGGAAGCTTTGCCTGGAAGAATCCGGCCCAGACGGCACAGGCGGGCACCCATAGTTACGAGGTGATATTTACACCGAATGAATGGGCATCCGCTCGTTATGAGATTGCAGCAATGACCGGTACGGCAGAAGTGACAGCAACGGAAGATAAGCCGGACGAAACGGAAAAGCCGGACGAAACGGAAAAACCGGGCGAAACGGAAAAGCCGGGTGAAACGGAAAAGCCGGGTGAAACGGAAAAGCCGGGAGAAACAGGCAAGCCGAACGAATCGAATAGAACGGATGATTCAGATGATTCGGATGAGCCGGAAAGACCGAGTCGCAACAACCCGTCCTCCGGTAAGGATAAAACCTCCGGCAGCGGTGTAGTCAGCCACGATTCAGTCAAAGGAACGATCGACAGTATGGCAGGAATTATCACAGGAGAAACAAACAGCTTTGTCAATGACGGAAAGAGCCATTGGATGATGGATGAGCATGGCTGGTGGTTACGCTTTGCAGATAATACCTACCCGAAGGGAAGCGTGCGTGATTCCGGTGGTGTTTCGCATTGCTGGGAGCAGATCAACGGAAAATGGTGGGCCTTTGATGAAACGGGTTATGCTAAGACAGGCTGGTTAAGAGATGAGGATTACGGCGGCTGGTTCTATATGGATCTGGAACACGGCATGCAGACCGGCTGGGTGCTTCTCGACGGAGTCTGGTACTATTTTAACCCGATTTCCGATGGAAAGAGAGGGATTATGTACGCCGAACAAAGGACGCCGGACGGATACTATGTAGATAAAAACGGTGTCTGGGACGGAAGAAGCAAGCAGTAAAGCGAGCTTCAAGCCGAACCTCCGTGGGACTTGGCGCGTGATTCTGGTCAGCGAAGCTGACATGCTTCTATCAGAATCACTGCGCATCTTCGCGGAGAGATGCTCTTGCACTAAGTATAGAATAATCCGGAATGGATCCGCAGGCTTTGGGAATCCTTCCGGATTTCTATTTATTTACTTATTTTCGTGCCCAAAAACAACAATTCGTGTGCATTTGCTTGACATGTCGCGCGGATTATTAAATAATGAAAGCAGAGCAATAGGCTGACTATATGAGCGTACATTAAGTGTGAAAAGGAATCAGAAAGGGGCGTTGTGTTAATGAGAAATACACGTAAAGCAACGGCAATCTGGCTGGCCATGTCGTTGGCAATATCGACAGCTTTTGGGAATACAGCATGGGGAGAGATCCGGCCGAATACAGAGAATAACCGGTGTGTCCATGTGCATACGGCAGAGTGCTACAAAGATGCAGACAAAACAGCAACTCCATCCCAGATCGGAAAGGAACCTACGGAATGTACCCACATTTGCAGCGTAGAAAGTGGCTGTATACGGGATACAGAGAATGAAAATAATGAGAATGCCGACACGTTGGATGCTGTTGCTTCCAATACAGGCAAGAATGATTCTAAGAAAGAGCAAGCTGGAGAAAAAGCCGCAGACCGGAAGGATTCTTCTGGTAATGCAGATGAAAATAAAAACTTAAATGATGTGCCTGCTCAGAACGGGGCAGCACTTTCTGCCAGCACGCCATCCAATGCGGAAGATACCACAACCACAGGTGGAACCATCACACCGGTTTCACAGACGAAGATCCTGTCATGGTCATGGTTTGATCCGGAGGAAAATCTGCTTGATGGCAGACTGGAGCTGACCGGAATCACTGAGGAAGCTCAGCCATCCTTTACAGAGATTACCGAATATTTACCAACGGCCATTATTGCCCGGGTGGAAGAAGGCAAAGACGGCGAAAACGTTGAAGATGGGGAAGAAAAGAATCTGCTGATCACCAATTGGACGTGTGCGGAGTATGTGCAGGATGAAGAAGGCCGCTGGCCATTGGAAGGCACCTATGAGTTTAAAGCAGAGCTGCCGGAGAGGTATGAGCTGGCAGAGGGCGTGGATGCGCTGGTGGTGGAAGTGTCTGTGGCGGGGGATCAGGCGGCGATGATCAATAATGAACGGGTGGTTATGCATCTAAGCTTTAGTGCAACTGAAGATCCTAAAGACCTTAAGTTTAATGGAAGTACATTTTCTAGTTATCAGAATGCTGTAGAAGGCTTGGCAAGCCAAAATAATATATCTTATAAATCTTTAGGTAATGATAATTTTAAATTAATCTTAAATAATACTACGATATATAATATCGAAATAACATCTGGAAGTTGGATCATAGAATTACATGGTAATAATGAGTTGATTGGAAGTGGAAAGGGTGCTGCTGGAATAGGTCTTTATATTTCAGGAGGAAGTGCAACAATTATTGCACCAGATGAATCAGCATCTTTGACAGTTAATGGTTATCCAAAATCCACAACGGACGGATCTAGTGGTATACAAGTTAAGACGAGTTTGACAATAAAAAGTGGAATTATTAATGCGACTGTGTCAAAAAAAGGTAGACATAATGATGCATCAGGAGCAATTTATGTAACAAGAGGTGGAACTTTAAATATTAATGGTGGATCAATTACTGCAACAGGACATGGCCGATGGGCCTTGGCTGCACTTGGAACGATTAATATGTCGGGTGGTGTGTTTAATATTGTTGGAGACGGTAAGATAGCAGTGGATCATGAGCCAAGTTCTAATTTTACACTTTCTGGTGGTACAATTAACATCACCTCCCCAACTGGTCATACAGGACTTAGCACAAAAGGCAACCTGACGATTACAGGTGGAAAAATGGATGTAAATATTCTTGAAATAGTAAAAGATACTACAATGACAGTAAAAGGAGGAATATTAGAAACTGGAGGAATAAAGATTGGAGATAATGGTAAGCTGATAAATAAAGGAAAGCTTATTGCAAATGGTAATTTTGAAGGAAATGGAACAATTGAAAATACTGGTACAATTAGTGGAAGTGGAAGTGTGCCGGATTCTGCAAAGCAGACGCCGGATACAATTACGGGGTATTTCGCAAACATAAACAAAGAATATAGCGAGAATATGTCGATCGATGTTCCACAGTGTGCACAGATTACTAAACCGGCTAAAGCCGGAGATTTGCAATATGAACTTGTTGAATATACAGGAAGTGAATCTAAGGGCGAAGGAACGATTGACGGGTCAAGAGGTCTGCTGACGGTAAAAAAGGCTGGTGTTTTTAAAATTAAGGTTAAGACACTGGCAAGTGGAATTTATCAAGAAGGTACTCCGGTTGAGATAAGATTGACTGTTGATAAAGCAGATTTTCCTAATATATGGACAGTGAATGTAGATGCTGTTAGTGGTGTATATAATGGCACTGAGGGATATCCGGCAGCTACAATTACATCGACTCGTATACCAAAGGATGCGGAGTATAAATATCAACTGGCCGCAACATCGAAAAGCAGTAATTTACCAGATCAGTGGAAGTCAGAGTGCCCTAAGATTGTAAATGTAAATGAGTCTGGCCAGTATGTATTTGTAAAGGTGATAACAGATAATTATAAGTCGAAAGTATTTTGTTCCAATAATACAACGCATATTACTCGGCGAAGTTTTACGGAAAGCGTAGAAGTAGCGATTGATTCAAGTGTTTATAATAATAAACCACAGAATCCGAAGATTAAGGTGCTTGAAAATTGGAAAGGCACATTAGGAAGTGAATTAAAAGAAGGTATTGATTATGAAATTTCTTTTTGGAAAAAGGAAGATAATAATCAATCAGTTACAAAATTAGAGGACGCTGGAACGTATATCGTTTATCTGTTGGGAAAGGGAAATTACGATGGTTCCCTGAAAACGGCTGCTTTTACAATCAACAAGTGTAAATTAAAAGCACAGATAACAGGAGATTCCTTCGATAAAGTCTATGATGGGACTACGGATATTACAGAGGAGCAGAGGCTGGCAATTCAGCTTTGCGACGACAATCATAAAACTCCTGAGCTTCAGGATGTTCGTGCAGACCAGATTGATTGGGCATATCAGAGTGCAGATGTTGGAGAGCACGATATAGATGCGACGATCATCTCGTTAGCAGGTGATCAGGCAAAGAATTATAAGCTGACAGAACAGACGGTATCACAGAAAGGAACGATCAAGTCCCGTGATTTCGCGTCCATGACGGTATCGGCAGACCCGCTCACCTACAACGGCACCGAGCAGCAGCCGAAGATCAATGCTTCTGTGGAAACCGGACTTGAAAATGTTAGCCCGGATGCGGTATTTACCTATTCTATGGATGGTGTGGATTATCAGAGTGAGATCCCGGGCTTTACCGATGCGGGAACGTATCTGGTATATGTGAAAGCGTCCATGGCGAATTTCAATGATGTGGTAAAAAACGTCACGGTGACGGTGAAACCGAAAGAAAGTTCATCCGGCGGTAATTCCGGAAATAATTCTGGAAATAACACGTCCGGAGGCGGCGGCTCCAATAATGGCAGCTCCGGTTCAGACGGGGACAGCTCCGATTATGATGATCCGAACGAAAGTAGTGTTAAAGTAACCCCGAATCCGTCCAACAAGGTTACGAAAGACAGTCAGAAGGGCTACAGAAATGTGGAACAGGGCATCATCACCGGCACAGCCAATCAGACCGTGAACGATGGCTACAGCCATTGGATGAAGGACGCCAAAGGCTGGTGGCTCCGCTTTAGTGACGGTACATGGCCAATGGCCGATCGTACTGGTGCATATCACTGGGAGAAGATCAACGGAAAATGGTGGGCCTTTGATGAAATGGGTTATGCTAAAACAGGCTGGTTAAGGGATGAGAATTACGGCGGCTGGTTCTATATGGATCCGGAACACGGCATGCAGACCGGCTGGATGCTTCTCAATGGAGTCTGGTACTATTTTAACCCGATTTCCGATGGAAAGAGAGGGATTATGTACGCCGGACAAAGGACACCGGACGGATACTATGTAGATAAAAACGGTGTCTGGGACGGAAGAAACAAGCAGTAAAGCGAGTTTCAAGCCGAACTTCCGTGAGACTTGGCGCGTGATTCTGGTAAGAGAAGCTGACATATTCCTGCCAGAATCACTGCGCAGGAAAAAATCTGCTAAAATTAAGCTTGTTAGGCGTTTCGGTGAACGCTATAATAAAAAAGCATTAATCGGCATCGGAAACAGAAAAGCAATCGAATTGAAAGGATTCGATTGCTTTTTTAAATTTGGCATCCCCATTCCATCCATGTTCTCCATATAGATGTCCATAAAGACAAGCTGAAAATTGACCTGGGCGCCAGCTTTCAGACAGTTCTGCTCTGTCCTCTGCTCTGTCATCCACAATCGCAATCTGCATCGTGCCATCTCCTTTGCACAATAATCCAATATTAGTATAACATAAAACCGCAGGAAAAAACTTGCGTCTTAAACAGGAAACCTGCGTCTTAAACAAAGTCGGTTGCATTTCTCTTGACAAGATGCTACGCTAATTATATTACCAGCCTTTTAGGTGAGAAGGTCCGCGAGGATCGCACTGCGGCGGAAAGGAAGAGTGCCGCTGTCGCGCCCCGCCGCAGGCGGAGAATCCTGCAAGCAGGATTCTTTTTCATTTTTTCTTTTCGGGAAAGGAGGCCCGGCATGAAAATCGCACTTTGTACGGAATTAAGGAATGCAGAATGGTTTGAGAGCAGGCTGCGCTCCCTTTTTGATGGGGATGGTCAGCTTGTCATCGACGAGCTATGGAATGAAAAGCAGCTATCTCAGGCACTGCGGCGGAGCCGATATCATGCGGTTGTCATCGCCATGACCGGAGCAAAGGGACTGGAGGCGGCCATACAGGCGAAGCGGCTGGCACCGGAAGTACCGCTTGTCTGGTGGAGCGATGATGAAAACTTCGCCCTGATCGCGTATCAGCTTCGTATCCCGGCATTCCTCTCCATAGATTGTAGTGATCAGGAGCTATATGAGGCGATGGAGTCCATCAGGAAACGGAGGTATGGAAATGCGAATTGCGCTATGCAGCTATAGTCAGAAGGGGGAAGCAGTCTTCCGGCTTCTTCAGGGAAGAAGGGGAAGTAATGAATCAGGTGAGAAAGAAAAGTATGAATAAAAAATATTACCGGAGAGAACAAAACCGTCACGCTATATAGAAAATAATGACAACAGGAGGAAATGGATATGAGGTATAAAAAGAAGAAACGGCAGATCGTATCTGCAGCATTGGCGGTAGTGATGGCGATGCAGTTATGCATACCGTCTGCAACGTTTGCTGCAGTTCCTACAAAAAAGTTGAAAGTGATCACGGGATTTACGGAATTACCGGAGGAGGTCGCGCATATTCAGATCCCTGCGGATGCCGGAGAAAACTTTGAGGATTATCTGAATTTCCCGGAGACGATCGAGGCTTCGGTGGTGGAATATAAGAACGTGAATCATCAGAAAAATAATGCGGATCGCGATAAGGGCGCGGAAGATGAGAAAGCGGCAGCAGACGACCGTGATAAGAAAGAAGACTTTGGAATTGCTACCGGCAGTAATGCAAAGAAAGAAAATCTGAATGAGGAGGAAACTCCGGAAACAGAAAATTCAGAAAACGTGCCGGATAGCAATGATGAGGAGGAAGCAGATAAACAGGAAGTTCAGGAGAAAGACCAGCAGGGTACGTTTCTGATCGCGACCGACAGCAATGCCGGGGATTTTCTTAAGGATTATGAGTTTGAAGATGAGGAAATCTCAGAAGATATCCCGGTGCTGACGGATATCAGCGTTACTTGGGAGCCGGATGAGAACCGGGAAGATGAAAGTGGTTTCTATTATTATCTTCCGGTTCTTCCGAGAGAGTATATTTTGGCAGCGGGCGTGGAGCTTCCGGAGATCGAGGTCAGCATGGACGGCGGAATCGCTTTGCTGGCATCAACAGATACTTATAATATTGCGAATGGCGGTATCAACATCAACAGCAACACATTGGAACAGTATAATCATGCGACTATCACGGGAAGCAGTACGACCAATGTTATTCTGGTTAATGGTGTGGAGGCTACAATCACGATTTCGAATCTGGATATCCAGATACCGCTTGTTAAGAACGATGAGACAGCGAGTACCTGGGTACCGGCAATCCGACTGGGAAATGGTGCAAACCTGAATCTGATTCTGGAGGGGAAAAACACGCTCAAGGGCGGTGATATGTGTGCGGCTATTGAGGTGCCGGAAGGCTGCACCCTGACGATCAGCGGAGAGGGAAGCTTAAAAGCAACCGGTGGAGAAGGAGCAGGAATTGGTGCGTCAAGCAGGAGAAATGGTTCCTTGGGAACGATTGTGATCGAAGAAGGCGATATCGAAGCTTATGGCGGCGCGCTGGCGGCAGGTATTGGCGGCAGTGCAGAGGGCGACAGCGGTACCATTATCATCAACGGCGGAACTGTGTATGCCAAGGGCGGACATGGAAGCTACTACCAGGATATTAATAATGTATACGGTGGAGCAGGAATTGGCGGTGGAGCGAACGGCTGCGTGGATAAGATTGAGATCAATGGCGGCAATGTGACGGCCTGTGGAGGATATGCTACGAATGCAGGAAGACACCCCGGAGCCGCAATCGGCTGTGGCGGTGGTGGAGCAAAAGCGGTAGAAGGCGGATACAAGTATGGTGATATTGCGATCAAAGGTGGAACGGTTTTAGCCATTGCATATCAGAATGAAGTATATGCGATCGGTATCGCAGTGAAACCGGATTATGTGCTGCCGGAGGGCAGTACCTTGGATGGCTCTATTTCCATCAGTGATCAGGCAGTAGTCAACTTAAATGGTGGTGATTATTTTCCAAAGAGCGATGAGTTTGGACTGAAAAAGTATACCATTCAGGGCACGATTGCGGATGGACGATTAACCGAAAGCTCTTATCCGGTGACGATCAGCGTGGGAGAGATTACCTGGGATGCAGGGACGATGAAGGTGAGCGCTTATCAAGGCACACTTACGGCATCCAATTATCTGAAACCATTAACGTCAGAGACACAGGTAACGGTAGATGTGACGCTTGGAGAAAACTATGTTTATCAGATGGAAGCTGACGTTGATGATGAGAATGCAACGATTACTTTGAAGACCGGAATTCCTCTTTATGAGACAAGATTAAAATTTGTTTCCACGGCGATCACGAACGATCAGATATTACAGGCAACCGATATCACGATCAAGCAGGATGGTGAACCGTTGATCAATCAAGAAGGTCAAAGTGCAGCTATGGTCATTCCTTCCATGCAGATTTCGTATGATGAAGCGAACACGGGACATCTGACGGTATATCTGCCGGAAAATGAGGGAAACACAGAGATTTCGGTGACGGTACCAGGCTTAAATGGCGGCAATCCGATCACAGTATCAGGTAAGACGATTTCGACAACAACACCAAATGAAATCGAGATGTTTCATGATGATACCGTTTGTAGTCATGAGTACTATAATGCAGATGGATTTTGTGAAGCATGTGATGCATATCAGAAGGCAATAAAGTCGGGGGAATATTATGAGATTTATAATGCCGGTCAGCTTTTCTGGTTTGCAAAGCAGTTTAATGATGATAAAAACTTTAATAAGAAGAGCAATCTGAAGCTGATGAAGGATATTAAGATCCCGGCCGGATATGACTGGACAAGCATTAGAGACAAATCTGGTACTAGGTCTTTCGAGGGGACTATTGAGGGAAATTACCATGTAATTTCCGGACTGCGACCTGCTAATGACGGTGAAAGTTATAAGTGGGGACTGGTGGGAAGGATTCAACATGGGAGTGTACAAAATATAGGGCTGGTGTTTGAAGGTGATTGGACTTGTGGATTGTGTCGTACCGCTATGTATGATGTCAAAATTCAGAATTGTTTTGTAGTAGGAACAGATTTTTTATATAGTTCTTCAAACGGAGCGGCGACTAAAGGAACGGTGACTAATTGCTTGGCTGTATCAGGAAAACTGGAAGGAACTAAGCGCCCGAATGATCGTAGGACTACTTTTACGAACTGTTATGAGACAACACAGGGTGATTTTAGTTCTTGGGGTGGAATTACTACTATAAGCGAAGAAAAACTGAAATCCGGCGAAATTGCCTATAAATTAAACGGTGAAAAATCAGATGGTACGTGGGGACAGGTGATCGGAACGGAGGATTACCCGCATTTCCGCAAGTACAGTAAGACGGTATATTATGATCCAGCTGCTGGTACATATTCTAATAATAAGGCGGCAAGTATCACTTCCGCAGCTGTCACGGATATTAAGACGATTTCTGACACAAAAGCGACTGCTACACTTAAGGCAACAGGAACTCCCGGAGCAGAGGTTAAGTTTTTCTTAACCTCCGACGAGGATGAGCAGACAGGGACATTAGATGATATGTTCTCGAATGGAACGCCACTTAGGGAAAGTTCTTCCGGAAACTATGAGTGTACTATTGAGAATTTAACTCCGGATACAGAATATCATGTCAGACTGATGATTAAAAAGGATGGTAAATTATCTCTTGATGTAACCTATGTAAATTTCCAGACAGAAAAAATGCGGCAGGAGGCACCTAATGCTGCTGATGTTTCTATCAATTACGAACAGGAGACTTTAGAGAATAAAGCTTCCTGCGATCTGGAGTATGCTGCTTCTAAGGATGCACAGTCATGGACAATTATAAGACAGGGTGGTAAGGTTCGTCTGACAGGGCTGCTGAATAACATTCGTGAAAATGGTGGGTCTGTACCAGTCTATATTCGCAAGAAAGCATCCTCGTTCATGTCAGCCAGTGAAGCGGTTTTGGTGGCGGATTTGCAAACACAGGCGATTCCGGAAGAATCGAACAAGCCGAATATTGATTATCGGAAGGAAGAAATCTCAATTTCCTCATCTTTACAGTATGTGATTGTAAACGGAACCAATACCTCTCCAAACTGGACATCTGCAAAAATGGGCAGTGGATCAGGAATTTCGATTACAGACATCATTTCTTCCGATCATGAGAGTACGGTTTATTATCGGTATGCTGCAAGCAACACGGATAAGAAATTTGCCGGAAAACCTGAAAGTATCACGATTCCTAAAAGAACGGCAGCACCGGCTGCAATAACTGAGGATGAGGTGGATATAACCGGTACGGCGATTACCATAAACAGAACGAATCCGGAAAATGGCATTGAGTATGGATACCGTGATGTAGATTCAGACGGAGCATTTACATGGATTGACGGTACGGAAATTCAGGGATTATATCCGGCACATGGATATCAGGTAACCAGCAGAATAAAGGCGAAAGAGAATGCATTTGCTTCTGAGAGAACGGAACCGCTTAATGTGTCTACCAAGGATACACTGAGAATTGTAGGAAATGGAACACAAAAGTGGGATGCGAAGGGGACTTATGGGGTTTTACTTGCTCAGATTCCGGTTTCCCTGGCTTCTGGTTATGGTGTGTATAATGGTGCAAATCAACTGGTAGCCGGAAACTGGAGCTGGGAACCGGAAAATAGTAGTTCAGCATCTGGTATTTATCCGAATGTAAAAGGTAACAAGGCTTATACCGTGAAATTTACACCGACAGATTCAAGTGCTTCATACGATGGGACATTAACAGCTTCCGTGGTACCGGAAATCTCTAAGTACACACTGCAATTATCAGTTGCGGTAGAAGATAAGACCTATGATGGCACGAAAACAGCAACTGTGCATGAACCGCTGATTGTAAAGACTGGCGTGTATACAGGTTCAGGAGAGGAGCAGCTGCAGATCACAGGCTTAACAGCAGCTTTTTTGGATGTAAATGCCGGAACCAATAAAAAGGTTGTGATCGATGCTTCGAATGCAGTGATAACAGGAGCAGTGATCAGTGGCGGAGCAACAGCCGATCCGGATAACTACCAGGTCAACATTCCTTCCAGTGCAACCGCAACGATCGAAAAAGCAGCATCTTCGATCACGATCAATGATGCAGAGTGGCCGGGAACGAAAACATATGGCGATCCTGATTTTTCATTGACTGGAGTTACCACCGTTGGAGATGGAGCGGTGACCAAGACAAGCGACTCTGCGAATGTACTGACGGTCGATGCAGATGGCCGGGCAACGATCCATGGCGCAGGTACGGCAACGGTAACGATAAGTGTGGCAAGTGGCACCAATTACACGGCAGGTAATAATTCCAGACCGATCACCGTTCAGAAGGGAACCATTTCCCTGAATCTGAAAGCCGGAAAGAAAACCGGTCTGATGCAGGGACTCCTGGCAGTTCTTGGAAATGTGGAAGATACTTATGTTCTGACTCTGGAAGCGAAGGGAGCTTATCAGGATGTGCTGGCCGGAACGGTAATATTTTATGAAAATGGACAGCAACTCAATCAGACGCCGATCCCATTGACCAATGGAACCGCGTCCATGGAATATTCGGTTCCTTCTGCCGGTACGCATGAAATTTCGGCAGAATATATGCTTCCGGCCGATGGACCAGAGAAGGAAAATTACAATGATCCTGCACAGGTAAGCTGCAGCTTCGAGGTCGAAAAAGCAGATGAGGATCAGATTCAGATCAAAGAAGTGGACGGGAAGCTTTACGGTGATGATCCATTCGAACTGGAACTTACCGGACAGAAGGGAACCGGAGCTGTGAAATTCTCCGTTCCTGCTGACAATGGAGTTCTGGAGTTATCCGAAGTGAACGGAAAAACAGAGGCGAAGATCATCGGAGCCGGAACGGTCCTCGTGACAGCTGAGGTTGCCGGGGATACTGGCTACAATGGAACAACGGTAACAAGAGAGATTACCATTGGAAAGGCACAGACCCCGGAGGTTTCGGTGGCAGCGCCGAAGATTGCACCGGTTCCGGCAGATGCACCGGAGGAGGTAAAAGAGATTGCTAACCTCTTGGAAGAGAAGACCCCGGAGATTACCGGACTGGATACTGTGGCAGCAGATCTGATCCGGGAAACAGAAAACGGGGATGTGATCGTAAAAACAGGAGAAGATCAGACGATTTCCGGAGTGGAAGCGAAGGAAAAACTTCAGAAGGAAGGAGTCAATACCGCAGGAAAGAAGGTAAGACTGGTGGTTGAGCCGTATATGTCGGTGGAAGTAAAGGGTGTGACCGAAAAACAGGGAGTGAATGTGATCACTTTTGAAATCACCGCATTATACAATGTAAAAGCCACAACAGCCGGAAAGAATGAGACCATGCAGGAGGAAGGAACCGGTAGAAATACCATTCTGATCGGCACAGCAATCCCGCAGAAGGTTGGAACCCCGGTTACGATCACCCTGCCGCTCCCGGCAGATTATCCGACCGAAGATCTCTTTATCCGGCATCTGTTACATAGCGGAAAAATTGCTTATTATCCGGTAACAGTAAAGAAAACGCAGGGAAGTGTGATGGCAGAGTTTGTAAACAAGGATGGCTTTAGTACCTTTGAGCTGCTCTCAGACAGCCGAAAGGGAACGGTTGCATTTGATCATGGAGTCGGAGAACGGAGCTATAGCCTGGAGCAGATGGATGAAGCGCTTCCGACAGTCAGCAAGGATGGAGCTGTGTTCAAGGGTTGGAAGATCAACGGCACGTTGTATACAACTGTGAACGAAGCACTCCTGGATGCGCTGGATCAGGCAGAAGGACACCGTGTGACGGCGCAGGCAGTTCTGGAAAGCAGCAGTCCTGAAACTCCTGATAATCCGAAGGAAGACAATAAACCTGGTTCTGCAACTCCTGATAATCCGAAAGGTGACAGGAACACCGGTTCCGGCAGTGACAGAGAGGATACTGACTGGAATGTGACCAGAAATGCATGGGAAACAAAGAAAGTCAATGGCGTAGTCAGATGGAGATACTATGATAGCGATGGACGTCGTGTATCCAATGCATGGAAGCAGATAACGGACAATGGAATGATGAACTGGTATCACTTTGGTGCGGACGGGTACATGGATACCGGCTGGTTTAAAGATGCGGATGGAAACTGGTATTACCTGGATCCGGTATCTGACGGCGCGCAGGGAACCATGAAGATCGGCTGGTTTAAGGACACAGACGGGAACTGGTATTATCTGAATCCGGTATCTGACGGTACGCGGGGAGCGATGAAGACCGGCTGGTTTAAGGATGTGGATGGAAACTGGTATTATCTGAACCCGGTATCTGACGGTACCAAGGGAGCGATGAAGACCGGCTGGTTTACAGATCCGCAGGATGGACATCTCTATTATCTGGATCCAAAGACCGGTGCAATGGTGACCGGAAACATACAGAATGATAGCGTGTGATTCTGTTTCATGGGGATCCATCAACTTTTATGGTTGATGGATCCCTGCTTTTATCTTCTCATAGGACAAATGGAAATTTTTACTTGACAGTTCTATGTTTTTTCATGTATGATAGAAATAGTGTGAAGAGACATTTATCGTTTTCATGCAAATGTATGTAATGACCACTCCCGCAGAACAGACTACGGAAGTTAAGCCCATCGGACAGGCGGGTCAAGCGCCGCGTGGGGTTAAGCCCACATTATTGATTGAGTTAAAAGCTCAAATTTATAAGTTGATTACTTTATAATCAGTGTTTGAAAAACACATCATCTTGTGAATCGGTCAATAAGTGCAGGGACAATATATTTGCGATTGCAGACTTGGAAGAAAAAACGATAAAGCTCAGAGGCAGACGGGAGCGGAGTGACGCGCCCCAGACCCCAATGGAATAGAATCGTTTTGAGCAGATGATGGTTTTGGCGTCATCTGCTTTTTTTATTATTCAGATGATGCGCAATCAATAAAATGCGTGAGGAACAAAACCATGGACAGAGAGAGACAAAAGAAAGCCCCGATCTATGAAGCGCTCGAGGAATTTAAAAAGAAGAGAGTTGTCCCGTTTGATGTACCGGGACATAAGAGAGGACGCGGAAATCCGGAACTTGTACAGCTTTTAGGCGAAAAATGTGTATCTTTGGACGTAAACTCCATGAAGCCGCTTGACAACCTCTGTCATCCGGTCTCCGTGATCCGTGAGGCGGAAGAGCTTGCGGCGGAGGCATTCGGAGCGGCCAGCGCCTATCTGATGGTAGGCGGAACGACATCTGCGGTCCAGAGCATGATCCTCTCGGTGGTAAAAGCCGGAGATAAGATCATCCTGCCGCGAAACGTACATAAGAGCGTCATCAACGCGCTGGTGCTCTGCGGCGGAATCCCGATCTACGTAAATCCGGAGATGAACCAGAGACTCGGTATTTCGCTGGGAATGCAGGTCGAAAAAGTAAAACAGGCCATCGAGGACAATCCGGACGCGGTTGCGGTGTTCGTCAACAACCCGACCTATTACGGCATCTGCTCTGATATAAAAACGATCGTACAGCTTGCCCATGCGAGGGGCATGAAGGTTCTCGCGGACGAGGCTCATGGAACCCACCTGTATTTCGGAAAGAATCTTCCGATCTCCGCAATGGCAGCGGGAGCTGATATGGCGGCGGTATCCATGCACAAGTCCGGCGGAAGCCTGACCCAGAGTTCGCTTCTTCTTTTAAATAAGGGAGTGAACACCGATTATGTGCGCCAGATCATCAACCTGACCCAGACCACAAGCGCATCCTACCTGCTTCTTTCCAGCCTTGATATCTCAAGACGAAATCTGGCTCTCCGCGGTGAGGAATCCTTCGCGAAGGTCGTTGAGATGGCAGAATACGCGAGACGGGAGATCAACTCCATCGGCGGTTATTATGCCTACGGAAAAGAACTGGTGAACGGTGACAGCATTTTCGATTACGATGTGACGAAGCTCTCCGTATATACAAGAGACATCGGACTTGCGGGAATCGAGGTCTATGATCTTCTGCGCGACGAGTATGATATCCAGATCGAATTCGGTGACATCAGCAACATTCTGGCTTACATCTCCATCGGAGATCGTATCCAGGACATCGAGCGCCTTGTTGGTGCTCTGGATGATATCGAGCGTCTCTACAAAAAAGACAGCTCCGGACTGCTCTCTGGCGAGTACATTTCTCCAAAGGTTGTTATGTCCCCGCAGAAAGCGTTCTACTCCGAGAAGGTCTCCGTTCCGGTGGAAGCGTCTTCAGGAAGAGTCTGTGCGGAGTTCGTTATGTGTTATCCGCCGGGAATCCCGATCCTGGCGCCGGGGGAGATGATCACGGACGACGTGGTCCAGTATATCCTGTATGCGAAGAAAAAGGGATGCTCCATGCAGGGAACAGAAGATCCGGCGGTGGATCATCTGATGGTGCTGGCAAACATATAGGCTTTGGCCAATACGATACAAGGAGTCACGAGATATGGAATTCTGGTTTTCAGAACTGCACACCGGAAACGTCAAGCTGTCCATCAAGATCGAAAAGCAGCTGTTTTCCGGGGAGAGTGAATATCAGCGGATCGACGTGTTCGATTCCGAGGAATTTGGAAAATTTATTTCTCTGGACGGGGAGATCGTATTCTCCGAGAAGGACGAGTTTATTTATGACGAGATGGTGACCCATGTGCCGATGGCGGTCCATCCGTGTGTGAAGGACGTACTGATCATCGGCGGCGGCGACGGCGGTGTCGCGAAAGAGCTTTTGCAGTATGACTGCGTGGAACATATCGATGTCGTGGAGACGGATGAGATGTTTGTGGAGGTTTCAAGAAAATTTTTCCCGGAGGTAGCCTGTGCCTTAGATGATCCGCGTGTCGAGGTCCACTATGATGACGGTCTGAGATTTTTAAGAAACAAGAAGGCAAAGTATGACCTCATCATCAACGATTCCACAGACCCCTTCGGCCATACTGAGGGACTGTTCACGAAGGAATTCTACGGAAGCTGTTACAGCGCCTTAAAGGAGGATGGGATCATGGTCTACCAGCACGGAAGCCCATTCTACGATGAGGACGAGCTGGCCTGCCGCAGTATGCACCGAAAGGCATTCCGCTCCTTCCCGATCAGCCGTGTGTATCAGGCGCATATTCCAACCTGTCCGTCCGGATACTGGCTCTTCGGCTTCGCTTCAAAGAAATATCATCCCATCAAGGATTTCAAGCCCCGGGAATGGGATGCATTAAATATCGAAACCTGGTATTACACGACACATCTTCACATGGGAGCGTTCATGCTGCCGAAGTATGTTGAGGATCTTTTAAAAGAGGAGGAAAAATAAACATGAGCAGATTAATGATCATCGGCTGCGGAGGTGTTGCGTCCGTAGCGATCCACAAGTGCTGTCAGAACAGTGATGTATTCACAGAAATTATGATCGCAAGCCGTACCGTATCCAAGTGCGATGCTTTAAAGGAGAAACTTCAGGGAACGACAAAGACGAAGATCACGACCGCGAAAGTGGATGCTGACAACGTGGACGAGCTGGTGGCTTTAATGGAAAGCTACAAGCCGGATGCAGTGTTAAACGTTGCACTCCCGTATCAGGACCTGACGATCATGGATGCATGCTTAAAGGCTGGCGTGAACTATATAGATACCGCAAACTACGAGCCGGAGGACACCGACGATCCGACATGGCGCGCGATCTATGAGAAACGCTGCAAGGAAGAGGGCTTCACCGCATACTTCGATTATTCCTGGCAGTGGGCATATCAGGAGAAATTCAAAGAGGCTGGACTTATGGCACTCTTAGGAACAGGTTTTGACCCGGGCGTCACAAGCGTCTTCTCCGCGTATGCGTTAAAGCACTATTTCGATGAGATCCACACCATCGACATCTTAGACTGCAACGGCGGCGACCATGGTTATCCGTTCGCTACAAACTTCAACCCGGAGATCAACCTCCGTGAGGTATCCGCAAACGGCTCCTACTGGGAGAACGGCCACTGGGTAGAGACAAAGCCGATGGAGATCAAGCGTGAGTACAACTTCCCGCAGGTCGGCGAGAAGGACATGTACCTTTTACATCATGAGGAGATCGAGTCTCTCGCAAAGAACATTCCGGGCGTAAAGCGCATCCGTTTCTTCATGACCTTCGGACAGAGCTACCTGACCCATATGAAATGCTTAGAGAACGTTGGAATGCTTTCCACCTCCCCGGTAAACTTTAACGGACAGGAGATCGTTCCGATCCAGTTCTTAAAGGCTCTTCTTCCGGATCCGGCATCCTTAGGTCCGAGAACCGTCGGAAAGACAAATATCGGCTGTATCTTTACCGGTGTGAAGGACGGAAAAGAGAAGACGATCTATATTTATAACGTATGTGACCATCAGGAGTGTTACAAGGAAGTCGGCTCCCAGGCCATCTCCTACACGACAGGCGTACCGGCTATGATCGGTTCCATGATGGTCGTTGACGGAACCTGGAAGGGCGCAGGCGTATTCAACGTCGAGGAGTTCGATCCGGATCCGTATATGGAAGCGCTGAACAAGTGGGGACTTCCGTGGGTTGTGGATGAGAATCCTCAGATCGTGGAATAAAAATTTGAAAATGATGACTGTTCGGCAGATTCGTGCTGTCCGTGGGAAAAATGCGGAATGTGGAACAGTTTCAAGTACAGAAAACACCTCTGGCAGGAACGAGTTGTCAGAGGTGTTGTTGTATTGTGATGCGGCAGTAAAAATGAACTTCGTTTTCTGGTAGGACTGAAATGTGTATCGGAAACGAGTCAGTAATTGGAGAATAAAATGAAGATTAATGAATTACCCACTCCATGTTATGTGATCGATGAAAAAAAACTTAGAGAAAATCTGGAAATCTTAAAGAAAGTCAAAGACGACACCGGCTGCAAGATCCTCCTTGCCCAGAAGGCATTCTCGAACTTCTTTGAGTACCCGCTGATCGGGCAGTATCTGGACGGTACCACAGCCAGCGGTCTTTTCGAGGCAAAGCTTGGATATGAAAAAATGGGAAAAGAAAATCACGTATTCGCTCCGGCCTTCAAGGAATCGGAGATCGGGGAACTCACCGATATCTGCGAACATCTGGTATTCAACTCCTTTTCCCAACTTGAAAAATACGCGGACTTCTGTAAGGAAAAGGGCGTCAGCATCGGCATCCGCGTAAACCCGGAGTGCTCCACTCAGGGTGACCACGCGATCTACGATCCCTGTGCGCCGGGCTCCAGACTCGGCGTGACCCTGGCCAATTTCCGGGAAGATCTTGTGGAAAAGCTTGACGGGATCCACTTCCATACCCTCTGCGAGCAGAATTCGGATGACCTGGAGACAACCTTAAAGGCTATGGAAGAAAAATTCGGGAAATACCTGAAGCTTCCGAATATCAAATGGCTCAATATGGGCGGCGGACACCATATCACGAGAAACGATTACGACATCGACCGCTTAGAGCGCTGCATCCGCCATATGCAGGAGACATATGATGTCACTGTCTATGTGGAACCGGGGGAAGCCGTGGCGTTAAATGCGGGATATCTTGTGACGGAAGTCATGGACATTGTGGATAACGGCATCAGGACACTGATCTTGGACGCTTCCGCCGCCTGCCATATGCCGGACGTGCTGGAAATGCCCTACCGTCCGCCGTTAAAAGACTCCGGAGAAGCGGACGAAAAGCAGTACACCTACCGTCTCTCATCAATGACCTGCCTTGCGGGTGACGTGATCGGCGACTATTCCTTTGACCACGAGATTCAGATCGGCGATAAACTCTATTTCGAGGACATGGCGATCTACTCCATGGTAAAAAACAACACCTTCAACGGCATGTGCCTGCCGTCCATCGCGCGAATGGATGAGAGTGGGGAGTGCAGTGTGGTGAAAACCTTTGGGTATGAGGAATTTGTGAGAAGACTGGGATAAAATAGAAACATGATTATAGAAACCGGGGCTGCCGCATACCAAAATTGGTGCGGCAGCCCCTTCTTCTTATTTTCGTTTTACAACGGCTGTTTTTCCACGAAAAGCAATCCCGATTTTTATGATCGGCCGGACACCCGCATCCCGTAATTCCGTGTCATATTTTTTCGCATCTATTTGTTGGAGGGCGCGATCTGCCAGCGCATCCAGATCCACATGATCATCATTCGTGTGTTTGAATTCAAACAGAAATCCCGGAATTCCTTTTACTAATGGATTCAGTTGAATATCAAATCGGCCAAGCCCCGATTCTCGATTGGAATGAATCTGGTACCTGTTTCCAAGGATCGCACATAATCCAAGCATCATGCCATGATAAAAACTTTCATTTGCCCCATCCATAGAAGAAATACTCTGCAGCATAAAATTCTCCAGCAAAGACTGAAGCTTTTTTGCATTTCCGGAGAATATCGCCTGATTGATAGAAATCGCGACGCTGTTCTGATTTGTCCGATTTAAAATTTCTTTTTCATAGACACAGGCAATCTCTTTATTTGGAATTGCAACATCACACATGAAATTCCCATCATTTTGTGGATAAACTTCTGCAACTTTTAAGTAACCCGCAACAAGAAGAAAACTATAGATCGTGTATGGATTATTCTGGATCTCCGGATAGATCACGCTGGTATCTATATAAGTAGTGATTTTTTCACCGCAGAGCAGTTTATGAAGTCCTTCCATTATCTCGGGTGTAGCTGTTGCGATAATCTCACCAATGATTTCGTTGCTGCCGGTAGACTGCCAGAACGCCTTTGGGAAGCACTGATCGGTAATGTAATTGATGACAGACCATGGATTAAAGATTTCTGTATGACCAAATCGGTATCCGTCATACCAGCTGCAGATCTCCTGATATTTGTCCTCTTTCCCATAGTAGTGCAGAATTTCTTTTACTTCCTCAGTCGTAAAGCCGAAATATTCACTGTAACTGTCGTCCAAAATTGAATTGGTTTTCAAATTATTCATGCCGCTGAAAATGCTTTCTTTCGCCACGCGGAGAATTCCCGTGAGAAAGCCAAAAGCCAGATGTGGATTATCCTTCAGGCCGCCGGAAAAGAAATTACGCATGAAATTCACGATTTCAGGATAAAAATTGCAATGATGTCCCTGCTGGATCGGTGTATCGTATTCATCAATAATGATAATACATTCTTGTCCATAATGCTTGTGCAGCAACAGAGATAAGATTTGTAATCCCATCTGGCAGTCTACTTCATTCGCATTGTCACTGGCAAGGCGATGGTACTGTTCTTTTTCATAGATTCCAAGTGCAGTACTTTCCTCAAGTTCACTGTGCCGTATAAATTCCAGTGAAATCAGCTTACGGATTTTCTGAAATGTCTCCTGCCATGTCAGACATTTTACATCCTTAAATGTCAGGAATATGACCGGATACTTTCCCTGATGCCGGGTATAATCAGAACCACACTGCCATATCTGCTTATCCTTGAAATAAATGGAGGTGTCCTCCTGCGTTTTTTCAAAAAAGACCCGAAGCATATCCATATTCAATGTTTTACCGAAACGTCTCGGACGGGTAAACAACGATACCATAGGTTTCGTATCCAGAAAATCACGGATCAGCAAGGTTTTATCTACATAATAATAGCTTGTGGTCGCCGTCTTGAAGTCAGAAATCCCAATGGGCATCGGCTTTTTCTTTTCGCCTGAATCTGGCCAAACTGCATTTTCTGGAATCAGCCAGGAATGTCCCTTTTTCACAGCTCCGGAAATTTCGCCCTGCTTGCACATCTGCTGGACTCTGCGCACTGTGATTCCCATTGCTTTTGCCGCTTCCATGCTGGATAAATAGTTCATAGAACACCTCCAAACGTAATTCTATCATAAGTATATCCTATGAAACGAAATATTACAACTCTGCATTTCGTTTATATTTCGTTTAAAACGAAATGTATAGACAGCAACAGTCGGGAGGACAATTCTGAATAAAAAAGCCGAATGAACGTTAATTTCATTCGGCAGTGAAGCTTTACGCGTCTTTTGTTTCCGTATTCTGTCTGTACAGGATCATCAGTCCGCGGAGCAGAAGATCCGGGTCATAGGTGATCTTGTGGGTGCAGAGCGGTGTGATGAATCTTGCCATACCGCCGGTAGCGATGAGAGTTGCCGGTTCGCCGAGTTCTGCGGTCATGCGGTCGATAAGACCGTCAAGCATTGCGGCATTGCCGAGCATGATACCGTTTCTCATACATTCGATGGTGTTCTTTCCAATCGTACGTTTCGGAACATCGAAGCTGATCCTCGGAAGCTGGGCTGTATTGGAAACGAGGGAGTTTAAGGCAACCTTTACACCGGGGAGAATCACACCGCCGATGTAATTTCCATCGTGGTCCACCACATCGAGCGTTGTCGCGGTTCCCATGTCCGCGATGATGATCGGTCCTTTGTATTTGGCATTTGCAGCGACAGCGGCCACGATCCGGTCACCGCCGACGGTCTTAGGGTTATCCATCTTGATGTTTAAGCCTGTCTTCATGCCGGAACCGACAAGAAACGGTTTCTTTCCGGTGATCTTCTTCACGGCGGAAGAGATCGGCGCGTTCAGTGGCGGGACAACGGACGCCATAATGGAACCTTCGATATCATTTTTCTTTACTTTATGGATCTCCAGAATATTCTTTAAAAGGATCGCGTATTCGAGACTCGTTTTCCGGTCATCGGTGGTGATGCGCTCCTCAAAATATGTTTTATTGTCGTCAAGACCTCCGACAACGATATTACTGTTTCCCATGTCGATCGCTAAAATCATTGAGAAAACTCCTTCCACAAATCTAAGTAACGTGTTATACTGTTTTTACGTGTGCAGTTGATCAAAGGTTCCGTATTTGCGGGACTTGTCAATCTTCACCGTGAATATGAGAAACGTGTGAGACGGGTTCCTCATAATTTTAAAGTTCGAATTATCTTACCATAAATTGACTAAAATTACAACGGAGGATTCCAAATGTTAGCAGGAAAAACCGTACTTTTATGCGTGAGCGGCAGTATCGCTGCATATAAAATCGCATATCTCGCCAGCGCACTGAAAAAACTGAAGGCAGATGTCCATGTGCTTATGACCCGGAATGCGACAAATTTCATCAACCCGATTACATTCGAGACACTGACCGGAAATAAATGCCTGGTGGATACATTTGACCGGAACTTTGAATTTTCCGTTGAACATGTTTCCCTTGCGAAGGCAGCGGATGTTGTCCTCGTTGCCCCGGCTTCCGCGAATGTGATCGCGAAGCTGGCCCATGGCCTTGCGGACGATATGCTGACGACCACAGTTCTCGCATGTACCTGCAAGAAGATCATCAGCCCGGCGATGAATACGAGAATGTTCGAGAATCCGATCACACAGGATAACTTAAAGATTTGCGAACACTACGGAATGGAAGTGATCAGTCCGGCAAGTGGATACCTCGCCTGCGGCGATACCGGAGCGGGAAAGATGCCGGAGCCGGAGGTGCTGCTCCAGTATATCTTAAAGGAAGTCCAGTACGAGAAAGACTTAAAAGGAAAGAAGATCCTCGTGACCGCAGGCCCGACGAGAGAGGCCATCGACCCGGTCCGCTATATTACAAACCACAGTACCGGAAAGATGGGATATGCCATCGCGAAGACGGCAGCTCTCCGCGGCGCTGACGTGACTCTTGTTTCAGGACCGGCAGAGGTGGAGCCGCCGATGTTCGTAAATTTTGTTCCGGTGGTTACCGCCAAAGATATGTTTGAGGCCGTGACAGGCCGCAGTGATGAGATGGACGCGGTGATCAAGGCCGCGGCTGTCGCTGACTACCGCCCGAAGTTCGTGAATACCGAGAAGACAAAGAAGAAAGACGGAGATATGGCGATCGAACTGGAGCGCACCGACGATATCTTAAAATGGCTCGGAGAACATAAAAAAGACAGCCAGTTCCTCTGCGGATTTTCTATGGAGACGGAACATATGCTGGAGAATTCCAGGGCAAAATTAAAGAAGAAGAACCTCGATATGATCGTTGCCAACAATCTGAAGGTTGCCGGTGCCGGTTTCGGAACGGACACGAATGTAGTGACGATGATCCGCGAGAATAAGGAGACCGAGCTTCCGATTATGTCGAAGGAAGAGGTTGCAGGGGCGATCTTAGACGAGATCTTTGAAATTAAAAGATAGAAAATTCCAATCTTTACCAGAAAATAGAAGATTCGACTACTCAGATGCCTTTACAGGTGAAAAACGCAAAGCAGGCACAGAGTGGTGAAGATTGCTATAAATATAACGAATTTTAGGGCTTTCTTCTTGACGAAACTCTTAAATACTGGTAAAAATTAATTGGAATAAGAGCAGCAGAAAAAAACGGCAGTCAATGAAGGACCGCGGTTCTTTTGTGCTGTCAGCAGGAAAATATTGTTAGACGAAACACAAGATAGATTTGGAGGAAAATTTTTTGGCTTCATTAAATGATGAAATAAAGAGACGACGGACATTCGCGATCATTTCTCACCCGGATGCCGGTAAAACGACACTGACCGAGAAATTCCTGTTATACGGAGGCGCGATCAACCTTGCCGGAACCGTAAAGGGACGCAAAGCGACAAAGCACGCAGTTTCCGACTGGATGGAGATCGAGAAGGAGAGAGGTATCTCCGTAACATCTTCCGTACTCCAGTTCAATTACGAGGGATACTGCATCAATATTCTTGATACCCCAGGACATCAGGACTTCTCCGAGGATACCTACCGTACCCTGATGGCAGCGGACTCCGCAGTCATGGTCATCGACGGATCAAAGGGTGTTGAGGCGCAGACCATCAAACTGTTCAAGGTCTGTGTGATGCGCCATATCCCGATTTTTACCTTTGTAAACAAGATGGACCGTGAGGCGAGAGACCCGTTCGAGCTCATGAGCGAGATCGAGGAGGTTCTCGGAATCCATACATGTCCGATCAACTGGCCGATCGGCTGCGGAAAGAGCTTCAAGGGCGTTTATGACCGCCAGACAAAGAAGATCACGACCTTCACGGCTGCCATGGGCGGACAGAAGGAAGTTGCCACAGAGACTTTCGACGTGGAGGGAACAGACGTGGATTCCGTCATCGGTTCCGATTTCCACGCTCAGTTAAGGGACGATATTGAGCTTCTCGACGGGGCAAGCGATGAGTTTGATCAGGAGCTTGTAAGTGCCGGAAAGCTTTCACCGGTGTTCTTCGGATCTGCTCTCACAAACTTCGGTGTTGAGACATTTCTGGAGCATTTCTTAAATATGACGACTTCTCCGCTTCCGAGAAAGACAACGACAGGCGTGATCGACCCGTTCCGGGAAGATTTCTCCGCGTTCGTATTTAAGATCCAGGCAAACATGAACAAGGCACACCGTGACCGTATCGCGTTCATGCGCATCTGCTCCGGTAAGTTCGAGGCCGGAATGGAAGTCAACCATGTCCAGGGAGGCAAAAAGATCCGTCTGACCCAGCCGCAGCAGCTGATGGCCGAGAGCCGTAAAATCATTGAGGAGGCTTATGCCGGAGATATCATCGGCGTTTTCGATCCGGGTATTTTCTCCATCGGTGACACGCTCTGTACGTCCAACGAGAAGTTCCAGTTTGAGGGTATCCCGACCTTTGCACCGGAGCATTTCGCGAGAGTCCGCCAGATCGATACCATGAAGAGAAAACAGTTCTTAAAGGGTGTCAACCAGATCGCTCAGGAAGGTGCGATCCAGATCTTCCAGGAGTTCAATACCGGTATGGAGGAGATCATCGTCGGCGTTGTCGGTGTCCTGCAGTTTGAGGTCCTGACTTACCGCTTAAAGAACGAGTACAATGTCGATGTCCGTCTGGAACAGCTTCCGTTCGAGTATATCCGCTGGGTTGAGAACCCGGAGGAAGTGGATGTGGCGAAGATCCAGGGTACATCCGATATGAAGCGTATCTGCGACCTCAAGGGCAATCCGTTATTGTTATTCATCAACAGCTGGAGTGTCGGCATGGTCGAGGAGAGAAATCCGAACTTAAAGCTCAGTGAGTTCGGAAAGAACTAATCAAGTTTACAAAATATATCATCACAGGAACATGTGGAACCAGTCGTTTTGACTGGGAATACTGCATAGACAGGAGGAATATAAGATGAGTAAGATCGATGTTGTAAGAGCAGCTATGGTCGAGGCGATGAAAGCAAAAGATAAAGAGAGAAAGGATTCCCTTTCCATGCTTCTCTCCGCATTAAAGAACGCGCAGATCGATAAGCGCGAAGCTCCGCTCACCGAGGATGAGGAGAACGCGATCGTAAAGAAAGAGATCAAGCAGGTCAAAGAGACGATCGATACCGCTCCGGCAGACCGCGCTGATATCATCGAAGAGGCAAAGAAGAGACTGGCTGTATATCAGGAGTTCGCTCCGGCAGATATGACCGAGGACCAGATCAGAGAGACGATCCAGAAAGTTCTCGCAGAGCTCGGAATCGAAGCTCCGACCGCAAAGGACAAAGGAAAGATCATGAAATCCCTAATGCCGCTTGTAAAGGGAAAGGCAGACGGTAAGATCGTAAACGAGATCCTGGCAGGATTCATGAAGTAATGAGCGCGGATCCGTGCGTCTAAACAAAATTATCAGCGGGGCTGGCTTTATATCCTGGAAACGCCCGGGACGAGGCGGCCCCGTCTGTCTTTCTTTACGCGAAGCGTGTTTTCACTTGTTGGGAAAATGGTATATAGAGAATAATGGAGGCAGAAATTATGTACAAAGAGAAGATCAGCCGGTATATTGATGCACATAAGAAAGAGATGCTGGAAGATATCGAGGAGCTTTGCCGGATCAACAGCGTGAAAGGCTCTTACCGGATCGGAAAACCGTATGGGGAGGGATGTTCCGAGGCACTGCGCACAGCGCTGCATATCGCGGAATGTTACGACTTTTCCATCAACAATTATGACAATTATGTCGGCACCGTGGACATGAACAACAAGGACGCCCAGCTGGATATTTTAGCGCACCTCGATGTCGTTCCGGCCGGAGATGGATGGACGGTCACAAAGCCGTTTGAGCCGGTCGTGAAGGACGGAAAGATCTACGGGCGCGGAACTGCGGACGATAAGGGACCGGCAGTCGCGGCTCTCTATGCGATGCGTGCGGTCAACGAGCTCGGGATCCCACTGAAAAAGAATGTCCGGCTGATCCTCGGAACGGATGAGGAGTGCGGAAGCTCCGATATCACCCACTACTACAGTGTGGAGAAGGAAGCACCGATGACCTTCTCACCGGATGCATCCTTCCCGGTCATCAACATCGAAAAAGGCCGGATCGAAGGCAATTTTACGGCAGAATTTGAGCCGTCCGACAAGCTCCCGAAGATGGTCTCCTTCAAGTGCGGGACAAAGGTCAACGTCGTTCCGGCGGCAGCGGAAGCTCTCTTTGAGGGACTTGACGGGGATGAGACGGAAGCTCTTGCAAAGAGCATGGAGGAAGAACTCGGGATTACATTTACCGTTTCTTCCGAAGACGGATGCTTAAAGATCGCAGCGTCCGGAGAAAATGGACATGCATCAACTCCGTGGAAGGGAAAAAATGCCCTGACAGGTCTTCTGGCGCTGATCGAGCGTCTGCCGCTCGCAGAGTGCGGACAACTCAAAGCTGTCCGTGCGTTAAATCATCTGATACCGCACGGTGACTGGTTTGGCGCCGGACTGGGGATCCAGATGAGCGATGAGGAGTCCGGAGAACTGACACTCGCATTCAGCATGCTGGACATCTCCGAAAAGAGCCTGGAAGGCGAATTTGACAGCCGCTGCCCGATCTGTGCGACAAAGGAGAACACGATCGACGTGATCCGGAAAAATATGGAGGCAGAGGGGATTTCCTTCAATACCGAGGAACTGGAACCGCCGCACCATGTGCCGGCAGATTCCGACTTCGTAAAGACTCTTCTTTCTGCTTACGAGTCCTATTCCGGAAGAAAGGGCGAGTGCATCGCGATCGGAGGCGGAACATATGTCCACCACTTAAAGAACGGTGTCGCATTCGGTGCCTGCCTTCCGGAGACCGAAAATCACATGCATGGTCCGAATGAGTTCGCGGTGGTCGACGAGCTCTTGATGAGCGCGAAGATCTTTGCACAGGTGATCGTGGATCTCTGCAGCTGACCGGAAGATACATGATCATGTGAAAGAAAGGACAGGATACGGATGAACTGTAAGATCATCGATATCCACACCCATATTTATCCGGTCGCGCTGGCGAGGCGGGCAATGGAAGTCACCGGACAGGAGCATGATGATTTCAAAAATCTCCCGATCCGGGAGAATCTCCTGACACGGATGCAGGATGCCGGGGTGACACTCTCCGTCAATCTGCCGGTCGTCTCAAAACCGCAGAATCAGGCGGAGGTAAACAGGTTTGCGAAGGAGTCTGCCCGGAAAAACATCATTCCGTTCGGCGGACTTCATCCGGACTGTGAAAATGTGGTGGAGGAGCTGGAAAAACTGAAGGACATGGGAATGGCGGGGATCAAGTTTCATCCGCCGTTCCAGAAAGTCCATCTCGAAGATCCGAAATATGAGGAAATGTGGCGGCGGATCAATGCGCTGGGATTTCCGGTGCTGATCCACTGCGGAACTGCGAAGATCGCGCGCCCGTATGACCTCTATCCGTCCGGAGTCCGGAAAATCTTAAAATATGCCCCGGATATCCCGATCATCATGGCACATATGGGGAGCTTCTGCATGATGAAAAATCCGGAGGAGACGCTGGATGATCTTCCAGAAAATGTCTTTATCGACACGGCGATGAGCGCGGAGCTCGAGGATTCCGGGGAGTTCGAGGAGATCATCCGGAAATTCGGGCCGGAGCGGACCATGTACGGCTGCGATTTCCCGTACGGGAGCCAGAAAGCCGCGATCGCAAGGATCAGGGACAGCAGCTTTTCCGACAGCGAGAAAGAGGAGATGCTGTGGAAAAACGCTGCGAAAATATTAAAGTCGGTGAGGAAACTGCCGGAGAATTTTTAGAGAGCATTTCTGGGGGAATATGTCAGAACTTGTGAAAATACCGGTTTTGGATGAAAACGAATCAAATATGGCGTGTTCTGCATATCATAGACTGATTACATAAAAACTGTCCGGGAGATGATCGGATGCGGATGAGCGAGCTGAAAAAGCGCGAAGTGATTAACGTCTGTGACTGCAGGAGACTGGGATTTGTGGGCGATCTCGATATTGACCCGTGTTCGGGAAAGATCCTTGCGATCATTGTGCCGGGACCGGGCTGCGTCTGCGGATTTTTAGGGCGCGAGAAAGATTTTGTGATCCCGTTTGACGATATCTGTCAGATCGGGGACGATATCATCCTGGTCCGTCTGGAAGAAAAGAAAGAAAAACCTCCGAAGCCGCCAAAACCGGGACCACCGCCGGGACCGCCCTGCCGACCGTGCCCGTGTCCGCCGCCATGCGAACCGGAATGCGGCTGCGGCGACCCAAAGAAATGGGAAAACGGGCGGTGCGGGAGAGAAAAATTCTGGTGAGAGAATAAAACAAAAATCCCATCGGCGAAGCTGAATTGGAATGAATTTTTGCCCGTAATTTGCCATGCATCCGAAGGGAAGCTCCGGGGGAGGTTCCTGCAGGTGTGAGGGTACTGAACAGTTACTAATAAAGACAGAAAGAGGAAACAGAACATGAAGAAACTTCACACACTCCCGGCCGCGGATGGATTCCGCATGCCCGGGGAATTTGAACCTCACCGGGGCTGCATCATGATCTGGCCGAAGCGTCCGGGAAGCTGGAACTACGGCGCAAAGAAGGCCAGAGAGGCATTTAAGCGTGTGGCATGGGCGATCGCCGAGAGCGAGGAAGTCTTTATGCTGGCGGAAGCGGATGTGGAAGAGAACGCGAGAGAAATGCTGACCGGAAATCCGGGACATGAGATCCATGTGATCCGGATGGAGTCTGATGACGCCTGGGCGAGAGATGTAGCTCCGACGTTTGTGGTGAACGATGAAAAAAATGTCCGCGGGATCGATTGGGAGTTCAATGCCTGGGGAGGCGATGTGGACGGACTCTACGCACACTGGGAAAAGGATGATCAGGTTGCGGAGAAGGTCTGCGAGGAACTCCATTATGACTGCTATGAGGCGCATCCGTTTGTTCTGGAAGGCGGCTCGATCCATTCGGACGGTGAGGGAACGGTCCTCGTGACAGCAGCCTGCCTTTTGAGTGCGGGAAGAAATCCAAAGCTTTCAAAGCAGGAGATCGAACAGAAGCTCTGCGATTATCTCGGAGCGCAGAAAGTGATCTGGCTGGAGCGCGGGATCTACAACGATGAGACGAACGAGCATGTGGACAATATCTGCGCTTTCGTGAGACCGGGGGAGGTCGTCCTCGCCTGGACGGATGACGAGACGGACCCGCAGTATGCGATGTCAAAGAGCTGTCTGGAGATCCTGGAGCGCGAGACGGACGCGATGGGACGAAAGATCAAGGTTCATAAGCTTCCGATTCCGAAAACACCGATCTGCGTCACAGAGGAGGATCTCGGCGGCTATGAGTTCGAGGACGGAGAGGACACGAGAGAAGTCGGAGAGCGGCTGGCGGCAAGTTATGTAAACTTCTATATTTCAAACGGCGGAGTGATCGTCCCGCAGTTTGGGGATGAGCATGATGAGGCGGCAGTGGAGATCTTAAAAGCGGCATTCCCGGAGCGGACTGTCTATCCGGTGCCGGCGCGGGATATCCTGCTCGGAGGCGGAAACATCCACTGCATCACGCAGCAGATCCCGGAAGGAAAGAGCAGAGAGTCACAAGCCTGAATAACATCAGAGTACCGGAAATGGGAAAATGAGATTTCTATGTCCGGAAAATTTTTAAATATCTGAAACTGAAATCTGGAGTCATGAGGGTACAGCTGAGTTTCAGAAACCCAAAACAAAGTCTGCGCAGACAAAAAAAGAGCAGATGCGCAGAGGAAAAATAAGATCACTGGCAGGAGGAAGAAGAATGCGAAAGGTGAAAGTTGCGGCGGTACAGATGCGCTGCACGAGAGATGTAAATGAAAATATCGCGAACGCGGAACGGCTTGTAAGAAAAGCGGCGGCAGACGGTGCGCAGATCATCCTGCTGCCGGAGCTCTTTGAACGCCAGTATTTCTGCCAGGAGCGCCAGTACGAATACTATGAGTTTGCGAAGCCGGTGGAGGAGAATGATGCGGTAAAGCACTTTGCGAAAGTCGCAGAGGAGCTTTCTGTCGTCCTTCCGATCAGCTTCTATGAAAAGGACGGGAAACGCCTGTTCAACACGGTGGCGATCCTTGATGCGGACGGAACGAACCTAGGGATCTACAGAAAGACCCACATCCCGGACGACCACTATTATCAGGAAAAATTCTATTTCACACCGGGAGATACCGGATTTAAAGCATTTAAGACCCGCTACGGGACGATCGGCGTCGGCATCTGCTGGGACCAGTGGTTTCCGGAGACCGCACGATTCATGGCGGTAAAGGGCGCGGAGCTCTTATTCTACCCGACCGCGATCGGAAGCGAGCCGATCCTCTCCGTGGACAGCATGCCGCACTGGAGACGCTGCATGCAGGGACATTCCGCCTCGAACCTGATGCCGGTGATCGCGGCAAACCGTGTGGGACTGGAAGAGGTAACACCATGTGAGGCAAACGGAAACCAGAAATCTGCCTTGAAGTTTTACGGTTCCTCCTTCATCACGGACGGAGCCGGAGAGGTGATCGAGTCCATGGACCGCGACAGCGAGGGCGTGATCACAGCGGAGTTCGACCTGGACGAGCTGGAGCGCGAGCGCTTCTCCTGGGGACTTTTCCGTGACCGCAGACCGGAGATGTACCACGAATAAAGAAAAAGAGAACAAAGGCAGATACCGATGGATTTTTCCGGGGGATCTGCCTTTCTTTATCTTGGCCGGATAGGACTAACTTTTTTAAAGATGTCGAATCATTTTTGAGGAACAATCAGAATATAACCCTGATTCATACAACAGATAGAAAACATGTATGCCGGTAATTTCTCCCGATTTCTTGAAAAATAAGAAAATTTAGAGTATGATTACATGGAAAAGAATGGGTCGGGATGGATCCAGAATATAAAAAGAAGATCCCTGGATTCAAGTCCATGGGATCATGGAGGGTAAAAGAGATGGAATACACGATCGCAGCGATCTCCGGCGACGGGATCGGTCCGGAAATTGTAAGAGAGGCAAAAAAAGTTTTAGATAAAATTGGACAGAAATACGGCCATAAATTCAACTACGAGGACGTCCTCATGGGCGGAATCTCCATCGACACCTACGGGGTGCCGCTGACAGATGAGGCGCTTGAGACTGCAAAGAAGAGCGACGCCGTTCTTTTAGGCGCAGTCGGCGGAAATGTCGGAAACTCCCGCTGGTATGATGTGGCTCCGAACCTGAGACCGGAGGCAGGTCTTCTTGCGATCCGCAAAGGCTTAAATCTGTTTGCAAACATCCGCCCGGCGTACCTCTACAATGACCTTGCCGGTGCATGCCCGTTAAAGAAAGAGATCATCGGGGACGGCTTTGACATGGTCATCGTCCGCGAGCTTACAGGTGGTCTGTATTTCGGCGAGCGCCACACAGAGACGGTAGACGGTGTGGAGCAGGCAACAGATACTCTTGTATACAGTGAGAAGGAGATCCGCCGCGTAGCGATCAAGGCCTTCGAGATCGCAATGAAGAGAAAAAAGAAAGTGACGAGTGTCGATAAGGCAAACGTTCTTGATTCCTCCAGACTCTGGAGAAAAGTTGTAGCGGAAGTCGCAAAGGACTATCCGGAAGTTACACTTGAGAACATGTTAGTCGATAACTGCGCAATGCAGCTTGTCATGAATCCGCGCCAGTTCGACGTCATTTTAACTGAGAACATGTTCGGCGATATCTTATCCGACGAGGCGAGCATGATCACAGGTTCCATCGGAATGCTGTCCTCCGCAAGCTTAAACGAGAGCAAATTCGGTCTCTACGAGCCGAGCCACGGTTCCGCACCGGATATCGCAGGCAAGGACATCGCAAACCCGATCGCGACGATCCTCTCTGCAGCGATGATGCTCCGCTTCTCCTTCGACCTTGATAAGGAAGCAGATGCGATCGAAGACGCAGTGAGAAAAGTCCTTGCGGACGGTTACCGCACTGTGGATATCATGGATGAGGGCATGAAGCAGGTTGGAACGACCGAGATGGGCAACTTGATCTGCGAGAGGATCTGAGAATGACCGGGCCCGGATTTCTCAGTGAGAGAAAAAAGGGAGAGATCACGCAGATACAGAAAGTAAAATAGAAAGAATACAGGTAACTGTTCAGTAGGTCTGGGCACTTGCTGCGCTGACCGTAATAAAACACAGGCTTGAAGGCAAAAATCCCATCGGCGAAGCCGATTTGAAATGGATTTTTGCTCGTAACTGTGAGGGTACTGAGCAGTTACGAATACAGAAAGACAGAGTACATATAAAACATATGCAGTCTGTCTTTCTTTTTTTTACGCCAAAGTCCGCTGCTTGCGCGAGACCTTGGCGACTGTCGCGATAACAAGGGGAAACTCGCGAAGCGTGTTTTCACTTGTTACCGAATCAGGGAAGTCCGCTGCTTCTATTGAGTAAAGATATAACTGACGTACCATAATTTTACACGATAGGGAAATGAAAATCTAACATGGTTTATCTGCTTGAGATAAAATCCGATTTTCCCAGAGAAATCTAATAAAATTCGGAACTGTCTCATCGAAATTGTAAAAAAAGAGACTAAAAAAAGAAGAAAGTTTACATAATTCCCGAAAATAAAAAATTTTATCATTGATTTGCCGGGTGACTTGTGCTAGGATATATGACAAATCAGCCCGATTCGAGACTTCACATTGGTAGAGAAGAGACAAGGTGAAGTAATACAACGGATCATGCGACTGGGCTGGATTCGTGGCCGCCCCTGAGAGGAGAGACCATAGAGCAATCAGAGAGGGGAACAAAATTTATGAGCAGAGTTTACAACTTTTCCGCAGGTCCGGCTGTGTTGCCGGAAGAAGTATTAAAAGAAGCAGCAGCAGAAATGCTGGATTATAACGGAACCGGAATGTCCGTTATGGAGATGAGCCACCGCTCAAAAGCGTTCGAGGAGATCATCCAGACGGCAGAGCAGGATATCCGTGATCTTTTAAAGATCCCGGACAATTACAAAGTCCTGTTCTTACAGGGCGGCGCACACCAGCAGTTCGCTGCAGTTCCGTTAAACCTGTTTAAGAACCGTGTCGGCGATTACATCATCACTGGACAGTGGGCAAAGAAAGCATGGAAGGAAGCAAAGCTTTACGGAACCGCAAATGCCATCGCATCCAGCGAAGACAAGACATTCAGCTATATTCCGGACTGCTCCGATCTTCCGATCGACGAGAATGCTGACTATGTCTACATCTGCGAGAACAATACGATTTACGGAACAAAATTCCACACACTCCCGAATACAAAAGGAAAAACACTTGTCTCTGATGTCTCCTCATGTTTCCTCTCAGAACCGATGGATGTCACAAAATACGGCGTGATCTACGGAGGCGTCCAGAAAAATATCGGACCGGCCGGCGTTGTCATCGTGATCATCCGGGAAGACCTGATCCGCGAGGACGTTCTTCCGGAGACACCGACGATCATGCGCTACGATGTACAGGCGAAGGCAGGCTCTCTCTTCAATACTCCGCCGTGCTACGGAATCTATATCTGCGGCAAGGTATTCAAATGGCTGAAGAAACAGGGCGGTCTGGAAGCCATGAAAGTGAGAAATGAAAGAAAGGCAAAGATCCTCTACGATTACCTGGATCAGAGCAAAATGTTCCATGGAACAGTAAGAAAAGAGGATCGCTCGATCATGAACGTACCGTTCGTGACAGGTGACAAAGACCTCGATGCCCTGTTCGTAAAAGAGGCAGAAAAGGCCGGATTCGTGAACTTAAAAGGTCACCGCACCGTCGGCGGTATGAGAGCCAGCATCTACAATGCAATGCCGGAAGAGGGCGTTGTAAAGCTTGTAGAATTCATGAAAAAATTTGAGGCGGAGCACGCGAACGCGTAAGGCTGCCGGATCGAAAAGATTACAGGAGAGACATTATGAGAAAGATTTGCTGTTTAAATCAGATCTCCCACTACGGTACAGACCGCCTCACAGGAGATTATACATTTGTAGATGACATCAAAGATGCGGAAGGAGTCATGGTCCGCAGCGCATCCCTTCATGAGACAGAATTCCCGGAGAGACTTCAGGCGATCGCGAGAGCCGGAGCCGGAGTCAACAACATCCCGCTCGATGAGTGCGCGAAAAAGGGAATCGTCGTATTCAACACACCGGGTGCAAATAAGAACGGTGTAAAAGAGCTTGTACTTGCAGGCCTGTTCCTGACATCCAGAGACGTCATCGGCGGCGTGGAATGGTGCAGAGAGCATGCAGGTGAGGAAGATATCGCAAAGAAGATGGAAAAGAGCAAGAAAGCCTTTGCAGGAAATGAGATCAAGGGCAAAAAGCTCGGTGTCATCGGACTCGGCGCGATCGGCTGCGAGGTAGCGAATGCGGCTGCAGCTCTCGGAATGGAAGTATACGGATACGACCCGTTCATCTCCGTCAACGCGGCATGGATGCTGTCCCGCTCCGTAAAGCACATCATGGACGTCAACACGATCTACCAGGAGTGCGATTACATCACTGTTCATGTTCCGCTTCTGGATTCCACGAAATATATGATCAACAAGGACGCTTTCGATCAGATGAAGGACGGCGTTGTGATCTTAAACTACGCGAGAGATCTTCTTGTCAATGACGATGACATGGAAGCAGCATTAAAGGCAGGAAAAGTAAAGAAATATATCACAGACTTCCCGAACGCAAAGACATCCGCGATGGAAGGCGTGATCGCAACTCCGCATCTCGGCGCTTCCACAGAGGAATCTGAGGACAACTGTGCGGTGATGGCTGCGGATGAGTTAAAGGATTACCTGGAAAACGGAAATATCAAGAATTCCGTAAACTACCCGGCATGCGACATGGGGGTATGCCAGGTTGCAGGAAGAATCGCCCTGCTCCACGCAAATGTTCCGAACATGATCGGCCAGATCACCTCGATCCTTGCGGCTGAGGGGATCAACATCGCGAACATGACAAACAAGAGCCGCGACAAATACGCCTACACACTTCTGGATCTTGAGGACCCGGCAAAGGCAGAGGCGGTGAGCCATCTGGAGAAGATCAGCGGAATGTATAAAGTCCGCGTGATCAAAGGATGAAAACAGATTTACAGGCCCGATGTGTACGGATAAAAACGGAAAACGGTCTGTGATCTCATAATACTGAAAATGATAAAAAGATCCGGTCATGGTGAGAAAACTCATCGTGACCGGATCTTTACTTGTTGCGCGAACAACGAGCCAAAGTCCGTAGAATCCTGCAAAAAGAGCGGTTATGCTTGCAAAAGAGGCGAATCCGCTTTATAATTCTATCATAACGCCTCCAGGTGCCGTGACCACGATCAGATGGATCAGGGCGCTTTGGAATAAAAGAGAAAGATCCAGGCCGCAGGAAGGTCTAAATGACCGGAATGGCTGCCTGCTAACACAGAACAGAAAGGAATATTGTTGTGGGAAAAGTAATTTTAACAGGAGACCGCCCGACCGGACGTCTTCATGTAGGACATTATGTAGGATCTTTGAGAAGAAGAGTGGAGCTTCAGAACTCCGGAGAGTACAGCGATATCTATATCATGATCGCTGATTCCCAGGCACTTACAGACAACGCGGATAACCCGGAGAAGGTCCGCCAGAATATTCTGGAGGTTGCCCTGGATTACCTGTCCGCAGGTCTTGATCCGGAGAAATCCACGATCTTTATCCAGTCCATGGTGCCGGAGCTCTATGAGATGACCGCTTACTATATGGATATCGTTACCGTTTCCAGATTACAGAGAAACCCAACTGTAAAGAGCGAGATCCAGATGAGAAACTTCGAGGCGAGCATCCCGGTTGGTTTCTTCACCTACCCGATCAGCCAGGCTGCCGATATCACCGCATTTAAGGCAAACGTGGTCCCGGCCGGTGAGGACCAGATGCCGATGGTTGAGCAGACAAGAGAGATCGTTCACAAATTCAATACGGTATACAATACAGACGCACTCGTGATGCCGGAGATTCTTCTTCCGAGCAATGACGCATGCCGCCGTCTTCCGGGAATCGATGGAAAGGCGAAGATGAGCAAATCCTTAGGAAACTGCATCTATCTTTCCGATCCGGAGGAGGAAGTAAAGAAGAAAGTCATGTCCATGTACACAGATCCGAATCACTTAAAAGTCAGCGATCCGGGACAGGTGGAAGGAAATACCGTCTTCACATATCTCGATGCATTCTGCAAGGACGAGTACTTTGCAGAGTTCTGGCCGGATTACAAGAATCTCGACGAGGTGAAGGAACACTACTCCCGCGGCGGACTAGGCGATGTAAAGGTGAAAAAGTTCTTAAACCGTGTGCTTGAGGAAGAGCTTCGCCCGATCCGTGAGAGAAGAAAGAAATGGGAGCAGGACATCCCGGCTGTATACGAGATCTTAAAGAGCGGAAGCGAGAAGGCAGAGCGCGTGGCTGCCCAGACCTTAAAAGAGATGCGCGAGGCGATGAAGATCAACTACTTCGATGATGCGGCGCTGATCGCGGAGCAGAGCCAGAAATATAATGGCTGATCGGAGAAAAAGGAAATGAATAATGCAGATCAGCTCCACATATATTGTACCCATGGCAAAGCGGGGGTGCGTGTATGCGGGAGCTGGTACTGGAACTGATGGGGGAATACGGAAATCTTGCCGTATTCCTCCTTATTTTAGTGGAAAATCTGTTTCCTCCGATCCCTTCGGAGGTGATCCTGACATTTGGAGGTGTCATGACGACCTGCACGGACATGACGCCCGGCGGGGTGATCCTCTTCTCAACGGCCGGGTCCATGGCGGGAGCAGTCATTCTTTACGGAGCCGGGAGATTCCTTCCGGATGAGATATTTCGGAAACTGCTCTGTGGAAAGGCCGGACAGCTGCTCCATTTCAGACCGGAGGATGTCGACCTCGCGAAAGACTGGTTCCGGGATCGCGGGAAGTCTGCAGTCTTTTTGTGCAGACTGGTCCCGATCGTCCGGAGCCTGATCTCCATTCCCGCAGGGATCGCCAGGATGCCGGTCGTCCCGTTTCTTGCTTTCACGGCGGCGGGGAGTTTTCTGTGGAATACGGTTCTTGTCTATGCAGGCAGGATCGCCGGAGATTCCTGGGAGAAGGTGTCAGCTGCGTTCGGGGTGTACTCAGATCTCTTTCTGATGGTGGCGGGGATTTCTGTCACATTTGCAGTATTGTTCCGGGGATGCGGGGAGAGAAAAAGAAGGGGATAACCCAGAGGATTTAAGACGAATGCAGATGAACGTTGGTGCATCCTCTTAGTCAGCGCAAGCTGGTAGATGCGGTATTCTTGCAGAGTAAAAATCCGGGGCGGAGAAATCCAGTAATATACAGAGAATACTGACAGATAAAATTATTTGAATAATTATATACAATGCAACAATTAACTAACAATAATAAAATAAATAAAAATATTTCTAAAAACATGTTGACAAAATGGGACTTATCGCATATAATAAAGACATCAAAAAGAAAGAGAGAACAAAGCAAAGAAGACGAAAAGGTTCGTACTTAAAAGATTCTAAGTAAAGGAGGTACAGTCCACCGAACACATAAGTCTCGTTCCATTTTTCAAATCTGAAAAATCCGGAACAAAGGAAACACACAAAACCGGGTAATTGATCGAAAAAAAGATTATTTGAAATCCTTCGAGATATGACGAGAAAGTATCGAAAAGAGAAATACAATGATCGATATGAGAACAAAAAATATAAACTTTCGGAAAAAGCCGGCGGAGTGAACAAGAAAAACTTCATATAGAAACAAAATCTAATGAAAACGAGGTAAGATCCATTGGATAACGCAGAACATTAAGGTGGGTATCGAAACAGAAAAATTGATTCGGTACCCACCTTTTATGATGTTTGTATCCAGGAAGCTGCCGGTGCTGACTCTGTCATCATCAATCCTGTCGGTCTGAACTTCTACCGGCTCTCAGATCCCCTCACAGTCAAACGGCGGCGTATATTCTTCTTTGGCGCTGCTTCTTTCCTGCATGAAGCCCTCGGTGAGACCGAGATCGATGGCGGTATCAACGACCTTGTTATACTCGTATGAGGTGATCCGGCGGTTGATTTCTGGGTAGTCTGCGCTCCTGTAAAACGGCGTGTACTGGCTCATGATACTGATGAGATATTGGTGCTCCGGGAGGTTCTCTTTGATCCAGTGCAGGAGCCGGATCGAATCATCCTTTGCCCCCGGAAGGACCATATGGCGGATGACGACGCCGCGGTCCAGCATGGACGGGCTCTTTTGACTCCAGGTAAGTCCGCCGGTGAGGCGGATCATTTCTTTTATCGCGGCGGAAGCTTTCTCAAAATAGTCCGGAGCGGCAGAGTATTTTTTTGAGAGACCGCTGTCCATGTATTTGAGGTCCGGAAGCCAGATATCGACGTAGTCGGCGAGATCCCGGATCGTCTCGATCTTTTCATATCCCCCGCAGTTGAAAACAACCGGGATCTGAAGCTTTGGCTTTGCGAGATCCAGGGCACGGATGATCGACGGAGCGAACTGCGTCCCGGTCACGAGATTGATGTTTGCGGCGCCTTTTTCCTGAAGCTCCAGGAAGATATCAGAGAGCCGGGAAGCGGAGATCGTCTTTCCGTAGTTTTCATGGCTTAACTGGAAATTCTGGCAGAACACACAGCGCAGTGTACAGCCGGAGAAAAAGACGGTCCCGCTTCCGGTCGTACCGCTGATGCATGGTTCTTCCCACATATGTAAGGCGGCTCTGGCGGCGCGCAGTTCATGTCCGGCGCCGCAGAAGCCTGTGGATACTGTCCGGTCAACATGACATTCCCTCGGACAGAGGGTGCATGACCGGTAGATGGATTCATTTAACATAATCGTTGTACTTCTTTCTTTATTTGATCATATTTGGCTTGCAAGTTTCCGGTGCATCGAGAGAAGTTTCCGGATGCACGGATGAGTAGAAAAAATGGTTCCTGCACCACAGAGCGAAAATATCTAAACGAAAAATCCCGTATGATGCAGTTGTGAATGCATATTTTGCAGATATGGTCCGTGAAAGTCGGACTCATTTTTTTTCGTCAGGCAGATAATGGTAGAGATCCTGATAATGCTCAAGCTCTGCGTCACTTTCCGGGAGCGCCGGGATCAGACCGGTACAGTCGGTGGCGGAGCAGGACTGGATGTCGATCTCCCAGTCGGTATCAGCTGACTTATTTTTTGATGGTTCTTTCATACGATCACCTCCTGGCTGATAGTTTTCGATGGTGAGAGGGAAAACATGCAGGAAAGTAATTCATAAAAAATTTTATCATGAAAAATGCCGGCAGAACAGACGATGCTGGAGCAAATGAGTGCAGGAACCTTCTGTTACAGTGCGCGGGCATGGCGCGTGTCCTGTAAACATTCATACCGGGGCAGCGTGCATTATCTGATATACGGAAGGATCACATTCCATGCACCCTTTAATTTTTCGAGCGACCACGCCGCATTCGCCGGACTCGTGGACGGCAGGGAGACGGCGGGGATCCCGGTCACGGCTTCCTGATATTTCCTGTAATAATTCCAGGAAGTCTTTCCGTTGCAGAAGATCGCCCGGATATCGGCGGTGGACAGGATCACGGAGAGGTCGTTCGGCACGACATCGCGGATCGAACTGTCGCTGGAACCTTCGATCGAGCAGGAGGCAATCACATCCCAGAGCGCGATGCGGTGGGAGAGGAGAAAAGCCTTTTTCTCATCGATCGTGTCCGGAACCGGAACGTCCAGGACTCCGGCCAGGGTTTTCCAGAAGCGGTTCTGCGGATGATGGTAGAAAAAATGTCCTTCCCTGGATTTGACGGACGGGAAAGATCCGAGGATCAGGATCTTTGAATTCCGGTCAAATACGGGCGGGATCGGATGAATCACAGTGTTCATGATCATTTGCCTTTCAGATATGATAAAACTTTCGGACGGAACGTACATCTTGTATTGTAGCCTTTCTGAAAATTCTTGTAAACACGTAAATTTCATACTTTTTTTATTGCCTTATGGGGAAACTCAAATTATAATGATTAGGTATAACTATTTGAACAGTTACAATAGTTATAATTTTATATCACAGAATGCGGGCAATGTCCCCAAAAGGTGATATATGCGCTAAAGAAGTGGAGAAGATAAATGGACAACAACAATCAGAACAGAAAGCGGCCCAGCGGACAGAATATCGGGGTTCTCGCCCTGATCCTCGTGATCACGCTGATCGCTGTGACCGTCATGAACAACATGGTCCGCAAAAACCAGACCCAGGAACTCGGGTATGAGGAGTTTGTGGAATACTTGAAAGAGGGAGAGATCGATACGGCGAAGATCTCCGGCAACAGGATCTATTTAACGCCAAAGACTACTTCCACAAAGCTTTCACGTTTTATCCAGTATTATACAGTGAGAATTCCGGACTCTGAACTTGCGGAGCGTCTTTTAGACTCCAACGGAGTCCATGTGGTGGCAGAAGATACGAGTACGAGTGCCAGCATCCTGAATTTCCTGATGGGATGGGTACTTCCGTCGGCACTGATGATCGGACTTCTCTATATGATGTACAGCCGAATGGGCGGCGGAGGAATGATGGGCGTCGGAAAGAGCAACGCCAAGGTCTACGTCCAGAAGGAGACCGGAGTCACGTTCGCGGATGTTGCAGGTGAGGATGAGGCGAAGGAATCCCTTGTGGAGATCGTCGATTTCCTGCACAACCCGCAGAAATATACAAAGATCGGTGCAAAACTGCCGAAGGGAGCGCTCCTCGTGGGTCCTCCTGGAACCGGTAAAACACTGCTCGCAAAGGCGGTAGCCGGTGAGGCGCACGTTCCGTTCTACTCCCTCTCCGGTTCCGATTTCGTTGAAATGTTCGTCGGCGTGGGTGCGTCCCGTGTCCGCGACCTCTTCAAACAGGCACAGCAGTCCGCCCCGTGTATCATCTTTATCGATGAGATCGATGCGATCGGACGCAGCCGTGACAGCCGTTTCGGCGGAAATGATGAGAGAGAACAGACCTTAAACCAGCTCCTCTCCGAGATGGATGGATTTGATTCCTCCAAGGGACTTCTCGTCCTCGGAGCGACAAACCGTCCGGAGATCCTGGATCCGGCGCTTTTAAGACCGGGTCGTTTTGACCGGCGTGTCATCGTCGATAAGCCGGACCTGAAAGGTCGTGTGAGCATCCTGAAAGTACATTCGAAGGATGTGCGTCTGGATGAGACGGTAGACTTCGAGGAGATCGCCCTTGCGACTTCCGGCGCCGTCGGTGCGGACCTTGCGAATATGATGAACGAGGCAGCGATCAATGCGGTCAAGAACGGTCGTCAGGCTGTCTCCCAGAAAGATCTCTTCGAGGCAGTGGAACTTGTCCTTGTCGGTAAAGAGAAGAAAGACCGGATCCTGAGCAAAGAGGAGCGCCGGATCGTCTCCTACCATGAGGTCGGACACGCGCTTGTAACTGCTCTCCAGAAGGATGCAGAGCCGGTCCAGAAGATCACGATCGTTCCGCGAACAATGGGCGCGCTGGGATATGTGATGCAGGTTCCGGAAGAAGAGAAATTCTTAAATACGAAGAAAGAGCTCAAGGCAATGCTCGTTGTCTCTCTTGCCGGACGTGCGGCGGAGGAGATCGTCTTTGATACCGTGACGACCGGAGCGGCAAATGATATTGAACAGGCGACAAGAGTCGCAAGAGCGATGGTTACCCAGTACGGAATGTCGGATAAATTCGGTCTGATGGGTCTTGAGACGCAGGAAAACCAGTATCTGACCGGACGCACCGTGATGAACTGCGGTGATGCGACAGCTGCCGAGATTGATACGGAAGTCATGAAGATGTTAAAAGAGGCCTATGCGGAGGCGAAACGTCTTCTCTCTGAAAACAGGGATGTGATGGATAAGATCGCAGCATTCCTGATCGAGAAAGAGACGATCACCGGCAAGGAATTCATGAAGATCTTCCGTGAGGTCAAGGGAATCCCGGAGCCGGAGGAAGGCCAGAAGGACGATCACAGCCGGATGGGCGGCGAGAGCGCTGAGACTGTTGAGTTTGCAGAGAACGGGAACAGGCAGCCGGAGATGGCAGCGGGATCTGAACAGCCGGCAGCTGAGCAGGTTCAGAATCCGGTGCAGGATGGAAACAGCGTGATGCCGCAGGATCCGGAGCAGAAGACAGCAGAAACTCAGAACGGTCAGCAGGGATCAGACAATGGTCAGGGACCGGCGGAGCTGTAACAGCCTGATCCGGATCGACAGGATTCCGCGAAATTGCAGTCGGTGGATCGAGACAACCGGAAAATGAAATACAGAGGTAGAATGATATCGGAAGATGTTGTTCTGCCTTTTCTTTTTAGACCGTATTTGGCGCTGCATTTACCTAAAAACAAAAAAGTTCATAGAAAATACAAGAATATCTGGTAGAATAAACATTGGTTTGAGTATGATAACGTTGTGACCGCGGATGTTGCTGAGCCGGAATGGGAAGCGAAGCAACGGCAAGATCCTGTTACAGTGTGCGGGCATGGAGTGTCTGTGTACTGTGACCAGAAAAGAGAGTGGATATGCAGCAGAAATATTTGAAAAAGAAAAGAGAAATTTCTAAAATCGCGGCGGGAATCCTGGCGACAGCCCTGCTCGCCTCATCGGGGCAGCCGCTTATGGCTTTCGCCTCGGAAAAGATTCAGACGAATGACCCGTCCGCCTTGGAACAGTGGGCTTTTTTCAATGACGGTTCCTTTGCAGCGGAGGAGATGAGGAAGTATCCGGTGTATTCGGATCCGTTCGGACAGCCGACGGAGAATGCGGAGCTTCTGGGAACTCTTGTGGAGGTGAAAAAGCGCCAGGCGGTATCCGGCGTGGATATCAACCTGGAGCAGGCATGGAAGACGTACGGAAACGGAAATCATGATACGATCGTCGCGATGATCGATACGGGCATCGACTACACGCATGAAGATCTGAAGGATACCCTGTGGGTGAACACGGATGAGATCCCGGGAAATGGGATCGATGACGATGGGAACGGATATGTGGACGATGTCTACGGATGGAATTTTTATAATAACAACAACCAGATCTTCACCGGGGAAGAGGACAGCCACGGGACCCACGGAGCCGGGACGATCAGTGCCGGGACGGGAAACGGGATCGGAATTGCCGGGATCGTTCCCGGAAACCGGGTGCGCGTGATGGCGCTGAAGGCACTAGGAGGCACGGACGGCGGAGGGAGCACGGCAGCAGTCATCAAGGCGATCAGGTATGCGGAGGACAATGGAGCCGTGATCTGCAACCTGAGCCTGACATCGACGGTGGATGACAAGGCGCTGTATGAGGCGATGAAGAATTCCAGTATGCTCTTTGTTGTGGCGACAGGAAACGGAAATCCGAAGACCGGAAAGGGAGTTGACACGGATGCGATCCCGTTTTATCCGGCGGCTTATGATCTCGACAATATCATTTCTGTCGCGAATCTAAGTATCGACGGAACGCTCTCCGCAAGTTCGAACTATGGAAAGAAAACGGTGGATCTCGCGGCTCCGGGAAGCTATATCCTGAGCACAACGCCGGGAAATACATATGGTTACATGAGCGGTACTTCCATGGCGGCGCCGATGGTATCCGGTGCAGCGGCGATGGTCTATTCCTATTTTGACGGGATCGGAGTCGCAGACGTGAAGGAGATCCTGATGTCCACGGTGACGCCGATGGAGAGCCTGAAAGACGTGACGGTTTCCGGCGGAATGCTGAATGTCGGAGCGGCATTATCCTACGATATCAGCACGCTCTCAAGAAAGGGATTCCAGAACGGCGGAACGAGACCGGAAAATGGGACGGCACCTCATATCGAGATGCAGACCTCGAGCAGGAATGGAGGAAATTATCTGACCGTGCGCGTTATCGACATCGATGGGGATCTCGACAAACTTCTCTATGCAAAGGGAGAGCACACGGCGGAGGAATTTGCGAACGGGACGGTGGAAGGAACGCCGTTTACGGTGAATGACAAAGATACCGCGGCATTTCAGATCACGGAAAAAGGAACTTATACCTTTTATGCGGTCGACAAAAAAGGAAACGGAGCCGTAAAACTCGCCAGATTCGTGTCGGAGAGCGATGGGCCGGGGGCGTTTCAATAAAACTCGCCATACAAGGATGCAGGTAAGATCCTGTGGGGGAATATCTGCAAATCCCACTGCGTTATTGCAGGAAATTTTGCCGGACAGGAATGTGAAAACGAAGGAAATGAGTCAGAAAAAAATTATGGGATATGAAAAAGGAGAGAGACAGATGAGAACAAGGAGATTGGGGAAAACAGGTCTGATGGTGAGCGAGATCGGCTTTGGCGGCGAGTGGCTTGAGCGCCATCCGGAGGAAGAGAGCATCGAGCTGATCAAATATGCATCGAAAAAGGGGATCAACATCCTGGACTGCTGGATGGCGGACCCGAAATCAAGAAATATCATCGGTGAAGGGATTAAAGAGAACCGCAGCCAGTGGTTCATTCAGGGACATATCGGATCAACCTGGAAGGACAACCAGTATTTCCGCACGAGAGACATGAAATACGTTCGCCCGGCTTTTGAGGACCTTTTAAAGAGACTGCAGACCGATTACATCGATCTCGGCATGATCCACTACGTGGACTCTGAGGAAGAATGGGAGAAGATCCAGCATTCTGACTACCTGGACTATGTGATGGAATTAAAGGAAAAAGGCATCATCCGCCATATCGGAATGAGCTCCCACAACCCGAAGGTTGCGATGAAAGCGGCGGAATCCGGCTATGTGGAGATGATTCTCTTCAGCATCAATCCGGCGTTTGACATGCTGCCGGCGAGTGAAAATATCGACACAATGTTCGCGGATGAGTTTGATGCAGGGCTGAAAGGGACAGATCCGGACCGTGCAAAACTCTACAAGACATGTGAGGAGCACGATGTAGGGATCACGGTCATGAAAGGATTTGCGGGCGGAAGACTCTTCGATGCGAAACGTTCCCCGTTCGGCGTCTGTCTGACTCCGGTGCAGTGTGTTCACTATGCGCTCACAAGACCGGGTGTCTGTTCCATCATGTGCGGGTATGACACGAAGGAACAGGTGGATGCGGCAGCAGGATACGAGACGGCTTCTGAGGAAGAGAAAGACTATGCGTCCGTGCTTGCGAACGCGCCGTTTCACTCCTACCGCGGGGAGTGCACCTACTGCGGACACTGCAAGCCGTGTGTCGCAAATCTGGACATTGCCATGATCAACAAATTTTATGATCTGGCGACCATGCAGCCGGAGGTCCCGGCGACGATCCAGTCCCACTATGAACTCCTGGACCATAAGGCATCTGAGTGCATCGGCTGTCATGCCTGCGAATCCCGCTGTCCGTTCGGAGTTCCGATCGCGGAGCGGATGGAGAAGACTGCGAAGTTATTTGGGTGTTAAGTGTTGACAAAACCTCTCAGGTAATTCCCTTGCGCGAACCGGGAATCGGATATATAATAAGCAGGTCCATTTCGGGCAAATACGAAAAGAGGGAAGAAAAAGCATATGTGGTTTTGGCTTGCACTGACAGCACTGTTGTGCTGGAGTGGCTCGGATCTGTTTTCAAAGATCGGTTGCCGCGGAAATGATAAGTACGCCCACTTAAAGATGGTTATTGCCGTCGGAATTGTGATGGGAGTACATGCACTTTATACGATCTTTGTAGGAGGTACGGTGGTAACATGGCATATCGCCATGGTGTATCTGCCGGTATCCCTGCTCTATATCTCGTCTATGACGCTTGGTTACATCGGTCTGAGGTACATTGAGCTTTCGATCTCCTCACCGATCTGCAACTCCTCAGGCGCTCTCGTTGCGGTGCTCTGCTTCTTAACGGGTACCCTGGACGATGCGATCGAGGGGAACATGCGTCTTGCGGTGATCGGAGCGGTGGCTCTCGTGTGCATCGGCGTGATCGGGCTTGGTATTGTTGAGTCGAGGGAAGATGATGAACTGCGCCGGGAGCGCCAGGCTGCGTCCAATTATAAGTATGCGAAGTCCTGGCTGGCGCTGTTTCTGCCGGTGGCGTACTGTCTGCTCGATGCGGCCGGTACCTTCGCGGACACCATGGTGCTCGACAAGCTCGCAGGAGAGGCGGAGGCGGCCGGAATGTTCGCAACGGCAGAGGAATGCTCTTCCTACGCTGCGTCCGCGGCAAACAGCGCCTACGAGCTGACATTCCTGTTTGCGGCTTTCTGCTGCATCATCTACGTCGGTTTCATTAAGAAACAGAAGTTCACAGCTGCCCAGGAAGGTCCGAAATATCTCGGAGCTCTCTGCGAGACAGCCGGTCAGTTCGCGTATATCTTCGCACTCTCCGACACGGTCCACGCAGCGATCTCCGCGCCGATCATCTCCGCATATTGCGTCGCGTCAGTCGTATGGAGCCGGATCTTCCTGAAAGAGAAGCTTTCCTGGAAACACTATGCGATGATCGCACTGGTTGTGGTCGGGATCGTGATGCTCGGGGTGTTTGATATCTGATCGATGTGTATGTAAGAAAGACTGCTGTTGGTGACAGATCATATGCTGCCATCGACGGCAGTTTTTTTTCACCATTTTCGGTGAAACGTGGTAGAATAGGGACAGCTTGCAAAGGAGGAAACACATCATGTCATTAGAAAAAGCAAAAGCAGATCTTGATAAAAAAGGTTTTCTGGATCATGTGATCGAACTTGCAGATTCGACAGCAACGGTCGCAGAGGCGGCGGAGGCGCTTGGCGTAGAACCGGGAATGATCGCGAAGACGATGTCATTTTTACAGGGAGACGCGCCGGTCCTGATCCTGACGGAAGGAACCGCAAAGATTGATAACCATAAATACAAAGAAACCTTTCATGTAAAGGCGAAGATGATCCCGTTTGATGAAGTGGAAGAAAAGATCGGCCATGCGCCGGGCGGCGTGTGCCCGTTCGGGATCAATGACGGGATCGCGGTGTATCTGGACGAGAGCTTAAAGCAGTTTACGACCGTTTACCCGGCAGCCGGAAACGACCACAGCGCGGTAAAACTCACGATCCCGGAGCTGGAGAAAGTCGCCGGTGCGAAAGGCTGGGTGGATGTATGTAAGGAGCCGGAAGAGTAGGGAAAACGGATAGTCCGGAAATCTGTACATCATGTTCAGGAAATTCATTGGAAGGCGATGAAATGCAGTTTCGCAAAAAATTCACGGAAAAAGAATTTCGCGGAATGTCAGAAAAATATAGAAAAAGAAAGAGTCATGTCATCCGACGAGAATGGCACGGCTCTTTCTTTTTACGGTTACATCGAGATCCACCCAAACGCATTCGCCACGGAGCTCACAAGAATGATCGCGGCAAAGATCGGGCAGAGGTATTTGATCATGAACTGGAAGATGGCTTTCCGCTTGAACGGGTGGCCGCCCTCGGTAACTTCGTTCTCGATTTTTTCCACACCGATGACTCTCGATACGAGCAGGCAGGTCGCGATCGCCGCGATCGGCATCATGACGGAGTTGGTCAGAAAATCGAAGAAATCAAGGAACTGCATTCCGATCACGGTAATGTCCGCCAGCGGACCATATCCGAGGCAGGAGAGTGTTCCGAGAAAGATCATGACAACGGTCATAAAGACGGTCGCTTTTTTCCGGCTCCAGTGCAGCTCATCCTCGAAGGTGGATACGGCGCTCTCGGTCAGGGCGATGGAGCTTGTGACCGCCGCAAACAGGACGAGGAGAAAGAACAGGATCCCTGTGCCTGTTCCGAATCCCATGCCCGCAAATACCTTCGGAAGTGTGATGAACATGAGGGAAGGTCCAGCCTGGAGAGTATCCGGGTCGCCGCCGGAGAAGGCAAAGACGGCCGGAATGATCATGAGTCCGGCCATGATCGCGATCGCAGTGTCAAAGATCTCAACATTTTTCGTCGAATCCTCGATCGAGGTGTCCTTTTTCATATAGGAGCCGAACGTGACGAGGATTCCCATCGCGATCGACAGGGAGTAGAACATCTGCCCCATCGCGGAGACGACGGTCATCCAGGAGAAGTTTTCGAGGTTTGGAACCAGGAAATATTTCACGCCTGCCATCGCGCCCGGTCTTGTCACGGAGTAGACCGCGATGATCACGGAGAGGATCACGAGGATCGGCATCATAAATTTTGAGACTCGCTCGATCCCGTTCCGGACACCCATGTAGATGATCACAACTGTGAACATGGTGAAGATCAGGAAGCAGATCTCCGCGGAAAATCCGTTGGAGATAAAGCCGGAGAAATAGTCGTCAGCCGCGAGTGCCTGTCCGTGTCCCAGAAGATACTCAAACAGGTATTTGATGACCCAGCCGCCGATCACGGAATAGTACGGCACGATCAGGATCGGGATCACGGCGTTGATCCAGCCGCCGGCGGACAGGAGTTTTGACTTTCCAAAGGATTCGTAGGCTCCGACCGGGCTTTTTTTCGTCATGCGCCCTAAGGAGGTCTCCGCCATGATCATCGTGTAGCCGAAGGTCAGCGCCAGGATGATATAGATCAGTAAGAAGATCCCGCCTCCGTATTTCGCGGCGAGATACGGGAAACGCCAGATGTTTCCCAGTCCCACGGATGCGCCCGCCGCCGATAAGACGAAACCGAGTTTTCCGGAGAACGAACTGCGTTTATGATTCATAATATAGTCTCCTCGTGTTTTTTTCACAAATACATTTGTGCGTGTAAGAGACAGTCTATCATAGAACATGCGAAAAAGCAATTTGATCTGCGGGAGAGGGTGAAAATGGAATAGAGAGGCCGCCTGTCATAGTTTCAGCACATGGAATGACAGCGGATGTGGCAAATATCAGAGGAAGGTCGGGATAACAAATTTTGGAATCTGGAATGAAAAAATTCCGTGAAACAGAACATGTATAAAAAGAGGAACATCCGGAGAATCCTATAATTTGATGGCGAAATTGATAATTTTGCGCTATAATACACTCATACCTACCGGAAAATAGAATTTAACAAAACTCAGCGGTATTCGTGACTGGAGAAAAATGAGAGATTGTCAGAGTACGGGGGCATAGATACAGAGAGGTGAAATTGTGTTAAAAGCAGAAAATTTAGTCCTCCATGTGGAGGATAACGGGACGAAAAAATGTCTCCTGGATCATATTTCTTTCCAGGTGGACGATGGAGAAATGCTGGTGATCACGGGACCGAACGGCGGCGGTAAGTCTACGCTGGCGAAGGTCCTGATCGGGATCGAGAAGGCGGAGAGCGGAAAGATCTTTTTAAACGGGGAGGATATCACGGATTACGATATCAACCACCGTGCGAATGCCGGGATCGGCTACGCGTTCCAGCAGCCGCCGAGATTTAAGGGAATGACGGTGCAGAGACTTCTCGCACTGGCAGCAGGAAGAGAAATGTCAGACGTCGAGTGCTGTAAGTTATTATCGGATGTCGGACTCTGCGCGGAGGAATATTTAAACCGCCAGATCGATGGAACGCTCTCCGGCGGCGAGATGAAACGGATCGAGATCGCGACAGTTCTTGCGAAGGAACATACCTTATGTATTTTTGATGAGCCGGAAGCCGGGATCGACCTCTGGAGCTTTTCCATGCTGATCCATAAATTCGAGGAGATCCACAAAGAGAAAAAACAGAGTCTGATCGTGATCTCCCACCAGGAGAAGATCATCAGCATGGCGGACCGGATCATGGTGATCGATGATGGAAAGATCAAGGCGGAAGGTCTCAGAGAAGATGTCCTTCCGTGCCTGAACGGTCTCGATAAATGTCATACATGTGCAGGAAAAGCGGGGGTGAGAGCGTAATGGTAGAGCTGGATCATGTAGTAGAAGAAGTATTGAAAGTCATCAATGACAATGGATTTTCCCAGAAAGGCGCTTTCAACCTGCGTCAGAACGGAACTTCCATCTGCCACGGGGACAGTGAGCACATCAAGATCAAAAAGAAGACGGACAAGCCGGGGATCGATATCTATATCGACGGCGAGACAAAGGGCGAGAAGGTCTATATTCCGGTCGTTGTCAGCGTTTCCGGCATGACGGATCTTGTATATAATGATTTTTACATCGCAGATGGCGCGGACGTGACGATCGTTGCGGGATGCGGGATCCACAATAGCGGCTGCAATGAGAGCCGTCATGACGGGATCCATACCTTCCATGTCGGAAAGAACGCGAATGTCTGTTATCAGGAAAAGCATTACGGAGAGGGAAACGGGACCGGCGGTCGTGTGCTGAATCCGGTGACGAATATCTATGTGGGAGAAAACTCCGTATTTACGCTGGATACGGCGCAGATCAAGGGCGTTGACTCCACAGTCCGCGAGACGCTTGTCGAGATGGAGAAAAACTCCAGACTGTATGTGACTGAACGCCTGATGACCGAGGGAGAGCAGACGGCGGAGTCCAACATCGAGGTCCGCTTAAACGGGGAGGAGAGCTCCGCACAGATCATCTCCAGATCCGTCGGAAAGGGAAATTCCGTCCAGACGTTCCACCCGAAGGCGGTCGGCAACAACAAGTGCCAGGCGCATATCCAGTGTGACTCGATCATCATGGACCATGCGGAGATCGGCTCGATCCCGGAGATCCGCGCGCGTGATCTCAACGCGGCAATCATCCATGAGGCGGCGATCGGAAGGATCAACGATGAGCAGTTATTAAAGCTCCGGACTCTGGGACTTACCGAGGAAGAAGCGGAGAACGTGATCATCGAGAATTTCCTGAATTAAACGGGAAGCTGAAGACGGGAATTTTATATAGAAAGATTTCGTACAAATCCAGATTGATAAAAAACAGGTCCGCAGGTGAAGATCACCGGTGCGGACCTGTTTGATTTACGCGAACAACGAGCCAAAGTCTGCGCTTGCGCGAGAACTTGGCGACTGTCGTGATAATAAGGGAAATATTGGTTTTTTTAGAAGTACGTCCGTCTCTTCGGCGTATTCCAGCTTCCGACAACGCGCTTTACGTTGGAGATCGTGACAAACGCGTTAGGATCTTTCGACTGGACATAGTCCATAAACTGACCATATTCCTTCTTTGTGAGGATCGCCAGGATCTCGCTCTTCTGGGCATCGCTGTAGCCGCCGGTGGCCGTGTAGACAGTGATGCCGCGCTGGAGATTCTCGATCACATAGCGGCGGAATTCATCGTTGTGTTCGGAGATCACGCACACCCGGATCTTTCCGGTGAACTCATCGATAAAGTAGTCCAGCACGAGACCGCTGAAGTAGGTCGCCAGAGCACCGATGATCACGGTCTGAAGATCGTAGGCGAAATAGGAGCTCGCGACCGTCACCATGCCGGCGATGATGATCGCCTGTCCGAGATCCAGATGGAGATATTTGTTCATGATCTTCGCGATAATATCGAGACCGCCGGATGCCGCGTTGGCGTTGAAGAGGATCGCCTGTCCGAAACAGATCACAACGATCATACCAACTACATCCAGGGCGATGTTCCCCGTCGGAGATCCCGGATCCGGGAAGGCGGTTTCAAATACGAAGAGAAGTACCGGGAGCAGGATGGAGATAAAGATGATCTTTGTCCCGAAAGTCTTATCGATAAAGAGAAACGCCAGGATGATGCAGATGATGTTTAAGATCAGAGTCATGACGGAGAGCGACAGCGGAATGAAATTTACGAGGACTACTGCGAGTCCGGTGATGCTCCCGCTGATAATGTGGTTCGGATTCATGAAAAAATAGACTCCCACGGCGATGATGAAAGTACCGAAGAAGATCGTGGAGAAATATTTTAGTTTTTCGAACATACTGTACGTCCTTTTTCTGTCAGATTTTTGCAGAGTTTCCAAAAACAGGAGACACTGTCTGCGTGTAAATCATAGAGAAAAAAGAGCGGATTGTCAAACAGGCGCTTTGCAGTGTGAGCGCTTGTATGCGGCAAAGTGCGGGATCATCCTATTTCAGTTTCCCGTACTCCTCATCAGAAACGGTCTCACACCATTCGTTGGAGTTCTCTTCGCCCGGAACTTCGATGGCGAGATGGGAGAACCAGGAATCCGGAGCGGCACCGTGCCAGTGTTTGACTTCCGCCGGAATATTGATGCAGTCGCCCGGCTTCATCTCGATGGCTTCTTTGCCTTCCTCCTGATAGTAGCCGCGTCCGGCCACGCATACAAGGATCTGTCCGCCGCCGCTCTTTGCGTGGTGGATATGCCAGTTGTTGCGGCAGCCGGGTTCGAAGGTCACATTGAACACACCGACCTGTTTGGTGGATACCGGTGCGAGATAGCTCTGACCGACGAAGTATTTTGCGAAGGCGTCATTCGGGGCGCCGATCGGGAAGATCATGGACTTTGCATGGGCTCTCATGGCCTCGTCCTTGTAAGGAAGATCGCCTTCATTCATCTGCCATACTTCTTTTGCAAGGTTGAAGACGGCCCAGCCCTTCGGCCAGCCGACGTAGAATGCCACATGGGTGATGATCGCAGCGATCTCTTTCTGGGTGACGCCGTGTGCTTTTGCATTCTTTAAGTGGAACACGAGGGAAGAATCCGTGATCCCGGAGGACATGAGTGCCACAACGGTGATGATACTTCTAGTCTTTACATCGATGTCCTGGTTGTTCCAGTTTTCTCCGAAGAGGACATCGTCATTAAAATGCGCGAACTGGGGAGCAAATTCGCCCAGCGCGTTTCTTCCTGCTGTCTGTACAATTTTTGCCATGTTTTTTCTCCATTTCCAGATCGACTGCAGGCTGCATGATCCTGGATCATGTCAGTCTGCAGCCGGTTTCTGCTTTATTATAAGGATTTTACCCAATCAGCGATCTCCTGTCTGGAAGCTCTGTTTAAAAGCTTTCCTTCCACGATCTCTGCACCAGGTGCGGACGGTTTTAATTCTTTTACTGTGTTGCCGAATCCGCTGCCGCCGGATGTCGCGAAGAGGACGATCTTCTTGCCTGTAAAGTCGTAGGACTCAAGGAAGGTGTTCACGATTGTCGGAGCGACATACCACCAGATCGGGAAGCCGAGGATCACGGTATCATAAGCGCTCATATCGATATCCGCCTTTACGATCTCCGGTCTGAATTTCTTGTCATTCATCTCCACGCTGCTTCTGGATTTTTTGTCCATCCAGTTTAAATCTGCTGTTGTATATGCCACCTTCGGTGTGATCTCGCAGAGATCAGCGTTTCCTGCTTCTGCGATCTGCTCTGCAATTTTCTTTGTTGTTCCGCCTGCACTGAAATATGCGACTAATTTTTTTGCCATTTGAATTACCTCCTGTGAAAACAAGTTCGCGTAAATAAAAAGGATGCAGAAAGAAGATATGGATCTTCTTATGCATCCATTGTAGTTCTAAGATTTTTGAATGTCCAATACCTATATCAAATCATGATTTATGCCTTGCAGGCATTTAACGAAATCAGAGAAGTTCCTGCATCATGAGTGGCCACGGAACTGATGATCTCGATAAATTTGTTGACCGCATGGGAGTTCGGCAGATTTCTCTGCCATGCGATCACGGTACTAGAGGTGATCTCTGGGAAGAGTTTCCGCTGAACGAGCAGGTCAGGCCGCCAGTATCTTGCCGCACCGGCGACAGATACCGGGTATCCCAGCCCGTAAAAGGCCATGACTCCGGCATTTGTTCCGAGATTGCTGGTGAATGCGATCTGGAGCTTATCGAAGTCTTTTCCGAACCAGTTTGCGATCTCACTCTGGACTCCGGTGCGCTCCGGGAGGATCAGCGGTTTCCCGAGGAGATCCTGCTTTGTGATGAATTCTTTCCCGGCGAGCGGATCGTCCGGGCGCATCCCGACGACCCAGTGGTCACTTTCCGGGATCCGGATGTAGTCGAGACCTTCCGTATCCACAGGTTCCAGGAACATCCCGATGTCCACGAGACCTTTTTTCATCATCTCGTAGACCGTATCCGCCGTGGCGGTGTGGATCGCGATCTGTACGAGCGGATATTTTTCACGGCAGACTTTGCAGATTTCTGCCAGGATCTCGACGGCTGCGAATTCCCCGCAGCCGATCGTGACGCTGCCGTCGATGACTTCCTCGGTCCCTTTCAGCTCCTCCAGAGTCCGCTTTTCGAGATCCAGCATTTCGAGAGCGCGGCGCTTTAGGAGAATCCCCTCGTCGGTCAGGGTGATCGTCCGCCCGTTCCGGTTAAAGAGAGAAATGCCGAGCTCTTCCTCGAACGCGGCTAACTGCCTGGAGAGAGTCGGCTGGGTGATATGAAGCTGTTCGGCGGCTTTTGTGAAGCTTTGTTCTTTGGCTACTGTGAGAAAGTAGCGGAGTATTCTGAGATCCATATAGAAATTCCTTTTTTGAGTCGGATGATTTTCAGTAATCGTGAAGAGGCGGAACAATTTCGATTTTTAGAGGGCCGTAACTGGGAGAGTAGGGAGTAGTTCCGATAATTCTATATTAACTGGAATTTCAGAATTTGTCATCCGGGTTTTTTGATAATTGTTGTCAGGGCGGTAATGTGGTAAAATGAGGAAAATATGTTTTATGGAAACAATCATGACTTTTTGCAGATATGTACAGGAAAGTCTGATGAGACTGAAAATGGAAAAAAGAGATTATTCGGGAGATGGAGGAGAGAGATGTTCAGGGAAATTCGGAAAAAGAAAAATGCAATTACGGCTGATGCGGCAGAATCACTTCTGGAAAAGAGCAGACGCGGTGTTCTCGCGGTAAACGGGGATGACGGTTATCCGTATGCGATCCCGGTCAACTATTTTTACGACAGAAACGAGCAGAAGATCTATTTCCATGGCGCGCGCGCAGGACACAAGGTCGATGCGCTGCGGGCTTCGGATAAGGTGTGCTTTACGGTTTACGGAAATGAAACGATCCGGGAGGAAGCATGGGCGCCGTATATGCAGAGCACGGTCGTCTTCGGCAGATGCCGCCTGCTTGAGACGGGGGAGGAGACGCTTGCCCTGTTGAAACGGTTTGCAATGAAATATTACCCGGATGAGAAACTGGCGGATGAGGAAATCGCGCAGGCGGGAAGAGCGGCACAGGTCTTTGAGATCGAGATCGAACATCTCAGCGGGAAAGAAGTTCAGGAACGATAAAACTTACGGAGGCAGAGTTTGAAAGTAGAACAGGATGTGATGGCTTACGGAGTGGAGAAGGACAATGCGGGCTGCTATTTTATTGAAGATGAAATCATCCTGAGAAAGCCTGAAAAGATCGAAAACAACAAAGAATTCTGCGACTGCAGCTTCCGTTGGAAGTTTACGGAGAACGATGCGCACGGCGTCAGCATCGGAAAGACACTCCCTGCCTATCCGACAGATGTAAAAAACGTGTATCCGAAGGAAGCGTTTACCGCAGAAAATGCGGCAAAGATCCCGTGTGAGCAGGTGCTGGGGACGTATTGGGTTGTGTTTGAGAGATAGAAAAGTATTATAAAGAACCGGGAGAGGAAGATTAACATGGCATATACGGTAGGAGAAACGGCGAGGATGCTTCATGTTCCGGCATCCACGCTCCGATATTATGATAAAGAGGGACTTCTTCCATCTGTAGAGCGGACGTCCGGTGGAATCCGGATGTTCAAGGATGATGATATTGAGTGGCTCAGGATCATCGACTGTCTGAAAAAGTCCGGGATGTCGATCCGGGATATCCGCGAGTACATTGCGCTCGTAGCGCAGGGAGATTCGACGATCAATGAGAGACTGCAGCTTTTTTACCGTCAGCGCGAGATCTTAAAGGCGCAGATGCGGGAACTGCAGAAAACGCTGGACACACTCGACTATAAATGCTGGTTTTATGAGACCGCAAAAGAGGCAGGAACCGTTGAAGTCCCGCAGCAGATGGCGGCAGAGGAATTGCCGGAAAGGTTCCGGAGTGTGCGTGCACAGCTGCAGGAACTTTAAGGGAGAAAGAACATGAATAATACAGGAACAATGTGATATATATATGACATAGTTCCGAAACAAAATTGACAAAGTTCTTTTTGCAAGGTATGCTGTAGCTATAAAAGATGTTAGGAGGTGTTGCGAAGTGACGGAAATGATCCCGGTCAGAGAAGCGGCAAAACGCTGGAATATAACAGAACGAAGAGTTTCAACTCTGTGCAAAAACGGAAAAATTGATGGAGCAGAAAAGCAGGGAAAACGCTGGATGATCCCGAAAGACGCGCAGAAACCGGCAGATCAGCGGATAAGGACGGGCGTTTACCGGAAAGCGGAACGGCCAGCAAAGCTGCCTCTGCCGATCGGAGTTTCCGATTATTGTCTTGCATCATCGGAATACTACTACATCGACAAGACGATGATGATCAAAGATTTTATCGATGAGCGTCCAATGGTAACCTTGTTTACCCGTCCTCGCCGCTTTGGCAAGACTCTCAATATGGATATGCTGCGCACCTATTTTGAAAAGAGCGACAGGGATACATCCATCTACTTCAACAACAAAAAAATATGGACCTGCGGACAGAAATATAGAGATTATCAAGGAAAATACCCAGTGATCTTTCTCACGTTTAAGGATGTAAAATTCAATACCTGGGAAGAAACATTTGCGGCTATCCGCGATATTTTTGCTAAAGAAACCAGACTCCATAAAGAACTGCAGACCAGTGAAAAATGCGATGAATATAGCAGACAGATCTATGCGAACTTAGCGGCCGGAAAGACGGGGGAGGTGGAACTGGCTTCTGCACTTCTGGATCTGTCAGCAATGCTTCACAGCCATTACGGCATAGCCCCCATTATCATTATCGATGAATATGATACTCCGATCCAGCAGGGATATATGAAAGGCTTTTATGATAAGGTCATTCAGTTTATGCGAAACCTGTTTTCAGGTGGCTTCAAGGATAATAAACATCTTTCGTTCGGCTTCCTTACTGGAATTTTAAGGGTTGCAAGAGAAAGCATTTTCAGTGGGATGAATAACCTGGCGATCAACTCGGTGCTGGACAATAAATACAGTTCCTATTTTGGATTTACAGCAGATGAAGTGAGAGAGATGGCGGAATATTATGGAGCTGCAGACCAATATGATGAGATCTGTCAATGGTATGATGGCTACCGGTTTGGCAGGACTGAGATCTTTAATCCATGGTCAGTAGTCAGCTATTTCAGCAGCGAATGTGAGCCGAGACCGTACTGGGTATCCACTGGCAGCAATGACATTATCGGGGAGATCCTGGCGGAGGCGGATAAGGAGATTTATAGTCGTCTGACTTCGCTGATCAATGGGGAAACTTTCACCACCTATATTGATACAGGAGTGATTTATCCGCAGATCAGGAGCAATCCATCGACCATTTACAGTTTCCTTTTGATGACCGGATACCTGAAAGTCCTGAAAACTATGACGTCGTTCAGTGGAGATATTATGTGCGAAGTTGCCTTGCCAAACCGTGAGATCGCACTTGTGTATAATAAAGAGATTCTTCAGCGGCTTGGGAACATGATTCCTCAATCTACGGCGATTGCGATTCAGGAAGCTATTTTCTCTGGAGACAATCACAGACTGAAAACGCAGATACAGATGCTGTTGACCCAGTCCGTGAGCTCTTTTGATACGGCAGGAGAAAATTTTTATCATGGATTTATGCTGGGATTGTGTGCTTTGATGAACGGCGCTTTTGCAACATCCAATAGAGAATCCGGAGATGGACGTTACGATATTCAGTTAAAACCGATCCGAAAAGGTCTTCCTGGAATTCTGATCGAACTGAAGGCGGAGAAAAACTGCAGCGCTGAAAAACTGAAAAAACTGTCAGAGACCGCTTTGAAACAGATTGAAGACAAGAAATATGATACAGAACTGCTTTCCGCCGGCGTTACAGGGATCTACAAGTATGGTGTAGCTTTCAGTGAAAAAAAGGTTGAAGTGACAGCAGGATAAAGAAGGAGAAAGGGGATCACACCTCAGTGGGTGGATCCCCTTTTTGAAAAATGTTTAAGTTTTCTGTGAAACTGCTAAAAAAACTGGCGGCGCCGCCCACAGGGGAGCAGTACCGCCAGTTTTGATTTTATTTGATAAATTATTCGATCCCAGAGCAATTACTTGGTCTCTTTGTCATCTGCAGCTGCTGTGCCAGGAGCTGTTGTCACTTCAGTAGCCGGAACAACGTTGTGAACCGGGATGACGGAGAGTACAACTGCCTCCGGATCAGTCTTTAAGTCGATGTCTTTGTTCTTTGCGATCTCGAGATCTTTCACGTGGACAGTATCACCGACCTTCAGGCCAGCGGCATCCAGAGTCGTTGTCTCAACAAGAGCGGACGGGAATGCCTTATAAGCAACCTCGCTTAAGTCTTCCTGAAGAACACCGCCGATAACGGCTTCACGGTTCAGGATCACGATCTCAGCAGTAGAAGAAACTTTCTCATCGCTTACCAGTGCCTGGAAATCGATCTCATCGATCTTTCTGGTCATGGAATTGTAATCAACTTCCTTGATCAGGACATCGTAAACCTGACCTTCGACATCAAGATTGATCTGGCCGCCTTTATGCTCTGTCTTTAAAAGACGATCAACATCCATTGCATTCATCTTTACCGGGATAGAACCTTCGATGGCATGTCCGAAAACATTGCCTGTAACAAATCCTTCTCTTCTTAATCTCTTTGCCTTAACATCCATGCTTCTTTTTTCAGCTTTTAAAGTAGTCATTTATCTTTTCCTCCAAAAATCTGATTGCCGGCAAACAACTTCTTTTGTTCTGCCGGATTCGCTTAGCAGCCCTCAGCTTTGAAAAGGGGGTTTTGTTAAGTTTGGTTGAACATTTGCTGTTCTCTTTGTTACAGCGTTAGTATAGCAGCATTTTGCAAAACAGATTAACCAAAAATGAAAAATATTTTGACAAAAATCTTAAAAATTGCACAAAAAGCGAAAGTGGGGAGGCTGTGGATGGTCAAGCGGAGGAAAATGTGGTAAGATGGATGAAAGATGGAAAATCCAGTAACAGTGGAGAGGATTGAAAGAGCAGACTCCGCAGATATGAGGGAATACCATGTTGATATTGCGCCAACAGAGCGGACTCCCTGAAAGAAGCGATGGGAGAATTGCGGCAGGAGATTCAGCGATACGGAAGCTCTGGCAGGCAGAGTGATATAGAAGAACAGAAAAACGGTGAGGTGACAGAAAAATGAGTACAGACAATCGCCCGATTGGCGTTTTGGATTCCGGACTTGGCGGGATCAGCGTGTTAAGAGAGCTGGTCAAACTGATGCCGGGAGAAGATTTTATTTATTATGGAGATTCGGCGAATGCCCCATACGGAACAAGAACGCCGGAGGAGGTCATCGACCTGACAAAAAAAGATGTGGAATTTCTGCTGGAGCGGGGCGCGAAAGCAATCGTCGTGGCCTGCAATACAGCGACAAGTGTGGCGATCAAAGAACTTCGAGCCGCATATGAGGAGGTTCTCCCGGTGATCGGGATCGAACCGGCGTTAAAACCTGCGGTCAAGGCAAAGGAACATTCCAAAGTCGTCGTCATGGCAACCCCGATGACGCTGTCACAGACGAAATTTAATTCGATGATGCATATTTATGAGGACGATGCGAACATCATCAAGATGCCGTGTCCGGGACTTGTGGAATATATTGAAAGCGGCGTGCTCGATGGACCGGTTCTCGATGCTTATCTGGAAAAACAGTTTGCACCGTACGACAAAGCAGAGATCGATGCGGTCGTTCTCGGATGTACGCATTATCCGCTGATCCGTGAGGTGATCCAGAAACATCTGCCGGGAGTTTTCGTTTACGACGGCGGATTCGGGACCGCAAAGCAGACGAAAAGGCGTCTTGAGGAGCGCGGACTTCTCTCGGACCGGGAATCCGGCGGAAAAGTTGAGATCTTCAACAGCAGGAACACGGAGGAGATTCTGGAGCTGTCGAGACAGCTGCTGAATATGTGACAGCCAAAGGAAAATCTGTGATAAAGACGGTCTGAAATGTGTGCAGAAACAGTGAAATTGCTTTTGGCCTCATGATAAGCGTAAAAGCTGGATCAATATAGCAGAATCAGGTGCATGGGTAAAACATAAACAGGGAGATCAGCAATGAAAAAGTTATTATTCATCGATGCCTGCGTCAACCGCGGCATCTCAAGGACGGAACAGCTCGCACAGGCGTTATTAAAGGAAATGAATCAGAACGGGGAGTATGAGATCGAAACTTTAAATCTTGAGGATGAAGATCTGAAACTCTTCACAGGTAAGGAGAGTGCGCTCCGGGAATCGCTCACAAGAGCAGGAAATTTTGAGGGACCGCTTTTCACTTACGCGAAGCAGTTCGCAGCTGCGGACCGGATCGTTGTTGCAGCTCCGTACTGGGATTTCTCATTCCCGGCGCGGATGAAATGTTATCTGGAGCAGATCTGCGTGACAGGTCTGACGTTTACATTCTCCTCCAAGGGCATTCCGGGCGGTCTGTGCCATGCAGACAGTCTCCACTATGTGACGACCAGCGGCGGATCCATCGGGGAGCTGAACCTCGGATATGAGTATCTGGAGAAGCTCTGCAAGGTCTATTACGGGATCCATGAGACCGTATGCTATACCGCTGAGGGACTCGACATCGAAGGGAACTCGGTAGAGGAGATCATGAAAGAGGCGGAAGAAAAGGCAGTTCAGAAGTACAGGGAGTTTACAAGCAGGAGCAAACTGTGACGAATCATATTCAGGAAAACGAAAAGCAGAAAGTCAGGAAATTTACGCTTGATGGCAAGCTGTGACTGAGAGAATATGAGTCTGGCATGTGTGGAGTCCCTGAAAAAGAACGATCGGTCTGTACGGGGCAGGATCGCGGACTGGATGTGCATGCGTGTAAACTAAATAAACGGATCATGATACAGGACAGTGCGTCGACAGAAATGTGGAGCACTGTCCTGTTTTGTCTGGCAGGAAATTCCGATGAAATTTCCTGATAAATAAGAAGGTACGATGTATCAATGATGCGTACTTGTGCGAAGGTGCGGATTGCTGCAGACAACTTAGCGTTAAGACTGAATGTGACGAAGCCAATTTTTTGTCTTTTTTATATAAATTATTAGAAAAAATGAACTTTCCTCAAGGTTCCTGTCTCTATAAGACAGATGCATCAAAAAAGAGAGGAGGCAGGACATGGATGAAGAGAATATCGTGAGACGGATGATCGATGGCGACATGGAGGCATTCGGAACGTTGATGGAGCGATATGAGAAGCCGGCGCTCAGAGCCGCATGGCTGATATCCGGAAATGCTGCGGACAGTGAGGACATTGTCCAGGAGACATTTACCGCCTGCTATTTAAACAGAAAGAAGCTCAGAGAGCCGGCGGCCTTTAAGACATGGTTTTACCGGATCCTCACGAGGTCGGCATGGAAGATCTGCAAAAAGACAGGGCGGGAGTGTCCGGAGGAGGAACCGGCATCCGGGCAGGAGGACACAAAACGGTCGGTCCTGGAAACCTGCATCATGAAGGAGGAGGAACGGATCCTTTTTGAGGCGGTGGAGAAGCTGCCGCCGAAACAGAAAACGGTTCTGATCCTTTACTATTATAATGACATGCCGATCCGCGAGATCGCGAAGGTCTGCGGAGTGTTCGAGGGCACGGTGAAATCAAGACTGTACCATGCGAAGGAGCAGTTAAAGAAGGTCCTCACGCAGGAGGAAGGAGGAAAAACATGGACGATCCTATCTTAGAAGAAAGACTGAAAAAAATGTTTGAGAGCCGCGCAGGAGAACTTCCGGATGAATCCCTGCGGGAGGTGCGGATCAGGAAACGTGTATATGAACAGATAGAAAGAGAGGAAACTCATATGAAGAGAGGATTTATGAAAAAGGCAGTGATCGCGGTGGCAGCGATCTGTGTATTTGGTAGCATGACAGCATTTGCGATCGGGAACATTGCGGGAGTGACATCGCACAGTGACCGGAGAGATGAGGTGCATACTTATGAACAGGCGTTAAAGCTTCAGGAGGAACATGGACCGAAGGTAAATTTCCCGGAACAGTTTTCCAATGGATATACGTTCGAGAGTGCTGTCCCGGTGAACTATGAGACGAGTGACAAGGATGGAAATAAGCTGGGCAAGGGGATCCATCTCGACATTACTTATGGAAAAGAGGGGATGGAACCGATCACATTTTCTGCGGAAGTCGGGCTGGACGGCGGGAGCGCTCCGACGGATGTAAAGACGTGCGGGGATGGCACGGAACTTCGATTCTATAAGACGGTCAACAAATTTGTGCCGGCCAATTATGAACTCACCGAGGAGGACAAAAAGGCCCAGGAAGCGGGCATCTTTGACCTTGCTTACGGCAGTGATGAGATCGAGATCACAACCTCCTGTATGGTCGAGTGGGACATGGACGGTCAGGGGTACAGCCTGTTCAAGTTTGGCGAGGAGCTGAGCGCGGAGGAGATGTTCGCGATGGCGGAGGAGATCATCGATGCACAGTAAAGCGGTATATTTACAAATAAGGAGCGATTCGGGCAGCTTTTCATGGATAGGAATGTTCTGAACGGAAAATGAGGTATTGAGGAAAATAAAAGAATCAGATCAACAAGTGAAAACACGCTTCGCGAGTTTCCCCTTGTTATCGCGACAGTCGCCAAGGTCTCGCGCAAGCGCGGACTTTGGCTCGTTGTTTGCGTAAATGAAAAAGCCGGTGAAATCGGGTGGAGCTACCCTGATTTCATCGGCTTTTTGTGAAATCCGGCATATTCGGGATGCAGGATCAAAAACTTGCAGAACTGTCTTATCTGGAGAAAAACTCACGTTTGATCTGCTCCACCGGCATCTCTTTTCCGGTCCAGAGGCGGAACGCCTCGGCGCCCTGGTAGAGGAGCATGTAGGAACCGTTGAAGAACGGGTTTCCCTGATGTTTTGCCATGGAGAGGAGTCTTGTCTCACGCGGATTGTAGATGATGTCGGATACGATGAGACCGTCCGGGAAGACGAGATCTTCCGGGACCGGGCAGGTATCCTCGTGCGGGGCCATGCCGACGGAGGTTCCGTTTGTGAGGATGGCACTGTCTGCGAGTTCCTGTTTTAAGAGTTCGGCGTCGGAAAAATCGCAGATTTTGATCTTGCAGTCGGTGATCTTTGTGAGTTCGTCCACAGTATGTACCAGGCGGTCATAGAATCGGCTGGTCGGTCTCACGAAGACAGAGATTTCCTTTAAGCCGTCGAGTGCCGCCTGGACCAGGATCGCGGTCGCGGCGCCGCCGGCTCCGAGAAGAGTCATTTTTTTGCCGATGATGTCATAACCGGCATCTTTTACGGACTGCATGTAGCCGATGCCGTCGGTGTTATGGCCGATAAGGCGTCCGTTTTCGTTTACGACCGTGTTGACAGCGCCGATGATCCGGGCAGCGGTGGAGAGTTCGTCGCAGAGGGAGACCATGAGGTTTTTATCCGGCATGGTCAGGTTGAAACCGCGGGCACCGAGGACTTTTAAGCCGGCGACAGCGGTTGGAAGTGTTGCTTCATTTACGTCAAAGGCGAGATAGCGGTAGTCGAGACCGAGTGCTTCAAAGGATGCGTTGTGCATCATTGGGGAGATGCTGTGGGCGCAGGGACTGCCGAGAAGGCAGATCAGGGCGGTGTGGCCGGTGATCGGGGTGGGTGTCTGATATTCCATTTTATGGGTACCTCCGGGGGATTATTTTCATTTTTTCTATTATAGCAGTGGGGATGGGGGAATGCAATGGAGAGATGAAATGCAGAATATGTTGGCGAGTGGTACGCGGTGAGCTTCCGGACAGGAGTGCTGGGGATGCGGGGAGGGTTCCTCTAAGCCCCCGGGAGACTGCTAAGGGCGGAGAATCGGGGACACAACTCGCTGCGCTCAGACAAGTGTCCCCGATTCTCCAACGCAGTCACCCGCGAGCTAAGAGGAAGCCAGCTCCCCGCATCATGCACTCCTGCCCGGAAGCTCACCGCTGGGAGATATTGGGTGCTAAGAAGGATGCGCTGGCGGAAGCTTACTGCAGTGCCTGCGCTAATCCCCGGCTTGCAGTTCTTTTTTATATCTGCTATACTTTTCTTAATGATACCTGTGAGGACAGAACGGAAATTCTGTGTGGCACGGGCGGCGAAAGAGGAGAATGTAAGGATGGCAGGACTGAAGGAACATATTTTTCTGATCGGATTTATGGGATGTGGAAAGAGTACGAATGCGGCGCGTCTGGCGGAGATGACCGGGGCGGAGCAGGTGGAGATGGATCAGGAGATTGTGAACGGGGAACAGATGGAGATCGCGGAGATCTTTAAGGAGAAAGGTGAGCCATATTTCCGGTCACTTGAGACGGAGCTGATCCGCAGTTTTTCGGACCGGGATCCGGCGGTGATCTCATGCGGGGGCGGAGCCGTGCTGAAGGAGGAGAATGTCCGTCTTATGAAGAAATGCGGAAAGATCGTCCTTCTCACAGCGACACCGGAGGCGATCTATGGGAGAGTCAAGGACAGCACAGAGCGCCCGGTCCTGAATGGAAATATGAATCTTTCTTACATTGAGGATCTGATGGAAAAGCGTCGTTCGAAGTATGAGGCGGCCGCAGATATCACCGTTGCGACGGATGGAAAGACAGCGGAGGAGATCTGTGAGGAGATCCTTGGTAAGTGCGGAAAATAAAGAAGGGAGAATTGCACATGGGAAGTTACCTGAATCCGGGAAGCAAGGGATTTCAGGAGAGACTGAATTCTGAAATTTATGTAGATAAGACAGGTCTGATCGAAAAAACGAATGCAGTTTTGGATACAAGACAAAAGTTCCTGTGTGTAAGCCGACCAAGACGTTTTGGAAAATCAATGGCAGCAGATATGCTTGCTGCTTATTATGAGCGTGGGGAAGACGCAGATTTATTATTTCGCTCGCTGAAGATCAGCAAAGCGGAATCCTATCGTGCTCATCTGAATCAATATGATGTGATCAAGGTAAACATACAGGAATTCCTCAGCATGACAGGAAGTATGGATGAGATGCTTTCGATGTTGAAAAAATATCTGGTGTTTGATCTCATGGAGCATTTTGATGATGTTCGTTTTCGGGACGAGAGTAATCTGATCCAGGTAATGAAAGATATTTATGCAAAGACGAAACGAGCATTTGTGATCCTGATCGATGAATGGGACTGCCTGTTCCGGGAATACCAGCAGGATCAGGATTCACAGAAGAAATATCTGGATTTTCTGAGGGCATGGCTGAAGGATAAAGAGTATGTTGCTCTTGCGTATATGACAGGCATTCTTCCGATAAAAAAATACGGATCACATTCTGCGTTAAATATGTTTACAGAGTATTCCATGACAGATCCGGGGGAGCTTGCGGAGTATTTTGGATTTACCGGACAGGAAGTGGCACAGCTCTGTCAGAAATATGAGATGGATTTTGACGAGGCAAAGGCATGGTATGATGGATATGGGCTTGTCGCACACCGGCAGTCCGGGGATCAGTATTATTCCATGTACAGCCCGAAATCTGTTGTAGAGGCCATGCTCAGACATAAGTTTGGAACATACTGGAATCAGACGGAAACTTATGAAGCACTGAAGATCTATATCCAGATGAATATGGATGGGCTGCAGGATTCAGTCGTCAGAATGCTTGCAGGCGAGGAAGTGTACGTCAATATTGGTACATTCAGTAACGACATGACGACTTTTGCGACAAAGGATGATGTCCTTACGCTCTTGGTACATCTTGGATATCTGACTTACAATAGTACGAATGGGACAGTGGAAATTCCCAATAAGGAAGTTTCGAAAGAATATGTCAATGCGATCAGTACCATGAGCTGGCATGGAGTTGCGGATTCGGTGGAAGCATCCCGCAGATTACTGGATGCACTGTGGAAAATGGATGCTGATGCAGTGGCAGCAGGAATCGATAAGGCACATGAAGAGATTTCTATTCTTCAGTATAATGATGAAAATTCACTTAGCTGTACGGTCAGTCTTGCATTTTATTTTGCGAGAGAATATTATGCGATCGTGCGTGAACTGCCATCAGGAAAAGGATTTGCTGATATCTGTATGATCCCACGGAAACATCATCTGGATAAACCGGCAATTATCATAGAATTAAAGTGGGATAAAGGTGCGGATGCCGCGCTGGCACAGATAAAAGAAAAGCAGTATGGGAATGCATTGAAAGATTACCATGGAAATTTACTGCTGGTGGGGATCAATTATGATAAGAGTACAAAGAAACATGAATGCGTAATCGAATCCATGAAAAAATAATGGATCGGATAAGATAAAAAAGAGACCTTCACGGTCATCCCAAAATTTTCAGAAGCTGAATATGTCAGCGGCAGAAAATTGGGAAGACAGGTGAATGTCTCTTTTTTTTGTTCTCCAGGAAAATTAGATGAAACTTTCCGGAAAAAGGCAGTATGTGCCAGGAATGTGCACTTGCGCGAAGCCTGAGAATGCCGCAGGCAACCGCGCAAGGCAGAAAAATGAGAAATTCCGCCATTTGCGAAAAATGACTACGGCATCTCCGATTTCTTCCCCAGCCGCACATCTTCCAGATATTTTCTCGTCTCCTCATCGGCGTGCAGGAAGAGGTAATTCTTCGCACTGCCGGTATGTTTTCCTTTCTCCTCGGAGATCAGCTTGCCGACGCGTTCGATCTCTTCACGGAAATCTCTTGCGGACCAGAGGATGCAGCCCTGACTGCGGATAATGAGCTGGATCACGCCGTCGGAGGTTGCTACGGTGGTGCGGTAACGCCTACCGATACGGATCGCGACTTTTTCGATGTACTGGTCTGCGGTCTCCGCTTCTTTTGTATACACAACGTGGATGTTGTGATATTTCTGGACTTTCTCGACACCGCCCGGAACCTTGTAGGCATCGAAGACAACGATGACGCAGATCTTCCGGAATCCCTGATAATTGCTCAGGATGTCCATGAGCTTGTAGCGGGCCGCATCGATATTGACGGCGGCAAGCTCACTCAGCTCGTCCCATGCAAAGATGATGTTGTAGCCGTCGACGAGAAGATATTCGTCTTCCGGCTCCTCTTTCTCTTTTGACGGTTTTACAGGAGCTGTATTTTTGGCCCGGATCACGGTGCGGGAGTCATAGTCCGAGGCGAGTTTTCGCTTCGGTTCGCCGTATGTACGGGTGAAGATCGCCTGGAGTTCCTTATCATCATAGAAGGAGAGGGAGCCGTCTCCGCGGCCGCGGGAAGAGCCGGAACCTGTATTTGCAGCAACCGCTGCCTCAGAAACAGCACCAGAGGGACTGCCGGAACGAAACTTTGCACTGCCGCCGGCTGCTCCGGCCGGAACCTTCCCGGCCGCCACATCGGCCTCCATCGCCTGGAGCCGTTCATTTGCCTCTCTTAAATCCCGCTCCTGCGCTTCCTTCGCAAGCTGCTTTGCGAGCGGACTCTCCACATGCATATAGTTTTTCACTTCGTTCCACGGAACGACAAAGCCGGCGCCGTGGGAGCAGAAAACAGATCCTGCCGGGTCCTGAAGGTCAAAATCGAAATCATATCCGGAAGCAGCGATGACTTCCTCCGCGTTGTGGCACGGTTCATACCCGGAAAGGCTGAGCGTCAGTCTTCCGCGTCCTTTCGTGTAGGAGATCACATCCCGCTGGTAGTTCCGCATCGTGGAAACCGGCGCGGTCCCGGTGAGCAGAGCCATTGCGCCGTCCTGCTCCGGTGCGGAAAATTCACCCTGCATCCGGTCGAGGTCCGCCATCGCGCGTCCGAGATTCTCGGACGGAACCTCCAGACGGAATGCGTAGTAAGGCTCCAGGAGCACACATCCCGCCTCACAGAGTCCCTGACGGACGGCCCGGTAGGTCGCCTGGCGGAAATCGCCGCCCTCGGTATGTTTCAGGTGGGCGCGTCCTGCGATCAGCGTGATCTTCATGTCGGTGATCTCGGAACCGGTCAGGATCCCGCGGAAGCGTTTTTCTTCGAGATGCGTTAAGATCAGACGCTGCCAGTTCTTATCCAGCATATCTTCGCTGCAGTTTGCTGCAAAGACCATCCCACTTCCCGGTTCGCCCGGCTCCATCAGGAGATGGACTTCCGCATAGTGGCGGAGCGGCTCAAAATGGCCGACTCCTTCGACGGTCTTTGCGATCGTTTCTTTATATACAATATTTCCTTCCCCGAATCCGATCTCCACGCCGAAACGGTCTTTTACCTGGCTCTTTAAGATCTCCATCTGCACATCGCCCATGACCTGCGCCTGGATCTCGCCGAGTGTCTCATCCCAGACGATGTGGAGCTGCGGGTCTTCTTCCTCGAGCATCCGCATGTTTTTTAGCATCGTGTGGGAATCGGTCCCGAACGGCAGCAGGATCCGGTAGGTGAGGACAGGCTCTAAAAGCGGGAGAGAACTCTCGGAGGCAGATCCGAAGACCTGCCCCGGTCTTGTATCGGAGATGCCGGTGACAGCGACGATCATTCCTGGTTCCGCTTCCTTGAGCGCCTCAAATTTTGCTCCGGAGTAGAGGCGGATCTGGTTGATCTTTTCCTCAGAATCAGTAAGAGAATCCCGGACTTTTAAACCGCCGCCGGTCACCTTGAGATGTGTCATCCGAACACCGGCTTCGTCGCGGGAGATCTTAAACACTTTTGCACCGAAATCTGCCGGATAGTCCGGACATGACGCGAATTCGCCGAATGCGGTCAGAAATTCCCGGACACCGGTAAGCTTTAAGGCAGAGCCGAAAAAGCACGGGAAGAGCTTCCTGTCGTGGATCGCTTTACGCACATCTTCTGTTTTTAAGACTCCGTCTGTCAGGTAGGAGTCCAGGAGCTCTTCGTCACAGGTGGCGATCTCCTCAAAAATCTCTTCACCGGATCTCTCATTTCCGGAACTGGACCGTGCGAAAGAGTCCACTGTCATTCCGCTTCCGGAACCGTCTGACGAAACATTTCCAAAGTCAAGAATCTCTCCGTATCCGGAAATTCCCGTAAAATCCACGATCGCCGGATCCAGCCGTTCTTTTAAGGATGCCAGGACCGCTTCTTTATCCGTCCCTTTCTGATCCATCTTATTGACAAAAATAAATACCGGGATCCGGTAGCGTTTTAAGAGTCTCCAAAGAGTTTCCGTATGTCCCTGCACTCCGTCGGCCCCGCTCACGATGAGGACCGCATAGTCAAGGACCTGCAGTGTCCGCTCCATCTCCGCCGAAAAGTCCACATGTCCCGGCGTATCAAGGAGCGTCACGGAGGCGTCGCCTAACGGAAAGACCGCCTGCTTCGAAAAGATCGTGATGCCCCGGGCGCGTTCCAGCGCGAAAGTGTCTAAAAACGCGTCCCGGTTGTCCACACGCCCCATTTTCTTTAATTTTCCTGTTTCATATAAAATTGCCTCGGACATGGTCGTCTTGCCGGCGTCGACATGTGCGAGGATCCCGATCACGAATCGTTTCATATATTATCTGGTCTACTTTCTAAATAATTAAGATAGGAACAGTATATCAGAAATCCGTCATCCATGCAATGAGACGGAAGAACCATCGGTAAAATCCTGCTGCAGCGCGCTGACAGAGGGAGAACGATCCGGCAAAGATGCACAGAAATCCCGCAAATAGGCATATTTCCAAGTAAACCCCTTGATTTTTCCGAGCTTCTGTGGTACGATAACTATCGATAACATAAGTAACCGGTCAAAAGAGTGGACGAAACGTCCACTCTTTCGTTTTGCATAACCGGAAAGATCCGGCAGAGAGGCGGTGGAAACCCATGGCAAGAAGAGAGGAATATGAATCCAAGGTCGAGAAGTTTTTAACCCCGATCATGGAAGAGAACAATTATGAACTGGTCGACGTGGAGTACGTGAAGGAAGCTGGTACCTGGTACCTGAGAGCGTACATCGACAAAGAGGGCGGTTTTACAGTGGATGACTGTGAGATGGTATCGAGACGTCTGAGCGACTGGCTCGATAAAGAGGACTTTATCGATGACAGCTATATCCTAGAGGTGAGCTCCCCGGGACTCGGAAGACCGTTAAAGAAAGAGAAAGACTTTAAGAGAAGTCTCGGTGAGGCGGTCGACATCAAGCTGTACCGCGCGATCGACAGACAGAAAGACTTTTCAGGGATCCTCACAGCATATGACGCGGACACCGTGACGATCCGCTACGAGGATGGTTCCGAGAGTACATTCAATAGAAAAGACATTGCCTTAATTCGTCTGGCATTCGATTTTTAATAAGGAGGATAAAAAATGAACAAGGAACTGATGGAATCGATGAACATACTCGAAAAAGAGTACAACATCAGTAAGGACACATTGCTGGAGGCCATCGAGAACTCCCTTCTCACTGCCTGCAAGAACCATTTCGGCAAGGCTGACAATGTGAAAGTCATCATTGATCCGGATGGCTGCGATTATTCCGTATATATGGAAAAAGAGGTCGTTGAGAACGTGGAGGATCCGATCACACAGATCAGCCTCGCCGACGCAAGAATGATCGCTCCGAGACATGTCCTTGGCGACATCGTCCAGATCCCCATTGATTCCCATGATTTCGGCCGTATCGCGACCCAGAACGCAAAGAACGTGATCTTACAGAAGATCCGCGAGGAGAGCCGGAAATCCCAGTTAAGCGAGTGGCAGTGCAAGGAGAAAGAGGTCGTTACCGGTATCGTTCAGCGTTACATCGGCCGCAATGTCAGCGTAGATCTCGGAAAGATCGATGCGATCCTCCCGGAGGCTGAGCAGGTCAAAGGCGAGACCTTCCAGAGAACCGAGCGTATCAAGGTTTATATCCTGGAAGTCAAGGACAGCCCGAAAGGACCGAGAATCTCCGTATCCAGAACCCATCCGGACCTTGTGAGACGTCTGTTTGAGGCCGAGATCGCAGAGGTTCGTGACGGTACCGTTGAGATCCGCGCGATCGCCCGTGAGGCAGGTTCCAGAACAAAGATCGCAGTCAGCTCTACAGATCCGAACGTAGATCCGGTAGGCGCATGTGTCGGCTTAAACGGCGCGAGAGTCAACGCGATCGTAAATGAGCTCCGCGGTGAGAAGATCGATATCATCAACTGGGATGACAACCCGGCATTCCTGATCGAGAACGCACTGAGCCCTGCAAAGGTCATCTCCGTTGTTGCGGATGAGGACGAGAAAGAGGCACAGGTCATCGTTCCGGATTACCAGTTATCCTTAGCGATCGGTAAAGAAGGACAGAACGCAAGACTGGCTGCAAGACTGACCACCTACAAGATCGATATCAAGAGCGAGACACAGGCGAGAGAGCTTGGACTCTTCGATGATATGGACTTCGGCGAGGAAGGTTTTGAGGGCGAGTACGAGAAAGATGTAGAGCCGGCAGGAGAAGAAGCTCCGGCAGAAAATGAAGCTCCGGCAGAGGAGACTTCCGAAGCACAGGCCGAGACAGAAGAATAGGAGAGAAGGGAACGACGACAGTGAGTACAGTAAAGAAGGTTCCGCAGAGACAGTGCATCGGCTGCGGTGAAATGAAAAACAAGCGGGAGCTGATCCGGGTTTTAAAAGGTACTGACGACGTGATTTCCATCGACGCGACCGGGAGAAAAAACGGACGCGGCGCATACATCTGCCCATCCATGGCATGCTTTGAAAAGGCAGTGAAGAGCCGTGGACTGGAACGCTCCTTTAAAATGGCAATTCCAAAAGAAGTTTACGAAAGTCTGAAAAAGGAGATGGAACAGATCGATGAACAGAAATAAGATCCTTGGACTTTTAGGACTCGCGGAGAAGGCCGGAAAGGTCAGAAGCGGCGAGTTTTCCACAGAAAAAGCGGTAAAGTCCGGAAAAGCCGGGCTGGTGATCGTGTCGGAAGAATCTTCGGACAACACGAAGAAAATGTTCCGGAACATGTGTACTTACTATAAAGTTCCGTACTTTGAGTTCGGAAACAAGGAAGAACTCGGCCACATCCTGGGAAAGCAGATGAGAGCGTCCCTGGCGGTGATCGATCCGAATTTTTCCGAGGCACTGTTGAAGCATTTTGCCGATTAGGAATGTGAAGCATCGGCAAGATCCAGTTGCGGTACACGGGCGAAAAGTGGCTGTGCACTGTAACGTGATTTGGAGGTAGCGAGCGTGAGTGAGTTTGAAAAGGATTTAGGAAAGAAAAAAGAGGGAACAGATACATTGAATCAGAATCAGGAGAATTCCACAAAGCCGGCAGTTCCGGCTGAGGGAGAAAATAATGCGCCGGCAGCACCGGCAAAGAAGAAATTTGCTGCGGTTTATCGTCCGCAGAACAGTACACAGAAGCGCCCGGCGGGAAACCGTACACAGGGCGGACAGAGACCGGCAAGACCGAACAACGGTTCCGGCATGCAGGTAAGACCGACGACAGGAAACGCACCGGCAGAAGCACCGGCAAAGACAGCCGAGACACCGGCAGCACCTGCACAGAAACAGGAGACAAAATCTGAGGCACCTGCAAAGGATCTCAGAGAGAATGTCCGTCCGCTCCCGAACCAGGGAAGAACAGACGGTCAGTCCCAGCAGAGAGAGAGCCGTCCGTTCCCGAACCGCGACGGCAATCGTGACAACCGTCAGGGCGGCTATCAGGGCAATCGCGACAATCGTCAGGGCGGTTACCAGGGCAGCAGAGACGGCAATCGTCAGGGCGGCTATCAGGGCAGCAGAGACGGCAATCGTCAGGGCGGCTACCAGGGAAGAAACGATGGAAACCGCCAGGGCGGCTACCAGGGAAGAAACGACGGAAACCGCCAGGGCGGCGGCTACCAGGGAAGAAACGACGGAAACCGCCAGGGCGGCTACCAGGGAAGAAACGACGGAAACCGCCAGGGCGGCGGCTACCAGGGAAGAAATGATGGAAACCGCCAGGGCGGCTACCAGGGAAGAAACGACGGAAACCGTCAGGGCGGCTATCAGGGAAGAAACGACGGAAACCGTCAGGGTGGCTTCCAGGGCAGAAATGACAACCGTCAGGGTGGAAACCGCGGCGGAATGGGCATGTCGAAACCGTCCTTCGATACTCCGCTTGCACAGAAGCAGCAGAATACGAAGCAGAGCAAGAATGCTTACAAGAAAGAGCATGACGCAAAGAAAGACCGCGACATGGAGATGAAAGGCAAACCAGGAAAGGGCCAGAAGGGCGTAAAAGCTCCGGTTATGCCGCAGCCGAAGAAGGAGGAGGCGAAGGTCGAGGAGATCAAGACCATCGTGATCCCGGAGGTTATCACCATCAAGGAACTCGCGGAAAAGATGAAATTACGTCCGGCTGATATCGTTAAGAAGCTCTTCTTACAGGGCACGATCGTGACGATCAACCAGGAGATCGACTTTGAGAAAGCCGAAGAGATCGCAATGGAATATGACGTTCTCTGCGAGAAAGAGAAGAAAGTCAATGTCATCGAGGAACTCTTAAAAGAGGATGAAGAGGACGAGAAGGACATGGTTCCGAGACCGCCGGTCATCTGCGTAATGGGTCATGTCGATCACGGTAAAACTTCTCTTCTCGATGCGATCCGCCAGACAAACGTTACCTCCAGAGAGGCAGGCGGCATCACACAGCACATCGGTGCTTATGTTGTAGATTACAACGGCCAGAAGATCACATTCCTCGATACACCTGGTCATGAGGCGTTCACAGCCATGCGTATGCGCGGTGCCCAGGCAACCGATATCGCGATCCTCGTAGTAGCAGCGGACGACGGTGTTATGCCGCAGACCGTTGAGGCGATCAACCACGCGAAGGCAGCAGGCGTTGAGATCATCGTTGCTGTCAACAAGATCGATAAGCCGAGCGCAAACGTAGAGAGAGTAAAACAGGAGTTATCCGAGTATGAGCTGATTCCTGAGGACTGGGGCGGAAGCACCGTATTCGTACCGGTTTCCGCACATACAAAAGAGGGAATCCCGGAACTTCTCGAGATGATCCTCTTAACAGCAGAGGTAAAAGAGTTAAAGGCAAACCCGAACCGCCGCGCAAGAGGTCTTGTGATCGAGGCGCAGCTTGATAAGGGAAGAGGACCGGTGGCAACGGTACTTGTACAGAAAGGTACCTTAAAGGTCGGTGACGCTATCGCCGCAGGCTGCTGCTACGGTAAAGTCCGCGCCATGATGGACGATAAGGGCAACCGTGTCAAAGAGGCAGGCCCATCCACTCCGGTAGAGATCCTTGGACTCAACGATGTTCCGAACGCAGGTGAGGTATTCATCGCGCACCAGAACGAGAAAGAGGCAAGAAGCTTCGCAGAGACATTCATCGCAGAGAGCAAGAATAAGCTTATCGAAGATACAAAGGCAAAACTCTCCTTAGATGACCTGTTCTCACAGATCAAGGCCGGAAATGTCAAGGAACTTCCGATCATCGTAAAAGCCGATGTACAGGGTTCTGTAGAGGCTGTAAAACAGAGTCTCGTAAAACTTTCCAACGAGGAAGTTGTTGTCAAAGTCATCCACGGCGGCGTTGGCGCGATCAACGAGTCCGACGTTACACTTGCATCCGCTTCCAATGCGATCATTATCGGTTTCAACGTTCGTCCGGACGCACAGGCGAAGTCCATCGCGGACCGCGAGAAAGTCGACATGCGTCTGTACCGCGTCATCTATCAGGCGATCGAGGATGTAGAGGCTGCCATGAAGGGTATGCTGGATCCGGTATACGAGGAGCAGGTAACCGGTCATGCGGTTGTCCGCCAGACCTTCAAGGCATCCGGAGTCGGCACGATCGCTGGTTCCTATGTGCTTGACGGTAAGATCACCCGCGGAAGCAAGGCACGCATCACAAGAGACGGTGAGCAGATTTTCGAGGGACCGCTTGCATCCTTAAAGCGTTTCAAGGACGATGTGAAGGAAGTTGCAGCAGGTTACGAGTGCGGTCTTGTATTCGAGGGATTCAACGATCTCCAGGAAGACGATATGATCGAAGTTTACATCATGGTAGAGGTACCGAGATAGGTTTTAAAGAAGAGGTAATATCATGAGGAAAAACAGTGTTAAAAATATCCGGATCAACGGCGAGGTTCAGAAAGCTCTGAGCGAGATCATCCGCTCTGAGCTCAAGGATCCGCGCATTCATCCGATGACAAGCGTGGTCCAGGTCTCGGTCACACCGGACCTCAAGATCTGCAAGGCGTATATCAGCGTCCTTGCGGATGAGGAGCAGGCAAAAGATACGATCCGCGGCTTAAAGAGCGCGGAGGGCTTTATCAGGACCCAGCTCGCGAAGAAGATCAACCTCCGGAATACTCCGGAGATCTTCTTCGTGCTGGATCAGTCTATCGAGTACGGCGTCCGCATGTCAAAACTCATCGATGAGGTGACAAAGGATCTGCCGGATGAGGATGATAAGAAAGAAAACGACGACCAGTAGAAAATCTGGTGAATGATCGGAGCGGTCCGGAGGAGTATCCGGGAGCCGGCACGATCGGAACAGAAGACGCACCGCGGCTGCGGAAATGAAGCAGCCGCGGAGGATCATATGGAGGAATCCGGTCAGACGCGCGCGGCGCGGATTCTGCCGGATTTTTCTGATTACGAGGAGGCGAAAGCATTGGGAATTCTTGATGAGATGCTGGAGGGAAAGAAGAGCATCGTGATCTTAGGACATGTAAACCCGGATGGGGACTGTATCGGATCCTGCCTGGGACTTTATAATTATCTGAAGGAAAATTATGAGGGACTTGAGGTTTCGGTCTATCTGGAGAAAATGGGAGTGAAATTTTCCTATCTTTCCGGTTATAATGATGTACACACAGAATATGACGGAACAAAAACATTCGATCTTTGCATCACATCGGATGCCAGCGATGTTCCGCGCCTCGGTGCGTTCGCACCTTACCGGGAGACGGCAAAGGACACGTTCTGTATCGACCATCATATCACAAACAAAGGTCTCTGCAGGGTCAATGTGATCGAAAGCGGGGCGAGCTCCGCGAGCGAAGTGCTGTTTGGTCTCCTCGATCAGGACAAGATCAGCAAAGCGGTCGCAGAGTGCCTGTATACAGGGATTGCCCATGACACAGGCGTCTTCAAGTATTCCAACACCTCCAGGAAGACCATGGATATCGCGGGGTTCCTGATGGAGAAAGGGATCGATTTCCCGAAGATCATCGATGAGAGCTTTTTCGCAAAGACATACGGTCAGGCAAAACTTCACGGACGTGCGCTCCTCGACAGTGTCAGGATCCTCGACGACCGCTGCATCTATACTGTGGTGACAACGGATGAGTTAAAGGAATACGGATGCACGGTCAAGGCGACGGACGGGATCGTGGACCAGCTGCGAGTCATTGAGGGCGCAGAGGTCGTATTCCTGCTCTATGAGACGGGAAATTCGGACGAATATAAGGTGAGCCTCAGGACGAACTCGGAGGTTGATGTGAGCAGGATTGCCCAGAGCTTCGGCGGCGGCGGTCACGTAAAGGCTGCAGGCTGCACGATGACAGGAAAGCCGGAGGAGATCGCAGAGAAGATCAGCGGAAAGATCAAAGAGCAGTGGGATGAAAATGCTGCTTTTCACGGGTGAAAATTTTCTGGAATGAAAATTCCGGGACCGTGTGTCCATAAGAGCGGAGGAAAGAATGTACGACGGAATTATTAACGTATATAAAGAAAAAGGATTCACCTCCCACGATGTCGTGGCGAAAATGAGAGGGATCCTCGGACAGAGAAAGATCGGTCATACAGGGACGCTTGACCCGGCGGCGGAAGGCGTTCTTCCGGTGTGTGCCGGAAAAGGAACAAAACTCTGCGATATGCTGACCGATCATGATAAGACATACCGGGCTGTTCTTCTTCTGGGAACGGAGACGGACACGGAGGATACAACGGGGACAGTGATCGGGACAAAGGACACGTCAGGACTTACAGAAAGTCAGGTCCGTGAGGCAGTCCTCTCCTTTACCGGGGATTATGACCAGGTTCCTCCGATGTATTCGGCGTTAAAAGTCGATGGAAAGAAATTATATGAACTTGCAAGAGAGGGAAAGACCGTGGAGCGGAAGGCGCGCCCGGTAAAGATCTTCGATATTCAGATCGAGACGATGGATCTCCCGGAGGTCACAATGACCGTGTCCTGCTCAAAGGGAACGTATATCCGGACCCTGTGCCATGATATCGGCGCGAAGCTTTCCGTCGGCGGATGCATGAAGGAACTGCTCCGCACGAAAGTGGGGAGATTTGAGATCAAAGACAGCCTGAAGCTGGATGATCTTCAGAAGTTGAAGGAGGAAGGGCGCCTCGGTAAGGTGGTACTTCCGGTGGAGGAAGTCTTTAAAGATCTTCCGGAGATCCGATCGGAGACGGAGGAGCTGGATAAGCTCTTAAAGAACGGAAATCCGTTCCGCAGCCGCGCGGTGAAGAATGTAACAGACGGGGACATGTTCCGCGTTTACCATTCGGATGGAACGTTTATCGGCGCATTTCGGTATGACGCGGAAAAACGGATGTACTATCCGGAGAAAATCTTTCTGGGAGGAAATTGACATGCAGTACATCGCAGAAACCAGAGAGTTTCAGATCAAAGAGAAGACAGTTGTCAGCATCGGAAAGTTTGACGGACTTCACAGAGGTCACCAGAAGCTGATGCACGAGATGCTGAAATGGAAGGAACAGGGATTTAAGATCGCCGTGTTCACGTTCGCGACGCCTCCGTGGACGCTCGTGAAGGGAAAAATGCAGACCATGATCATGACGAACCCGGAGCGCGAGATGCTCCTGGAGCAGGTCGGCGTGGATTATATCGTGGAGTACCCGTTTGACGAGGAAGTCTGCCATATGGCACCGGAACAATTTATCTCCGATATTCTTGTCGGGCGGATGAACGCCGGAGTCATTGTCTCCGGACCGGACTGCCATTTCGGATACAAAGCGGCCGGGGACTGTGCGATGCTGGAGCGGCTTTCCGGAAAGTATGGTTATCGCTATTTTATCGTGGATAAAGAGCGTGATGAGGAAGGAAAGATCATCAGCAGCACCTATATCCGGGAAATGCTGGCGGATGGAAATATCCGGAAGGCGAATGACCTGCTGGGATATTGTTATTTTGTCACCGGAAAAGTGGAGCATGGAAATTCGATCGGGCATACAAAGCTGTATCCGACGGCGAATCTGATCCCGCCGGCTGTGAAGCATCTTCCGAAGTTCGGCGTTTATGTGACGCGGGTGACTGTGGACGGAAAGGTTTACGGAGGCCTTACGAATGTAGGAGCGAAACCGACGATCTCCGGGGATAATCCGATCGGTGTGGAGACATATCTCTATGATTTTTCGGGGGATCTCTACGGAAAAGAGATGAAAGTGGAGCTCCTCGATTTTGTGAGACCGGAGATGAAGTTTGCATCGATCGACGCGCTGAAAGCGCAGCTGGATCATGATATCAGGGAGTGCAGGGAACGCTATCACTCTTTTCAGAAAAGCCATCTTGGCTGAATACAGATAAAACAGAGTCAGAAAAGGATGCGCCTGGATCTTGAAAGAAAAAAGGCAGCAGAATGACTGGAAAAGTGGAGAAGGAAAATTGGAGTTAGAAAATAAGCCGGATGGCGAGGAAAAAGGAACGTCCGGGCAGAAGCCGATGATGACATATGCGGAATTCAAAGCCCAGAAAGGAAGAAAACGGGGAAGAGACCGCGGACCTGGAATAAATAAGGATCTTGCAGTGAAGATCTCTGCCGTGTGCGGCGGCGTGGTCGTCCTCGTCGGAGCCGTTGGCGGAGGACTTTACTGGCATGAATCTTTAAAATACAAGACATGTTTTCTGCCGGGAACCATCGTTGACGGGATGGATGTGACAGGAAAGACGGCGGCGGAAGTGGAAGACGCGATCATGGAGCAGTTAAAGGGCTACAAACTCACGATCAACGGGCGTGAGGATCTCTCCGAGTCGATCACCGGGGAAGAAGTGGGACTCTACGCGGAGTTTGACGATACCCTGGCGAAGGCGATCGCGGCCCAGAAACCGATGGAGTGGGGAAAATACCGCTTCGGAAAATCCGTGAATGAGGTGAATACGGACGCGCTGATCCGATACAATGATGAGATGCTGGGCGAAGCGGTGGACAGTCTCTCCTGCATGGATAAGGAAAATATGAGAGAACCGCAGGACGCGAAGATCTCTGATTATACGTCCGGGGGCTACACGATCATCAAAGAAGATGAGGGAACGGAGCTTCTGGAGGACAAGGTGAAAGAGGCGGTGGCCGCTGCGGTCATGTCTCTGGCGGAGAGCGTGGATCTGGAGGAACAGGGATGTTATGTGTCTCCGTCCACCACTTCCGAGGACGAGGCGTTAAAGACGGCTTGTGAGACGATGAACAAGTATGTCGGGGCAAGGATCACTTATCAATTCGGTGACAAGTCTGAGACTTTGAGCGGAGATGAGATCCACAACTGGCTGACTGTGAACGGAACGAGTGTCAGAATCAATGAGGGAAAGGCGACTGAGTATGTCAAGAAGCTGGCTGCCTCTTATGATACTGCGTATAAAGCGAAGAGTCTGAAGACATCCTACGGGAAGACGGTTTCCATCACCGGCGGAAGCTACGGTTATAAGATCAATCAGGCGAAGGAGGCAGCGACGCTTGTGAGCCTGATCAAAAACGGGGAACAGACCTCGAGGGAGCCGGAGTATTCCCAGAAGGGCGCGAGCCGGACGGGGAATGATTACGGGAATACATATGTGGAGATCAACCTTACGGCACAGCATCTTTATTTCTACGTGAAGGGAAAGCTGGTGGTCCAGTCGGATTTCGTATCGGGAAATGCGGCGAAGGGCTGGAGTACTCCTGCAGGAGCATATTCGATCACTTATAAGCAGCGGAATGCGACTTTAAAGGGACAGGGATATGCGACGCCGGTATCTTACTGGATGCCGTTTAACGGAGGGATCGGTCTTCATGACGCGAACTGGAGAAAGACGTTCGGTGGGACGATCTACAAGACGAACGGTTCTCATGGATGTGTCAATCTGCCGCCGGCGGTCGCAAAGACGATCTACGAGAATATTTCGGCGGGCGATCCGGTCCTGTGCTACCATTTAGACGGTACGGAGAGTGCTTCGACGAGCGGAACGAAGAAGGATGAGACGGCGGCGACTACGGCTGCTGCGACGACGGCAGCACCGGAGACGACAGTAGCGCCGACAACGGCAGCACCGGAGACAACGGCGGCTCCTACAACAGCGGCACCGACTACGGAAGCGCCGACAACGCCTGCGGCGGGCGGTGATCAGGAGAGTGTCGGACCGGGGTTTGCGCCGGAGACGGAAGGGACGACGGAGCAGGAGGTTGGACCGGGATTTTGATGAAATAGAAAGTTTTGGCGGGAGTACGCGGTGAGCTTCCGGGCCGGGGCGCCCGGGATGCGGGGATGGTTCCTCTAAGCCTGCATGCAACTGCTAAGGGCGGAGAACAGGGGACACAACTCGCTTCGCTCAAACAAGTGTCCCCTATTCTCCAACGCAGTTACCTGCGGGCTAAGAGGAACCAGATCCCCGGATCAAGGCGCCCCAGCCCGGAAGCTCACCGCTGGGAATCGTCGGTAAGAGGGGAAGGCGCTTCGCGCTTCCTGGTGGGAGATTACCAATGAAAGTAGCGGAGAGTTACTAAAATAAGCCTGAAAAAGTAGTGCAAAGCTACAAAAAGTGATTTACTTTTGCAGACAGGTATGATATACTGTCGGAGTATGCGAAAAGCGCCGACGCTCGGTCTGCGGATAACTCCAACCGGGACCTGGTGATCGGTAAGTTTTAAGAATTTTAAGGAGGAAATCACAATGATTTCAAAGGAAAAGAAAGCAGCTATTATCGCTGAGTATGGCAGAAAACCGGGCGACACAGGTTCACCGGAGGTTCAGATCGCAATTCTTACAGAGAGAATCGCTGAGCTCACAGAGCATTTAAAAGTTAACCCGAAAGATCATCACTCCAGACGTGGTCTTCTTATGATGGTTGGTCAGAGACGTGGTCTTCTTGCATACCTGAAGAAGAAAGATCTTGAAGGATACCGTGCTCTTATTGAGAAGTTAGGCATCAGAAAGTAATAGCAAACTTATGGGTGGAGCGCATGTTTTTCGTGTACTCCACCTTTGTGTTATCTAAGTAAACAAAATATTGGCAGAAGAAACGTCCGAGACCGCTAAAGTGTGCATGAGAAACATCGGAAAAATCCTGCTGCAGTGCAGGGGCATGGAGTGCCCATGGATTGTAACTCGTGTCCAGTTTAGTAGTTTCGGATGGATGTCCGGCAGGTCCCGGCCTGTTGACGGACAGATCCATTTCGGCTTCTTCTGTCGCAAATGAATGAAAAGGAGACGAAGCCATGTTTAAGAGTTTTTCCATGGAACTTGCAGGACGTACCTTCACTGTTGAGGTTGGCCGTGTTGCAAAGCAGGCAAATGGTGCAGCTTTCATGCACTACGGCGATACTGTTGTTCTTTCTACCGCAACAGCATCTGACAAGCCGAGAGACGGGATCGATTTCTTCCCGTTAAGTGTAGAGTACGAAGAGAAATTATACTCTGTAGGTAAGATCCCGGGCGGATTCACAAAGAGAGAGGGAAAGGCATCCGAAAATGCAACCCTTACTTCCCGTGTTATCGACCGTCCGATGCGTCCGTTATTCCCGAAGGACTACAGAAACGACGTAACACTTGACAACATTGTTATGTCTGTTGACCCGGACTGCAGCCCGGAGCTTACAGCAATGCTCGGTTCTGCGATCGCTACCTGCATTTCTGATATCCCGTTCGACGGCCCGTGCGCAATGACACAGGTTGGTTTAATTGACGGTGAGTTCATCATCAACCCGACTTCTGCACAGAAGAAGGTATCTGATCTTGCACTTACTGTTGCTTCCACAAGAGAGAAAGTAATCATGATCGAGGCCGGTGCAAAGGAAGTTCCGGAGCAGACCATGATCGATGCGATCTTCAAGGCACATGAAGTAAACCAGGAGATCATCAAGTTCATCGACCGCATCGTTGCTGAGTGCGGCAAGGAGAAGCACACTTATGAGAGCTGCGCGATCCCGGATGAGCTGTTTGCTGCGATCAAAGAGATCGTTCCGCCTGCTGAGATGGAAGAGGCTGTATTCACAGACGAGAAGCAGAAGCGTGAGGAGAACATCCGCCAGATCACAGAGCGTCTCGAAGAGGCATTTGCTGAGAATGAAGAGTGGCTTCCGCTGATCGGACAGGCTGTCTACCAGTATCAGAAGAAGACCGTAAGAAAGATGATCTTAAAAGACCACAAGCGTCCGGATGGCCGCCGCATCGACGAGATCCGCCCGTTAGCTGCTGAGATCGACATCCTTCCGCGTGTACATGGATCCGGTATGTTCACCCGTGGACAGACTCAGATCTTAAATGCCTGCACACTGGCTCCGCTTTCCGAGGCACAGCGTCTTGACGGTCTTGATGAGAATGAGACAACTAAGAGATATATGCACCACTACAACTTCCCGTCCTTCTCCGTAGGCGAGACAAAGCCGTCCAGAGGACCGGGACGCCGTGAGATCGGTCATGGCGCTCTTGCTGAGCGTGCTCTTGTACCGGTACTCCCGAGCGAGGAAGAGTTCCCGTACGCGATCCGTACTGTATCTGAGACAATGGAGTCCAACGGTTCCACATCCCAGGCCAGCATCTGTGCATCTACCCTGTCCCTTATGGCAGCAGGTGTTCCGATCAAGACAATGGTAGCCGGTATCTCCTGCGGTCTTGTAACAGGCGAGACAGATGACGATTATATCGTTCTTACCGATATCCAGGGCCTTGAGGACTTCTTCGGAGACATGGACTTCAAGGTAGGCGGTACTCACGAAGGTATCACAGCGATCCAGATGGATATCAAGATCCACGGTTTAACACGCCCGATCATCGAGGAGGCGATCAGACGCTGCCGTGAAGCAAGACTTTACATCATGGATAACATTATGGCTCCGGTTATCAGCGAGCCGAGAAAGACTCTGTCCAAGTACGCTCCGAAGATCACGCAGATCACCATTGATCCGGCGAAGATCGGCGATGTAGTCGGCAAGCAGGGTAAAGTGATCAATAAGATCATCGAGGAGACAGGCGTTAAGATCGACATCACAGATGACGGTGCAGTCAATGTCTGCGGTACTGATCAGGAGATGATCGACAAGGCGATCGCTACGGTCAAGAACATCGTGACAGATGTTGAGCCGGGCATGATCTACACAGGTAAGGTTGTCCGCATCATGGAATTCGGTGCATTCGTTGAGCTTGCTCCGAACAAGGATGGTATGGTTCACATCTCCAAGCTTTCTGACAAGCGCGTCGCTAAGGTTGAGGATGTTGTCAACATCGGCGATGAGGTTACGGTAAGAGTCGTTGAGGTTGACCGCATGGGAAGAATCAACCTGACGATGAGACCGGAGGACATGACAGCTGATCTTGAGAAGCTGACTCGTCCGGAGAGACGCGAGAGAAGCGACCGCCCGGAGAGACGTGACGACAGAAGAGGCGGACGCCGCGACGACAGACGCGAGCGTTCTGAGAAGAAGGAAGATAACGAGTAAGACATGTCAGAGTTCGGTTATGTGCCAGTTTTGGTTACTGCATGACTGAACGGTGCTGCTTACGATAAATACATGGGCCGCAGCCTGCAGCGATTATGCTTTGCAGCCTGCGGCTTGTGTTGGTTTAAAATAGATCGGAGAGGAGAACATCATGACATTTACATATCCTGCCGTATTTACAAAGAAGGAAGAGGGAGACGGTTATCACGCATTTTTCCCGGATCTGGAGATGTGCGAGGCAGACGGTGCTGACCTGGAGGATGCCATCGAGAATGCCAGGGATGCAGCCCAGAACTGGATCAGCGTGGAGCTGGAGGAATTTGAGGGTGACCTGCCTTTTGCGACCCATATGGACGATATTGAATTGGCGGAGAATCAGGTTGCAAAGCAGATCATGGTGAAGATTAAGTTTTTGCCGGACAGCGACTGATGGGAGGAACCTGTTTCAGACAGCGATTCCGTTTCCGGTATTCATGACAAAAGACATATAAATAAGATCCCCGGAATAGGATTGTAACAAAATCCATGACGGGGATCTTATTTTATGTTCAGACGTTTGCCAAGGCGCGCGAGAAAGGTGCTTACGGTGCTGGGAGTCCTGACGGTGATCTTAGGCGGGATCGCGGCATTTACCGGATGTCAGTCCGGAAATTCAGAGGAAACACAGGGGGAGGATCTGGAGTTCACAGTCACCGGGGAGGCGGATATTCCGGCGGCACTTAAGGAGCTGATCGACAAAAAGCGGGAAAAACCATTCAAGCTGACATACGCTGACGGGCAGGAGATGTATATCGTCATCGGTGAGGGCCCCCAGAAAGGCGGTGGCTACAGCGTGGCGGTGAAGGCGCTCTATGAGACGGATAATTCCATCGTGATCCGCACGGAACTTATGGGACCGGAAGCCGGGGAGGCGAAAGGAACGGAAAATTCCTATCCGGTGCTGATCGTGAAAACGGAATACCGGGATAAGCCGGTAGTTTTCCGGTAACATAATATAAAAAATGGACCAATGCAATACTTTAACACTTTACTTTAATGATAGTTTCTGTTAGAATACTTGTAATTGACGGGAAGAGATTACATCGGGATGACAGGAGGAGAGGAAAACATGTTGTTAAAAGATATATGGCTTGATGTGAAGGCAGTTCAGGAGAGGGATCCGGCGGCGAGAAGTGCTCTGGAGGTACTGCTTTTATATCAGGGCGTCCATGCCCTGATCTGGCACCGGATCGCCCACTGGTTCTGGATTCACAATATGCGATTCCTCGGGCGTCTGATCTCCCAGATCGCCAGATTTTTTACCTTGATCGAGATCCATCCGGGGGCTGTTCTGGGACATGGGATCCTCATTGACCATGGCTGCGGCATCGTTATCGGTGAGACTACAGTGGTGGGCGACAACTGCACGATCTATCAGGGCGTGACACTGGGCGGTGTCGGAACAAAGAAGGGAAAACGTCATCCGACGATCGGAAACAATGTGCTGATCGGTGCAGGTGCGAAGATCCTTGGCGCCTTCGAGGTGGGCGACAACTGTCAGATCGCGGCGAATGCGGTTCTCTTAAAACCCCTCGAAGAGAACAGTACGGCGGTCGGGATCCCGGCGAGACAGGTCAAAAAGGACGGTGTGCCGGTGAATGACCCGGCGAAGAAAGTCAATATGGAGCACATTTGTAAGATCCAGGACACGATCGATGAGCTGGAGCGCCGGGTGCGGGAGCTTGAAAAAGAGCTGGAAGAGGCGAAGAAGGAGCTGTAAACAGCAGGTATAAAATGTTAAACGTCATCATACAATTTCCTGAAGCATAAACTGGAAAGGTATGGTGGCGTTTTTATGATGGAACTTTTGAAGAAGCATATCCACATGAATCGTCGCCGGGGGAACGTCACGTCCCAGATGACCCTGGATGACGATTTTAATGTGCCGGATTCCATGGATGATGTGGAGGAGCTGATCATGGAAAACGGGGAGGTAAAGATCGACTCGGTGAAAAATCCCGGTGAGAAGGCGGAGGTGAGTGGAAAGCTGGAGTTTCGGATCCTGTACCGGCGTCCCGGCGGGGAACTCACGGCGCTCGCGGGCAGCATTCCGTTTACGGAGACGGTACATATGCCGGGACTTTCGGAAAATGATTATGTTCAGGCGGGATGGGAGCTGGATGATCTGAACGTGAGTCTCATCAATTCGAGAAAGCTGAATGTCAAGGCACTCGTGACGCTGAACCTCAGGGCGGACGAGATCCGGGACATGGAGGCGGCGTCCGATGCGAAGTTTGACGGTGAGGTCGAGGTGTTAAAGAAGACGCTGACCGTGGCGGCGATCGCTGTGCGGCGGCGGGATACGTTCCGGGTGCGGGAGGTACTTTCAATACCGGGAAATAATCCGGATGCGGAGACTCTTTTGTGGCAGGATATGCGCCTTCAGGATGTGGAGACGAAGCCGCTCGACGGGAAGATCCATATCAACGGAGATCTTCTCGTGTTCGCAGTCTACTCGGCAGGCGGCGGGCAGATGCCGGTGCAGTGTTTTGAGGAGACTGTTCCGTTTTCCGGGGACGTGGAGCTTACGGAGTCGGCGGAGGACATGATCCCGTTTATCACGGTAAAGCTGGTGCACCGGGATCTGGAGCTACAGCCGGATGCCGACGGGGAGATGCGGGAGATCGCCGTGGACGCGGTCATGGAGCTGGATATCAGGCTCTATGAGGAGGAAGAGGTGGAGCTTTTGAGCGACCTCTATGCGTTGGACCGGGAAGTGATCCCGGAGACAGGCACTGCATGTTTTGATACGCTGGCGGTCCGGAACCAGGTGCGGACAAAGATCCAGGAGAAGATACAGCTCACCGGGCGACAGAGGATCCTTCAGATGTGCCATGCTGACGGGGATGTGAAGATCGACGAGGTGCAGATCAGGGAGGACGGGATCCACATGGACGGGGTGCTGGAGGTCCGGCTTCTGTACCTGACGGCGGATGATCAGGCGCCTGTCGGTGCGGCGTCGGAGGTCCTGCCGTTTCATCTGATGGCAGCCGCGGACGGACTGCCGCAGGATGCGGTCTACGAGATCGCGCCGGGGATTTCCGGACTTTCCGCGGTCATGGCAGGCGGGGATGCCGTTGAGGTGAAGGCGCAGATCACGGCGGATGTGCTGGTGCTGACTCCTGTGTGTGTGCAGACTGTGGCAGCGGTGACGGAGGAGCCGCTTGATACAGAGAAGTTAAAGAAGATGCCGGGGATCATCGGATATGTGGTGAAGCCGGGAGATACGCTCTGGAAGATCGCAAGGATGTTCCACACCAGCGTGGAGCGGATCATGGAACTGAATCATCTGACGGACAGCACGATCCGGTCCGGTGACAGGCTGATCCTGGTAAAAACGGTACAGGGCTGAAATTTTTATTTTCCCCGAATGTCTGGTTGCAATTCGGGGAAAATTTTATATAATGGTATGAGTGGGATTTTTGTTACTTTTCGCGGGTAGGAATTTTCTGAACTGAAAATTCCGTATGATACCGTTATGGTCGCGGATTTTGCCGATTTGGAATGCGAAGCATCGGCAAAATCCTGTTACAGTATGCGGGCATGGAGAGCCCGTGTACTGTAACGGATTTTTTGCGCACGCCGGAAAGAGAAAAAAATTGCTTCCGGAGCTTCCGGAACCTTTCTGATGACGCCGCATAAAATAACAGTATCACAACAGAACAGGGCATCCCGATGCTTTCATATAGATTCCGCAGGCGCTGGCTTTCGGAGGACGGTAATGGATTCCATGGTCCCATTGCCGTTTACATAATATGTAAAAAGACGGAACGCGAAGCATCGGAAGATCGCGCTGCGGTGCGCGGGCAGGGAGTGCCTGGGTACCGGAACCTGAGAAAGAGAGAACGGCAGATGAACTACACATATCTTCTGGAGTGTTCGGACGGAACGCTTTACTGCGGATGGACGAATGATCTGGAAAAGCGGGTGAACGCGCACAATTCCGGGCGCGGCGCAAAATATACGAAACCGCGGCGGCCGGTGCGGCTGGTGTGGTATGAGACGTTCGAGACGAAGGAAGAGGCGATGAGCCGGGAAGCAAAGGTAAAACAGCTTTCCCGGAAACAGAAAGAGGAGCTGGTGGCCCAGGGGCCGAATAACCGGAACACAGGGAGAAAAGATTTATGATTCATACGTTAAAAAAGAAACTGGCAAAGGTACTCTGCGGCGTGCTCGTATTTGCCCAGATGGGGACGATACAGGCGTTCGCGAGACCGGACTGGCCGTCCGATACGGGGATCGAGGCGGAAGCCGGAGCTGTCATGGACGTGGACACGGGAACGATGCTCTTCGGACAGAACAGCCATGTGGAATATTATCCGGCGAGTATCACAAAGATCCTCACGGCGCTTGTAGTGCTGGAGCATGCGGACCTTACCGATACGGTTACTTACTCGGACAAAGCGATGAACTCCGTGGAGGCGGACAGCGGAAATAAGTTAAGCCTCGTGGCTGGCGATACGATGACGGTTGAGGACTGTCTCTATGCGCTGCTTTTGGCGTCCGTGAACCAGGCGGCCAACGCGCTGGCGGAACATGTCGCGGGCAGCATCCCGGATTTCGTGGATATGATGAATGCGAAGATCGCGGAGCTTGGATGCACGGAGAGCCATTTTGCGAATCCGTCAGGACTCAACAATGATGATCAGGTCGTCACTGCGTTCGACATGACAAAGATCGCAGCTGCGGCGTACAGCAATCCGAAGCTTTTAGAGATCAGCTCCGCGAAATCATGGAAGGTCGGTGCGACCACGAACAACCCGGACGGGGTGAGTGTGAGAAATGAGCACCGCCTTGTGATCACGGAGGATACCGAGAGCCCGTACTACTGTCCGGAGGCGGTTGCCGGAAAGACAGGGTATCTTTTAAAAGCGGGAAACACACTCGTCACATACGGAGAGAAGGACGGTAGACGTGTCGTATCTGTTATCTTAAAGGGAAGTCCGAGACAGTATTTTGTGGATGGAAAGAATCTCCTGCAGTTTGGACTGAACCGTTTCCAGAACGTGGATATCGCGGAGAATGAGACAAGATATGTCACAGGAGAGGACCAGGTGGATGTCAACGGGACAAGCTATGCACCGTCTGATCTGGCGGTCCAGGCGGGAAAGAAGATCACACTCCCGAAGGATGCGAGCTTTGCGGACGCGGAGCTGAGTCTCGGTGCGGTTCCGGACGGAGCGCCGGAGGGAACGGTCGGCGTCCTGAACTATATTTATAACGAGAGAAAGATCGGATCTGCGTACCTGATGACGAAGGCGGGGGCGGAGGCGCTCGCGGCTGCGGAGGCAGCAGGCGGGACGGAGACCACGGCTGCGGAAGAACCGTCCGAAGAAAGTGCGGACGCAGCGGATTCTTCGTCCGACGACGGAAATACCGATGACCAGACAGAGACGGAGACCATGGGAGAAACGGATGTGACGACTGCGGCAGACGGTGAAGACGCGTCGGACCAGGCCGGAAGCGGAGATGTAAGAGCTGCATTCCCGGTGAAGATCGTCCTGATCATTGTGGGGATCCTTGCGGCAGCAGCCCTGATCGGCGGCGGTATCTGGTTCAGGATCCAGAGCAACAAGAAAGAGGCGGAAGCGGAAGCACTCCGGCGGGAAAAGAGAAGACAGCGTCTCATTGCGGAAGGCGGCGACGCGGAAGCCGAATTTAACCGGCTGCTCGAGGAGAAGCGGAAGCGGGACAAAGAGAGACGGAAACGATAAAAAGACAGGCAGGATCCGGAATATGGATCTTGTGAGGAAAAGCGCCCGGGGTAAGAATCCGGTCATGCATAAGAACAATAATAAATGAGCAGAGCTTGCTGGCGAAATGCTGGCAGGCTCTGCTTTTTCTGTTTACGCGAACAACGAGCCAAAGCCCGCGCTTGCGCGAGACCTTGGCCGACTGTCGCGATAACAAGGGGAAACTCGCGAAGCGTGTTTTCACTTGTTTCATTTCACAGGAAATGCCGATGGAACTTTCTATGAAACCAGGCAGGATAACCGCCAAAACAGTTCAGAATGACAAAGCAGCCGAAGTCTGCTATACTGAAAAAGGCGCGGTTTTTAGCCGCGCCGGAAATGAAAACAATAGAAATTGGTGTAGTTGGAAAATTTGTAACTGTTCAGTAGGTCTGCGCATTTACTGCGCTGACCGTAAGAAAACATGGGTTTGAAGGCAAAAATCCCATCGGCGCAGCCGATCTGGAATGGATTTTTGCGTGTAACTTGCCATGCATCCGAAGGGAAGCTCCGGGGGAGGTTCCTGTAGGTGTGAAGGTACTGAACAGTTACGAAAATTTTATGCAGCTGCCACATATCCGTACATCATCATATAGTGGCAGAAGCTTCCGCCCATGACGAAGAGGTGGAAGATCTCGTGGGAGCCGAAGTTTTTGTGCTTTGAGTTGAAGATCGGCAGTTTCAGAGCGTAGATCACGCCGCCGATCGTGTAGATGATCCCGCCGGCGAGGAGCCAGGCGAAAGCGGCAGGAGTCAGGGCTGCGACGATCTGACGGATCGCCATGACGCACACCCAGCCCATCGCGATATAGATCACGGAGGAGAACCACTTCGGGCAGTTGATCCAGAGGGCGTTGATGATGATTCCCACGATCGCGATGCCCCAGACGAGGGACAGCATCCGGTATCCGGAACGGTTTCCGAGGACGATGAGGCATACCGGAGTGTAAGTTCCGGCGATCAGGATGAAGATCATCATGTGATCGATCTTTCGGAGAAGTTTATTGACATGCTCCGAGATATCGAAGGTGTGGTAGACCGTACTTGCGGCGTAGAGCAGGATCATACTGACGATGAACACGCTGAGCGCCTTTAAATGCATCGTCCCGGGGACGGATGCGGCTTTTACGAGAAGCGGCGCTGCGGCAGCCATAGCGGCCAGCATTGCGATAAAGTGAGTCAGCGCGCTTCCGGGATCTTTTATTTTCAGTTCCATAATCATTCCTCCAATCATGTGAATGAGTAACCTGTATTAAATGCCAGAAACATGATATGTAGTTTTGAAAACTACTTATCATGTTTGAATATACTATACCACTTACGATAAAAATATGCAAGGGGAAATATTTTGATGTTAAAAGTATTATACGAGGATGACGAGATCATCGTCGTCGTAAAGCCGGCGGGAGTGGAATCCCAGGCGGCAAAACGATTCGCGCCGGATATGGTGAGTGAGGTAAAAAAACACCTGGTTATCAACAAATCATGCACACCGGGGAAGGAACCGTATGTGGGAGTTATCCACAGACTGGACAAGCCGGTTTCCGGTGTAATGGTGTACGCGAAGACGAAACAGGCAGCAGCGGCTTTGAGTGAGCAGGTTCAGAGCCATAAGATGAAAAAAATCTACACGGCAGTTGTCTACGGAAAGCCTGTGAATACGGTGGATAACTATGTGGATTATCTGGTGAAAACACCGGACGGGAATTATTCACAGGTTGTGGATAAGGGGATAACCGGAGCAAAGAAGGCGGAGCTCTCCTATGAGGTGTTAAAAACGATCGATGGGGAAGAGAATGGGATGCCCGGAAAAGGGCTGAGTCTCGTAAAAGTTGCATTAAAGACCGGAAGACATCACCAGATCCGTGTGCAGATGGCGTATCATGGAACGCCGCTTTATGGGGATATGAAGTATGGCATGGCGGCAGAAAAAAGAACATCAGCCGGAAATTTTTGCGGACAGAGAGAGTCGATCGCCCTTTGCGCATCATCGCTGACTTTTTTTCATCCGGTGACAAAAAAAGAAATGACGTTTGCGATGGAACCGGCGGGCGGTGTGTTCCAGCTTTTCAGGTGATGTGACCGCCCGGGGAATGCGATTCATGGAAAAAATGGAACAGGGAACCTGTTATCAGCGCGCATAGCAGGCGGATTTTGGACCATACTATGAGCAGTACAAAGGAAGTACAGAACAGAAAACAGGTGATTCCATGGTAAGCCCTGGGAAAGACTGAAGAAATATTTTAACAAGAGCAAGTAAGTCTCACGCTTTTGCTGCGTAAAGTAATAAGCAGTGGCAGGAAACTTGCACTGAGGATCACAGGGCGGGATGCAAAGGATCCCGGTGGATTTTCCTCCCTGTGATCCTTACGCAAAAAATGACAGATTGTCTTGCAAAATATGCTGTGATACAATGATGAAAACAGGCCAGTGAAAAATATACATATGCAGGAGGATGAAATCCATGACAGAAGATACCTTTACGATCAGAAAAGCAGCTCCGGCCGATCTTCCGAGAATCCATGAAATCTACGCGGCCGCCCGCCAGTTCATGCGTGACCACGGGAATTTCAGCCAGTGGGACGGCGAAGATGCTCCGGAGCGTCTGCTTCCGGGGGATATTGAAGCAGGAAATCTGTACGTTCTCGAGGAAGCAGGCGAGATCCATGCGGCCTTTGCTTTTATCATCGGCGCAGACCCATGCTACGCGCTGATTGAGCAGGGCGAGTGGAAATCCGATGCCCCATACGCCGCGGTACATCGTGTCGCGAGCGACGGAACCCTTCACAATGTCATCGGGCGGATCATGGATTTTGCAAAATCCAACATCTCCCATATCAGGATCGATACCCACGAACATAATAAAGTCATGCAGAAAGCCCTGGAAAAACAGGGATTTGAGAGATGCGGGATCATTTACGTTCCGGATGGAACACCGCGGATCGCGTTTGAGTGGATGAAGTGAGATTGTTCGAAGAGCGCGGGAACAGGAACGATAAAACGTAATGATACCAGGATACCGAGTAGGCCATAGAGCTTAGTCGGTATCTTTTTAATATGATTGTCAACCATATAAAAACAATAGGTTGACAATACGAAAATTCTGTGATAAGCTCCTTCTCAGTTCTTCTCTGTGATACCACCCGGGATCTGAGGATGGCGGCGGCTGTCCCAGAAGGTATGGGAGAGACGGGAAAAGCATGCGCATGTGCAGAAAGCTGAGACGCTCCGGATCGCTGGAGATTTCAGACATTTCAAGGGAAAATGTTCCGGATTGCCGGGACGTTCATGTATTTGAGGAGGAAATCATTTTGAAGCGTATGAAAACAAAAGACCTTGTGCTGTGCGCGATGTTTGTCGCGCTGATCGCAGTCGGGGCATTTATCAAGGTTCCTGTTCCGGTCGTTCCGTTTACCCTGCAGTTTCTGTTCACTATGCTGGCCGGGCTTCTTCTCGGCCCCGGAAACGGGGCGCTGGCGGTCGTGATCTACATCGTGCTGGGCCTGGCGGGACTCCCAATCTTTACGCAGGGCGGCGGGCCTGGCTACATCTTTCAGCCGAGCTTCGGGTACATCATCGGATTTGCGGCGGCCGCTTATGTGACTGGACGGATCGCGAATGAGAAAAGTCATCCTGGCTACGGACGGCTTCTGGCAGCAAATTTCATCGGCCTTTTTATCGTCTATGCGTTCGGCATGGTCTACTATTATGTGATCAGTAATTTCGTGCTGAACACGCCGATCGGTCTGTGGCCGCTGTTTTTATACTGCTTCTTGCTGGCAGTTCCGGGGGATATCGCGCTGTGCATTCTGGCTGCGGCGATCGGAAAACGGATGATCCCGATGATCAGGGAAGGGAGACTTGGATAAGAGATGAGCAGAAATATTTTTATCACAGGCACGGGAACCGATGTCGGAAAGACGTATGTGACCGGTTTGATCGTGAAAAAGCTGAAGGAGAGCGGAGCGGACGCGGCCTACTATAAGGCGGCAATGAGCGGGAATGAGAGGCGCCCGGACGGCAGTCTGATCCCGGGGGATGCTCTTCAGGTAAAAACAATGTCGGGGATCCGTCAGCCGCTGGAGGAGATGTGTCCGTACGTCTATGAGACGGCAGTCTCCCCGCATCTGGCATCGCGGCTGGAGGGAAATCCGGTCCGGATGGAAACGGTACTGGAAAAGTTCCATGAAGTCTGTGAAAAATACGAATATGTGACCGTGGAGGGAAGCGGCGGGATCCTGTGTCCGCTCTGCTTCGATGAGGCAGATCTCCGCCTTCCGGATGTTGTAAAAGCCTGTGACCTTGGCTGTCTGATCGTCGCGGACGCGGGTCTTGGAACAATCAACGGCGTGGCTCTGACCGCATATTACCTCAAAGAACAGGGGATCGCTCTGAAGGGGATCATTTTAAACCACTACAGACAGGGAGACGTGCTCTGTGAGGACAACCGGAAAATGTGTGAATTTTATACAGGAGTTCCGGTCATCGCCTGTGTGGCGGATGGTGACACGGAACTTTCCATCGGGGCGGAGGAATTGAAGTCTTTATATGACGATGGGAAATCATGCAGCGCGAAACAGGCGGAGCAGGAAACAAAGATGAGATAAGGAGAAGAGAAAAATGATCTGGTATCCATATGAACAATTAAAGACAATGAAGGCACCGTACGAGATCGTGGACGCAAACGGGGTGTACCTGTATACAAAGGATCAGAAAATGATCGATTCCGTTTCCTCTTGGTGGAGCGTGATCCATGGATATAAGAATCCCGTCATCAACCAGGCGATCATCTCCCAGGTGGAAAAGTTTTCCCACGTCATGCTCGGCGGACTGACCCATGAGCCGGCGAGAAAACTTTCGGAAAAGCTGGCATCCTGGCTGCCGGGAGATCTGGACTACTGTTTCTTCTCTGATTCCGGCAGTGTGGCAGTCGAGGTTGCGTTAAAAATGGCGCTTCAGTACTACATGAACCGCGGGGATGAAAAGAGAACGATGATCCTGGCGCTGGAGCATGCCTACCATGGAGATACTTTTAAGACGATGGAAGCTGGGGATGATGAAGATTATCATTTCGTGCTGAAGGCGTACGGGGCAAGCCCATATGTCGTCCATATCCCGACGGAGATCACGGCGCTGGAGCAGGCGTTTGAGACATACCATGAACGGCTGAACTGTGTATTGGTGGAGCCGCTCCTCCAGGGAGCCGGAGGCATGCGGATGTACGATGTCTCATTCTTAAAAAAGGCGCGGGAGCTCTGTGACCGGTACGGTGTGCTCCTGATCTTTGATGAGGTGGCGACCGGATTCGGGCGGACCGGAAACCGCTTCGTGGCGGATCTTGTCCTTCCGGACATCCTGGTTCTCGGAAAGGCTCTGACAGGCGGATATATCGGCCATGCCGCTACCGTGGCGAACCGGAAAGTATTTGAAGGCTTTTACGATGACGTTCCGGAACATGCCCTGATGCATGGACCGACCTTCATGGGAAATGCGCTGGCCTGCAGCGCGGCTCTTGCATCGATCGAGCTGTTTGAGACGCAGAATTACATGGAAAAGATCAGAAAGATCGAGGAGATCACACGCCGCGAGATGGCAGGTTTCACAGACCCGAGGATCCGGGAAGTCCGGATCATGGGCGGATGTGTCTGCGTTGAGGTCTACGATCCGGCCGTTCTGAAAGGATATCAGGAGTATGCTTACCAGAGAGGTGTATTCAGCCGTCCATTTTTAAATTACCTCTACGCGATGGTTCCGTATGTGATCAAAGAGGAGGAACTGGTACAGGTCCTTCAGTGCATGAAGGATTGGTTTGCAAGGTAGACATGTGAGGCAGTGCGGCAGTCATGCAAAAAATTCCTGTTAAGATTTACAAAGCAGGGCCCTTATGCTATAATTTATAGTCGCGATGGACTTTTTTGCCGGAAAGCGGGAGTTACATCGAAAAAGTAAAAATTATGTACAGGAAAATTAAAGAAAGGCGAAGAGCCCTGCATGGAAAGGTTCTTCGAACAGGGATTAAAATAAAATGAAGCTTGGGATCGTCGGTCTGCCGAACGTAGGAAAAAGTACCTTATTTAACTCATTGACAAAGGCGGGTGCAGAATCCGCGAACTATCCGTTCTGTACTATCGACCCGAACGTGGGCGTTGTACCGGTACCGGATTTCCGTTTAAAACTTTTAACAGACCTCTATCACTCCGAGAAGACAACACCGGCTGTAATCGAGTTCGTTGATATCGCCGGCCTCGTAAAGGGCGCGTCCAAAGGTGAGGGACTTGGAAACCAGTTTCTTGCAAATATCCGTGAGGTTGACGCGATCGTTCATGTTGTCCGCTGCTTTGAGGACCCGAACGTCATCCATGTAGACGGAAGCGTTGACCCGCTCCGCGACATCGAGACGATCAACCTGGAGCTGATCTTCTCAGATATCGAGCTCATCGACCGCCGGATCGCAAAGATGGGAAAAGGCGCAGCTTCCAACAAGGCACTCGCGAAGGAATTAAATATCTTAAAGGCCGTAAAGGAACATCTTGAGAACGGCAACCTTGCAAAGAGCTTCGAGTGCGAGGACGAGGAGGAGCAGGCATTTGTCGCATCTCTCGACCTTCTCACCTGGAAACCGGTGATCTTCGCAGCGAACGTAGGTGAGGATGATCTCGCAGATGACGGTGCTTCCAACCCGCATGTACAGGCTGTCCGCAAGTTCGCGGCAGAAAACGACAGTGAGGTATTTGTCGTATGTGCCCAGATCGAGGAAGAGATTTCTGAACTCGACGATGATGAGAAGAAGATGTTCTTAGACGACCTCGGATTAAAAGAGTCCGGTCTTGACAAGCTGATCGCTGCAAGCTACCGTCTCCTTGGCCTGATCAGCTATCTGACAGCAGGAGAGAAGGAGACACGTGCATGGACCATCAAGGTTGGCACAAAAGCTCCGCAGGCAGCAGGAAAGATCCACTCCGACTTCGAGCGCGGATTCATCAAGGCAGAGGTTGTCAACTACAAGGATCTTTTAGACTGCGGTTCCTACAACGGTGCGAAGGAGAAAGGTCTTGTCCGCATGGAAGGTAAGGATTACGTGATGAAGGATGGAGATGTTGTTCTCTTTAGATTCAACGTATAATTTTTCAACTGGATCGTAAATTTTTACAATAGATACGATCCCGGCAGAAAGTCTGTGAGTTTGTTGTGACAATCTCAGGATAACAGGAAATGTGAGCTGTTAAATGACTATCACAGAAGAATTATAAAAAATACAGGAAAAGCCATGGAATGAGTATTATGTGCTGTTCCATGGCTTTTTTGTATCAAAATTTATCCTGTTCTGAGAAGTTCAACCTTTTGAACACGACGAGGTAACAGGTTCAGTGATGCGGAGGAAAAACTTCAACTAAGAGAAAATTTTCACAATGCAGGTATCAGATATTCTGCGCTGACCGAAATGAAGTGCAGACCACGTAGTCTTTTACTAGCGGTGCATGATCTCCCACACGGTGGAGACATAAAGCCGCAGCCCCGTGAGCAGGGACGACTCATCAAAATTAAAATGATCATTGTGGTGCGGAGCAGCAATATTGGAGCCGATGCACATATAAGCAGCCTTTCTGCCGTGGGACTGGACTTTTGCCATCAGGTAGGTGGCATCCTCAGACCCGGAGAAAGCGGCTTCCTTTACATAATTGGTGATCTCCGGGATTCTCGCGGCTCCGGCCCTGATGAACGGTTCCAGCTCTGCACTGCTGTCGGCACTCGAAGCGCTGCCCATGATCTTTGTATCCACGGAGCAGTCGAACATTTCAGCGGCCCCGTTTACCGCGTTCATCGCCTTTTTCAGGACAAGCTCCTGAATATCGGCGGTCTCCCCGCGTGTCTCAAAGCGGATCATGGCGTCCGCCGGGACCACATTCCGTCCGCTTCCGCCCTGGATCGTTCCGACGTTGATCCGGGATGCGCCTCTGGAGTCCTGGCAGGCGGTGTGCATGGCGAGAGTTGCCGAGCATGCCGCAAGGATTGCATTTTTTCCGTCCTGCGGGGACATTCCGGCATGAGCGGAGACTCCCTTAAATTCGGCATCGACCTTCGTTGTGGAGAGAAATCCTTTTGAGAGGGCGACAAGGGAACCGGTATTCCATCCCATCCCGAGGTGTCCGGTGAGAAGATAGTCCACATCATCGAGGATCCCGCCTTCCGCGATCGACTGTGCGCCGCGGACTCCTTCCTCGGCGGGCTGGAAGATGACTTTGATGGTCCCGCAAAGATCATTTTTGATCTCATTCAACGCGATACAGGTGTGGAGTCCCAGGGATGCGTGTCCATCATGACCGCACGCATGCATGGAGCCGTCATGGATCGAGCAGAATCCGTCTTTCACAGGCTGGCGGTCCGCATCGGTGCTCTCGGTGACATCGTTGCAGTCGATATCAAAGCGGAGTGCGAGGACAGGTCCCGGCGTTCCGGTCTCGATCACGGCGCAGAGACCGGTGAAACTGTCCATTTTTTCGATGATTTCCGGGTCGGCGCCCTCTGCAAGCGCCCGGTCGATGGCGCTTTTCCGAACGCTTTCAGACGGGTAAGCCCAGAGATAATCCTTGTTGATGATCTCTTTTCCGTATTTCACCGGGATCCCGTGTTCCCTTAACTTCTTAATAAGAAGCGCGGTGGTGCGGTATTCGAGCCAGCCGGTCTCCGCGTGTCTGTGAAGATCGCGGCGCGTCCGGATCATGGAAGGTTCATATGATTTCAGTGTATCGAGATAGGATTGAATGTCCATGGCTGTTCCTCCTTGTAAGGGATAAATTCAGATGAATGTTTTCGAGTATTGTGGGAGCACGAAGTGCGGAACAATACGGTATCACAGGGGGTCAAAACCTTTTGACCCCAACATCTTATGGTTTCAGTATAAAAACTTATAAAATTGATGTCAATGGAAAGTATAAAATATACCGTAACAGGATTTTGCCGATGCTTCGCATTCCGAATCGGCAAAACCCGCGGCCACAACGGTATCATACGGAATTTTCAGTTCAGAAAATTCCTGCCCGCGAAAAGTAACCGGAAAGTTCCACAGGAATCGTCAACTTTTGTCGAATAAACATGAGGAGTGTCTGGCGAATCTGTTTGCTTTTTGCATGTTTTCGGAGTAAAATAAAACTCACCAAAGAAATAAAGGAGAAAAAATACGATATGACAGGAGCAGATGTAAGCTTCGTTCACCTCGGGATCACGATCCCGCATATGGTGAAGAGCTTTTCGATCGGAGGGATCTCCTTCGCATACTACGGGCTGATCATCGGGATCGGTATGATCATGGGACTTCTGGTCGCCCAGTCCGACGCGAAGCGCAGGGGACAGGATCCGGATATTTATGTTGATTTCGCACTCTACGGGATTATCTTTTCCATCATCGGAGCGCGGATCTACTATGTTTTCTTTCAGTGGGGATATTACAAAGACCACCTGCTGGAGATCGTGAATTTAAGGAAAGGCGGACTTGCGATCTACGGGGGAGTGATCGCCGGGATCCTGACGCTGCTCGTATTTACGAAAAAACGCCATCTTTCCTTTTTGTCCATGGCAGACAGCGCCTGCCTCGGACTTGTAATCGGACAGATGATCGGACGATGGGGAAACTTTGTGAACTGCGAGGCCTTTGGCCGTTATACGGACTGTCTGTTTGCCATGCGGCTCAAACGTAGTATCGTGAATGAAAGCATGATCTCACAGAACCTCCTCGACCATCTGATCCTTGACAACGGGATCGAGTACATTCAGGTCCATCCGACGTTCCTCTATGAATCACTGTGGAATTTCGGACTTCTGATGTTTATGCTCTGGTTCCGCAAACGGAAAACGTTCACGGGGGAAATGCTTTGTATCTATCTTGCCGGATACGGGATCGGAAGAACATGGATCGAAGGCCTGCGGACGGATTCTCTCCTGATACCGGGTACCGGGATTGCGGTATCCCAAGCGTTATCTGTTGTGCTGGCGACGGTATCTCTTGTGGTACTGATCTACCACAGGAGAAAAGCGTTCGCCCAGAGAAAGGGAGCAAACTGATATGGAGAGCAGGGAAGAACTGGTAAATCGGATCGAAGAGGCGAGAAAACGCCTAAACGGAAGCATTGATGGAAAAGAGGCATATGATCTGATCTATCGGTATAGTGTGGAGCTTGACCGGCTGATCGAAGAGTATATGGATGCGGGATATTAAAGTCCGCAGTACATAAAAATCGAATATACACCTGATGAAATGAAAAAAGCTGTCCGGATGGGCAGCTTTTTTCATTTCATCAGGAAAATTCCTTTGCTTAGGTGTGAAATCAGTCACAGGCAGAGGGATCCGGCGCAGTTATATCCGGCACATATGGGATCTTTTCTGTGGAAAACTCTGAAAATATCCGGTTTTACACCGTTTCCCCGGCATGTGGATAACTAAAAAAGCGCACCTCCTTTTATACATGAAAAAGTGAAAAATTCCTTGCTATTTTAAAGTAAATGTACTAAGATTACATTAGAAGTGGTGGAAAGTGGATAAAAGTGGTTTAAAATGGTGGATCGGTGGATAAAAAACAGTCGCCGTCCAACGGGGAGAGTCATGTTCATAGGGGAGTACAGTCACACAATCGATGCAAAAGGTCGTCTGATCGTCCCTTCCAAATTCCGTGAGCAGCTGGGCGATGAGTTCGTTGTGACAAAGGGATTGGACGGGTGTCTCTTCGTGTACGAAAATTCCGAATGGAAATCCTTTGAAGAAAAACTCCACGCACTTCCTCTTACGAATGCCAATGCCAGAAAGTTTTCAAGATTTTTCCTGGCAGGAGCCTGCGCCTGCGAGGTGGACAGGCAGGGAAGGATCCTGATCCCTTCTGTTTTAAGAGAATTCGCACATCTGGAAAAAGACGTTGTCTTAGTTGGCGTCGGAAGCCGGATCGAGATCTGGAATAAGGCAGTCTGGAACGAGAAGAATGTCTATGATGACATGGAAGAAATTGCAGAAAATATGGAAGGTCTTGGCATATGATTTTTGAACACAAATCAGTCCTGCTGATGGAGACTGTCGACAGTCTGAACGTAAAACCGGACGGTATTTACGTGGACGGAACACTGGGCGGCGGCGGACATGCATACGAAGTATCGAGGAGACTTGGCGAAAACGGACGCCTGATCGGGATCGATCAGGACGCGGACGCGATCGCGGCTGCGACAGAGCGCCTTCTCCCATTTAAAGATAAAGTGACGATCGTCAGAAGCAACTACAAAAATATCCGGGAAGTGCTCTTTAACCTTGGAATCGAAAAGGTGGACGGCATTTACCTGGATCTTGGCGTGTCTTCCTACCAGTTAGACACGGCGGACCGTGGATTCTCCTACCGGGAGGATGCCCCGTTGGACATGAGAATGGACCAGAGAAACGATAAGACAGCGGCGGACATCGTAAACGGATACAGCGAGATGGAGTTGTATAAGATCATCCGCGATTACGGTGAGGACCGCTTTGCGAAGAATATCGCGAAGCATATCGTGAGAGAGCGGGAGATCCACCCGATCGAGACGACACTGCAGCTCGCGGAGATCATCCGCGGTGCGATCCCTGCAAAGATCCGCGCAGAGGGCGGGCATCCGGCAAAACGGACATTCCAGGCGATCCGCATCGAACTGAACCATGAGCTGGATGTGTTGAACGATTCCATTGACACGATGATTGATCTCTTAAATCCGGGTGGACGCCTCTCGATTATTACGTTCCACTCTCTGGAGGACAGGATCGTAAAGACGAGATTCCGGACCAATGAAAATCCATGTATCTGCCCGCCGGACTTCCCGGTGTGCGTGTGCGGAAGAAAGAGCAAAGGCCGTGTCGTGACGAGAAAACCGATCGTCCCGTCGGAAGAGGAACTGGAAGAGAACAGAAGATCAAAGAGCTCGAAGCTTCGTGTGTTTGAGAGAAGCTAGAGAGCATCGCAAAAGAAGAATCCTATATAACTGTGAAGATACTGAGCAGTTACAGCCATTTTTAGAAAGGAAGTGATGGTATGGCAGCAAGGAGACGGAGAAGAGCCCCACAGGCAACCGAATATGTAGAGGGAAATACTGTCCGCAAGATCGAGCGTGCTCCGCAGTATGAGGGGCAGGAAAGAAGAAAGCAGAAGAAACGGAATTCATCCCATACCGTTACAGTTCGGAGAAATCAGGAAAAAGCGCTTCAGATGAATCTTTTTTCCGTATTACTGCTGACAGCGGCTATGATTTGCACGCTGTATATCTGTGTGAGCTATTTAAAGCTCCAGTCTTCCGTGACGGCGAGACTGAATCACATTGAAAGCCTGGAGGAGAGTATTGAAAAGCTGAAAGGGGACAACGACGCCCTTCTTACAAGGATCAACACGTCGGTGGACCTGGATTATGTGTATAAGGTAGCAACAGAGGAGCTGGGAATGGTTTATGCCAATAAGGACCAGGTCCGCTTATACAATAAGACGGAAAGCGAGTATGTAAGACAGTATGAAGACATCCCGGAACGGTAATAATAAAAGAGTTTTTACCATGAGTATGAAAGAAAAGCTGGCGGTTACGGTTCTCGTAACGACGCTGGCTTTGTTTGGTCTTGTCATTGTTTTATACCGGATGATCAAGGATAAAAACGCAGACTACACCCAGATCGTATTGAACCAGCATTCCTCCTACGACAGCCGGACGATCCCGTACCGCCGCGGTGATATCGTGGACAGAAACGGAACGTATCTGGCGACGAGCGAGAAGGTCTACAACCTGATCCTCGACCCGAATCAGATCAACCAGGATAAGGATAACTATCTGGAGCCGACGGTGTCCGCCCTCTGCGAGGTGTTCGGGTACGACCGGGCGGACCTGATGGCTGTGATCTCCGCAAACGAGAATTCCTACTATGTGCCGTATGAGAAGCAGATCTCTGCGGATAAGAAGGAAGAATTCGAGGCAAAGAAGAAGGAACTGAACGATGCCTACGCAAAGTCGAAGGATGACAGCGGAAAGAAGGTCAAAGGTGTCTGGTTTGAGGATGAGTACCGGAGATTTTACCCGTACAACACGCTGGCCTGCAATGTGATCGGCTTTTCCTATGATAACGGAAAACAGGGAAGCGGCGGGATCGAGCAGTATTACAACGACCAGCTGACAGGAACAAACGGAAGAGAGTACGGCTATCTGGATGATGAGGCCAACATGGAGAAGGTCATCAAGTCCGCCGAGAACGGAAACACGATCGTTTCCACCATCGACGTGAACATCCAGCGCATCGTGGAAAAATATATCGATGAGTGGATGAGCGGGATCGGAAGCAAGACCGCGGCTGTCATCGCCATGGACCCGAGAAACGGCGAGATCCTTGCCATGTCCTCCAACAGGAGATTCGACCTGAATAATCCGAGAGATCTGAGCAGCGCCTACTCCCAGGAGGAGATCGCTGCCATGACGGATGAAGGCAGGATGGATGCCTGGAACCAGATGTGGAGAAATTACTGTGTAAACGATACCTACGAGCCGGGTTCCCCGGCGAAGCCGATGACAGTTGCAGCCGGTCTGGAGGAGGGCGTGATCGGACAAAACGATACATTCCTCTGTGACGGCGGACAGGATGTCGGCGGATACAGGATCAAATGTGTCAGCATCTATGGACACGGGATCCTCACGGTAGAGCAGTCCCTGATGAAATCCTGCAACGATGTCATGATGCAGATCGCGGCAAAACTCGGGATCCAGCGCTTTGCGAAATATCAGAAATTATTCGGTATGGGCCAGAAGACCGGGATCGATCTTCCGGGTGAGGCGTACGGACTGATCTACAATTCCGACAATATGGGACCGACGGACCTTGCGGTAAACTCTTTTGGACAGAGTTATAACTGCACGATGATCCAGATGGCAGCGGCATTCGCCTCTGTCATCAATGGCGGTTCCTACTATGAACCGCATGTGGTAAAACAGATCGTGAATGATCAGGGATCAGTCGTCAGAAAGATCGAGCCGAACCTGGTTCGGGAGACGGTATCCGAGTCCACCAGCGAATTTATCCGTCATGCACTGTTCATGACCGTCGATGACGAGGAAGGAACCGGAAAAGCGGGACGTGTTGCCGGATATAAGGTCGGCGGAAAGACAGGAACAGCGGAGAAGCTTCCGCGTTCCGCACACAACTATCTCGTATCTTTCTGCGGCTTTGCACCGGCGGATGATCCGCAGCTTCTTGTATATGTGGTCATCGATACCCCGAACCTTCCGGGAAAAGAGCAGGCGCACAGTACATTCGCTACAGAGATTTTCCAGAAGATCATGACGGAGGCTCTTCCTTACCTGAATGTGTTCCCGGATACAGATACCGCGGCGGAGGACGCAAGTCTCGCGGACCAGAGTGAGGGGATCACGAACAACAATGAAGGCGGACTGGAGCCCGGAACAGGAGAGACTGAGGCGGAGACAGAAGCGCCGACGGACGCTGACGGAAATGTGATCCCGCAGGAGACAACACCGCAGGATGAAGTGGTCCCGTTTGATGACGGTCTCGGGCTGCCGGATGATATGCCGGCGGACACTTCCGATGGTTCAGATGCGGGCACAGCGGAAGCCCAGAGCATGGAAGCCGTTCAGGAGACGGAGACTGTGCAGGACGGAGCGGAAGAGACGATGGAGACGACGCAGGCTGCACAGTAATTCCGGTGAAGACCGGTCAGCTTATGCCTGCTGCATGGAATTACGCAAACGATAAGCCGGAGTCCGCGCAATGCGCAGGGCTCTGGCTGCTGTCACAATAATGGGGAAATGCGCGGAGCGTGTTTTGCCACGTGGAGAGAAGACGATGAACAGAGAGATGGATATGGCAGAGGTTTCCGACGGAAAACTCTATGGCCTGGATGATATGGTGAAGGCGGACTGCGCCGGGTGCGAGGGCTGCCACGCCTGCTGTACCGGGATGGGGACCTCCGTGGTCCTCGATCCTTTTGACGCGTACCGCATGACAGCCGGGACCGGAAAAACGTTTGAGGCGCTTTTGGCGGGACCGCTGGAGTTAAATGTGGTGGACGGGATCATTCTCCCGAACCTTAAAATGAGCGGTGAGGAAGAGACCTGTTCTTTTCTGGACGCAAATGGACGATGCACGATCCATGCGTACCGTCCGGGGATCTGCCGACTGTTTCCTCTCGGAAGGATCTATGAGGACGGCGGATTCCGCTATTTTTTACAGGTCTACGAGTGTGCGAAGGAGACCCGCGCCAAAGTAAAAGTCAGGAAATGGATCGATATGCCGGAGCCAAAGCGCTATGACGCTTTTGTCTGTACCTGGCATTATTTTTTAAAGGATCTGGAGCGCGTGATCGGGAAAGATACGTCCGGACAGGCTGCGAAGACGATCAGCCTGTATCTGATCCGGCAGTTTTACCTGTCTCCTTATAAAAAAGAAGAGGATTTTTATCCGCAGTTTGAGGAGAGACTTACCGGGGCGAAACGGGCTCTGGCCGGATTCCTTGCGATGTAGCGGATCGAACGGGAAAGAGGAAAATGCAGACCGGAAGCTGAGAACATGGATTTTTGCGCATGATAAAACGGGAAGTCCCGTATATTAGTTACCAAGACTTTTTGTTGAAAGTTTTGGAGATGGCGGAATTTCTGACATATCACAGGAAAAAAATCCTGGTCGTTTTTGTGATCTCGGCGCTCCTGATGACAGGCTTATGCGGACAGCTGGGGTTCCTGATGATCGCAAGATCGGATCATTACAGCAAAATGGCGGATGCGCTCCATGAGCGGGAGCGGACCATCAAGGCCGCTAGGGGTGAGATCGTGGACCGGAACGGGACCGTGATCGCGGCGAACCGGACGGTCTGCACGGTGTCCGTGATCCACAATCAGGTGAAGGAGCCGGAGAAAGTGATCCGGGAGCTTGCGCGGATCCTGGATCTTTCCGAGGAGGAAGTCCGGAAAAAAGTGGAAAAGTGGTCTTCCAGGGAGATCATCCGGACGAATGTGGAAAAGTCGGTGGGGGACGAGATCATGAATCTCGGACTTTCCGGCGTAAAAGTCGATGAGGACTACAGGCGCTATTATCCTTACGGAAGTCTCGCATCCAAAGTTCTTGGATTTACAGGGACGGACAATCAGGGGATCATCGGTCTGGAAGTCATGTACGAGAAATATCTGAAGGGACAGGACGGTCTGATCCTGACACTCTCAGACGCGAAAGGGACAGAACTTCAAAATGTCGCGGAGGAGCGGGTGGAACCGATCCCCGGAAATACCCTGACCGTGAGTCTGGATGTGAATATCCAGAAGTACGCGGAGCAGGCTGCATACCAGGTCATGGAGAAAAAAGGTGCAAAGGCGGTCTCCATCATCATCATGAATCCTCAGAACGGAGAGATCTACGCGATGGTGAATGCGCCGGAATTTGACCTGAACGACCCGTTTTCATTGAGCGGGGAAAGCAGCGGACTCACAGGGGCAGAGCTTCAGGATGCGCGGAACAAAATGTGGAGGAACCGCTGTATCAACGATACGTATGAGCCGGGATCCACATTTAAGATCATCACAGCCGCTGCCGGACTTGAGGCCGGAGTGGTCCATCTGGACGATAAATTTTCCTGTCCGGGATTCCGGATCGTGGAGGACCGGAAGATCCGCTGCCATAAAGTCGGCGGACATGGTGCGGAGACATTCCTCCAGGGCGCGATGAATTCCTGCAATCCGGTATTCATCGACGTGGGACAGAGACTCGGCGTGGATTCGTTCTACCACTATTTTGAACAGTTCGGACTTCTCGGAAAGACCGGGATCGATCTTCCGGGCGAGGCGGCGACGATCATGCATAAAAAGGAAAATATGGGGTTAGTCGAACTTGCGACGGTTTCCTTCGGTCAGTCTTTCCAGATCACACCCATCCAGCTCATCACGACGGCCTCCTCCATCATAAACGGGGGAAGGCGGATCACACCGCACTTCGCGGTCAGCGCGGAGAGCACGGACGGGATGTTTTACAGGAAATTTTCCTACCCGGAAAGGAGCGGCGTCGTATCGGGATCCACGAGTGAGACCATGCGCTATATTTTAGAGCAGGTGGTAGCGGAGGGTAGCGGAAAACGAGCAAAGCTCCCGGAATACCGGATCGGCGGAAAGACGGCGACATCCGAAAAGCTCCCGAGAAGCTTAAAGAAGTATATTTCTTCTTTCCTGGGTTTCGCGCCGGCGGATGATCCTCAGGTGATCGCTCTGATCACGATCGATGAGCCGGTGGGGATCTATTACGGCGGCACGATCGCGGCTCCGGTGATCGCGGATATCTTTTCAAATATCCTGCCGTATCTGGATGTGGAAAGAGTGGATCCTGCCGATCAGGAATGAATTTTTGCGCGTGGGCGTGAAGGTACGGAACAGATACAAATTTCGATTGATTATTAAGAGAAAAGGACGTATACTATTTACGCGGCAGACCGGAAAATGTGATGAAAAACAGGCCGGTCCCGCGATATTTACATAGGAAGTATGAGGTGCAACTGGAAATATGAGGTTCAGTATGGTAAATGAGACAATCCTGGCGATCATTATCGCCTTTGCGATCAGTGCGGCGCTCTGCCCGGTGGTGATCCCTTTCCTTCACCGCCTGAAATTCGGGCAGCAGGTCCGCGATGACGGCCCGCAGAGCCATTTAAAGAAACAGGGAACTCCGACAATGGGAGGACTCATTATTCTCACGGCGACCGTGATCACATCCTTATTCTATATCAAGAGCTATCCGAGGATCATTCCGATCCTGTTCGTGACAGTCGGATTCGGGATCATCGGTTTCCTGGACGACTACATCAAAATCGTCATGAAGCGGTCGGAAGGACTGAATCCGATCCAGAAACTCATCGGTCAGTTTATCATTACCGGGATCTTCACCTATTATCTGATGACCTCCGGGGATGTGGGAACAGGAATGCTGATCCCGTTCACCGGCGGATTTGAGAACGGATATTATCTGAATCTCGGCTGGCTGTTTGTCCCGGCGGTATTCTTTATCGTTCTCGGTACAGACAACGGCGTAAACTTTACGGATGGACTCGACGGACTCTGCACGAGCGTGACGATCCTCGTAGCGACCTTCTTTACAGTGGTCGCGATCGGCGAGGACAGCGGGATCAGCCCGATCACCGGTGCGGTAGTCGGAAGTCTGTTGGGATTTTTACTGTTCAACGTATATCCGGCGAAGGTCTTTATGGGAGATACAGGTTCCCTGGCTCTCGGCGGTTTCGTGGCATCCAGCGCGTTTATGATGCAGATGCCGATCTTTATCGCACTTGTCGGTCTGATCTACCTGGTGGAGGTCCTTTCCGTGATCATCCAGGTCACATACTTTAAAAAGACCGGCGGAAAGAGGATCTTCAAGATGGCTCCGATCCACCATCACTTTGAGCTCTGCGGATGGTCCGAGACGAGAGTTGTCGCAGTATTCTCGATCATTACGGCAATCCTTTGCCTGGTTGCCTATCTGGGATTATAAACATATAGGAGGAGAAACCATGTCACAGAAAGTATTAGTTGCAGGAACAGGGATCAGCGGTATTTCCGCAGCAAAACTTCTGCTTGCCCAGGGCGGCGAAGTGATCCTTTATGATGGAAATGAGAAACTTTCCGAAGAAAAACTGAAAGCAAAATTTGACGAAGGCGCGAAAGTGACCATCGTTCTCGGAGAACTGAAAAAGACAGACCTTGCAGGGGTAGAGTTATGCGTGATCAGCCCGGGCATCCCACTTGAGGCACCGTTCGTTGCGGTGATCGACGAGGCGAAGATCCCGATCTGGAGTGAGATCGAGCTCGCTTACCACTGCTCAAAGGGAAAACTTGCCGCGATCACCGGCACAAACGGAAAGACAACGACGACAGCGCTCACCGGAGAGATCATGAAGAAGTTTTATAAGAGCGTATTCGTAGTAGGAAATATCGGAGATCCGTATACTGCCCACGCACTCGAGACAACTGATGAGTCCGTGACAGTCGCTGAGGTTTCCAGCTTCCAGCTCGAGACGATCATGGACTTCCATCCGAACGTGTCCGCGATCACAAACATCACTCCGGACCACCTGGACCGCCATAAGACGATGGAATGCTATATTCAGGTAAAGGAAGGAATTACAAGAAATCAGACAGAGGAAGATACCTGCGTATTAAACTACGAGGATCCGGTCCTCAGAGAGTTCGGAAAGACCTTAAAGTGCAAGGTCCTCTACTTCAGCAGCAAGGAGAAGCTCGACGAGGGCATCTTCATGGACGGCGATCTCATCATCTACCGTCATGACGGAAAGAGCGAGAAAGTCCTTGACGTCAACGAATTAAATATCATCGGAAGACATAACCATGAGAATGTGATGACAGCTGTTGCGATCGCGATCCGTTTAGGTGTCCCGATGGATATGATCCGCGAGGCGTGCAAGGAATTCAAGGCAGTCGAGCACAGGATTGAGTATGTGAGAGAACGTTTCGGCGTTACTTATTATAACGACTCCAAGGGAACAAACCCGGATGCAGCGATCCAGGCTATCAAGGCGATGCCGGGACCGACACTTCTGATCGCGGGCGGATATGATAAGCATTCCGAGTACGACGAGTGGATCGAGAGTTTTGACGGAAAAGTCCGCTATCTCGTTCTCATCGGTCAGACGAGAGATAAGATCGCTGAGTGCGCGAAGAAACATGGCATCACCGATATCATGTACGCGGAAGATATGCAGGAAGCTGTTCAGGTATGTGCTTCCTACGCAAATGCAGGCGATTATGTGCTGCTCTCCCCGGCATGCGCCAGCTGGGGAATGTTCAAGAACTTTGAGGAGCGTGGACGGATCTTTAAGGAATGCGTCAACGCCCTGTAATGGAGGCTTAGCGTGGCTCGAAAAAAGGTTCGAAAAGCCGGCGGCAGGGCACAGGCACAGAGACAGGCGGTACAGCGCCAGCAGGCAAAACGTCAGCAAATGCAGCGCCAGCAGATGTCCGGAAAGCAGGTGGAGCGCCAGCAGATCGAAAGAGAACGGGCGAAACGCCAGCAGGAAGGACAGCGCCGGGAACAGCTTCTGATGCAGCAGCGCCAGGAAATGCAGGAGAGGCAGGAGATGCTCCGCAGACAGCAGATGCAGATGCGGGGAGAGCCCGAACAGGAAGAGGAAAGACGGAAAAAGAAAGCCCGCCGCTTCTATGATTATGACCTTCTTGTGGTCATCATCTTCCTGACGGCATTCGGACTGATCATGATCTACAGCTCCAGTGCGTACAATGCGCAGGTGAGCGGGCAGCCGTCCACCTACTATATGATACGTCAGGGAGGAATCGCCGTTGTGGGATTCATCATGATGCTCATCATCTCAAAGATCGACTACCACTTTTTTGCGAAGTTTGCCGTTCCGGCAGTGGTCGTATCCTACATCTGCGAATTCCTCGTAACCTTTACTCCGCTGGGAATCGCAGTAAACGGTAAAAAAAGATGGCTGGGAACAAGATCTCTGCGTTTCCAGCCTGCAGAGCTCGTAAAGATCGTGATGATCCTGTTTCTTGCGGTCGTCATCACGAGACTTGGAAAACGGATCAATGAATGGCGCGTGTGGGGAATGCTTGCGGTGCTGCTCGGACCGCTGGCACTCTTTGTCATGCTGAACAACCTGAGTTCCGGTATCATCATCTGCGGGATCGCTTTTGTGATGATGTTTGTCGCATGCAAGAGAAAATGGCCGTTTATATTGGTCGTGGTGGTGCTGATCGTCGTGATCGTATTCGCCCCCCCTGTGGCCATCGCCATGGAGAAAGCGGGAATCCTTCACTCCTACCAGCTGAGCAGAATCCTGGTATGGAAAAATCCGGAGGCATACCCGAAGTCCGGCGGATATCAGGTCTTACAGGGACTTTATGCGATCGGTTCCGGCGGACTTCTCGGAAAGGGGCTCGGACAGAGTATCCAGAAATTAAGTTTCCTTCCGGAGCCGCAGAATGATATGATCTTTGCGGTGATCTGTGAGGAGCTGGGACTTTTCGGCGCGATCGCCGTGATCTTCATGTTCCTCTTCATGCTGTACCGTTTCCTTGTCATTGCGGGAAACGCGCCGGATCTGTTCGGTGCGATGCTGGTGACAGGCGTCCTGGCGCATATCGCGATCCAGGTTGTCTTAAACATCGCCGTTGTTACCAACGTGATCCCGAACACAGGTATCACACTTCCGTTTATCAGTTACGGAGGTACGTCGGTCCTGTTTTTGATGGTGGAAATGGGAATGGTCCTGAGCGTGTCCAACCGGATCCGGCTGGAACAGGCGTAAGCGTCCTGAAAATGTAAGGCGCAGAACAGGAACAAAAAATATTTTTCCGCATATACTGTTTTATAGCGGCATATGCGGGGGAATCGGTTTGCAGGTATATAAAGTTCAGGGGCTCAGGCCTCTGCGTGGAAAAATAAAGATCCAGGGTTCAAAAAATGCAGTACTGCCGATGATGGCGGCGAGTCTCCTCACGGAAGGATGCACCGAGATCCGGAATGTTCCGAGAATCTCGGACGTGTTCCTCATGGCGGAGATCATCAGAGACCTGGGATGCCGGGTGATCTTTGAGGATGATGTTCTTATGATCGATGCCTCAGGGCTTTCGGGGACAGTGATCCCGAAGGAGACAGTGGGGAAGATGAGGTCTTCCAGTCTGCTCTTAGGACCGCTGCTTTCCAGAGGCGGGGAGGTGACGACCTGGTATCCGGGCGGCTGCGTGATCGGAAAACGTCCGATCGATTTTCATCTGGATGTGCTCCGGGCAATGGGAGCAGAGATACTTGATGATGGCGGAATGCTGATTGCAAAGGCGGAAACGTTTTGCGGAACAACATTCCGTTTTCCATATCCGAGTGTCGGGGCGACGGAGAATGCGGTGATGGCTGCTGTGCTGGCGTCCGGTACGACGAAACTCCTCAACTGTGCGCGGGAGCCGGAGATCGCGGAACTCTGCGGATTTTTGCGGTCCATGGGAGCGAAGATCAGCGGGGAGCGGACCGGGACCATCACGGTGACTGGAGTGGAAAAGCTCTTTCCGACAAACCATGTGACAGCGGGAGACAGGATCTGCGCCGGGACATACCTGGCGGCGGCAGCGGCATCCGGCGGCGAGATCGAGATCACCGGAGTGGAGCCGGTCGTCCTGGTGGAACCGTTAAAGGCACTCCGGAAAATGGGGGCCGGACTCCGGATCTTCGGGGCAGCCGGTCCGAAGGCGAGGATCCGCATGGTGATGGAACGGCGCCCGGCCGGGATCACGATCGATACCGGACCGTATCCGGGATTTCCGACGGATCTGCAGTCGGTCTTTCTCGCGGCGGAGGCGTCGGGAACCGGGGAGAGCCAGATCCGGGAGACCGTATACGAGGCGAGATTCGAGGCGGCGGTGCGTCTTGCGTCTTTTGGAGCCGATGTATCGGTTCACGGAGATACAGCCATAATAAAAGGAAGATATCCGCTTCTTCCCGGAGTTGTCGAGACACCGGATCTTCGCGGCGGAGCAGCGCTTCTCGTCGCAGCTCTGTCGGCAGACGGACTCAGCGTGGTCTCGGACCGGGGACACTTAAAGCGCGGATATGAAGATATCGGAAGAGATCTCAGAATACTGGGAGCGGACATTGAAGAGAATATTCTTTAAGAAAAAGAGATCATGCGGCGGCTGTGTACCGGAAATACTTCCCGGTACAGCAGGCTGCGATCAGGCAGATAACGGGTGAGAGGAATGTTATTTAGAAGAAGAGGACTTGGTTTTGGAAGGCGCGGCTTCGGGATCCATTTCGGGAGAAGGAGCAGCAGCGGTTTTGGAATGTATCATAGGAGAGGCGGAAGAAAGAAGGGGATCATTCTCGGGGTGATTCTGGGAATCCTCATCATTCTTCTCGTCCTCATCTTTTCGGTCCGCATCAAGGATGTGGAAGTGAGCGGCAACAAACAATATACAAAGGAACAGATCGAGTCGCTTTTGTTTGACGGGAAATGGTCGAGAAATTCTGCGTTCTGCTACTATCAGAACCGGTTTAAGGAACATAAGTCCATTCCGTTCATCGAGGAATACAAGATCAATTTCAAGAGTCCCACGAAGGTGGAGGTCGTTGTTTTCGAGAAGAGCGTTGTGGGCTGCGTTTCCTATATGAGCAGCTATATGTACTTTGATAAGGACGGGATCATCGTTGAGAGTTCTTCTGAACAGCTTCCGGGAGTTCCGGTGATCACCGGGCTGGAGTTCGGACATATCGTCCTGCACCAGCCGCTTCCTGTGGCGGATCAGGATATCTTCGGAGAGATCTTAAATCTGACGCAGGTACTGAACGTCAGCGGCATCCAGGTGGACAGGATCAATTACAGCAGCTACAAAGAGGCGGAGCTTGTGATGGGAGATATTACGGTGGAACTCGGGAACTCTGACAGCCTCGACGGAAAGATCGCGGAACTTCATGATATCATGCCGGAACTTTCCGGTCTCTCCGGTACTTTGTATCTGGATACTTACGATGAGACGAATTCCAGCCCGACATACCGTTTCGTGAAGAAAAACTAAAAAAAACCATCAAAAAACCATAAATTAAAGGTTGATATTTTTCAAAAAATCAAATATGATATATGTTAGATTAACTTGGGATTTTTATGCCATGCTAATGAAAATATAATAGATTGATAGATATTAAAGGAGGAGACATTCTTGTTAGAGATTAAGATAAACGAGGCAGAGAATGCCGCAAGAATTCTTGTGATCGGTGTCGGCGGCGCCGGAAATAACGCGGTAAACCGCATGGTAGAAGAAAATATTATGGGCGTGGAGTTTATCGGTATCAACACAGATAAACAGGCGCTTCAGTTCTGTAAAGCTCCGACTGCTATGCAGATCGGTGAGAAGCTCACAAAAGGACTTGGCGCCGGTGCAAAACCGGAGATCGGTGAGAAGGCAGCCGAGGAGAGCCAGGAGGAGATCTCCCAGGCATTAAAGGGAGCCGATATGGTATTCGTTACCTGTGGTATGGGCGGCGGAACCGGTACCGGTGCAGCTCCGGTGATCGCTCAGATCGCGAAAGATATGGGAATTCTGACAGTCGGCGTTGTAACAAAGCCGTTCCGTTTTGAAGCAAGACAGAGAATGAACAACGCGTTAAAGGGAATCGAGAACTTAAAGAACGCAGTTGACACTCTGATCGTAATCCCGAACGACCGTCTCCTTGAGATCGTTGACAGACGGACAACCATGCCGGATGCATTAAAGAAAGCCGATGAGGTCCTTCTTCAGGCTGTACAGGGAATCACAGATCTGATCAACGTTCCGGGTCTTATCAATCTTGACTTCGCAGATGTTCAGACTGTAATGACAGACAAGGGCATCGCACATATCGGTATCGGCAAGGCGAAGGGCGACGAGAAGGCACTCGAGGCTGTAAAACAGGCTGTATCCAGCCCGCTTCTTGAGACAACGATCGAGGGCGCTTCCCACGTGATCATCAACATTTCCGGTGATATCAGCCTGATCGAGGCAAACGAGGCTGCCGGTTATGTTCAGGAGCTCGCAGGTGATGATGCAAACATCATCTTCGGTGCAATGTACGATGAGAACGCAGAGGACGAGGTAACGATCACTGTTATCGCGACAGGTCTTGACGCTCACGGCGCAAACACACCGGTTGAGCGCGCAATGAAGGACTTTACAAACTATAAGACAAAAGTTCCGGCTCAGCAGGCTCCGATCCAGAGAACTGCTCCGACCGTAAAAGTTCCGTCTGAGGCAGCAGCTACAACAGAGTCTGCTCCGAAGTACAATATTCCGACCGGAAACGCACCGGTTTACCGTCCGGCACAGCGCGGCGAGACTCAGATCAACATCCCGGATTTCTTAAAGAACCGCAGATAAGATCCTGAGAATGGACAAGCTGCTTAAAAACAGTAAGGATGAACATATGAGGACCCAGGGAGAGAAATCTTCCCGGGTCTTTTTGGTTTCATAGAAAATTCCGATGGAACTTCCTGTGAAACTAAAAGGCACAGCATGGCTGAGATTTTATACATCACTTCTATAAAAATTCATCGCGGATCCCGACAGGAAAATGTCTGGATCCGCATTCTTTTTTTCCTCTGTTTTCACAGATCCTGCAAATATCAGCGAAAATTTCCAATTTTTACGAAAAAACAGGGAAGAATCTGTTGGAAGAACCCGATGAGTTTCCAGGGTTCGCGTCCCCGCTTTGACAAATTCCGGATAGGAAGACAGGTATACTGTTGGAAAACGATATCAGGATTTCGGGGACGGATGATCGGAACTGAAAATCCTGTCTGACGCAGTATGGGCGGTCTTTGACGGTCCGGAATGCGGAAAGGGGGAATCCCGGTGGAATATGAATGGTACGCCGATCTCTTTTTTCTGGAAGAGGCGTACCGGGATGTCTTGATCCTGTGGCTGGCGGCGGTGCTCGGGAGAAAGAAGATTTCTGTTTTCCGGCTTTTGGCGGCGGGAATTGCAGGCGGACTTTGCGGGACCGCAGTTTCCTGCCTTGAGCTGTCAGGAATCGCAGCACGGATTACGGGAAGAAGCCTGGCGGTCTGGATTTTCTGGGAAAGCGGAAAAGTTCTGATAAACGGTTTTTTGATTATAACGGCTGCGCTTCCCCCAAAAAGAGTGTCCGGATGGAAAAAAGCGTTCTTTCAAAGGGGAAAGGAGCTTGGGCTGCTGGTCTTGTCAGCGGGGATCCTGCAGAGCGGTCTTGCGGTCTTGCGGGAGCGCTGCTTTCTCACCGGGTGGAAAAGTCTTCTGTTTATGGGATTTTTCTGTGCGGGAGTCCGCTTCTTTGCGGAGGCGCTCGTGAAGCGGCCGGTGATCGGAAAAATGAGGTATCAGGTCCGACTTTTCCTGAACGGAAGATCGAAGGAGTTTACCGCGATGGAGGATTCCGGGAACCGTCTCGTGGAACCTGTGACGGGAAAGCCGGTCAGCATTATCGCAGCGGCAGATGCGAAAGAGTTTGGGAGCGAGCCGGCAGGCGTCCTGATGATCCCGTACCGGGCGGTAGGGACAAAAAGCGGAATGCTTCCGGGGATCCTGTTCGACCGGATGGAGATCATGGACGGAGAAAACAGGAGTGTCCGGATTGACAGACCGGTCGTGGCTGTCTCGAAGGAACCGCTGTTTTTCAGAAAAGATTTTACGATGATCCTGCCGGAAAGTCTTTTCACTGATAAGTTATGAAAGGGAGAAAATGAGTATGATCATGAGAATTTCTATGCCAAACCGGTTTCGGTTAAAAAAAGTGATGGGATTCCGGACAATGATCCGGCCGGAGCGCGGGGAAATCCATTATATCGGAGGCGCGGATATCCTCCCGGCACCGCTGTCCTTGAAGGAGGAGACGGAGGCGTTAAATAAGTTTGGAACGGAGGAGGAAAAAGAGGCAAAATCAGAGCTGATCGAACACAATCTCCGTCTGGTCGTTTACATAGCAAAGAAATTTGACAACACGAGCGTCGGGGTCGAAGACCTGATCTCTATCGGGACGATCGGTCTCATCAAGGCGATCAATACGTTCAATCCGACGAAGAATATCAAGCTGGCGACTTACGCGTCCAGATGCATCGAGAATGAGATCCTCATGTATCTCAGGAGAACCAGCAAGATGAAGCTGGAGGTCTCCATCGATGAGCCGTTAAACGTGGACTGGGATGGAAATGAGCTGCTCTTATCGGATATCCTTGGCACCGATGAGGATGTGATCTACAAGGACATGGAGGACGAGGTGGAAAAGGATCTCCTGAAAAATGCGGTGGGCCGGCTGAGTCCGAGAGAGCGGAAGATCGTGGAGCTGCGCTACGGCCTAAAGCGCCAGGACGGGGCGGAGATGACCCAGAAGGAGGTGGCGGATCTCATGGGAATCTCGCAGTCCTATATTTCGCGGCTCGAGAAGAAGATCATGATGAGGTTAAAGAAGGAAATCGTGAAATTTGAGTAGAGCAGAGCGTGTGACGAGTCATATCCGAAATGGTGAAAAAGACAGGTAGGAAATCCGCGGCCAGAACTGTATCATACAGAATTTTCAGTTCAGAAAATTCCTACCATGAAAAGTATCAAATAAAAGAACTGTCTGACTGAAAAATTATCAGCCAGACAGTCCTTTTTGTCTAATGGAAAATTACTCATCATACAGCTTCGCGTACAGCATCTCACACAGCGAATCTGCGTAGGCCTGGTCCGGAATATCGCGGCCGGTGATCAGAAAATCCTGGATCAGCTCGAAGCGCTTGAGACTCAGCTCTTCACCGGAAAGATCCGGATCTTCCATCAAGAGCTGCTCATCGAGTTCTTTTGCGGAATAATTCTTTAAGAACCAGTCGATGATCTCCTGAGTCTCCCGTTTTTCGTCGTCGGCTTCCACTTTTAACTCGGCGGCGCGTTTCCTTGAGGAGACGGCGACGACAAGGCTGGCGACGGCGAGAATGACAAGTGCCCCCTCAAAGATGTATTTCTGGAATCCCTCCATCGGGAGATGGAAGACGCCGAGAAGGCAGAGCGCTGCTCCCACGGCGAGAACCCCGCCGACCAGGAAAAATGCGGATGCGGAGGAGCTCATGTCCTCGTAGCGCTGCCCTTTATCGACGTAGGCATGGACGATCTCGTCAGCCGGCTTCTTTTTGGCGGAAGAGATTTCGTCGGGATCCGCGTCTTCTGTTTTGGCCATCTCACCGGAGAACGGATCCATCTCCTGCGCCATGACGGCAAGCTGTTCTTCTTTTTCTTTCTGTTTCATCGCGTCAGCGACTTCTTTTGATTCCACGAGAGGACCGCCGCAGTCGCTGCAGATCTTGATCCCCTCAACAAATTCCATATCACATTTCGGACAATAAGGCATAACCTTTCCCTCCAGAATTTAAAATAAAGTGCCAAACATGCAAGCATGTTTTTCACTCACTTACTGCTCAAACATATTACGGCTCGCACTTCGTGCTAAGCGCTGCTGCGCAGCTGCCGTAATCGGCTTCGCCGCTCGTGCCAAACATGCAAGCATGTTTTTCACTCGCTTACTGCTCAGCATATCATATTTTTGAATATTCGTCCACAGTTTGGGTAGTTTTGGACTTCCATTTATATAGGAAATCGGTTAAAATAAAAAGAAGGTCTGTCTGCGTGGAAGAAAAGAAAAAACGCAGCGGGACAGGGTTACTTTTCAAAGGTAGGAATTTTCTGAATGGAAAAATCCGTATGATATAGTAACGGGCGAAGAGAAACAGAAAGGGGAAATTTTGTATGAAGATCGCAGTTGTTACAGACAGCAACAGCGGGATCACCCAGGCACAGGCAAAAGAGATGGGGATCACGGTCCTGCCGATGCCGTTTATGATAGATGGAGAAACGTATTATGAGGATATTACACTGACCCAGGAGCAGTTTTATCAGAGGCTGAAGGACAATTCCGATATCTCGACCTCACAGCCGACACCGGACTCCATCATGAAACTGTGGGATGAACTGTTAAAAGAGTATGATCAGATCGTCCACATCCCGATGTCCGCCGGACTTTCCGGATCCTGCGCGACTGCAATGATGCTGGCGGGAGAGGACGAGTACGAGGGAAAGGTATTTGTCGTTGATAATCACCGGATCTCCGTGACCCAGTATCAGTCCGTGAAGGACACGATGATGCTGGCAGATATGGGAATGGACGGCGCACAGATCAAAAAGTGCCTGGAGGAGACAGCGGCTGATTCCGTGATCTTTGTCACGGTGGACACCCTGAAATACCTGAAAAAAGGCGGACGCATCACACCGGCGGCCGCGGCTCTCGGCACACTTTTAAGGATCAAGCCGGTCCTGATCATCCTGGGAGAAAAGCTGGATTCCTTTGCAAAGGCCCGCACGATGAAGCAGGCGAAGACACTGATGATGAATGCGATCCAGAAAGAGCTGGATGAGAGACTTCATGACAGTGAGTGCAAAGACTGCCACCTTGCGATCGCCCATTCGGACAACGAGGAGGCGGCTCTGGAGTTTAAGAAGGAAGTGGAAGAGCGATTCCCGGACGCAGATATCTATCTGGCACCGCTTTCCCTGAGCATTGCCTGCCATATCGGACCGGGCAGCCTTGCGCTGACGGCAACAAGAAAGATGGAAGAGGAACATGAGAAAAATTAGGGAACGGATCCGGGAGATCTACCGGAAACATACGCCGAGCGTCAAACTTCCTCTGATCATCCTGACTGTTTTATTCTGTATGATCCCGCTCCTCGTGGAGAGCCGGATCCTCGCCCGCTCCTCGCGGCAGGAGCAGGTGGAGCGCAGAATCATCGATGTCCAGAACCAGTGTCAGATCCTGAGCAATAAGATGTCGAGAAGCGGATACCTCACAAACTCCGCGCTGGATAATGCGGCCATCGACACAGAATTATCGCTCCTGTCGGATATCTTCAGCGGGCGGATCCTGATCGTAAATTCCGGCTTTAAGATCGTTGAGGATACGTTCGCGATCTCTGACGGAAAGACGCTGATCTCGGACGAGGTGATCCGGTGTTTCCAGGGAGAGAACACGAGCCGGTACGACAGTCTGAAACATTACTTCGTCCTGGCGATCCCGATCCCGGAATTTGAGCAGGAGACGGGAACGATCACGACGGGAAAGACAGCCGGAGTGATGATCGTTACCGCGTCCACGGAGAGCATGTACAGCCTGGAGGAGAGCCTGAAAGATAAGGCATCCCTGTACGAGATGATGATCTTCGTCATCGTACTGATCGTGACAATCCTGTCAGTTCACCTGATCATGAAGCCGTTCGGAACGCTGATCGCGTCGATCCGGCGCGCGGGTGACGGAAATCTGGATGAGGATGTCAACGAGGAAGCATACCGGGAGACGAAGCAGATCTCCGGGACGATCAATAAGACGCTGGAGAAGCTAAAGGCTGTGGATCAGTCGAGGCAGGAATTTGTTTCCAATGTCTCCCATGAGCTCAAGACTCCGATCACGTCGATCCGTGTCCTGGCGGATTCCCTGATGGGAATGGAGGACGCGCCGAAGGAGCTTTACCAGGAATTTATGCATGATATTTCGGACGAAATCGACCGGGAGAGCAAGATCATCGATGATCTTCTGACTCTTGTGCGGATGGACAAGGCATCCTCGGAGCTTTCCTGCACGCAGGTCCAGATCAACGGACTGATCGAGATGGTCTTAAAGCGCCTGCGCCCGATCGCCAGAAAACGGAACATTGAGCTGATCTTTGAGAGTAAGCGCGATGTCACGGCGGATATCGATGAGGTGAAGTTCTCACTGGCGATAAACAATCTTGTGGAGAATGCGGTCAAGTATAACAAAGAAGATGGCTGGGTCCGGGTAACGCTGGATGCTGACCATAAGTTCTTCTATCTGAAAGTGGCAGATTCCGGGATCGGGATCCCTGCGGAATTTAAGGAAAGAGTTTTTGAGCGTTTTTACCGCGTGGACAAGGCGCGGTCCCGGGAGACCGGAGGTACCGGCCTCGGACTCGCGATCACGAGAAGCGTGGTCCTGATGCATCACGGCGCGATCCGGGTGGACAGCGTCGAGGGAGAGGGAAGCACCTTCATGGTGCGGATCCCGCTCATCTATATTCCGTAGGAGGGAAAAATGAAGAAATTGTTGAAGATTCGGGCATTTTTTCTCCTCTTCGCACTTCTGTTTGCTTTGAGCGGCTGTACAGGGGAAAAAGCTGTGGAGCAGAGCGGAAATGCCTATACGATCTACTATTTAAACGCATCCGGGATCCAGCTTGTCGGGAGTGAGTACCGGACGGAAACGGCGGATACAGACGCGCTGGTGCGGGAGCTGCTCGATAAGATGGGAAATGTTCCGGCGGATCTCGATTGTCAGAGAGCGCTGCCGGAGCGGATCGAAAAGATCACCTATCGGATCGAAGGAAATGTTCTGTACCTGTACGCGGATGCCAATTATGCGCTGATGAATTCCGTGCAGGAGATCCTGTGCCGGGCGGCTCTCACAAAGACGCTGACCCAGATCCCGGGGATCGAGTATCTGAGCATCTACTGTGCAGAGCAGCCGATCACGGATGCAGCCGGAAACCCGGTCGGGATGTTGTCGGCGTCAGATTTCGTGGACAGTATCCGGGATGTCAACTCCTTCGAGCGGACCGAGCTGACGCTGTATTTTGCCAACGAGACAGGGGATCAGCTGGTGGAAGAAAAACGGGAAGTCATGCAAAACAGCAATACTTCTCTGGAACGTCTGATCGTGGAGCAGCTGATCGAGGGACCGCAGGAGCTCGGCCATTACGCGACGATCCCGTCGGATGTAAAGCTTTTGAATGTGTCCGTCAACGATTCCGTCTGCTCGATCAACTTTAATGCGGCGTTCCTGAACAACAGTCTGGATGTGGCGGCATACATTCCGATCTATTCCATCGTGGATTCCCTCGCGGAACTTTCCACGGTGAGCCGTGTGCAGATCCGGATCAACGGGTCCCAAGACGATGTGTTCCGGGACCAGATCCCGTTGAGCACGGTGTTTGAACGAAACTACGATTATATCGCAGGAGGAAAAAACGATTAAAAGACCTTTGCTGTGTGTGACAGGGGGATTGGTACTTGGAGAGGCACTGAACCTGTGGATCCCGGCAGAGCAGATTATTTTTGGACTGGCAGTCTGGCTGCTCTTTTTGGTGTGCGCATTTGCGCGCCGGAAGAGCAGATACAGGCTGCCAGTCCTTCTTTTTATGGCGGGACTGGCTGTGGGGAGTCTCAGGATGGAGGCGGAACAGGCGGCATTTTTGCGGGAAGAGGGATTTTTTCTGGAGGAACAGGAGGATGGAGTGGTTTTAAACGGGACCGTCCGGTCGGTGAAGGAGAAGGACGGGACGCTGGAGGTTGTTCTCGGGGACTGTACCTCGGAAGAGGAAAACGGCGGACTGGTGGGGAGATTCCGGAGAGTTTTATGTTACCTTGAGATCGTGGAAGCAGAAACAAATGAAAGTGAAAGTGTGGGATGGAATTCAGAGTCACTTTCTGCAGGAAAAAGGATCCGTGTCTTTGGAGAGGGAAAGGCTGCGGATCCGGCGAGAAATCCGGGCGGGTTCGATTACCGTCTGTACTGCAGGTCCCGGGGGATCTCCGGGATCGTCTACGCGGACGGATATGCGGTGACCGGAGGAAAAACACGGATCATCGCCGATCGCCTGTACCGGATCCGCCGATCTCTTTCGGAACGCTTAAAGACGATTGCACTCCCGGAGGATGCCGGGATCCTGTCGGCGGTCCTGTTCGGGGAGAAAGAGGATCTGGACAGTGCCGTCTATGAACTTTACCGGAAAAACGGGATTTCCCACCTTCTGGCGATCAGCGGACTTCATGTCTCCATCGTCGGACTCGGAATCTGGAAAATATTCCGGAAAGGCGGGGCAGGATTCTGGTTTGCGGGAGTGGGTGCAGGCGGCTTTCTCTGCGTCTACGGGATGATGGTGGGCTCCGGTGCCTCTGTGGTACGGGCGGTCTCGATGGCGCTGCTCTCCTTTCTGGCGGCGGCTGTTGGGAGGACCTACGATCTTCCGACGGCGATGTGCATTCCGGCTGTGGGACTCCTGCTCGCTCATCCTTTTCTTTTGACGCAGGCCTCATTTCAGCTCTCTTTTCTCGCCGTCACATCGTTAGTCTACCCGGGACGATTGTTTTCGGTTCGCGGGGAAAAGATTTTTGCGGGGGAACGGTCTTCTGCGGCGGCGTCCGCCTTTTTTACAAGTCTTTCACTCCAGATGGTGACGGCACCCGTCATTCTCTGGCATTCTTTTGGAATCCCGCTCTACGGGGTGTTCTTAAATCTTATCGTGATCCCGCTGATGACGTATGTGATCATATCGGGATTTCTTGGACTTGGTCTGTCCTTTTTATCAATATCGGTGGGGAGCGCCATGCTCGGAGGCGCACATTATATTTTGCGTTTTTATGAATTCGTCTGCAGCAGCACCGGAAAGCTTCCGGGGGCGGAGCTCGTTTTTGGGCAGCCGGAGGTGTGGAAGATCGGTTTTTATTACGGATGTCTGATCCTGGGAGCGGTTATCTATGAGCGGGGAGAGAAAACCTGGGAAAAATTTGGGAAAATGATGGCAGAAAACGGTTGGGAGAGAGGAGAAAAAGACAGAGGAAAGATTGGAAAAAAAGATGTAGAAATGGCGGACGGACAAAAAACAGAAAATTCAGAAAAAAACATGATCAGAAAGAGAGTCTGTAAATCAGTCAGACAATTGGAACATCAGAGAAAATGCAGAATGCAGTTCGATAAAAGGAAGCGCCTGTTCGGTCTTACTGTCTGCTGGCTCGCCGCATTCTGTTTCCTTCTCCCATCCCGCCCCGCAGGTCTTTCCGTCACATTCCTCGACGTCGGGCAGGGTGACGGGATCGTTCTGCGTTCATCCGACAAAGCAGTCCTTGTGGACTGCGGCAGCAGCCAGCAGAAGACGGTCGGGGAGAAGACGCTGGTCCCGTATCTCAAGAGTCAGGGTGTGGCGCACCTGGATCTTGCCGTCATGACCCATGGAGACCAGGACCACATCAACGGGATCCGGTATCTTTTAGAACACCCGGAATCGGGGATCATGGTGGGCGGTCTTATGATGCCGGAAGCAGGAACAGATGAGATCTACGGGACGATGGCGGAGCTGGCAAAAAAGCAGGGGATTCCTGTGTTTTATGCCGAACGCGGCGATATATGGAAAGATTTTCCGGGAAAAGGAATGAAGCTGGAATGCCTGTCCCCGGACGGGGAGAGGGAATTCGCAGACCGGAATGAGGAATCCCTGGTATTTCGCCTGACGCTTAAACGGTTTTCGCTGCTTCTCACGGGAGATATGGAAGAAAGCGGGGAGAAAATACTTCTGGATTCCGGGATCCTGACTCCTGTGACGGTCTTAAAAGCCGGTCACCATGGTTCTGCGACATCCTCAGGGGAAAGGTTTATAGAAACCCTGTCCCCGTCGATCACAGTGCTCTCCTATGGAAGAAAGAACCGCTACGGCCATCCGGCACCGGAAGTGAAGGAACGACTGAAAGAAGCCGGTTCTGAGATCCTCGAGACCGGAAAATCCGGCGCCGTCATGATCCGGACGGATGGAAAGAAGATCCGGGTGCGGACGATGATCCGGGAGAAATGATAAGCCGGCCGCGACGATAAGCCGGCCGCGGCGGGAGCAAAGACGCTGCAGGGAATCCATGTGAAGAGGAACCAAGGTGCGGCTTATACGAAAAGAAATTACATAAGTCACATATGTCCGATTGACCGTATGATGGATCATGGATGTATTTAACTTGAAAAAAGCTCACTGTCTTCTTGTCATTTCAGGGATGAGACCGAGTTAAAAAGGTAATTCGTAACTTATATCGAAATCATGACGTTCCTTGACACAAAATGACAGGACTTTACATCCGCAAAAAAGATTTTGGTTTTCGCTTACCGAAATTTTACAAAGTAATCCTTTTGAATTTTACATCCTGTTTCTATAATTCTGTTTGTCTGGAGGAAAGAAACAGAATGAAAGGATTTTATTTTTCATCGACGCTCATGTGGGACGCCGATGCAGAGACGCTCATGAGGACAGCGGCAGAGAATGGCTTTGACGGGATCGAATTGTGGGCGCAGCATGCGGAGACGAAAAAGCTGGATCTGGAAACGATCCGCAGGCTGAAAAAAGAGCTGGGCCTGAACATCGTAGTCCACGCAAAGAGCTGGGATCTGAACTACGCGGCATTAAACGATGCGGTCCGGAGGGCATCCGTGGAGGAGATCAAGTCATCGGTGGATCTGGCTGTGGAGCTTGGAGCTGACGAGGTGACGGTTCATCCGCCGAGATACACATTAAAAGAGGACGAGGCGGCCAGAGACCGGGCCTACGAAAGCATTCGGGAATTTTACGGATACGCGAAGGAGCGGGGCGTGGATATCTCCATGGAGATCATGGAACACATTCCGAAGGAGATGGCGACGACGCCGGACGGCATGTTCGGGATCGTGAGGGATTTGAGAGGAAAGCTGACCTACACGATCGATCTGGCACACAGCCTGACGGAGGAGGAATTTTTCGAGAACATCCGTATCATGGGACGCGTCTCAAAGGTTCATCTGACAAACAAGAAAGGCACAAAACTTCACACGCCGATCCCGGACGGTGATTTTGATTTTGAGGAGATCTACCCGAGACTTCTGGCATATGGCTTTCCGATGGTCATCGAGGGCTATGAGGAGGGAGATCGTTACGAAGCGCTTACAGAAAACATTCAATATATACAAACACTGAAGGAGAAAAGAAATGAAGAAATTAAACGTACTTTTAACAACAGCGGCTATCCTGGCACTTACAGGCTGCAGTTCCAACAGTAAACCGGCGGAGACAACGGCTGCACAGACAACAGCGGCAGCGACAACGGCAGCAGAAACAACGGCGGCGGAGACAACGGCAGCAGAGAAGAAGGACGCATCAGGAACCCTGACCGTCTACACCTCCCAGCCGGAGGCAGACATCCAGGCGCTGGTGGAAGAGTACAATAAATCCTGCCCGGATGTAAAGGTTGAGATCTTCAGAAGCGGAACTGAGGAAGTTGTCAGCAAGGTCCTCGCAGAGAAAGAGGCCGGTTCCGTTCTCGCAGATGTCCTTCTCGTATCCGATGCGGCGACGTTCGAGTCCTTAAAGGCGAAAGACATCCTGATGAGCTATGAGTCCCCGGAACTCTCCGAGATCGATCCGAGCTTCTATGACGCGGATCACACCTACACAGGAACAAAGATCATCAGCACCGGTATCGCGGTCAATACCGATGTGATCTCCAACATTCCGGAGTCTTTAGCGGACCTCACAAAGGCAGAGTACAAGGACGAGCTGATCATGCCGAGCCCGCTTTATTCCGGAGCAGCTGCATATAACCTCGGAGTCATCACGAGAACAGACGGTCTTGGATGGGAGTTCTATCAGGGCTTAAAGGACAACGGCGTGAAGGTCGACAAGGGCAACGGAGCTGTCCAGAAGGCAGTTGTTGCAGGAGAGAATGGTCTCGGTCTTCTCGTAGACTACATGGCGATCCGCTCCAAAAATGACGGAGCTCCGATCGAATTCGTGTACCCGTCCGAAGGTTCCCTCTGTGTCACAGAGCCGATCGGTATCGTTGCCGGAACAAAGAACGAGGCTGCAGCTGAATCCTTCGTAGACTTTATCCTCTCCGAGGACGGCCAGAAAGCGACAGCCGAGATCGGTTACACCCCGATCAGAAAAGGAGTTGCGGCTCCGGAGGGCTTAAAGAGCGCAGATGAGATCACAAACCTGACTTACGATCTTCCGACTCTGGTCGAGACAAGAGATTCCGACAAGGAAGCATTCTCCAAGATGTTTGAATAATCAGAAAAATAATGGCTCGGCAAGTCTGCTCATCCGGTCCATCAGAGTGACATGGACGAACCGCTATTTGTACACAATAAGAGGAAAAATCATGAAATCCAGTAATACTAAAACAATTGCAGGCCGGATCCTCTTTTTCCTCGCAGTATGCTTCATATTTATTATGCCGATTTTAAGCCTCCTTCGGATGAGTCTGACGACCGACGGAGGCTTTGGTCTGCAAAACTATGTGGACATGCTGCATGAGGAGAGGACGGCAAAAGCGATCCGGAACACGCTGATCATATCGGTATCTTCGACGGCGATCGCGGTGGCGGCGGGAAGTTTCTTCGCATTCTTAAACGCCTACACGAATGTGAAGAGGAAAAAGCTCCTGGAGCTCCTCGTCCTTGCCCCGTACATCATCCCTTCCTACATCATCACCTTGTCCTGGAGCAGTCTGCTCCTGAAACGCGGGTTTGTGAACACGACATTGAAAAATATCGGACTTCCGGTCATCGATATCTACACGCTTCCGGGGATCATCCTTGTGATGGGGATCTGCAACATCCCGGTCGTCTATCTCCTTGTAGTGGGAATGCTCAGAAAGATCCCGCGCGACATGGAGTGGGCAGGGCGGACTTCCGGCTATACGCCTTTTCAGACGATCCGGAAGATCACCATGGTCCAGGCGATGCCGGCGATCGCGGGCGGCGGCATGCTGGCGTTTCTTGCATCCATCGACAATTTCAGCATCCCGGCATTCTTAGGGATCTCCTCCGGAATTCCGGTGCTCAGCACTTACATTTATGAGAAAGCGATCAGCTTCGGACCGGATTCCTTCCATAAAGCGGCATCCCTCTCCGTGATCCTCTCGTTCATTGCGATCGGCGGCACCCTGATCCAGGGAAAGCTGATCCGGAAGAATTCAAACCTGGAGAGCGTGAAGGAAGATACTTCCGTCCGCTATGAGCTTCCGACGAAGTGGAGACGGATCCTCGAGTGGGGAAGCCTCGGAGTCCTGGCGGGATTTACGGTGGTTCCTGTGATTTCCATGATCATGAGCGCTTTTTTAAAGAATTACGGCACGAAATTCCGCCCGGAGAACCTGTCGCTCAAGAACTTCCAGTTCGTATTTACGAATGCAGGAGTCCGTCAGGCAGTGTTCAACAGCATCCTGCTTGCCATTGTCACCTGTATCATTTGTATCATCGCAGGTACGGCGACTGCGTACCTCAAGGTGCGGAAACACTCGAAGGCGGCCATGATGTTTGAGTCCGCGGCCTCACTGACATATGCGCTTCCGGGAATCGTCCTGGCACTCGCCATGATCTTCCACTGGACCATCGTTCCCGGTGTCTACGGAACCGTAAAGATCCTGATGATCGCCTATGCGACAAGATACGTGGTCTTACAGATCAAGGGAAGTACGACGGCGATGCTCTCCGTGGAACCAGCGCTCGAGGAGGCGGGAAGAGTGTTCGGAGCCGGAAAAGTGACGATCTGGAGAAAGATCATGATCCCGGTCATGGCGAAGCAGATCCTCTCGAGTTCCTTCCTGATCTTTGTCTCATCGCTGACGGAGCTGACGCTGTCGTCCATGCTCGCGAGTGCCGGGACAAAGACGATCGGTCTTACGATCTTCAACCTGCAGCAGGGCGGAGATTACAGTCTGTCCGCGGCAATGTCCGCAGTGATCGTATTCATCGTATTCTTTGTGTACAGCCTGGTGGCTCTCGTAAAGAAGAAGGATGAGGAGGACGCAAAGCGCCCGAAGGTACAGGAGGGCAGTGCGGAAGAAGTCGGAGACCATGCGGTCGGACAGGGAGCGTAAGGAAACAAGAACGAGGAGAAATGAGAATAAAATGAGCCTTAAAATTGATCATATTACTAAAAAATTCGGAAATTTCACAGCATTAGATGATATTTCCCTGGAGATCCGTGACGGAGAATTTCTGGCGATCCTGGGGCCGTCCGGATGCGGAAAGACAACACTTCTCCGGATCATCGGCGGATTTGAGGCGCCGACCGAGGGGAGCATCCTGAAGGACGGGGAGATCTTTTCTTCCCAGAATGAAAATGTTCCTGTGGAGAAGAGAAATCTCGGAATGGTATTCCAGTCGTTTGCTCTCTGGCCGCACATGACCGTGCGGGAGCATGTGGAGTTTCCGTTAAACAGTAAGCGCTGTACCATGACGGAGGACGAAAAACGGAAAGCCGTGGACCAGGCGATCGAGGCGGTGGGACTTTCCACGATGGAAAAGCGGTATCCGGGGGAGCTCTCAGGCGGACAGAAACAGCGCGTCTCCCTGGCGCGCGCCATTGTCGCGAAGCCGTCGATCCTTCTGATGGATGAGCCGCTCAGCGCTCTTGACGCGGAGTTAAAGATCAGCATGCGCCGGGAGATCCAGAACATTCACAAGCTCACGGGGGCAACGATCATCTATGTGACGCACGATCAGAGTGAGGCGCTCGCCATGGCGGACCGGATCCTGATCATGAAGAGCGGAAAGATCGAGCAGCTTGACACGCCGGAGCAGGTTTACTGCAATCCGCAGACGGAATTTGCGGCGACGTTTGTCAGCAAATGCAATCTCGTGAAGGGAAAGTGGCTCGGAAACATGTTCAAGGTGGAGAACCAGGACGTTGTCTTCGAGACAGAACCGGCGGCGAAGGAATTTCTTGTCAAGGGACTCTGTCCGGTGCGCCCGGAGGAGTTCGAGATCAGCCGTGACGGAAACGGGATCCGCGGGGATATCGTGAACCGACAGTACAACGGCCGTGAGATCCACTACGCGGTCCGGACAACGGATGCGGTCTATAACGTCTACACCGGACAGGGACAGCTCTACAACGAAGGCGAGACGATCTATTTAAGAAAGAAGGCAGGCTGATATGGAACTGAGAGCACTGATGGATCTGCACACGCACACGCTGGCCAGCGGACATGCGTACAGTACGCTGAAGGAGAACCTGGAAGAGGCGAAAAAGATGGGGCTTGAGGTCCTTGGAACGAGTGAGCACGCGCGGATGATGCCGGGAACGGCACCGCTCATCTATTTCCAAAATTTTAAGGTGATCCCGAAGGAGGTGGATGGGGTCCGCCTGGTGAACGGGATCGAGGCGAATATTTTTGATGAACACGGCTCGATCGATGTGGAGGAGCCGATCCTCTCAAAGATGGATTACATCATTGCAAGTCTTCATACGCCGTGTATCGCAAATCTTGGGATCGTGAAGAATACGGCGGCGCTCGTGGGCGCTGCCGAGAACCTGAATGTGACGGTCATCGGTCATCCGGATGATGACCGGTATCCGATCGATCCGGATGAGGTTGCGGCTGCAGCTGCGGAAAACCATACGGCCATCGAGCTCAACAACGGGTCGTTAAATCCGCTTTCGACGAGGATTAACGGACCGAAAAATATCAGGAAGGTCCTGGAGGCATGCAAAAAGTATCACACCATGGTGCTCATGGGGACGGACAGCCATATCTGCTATGAGATCGGACATTTTGAGGATTCGATGGCGCTGTTAAAGGAACTTGATTTTCCGGCGGAGCAGGTGATCAATTTCGATGTGGACAGGCTGGGGTATGTGCTGAGAAAGCATTGAGAACAGGTTGGGAATAGAGCAACGAAAAAGGGCGATCATATTGTAACAATATGGTCGCTTTTCGTATATCAAGCGACAGGGGCCAGTGACAGGGGAAAAGGCGCAGCTTGACCGGCAGTGGCATCTCTGATAGAATGGATGGCAGAAAATGATCAAATGTACAGTTCACGGAGGCGGTTATGCAGACATTAAACCAGGATATCAAAGAGAAAACATTTAAGCGGGTCTATCTGCTGTTTGGGGATGAACCGTTTCTTGTGAACAGTTATAAAAAGCGTCTCCGGGAGGCGATTGCCGGGGATGACACGATGAATTACAACTATTTTGAGGGCAAGGGGCCGGACGTGAAGGAGATCATAAGTCTCGCGGACACCATGCCTTTTTTTGCTGAGCGGCGGCTTGTGATGGTCGACGGCAGCGGATTTTTCAAGAACAGTGCGCCGGAGGAGCTTGTGAATTATATCGCGGAGATCCCGGAATCGACCTGCATGGTCTTTGTGGAGAGCGAGGTCGATAAGAGGAACAAGCTTTATAAGAAGGTCAAGGACAATGGATATGCGGCAGAGTTAAAGAAGCAGGATGCGGATCAGCTCATGCGCTGGGCGGCGGGGATCCTCGCAAAGGACGGGAAGAAGATCACTCGCCAGGTCATGGAGTATTTTATGGAGCGGACCGGGGATGATATGGAGAATATCCGGATGGAGCTGGAGAAGCTGATCTGCTACACGATGGGGCGCGAGGTGATCACGAAGGAGGACGTCGAGGCGGTCGGGACGGTTCATGTCACGAACCGGATCTTTGAGATGGTGACGGCGATCGTCGCGGGGAATACGAGGAAGGCGATGGATCTCTATGAGGATCTTCTGACTTTGAAGGAGCCGCCGATGAGGATCATGTTTCTGATCGCGAAGCAGTTTAACCAGCTTCTGCAGGTGAAGGAGCTTGCGGGGAAGGGCGCCCAGAAGGGGGAGATCGCTTCGAAGGTGAAGGTGCCGCCGTTTGTGGCGGGGAAGCTGATCGCGCAGGCGAGGGCGTTTTCGCGGGAGCAGATCCTTTCTTATGTGGAGTTTTGCGTGGAATCGGAGGAAGCGGTGAAGACGGGGAGGTTGTCGGATCGGTTGGCGGTGGAGTTGTTGATCGCTAGGAAGTATCGGTAGGTATGGCGGAAAGTTAGCTTTAGAAACTTGGCGAAAGGTACGCGCCGGCCTGCCTTCAGACTCAGGCGCCTGAGTCTGAAGGCAGACCGGCGCTGGGTGTTGGATTGGCGAGGGGACGCGCAGGTATGGCTTCAGCCACCGGCGCGAGTGGATTTCTGGGGCGGTTCCTCTAGGCTTGCGAAAAAATGCTAAGGGCGGAGAGCAGGGGACACAACTCGCTGCGCTCAGACAAGTGTCCCCTGTTCTCCAACGCATTTTCCCGCGAGCCAAGAGGAAGCCAGAGCCCCTGGAATCAGGCGTCTGAGTCTGAAGCCATACCTGCGCTGTGTAGTGGCGGGAGTGAAAAAAAGAACCGCCGGTTCCGACACACCCTCGGAATCAGCGGTTCTTTTTTATTTATGCGTAATAATCCAGTTCGATGATAATTAAGCCATTGCGCTTACAGCTTTAGCCAAACGGGATACTTTTCTGGAAGCGGTATTCTTGTGATATACGCCCTTGGAAGTAGCCTTGTCGATCTCGCTTGTAGCAGCAAGAAGTGCAGCCTGTGCAGCAGCCTTGTCGCCAGCAGTAATTGCAGCTTCTACCTTCTTAACGAAAGTTTTCACTTTGGATCTGATTGCTTTGTTTCTAGCAGCTCTTGTCTCTGCTACTACGATTCTTTTCTTTGCAGATTTGATGTTAGCCAATCTGTACACCTCCATATTATTTTAAAAATTATCTCTGTTTGTTTTGCATCAAAGCCTGGACACGGACAGTTCAATGTAAACATACTATTACATTCTAGCGAATATTTCCCAGGATGTCAATACATAAATTGCTTTTTTCGAGAGAAAAATAAGAGAGTCTGGTTACTTTTCGTGGGTAGGAAGGAGAAGATGCTATGAGGCAGGCGGATGTTGATTTTGTGGTGCGGACGGATCTGGCGATCGAGGAGCGGGAGCGGGTCTGGGAGAGCGGGAGTGAGATCGCGGGGGTCCGGATGCGGGAGTGGGAAGCGGCGGACGCAGGGATCCGGGTGACGGAGGTCTTGGTGTGTGATGAGAGAGGGGAAGAGGCGCTCGGAAAGCCGGTCGGTGTGTATCTGACGCTGGATGCGCCGTCGCTTGCGAAGAAGGACGAGGATTACCACAGGGAGGTCTCGGAGGAGTTATCGGGGCTTTTGCGGGGGATGTTTGTGGATCATGGGCTTGAGGCGGAGCGGATGGAGCGGCCGGTGAGGACGCTGGTCGTGGGGCTTGGAAATCCGGAGGCGACGCCGGATGCGCTGGGACCGAAGGTGCTGGAGCATCTCCAGGCGACGCGGCATCTGGCGATGGAGTACGGGACGGATTTTTGCTGGAAGCATGGATATCCGATCCTGAGTGGGATCACACCGGGAGTCATGGCGCAGACGGGGATGGAGACGGCGGAGATCGTAAAGGGGATCGTGCGGGAGACAGAGCCGGATGCCGTTATCGTTGTGGATGCGCTGGCGGCCAGGAGTGCGGGGAGACTCGGAGTCACGGTGCAGCTTGCCGATACGGGGATCCGACCGGGATCCGGGGTCGGAAATCACCGGAGCGGGCTGACGGAGGAGACGCTGGGGATCCCGGTCTTTGCGATCGGGATTCCGATGGTTGTCGGGGCGGCGGCGATCGTGTACGACACGGTCGGGGCGATGACGGAGGTGCTGAGAGAGCGGGTGGAATGCGGATCCGGTGATGAGGAGAAAGGAACAAAGAAAGAAAAAACGAAGAAAGAAGCAATCAAGACCGAAGAAACAGAGGAAGATAAGGAAACGCGAAAAAACGGTGGAAAATGGACGAAGGAAGAACCCCGGAGAAGAGAGGAAAAGCGGATGATACCGGAAATGCTCCGGGTTGAGGAGACTTTTGAACTCGTCAAGGAACTTTTAAAGCCGGATCTTGGTCCCATGTATGTGACTCCGCACGATATTGATGAGCGGGTGGATTTTCTGAGCTATACGATATCGGAGGCGATCCATGGGGCGCTGTTTTACAATAAATGAAAAAGGGTAACTGTTCAGCAGATCTGTGCACTTGCTGCGTTGACTGTAATAAATCTGCTATGCATCCGAAGGAAGCTCCAGGGGAGGTTCCTGTAGGCGTGTAATGAACAGTTACGAAAAATGATTCCGTTACAGGAGCTGATGGAAAGTGTGTGCGAAATTTATCCGAAATGAGATAAGAAAAATCCAGTGAAGAAAATGCGATTTCTTCAGCAGCGATAGCGTGATGTACTCGAAAAAAGCAGCAGACTTGATTGGTATCCGGCGATCGGGCGTAAAGGTACTGAATCACCGCTCTTGCACATAAAATGTAAGGAAACGGCGGGCCGGGCGGTAAGGATGAGGCGGAGATGGTACTATTTTAAGCGGATGCTTCAGGCGGACCGCCGGTTTGTCGTGCAGATGTTCGGGAATTTACTGGGAGTCCTCCGGTATGCCGGGCTGTGGATCGGGATCGCGGCGGTATGTGCGGCAGTTTTATATCTGGGGAGAAAAGTTTTTTCGGTTTCGCTGGGTAAATTTTATGAGGATCATGCGGTACAGATCGCTGACGATATTGTGCGGGGATTTCTTCCTGCGTGGAAAGAAGATGAAGGCGTATCGTTTTTCCGGGAAAGTCGGAAAAATGAAAACAGCGGGCTGAATGCGGAGTATGAAGAAATCTTCGGGATCGAAAATGAGAACGAGGCGATGCGGGCGGAATGGATCGCAGGCAGGGAGGCTGGAGAGGAAGAATACAGGGACGAAAGCGGGAAAATGATACAGGAAAACGGGGACGAAAGCGGGCAAACAATACAGGAAGGCGGAAATGCGAACGAGGGAATAAAAGAGGGGATGAACGGAGGACTAGACGAAAGCAGTCTGTCAGAACAAACCGAAAGCGGGCAGCTTCATGAGGAAAGAGCTGCATCGGATGACAATCTCCTGGCATCCGGAATTTTCAACACCGGAAATTCCGGCATTATATTAGAAAAACTGAATGATTACGACTATCTGATGAAAAAATTCTATAATGTCCATCCGACCACGACGGCGAGCCGTGATCTGATGCAGGCAGAAACATTTCTGTCCACCGATCTTTCCATCGAAAAGAATGCGGACAGTCCGCAGATCCTGATCTACCACACCCACTCCCAGGAGACTTACGCGGATTATCCGGAAAATCCGGAGGCGGATGTGATCCATCTGGGAGAGGAGCTGGCGGTCCTTTTGCGGGAACGCGGTTACAACGTGTTTCATGATGAGAGTGTTTACGATTATCGGGACGGAAAGCTGGACCGGAGTGCGGCGTATACCTATGCACTTGATGGGATCACGGGACTTTTACAGAAATATCCGTCCATCGAAGTGGTTTTAGATATCCACAGGGACGGCGTTGCGGATGGGACGAGACTTGTGACGGAACTCGGCGGGAGCGAGACGGCAAAACTCATGTTTTTCAATGGGACGTCCATGAGCCCGGACGGACCGATCGAATATCTTCCGAATCCGAATCTCAGAGAAAACCTGGCATTCAGCTTCCAGATGCAGCTTCTGGCGGATGGAAAATATCCGGGACTGATGAGAAAGATCTATTTAAAAGGCCTCCGCTATAATGAGCATGTCCGGGCGCGCTCCGCCCTGATCGAGGTGGGCGCGCAGACAAACACATACGCGGAGGCGAAGGCGGCGATGGAGCCGCTTGCAGATATCCTGGATCTTGTGTTGGATCATGGACAGGGAGATTAAAAAATCCGAAGGCCAGGTGACTGCCGGGATTTCCTTACATACTGATCTTCTTTTCCCACTTTCCGGACATATAATAAAGCTCGACGAGAATGGATGCCACGATCCATCCGATCGGATAACCGAAGCCGACAACTGCGGCCGTGTTGCAGATCGAGGTTGCAATATAGAGATAGATCTGGCGGAACAGGACAAAGGAGAACAGCATGATCAGCATCGGAGTCCTGGAATCACCGGCTCCTCGCATGGCTCCTGCGACAACCTGGTTCGGGCAGCAGAACGCGAGCATGAAGACGTTCATCCGGAGAAACATGGTTCCGTAGCGGACCACATCCGGCTCCTGGTTAAAGATCGCGACAAGGCTCGGGGCGAACAGGAAGAGGACGGCGGCGCTTGCGAACGTGATAATGAGAGCGAGGCGCATCGCGACACCGGTTCCTTTTTTGGCCCTCGGAAGGTTTCCGGCACCGAGGTTCTGACTCATGAAGGTCGTGGAAGCCTGACCGATACTCTGCATCGGAAGAAAGACGAACTGGTCGATCTTCGAATAACTGCTCCATCCGGCCATACAGCTCGAACCGAAGGTGTTGATGTAGGACTGGACATACACGTTTGAGAATGAGGTCAGCGACTGCTGGAATCCGGTCGGAAGTCCGATCATGAGGATCTGCTTGAAGATTCCTTTGTCGATCCGCAGATCACGCCAGGTAAGTCTGTAATTTTCCGTGCTGCGGGAGAGGACGACGAGTACCAGGGCAGCGGAGATGAACTGGGAGATGATCGTCGCGTAGGCAACGCCCTCGATCGCCATTCCGAAGCCGACCACAAAGAGGAGGTCGAGCGCGATGTTCATGACGCTGGAGAGACAGAGAAAGTAGAGGGGACGTTTCGTATCGCCCACCGCGCGCAGGATCGCACTTCCCATATTGTATACAAGAAGACCGAACACGCCGGAAAAATAGATTTCAAGGTACACGGACGCAGACGGAAGGACATCCTCCGGTGTGGACATGAATTCCAGCATATACGGGGTGACCCAGATGCCGAGTCCGGTCAGGAGAATTCCGCAGATGAAAGTCAGCGCCATCGTCGTCTCGACTGCGATGTGGAGTTTTTCATCATCGTGCGCTCCGTAGTAGCGGCTGATCACGACGCCGGCGCCGACGGAAGTTCCTGTGAAGAACATGACGATCATGTTGATGATACTTGTTGTGGACCCAACAGCGGCGAGGGCGTGGGAGCCGACGAAGTTTCCGACGACGAGGCTGTCTACGGTGTTGTAGAGCTGCTGAAAGAGATTTCCGATCACAAGCGGAACCGCGAACATGATGAGAAGTTTCGTGATGGAACCGGATGTCATGTCCATGGATTTTTGTTTTTTAGGGGTATGGTTCATAGCGGGTTCTCCTTGGCGTGACGCAAAAGGCTGCAGTAGTTACCGGATATGTTTCCAAAATGGAGAGTCATGCAGGATCCTGTCCGGATATCGCAGCAGGAAAATGGTGGACGGGTGACAAAAGAGGGACCGGGAGCAGAAATCCCAGTCAATGAAATGAATGTCAAGTTCATGTAAAGAATGTTAATTAAAGTCTAAATCAGAACGGTTGGAATGTCAATTGCTTTAACAAAACCTGTAAAAATGAAAAATTGCAAGGTAAATATTTGCGAAGGAAGACCTGGGATCATAAATACTGAAAGTGAGACCATGGCTCCCGGAAAAACCGGCAAAATCTGCGAGCGGTCATGTTCAGAACTGCTTGCGCATGAAGGCAAATAATGCTATATTTAATATGATAAATTGCCATTTCTGCCCCCATCAGCCTGCTCAGGGAATCTGATGGGAAAATGAATGCGATAAATATAGAAGAAAGGTAATTATTCAGTAGGTCTGCGCACTTGCTGCGCTGACCGTAACAAAACACAGGCTTGAAGGCAAAAATCCCATCGGCGAAGCCGATTTGGAATGGATTTTTGCTCGTAACTGTGAGGGACTGAACAGTTACGAAGAAAGATGTGCAGGAAACCGGCTGTCTCAGAGCGCCGGATCCCTGCAGAAGTAAAAAAGAAGAGAGGAACATGAATGGTTCATTATTCCCAGGATAAAATCAGAAATTTCTGTATCATTGCCCACATCGATCACGGTAAATCCACGCTGGCGGACCGCATTATCGAGAAGACCGGTCTTTTAACGAGCCGTGAGATGCAGGCGCAGGTTCTCGACAATATGGAGCTCGAGCGCGAGCGCGGCATCACGATCAAATCCCAGGCTGTCCGTACTGTCTATAAGGCGAAGGACGGCGAAGAGTATATCTTCAACCTGATCGATACCCCAGGTCATGTGGACTTTAACTATGAGGTATCCCGAAGCCTTGCGGCCTGTGACGGCGCGATCCTTGTCGTTGACGCGGCCCAGGGAATCGAGGCGCAGACACTTGCGAACGTCTACCTCGCCCTTGATCATGACCTCGACGTTGTCCCGGTCATCAATAAGATCGACCTTCCGAGCGCCGATCCGGACCGTGTGGCGGAGGAGATCGAGGACGTGATCGGACTTGAGGCTCACGATGCGCCGAGGATCTCCGCAAAGATGGGCTTAAATATCGAAGATGTTTTAGAGGCGATCGTCCACAAGATCCCGGCTCCTAAGGGAGATCCGGAGGCACCTCTCCAGGCCCTGATCTTCGACTCCCTCTACGATTCCTACCGCGGCGTTATCGTGTTCTGCCGTGTGAAAGAGGGAACCGTTAAGAAAGGAACCCCGATCCAGATGATGGCGACGGGCGCTTCCTACGACGTCGTGGAGGTCGGATACTTTGGCGCAGGCCAGTTTATCCCGTGCGATGAGCTCCGCGCCGGTATGGTAGGTTATATTACCGCCAGCATCAAGAACGTAAAAGATACCCGTGTCGGCGATACGGTGACGAACCGCTTAAATCCATGTGCAGCACCGCTTCCGGGATATAAGAAAGTCACTCCGATGGTCTACTGCGGTCTCTACCCGGCGGATGGAGCGAAATATCCGGAGCTTCGTGATGCCCTGGAAAAATTACAGTTAAATGACGCGTCCCTGTTCTTTGAGCCGGAGACATCCATCGCTCTTGGATTCGGATTCCGCTGCGGATTCCTTGGACTTTTACACTTGGAGATCATCCAGGAGCGCTTAGAGCGCGAGTACAACCTCGACCTTGTCACAACGGCTCCGGGCGTTGTATACCGGATCCACAAGACGAACGGAGAGGTGATCGACCTCACGAACCCGTCCAACATGCCGGATCCGTCCGAGATCGACTATATGGAAGAGCCGATCGTCTCCGCAGAGATCATGGTCACGACCGAATTTGTCGGTGCGATCATGCAGCTGTGCCAGGAGCGCCGCGGCGTTTACCTCGGAATGGAATATATGGAAGAGACTCGTGCACTCTTAAAATATGAGCTTCCGTTAAACGAGATCATCTACGATTTCTTCGATGCGCTGAAATCCAGATCCCGCGGTTACGCGTCCTTCGATTACGAGTTAAAGGGATACGAGAAGTCCGAGCTTGTCAAGCTCGATATCCTGATCAACAAAGAGGCGGTCGATGCCCTTTCCTTCATCGTCTTCGAAGGTTCCGCCTACGAGCGCGGAAGAAAGATGTGCGAGAAGTTAAAGGATGAGATCCCGAAACACTTATTTGAGATCCCGATCCAGGCGGCCGTCGGCGGAAAGATCATCGCGCGTGAGACCGTCAGAGCGATGAGAAAGGATGTCCTCGCGAAGTGCTACGGCGGTGATATTTCCCGAAAGAAGAAACTTCTCGAGAAGCAGAAGGAAGGAAAGAAGCGTATGCGCCAGGTCGGAAATGTGGAGATCCCGCAGAAGGCGTTCATGAGCGTCCTGAAGCTGGATGAGGAGTAGACGGCAGAGGGAAGAACAGCGATTTTAAAAATCAGAGATCGATTGGCAGGATAGATTCTGCCGGATTCTGGAAAAAGCTGGAAAAATACAGTCTGACAGACAAAAGGATATAGTCCAGAATACTCCCTGTCTGCGCCGCAGCAGGGGAAAAACGCAAAAGTCCATTTCCGGTATAAGAAATGGACTTTTCCTGTATCCGGACCGGAGATCGAATTCCTGACTGCAGGTCCTGTCACCGGCGGTTCTTTTCAAATCTATAGAAACGGACCGATTTTGCCGTTACTTATCTCCTGAAAGGAGAACGGTTTCCCTGACGGAGACCGACCCTGAAAAAACAGAGTGAGGTACACAATGAAACTTACAACTCTTTGCTATATCGAAAAAGATGAAAAATATCTGATGATCCACCGGATCAAAAAGAAACATGACGTCAATAAGGACAAATGGATCGGCATCGGCGGAAAGTTTGAACGCGGGGAGAGTCCGGAGGACTGTATCCTCAGGGAGACGAAGGAGGAGACCGGTCTGACGCTCACAGACTACCGGCTCCGGGGCGTCCTGACTTTTGTATACAACGATGACGATGAGGAGATGGAGTACATTTTCCTCTACACGGCGGACGGCTTTGCGGGGGAGCTCGCGGAATGCAATGAGGGAACGCTGGAGTGGGTCCCGAAAACGCAGATCGACCGCCTGAACCTGTGGGAGGGCGACCGGATCTTCCATTATCTTCTCGATGAAGATGCGCCGTTTTTCTCCTTAAAACTCCGCTATCAGGATGATCTTTTAAAGGAGGCGGTCCTCGATGGAAAGCCGTTGGAGCTTCTCGATCTGCTCCGTGAAGACGGGGAACCGTCCGGTCAGGTGCGCTGGCGGACTCTGGTCCATCTTCACGGAGACTGGCACCGGACGAGCCATGTCTGGGTCGTGAGAAAACGCGCGGACGGAGGACATGACCTGCTTTTACAGAAGCGGAGCGGGGGAAAGGATTCCTTCGCAGGCTGTTATGACATCTCCAGCGCCGGACATATCCCGGCGGGACAGGACTACCTGGAATCGGCGCTGAGAGAGCTGAAGGAAGAGCTTGGGATCACAGCGAAACCGGAAGAGCTGCGGCTTGTGGGAGTCCACGACGGGCGCTATGAGGGCGAATTTGGCGGACAGATCTTTAAAAACCATGAAAAGAGCCATGTCTTCGTCTATGAGAAACCGGTGGAGATCGAAGACCTGAAACTTCAGAAGGAAGAAGTGGAGTCCGTAAAGTGGATGAAGATCGAAGATGTCCTTGCGTCGGTAAAAGCGCATGATCCGGGATACTGTCTGTTTGAGGATGAGATCGAAATGCTCTGCGGGGTGCTCAAATGAGCGGGGGCATGGAATTATATCTGCACATGCCGTTCTGTGTGAGAAAGTGTGCCTACTGCGATTTCCTGTCATTCCCGTCAGGAGCCAAGACGCAGAGAATGTATGCAAAGCGGCTGATGGAAGACATCGGTGTCATGGGAAAACGATACGGGGAGATCCCGGTCGAGACGATCTTTATCGGGGGCGGAACCCCGTCGGTGCCGGACTCTGGGCTGATCGTGGAGATCATGGAACATGTCAGACATGCGTTTCATGTCGCGGATGGCGCGGAGATCTCCATGGAGGCGAATCCCGGGACGGTGACGCGAGAGAAACTTACGGATTACCGGAAAGCTGGGATCAACCGGCTGAGCTTCGGTCTCCAGTCGGCGAATGACCGGGAGTTAAAACTTCTGGGCCGGATCCACACCTGGGCGGAATTTCTGGAGAGCTTTATGCTGGCCCGCGAGTGCGGGTTTGCGAACCTGAATATCGATCTCATGTCGGCGCTTCCGGGACAGACCTGTGAGTCATGGAAGGAGACGCTCTCGCGGGTCACGGATCTTGATCCGGAACATATCTCCGCATACAGCCTGATCATCGAGGAAGGAACGCCGTTCGGTGAACGATATGGGAGCGAAGAGGGGCGGAAACTTCTTCCGGACGAGGACTCCGAGCGGGAGATGTACCATGAGACGAAGCGGTTTTTAAAGGACTGCGGATACGAACGGTATGAGATTTCCAATTATGCGAAGCCGGGGCGGGAGTGCCGCCACAACATCGGCTACTGGACCGGAGTTCCGTACCTGGGACTCGGACTCGGGGCGTCCTCCTATCTGGACGGCTGCCGGTTCACCGTGAACCCGGATATGAAGCAGTATCTCGAAGAAAAGCCGGGAATGTTTGCAGATATCGAAAAGCTGACGAAGAAGGATATGGAAGAGGAATTCTTCTATGTAGGGCTCCGGATGACGGCCGGGGTGTCGCTTTCAGAATTTGAAAGACGATTCAGGATCGCCGCAAAGGAAGTCTACCCGGGGCTGATGGAAACATTCGTGAAAGAAAAGGCCGCGCGTTTTGAAGGTGACCGCTTTGTACTGACTGATTACGGGCTCGATGTGAGCAACTATATCATGGCGCAGTTTCTGCAGGACTGAAGTTCCTGCGGAGGCTGCGTTTTTTAGATTCATGGGAAATTTTGACTTTATGAGTATAAAGTAATACAGAAATATATAGGCAAAGTAAAAGTATGGTAAAAATGTATAAAAAGCTATCAAAAACGGCGAAAATGTGCTATAATTTATACAATCCTTGAGAATGCGATTTTATGCATTTTGCACGGAGAATACCGATCCAGAAATACAGGGGGATATTTTTATGGCTAAGGAAATGATCGCAATGCTCCTTGCCGGCGGACAGGGCTCCAGACTCTACGCGTTGACACAGAAGCTTGCAAAACCGGCAGTTCCTTTCGGCGGAAAGTATCGGATCATCGACTTCCCGCTCTCGAACTGTGTAAATTCAGGAATCGATACCGTTGGAATTCTGACCCAGTACCAGCCGATGGTGTTGAATGAGTATATCGGAAATGGTCAGCCGTGGGATCTTGACCGTCTCTACGGGGGAGTCCATGTACTGCCGCCGTACCAGAAAGCGTCCGGCTCCGACTGGTATAAGGGAACCGCAAACGCGATCTATCAGAACATTCCGTTTATCGAGCGCTACGATCCGCAGTATGTGATCATCTTATCAGGTGACCAGATCTGTAAGCAGGATTACAGTGATTTCCTCCGCTTCCACAAGGAGAAAGGAGCGGAGTTCAGCGTTGCCGTTATGGAGGTCCCGTGGGATGAGGCATCCCGCTTCGGCCTGATGGTCGCAGACGATGATGACCGGATCACGGAGTTTCAGGAGAAACCGAAGAACCCGAAGTCCAACCTGGCTTCGATGGGAATCTACATCTTCAACTGGGATATCTTAAAGAAGTACCTGATCGAGGACGAGGCGGATCCGAACTCCGAGAACGACTTCGGAAACAACATTATCCCGAACCTTCTGAAGGACGGACGAAAAATGTACGCCTACCACTTTGAGGGATACTGGAAGGATGTCGGAACGATCTCTTCCCTCTGGGAGGCAAATATGGAGGTTCTGGATCCGGAGCACAGTGGGATCAACCTCTTTGATGAGAATTGGAAGATCTACAGCCGGAACAGCGGCATGACCGGACATAAGATCGGCTCCAACGCGGTCGTTGAGAACTGTATGATCACAGACGGCTGCCGGATTGATGGAAATGTAAAGCATTCGATCCTGTTCTCCGGTGTTAAGGTAGAAAAAGGTGCAAAGGTCGAGGATGCCGTTGTCATGGGTGGAACCGTCATCAAGGCCGGTGCCGTTGTGGAACACTGCATCGTTGCCGAGAACGTTGTGATCGGTGAGAATGCGATCGTCGGTTCCATGCCGAAGGATGAGGGACACGGTGTCGCGACGATCGGATCCGGGATCACAATCGGAAAGGGCGCAAAGATCGGCCCGAACGCCATGGTCAATAAAAATGTGGAGGACGGTGAAGAACAATGGTAAATTCCAATGCAAATGCGATCGGTATTATTTTCCCGAACAGTTATGACAATTTGGTGCCGGAACTTGCGGGCGACCGCCTGATGGCATCCATCCCGTTCGCGGGACGTTACCGGATCATCGATTTCCTCCTTTCGAGTCTCGCAAACTGCGGGATCAGCAATATCTCCATCGTGGTCCGCGAGAATTACCATTCCCTGATGGACCATCTGGGATCCGGCCGTGAGTGGGATCTTCTCAGAAAGAACGGAGGTCTCAGCATCTTCCCGCCGTATGCGGAGAAGAACATGAAGGTCTACAGCGGCCGTGTCGAAGCGCTGGAGAGTATTCTGCAGTTCCTTAAAAATAAGAAAGAAAAGTATGTTATCATGACCGACGCAAATATTGCGGTCGATTTTGATTTCAATGATATGTTAAGGGCACATATCGAGAGCGGCGCCGATGTGACTGTCGCTTACGCGGAGCAGGAGATCCCGGCGGAGCTGATCCACGCGGGCGCCCATGGGGACATGTATTACACGTTAAAGCTCGAGGACGGGCGTGTGAAAAGGATCTTCATGAATTCCGAGGAGAGCGGAAAACAGAATCTTTCCATGAACATCTATATTATGGAAAGAGAAGCTCTGATCGAGAAGATCCATGCGGCGTTTGTACGCGGCTATTCCTATTTTGAGCGTGATATCCTTGCACCGCGCCTGGAGAAATATAACGTCCGCGCGTACAAGTATGAAGGATATTATGCAAGGATCTGCGGACTGAAGAGCTACTTTGACGAGAATATGAAGCTTCTTGACGATGAGAATCTGGAAGCGCTGTTTACCGGCGGTCCGGTCTACACAAAGATCCGTGACGACAACCCGACGAGATACATTACCGGATGTAAGGCGAAAAATAACCTCGTTGCAGATGGCTGTGTGATCGAGGGAGATATTGAGAACTGTATTCTTTTCAGAGGTGTCAAGATCGAGAAAGGCGCGAAGATCAGAAACAGTGTCCTGATGCAGGATACGGTCGTGAAGGCCGGCGGACGCTTGGATTACGTTGTTACCGATAAGAACGTTACGATCGAGGTCGGACAGGAGCTTAAGGGAACGGATACACAGCCGTTTTATGTTGCCAAGGGACATACGGTTTAAAAAAGCAAAGGATAAAAGGGAATCTTCCGTGAGAGACTGGATGCTCCATGGAGATTCCCTTTTTGTGTATATGAGAACATAGAAAAAATGAAATCGGAAAGGCAGAGCGCTAAAGTCTGTGAAGCGCGGATTTTCCTGTAAAAAAAGGTGACCTGCGCAATGGCAGATCACCTTTTTGTAAGAAAACGGAGCATCAGGACTGGATCAGATAGACCTCAGAACGTTCCACGCCGTGATTTTTTGTTTCCGAATGTGTGTTGTAAAAAATATCGATGTGTTTTCCTTTGACGCCGCCACCGACGTCCTCAGCGATATATTCGACGCCGTCGATGAGAAGATGGCTTCCGAGCGGGATGACGCGCGGGTCAACGGCTACGGTGCGGCTCGCGGTGGCCTGGGTTCCTGTTTTTGTGAGGCGTCCATATCCTTCGGAGCAGCTTCTGCATGGGCAGTAGGCGGTTGTCTTGAAGGTTCCTAAGGAGACGAGAGTCGCGTTTTTGATGATGCCTGTCTCGGTATCGTACTGGTAGGCGATCGGAAGTGCCTGTCCGTTTACGCTGAGTTTGATCATGTAGGTGTTGTCCGGAATGGAGGACCAGTCGATCATGATCTCAAAGCCGTGGGCGCCGTTTCCGATGCCGCTTGTCTTTAAGTCATCGCGTTCGATATCTGCGGTGGCGGTCTCTGCTAAGAGAGAGTCGCCTGTATGGGCGTTGACCACGGTGACAGTGACGGAGACCGGGGTGTCCGGGGCCGCGGAGTTCCACGCCCATCCGGAGATCTTATTTCCGTCGATGCTGTCGAGGTGGCCAGAGTTTTTCGAGGTGCTTGCGAAGGCGCATACGGTGTTTAGGAGCATCGCGAGGATGGTTATTAAAACACTGATGGTCATTCTGATTTTCTTCATATAACATATCCTTTCTTTTTTGTTTCATATCTGTTACAAAGTATATGCTGTGATGTAACAAATATGTAACAATTTGGAAACAAATATGTATTATACACGGATTTTTTTATTTGTCAAGTTTTCGGGGCATGGGGAGAGCTGGGAGTGGCTTTCTATAGGGTATTGGCGAGAGGTACGCGGTGAGGCTCCGGGATAGCGTGCAGGGGATGCGGGGATGGTTCCTCTAAGCACACGGGCGGCTGCTAAGGGCAGAAAATCGACGACACAACTCGCTGCGCTCAGACAAGTGTCGCCGATTTTCTAACGCAGCCACCCGTGAGCTAAGAGGAAGCCAGATCCCCGGATCAAAGCACGCCATCCCGGAGCCTCACCGCTGTGGGAGTAGCGGGAGGAAGGAAAAGGATACAACTCGCTGCGCTCAGACAAGTGTCACCGATTTTCTAACGCAGCCACCCGTGAGCTAAGAGGAAGCCAGATCCCCGGATCAAAGCACGCCATCCCGGAGCCTCACCGCTGTGGGATGGCGGGAGGAAGGGAAGAGGTATAACTCGCTGCCTGCGCTCGGACGTGTACTATTTTGTATTCAACACAGTCAGCTGCGGATTAAGAGGAAGTGTATATCTGGAGCAAAGCACTTTTGCCCGGAGCCTCACCGCTGGGGAGTTGCGGGAGTGAGTGTGAAGAATCGATATCTTATAAGGAAATAGTTTGGTTGGGGAAGATTACTGTCGGTAAAGTGCGCGGGAAATTATGGGGTTTCCGGGAGGTTTCTGAATAAAAACAGGAATTATTCCTATGTTTGTGAAAAAAATGTGAAAATTATCAAAAGCCCTTGACAAAAAACTTGCGAAGTAATATAGTAGCAACTGTAGATGTTAGCACTCCTCAAAAGAGAGTGCTAGCAAATCAGAGAGAAGAGGTGAGAGGTTTGGAACTGGATGAGAGAAAAGAGAAAATTTTGAAAGCGATTATCCAGACGTACCTGGAGACCGGTGAGCCGGTCGGATCCAGAACGATTTCCAAATACTCGGATCTGAAGCTCAGCTCCGCTACGATCCGAAATGAGATGTCTGATCTGGAAGAGCTTGGTTACATTCTTCAGCCGCATACTTCAGCCGGAAGGATTCCTTCCGATAAGGGTTACCGGTTTTATGTTGACCAGATCATTAAAGAGAAGGACAGTCAGGTCGAGCACATGCAGGAACTGATGATCCAGCGGGTTGACCGCGTGGAACTGCTTTTGAAGCAGCTTGCAAAGGTTCTCGCAAAGAATACAAATTATGCGACTCTGATCAGCGGACCGAGTTACAGCCAGACGAAGCTTAAATTTATCCAACTCTCCAGAGTTGAGGAACATAAGCTTCTCGTGGTAATTGTTGTGGAAGGAAATATTATCCGGAACTCTTTTGTTACGGTTGATGAGGAACTCAGTGATGAGGAGATCCTGAATCTGAATATTCTCCTGAACAGCAATCTGAACGGTCTGACGATCGAGGAGATCAATCTTGGTGTGATCGCGAAGATGAAGGAGCAGGCCGGAAGCCACAGAAGAGTGGTGGATCTGGTCCTGAATGAGGTCAGCGAAGTGATCCGTTCCCAGGATGAGGATCTTCAGATCTATACGAGCGGGGCAACCAATATTTTCAAATATCCGGAACTTTCCGATACAGAGAAAGCGAGTCAGCTGATCAGCACGTTAGAACATAAGGAACTTCTCCGTGGGCTGATCGATGAACAGCAGCAGAATAAGACCGATGACCCGGACAATGAGATCCAGGTCTACATCGGAGATGAAACTCCGGTCCAGAGCATGAAAGACTGCAGCATCGTAACCGCAAATTATGCGCTCGGCGATGGAATGCGAGGAACGATCGGTATTGTAGGACCAAAGCGGATGGATTACGAGAAAGTCGTAACAACCTTGCGATCGCTTGTCGCGCAGCTGAACGAAACATTTAAAAATGAAAGGTGAAGAGAGCAGTGGAAGAGAAAGAGTTAGAAAAAGAGAACCAGGAGACGGAAGCTTCCGAAGAGAAAGAAGCGAAAGCCTCTGAGACTGATAAAGAAACTGAGAAGTCCGAGGATGCCGGAAAGAAGGAAAAAGCTCCGGAAAAGAAAAAGGATCCGAAGGACGAGAAGATTGATGAGTTAAATGACAAACTCAGAAGATCGATGGCGGAATTTGATAATTACCGCAAGAGAACGGACAAGGAAAAGTCCGCGATGTATGAGATCGGCGCGAAGGACGTGATCGAAAAGATCCTTCCGATCGTTGACAACTTTGAAAGAGGTCTTAACACAATCCCGGAGGATGCGAAAGGAACCGCATTTGCAGAGGGAATGGAAAAGATATATAAGCAGTTTGTAAAGACGCTCGATGATCTTGGCGTAAAACCGATCGAGGCCGTCGGAAAGCCGTTTGATCCGAATTTCCACAACGCAGTGATGCATGTGGAGGATGAGAATCTCGGCGAAAATGTTGTGGCAGCTGAGCTTCAGAAGGGTTACACCTACAAAGAGTCGATCGTCCGTCACAGCATGGTACAGGTTGCGAACTAAGGATCGTGAGAGCACGTAAGTGCGGATCGATCCGGTATCAAAATTAACATTGAAATTCACTTAATTCCAAATATAACAGGAGGAAAAAATCATGAGCAAGATCATTGGTATTGACTTAGGTACAACAAACAGCTGCGTAGCAGTTATGGAAGGCGGTAAACCAACAGTTATCGCTAATACAGAAGGTGTCAGAACAACACCGTCTATCGTTGCATTTACAAAGACAGGAGAAAGACTTGTCGGTGAGCCGGCAAAGCGTCAGGCAGTTACAAACGCTGACAGAACCATCTCCTCCATCAAGAGACATATGGGTACTGACTACAAGGTAGACATCGACGGCAAGAAGTACACACCGCAGGAGATTTCCGCGATGATCCTTCAGAAGTTAAAAGCAGATGCTGAAAGCTACCTCGGTGAGAAGGTAACAGAAGCTGTTATCACAGTTCCGGCTTACTTCAACGATGCCCAGCGTCAGGCAACAAAGGATGCAGGTAAGATCGCCGGTCTTGATGTAAAGCGTATCATCAACGAGCCGACAGCGGCAGCCCTTGCTTATGGCCTTGACAACGAGAAAGAGCAGAAGATCATGGTATATGACCTCGGCGGCGGTACATTCGATGTTTCCATCATCGAGATCGGTGACGGCGTTATTGAAGTTCTTGCGACGAACGGTGATACACACCTCGGCGGTGATGATTTCGATAACCGTGTCACACAGTGGATGATCGATGAGTTCAAGAAGACAGAGGGCGTAGATCTTTCCGGTGATAAGATGGCACTTCAGAGATTAAAAGAAGCTGCTGAGAAAGCAAAGAAGGAACTCTCTTCCGCAACAACAACAAATATCAACCTTCCGTTCATCACAGCAACTGCTGATGGCCCGAAGCACTTAGATATGAACCTTACAAGAGCAAAATTCGATGAACTCACAAGCGACCTCATCGAGAGAACAGCGATCCCGGTACAGAATGCATTAAGAGATGCCGGCTTAACAGCAGCAGATCTTTCCAAGGTTCTCCTTGTAGGTGGTTCCACACGTATGCTTTCCGCACAGGAGAAGGTAAAACAGTTAACAGGCAAAGAGCCGAGTAAGTCCTTAAACCCGGATGAGTGCGTAGCCATCGGTGCAGCGATCCAGGGTGGTAAGTTAGCAGGCGATGCTGGTGCCGGCGACATCCTTCTTCTCGATGTTACTCCGCTTTCCCTTGCAATCGAGACCATGGGCGGCGTAGCAACAAAGCTGATCGAGAGAAATACAACCATCCCGACAAGAAAGAGCCAGATCTTCTCCACAGCCGCTGATAACCAGACAGCTGTAGATATCCACGTTGTACAGGGTGAGCGTGAGTTCGCAAAGGACAACAAGACTCTTGGCCAGTTCCGTCTTGATGGTATCCTTCCGGCAAGAAGAGGTGTTCCGCAGATCGAAGTTACATTCGATATCGATGCAAACGGTATCGTAAATGTATCCGCTAAGGATCTTGGAACAGGCAAAGAGCAGCACATCACGATCACATCCGGTTCCAACATGTCCAAGGATGATATCGATAAGGCTGTTAAGGAAGCTGCAGCTTACGAGGCTGAGGATAAGAAGAGAAAAGAAGCGATTGATGCGAGAAACGAAGCTGACTCCATGGTATTCCAGACAGAGAAAGCTCTCGAGGAAGTCGGCGACAAGATCGATGCAAACGACAAGACTGCTGTTGAGGCTGACTTAAATGCCCTCAAGGAAGCAATCGCAAAAGCTCCGGCAGATCAGATGACAGATGCTCAGGTCGATGAGATCAAGGCGGCGAAAGAGAAACTCATGAACAGTGCCCAGAAGTTATTCTCCAAGGTTTATGAGCAGGCTCAGGCAGCTCAGGGCGCAGCAGGTGCCCAGGGTCAGGCTGGTCCGCAGGCAGGTCAGAGCGCAAGCCAGGCAGGCTACGGCGATGATGTCGTTGACGGAGACTACAAAGAGGTCTAAGACGAAAAATAAATTGACAGACTGAAAAGAGTCTGTCAGGCAAAGCAGATCCGGAAGGACGCCCGCAAAAGGGCGTTCTTTCGGCTGCCTTGTTTCCGGACGATGAATGATCCGGAGAAAATTTATCACGGCAGAAGATAAAACCGTGATGTCTGGAATGGGTTCTGGCGTTATCTGGTTACGGCGTGTGAAGGCAGATCTTCCGGCGGCAGAATTCCGCAAAAGGTACGTGGTACCGTTCATTAACAAGAAAGGTAAAGAAAGCAATGGCAGAGACCAAGAGAGATTATTACGAAGTCCTCGGCGTGCCGAAAGATGCGGACGAAGCGGCGTTAAAGAAAGCATATCGAGTTCTTGCAAAGAAATATCATCCGGACGCAAACCCGGGAGACAAAGAGGCAGAGGCAAAGTTCAAGGAAGCTTCCGAGGCATACAGTGTCTTAAGTGATCCGGAAAAGAGAAAGAAGTACGACCAGTTCGGTCATGCGGCCTTTGACGGAGGTGCAGGCGGAGCCGGATACGGCGGATTCGACTTTAACGGAGCCGATATGGGAGACATTTTCGGAGATATCTTCGGAGATTTCTTTGGCGGACGTTCCGCATACGGAAGAAGCAGCAATGGTCCGATGCGCGGAGCAAATTTGAGAACGGGTGTCCGTATCACGTTTGAGGAGGCGATCTTCGGATGTGAGAAGGAGATCGAGCTTACCCTGAAGGATGAGTGTCCGAAGTGTCACGGAACCGGCGCAAAGCCGGGTACATCCCCGATCACCTGTCCGAAATGTAACGGTAAGGGTAAGATCGTCTATACACAGCAGTCGTTCTTTGGCCAGGTACAGAATGTCCAGACATGTCCGGACTGCCGCGGTACCGGTAAGGTTGTCAAGGAGAAATGCCCGGATTGCTACGGCACCGGATATATCTCCAGCAAGAAGAAGATCCAGGTTAAGATCCCGGCCGGTATCGATAACGGACAGAGTATCCGTATCGCCGGGAAGGGTGAGCCGGGTACGAACGGCGGCGAGAGAGGAGACCTTCTCGTTGAGGTTACTGTATCCAGAAGCCCGGTATTCATGCGTCAGGAGACTTCCATCTTCTCGACTGTACCGATTTCTTTCGCAACGGCAGCTCTCGGCGGTCCGATCAAGATCAAGACCGTTGACGGTGAGGTTGAGTACGAGGTAAAACCGGGAACTCAGACTGACACGAAGGTACGTCTCCGCGGTAAGGGTGTTCCGTCCATGAGAAATAAGAATATCCGCGGTGATCATTATGTAACGCTTGTTGTTACAGTTCCGGAGAAGCTGAATGAGGAGCAGAAGGAGGCTCTGAAGCGGTTTGATGACGCAATGAAGGGAATTGCGCCGGAGGAAGGGAAGAAGAAAGGGTTCTTTAGTAAGCTGAAAGAGGATCTGAAGAACGAGTAATAGAGATTGGATTAGAAAACGCACGTTTTGCATGCAGGGAGGATCGGTATGCAGGGCGTGCGTTTTTTGTGTATGTGCTTGTTTGGGGTGTTGGCGAGGGTACGCGGTGAGTTTCCGGCCAGGAGTGCCGTGAAAATCTGGAAAAGGATTTTGAGGTGTGTTGGCGAGGGTGCGCGGTGAGTTTCCGGCCAGGAGTGCCGGGGATGCGGGGATGGTTCCTCTAACCTCCCGGGAGACTGCTAAGGGCAGAAAATCGACGACACAACTCGCTGCGCTCAGACAAGTGTCATCGATTTTCTAACGCAGCCACCCGCGAGCTAAGAGGAAGCCAGATCCCCGGATCATGCACTCCTGTCCGGAAGCTCACCGCTGGGGGATGGTGGGATCGCAAATAATGGTCACAATAATGGGAAATAATCTGCTTGTGGAACCTGAAGAAGTCTGTTATAATGGGGGCAGCTGAAAGCGAGAAATTATCTTTGTTTCTGCGACAAATATGAACAAACTGTGAACATGCCAAAAATCACCTTCAAAAAAGCCTTTTTCAGAATATTCTGGAAAATACTTGCAAAAACGGGTCCGCAAGGCCTTTATTTATGCGGGTTCCCAGAGGCAAGTGTAGAAATGGAGGTCGCCCCTTTCAGGGCATTGACACAAAACCACTCGCCTGGGCAAACATGAAATACAACGTAGAAATGGAGGTCGCCCCCATTCAGGGCATTGACACCAAAAAACGGAATTATATTTCTGTACTGTTTGTGATAGTAGAAATGGAGGTCGCCCCATTCAGGCCATTGACACAGTGTTACAATTGCAACAACCAGCGTGATGTGGATTCCGGTAGAAATGAAGCTCGCCCCACTCAGGGCATAGTTACCGAAGTTGAACAGACCAGAGAACTTTCTTTTTGAACAAGAAAGTCCTCTGGTCTTTTTCCATTCGTAAGATTGCAAGTGTACAAAAATCGTGAACTGGCTATCGTAAAATAAAAACATAAAGACAGAGAGTTCAAAAGAGGATAACAGCAACATAAAATTTTCATACATTTTAAATCAACGGTTGAAGAAGTTTTTTGTTGTCTCTGTTAGAATAAAAGCAGGATCAAATTGAAAGCTCTGATGGACTCTGGCTGTGAAAGCAGGAGGCAGGGGAAGCGCTGACAAGCAGAAAGGAACGAGTATGTACGCAGACGATAAATATAAGATTGTCGGGACCATTTCTATTCCGGAGGAGAAACGGGAAGAGTTCAACAGGAATGTAGAAAAGGTTCTGGATGTGTTCGGGATCAGGCAGACGGAAAAGCGAATGGTTGGGGACAGGGAGATCACGGTATTAAAAAAGCCGGAGGCAGATGAAGATGGAATCGTAAGGTTTAATTATTCCATGTTCGAGAAGAGGGTCCGGGAAGGTGACAGTTATAACACGAAAACATGTCAACTGATCTGTCCGGACCGTGGATGGGATGAATTCGGCGTTGCCATGAACAGCATTTTGATCATGCAGGAAGCGTATTCGGAGACACCGTGTTTCCTGATGAGTGATGATGCATTATGTCCGGTTGGAAGTTACGCTGCGATGATCGAGGACATGACCGGGGGAAAGCTGGACTTTCCTCACAGGGGAAGGATCCTGGATGTTCTGGCATTCCTGAAGCAGAGGGACGAGTACCGGGATGTGGATGAATATAAATTATGGAACAGGATATGGGATGATACGATCCCGTTTACGACGGACGATATCATAGAACTGTTACATGTAAAATTTATGCCCAGTGAGGAGAGACAGAAGAATCCGTTTTGTGGAACAAAAAGTGAGATTAAGGATGCGACTTTAGTTGATCTGGAAGATTACCTCGTAAAAGAAATCAAGGAATACCTGGCGGACGGATCCGATGAAGTGCTTCGGGATTTTTACAGGGAGCTGATCTCTTCGGAACTTCCGGAACGCCGGAAAATGGCAGAACAAGACGGAACATTCGGGATCATTGCCGAAATATCACTCCGTGCTCCATGTACCTACCTTGTTTCTGCATATGCGGAAGCGGCTGACATTCCTTTCTGGGAACTATGGTTTAGTCTTCAGACGAAGGGCTACCGGACAAAGACGAAAATGTACCATGATGATCTCAGCAATTCAGCGGAACATAGAAAAAGAAGAGAGCTTTATCAGATATACCGGCGCGATAATGAAGATGAATTTCTGGAATTTGGAGCCGGACATCTCTCCAAAAAGCTTCTGGGACAGATCGCAGAGTGGAAAGAAGAGGTCCTGGAAATTCAGGTGCCGGAAGAGTTTGATGCGGAGCGTGCTGCTGGACAGATCCTGTGGGAGATGGAACATGTATGGAACTGTCGTTATGTGAGCGAAGAGGCAGTGGAGATCGTTCAGAAGAACAGGGATGATGTGCGTTGGCAGAAAGCATTGCTGGCGTTTCGGAAATATATGAATGCGTATCAGGAATATTTCCCGGAGCTGCCTCCGGAGCTGGTAACGGAGCAGATCCTTGTCAGAGAGCGTGACTACTATTGCCGCACGATCATGGCTGCATTCTGGTCGCTCATGATGAATGAAACATTAAGGCAGGATACGTTCAGATTCTGAGAAAGGCGACGGCTGTTCACTGGATCTACAGGTTTCATGTACGGACGATGAAATCACTGGTAAGCAGAACGCACGTCAACAATGGCAGAAATTCGGCCTGTAATTATGGAGACGTGAACAGCTGCGAAAGGGTGAAAAAATGGGAACATTTATGGGTTATAAAGGAAGAATGGCGGTTCCGGACGATAAGAGGGAACTGTTTACAGAGCAGATGATGAAGGTGTTTTATTACGGCGGCATGATGTCGTTTGATGACGTGAAGCTGTATGGACATGAGATTTCTCTGCTCTGCCCGGTGAAAAAGACGTATGGAAAGGAAGTGCGTTTCCATTACAATTACTTTCAGGACGATGCCTGGGAGACGGTGGAGTATGATGAAAAGGGAAATCGTCTGTGGTCAGGAAAGGTCGGCAGTAATGAATTTCTCGATGTGATGGCGGCGGCTTATATGCTGTATGAACTCTATTCGGATGAAGCGGGGGCGGCGATGGTCGATGGCGATATTCTTGATGGTGGAGAGGCAGTCGGATGGCTGAACCAGATCCTGAAAACGGAGTTTACGAGAGAAAAGCGCCTGGATCGGTTGTGGGAGCTGGGCGAAAAATTGGGACTGGAGTCTGCGGATGGCGATTACGATGCGCCTGATGTCCGGAAGATCATGGAGCTGATTCCCGAGGGACTTCGGTTTGCGGCGGGTGGAACAGACCTGGCCGATCTTATCTATATCGCCAATGGAACTGAATGTTTATGCGGAAAAGAGCCGGATGGAACGTATCCGGCGGAAGTTTATCACTGCAAGATGGCGCTCAGGAAGTATTTTGAGAAAAAAGGAGAGAGCGGGATCGATGATCTGTGGGCGCTTGTAAAGATGGAGCGGAAAGAGAGAGAGGCGGTGACGGATACTGCATGGAAGGAGATCGTGGGATATACGGAGTTTCTTCCGGCAAGAGTGATCGTGTTTCTGACAGCGGAACTCATGGGGCGAGAATTCTGGAAAGAGTGGGCGAAACTGCGGGAACATGTCTATCATGATGAAACGAGGAAGGTTTATGCGGCACCGGAGATCCTGAAGTTCCGGGAGAAAAAACGCAGGGAGCCGGCAGTGCCTTTGAGAACGAGCGATTTTCTGCGTCAGGATGGATTTTTTGCTTTTTTTGATACTCCAAAGGAACTCAAGGGAAAGCCGAATTATTATATCAGCGATGCGGACCGCCTGTACTGGTGGGATGGATCCGATGAGGTGGAGATCCCGGAGGAGACGGACCAGTGGCTGAGGAAGCTCGGGGAACGGTATCGGAAGCTGCTGGAAGTGCAGGAAACGGAGAATGTGGACTTTTTGGAGTATTTTTTCGGGCTTCTCGAGCAGATCAATGAGTTTTACAAACGGGTATTTCCGTTTCAGGAGATGTTTTATGATTTCCTCCAGAACGACAGCCGCAGGGAGTACCAGGCTGCATTGAAGCTTTTGGAAGAGCTGGATCAGGAAAACCGTGAGGATGGAAGGATCATAGAGAAATTGTCCGGGAGCTGGGATCTTAACAGTTATAATGTGACGCACAATGCAGGACGGATGCGGATGAAGAGGTATCTGGCGGTTCTGGCGAATCGGGGGCTGCGGGAGATGTATTTTGGGTTTTAGGGAAGAACCTCCCGGGCGGCTGCTAAGGGCGGAGAACGTGGAGACAGCTGCTATGGGCATATAGGATTTTCTGAACTGAAAATTCCGTATGATACAGTTGAGGCTGCGGATTTTGCTGATTTGGAATGCGAAGCATCGGCAAAATCCTGTTCCAGTGCGCAGGCAAGAAAGCCTGTGTACTGGGACACAACTCGCTTTGCTCAAACAAGTGTCCGCTGTTCTCCAACGCAGTCACCTGTGAGCTAAGAGGAAGCCAGATCCCCGGATCATGCACTCCTGTCCGGAAGCTCACCGCTGGGAGATGGTGGGATCGCAAATAATGGTCGCAATAATGGAAAATAATCTGCTTGTGGAGCCTGAAGAAGTCTGTTATAATGGGGGCAGCTGAAAGCGAGAAATTACCTTCATTTCTGCGATAAATATGAACAAACTGTGAACACGCCAAAAATCACCTTCAAAAAAGCCTTTTTCAGAATATTCTGGAAAATACTTGCAAAAACGGGTCCGCAAAGCCTTTATTTATGCGGGTTCCCAGAGGCAAGTGTAGAAATGAAGGTCGCCCCTTTCAGGGCATTGACACCTTTTTCATTCCTTTTCTCCTATTCTTTTTTCAAGGTAGAAATGAAGGTCGCCCCTTTCAGGGCATTGACACATGCCATCGTCTTTCCGTGCTCATCTTCTGTCAACCGTAGAAATGTAAGTCGCCCCTTTCAGGGCATCAACACAACGCAGTCCAGCAAAACAGAATAAAGCCATTTTTCACGTAGAAGCTCGCTCCACACAGGGCATACAGACCAACCACAAAAAGACCAGTGAACTTTCCCCTCAGATCAGAAAGCTCGCTGGTCCTTTTTGGTTATATTCCCGGATACGTTGACAACAAATCTTTGTCAAAAACAGAATATTATATTGTTTTATTTTTATGGTATGCCATGATAGAATAATTTTGTACATAAAAACAGTAGTTTTCAAAACCGGTTCTGTACAGATCAAACAAAAAACTATATGTCATGATACCAGAGTCAAAAGGTCGGAAATCCACTGCAGTCTTGCTCAAAAGAGGATTTCTAAACTTATGACTCATCAAAACAATATAAGGGGGTACATCCATGAACTCTATGGTTATCGCATTGCTGATCCTTGCAGCTACGATCGCACTCTTTATCTGGGAGCCGATCCCGATCGTGGTAACTGCGATCGGCGCATCAATTCTGTACGCGTATACCGGAATTATTGAAGTCAATACGATCTTCAGCGGTTACAACAGTACAACGATCGTTCTTCTGGCAGCCATGATGGTTGTCGGCGCATCCTTGTTCCACACTGGTGTGACAGATATCATCGGTGAAAAGATGGTGAAGATCACCGGAAAAAGTGAAAGAAACATTATCCTTGTAACATTGATCGTTTCCTGCCTGTTAAGTGCAGTTTGCAGCAACATCGGTGTCATGGTTGCCATGGCTCCGCTCGTGACTGCAATGTGCATTTCCGCGGGGATCGGACCGTCCAAAGCACTTCTCGGACTTCTGTTCGGTGCACAGTTTGGCGGCTTTGTGACACTTGTCGGCGTAGGTTCCAATGCATCCGCAGCAGGTGTTATGCAGGAACTCGGCTATGAGCCGTTTGGATTTTTTGCGATCACACCGTTTGGTATCGGAATCTGTATTCTTGGTGTGTTATATTACACATTTATCGGAATGAAGATGATCCCGGATACCGGATATGTGCCGGAGTTCGCACAGGCGGAAAAGAAAGAATTCAATAAGAAAAACGCAGCAATCTGCGTGATCACGATGATCGCCGTTCTCGTGGTGATCGCATCCGGATCCAAGACCTTCCCGATGCACATCGCTGCAGTCGTAGGCGCTCTGATCATTGTCGGAAGCGGCTGCATGACAGTCAAAGACGCGATCAAGGCGATCGACTGGAACTGCCTGATCCTGGTCGGCGCGCTCAGCGCGATCTCCGCAGGCGTAAAGAACTGCGGCGCCGGTGATGCGGTTGCAAATATCATTATCAACATCCTCGGCGATAACCCGAGCCCGTTCATGATCAGCACCGTGATCTTTATCGCTGCATCGATCCTGACACAGGTAATGTCCAACATCCCGACGATCCTGATCTTTATGCCGATCGGTCTCTCCATCGCAGAGAAGATCGGAGTAAGCCCGTATCCGATCGCGATGATCATCACTCTTGCAGGTGCAGCTTCCTATGCAACTCCGTTTGCAGCGCCGCAGAACATGATGACGGTCGGCTGGACAAAGTACAAATTCCTCGACTTTGTAAAGATCGGTATCCCGATGGTCATTCTTACGTATATTGTTGTTGTTGCTCTGATCCCGGTATTCCTTCCGTATCATTAGGAACCGGAAACCATGTACTGCCGGATGCGTGATCCGTGTCCGGCAGAAATAAGGAGTTTTGTGCTATGGACGATATCCTGAAAGGTGCATATGATATGCACATTCATACTTCTCCGGACGTGAGCCCGAGAAAGTCAACAGATCTTGAAATAGCAGAAGAATGGAAGACGGCTGGAATGAAAGGCGGAGTGGTAAAATGCCACTTCGCTGACACGACTGGCCGTGCTGCCATTCTTTCTGCGTTATACCCGGACCTTAAAATTTACGGTGGTCTTGTCCTGAACCGTCAGGCAGGCGGGATCAATCCGGATGCCGTGGAGCGCATGGCGCAGGCAAGCGGAAAATACGTCTGGTTCCCGACGATGGACTCGCTGGCTTACCGGAAATTTCATTTCCGGAATGATCCATCCGCGGATCTGAGCCCGTATCTGTCTGTGATGGGAGAGGACGGAAAACTTCTTCCGGCGGTTTACGATGTCCTCGATATCGCGGCAAAGTATGACCTGGTCGTTGGGACCGGACATATCGGCGGACAGGAAGGGGTTCCTGTCGTGCTGGAGGCGGCGAAGCGCGGCGTGAAGCGCCTGGTGCTGACCCATGCGGAGAATCCGGCGACAAGTTTTTCCATCGAAGATCAGAAACTCTGCGTGAAAGCCGGGGCGATGGTGGAGCACAGCTTCTTTACAGTCTACCACAACCGCGTGAGCTGGGAGCTTGTGATCGAGCAGATCCGCGCGGTCGGAACAGACAACACGTATCTTGTCACCGATTTCGGCCAGCTAAATTCCCCGGGATCCGCAGATGGACTCCGCATGTTTGCGGAAGGTCTTCTGGAACGTGGATTTTCGGAGAAAGAGATCGACAAATTGATCAGGCGCAATCCGGAGAGATTGTTCCTGTAAGAGAGAAAAGCCCTGCTAGGCGTTCTTAGTGATACCTGGCAGGGCTTTTATATGATATAAGGAAAGCCCTCTGACGATTTTAGAAGGCTTTAAATACTTTTCCACGGCCTATTTGTGATTCGCATGGCCGGCAGCGAACAACGTTTCCACGGTCTATTTATGATTCGCATGACCGGCAGCGAACAACCTTGAATACAGATACGCAATCTGTATGTAGAAGTATATTCAATTCCTGCATGTATGTCAACTGGAAAGATGACAAATTTCGTAAACAAAATTTGTAAATAATCTCGAAAATCTTTTGAGTGTATCTGGAACAATATAACAAAAACAGGCAGAACCTATCCTCCGATAAGTCCTGCCTGCTTTTATAGTTTTATGAGAAAAGAAAATGTTGTAAGAAATTAGAAATCGAACATTCCAGCCGGTTTTGTATCCGGTTTCTTTGTGTCTGTGTAGGTCTTTGCTGTTGCGTAGTCTACATCGTTGATCGGCCATGTTGGTTTCTTGCCTTCGTAAACTTCCTGAACGCCCATAGCAGCGAAGTAGGAAGCGCGGTGAGCAGCCTCTACTGTGTTGCCGCCGATATGCGGGTAGATGATCACGTTGTCAAGTGTGAGGAGCGGGTTCGCCGGATCAACCGGTTCTTTCTTGATCGCGTCAAGACCAGCGCCTGCGATCACGCCGTTCTTGCATGCCTCGTAGAGAGCATCCTCGTCTACGCAGCCGCCGCGTGCAGTGTTGATCAAGAATGCAGTCGGTTTCATCATTGCGAGACGCTCTTTGTTTACCAGGTTCTTGGTAACCGGAGTGTTCGGGCAGTGGAGAGAAACGTAATCGCACTCTTTGAAGATACGGTCAAGATCACGAACAACCTCAACGCCGTCCGGGAACTCAGATGCTGGTTTGTACGGATCGTATGCGAGAACGTTCATCTCGAAAGCGAGGCAGCGTTTTGCAACGCGGCTTCCGATGTTGCCGCAGCCGATGATACCAATCGTCTTGCCGTTTAATGTATTCTTGCGAACTTTTAATTTTGCTTTGTAGAAATCGTCAACCCATGTCTTGTGAAGAACCGTTACGTTACGGCTGCACTCGAGGATGAGTAACATTGCAGTCTCTGCAACGGATGTGCTGTTTGCAACCGGTGCGTAGAGAGCCTGAACGTTGTTGTCATGGCAAGCCTTTACGTCAAGAGCGTCGAAACCAGCGCCGTGACGAACGATTACTTTTAAGTTCGGATTCGACTCGATTACTTCGCGAGTGATCGGTGTGATACGAACGATCATCGCATCTGGCTGATATTCCTTGAAATCAGCGAGAACGTCTTCTGTCTCAAAGCCGCGTCCGTCGATAACTGTGTGGCCTGCATCCTCAAGAAGCTTGCGACCCTCGGACATAATTTCCTGCGGGAGTAAAATTTTCCAACCCATTGATAATACCTCCTATGATAAAACATCTGTTTTGTTCAGTGTTTTTGGACTGTCTTTATTATAGTCGGTATTGTTCACAAAATAAAACAATCTGTTCTTGTAAAAATGAAAAGGAAATGTTGTTAAGCAAGCTGCTGCATGGCCATCGCGTAGGATTGGAATTCCTGCATGATGGCTTTTTTCATGCCGTCCGCATAGTGGGGAAGAATCAGGTCATTCCGATAGATCAGGGAAATATCTATTTTTGAGAAAGAATGATTCATCCGAAGACAGTGGCAGTCTTCCGGCCATGAGCTGATCCTTTTTTGTGATCAAATAGGATCATCGGAGGGAGAAAGGCTGCACCTTGCGCGGAGCAGGCAAGTTGGTAGATGATGTTCTGGTCAGAGGCTTCCAGCGATGTCTTTGGCATGATCCCGCAGCGGTCATATGCGCGGTCAAGGACGGAACGGATCCGGTTATTGTTCCTTCGCTTGTTTTTACAGCAGGGCTGATGTGGTTTAATCATAGGGAATGTCTACAGTGGCATCCATGTTCGGCGGCGCAGTCAGCGGTGTTGCTTTACTGACACTGGCTCCGCTTCTTGGAAAGATCTCCCTGATGTTCAGTGCTCCGGAATATTTCCTAATCGTAATCCTTGGACTTTCCATTATCGGAGGACTTGGCGGCGGATCCATGATCAAGGGATTTTTAATGGGCTGCTTTGGCTTGTTCCTTGGAACGATCGGAACAGATGGACTGACTGGACAGCTTCGTTTTACATTTGGAATTGATGGACTTTATGCAGGAATTTCTACAGTACCGGCGCTGATCGGTCTGTTCTCCATTTCTCAGGCGCTTGTTTTAAGTGAAAAATATCTGGATTTCAAAAATGGGATACACAGAACACTGGATGACAACAGCATGAAAGGAAAATTCCTTCCATCATTTAAAGAAATGCTCCGGTTAGGACCAAACTTTATTCGCTCTGCGATCATTGGTGTGGTTGTCGGAATCCTGCCGGGTGCCGGCGGAGACATCGGTGCATGGTTTGCTTACAGCCAGGCGAAAAAAGCATCAAAACGTTCGGAGATGGATCGCTGGAAGCAATCTGCGCGTCTGAGACAGCGAATAACGCAGTTACAGGCGGAAGTATCATTCCGCTCATCACATTAGGTATTCCTGGATCAACAGTGGCAGCAGTTCTTTTAGGAGCTTTGATCCTCCATGGATTAACTCCGGGACAGTCCATGTTCACAAAGAATATTACAACGACATATACGATCATCATTGGATTTATTCTCGCGAATATCATGATGGGACTGATCGGTATCGTGATCTGCAGACGGGTCGTAAAGATCAAAAAAGTATCAGATGCGATCCTGATCCCGGTTATCGTTGTTTTATCTACAATTGGTTCTTACTCCATCAACAATCGCTTCAGTGACGTATATCTGATGCTGATCTTTGGTCTGATCGGTTATCTTTGCAGAAAACTCGATCTCCCGACCGCTCCGATCATCCTTGGAATGCTTCTGGAGGCAACCGTAGAATCAGGATTTAAAAATGCGATCCTGATGTCTAAAGGACAGCCGGTAATCTTATATTATTTACAGAGACCGGCAAGCCTTGTACTTTTAGTACTGATCTTCCTGACAGTTGTTGTACCGATCATCAGTATGGCAATGAAGGCAGTAAAGAGCAGAAAGACTGCGTAAAATCAGGCAGCTTGAAAAAATCCCCTGGACTCATGAAAAGGTGAGTTTCAGGGGATTTTTGTGCTCTGCATGTTGATCTAATTCGGCCGCACCTTCGCAATCTCACCAAACACATCCTTCGTGATCTCGATAAAATCATGTGCGTAGTCCGGCAGGAAGCGCTCTTTGTGGTAGGCGAGGACGAGGCGGTGGTTGATGAGCGATTTCTTCAGGGCGACAGGGAATGCGTTTGCGTTCGGGTTTGCGGCTAAAAGCGTCGGGAGACGCATCTGGGTGCAGAAGAATGCTCCGTAGTTATAAGGATAGAGGGATACAAAAAGCTCCGTGGTCTGGGATTCCAGGAAAATATTTGGTTTTACTTTGACATCCAGGAAACACTGGTCCAGAGTCTTTCGAAGCTTCATGGAAGGAGCCGGGAGCAGAAACGGGATTTTTGAAAACCGTGCGAGTTCGACTCCGCCGGCGGATTCCTCCTTCAGACTCTGCCAGGAATCCGGATAATATTTCTGCAGAAGCTCGTCGGAACAGACCAGATAGATGTGGTCTGTCAAAAGCGGATACGATTCCAGTTTGGGATTATCCTGGTACATGATCCCGATGAAAATATCAAGTTCGCCGTCGTAGAGACGTTCCTCCATCTTGCTGGAAGATTCGTTGCAGAGCTCGATCTTGATATTCGGCCATTTTTCATAGAAGCGCGGCAGGATCTCCGGGAGACAGATCTGTCCCCGGTAGGCCGGGATCCCGAGCTTCAGGTTGCCGATGCTTTTTTCTGAGATGTCGGCGAGCCGGTTCTGGAACTCGTGTTCCTCGGCGAGGATCCGGACTGCGACTGCGTAGAGCTGTTCGCCTGCGTAGGTGAGAGCGAGCTTTGGCTTCCGGTGAAAGAGCGGGACGCCGTAGTATTGTTCCAGACGCTGGATGTGCTGGCTTAAGTTCTGCTGGGAGATGTAGAGCTTCTGGGCGGTGTTCGTGACGTGAAGCTCTTTTGCAAGTTCTACGAAATAATAGAGGCTCAACAGGTTCATAAAAAGACTCCTTTGTAAAAGTAGATATGAAATATATGGGATCTTCCAAATGAAAATCCATGTTCGGGAGTAACCGTCTGTTACTCAAAAGATCAACAGGGCAGCAGGTTCCTGTTTTGTGACGGATTCCATGATGTGAAACAGCCGGTCTTAACGGCTGAAATCAATGCAGATACACGGAAATCCGGCAGGATGAGCCCGCCGCTTTCATTATATAAAAGCGAAGATCAGATGTAAAGCACTCAACAAAAAAATGTTGTAAAAAGCAAATAAATACATTGTTTGTAATTGTCATGATCCTGCGATACAATATCCTCAGAAAGAGATGAGGGAGCGAAAAGCAACCTCAACCGCATAAAAATCCACGGAAAAGGAGATTATGACAATGGCAGTAGGTAAGAGAATCTATTTAAAGAGACACATGCCGGATCACGATGTAATGATGCAGTTCAAGAACATCCCGGCGTCCAACACCTGTGATGTAATGGGCAGAAACGCAGCGATGAACCCGAGAATTCATCTTGTAAGCCAGCCGAAAGAGCAGATGGCAGTAGGACCGGCTCTCACAGTTAAGGCAAGAGGCGGCGACAACCTGGCTCTTCATGCAGCATTAAACATCGCTCAGGAAGGTGACTTCATCGTTGTATCCAACGAAGAGGATGATACACGTTCTCTGATGGGTGAGATCATGATGGCTTACCTTCGTTACGACAGAAAGATCGCTGGTATCGTTCTTGACGGACCGATCCGTGACATCGATGAAATCGGTAAGTGGGATTTCCCGGTATACTGCACAGGCACAACACCGGGCGGCCCGTACAAAGAGGGTCCGGGCGAAGTGAACGTACCGGTATCCTGCGGCGGAGTCAGCGTAAACCCGGGTGATATCATCCTGGCTGATCCGGATGGCGTTATCGTTATCCCGAGAAAAGACGCTCCGCAGATCTTAGAGGATGCGAAGAAGTTCCAGGCAGCAGACGAGAGCAAGCTTGCAGCTGCAAAGAACGGTACAGCAAAGAGAGAATGGGTCGAGAAGACTCTCGCAGCAAAAGAGTTCGAGATCATTGACGACGTTTACGAGCCGTGATTCTGAGAAAAAATTGTCAGCCTGTACTGGGAGCTGGGCAAAATTGCGCCGGCTCCCACGTGAGCCTGACCTGAACATGTCTTTCCGGGCGGTCAAATGTCCGGAGAGGATTTAACTTCATTCATTTCATAATGAAGACTCCTATACTTTATGTTTGTTATACCCCAAACCTTATTTTGCGAAAAGCGAGCAAGGGACAGAACACCCATTCTGTCCCTTGTTCGCTTTTTGCGCAACAGGAAATTTCGATGGAAGATCGCCGTAGGCGGCTGTACCCGTAGCGGAAAATGTGTCGGGATATGTTCTGAAAAGCGGAAAACACTGAAAACTTTATTTAGAATATTTATAAATTATAGTTACATAACAAAGAATTGTTGTTAAAACAAATGAAATACATTGTTTGTATTTTTTGGAGAAACAAAGATACAATATTCGTAGAAAGTGATTGGGCCAATCAGATCAATACCAAAGATCAAAAAAATATGCTTTCAGATGGGTCAAAACCTCACCTGACCCTGACTATCCATTATCAAAAGAAAACCTGCAGCTGTGAAAACCTGAACGGCTGCAAATGATTTACGGGGGTACAATATGACAGTTGCGTCACTATTCAGCGACATGATCCTCATTGGCGTATTCATGCTCGCGGGATTCTTTGTAAGAGAAATCGTGAAACCAATCCAGAAGCTGTTCCTTCCGGCGTCCCTGATCGGAGGACTTCTGGCACTGATCCTTGGTCAGCAGATGCTTGGCTTGTTGAGATTCCGGAGTCTTTCTCCAAGTTTTCCAACGTCCTGATCGCTCCGATCATGGCGGCTCTGTTATTCGGCGTTACGATCAACAAAAAGAAAGTTGTCGGATACATGGATTACATCTGCGTTGAGCAGGGAATCTACGGAATGCAGATGTGTGTCGGCGCCGGTCTCGGTGCTCTGCTCGCAGTGATCTGGCCGGGTCTCCCGAAAGGATGGGGAACCATGGGCGTGTTCGCATTCCAGGGCGGCCACGGAAATGCCGGTGCAGCAGGACAGACATATGAGAACCTCGGCATTCCGGGAAACATGTCCATCGGTATGGTACTTGCAACTTTCGGTCTGATCATGGCTATGTTAGTCGGTATGATCGTTGTAAACATCGGTGTCAGAAAAGGCTGGACAAAGTTTGTAAAAGATGCACAGAAACAGCCTGACTGGTACTACGGCGGTGTTCTTCCGGATGACAAGAAAACTTCCATCGGAAACACGGTTACAAGCTCCATCGGTATCAACCATCTCGCTCTTCAGGGCGGCTGGCTCCTCGGTTCTGTTTATGTAGGACGTCTTCTCATCAAGGTAGTCGGTCTTGTATGGCCGGGCGTCAGCGTTCTCCCGAGCGTTATCCAGGGTATCCTCGGCGGCGCGATCGTATGGAACGTTGCAAAGGCAGTAAAACTTGACCGTTACATCGATGTAAAGACGATCAAACATGTCAGCGGATTTTTACTTGAGGTCGTTGTCCTCACGGCGATGGCAACTCTAGATATCGACCTGATCAGTACATATATCGTACCGATCGTTGTCTACACAGCAATCTGCTGTGCACTGACACTTGCGATCGCCCTCGGCTTCTGCAAACTCTTCTGTAAAGATGAGTGGTTCGAGAAAGCGATCATGGCATTCGGCGTAGGTACCGGAAACACAGCGACAGGTCTTGCGCTTGTCCGTGCGGTTGACCCGGATTCCAACTCCAGTGCACCGGATAACCACGGTGTGTACAGCGCAGTTATGTGCTGGAAGGAAGCATTCGCAGGTCTCGTTCCGATGTGGACGATGACAGGCGTCGGAATGACGATGGGCGTCGGCGGAGCGATGTTTGCGATCTGCATCATCGTGGGATGCATCTTATTCGTCCGTCCGAACAAAAAGACGGCATAAAATTTCGTACCGATTCAGCAGGCCTGAACATTTACAAAATTTCATAGCATTCACTTCGCGGGACAGGGCAGAAAGCTCTGTCCCGCTTTGTATATGACGCAGTAAAGTCCCACCTTGCAAAGCCTGTGAAACTATGTTATGATATCATGTGATTTCGTCTGCATCCATATAGGATACAGGCATATGTGCGGAAAGCCGGATATGACAGAACGGAATAAAACGATTGGTCCTGACCGGCGATCATAAAAAAGGAGAAACAGCATATGAAATGGAAGAAATTCACTCTTGAGACGACCACGGACGCAGTGGACTATCTCGGAAGTATGTTCGATGATATCGGGATCGAAGGAATGGAGATCGAGGACAACGTGCCGCTCACAGAGAGTGAGACAAAGGGAATGTTTATCGATATTCTCCCGGAACTCCCGCCGGACGACGGTACTGCCCGCGTAAGCTTCTACCTCGATGAGGATGAAGATACGGAAGAAAAGTTAAAAGCAGTCCGCGAGGGACTTGAGGAGATCAGCCAGTTCGTAAATATCGGAACCGCAAAGATCACAGAGTCCGAGACGGATGATAAGGACTGGATCAACAACTGGAAACAGTATTTCAAACCGTTTACCGTGGACCATATCCTGATCAAGCCGACCTGGGAGGAGATCCCGGAAGAACATAAGGACAAGCTCCTGATCCAGATCGACCCGGGAACCGCCTTCGGAACCGGAAAACATGAGACAACGCAGCTCTGTATCCGCCAGCTTGAAAAGTATGTAAAGCCGGGCGTAAAGGTCCTTGACCTCGGAACGGGAAGCGGAATTCTCGGGATCGCGGCTTTAAAACTGGGCGCTGATTATGTATTCGGAACTGATCTTGATGAGAATGCGATCACGGCTGTCCATGAAAACCTGGCTGCGAACGAGATCCCGGAGGAGAAGTTCGGCGTGATCCAGGGAAACATCATCGACGACAAGGCAACCCAGGACGCAGCTGGATACGAGTGCTACGATATCGTTGTGGCAAACATTCTCGCCGATATTATCATCCTGATCCAGAAACAGGTTCCGTTCCACTTAAAGAAAGGCGGGATCTTCATCAGCTCCGGTATCATTGATATGAAGGAACAGGCGGTCCGCGAAGCTCTCGAGGCAAACGAAGCGTTCGAGATCCTTGAAGTGACAAGACAGGGCGAGTGGGTATCCTTTACAGCGAGGAAGAAATAGTGTACCATTTTTTTACGGAAACAGAATTTTTTACAGGGACGGAGGCCGTGATCACCGGCCCGGATGTGAATCATATTAAAAACGTGCTGCGGATGAAGCCGGGTGAGAAGATCCTGCTCAGCGACGGAAAGGGAACGAACTGCCTCTGCGAGATCACGGAGCTTTTTCCGGACAAGGTTCTCGCGAAGATCCTGCCGGAAGAGGTGGACGATACGGAGCTTCCGGTACAGGTGACTCTGTACCAGGGACTTCCGAAAGCAGATAAAATGGAATTTATCATCCAGAAATGTGTAGAACTCGGCGTCACAAAGATCGTTCCGGTGGATACCGACCGCGCGGTGGTGAAGCTCGACGCAAAGAAGGAAGAAGCGAAGAGAAAACGCTGGTACGGGATCTCCGAGAGCGCGGCGAAACAGTCGAAGCGCATGATCGTGCCGGAGATCGGAAATGTGATGAAATTCAAGGCGGCGATCGAGGCGGCGAAAACGGATGACCTGGCGATCATTCCTTATGAGGATTCGGAAAGTCTCCCGGGTGCGGGCGGAATGGCGCTCACGAGAGAGCTGATAGGAAGCTTAAAGCCGGGACAGAAACTGTCCATCTTTATCGGACCGGAAGGCGGATTTTCGGACGGGGAAGTGGAGATTGCGATGAACTCCGGCGTGAGACCGGTGACACTCGGAAAGCGGATCCTGAGAACCGAGACGGCCGGAATGTTCGTGATGGCGGCGGTCGGATTATTGCTGGAATCATGAAGAAACGTGGAATACGAGAATAAGGAGAACGGTCAGGATAACGGAAAAATGACAGCAGGAAAACTGTGTGCATGGAGTTATTGCTGACAAACTGGGAGTAATAAAACTCATGGATAAGAGAGAAGTTTATTTTGACAACTCCGCGACTACCCGCGCGTTCGATGAGGTGCGCGATATCGTCGCTGAGACAATGACCGTGGATTATGGAAATACGTCCTCCAGACATATGAAAGGTGTGGAGGCGGAAAACTACATTAAGACTGCCCGCGAGGAGATCGCGAAAACGTTAAAGGTAAAGGACAAGGAGATCCTCTTTACCTCCGGCGGAACGGAGTCCAACAACATGGCGCTGATCGGTACGGCGCTTGCAAACAAGCGCGCCGGAAACCACATCATTACCTCCTGCGTGGAACATGCGTCCATCTACAATACGACAGCATTTCTTGAAGAGCTTGGTTTCCGCGTGACCTACCTTCCGGTCGACCACAACGGACATGTCTCCCTGGATGCACTCCGCGAGGCGATCTGCGACGATACGATCCTGGTGTCCGTCATGTATGTGAACAACGAGATCGGCGCTGTGGAGCCGATCGAGGAGATCGCGAAGATCATCAAGGAGAAAAAGCCGTCCGTCTACTTCCATGTTGACGCGATCCAGGCTTACGGAAAATATGTGATTCGCCCGAAAAAACAGGGGATCGATCTGTTATCTGCCAGCGGCCACAAGATCCACGGACCGAAGGGAACCGGCTTCCTCTATATCGATGAGCGCGTGAAGATCAAACCGATCATCTACGGAGGCGGTCAGCAGAAAGGTATGCGCTCCGGAACCGAGAACGTTCCGGGCTGTGCAGGACTTGGCCTTGCGGCAAAGATGGTCTATACAGACCATGACGCGAAGATCGATAAGCTCTACGCGATCAAGGATCGCATGGTGAAAGGCCTGCAGGCGATGGACGGCGTTACGGTCCACGGACTTACCGGACGTGACAGTGCACCGCAGATCGTGGCGGCAGGATTTGAGGGCGTGAGAGCGGAAGTGCTTTTACACGCATTGGAAGATAAAGGGATCTACGTTTCTTCCGGTTCCGCATGTTCATCCAACCATCCGGGTGTGTCCGGAACCTTAAAGGGGATCGGCGTGAAGGATTCCCTGCTCGATTCCACACTCCGCTTCTCCTTCGGCGCATTCAATACGGAGGAAGAGGTGGACTACTGCCTGGACGTGTTAAAAGAGCTTGTTCCGATGCTGCGGAGATACCGCAGAGCGTAAATATAGAAAACCAATGGAGGAAATTCCGTGAAATACAGATCATTTTTAATTAAATACGCAGAGATCGGCGTAAAGGGAAAGAACCGTTACCTCTTTGAGGACGCCCTTGTAAAACAGATCCATCACCGTTTAAAGAACCTGGAAGGAAAGTTCGAGGTTACAAAGGAAGCCGGAAGAATCTATGCGGAGGCATCTGAAGATTTCGATTACGATGAAGTGATCGACGCTCTTCAGCATGTATTCGGTATCGTCGGGATCTGCCCGATGGTCCAGATCGAGGACAACGGCTACGAGGACTTAAAGGCCCAGGTGGTCAAATATATCGATGACGCATATGAAGATAAACACTTTACGTTCAAAGTTGTCGCGAGACGTGCGAATAAGCAGTATCCGGTCGTTTCCGACCAGATCAACCGCGACCTCGGCGAGGTGATCTTAAACGCATTCCCGGAGACAAAAGTAAATGTCCACACACCGGACGTATTACTCCGTGTGGAAGTCCGCCACAAGATCAACATCTTCTCCGAGACGATCCCGGGACCGGGCGGAATGCCGATCGGAACCGCAGGACGTGCGATGCTGCTCTTATCCGGCGGTATCGACAGCCCGGTTGCCGGCTGGATGATCGCGAAGCGCGGCGTTACGATCGATGCGACTTATTTCCATGCTCCGCCGTATACAAGTGAGCGCGCGAAGCAGAAGGTCGTTGATCTCGCAAAACTTGTCGCAAAGTACACAGGTCCGATCCGCTTAAATATCATCAACTTTACCGATATCCAGCTCTACATCTACGACCAGTGCCCGCATGACGAGCTTACAATTATCATGCGCCGCTATATGATGAAGATCGCGGAGACGATCGCGAAGGAGAATGACTGTCTGGCACTCGTCACCGGCGAGAGCATCGGTCAGGTTGCATCCCAGACGATGCAGTCCCTCGCCGTTACAAATGAAGTCTGCGAGCTTCCGGTCATGAGACCGCTCATCGCGTTCGACAAGCAGGATATCGTGGATATTTCCTTAAAGATCGGAACTTACGAGACATCCGTTCTTCCGTATGAGGACTGCTGCACGATCTTCGTCGCAAAGCATCCGGTCACAAAGCCGAGCTTAAAGAAGATCAAAAATTCCGAAAAGAAGCTGGATGAGAAGATCGATGAACTGATGAAGACGGCACTTGAGACGAGAGAAGTGATCCGCTGCATCTAAAAAAAGGTGCAAAAAAACTGCCGGAAGTAAGATTCCGGCAGTTTTTAAAACCTTGTAACTGTTCAGTACCTTTACAGTTACACCCTTTTTTTCTTATGCTTCAATGATATACGGAGCAAGTACGGTAAGGATCTCTTCTGTGTTTCCGCCATCGTGGATATTCAGATCGATCGGCTTGGAAAGATCCAGGCTGAAGATTCCCATGATGGATTTTGCGTCGATGACGTATCTGCCGGAAACAAGGTCGAAATCGGTATCAAACTTTGTAAGGTCGTTTACAAAAGACTTCACTTTATCGATGGAGTTTAAAGAAATTTTAACGGTTTTCATGTCAGTGTTCCTCCCAATACTCGAATATTTGTTATTCTGATAAAATAGAAAAACCTACTTTCATACTAAATGGACATGCATGAAAAGTCAAGAGGTATCTTGAATAATGTTTAAGTGTTACTGTATGTTACTGTACACGGTAGAAATTTTCTGAACTGAAAATTCCGTACAATACAGTTGTGGCAGCAGATTTTGCCGATTCGGAATGCGAAGCATCGGCAAAATCCGGGTATAGTGACAGAAACTGATTATATAATATGAGGAGATAGAATATGAGAAAAGCAGCGCTTCACAATCTTGGCTGCAAGGTAAATGCGTATGAAACGGAGGCGATGGAACAGCTTCTGGAGGCCGCTGGATATGAGATCGTGGGATTTGAGGAGAAAGCGGACGTCTATGTCATCAACACCTGCTCCGTGACGAATGTGGCAGACAAGAAATCACGCCAGATGCTGCACCGCGCGAAGGCGAAAAATCCGGACGCGGTCGTTGTCGCGGCAGGCTGTTATGTGCAGGCGGCAGCGGACAAACTGAGAGAGGACGCCGCTGTCGATCTGATCATCGGAAATAACCGCAAGGCGGATCTCGTTCCGCTTTTAGACGCCTGGTTTGCCGGAAAAGAGATCAAAGAGTCCATCACGGACCTCGCGGGATCCAATGAGTACGAGAAGCTTCACATTAAAAAGCAGGCGGAACACACCCGTGCGTTCATCAAAGTCCAGGACGGATGCAACCAGTTCTGCAGCTATTGCATCATCCCGTACACGAGAGGCCGCGTCAGAAGCCGCCGGCCGGAGGACGTGGAGGAGGAAGTAAAGATCCTGGCGGAGGAAGGTTACAAGGAAATTGTCCTCACAGGCATCCATCTGACTTCCTACGGCATCGACTTCAAGGATGAGGGGATCGACTTTCTGACACTGATCAAACGGCTGCATGCGATCGATGGGATCGAGCGGATCCGCTTCGGCTCCCTGGAACCGCGTGTGATCACGGAAACGTTCGCGGAGGAGCTTTCAAAGCTTCCGAAGATCTGCCCGCATTTCCACCTCTCTTTACAGAGCGGATGCGATGACACCTTAAAGCGCATGAACCGCCATTACACCTGTGAGGAGTACGCGGAGCGCTGCGCGATCCTCAGAAAATATTTTGAGAATCCGGCGATCACGACGGACGTCATCGTGGGATTCCCGGGTGAGACGGATGCGGATTTTGAGACGACAAGGGAATTCCTTGAGAAGGTCCACTTCTATGAGATGCATGTGTTCCCGTACTCCAGACGTGCCGGAACCCGCGCGGACCGGATGCCTGACCAGGTGCCGGAGCCGGTGAAGAAGGAGCGGAGTGCCGTTCTCTTAAAACTCGAGAAAAAAATGTCCGGGGAATACCGGGAATCATTCCTCGGGACGGAGCAGGAGATCCTCCTCGAAGAGCCGGTGACGATCGACAGCGAGGTCTGCATGACCGGATATACGAAGGAATATGTGAAGGCAGCGGTCCGACTTGACGGGCGCGATCCGAAGATGCTGAAAAATACATTTGTCAGGGGAACCTTGAAGGAATTCCTGACGGAGGAGATCATGCTGCTCTCATAGAGCGGCGGAGTTACTTTTCACGGATAGGAATTTTCTGAACTGAAAATTCCGTATGATACCGTTGTGGTCGCAGATTTTGCCGATTCGGAATGCGAAGCATCGGCAAAATCACGTTACAGTGCGCGGGCATGGAATGCTCGTGTACCGTAACGCAGCGCCGCCGATGGTCAGCCGGGCAAGTTTGTATTGCAGAAACGATAAAATTAGAGTAGAATAAAGAATAGCAACAAAAGGGTTGATATAAATCTGATTTATATCAGCACAAGAGGACGTGAGGATATTTATGGGCGATATCAGTAATACACAATATTTTAAAGCGGTACAGGAAGATAAGAAGCTTGAGGTCGGCGAGGTCCTTCGTGAAGTCTACGAAGCACTGACCGAAAAAGGGTATAACCCGATCAACCAGATCGTCGGCTATATCATGTCCGGCGATCCGACCTATATTACGAGCTATAAGAGCGCGCGAAGCCTTATCATGAAAGTAGAACGTGACGAGATCCTGGAAGAGCTGATGGAGAACTATATCGAGACGAGACTCCGCTAGTCTTTCCGCAAAGGATGAGATGTCAGGTACTGAACAGATACGACGCCAGAACAAACAGCCGGGAAGGAACATATCCGGCTGGTTTTGGTATGAGGAAAAATAACAGAGGACAGAGTTTATGAGAATACTCGGACTGGATTTCGGTTCAAAGACTGTGGGAGTCGCGGTCAGTGACGGACTTCTTCTGACAGCCCAGGGCGTGGAGACGATCGAGCGCAAGGATGAGAACAAACTGCGCAAGACGTGTGCCCGGATCGAGGAGCTGATCAGGGAGTATGAGATCACGGAGATCGTTCTGGGACTCCCGAAAAATATGAACAATACAGAGGGCGAGCGCGTTGAGAAAACGAAAGCCTTCGGAGAAATGTTAGAGCGCCGTACCGGACTTCCGGTGCATTACTGGGATGAGCGTCTCACGACCGTTGCTGCGGAACAGATCCTGATGGAGAGTGGAGTGCGCCGCGAGAACAGAAAAGCGGTGATCGATAAAGTTGCCGCGGGCCTGATTTTACAGGGATATCTGGACTGCTTAAAGACGAAAGAAGATCGTCAGGAAGACTGAGAACGAAACGTGTAACTACGAAAACAGGAAACACTCGGCAGGTGGCCCGGCTGTGGGCTGCAGCAAACAGGAGAATATGTATGGAAGAGAGAAAAATCACACTGGTCGACGATGACCAGACACTCGAATTTTACGTTGTGGAAGAGACAAAATTAAACGGAGCGAACTATCTTCTCGTCACAGATGCGGAAGATGACGATGAGGAAGGTGACTGCTATATCTTAAAGGATATGTCCGGCGCTGAGGAGGCGGATGCCCTCTATGAGTTCGTGGAAGATGAGGACGAGCTGGAAGGACTCATGAAGATCTTCGCAGAGCTTCTTGACGACGTGGATCTGGAAAAACAGTAAAATAAGACAATGCGCGCCCACAACGGGCGTTTGACCCGGTCTTATCTGACGGAGATAAGACTGAGTAAATTTTTGCGGGATAGATGTTGGGAGACGAGAAAATGAACGATGAGACAGTAAAAGGACTGCTTCGCAAGGCAGGATTAAAAGTGACAAATCAGCGTATGATCGTGCTGGATATTATTGCGTCGCACCCGGCGGAACATCTGACCGCGGAAGAAATCTATGATCTGGCGAAAGTAAACAGCCCGGAGATCGGACTGGCTACGATATACAGGACTGTCCAGGTCCTTTTAGATCTGCATGTAATCGACAAAGTCACATTTGATGACGGTTTTACCCGGTATGAGCTGAACGGTGAAGAAAGCGCATCGGGACACCGCCATCACCATGCCATCTGCACAGGCTGCGGAAAGGTGTATTCCCTGGAATCGGACCTTTTAGACAGCCTGGAGGCGGAAGTGATGGAGAAACTGGGCTTTCTCGTGATGAACCACGAGGTAAAGCTCTACGGACTTTGCAGTGAGTGCAGGAAAAATGAAGAAAAAAAGAAAGAGGTTATGAATCGTGAAGAACGTGAAAAATGATACAGAAAACTGTAAAGTCAAAATTATCCCTCTCGGGGGACTGGAACAGATCGGAATGAACATGACAGCCATCGAGTACGGCGACAGCATTATCGTGATGGACTGCGGACTCGCATTTCCGAGCGACGATATGCTTGGAATCGACCTTGTCATTCCGGATGTAACCTACTTAAAAGATAACTATGAGAAGGTAAAAGGATTTGTCATCACCCACGGCCATGAGGACCATATCGGTGCGCTTCCGTACGTGTTAAAAATGGTGAACGCGCCGGTCTATGCGACCAAGCTGACTATGGGACTGATCGACCATAAACTCGAAGAGAACAACATGCTGCGCAGCGTAAAGCGCAAGGTTGTAAAACACGGACAGTCCATCAATCTCGGCTGCTTCCGCGTGGAATTTATCAAGATGAACCACTCGATCGAGGACGCGGCTGCTCTTGCTGTATTTACACCGGCGGGAATCATCTTAAATACCGGTGACTTCAAGATCGACTACACGCCGGTGTTCGGTGACGTGACCGATCTCCAGAGACTTGCGGAGCTCGGAAAGAAAGGCGTGCTCGCACTTTTATGTGATTCCACGAACGCGATCCGTCCTGGCTTTACGATGTCCGAGAAGACGGTCGGAAAGACGTTCGATGCGATCTTCGCTGAGCACCAGCAGAACAGGATCATCGTTGCGACATTCGCTTCCAACGTGGACCGCGTGCAGCAGGTCATCAACTCCGCCTGCAAGTACGGAAGAAAAGTCGTTGTGGAAGGCCGCAGCATGGTCAATGTCATCGGAACCGCACAGGAACTCGGATATATCAACATCCCGGACGGAACCCTGATCGATATCGAGCAGTTAAAGAACTATAAGGAGGAGGATACCGTCCTCATCACGACAGGAAGCCAGGGTGAGTCCATGGCGGCTCTCTCCAGAATGGCGTCCTCCATGCACAGAAAAGTATCCATTACCCCGCGCGATGTTGTCGTTTTAAGTTCTACCCCGATCCCGGGAAATGAGAAAGCCGTATCGAGAGTTATCAACGAACTCTCCATGAAGGGCGCGACCGTAATTTCCCAGGATACCCATGTATCCGGGCATGCATGCCAGGAGGAGATCAAACTCGTTTATTCTCTGGTACGTCCGAAATATGCGATCCCGATCCACGGTGAGTACCGCCACAGAATGGCACAGAAGGAGCTTGCGATTTCTCTCGGCATCCCGAAGGAGAACGTTGTGATGCTCCACACAGGAGATGTGCTCGAGATCGGTGAGAGCGGCGCAGATGTGATCGATCATGTACAGGCCGGCGGCGTTCTCGTTGACGGACTCGGTGTCGGCGATGTCGGAAATATTGTTCTCCGTGACCGCCAGAACCTTGCCCAGAACGGTATCATTATCGTTGTCCTGACACTTGAGAAACACTCCAATCTCCTGCTCTCTGGACCGGATATCGTGTCCCGCGGATTTGTCTACGTGCGTGAGTCTGAGGATCTGATGGAGGAGGCACAGGCGATCGTGGATCAGGCTGTTGCAGACTGCTTAGAGCGCCACGTATCCGACTGGGGCAAGATCAAGAACATTATCCGCGACAGCTTAAGCGACTTCTTATGGAAGCGCATCAAGAGAAACCCGATGATCCTTCCAATCATCATGGAAGTTTAAATGAACCCAGTTAGCCGTGCACTGAGCTGGGCTGAAAATTGTGTTGCAAGCTTGCTTGCATAAGCAATTTTTGGCACAGCTCAGTATAGGGGGAACGCCCCCGGCTTCTTGTTTTCATGCACATGAAAACAAGAAGATACACGGCGGAGCTACCTGCAAGGGGAATGATATGAGCAAGATAACACGAGAAATCAACAAGATCAGCCTGTTTGTCATCAGCACATCCGGACGGATCATCCTGTATGGACTTGCTGCCATCCTGATCGTCACCGGGGCGAGAAGTGCCTACTCCTTTGGCCACGGGATCTTCTATGCGCCGGCGATGGAGGCGGAGCCGGGAACAGAGAAGAGCGTGAAGCTCACCGGAAACGAGTCGGTGGAAGAGGTCGGAAAGATCTTAAAGAAAGCCGGCCTGATCCGTGATCCGCGTACCTTTACGATCCAGGCAAAATGCTATGGATACGAGGTGAAGGCCGGAACCTATGAGTTAAATACATCGAAGGACTCCAAAGAGCTGATCGATATTTTAAAGGAAAGTCCGGAAGATGCTGCGAAGGAAGATACGAAATCATGATCACGGAAAACAGACTTACGGCTTATATAAATTCCCTGGATCAGGGGGATGGGGAGCTCATTGAACAGATCGCGGAGACTGCGGTAAAAAACAGAGTTCCGATCATCCGCAGGGAGACGGCGGCACTTTTAAAGACAATGGTGACGCTTGTTTCCCCTGCCAGGATCCTGGAAGTCGGAACGGCGGTGGGGTATTCAGCGCTTTTGATGGCGTCTGTAATGCCGGAAAACTGCCGGATCACGACAATCGAAAAATATGAAAAAAGGATCCCGGAGGCGAAGGAAAATTTCCGCCTCGCAGGGATGGAAGAAAAGATCACGCTGCTGGAGGGCGACGCCGGGGAGATCCTCGCGGGGCTTTCCGGCTCCTTTGATTTTATCTTCATGGACGCGGCAAAGGGGCAGTATATCAACTGGCTGCCGGATATCCTGCGCCTGCTGAGAGACGGCGGACTCTTAATGTCTGACAATGTCCTGCAGGACGGGACGATCATGGAATCCCGCTACGCGGTGGAGCGTCGGGACCGCACGATCCATGAGAGAATGAGAGAGTATTTGTACACATTGAAACATATGGATAAATTTGAGACTTCGATCCTGCCGGTGGGCGATGGGGTCGCGCTCAGTGTAAAAAACAGGTCAGGAAAGGATTAGTTATGAGAAAAACGGAACTTCTGATTCCGGCAGGAAGCCTTGATGTCTTAAAGACGGCCGTGATCTACGGCGCCGATGCCGTATATCTCGGCGGTGAGGCATTCGGACTCCGCGCCAAAGCAAAAAACTTTACGAACGAAGAGATCATGGAAGGGATCAAATTTGCCCATGACCACGGCGTAAAGGTATATATCACGGCGAATATCCTCGCACACAACGATGACCTCCCGGGCGTGGAGGCATATTTTGAGGAATTAAAGACGATCCGTCCGGACGCGCTGATCATCTCGGATCCGGGTGTCTTTACGATCGCAAAGAGAGTTCTCCCGGATATGGAGATCCATATCAGCACACAGGCGAACAATACAAACTATGGAACTTACCTTTTCTGGCATGAACTCGGCGCAAAGCGCGTCGTCTCCGCCAGAGAGTTATCTTTAAAGGAGATCAAAGAGATCCGTGCACACATCCCGGAGGACATGGAGATTGAGAGCTTTATCCACGGCGCCATGTGCATCTCCTATTCCGGAAGATGTCTGCTCAGCAACTTCTTTACGGGGCGCGACGCGAACCAGGGTGCCTGTACCCATCCGTGCCGCTGGAAATATTCCGTTGTCGAGGAGACAAGACCGGGCGAGTACATGCCGGTCTATGAGAATGAGCGCGGAACTTATATCTTCAACTCCAAGGATCTCTGCATGATCGAACATGTGCCGGAGATGATCGATGCGGGGATCGACAGCTTTAAGATCGAGGGACGCATGAAGACGGCCCTCTACGTGGCGACTGTCGCGAGAACCTATCGCAAAGCGATCGATGATTATCTGGAGGACCCGGAAAAATATAAGGCGAACATGGAGTGGTACAAGGAAGAAATCGGAAAGTGTACGTATCGTGAGTTTACCACAGGCTTCTACTTCGGAAAACCGACTTCCGAGACCCAGATCTATGACAGCAATACTTACGTGAAGAACTATATCTACCTCGGAACCGTGGAAGAGCGGGATGCGAGAGGATTCGCGAAGATCGAGCAGAAGAATAAATTCTCTGTCGGCGAGACGATCGAGATCATGAAGCCGGATGGAAGAAATATTTCCGCGCTTGTCCGCGGCATCTACACAGAGGAAGGCGAGAGCCAGGAGAGCGCACCGCATCCGAAACAGATCCTTTATATCGATCTGGACGGGGAAGTGGAGCAGTACGATATTCTCCGCAAGAAAGAGGCGGAGTAAGATCCGGATCCGGAAAGAAGACAAAGCTGAATGGCTGCGTGCAGGATTTAGAAAGGAGGCATGATCGTGACAGTAATTTTTGGCATCCTGGGAATATTGTGTCTCATTTATTATGGTGTGATCGTGATCTACTCCGGTGCGGGAACCTCATTTTCCGCCATCTGGATCGTGCTGGCGCTGGGATTTTTTATCATGGCGGCCGTGGGAAAGTTTTATCCGCGGATCCGTGACAGAGTACCGGTGCAGATCGAAGTAGCTGTGATCACATTCTTTTCAGCGATCGCATTCATCTTCATCGTTGTGGAGCTCCTTATGGGATTCGGCGCGCTGTCTTTTCAGAAAGAGAGCGTCAATTATGTGATCGTTCTCGGTGCGCAGGTGCGCGGAAATACGATCAGCCGCACGCTGGAGCGGCGTCTGGAAAAGGCTGTGGAATACGCGGCATATCATCCGAACACGGTATTTGTGCTTTCCGGCGGACAGGGGGATGACGAGGACGTGACGGAGGCATCCGCCATGTACCGCTACATGAAGAGCCGCGGAGTCCCGGATTACCAGCTGCTTCTTGAGGAATCATCCCGCAGCACTTACGAAAATATGGTATACAGCAAAATGCTGATTACAGAGCGTGAGCGGATCCGCCGTGCGACACTCCGCGCCGCCATGGCGGAATCCGGATATCTTCTCCCCCCGGATGAGGAGATCGTGATCCGGGTAGGGATTCTCACCAGCAATTTCCACGAACTCCGCGCCAAAGGGATCGCCCGCCACGTCGGCCTCCCCAACGTCAGCGGCATCTCCGCAAAGTCGGATCCCGTGCTGTTTGTACATTTTTGCGTGAGAGAGTGTTTTGCGATATTAAAAGATAAATTTGTGGGGAATATGTAACCAAGGGGATCAAGCTTAGAAGCCCGACGCAAGCTTGCTTGCAGGCGGGATTATAAGTTTGAGACCCACTCCCCACATGAGTAAGTAGCCATTTTTTCGAAGAAAAAATGAGCGGATTACGAATGTGGGGGGGCAGGATTGCGGGAGCACGAAGTGCGGAGCAATCCGGTTACGACTATAGCGTAAAAAAGAAAGGATTTTTTCAGACATGGAGAGCCAGATCGAATCAGTCAAAGCCCTTGACGCGTATCGTCTTCGGCAGGTAAAACATATCCCGGAACTGAATTCCGACGGTATGATCTTAGAGCATAAAAAAACAGGGGCAAATATTTTCCTCATGAGCAACGAGGATGACAACAAAGTATTCTGCATCGGTTTCCGGACACCGCCGGCGGACAGCACCGGTGTTCCGCACATCATCGAGCACACCGTGCTCTGCGGATCTGATAAATTCCCGGTGAAGGACCCGTTTGTGGAACTTGTAAAGGGATCTTTGAATACATTCTTAAACGCGATGACCTACCCGGACAAGACCGTGTACCCGATCGCGAGCTGCAATGAGACGGATTTCCAGAACCTTATGGACGTATATATGGACGCCGTCTTCCATCCGAATATCGGAAAAGAGAAGAAGATCTTCATGCAGGAAGGCTGGCACTATGAGCTCGAGAGTCCGGAAGATGAGATCACCTACAACGGCGTTGTATACAACGAGATGAAAGGGGTATTTTCCTCCCCGGAGAGCGTTCTGGACAGCTTCATCCACACGGCAATGTTCCCGGATACCTGCTATGGCGTTGAGTCCGGCGGAGACCCGGAGGACATCGTAAAGCTGACTTACGAGGATTACCTTGCGTTCTATCATAAATATTATCACCCGTCCAACAGCTATATCTACCTCTACGGAGATATGGACATGGCGGAAAAATTAAAATGGCTCGATGAGGAATATCTCGGAAAGTATGACAGAAAAGAGATCGATTCCGAGATCCGGATCCAGAAAAAATTCAAGGAGCCGATCGAGCGGGAGATCTTCTATTCCGTCTCCGAGTCCGAGAGCCTTGACCATGCGACTTACCTCTCGATCAACACGCAGGCCGGAAACGAGCTCTCCCCGAAGGAGTATGTGGCGTTCCAGATCCTGGAGTATGTGCTCTTAGATGCGCCGGGCGCACCGCTTAAAAAAGCACTCTTAGACGCGGGGATCGGCGACGATATCATGGGCGGCTACGAGTATGGGATCCTGCAGCCGTATTTCTCCGTGATCGCAAAGAATGCAGAGCGTGAGCAGAAAGATGAGTTCGTGAAAGTTGTAAAATCCACACTGAGAAAACTGGTGGACGGCGGCATCGAGAAAAAGAGCCTGAAGGCCGGGATCAACAACTACGAATTCCAGTACCGCGAGGCGGACTACGGTTCTGCGCCGAAGGGACTCATGTACGGTCTCCAGTGCCTGGACAGCTGGCTCTACGGCGGCGATCCGATGATGCACTTAGAGTATGAGGAGACCTTCGCAGCCTTAAAAGAAGGCGCTGACCATGGATATTTTGAAGGACTTATCAGGACATACCTTCTCGACAACCCATATGAGGCGGTTGTGATCGCAAGCCCGAAGAAGAACCTTACCGCCCGGATCGAAGAGCAGACTGCAAAGAAGTTAAAGGAATACAAGGACAGCCTCTCCAAAGAGGAAATCGATGCGCTGATTCGCCAGACAAAGGAATTAAAAGAGTACCAGGACACCCCGTCCCCGAAGGAAGACCTCGAGAAGATCCCGATGCTGACGAGAGATGAGATCGGAAGAGAGCCTGCGAAGCTGATCTTTGAGGAGACAAAGCTTGACGGCATCACCGTGGTCCGCCACGAGATGTTCACATCCGGGATCGGATATCTGAAAGTCCTCTTCAATACGAACCGGGTTCCGATGGAAGACCTGCCGTATCTCGGACTCTTAAAATCCGTCCTCGGATATGTGGATACAAAAAATTACAGTTACAGTGATCTGAGCAGTGAGATCTTCTTAAACAGCGGCGGTGTTTCCTTCTCCGTAACCTCCTACCCGGATCTTGCGAAAGCGGGAAGCTTCACAGGAGTTTTCGTTTGTAGCGCGAGAGTCCTCTATGAGAAACTTGACTTTGGATTCGAGATCCTGGAAGAGATCATCAACCGCTCGGTTCTCGATGATGAAAAGCGCTTAAATGAGATCTTGAGCGAAGGAAAGTCAAAGTCCCAGATGAAACTCATGGGATCCGGTCACACGGCGGCCGTTGCGAGAGCGACCTCCTACTTCTCCGATACTTCCTATTTCAACGATATGACAGGTGGGATCGGATACTATAAATTCTTAGAGGACCTGGCAAAGAACTTTGAGACAAAGAACGACGAGATCATTGCCGGCCTGAAGCGTGTGATGGCAGTGCTCTTTACGAGAGAGAACATGACAGTCAGCTACACAGCTGACCAGGAAGGATTCTCTTATCTGGAAGGCGCGATGAAGAAGCTTTCTGAGAAGATCCCGGCAGGAACCGGAAAAATCTATCCGTTCACAGCACCGAAGGAGAACAGAAATGAGGGCTTTACTTCCTCCTCCAAGGTCAACTATGTGGCACACTGCGGAACCTTCGCGGGAAGCGGATATTCCTACACAGGCGCGCTGCGGATCTTAAAAGTGATGTTAAGCTATGATTATCTCTGGATCAACATCCGCGTGAAAGGCGGTGCATACGGCTGCATGAGCGGCATCGGGCGTTCCGGTGAGGGATATTTTGTCTCCTACCGTGATCCGGAGGTGAAGAAGAGTGATGATATCTATCTCGGAATCCCGGATTATCTGGAGAATTTCGAGGCGGATGAGCGCACGATGACAAAATATGTCATCGGAACCATCAGCGATATTGATACTCCGCTGACTCCGTCCTTAAAGGGAAGCCGCGGACTCTCCGCATGGTATTCCGGAGTGACGGATGAGATGCTGAAAAAAGAGCGCGAGGAGATCTTAAACGCGACCGTGGAAGATATCCGCGCCCTCGCACCGATCACAAAGGCAGTCCTTGAGACAGGAGCTGTGTGTGTAGTCGGAAATGAGGATAAGATCAAGGCGGACAGGGAACTGTTCAAGGAGATCAAACCGTTATTTGAGTAAGAAAAAAGACTGCAAAGGGAACTGTTCGGCAGGTCTGCATACCATCTGCACCGACCGGAACAGAACCTGGGACAGGAAGAAAAAATACAGGGAAAAGTACGGAAACGTTTTTGAAAAAGCTAAGGAGAATTCATGAAAAAAGGATATAAATCAGGTTTTGTGACACTGATCGGCCGTCCGAATGTTGGAAAATCCACATTGATGAACCATCTGATCGGACAGAAGATCGCGATCACGTCGGAAAAACCGCAGACCACGAGAAACAGGATCCAGACCGTGTATACAGACGAGCATGGTCAGATCATCTTCCTCGACACACCGGGGATCCACAAAGCGAAAAACAAGCTCGGTGAGTACATGGTAAACGTTGCGGAGCATACACTCCGTGAGGTCGACGTGATCTTATGGCTCGTGGAGCCGGGAACCTACATTGGTTCCGGTGAGCAGCATATCTTAAAAGTGCTGCAGACCGTAAAGACACCGGTCATCCTCGTCATCAACAAGATCGATACGGTGAAGAAAGAGGATATCTTAAAGACCATCGAGACCTACAAGGATGCATACCACTTTAAAGAGGTGATCCCGGTATCGGCGATGAAGAAGACGAACACTGACACGCTGATCCACACGATCTTCCAGTATCTGCCGGAGGGACCGCAGTACTATGATGAGGACACCGTGACCGACCAGCCGATGCGCCAGATCGCTGCGGAACTGATCCGTGAGAAAGCACTCCGCATGATGTCGGATGAGATCCCGCACGGGATCGCAGTGACGATCGAGCGGATGACGGAGCGCGACAACGGCATGTTCGATATCGATGCGACGATCATCTGTGAGAGAGAGTCCCACAAGGGGATCGTGATCGGAAAAGGCGGTCAGATGTTAAAGCGCATCGGAACCTCCGCGAGGATCGAGATCGAGAACCTCATGGACACGAAGGTCAACTTAAAGCTCTGGGTCAAGGTCCGCAAGGAGTGGAGAGATTCCGAGCTGTATATGAAGAACTACGGATATAATTCGAAAGATATCTGATCACTCTGCTGCAGCATGGCTGGTCAGGCAGACAGATTTCTGTCTGCGGCCGTAGCAGGAAAGCTCTGGATCAGATGCAAGAGGTTATTAAAGGAACGAAGAAATGAGAGAACAGGTAGTCCTGACCGGGATGGTCATCAAATCTGCCCCGGCGGGCGAATATGACAGAAGACTCGTGATCTTAACCTGCGAGCGGGGAAAGATCACGGCTTTTGCAAGAGGTGCGAGAAGACCCGGAAGTACGCTGATGGCGTCCTCATCCCCCTTTGTGTTCGGCACATTCTCCCTCTATGAGGGCCGGGACGCCTATTCCCTCGTCTCTGTGGAGGTACAGAATTACTTCCGGGAGATCACGGAAAATATGGAGGCGGCATGTTACGGATCCTATTTTCTGGAGTTCGCGGACTATTACGGGAGAGAGAACCTGGAGGCGGTCGAGACCTTAAAACTTCTCTACCAGTCACTCCGGGCACTCTTAAAGAGCACGATCCCGAACCGGCTCGTGAGGGCTGTCTTTGAGTTAAAGCTCATGGAGATCAACGGCGAGTACATGGAAAAGCCTCTGGGAAGGCTGGAAGACTCCACGATCTATACGTGGGAATACGTTCTCGCGTCTCCGGTGGAAAAGCTTTACACCTTTACAGTCACGGAGAAAGTCTTGGAAGAATTCATAAAGTGCGTGGCGGAAAATAAGCGGCGATTTGTGGATAAAACCTTCCATTCACTTGACATTTTGGATGTTCTTGTATATAAATGATGTTAAAGGTTTTTTGACTTTTTTGGCAATGGATCATTCGTTGCTTTTCACGGGTAGGAATTTTCAGAACTGAAAATTCCGTATGATACAGTAGCGGTCGCGGATTTTGCCGATTTGGAATGCGAAGCATCGGTATCATAAACAGGTTTATCCTTAAAAATCGTTTTTGAGGATCAAGGAGGAATTATGAAAAAAGGACAGACGGCGGCAGCCATTCTCCTTCTCGCATTTGCCTTAAACGGCTGCGGCGGCGGAGTGGGAAAGACCGCATTTGCCCCGACGGAGACCAGCCTTTATGTCACAAAGGAAGGCACCGTCACCAGCGCAGATGTGGAAATCTGCGAGAATGATTATTACAGCGCCGATGAATTAAAAGCCTATGCGCAGGAGATGCTGGACGCATTCGAGAGCGAAAACCAGTCCGGAAGCAGTGAGAAAAAGGCTGAGATCACGGAATGTACCGTGAAGGATGGGACTGCGAAACTTCTCATCACCTTCCCGGATGCGGAGGAATACCTTCGCTTTGCGGCGGAGTATCCGGATGAGGAGAGCGGGATCCAGGTCGAGAGTCTGGATGTGGTTTCCGTGCAGGACGGAGTGGAAAAAGGCTATATCGTCGGTTCAAATTTCTATAAAGCAGGCGATGAAAAGACGGAAGTATCCGCTGTGGACATCACAAAACAGAAAAAGTTCTATGTGGTCTGTGTGACCGGCAGCGCGAAGATCCAGACGGACGGTGCGATCCAGTATGTGTCCGAGGGCGTGACCTTAAACGGGAATACGGCCGAGACGCCGAAAGGCGAGACGTCTTATATTATCTTCAGATAAAAGGATCCGACGGAAATCCGCGGATCTTAGAGAGACGGGATCTTCAGTTTAAGATCCTGTGATCATGGCAATACGCCGGATGGGATGGAATTACCCCGAAATCCCAGGTGGTTGTAGATAGAATTACTTTCCGCATAAACCAGTGCGGAAGAGATCAAGAGGAGAGTCACAATGGAAAAGACAATGGAAAAAATTGTAGCACTTGCGAAATCCAGAGGCTTTGTTTATCCGGGTTCCGAGATTTACGGAGGTCTTGCAAACACATGGGATTACGGCAATCTGGGCGTAGAGCTTAAGAATAACGTAAAACGTGCGTGGTGGAAGAAATTCATCCAGGAAAATCCGTACAACGTAGGTGTGGACTGCGCGATCTTAATGAACTCCCAGACATGGGTTGCATCCGGACATATCGGCGGTTTCTCCGATCCGTTAATGGACTGTAAGGCATGTAAAGAGCGTTTCCGTGCCGACAAGCTCATCGAGGATTATATGGCAGAGAAAGGCATCGAGCCGGAAACTCCGATCGATGGCTGGAGCCAGGAGCAGATGAAGAAGTACATCGACGACAACCAGATCCCGTGCCCGAGCTGCGGAAAGCATGACTTCACGGATATCCGTCAGTTCAACTTAATGTTCAAGACATTCCAGGGCGTTACCGAGGATGCAAAGAACACCGTTTACTTAAGACCAGAGACTGCACAGGGTATCTTCGTAAACTTCAAGAATGTCCAGAGAACATCCAGAAAGAAAGTTCCGTTCGGTATCGGACAGATCGGTAAGTCCTTCCGTAACGAGATCACACCGGGCAACTTCACATTCCGTACCAGAGAGTTCGAGCAGATGGAGTTAGAGTTCTTCTGCAAACCGGGTACAGACCTTGACTGGTTCGCATATTGGAAACAGTTCTGCATCAAGTGGCTGCAGGATCTCGGCATCAAACCGGACGAGATGCGTGCACGTGACCATTCTCCGGAGGAGCTCTGCTTCTACAGTAAGGCAACCACAGACCTTGAGTTCTTATTCCCGTTCGGCTGGGGCGAGCTCTGGGGTATCGCGGACAGAACCGATTACGACCTGACACAGCATCAGAACGTATCCGGACAGGATATGTCCTACTTCGACGATGAAGTAAACGAGAAGTACATCCCGTACGTTATCGAGCCGTCACTCGGCGCAGACCGTGTAACACTTGCATTCCTCTGCTCCGCATATGACGAGGAAGAGTTAGAGGGCGGCGATGTCCGCACCGTTATGCACTTCCATCCGGCGATCGCACCGGTGAAAGTCGGCATCCTTCCGTTATCCAAGAAGTTAAACGAGGGCGCTGAGAAGGTATACGCAGAACTTTCCAAATACTACAACTGTGAGTTCGATGACAGAGGAAATATCGGTAAGAGATACAGAAGACAGGACGAGATCGGTACTCCGTTCTGCGTAACATACGACTTTGATTCTGAGACAGACGGCGCTGTAACCGTTCGTGACAGAGACACGATGGAGCAGGTTCGTATCCCGATCGCAGAGTTAAAGAGCTATTTTGAGGATAAATTAAGTTTCTAATGGAGTCCGGAACGTGCAAAGCACATGACTGGCTGCGGAGCGGATCTGCAGACGGCGTGTGAGCCGCATGTGATTTAGGACTTTATGACAGGATGAGGCGGCTGGATCTTATGTCAGACCGCCTCTTTCTTCTATAACAGGAAATGACAGACAGGAAAGAGAAATGGAAAAAAGTAAGATCATTCTGGCATCCGGTTCCCCGAGACGGAAAGAACTGCTTTTGCAGATCGGGATCGTCCCGGAGATCATCGTGAGCCATGTGGAAGAGAAGATCACATCGGACGTCCCTGCTGAGGTCGTGATGAGTCTCGCAGAGCAGAAAGCCGTCGATGTGGCAAAAGAGATGCCGGAGGGAACCGTGATCCTTGGGTCCGATACGGTCGTCGCGGCGGACGGAAAGATCCTCGGGAAGCCGAAGAGCCACGAGGAGGCGTATGAGATGATCAGGCGTCTCGCGGGGCGCAGCCATCAGGTCTATACGGGCGTCTGCCTCGTGAAAAAAGGACCGGAGGGAGAAGCGGATACGGTCGTTTCCTTCTATGATGAGACGGACGTGAATGTTTCCCCGATGACGGAAAAAGAGATCCGGGAGTATGCGGATTCCGAGGAGCCGATGGACAAGGCGGGATCGTATGCGGTCCAGGGATTTTTTGCAAGATATATCGACGGATTAAAGGGATCTTACGCGAATGTGATGGGACTTCCGGTGCATCTTGTATATCAGGAATTGAAAAAACTTGGTGCTTTATAAATGTGCAGACGGGTTGATTCAGCAGGTCAGCGCATCTTGCTGTGCTGACCGTAATAAAACATACTTGCAGACAATGATCTGTGAGGTCTGCGTACCTGTTGCGGGAGACACAGGAAAACATAAGCTTGAGGACAGAAATATGGGAAAATGGAACCGGTGGGGAAGGACGCTTGCGGCGGTCGTCCTCACGGCAGTGATCGTCTGCGGATGCGGCGTGAAAGAGACGCTGCTTTCCGGCAGAAAAAGTGAAAGAGAGTACGGGAAAGCCGAGAGCATGGTGATCGTCACCACGGAGCGGTTCCGTTATGAAGAATTATATACAGACAAGATCTGGGATGTCGCGGTGGACGAGTCCGGAACCACGTTTGAGGAGACTCTGGTAAACCAGATCCATGATTTTTTAAAGGAATTAAAGACGATGAGCCGCATGGCCGACGAGGAGAACGTCACACTCTCGGGAAAAGAGCGGGAGCTTGTGAAGCAGGCGGCGGCTCAGTATATGGAAAATCTGAAAAACGCCGGGGACAGCTTCGAGATCACCCGGGATGTGGCAGAATCCTTATATGAGGACTACTGGAAAGCGGAAAAACTGGTGGAGACCCTGACGGAAAATGTCAATCTGGAGGTCAGCGACAGCGAGGCGAAGGTCATCACAGTCGATGAGATCGTACTTTCCGACAAAGATCAGGCGGATGAGACCTTAAAAAAGGTCCGGACGGAGGGAACGGACTTTATGACGGTCGCAAAAGAGGTGTCCGAGGACCAGGAGATCGAGAAAAAGATCTCCAGAGGCATGAGGTCAGAAGAATATGAGCAGGCCGCTTACGCGCTGGCTTCCGGGGAGATCAGCGATGTGATCGGGGCAGACGGAAAATATTATATTCTGCGCTGCGTGAGCGATTACGATGAGGCCGCGACGAAGATCCGGAAGGAAGAGATGGTCCGGGAGAAGAAGAACGAGGCGTTCTATGAGACATACTCGGAGTACGCGGCGAAGGTCCATCTCGCGAAGGATGACAGTCTGTGGAAAAATCTTTCCATCACAGACGGGGAGAAGACATCGGCAGATTTCTTCGAGATCTTTGAGACGGTATGTAAGGAGACGGAATGACGGTCCCTCTGGTCTGCGCATCTGTTTGCGGACTGTGAGATCACATAGACGGAACGGCGTAACTATTCAGTAGGTCTGCGCACTTGCTGCGCTGACCATAATAAAGCACAGGATTGGAGGCAAAAATCCCATTGGCGAAGCCGATCTGGAATGGATTTTTGCTCGTAACTTGCCATGCATCCGAAGGAAAGCTCCAGGGGAGGTTTCTGTAGGTGTGAGGGTGCTGAACAGTTACGGAACGGCAAAAAATATATGGAGGTAAGCAATGGTAGCATTAAAGGTCGAAGAGCAGAAAGCATTTACGGAAGGGCTTTTTATCGGGGAGATCTTTGATAAATTTCTTGTCAGGGAAGCGGAGATCGTGACCTGGAACCGGTTTTCCATCGACGGAAAGATCCGTCAGGGATATTTTTCGGAAGAAGAGCTAGAGGAGAACCGGATCGAAGAATATTCTTCCTGGAAGAGCTTAAAGCCGATCTGCTACTCCCTGATCAGGGGAAAACGGCTGCCGGAGAGCTTCCGGATCGTATTTCTGATGCCGCCGTCGGCAAGAGACCGGTTTGTTTCCGGGAGAGTTCCGGGGATCAGTCCGGATCAGGTAGGAGGACTTTACATCAATGTCCAGTATGAAAACCACGAGATGATCTGCGTTACGGGGACGTCCATGAAACAGTTTACCATGGATCGGACGCTGGAGAATGAATGGGACGAGAATGTAAGGAAATTCCTCCGGAAAAACGGGGTAGCAGTCAGCTAGGACCGGCTGCGGTCTGTAAAATATGGGGAACAGACCGGAAAGCAGCATCATTTTGGGAAAGGGGTTACTATCATGGAAAAATTTGCGGATCTTCAGTATGTCCGTCCGGACATGGAAAAAGTCTTTGCGCGCGTATCAGGGGATATCGCAGCGTTAAAGGAAGCAAAGAGCTATGAGGAGTTTAAAAATGCCTACATGGACTTCGTGGAGGCGGATACGGAGCTTGAGACGGCAAAGACAGTCGCTCATATCCGGAACACGATCAACCTTTTAGACAGCTTCTACGAGGGCGAGATGGCATATTTCAACAGCCAGATGCCGAAATACGGGATCCTGAAAAAAGAGATGGGAGAGGTCATTGTGGCATCCCCGTTCAAAGGCGAGATGGAGAAAGAATTCGGCTCCATCCTCCTGCAGAACATGGAAGCGCAGAAACAGCTCTCCGACGAGTGCATTGTGGACGATCAGGTGGAGGAAGCCGAGCTTGTCAACCAGTACATGAAGACCCAGGCGGCGGCCACCGTGGATTTCCGCGGAGAGCAGCTCGGGACATACGGACTCTTAAAACACATGCAGAGTACGGACCGCACTGAGAGAAAAGCGGCGTTTGAGGCGTGGGCGAAGCTCTATGCGGGGATCGCCCCGAAGCTCGACGAAGTCTATGACGGTCTCGTGAAGGTGCGCTCCGGAATGGCGAAAAAGCTCGGATTTGAGAGCTTTATCCCGATGGGATATCTGCGCCGCCGCCGTTTCGACTATACGGCGAAAGACCTGGAAGTGTTCCGGAAACAGGTGCGGGAGATCATTGTCCCGGCTGCGAAGGAGCTCTATGAGCGCCAGAAAGAGGCACTCGGCATCGCGCATCTCTATTATTACGATGAGTCCCTGACCTCCCCGGACGGAAATCCGGTCCCGGTCGGTGATAAGGAATACCTGGTCGGTGAGGCTCAGAAGATGTACCGCGAACTCTCGAAGGAGAGCGGAGAGTTTTTCGATTTCATGATCGAACATGATCTCTTCGACCTGGAGTCGAAACATGGAAAGCGCGCGGGCGGATACTGCACGACACTTCCTCTCTACCATGCACCGTTCATCTTCTCCAACTTCAACGGCACGGACGCCGATGTGAATGTCCTGACCCACGAGGCGGGCCATGCGTTTGCCGGTTTCACAGCGGCAAAATTCCAGAAGATCCCGGAGCTCTGCCACTCCACAAGTGAGATCGCGGAGATCCACTCGATGAGCATGGAACTCTGGACTTACCCCTGGATGGAGAAATTCTTCGGGGACCGCGCGGAGCAGTACCGGAAAGAGCACCTCGCGGACGCTCTCATGAAGATCCCGTATATGGTCTGCGTGGATGAATTCCAGCACAAGGTCTTTGAAAATCCGGAGATGACCGCGATAGAGCGGAGAGCAGTCTGGAGCAGCCTGGAAAAGATCTATATGCCGTGGAGAGATTATGACGGCAACGAATTCCTTGAGGGCGGCGGATTCTGGATGCAGAAGCAGCACATCTTCTTGTATCCGTTCTACTATGTGGACTACGCGATGGCCCAGATGGGGGCGTTTGAGTTCTACACAAAGATGAAGGAAGACCGGAAAGCGGCATGGGCAGACTACTACAAACTCTGCGCAGCTGGCGGTTCCATGGGATATTTCGATCTCTTAAAATACAGCGGACTCCACAAAGTCCTGGATGACGGTTCTGTGAAGATCATCATGAAGGGCGTGTTTGAGGAGCTGGGATTATAAAAAGAAAGATAAGCAGCGGAACTTATTCTCTGAGAGTAGTTCCGCTGCTTTTTTCATCGAGAAGAATACAACATGCAATACGGCATAAATTGGTTACTTTTCACGGGTAGGAATTTTCTGAACTGAAAATTCCGTATGATACCGTTATGGCCGCGGATTTTGCCGATTTGGAATGCGAAGCATCGGCAAAATCCTGTTACAGTGCGCGGGCATGGAGTGCCCGTGTACTGTAACATAAATTGTAAAAACTTCCTCTTAGTTTTCAGAAAAAAGTAAGGAAAAAAGGGTCGAAATATGGTAGGATGATACTAGGGTCAAAAGGACGAAAATCCGATGCAAGCTTGCTTGCAAGAGGATTTCCGTCCTTGGGACCCGCCAAAAACATGAATAAGCAGCCATTTTTCGCAGAAAAATGAGCGGATTATGAATGTTTTTGAGTATTGTGAGAGCACGAAGTGCGGAACAATACGGTATCATAAGAAACCTAAAAAGGAGGACAAATCATGGAACAGATCGCAATCCTTGTTGTGGATGATGAGAAAGAGATCGCGGACCTTGTGGAGATCTACCTGGTCAGCGATGGATATAAAGTATTTAAGGCAAACAATGCGAAAGAGGGACTGGAGATCCTGGAAAAGGAGGAGATCCATCTGGTGCTCCTGGACATCATGATGCCGGGAATGGACGGACTCGAGATGTGCAGAAAGATCCGGGAGACGAACAACATCCCGATCATCATGCTGAGTGCGAAATCAACGGATCTCGACAAGATCCTGGGACTTGGGACCGGCGCGGATGACTATGTGGTAAAACCGTTCAATCCGCTTGAACTCACGGCCCGCGTGAAATCCCAGCTCCGCCGTTATACCCAGTTAAACCCGAACAGCAATACCGGAAAGGCGGCAAAGAACGAGATCACGATCCGCGGACTCTCGATCAACAAAGACAACCACAAGGTCATCGTGTACGGGGAGGAGATCAAGCTGACTCCGATCGAGTTCGATATCCTGTACCTTCTCGCGTCGAATCCGGGCCGCGTGTTCAGCACGGATGAAATCTTTGAGAAGGTGTGGAACGAAAAAGTATACGAAGCAAACAATACCGTCATGGTACATATCCGGAGACTGCGCGGAAAGATGAAAGAAGACACGAGACAGGATAAGATCATCACGACGGTCTGGGGGGTAGGATACAAAATTGAAAAGTGACTGGAGCAGAAACTTTTACACGCAGATCGCGGTCAATATCTTTTACAGCGCTCTGATCGCATGTCTGGTGGACGCGTTCCTGATCATGAATATCAACCTTCTGCTGGCATATCTGGACCAGACCAGGTACGCGAATATGATGATCTTCCAGATCTTCCGGATGGGGACGATCACGACGATCCTCTATGTCCTCATCGGGATCGGAGTCTTTTCCCTCACGCTTCTGCTGCTTGAGAGAAAGACGATGAAATACATCGGAAAGATCGCGATGGCGATCCAGAACATCTCCGAAGGCGATCTGAATACCCAGATCGAGGTCGTGGGAGACGATGAATTCTCTGCAATGGCATCCAATCTGAACAGGATGGAAGCAGATATCCGGAAGCTTATGGATAAGGAGCGCGAATCGGAGCGGACGAAGAATGAGCTGATCACGAACGTCGCCCATGACCTTCGGACACCGCTCACGTCCATCATCGGCTATCTGGAGCTTCTCTCCTCCGGACCGGCGATCAGCCAGGAGATGCAGAAAAAGTATATCGATATCGCCTATGTGAAGGCAAAACGCCTGGAAAAACTGATCGAAGATCTCTTCGGTTTTACGAAGATGAACTACGGCAGGATTTCCATGAACGTCGGAAAAGTGGACATCGTTAAGCTTCTCGGGCAGCTTTTGGAGGAATTTTATCCGAGTTTTATGGATAAGGACCTGACTTACGAGTTAAAGAGCAATGTCCCGTCCCAGGTGATCACGGCGGACGGAAATCTCCTCGCGAGACTTTTCGACAACCTGATCAACAACGCGATCAAATACGGGGCCGAAGGAAAGAAAGTCCTGGTCCAGGTGCTCGCGAAGGACGATATAGTCACGGTGTCCGTCACGAACTACGGCTATGTGATCCCGGCGGAGGAGCTGCCGCTGATCTTCAATAAATTTTACCGCGTGGAGCAGTCCCGCTCATCAAAGACCGGAGGAACCGGTCTGGGACTCGCCATTGCAAAGAGCATCGTGGACATGCATGGCGGAACGATCAGCGTGGCCAGTGACTTGAACGGAACGGTGTTCACCGTAAAGCTGAAGGTGGATTTTGATGTGAATAAGGAAAATTTTGCAGGCAATGCTTCACGCTAGGAATATCAGGGGAAATATATGAATCAGACGAAAAAATATCTGCTTTTTGGGTGTATGGCTGCCGTCCTTGTGACGGCGGACAGCTTTCCCGCTTTTGCCGGGGATTCGGAACTCTACGGAGTCAGCCTGGATCAGGAAGAACAGGCGAAAGCTCCGGTCGCTCTGGACATCACGGCCGTGTATGGGAAGACGGCCAGGCTCGGGAGTTTTGTCCCGTTAAAGATCCGCCTCTACGGCCAGTCGGAGAGTGCGTTTCAGGGGACTCTTACCGTGTCGACGCTGGAGAGCGTAAACAACGGGACGGCGGAACCGTATGAATATTCCTGGTCGGTCGAGGTTTCGCCTGCGGAGACAAAGAACATGGAGCTCTACGTCCCGCTGGGGCAGAAAAACGGCAGGATCTATCTGACATTAAAAGACGCGAAAAACAGGACCATGGGGGAAACCTCCATGGATTTTGACGTTTCAAAGGAAGAGAGCCGTCTCCTTGCGGGAGTTATCGAAAACAGACCGGGAAACTTAAACTGGCTCGACGGAGTCGGTCTGAATTACGGGATGGTCCAGTCGAAAACGGTCGAGATCGCGAAGGAGGACTTTCCGGATGACCCGAGAGGACTTTCGATGTTCGACCTGCTCATTGTAAACGGGATCGACTGCGGGACTCTTGACCAGGCACAGAAAGAGGCCGTGGCGGACTGGGTGAGCGACGGTGGTACCCTGATCCTCGGCACCGGAAAAAACGGCGGGAAAACACTGGAACTCCTGAGTGAAATGCAGACGGATATCACGCTGGAGGACGCGAAGACCGTGTGGATCGGAATGGGAACCGAGTACGCGGATCAGAATCCGGCAGAATCTGAGGTGCGCTTAAACTACGCGCAGGCGGAGATTCCGGGTGCTTCGGAACGGATGGTCACAGACGGGACCCCGCTCTTAAAGATCATGAGCTGCGGAAACGGACGGATCGGCGTTCTGGGGATCGATCTTTCGGAGATTACCGGCTTCGTGAAACGAAATCCTTCCTACGCGGCCTGGTTTCTCGGGGAGGTGTTCCGGGAGGAAGAACTGAACAGGATCTATTACTATTCCTATGGCCGGGATGCCGGCTACTGGAATGCCCAGAATCTTGTGAGCGGAGGAAATGCGAAGCGGCTTCCGAACCTTGTCCTCTACGGCTTTGTGATCTTTGGATATCTGGTCATCGCGGGGCCGGGTCTCTATCTGATGCTGAAAAGAAAAGGACTGAACAGGTATTACGGCGGTTCTTTGCTTGTCTTTTCGGCAGCAGCCTGCGTTGTGATCTGGGCGATGGGAGGAAAGACGAGATTCACGAGTGAGTTCTGTACAAGTGCGACGATCCTGGATGCGGAGAACGATACCGTCCGTGAGAAGACATTCTTAAATATCCGGACGCCGGACAGCAGCGGATTTTCCGTGAAGCTCACGCCGGACTACCGGGTCTCCCCGCTGACAAGGAGCGGACGGTATGATACGGTCCGCGTGGAGAACTTTGAAAAGAACATTCAGGCTGCGATTGGGATCCGGAAAGAGGCGGATGACACCGTGATCTTCAGCAGAAGATCAAAAGCGTTTGACTCCCGGTATTTTCTTCTGGAACGGGAGACAGAGATGCAGGGCAAAACGGATGCCAGTCTCACGGTATCGGGCGGAAAGATCAGCGGTTATGTTGAGAATCATCTGCCTGTGAAGCTGGAAAATGCGGCGGTCTATCTCTACGGACAGGTCGTGATCCTGGGCGATCTGGAGCCGGGACAGAGGATCGAACTGGAGAATGAGAAGCTTCTGGTATGGCCGGTCGGAATGACATGGCTGCTCGCGGATCGGGTCTGCGGCTATCCGGACCGCGCGGACAATTCGAACGAGGAGTACATGGAAAATATTCAGAAATCCGGTCTCGGAGGATATTTTGCGGATCATTATTATTCCAGATATAACCCGGAAGTCCGACTCGGCGGCTTTATTCCGTCATCCTACGCGGGATCGGCCGGAATCCCTGCTGACAACCAGGACGGAAAGACGTTCTATACGGAACCGGTGAGCTGTCAGATGGGAAAGGACGGGGAGATCTACCGCTGTGGTCAGATGGCGGAGCCGTCTGTGAGTACCGGAATGGGCGTCAGCTACGGAAATGCCATGGTCCTGTACGGAACGGATCCGGTGATCGTGGAATATGATCCGGGAACGGATATTCAGATCGGGAGATATTCCTTCCTGCCTGTTTCGGAGCAGTTTTTCGAGGATGCGAGATATTCCTATATCGACCGCTTTTCCGGAGAAGCGTCATTCTATAATGAGAAGACGGGAACCTACGATCCGGTCGATATCCGGAAACAGGATTTTACGAGAGAGGAACTGAGTGATTACATTGCCGCGGACGGGAAGATCACGGTTCGCTATTCCGGCGGGAATGACGCGAAGAATGGAACCAGTCAGGCACTTCCGCTCCTGATGGTCACGGGGAGGGAAAACTGATGCTGAAGATACAGGGACTGAAAAAGAAATTTGGCAATTTTGAGGCGCTCTCCGGACTCGACATGGAGGTTGCGGAGGGGGCGCTTTACGGCTTTGTCGGACCGAACGGAGCCGGAAAGACCACAGCGATCCGCATCATCACGGGACTCCTGAATGCGGATGAAGGCTCTGTCCTGATCGACGGAAAAGACGCGTTCTGCTACCGGGACCAGGTGAAGGACCTGTTTGGATATGTTCCGGATGAATTTGGTCTGTATGACAATCTGAAAGTCTGGGAATACATGGACTTTTTTGCCTCCTGTTACGGGCTTTCCGGCCTGGTGGCGAGAGAGCGGTGTACAAACCTCCTGGAACAGGTAAAGCTTGCGGATAAGGAAGACTTTTTCGTGGACAGTCTTTCGCGCGGAATGAAGCAGCGGCTCTGTCTGGCCCGCGCAATGATCCACGATCCGAAGCTTCTGATCCTGGACGAGCCGACCTCCGGGATGGACCCGAGAGCGCGTGTGGAATTCAAGGAGCTCTTAAAGGAGCTGTGCGCGGAGGGAAAGACGATCCTTGTGAGCTCCCATATCCTCTCGGAGTTGGCGCAGATGTGTACCGATATCGGGATCATTGATGCCGGAAAGATCGTTCTGTCCGGAAACATGGGGGATATCTTAAAGCAGGTTAATGATTCGAACCCGATCCGTGTCCAGGTTGTCGAGAATGTCCGGGAGGCGGTACAGTTTCTCAGGGCAGAGCCGGAGGTCCGGACGATCACGGTGGAAGGAAACGACCTCGTCGTGGGATTCCACGGCGGAAAGGACGCGGAAGCGATGCTTCTCGCAAAACTGGTAGCGCATAACATCGGGATCTGCGGATTCTGGAGAGAACAGGGGGACCTGGAGAGCATCTTCATGCAGATCACGGATCATGATATGGAAAAGGTGGTGATGACGAGTGAAGAATAATCCGGTCTATAAGAGGGAAATGCTGGTCCGGTCGAGAAGTTTCCGGATCCCGCTCATCATCATGATCTTTAACGGGATCCTGGCTCTGGTGGCGCTCTTAAACATGTACCAGAGCATCGCGCAGGTAAAGGTGAGCGGATCCGTCACCTATGAGAATTTTTTACAGCTCTACACGTTTGTGGCTGCCCTGGAGTTTATGATGCTGATGTTCATCATGCCGGCGCTGACGTCGGCCAGCATCAGCGGGGAGCGGGAACGCCACACGCTGGAGCTGATGTTTACGACAAAGATCCGCCCGGTCGACATTGTGATCGGAAAACTCGCGTCGGCGTTCACGCATCTGATGATCCTCGTGTTCTCGAGTATTCCGGTCCTGATGCTGACCTTCATCTATGGGAGCATCAGTTCGCAGGATCTCTTCCTGCTGCTGTTCAGCTATGTGACCGTTGCATTGTACTGCGGAAGTCTTGGAATCTTCGCTTCTTCGTTGATGAAGCGCTCGACATTTTCGAATGTCATCACCTACGGGATCATGCTGGTCCTCGTGGTGGGGACGTACATGCTGAATGTGTTCCTGCTGAGGATCTCGGAGACGGAGATCAATATGATGGTGCTGGGGGCGGGGGAGACGATCCCTGAGCCGACTTCCGGGGCGGCCGTCTATCTGCTGCTCGCGAATCCGGCGATCACGTTCGCGCAGATCCTGGAAGGCCAGGTTGCGGGAGGCGGAGGAAACTTTAAGATCCGGAACTTTCTCGGAAGTCAGGCTGGGAATCTGATCACGGATCACTGGGTCTTCTTTAGCCTCATCCTGCAGCTTGTCCTGTCGGCGATCTTCATATGGGGAGCCGTCTTTTTCCTGGAACCGGTGAGAAGACAGAAAAAGGCTGATCTTCAGAGTACCCGCTGAGTTACTTTTTACGGGCGGAACAGTCAGAGAGAAAAAATTCATGTGGAGGTAACAGGAATGTTTTATATCGGATGCCATCTCTCCTCTGCGAAGGGGTTCCTCGCGATGGGAAAGGACGCGGAAAAGATCGGAGCGACGACGTTCCAGTTTTTCACGAGAAATCCACGGGGCGGAAGTGCAAAGCCGCTCGACCATGAGGATATCCAGGCATTTTTAAAATTAAAGGAAGAGCTGGGGATCGGAACACTGGTGGCCCATGCTCCGTATACATTAAACGGCTGCTCAGCGGACGAAAAGATCCGTGATTTCGCGAAGCGGACCATGGCGGATGACCTGGAGCGCATGGAGGCGATCCCGGGAAATCTCTACAATTTTCATCCCGGAAGCCATGTAAAACAGGGCGTGGAAGCTGGGATCACTTATATCGCAGAAATGTTGAATGAGATCCTGCGTCCGGATCTCCACACGACGGTACTCCTCGAGACGATGGCCGGAAAGGGGAGCGAGGTCGGGAGAAGCTTTGAGGAGCTTCGGGAAATTCTTGACAGAGTCGAACTTTCTGATAAGATGGGAGTATGCATGGATACGTGTCATGTCTGGGATGCCGGGTATGACATTGTAAATGATCTTGACGGCGTGCTGGCGGAGTTTGACCGGATCGTGGGTCTCGACCGTCTGAAAGCGGTCCATTTGAACGACAGCATGAATGTGCGGGGAGCCGGAAAGGACCGCCACGCACGGATCGGGGAAGGCGAGATCGGTGCGGAGGCGCTTGTCAGGGTGATCAACCACCCGGCGCTGCGCGATCTGCCGTTCTGTCTGGAGACTCCGAATGAGCTTCCGGGATATGCAGAAGAGATCCGCTTTCTGAAAGAACACAGACAATAAAAAGGAGAACATGGGATATGGGTATTTTAAAGGTTGGTGTCGGCGCGTTAAAGAGCGTGCTGGAAGATTCCTGGCGCGAGTATTTCTACTGTCCGGCAATGGAACCGGATGTCCTTGTCAAAAAAGGGGAAAACAGAAAGTCAAATAGAAGCTATAACACAAAAAACAGTGACAACCTGATCTCCAACGGATCCATCATCGCGGTCAATGAGGGACAGTGCATGATGATCGTGGATCAGGGAGCGATCGTTGAGGTCTGCGCGGAAGCCGGAGAGTTTGTGTACGATACCTCCGCGGAGCCGAGTATTTTCTACGGAAATCTCGGAAAGAGCATCGGGGACAGCTTTAAGCAGTTCGGAAAGCGTTTCACGATGGGCGGTGACACGGCGAGAGACCAGAGAGTCTACTTCTTTAATACAAAGGAGATCGTCGGAAACAAGTACGGCACGGCGAATGCAGTCCCGTTCCGCGTGGTGGACCAGAACATCGGTCTCGACATGGATATTGCGATCCGCTGCCACGGCGAATATTCCTACCGGATGGTGGATCCGATCCTCTTTTATAAGAACATCTGCGGAAACATCGAGGAAGATTATACGAGAGACAAGATTGATTCCCAGCTTCGCAGCGAGCTCCTGACAGCCCTGCAGCCGGCATTCGCAAAGATTTCCGGGATGGGAGTCCGCTACAGCGCACTTCCGGGGCATACGGTGGAGCTTGCAAATGCGCTCCGTGAGATCCTCTCCGACAGCTGGGACGATGTCTACGGGATCACGGTGAGCAAGATCGGAGTGAGCTCCGTGAAAGCCTCCGAGGAAGACGAGAAGATGATCAAGGAGCTGCAGAGAAATGCGACATTCCGCAACCCTGGAATGGCGGCAGCGCAGCTCGTAAATGCACAGGCGGAGGCGATGCAGAGTGCGGCGAAAAACACTTCGACCGGTCCGATGATGGCGTTCGCCGGAATGAACATGGCTGCACAGAACGGCGGATTTAATGCCCAGGGACTGTTTGACATGGCAGCTGCCCAGGGACAGCAGGGTGCTTCCAATATGGCTGCCCAGGCTCCGCAGACATCCGGCGGACCGGCAAAGATGGCGCCGTTATCCGGCTGGACCTGCTCCTGTGGTCAGGAGGGAAATACCGGAAACTTCTGCTCCAACTGCGGAAAGAAGAAGCCGGAGGAGAGCGGTTCCTGGACCTGCTCCTGCGGACAGGTAAATACGGGCAATTTCTGTTCAAACTGCGGAAAGAAGCGCCCGGACGCTGTCTGGACCTGCTCCTGCGGTCAGGAAAATAAAGGAAACTTCTGTGCGAACTGCGGAAAGCCGAGACCATAAAAGAATCAGCTCCCGGATTGTTTCGGAATGACAGTCCGGGAGTTATGCCAGATACAGGGGGAAAAAGAGATGGCACTTGTAAATTATAAATGCCCCAACTGCGGCGGCTCAGTGGTCTTTGATCCGAAAAAGCAGAAATTCTGCTGTGAGTTCTGCATGTCAGAATTTACGGAGGAAGAGATGAAAGCCGCGGCTCTGAGTTCAACAGAGACCAGCGGTGTGCAGGATGGGAGTGATACCTCCGGGACAGCGGGAACGGAGGCACAGGCAGAAAGCGGGGTTAATGCGAAAGCAGGCACCGAAACAGGTGCAGATCAAATATCCGATATGGCACAGAGTGGCCGTGCAGGCAGCACAGATCAGAAAGAGGACGCTCTCGTCTACATTTGTCCGAGCTGCGGTGCGGAGGTCGTGACGGATGCCACGACAGCGGCGACGTTCTGCTATTACTGCCACAACCCGGTCGTCCTCTCCGGAAAGCTTTCCGGGGAATTCCTGCCGGACTATGTGATCCCGTTTGCGATGGATAAGAAACAGGCGACGGGGATCTTCCTTGACTGGATCAAAAAGAAAAAATATATCCCGGATGACTTTTTCTCAAAAAGTCAGATCGAGAAGTTCTCCGGCGTGTATTTCCCGTACCTGATGTACAGCTGCAAGGTGGACGGAAAGATCCAGGCGGAAGGTGAAAAACAGCGGACCTGGGTTGCAGGAAATATCCGGTATACGGAGCATAAAAAATACCGGATGGAGCGCGCAGGGGAACTCGATGTCAGAAATGTGACGAGAAATGCCTTAAAGAAAAATAACAGCGCACTCGTGGAAGGCGTTCTGCCCTTCGATATGGAAAAGCTGAAATCGTTTGATATGGGATACCTCTCGGGGTTCCAGGCGGAAAAGCGGGATATGGAGAAAGAAGCTCTGACGCCGGAGGTGGAGCAGGAAGTAAAGCAGTACACGGTGGAACAGCTGAAAAACGACGTGATGGGACAGTACTCCGCAGTCCGCGTGGATCAGAGTGACACAAATATCCGGGACGCAAAGTGGCAGTATGCCCTGCTCCCGGTGTGGATCCTTACATATAGGGATAAGGCCAGAAAAGACGAACTCTATTACTTTGCGATGAACGGGCAGACAGGAAAGATCTGCGGAAAGCTTCCGGTCGCAAAAGGAAAGCTTGTGAAACTGTTCCTGGAGATCTTTGTGCCGGTTGCGGCGATCCTGATGATCGGAGGGTGGTTCCTGTGATGAAAATGAAGTGGATAACTGAAAAGACGGGGAAGAACAGTGGGAAAAACAGGGGCATTCTGGGAGCGGCAGGAAGATCGCTGAAAGTTTTCCTGGCAGCAGGCGTCCTTGGGATCTTCCTCTCGGGAACTGCCTTCGCAGCGTCCGGTGAGGACGCGTACCGCATGGCGGAAGGAACGGAAAACTATGCCGATGTCTACGATATGGCGGATCTTTTTACGGACGAAGAAGAACAACAGCTCTCCGGACAGGCGCAGACGCTTTCTGAGAAGATGAAGATGGAGGCGGTCATCGTCACGACGGAGGAAAATTCTGACTCCGCGCAGGTGTTTGCGGACGGATTTTACACGGAGGGCGGCTTTGGAACAGGCTCTGACCATTCGGGAATCCTGTTCCTCATCGACATGGACAACCGGGAGCTCTATATTTCCACGACCGGACAGATGATCCGGTATATGACGGACAGCCGGATCGAGGACGTCCTGGATGATGTTTACGGGTATGCATCGGATGCCGATTATTACGGGGCGGCTTCAGCATTTCTTGCAGATACGGAAACGTGTTATGCGAACGGGATCTCGAAAGATCAGTACAATTATGACACGGAGACAGGAAAGATCAGCCGTTACCATCATCTGGAATGGTATGAGATCCTGTTGGCGATCGGCATTGCGGCAGTCTGCGGCGGCGCGGCGGTGGCCTCTGTGCTCAGAAGCTACAGTCTTCACGGGGAAGATAAGCGGATGGCTGCGAACTTTAAGCTCTCTTATCGGCGTGACAGCCGGTTTACCATGGGAAATATTCTCGCGGATGCCCTGCTGACTTCGTATATTACGCAGCAGGTGATCGCATCACAGAAAAATAACCGTCCGGGCTCCGGAGGAGGAAGTTTTTCCGGCGGCGGCAGGTCATCCACCCACAGTTACGGTGGAAACAGCCACGGCGGCGGGGGAAGGAAGTTTTAAGGAATGGAGATCAGGACGATCGGGATCATCGGACAGGGCGCGCTCGGCGTCATGTACGGAAATCATCTGACAAAGAAGCTCGGAAATGGGCATGTATTTTTTATCGCGGACGAAACGCGTGTGGAACGATACCGCAAGACGGGCATGAGCTGCAACGGGGAGAAATGCGGATTTACATACCGCTCCCCGGCGGAAGCAGTGACGGCAGATCTCATCATCTTTGCCGTCAAATTTATGGGAATGGAGAGTGCGATCCGGACCGTGAAGCCGTTTGTCGGGGAGAATACCCTGTTCTTGTCGGTGCTCAACGGGATCTCCAGCGAGGGGATGATCGAGGAAGTCTACGGGGCGGATCATGTGCTCTATGCCTGCGTTCAGGGAATGGACGTTGGAAAGGATGGGAGCGCGGTCACTTACAAAAATATGGGCTACATCACCATCGGAAATAAGGATAAGAGCCGCGATGAGAAGTTAAAAGCGGTGACGGATCTGTTTGACCGGACCGGACTTTCCTACCAGGTTCCGGACGATATCCTGAGGGAACAGTGGAACAAACTCATGTTAAACACCGGCGTCAACCAGGTGACGGCAGTCTACGGCGCACCGTACAGCCTGATCCAGAAAGAGGGAGAGGCGCGGACCATGATGATCGAGGCCATGCGCGAGGTTCTCCGCGTGGCGGACACTCAGGATGTGGATCTTTCGGAGGCGGACATTTCCTACTGGCTGGACCTTCTTGCAACCCTGAATCCGGATGGACATACGTCCATGTGCCAGGACGTGCTCGCGGGACGGCCGACGGAGGTGGAGCTGTTTGCGGGGACGATGTTAAAGATCGCGGAGGAAGAGGGACTTTCTCTTCCGGTGAACGCGTTTTTGTATGAGCGGCTGAAGGAGCTGGAGACAGCTGAAGATTGAAAGTAAGGAGAGCTGCGGGAACGCTCCGGCAGGTCTTTGTGCCTGCAGTGCTGAAACATGGCAGGAAGGTGAAAGAAGGAGAAATACATGACGATCATGGTAATTGACGGCCAGGGCGGAAAGATGGGAAAAGGTCTGGTGGAAATGTTGAAGAAAAGCTGCCCGGAGGACGAGATCCTGGCAATCGGGACGAACAGCATCGCTACGGCGGCGATGTTAAAGGCGGGGGCGGATGCCGGTGCGACGGGAGAAAACCCGGCGGTCGTCACAAGCCGCACGGCGGACATCATCGTGGGCCCGATGGGGATCGTTATCGCGGACTCCCTGATGGGGGAGATCACCCCGAAGATGGCCGTTGCGATCGGCCAGAGCCCGGCAAAAAAGGTTCTGATCCCGGTGAACCGCTGCCAGCATTTTGTTGTGGGCTGCAGGGACGTTTCGATGGGAGAATATGTAAAGCTCGCGGTGGAGGAAGTGCTGAAGATCCGGCGCGGGGAGCTGTAAATAAGCGCTGATAAAAAGACGAAGACACCTGATTTTTGATGATCTGGGTGGTTTCGTCTTTTTTTATTGTTTAGTTCTTCCATATCATCCAGAGCTTTTTCTGTGATTCTTGCCAGCGTGTCCACTGCGCATATTCTTCTGCCTGTCCGCATACACTGATGTGTATGCAGGCGCATCAGGCGCGTGCGCGTAAAAGTGACGGAAGGAGTGTCTGCCATGGGGAAAAAGATGCATCCGGGATCGGGAGCTGTGATCGGAGCGCAGCTTGTGATCCTTTTGATCCTGACGGCTTCCCTGTGTGTCCAGAGCAGGAAAGCGGCGGCGGAGAATACATATGCGATCATGGAGGAGAGCGGCGGGGAAAAGAAAGACTATATCCACTGGGTGGAATTTACCGTCCCGGCGGAAGTCATGCAGAAAGCATTCCGTCTGGACATGGGAAGTATCCAGGAGGATGTCCATCTGAACTGGGTGGAACTGCTTGCATATCTCGGAGCAAAATACGGCGGGGATTTCGAGCGGTTCCGGCAGGCAGATCTCGACGCGGTGACGGAAAAACTGAAGTCCGGGATGACGATGGAGGAGCTCACGAAGGACATGAAATACTATGCCTATTACCGGGAGGCATACGGTGCAGTCCTCGACGGGATGGTCGGATATTTTGAGCAGGAGACGGAGGCGCCGGAAGACCTCACACAGAGCGGAACGGGTGAAAATGGAAATGCGAAGACCGTCTGGCTCAGAAAATATGGTCTGAAAGCATTCTCACCGATCGCGAAAAACTTCCCGTACAGTGATTTCGACGATTTCGGTGCATCCCGATCCTACGGATTCAAGAGAAAACACCTGGGTCATGACATGATGGGGCAGGTGGGGACGCCGGTGATCGCGGTGGAATCCGGATATGTGGAGGCACTTGGCTGGAACCAGTACGGCGGATGGCGGATCGGGATCCGGAGTTTCGATAAAAAACGGTACTATTATTACGCCCATCTGCGCCAGAATTACCCATACCAGTCAAATCTCAAAGAGGGCAGTATCGTGACGGCGGGAGATGTGATCGGATACCTGGGCAGGACCGGATACAGCACCACGGAGAACACCAACAACATCACAACTCCGCACCTGCACTTCGGGATCCAGCTCATCTTCGATGAATCCCAGAAAGAGGGAAACAACGAGATCTGGATTGACTGCTACGAGATCGTGAAGTTCCTGCGGCTGAATCAGAGCGAGACTGTGAAGGTGGAAGGGACTAAAGAGTGGACGAGAGTCTACGGGATGAAAGATCCGGATGTACCGGGAGAAGAGGAAAATTCAGAGAGAGGTCATGGATAAAATCTTAAGAATCTCCCCATAATAATCAGAGTAATAAGGCACTGCCTGCAAAACTAACAGAAAACGAAAGGGTGAGATTCATGAAAGATCAGGTCTTTGGTGTCCTTCAGAGGATCGGGAGATCGTTCATGCTGCCGATCGCGCTGCTTCCGGCGGCGGGACTTTTGCTCGGTATCGGCGGTTCATTCTCAAATGTCACGATGCTCAAGGCATACGGGCTGACGAGGATCATGGGACCGGGAACCTTCTGGAACGCACTGTTCATGGTCATGAGCCGGGCCGGGGACATCGTGTTCACAAATCTCCCGATCCTCTTTGCCATGGGTGTTGCGATCGGGATGGCAAAGAAGGAGAAGGAAGTTGCAGCGTTAGCGGCGGTCATCTCGTTCCTCGTCATGCATGCTGCGATCGGAGCGATGATCGAAGTAAACGGCGGAGCGGATTCCCTGAAAGAGGGCGCCGGCGCCATGGTCGCGGGGATCTGGTCCCTGCAGATGGGAGTGTTCGGCGGGATCCTCGTGGGGCTTGGGACGGCATGGCTCCACAACCGGTATTATAAGATCGAGCTTCCCCAGGTGCTCTCGTTTTTCGGCGGAACGCGGTTTGTCCCGATCGTGTGCGCCCTGTTTTACGTTCTCGTGGGGATCCTCATGTACTTTGTCTGGCCGCCGGTCCAGACGGCGATCTCCGGAGTCGGCCGGTTCGTGCTCCGCTCCGGTTACCCGGGAACTTGGTTTTACGGCTTTGTGGAGCGGGCGCTGATCCCGTTTGGTCTGCACCATGTGTTTTACATCCCATTCTGGCAGACAGCGGTCGGCGGGTCCATGGAGATCGGCGGGAAAGTCGTGGAAGGCGCCCAGAACATCTTTTTCGCGGAACTCGCGGATCCCGCAGCGGAGAGATTTTCCGTGGAGGCGACAAGGTTCATGGCGGGAAAGTTCCCGCTTATGATCTTCGGACTCCCCGGCGCAGCTCTCGCCATGTATCAGGCGGCGCTGCCGGAAAAGAAAAAGGAGGTATCGGGGCTGTTCCTCTCCGCCGCACTGACTTCCATGCTCACAGGGATCACGGAACCGCTGGAGTTTACATTCCTCTTTACAGCGCCTCTGCTCTATGGGATCCACTGTGTATTTGCCGGTCTGGCGTACATGCTGATGCACATGCTCAGCGTGGGCGTCGGAATGACATTCTCCGGCGGACTGATCGACCTGTTTCTGTTCGGGATCCTTCAGGGGAATGAAAAGACCGGATGGCTCTGGATCGTGGTGATCGGTGTGTTTTATTTCCTCGTGTATTATGCGGTGTTCCTGATCGTAATCCGGAAACTCGATTATAAGACGCCGGGGCGGGAGAGCGGGACCGCGGCGAAGCTTTATACGAGAGATGATGTGGAGCAGAGGAAACAGGATAAAAGAAACAAAACTGTTTCAAAAAACGCGAAAAACGAAAAAGATAGAGCAAAAGAAGCAAAGAATCCCGCAGAGACAGCCGGGGGACCGCACCAAAGTCAGAATGATAACGAAAAAAATCCGGAGAGATCCGGGGAGTCGCGCTCGGGAAAAATCCTCCGGGGACTCGGCGGCATGGACAACCTCACTGATGTGGACTGCTGCGCGACGCGGCTCCGCTGTACTGTAAAAGATGAAAAGAAAGTGGATGAGACGATCTTAAAAGCGACCGGGGCATCCGGCGTCATCAAAAAAGGAAACGGCGTCCAGATCATCTATGGTCCGCAGGTGTCTGTCATCAAGTCGGATCTGGAAGAATATATGGAAGCGCGTGAACAGGCACAAAATGCGTCAACTGTGATCGGAAGTCCCATGACCGGGACCGTCATTCCTCTTGAAGAGGTCCCGGACGAGGCGTTTGCCGGAGCCATGATGGGGGACGGTGCGGCGATCGTACCTACAGACGGGATCGTGCAGGCCCCGGCGGATGGAGAGGTGACCTTTGTGTTTCCCACAAAGCATGCCGTCGGATTCCGGGCGGATGCCGGTCATGAGATGCTGATCCATGTCGGGATTGACACGGTGTCCCTGTCCGGAGACGGATTTGAGGCTTTCGTGAGCGACGGGGATCATGTGCGGGCGGGAGAGCCGCTTTTAAAGGTGGATATCCGGAAGATCGGGGACCGGGTTCCGTCCATGGCATCGCCGGTCCTCTTCACGGACCTTGCGGAGAATATGGAAGTCAGGGTATTGAAAAAAGGGCAGATCCATGCAGGTGAGCCTTTCATGGAAGTGCACCGGAAAGCTGACGTTGGATTTTGCTGATCCGGAATGCGAAAATAAAAAGGAAGTGGGTTGATTATGGAGAAGTTTCAGTATACAATTACAGACGAGATCGGAATTCACGCAAGACCGGCGGGGGAACTCGCGAAGCTTTCAAAAGAATTCCGTTCAAAGATCACCTTGAAGACAGACACAAAACAGGCAGACGCGGAAAAACTGATGGCAGTGATGGCTCTCGGGATCCGTCATGGTCAGACGATCAACGTTGAGATCGACGGGACGGATGAAAAGACGGCGGCAGAAGCGGTACGGAAGTTTTTTGAGGCAAAACTGTGAGGCAGAAACAAAAAGTATGGAAATCATTAAAGGAAAATCAATTTTAAATAAAGTGGCGATCGGACCGATCCTCTACCACAGAAAGACGGAGAGCCAGGTCAAACGCCGCACGGTGGAAAATACGGAAGCGGAGATCAGCCGGTACAAAGCGGCAGTGAAATGCGCCGAGGACGAGCTCAAGGCACTCCACAAAAAGGCGTGTGAGCAGGTCGGAGAGACCGGAGCGGCAGTGTTTGAGGTCCACATGATGATGCTGGAGGACGCAGACTACCGGGATTCCGTTCTGAATATCATCAAAAATCAGAAGACGAACGCGGAGTACGCAGCCGCGGTGACCGGTGACAACTTTTACCGGCTCTTTGCGGACATGGATGATGAATATTTCCGTGCCCGGGCGGCGGACGTAAAGGACATCACAGACCGGCTGCTAAAGATCCTCTCCGGCGATGCGGTGGAATCCGGTTTCCTGACAAAACCGGTGATCCTGATGGCGGAGGACCTCGCGCCGAGCGAGACGGTCCAGCTGGAAAAAGACATGCTGCTCGGATTTATCACCGAACAGGGGTCTCCGAACTCCCACACGGCGATCCTCGCGCGCAGCATGAACATTCCGGCGCTGGTCTCCGTGCCGGTGAAAGAGTCCTGGGACGGAAAGATGGCGGTCATCGACGGCGAGACCGGAACCCTCTATGTGGATCCGGATGAGAAAACGCTGGCGGATATGAAGAAAAAGAAGCTGGCGGAGGAAGAGAAAGAGCGTCTGCTCCAGGAGTTAAAGGATAAAGAGGATGTCACCCTGGACGGGACGAAGGTAAAACTCTATGCGAACATCGGGGACGTCTCAGATGTCGCGGAGGCATTAAAGAGCAATGCGGCTGGGATCGGTCTGTTCCGGAGTGAATTCCTGTACCTTGAGAAGAAGACGTACCCGACCGAGGAGGAACAGTTTGCCGCATACCGCCAGGTGGCGGAGATGATGGCGGGAAAGGAAGTCATCATCCGGACGCTTGACATCGGCGCCGATAAGCAGGCGGACTATTTTAAATTAAAGAAAGAAGAGAACCCGGCGATGGGATACCGCGCGATCCGGATCTGCCTGACAAGACCGGAGATCTTCCGGACGCAGCTTCGGGCAATCTACCGCGCGAGTGCCTTCGGGAAGATCTCGATCATGTTCCCAATGATTGCGTCCCTCTGGGAGGTAAAAAAGGCGAAGGAGATCGCCGCTTCCGTCCGGGATGAGCTGAAGAAACAGGGAGTTCCGTTCGGCGATGTGGCGATCGGCATCATGATCGAGACCCCGGCGGCAGCGATCATCAGCGAAGACCTCGCGAAAGAGGTGGATTTCTTCAGCATCGGAACGAACGACCTTGTCCAGTACACACTCGCCATCGACAGGCAGAATGAAAAACTGGACCAGTTTTACGATCCGAAACATCCGGCCGTCCTGAAACTGATCCGCTATGTGGCGGAGAGCGGCCACAAATATGGATGTACGGTGGGAATCTGCGGTGAGCTGGGTGCGGAGACAGATCTCACGGAGGAATTCCTTAAGATGGGGATCGACGAACTCTCTGTGTCCCCGTCGTTCTTACTGACGGTGAGAAAGAAGATCAGGGAGATCGATCTCTCCTGATGTCTGAGCGAATAAAAATGAATACTGCGGGAGAGCCGGAAACGGATCCGGTTTCAGAGTCCGCTGATACAGGAGAAGATATGCAGACAGAAAAAAATATGGCAGGTCCTTACGAGATCATCGTCCTGGACCTTGACGGCACGCTGACGAACCGGGACAAGGTGATCACACCGAGGACGAAAGCGGCACTCATGAAGGCGCAGGAGCGCGGAAAAAAGGTGGTCCTCGCGTCGGGACGTCCCACGCAGGGCGTAATGCCGCTCGCAAAAGAGCTTCGCCTGGAGGAATACAGCGGATACATTCTTTCCTTCAACGGCGGGCGGATCATCAACTGCAAGACCGGGGAGACGGTGTTTGCGAGATCCCTTCCGGTGTCCGCAAATAAAAAGATCATCGGACTTGCGGAGGAAAATCAGGTGGATATCGTGACATATGAGGGCAGCAGGATCATCGCATCGAACCCGGAATCCCCATACACAAAACTGGAGAGCCGGATCAACGGGATGGAGATCTGGAAGCCGGAGAATATGGCGGAGTATGTAAATTTCGAGGTGCCGAAATTCCTCATGATGGAGGACGGGGATTACCTCGCAATGGTGGAGCCGAAGGTGAAGGCGGCGATGGGAAAGAATTTCAGTGTTTACCGCTCAGATCCGTTCTTTCTCGAGATCCTCCCGAAGGGGATCGACAAAGCCCAGAGTCTGGAGCGTCTGTTGGAAGTTCTGGGACTCACGAGAGAGCAGATGATCGCCTGCGGGGACGGTTACAACGATCTCACGATGATCAAATACGCCGGTCTCGGCGTCGCGATGGAGAATGCGGTCCTTCCGGTGCGGAACGCGGCGGACTATATCACGGCATCGAACAACGATGACGGGGTGGGGCTGGTTGTCGAGAAATTTATGCTGGCGTGAGAAATGAAAAAAGGTTCATGATATCGAAATGCAAAATTGGCTGCCGATATTCCATCGGGATATGGCAGCCATAACTATTTCCGCTTTTTTATACAGAAAGACTGGACTTTTTGAATCTAACGTGTTAAACTGTGATTAGTGCGTGAAACAGATCGATCCATAAAAATGCAGCAGAAACAGATCCAGACTTTGCTGCAAATATGAAGCAGAAGGGGTAACAGGTATCATGAACAAGAAAATCAAGACAGATGCGGTCGACCATCTTTTTGAGGCAATCCTGACATTAAAGACACCGGAAGAGTGCTATGCGTTTTTTGAGGATGTCTGCACAGTGAATGAGCTTTTGTCCTTATCCCAGCGTTATGAAGTTGCAAAAATGCTGAGAGAGAAACGGACGTATCTCGATATCGCGGAGAGCACAGGTGCTTCCACCGCGACGATCAGCCGTGTAAACCGTTCCTTAAACTACGGAAGCGACGGATATGATATGGTATTTAAGCGTCTCGGATTCGAAAAACTCGATGATGAGGACGATGCGGAAAAATAAGATATGAAGAAAAAGACCTTCGTACAGGAGCGGAATGGGGATCTGCTTCCGGACGAAGGTCTTTTGGTATATTAGTTTGCCCGTAATCTGCCATGCATCCGAAGGGAAGCTCCGGGGGGAGGTTCCCGTAGGTGTGAAGGTACTGAACAGCTACATTATTTTTTCTTTTTCGGCGGATTCTCAGCCCTGAGTTCGTCGGCCAGGCGCTCGATCATCTGCTTTTTTAAGAACACATCAAAGGCGAGCTCACAGATAAACCCGAAAAGCTGGAGCGATTCCGCATTTTCCGGCTCTGCGCTGCCCTCTGCGCCGGAAGGAAACGTCTCCTTCGCCTTCTCAAATTTCTCTTTCACATCTTCCTTTAACCGATCCATCTGTCCGTGTTCCATCGAGAAGACCTTCGTGTAGATCTCCGCAAGGGAAGATTCGTCATCCGTATCGAAATGGTGCTCTGTAACATAGGAAAGAACCGTTTCGATATCCGTAAAACTCAGCAGATTTTTAAAATAATAGATAAATACCAGGAGCAGGATATGTTCCTGGGTATACTTTTTCTTTACCGGGGATGGAAGCAGGTTGTTCTTCGCATAGTTGTTGATCATCGTTTTTGTCAGGACCTTGTCTTCCGGGTAGCGCTTTAACTCACCGAGGTGCTTCTCCATAAAGGTCGTCACCTGATCCATGTAAAGGTCGATCTGCGGGATCTCGTCTACATGAATATGGTCGAGGCTGTCCAGGTGAGCGAGCAGCTCATTCAGTCGTTCTTCATTCGTTTTCATGGTGAAACTCCTTTCATCCATCTATTATATAGTATTAAAAACTATATGACAAGGGGTAAAGATGATTTTTCTGCGTACGAAAAGAAAAACACGTTACAGTACACGGGCACTCTATGCCTGCGCACTGTAACAAAAAACACACCACCAGAAAAAATCTGGTGATGTGTGGAAACCATGCATTCGAAATCCTGCCGCCTACCTGCTGTGTTCCTCCAAAAGTCCCTTTTCCTTATAAAAACGCTCTGCTCCGGCATGCAGTTCGATCGGGAGATCGTTGAACATGAACCCGGACTGGGCGGTGTAGGAGAGGGCGGGGTGAAGGTCCTTTAAGCGGTCACGGTTCTCATAGAGGATCGAGGTGATCTCGTAGACGAGGTCTTCATCCAGATCTGCGCGGACGCAGAGGAGGGCCTTGATCCCGAAGGTTGCGATATCTTCGTCCTGGCCTTTATAAGTTCCAGACGGGATCTGATCCATATAGTAGAACGGGTTCGAGCGGATGATGGAGCGGAGCTCGGAGTCCGTGTATTTTAAAAGATGGCATGGAACCGTGTCTGCCAGCTCCGCAAGCCCGGAGATCGGCACCCCGGTAAATCCATGGATCGCGTCGAGCGCCCTGTTTTTAACCTTGTCAGCGCCTGATCCGAGACCACAGTTGACGAAGGTGGAGTTCTGGTCGGTGATTCCGAGAGTGCCCAGGGAAACCTTTGCCGCGAGCTCTGTGGTGGAATCCTGGGGACCGACACCGAGACGATTTCCTTTTAAGTCGTGAACATAAAAGATCCCGGAGTCATCCCGCGCCATCCAGTTCGAAAGACTCGGATAGAGAGCCGCAATGACTTTCAGATCTTTGAATTCGTGATCCTTGAATTCACCGGTCCCGTTTACCGCGGAGAAAGCAATGTCGCCGCTCACAAGTCCGAGATCGATACTGCCGTCCTGGAGTGAGTGGACATTTCCGGAGGAGCCGGTCGAGGCGCTGATATTGATCTTGATGGAAGAATCAGCATCTCCTATCACGAGGGAGATCGCCTTTCCGACCGGATACATCGTTCCGCCGCTGTCGGCAGTTCCGATCGTAAGGATCTTTAAAGAATCTGATCTTGCTTCTGTCTGGCGCTGCGCAGTTTCGGATGATTTTCCGCATCCACCAAGGACAAGACCGGTACAGGCGAGGAACAAAGAAATTGTGTGTAAAAATTTATGCATGAAGTATATCCCATTCCTTGTATTAAAACCTGTCGTCTGTAAAAAGAACCTGACAAGTTTTGTAACTTTTGGAATGAGTATAGCATAAAAACCATCGCAGATTCAATGTTATTTTGAAAAAACCGGGCAAAAAACGGGCGGAAAGTGGGGGATTCCGCCCGGTGAAAAGAGGGAGGTCAAATGACCTTTAGTGAATGTCACATGTATTTCTATGAACGGAATAAGCCTCCGAAGATAGAAAGGAAGATCGGGTTGTAGATATCGTCGATGATAACGGCAAAGGACGGATACAAAACCCATGCGATGGTGTGCCAGCCGTACTGGTCCATGATCGCTTTCTCGTTTGCGACGGCATTGGAACCGGAACCGCAGCCCCAGCCGATGTTTCCGGCTGTCATGACAGCTGCGCCGTAATCGCGGCCGAAGAGATTGAAGGATACAAAGATTCCAAAGAGTGCCATGAAGATACCCTGTGCAACGAGAACGATTCCCATCTGACCTGCAAGCGGAGCAAGCTTTGTAAAGTCTGTGGTCATGAGAACGAGTGCAAGGTAAAGCTCAAGGAACATATGCTCGATCGCTTCTACTTCCGGAACATAGAACTTGATGCCGGCAGCTTCCATGACGTTTCTTGCGATGGCACCTGCGAAGAGGCAGCCGATGAATTTCGGCATCTCGATCATCGGGATGTTGTCGAGTAAGCAGTAGATCGGCATACCGAGTGCTGCGAGAAGAAGACATAATGCAAACATCATGATCATTCTTGTGTTGTCGAGTTCCGGAACTTTACCGGTTGCGTGTGCTTCCGGCTTGTCGTTCGGATCAGCTTTTAAGCCGTGCTTTGCGATCAGAAAAGCAGCGACCGGGCCGCCGATGAGGGAGCCCATGATGTTTCCCATGGTACCTGCCGCAACACCGACAACGGTAGCGTCTGCAGCGCCCCACTCTTCAAAGATCGGGCCAAATGCAGAAGCAGTACCAACGCCGCCGGACATGGCTGCGGAAGAGCACTGAAGGGCCAGGAGCGGATGCATGCCGATCAGCTGGCTCAGGGCATAACCTAAAAGGTCCTGGCAGGTGATCAGGAGGCATGCAGCGAATGCGATCAGGGCACAGAGTTTTCCGCCCGCATGTCTTAACATCTTTGCGCTGAAGCCGAAGCCCACGCAGAGGAAGAATAAGTTCTGGCAGAGATCCTTCATGATCGTCGCGTCGAAGGAGATTCCGACGATTCCTGCCCCCTTGATGCAGGATACGATGATCGAGAAGATCAGACCGGAAATAACAGGCGCCGGAATCGCGTATTTTCTGAGCGTCTCAGAACGGGCAACGATGGCCCTGCCGAGGAAGATCACGATGGCCGCGAAACCGAGAGTACACAGGTACTCAAACTTGAAAGAGGCGACTGCTCCGTCGGCTGCCGGTTTGTAGGTGCCGAAATAACTGATGATACTTTCCATAAGAGTTCCTCCAATCCTTTTTTGGCTTTCCGGGTCATATCATTCCGTCCGCTTCTGAGACCGGAAGGTTTTCTGTCTCCCCACAGAGGAAACGGTCGGATCACCCGGAAGATAAAACTTTAGTAACTTGAAAATCAGGAAGGACCGTTGCTAAAATTTATGAAAAAAGTATAAAATATTATAAAAATATTTGCAATTTTTCGAAACTATTAACCGACAAAAGTAACTAAAGTTATAAAATTACAGTAAAAAACTTACAAAAACAGATGCAGAGAAACAATAAAGATGAACAGATACTTAACGGAGAAAGACTTGACAGTAAGAAATAAGTCGTAAAAAATCCCCCGGGAGAGTGGGGAGCTCTCCTGAGGGATTTTTAAGGGAGGTTCTGTATAATTCGTGAAAACCTTATGTTTCCGATCAGCCTTTGAATAATCCACCAAAGATGGAAAGGAAGATCGGGTTGTAGATATCATCGATGATAACCGCGAAGGACGGGTAAAGAACCCATGCGATGTTGTGCCATCCGTACTGATCCATAACGGCTTTCTCGTTCGCAACGGCATTCGGACCGGAACCGCAGCCCCAACCGATGTTGCCGGCTGTCATAACAGCTGCGCCGTAGTCACGACCGAAGAGATTGAAGGATACGAAGATACCGAACAGAGCCATGAGGATCGCCTGTGCCACGAGGATGATACCCATCTGGCCTGCAACCGGGGCAAGCTTTGTGAAGTCTGTTGTCATAAGAACAAGTGCAAGGTAAAGCTCCAGGAACATATGCTCGATGGCGTCAACCTCCGGAACATAGAACTTGATGTTTGCTGCTTCCATGACGTTTCTTGCGATGGCACCAGCGAAGAGGCAGCCGATGAATTTCGGCATCTCGATCATCGGGATATTGTCGAGTAAGCAGTAGATCGGCATACCGAGAGCTGCGAGAAGTAAGCACATTGCGAACATCATGATCATCTTTGTGTTGTCAAGCTCCGGTGTCTTGCCGGTTGCCTTTGCTTCCGGCTTATCGTTCGGGTCAGCCTTTAAACCGTGCTTTGCGATCAGGAAAGCCGCAACCGGACCACCGATGAGGGAGCCCATAACGTTACCAAGAGTACCTGCCGCAACACCGATCGTTGTAGCATCCTGTGCGCCCCAGCCCTCGAAGATCGGACCAAAGGCAGATGCGGTACCAACACCACCGGACATCGCTGCGGAAGAACACTGGAGAGCGAGGAGCGGATTTAAGTTGATCAGGTGAGCGATCGCAACACCAAGAACATCCTGACAGGTGATCAGGAGGCAGGCAGCAAATGCGATCATGACGCAGAGCTTTCCGCCGGCATGTCTTAACATCTTTGCGCTGAAGCCGAAGCCCACGCAGAGGAAGAAGAGGTTCTGACAGAGATCTTTCATGACCTTTGCGTCAAAACTGATACTGACTGTGCCGGTCATCTTGATCGCGGAAATCAGAAGTGAAAAGATGATACCGGAAACGACCGGAGCAGGAATCGCGTATTTTCTTAATGCCGCGGAATGTGCGACGATCGCGCGTCCGAGGAAGATTACGATTGCTGCAAAGCCGAGAGTACATAAATACTCAAATTTAAAATTTGCGATTGCGCCATCGGCAGCTGGTGTGTAGGTGCCGAAATAGCTGATGATACTTTCCATAAAAAATCCTCCAATCCTTTTTTGGTAACTGTCTTGCATCAGTTACAGTCGTTTTTACCTTTTGCGTTGCTGAGATCTTTCAGTTTCTGTATTTTTAAAAACTGCTCACAGTAAAAAAACAGCTTCCACCGTTTATACCCCGCTTATTTTGGTGGAAAAAGTGTAAAAACTTTATAAAAAGAATAAAATATTTTGTATATAATGTCAATTTATGTAAGTATCTAACGAATTATGTAATTATCGTAACCGGAAAAATCACTTTCGTTCGCCACGCTCTGAACAGAAGACTCCGCCGGATCAGATCCGTGCGGAGTCTTAAGAAATGCCTGTTTATTATTTTTTCCCGAATCCGTATTTGATGGAAGGGCGTCCTCCCGTCTTATAGTCGATGGTGCTGATGATCTCTCCGGTGTCCACCATATAATTCATATATCGCCGGATCGTAATGCGGGAGAGATGGATCTGCTCAGCGATCTGTTCGCTGGTGAAGAAGCCGTCAGGATTTGCCATCAGATATTCCCGGACCATATTGAGGGTAGTCTCGTTCAATCCCTTTGCCAGCGTCGGTTTTGCCTCTGTTGTGGGCTCGCTTCCGGAAACCAGACGGTCGATGGCGTGCTGGTCCAGATTGGCATGGGAATCTTCCAGGTACTTCTTCATCTCCGCAAAACGGTCAAGAGCCGCCTTAAAACGTGTATATTCAAACGGTTTTACAAGATAATCCGTGACGCCGCGGTTTAAGAGCGAGCGGATGATATCCGTGTCATTCGCGGAGGTGACCATGATCACATACGGGGTGAGTCCTGCCGCATGGAGCGCGTCGAGGAATTCACCGCCGTTCATGACTGGCGTATAGTAATCGAGGATCACGAGATCAACAGGCTTTGTTTTGATATAGGGCAGAGCCTCCGCTCCGTTTTTGAAGAGATGTTCTACACGGAAGTTGGTACTGACTTCGATATATTGTTTATTGATGGATGCGACCATCGGGTCGTCTTCAATGATGATTACATGGTACATGATGGTTTCTCCTTTCCGGTAAATGTAATGGTAAAGCAGGTTCCTTCTCCTTCTTCTGTTTCGATGGAGATATCCCCGTGCGATTCTTCGACAAGTTGTTTGATCAGGAAAAGTCCGGTTCCGCGGTTTTCGCCTTTGGATGAGACTCCACGCTCATAGATCCGGTCGATCAGATCCGGCCGGATCCCGCCGCCGGTGTCCTCACAAGTGATGATGTTGCAGTCCGGATCGCAGTAGAGTCCAAGCGTGATCTCTTTGATCTCATGCTCCCCGTTGGAAAGCTCCTCAATCGCGTTTTCGAGAAGGTTTCCGATGATCGTGATGTAATCTTCCATCGGCAGCAGCAGATCTTTCTCAAGACACCGGCTGTCGGGGGATACCGTGAGCAGGATCCCGAGTTCTGCGGCGTGCATCATCTTTCCGATGACCAGGGCGCAGATCTTTGATACGCGGATGCAGTCGGCTGTCTGCCGGATCGACTGGCTGGAGACGAGGTTGCTGTTGATGATGAATTTGATGGATTCCTCTGTCTGACCTGTCTGGAGGTAGCCGAGGATGACATGAAGTTTATTTAAAAATTCATGGTTAAAAGCCCTCAGTGTGTCCAGCATCGCCTTTGCTCCGGTGAGCTCATCCATGACGGTTTCCATATCGGTCTGGTCATTGATGATGGTCAGGACGGCATGGGAACCTGTCTGGGAGTTGACGGGAACTTCGCTCACGAGAAGTCTGTGGTTCCCGTTGGTGCAGGCCCGGTGGTAGGATGGAACTCCGGAAGTCAGGACGCGGTCTGCCTGGGAGGCAGGAAAGAGGTCCTTAAAATGGCAGCCTTCAGTGCCCGCCGGCTGCGGCAGCTGAAAGAGCTGTCTTGCCGCCTGGTTTGCATAGGCAATCACGCCATTCGAATCGGTTGCGATCAGACCTTCCTCCAATGCATTCAGAACGACATCCTGGCGGAGATAGAGATCAAGAAGCTCGGTCGGATGATGGCCCATCAGGGAATCGCGCAGGAGCGATACGAGTCCGTGCGACAGAAGGACACTGACCACCAGCATGACCATTGCGGCCAGTAAATAGGTAGGAAAGAGCGTTTGCATCTGCTCGAAGATATACGTGTTGAAGACGGATGCCATGATAAAGCCGATGATGTGCCCGTCCTTACTGAGGACCGCATGGAAGGCGCGCCGCTGTGTTCCGTGGGTGCCGTAGCCGGTCGTGATGTAGGGCTGGCTTCCTTTTAAGATCGCTTCTTCCTCGCCGCCGACGAAGGTCTCGCCGGTCTCCTGACGGTTCGTGTGATAAAAGCGGAGACCGTTGGTGTTGTAGACGGCGATGACGTTGAGGTCGGAAAAGTTTTCGGACAGGGAATCCAGCTCTTCAATAGCAGAGTCATCCGGATATCCGTTTTCCAGCATGGAGATCACGTTGTCCATCGACGCGATGTAGGAGGCGAGCGCACTGATATTTTTATCGATCTCCTGTCGCTGGCGTGTGATCGTCGAGAACAGGGTGATACTTAGGGAGAGGAGCAGAAGACAGATGGATACTGCCATGAAGCTTAAAAAGAGCTGACTCTCCAGGGATAGTTTTCGGAATTTCTGTATCATATGTGGGTCCTCCGGGAGTGGGATGGAAAATATTTATCACTTAGTATATAGAAAATGAGGGGGAGATGCAAGAGGGGAGAGAAAGAAAATTGTGTTGCAAAATTAGGTTGTTGGCGGGCCGGTGAGAGTTCGACTGGATGTGCTGGGGATGCCGGGAGGAAGCCAGCTCCCGGGATCAGGCACATCCAGTCGAACTCTCACCGGCTGGTTGGGGGATTGGCGGGATTAAGAAAAGGGTTTGCTGGCATGCAAAGTAATTTTTTCTGAGAGGGAAGAAGAGAAGAGTCCGGGAGGGGGCGATTTTGTTTGAAGTCTTACAGGCGGGCTGGAGGATGGTGGGATGATGAGGGAAGGTTAGGCGGCTTTGGGACGGTTTTATTTAGGAAAAGATTTCAAAAAGGACTTGCTATTTCTATAGGAATTGGGTACAATAACCTTAAGGTTGATTATTATTTAACAATCCATGACTGTTCAACGTGAACAATCACATCATTTTCTAGGAGGAAAAGAAAAATGGCAGTTAAAGTTGCGATTAATGGTTTTGGCCGTATTGGCCGTCTTGCATTCAGACAGATGTTTGGCGCAGAGGGATTCGAGATCGTTGCGATCAACGACTTAACCTCTCCGGAGATGCTCGCACACCTTTTAAAATATGACTCCACACAGGGCAGATACGCTCTTGCAGATACCGTATCTTACGGTGAAGATTCCATCACAGTTGATGGCAAAGAGATCAAGATCTACGCGAAAGCAAACGCAGCAGAGCTTCCGTGGGGCGAGATCGGTGTAGACGTTGTTCTTGAGTGTACAGGCTTCTACACATCCAAAGCAAAAGCACAGGCTCATATCGATGCAGGCGCTAAGCACGTTATCATTTCCGCTCCGGCAGGAAACGATCTTCCGACGATCGTTTACAACGTAAACCACGAGACATTAAGCAAAGATGACCACATCATCTCCGCTGCTTCCTGTACAACAAACTGCCTCGCTCCGATGGCAAAAGCATTAAACGATGCTTACCCGATCCAGTCCGGTATCATGTGCACAATTCACGCTTACACAGGCGACCAGATGACACTTGACGGACCGCAGAGAAAGGGCGACAAGAGAAGAAGCCGTGCTGCAGCGATCAACATCGTTCCGAACAGCACAGGTGCTGCAAAGGCAATCGGTCTTGTAATTCCGGAATTAAACGGCAAGCTCATCGGTTCTGCTCAGCGTGTTCCTACACCGACAGGTTCCACAACAATCTTAACAGCTGTTGTTAAGGGCCAGCCGACAAAGGAATCCATCAACGCAGCAATGAAGGCAGCTTCCAACGAGTCCTTCGGCTACAACACAGATGAGATCGTTTCCAGCGATATCGTTGGTATGAGATACGGTTCTCTCTTCGATGCAACACAGACAATGGTTCTCCCGATCGACGAGAACACATCTGAGGTTCAGGTTGTATCCTGGTACGACAACGAGAACTCCTACACAAGCCAGATGGTTCGTACCATCAAGCACTTCGGAAAACTGTTAAACGCTTAATTTCGAGCAGTTATCGAAGAAAATAGACTCAGCAAAGGGTCCGGTCTGATGAGGACCGGATCCTTTTTTCGATTTATAAAAAGGAGGAATTCCAACATGTCTTTAAATAAGAAAACAGTTGATGATATCAACGTAAAGGGAAAGAGAGTGCTGGTCCGCTGCGATTTCAACGTACCGTTAAAGGACGGTAAGATCACAGACGAGACACGTATCAACGCGGCTCTTCCGACAATCCAGAAGCTGATCAACGATGGCGGCAAAGTGATTCTTTGCTCTCACCTTGGAAAAGTAAAAAATGGCCCGAACGAGGGAGAATCCCTGGCTCCGGTTGCAAAGAGCCTTTCTGAGAAACTCGGAAAAGAAGTTGTTTTCGTATCCGATTACAACGTAACCGGCGAAGCTGCAACAAAGGCTGTGAACGCAATGAAAGAGGGAGATGTCGTTCTTCTTCAGAACACCCGTTTCCGCGGAGCTGAGGAGACAAAGAACGGCGAACAGTTCAGCAAAGAGCTGGCTGACCTTGCAGACGACTATGTATGCGACGCATTCGGTTCCTCCCACAGAGCACATGCTTCTGTAGCTGGCGTTACAAAGTTCATCTCCGCAAAGGGCGGCTCCAACGTAGTCGGCTACCTGATGGAGAAAGAGATCGCTTTCCTTGGAAACGCGGTTGAGAATCCGGTTCGCCCGTTCGTTGCGATCCTCGGCGGCGCGAAAGTTGCTGATAAGTTAAATGTAATCTCCAACCTCCTTGAGAAGTGCGATACTCTTATCATTGGCGGCGGTATGGCTTACACCTTCTTAAAGGCACAGGGCAAGGAGATCGGTAAGTCCTTAGTTGACGATACAAAGATCGATTACTGCAAAGAGATGATGGATAAGGCAGCAAAGCTTGGTAAGAAGCTTCTTCTTCCGGTTGATACGACGGTTGTCTCTGAGTTCCCGAACCCGATCGATGCTCCGGTCGAGGTTGAGTATGTTTCCGTAGATGCGATCCCGGCTGACAAAGAGGGCGTTGACATCGGACCTGAGACCTGCAAGATCTACGCGGACGCAGTGAAGAACGCAAAGACCGTTGTATGGAACGGACCGATGGGCGTATTCGAGAACCCGACACTTGCTGCTGGTACTATTGCGGTTGCGAAAGCACTTGCTGAGACAGACGCTACAACGATCATCGGCGGCGGCGATTCCGCGGCAGCAGTCAACCAGCTCGGCTTCGGTGACAAGATGAGCCATATCTCCACAGGCGGCGGCGCATCCTTAGAGTTCCTGGAAGGAAAAGAGCTTCCGGGCGTTGCTGCAGCTGACGATAAGTAAATGAATGAAACCAGTACACCGTGCGCCGGAACAGGCGTGGAAGGGCGCTGCAAGCTCGCTTGCACAAGCCCTTTCAGGTCTGTTCCGGTATAGGGGGCGCGCCCCCGGCTTCTTGTTTTTATGAAATAAAAACAAGAAGAGGCACGGTGGGGAGCAAATGTACGCATTTACTTCCCTGGCTGTAAATATTATAGTGTCCGAGATTTCAGATCCGGGGCGGTGATCCCGTCCCGGATTTTGTCATAGTATGGAAAACTGCAGATGTAGTTTTTGAATGTTATCGTTCAGAGAGAATCCTGGATATGGATCTTGAAGATAAATATTGGTATATATGGGGGTAGATAACCATGGCAAGAAAGAAAATTATCGCTGGAAACTGGAAAATGAACATGACTCCGTCCGAGGCAGTGGCACTCGTTGAGACATTAAAGCCGCTCGTTAAGACGGAGGAAGCGGACGTTGTATTCTGCGTACCGGCTATCGACATCATTCCTGTCGTAAAGGCATGCGAGGGAACAAATATCGAGGTTGGCGCTGAGAATATGTATTTCGAGGAGAAGGGCGCGTACACAGGCGAGATCTCCCCGAACATGCTGACAGATGCCGGCGTAAAATATGTGATTATCGGACATTCCGAGAGAAGAGAGTACTTTGCTGAGACAGATGAGACTGTCAATAAGAAAGTCTTAAAGGCATTCGAGCATGGACTGACCCCGATCATCTGCTGCGGTGAGACTCTTACCCAGAGAGAACAGGGCATCACTCTGGACTGGATCCGCAAACAGGTAAAGATCGCGTTCCAGAACGTGACAGCAGATCAGGCAAAGACTGCTGTGATCGCTTACGAGCCGATCTGGGCGATCGGAACCGGAAAGACAGCAACGACAGAACAGGCCGAGGAAGTCTGCGGAGCGATCCGTGCGTGCATCGGTGAGATCTACGATGAGGCAACAAAGGAAGCAATCCGCATCCAGTACGGTGGATCTGTAAATGCCGGAAATGCTGCAGAGCTCTTCGCACAGCCGGATATCGACGGAGGACTTGTAGGCGGCGCATCCTTAAAGGCTGATTTCGGAAAGATCGTCAACTACAAATAGTACATGTACATCCTGGCGCTGTGTCATAGAAAATGGGCTGTGACACAGCGCTTTTTTCATAGAAGATTCCAATGGAACTTCCTATGAAAAAAGGCACATTCGCGAGAAGATGAAGATCGTCGCAAGCGACCGCGCGCCCGGTGCGAGAATGTGCCAGGACACATTCTTTTTACATAAGAGAAAATAGTGACAATCTGTCATTTTTTGCCTCCACCCTATTGACTGGAAGGATTTTGGATGTTACGATTATTAGATACGCAAAACGTTAAAATTGCGCAAAAGACAGCAATCTCTTGCGTGAATCCAGGATATAAAGAGGAAATACATATATGAAGAAAATTGGAATCGTAACAGACAGTCACAGCAGCATCAGCCAGGAAGAGGCAAAGAAACTCGGGATCTTTGTCCTGCCGATGCCGTTCTATATCGACGGGGAGTGCTATTATGAGAGTGTGACGCTTTCCAGGGAACTGTTTTTTGAAAAGCTGACATCCGGAGCCGATATTTCGACTTCCCAGCCATCTCCGACCGCTGTGATGGAAATCTGGGACAAAGCACTCGAAGAATATGAAAAGATCCTGTATATGCCGATCAGCAGCGGACTCAGCAGTTCCTACAATACGGCGATGATGCTGGCGCAGGAGGAAAAATATGAAGGACGCGTCCTCGTTGTGGACGACGGACAGGTTGCGGCGCCGCTTCACCAGATGATCCTGGACACACTGGATATGATCGAAAAAGGATATGAAGCGGAACATATCCGCGAACTCCTGGAAAAGGCGGGAGACCGGATGATGATCTATATCGCCCTTCAGACGCTGGAATTCCTGAAAAAAGGCGGAAGAGTAACTCCGGCTGCAGCTGCACTCGGATCTGTATTTAATATCAAACCGATCTTAAAGCTCCAGACCGGAAAACTGGATTCCTTTAAGAAGTGCCACGGAATGCAGAAGGCCAAAAAGACAGCCATCGAGGCGATGCAGACAGAGATCCGCGAGAATTTCCAGGATGCCTTAAACGATGGCGCTCTGCATCTCTTAGCGTCTTCCAGCGGAACGGATGAGGAGAATGCAGCGTGGGTCGAGGAGATCAAAGCGGTATTCCCGGGTGTTCCGATCCTTTATGATAACCTTTCTCTCGGCGTTTCCTGCCATATCGGACCTGGAGGAATGGGAATTGGTTGTGCGGTGGCACCGGATTATAAGAGAGTATAAGTAAGAAAATATTGGCTGCGAGTAAAAATACCATTGCTGCAGACAATTTTTAATGGATTTTTGTTCGTAACTGTGAGTATATGGAACCGTTACAAAAGAAGTTTGAAATCAGAGCTTCGGTTGTATGAACGTGCATAATAAGGAGGCAATCATTATGGAATACCGCAGATTTGGAAATACGATCGTAGCAAGGATCGATCAGGGTGAGGATGTTCTGGAGAAGATGAAACGCATCGCGATGCTCGAGGATGTGAAACTCGCGAGCGTCAGCGCATTAGGTACATTTTCTTCCATGACCGTAGGAATTTATGACCTGGAAAAATGTCAGTTTATGGGGAATGATTTCGAGGGAATGTTTGAGATCGTCTCCTTTACAGGAACTATCAACACGATGGACGGAAAGTATTACAGCCACATCCACGCGGCGGCAGCCGATGCGAAGGGCAATGTGTACGGCGGACATTTAAGCCGCGGCATCATTGGAGCGACCTGCGAGATGGTGATCACGGTGATCGACGGAGTTGTGGACCGCGTAAGAGATGATGAGACAGGACTCAATCTCTTTAACTTCAAGTGTTAAAGTGCAGAAAGGTAACTGTGAAGGTACTGAATCGTTACATATTTTTGTGAATTGTGATAAGAGATAAGAAAAGATCGATAAGGAGCAGGTTATGGAGCAGATGATTCCGGGATTTCTGGAAGAAATGTTGAAAAAACAGTATGGAGAGGAAGTTTTCGCGAAGATCCTCGCGGGATATCAGGCGAGACGTCCGGTGACACTCCGGGTCAATCCCATAAAGGCGGACCGGAACACGGTAGAACAGGCACTTACCGGTGCAGGGATCGCGTTTAAAGATGTATCATGGTATGAGGATGCGATGATCATCGAGGACGCAAGGGAGTCGGAGATCCAGGAACTTCCGATCTATAAGGAAGGCGGAATCTATCTCCAGAGCCTTTCCTCCATGCTGCCGCCGCTGTTTCTCGGCCCGAAGGCGGGAGAGTCTGTCCTCGATATGGCTGCCGCTCCGGGCGGAAAGACGACCCAGATGGCGGCGATGACGGGAAATCAGGCGCAGATCACGGCCTGTGAGAAGAATAAGGCGCGGTCGGAAAAGTTAAAATACAATCTGGAAAAACAGGGGGCATCGGGAACCTACGTGATGGTGGAGGATGCAAGAAAGCTCGACGATTTCTTTTCCTTCGACCGGATCCTCTTAGACGCGCCCTGCAGCGGAAGCGGAACCGTAGAAGTGCGGGACGGCGTCTGCCGGACAAAGATCTCAAAGGAACTTGTGGAAAGATCTGCGAGAACGCAGGAAGAACTGTTAAAAAAAGCGCTGAAGCTCTTAAAATCCGGACATGAGATGGTCTACTCCACCTGCTCGATCTTAAAAGAGGAGAACGAAGGTCTCTTAAAGCGCGTTTTAAAGAGTGCAGGCGGAGAGCTTGTACCGATCGGGGAAGATTGGACGAAGGAACTTCCGTTACTTCCGAACGCGATGCCGGGGACGCTCCTCGTGGGACCGAATGAACTGTTTGAGGGATTTTTTGTGGCGAAGATCAGAAAAAAATAGAAGCTCCGTGAGGAACTTCTATTTTTTTGCAAAAAACGCTTTAAACTTTTATTCCGTCCTGCGGTTCTCAACCTCGATCCGTTTCAGCTCAGGCATGATCGTGATCAGCATCGTGAGAATGCAGGCGGTTCCGCCGATGACATTGGAAACCGGCTCGGCGAGGAATACGCCGTCGGTTCCCATATGCATGGCGTAGGGGAGAAAGTAGGTCAGCGGTACAACGATGAATACCTTGCGGAGCAGGGAGAAGAAGATCGCAAAGACCTTCTTGTTCAGGGATTTAAATACCGCCTGACCGATGTACTGGAGGTCCATAAAGATAAAAGCTGCAAAATACATGTTCAGCGCCGGAACTGCATCCTGGATCAGCGCCGCGTCCGAGCTGAAAATGCGGATCAGCGTTTCCGGGATGAGGATGATCATGCTCCACATGACGGCCGTGTAGCCGAAAACAAGGAGACTCATGATCAGAATGGATTTCCGCACGCGTCCCGGTCTGCGGGCACCGTAGTTGTAGCTCAGGATCGGGGAGGTTCCCTCTACCATGGCGTGAATCGGAGTCTCAACAAGCTGGCGCACACTGGAGATGATGGTCATGACGGAGATATAGATATCACCGCCGGTGACGGAAAGAATATTGTTGCAACAGATCGTCACGAGACTGTTGGTGAGCTGCATGATAAATCCGGCTGCACCGAGGCTGAGGATATTTTTCGCGTGTCCGGTACATTCCGGGATCTCATTCTTATGAAGGAACCGCAGCTTCAACTCGGATTTTTTCGTGAGGAAAAACACGACGAAGGCGGCAGACAGGCACTGGGAGATCACGGTGGCGATGGCCGCGCCGCGGACGCCGAGTCCGAGGGCAAAAATAAAGAGCGGATCAAGCACAAGGTTCGTTCCGGCACCGATCGCGACGGATAACATGCCGATGCTGGAGTAGCCCTGGGCGTTGATAAACGGGTTCATGCCGACCGCGATCATCGACGGCAGGGTTCCGATCAGATAGAGCATCATATACGGATAAGCGTAAACGATGGCCTCAGCGGAAGCGCCGAAGAGGATCAGGATCGGGCGGGCGAAGAGGAAGCCGACCGCCATCAGGATCACCGCGCAGACACTGAGCATTGTAAAAGAAGTGTTCATAATGCGCCTTGCTGTGTCAGGGTCCTTCTTCCCGCGGAAGATCGAGAAGAGCGGCGCACCGCCGGTCCCAAAGAGGTTGCTGAAGGCTGTGATGATGACAATGATCGGAAAACATAAGCCGACCGCGCCGAGAGCGGCTGTTCCGATCTCCGGGATCCGCGCGATGTAGATGCGGTCCACAATATTATATAGAAGGTTTAAGATCTGGGCAATCAGCATGGGGAGTGCGGCTCCGAGGATATTGCCCGTAATGGTTCCGTTTTCAAAATCAATACGTTTCATATGTATGGTAGCTTTCCGTTACTTTTCATGGGTAGGAATTTTCTGAACTGAAAATTCCGTATGATACCGTTATGACCGCGGATTTTGCCGATTCGGAATGCGAAGCATCGGCAAAATCCTGTTACAGTGCGCGGGCATGGAGTGCCCGTGTACTGTAACAGATTTCCTGTAACGATTTGATCCTTTCTAAATTTTTTCTTGCATTTCAAGTATAGCATCCCCTATAATATATGTAAATTATTGTTTTTATATAGAAATATAATAAATATTATATAATATAAGAAGATTCTTTACATTCAGACTATGATTGTTACGATCCGGGATCCGGATCCCACAATTCGCACTGTTGCGGAAGTGGAGGTCTGCAGATCGCCGGTCAGAAGGAGGGACTATGGAGATCAGACAGTTAGAATACTTCCGGGCCATCGTTGACGCCGGAACCATCAGCGGGGCGGCGAGGGAGCTTCATATGACACAGCCGCCGTTAAGCTACCAGATGAAAATGCTGGAGGAGGAACTTCAGGTACCACTTTTTATCCGCGGTATGAAGCATATCACACTGACGGAGGCGGGAAAAACACTCTACGAACAGGCGGGAAAGATTCTGATGCTCTCGGAGGTAACGAAGCGGGAGGTCATAAAATCAAGTCAGGCGGCGACGATCCATATCGGAATGACTCCGTCCACCGTGTCCATGATGTCCCATTACCTGATGCGTTTTGCAAAAAGCCATCCCAATATCCATTTTGATATCCACGAGGGATCCACATTCACTATGAGGGATCAGCTTGAGAACAGGATCCTCGATCTTACGACCCTGCGCACGCCAATTACGTTAAGGGGCTGTGAGACGAAAACTCTGGCTGAGGAACGCCTTCTCGCTATGGCAGTTCCGGAGTTCCCTCTTTTAAAAGGACGCACATCGCTCCATCTGCAGGAGCTCTCGGAACAGCCCCTGATCCTGTCCCACCGGTTTCAGAAATATATCGCCTCGAAGTTTGAGGAGGCGGGACTTGTCTGCGATATCTACCTTGCCTGTGAGGATGCAAGGACCGCGATCACGATGGCGGAACGGGGAATGGGGATCGCGATCCTGCCGACTTCGATGCTGGAACTTTCTGATAAGCTGAAATCATGTGAGGTCTGTGATGCCGATTTTACAACAGAGGTCCTTCTCGCCTGGAGAAAAAGTCGAATTTCGTCGGAAATACAGGAATTTCTGGAATTTTGGAATTAAATGGCTTTTACAGGCAGATTATACGAGTAATTTTCTGAAAAATATGCATAATGAGAAATAATGAAAAGCATCATATTATGAAACATGTCAGGTAAAGAGAGTCTGACAGAACAGGAGAAGAATCGTTCATGAAGTATGATCTGGAACATTATAGGCAATATTTAACAGAATGCGAGAAAAGTAAAAATACGATCGAAAAGTATCTGAGAGATGTGCGGGCTTTCCTGATATTTTCAGGAGAACGGGAGCTGAGCAAGGAGATCATCTTAGACTATAAAAAGCTCCTCATAGAAAAATACCGGACGTCCAGCGTAAATTCCATGCTGATCGCGGTGAATGGATATCTGAGCTGGATCGGCCGGGATGATCTCCGGGTGCGTGTGTGCAGAACACAGAGACGGATCTTTCGCGAGGAGGAGAGGGAACTGACGCGCGAAGAGTATCAGAGACTTCTTATGACCGCGAGACGGGAGAATCGCGAGCGCCTGTTCTGCATCCTTCAGACCATCGCGGGAACGGGGATGCGGATCGGAGAATTAAAATATCTGACAGCGGAGACTCTGGAGGAGCGAAGGATACGGATCAACTTTAAGGGCAAGGTTCGTATCATCCTGATCCCGAGGTCTCTTCTGATCCTTTTGAGAGATTACTGTCGAAAACAGAAGATCAGGGCGGGAAGTATTTTCCGCTCAAGGAACGGAAGACCGCTGGATCGGAGAAATATATGGACGGAGATGAAAAGTCTCTGTGAGAGGGCAAAGGTGGCAGCAAGTAAAGTGTTTCCGCATAATCTGAGACATCTCTTCGCGAGATGCTTTTACGAAAGGGAACACGATCTCGCGCGATTGGCAGATTATCTTGGGCACAGCAGTATCGAGACAACGAGACGGTATACGATGATCACGAGCGAGGAGGCCTGCGCGAAGGATTTAGAGCTGGGACTGGTCCAAAGGGAGGAAGGGGGATCGGAAGGAAAGAAAGGTAATATGGAACAAAAGGGAAAAATAAAGGATCCGTCTGCGACATAATGTGTATTATGTCATGAACGGCTTATCTTAGATGATCCTGCATCGTTCTTACATGAAATTTACATGCTTTTACGCTTCCTAAAGTTAATTTAGAAAAGTGAACCGGTCTGCAAACCTGCTTCCAGGACTGTATGTTCTTTTGAAAATCATGTTAAAAAAACGCAAAAAAGTAAAAATCCCGGAATATCCATTGAAAACAAAGGGTTTTCGTGATATTATTTTTATGTATATATATGAATACAAGGGGGATTCGTTATGACATAATACACATTATGTCATGAACGGCTTTTTTGAATGAAAAAATGTATGATCGGAGAACGATACGGAAGTCTCGTGGTAATTGAAAAAGTGAAGATTCCGGGAAAACCGAAAACCTATTGGCGGTGCCGGTGTGACTGCGGGAATATATGCACCGTGGAAGATTCACACCTGAAAAATGGACACACGAAGAGCTGTGGATGCAGAAGGCGGATCCGACTCCAGGAAAAACGCCTCGATCTCACCGGACAGCGGTACGGCAGGCTTGTCGTTCTGGGACCGGCAGCGGGGTTGACAGAAAAACGTGATGGCACGGTGGAGCAAAGCAGATCGTCCGAAGGGGATCACACGGATCGTCCGGACAGGATGAGTGATTACTGGCTTTGTCAGTGTGACTGTGGAAAACAATGCATCTGCCGCAAAGAGAATCTCCGTTCCGGGGTCACAAGGAGCTGTGGCTGTCTTCAGGAAGCACAGAGAAAAGTAAATATGAAGAAAGCCATCCATTTTATGGACGGAACCTGTGTGGAGCGGATCGCGTGCAGAAAGACATTTTCCAATAATACTTCCGGTCACCGCGGAGTGTACAGAAGAGAAAACAACCGATGGAGAGCATCCATTGGCTTTCAGGGAAAGTCCTACAATCTTGGCAGCTTCGCAACCTATGAGGAGGCAGTTCAGGCGCGGCTGGACGCGGAAAAACGGTTATATGATCCATTTTTAGCGAAATACCGCGAAGAAAATTCCTGAGGACGCAGGGGAATCACAATACTGATAAAAACACTTCCAACCGCAGGAATACCGGGCAGCTTTGCTGCATAGAATGCAGTTTAGGGAGTGATTTTTATAAATTTTAAGGAACAAGGGGGAAAGGAGGGGCTTTGTGAGCATACAGAGGCAGAAGAATCTTGTGTGCAGCAATTGAAATATTGACTCACAGTAACTGTTCGACAGAGATACAGTTACGATCCACGATTCGAAAAAAAGGAGGAAAAGAGAGATGAAGAAGCGCGGAATGAAAAAACGTGTTCTGGCAGCACTCATGACGGCCTGTATGGTCGTTGGGTCTGTGCCGGGAGTGTCGTTGGCGGATGCTACTACAGATAACTCTGGAATAAGCTATACGCTTGATGGAGTTAAGACAACAGATAGCGCGAAAACGGCTATTACATTAAACAAAGAAGCAAAACCGGCCGGTGATGGCAAATATGACATTACATTAACGGTCGATGCAACCAAGGCAAAAGATCAAATTCAGGTAAAGCCTACAGAGGTTGCTTTTGTGTTGGATGCATCCGGATCTATGGCATGGTGTACGGATGAAACACATGACCACAGATCAGCAAGTGGTGGAAAAAGCTGTCGCTATAATCATGATTTATACGTTTCCCGGTGGACCACGGCAGTTGATGCAATTGATAATATGAGTAAAGAGCTGAAAGCTGCCGGAGTAAATTGTAGTTATATTCGTTTTTCTGATAAAGCGGAAGATGTTAAAGACGCTTCCAAATATAATACGCGTTCACCTAAGGGTGGAACGAACCTTAGTGCTGGTATAAAAAAGGGAATTGAAGTTTTAAATAAAAAAGATGAAAATTCAAATAAAATTTTAGTTATCCTTGCAGACGGCGGAAGCGATGATGGATATATGGAACATCATGGTGAGTGGACTGGGTGGTTTGACAATTACTATGATGATGAACAGAAGATTTTTAGCGATTTTAAGGAAAACGGAAAAGTCTATACAGTAAGTTTTGCATGGAATAAGACAGATGATTTAATAGGTACTTGGTTAGATCATGAAAGTAAATTTAAAAAACTTGCCTCTGACTCATGTAATTTAAATGCAAAAAATGCTGAGGAGTTAAAGCAGGTATTTGAAACGATCTCTAAAGATATCACGAGTGGAATTAACGATCCGTTAGGTGAAAACATCACCATGACAAGCGGAACGCTTAAAGCAAGTGATGGATCTGCCAGCTACGATGAAAATACGAACACGATCAAATGGAATTCCAACGGTACAATGAAAGATAAGCTGACATTGACTTATACCGTGAAACTGACAGAAGAAGCGAAGAAAAAGGTCGGAAAGATTGATTTAAACGGCAATGCAGAATTCAACTATTCCTATACAAAAGATGGTAATAAGGTAGATAAGCACATCAAGTTCCCGAAACCGTCTATTACAGGCGCAACATTGACAGTCAACTATGTTGATGAAAGTGGTACTTCTGTTCAGGATCCGGTAACGGAGTGGGTAGGCTTTACCGGTGAAAAAGCTTTTGAGACAACGATTCCACAGATCAATGAGGAGCTTACAATTGGCACGCAGAGTTATCGTGTAACAGGTGTAGAATCAGATGATTTTGCGATGACATCATTGATAGTGCATCCGCTGAAGGCAACAGAAGGAAAGGCATACAGCGTTACGGTTTGTTTGACGAAGGTCGAGACACAGCCGACTATTTACAAGGTCACTTATGATGCAAACGGCGGTGCATGGGATTGGTCCTTCTCAAAAGATGGATACAACTTAAATGCGACAAGCGGTGCCGACAAGCTTACAAAAGAGAATGCAAGAGGTGAAGAAACTCTTGAACTCTTAAATGGTAATGAACTTCCGACACGTGAGAATTATGATTTTGACGGATGGTATCTTGATGGCAAGAAACTTACTTCTGAAATGACAGTAGCAGCTGCTGCCGATACAAGAACCGAGGTTGTGGTAGAAGCACACTGGACAGAAAAGAAACCGGAAGTTCCGAGTAAACCGAAGGATACAGAAATTGTGCCTACAGTGATCGTAGAGTGCCGCAATGCTTCCAATTCCGGTCATGAGGCAAAACAGTATTATGTAAACATTCCGAACAGCTATGAGATCGGAGAAGTAAGACTTGATGGTGAAAAATATGTCAGCACAGTAACAGTGTTCGGTGTATATTACGCAGAGAAGTATAATGCGGATGTGGTTTATGATCATGTACTGACAACAGTAGACGATATTACATACGATCTTACATGGAACGCAGATACAAAGACATGGGAAGCACCGGCTCTCACAGAAATTCCAACGATTAAGGTAAACTGTGCAGGGGACAAACCGGAGAAACCGGTGGACACAGAAATTGTGCCTGCAGTGATCGTAGAGTGTCTCAATGCTTCCAATTCCGGTCATGAGGCAAAACAGTATGATTTAAACATTCCGAACAGCTATGAGATCGGAGAAGTAAGATCCGTTAATGGAAAATACGTCAGCACAGTGAAAGTGATCAGTGCATATTACGCAATGCAGTATAATGCGGATGTGGATTATGATCATGCAGTGACAGTAGAAGATATTACATACGATCTTACATGGAACCCAGTGACAAAGAAATGGGAAGCACCAGCTCTCACAGAAATTCCAACGATTAAGGTAAACTGTGCAGGGGACAAACCGGAGAAACCGGTGGATACAGAAATTGTGCCTGCAGTGATCGTAGAGTGCCTCAATGCTTCCAATTCCGGTCATGAGGCAAAACAGTATGATTTAAACATTCCGAACAGCTATGAGATCGGAGAAGTAAGATCTGTTAATGGAAAATATGTCAGCAAAGTGAAAGTAATCGGTGCATATTACGCAATGCAGTATAATGCGGATGTGGATTACGATCATGCAGTGACAGTAGAAGATATTACATACGATCTTACATGGAACCCAGTGACAAAGAAATGGGAAGCACCGGCTCTCACAAGCATTCCAACCATTAAGGTTGATTGCTCAAAGGATACTCCAATCCCGACTGATCCGGAACTTCCGGGCTTTAAAGAGTTAGAGGATCTTATCGAAGGAGTCGTTCTGGTTCATACAGGCAGCAATGCAGCAGCTCATCCGGATGAGGAATATGCTCTGATGGAGGATGGATATGAGATTTCATGGTATGGAACGACAAAGGCAATCCTTACCGTAAAGGCAGCACCGTATGTAAACGAATATATTGCAGCCCATGGCAATCATGACGTTAAGGGAGCTGCTTTAGCAAAACTGATCCTTGCTCGTACGGATGGCGGCTGGGATGTCGAAGAGGGTACAACACCGATCAGATTCTTTGTGAAGTGTACCGAAAACAATCCGGAGAAACCGGCTCTTCCGAAATACGATGATCTGAAAGACCTGTTTGGAGAAACGATCAATGTAACCTGTGAAACAGATGAGCAGCACGCTCCGCAGTCCTTCGGTCTTATGGCCGGAACTTACAGCGTCACAAGAGATAAGGAAGACGATAACGAGGCAGTTGTTACTGTATTTGCAAAAGATTACATCAAGGCATATGGAGATGGAAAACATACAAATGCAGGAGACGATGCAGCAACAGTCAAGCTCTTCTACGATGAGGAGGACGGCAAGTGGTATTCTGAAAATCAGGAGATCGTGATCAATTTCAAAGCAAAATGCGAGAAAACACCGGAGACCCCTGAGAAGCAGTACACCGAAATCAAGTTCGTTGTTGTAAACGGAACATTTACAGAGAACGGTCAGACAGAACTCACAAAGACCTTTGAGGTTGGAACGAAGCTCACACTTGCGGATATTCCAGCATCCAAGGGTAAGAGCAGCAGTTACAGCGATCAGACCTGGGATAAGTTCCCGGTTGGATATGTTGTAGAAAAAGATGGAACGACCTTCACGATCACTTACAAGTGGAGATCAAGCGGCAGTGACAGTGATGACAGCGATTATGACTATGGCACCTCCACAAGAGGCAAAGCCACAAACGCAGCCGGTAAGTCCGGTCGCTGGATCTTAGAGGGCGGCGAGTTCACGGAGGACAACGGAAGACTTCCGTCCAACGAGTACTTAAAGATCGGTGATACGATCTACGGTTTCTACACCTACGGATTTGCCATCGACTTTGACCGTCCGGAATACTACACAGACGCGGCAATTCAGGCAAAGGGCGGCTACCGCGACGCGACAGGAACCTGGAGATTAAACGGCTGGTGGTTCTGCTATGATGACGGTACATTCCCGCATGATGAGTGGGTATACCTCACATGGAACGGCCGCTCCGACTGGTACTACTTTGATGTAGACGGCTGGATGGAAGACGGCTGGTTATACCGGAACAACAACTGGTATTATCTCCATACTCAGTACGACAACACAAGAGGACGCATGTACACCGGCTGGCATGAGATCGACGGCAAGTGGTATTACTTCAACACAGCATCCGACAAGGGAACACTTGGCGCAATGCTTGCGAACACCACAACACCGGACGGATATCAGGTAGACGCAAATGGAGCATGGATCCGGTAATTCCGGCAGGAAACCTTCATGGCTCACCGGGCGCGGGATCCTCATAGCAGTCATATTTCTTCTGGGACTGGGAATTTTCCTGTACCCGCATATCTGCGACTGGTACTATCAGTATCAGTTTAACAAGGCGATTGCGGCGTATGACCGGTTTCAGGGGATCGACTGCGAAGGAATGATCCAGGCGGCCCGAGAGTACAATGAAAGACTTGCAAAGAAAGAGGAACAGTTTCTGGTTCCCGCAGAGGAACGGGAGGAGCTTGACCACCTTCTGGATCCATGGGGAACAGGGATGATGGGATATGTGGACATTCCGAAGATCGGGGTCCACATTCCCATTTATCACGGAACGGAAGAGCGGGCGCTTCAGTCGGGCGCCGGTTTCTGGTATGGGACAAGCCTGCCGGTGGGCGGTGAAAATACCCATTGTGTGCTGGCTGCCCATAACGGTCTTGTGAAGGCGAAACTGTTCACCGACCTGGACAAACTGGAAGTGGGAGATCGGTTCACTCTGGATGTCTTAAACGAGACATTCACGTATGAGGTGGATCAGATCCTCGTAACACTCCCGGAAGAGACGGAAGAACTTTATATCCAGAACGGAAAAGACCTTGTGACGCTTTATACCTGTACTCCGTATGGGGTAAATACCCACAGGCTCCTTGTCCGCGGACACCGGGTAACAGAACCGGAAAAATGATGGAAAAAATGCGCCGGTTCACAAAAAAGTGAAAACGGCGCTTTTTTCGACATAAATTGACATGGAGGGGATCGAAAATGAAAAAGAAAATGAACAAGGTTTTCGTGGTCTGTCTGGCAGCGACTGCGATGACGGCGGGAATGTCGGTTTCGGCATTTGCGCAGGTACATATTGGTGAGACTACCTATAAGACGTTTGATGAGGCAGTGGCTGCGGCAGCAGATGCAGCGGTGATCGTTCTTGATACGGATGAGACGACGAGTGGGCTTAATCTGAGCAAGAACTTGACGGTAGATGGTGGTACGGATAAGAAGAATCTTACATTTACGGACAAAGGAATTGCACTTTGGGGCAAAAAGCTGACTTTTAAGAACTGCGCTGTGGAACTGAAAAGAATCGGATCGACACCATATACAGCAGAGTGGGGCTGGATGACGATCTGCGCATCGAAGGATGCAGAACTGCATCTGGAGAATGCAGAGATGGTAATGGATGGCGAAGGTGTCGCTGCAAACACTCATGCGATCTATTTCTGCTCGAATAATAAGCTGAATCTGAAGAATTCCACGCTGGAGATCCGAAATTATCCGCAGGATGCCCTGGAGTGGGATGGCGGTGACGGAGGCTATAATGTGAATCTCGAAAATTCGACCTACATCTCGGATAATAACCGCTCAGGTTTTACGGGAAAATTTTATGCCACGATCGATAACAGTAAAGTTCAGGTGTTAAACAGCCATGGAAACGGATCAAACGGTACATACTATACGATAAAAAATGGATCGGAAGTTTTGTTTGATGAAAACGGTAACTGGGGAATTTCCGCATGGCGGATCGACATGAGCAATCAATCCTCCTTAACAGCAACAAACAACGGGTACAGCGGTATCTGGACCAGAGTGTTGAATGTGGATAAGACATGCAAGCTGGATGTGGAAGAAAACGGGGTGAAACCTTTATCCGCAGCTACAAGTGGCGGAATTGTATTTCAGGGAAATGGAACATATAAAAGCACGATCGAGAAGGGCGCAGATGTGACGATCATGAACAATGCCGGTTCCGGAATCTATACAAAACAGGCAGCCTGCGATCTGACGATCGGTTCCGCAACGATCATCAACAACGGAACGGGAATACAGAATGAGAATAAGATTGGTGCCGAATACGGCGGAGGCATCTACAATATCGGTACCATGCGTCTCGGCTCATCGGTTATTCTCTACAATAACCATGCCGGAAAAGGTGCCGACGATATCTACAACGGAGAAAACGCGACACTGAAATTCGGAGACACAAACAAAGAGTGGATCCTCGACGATTGTAATCACGCGATCGACGGCTGGTATGATGACACAGAAGGAAGTCGCTGGAATGCCGATGGCGGTGAAAGTGAGCACCATATTGTTCTTGTAAACAGCGGAAGTAAGACCGGTATGCTGCAGATCAAAGCTGCGCATGGACTTGATGCGGACGATAAGGAGAGCAGACCGGATATCGATAAAAAGGCAGACGGTGAGGATGAGATCAAGGGCGTAAAACCGGGCGATAATATAAGCTTTACACTGGAATCCCATCTTCCGGCAAGACTGGCCGGATTTGTAGTACGTTCCGATTCTAATGCAGAGAGATTGCTGATTCCGGAGAAGTTCTCCGAGCGCATGATCTTCCATGACGAGATGAGCAAAAATCTGGAATTTGATAAAGTAACCTTGAAAGTGACAGTCGGAAATAAAGGAAGTGTACTTCCAGAAGAGTATTACAAGGTAGAAACCGGAAAAGGCAATGAGACATTCCGGGTAAGCATCGCTCTGATCGCAGCATTCAATGACGGATATATTACATATGATGAGTTAAAGAATGCAGAGCCGATTATTGTTTCCTATGACGCAGCTGTCTCTGACAAAGCCATTGATGGAGACAAGGTGGAGAACCGTGCATGGGTCAACGACAGCGAGAAAGATATCGTTGACGGCCCGGTCATCGATCCGGATGTCCCGTCTACAGGTGGAATTGGAACAAAAGCCTTCACAGCAGCAGGAATCGCCCTGATGGGAGCGGCAGCAGGTGCTGTGATCGTGACAGGTAAGAGGAAGAAAAAAGAACAGTAATTCAGACTTTTCGGATTATTGTTAGTTATGAGAACGAGGTAGAGACATGAAAAAATCATGGAAAAGTTTCATGACCGTCACCGCAGCCGCCGCTGCGATGACGGCTGCCATGGCATTTTCTTCGTTGGCGGCTGTGGCGAAGGTAGGAACACAGGAGTTCAATAATCTTCAGGATGCGATCAATTCTGCGGGAGAGTCACCGGTAGTGATCGATCTTGAGGAAAATGTAAGTCTTACGGACGGACTTGTGATCGGTGCAGGAAAAAATGTGACGATCCAGTGCGGCACGTCGGATCAGAAGACGATCAAGATGGAAGGAAAGGGAATCCACACAGAAGGAACTTATGATGCTACAGCTAAAAGCTGGAATACCAGCCGGCTGACATTTAAAAACTGCGTATTGGATATAACCGCGAATGATAATCCGGGTGGAAGTGGCGGCACTGCGAATCTGATCTCGAATACAGATCTTACTTTGGATCATGTGACGTGGACACAGAATAGCGCGGATGGTGGCAGTGGAAGCGGAATGTATTTGTATCAGGAAAGTAATTTATACCTCGTAAATGGTACAGTCATGACGATATCCGGCTATAAAGGATCCCGGGCAAGTGGTATTTTCGCAGACAATTCAGAGTATGATGATATGCCAAACCGGAGTATTAAAATTTCAGATTATTCCAGTCTCAATATCACTGATTGTGACTGGCACGGAATGACGGTCAATCCGGTAGACGTGACGGTAGAAAAATATTCACATATCGATATTACGGGGTGTGGAAATCCGAACTACGGTGGTGGAATTGGCTGCTATTACGGAAAACTGAGCGTAACGGATCATTCTGATGTGACAACGAATCAGAATATTGGTAGCGCCTGGGGAATTTTTGTAAAAGAGCTGTTTGTAGACGGTACTTCAAAACTGATTTCCTGTAGAAATACCGGAAATGGGCTGGATGTCGGAGGAAAAGGAACCATTGAGGGAGGAGCTGAGATCAGTCTCGACGGAAATGGGAAAAGAGGTCTTCAGGTATATAGCGGCAGCGATTATTGGTACGGCGATGTTGAAGTCAAAGCAGGGGCAATTGTATCGGTCTGTGAAAATAGATCAAACGGGATTTTAAATACGTATAAGCTGTTTGTTGAGAATGGAGCAACGCTTAAGGTTGAAGAGAATCATGATCGCGGAATCCGTAACGTGAGAGAACTGACTTTAAATGCAGGCAGCGTTTGTAAAAATCAAACGGGTTCAACCGGAGCAGGAATTTTCAATGAGGGAACCTTGAAGATCGGCACCGGCGTCCGCATCTGCAATAACCACGCAGGAACCTATGGCGGCGGCATCTATAACGGGGAAAACGGGACCGCAGAGCTTTCGGACGGTGTGATCCTCTACAACAACCACGCAGACACCGGCGCTGACGATATTTACAACACCGCAGGACCGAAGCTGACTTTCTGTGCAGTCGGAACTGGTTGGAACCTCGACGACTGCAATCACCGCATCGACGGCTGGTATGACGATACAGAGGGCTCAAGATGGAACGCAGACGATAATCTTCCGGAAAATCGTCATATCGTTTCGGTAGCTTCCGGCGAATATGAGACGGGATTTCAGATCAAGGCGGCTCATGGCGCGGAGATCTACGAGACGACAAGTTATCCGATCGATAAAAAGGCAGACGGCGAGGACGAGATCGGAACCGTAAGTCAGGGAAAGAAGATCAGGTTTACACTGACCTCCAGTCTTCCTAAGCTGCTTGCACGCTATGTTGTGACGGCATCCAACGCCTCACCGGCAAACTCCGCAAGGGAGATTCGCAAAGTCCGCGTACACAGTGCGTCCGGCGCGGGAACAGTCCGCGTACACAGTGCGTCCGGTGCGGAGACAGTCCGCGTGTACAGTGCGTCCGGTGCAAGAAGAGCGAGAAGCGTAAGCGGAGACAACTACGACAATGAGATTTCTGCACAGTCCCTTTCTGCAGATGAAAAATATGCGATCCCGGATTCGGTTGTGGAGACCATGGTCTTCCACGATGAGATGAACCGGTATCTGAAGTTTATTGACAGTACGCTCCGTGTGACCGCGGGCAGGGATGGAAAAGAAGTTCCTTCCGGGTATTACACGGTAACAGCCAGTGGTTCCAACGCATTCCGGGTTGAGGTTGATCTTGTAAACCTCTTTAATACCGGAATCATCGATTATGAAGATCTGACGGATGAAAATCCGATTACAGTGACCTATGAAGCGGTCGTGACAGACGACGCGATCCAGGGGGACGAGCTGTTTAACGAAGCCTGGGTCAACGATGGGGAACATGACTCCGTGGAAGGTGATGTCCTCGATAAGAAGGTTCCGTCCACAGGCGGAATGGGACGGGGAATGTTCACGGGTCTGGGACTCCTGTTTATGGGCACAGCGGCAGCAGCATGGAAGAGAAAAAGAAGCATGTAGATCAGATACAGAAATCGATGTAGAAGGAAGGAATCCAAGATGACAGGAATTCGGAAAAAGAATAAGATCCTGGGCTTTATTTTTGCTGTGCTTGCGGTATGGATGGTGATATTTCAAATTCCGTCCTACGCGGCACAGCGGGGCAGTCTGAACGTAAAAACAGAACAGGCCGGAATGACGGTATATCTCTATCGGGTTGCAGAAAAACAGGCGGGTGTCTATGTGCTGAATGAGAAATTTCAGGCATCCGGTGCGGATGTTTCCGGGGGTGGTTCCAGAGAGGCTTCGATCACTCTTACAAATTTTGTGAAGGCGCAGGGGATCCAGCCTTACCGGACCGGAACGGGAAGCGGAAAGCATGTGGTTTTTCGGAATCTCCCGGATGGAGAGGCTCTCTACCTTGTGACGGGGGATCCGATGACCGTTGGCGGAAAGACCTACATTCCGGCACCGGTTCTCGTGGAAGCGGGCGGTGCCGCGGCTGAAGCAGATATCAAGTGTGATATTGAAGAACCGGAAAACCCGACAAACCCGACGGATCCGTCGAATCCGACCTCTCCGACCCGTTATTATGATGACAGCGATGATGACGACTGGGATCCGACTCCGAATAAGAAGCCGACTATCACAACAGCGGCTGACGAGACGGTGACGATCACAGATGCGGAGACACAGTCGGAAACCAGAGTGGAGGAGAGTACGGCAGAGAGTGAAACAGAGACATCTACGGAGACAACCGTGGAGAACGAAAAGAAGCTTCCCCAGACAGGACAGCTGTGGTGGCCGGTAGGGATCCTGATCTCCGCAGGCGCGGTCCTTCTGGCGGCAGGTCTTGTGATGAAAAAGAGAAGAAAAGAAAAATAAAAAAATTAAAGAGAAACATGAGGATACAGATATGAAAAAGAAAACGCTTCATCCAATCATGATTGCGTTACTGGCACTTTTTGTTCTGCTGCAGGCATTCTGCCTGACAGCATTCGGCGCTGAAAATCCGGAGGTGTGTATTCCGGCTGGAACAGAGACGGAGACTGTGAATCAGATCCTGACAGAAACGCTTCTCCCGGACAGTGAAGATACACTGGAATGGGAGTACGAGTGTGTTGGAAAGGAAGACGGTGGTCTGCTGAAAAATACCGCATGGGGATCAGTAGGCGGATTTGAAAGTACAACAAAAAAATACTTAGTGACTCACACCTATATCCATCCGGCGCTGGCAGACAATGCGGATGGTGAATATAAGGTACGCACAGGAGAGAAAGAATTCACAATCAGAAAAACAGCAAAACATACCGTGGATTGCGAACTGCTCCGGGATCAGGAAATTCCGCTGATATATGACGAGGACGGAACCCTTAATGCCGAAGAGACGAAAGAAGAGATCTTCACGAGAGTTTTTTCAGCTTCCAATGCGGAGTTTATTACCTGTGACGATGTGACGATCCAGTACTACGGTAAAGCTGAGTCAGGCGCTGTAGGAAATCTCGGAAAGAACTGGGTCGCACTGGACGGGGAGACGGTGAATCTCCTGACCTATCCGGCAATCCCGGCAGGAAAACAGAAGATCCGTATTTTATGGGACGGCGATGAGGAGTATTCTGGTTTTGAAAAAGAGACAGACGTGACTATGACGGAACGGGAGCAGATGAAGTTCAATCTGAAAGAAGCTCCTTACGAGGCAGGGCTTGTTTTTGATCATGATCAGAATATCGATTATACTGCAACTGCAAAAGCGATCTACGAGGCTGTAGTGGAGTCCACAGAACCGGAAGTGGATTTTGATGAGTTCGAGGTGAAGTACAATGCAGATCCTTCCGGACTCATTGAAAATTTCAGACCGCTCGATGATGAGTCACTTGTAACAAAGAAATTCGGCACGGGAAGCTGGAAGATCCGTATTTCCTGGGGCGGAAGCAGGGACTATGCGCCGGGCAGCGTGACGGTATCAGTAACAGTGACGGATAACCGGATCAACAGTAAAGTCGTATTAAAGAGCGAAACCTCCTTCACATACAATAAGGATGTGGAAGCAGTAAAACAGGCGGTTCTTGACAATGTGATCGACTGGGAAAATTCCGAGCTTCCGGAGCGGGATACACTGTCTGTTGACGATTTCACTTTTTCCTACAATGCGAGACTTTCTCTTCTGGACGGTTTGAGCAGCGAGCTCGGTGACAGTTTTGCTGACAAATTCCTGAACGGAGAAGGAATCAGGGACGATGTTCCGTTTGAAGGAAAAAGCTATGAGCTCGGAGGAAAGGTTCTAGGAAGCTTCCCGCAGATCGGCGCAGGCGAGCAGAAGATCAAAGTGACCTTCAAGGGAAATTCAGAGTATCGCGCAAGTGAAGAAGCTGAGGGCAGCGTGACCATCAACAAAGCAAATGTGAAGGTCAGCGTCAACAGCGCCAGCAGATATGTGAGCGAGGCTGTGAAGGGCAGAGAGCTTGTCTCCACAGATCCGGAGGATCAGTTCAACCTGTATATCATCTACGCCGGAATCACCAGCAATGTGACTACAGGCGTTTATCTGGAGCTTCCGGAACAGTATACCTCCAACAGCACTGTCATTAAGATCGTCGATAAGGCGCTGGAAAGCTTAAATCAGCCAACCCTGACAGAAATGCTGCAGAACGGCATTACAGTCGGTGAACTTAGACAGCTTCTAAATACCAGTGAAGTGATCGATGTGCTTGAGAAGATCGGTGTGGATACCGGTGCTTTGGGACAGGTCATCAAGGTGATCAACAAGCTTCCGTCCATCGCTGATAATCTCCGGATCAGTATCGGTGCCCCGAATCATGCCGGAATTTACAGCGTGACAGCAGTCACCGACAATAAGAACTACAATACGGGTGTCGGCGCCGGCGCTCTTGTCTTAAAAGCTGACAAGGCAAAGCTTGTATGGAACCAGAGTATCGGCAAAAAGATTTCCGCAGCGGAAGCGGCGGGTGCTGATTTCGGAGCTCGCCTGGAAATCGGCGGCGCAGCAGTTGCAGATCAGTCGAGCGTCAGTGTGCTGTATTCAGGCTTTACCAGCAAATGGAAAGTTTATTCCAGCACAACAACCCCGCCGACTGAGCCGGGGCGTTACACGATGACCGTAGTCGTTCTCGGCGGCAATTACCTTGCCTCCCCGATCAACCGGTCGTTCCAGATCACCAAATAAATTAAGAAAAGAAATTGGAAACCAGCACTTCACTTTTGCAGGATCAGGAAAGGGAGGTGCTGGTTTTTTATTTACGCGAACAACGAGCCAAAGTCCGCGCTTGCGCGAGACCTTGGCGACTGTTGCGATAACAAGGAGGTATATGATATGGCAGCTAAAACAGCGAATGTGACAGCGCGAATCCAACCGAATATAAAAGAACAGGCAGAGGCAATCCTGGACAGACTGGGGATTCCGGTATCTGTATTTATCGATATGACATACAGACAGGTCATTATGCAGGGCGGAGTTCCGTTTTCATTGGAAATTCCCGACAAACTTGTCACCAGGGATGTTTTAACAAGAATCAGCAAGAATTCTCCCACCTCTATAGGTGGTGAGATGAATTGCTATCTCTTGCATAGTGCCATAGTTGGCATGTAAATATCAGATTATTGCACATAGCTGTGCTGTGTATTGTAAACTTCTCATATATTGATTTTTGCAGTCGTGCTATATCATCAATTCTGCATACAATGAATAAGCCTGAAGGGAAAATAGATTGCAGATTAAACAGAACAAATGTTCTGAAATGTAATAGACAAATGATCTCATTTGTGATATAATTAAATCAGTCGAAATAAAAAGAAAGGCTGATAAATATGAGAGAACTTGACAATAATGCACATTCAGTATTTTTACTCTATTATCATCTGATTCTGGTCGTAAAGTACCGGAAAAAGGTCCTGAATGATCCGATCTCGGATCGCGCACGAGAAATCTTTGAATACATTGCGCCCAAATATCATATCACCCTGGAAGAGCGGAATCACGATGAGGACCATGTTCATATCATGTTCCGTGCCCATCCGAAGTCGGAACTCAGTAAATTTATCAATGCCTATAAAAGTGCCAGCAGCCGTCTGATCAAAAAAGAGTATCCGGAGATCCGGCAGAAGCTCTGGAAGGAAATGTTCTGGAGTCAGAGCTTCTGCCTCCTGAGTGCCGGCGGAGCTCCGATCGAAGTGATCCGCCAGTACATCGAGACACAGGGGGAGAAAAAACATGAACGTAGTATACCGGTTTCGGATCTATCCCAATAAAATACAGCAGGAACTGTTTGCAAAAACATTTGGATGTGTCAGGTTTGTATATAACCGGATGCTGGCAGAAAAGAAGGAATGCTATGAAAAGACCGGAAAAAATCTGAAGGTTACTCCGGCAAAATATAAGGCAGAGTTTCCATGGCTAAAAGAAGTGGACAGTCTTGCTCTGTGCAATGCCCAGCTGCATCTGCAGACTGCTTATAAAAACTTTTTCCGGGATCCATCGTTTGGATTTCCAAAATTCAAGTCAAAAAAGAATCCTGTTAAAAGCTATACCACAAACAGTGTCAATGGAAATATCCTGTTAAAAGATGGGAAGCTGAAGCTCCCAAAGGCAGGCTGGATCCGGATCCGACAGCATCGTAAGATCCGGAAAGATGCCTGCTTGAAAGGTGCATCCGTCTGTCTGGAAGCTGATGGGCGGTATTATGTTTCTCTTCTGTATTTTTGTGAAGAAAAGCCAGTGGAAATAAGGAACATAAGGCAGGCCGTCGGACTCGATTTTTCTATGAAAGAACTATATGTAGATTCCAATGGAAAACATGCAGGTTATCCGCACTATTTCAGAAACAGCGAGGAAAAACTGGCGAAAGCGCAGAGAAAACTGAGTCATTGCCGGAAGGGGAGCAATCGTTACAAAAAACAACAGAAAAAAGTGGCGCGGATCCATACGCATATCGCTCACCAGAGAAAAGATTATTTGCATAAGGAATCAAGAAAGATAACCAATTTCTATGATATCGTATGCATCGAAGATCTGGATCTGAAGACGATGAGTGGGGAACATCATTTTGGAAAAAGTGTCCATGATAACGGCTGGAGAATGTTCACAGATTTTTTGCAGTATAAACTGGAACGGGAAGGGAAGAAGCTTGTCCGCATCGACCGCTGGTATCCCAGTTCCAGAACATGCAGTTGTTGTGGAAAAATAAAACATGATCTGAAACTGGAAGAGCGGGTATATCTTTGTAACTGCGGAAACCGGATAGACCGTGATGAAAATGCGGCGATTAATATCTGCCGGGAAGGCCTGAGAATATCCGGGATCATATTAGAAAAGAGCGAAAAAGCATCATAAAAAGATATCAGCCAAAAAGAACCGTGGGACACACGGGGATCGCTCGTGAATGCTTTGCCCAACGGGGCAATCGAACGAGAAGCCCCCACTTCAAGCGTGAGCTAAGTGGTGGGAGTATGTCACTTAGTACAGCTTCGCACCAGCCGGGATATGGTTATCAACCATGAGAAGGTTTAACTTCTCCTCGCCCTCTTCAGTATGGATTGCACTAAGCAGCATACCGCAGGAATCGATTCCCATCATGGCTCTCGGCGGAAGGTTTGTGATCGCGATCAGGGTCTTTCCGACAAGCTCTTCCGGCTCGTAGAAAGCATGGATACCGCTTAAGATCGTGCGGTCTGTGCCGGTTCCGTCATCGAGTGTGAACTGAAGGAGCTTTTTGCTCTTCTTGACTGCTTCGCAGGCTTTTACCTTAACAGCGCGGAAATCGCACTTGCTGAATGTCTCGAAATCAACATAATCAGCGAACATCGGCTCGATCACAACTTTGGAGAAGTCGATGACTTCCGGAGCTGCGTTCTCGGATGTCTTAACGACCGGTTTCTCAGACTTCTTTGTGTCTAAGGACTTCATTGTCGGGAAGAGCAGTACGTCACGGATCGCCGGGGAGTTTGTAAATAACATAACAAGACGGTCGATACCGTATCCGATACCACCGGTCGGCGGCATACCGATCTCAAGGGCATTTAAGAAGTCCTCATCTGTTGTGTTTGCCTCGTCATCACCGGCAGCAAGAGCAGCCTCCTGTGCTTTGAAACGCTCTCTCTGGTCGATCGGGTCGTTTAACTCGGAGTATGCGTTACACATCTCACGGGCATAGATATAGAGCTCGAAACGCTCAACCTGCTCCGGATGATCTGGTTTCTTCTTGGTAAGCGGGGAGATCTCGATCGGATGGTCTGTGATGAAGGTCGGCTGGATCAGGTGCTCCTCAACGAATTCCTCGAAGAAGAGGTTGATGATGTCGCCGCGGACATGACGATCCTCGTAGTGAACGCCCTTCTCATCTGCTAATTTCTTTGCTTCCTCAGTCGTAGTGATCTCGTTGAAATCAATACCGGTATATTTCTTGATCGCATCGATCATGGTAAGGCGCTCGAACGGCTTTCCAAGGTCGATCTCAACATCCGCATACGGGATCGTTGTGGATCCGCAGATCTGCTCTGCGATATGACGGAACATGTTCTCGGTGAGGTCCATCATTCCCTTGTAGTCTGTATATGCCTGGTATAACTCCATCAGAGTGAATTCCGGGTTGTGTCTTGTGTCAAGACCTTCGTTACGGAATACACGGCCGATCTCGTAAACACGCTCCATACCGCCGACGATGAGTCTCTTTAAGTAGAGCTCGAGGGAGATACGAAGTTTAACGTCCTCGTCAAGTGCATTGTAGTGAGTCTCGAACGGTCTTGCAGCAGCACCGCCGGCATTTGCAACGAGCATCGGAGTCTCAACCTCGAGGAATCCGAGGTTATCTAAATATCTGCGGATGCAGCTGATGATCTTGGAACGCATCACGAATGTCTTCTTTACGTCCTCGTTCATGATCAGGTCCACATATCTCTGACGGTAACGGGTATCTGTGTTTGTCAGACCATGGTATTTCTCCGGAAGGATCTGTAAGCTCTTGGAGAGCAGAGTTACGGAATGGGCATGAACAGAGATCTCGCCCATCTTTGTTGTGAATACAAAGCCTTTGATGCCGACGATATCGCCGATATCCATCTTCTTGAAGTCTTTGTAGGAATCGTCACCGAGCTCATCACGGGATACATAGCACTGGATGTTGCCCTTGAGGTCCTGGACGTTGCAGAAAGAAGCTTTACCCATCACACGCTTGGACATGATACGTCCGGCGATGGAAACTTCCTTTCCGTCATATTCTGCATAATTGTCTTTGATATCTGCGCTGTGAGTATCCTGATCATACTTTGTGATCTGGAACGGGTCCTTGCCCTCTGCCTGTAACTCAGCAAGCTTCTCGCGGCGCACCTTTAAGAGCTGGTGGATATCCTGCTCTTTTGCATTTGCATTCTTGTTCTGATTCTGCTGTTCAGCCACTTTTCTATTTCTCCTTCACTGTAGTCTTTGTGTATGATCGATACGATCGTGTACAGAATTTTCAGTCCGGGAGATCCCTGTCTGTACACGATAGTGATCAATCGACTCTTTTAATATCGAGTACCTTATACTGGATAACTCCGGACTGTGTTTCAACGTCAACAACATCGCCAACGCGTTTGCCGATCAGCGCGTGTCCGACCGGAGACTCATTGGAGATCTTATTTTCAAGGCTGTTTGCCTCTGTGGAACCAACGAGCTTGAATTCCATCTCCTCGTCGAAATCGACATCGTAAACCTTTACGATACAGCCGACGTTGATCTTGTCAAGGTTTACCTCGTCCTCAACAACGACCTCCGCGTTCTTTAACAGCTTCTCGAGCTCTTCGATTCTTAACTCAATATCTCTCTGCTCATCTTTCGCAGCATCGTACTCGGCATTCTCGGATAAGTCTCCCTGTTCTCTTGCCTCTTTGATCTTCTGGGCAATCTCACGACGGCGGTTTACTTTCAGATCCTGAAGCTCATCCTCGTATTTTTTCAGTCCTGCATAAGTTAAAATATGTTTCTTATCAGCCATGACGTCTTACCTTTCTTATTGTTTCGGGGCAGAATGACCCTTTATAATTTTTAGCTTTACATTCTCTGTATTATAGCGTGTAGAATTGGGATTGTCAAGAAGCCGAAAGCCTTAGTTTTGGTGGATTTTTGCGGAGTTTCGTGGGGATGTGACAGAAAGTGCGGGGGAAGTGTATTTATTATAGAAAGAACACGGAGGGGGAAACACATGAACGGGGTGGTCCGCAGCTGTGAAGATTTCAGAGTGGAAAGAGCATCTCAGCAAAGCCGGATTTGTTGATTTATAACGGCAGATGCTTTATACTAATGATAATAAACAGGAATATAAAAGAGCATTTCTGCAAGAATTGGGAATAAAAGTAAGCGCAGAGTTTTTATTTTAGTGGAAGATGAGGAAAAAAGATGGTAACAGGAGAACTGAAAAATAAAATAGACAGTTTATGGGAAATATTCTGGACAGGCGGTTTGACGAACCCGCTGGAGGTGATCGAGCAGATGACGTATCTGATGTTCATCCGGGATCTGGATGATGCGGATAATACTCATGCAAAGGAAGCAGCGATGCTCGGAATTCCTTATAAGAGTATTTTTGCGGGACAAGTGCAGATTGGTGAGCGGATGGTTGAGGGAAGTCAGTTGAAGTGGAGTGTGTTCCATGATTTCCCGGCGGAAAAGATGTATGCAAATATGCAGGAACTTGTATTTCCGTTCATGAAAAATCTTCATGGAAATAAAGAAAGCGCTTATTCAAAGTACATGGGAGATGCGATCTTTAAAGTCCCGACACCACTTATGCTGGATAAGATCGTGAATGCACTGGATGGTGTTTACGAACAGATGGAACAGCTAAAGAAAGCAGACACCAGGGGCGATGTCTATGAATATTTATTATCAAAACTTGCAACAGCAGGTGTAAACGGACAGTTCCGGACTCCGAGACACATTATCAGGATGATCGTCGACATGATGCAGCCAAAGCCGGATGATGTGATCTGTGACCCGGCCTGCGGTACATCCGGCTTTTTGGTGACAGCCAGCGAATATCTGCGGGAGAATTGCAAAAAAGAAGTCTTATTTGATAAGGCGAACAAAGACCATTATATGAATCATATGTTTCATGGCTATGATATGGACCGTACGATGCTTCGAATTGGTGCCATGAACATGATGACCCACGGTGTGGAAAATCCATCGATCGAGTATCGTGACAGCCTGAGTGATCAGAACCCGGACAAAGAGAAGTATAGCCTGATTCTTGCCAATCCGCCGTTTAAGGGCAGCCTCGATTACGACATCGTATCTGCGGATCTCTTAAAAGTCTGCAAAACAAAGAAAACAGAGCTTCTGTTCCTAGCCCTTTTCTTAAGAATGCTGAAAATCGGTGGCCGGTGCGCCTGTATCGTCCCGGATGGCGTATTATTCGGATCATCGACCGCACACAAGGCGATCCGGAAAGAACTGATTGAGAACAACCGCCTGGAAGCCGTCATCTCCATGCCGTCCGGTGTGTTTAAACCGTATGCGGGAGTTTCCACTGCAATCCTGATCTTTACAAAGACTGGTCATGGCGGCACTGATAAAGTCTGGTTTTACGACATGAAAGCAGATGGACTTAGTCTTGACGATAAGAGAAGTGAAATTTCTGAGAATGATATTCCGGACATCATTGAGCGATTCCATCATCTTGAAAAGGAGACAGACCGTGAACGCACCGAGCAGAGCTTTTTCGTCCCGAAGGAAGAAATTGTGGAGAACGATTATGACCTCTCTATCAATAAATATAAGAAGATCGAGTATGTTCCGGTAGAATATCCATCCACGCTGGAGATCATGACCGAGCTTCGGGAGCTGGAGATGAAGATCGGGGAAGAGATGGATGAGCTGGAAAGACTGTTGGGGTTGTAGGAAGATGATGGAAAGAGAATATGGAATTGGGAGATTTTCGGAGATGGAAAATGGACAATTCGGGTTTGTGGGGATGAGGTAGATGAAATATTTTAATGAAATATTTATTGATAAAACAAAATATGGGGTTAAGATTCAGACTGGCGAGTATGGAAAACAAGGGAAACATATTATTGTAGACCAAGGACAAAATCAAATTGCTGGATATACAGATCGTGAAGATGGGCTATTTGAAGAGGTCCCAGTAATAATATTTGGTGATCACACCAGGGTGATTAAATATATTGATCAGCCATTCTTCCTTGGAGCTGATGGCGTCAAGGTGCTTCGAAGCAAAGATGGGAATACTGATTATAAGTATTTATATTATGCACTAAAAAACGTAAAAATTCCTAACACGGGTTACAATAGACATTTTAAATGGTTGAAAGAGAGCAAAATTGAATATCCAGATATAAAAGAACAACGGAAAATAGTTAGAATTCTTGATAAGGTATCAGACATCATTCAGAATAGGAAAAGAGAATTATCACAATTGGATGATCTCGTTAGAGCCCGATTTGTCGAGATGTTCGGGGATATGTTTTTGAACACAATGGGCTGGCAGGAAGAATCACTTGAATCACTAGCGGATATTGTATCTGGTATTACCAAAGGAAGAAAGATTAAAGAGAAAAAACTGATAGAAGTTCCGTATATGGCAGTTTCTAATGTTAAAAATGGCTATATTGATTGGACTACAGTAAAAACTATTGAGGCTACAGAACAAGAAATAAATCAGTATCGTCTATTACCGGATGATGTACTTATGACAGAAGGCGGTGACCCTGATAAATTGGGTAGAGGTGCGATTATCAGAGAACCATTGGAAAATTGCATACATCAAAATCATATTTTCCGAGTTCGCCTCAATGAATCAATAGTTCTTCCTGATTTTTTTGAAGAATATCTTCAGCATCAAAGAGCCAAAAGATATTTCCTTGGATGTGCAAAGCAGACTACAGGAATTGCGAGTATCAATATGAAACAATTAAGTGCACTGCCTGTTTTAATACCACCACTGAAATTGCAACAACAATTTTCTGATTTTGTACGAGAGTTAAACAAATCAAAAGATTCTGTACAAAAGGCACTTGATGAGGCGCAGCTTCTGTTTGACAGCTTGATGCAGCAATATTTCGGATAAATTTGAGTGACAGAAGGTGAATGCATGGGGAAATCGCAGGAATGGAAACTTGCTTTGGATCAATATATCCGGCAGGGAGATTCAGGGATGGCTGAAAAAAGTGCTGCATGGCAGACTGCAATCGGTTTGCAGGATGTGGATGGATTAAAGATCTCAGAATATTTGTTGAAAATTGCCAAAGAACATATCGAAGGCAGGATTGACATGAATGCGGCGAAAACACGGATTCAGACATACTATGAAAAATGGAAAGGACACCTTACCGATGCTGAAGAGAGGACACGGGAGGCAGACCTCGTTTCGCTGCACATCGTGGAATTATTGGGAGAGAAAATATTTCAGCTTTCACCTGCATTTTATATCAACATTCATAAACGTTTATTTACAGGGGTATTCCCGCATGCAGGGCGGCTGCGCAGCTACAATATCACAAAAGATGAGTGGATTTTAAACGGGAAAACCGTTTATTACGCTTCTTATAATGAAATACAGGCTGCATTGGATTACGATTTTTCACAGGAAAAACAGTTCCCGTATGAAACAGTTTCAGTTGCAGATGCAATGAAACATATTGCGGCATTTACATCCGGAATCTGGCAGATTCATCCATTTGGTGAGGGAAACACCCGTACCACAGCAATTTTTGTTATTCAATATCTGAAGGCATTTGGATTACGGGTCAACAGTGATGTATTTGCAGAGCATTCATGGTATTTTCGAAATGCGCTGGTTCGATCCAATTATAATGATTTTCAGTTGGGGATTCATGCAACAACAAAATATCTGGAACAGTTTTTCGAAAATCTGTTGATGAATATGAATCATGAATTAAAGAACCGCTATTTGCGTGTGGATTATCGGGATGATAGGATGATTCAAAGTGAGAATGCGGAGAGTTCAAAGTGTATAGATAATATTTTGAATTGCACTTTGGAAGAGATGGCTGTAATGAAGGTCATCGAAGAGAACCCGCGAATCACTCAAAAAGCTTTGTCTGCTGCATTGGGAAAATCAGAGCGCATGATCAAGACAAGAATGGGGTCTTTAAAGCAAAAAGGACTGATTCAAAGGAAAAATGGAAAGCGCAATGGGGATTGGGAAATATTGACCCGATCATAACTGTGAGGTATGAAACAGTTGCACCGGATTAAAAATATATGGCATTTGCAGGAGTAGGATGTTGGTATACAGAGGAAGGAGTATACCGATATGGAAGAAAAACTTGTAAACATCTTAAATCAGATGGCAGAATACCTGAATATTTCACAGATGAAGAAACTGCAGGAGGTTCTGTTGAAAAATCTGGCACAGCCGGAAACAACTAAAGTAGAGACTACGAATGATACCTACTTGCAGATGTTCCTGGATGCAAAGAAAATCGAAGGATGTTCTGAGAGAACGCTTCAATATTACCGTGTCACCGTAGAGAAGATGTTTCAGATGCTAAAGACGCCGGTCAGAAAGATCACAACGGAGGAGATCCGGACGTATCTTTCGGAATATCAGAAGATCAACAACTGTGGGAAATCCACGATCGATAACATTCGGCGGAACATTTCAAGCTTTTTCTCGTGGCTGGAAGAAGAGGATTATGTCTTAAAAAGTCCGATGCGCCGGATACATAAAATCAAGACGAAACAGCAGGTAAAGGAAGTGATTTCCGACGAGGGGATTGAGCAGCTGCGGGATCATTGCTGCTGTGTTCGAGACCTGGCAATCATTGATCTGTTGTATTCAACAGGAATCCGTGTCGGGGAACTGGTAAATCTAAACATTAAAGATGTGGATTTTGAGGCCAGGGAATGTGTGGTGTTCGGAAAAGGTGATAAGGAGCGCAAAGTATACTTTGACGCGAAGGCAAAGCTGCATCTGCAAAATTATTTAAACAGCCGTTCTGATGACAACCCGGCATTGTTTGTAACACTGGACGCACCTCATGCCCGCTTAAAGATCAGTGGTGTCGAGATCAGACTGCGGAGACTCGGAAAAAAGATCAATCTGACAAGAATTCATCCCCATAAATTCCGCCGTACCATGGCGACTCGTGCAATCGACAAAGGAATGCCGATTGAGCAGGTCCAGAAGATTCTCGGTCATTCACAGATTGATACCACGATGCAGTACGCTATGGTCAACCAGTTAAATGTAAAAACATCCCACCAGAAGTACATTGCCTGATCAAGTTCGGGTTTGTGGGGATGAGGTAGATGGAGATAAAAAGACTTGGAGAGCTTTGTAATATTGTATCGGGTGGCACACCTTCAAGGACAAAAACAGAATTCTGGAATAATGGGACAATTCCATGGGTAAAAATTGGAGATATCAAAGAGAAATATATTAATGAAACAGATGAATTCATCACAAAGGAAGGACTCGATGGGTCATCTACAAAAATGTTGCCTGCAGGAACAATTCTATATACAATATTTGCAACATTAGGAGAAGTCGGTATATTAGAAATTGCTGCTTGCACAAACCAGGCAATAGCTGGGATAATGATTAACGATATAAAACAATTAAATACAGATTATTTATATTATTATTTAAAATCAAAAAAGACGTATGTTAATAGAGTTGGAAGAGGTGTTGCGCAAAATAATATAAATATGTCAATGCTGAAGGCATTAGAGGTTCCTGTGCCAGAGCTATCAAAGCAACTTGAAATTGTTAAAGTTATTGATAAAGCCTATGAAGTAATAGAAGATCGAAAACAGGAGCTGAAATGTTTAGATAATCTTATCAGAGCCCGATTTGTCGAGATGTTTGGGGATCCAGTTCTTAATGAAAAAGGATGGAAAATAGTTACAGTTGGGGACATTGTTACAGAGGTGCGATATGGGACAAGCAAACCTGCTGTTGAAGGTGGAAAATACCCCTATTTAAGAATGAACAATTTAACGGCAGATGGACATTTGGATTTGAAGGATTTGAAATATATCGACATTTCAGAAGATGAAATCGAAAAATGTGTTGTTAGAAAAGGTGATGTCCTTTTTAATAGAACTAACAGTATTGAACTGGTAGGTAAAACAGCAGTTTTTGATTTGACTGAGGAGATGGTCATTGCAGGGTATATTATTCGGGTTCGGCTCACTAAAGAAATGTTACCTGTAGTCTTTTCACAGTATATGAATCTTGAACCATTGAAGGTCATACTACGGGGGATGGCGAAAGGTGCTGTAAACCAGGCAAATATCAATGCGCAGGAGTTGCAAAGTATTAAGGTATACATACCAGATATGAAACTTCAAAACCAATTTGCTGATTTTGTCCAACAAATCGACAAATCAAAATTGCAATATCATCCGCATACGCACACCTGTCAACCCAATACCAGTTAATATTCGACTATTTCATGCAAAATTCGTAGAAAGGACACTACTTATGCCTAAAATGACAGTTTATCACGGCGGCTACATGCCGGTGAAGGAACCGGAAATTCGGATCGGGAGAAATACGAAGGACTTTGGACCGGGATTTCATTAATTTCTGCACAGAAAATGCATTAAAGTGTTTGGAATATAGAGATTATGAGGTGATTCAATAATGCAGGAAACAGGGCGAGAACCGCAGAAAGACAACGATCTCTTTTTTACATGCAGTTTGATCGATTATATTGCCAGGAAGACAACAAACAAAAGAGCAGATGTTGTAAACGCATTAGGGAAAAAACGTCTGGAAAAGATTTATGATCTTGCGGATGTCTATCATTGTGATAACATAGACCGTGTCAGCGATGATTTCATTGCGGAGTCAGGTATCAAAAAAGGCAGTTTTGATAATGTAGGAGATTGTCAGTATACAATTCCGACTTACTGGGAAATTGGAAAAGTTTATAAAAGGCTGATCAAGAAGGTTGCGGAAAACGAAAAAATCAGTGTGATCGATGCACTGATGCAGGTTTATAATTCTTTTATCAGCCCGAAAATTGATGACTATAACAGCAGTGTTTACTATGAAAATCCATCGTACATTTTTGAAAGCTACAGAGAAAAGAAAATCTTGTAATGATTCAATCAGTCTGTGCACGTGCTGTACGGACGGTAATAAAAAAGTCATACACCCGAACAGGAGGTGTCATCATGACGAACTTTGATTTTTTAAAGGATGAACCAAAATTCAAAAGTTTTGCCGATACAGCGATCGCAGCGGAGCGGATTTTTTCCATTGATGAGTCTGCATCTGTTTTAAACTGCCGTCGGGCGATGGAATTTGCAATCAAGTGGATGTATTCGGTTGACAGCTCGCTGACGAAACCATGGGATGACAAGCTGGTCAGCCTGATGAGTGCGGAAGATTTCCGGGATCTTGTGGATAATGATTTATGGCAGCGGTTGGATTTTATCCGGAAAATGGGAAATACAGCGGCTCATACAGGAAAACGGGTATCGAAGGAGCAGGCGGCGCTGTGTCTGGAAAATCTGTTTGTTTTCATGGATTATGTAGCGTATTGCTATGCAGATCAATATACAGAACGGGCATTTGATGAAAAACTGCTGGGTAAGACAGAGACGAAACCAGTCGCTATAAAGCCGCAGACACCGGAGATCGACCTGGAAACACTGATCAAAGAAAACCAGGCGTTAAAGGCAGAGCTGACGGCACGAAGAGAAGAGCAGCAGCCGACCTATGTGCCGAAACCGCTTGATATTTCGGAATATAAGACAAGAAAACTTTACATCGATGCCATGCTGGAGGATGCCGGTTGGATCGAGGGGAAAAACTGGCTGAATGAAGTGGAAATCCCGGGAATGCCGAATAAGAGCGAGACTGGATTTGCAGATTATGTTCTCTATGGGGATGATGGAAAGGCGCTTGCGATCATCGAGGCAAAGCGGACCTGTGTGGATGTGAGCAAGGGACGGCAGCAGGCGAAATTATACGCGGATCTGATCGAAAAACAGCAGGGAAGAAGACCTGTGGTATTCCTGACAAATGGATTCGAAACGCGGATTTCGGATAACCAGTATCCGGAGCGGAAGGTTGCTTCCATCTATTCAAAGCGTGATCTGGAAAAACTGTTCAATCTGCAGTCCATGCGTACCGGATTGACGAATATTTTTGTCGATAAAAAGATTGCCGGGCGCTATTATCAGGAGGCAGCGGTGAAAGCAGTCTGCGATAGCTTTGATCGGAAAAATCGCAGGAAAGCGCTACTTGTCATGGCAACCGGTTCCGGAAAGACGAGAACCGTGATCGCGCTTGTCAAAATCCTTCTGAATCATGGATGGATCAAAAATGTACTGTTTCTTGCAGACCGGAACAGCCTGGTAACACAGGCGAAAAGAAGTTTTGTCAATCTTCTGCCGGATTTTTCCGTCACGAATCTCTGCGAAGAGAAAGATAATTATGGCGCGCATTGTGTCTTTTCCACCTACCAGACGATGATGAACTGCATTGATATGGTTCAGGATGAAGATGGAAAATTGTTTACATGCGGACATTTTGACCTTGTGATCTGTGATGAGGCACATCGATCCATTTACAATAAATACCGGGATATTTTCAATTATTTTGATGCCCCGCTTGTCGGACTTACCGCAACTCCGAAGGATGAGATCGATAAGAATACATATGAAATCTTTGAATTGGAAAGTGGTGTGCCGACATATGGATATGAGCTGGCTCAGGCGGTAAAAGATGGTTATCTTGTGGATTTTATGTCGATCGAGACGAGGTTAAAATTTATTGAAAATGGGATTGTCTACGATGAACTTTCTGAGGAGGATAAGCAGGAGTACGAGGAGACTTTTGAGACAGAAGATGGAAATCTTCCGGAGCAGATCAATTCTTCGGCACTTAATGACTGGGTGTTTAATGAAGATACGATTCGTGAAGTCTTGAATATTTTGATGACAAATGGGCTTCGCGTGGATTATGGGAATAAGATCGGAAAGACGATCATTTTTGCGAAGAACCACTGGCATGCAGAGAAAATTCTTGAGGTGTTTGGAAAAGAATATCCACACTTGAAAGACTATGCAAAAGTGATAGATAATTATCTGAACTATGCGCAGAGTGCGATCGATGAATTTTCAGATCCAAAGAAAATGCCGCAGATCGCGATATCGGTTGATATGCTGGATACTGGAATTGATGTTCCGGAGGTCTTAAACCTTGTATTCTTCAAAAAAGTTATGAGTAAGGCAAAATTCTGGCAGATGATCGGACGCGGAACGAGACTTTGTCCGGGACTTATGGATGGTGCAGATAAGGACAAGTTTTATATCTTTGATTTTTGTGGGAATTTTGAATTTTTCCGGATGAACAAAGGAAAATCGACAGCGAATACGATTGCGGTTCAGGGGGCGATTTTTCAGCTGAAATTCGAAATGTCGTACAAGCTTCAGGATCTCGCATATCAGACAGAACAACTAAAAAAATTCCGCAGTTCGCTTATTGAAGATATGACCGGAAAGGTGCGCGAGCTGAATCGGGATAATTTTGCAGTCCGTCAGCATTTAAAATACGTGGAACTGTATTCATCAGGAGAGAACTATCAGGCGCTGACTTATGCGGATACTTTGGTAGCTCGGGATGAACTGGCACCGTTGATTGAACCGGAAAAAGATGATGCGCAGGCGCTCCGTTTTGATGCACTGATGTACGGAATTGAGCTGGCGTATCTGGCCGGAAAGAAATATTCCAGGGGGAAACATGATCTTATAAAACGAGCAAGGGGTCTTACAAAGGTTGCAAATATTCCGGAGATTACAAAACAGGCACCGTTGATTGAGCAGATCCTCCATACAGATTATCTGGATCGTGCGGATGTCAATGATTTTGAAAAAATACGGAAAAATCTGCGTGATCTCGTGAAGTACATTCCGAAAGAGTATATCATTTATGAGACGAATATGGATGATGAAGTTTTATCTACGGAGTGGAACGAATCGGAGCTCGAAAATGATGATCTGAAAAATTATAAGGCAAAGGCGGAGTTCTATATCCGGGAACATCAGAATGAATCAGTGATTGCGAAGCTGAAAGGAAATATCCCGCTGAATTCCGAAGATGTGAAGGAGCTGGAAAAGATCCTCTGGAGTGATCTCGGAACGAAGGCAGATTATGAGGCGGAGTACGGGGAAAAGCCACTCGGTGAGTTTGTACGGGGAATCGTCGGTCTCGATATGAATGCGGCGAAACAGGCGTTTTCAGAATATCTGGACAGCACCAACCTTGACAGCCGGCAGATCTATTTTGTGAACCAGATTGTGGAATATATTGTCCAGAATGGAATGATGAAGGATCTGTCTGTTCTTCAGGATTCCCCGTTTACAGATCAGGGAAGTATTGTGGATGTCTTCACAGATTTGTCTGTATGGATGGGGATCCGGAAGGTGATCGACCAGGTGAATGCGAATGCGGCGGCATGATGTTATTCCTCATGAAACAGTTTCCGCCGATCGTCCTCTTTTATCTTGACAAGTAACCGTTCGGTTGCTATAATACAAAGTAACCGAACGGTTACAAAAACTAGAAATCAGGTCATGACCGGAAAGACGGAAGAGCCAGACGCTAAGACGCAGTGCTGATTGAAAAATTCAATCTCGCATTGTGTCTTTTGTTTTTCAATGGGTTCATTCGCAAAGATTGCTGCATTCTGCCGATAGGGCGTTTTTGAGATCTATAACAAAAATTTTTGTCGCAGATCAGCTTTTATCCGATCATGCTAACACAGTTCCTTCCGGGAATGCTCCGCGGAATATGCGGCGTACAAGCGGTCCTGCAACGAGGAGCTGGAACGGAAGAGCCATGATAAAGTTCTTCGGAATGTTTGTCAGCCAGATGATCAGGAGCAGATTGAAGTTTCCGCTCTTTACACATCCCTCAAGAGCTCCGTACATGGACATGATGATCACCATCGGAACGACCATGGAGCAGGAAACTGCGATCACTTTGTGTAATACCGGGCTTTCCGGCTTAACGAGAAAACGGAATGCGAATCCCTTTGCCGGGCCTGATACGACGAACCAGTCCATGCACATCGCAAACACGTAGGCGATCGGGAAACCGATCCATGCTTCGCGGATCGTGGTCAGGTTCAGAGCTCCCATGTGAAGGGTTACATTGTAGATGCTCATCCAGAGCACCATAGTAAAGCACATTAATACGGTGTAGATCAGACTTTCTCTTTTATTTTTTGGCATACTTTTTCTCCTTTTTGTGAAATTGTGTTTTTGGTTATTGTACGTGCCAGCGTACATATTCTTTTTCATGATCGGAAAAGCATATGGAATGTCTTTTCTTCCGGATGCGCTTCTCACTGCAAGGGGCAGAAAAAAAGCAGCGAAGTCAACAAAACTCGTTGCGACTCCACTGCTTTTCGTGTGCATCTCACTGCGTTTCCAATCTCTATGTGAACGCAGTATACAATATTTTTCCGGACTTCGTAAGTATTTTTTTCCAATTTTTTCATTTTCGGAAACATGCACAAATTGTATACAATATTCTTATATGCTCTTATTCACATTCCCATATGGAGTTTCATGTAATGATTTCCTCACAGAATTTTCACATTTTTTTCGTTGACATTTAATGATGGATGTTTTATGATACTTAGCAAGCTAACAAATTAGTTTACTAAGTATTTGCTAAGAATAAAATCAATGGAATACGGTCGGAGACGACAGGAACTCTGATTTTGGTTTCACATTTTCTTACGGTCAGAGCGGAGAATGGAAAGAAGCGCTGAAATATGAGGCAGACAAAGATGATAGCGATCACGCTCGGTGCGAGAATGAGCTGCGGCACATTCTTTTTTAAAGGGGGATTTTGATTTATGAAAGAAACTGTTGGCAGAAGTATCGGAATGCTGTCCAATTTGATCCGGAGGCATTTCAGTACCTTTTCTTTTCACGACACTCTGAGCCCCGCGCAGGGAAAAACGCTTCATTTTATTCTGGCGAGAAGCATGGACACGGATGTGTTCCAGAAAGATGTTGAGGAAGAATACAGCCTGCGGCCGCCGACGGCCACAAAAATCTTAAAGGATATGGAAAAGAATGGTCTGATCCGCCGGGAAACGGTTCTCTACGATGCGAGATTAAAGCGGATCGTTGTGACGGAAAAGGGACTCCAGTACCAGGGAATGATCCGGGAGAGTCTGGAGGAGACGGAACGAAGGCTGACCGCGGGGATCACGGAGGATGATCTCGCGACATTTTTCCGCGTCATCAGCCGGATGATCCGGAACATGTCCTGATACAGATTAGTCAGATAAGACTCTGTTCTCTTTCCGGCAGCGGGAGACAGAAGACTTATCTGAAAGGAGAAAGTCCGTTATGAGGACAAAAGGGGGGAAGATACAGCCGGTTCTGCAAGGATACGGACTTGCTGTACCGAACCTTTTGAACTTTTATCATAACAAATCATAATATGGAAACGAGGTAAGATTCATGGTTAAAACACTTTTAAAAAGCGTGCGCCAGTATAAACGGGCATCCATCGAGACGCCCGTGTTCGTTGCCATGGAGGTCGTGCTGGAATGTACGATCCCGCTCATCATGTCAAAGCTCATCGATGACATGACGGGAACTTCCATGACGCCGATCTTAAAGTACGGCGTGCTTCTTCTGGTCCTTGCGACCATGTCCCTGTGTTTTGGAGTCCTCTCCGCAAGATCCGCGGCAACAGCCGGATGCGGACTTGCAAAGAACCTCCGGAGAGATCTCTATTTTAAAACCCAGGATTTCGCGTTTGCGGATATCGACAAGTTTTCATCGTCCTCTCTGGTCACGAGAATGACGACCGACGTCACAAACGTCCAGAATGCGTATCAGATGCTCATCCGGATGGCAGTCCGTGCCCCGCTCATGATGATCTTCTCCGTGATCATGAGCATGAGTATCAATGTCCGGATGTCCTTCATCTTCCTGGCACTGATCCCGGTCCTCGCGATCGCGCTGTTCGGCATTTTTTTCTATGTACATCCGATCTTCAAGCGGATCTTTAAGAAGTATGATGCCTTAAACAATTCCGTCCAGGAAAACGTCGGCGGCATCCGTGTTGTAAAATCCTTCGTCCGTGAAGACTACGAGAAGGAAAAGTTCGGAAAAGCCGCAGAGGAAGTCCGGAAAGACTTCACGATGGCAGAGAAGATCCTCGCATTGAACAACCCGCTCATGATGTTCTGCATCTATCTTGCGATGCTTTTAGTAAGCTTCTTTGGAGCGAAGCTCATCATCGGATCCGGCGGAACATCGCTCTCGACCGGTGAACTTTCCTCCTTGATCAGCTATGGCGTCCAGATCCTGTCTTCAATGATGATGCTGTCCATGGTATTTGTTATGTGCAGCATGGCGCAGGAATCCGGCGACCGTATCGCGGAGGTCCTGACACATGAGAGTGTCCTGAGATCTCCGGAAAACGGAGCGAAGGAAGTGAAGGACGGCAGCATCGAGTTTGATCATGTTTCCTTCCGCTATTCCGGAAAGAACAAGAAATATGCGCTCACGGACATCGATCTTGAGATCCCGTCCGGCGCTACGATCGGGATCATCGGAGGAACCGGTTCCTCCAAGACTTCCCTGATCCAGCTGATCCCGCGTCTCTATGACGTCTCGGAAGGTTCGGTCAAAGTCGGTGGACGCGATGTGAGAGAATATGATCTCCAGGCGCTCCGTGACGCGGTGGCCGTCGTTCTCCAGAAGAACGTCCTGTTCTCGGGAACGATCAAAGATAACCTCCGCTGGGGCAACAAGAACGCCACAGACGAGGAGCTGATCCATGCATGTAAGCTTGCGCAGGCGGATGAGTTCGTCACCCAGTTCCCGGCCGGCTATGACACTTACATCGAGCAGGGAGGAACGAACGTCTCCGGCGGCCAGAAGCAGCGTCTCTGTATTGCGAGAGCTCTTTTAAAGAAGCCGAAGATCCTGATCCTCGACGATTCCACCTCTGCGGTCGACACAAAGACCGATGCCCTGATCCGTCAGGCATTTAAGAATGAGCTTCCGGATACCACAAAGATCATCATCGCCCAGCGTGTCTCCTCTGTGCAGGATGCGGACCGCATTCTCGTCATGGACGGCGGACGGATCGTGGAGTCCGGTACGCATGAAGAACTTCTCGCTTTAAACGGAATTTACCGGGAAGTCAATGATTCCCAGACAAAGAGCAAGGAGGCAGAGTGATATGGAAAAACAGAACAATAGGAAAAAAGGCACTTTCGGCCGCCTGCTCCGCTATATCTTCCAGAATTACAGGATCCACCTGATCGTGGTCATCTGCTGCATCATCGTCAGCGCGGCGGCTTCCGTTGTCCAGACGGTATTTTTACAGCGGCTGATCGATACCTGCATCCTTCCGGGCCTGAAATCGGGCATGGAAAGTGTGAAACAGCCGTTCATGCAGACGATTCTCTCCATGCTCACGATCTACGCGTTCGGTGTTGCAGCGGCGTTCACCTACACGCATCTCATGGCGATCGTGACACAGGGAACGTTAAAGCATCTGCGTGTGGACATGTTCGATAAGATGCAGTCCCTGCCGATCAAATATTTTGATACACATGCACACGGCGATATCATGAGTACCTACACGAACGATACGGACGCGATCCGCCAGATGATCGGTCAGTCGCTTCCGATGGTATTCCAGGCATCTTTGACGATCACAGTCATGTTCCTCATGATGATCTACTACAGCGTGTGGATGACGATCCTGGTCTGCCTGTTCTCGGTGCTCATGCTGACGGTCACGAAGAAATTCGGCGGCGCGAGCTCCCGCTATATGATGGAGCAGCAGAAGTCGCTCGCGAAAGAGGAAGGTTTCATCGAGGAGATGATCCAGGGACAGAAGGTCGTAAAGGTGTTCTGTCATGAAGAAGAGTGCAAGAAGGATTTCGACAAGTTAAATGAGAAACTGTTCTCCGACGGAGAACTTGCAAACCGCTATGGTAACTCCCTGATGCCGATCTTAAACAATGTCGGCAACCTGATGTATGTGGTACTGGCGATCGTTGGCGGACTTCTCGTCTACTGCGGAGCGCCGAACTTAAGCCTCGGCGGAAACGGTGTCCTTACGATCGGTATCATCGTCTCGTTCCTCGGAATGGCAAGACAGCTTTCCCAGACGATCGGGCAGGCATCCATGCAGGTTTCCATGGTCGCAATGGGACTCGCAGGAGCTTCCAGAGTGTTCTCTCTGATTGATGAGAAGCCGGAGAAGGATGAAGGTTATGTAACGCTTGTCCGCGCGGAGTGGACTGCGGACGGAACCTTGAAGGAGACAAACGACAAGAACGGCATCTGGGCATGGAAACATCCGCACAAGGCGGACGGAACCGTCACCTACACCCCGTTAAAGGGCGATATCCGGTTGGAGGATGTTGATTTCGGCTACACACCGGAGAAGCTTGTTCTCCATGATATCACTCTTTATGCGAAACCTGGTCAGAAGATCGCGTTTGTAGGTGCGACCGGAGCCGGAAAGACGACGATCACGAACCTGATCAACCGTTTCTACGACATTCCGGACGGAAAGATCCGTTACGACGGCATCAACATCACGAAGATCAGAAAGCCGGATCTTAGAAGATCTCTCGGCGTCGTTTTACAGGATGTCAACCTGTTTACCGGCACGGTCATGGACAACATCCGCTATGGTCGTCTGGACGCCACGGACGAGGAGTGTATGGCGGCAGCGAGACTGGCGAATGCCGATGACTTTATCCAGAGACTGCCGGAGGGCTACAATACGATGCTCACCGGAAATGGTGCGAGCCTTTCCCAGGGGCAGAGACAGCTCATCTCGATCGCGAGAGCAGCCGTTGCGGATCCGCCGGTCATGATCCTCGATGAGGCGACAAGCTCGATCGATACGAGAACGGAGGCACTCGTCCAGGAAGGTATGGACAACCTGATGATGGGACGTACCGTCTTTGTTATCGCGCACCGTCTTTCCACGGTCCGCAACAGTAAGGCGATCATGGTTCTCGACCACGGTCACATCATCGAGCGCGGCGACCATGAGACGCTGATCGCGCAGAAGGGCGTGTATTATCAGCTTTATACAGGTGCGTTTGAGCTGGAGTAATGGCTGCGGTCTGGTCATACAGTAATTTGTGAATATAACAAGTGAAAACACGCTTCGCGTAAATAAAAATCCCCCTCTAACTTCTGCAGTGTGCCCGGAAATCCGGGTGTGCGGGCAGGAGTGGGAGGGGGATTTTTTATGCCGTCTGTTCTTTTTCTGTCAGAAATGATACAAATCGGAAATGACGGTCGAGGACGTTTCCAATCAGACCGATCACTTTTCCCATGGTAAAGGCAGCAAGGATCGTTCCGATCCCGAGGCCTTTGATGTGGCCGAGGAAGAGGAAGGTCAGTCCGGCAGTCACGGCGAGGCAGGTCACGTCGAAGGTGATTTTGACTCTGGAGTAGGGTACTTTGAGGATCTCAGCTGTTTCACGCGGGAACAGGTCGGTCGGGATGATCGGGAGTCCGCAGCGGTTGGAGAGTGCAATTCCGATGCAGAGGACGACATAGCTCACGATAAAGTAACAGATCTGATATCCGAGTCCCATTGGAAGACCGGCAAGGGCAGTTTTGTAGACATCCAGCATCTTGCTGAAGGCAAAGCCGACTACGAAGCTGAAGAGATAGGTTGGAACGAATTTTTTTCGAAGGACCATCAGGACAGCCACGAGTGTGCCCTGAAAGATGTAGGTCCAGGTGCCGAGTGTCATTCGTGGGAATGATTCGGAGAAGGCGTATGGTACGCTGGAGATTGCCGAGATTCCGGCGCCGGAGTCGAGCATCAGGACTACGCCGAAGCTGTTGATGAGGACAACGATCAAGAGGGCAAGTTCACCTCGCCAGATCGGGCGGGTGTCGTTTTGGTTTTTTGTATTCATTTGTGTATGTCTCCTGTTAGTCGATGTTTCTGTGAGGTGCAGAACGGTTATTATTGTAGCGCGGGGGTGGGGAATGTACAAGAGGGAGTTTTTTGCTGTCCATTGCCCGAAAAAAGTTGCCGGAGACAGGCTAACATCCGAAAAAATGTAGGAAAGAGTGAGCTAACGTCCGAAAAAATGTGGTACAGCACGACTTTAACGTCCGTAAAAATGTAGAATAGAACGAATTTACGTCCGAAAAAATGTAATATAACGCATATTTACATCCGTAAAAGTGTTGATCTCTATGGATTCTTTTTATTCCATGTAGGAGTACGGTTTTACCGGCGGCTGGTCTGCCTTGTGTTCCCCGATGATTTTTTCCATCCAGATCATGTCGTACCAGCGGTTGAATTTATAGCCGCAGTTTTCGAAGGTACCACAGAGGTGGAAGCCGAGATGTTCGTGGAACTGGGCACTGTTTTTGTTGAGATATTCGTCCTCTACTTTGGGGTAGCCGATGCAGGCATAAAGATTCAGAATGCCCATGGTTTTCAGGAGGTCGGCGAGGGCTTCGTAGAGTTTTCGGCCGAGACCGCATTTTTTGGCGTTATGGTCCAGGTAGATCGTGAGTTCGCAGGCCCAATCGTAGGCAGCGCGGCCAACGAAGGGACCTGCATAGGAGTAGCCTTCGATTTTTCCGTTTCGCTCGATCACGAGATATGGATATTTTTTCATGGTGTTGCGCATCCGGTTTTCGAATTCTTCGAGAGAGGGGACTTCGTATTCGAATGTGATCACGGTGTTTTCGACATAATAAGCATAGATTTCCAGGATGCGCGGTGCATCTTCAAGTTTTGCGTTTCGGATATTGATGGAATCCATGGGGGACCTCCTTTTTGAAAAAACTGCTGTAACAGGAGTTATTATAGCACCGGAAAAAGGAGATGAAAACAGGTGTTTTGTCGCGGAACGATATCCTGCAATCATCGTCGGAAAACGTTTTTACCCCGTAAGTCTTGTAAATGACCAATTGCGGCGTCTGGATGATCCGCCTGCCAAATAGAAAGAATTTCAAGCATATTTTGCAACTGCGCCGGACATGCCAATTGACAACTCCCAAATGCCAGAGTTACAATAACTGTAATGCATAAAACGGCGGTTATCCATAACATATAGGACAGCCACAGGTAAGGGGAACAAAATGGATTTTACAAGTTTATTTAATATGCAGGGCATGATGTTCTGCGTTCTGGCGCTCGGATGGTATCTGAGGAAAAAAGGGATGATCGATAAGAGTGGAAAGGCGCTTTTGAGCAATCTTGTCATGAACGTGACACTTCCTGCGAGTATCATCAAATCGTTCCAGATGGAATTCAGCATGGATATCTTAAAACTGACCCTGGAAGTGATCGTGATCTCATTTCTGATCCAGATCATCTCGAACGGGCTCAGCCGCGTCCTCTATCCGGGATGGAATGAAGAGAGCCGGAAGGTTCTTCAGTACGCGACGATCGTCTCGAATGCCGGGATCCTCGGAAATGCGATTGCGGAAGGAATCTTCGGAGACCTTGGGATCATGTACGCCGCAGTCTATACGATCCCGACGAGGATCTTCATGTGGTCGGTAGGACTCACTTACTTTACGGAGGCGCCGACGAAAAAAGAACTTGTGAAAAAGGTGCTGACCCATCCGTGCATCATCGCGATCTTTACCGGAATGGTGCTTCTCATCTCGCAGTTTCAGCTTCCGGGATTTGTAAACCAGACAGTCCGGACGATCGCCGGAGCTAATACGTTCTGCGCGATGCTGCTCATCGGATGCACACTGGCGGAGGTGCCGTTTAAAGAGGTGTTCTCAAAAGAAGTTTACTATTATACATTTATCCGCCTGTTCCTGATCCCGGTCATCGTCCTTGCAGGATGCCGGTTGTTCCGGATCGACTCGCTGATCACAGCGGTCTGCGTGATCCTCTCCGCGATGCCGGCGGCGAGCACGAGTGTAGTCCTTGCGGTCAAATATGGAAAAGACGACCGCCTGGCAACGAAGATCGTTGTCTTTTCCACGGTCGTCTCATTGATCACACTTCCGATCTGGTGTTATTTCCTGCAGTAGGAGATCCTGTGGGACTTTCAAGGTAATACCAGAGGTTCATTCGGATAAATTCGTACATACTGAGCCGGAAATCCCGTTCTTTATGCGGGATTCCGGCTATTTTTAATGCTTCCTTCATGACCGGATTCGAGTGAGTGCTCCCACAGAGACCGGACGCATGGTACAGGACGGCGAGAAAAATTTCGCTGGCGTCATGGTCAGAGAAACTGAAGTGGTCTGCCATAAGTCTGACGAAAGCATCTTTGCCGGTAAAATAACTTTTTTTAAAGCAGGCAAGCCGGCAGGCAGAGACATGGACCTCGATGATCGTGCAGAGGATATCGCTGTAGCGGAAATAGTCGCGGTGGTCGTTTAAGACATCGGCCCAGCGGCCAGCCCACTCGTCCGGAGTCCATGTTTTCCCTTCCGGGAAAGCGGCGAAAAGATCATCGAAATAGGAGTGCATCTTATCGGAACAGATTTCCAGATAGATCTCTTCCTTTGTCGTCACGTATTTGTAGAGGTTTGCGCGTGTCCATGACAGCTTTCCTGCGATCGTGGACAGGGTGATCTCCTGGTAGGTGACGGAATTAAAAAGAGAGTCGGCAGCAGCCTTGATCTCTGCCATCCGGGCCTGTTTCTGTTCTTCACTTCTTGCGCGTACAAAGTCTGTCATGGGGTTCACCTCCTGTCAATTCCATGCTTTATTCAATAAATACACCATCATTATAATTGATTTCCAGGCACTTGACAAGGCATGTGGGGTATGCTAACATCAAAATTAGTTACAACATGTCACTTACGAAACAGGTGAAAACCGTGAGACTGGGACGCAAAATCCTGTTACAGTGCGCGGGCATGGAGTGCCCGTGTACTGTAACGGAAGATGATTTTAGATCCCGTCCGGTGAATCGCGTGGGAAAAGGAGAAGCGGATGGATAAGATCAAGAAAAATTTTGGATTTGGCTGTATGCGTTTCCCGATGATCGGGGAAGAGGTGGACGAGAAACAGGTCTGTCAGATGGTCGATTATTTCCTGGAACAGGGATTCAATTACTTTGACACGGCGCGCGGCTATATCGGCGGAAAGAGCGAGCTTGCGATCAAAAACTGCCTGACGAGCCGTCACCCGAGAGAAAGCTATATTCTCACGGATAAGCTGACAGGAAATTTCTTCGAAAAAGAAGAGGATATCCGCCCGCTTTTTGAGTCCCAGCTGGAACGCTGCGGAGTGGAGTATTTTGACTTTTATCTGATGCATGCCCAGAATGTTGAAAAGTTTGAAAAGTTCAAGAAATGTCATGCGTATGAGACGGCACTGAAATTCAAGGAAGAGGGAAAGATCCGCCATCTTGGAATCTCGTTCCATGACTGTGCGGAGGTTCTTGACCAGATCCTCACCGAGTATCCGCAGGTAGAGGTGGTACAGCTCCAGTTCAACTATATCGACTATGATGACCCGGCGGTTCAGTCCGGAAAATGCTATGAAGTCTGCAGAAAGCATGGAAAACCGGTGATCGTCATGGAACCGGTCCGCGGCGGCAGTCTCGCAAATCTTCCGGATAATGCAAAAGCAGTATTTGACGAGCTCCATGGCGGAAGTCCGGCGACATATGCGATCCGCTATGCGGCGGGATTCCCGGGGATCATGATGGTCCTCTCCGGAATGAGCACGATCGACCAGATGAAGGAAAATCTGGACTTTATGAAAGACTTCAGGCCGCTTGACGAGAAAGAGACACAGGCGGTAGAGAAGGTATGTGAGATCATCCAGGGCAAAAAGCTGATTTCGTGTACAGAATGCCGCTACTGTGTGGACGGCTGTCCGAAAAAGATCTTGATCCCGGATCTTTTCGTCTGCATGAATGCGAAAAAGATGTATCAGAACTGGAATTCTGACCATTACTATGAAATCCACACGAATGGGCATGGAAAGGCATCCGACTGCATCAAATGCGGAAAATGTGAGCAGATTTGTCCGCAGCAGCTGAAGATCCGCGATCTGCTGTGTGATGTTGCGGCGGAATTTGAGAAGAAAGAGGCATAAAGGAGAATAACATGGGATTTCATGAACTGGAAGAAAATCTGATCGATATGGTGAAGGAGCAGCAGGCGAAGCTCGGGTTTCGCCCGGAGGTGATCCGGCTGTACTATCCGGTCTCGACGCTGAATCACTTTTTCGGGACAGATGATACCCCGGAACGGATGGAAGAGCGGCTTCAGGAGCTTGGAGTCCACACGAAGGATACGCTTGGAGCTGTTCAGGTGACCGCAAAAGGGGACCGGTTCTGTATTAAGATCCCGGAAGAGGGCAGTGTGTTCGTCCATGAACAGATGAAAGGACGGGAGTTTATCCAGGACCTTGTAGAACTTGTCGGGAGACATGGATGCAGCCTTGATGAGATCCGGGAGCTTTTCCTCAAATGGTCGGAATATGCCGTGTTTGAAGAAATTGAGGACGGCGATTTCGACTGGGCGTTCCACTTTGCGGATGGCATCCCGGATCGGTATTATTACTGTTTTAAGGATGAGGGATGCCATCTGATCTACCACCGGTTCCTGCCGGAGGATTATGAGGAGCTGCTGTAAATGGAAGACCGGTAATTTCATTGCCGATGGAGTTTACAATTCCAACATCGCTGCAATCTTCTTCAATGTCTCCGCAGACGCCCGGAGCTTTTCGGCTTCCTCTGCATTTAACGCGATTGGAACATGCGTCTCGATGCCGGTTAATCCCACGATGGCCGGCATGCTGAGGGAGATGCCGTCGATCCCGTACTCCCCGTGCATCATGGAGGAAACCGGGAGAATGGACCGCTCGTTGCGGATGATGCATTCGCAGATCCGTTTGACGCTCATGGCGATCCCGTAATAGGTTGCCTGTTTTTTGGAGATGATGTCATAAGCGCTGTTTTTTACGTCCTCCGCGATCCGGTCCATAGCGTGGTCATGGTCGAAATGGCCGCGCATCTCGCAGAAGGTGTTTAACGGGATCCCGGAGACGTTGGTGCTGCTCCATGCGGCGATCTCGCTGTCTCCGTGCTCTCCGATGATGAAGGAATGGACGCTGCGGCTGTCGACACCGAGATGTTCCCCGAGCGCATATTTTAACCGCGCCGTGTCGAGTACGGTTCCGGAACCGATGACGCGGTTTTCCGGGAAGCCGGAGAGCTTTAACGCCGCGTAGGTCAGGATGTCGACCGGATTGGACACGATGAGGAGGATTCCCTCAAAGCCGCGCTTTGCGATCTCGGGGATGATCGTTTTGTAGATTGCGACATTTTTGTGGACCAGGTCCAGGCGCGTCTCATTCGGTTTCTGGTTCGCTCCGGCGGTGACGATGATGATCGCGGAATCGGCGATGTCATCGTAAGTTCCGGCATAGATCTTCATCTGACCGGCAAACGGGATTCCGTGGGCGATGTCCTTCGCCTCCCCATCGGCTTTGTCGTGGTTGACGTCCAAAAGGACGAGTTCGGAAAAGAGGCGGCTCTGCATCAGGGTGAATGCGGTGGCAGATCCGACGAAGCCGCATCCGATGACGGCTGCTTTTCTTGGGTTGATGGTCTGTTTCATAAAGGATCCCTCCTGTTAGCTCAGAATCGTGCGGAGATGTTCCGCGTGGAAGATGGTTTCAGTTTTTCCTTCCTGCATGTTCAGTATAGTATAACCGGAAATGAAAAACCGTTGTATTTACAACGAAAAAACCAGAAAATTCCAGAAAAACCGGAACTCTTTATGTTGGAGAATGCTGCATTAGAAGATAAGTGGTAAATGTTCAGTAGGTCTGCGCATTTACTGCGCTGACCGTAAGAAAACATAGGCGGGTAGGCAAAAATCCCATTGCCTCAGGCAATTTTTCATGGATTTTTGCTCGTGACTGTGAAGGTACTGAACAGTTACGATAAGTGTGAAAAAAGTCATGTTCCCCATCTGAAAAATGGGTGGGAACATGACTTTTTATGTAACAGCGACGTTTTGTTCTGATTTTTCTTATTTCTGCTTTTTCTTCGGATTTTCCGGAAACCATCCTTTCTTTACCCGCTCTTCCTGCTCAAATAATTCCTTGATGCTCCAGATGCAGGTGATCCCGAAAACAGCGATCAGCACGCTGATGATCATATTTGAGATCAGGAGAGAGGCGAGCAGGGAAAAAATCCCGATCCCCGCGAACACAGGCCAGACCTGTTTTCCAAAGTAATATTCTGTCTTGATGACGATCACATGAAAACTGCCGATCAGAAGAAACGTTCCGATCGCAGCGATCAGTCCGATCCAGTTCATAAAAATTCCTTTCTGTGAATCCTTGTTTTATTATGGTCAGCGCAGAACTACTGAACAGTTACTATCTAATGTTCATAGCTTCCCGTTGTGATCATATACTCGCCTTCGCCCTGGACAAACACGGTGCCGTCGGTTCCGATAATCGAAACGCTCTTTCCGTCAGCACCCGTGATGGAACCTTTGCAGATCAGGGAGGAGACTGTGCTGTTTCCGGTCACGGTCCATGCGGAGAGGGCATCGATCGTTACGTCACAGGTCCCGTTTCCGCCGTCGCCGGCATTTGTCTCGTCCTGAAGAATCGAGCCGGTCAGGATCGTTCCGTTCGTGAGGTTCAGCTTCAGATTGCTGATGCTGTCCCAGAGGATCGCACCGCTCATTTCCTGCTCATCTGCGGTGAAGGTGCAGTCAGCGCCGTTCTTTCCACTCTCGCCCCAGCCGCGCTTGTTGGCATTGCCGGTACACTTTAAGAAAAAGTCATTGGATGGAGAGTAGGTGATGTCCACATGTTTCAGATAGAAGGAACTCTCAGTGTTTGTCGTGTAGAACAGACCGCCGTTTAAGGAAGTCAGGTTGCCGCCCTCCATCGAAAAGTTACTCTCGCCGACCTCGGAATCGCCGGACATGCTCTGGTAGAGGATCACGGTCCAGTCGCAGTCATTCTGCTCATTTTCCGGGATGTTTCCGGAGAGCGTGCAGTTTTTGAGGGACAGGGAGTTTAAACCTTCGATGCAGACCGCCTCGGAATTTTCCGCGGAGAGCGCTGCATCGCTGACGGTAATGTCCGCAGTACAGTAGACAGCCGGGGAACCGGTTCCTTTTGACGTGTAGGTTCCACCGTTTATGGTCATGGTCCCGCCGCCGCGGTCGCTCCGGATCGCTGCGGAAGATTCGCCGTTTGTCTCAACAGTAAGGTTGGAAGCGGTGAGAGTTCCGCCGCCGGCGACGTGGATCCCTCCGGAGGTGTCCTGCTTTGTGGTGATCGTGGTGTCGGATACGGAGACATTGCCGTTGCCGTAGCTGAAGACGCCTGCACCGCCTTTCGCGTCGGTGGTGATCGTGCCGCCGGTGAGTGTCAGGGCTCCGTCTGTGGCAAGGGCAGCGGCGCCGGTGCCGTAGAAGCTGGAGTTGTCGCCGCCGGTGCTGTCGGTGGAGGTGCGGTCGATCGTGAAGTTATTTAAAGTGACAGACGCACCGCTGGTCACAAGAACTGCACTTTCATCCTTTCCGGTGGAAGCGTAGGTCTGGTCGCTTTCCTCTTTATCTTCAGAAAAGCTGGAGACAGCATCGTAGGATTCCGGTGCGGAATTCTGTCCGCCCGGGCCGCCAGGACCGCCTTCTCCGTCTGGAGGAGCCTGTTTTCCGTCCATATTTCCCGGAGTACCATCCGGCGGATTTCCTGGCCTGTCAGAATTTTCTCCCGGAGCTCCATCCGGTTTATCAGCCGGAGCGGAATCGGAAGCTTCTGTCACCTGTGCGGTAGTATCAGCGGCGGGATCAGCGGCTTTCTGTCCGCATCCGCCGACCATAAGGGTCCCTGCAAGAAGCATGCAGAAGAGTGCCTGTTTTTTCATGAGAATCAGATCCTTTCTAAAATGAAGTATACAAAGAAGTATACGAATTAAGTTTGTTAAAACTGTGAAATACACAGATTTTTCACATGGCGGAATTTGCCGAGTGTTCATGAGGTGGCGATGCGTGCCTGCACGAAGCAATCGGTTATCAAGGACAAACGCATCCGACGCGAGAAGATGTCAGGGTTCCGGTCTCGTCAATGTCTCGAGAGCTCCCAGAACGCCACCGCACTCGCCGCTGCGACATTTAAGGAGTCAACGCCATGCGCCATCGGGATCATGACCGTGTAGTCACAGCCATCGATCGTGGCGGAGGCGAGACCGTCGCCCTCGGTTCCGAGGATCACGGCGAGCTTTTCTTCTGAGAGAAGTCCGGGATCATCGATGGAGACGGAATCTTCCTTTAATGCCATGGCGGCAGTCTTGTATCCCATGGCTTTGAGGTGTGTAAGTCCGCCTGCGGAGAGATCGGCCTCTTTCGGAAAATAAGTCCACGGGATCTGGAAAACGGTTCCCATGCTGACTCTGGCGGCTCTCCGGTAAAACGGGTCGCTGCAGCCGGAGGAGAGTAGGACGGCATCCATGCCGAGCGCTGCGGCTGAGCGGAAGATGGCGCCGATATTTGTTGGATTTACAACATTTTCGAGCACGGCGATCCGGCGTTTTCCTTTACAGATCTCCTCCACAGAAGGCATCGGCTTCCGCTTCATGGCGCAGAGAAGTCCGCGTGTCAGTGCGAAGCCGGTGAGATTTGTGAGAAGAGAGGCAGCTGCGGTATAAACGGGAAGGTCCGGGTAATCGGAAAAAAGTTCCGGGATCCATGGATCCGTCTGCCGGTCCTCGATCAGGACGGAGACAGGTTCGTATCCGGCATTCAGGGCGCGGCGGATCACATTCGGGCTTTCCGCAATGAAGATCCCGGGGGCCGGTTCGTTGATATGATAAAGCTGGGACTCGGAATAGCGGGAAAAGAGGTCGAGTTCCGGCAGATTAAGGTCGGTGATCGTTATGATTGCTGGCATAAAATCTCCTTTTCGGCTCAGTCTGTTTCTTCTTTTAAGCAGATCAGGTTGCTGACATACGGGCGTTTCCCGGAAAGCACCTCATCGTAAAAATTCTGCTTCCAGTCGATATAGTCGATGCTGTTCTCCAGCTCCCGGATGGATTCGCGCAGCATTTCCTGCTTTCTGGAAAGCATTTCCTTTCGTTTCATGATCGTGCTCTCGCCCTGAAGACAAAGGGCAAGATATTCCTTCATTTCCTGAATGCTCATCCCGCATTTTTTCAGGCAGACCAGGTCTTTGATCCATTTTACATCATGTTCATCGAAAATACGGCGGTTGTTGCTGTCACGTTTTACGTTGGCAGATACCGAAAGCCATTGACCGGTTGTTACAATCGGAATATATAATCGGTAGTATCAATCGGATTATAGCATGTGAGACCCGAAAAGACAAGGACCGGTTCGGCAGGCCGCTGGTTCCTGTCCGCGCATTGCGCAAACATGTGTTATGATATTCGGGCTGAATCTCCTGCTTGCAGGAATCATGAAAGGACGAAAAAGAGCAAAATGAAACTGAACAGAGTGAAACAGATCAGTATAGTCATGGCGGCCGCAGATGTCGTGGATAACGGACTGTCTGTTTCGAGAAACAACGTTCCGAAGGCGCAGGCAGATGTGAAAGAGTGGACGGATTTGTTATCACTTGGAAATTAATGCTGCGGTTGTACGCGGCGGAAGATGGGAAAATCTGATGAATGGTGCCTGGAAAACAATCAGCGGTTGGTTAGGCAGAGAGATGGAAGCTAGAAATTTGGAAGAATCGGAAATCGAAAGGAGGAAAATGAACTTGAAGGCAGTGGAGCAGCTTCCGGACAGCGTGGTGCATCTGACATATCTGACGAAAAAGAAGCTGGACTGAGACAGGAAGAGTATGCCTGCCCGGATCAGAAAATAATGAATGAAAAGGCGCCGTGCACGGACAGGAAAAATCCGTGTATAGGCGCCTTTCAACACGAAGATTATAAGCATAGCGCAGGAAATACCTTCACTTGACAAGCAGGTACTTGCATGATACGATTATATTAGTTACAACGTGTCACTTAAACGACGAATGTCCGTGAACGGCGGATATTCCCTGGTCCTGCGGGGAGGAAAAAGATGGATTTTTTCAGAAAAAGCACGGCAAAGAAAAATGCGGATCAGAAAGGAAATCTGACGGAAGGACCGATCGCGAAGGGGCTTTTTACGTTTATGATCCCGATCTTTCTCGGTCAGCTTCTGCAGCAGCTCTACAACATGGCGGACGCCTGGGTTGTCGGGAACTATGCGAGCAATGATGCATTCGCGGCGGTCAGCCTGTCCGGAAATGTGACGATGTCGGTGATCACGCTCTTCGGCGGGATCGCGATCGGCGGCGGAGTCGTGATCTCAAAATACTTTGGAGCACAGGACGAGGAGAACCTGCGGCGGGCAGTCCACACGAACTTCCTTCTTGGAATCGTGTTTTCTATTCTCGCGACGATCATCGGTCAGGTGTTTGTCCCGATCCTGCTTGGCTGGCTTCACACGCCGGACAGCGTAATGACGGAGGCGCGACTGTACTTTGGAATCTATTTTGCCGGCGTCTCCACGGTCATCATGTACAACATCTGCATGAACATCATGCGGGCGGTCGGGGACAGCGTACATCCACTCTATTACCTGATCTTTTCCTCCGTGGTGAACATGATCCTGGATCTCATTTTTGTCGCCGGATTCAAATGGAGCGCAGCCGGAGCCGCGGTTGCGACCGTGATCGCGCAGGGACTCAGCGTTCTTTTATGCCTGTCACGCATGGTAAAGGACGGCGGGGCAGCGACGATCCATTGGAAGGAACTGCGCTTCCATAAAGAAATGATCCGCCAGGTTATCGTCCAGGGACTTCCGACGGGGCTCCAGAACTCGGTCATCAGCATCGGAAATCTCGTCGTCCAGTCAAATATCAATACATTCGGCGCATTCGCGATCTCCGGACAGGGTGCCTTTGCGAAGCTTGAGGGGATCGCGTTTCTCCCGATCATGAGCATGTCCATGGCGCTCACGACCTTTGTGAGCCAGAATCTTGGAGCCGGGAGAGCAGACCGGGCAAAAAAAGGCTCCGCCATCGGCCTTGCGTTCGGCATGGTGATGGCAGAGTTTGTGGGAATCTGTCTTTTTATCTGGATCCCGATCCTTCTTAGGATCTTTGTCGATGCACCGGAAGCGATCCGCTTCGGAACGATCCATGGAAGAACGGTTGCACTGTTCTTTTTCCTTCTGGCATTTTCCAACTGCGCGTCCGGCGTCCTCCGCGGAGCCGGAAAATCAGTGGTCCCGATGTTCACGATGCTCATCTGCTGGTGCGGGATCCGCGTTCTCTACGTGACGATCGCACTCCGGATCATTCCGGTATTCCGGACGATCTCATCGGCTTACCCGCTGACATGGAGCTTAAGCTCGATCATTTTTATCGTATTCTTGCTTCGGATGGACTGGGAAAAGCAGATTTAAATCTCTTTTCCGCGTTCATTGATCACGAGTGCCATAAATTCTAACGGCTCATCAAACGGATTTTTGATGGCATGGCTCTGACCAACCTCGATCACACAGACATCGCCCGGGTGGATCTCGGTCTCTGTGTGGTCGTTGTCCTCAAAGATCCCCTTTCCTTTGATCACATAGTACGGCTCGGTATTTTCTACATGCTGGTGGAAACCGATGCTGCCGTGCGGCGGGATGATCACGTGTGCGTACATGGATGCATGTCCCATGAGCTCGTCCTTGCTTAAAAGATGACGGATCTCGACGGTGCCTTCACCGCCTCTTAAATTCGGTACAAATGCGACTTCTGTTTTTCTGACCATAGTGGAAACCTCCCTGAAATATTTCAATAAAAATCTGCCGGGCAGCCATCTTTGCGGGATTGGTCTGCCTAAAATATTGACAAATTTATTATACTGCATATTTAGAAAAAGAAAAATCTGATTTTATATTTTTCGCAACCCGGCAATATGTTTATATATGCCTGAATAGTATGGCCGCTGTAGGTGTTCTTGCATTTTCCATTTGGGTTCAAAACATGAGAAAATATATTTTTTACATTTAAGATCAAAATGCTGGGATACAAGAGAAAAATACCAGGAATGCCCCCTGAGTGAACGAGATTCAGGGGGCATTTTATATTCTGCATGGCGGTGATTTCAGACAGATGATCGGCTTACCCAAGTGTATGGAAGAAATCCACCGTCTTATTCACTTTCTTCATCAGATGATCAAACATCTCCGGTGTCAGGGACTGGGCACCGTCGCAGAGGGCTTTTTCAGGATTGTTGTGGACCTCGATCATGAGACCGTCAGCTCCGGCTGCGATCGCTGCCATAGCGAGCGGCTCGACCATGAAACGGATCCCGGCTGCGTGGCTCGGGTCGATGATGACCGGAAGGTGAGTTTTCTTCTTTAACATCGGGACAGCGGAGATATCGAGCGTATTTCTGTAGGAAGTCTCGAAAGTACGGATCCCGCGCTCACAGAGGATGACCTTTTCATTTCCACCTGCCATGATGTACTCGGCACTCATCAAGAGCTCGTCCAGAGTGTTGGCAAGTCCGCGCTTTAAGAGGATCGGCTTGTCGATCTTTCCGAGAACCTTTAAGAGCTCGAAGTTCTGCATATTTCTCGCACCGACCTGGATGACATCCACGTCATCGAAGAGCGGGAGATGCTCAGCACTCATGATCTCTGTGACGACCGGGAGACCTGTGGCTTTTTTTGCCTCGAGGAGAAGATCAAGACCGTGCTCATGAAGCCCCTGGAATGCGTACGGGGAAGTTCTCGGCTTGAAAGCACCGCCGCGGAGAAGAGTAGCGCCGGAGCGTTTCACATCCTCAGCGACCTCTGTGATCTGTTCTTTCGTCTCGATCGAACACGGTCCGGCGATCACCTGGAAATTGCCGCCGCCGATCTTTCTGCCGCAGATATCGATCACGGTGTCATCCGGGTGCATGGAGCGGTTTGCCTTTTTGTACGGCTCGCGGATCCGGCGGACATCCTCAACGACATCGTTGGCGCGCAGCCAGTCCTCATGGATCATACTCGTATCACCGATCAGTCCGATCAGGGAAGCTTCGGTTCCCTCAGAGAGATGAAGCTTGAAGCCCTGGTTTACAAGTTCGGTCTTTAAAGATTCTACTTTCTGTTTATTGGCGTCTTTCTTTAAGATAATGATCATGATTGTTTTCTCCTTTTTTCTGTTAAAATAAAAAATCCGGTGTCTGCTGCAATCGCAAACACCGGCTCCACGTTTTCGTTACGTTTCCTCAGGCCCTTTGACCTTCGATCGGAGAGGTTTGTTTTTTGCAGCAGAAACAGTCCGCGCCGTAATAATAGCCCGGAAAATAATAAAAAGAATAGGATGCAAAAAGATTCATCATCTGGTTCTTCATATCTGCTGTTCTCCTCTCTGAAGATTGACCGCCGGATCGATTCTTTCCGGCTGCTGAAGTTATCATAGCGCTGTCAGATGCATTTGTCAATAGAAAAATTCAATAAGTTGAAGTTTTACGCTTTTATGTGATAAAATATACAAAAGAATGAAATAATAAAGGCTAAAAAATAAAGAAGAGCAGAAGAATGATCAGAACAAAAAAGATCCGAACAGCAGTGGGGATAGAAGACTAGTTGTAAATTTGTAAGTACGATACAAGGACGTAAAAGGTCAGGATTACAGAAGACGGGAATATCACGAAAAATCCCCGGCGCAGCCATGTGCTCATAACTATGCCGGGGATTTCCAGCCGATCAAAATCTCTATATCCTATTCCAATGACACCGTATTCGCAATGATCTCCACGCACCGCTCGATCCCGAGAGTACCGCTGTTTAAGCAGAGATCATAATTTTTCGGTTTGCCCCACTCATTGCCGCTGTAGTACTGATAGTAGTCGCGGCGCTTCGCATCGATGGCACGGATCCGGCTTTCCAGCTTCTTCACATCCTCATCCGGTTCCTTTTCAAGCGCCAGGATGCGCTCCACACGCTTTTTGAGACCGGAGGAGATAAATACCCGGAAAGCATCCTCAACGATCACGTCAGAACATCTTCCGATGATGACACAAGGTCCCTGGTTCGCAAGCTGGCGGATGATCTTCGACTGGATCACAAAAAGCTGATCAGAAACCGGGATCTCATAGGCAGGGGAGAAAGGATCGACCGTTGCGAGATCATCATAGTTGATCCGCTTCTGTCTGGCGATCACCTCATCGTTTGCGTGAAAAAGATCCTCAGAGATATTGCTGTCCTCGGCCGCCATAGCGATCAGTTCCTTATCGTAAACAGGAATCCCAAATTTCTTTGCGAGGCAGACGCCGATCTCGCGTCCGCCGCTGCCGAATTCACGGCTGATAGTGATGACTTTGCTCATAATATCTTCCTCCCCTGTACAAGTTGCTATTGTCCTTAATTCTGCACAGTTTCAGTGCTGTCTGTAAAGAGTATACCATAAAATCGCCAAAAAGTTACACAAAATTTTCCAATTTATAGAACTGTAAGAAAATATAAAACAGGCTCAACGCGTCCCGCCTTCCGCCACTATGAATCATTCAAAAAAATTACGGCCCACGCAACGCGTAAGCCGTAACCACAGATCAATCCACTTACTCACTCAGATAAGCTTTCTTCACCTGATCATTATTCATCATATCCTTCGCATCCCCACTCAAAACGATCTTCCCCGTCTCAAGCACATACGCCTTATTCGCGATCGAAAGCGCCTTCTTCGCATTCTGCTCGACCAGGAGAACCGTCACACCGTCGCGGTTGATACTCTGGATAATGTCAAACACCTCATTCACATAGATCGGAGACAGACCCATCGACGGCTCGTCAAGAACGATCAGCTTCGGGTGGCTCATGAGAGCGCGGCCCATGGCGAGCATCTGCTGCTCACCGCCGGAGAGAGTACCGGCTGGCTGGTTCACACGCTCCTTCAGACGCGGGAAACGCTCGTAGATCATGTTCAACGTCGCTTCCATCTCCGCCTTGTCCTTTCTCGTATAAGCGCCCAGCTTTAAATTCTGGAGAACGGAGAGCGTGGAGAACACGCGGCGCCCCTCCGGAACATGGGCGATGCCCATGCTGACAAGCTTGTAGCCCGGGACTCTTGTGATATCGGTTCCCTCATAGATGATATGTCCGGAACGGGCACTTAAAAGTCCTGTTACCGTGTGCAGCGTAGTCGTCTTACCGGCACCGTTGGCACCGATCAGAGCAACGATCTCTCCCTGGTTTACATCGAAGGAGATTCCCTTTAAAGCCTGGATCACGCCATAATAGACTTCCAGATCTCTTACTTCCAGCATTGCCATAATCTGTTTCTCCTCCTATTCATCACCGAGATATGCCTTGATAACATCTGGATTGCTCAAAACTTCCTGCGTAGGACCTGTGCAGAGAACCTGACCGAAGTTTAACACGGTGAGGCGCTCACAGATGCCGCTGACGAGTTTCATATCGTGTTCGATCAGGAGAATGGTCATTCCGAAATGGTCGCGGACGAAGCGGATCGTCTCCATCAGCTCCGCGGTCTCGTTCGGGTTCATGCCGGCCGCCGGCTCATCGAGAAGAAGAAGCTTCGGCTCTGTTGCGAGCGCGCGGGCGATCTCAAGCTTTCTCTGCTTACCGTAAGGAAGGTTGGATGCCTTGAAATCACACTCATTGTCGAGTCCGAACACCTTTAAGAGCTCCATGGCTTCCTCATCCATCTCTTTTTCGACCTTATAATAGCGCGGGAGACGGAGAATTCCCTCGATCGTGGAGTAGGGGTGGTGATTGTGAAGTCCTGCCTTTACATTGTCAAGAACGGAGAGGTCCTTGAAGAGACGGATGTTCTGGAAAGTACGGGCAATTCCGGCCTTGTTGATGTCGGTCGTGGACTTTCCGGTAAGGTTCTGACCGTCTAAGAGGATCGTTCCCGTATCCGGCTTATAAACACCGGTCAGAAGGTTGAAGATCGTGGTCTTGCCGGCACCGTTCGGTCCGATGAGGCCGTAGAGCTGGCCCTTTTCGATATTGATCGCAAAATTGTTGACAGCCTTTAAGCCGCCGAAGGAGATGCTCAGTCCCTTTACACTTAACATGTCTGACATTTTAAGCTTCCCCCTTTCCGGAATGTGTGGTATGTGATGCAAATCCGCCGAAAATCCGTTTGCGGAGCGTGATGAACTGCGGTGCAGAGTTGAAGAGCATCGCAAGGATCAGGACGATCGCGTAGATCAGCATACGGTAGTTGTTTAAGCCTCTTAAAAGCTCCGGGAGCAGATAGAGGATGACGGTGGAGATCACCGATCCGCGGATGCTTCCGATTCCGCCGAGAACGACGTATACAAGGATCATGATGGACATGTTGTAGCCGAAGTTCTTTGGGAGAGCAGTCAGTGTGGTCAGGTTGTGGGCGTAGAGAACGCCGGCAACACCTGCTAAAGCTGCGGAGATGCTGAATGCGAGCAGCTTATATTTCGTGATGTTGATTCCGATGGACTCAGCAGCGATGCGGTTGTCACGGATGGACATGATCGCGCGGCCCGTTCTGGAATTTACAAGGTTCATGACGATCACGAGAGTGATCAGGACCAGGATGATACCGATCGTAAAGGTTGCGGCCTGCGGAGTTCCGGTGATTCCCTGCGGTCCCTTGATGAGGACTTCACCGCCGTCTTTTAAGCCGAGGGACATGGAGTCCTTAAAGGAAATGTGGAAACCATCTGCGTCCCGTCCAAGGAATATGGCGTTGATGAGGTTCTTGATGATCTCACCGAATGCCAGGGTAACGATCGCGAGATAGTCACCGCGCAGACGTAAAACCGGGATACCGATCAGGATACCGCAGACAGCTGCAACGGCAGCGCCGATAAAAATCGCGATCACAAGGCTTACAGTCGGATTTAAGGTTCCCTTCATGCATTTGGAGAAGAGGGCACCGGCGAATGCACCGACGCACATGAATCCCGCATGTCCAAGGCTTAATTCACCGAGGATTCCGACGGTAAGGTTTAAGGATACTGCCATGATCACATAGATACAGAACGGGACGAGAAGTCCCTTTAAAAGGCTGGATACATGTCCGGTGTTCATGAGGATCTCCATGATGAGCCAGGCAGCGGCCACCATTCCGAGGGTGATCATATTGTTGACGAATGTTTTCTTTTTTGCTGTACTTTTCATGTCGATCACCTACACTTTCTCGTTCAGTTTCTTGCCCAGGATACCGGTCGGACGTACTAAAAGGACGATGATCAGTACGGAGAACACGATCGCATCGGAAAGCTGGGAAGAGATATACGCTTTTGACAGGATCTCAATAATTCCGAGCAGGACTCCGCCGATCAGGGCGCCCGGGATGGAACCGATCCCGCCGAAAACTGCGGCTACGAAAGCCTTGATACCAGGCATGGATCCTGTGTACGGGGTCAGGGACGGGTAAGCGGAGCAGAGCAGCACGCCTGCGATCGCAGCGAGAGCAGAACCGATCGCGAATGTTAAGGCGATCGTACCGTTTACGTTTACACCCATTAAGGTTGCAGCGCCGCGGTCCTCAGAGACAGCGAGCATTGCCTGACCTGCTTTTGTTTTGTTGATAAATGCGGTAAGTCCGATCATGATGACGATACAGGAGAGGATCGTAACGGTCGTCTCTCCGGTGATCGTGATGGATCCGTCTGCGAGCTTGATCGCCGGGAATGTCACAACGGATGTAAAGGACTTTGTGTCGGCTCCGAATAAGAGGAGAGCGACGTTCTGTAATAAGTAGCTGACACCGATCGCCGTGATCAGGACGGACAGCGGGGAGGCGTCACGCAGTGGTTTGTAGGCAACGCGCTCGATGACGATACCGAGGAGCGTGCACACGACAACGGCCAGGAGCACGCTTAAGAAAGTCGGCATTCCCAGGTAGCGCGTTGTGATAAATACGGTATAGCTTCCGACCATGATGATATCTCCATGGGCGAAGTTCAGCATTTTGGCAATTCCGTAGACCATGGTGTATCCGAGTGCGATGATCGCGTAGACACTGCCAAGGCTGATTCCATTGATTAAATAGTTGATAAAACCCATCATAACTTTTACACCTCGGTATCTTTTCCGGCGGGTTTTCGCCGGTTCTTGCGGTCTATAATAGGAACGTACAGACCGGATGGACAGTTGCGGGCGGGATCCTGCTGACGGATTTTTGCCCCCGACAGCAAATTTTATGTTCATAATACCATAAGACCCTGAAAGAAACAAGAGGATTGCCGAAGCGACAATCCTCTTAATTCTGTCATTGTTACGGTTCACATGATGTGTCCGGTAACGTCATTCTTTCATGTCTGATTACATCGCCTGGTAAGCGCCGTCTACAACCTTGACAGCCTTCGGTGCCTTGTGCGGCTCGCCGTCTTCTGTCCATGTCATGTTCTCACCTGTAAGACCGTTTACAGTGATCTTTAACATTGCTTCTTTCATCTTGTCGCATGTATCGCTTACAGAAGTCTCCGGTGTGATGCCAGCTTCCTCAGCAGCAGCTTTGATCGCATAGATCGCATCGTATGCATCAGCAGCGAACTGGATCGGTGTCTCGCCGTATTTCTCTTTGTAAGCAGTTACGAACTTCTGTGTGAGCTCGTCGTCAGCATCTGCTGCGAACGGTGTTAAGAGCATTAAGCCCTCAGCAAGCTTTGTATCGAAGTTGTCAACCTGAAGGATACCGTCCATACCGTCACATCCGAAGAATTTCGGAGCGTAACCCATAGTGTTTGCCTGGTTGAGGATCAGGGATGCTTCTGTGTAGTAGATCGGAAGGAATACAAGGTCAGCGCCTGCATCCTTTGCTTTCTGAAGCTGTGTGGAGAAGTCCTTGTTGGAATCAGCTGTGAATGCCTCAGCAGCAACGATATCAAGACCATGGTTTGCAGCCTCGGAAGCGAACCTCTCGTAGATACCGCTGGAATATACATCGGAGCTGTCGTAGATCACTGCGATCTTATCAGCAAGCTTGTTCTCAGCAATGTAGGTTGCGGATGCAGCACCCTGATCCGGGTCAGAGAAGCATACGCGGAATACGTTCGGGTTCTGTGCACACTCAACGGAAGAACCAGACGGTGTGATCTGGAACATATTGTCAGCCATTGTCTTGTCAGCGACTGCTACGCACGGAGCGGATGTTACAGTACCCATGATCATCTGCATGCCCCAGTCTTTTAAGGTGTTGTAAGCGTTGACGGATTTTTCTGCGTCATGCTCATCATCCTGGAACTGGAAATCGATCTGGTAGCCGTTGATGCCGCCGTCAGCATTGATCTCATCAACTGCGATCTGTGCGCCGTTCTTAACTGCGAGACCGTATACGGCAGCTGCACCTGTAACCGGGCCGATACCACCGATCTTGAATACTTCACCGGAAGCTGCTGTGCTCTCTCCGGCAGCGGCTGTTGTCGCGTCAGCTGCTGCAGCTGTTGTTGTTTCTGTTGTGGAAGAAGAGCTTCCACATGCTGTTAAAGATGCTGCCATTGCCATTGCAAGGCCAAGGCTTAAAAATCTTTTTTTCATAATGTTTCCTCCTCTGGAACTTGTTATCATGATAACCATTCACTGCTTTGTCAATTTGAAGTGGAACGGTTAAAGATTATTTTGAATTATAGGGAGTTTACTTCAGAATGTCAAGCTAATTAAAATTTTAACGGGGAAAAACACGTATTTTTTACGGATTTATAGCATTTTGGGGAGAAAAACGCTGGATTTATTCTGAGTTGCGGAATAAAACAAGGCTTGTTTTACTGGACGGAAAGAAGCCGGTATTCCGCATTTCAAAGCGGCAGAATCCGCAGCTTCCGTTTGGAAATATTCTGTCCGTAAAAAATAGCGGACGTGTCAGACGATGTGTCTCTGTGATTGACAAAATGCGCGGGAATCGGTAAAATCTGAGTAACTGGGCGAACGAAGATCCTGGCCATCCGAACCGGCCGGAAAGGAGAGTATTATGACGCTTACGCAGTTAAAATATGTGATCACGATCGCAGACACCGGTTCCATGAACGAAGCGGCGAAGCTCCTGTTTATTTCCCAGCCGAGTCTCTCACTGGCGTTAAAGGAGCTGGAACACGAGATCGGAACGGAGCTTTTTAAGAGAAGCAACCGCGGCGTTGTCCTGACCCCGGAAGGACAGGAGTTCCTGGGCTATGCCAGGCAGGTCACGGAACAGTATAAGCTGATGGAGTCCCGCTATATCGAAAAGAAGAACGTGAAGAAAAAATTCGGCGTTTCCATGCAGCATTATACGTTCGCGGTGAATGCGTTCATCGAGATGGTCAAGCAGTTCGGCATGGATGAATACGAATTTGCGGTGCGGGAGGAAAAGACTTACGAGGTCATCGAGGATGTGAAGACATTCCGCAGTGAGATCGGTATTCTTTATTTAAACGACTTTAACCGGAAAGTCCTCACGAAGCTGTTTGATGAGTCAGATCTGGAATTCTGTCCGCTGATGGACTGCGGGATCTATGTCTATCTCTGGAAAGGTCATCCGCTGGCCGGTCAGGACGAGATCACGATCGAGGAACTTCAGGAATATCCGTGTCTCTCCTTTGAACAGGGAAATTATAATTCCTTCTATTTTGCCGAGGAAGTCCTCAGCACCTACAGCTATAAACGGCTGATCCGTGCAAATGACCGTGCGACCCTGTTAAACCTGATGGTGGGCTTAAACGGATATACGCTCTGTTCCGGGATCCTCTGCGACAATCTGAACGGATCGGATTACCTTGCCGTCAAGTTAAAGTCGGATGAGGTCATGACGATCGGATATCTGAAGAGAAAAGGAATCGCGCTAAGCCCGTTGGGACAGAAATATCTGGAGGAGATCCGGAAATTTGAGGGAATGTGACGGATCAAAATAGCAATAGGAAAAACCTATAGCCAGGCACATAGCGAATATATTGGACGAGGGCAGATACCAGGTGGTATGCTGATAAGCATCCGAAAAAGAACGGATAAAAGGCAGATTATAACGGAAGCAATAGATTAACCTGTAGTTATAAGTGACTTAACTGCCGGTTATATGGTCTATTATAATAAGGAAGAAACTCATTCAAAACCGGAAAAGATCCTCGGAAACAGTGCAGAGAAGATCCAGGAAATATGAAAAAACAGTGAAGGAACCGATCAGAAAATGCAGACAGACAGAAAAGAAGCGCTCCGCTATCTGGGGCTTGGAAAACATGAACCGGATCCGGAGACGGAGCGGCTTTTAGAGGAATGTATCCGGGAAGCAGAGAGTGCGGCAGATTTCAGACATCTGATCCGGGAGTATCCGCTGATCATGGAAGATGATGGGACGATCAATGGCGGATGTTTTCGGGTGAAGAGTGAAAATTTAAGAAAAAACCTGGCTGGCTGTGATTCCGTGCTGGTGATGGCGGTCACTGTCGGCGCACAGGTGGACAGACTTCTGGCCAGGTACGGGAAACTTTCCGTGGCAAAAGCGGTGGTCATGCAGGCTGCCGCCGCTGCGATGGTGGAAGCTTACTGCAATGAGCTGAATGCCGGGTGGAAAAAGGAATATCTGGAAAAAGGCCTCTATCTCAGACCGAGATTTTCGCCGGGATACGGAGATTTTCCGCTGTCGGCGCAAAAAGAGATCCTTGACGGCCTGGAGGCGGGGAAAAGGATCGGGATCACTCTGACAGAGGGATATCTTATGATGCCGTCAAAATCGGTGACGGCGGTGATCGGTGTGAGCAGGACACCGGCAGCATGTACGATCGAAGGATGTGAAGCGTGCGGGAAAAAGGACTGCGTGTTCCGGAGATGTCAGGACTGAGATACAGAAAATAAAAAATGATGGAAAATTACGAGCTGATCCGGTCAGGATCCGGATCAGGGACGATAGGAGAGAACCATGAATATTCTGGAACTGATGAAAGAGAGACGAATTTATTTTGACGGAGGAATGGGAAGCCTTCTGCAGGCGAGAGGACTGCAGCCCGGGGAACTTCCGGAGACATGGAATCTTTCCAAACCGGAGATCATCGAGGAGATCCACAGGGAATACCTGGAAGCAGGCTCTGATGTGGTGACGACCAATACCTTCGGTGCGAACCATTTTAAATTCAAGGCCGAGGACGGATATTCGGTGCAGGAGATCGTTGCGGCAGCGGTGGGAAATGCGAAGCGCGCGATCAAAGCCTGCGGACACGGATACGCGGCGCTCGACATGGGACCGACCGGAAAGCTCTTAAAGCCGTACGGCGATCTCGAGTTTGAGGATGCCTATGAGGCATATAAAGAGGTGGTCATCGCCGGAAAAGAGGCGGGAGCCGACCTTGTGATCATCGAGACGATGGGAGACGGCTACGAGTTAAAGGCAGCAGTCCTGGCAGCAAAAGAAAACAGCAATCTCCCGGTCTTTGCGACGATCACCCTCGATGAAAAGGGAAAAATGCTGACCGGAGGAAATGTGGAGTCCGTGACGGCGCTTTTGGAAGGCCTCGGCGCCGATGTGATCGGATTAAACTGCGGACTTGGACCGATCCAGCTTCTTCCGTTTTTAAAAGATATGGTACGTGTTTCCTCCACACCGATCCTTGTAAACCCGAACGCAGGACTCCCGAGAAGTGAGGGCGGAAAGACTGTCTACGATATCAATGCGGACGAGTTTGCCGAGGCGATGAAGGAGATGGCACGGAACGGGGCGACGGTCCTCGGAGGCTGCTGCGGAACGACGCCGGAGCACATTCACAAGACAAAACTTGTCTGCGACGCGATCCCGGTCTGTGAGATCACAGATAAAGGACGGACCGTGATCTCCTCCTACTCCCATGCGGTGACGTTCGGCGGCCGCCCGATCCTGATCGGAGAGCGGATCAATCCGACCGGAAAGCCGAAATTCAAGCAGGCATTAAAGGATAAGGACCTGACATACATCCTCTCCATGGGTGTTGCCCAGCAGGAGAGCCGCGCCGATGTTCTCGACGTCAACGTGGGACTTCCGGGGATCGATGAACCACAGATGATGGTGGATGTCGTGAAGGAACTTCAGGGTGTCCTGGACCTGCCGCTGCAGATCGATACTTCCAATCCGGTGGCGATGGAGCGGGCGCTCAGGATCTACAACGGAAAACCGCTGATCAACTCGGTAAACGGAAAGAAAGAGGTCATGGAACAGATCTTCCCGCTCGTAAAGCATTACGGCGGTGTTGTCGTTGCCCTGGCACTCGATGAGGACGGGATCCCGGAGACTGCGGACGGAAGAATTGCGGTCGCGAAGAAGATCTACGAGACGGCGGCATCCTACGGGATCCCGAAGAAGGACATTCTCGTGGACTGCCTCTGCATGGCGGTTAGCTCCGATAAGAACGGGGCGCTTACAACCCTGGAAACTGTGCGGAGAGTCCGGGACGAGCTGGGCGGAAAGACGGTTCTCGGCGTTTCCAACGTGTCATTCGGACTTCCGATGCGCGAAAATATCAATGCGTCATTTTTCCTTCTCGCAATGCAGAATGGGCTTTCTGCAGGGATCGTGAACCCGAATCTGGAAGCGATGATGCAGGTTTACGACAGTTTCCTGGTGCTGACGGCGCAGGATGAGAACTGTGCGGGATATGTGGGGATCTACGGTCCGAAGGAAGCGGAGAAAAAGAGACAGAAGGAGATCTTAAAGGCAGCGGCTGTGAACCAGGCGGCAGGCGTGAGCGGGACTGCGGGCACCGGAAGTGCGGCAGGTTCCGGAACTGCATCCGGGGCAGGAGCAGCGGATACGGGCTCTGCGTTAAAGAAGAGTATCATAAAGGGAATGTCCCAGGCGGCGTCTGATGCGGCGAGACTTGCCCTGAAGGATACGGATGCGCTCGAACTCATCAACACGGACATGATCCCGGCTCTCGACGAGGTCGGAAAGGGATTCGAGGCCGGAACGGTGTTCCTTCCGCAGCTTCTGATGAGTGCGGAGGCTGCGAAGGCGGCGTTTGCTGTCGTGAAGGAGTCCATGGAGGCGAGCGGAGAGGTTCAGGAGAAGAAGGGAAAGGTGATCCTGGCGACGGTGAAGGGGGATATCCATGATATTGGGAAGAATATCGTGAAGGTCCTTCTGGAAAATTATAGTTTTGATGTGATCGATCTTGGAAGAGATGTTCCGTCGGAGACGGTCGTGGAAGAGGCGATCAGGGAGCATGTGCCGGTGGTCGGGCTCAGTGCTCTTATGACGACAACGGTTCCGTCGATGGAGGAGACGATCAAGGCGCTGAGGAAGGATGCGCCCTGGGTGAAGGTCATGGTCGGAGGTGCGGTTCTGACGCAGGAGTATGCGGATGCGATCGGGGCGGATGCGTATTGCAAGGATGCGATGGCGTCGGTGAATTTTGCGGCGAGTGTGATCGGGAAATAAGAGATCAGAGCGTGATATAGTTGTGACTGCCGGGTTCTTTGGAGAGCCTGGCAGTTGTTTTTTCGGGAGAGAGTGTGTTGGCGAGAGCGGGGCGGAGAGCTTCCGGTCAGGAGTGCGGTGGGATCCTTCCCCGTATTCATGCACTCCTGACCGGAAGCTCTCCGCTGCAGGCGCAAGGAGTGCGCCGTTGCTGCGCTCGGCGCGGATTGTGCAAAAAAGTGTGCAGAAGTATGGATTTTTCTACCGTGATACGGTATAATGATAGTTACTGTATCAGTCTGCGGTATTGTTTGGCTGTTTTGGTGCGGCGAATGGGATGATCGCAGACTCGCACGCTAATAAAGGAGAAGATCAGATGAAAAAGATTCTGGATATCATCACGGATGAGATGAGAAAAGCTTTTGCGGCGAATGGTTATGACGAGAATTTTGCGAAAGTGACGTTGTCTAACCGCCCGGACCTTTGCGAGTATCAGTGCAATGGTGCGATGGCAGCTGCAAAGACATATAAAAAGAAACCGATCGATATCGCGAACGGTGTCGTGGAGCAGTTAAAGGACAGCAAGGTGTTTGAAGAGGTGAATGCCGTTATGCCGGGATTCATCAATTTAAAGGTAGATGCTTCTTTTCTTTCTGACTATATGAACGGAATGAAGGATGCGAAGAAGCTTGGTATGGGTGAGGTCGAGAATCCGGAGACGATCATTATCGACTATGGCGGAGCGAATGTTGCGAAACCGCTTCATGTCGGTCATCTTCGTTCTGCGGTGATCGGTGAGGCGTTAAAGCGCATGGGACGTTTTGTCGGCCACAAGGTGATCGGTGATGTTCATCTCGGTGACTGGGGGCTTCAGATGGGACTTATCATCGAGGAGTTAAAGGACAGAAAGCCGGAGCTTCCGTATTTTGATCCGAATTTTACAGGGGAGTATCCGGAGGAGGCACCGTTTACGATCTCTGAGCTTGAGGAGATCTACCCGGCGGCGAGCGGAAAGTCCAAGGTGGATGAGGCGTTCAAGGAGCGTGCGCAGGAGGCAACTTTCAAGCTTCAGAGTGGATATGCGCCGTATCGTGCGATCTGGAAGCACATCATGAATGTGTCTTTAAGGGATTTGAAGAGAAACTATGCAAATCTCGATGTTGATTTTGATCTCTGGAAAGGGGAGAGCGACGCGCAGCCGTATATCCCGGGACTGATCAAGGATCTTCAGGATAAGGGACTTGCTTACGAGAGCCAGGGTGCTCTTGTTGTCGATATCGCGGAGCCGACCGATACGAAGGAGCTTCCGCCGTGTATCGTGAGAAAATCCGACGGAGCCGCTCTCTATGCGACTTCTGACCTTGCAACGATCGTTGAGAGAGAGGAAGATTTCAAGCCGGATCACTACATCTATGTTGTGGACAAGCGCCAGGAGCTTCATTTTACCCAGGTGTTCCGTGTTGCGAAGAAGGCGGGGATCGTTCCGGCAGACCGGAAGATGGATTTCGTCGGTTTCGGAACGATGAACGGAAAGGACGGAAAGCCGTTTAAGACGAGAGAGGGCGGCGTTATGCGTCTGGAGAACCTGATCGCGGATATCGATGAGGCTGCTTACAACCGTATTATGGAAAACCGTACCGTCTCCGAGGATGAGGCGAAGAAGACAGCTGAGATCGTTGGTCTTGCCGCTTTAAAATACGGGGATCTCTCCAACCAGGCGACAAAGGATTATGTCTTCGATATCGACCGGTTTACTTCTTTCGAGGGAAATACAGGTCCGTATATCCTGTACACGATCGCGCGAATCAATTCGATCTTAAAGAAATATCAGGATACCTGTGAGAATACAGAGAACGGTGAGATCCTTCCGCCGTCCGCAGAGCCGGAGAAGACCTTAATGCTCGCACTCTCCAGATACAGTGACGTGATGCTCACCTGTTTTGAGGAGCTTGCACCGCATAAGATCTGTGCTTACATCTACGAGCTCTCCAACGCATTAAACCACTTCTATCACGAGACAAAGATCATCGCCGAGGAAGATAAAAAGAAACAGGCCGGATATATCAGCCTTGTTACATTAACTCGCAATGTTCTTATGACCTGCATCAACGTCCTGGGATTTGACGCGCCGGAGAGAATGTGATGAAATAACCTGTCAAGCGGCTGTACAGATTGGGAAGCTTGCTTCCCAAGATGCACAGACATTTGACAGGTAAAACTTCATGAGCAAGTAGGCCGTGAGGCCGGATTGCGAATGAAGTTTGAGATCGTGGGAGCGCGAAGCGCGGAGCGATCTGGTTTCGTAGGATATTTTATAAAAAAACCTGGGGGACAAATCGATATGGAAGTAACGGAGCTTACCGCCGAAACCTTCTGGAAAGGCGAAACAGAGATCAGAGGAACCGTCATGGACGGGGAAGATGAATACCGTGTCCGTATCCTGCGCAAGGGTAGTCAGAATTTTGACTACTCTTGTTCGCATATCAGTAAAACAGGAAGAAATCTTGGATTTTGCGGAGTCTCCTGCACACAGGGACCGGACGGGATCCCGATGTGCCCGCATGCCCATGCCCTGCTCGCGGAGTGGATCCGCAGGGAGAGCAGAGAGTCAAAACATCCGGTCTCCACTTCACAGAAGGTCCGCTTTATGGTCCGGGAATACACAAACCGTGAGGTGAGCCGGATCATGGGGGCCTCCGAGGAAGGACATTACCGTCTGGTCCCGATCGTCGCGATCTCGCGGGAACAGGTGAAGGTCCGCTTCACGGTGGGACGGGAGAAACAGTACCCGGTGAAGGATCTGACCGCCTTCGCGAAAGCAATGGAAAACATGAGTCTTGTCCAGTACGGAAAAGGACTGGCTTTCCACCACAGTCTCCAGGCTTTTGATGAGGAGAGCCGTGCGCTGGCGCTTCTCATCATGGAGCGTGTCGGATTTTTCCGGGAACAGTACCGCGGAAGCGGAAGATTTTCCATGGAGGCGGAGCCGGCGTTAAAGGAGCTGATCCTCGGAAAAGCCGGGAGAGAGCGCTTCTTAGCGATCATGGAAGGTCAGACCATCGAGTGCGAGGACTACCGGAAGAAAAAACGGATGCTCACAGTAAAAAGGGAAAATCCGGTCTTTACCGCGGTAGTGAAAAAAGAGGGAAGAGACGGCATCAAAGTCACCGTGGACAAGGATATCATGGCCTTTTCCGGTGAAAAATCCCTGTTTATCGCAGATCAGGAGGCAATCTACTGCTGTGATGCGGACTACACGGAGTGCCTGACCGTATTTATGGAATACATGGTCATGGGACTGGACGCGGAGAACGAGGTCTCAGTCAACGACCGGGATATGCCGCTCTTTTACGAGCGTGTTCTGAGAAAGCTGGAATCCTTCGGACTGATCCGCTCAGAAGGCGTGGATCTTGAGAGCTACCGCCCGAAAGAGTTGAAAGCCTCGTTCTATTTTGACAGTGACGCTGTCGGGACGGTCAATCTGCGCCCGGAGCTTGCATATGGAGATTTTTCCTTCCATCCGTTGGCAGATGAGAATGTTCCGAAAGAGATCTGCCGGGATGTTCCGGGAGAGTTCAAGGTGAGCCAGCTGATCACTACCTACTTTAAATATACGGAGGACGGTTCCGGAAACCTTGTGATCAAAAATGATGACGAGGCGGTATATCGTCTGATCTCTGAGGGAATGAAGAAGTTCATGGACACGGGTGACGTGTTCGTGTCCGAGTCCTTCAAGAAGATCCGCGTTCTCCCGCCGGTGAGCACATCTGTCCAGGTGAGAACGCTTGGAAGATGGCTGGAGCTTGAGGTGGATACCGGGGCACTTCCGAGGGAAGAGCTGGCGGCGGTCCTTGCGGCTTACGGGAAGAAAAAGAGCTTCTACCGGATGAAGAACGGCGACTTCCTGACACTCGGGGACGGCGGACTTCTCACGGTGGCAAAGATCGCGGAACAGCTGGGTGTCTCGAAGGAGCTGGTTGGTTCCGAGACGATCAAACTTCCGGCGTACCGCGCCATGTTCCTAGATGCGGCGTTAAAAGAGGATAAGAGTGTCAGCGTCTACCGGGACCAGCTGTTCAAGGCGGTGGTCCGCGGCATGAAAGACGTGGAAGACAGCGATTATGAGATCCCGGAGCGCCTCGCTTCAACGCTCCGCAGTTACCAGAAAGTCGGATACCGGTGGTTAAAGAGCCTGGATGCATATGGTTTCGGTGGAATTCTCGCAGATGAGATGGGTCTTGGAAAGACGATCCAGGTCATCGCCCTCCTGCTCGATGAGAAGGCGAAAAACGGCGGAGTTTCTCTTGTCGTGTGCCCGGCGTCCCTTGTATACAACTGGGAAAATGAGTTTGCCCAGTTTGCACCGGAACTTAAGATCATGACGGCGGCGGGAAACCAGGCCGAGCGCGAGGAGATGTTCACAGCTTACGAGACAGAAAAGCCGGATGTGATCATCACCTCCTACGACCTTTTAAAGCGCGATATTCTCTGGTATCATGAAAAGGAGTTCCGCTTTGAGATCATCGATGAGGCGCAGTATATCAAGAATTCCTCCACACAGGCGGCGAAGTCTGTAAAGGCTGTTCCGGCAAGAACACGCTTTGCTTTGACGGGAACGCCGATCGAGAACCATCTCGGAGAGTTGTGGAGTATCTTTGATTTCCTGATGCCGGGATTTTTATTCACCTCGCAGAAATTTAAGCGGGCGTTTGAGATGCCGATCGTGAGAGACCAGGATCCGAATGCCCTGGCTCAGTTAAAGAAGCTCACAGGTCCGTTTATCCTGAGAAGATTAAAGAAAGACGTCTTAAAGGAGCTTCCGGATAAGCTTGAGACGGTCCTGTATTCCAACATGGAAGGCGAGCAGAAGGATCTCTACACGGCGGCAGCCGCCTCCTTAAAGGAACAGCTGATGGAGGGAACCGACGGTGACTACGGAAAAGAGAGGATGCAGATCCTCGCGGAACTCATGCGTCTGCGCCAGATCTGCTGTGAGCCGTCCCTGTGTTTTGAGGGATATAAAGGCGGCTCTGCGAAGCTTGACACCTGCATGGAACTGCTCTTGAACGGGACATCGGCGGGTCATAAGATCCTCTTATTCTCACAGTTCACGTCGATGCTCGAGATCATCGCAAAGCGTCTGAAAAAGGAGAAGATCCCGTTCTACCTGCTCACCGGTTCGACACCGAAGCGGGACCGCATGCAGATGGCATCTTCTTTCCAGAAGGACGATGTGATGGTGTTCCTGATTTCCCTGAAGGCAGGCGGAACAGGATTAAACCTGACAGCTGCGGATGTGGTGATCCATTACGATCCGTGGTGGAATGTGGCGGCGCAGAACCAGGCGACAGACCGTGCCCACAGGATCGGTCAGGAAAATCAGGTCTCCGTATTCAAACTCATCACAAAACATACGATCGAGGAGAACATCCTGAAGCTTCAGGAGATGAAGCGGGATCTCGCGGACACTGTGGTGACGGAGGGAACCGGAGCACTCAGCAGCATCACAAGGGAAGACCTGATCCGGATGCTGGACGAGGATGTATAGCTGCTTTCCTGCAGCAGGATCCTGCTGCAGTGTGCGGACAGGCAGTGCGTGATCTGTAACGAAATGGTTACAGTACACTGGCACTCCATGCCCGCGCACTGTAACAGGATTTTGCCGATGCTTCGCATTCCGAATCGGCAAAATCCGCGACCACAACGGTATCATACGGAATTTTCAGTTCAGAAAATTCCTACCCGTGAAAAATAACACGAAATGCCAATGACATAAGAAAATCGACAGAAAAATTCAAAGTTTTTTCGGTGGATCTATGTTAGCATAGAGAGAGGAAAGGTGACTTTTCAGCAGGTCTGCGCATGGTAAAATGCGTGAACAGCGGCATCTTTGCGAAAATATACCGGAAAAAGAGGAAAAAGACATGAGAAAAATGAACAGAATTATCCCGTTTGCACTTGCGTGCGCGATCTTCGCGGCGCAGCCGGTGCAGGCGGCTACGATCATCCGTGACAGCGATAAACAGACGACCAGCCAGAATACTCAGACGACAACAGCGGGGACACAGGCTGGAAACGAGGGCGGTCCGGGATATGAGAACAGTACATCAAACAATACAAACAGTGGAAACACCCAGAGCCAGGTGAGCGCAGCGGCAAAAGCGGCTGCAGATGCCATCACAAAGCCGGAGATCACATCGGAGGCGGGAATCCTCTATGATGTGACGAACGGAAGAGTTCTCTTCGAGAAGAATGCCGATGAGAAACTCGCCCCGGCCAGCACCACAAAGCTCATGACAGCGCTCCTTGTGCTGGAGAAATCGAAACTGGACGACAAGGTGACGTTTTCAAAGACGGCTGTCACAAATCTGGAGTCCGGTGCGGTGAAGATCGGACTTGTGGAAGGAGACCAGGTATCTGTAAAAGACTGCCTCTACGGACTTCTCTTAAAATCCGCCAATGAGGTTGCAAACGGACTTGCCGAGCATGTCTCCGGCAGCATTTCCGCATTCGCAGATCTGATGAACGCGAAAGCAAAGGAGCTTGGCTGCACGAACACTCATTTTGTGAATCCGAACGGTTTAAACTCTGACCAGCAGTACACGACATGCCGTGATATGGCAAAGATCGCAGCTGCCGCATTTGCGAATCAGACGCTCTGCCAGATCGATTCCACATTGAACTACAAGTTCCCGGCAACAAAGGCTGCTGCCGCGAGAACGATCACTCCGGGCCACAAGATGCTCTATCCGAATGATTCCAGATACTATGCAGGAATCGTCGGCGGAAAGACGGGATATACTTCCAAGGCAGGAAACACTCTTGTGACCTGTGTTGAGAAGGACGGTGTCCGCATGGTCGCAGTGATCTTAAAATCCAAGAGCACCCACTATGCAGATACAAAGAAAATGCTGGACTACGGATATCAGTATGTCAATACAGAGAAAGGCAATACGACCGGAAACAGCACGACAACGACAACGACTGCGAAGCAGGAGACTGCGGGAAAGTGGGTTCAGGACAACGGAAGCTGGAGATATGAATTCGCTGATGGAACAAAGGCTGTCGGAACGATCTATACGATCGATGCCGCTGATTTCGGCTTCGACCCGGACGGAAAGATGGTGACCGGATGGAAGATGTTCGGAACTGACTGGTACTATTTTGAGTCCAACGGGACGATGGCGAAGAATGCCTGGAGACAGGATTCCGGCAAGTGGTTCTATCTCGGTGCAGACGGCAAGATCGTGAGAAATACGACGATCGACAACAAGTATAAAGTCGGCGCGGATGGTGCCTGGGTACAGTAAAAAATATACGCTGCCGTGTGCAGCGGCGAATATCACGCATAAGAGAAAACGGCAGTGATTTCTGAAAATAATAAAGAATAAGAGGAGTGCTTTATCATGAAAGAAAGAGTAAAAGTAATGCAGGATATGTACGAGAATCGTTCCACCAACAAGAAGGCAGCAGGATGCACCGTTATCATCAGCGGCGAGATGAAAGACGTGATGGACAAGATCATTGCGAAACATCCGGAGTACAAGAGCTATGCGCAGGCATTTGCAGGCGTTGTTGAGCGCGGGATCCGCGTATTTGAGGAGGAATAATCCGATTTGGGGACAGCAGTGTTTCTGGCTGCCGGCGCCATCGCTTTTGGGGCCGGCTGCCTGGCGCGTTCCCGGTATGAGCGGGACTGCCTTGTTACGGAAGAATACCGGATCGTCTCGGAAAAGATCCACGGTCCGGAAAAAACGATCGTCTTTCTGACAGACCTCCACAATAAGGAGTTCGGTGATCAGAACTGCCGGCTGCTGGATGCGGTCCGGAAGGTGAAGCCGGATGCCGTTTTATCCGGCGGGGACGGGATGGTTGCAAAAAAAGGAAATTCTTATGTGGAGATTCCGAGAAAGCTTCTGACGGAGCTTGCAAAAGAATTTCCGGTATACTGCGGAAATGGAAACCATGAGTGCCGGATGGTCTGGAAGTCTGACATTTACGGTGCAGCATATGAGAATTACCAGGCTGCCCTGGAAAATGCCGGGATCCGTTATCTCGCGAACGGTTCTGCGGATCTCGACGGAGAGATCAGGATCTATGGTCTCGATCTCCCGAAGAGCGCTTACCTGCCAAGGTCGGGACAGATCCCGGAAAATCTCTTGAAGGATGCCCTGGGAGAACCGGATCCGGGAAGATTCAATCTTCTTCTCGCACATTCTCCTCTGTTTTTTGAGGAGTATGCGGCCTGGGGAGCGGATCTTACGCTCTCCGGACATTTTCACGGCGGCACGATCCGGCTTCCGGTCCTCGGCGGAGTCATGACCCCTCAGTATCAGTTTTTTTATCCGCGCTGTGCGGGTGAGTTTGAACTTCCCGGAAGATGGGGAGAGAGGAGCCGTATGATCGTCGGACGGGGACTTGGAACCCATTCGATCAATATCCGGTTAAATGATAAACCGCAGGTGGTTGTGATACGGCTCTGTGGTTTGGAAGATGGAAAGAGCGAAAAAAGCTGATTTCCATGTACCGTAAGGAAAGAGTGTGCCATGGCACATTCTTTTTTGCGGTTCAAAGCAACACAAAGGCATCTGATATCTGAAAACATGAGGTGTATATGGAATTATCGTACAAACTGGAAAAGTTTGAAGGTCCGCTGGATCTTCTTCTTCATCTGATCGAAAAAAACAAAGTGAATATCTATGATATCCCGATCACCGAGATCACGGACCAGTACATGGAGTACGTTCGGAAGATGGATGAGGAAGACCTGGATGTGGTCAGCGAGTTCCTGGTGATGGCGGCGACACTTCTCGATATCAAGGCGCGGATGCTGCTGCCGAAAGAAGTAAATGAGGAAGGCGAGGAGGAAGATCCGAGAGCGGAACTTGTGATGCGCCTCCTGGAATATAAGAAATTCCGGCTGATGTCGGAGGAACTGAAGGATCTGGAGACCGGGGCGGACCGTGTGTTCTACAAAGATCCGACGATCCCGCCGGAGGTGAAGGAATACGAGGAGCCGGTGGATCTCGATAAACTCCTGGACGGTGTGACGCTCACAAAGCTTCAGAAGATCTTTGAGGCGGTCATGAAGCGGCAGCAGGACAAGATTGATCCGGTCCGCAGCACGTTCGGAACGATCAAAAAGGAGCCGGTGAGCCTGGAGGACAAGATCACTTCGGTTCTCGGCTATGCGAGAAAACACCGGAAGTTCAGTTTCCGCCAGATGCTGGAAAAACAGAGAGATAAGACGGAGGTCGTCGTGACGTTCCTTGCACTGTTGGAGCTCATGAAGGTGGGAAAGATCCATCTGACGCAGGAACATCTGTTTGACGACATGTACATAGAATCTCTGGAGCCGGAAGGCGGGGAACAAGATGACAATGAAATCGTCGTCACGACTGTTCAGTAGGACTGCGGAAAAGTCTGCTGCCGGGATATACGAGTGTAAACGGTGACAGGCGGGCGAATGCGCTGAGCGCAGGAAAACATGGGATGATACGATCGTGGAGGAATTTGAATGAGAGTGGAAAACCTGAAAACACAGGAGTCCGTTGTGGAGTCCGTGCTGTTTACCATGGGGCAGTCTGTGGAGATCCGCCAGCTTGCGGCGGCATTGGAATCGGATGAGGAGACGGCCATCCAGGCCGTGGAGCGCCTGAAGGAAAAATATGACAAGAGAAAAGCTGGCATGCAGATCGTGCGGCTGGATGACAGCTACCAGATGTGCAGCCGTGTGGATTATTATGAAAATCTGATCCGTGTCGCGGCAACGCCGAAAAAGCAGATCCTGTCGGATGTGGTGATGGAGACGTTGGCGATCATCGCCTACAAGCAGCCGGTCACCAAGGCCGATATCGAGAAGATCCGTGGGGTAAAATCGGACCATGCGGTCAACCGGCTTGTGGAATACGATCTCGTCTATGAGGCGGGCCGCCTGGATGCGCCGGGCCGCCCGGCACTTTTTGCGACGACCGAGGAATTCCTGCGCCGTTTCGGCGTCGGATCCACGGAACAGCTCCCGGAGATGAATGTGGAGCAAAGAGAAGAGATCCGGAGTGAGGTTGAGGAAGAGCTGAACCTGAGGATCGATGAGGAAGGTCATCTGCTGGATGATGACGAAGATCCGGAAGAAGATGCAGATGAGAATGAGAACGAGAAAGAGATAGAAAACAACGAGGCTTACGGGGAGGATTCCATATCATGAAATGCAGTGAGATCAAAGTAGTCAAAAAAGACGGGACGAAAGAGGAGTTTAATGTCCAGAAAGTCCTGGCGGCGGTAAATAAGTCTGCAAACCGCGCGATGATCAACTTCTCGAAGGCCGAGAGTAAGTTTATCTGTGAATTTGTGGAAGAAAAAGCGGAGGACCTGGATGAGGCGGAAGTCCCGATCGCCCAGATGCACAACATCGTCGAGGGCGCTTTGGAGCGCGTCAACCCGGTGGTCGCGAAGAGCTACCGCGATTACCGCAACTATAAGCAGGATTTCGTCCAGATGCTCGATGAAGTCTACAAAAAGAGCCAGTCCATCATGTACATCGGCGACAAGGAGAACAGCAATACGGACAGTGCTCTCGTCTCCACGAAGCGCAGCCTGATCTTCAATGAGTTGAATAAATCTTTATACCAGAAGTTCTTTATGACCGTCGAGGAGCTTCAGGCATGCCGGGACGGATATATCTATATCCACGATATGTCAGCGCGACGCGATACGATGAACTGCTGCCTGTTTGACGTCAATGAGGTCTTGAGCGGCGGTTTCGAGATGGGAAATATCTGGTACAATGAGCCGAAGACCCTGGATGTCGCATTTGACGTCATCGGCGATATCGTTTTAAGTGCGGCGAGCCAGCAGTACGGTGGTTTTACGGTTCCGAGCGTGGAGAACATCCTGGCGCCGTATGCCGAGAAATCCTACGGAAAGTATATCGAAAAATATATCGACCTCGGTCTCGACGAGGAGAAAGCGAAGGAGATAGCCTGGAACGACGTTCAGAGAGAGATGGAACAGGGCTTCCAGGGCTGGGAGTACAAGTTCAACTCCGTTTCCTCCAGCCGCGGTGACTATCCGTTTATCACGATGACGGCAGGAACCGGAACAAGCCGGTTCGCAAAGATGGCGACGATCACGATGCTCAATGTGAGAAAGAAAGGTCAGGGAAAAGAAGGCCACAAGAAGCCGGTCCTGTTCCCGAAGCTTGTGTTCTTATATGATGAGAACCTTCACGGACCGGGAAAAGAGCTTGAGGACGTTTTTGAGGCCGGGATCGAGTGCTCTTCCAGGACGATGTATCCGGACTGGCTCTCCCTGACCGGTGAAGGTTATATCGCCGGCATGTACAAGAAATACGGGAAGATCATCAGCCCGATGGGCTGCCGCGCGTTCCTTTCTCCGTGGTATGAGCGGGGCGGCATGGAACCGGCTGATGAGAATGATGTTCCGGTGTTTGTCGGCCGCTTCAACATCGGTGTTGTGAGCCTGCATCTTCCAATGATGCTTGCAAAGGCACGACAGGAGAGCAAGGATTTCTACGAGGTCCTGGATTATTATCTGGAGCTGATCCGGAAGATCCATATCCGGACTTACGCGTACCTTGGAGAGATGCGCGCGTCCACAAACCCGTTGGCGTACTGTGAGGGCGGATTCTACGGAGGTCATTTAGGACTTCACGATAAGATCAAACCACTCCTTAAGACGGCGACGGCATCCTTCGGGATCACAGCGTTCAATGAGCTGCAGAGACTGTACAACGGAAAATCCCTGGTGGAAGACGGGGCGTTTGCGATCGAGGTCTTAAAGCACATCAATGAGAAGGTGGAGCAGTTTAAACACGAGGACGGAAACCTCTATGCGATCTACGCGACACCGGCGGAAAACCTCTGTGGACTTCAGGTCAAGCAGTTCCGGAAAAAATACGGGATCGTGGAGAATGTCTCCGACCGCGAGTATGTCAGCAATGGCTTCCACTGCCATGTGACGGAAGATATCACGCCGATCCAGAAGCAGAACCTCGAATACCGGTTCTGGGAACTCTCCAACGGCGGAAAGATCCAGTACGTGAAATATCCGATCGACTACAATAAAGAAGCGATCCGCTCCCTCGTGCGCCGCGCGATGAAGATGGGATTCTATGAGGGCGTGAACCTGTCGCTGTCCTACTGCGATGACTGCGGACACGAGGAGTTAAATATGGATGTGTGTCCGGTCTGCGGCAGCAAAAACCTGACAAAGATCGACCGTATGAACGGATATCTGAGCTATTCCCGCGTCAAGGGCGATACGAGGCTGAATGATGCGAAGATGGCCGAGATCGCGGAGCGGAAATCGATGTGATGTGCACTGCATCAATAGAAAGAAACCAATAGTTGCAAGCTTGCTTGCATAAAGGTTTGTTTGGCAAAATTTACATAGGGCGAACGCCCGAGAGATTCTTGTTTTTATGAAATAAAAACAAGAATATGTGCACTGCGTGAAAATATAAAATAAAAAAGAGGTGATCTCATGCGCTACCACAACATTACAAAAGAGGACATGTTAAACGGCGACGGCCTGCGCACCGTCTTATGGCTTGCTGGCTGCAGCCATGCCTGTCCGGGCTGCCAGAACCCGGTGACATGGGATGTGAAAGGCGGACTCCCGTTTGACGAGGAGGCAAAGCAGGAACTTTTCGAGGCGCTGGCGCCATCCTGGATCTCCGGCGTGACATTCTCCGGCGGTGATCCGCTTCACTGGCAGAACCGGAAAGAAGTGGGAAATCTGATCGAAGAAATCCACGAAAAGTTCCCGGAAAAGACGATCTGGCTGTATACAGGATTTCTGTGGGAAGACATCTGGGATCTTCCGTTTCTGAAAAACGTGGATGTCCTGGTGGACGGACCGTTCGTGGAAGCAGAAAAAGATGTGACCCTGCACTGGAAAGGCAGCGCGAACCAGAGAGTCATCGATGTGAAACAGACGTTAAAAAATAAAAATGTAGTGCTCTATCAATCGAAATAGGACAAACGATCAGGGACAACACCTGATTTTGCCGATGCTTCGCATTCCGAATCGGCAAAATCTGCTGCCACAACTGTACACGGCAGGAGAGAGGCAGAAGGAGACAGTGACAGCTGCGTTGGCATGTGATACAATAAGACCATAGAAAACATGCAGACTCATGGGACGGATAGAAGAGAAAATTGCAGAGAACTTTCATGGAAAGGAAGAATGTCTATGCTGGCGAAATATGTACTATGTATTTTAACGATCGAATGGGCGGTACTCGGAATGCGCCTTTTAAAAGGAAAAGGACGTTCTTATGAGCGGATCCGGAATGATGAGCGGATCCGGGAAAAAGAACAGTTTGTCCGTTTTCAAGGAATGAATCTCCTGTATCTTGCACTGGTTGCATTCCTGACTCTGCTTACGACATTTGCAGGTTCCGACCGCCTGACGATCCGCTTTTTTGAGCTCACAGCATTGGCTCTGTTTGGACGGCTGCTGTATGGAAACTGGAAATACAGCGGGAAGATCTGGATCCGGTGGTGACAATATAACAGAAACTATGCATCCGAAGGAAAGCTCAGTGGGGAGATTCCTGCAGGTGTGAGAAGGCACTGAATAGTTACAAATAAACGGAAAAAGGGATTTGGCATATCAGATGATGGCCAGGTCCCTTTTTGTATTTCAAGGAATTCGAAAGAAGCTGCCAGCGGCAGAACTGTAAGTGTTACTGCGACATTTACCGGATCTGGATCCGGATCGTCCGCTCAAACGGATGTTCCGGCGTTGTGATGGAAAAATGTTCCGGCAGAACATGTGGGGAATCCGGAACATCCTGGGCTTCGAGCGCGATGGCGCATGACGGGCAGGAGTGCGTGCCGTCCGGGAATCCGATGGAATCATCGAGAAATCCGCCGGAATAGACGACGAGTGCCGGGGCATCCGTGTAAAGCGTGATGGAGTGTCCGGAAACAGGATCGCTCAGGATACATGCTTTTCTTACAGGCTGCGGAAGCGACCGGAAATTGCGGGATGTCTGGTCACGGCTCAGGATAAATGCATGGTTGTAACCGCGCGCGATGGAAATCTGCCTGCGGCAGCGGGAGCGGAGTTTTTCCTCGCGCGGCAGAAAATCCAGCCGGCTCTTAAGAGAAGCAGGGCTGGAAAAGTCGAATATCGTCCTTGCGATAGGGATGATTTCGACGGGAATATGTTCCTCATTATTCAGGCAGACATTGTTTGCGAAAACGGTGAGTGCCTCATCAAGCGCGGAAGATGAAAAGTCACCGGAAAGATTCCAGTAGGTATGATTCGACATATTGATATAAGTCGGCCGGTCCGTCGATGCCCGGTACCGGATGGTCAGCCAGTTGCTGTCATCGAGCGTATATTCCGCATGAAACGTGCGATTTCCCGGATATCCGTCAACGCCGTCGGCGAGAAATGCTGAAAATCCGATCGAGACAGAATCATAATCCTGGCGGACGAATTCTGTGTTCCAGTTCTGAGTGGAGAGATTATGCGGACCGCCATGCAGCTGGTTCGCACCTTCGTTTGGAGTCAGAGGGATCGTTTCTCCTCCGAGAAGGATGGAGGAGCCGGAGATCCTTCCGGCATTCGGGGCAAGCGTTGCTCCTGCATAACACGGACAGAGGCGGTAAAAATCGGGATTGCCGGAACTCAATGTGATCGGAAGTTCATTCCCGTCTGTTTCCGGATGGTCGGACCATTTCTTGCCTTTAAAAGCAATTTTTTGAATGGACGCTCCGATCGAAAGCAGGGAGAGTGAGAGTCCTGAATTGGTTATTATGTCGAAAAAATGCGATTTTTCTCCGGTATCAAATGTGAAAAATTTATCACTTAACTGCATGATGCGCCATCTCCTTTCTGATTCCAGTTTAAAATATTTGTATAAAAAAGAGAACATAAAAAAACGATGAGAGCAAGATTTAAAAACAATACAGCAAACGATGATAATGATGATTATCGGAAAAAAGGTATAATATAAAATAAATAAAGCGAAAGGCACAATAGTAATTATCTTCTGAAGTGACTGCCGATACAGTACGAAAAAAGAAAAAACTCAAAATGACAGTGAAAAAGGGAGGAACGCAATATGAGCAGTATGTTGGAATTTCAGAACATCTGTAAATATTTCCCTGGTGTAAAAGCACTGGATAATATTTCGTTTAAGGCATATGCAGGCGAGGTTCTGGCATTCCTTGGAGAGAACGGAGCGGGGAAATCCACACTTCTGAAAGTGCTGAATGGAGATTATCAGCCGACAAGCGGAAAATATCTGCTGGACGGTGTGGAAAAACATTTCCAGTCCCCGCATCAGGCAATCGAAGAAGGAATCTCCGTTATCTATCAGGAACGTCAGATTCTTCTGGAGCTTTCGGTCGCAGAGAATATTTATCTCGGAAGAATGCCGGTCAACCGTTTTGGATTCATTGATACCCAGAAAGCAAACCAGATGGCATCAAAGATCATTGAAGATTTTGGTCTTCCGATCCACCCGTCGACAAAAGTCAAAGATTTGAGTATCGCTTACCAGCAGATGGTCGAGATCATGAAGGCATATTCGAGAGAGAATCTGAAGGTAATCTGCTTTGATGAGCCGACAGCATCCCTTTCCGATTCAGAGATCGATGCTCTGTTTAAGATCATCGAAAAGCTGAAAGCGGAAGGCAAGATCATTATCTATGTATCTCACCGAATGGATGAGATCCAGAGGATCACCGACAAAGTGGCGATCTTCAAGGATGGTCATTATGTGACGACAGTAAAGACCGGTGAGGTCCCGGAATCGGAGATGATCCGGATGATGGTCGGACGTGATCTCGGAGATATCTACAAAAATCTCGACAGGAACAAAGAGATCGGAGAGGTTCTCCTGGAAGTAAAAAATGTTTCTTCCGACTATGTGAAAGAGAATTCCTTCGTTCTCAGAAAAGGCGAAGTGCTTGGATTTTCCGGACTTGTCGGTGCAGGACGGACAGAACTCATGAGAGCGATCATCGGCGCGGATCCGATCCGCAGCGGAGAGATCATTCTCGAGGGAAAGAAGATCCAGAACCGATCCCCGCATGAAGCGATGGAACACGGGATCGTTCTCGTACCGGAGGACAGAAAACTTCAGGGAATTCTTTCAAACCTTGATATCAGTGATAACATCAATATTTCCATGCTGGACAAAAACTCCAACAGTCTCGGCTTTGTAGATGCAAAGAAGGAAGAAAAGATCGCAGAAGACGGCATTAAAAATTTCAAGATCAAGACGCCTTCCGCAAAGAAAAAGATCGTGGAGCTGTCAGGAGGAAACCAGCAGAAATGCATCGTTGCACGCTGGATCAGCACGAATCCGAAGGTCCTGATCCTGGATGAACCGACAAAAGGAATCGATGTCGGTGCAAAGTCCGAGTTTTACCAGATGATCTGCCAGTTCGCAAAACAGGGACTCGGCGTGATCCTGATCTCTTCCGAACTGCCGGAAGTCATGGGATTATCCGATCGGATCATCGTCATGCGTGCAAGACGGATCGTCGGTGAGATTTCAGCAGAAGATGCAACTGAGAGTACACTTCTCAGCATGGGAATGATCGGGGAGGTAAAAGAAGCATGAGTACAAAGAAAAAAAGTAGGATCCATATTGACGGCGACAAGCTTGTTCTGATCGCAGCGATCATTGTAGTATTTGCATTGTTTACCTGCCTGAATAAAAACTTCCTGTCCGTCACAAACATGATCAACATCCTGATCGCGGCATCCCTCGTCGGAATGGTCGCAGTCGGACATACATATCTGATCATTGCCGGTCAGAACGACCTGTCTCCTGGTTCACTTGCAGCGTTTTCGGGAGTTGTAGCAGCACTTCTCGTATCAAAGGGAATGCCGTTCGCGGCAGCTGTGATCGTTACGATCGTCTGCGGAGCAGCCGTAGGCTTCTTCAATGCATTCATGGTCAACAAGATCCATCTGGAGGCATTCATCGCAACACTCGTAACACAGTCCATCATCCGTGGATTTGCCTACATCATCTGCGGAGGAAAACCGGTATCCATCAGCAATAAGACATTCCTTCTTCTCGGAAAAGCAAGGATCTTAAACATTCCGGTATCTGTATGGATCATGATCATCTGCATCGTCGTATTTGGTATCATCCTTGCAAAGACGAAATTCGGACGCAGCGTATATGCGATCGGCGGCAGCATGGATGCAGCAAGACTTGCAGGCTTAAATCCGAAAAAGATCATCACAACCTGTTATGTGATGATGGGTATCCTCTGCTCGATCGGCGGCATCATATTCGCGGCACGTATGAACTCCGGACAGCCGGCCGCAAACGTCAACCTCGAGTTTGATGCGATCACAGCTGTTATCCTCGGCGGTGTATCCTTCGTCGGCGGTGTCGGCAACATGGGCGGCACGATCCTCGGTATCATCCTGATCCAGTCCTTCAACACAGGACTTACGATGGTAAACGTTCCAAGCTTCTGGCAGTATGTCGCAAAAGGCGGACTTCTTCTTTTCGCTCTGACAACTGACTACATCAGAAAACAGAAGCGAGAGAAAGACCTGCTTGCAGCTTCCATGAAGAACCTGTAGATACCAGGGACCAAAGACCGGAAATCCGGTGCAAGCGGATTTTTGATCCCAACATCATTGTATCAATTATGTAAACAAAATAAATTTTATAAATGGAGGGTTTTATTATGAAAAAGATGAAAAGAACAGCAGCGTTTGCAGCAGCCGCATTATTGACAGCAACGGCACTTGCCGGATGCAGCAGCTCCGACACATCCGCAACAACAGCAGCGGCAGCAGCTGATACCACCGCAGCAGCAGCTGACACGGCGGCAGCAGATGCAGGATCATCAGAAAAAGGTGTTGTTTACGGTATTTACAAAGCCGGCGACCAGACCTGGTTCATTGATGAGGGCGCAGCAGCACAGAAGAAAGTAGAGGAAAATGGAGATGAATTCATTTTCGTAGATGCAAAGATGAGCCCGGAAGAATACCTGAAAGCAATCGATAACGCGATCGCAAACCAGGCAAAGGGAATCGTAACCTGTATCCCGGACCAGACAATGTCCCAGGCTGCCGTTGACAAGTGTAAAGAAGCAGGCATCCCGATCGTTGCAGCCGATGATGCACTTCAGAACGACGCCGGTGAAAAGATCGCTCCGTGGGTAGGAATCAATGCTTACGTCATCGGACAGGCAAACGGCGACTGGCTTGCAGCATATGCAAAAGACAACGGTCTTGTAGAAGATGAGACAAGCGGTCTTCTGATCCTGACAATGGATACCGTTTCTTCCTGCGTACCGCGTGCAGAAGGTGAGTATGATAACTTCACAGCAGGCTGCCCGGACTTCCCGACAGAAAGAATCTTTAAAGCAGACTATGACGGAACGACCGATAAAGGAAACACAGCGGCGACATCCGTTATCACAGCACATCCGGAGATCAAGAAATGGATGGTAACAGGTGCAAACGAGGAAGGTACGATCGGTGCTGTCCGTGCACTTGAGAGTGCAGGTCTTGATGCAGATGCATGCGTAGTAGGTCTTGGTGCTTACATGGCAAAAGACGAGTGGAACAACAAAGGCGCTGACGGTACCTGCATGAAGGCAGCAACATACTTCTCATCTGACTCCGTAGGAACCGGTTCTGTTGAGGTTCTGTATGATGTGATCGCTGGCAAGGACGTTCCGCAGGAGACAGCAGTCGATGCAGTTGTCGTAACACCGGAAAACTACAAAGAAGTAATGGGAAAAGCGGCAGAATAAAAAGAGACCGAGTCCTGTTTTTGTAAATCCTCTCATAAAAAGGGCTGCCTGAATGATTCCGGCAGCCCTTTTCGCATGATATGATCCGATCAGGTTCGATTCTGGTTACAGGCGAGACGGTATTCGGTCGGCGTCTGTCCGGTCACCTTTTTAAAGGTGGTACAGAAGCTGCTCTCACTGCTGAAACCGGTCTGGAAGCAGACATCCTTGATGGGGATCTCCGAAAAGTTCAGAAGATATTTTGCATTGTTTACCCGTGTCAGGATCACGTATTCATGCGGCGAGAATCCAGTCTCTTTTTTGAAAAGACGACTGAAATAAAAAGGACTTAAAGAAGCCTGGGAAGCGAGATCGTTTAAGGACAGGATCTCCGTCAGATGATTGTTGATGTAGGTGATCGTGTCCTCGATGATGCCGCCAGAGACAGCCTCCGGGTGTTCGTGGTCGCGACTGACAAAAAGTTCGGTCAGCATGTTGACAATGTAATTGTTAAACAATGCCTCCTTTAACGGGAGATGTTCCCGGAAACGGAGATAGATCTTATGGAGATACCGCTCAAACCGGTAGGTGTCTTTCAGACTGATGACCGGAGCGGAACTGCTCATGATCGCCTGATAAAATGCACGTGCCATAGGACCGTCAAAGTGGATCCATTCACATTCCCAGGGCGTCGAGCTTCTGTAGGCATGGGGATGATAACAATCGAGAAATACGATCTGGCCGGGAAGTGCCCGGAATACCTGATCATTCAGCTCAATGATGCATTCCCCGCGCTTGATGTACATGAGAAGAAAATTGTCGAACGCAGTGCGGCGGAGACTGTAATCATCGCTGTAGGAAAAATTTCCGATGATCAGCGGATAAAAAAATAAGGACTGCGCCTGGGCACTTGGGGTATAGACATAATAGTCGGAACCGGGGAGAATCCCTTTTTCGGTAGAGATCATGGAGTGTTTCCACCTTCCTTTCAAAGACGGATCCGGCAGGATCTGACGGCTGGTTACGATGTGCGCATGGTGCGGAAGATGACTTCCGGAACGAAAGAGCCGGGATGCGCAGTACTGGTTTCGATTATAAAGAGAAACGGGAAAAAGGTCAAGAATGATGAGAGCAATTTTTTGAAATTACATGGCAACTGAAGGTAATGAAAAACAGGAGTAATTACAGTATAGTATAAGCAAGAACGAAAAATAAGAGAGTTCCTGAAACGAAGGCAGGGAGATGCGGTTGCCGTTCAGGGAGATGAATTTTCTGAACTGAAAATTCCGTACAATACAGGAACGAGAATAGAAAACAGCAGGAGGTCAGAATTATGAGTGGAGTGAAGATCTGGGAAGAAAATGTGGTCATTCCTACTTATGGGATCGGAGCAGCAGATAAAAAACCTATGTTTTTGGAGAGCCGTGTTTATCAGGGAAGCTCCGGCCGGATCTATCCGTACCCGACGATCGAAAAGATTTATGATGAGAAAGAAGATAAGACGTACCATGCCGTCTGGCTGGAAAATGAGTATCTGAAAGTCATGATTCTTCCGGAGCTCGGAGGCAGGATCCAGAGAGCGTACGACAAGACGAATCATTATGACTTTGTCTATTACAACCATGTGATCAAACCGGCTCTTGTCGGCCTCTGCGGTCCGTGGATCAGCGGAGGAATCGAGTTCAACTGGCCGCAGCACCACCGCCCGACGACCTTCTCACTGGTCGACTATCTTCTGATCGAGAATCCGGACGGATCAAAGACATGCCGTGTCAGCGACGTCGATCAGATGTACGGAACAAAAGGCGAGGCAAGCTTTACCCTCTATCCGGGAAAAGCCTATATCGAGATCAAAGGTCAGCTCTATAACCGGACTTCCACACCGCAGACCTTCCTCTGGTGGGCAAACCCGGCTGTCCCGGTCAACGATCACACACAGTCGATCTTCCCGCCGGATGTCCATGCTGTGATGGATCATGGAAAACGTGACGTTTCAAGATTCCCGATCGCAACGGGTATTTATTACAAACATGACTACAGCGAAGGTGTTGACATTTCCCGTTACAAAAACATTCCGGTTCCGACCTCCTACATGGCGGAAAAGAGTGATTTTAACTTTGTCGGCGGATACGATTACCAGAAACAGGCAGGAATCCTTCATGTTGCCGACCATCATATTTCCCCCGGAAAGAAGCAGTGGACCTGGGGATGCGGCGATTTCGGAAAGGCCTGGGACCGCAACCTGACAGATGAGGATGGCCCGTATGTCGAGCTGATGACCGGCGTCTATACGGATAACCAGCCGGATTTCACCTGGTTAAAACCGATGGAGGAAAAGCGGTTTACCCAGTATTTCATGCCTTATAAGACGGTCGGAGCCGTAAAGAATGCCAGCATCGAGGTGATGGTAGGACTTGATGCGGATGAGAGCGAGATCCGTGTTGCCGCATACACAACGCAGGAATATCCGGATGCCCGAGTCATCCTTACATACGAGGGACAAGTCCTTCTGGACGAAAAGAGGATGATCTCTCCGGTCGCTCCGTTTGAGACGCATCTGGATCAGGTTGTTGAGGACGAGACAAAACTTACGGTCCGCGTTCTCGACGGAACGAGAGAGATGATCTCCTACACACCGGCGAAAAAAGAGATCCCGAAGGTTCCGGATCCGGCGGAGGCAGCGAAAGATCCGGAGGAGATCATGTCAAATGAAGAGCTGTTCCTGACAGGACTTCACATTGAGCAGTACCGCCATGCGACATACCGCCCGGACCCATACTATCTGGAAGGGCTGAAACGCGACCCGGGCGATATCCGGATCAACAATGCATACGGTTCGCTCCTGATGAGAAGAGGCTGTTTTAAGGCTGCTGAGGCACATTTCCGGACAGCGATCAAACGTGCGACCTGGAAGAATCCGAACCCGTATGATTCCGAGCCGTACTACAACCTCGGATTATCCCTGTTTTATCAGGAGCGCTATGATGAGGCGTTTGATGCATTCTATAAGGCGACCTGGTCCAATGAGCAGCAGGAGATGAGCTTCTATTACCTGGCGTGCATCGAGGCGATGAGAGGAAACTTTGAGAGTGCACTGGAACTCGCGGAAAAAGGCCTTGTGAAGAATACGCACAATATCAAGGCGAGAGGACTCCGGGCATATCTTCTCGGCAGACTCGGAAGAACGGAAGAAGCGAAAGCGGCAGTCAGCGAGAACCTTGCGATCGACCCGTTTGATTATGTCTCCATGCTGGAATCCGCATATCTGGATCCGGACCATGCAGAAGAGATCCGCGCGAAGGTCAATAAGCTCTCCAGAAACTTCCATGAGACGTATCTGATGGCGGCGAGAGACTTTGCGGAGTACGGGGCATACGACAAGGCGGTTGATACACTCCGCGAATGCAGTGAGAGCTGGCCGATGTTAAAGTACTATGAAGCATATGATCTCGGAAAGATGGGAGCTTCCCATGAGGAGATCCTGAAAGTGCTCAAAGAGGCAGAAAACTGCAGTACGGATTACTGCTTCCCGAATAAGCTGGAGGACATCCTTGTTCTGATCGATGCGCAGAAACAAGATCCGGACGGGGCAAATGCATTCTATTACCTTGGAAACCTCTGGTATGACAAGCTGCAGTACGATCAGGCGATCAGCTGCTGGGAGACTGCGGCGGAGAAGAAGCCGGAATTTGCGATCACATGGAGAAATCTCTCCCTGGCATATTACAACAAGAGAAAAGATCCGGAAAAGGCAAAGGCAGCGTTGGAAAAGGCAGCAGAACTTGCACCGAACGATGCGAGAATCTTCCTAGAGCTTGACCAGCTGTACCGGAAACTGGAAATGCCGGTCGCTGAGCGACTTTCCCGCTATGAAAAGGCAAAAGAGATCTTTATGCAGCGGGATGATCTGATGATCGAATATGTCACGCTCTTAAATCTCTCTGGCCATTATAAAGAGGCATATGACTTTATCATGGCGCACCGGTTCCATCCGTGGGAAGGCGGAGAAGGAAAGGTTACGACCCAGTATACGACCTCTCTCCTGGAGCTCGGAAAAGCGGAAATCGCAAAAGAGCACTGGAGCGAGGCAAAAGAGATCCTTGAGAAGGCGCTGGTATATCCGGAGAACCTCGGGGAAGGAAAGCTGGAAGGAACGAAGGACAACCACATCCATTATTATCTCGGACTTGCAAAAGAGCATCTCGGGGAGAACGAGGCGGCGAAGGAAGAGTATGAGGCAGCTTCGATCGGAACGGATGAACCGGCAGGAATGATGTACTACAATGACCAGCCGGCCGACATGATCTACTATCAGGGACTTGCAAAAGAGAAACTTGGTCTGCCGGTGGAGGCAAAATCGAGATATTACCGTCTGCTCGACTACGGAGAGCGCCATCTGTATGACAAGATGCGCGTTGAGTACTTTGCAGTTTCCCTCCCGGATTTCATGATCTTTGATGATGACCTGGATAAGAGAAACAAGACGCACTGCTATTATCTGATGGGACTCGGATATCTGGGACTCGGAGATAAGGAAAAGGCAGCAGAGGCATTCCGGAACGCGATGCAGCTTGATCCGACGCATTTGAACGCAGGGCGTTATCTGAAGATGGTGGAGGAATAGAAGCCGGAAAAAGTCTTAACGCAGGCATAACAGAAAAAAGAAGAGGCATGAATTTTTTACAATTCATGCCTCTTCTTTTTTGTAATTTAGGAAGCTGCCTGCTTCGATTGCGAAAAGCAATCAGCAGGCAGTCAAATCGGATCGCAGATATCCATTGATGAAATTACATGGTTGCCTCGTTCTTTTCCGCTTCCTGCTCCCTCGCATTCATGATCAGCATCTGAAGCCGGTTCTCGATGTTTGCGAAGCTGACATCCGGATCGTAGTCGAGCGGAAGGATCTGGACGTCCGGGTAGAGCTCCTTTAAGCGCTTGGAGATTCCGCGGCCGACGACGTGGTTCGGCAGACAGCCGAACGGCTGCAGGATCACAAAGGCACGGCAGCCGTGGGCGGCATGGTGCAGGATCTCTCCCGGGATCAGGACGCCCTCTCCGGCATCGAAGGTGTGGTGGATGATCGGATCACTTTCCTTTACGAGCTCCGGAAGGCGCACCGCCGGGCGGTCGTAGAGAGGGTGAGCACTCGCGATCTTGTCCGCCGCATCGTGGGCGAGATCAAAGAAGAGATCCGTCATCCGGTACCAGAGCTTTTCCTGGAGCGGCTTATGTAAATGATACTCACGGACCTGCATATCACGATAGAAGTAGGATTTCTGGATGACATCGGACATTCTCGCCTCGATGATCTCGAAGCCGTTCTGCTCTAAAAACGCCTCGATGTCATGGTTTGCACCCGGGTGGAAGTTTAAGAGGTACTCCCCGACGATCAGGACGGTCGGTCTCGGATGAGAGCGGTCATACGGAACCTGTTTCATGATCCCGATCGCCTTTGTGAAGCCGTGTTTTGCGCCGTTTACGCCATGCCTGGAAAGTCCGTCGATCACAGCGTCCATCGCCTGCTCAAAGGCGGCATCGGCACTTCCTTTTGTAAGCTCATAAGGACGGATCTTCCGGAGCAGTTCCTCCAAAATATCGATCATCGGAAGCGCGTAGGCGATCCGGAGCGCGGAGAGGAGATTTAAGCGGAATCCCGGATGGAGGTTATGGAAATCCGCATCGTCGTTTGTGAGGATCGGAACATCGGAAAATCCTGCGTCATCGAGCGCCTTTCTTAAAAGTGCACTGTAATGCGTCAGACGGCAGTCGCCGATATATTTTCCGGTTGCGATCGCGACATCTTTTCCATCGTATTTTCCACTCTTTAAAGCGGCGAGCGCTTCACCGATCACGATCTGGGCAGGGAAGCAGATGTCATTGTGGACATATTTTTTGCCGAGACGGATCGCCTCGTCCCGCCCGATCGGCAGCGGCTCCGCGCGGAGCCCCTGTTTTTCCATCGCTGCCGACATGACGCGGCAGAATGCGTGGGAGGTATTCGGGATCAGAACGATGCGCTCTTTTCTGTCTTTCTTCTCGTACTTTACCGGGTACGGATCCGTGAGGGCATGGACCGGAGCTTCCTCGTGCTTTTCTCTCTGCATCCGGACTGTCTCGATAAAGGACCGGACACGGATCCGGAGCGGTCCCTGGATCTCACTCTCGTCGAGCTTTAAGACGAGCGGGATCTTCCCGGATACCTGTTTCATGAGGCGGATGATCTCATCGGAGAGGTAGGCGTCATGGCCGCAGCCGAAGCTTACGATCTGGACATATTCCAGGTGTGGATTTTCAGCGGCAATGACAGCGGATCCGAGCATTCTCGCATGGTAGTTGTTGACGACATCGAGGCGGCTGTTGGTGAGATCCACGTCGTTGACGCCCGGAACGGCATCTGCGGTGAGGACCGGGATGCCGAGACTCGTGAACATCTCCGGAAGGTTGTGGTTGACCAGCGGATCATTCTGATACGGTCTCGAGGCGAGGATCACGGCGTAGCGGTTCTCATCCGTGACCTGTTTTAAGATCCGTTCGCCTTCTGCTAAGAGCTCCTGGTGGAAGGAATCCTCCGCCATGTCGGCATAGCAGATTGCCTCTTTGATCTCGGATTCCGGAACCTGATAAGTCTCATGGATATATTTTGTGAGCTGCTCATTCCGGTCTTCTTTCGTGTACCAATGGAACAGCGGATTGTCAAACGGGATCCCGAATACATGCTCCGGATTGTCGGAGTTTTTGATGACGAGCGGATATCCCTTTACGATCGCACACATCCATTCACTCGTCTTTTCCTTGTTTTCCGACTGGACGGAGGTGATGGACGGCATGAAGATCCGGTCCACATGCATGTTCGCGAGACTGCGGATATGTCCGTGGACGAGCTTCGCCGGGAAGCAGACCGTATCGGAGGCAACCGCGGAAAGTCCCGACTCGTAGAGCTTGTGGCTGCTCGGGGCGGACACACGGACGGTAAAGCCGAGAGAGCGGAAAAATGTGGACCAGAACGGCATGGTCTCCCAGAAGGAGAGGACACGCGGGATCCCGATCACAAGATTCCTGGAGGTTATGTGTTCCGGGACCGGGTAATCTTTCCACAGCAGGGATTCCCGGAGCTTGTAGCAGTTCGGGACTTTGTCACGCTTTTCCATGCGCTCGCGCTGAAGTTTCTGAACAGCCGGATCTTTCGGGTCTCCGAGGACCTCTCCGCGCTCACAGCGGTTGTTGGTGACCCAGGACTGGCCGTTCGGGAAGCGGACGATCGTTCGTTTGCAGTGGTTCGTGCAGAACGGGCACGGGGCGTTCGCCTCCTGGGTGTAGGAAAAGGAATCCATCGCGTCAAGTCCGATGAAAGTCCGCTTTTTCGTTCCATCCGCCATCGCCTCTTTTGTGAGGATCGCGGCGCCGATCGCACCCATCATGCCCGGATACGGGGCGCGGACGATGGTCTTTCCGGTGTACTGCTCAAATGCGCGCAGAACGGCGTCATTCCGGAAGGTTCCGCCCTGGACCATGATGTGATCCCCGAGAGAGTCGAGGTTCGAGATCCGGATGACCTTCGTGAAGACATTCTCGATGATAGAACGGCAGAGGCCGGCCATGATATCTTCCGGCTTTTTCCCGTTTCTCTGCTCGGTGACGATGCTGCTGTTCATGAAGACGGTACAGCGGCTGCCGAGGATCGCCGGATTTTTCGAGGAAAAGGCGGCGTCTGCGATCTCCGTCACCGGGATCTTCAACGTGGAAGCGAAGTTTTCCAGGAAGGAACCGCAGCCGGAGGAACATGCCTCGTTGACGAGAATGTTCGTGATGATGCCGTGGTCGAGCCAGATGGCCTTCATGTCCTGGCCGCCGATATCGAGAAGAAACGTGATGTCCGGCATGTACTGGAACGCGGCTCTCGCATGGGCAACCGTCTCGACGACATGGTATTCGGTGGAAAATGCCCTGGAGAATAAAAGTTCACCGTATCCGGTGGAGCCGCAGCCTAAGATCTCCAGAGTTACGCCCGCATCGCGGTAACGGTTCCGCATGGTGATCAGGGCATTTTTTGCGACGGTCAGCGGATCGCCCTGGTTGGAGGCGTAGAAGAAGTCGAGAAGCTTTCCGTCATCGCCCATCAGGACAAATTTTGTCGTGGTACTGCCGGAGTCGATGCCGAGCCATGCGCGGATGGTCGTTCCGGGTGTGAGTGCTGCCGGAGTGAAGTCTCCCTTCGGATGTTCTTTTAAGAAGGTGTCATGTTCCTCTTTGGAGGAGAAGAAGAGCGGGGCTGCATGTTCCTGACCGGAATGCTGCTTTTTCTTCGTGTCCTCCTGGACCTGTTCCAGGAGGGAGACCCACTCAGTGAGCGGAAGGAAGGTGACCGGAGCGTCCGAGGCTTCCGGATCTGCCTCTTTGAACATGCCGTTTAAGGAGAGTGCTGCACCGTAGGCGACCATGATCTCCGGGTGTTCCGGGACTAGGCGCTCGTTTTCTTTCAGGTTCAGACGTTCAGAGAAGACATCGATCAGCTTCGGGTTGAAGGTCAGCGGACCTCCCTCAAAGACGACCGGAGGTTTGATATCGAGTCCCTGTGCAAGTCCGCCGATCGTCTGTTTGGCGATCGCGTGGAAGGAGGAGAGGGCGATATCAGCTTTTGCGACTCCCTGGTTTAAGAGCGGCTGGATATCGGTTTTTGCGTAGACGCCGCAGCGCCCGGAGATATCGTAGACGCAGGTTCCCTTGCAGGCAAGTTCGTTCATTTTTTCCGGCGGGGTCTGGAGAATGGAAGCAACTTCGTCGATGAAGGCGCCGGTTCCTCCGGCACAGCTTCCGTTCATGCGCATGTCGGCGACGTTTAACGCGCCGGTTTTTGAATCCGTCTTGAAGAAGATGATCTTTGCATCCTGACCGCCGAGTTCGATGGCGGTACCGACGGTCTCGTATGTCTTCTTTAACGCGATGGAGTTTGCGACAACCTCCTGGATATAAGGGGTATCGGCTGCTTCTGCGACCGGTTTTGCCCCGGAGCCGGTGAGTATGATCCTGGCTTTTGTGTCAGGAAATTTTTCTGCCGCCTGCCGGATCGCGAAGAGGACGCTTGCAAGCTGATCTGCGTGGTGGCGGCGGTAGTCAGAGTATAAGAGTGATTCGGTCGTCTTGTCGAGGACCGTGATTTTTGTAGTGGTGGAACCGACATCGATTCCGATGAGTAATTGTTTCATATATTTGATCTTTCGTGATAGTGATTTATCGGGTCTGCACCGACAGAAAGAAAAAGGGCATAAACCCGTTTCGTACCTGGATTTACGCCGATTTCTACACGATGCTGGTGATATTTTAGCGCTGGATTTTTTAAAAGTCAAGGAAATAGGTGCGAGGGAAGCGTTAAAAACGTGTTAAGAAGTGAGTGGCTTCGGACGGGGCCGGTGAGTTTCCGCTCAGGAGTGCAAGGTGATCGCGGGAAGGTTCCTCTAGGCTTGCAGGAGACTGCTAAGGGCGAATGCCAGGTGACACAACTTGCTGCGCTCAAACAAGTGTCACCTGGCATTCAACGCATTCTCCCGCGAGCCAAGAGGAAGCCAGATCCCGTGATCAAGGCACTCCTGATCGGAAGCTCACCTGCTGCAGGCGCATTGACCGCAGGATAAGGTGGGAGGGATAGGTGAAGACTGTGGTTTTAGCTGCGGTACAGGGGAAAATCGGCATACTATGATTTACGTGAACAATGAGCCAAGGTCTGCGCTTGCGTGAGACATTGGCGACTGTCGCGATAACAAGGGGAAACTCGCGAAGCGTGTTTTCACTTGTTGAAGTTTCATGGAAAATCCAGTATAATTTTGTAAGATTATGATACTTTTGGAGGGGTTTTTATGAGCCGGACAAGTATGGATATGACGCGGGGATCTTTGAAGAAACAGATCCTGTTTTTCAGTATTCCGCTGATGCTTTCGAATTTGCTGCAGGTTCTGTTCAACATGTCGGATATTGCGGTGATCGGGCAGTTTGCGGGGGCGATGTCTCTGGGGGCGGTTGGTTCTACGACGACGTTGATCTCGATGTATACGGGATTTCTGATCGGACTTTCCGGTGGGATCAATGTGCTGACGGCGCTTTATATCGGGGCGAGGAACCGGAAGTCGGTTTCGGAGACGGTACATTCGGCGTTTCTTGTCAGCCTGGTGGTCGGATTGATCCTGCTGATTTTGGGAGTTTCTACATCGCGCGGTGTGCTGGTGCTTTTAAATACGAAGGAGGAGCTGATCGACAAGGCCGCTCTGTACATCCGGATCTATTTCCTGGGGATTCCGGCGCTTGCGCTTTATAATTTCGGAAACGCGGTGTTCAGTGCGGCCGGGGATACGGGGCGTCCGCTGAGATATCTGTTTTTGTCGGGGATCGTGAATGTGATCCTGAATCTGTTTTTTGTGATCGTCTGTAAGCTTGATGTAGTTGGAGTGGCGCTTGCGAGTGCGTTGTCTCAGTGCCTTTCGGCGTTTCTGATCGTGATGGCATTGTTCCGGAGTCATGAAGATTTCGGACTGCATCTTGCAAAGCTCCGGCTTTCGAAGGATAAGGCGCAGGCGATCCTGCGGCTCGGGATCCCATCTGGTTTTCAGAATGCGATCTTCGGGATCGCAAATCTGTTTGTCCAGCTCGGCGTCAATTCTTTCAGTGCCGTGATGGTAGCGGGAAATTCCGCGGCGGCGAATGCGGATGCGCTGATCTACGATGTGATGGCGGCGTTCTATACGGCCTGCGCGAGCTTTATGGGGCAGAACTACGGCTCCGGAAACAAAAAGCGTGTGCGGGACAGTTATTTTGTGAGTCTTGCATATTCATTCGGGATCGGACTTGCGATGGGACTTCTTCTCGTCGTGTTCGGAAAGCAGTTCCTGTCCTTATTTACGAATGACCCGGAAGTCATGGCAGCGGGAATGAAGCGCCTGACGATCATGGGATTTTCCTATGGGATCTCCGCGTTCATGGACTGCACGATCGCGGCATCCCGGGCACTCGGAAAGAGTCTGGCACCGATGGTCATCGTGATCTTGGGTTCCTGCGTATTCCGGATCGCGTGGGTCTATACGGTCTTTGCGTATTTTCAGACGATCCCGTCCCTGTATCTGCTCTACAGCTGTTCCTGGTCGCTCACGGCGCTCGCGGAGATCCTGTATTTTGTACATGCGTACCGGAGGGCGATGGAGAAGATCGCGGAAACGCGGAGCTGACAGGGGGTGTTGAGCGGGAGATGATTCTTGTTTGGATGGCTGGAAGATGGGTGATAGAAAGAGCGTAATAACTCGGAATTTACAGGAAGTGTGACAAGAAAGCCAAAACGGTATACTGGGAAAAAAAGATTAAGAAAAGAATAAAGAGCTGGTTTTAATTGTAAAATTTATGGGGAACTAACATCAGCTTATTGACATAAATATAAAAATAAGTATAATAATAGTTGAGTAATTGTTCAACTATTATTATTTTGAGGTGAATATATGTCAAAAACGTCTTATATTTGTAATTGCGATGTAATTCATGAGGATATTGTGAATGATGTGAAATCCAAGATGCAGCCAAAAGATGATTATATCCAGTTGGCTTCTTTGTTTAAGCTATTTGGAGATGGAACTAGAGTACAAATCTTACACGCTCTAGAACAGAGTGAGATGTGTGTATGTGATCTTGCAGTGCTACTGGGGGTAACAAAATCTGCAATTTCGCATCAGTTAAAGGCATTACGCCTAGCGAATCTGGTAAAATTCCGTAAAGAAGCACAGATAGTTTACTACTCGCTGGCAGATGATCATGTGAAAGAGATTATTGACAAGGGATTTGAGCATCTTTGGCAGAAATAATATTTTTTAATATTATAGTTGAGTAATTGAACAATTAAACAAATTGTAAGGAGATTATCATGAAACGCATATTTCTATTAAAAGGGTTGGACTGTCCAAATTGTTCCGCAAAAATTGAAAAAGAAGTCGGAGAGTTGGATGGAGTGCAATCCTCAGTGGTAAATCTGATGAAGCAGACGCTTACAATCAATGTTACTCAGACAGCCGCAGATACGATAGCCAGTCAGATTGAAACGATTGTTCATAGTCATGAGCCAGATGTGGAAGTTCAGGAAGAAACCGTTATGAATGTTACAAAGAGTTATTCGTTAAAAGGGTTGGACTGTCCGAATTGTTCCGCAAAAATTGAAAAAGAAGTCGGAGAGTTGGATGGAGTGCAATCCTCAGTGGTAAATCTGATGAAGCAGACGCTTACAATCAATGTTGCTCAGACAGCCGCAGATACGATAGCCAGTCAGATTGAAACGATTGTTCATAGCCATGAGCCAGATGTGGAAGTTTCTGAAATTGTACAGGAATCTTATATACCGGAAAAAAAGCAGGAGGCCAATGAATCCTATAACAATGAGGATAAGAAGTTGACAGTTCGTTTAGCGACTGGTGCAGCAATCTATGCCATTGGTATGGCATTGACTGTTTTTGCGAAAGTGCCACTGCCTATCGAGTTAGCTTTTCTCATTGTTTCTTATGTTATTCTTGGTGGAGATGTTGTATGGCAAGCTGTGAGGAATATTTCAAAGGGACGTGTGTTTGATGAACATTTCCTAATGAGCGTTTCTACGATTGGTGCTTTTGTCATTGGTGAATATCCAGAAGCAGTTGCTGTTATGCTATTCTATCAGGTAGGTGAATTTTTTCAGTCATTGGCTGTTAAGCGTTCAAGAAAATCTATATCAGACTTAATGGATATACGTCCAGATTCTGCTACAGTAAGAAGAAATGGGGAATTGATTACCATATCTCCAGAAAATGTCTCCATTGGTGAGATTATTATTGTAAAGCCTGGTGAAAAAATTCCATTAGACGGTGTGGTATTGGATGGAGATTCTATGCTGGATACAAGCGCCTTAACAGGAGAATCAGTTCCGAGAAGTGTTCATAAAGGAGACGAAGCACTTTCCGGTTGTATGAATCAGACGGGTGTCTTAATGATTAAGACAACAAAAGCATTTGGTGAATCTACGGCTTCAAAGATTATTGATCTTGTGGAAAATGCGTCAAGCCGAAAAGCACCAACAGAAAATTTTATTACTACATTTGCACGTTATTATACACCTGTGGTTGTAATCTTAGCAGCTTTTCTGGCGATTCTGCCACCGATCATTCTTGGCGGAGGCTGGACAGAGTGGATTCGCAGAGGATTTGTTTTCCTTGTGGTATCTTGTCCATGTGCATTGGTTATTTCAATCCCGCTGACTTTCTTCGGCGGCATTGGTGCAGCATCTAAACGAGGTGTTCTTGTAAAAGGAAGCAATTATTTAGAGGCACTTAATAATGTCAGCGTTATTGTGTTCGATAAAACCGGAACACTTACAAAAGGTGTTTTCAATGTGACGGATATTTTGCCTGCAAATGGATTTTCAAAAGAACAGGTTCTGGAGTATGCGGCAGAGGCAGAGAGTTTTTCTAACCATCCTATTGCAAAATCCATTCTTGCTGCTTATGAAAAAGAAATTGATCAGTCAGTGATTTCTGATTATAAGGAAATTTCAGGATATGGAATCAGTGTAATGGCAGGGGAAAAGAAAGTTTTTGCTGGCAATACGAAACTTATGGATACAGAATGTATAGAGTACACAACCTGTGAAAACGCAGGTACAAAAGTTTATTTGGCTGTAGATGGTCAATATGCAGGATGTATTTTGATAACAGATGAAGTGAAGCCGGACAGTAAAAAAGCAATTTCTGACCTGAAACATATCGGCGTGGAAAAAACAGTCATGCTTACCGGTGATGATGAAAAAATTGGGAAGTCCGTTGCAGAAGAATTGCAGTTGGATGAATATTATGCACAGCTGCTTCCTGACCAAAAAGTGGAAAAGGTTGAGCTTTTAGATGGTAAAAAGAGACCGGGAAGCAAATTGGCTTTTGTTGGTGATGGTATCAATGACGCTCCTGTCCTTGCTCGTGCAGATGTTGGTATTGCAATGGGTGGTCTTGGTTCAGATGCGGCCATTGAAGCTGCGGATGTGGTTCTGATGACAGATGAACCATCTAAGCTGGTGGATGCGATTGAAGTAGCAAAAGCGACAAAACAGATTGTCATGCAGAATATAGTGATTGCCCTTGGAATTAAGAGTGTGTTCCTGATCCTTGGTGCTCTGGGTATAGCTGGAATGTGGGAAGCTGTATTTGGTGATGTAGGCGTTACCATAATTGCCGTCTTGAACGCAATGAGGATTTAAAAAAAATAAGAAACGAGGTGGCAATGTGAAACGGAAATTGATTCTGTTAGCAGTTACAATTGTTTTTCTTGCAGGTTTCGGTGCACTTTTGCACTCACCGCCCTCTATGATTGATGCAGTCACAGGAGCAACACCGAAGTCAAAAAAGGCGGCTCAAGCCTCCGCACAGTTGGAAGGCTCTTATGTTCTCGGTATTAATATGATGTCAGATGGTCTCGACAACGAGAACACCCGGGATAAATTAAAAGAATTGGCACTGGACGATTCGGAAACAAATGAAACAGATCTCATGAAAACGGACATTAGTTTTCGGTTATATGTATCTGAGACGGATTATCCGCTTGTCAGTTATGCTAAGAAACTCTGTGACAGGTTGAAACAGGCCGGTTTCTCCGTAGATCTGAAAGAGTACAGTAACACAATGATGCTATCAAGAGTGGTAAGTGGAAAGTATGATGTATTCCTGGCACCGGATGATTTTATTGACGTTACAACGCTAACACAGATGGACTATATGATCATGGACAGCGAAGAAATGAGGTGAGCGGGAATTTATGAGAAAATGGAATACGATTTTGTCTGTTTTAATGCTTCTCATTTTTATGATTCATGGAATCATGGGCAGCTTTATGCTGAACGGAGTTGGAAGTAGCGCAGGGAAACTTCTTGCATGGATTGGTGTTGGTATTCTTGTTTTGCATACGGTGATTGGTGTCATCCTGACAGTTCAGAGTTTACAGACAGCGAAGCAATCCGGAAAAATGTATCTGAAACAGAACGCCATATTCTGGGCGAGACGAGCCAGTGGGCTGGCAATACTGATCCTGCTGTTCTTCCATATTGGCTTGTTTGGAAAGGTGCAGAATGGGACATATATTTTGTTCCCTTTTACAACTGTAAAGATGGTAACTCAGCTTTTGTTCGTAGCGGCAATTTTTGTTCATATTTTTATCAATATCCGCCCATTGCTCGTATCACTGGGAATCATCAGTTATAAAGAACGAAGGAGTGATATTTATTTGATCCTTTCGGTGTTTCTTCTTTTTATAGCGGGAGCGGTTATTTTATATTATATTGGGTGGCAATATCTATGAGTAAGACAATTATTATTATAGGTGCTGGACTGGCAGGACTTTCAGCGGCTTTGCAGGCAGCGGAAAATGGATGCAATGTAAAACTGGTTTCCTCCCTTCCGTCAGAGCGGGCACAGTCTGTTATGGCGGAGGGCGGTATCAACGCAGCTTTGAATACAAAAGATGAAAACGACAGTCCCGAAGAACATTTTACAGATACAATAAAGGCAGCATGTGGTCTGGCAGACCCAAATGCAGTTTGGGGAATGACACAGGCAGCACCAGAGCTGGTGCACTGGCTGCTAAAACTTGGAGTTAAATTTAACATGAGTGGCTATGATGATGTGGATCTGCGGAATTTTGGCGGGCAGAAAAAGAAACGGACTGCTTTTGCACAGAGCGATACCGGGAAGCAGATCATGACAGCTATGATAGACGCTGTTCGCAGGAAAGAAGCATCTGGTATGGTAGAACGGTTCAGCCATCATTCTTTCCTAACACTTCGTCTGTGTGGCAATATTTGTTGTGGCTGCGTAATCAGGGATGAATACAGTCAGGAGACTGTGGAATTACCGGGGGATGCGGTTATTGTTGCCACCGGTGGTATGCACGGATTGTTTGGAAATACAACGGGTTCGCTGAGCAATACAGGAGAAGTCACCGCAGAATTGTTCCGGCTTGGTGTTCCTCTGGCAAATGGCGAGATGATCCAGTATCATCCGACAACTGTGAAATGTGGTGGAAAACGCATGCTCATCAGCGAGGCGGCCAGAGGGGAAGGTGGCAGGTTGTTTGCCATGAAAGATGGAAAACAATGGTATTTCATGGAGGAAAAATACCCGGAGCTTGGAAATCTGATGCCACGAGATATTACCGCCAGAGAGATATGGAAGGTCAGCCATGAATCAGAGGTATTTCTCGACATGACGGAAATATCGGACGAGATTATTTCAAATAAGCTATCTGGTCTGGCAGACGATTGTATGACCTATCTGCATAAAGATATACGAAAGGAACCGGTGTCTGTTTTACCGGGAATTCACTATTTTATGGGAGGCATTCTGGTGGATGAGCAGCACAGAACGCCGATTCAGAATCTTTACGCTGCCGGAGAATGCTGTGCCCAATATCATGGTGCCAACCGTCTTGGTGGAAATTCTCTGTTAGGAGCGTTATACGGAGGACGTGTTGCGGCAAAATCAGCATGCGAACAGGCAGATGTAGTAGATCTATCTTGTGCGACACAGATAGATTTTCCACCAGCGTCTCAAATTTCAGAAATAAAGCAATTAAACAAAGTGATGCAGGAGACTATGGGCGTTGTCAGAAATGAGAATACGTTGTTAAATGGGATTCAAACGGTACAAGCGCTGACAGGAAATCTTCCATTGCTTGGCATGGCAGTTCTAAAGAGTGCTCTTGCAAGAAAAGAAAGCCGTGGTGCACACTGGCGGGAGGATTATCCGAAGAGCAATGACGATGATTACCTTAAAACAACGGTAGCCAGATTTGATGGAAAGCAGATACAGATTTCCTTTGTACCTGTTCCAGAAAGGCGGTGATTCACTTGGTATATAAAATAAGAATCAAGCGGCAGGAGAGTCAGAAATCAGACAGTTATTGGCAGGAATTTGAGTATGACGGAAGCAAAAACAGCTCTGTTGCCACTGTTCTAAAGGAATTGAACAGTAGAACCCCTTTGAAAGATAACTCAGGAAATATAGTTACTCCCATCAGCTGGGAATGTAGCTGTATGGTGCGAAAATGTGGGGCTTGCGCCATGCTGATTAACGAACGTCCGAGGCTGGCATGCTCTACATTTCTACATACGTTAAAAGGTTCTACAATCACCTTGGAACCTTTAAGCAAATTTCCGCTTGTAAGAGATTTGATCGTTGACCGGTCAATTCTGTTTGAAAATTTGAAAAAACTGAATCTTTGGCTTGAAAGTGAAGCTTATATGAATCCGTGGACACATGAACCGAGATACCAGTCGGCACGCTGTCTGATGTGTGGCTGCTGCCTTGAAGTGTGTCCTAACTTCTCTGCAAATGGGACTTTCGCAGGCGCTGTTGCTGCAGTCAACGCATTTCGGATTCTGAATGAAGAACAGGAAAGCACTCATTTGAATGAGATTTCTGCTGAATATAAGAAGAAATATTTTGAGGGATGCGGGAAGTCGTTATCTTGTCATGATATTTGTCCGATTGGTCTGCCTGTGGAAGAACTGCTTGTAAGGTCGAATGCAGCGGCTGTTTGGGGCAAATAAAATGGAGGATAAAAGCTATAATGAATGTATGAAGAGAATCAAAAACTTGATTCTCTTTTTTTAAAATACATACATTGACAAATATCTATGTTATATTATATTGAACATAGACAATGATCAATGTGAGGTGTCAATATGAATGCAATGGACTGGCGAGTAAACTTATTAACTGATAAATTCCGATTTATGTAATAAAATTCTCATGCAAAAGCTTCTTTTAACATATCCGAAAAATCCTCAATGTAATACCCGGAATTATCCTTTCGCCAGAAGGCGCAGTATGTCTTCCGGACAGGATCCCCGTTTCTGACGAGAGGAATCCGGTCAATGGTGGAATCCGACCATACAGGATCGCCGATCACATCGACGGGCATATATCCCTGTCCGGATGGGTCATCAGGATACAGGGGATATTTTTTAATTCAGCGATATCGATCATTTCCAGACGTCCAAGCGTATTTCGGCTGGAAATTTCGATATACATCCGGCTTTCAGCCAGGATTTCATTGTTGTAGCGGTCGGAAAATGCCCGTCTCTGGTCATTCAGTACGAGGTCGACCCGGTCCGTTTCCATTGCTCTGTAGAGTTCTTCATGACTTCCGACCATGATATGCTGTATTTTGGGCGAACAAGAAAAATACGGTAATCTGGACTGGTCAAATTAACAAAAACTGGCTGTTTTAAAAAGTCCATATATCATATATCATAAGGCTAAGCTGATACAGCAAATACAAAAAGAAAGCCTGATGTCATTCTCCAAGGGCCCTGAGAGTACATTCATCGGGAAAAGAGGAATGATGATATGAGCACAAACCAGGCAGCAGTGGCTGCAAAAAAAGGATACAGCACAAAAGAACTCGTTTTAGATGCAATGTTTATTGCGCTGACGTATGTATTTACAGCCTTTGTAAATGTGAGACTCCCGATCGCGGCAAACGGAGGACTGATCCATCTCGGAAATGTACCGTTATTTATCTGCGCGATCCTGCTTGGAAAACGCACTGGCATGCTGGCTGGCGCTTTTGGTATGGGACTGTTTGATCTGTTATCCGGCTGGACGGCATGGGCGCCGTTTACGTTCGTGATCGTAGGTGCGATGGGTTACGCAGTTGGCGCGATCACAGAAGGACACCACAGCTTAACGAGAGATGCGATCGCGATCGCGGTTGCGTGCGTGATCAAGGTTGTAGGATACTATATCGCAGAAGTGATCATTTATCACAACGTGTTTGCCCCGGTTGCTTCGATCCCGGGAAATCTGGTCCAGATCGGCACAGCAGCTGTAATCGTTATGATCTGCATTGAGCCGCTTCGCAAGATCCTGCGCCCTGTCTTAAAATAAAAGGAAGCTCCGGGCAGGGATTTGATCCTGCAGGCGAGAGAAAGGAAGAGATTATGTACGATATCATGACACCCGGCCCTACACAGGTGCGGGAAAATGTACGGCAGGCGCGGGCGCTTGCCTGCACCAATCCGGATCTGGATGCCGATTTCTATGATTTTTACAAGGAGACCTGTGAGGAGATCAGCGAGCTCCTTCATACGAAAAATGAGACGCTGATCCTCGACGGAGAAGGAATTTTAGGACTGGAAGCGGCCTGTGCGACGCTCACCGAAAAGGGAGACCGCGTGCTTGTAATGGATAACGGAGAATACGGAAAAGGCTTTGCCGGGTTCGTGACCATGTACGGCGGAGAGCCGGTCCTTTACTCCACCGACTACCGCAACGCGTTTGATGTGGCGGAACTGGAAAAATATCTGGAAAAAGATCATGACTTTAAATATGCGGCGCTGGTACACTGTGACACTCCAAGCGGGATGTTAAATGATGTCTCAAAGCTCTGCCCGCTGTTAAAGAAGTATGGGATCCTGACCCTGGTGGACTCCGTTTCGGCCATGTTCGGCGAGGAGATGCGGGTGGACGATTATCAGATCGATCTTCTCTGCGGAGGATCCCAGAAAGCGGTTTCCGCACCTCCAGGATTAAGTTTTGTGACGATCAGTGCGGATGCTTACAAGGCGATGCATTCGCGGAAAACACCGGTCGCGTCCTTCTATGCGAACATCCTGGCGTTTGACGGCTATTATGAGAAAAAGTGGTTCCCGTATACGATGCCGATCAGCGATATCTACGGACTGAGACAGGCGTTCGATAACATTAAAAATGATCCGTATATGTTGGAGCGGCATGCAAAGATCGGAAATGCGGTCCGGGCGGCAGTAAAAGAAGCCGGCCTGGAATTATACCAGGAGACAGGATTTTCCAACACTGTGACGGTATTCAATGTCCCGGAAGGGACCACGGACACCGCGATCCTCACCGCGATGAAGGAAAAATGCAACATCATGCTGGCCGGATCCTTCGGCGCGTTTGCGGGGAAAGTGATCCGCATCGGGCATATGGGCGAAAACGCCTATCCGGAGAAAGTGGGAGCCGTGATGGCCGGTCTGGATCTGGTATTCAAAGATCTGGGAATCACGCTGAAGTGCAGCCTGAAAGAGGCGTATGACAGGAAGATGAGCGAGCAGTAAAGGAATGTCGGCAGAATGCTGCTATGGCAGTTTTTTCACGGGTAAGAATTACGATTTTATCGGATGATCAAAGAAAATATGATAAATGCATAAAACGAAAAAGACCTGCAGAAATGTATGAAATCTGCAGGTCTTTTTATGTTGATATAGATTATCGGAATCTACCGGCTTGTGCCGACCGGAATTATACGCCAAGTCTCACGCACGTCTGGCTGGAAACGCAGGATTATTCTCTCACAAGAACTTTTGTGATCTCCGCGATATAAACGGTGTGGTAATCTTTCTCCGGATACCATTTTTCATCGTTTTCTTTTGCGATGAAGTTCTCCGGGCGGATCTCATCCTCGTAGAGCTTTTTGCAGACGAAGACCATGTCTGCTTCCTCGAAAGCTGCTGTACCGTCAACAAAGTACGGAGTCAGACCGGCTTCTTTGACCTTATCGCAGTCACGGCCGGATTTGGAACCGCAGATGGAGAGTGCCTGTTTGTGCTCCGGCCCGTAGAAGGACAGGGTAAAGGTATCGTTCGCGTCGACGAATTTCTTTGTGTAGCGCTGCGGGCGGATATAGCAGGTGGCAACATTTTTGCCCCAGAGAACGCCGAGACCGCCCCAGCTTGCGGTCATGGTGTTGTATCCGGACTGATCGCCGGCAGTGATCAGCATCCACTCGGAACCGATCTTTGTAAAGGGATTAAAGGTGAGACTCTTGATATCAACTTCTTTGAATGCCATGGGAAAAACTCCTTTCATTGGTGGGGCAGAAACTTGTCTGCACGGAAATTTCTGTAAAGAGATCCATGCACAGGTGCCGGATCTTTTGCTGTTCCTATTATAAAAGGCATAGGACGAAAATGCAAATGGAATTCTCAGCCCGGGAAATTCCATCCCACGAAAAAACAGCGGAATACCGGCAGATAAAAACGTTAAGATCCTGCATGAATCTTAACAAAAAGGCAGATAAGCGGAAACTTGGTCTTGAAGAAAAAGAATGCCGGTGTTATATTTTTGACAAGAAAGATCTGTCCGGCTCGCTGATCCTGCGAATGTGGGAGACAGGAGATGGAAGGACGTATCAACGAAAATGTTTGGAGGAAACATTTATGAGAGGTGTAGAGACAAGGATCCAGGAGATCCGTCACCGGATCTTCCGGGAAGTAGCAAGAATGGCGTACCATACGGAATGGCCGGTGGACAAACGAATCGAGGAACTACCTTATAAGATCATTCCGGGAGAAGTTGGAAATTTCAGAAATGATGTGTTTCTTGAGCGGGCGATCGTGAGCGAGAGACTGCGGCTTGCGATGGGACTTCCGTACCGCGGGGCAGCGGATCCGGCGCCTGTCTCAACAGGGATCGAGGAGGCGGACAAACCGGAGACTTACTACACGCCGCCGCTCATCAACGTGATCAAATTTGCGTGCAATGCATGTCCGGAAAAGCGTGTTTACGTGACAGACGGCTGTCAGGGCTGCCTGGCACATCCGTGCGTGGAGGTCTGCCCGAAGGATGCCGTGACGCTTGACCGGACGAACGGAAGATCGAAGATCGACCCGGATAAGTGTATCCGGTGCGGACAGTGTGCCAATGTCTGTGCGTACCATGCGATCATCATCCAGGAACGTCCGTGTGCGGCGGCGTGCGGGATGGATGCGATCCACTCCGACATGAACGGAAAGGCAGATATCGACTATAATAAGTGCGTGTCCTGCGGACAGTGCCTTGTGAACTGCCCGTTCGGTGCGATCGCAGACAAATCCCAGATCTTCCAGGTCATCCGCGCAATCCAGACGGGCGAGCGCGTTTATGCGGCTGTGGCACCGGCGTTTGTCGGTCAGTTCGGACAGAAGGTCACACCCGGAAAACTCCGTGCGGCTATGAAAGCGCTCGGATTTGCGGATGTCTTTGAGGTTGCCATCGGCGCGGATTTATGTGCAGTCCAGGAGGCGGAGGACTTCGTGAAAGAAGTTCCGGAACAGCTTCCGTTTATGGCGACCTCCTGCTGTCCTGCATGGTCGGTGATGGCGAAAAAGCTGTTCCCGGACTACTCGAACTGCATCTCGATGGCATTGACACCGATGACGCTGACAGCGCGACTCATTAAGAAGAAACATGAGAAAGGGAAAGTTGTCTTTATCGGACCGTGTGCGGCGAAAAAGCTGGAGGCGATGCGGACTTCCGTGCGCAGCGATGTGGATTTTGTCCTGACCTTCGAGGAGATGGCGGGAATCTTTGATGCGCGCCATGTCGACATCGAAAATATCGAGGAGGATGAAGGCGGAGTCAATGCTGCATCGAAGGATGGACGAAACTTTGCGGTTGCCGGCGGTGTCGCGAAATCCGTGGTGGATGTGATCGCACAGATGTATCCGGGGAAGGAGATCAAGGTTGCGAACGCGGAAGGCTTAAAGGAGTGCAAGAAACTTCTTCAGCTCGCCAAAGCCGGAAAGTACAATGGCTATCTTCTGGAAGGAATGGCATGCCCGGGCGGCTGCGTTGCAGGTGCCGGAACGATGCAGCCGGTCAAAAAATCTCAGGTTGCGGTAAACCTCTATGCGGGAAAAGCCGGACATGTGACGAGCGACAAGACCGAGTATGTGAGCGAACTGGATAAACTGGTCGATTAAAAGTAACGATGATAAAACTTATATGGACTTGCAGAATGCGGCTTCCTTGACGGGGAGCCGCATTCGTTGTAAAATAGGAATCCGATGCCCTTTTATGATAGGAAGGAGGAAAAAACATTGGAGCAGGAGAGAAAAGAGCTTTTGAACAATGAAAGTGAAGATAGAGCAAAGAATAAGACAGGTCTTGTTCTCGAAGGCGGCGGCATGCGCGGGATCTATACCGCGGGTGTGCTCGATGTCTTTCTGGATGAGGGGCTTGAATTTGACGGCGTGATCGGTGTCTCGGCAGGTGCAGTCCATGGATGCAGTTTCCTGTCCGGGCAGCGGGGGAGAAGTATCCGGTATTATAAAAAATACTGTGCGGACAAACGCTTTATGAGCGCTGAGAACATGATACGGACCGGAAACTTTGTGGACACGGATTTCTGTTACCATGAACTTCCGGAGGTCCTGGATCCTTATGATTATGAGGCGTTCGACCGCAATAAGGAGAAAACGGATTTCTATGTGGTCTGCAGCGATGTGGAGAAGGGAACACCTGTCTACGCGAAGCTTCATGACATGAAGAAGGATATCGATTATATCCGCGCGTCAGCGTCGCTCCCGTATGTCTCAAAGTTTGTGGAGCTGGGCGGCAGAAAGCTTCTCGACGGCGGCTGTACCGACAGCGTTCCGGTCGAGGCATTCATGAAACTCGGTTTTACAAAGGATGTTGTCGTTCTGACCCGTGATCTGGAGTACCGGAAAAAGCCGGAGAATGCCTGGATGGCGGATCTTGTGTACCGGAAGTACCCGAAATTTGCCGAGGTGTTAAAGAACCGCTCGGTGGAGTACAACCGCAGCATCCGCAGGATCGAGAAGCTGGAAAAAGAAGGAAAGATCTTTGTGATCCGGCCGAGTGTACCGCTCACGATCAGCAGGACTTCGAGAAGTGCAGAGGAGATCGAAAAGACGTATCAGGTCGGAGTTCTCGACGCAAAGAAACAGATGGCTGCGTTGAAAGAATGGCTCGATATTCGCGGATGAGAATGACCTCAGAGTGTGACCGGTGAAAAACAAGACCGGGAACAGGAAACAGTCAGTGAAAAGAAGGAAGGAGAGCGCCTATGTCAGTGAAAGAATCGGGATCGGGAAATACGGATCACAGGATCCGCCCGGTTGCCAGGATCCACACGGATTTTCCGACAAAGTTCGGGATCCCCAGGCAGAGCGGCCTCACAGGAGATCTGGAGTCCCGGATCGTATTTGAACCGGAGTTTTCCAATCCGGACGCGGTCCGCGGGATCGAAGAATTCTCCCATCTCTGGCTGATCTGGGAGTTCTCCGAAAATGTGAGGGATCCGAAGAAGTGGTCTCCGACCGTCCGCCCGCCGCGGCTCGGCGGAAACACGAGAGTCGGCGTGTTTGCGACGAGATCTTCGTTTCGCCCGAATTCCCTGGGGCTCTCCGTGGTCCGCTTAAAGGCGGTGGAAACCGGGGAGAACGGAATGCCGGTCCTTGTGGTGACAGGGGCGGATATGATGGATGGGACGCCGGTCTTTGATATCAAGCCGTATATTCCCTTCGCGGACAGCCATCCGGAGGCGAAGGGCGGGTTTACGGACCAGACGAAGGAATACGGGCTCAATGTCCGGATCCCGGAGGAGTTCTTAACACTCCTTCCGGAGGAGAAACGCGCCCCGCTCCGCACCGTCCTTTCCCAGGATCCGCGTCCGTCCTACCAGGAAGATCCGGCACGGGTCTACGGGATGGAATTTGCCGGGTATGAGGTAAAATTCACGGTTTCGGGAGAGACGCTCTATGTGAAGCAGGTGGAGAAAATTCACTCTTCGCAGTAAAAAAATCCGGACTGCCGTATTTGTGCAGTTGGACAAAAACCAAAAACAAGGAAGTTAGAAAACACCAGGAGTTAAAAGAAGATGGAAAACGTATTTTTAAAGTAGTTTCTGATGATCAGCGACGTTCGGACGATCGCGTTCCTCGCTGTTCTCGCGGCTCTGTTTTATCTGATCCATGTGCTGTACCATAAAAAACACATGGATTTTGCTGCCGTAGTCATGGTTGGTACCGGACTTGGACTTGTCCTCGGCCTGGCGATCCAGTTTGTGGCCGGATTCCCGGATAAACCGATGGAAGTTGCTTTCGTCGCAGAGACGACAACCTGGTTTGCAATGTTCGGAAGCGGCTACATCAACCTGATCAAGATGATCGTTGTCCCGCTCGTCATGATCTCCATCATGCAGGTGATCATCAACATGCAGCAGGGCAGCAGCATGGCGAAGCTCGTAAAAAAGACACTTTTAGTCACGATGGGGATGGTTGCGATCGCATCTGTGACCGGTATCGTGATCGGAACGCTGTTCGGCGTCGGAAAAGGCGCAGCGATCGTGGAAGATGGAACCGCGACTGCTAAGGATATTACCCCGGTCGCTACGACCATCAAAAACCTGATCCCGGGAAACATCGTGCAGGCGATGGTCGACAGCAACATCATCGGCCTCGTTATCTTCTCCGGATTCCTGGGTCTTGCGATCTGGTGGATCAACTATGAGAGCAAGGAAGAGGCGAAGCCGTTATACGATCTGATCAACGCGGCTCACAAGGCGATGATCAATATGGCGCTCCTGATCCTCGACTACATGCCGTGGGCTGTGATGGCGCTCCTCGCGAACACGATCGCGCAGAGAGGTCTCTCCTCCATCCTGGAAGTCGGAAAATTCATCATCGCGCTTTATGTGGCGGCTGTCGTTCAGTTTATCATTCAGATCTTCTTCCTTGTGATCAACGCTCTGAATCCGGTCGTATACATAAAGAAATCGTTTGCGACCATGCTGATGGCATTCACCTCCCGCTCCAGCGTCGGATGTCTTCCAATGACGATCGAGACACTGACAAAGAAGCTTGGTGTTGACCAGGGTACCGCAAGCTTTGTAGCCGGATTCGGTACAACCGCAGGAATGCAGGGCTGCGCGGGTATCTTCCCGTCACTTCTGATCATCTATGTCTGCAACGTGACAGGAACTCCGATCGATATCACGATGATTGTGATGACGATCTTTGTCGTTACGATCGGTTCTCTTGGAATCGCCGGTATCCCGGGAACAGCCACGATGGCAGCTTCCGTCGGACTTTCCGGCGTCGGCATGGGCGCCCAGTTCGGTATGGTAAGCCCGATCTTAGCGATCGACCCGATCATCGATATGGCAAGAACCATGATCAACGTCACAGGTTCCCTGACGAATGCCCTTGTGGTGGATAAGCTGATGGGAAATCTGAATATGGATGCGTATAACGACATGAGCGAAAGGATTGTGGGAGCACGAAGTGCGGAACAATCCGGTATCAATGCTAAAACTAAAAAAGAAAACGCAGAGTAATCATAGATCCCCGCATGTGCCTGGCAGACAGGTATGTGCGGGGATTTTTCTGCCTCCATTTACCTGCAAGAAACTACGGTTGCCCGGTTCCTGATCGCGTAAGATCAGTCATCATACTGCGCATCATGTTAAAAATATATCTATTTCCGCTAAAATCCCGAAAAAACTGGACAGCTCCTTATTTTTCTGTATAATAGGTAATTGTCGGTCTTTTTACGGCTGGCGGTTATTTTTTGTTTTAAAAGAAATTTCAGGTAAATTCTTTAGAAAACAAAAAAGATCCTACTATATTTAGAACACGAAAAGAAAAAAGGAGAGTTTGAGTATGGAAAAAATACGTCCAATGTTGTTCACAACATTGAAGAAGTATTCCGGTGCCCAGCTGATGTCTGACGTCGTAGCGGGTATCATCGTAGCCATCATCGCCCTTCCGTTATCTATCGCGCTGGCACTGGCATCCGGCGTGGGGCCGGAGCAGGGTATCTACACGGCGATCGCAGCAGGATTTGTGATCTCATTCTTAGGCGGCAGCCAGGTACAGATCGCGGGCCCGACAGCGGCGTTCGCGACGATCGTAGCCGGCATCGTTGCGAGAAGCGGCGTGGAAGGTCTGGCAGTCGCTACGATCCTGGCAGGTATCATCCTTGTTATCATGGGATTCTGCCAGCTTGGTTCCCTGATCAAGTTTATCCCGTTCACGATCACGACCGGATTTACCTCCGGTATCGCGGTGACCATCGTGATCGGACAGTTAAAGGATTTCTTTGGAGTGACCTACCCGGCCGGCATGGAGACGATCGAGACGATGCAGAAGTTAAAAGCGTTTGCAGCCGGTTTCGGTACGATGAATATCCATGCGGTGATCGTTGGTCTTGTCTGCCTTGCGATCCTCATCGTGATGCCGATGATCACAGAGAAGATCCCGGGATCCTTAGTGGCAGTCATCGCAGGTATCGTGATGGTAAAATTCCTTCCGTTACAGGTCAACACGATCGGAGATCTCTACAGCGTCAGCAATGCACTTCCGGCCTTCCATATGCCGGCATTCAGCTATGACGTGATCCAGGGCTCTTTATCCGACGCATTCACGATCGCAATCCTGGCAGCCATCGAGTCCCTGCTTTCCTGCGTCGTTGCAGACGGCATGATCGGCGGAAAGCACCGCTCCAACACAGAGCTTGTTGCCCAGGGTGCAGGTAATATCGTTTCCGCCCTGTTCGGCGGTATCCCGGCAACCGGTGCGATCGCACGTACAGCAGCAAACATCAAAAACGGCGGACGTACTCCGGTGGCAGGTATGGTCCATGCGGGCGTCCTTCTTCTGATTCTCGTGATCCTGATGCCGTATGCAAGCTGGATCCCGATGCCGACGATCGCGGCGATCCTGTTCATGGTAGCCTACAACATGTGCCAGTGGAGAACCTTCGCAAGACTCGCAAAGACGGCTCCGAAGAGCGATATCGCAGTTCTTGTTCTTACCTTCTTCTTAACCGTTGTCTTTGACCTTGTCGTAGCGATCGAGGTGGGCATGGTCCTTTCCTGCCTGCTGTTCATGAAGCGCATGAGCGATGAGATGGGAGTCAGAAGCTGGCTCCATGTGGAGGAACTTGAGGAGCAGAAGCGCGACGAAGAGGAAGCTGCCAAAGGCGCGAAAAAGGCAAATGCGATTCCTTCTGTAGAGGAAGCGCAGCTGAAGGCGGCGGCAGAGGAGATCAACCCGGCAGATTTACGCCAGATCCCGATGGAGCTTGCAGTCTATGAGCTCACAGGACCGTTATTCTTCGGCGCGGCTGACCGCATCAATCAGATCACAGTGGGGGAAGGCACAAGATGCCTGATTCTTCGTATGCGTGCAGTACCGGCGGCGGACAGCACGGCCATGAACTCCATGACAGCCCTCTATGAGCGCTGCAAAAAGAACGGCGTGACTCTGATCCTGTCCCATGTCAACGAGCAGCCGATGCGCGCGATGGAGAAAGCCGGATTCGTTGATCTGGTGGGCAGAGAGAACTTCTGCAGGAATATTGAGGAAGCCCTTGACCATGCGGACAAGATGCTTGAGAAGTAAATAAGGCGCGGAGGAAGATTTTTCTGCGCAAAGCTGAAAAGAGCTGTGTGACTATATTTGGGTCAGCAGCTCTTTTTAGCATATGTAGGGAAGCCCAGACTGCAAAAATTAAATTATATTTTTGAAAAAGTCTGTTAAGATGACGCAAAACGTGAAAAAATACATACAAAAGTTACGAAAATCCTGACGAAATATATTGTACATGTTATTTGCAAAATTCGTGTTAAGGAGAAAAAATAAGCGATTAAGCGGCGGCTAAAAAGCAGGTAAAAAGGTAGCGGGGATAAAAATTCTGTGATATATATGGTTCGACTTAAAAACAGGAGAGAAATTTCATCCTGTCAGATTAAAAACATCCCGAAAAAGAAATTTGGCAAAGATTCTTTGCAGGAAACAAAAGCGGGGTGGATATAAAAGAAGAGTTTGGGAGGTCTATATCATGGCTAATTTATTTTCGATCCTTTTCATCATCCTTGTTGCAATTGTAGGCGGTATTCCGACCATCGTGATCACGGGTTATATTCCGGTCATGATCGCTCAGAAGATTTATAGAAAAGTGAAGTACGGATATTCTTTATATCGTTAAAATAAAGGGATGGTTGACTGGCTGCTTGAAAAACCGGCAGTGAAATCTGAACAAATATCATTAAGACGGGTGACTTTTCGGAAAATTATCTGCAATCTTAACACGATTTTAGCAGAAATTATGTTATAATGAATCCAAAAGAAGAACAAGTGATAAGAATGGCAGCAGTTGTTCTTCATGGATCATAAAAAAACCGGAGGTTCCCCTATGAGCACAAAAGTCAGATCAGTGTTAAAGAACAGCGGGATCGCGTTCGGGATCCTGGGAATCGCGACAGCATTTTGTTTTCTTGTCCAGCGGATCTCAGAATCAGACACGCACGTCCCGCTGTTGTTCGTTTTGGCGGTGCTGTTTGTGTCCCGCTTTACGGATGGATATGTTTATGGAATCGTCGCATCGATCATCGCTGTGTTCGGCGTGAACTATGTATTTACGTTCCCGTATTTCAAACTGAACTTTGCGATCACAGGATACCCGCTGACCTTCGTTGCCATGCTGGCTGTGGCCTGCAGCGTCAGCGCCCTGACGACCCAGATCAAGAAACAGGAGCAGATGCGGCTGGAGGTTGAGCGGGAAAAGATGCGCGCGAACCTTCTGCGGGCGGTCTCCCATGATATCCGCACCCCGTTGACGGCGATCGTCGGTTCCGCGTCCGGGATCATCGACAACTATGACGCACTCTCTAAGGAAAATATCCTGGAACTCCTTGAGGACATGAAATCCGAGGGTCAGTGGCTCGTCCGGATGGTGGAAAACCTTCTTTCCATCACGAGGATCGGGGATGGAACCGCCAGGATCAATAAGGAAGATGAACTGGTGGAGGACGTGATCAGCGGAGCGATCACGAAATTCAGAAAACGATTCCCGGATATCGAGATAATCCCGAAAGTGCCGGAAGATGTCCTGTTTGTGCCTATGGACGCGATCCTGATCGAGCAGGTGATCGTAAATCTCCTGGAAAACTGCGTGCTCCACGCGGATGGTATGACAAAGATTTGGTTGATCGTGACGGAGGACGGGGACCAGGTGAAATTCTCCGTTGAGGATGACGGTGCCGGAATCGAGGAGTCCGTTCTTCCGAGAATGTTCGACGGAAGTTTCCAGTCGGAGGACGGAAAAGAGAGCGATTCCAAGCGAAATATGGGAATCGGACTTTCGGTCTGCATGACCATCGTAAGAGCCCACGACGGAATCATGAAAGCAGAAAACAGAAAAGAAGGCGGTGCCAGAGTGATGTTCTGGCTGCCGAAAGGAGTGGACACGGAATATGGAGATTAAAGACAGAGTGCTGGTCGTGGAAGACGACAAGAGGATCAGCAATTTCATCAAGACAGTGCTGGAAGCGAACAATTACGATGTGATCGTCGCGCAGACGGGAGCGGAGGCATACAGCATGGTGACCTCCCAGTGTCCGGACGTGGTGATCTTAGACCTCGGTCTGCCGGATATGGACGGCATGAAGATCTTACAGGGCGTGCGGGAATGGTCCGCGATGCCGGTGATCGTTGTGTCGGCGAGAACCCATGAGAGGGATAAGGTGGAGGCGCTGGATCTCGGAGCTGACGATTACATCACGAAGCCTTTTGGAACATCCGAGCTTCTCGCAAGGATCCGCACCGCGATCCGTCACACAAGGTCTGGGATCCCGAATCAGCCGGGCGGACAGACGGGAGTTTTTAAATCCGGCGGATTGACCATCGATTATGACAAGCACCGCGTGTTTATCGACGGTGTGGACGCGGGGCTGACCCAGAACGAGTATAAAATTGTGAGTCTTCTTGGAAAGTATGCCGGGAAAGTCATGACTTACGACTATATTATTAAAGAGATCTGGGGACCGAATATGAAGAACGATAACCGGATCCTTCGCGTGAATATGGCGAATATCCGGAGAAAGATCGAGAAGAATCCGGCGGAGCCGCAGTATATTTTTACAGAGGTTGGCGTCGGATACCGGATCGTGGAGCCGGATTAGGACAGGATGCCGCGTTGCAGCGGAAAGGGAATAAGCTATGGTAAAAACACCTGTTGTGTCTTCTATAAATTTAGAGGGCAGCAGGTGCTTTTTGTGTAATAGGGAATTCCCTATTACACAAAAGGCACTAACGTGCCAATGATGCGCACTCGCGCGAAGATGTAGATTGTCGCAAGCGACCGCGCGAGGCGCGAGATATGCCAAGGCCCATTCTTATTTATATTATATGTTCGAATGAAAGTTACGTTTACAGGTGCTGCCGGTATGCGTGAAAATGTCAGCTTTCGCTGTATGAAGCTGGTGAACACTGCAGACCAGGGAATTTTAAACTTGCTGAAATTGTTGTGTGGCAGCAGCCTTCCGGACAAGTTCATCCAATGTCCCGAACCGGTAGCCCATCTCCTCCCACTTCGTCAGCAGCTCATCGAGGATCGCCGCGTTTGTGGAGGAAGTACTGTGCAGAAGCACGATGGCACCCGGATGGATGCGGCCGAGAAGTTTTTTGAACGCTTCCTCCTTTGTGGGCTGCTGATCCTGATACCAGTCCACATAGGCGAGACTCCAGAAGAAGGTCTGATAGCCGAGAGCTTTTGCCATCTGAAGATTCGCTTTGCTGTATTTTCCCTGGGGCGGCCGGTAGTATCTCCGCATGGTCTCTCCTGTGATCTCTGCGTAGCTTGTTTCGAGGCTTGAGAGCTCTTTCGCGAAGCTTTCCGGATCGCTGATCTTCGACATGTCCGGGTGGTGGTATGTATGGTTTGCGACAATATGCCCCTCGGAGACCATGCGTTTTACGAGGTCCGGGCTGGTCTCCAGGTAGTTTCCGACGACGAAAAACGCGGCGGGAACCTGATGTTTTTTCAGGGCGTCCAGGATCATGGGGGTATTGCCGTTCTCGTATCCGGCGTCGAAGGTCAGGTAGATGACTTTCTCGCCGGAAAGATCGGCGTACCAGGTGTTGTACTGCTTTAATTCATCTGCCGTGGCGTTAGCGACAGGCGGTTTTCCATCCTGCTGGAATGAGAGTCCCCAGTTTCCGTCCGCAGATGCCGGGACTGACGGAATGACGGTGGCGGCGAAAGCGCCGAGGACATAGGAGAGGGGGAGTAGGATGAGAGCCAGGAGAAGTGCGGCTGGACGGCTTCCTGCGAAAATCTGGTCATGATCGCGCGGAAATTTTTTTAAAAGACAGAAAAATGGAAATTTCATGAAATGATATCCTTTTCATGTGGTTCCAGAGACGTGCAGATGTCTCATGGAACTGCTTTTTATAATATATTCCACCCCAGATATTTGTATTCCATCGCAAAATGTGGTAAGATGTGTTGGTGCGCGTAAAGCTGCCGGTTCGGCAGTATGAAAGGAGAGAAAAAATTGAAGATCAGGATCCGGAGGATTCTTTTTCCAATACTGTTCTGTCTGGCGGTAGCATGTATCATTGAACTTCCGCTTGCGCAGACAACGATTTTCGGGGACGACGTGATCTTATGGGATACCTTGTTCCGCTCAGTCATCGCGGTTCCGATGCTGGTACATCTTTATAGAGAGGATTCGGTGTTCAGGGGAAAAGAACACTGGAACGGAAAAATCGCGGCTGCGGCATTTTTCAGTGGCGCGGGAGTATCTCTGGCGTTCGGCCTTGTGGTGAGAGCGCTTCAGATCTCTGGCGCGGCCCTGGCAGATGAGAGCCTGTTCACAGGAAATCTGTGGCTGGAGGCTGTGGTGCTTCTGGCGGCATCCCCGATCCTTGAGGAATATTTTTTCCGCGGCGTTCTCTATGGAAGATGCAAGGAGCTTGTATCCGCCCCGGCGGCAGCATTTATGACCGCGGCGTTTTTCGGTGTGTTCCACTGGGACCTTGTGCAGGGAATCTACAGCTTCTTTATGGGGCTGATCCTGGCATATCTTATGGAAAAAACGAATACGGTGAAGGCACCGGTGGTGTTCCATTTCGCGGCGAATCTGGCGGCACTTGTTCTGGAGTTTTTTTAGCATGACGGAAAGAGTGTGCTTATATTTTGTATCAAAATCGGTCGGTTCCGGCGGTCCTGATGCCGCAAAGATGGCGAAAAAGGCGGCAGATTGCCGTAAAATCGTAAGGGAATCGTAATTGAATCACCAAAACCCAGATGATAAAATAGTCTAGGCAAAAAAGAAAGGCGGGAAAACGACATGAAAAAAAGAACATTATTCCGCAGTGGTGCGGCGTTTCTTATGGGACTTCTGATGACCGCAGCGGTGGGATGCTTCACGAGCTTTGCTTATGACAGCGCAAGGCTGAAGGCTTGTTCAGTAGAGAACGGAAACAGCATTTCCGTCACAGGAACAGCTACGACCGGCGCTTTAAATGAGGGGGAAACTCCGGATGATGGCTATTATTATCTGTTCGAGCTTCACCCATATGAGTCTGAGATAGGCTCCAGAACGGACTACATCGCATGGAGCAACAAATCCGACAAGTTAAAATTTACCTTAAAATACAGCGGTGATTCCACGGATACGATGCTCTATTCCAGATTCGTGGTTGCGTTAAAGACCGGCAGCACCTACACCCCGATCAGCAATGCGATCTATGTGACGAACCCGGGCGATGTGGCAAAATATCGCGAGGATTACCCGGAGCCGATGAGCAAAAAAGGACTTCTGATCCAGCTCGATATGCTCGGTGACGCTCTGAACCTGGGCGTAAAGCACACGACGGTCAATATCCCGTATCACCAGCTTGTGGGCGGTAATTTAAAATACAAATACAACGGAAAGACCTACAACTTCAACGGTGATCTCATCAAGGATTATGATAAGATGATCAGTGCCTTCTCCGCGAAAGGAATCGTTGTGACGGCGATCCTTTTAAATGGCTGGAACGACAGCTACCCGGAGCTTCACGAAGCCGGGCTTGCGAAGAGAAAGGAAGCTTTCTACTACGGTTTTAATGTCTCCACGGAGCAGGGATATGAGACGACCCGTGCGCTGCTCTCCTTTATGGCAGAGCGCTATTCCGGTGCCCACGATGACTACGGCCGTGTCAGCAACTGGATCGTCGGAAATGAGATCAACAACAACTTAAACTGGAACTACACCGGCCCGATGGACATTGATTCCTATACAAAGCTTTACTCAAAGGTATTCCGTGTGGCCTACACGGCGATCAAGAGCCAGAGCCGGAACGCGAGAGTCTTCTTCTCCACGGACTATGAGTGGAAGCGCGCAAACTCCAACCTGATGTACGGTGCAAAGGATTTTATTGACCGCTTCAACGCCGATATCCGTGACGAGGGGAATATCGAGTGGGGACTTGCCTACCACCCGTACCCGCATCCGATGACGGAGCCGGAGTTCTGGGATGATGATCAGACGGGAGCTGTCAACAATACCGAAGATTCACCGGTCGTAAACTTCAAAAACCTCAACGTCCTGACAGATTACTTCCAGAAGGACATCATGCGCGATGCAGGCGGAAATGTCCGTCATATCATTCTCTCTGAGGAGGGCTTTACATCAAAGAGCGCGACCCGTGGAGACGTCTATGATATCCAGGCAGCGGCATTTGCCTACGCGTACTATCTTGTGGACAACAACCCGTATATCGACGCGTTTATCTTAAACCGTCAGGTCGATGCGGTGATCGAGGTAGAGCAGTCCTGCTCGTTTGGTCTCTGGACAGTTGACATGTCAAGCCCGAACAGGGTCATCGCCGTTATGCCGAAGAATATTTACAACGTATTCAAATATATTGATACAAATAAATCTCTGAAGTATACGGAATTCGCGAAGAAGATCATCGGAATCAACAAGTGGAGCGATGTGATCCCGGGATTTAAGCTGCAGGAATAATTCAAAAGAATAAAGCTGGTATTTTGATCCGGCAGGGCACTTTCAGATATGTGTTCTGCCGGATCTTTTGCTCTATAGGAAAGACCATGTTACATTAAAGTACGAAAGTTATGATTCCTATAGAGCAAAAAATCCCTCCGGGGGATCGCACTGCGGCAGAATGGAATGATGTCGCTAACGCGACCCGCCGCAGGCGGAGAATCCTGCTAAGCAGGATTCTATTTTGCTTACAAATGCCAGTTTTACGGGATTTTATTGACAAAATCCTGACGAGGGCTTATAATGCGCTATGACAATTACTTAGCACGACAACTCAGGAAATGGCAGGAAACAGTTTGGTGTGTCAACATTTTTCGGGAGGATATCATTATGGCAAAGAAGAACCCAATCGCAGCCGCAGCAAAGAAAATGGCTGCAGCACCGGTTAGCAATAACACTGTAGAAGCAGAGGCAACAGTTAAGGCAGAAGCAAAGGCTGAGGCTCCAAAGGCAGAAGCCAAGAAGGCAGAGGAGCCGAAGAAGGAGACTGCAAAGAAGACTCCGGCAAAGAGAACAACAGCAAAGGACATCAAGACATCCGTAGTTGTACAGTTCGCCGGCAAGGAAGTTGCAGAGAAAGATCTCATCGCGGCTGTTAAGAAAGCCTACACAAAGAAAGGCAATAAAGTCGGCGATATCAAGACTATCGAGATCTATGTAAAGCCGGAAGAGAGCGCTGCTTACTATGTAGTAAACGGTGTCGGCGCGGACGATTACAAGATCGAACTGTAATCAGAGTTTCAAAGAAACAGATTTACGGACTGCTGCAGATAGAGATTACGGTCCGTAAAAGAACAGAGACTAAGAAAGAGCGTCCGCCGGGATTTTCCCGACGGGCGCTTTTGAGATCAGGAGACTATGGAAAAAGAGAAGAAGATTAAGCTTCCGGAAGCATTCGTGAAAAAGATGGAGAAGCTTCTTGGCAGTGACGCGGAACCGTTTTTTGAAAGTTATGACGCGGAGCGGAAATTCGGTCTGCGGGTCAATCCGTTAAAACAGAAAAATGGCTGGACGGCAGAGGCGGGAACGCCTCTGGAAGAATACCTGGGAGGACTTGCAAAAGTTCCCTGGGCGAAGGAAGGATTCTACTACGAGGCAGATATGCGCCCGGGACGTCATCCGTTCCATGAGGCGGGGGCATACTATATTCAGGAACCAAGTGCCATGTCCACAGCGGAGGCATTAGCCCCAAAGCCCGGAGAGCGGATTCTGGATCTCTGTGCGGCACCCGGAGGAAAATCCACCCATCTTGCGGGAAAAATGGGCGGGCAGGGGCTTTTAATCTGCAATGAGATCCATCCGGCCCGGGCAAAGATTTTATCCCAGAATATTGAGCGCCTCGGCATCGGAAATGCGGTGGTGACGAACATGGATCCGTTTCAGCTTGTGCCTGCGTTTCCGGAGTTTTTTGATGGGATCGTGGTGGACGCGCCTTGTTCCGGAGAAGGAATGTTCCGAAAGGATGAGAATGCCAGAAATGAGTGGAGCCCGGACCATGTCAAACAGTGCGCAGGGCTTCAGGACGGGATTCTGGACTGCGCGGCAGCCATGTTGAAAGATGGCGGACGGATCGCGTATTCCACCTGTACATTTTCACCAGAGGAGAATGAACAGAGTGTAGCGAGATTCCTCTCGCGCCATCCGGAATTCTCTGTGGAAAAGCCGGAACTTGCGAAGTACTTCTCTGCCGGACACCCGGAGTGGGCAGACGGGAACGAAGAGCTGGAAAAGACAGTCAGGATCTGGCCGCATCTTGCGGATGGGGAAGGACATTTTCTGGCACTGCTTGTGAAAGGAGAGAACTCCGGGGACACTGTGACGGAGGCAGATAGTCAGAACGCTGCGGAGATCGTGGAGAAACGGAAGAAGGGCAGCAGGAAAGACAACAGAAAAGACGATGGCGCCCTTTCTGAGGCAGTCTCCGCATTCCGTGAGTTTGAAAAAGAGAATCTGATGGATGCAGAAGATCTGGAGGACAGAAAGAAATTTCTGCTGTTTGGAGAAAATCTCTACCTCGTTCCGGAGATGATGCCGGACCTTAAGGGGCTCAGGGTCTTAAGACCGGGGTTACATCTTGGAACAGCAAAAAAAGGCAGGCTTGAACCGTCCCATGCTCTGGCCCTGTTTTTAAAGAAAGAGGAAGTGAAGCAGATGGTGGAGGTCGGTTTTGGGGCTCTTGCCTTGAAATATCTCCGCGGAGAGACGCTGCGGGAGGAAGATTTTGAAAATCAGGGAATCCCGGCAAAAGGCTGGGTTCTCGTGACGACCGGCGGCATGTCACTTGGGTTTGCGAAAGCAGCCGGAGGAATGCTCAAGAACCATTATCCGAAGGGCTTGAGGATTCAGGGAGGCTGACGGAACCTGTTTCGTTAAAAGACAGGCCCTTCCGGATTTTTGATGTCCGGAAACAGGTTCTGCATATCCTGCGGCAGCGGAGCAGAGAATTCAAGCTTCTCCCCGGTCGCAGGGTGGGAAAAGCTCAGATAGGTGGAATGAAGCGGCTGGCGGTCGATCAGACGGTAGTCCGGGCAGTAGAGAAAATCCCCCGGCAGTGGGTGCCCGATGGCTTTCATATGGACGCGGATCTGGTGTGTTCTTCCCGTCTCCAGCAGGAGGCGGATGAACGAGAGGTCGGCGTCCTTGTTGTATGCGATGGTCTGATAATGGGTCACGGCAGCCTCACCCCGCTCCGGATCGCAGACGCGCTCAATGGTAGAGCCGTCTTTTCTGGCGATCGGAAGGTCAATGGTGCCGGAGTCAGCTGTCTTTCCGGAAACGACGGCGGCGTATTCCCTGTGGATCGCATGATCCTTCACGGCCTCAGAGAGAATACAGGAGCTGTAGGGATTTTTTGCCAGAAGTATAAGCCCGGAGGTATCCCGGTCCAGACGGTTCACGGCGCGGAATACGAACGGTGTCTCCTCATTCCTGTAATACCAGGCGATCGCGTTTGCCAGCGTGTTCTCGTAATGTCCCTGAGATGGATGGACCGGCATTCCGGCAGGTTTGTCGATCACGAGGACATGTTCGTCTTCAAAGACGACAGAGAGATCCGCAGGAACCGGAACGATCTGCTCAGAAGCCTTTTTCTCCGTAACATGGACGTCCAGGCAGTCCTCCGGCTGGAGGACTGTGTTGGAAAAGACGGTTTTCCCATTTAGGAAGAAACTTTCCGCGGTGTTCCGCAGGTGGACCACAAGGCGGGATGAATAGCCGGAATCCAGAAGAAATGCAGCGATGGACCGGCCGCTTTCCGATTCGGTGATTTTGTAGGTTAAAATTACATTCATGAAATATCCTTTTTGATAAAATACGGGCAGTCAGCAGATTTCATTGTACCACAGGAAAAATTGCGCGGCAAGTCTTAGAAAGCAGACGCATATGTTGTGATAAATATGCATCGGAAGTCCTGAAACATGTGGAAGAATCAAAATATTGCGGAGAAGGCACGGTCGTGGGCCGGCAAATGGACCAGACCGACAGAAAAGATGGAGAGAAAGCGCGGTGCGTCCCTGATTGTGCAGCTCTGTCTGGGAGCGTTCCTGGTTTTTTCGGCTGCAGTTCCCGGAAATTATCCGTATGCGGAACACAGCGGGAGTCAGGCTGGTCAGCCTGCGCTGGAATCGGCGGCAGCGCAGCCGGAGACAGATCCTCTCCTTCTGAATTCCCGTGCCGCTGTTTTGCTGGACGGCGATACAGGGCGCGTTCTGTACGGAAAAAACGAGACGGAAGTCCTTCCGATGGCCAGTACCACGAAGATCATGACCTGTATTCTGGCGCTGGAAAACGCCGGGCCGGACACGGAAGTTCTGATCTCAGATCGCGCGGCATCGATGCCGGAGGTAAAGCTGCATGTGAGAAAAGGGGAAAGATACCGCCTGAGAGATCTCCTGTACTCCATGATGCTGGAATCCCACAATGATTCCGCCGCAGCAATCGCTGAGGCCGTTGGAGGCAGTGTGGAGAATTTCGCGGATATGATGAACCGGAAAGCGGTGGAACTCGGGTGTGAGGATACATATTTTCTGACGCCCAACGGACTGGACGCAACGGAGAGGGAGAGCGGAAAGATCCATTCCACAACGGCGGAAGATCTGGCGCGGATTCTCAGATACGGGATCCTGCTCTCTCCGGCGAAGGAAGAATTTCTTGCCATCACAAGAGCACCGTCCCATACGTTTTCAGATCTCTCCGGCGATAGAAGCTTTTCCTGTATGAACCACAATGCTCTTCTGACATCCATGGCGGGTGCGGTCTGCGGAAAGACCGGATTTACGGGAAAAGCAGGGTATTGTTATGTGGGGGCGGTAAAAAAAGGAGAAAAATTATTGATTGCAGCACTGTTAGGCTGCGGATGGCCGCCCCATAAGACATACAAGTGGCAGGATATGAGGAAGCTTGTGACATATGGGGAGGAAAATTTTGAATATCAGGAGATCGAAAAACAGGGGCTTGGGAAATCTGCGGTGATTTCAGTGGAAAACGGTGTAATGCCGGAGGTGAAGATTCGGATCGAGAATGGGAGTGCAGATGAGAAAACACTCCGTGTCCTGCTGGGGAAAGATGAAAAAATCCGGGTGAGAACGAAGATAGCAAAGGCTGTGGATGCACCGGTGGAGGAGGGCATGCCGGTGGGGCAGAGAGATTATATGATTGATGGGATTATTCTGGACAGTGATCCGGTGGTGACAGACGGGAAGGTTGACCGGTGGGATTTTGGATATGCAGAGAGGATCGTGATGATGAAGTTCTGGCTCTACTGACATTGGTCGCGAACAGTAACGTTCTGGCAGTAACATGTGATGGGAATCCTGTTATCATACATACTTGAATTATAGGGAAATCCTGTTATACTGATAGAAAAGAAAATTGGTAACTGCAAGGGTAGCGGACAGTTACTGAAAATCTATCAGTACGGAGGCATAAAAGCATGCAGACAAAACTTACAAGAGAGGATGCCATCGAGCTCCTCAGAAAACACAACAAAGAACCGTTCCACATTCTCCACGGACTTACCGTCGGGGGAGTTTTAAAATGGTACGCGAATGAGCTTGGATATGGGGATGAAGCCGGATTCTGGGAGATCTGCGGAATCCTTCATGATATTGATTTTGAGGAATACCCGGAAGAACACTGTCTGATTGCCCCGCGCCTGTTAAAAGAAGGCGGAGCGGAAGACGAGGTGATCCATGCAGTCTGCAGCCACGGATACGGCATCCACGAGTGGATCAACGCAAAGCCGGAGCATGAGATGGAGAAAGTCCTCTTTGCGGCAGACGAGTTGACCGGTCTGATCTGGGCGGCAGCGAAGATGCGCCCTTCAAAGAGCACGAAGGATATGGAAGTATCCAGCTTAAAGAAAAAATTTAAGGATAAGAAGTTTGCGGCCGGATGCTCCAGAGACGTCATCACAAAAGGGGCGGAAAATCTCGGCTGGGAACTGCCGAAGCTGATGGAGATGACGATCCTCGCCATGAGATCCTGCGAGGACTCTGTTGCGGAAGAGATGAAAGAGATGGGACTGGCGGAATAAAAGCGGAAAGCCTGTGAGATGGAGTACGGACAGGAAATTTAACAGAGAAATAACAAGTGAAAACCTGAGAAGCTTTTTGGGCTCCTCAGGTTTTTAAGCTGGTGGGAAAACTTTTCTATCGTCCGGTCGGGTTTCCCTCCCGGTCCTGTCATTTCACGCTCTTGATCTGTGCGGTCATTTTGTTCGGCAGGCAGACGATGATCTCGCCGTCCATATGGATCTTCCCCTGGTGAACGCAGATCTTATCGGGGCAGGTCGCTTCGGAGACCCAGACTTCCCCGTCTTTGATGATCAGATGGTTTGTGCCGCCGGATGCACCATCGATCGTGAGTTCCTGATCTTTTGCGAGATCGAGTGTCTCGACGACGTTTCCGTCGACAGAGATCTCGACGACTTCTGCCGGGCTCTTATGCATCAGCTTTGTCCCGAGAAACAGAAGAGCGGCAGCCGCAAGGACCACGGCGATCAGGATCAGGTCCTGTTTCTTAAAAAGTGTGTGTTTCATGTCTTTATTTTCTGTCATAAAAATCTCCTGAAAACTCAATAACCAATGAGGCTGCAGTGCCTGCGGATCCCGGATGCGCTGAGCCGGGGATCATTGTTTAATGATAAAGTCTTCCATCCCGTCCGAATAATAAACGTGATAATCCTCATCGATAAAGCATGCATAGATCCCGTCGAGGGAATTTGCAAGCTCCAGTCCTTTTTCAAGTCCGAGAGAAAAGCAGGTGGTGGAGAGACCGTCACCGTCCACGGATTCTTCGGAAAGGATCGTCACGGAGATCAGCCCGTTATCGTAAGGATACCCCGTTGCCGGATTTAAAATATGATGGTAATTTTTTCCGTCAACCTCAAAATGGCGTTCATAGACGCCGGAAGTGACAACGGAGAGATCATCGATGCCAAGCACCTCAAAAGTCTCATCGCGGTCCGCAAACGGTTTCTGAAGTCCGATGTGGAACTTGCTCCCATCCGGCTTTTCTCCGACGCAGAGAACGTTTCCGCCGAGATTAATGATTGCGCTCTTCACGCCGGCATCCAGAAGCTGATCCTTGATACGGTCGGCGATATATCCCTTTGCGATAGATCCGAGATCGATCGTGGTGTCAGGGGAAAGGAACGTCAGGGTGTTTCCGGAGAGGACCAGGTTGTGATAATCCACTTTCGGAATGTCCGCTTCAATGTCCGCCGCATCCGGGATCACAGCCTCGCCACTCGTGAAGTTCCAGAGGGAGCTCAGCGGTTCGATCGTAATGTCGAAAGCGCCGCCGGACTTTTCGCAGTATTCCAGACCTTTCGATAAGAGCGCCGCCATATCGTCGGAAACCGTGACGGTGTCCGTAGTCCGGTGGTTGATCTGATAGAGTTCACTGGTCTCTAACGTCTTGCTGAAAATGTTTTCATACTCTTTACAAAGTGCCATCGAATCGTCTAAGATAGAGGAGTCGTCAGAATCGTAGAGGGTGATGGTGACGAAGGTGTTGAGCAGAAAATCGGAACGGCTCAAAGGAGTCTCAGGAGTGAGAAGACCCGGACCGTCACTATTTTGGCATCCACTCAGTGCCATGCCGGAAACGAGGATGAGACCGGCGGCACAGATGCTGAAGATTGTTTTTTTGTTCATATTTGTACTTCCTGTAATTTGATGGATGATCGTAACTTTCCGATCAATGAGGAGCCGTTACGCCGGATCCTCATAATATCTGATTTTTTATTCTAACAAACAGACTTTTGAAAGTCAAGAAAGACGAGGGATCGATCCTATGTATCGAGAAAAAAAGGCGATAAATATCGCATTGTACGGACTTCTCATCGCACTCGCCATGGTGCTCAGCTTTGTTGAGACGCTGATCCCCATTCCGATCCCGGTCCCGGGCGTAAAGCTTGGACTCGCGAACCTTGTGACGGTGGTGGGACTTTACCTGATCGGGATCCCCGGAACGATCGCGGTGACCCTGATCCGCATCGTTCTTGTGGGTTTATCTTTTGGAAATCCATACAGTATGATCTACGGGCTGTCAGGAAGCTTTCTCAGCCTGTTTGTGATGGCAATCTTAAAGAAAACGGGAAAACTCTCCCAGATCGGTATCAGCGTCCTCGGCGGCATCGCCCACAACATCGGTCAGATCACATTCGCAGCTGTCATTGTCCAGACAGCAGGCGTATTTTACTATCTCCCGTTCCTCCTCGCCGCCGGCTGCATCGCAGGAACCCTGATCGGAGTTGTCGGCGGGATCATTACAGAACGCCTGATGCACGCAATGCGCGGTATAAAAAAATAAAATACCGATTGTATTGAGGGGATATTTTTACTATAATGAATGGTAACAGGTTGCAGGTGCGCCCGATTGTTTCGGAGCATTCTCTCAGGCAAGTTTACTTGTCTGAGAGAATGATGCGGAATAATCGGGCATAGGGCGACCGCCCTATGCTTCTCGTTTTTCCATCGGAAAAACAAGAAGAGCGCACAAAAACCAGCCAATCAACTATCATGCAAGCTAACATATAACCGCAAAATCGGAGGGGATACATCATGATTGAAATGTCAGTAAAAAAACTGGTACAGTATGGAAAAGAAACAGGCCTGATCGAAAAAGAAGACGAGATCTACGCCAGAAACCAGATCCTGGAAGTTCTCGGCATGGATGAATATGAAGAGCCTGGCGAGATCGTGGGGACGATCAGCCTGGAAGATACCTTAAATGAGCTGACCGATTACGCGGCAGAACACGGGATCCTTGAAAACAACAGCGTTGTGTACCGGGATCTCTTTGATACGCGGCTCATGAACTGCCTGATGCCGCGCCCGAGTGAGGTCGTAAAAAAGTTCCACAGTGAATATGAAAAGTCCCCGGAGGATGCGACCGGTTATTTCTATAAACTGAGCCAGGATTCCAACTATATCCGCCGTTACCGCGTCTGTAAAGATCTGAAGTGGATCACAAAGACAGAGTATGGGGATCTCGATATCACGGTAAACCTCTCCAAACCGGAGAAAGATCCGAAAGCGATCGCAGCTGCAAAGAACATGAAACAGAGCGGATATCCGAAATGCCTGCTCTGCATGGAGAACGTCGGCTATGCGGGCCGCGTCAATCATCCGGCGAGAAACAACCACAGGATCATCCCGCTGACTTTAAACGGGGAGAACTGGGGATTCCAGTATTCTCCGTATGTCTATTATAATGAGCACTGCATCGTCTTCAACGGAAAACATACGCCGATGAAGATCGACCGGAACACATTTAAGAAATTATTTGATTTCGTCACGATGTTCCCGCACTATTTCCTGGGATCCAATGCGGATCTCCCGATCGTTGGCGGTTCCATCCTAACCCACGACCATTTCCAGGGCGGAAGATATACCTTTGCAATGGCGAAGGCGCCGGTGGAAAAGAGTTTTACAGTCAATGGATTCGAGGATGTGGAAGCCGGGATCGTAAAATGGCCGATGTCCGTGATCCGGATCCGTGGGGAAAAGAAAGAGCGGCTGATCGATCTTGCAGACAAGATCCTGACTGCATGGCGCGGATACACAGATGCGGATGCGGATATTTATGCGGATACAAACGGAGAACCGCACAACACGATCACCCCGATCGCGAGATTCCGCGATGGGAAGTTTGAGCTGGACCTGGTGCTCAGAAATAACCGCACCACCGAGGACCGCCCGCTCGGCCTGTTCCATCCGAACCCGAAGCTGCATCACATTAAAAAAGAGAACATCGGACTGATCGAAGTCATGGGTCTTGCGGTCCTTCCGTCAAGACTGAAAGAAGAGCTTGCCCTGCTCGCAGCTTATATTGTAGAAGGAAAAGACATCCGCAGCGAAGAGTCGATCGCGAAACATGCGGACTGGGTGGAGGAATTCCTTCCGAAATACGAGAAGATCACAAAAGACAATGTGATGGAGATCCTGCAGGATGAGGTCGGTCATGTATTTGCGAATGTTCTGGAGGATGCCGGTGTCTATAAACGCACAGAGGCAGGCCGGGAGGCATTCGGAAGATTTATCGCGTCCCTGAACTGAAGATCCTGCGGACGCATATGCAGAATGGGAGTGAATCACTGCGATCACGTTACATTTTCCTTAATATTTTCATAAATGTAAGGACGGTGTCTCGCCAAGCGCAGGAAAATATGTTATACTTGATAACTGTTTAACGAGAATCAGCAGAAATTCTCCTGTCGCTGCCGGTGGTGAGGAGAGTGGAAGATGAGAAACTCAACGGCAGCGGCGGCAGAGAAAAATCAAAAGGAACGGTCTTTTCAGCAGCCTGTATCTGATGCCGGAACGTGAAAAGGAGACTGACATGTTAAATGAGGAGAAGATCCGTCTGATGACGGGGATCGCCATGTTTGAAAAGAAAATGATGAAGGAATCCATTCCTGCGAACCGGTATTTTAAGAGCGATTATGTGGGAAGCCACCTGATCCGGTCGTTTATCGCGTATTCACTGACCGTCTGCCTGTGCCTGATGCTATGGGTCCTTTACCGTTTTGATGATCTGATCAATGCGATGGCAGTCGACGATCTGCTTTCACTTGGTGCACGCCTTGTATTTTACTATGTGGCAGGACTTCTCGCATATCTTGTCGTGACCTGGAAGATCTATTCGAGACGCTATGATGAGGCGGTGGGAAAACTGAAGATCTACCAGGCAAAACTCCGGCGGCTGGATAAAAAGTACAACCAGCAGGGAGTGAAGGAAAACGGGGAGGAAAAGAGTAAGTGATCGGACTTTTAGTATTTAAGGAAAAACTGAAACAATTTTATGGGAAATATAATATTTACATCGTACCGGTCGTAAGATTTCTGGTGGGATTTCTCACCTTCTGGCTGATCAATGCGAATGTGGGATTTATGACAAAGCTGAAAAATCCGCTGATCCCGGTGGTAATGGGACTGATCGCCTCCTTTATCCCGTACGGAGTGACTGCGTTTTTAGCCGGGATCTTTATCCTGATCCATGTTTCCCAGGTGTCTCTGGAGATCGCCCTGATCATCTTTGTATTCATGCTCGCGGTTACTGTCCTTTACTATGGTTTCCGCCCGGGGGACGGATATCTTCTGCTCCTGACTCCGCTGCTGTTTTTCCTGCGGATCCCGTATGTGGTCCCGCTCGTCGTAGGTCTTTCCGGAAGTCTGGTCTCGATCGTTCCGGTGTGCTGTGGTGTCTGCATTTACTATATCCTGATGTATTTAAAGCAGAATGCGGGGACACTGACCGGAAGCTCCATGACGGAGATGGCGGACCGTTTTATCCAGATCGTAAAAAATGTGTTCGGAAATGAACTCATGTGGGTCATGGTGGCTGCGTTTGCCGCTGCGATCCTTGTCGTGCTCATTATCAAAAATCTCTCGGTGGATTATTCCTGGTCCATCGCCATCGTTGCAGGAGTGATCACCCAGCTTGCTGTGATCTTTGTGGGAGATTTCAACTTCAATCTTCCGGTATCTGCCGGTTCCATGATCTTTGGGATCGTTGTCTCGGTGGTGATCGCCCTGATCTACCAGTTCTTTGTATTCGCAGTGGATTATACGAGAACAGAGTATCTGCAGTATGAAGATGATGATTACTATTATTATGTAAAAGCTGTCCCGAAGCTCACGGTGTCCGCACCGGACGTAAAGGTACAGCGGATCTATTCGAGAAAAAACGTGAGACGCGAGAAAAATGAAACGCGTGAATAATTGTACGGAGGTAACAAAATGACAGAATTTCTTGGGAATATGTATTCCTGGTTTACATTTATTCCGAAGATCACATTGTCGAATCTTTTTGAAATTCTGATCCTCACAGTCCTGATCTATGAAGTCCTTTTGTGGGTAAAGTCGACGAGAGCAGGAGTGCTGCTGCGGGGTGGTATGATCATTGTCGGATTCTATCTGCTGGCGGCGATGTTCCATCTGAATACGATCACCTGGATCATCAACCATATGGGCCAGCTCGTATTGACGGCTCTCATCATTATCTTCCAGCCGGAACTCCGGAAAGCGCTGGAGCAGCTCGGAAGCAAAAACATCATCACAGATCTTTTTATTTCCGAGAATTCCAGACTCCAGGAGGGATATACGGAAAAGACCGTAAACGAGATTACACGCGCTGCCTTCGAGATGGGAAAAGTAAAGACAGGAGCGCTGATCGTGATCGAGCGCGACACTCCGCTTCCGGAGATCGAGCGAACAGGGATCCCGGTGGACGGGATCGTGACGAGCCAGCTTCTGATCAATATTTTTGAGCATAATACGCCGCTTCACGATGGAGCGATCATTATCCGCGGAAACCGTGTGACCTCTGCGACCTGTTACCTGCCGCTTTCTGATAACCTCAGCATCAGTAAGGATCTCGGAACGAGACACCGCGCAGCTCTGGGGATCAGTGAGAGCACGGACAGTCTGACGGTGGTCGTATCGGAGGAGACCGGACGGGTATCGCTGGCAGAACGCGGAAGTTTAAGAAGGATCAACAGTCCGGAAGAGCTGAAACTTGCGATCGCTGCGAAGCCGCAGGAGGAGACTGTATCCGGCCCGTTCAAACTTCTGAAGGGATGGCATAAAAATGAAAGAAAAGCAGAATAAAAGATGGGGGCTTTTGCTGATTTCCTTCCTGTGTGCTTTTTTAGTCTGGCTGGGAGTTGTCAATGTGGCAGATCCGGTCATGACGGATACGGTCGAGGTGCCGGTGGAGATCGTCAACAGTGATGTCCTCACAAAGAATAATCTGACTTACGAGGTTGTCGGAAAGTCGACGACGACAGTGCAGTATGAGGTAAAGACGACGAATGCGTATCGGATCCGTTCTTCAGATTTCCGTGCCTATGCGGATATGACGGATATGTGGTCTGTGACAGGAGCGATCCCGATCAAGATCGAGGTCTTAAATCACTCGGAGTACCTGGTATCTACCCCGGTAAGCCGGAGCGGGACCATCAAGATCGAGACGGAACCTCTTCAGAGAAAGACATTTACGATCGGGGTTACGACGACGGGAATGCTCGAGGATGGTTACCAGACCGGTAAAGTGACACTCTCACCGGAAACACTTACGGTGGAAGGTCCGGAATCCCTGATCGGGCAGATCAGCAGTGTCGGGGTCGAGATCAATTTAGACGGAAAGAATGCAGACTGGAGCGATTCGGAGGAGCCGAAGTTCTATGATGCAAATAACAACAGCATTACGATCAGCGACCGTCTGATCAGCAACTGCAAGAGCGTGGATTACACCATGGAGATCCTGAAGGTGAAGAATCTGAGCCTGGACTTCGATGTCACCGGTGAGGTGGCGAGCGGTTACCGTTATTCAGGTGTGGAATGCGCGCTTAAGAGTGTGCCGGTAGTTGGATTAAAGAGCGCTCTGGCGTCCTTAAATACCATCACGATCCCGAAAGAAGAGCTGGATGTTACCGGAGCAAAGGCGAACATCGTAAAGACGATCGATCTGAATGATTACCTGCCGGAGGGAGTTTCCCTTGCCGGAATGGACAGCTCCGAGATCACGGTGACTTTGACCGTGGAGCCGTTAAAAGAGCAGGAATACACGGTGCGCATCAGTTCTGACTGTTATGTTGGCGCTAACAGTTCCTACAGCTATCAGGCGGAACCGGCAACCGTTACGATCCGGATCCGAGCGCTTCAGGAGGAACTTGACAGCCTGCGGTTCACATCCGATGATCTGAGTCTGAATGTCTCAGGAATGGGAGAGGGAAGTCATCAGATTCAGCCTACACTGAACAGAGAACTGGATTCGGCGTATGATCTGCTGGGAATCTCCAGCTGTGTGGTAAATGTTACAAAAGAGCAGGAATCCGCGGCAGAGACAACACCGGAGACAACCGTAGAGGAGACAACTAAAGCGTCTGAGATTACTGCAGAGAGCAGCAAAGAGGCGGAGACAGAGGAGGAGACCACCGCAGCAGCGACAAGACATGCGGTGATCGTCCCGCCAGAGACAACAGAAGCTCATCAGGCAATCGGACTTCAGACGTTATTTCGAAATTAGGAGTTAAAAATACTTATGGTAAAGCAAAAAGTTACAATTGGAAACCCGACCGGTCTGCACTTGAGACCGGCAGGGCTTCTGTGCAAGGCGGCATTGCGGTTTCAGAGTTCGATCAAATTTGAATATGAACACACGACAGCAAATGCAAAAAGTGTACTGAGCGTGCTGGGGGCATGCGTAAAGTGCGGAGATGAGATCGAATTGATCTGTGATGGAGCGGATGAGCAGGAAGCCATGGCCGCGATCACAGAGCTGATCAACAGTGGTCTCGGAGAGTAGGCTGATATGCTGGTTTATGTGATCTGTTACGGCGCTGCCATGCTTTTTGCATTCAGCGCCCATTTTACCTTATCGGGGATGTCGCTGCTCCTGGCAGCGGTCTATCTCTATCTGAGAGAATACGGAAAGAGTGGAAACCCGCTCCATCTGCGCGGGCTGTTTTCCTTGTTCTATGTAGGCGGAGAGGGGATTTCCTGTCTGAAGCTTTCCAGACTCCAGACAGAGTGGAGCCTCGAAACCTGGGCATGTTTTTTTGTCGCATTTGCGGCATTCTGGAATGTGTATGAACTTGCAGAAAAGCGGTTCAGCAGAAAGAAAACGGAATCCGCAAAGGATGGTAATGTTCAGAAAGAATGTCTGCAGAGCGGATTTACGCAGGCAGCTGCCGCAAAATACGGGGATCATATTTTTATAGCGATTGCCGGACTTACAGCATTGTCGTTTGCGGCGTTTCTGTTTGAAGCAGTCCGCCTGGGATATGTTCCGTTCCTGCTTCGCGGGGTGCCCCATGCATATTCCTATTTCCATATCTCAGGAGTTCATTATCTGACGGTTTCCTGTGTGCTGGTCCCGTCGATGGAGGTTCTTCTCTGGTTCTACAAGAGAGAGATGAAAAAAACGGAAAAGATCCTTTCGCTTATTCTGACAGGAGTCGCTCTTCTGATCCCGGTGCTCTGCGTATCGAGATTTCAGCTGATCTTTGCGGTGATCCTTGCGGTGCTGACCTTTATGATCGTCAGCGGACACAGAAAACTCCGGTATCTTTTCTTTGCTGCGGCAGGACTTGTTCCACTCTATGTGATCCTGACGATCGCGAGAAGTCACGATGTGACGTATCTCAACGGGATTTTCGAGATGAAGAATGCAGCTACGCCGATCTTTATCACGCAGCCGTACATGTACATTGCAAACAATTACGACAATTTTGACTGTCTTGTAAAGCAGCTTCCCGCCCATTCGATGGGATTAAAGGGAATGTTCCCGCTCTGGGCTCTCTCCGGGCTTAAATTTTTAAAGCCGGTGCTCGTGGACTGGCCGATCTACGTGACGAAGGAGGAGCTGACGACGGTCACCTTGTTCTACGATGCCTATTATGATTTTGGTATCGCCGGTGTATTTTTCTTTTCATCGGTACTCGGAGTCCTGTCTGCGTGGCTTTCTTCGAGGATCTATCCGGGAAGAAATCCGGCCTGGTATCTGTTTTATTCCCAGGCGGCTCTCTATTTTATGCTCTCGTTCTTTACAACCTGGTATTCCAATCCGACGACCTGGTTTTACTTTGCGGTGACCGGTGCCTTTGGAATTTTCTTAGAGATAAAAAATAAACGGAGGAAACAGTTATGATATCAGAAAAAATGAAACCATTTATGGCAAACAATTCCGCGATCCGTGCAATGTTCGAGGAAGGAAAGCGCATGGCGGCCATTTACGGAAAAGAGAATGTCTATGACTTCAGCCTTGGAAATCCGAATGTGCCGGTCCCGCAGGTGACAGAGGCGATCCTTGATGTGGTGAAAAATGAGGATTTCATGACACTCCATGGATATATGAGCAACGCCGGTTTTGAGGATGTCCGCCAGACGATCGCGGATTCTTTAAATAAGCGTTTTGGAACGAATTTCTCATTCAAAAACCTGATCATGACGGTCGGTGCGGCCAGCGGTTTAAATATCATCTTAAAGAGTATTTTGAATCCGGGCGATGAAGTGATCGTATTTGCACCGTATTTTGTGGAATATAATGCGTATGTGAGAAACTATGACGGAAATGTAGTGATCATTTCTCCGGATACGGAGACATTTATGCCGAAGCTTGATGAGTTTGAGGCGAAGATCACTGCCAGAACGAAGGCTGTCATCATCAACAATCCGAACAACCCGACAGGTGTTGTCTATGATGAGGCGACGATCAAAGCACTGGCTGCGATCATGGAGAGGAAGGAGAAGGAGTTCGGCACATCGATCGTACTGATCTCTGATGAGCCGTACCGCGAGCTTGCTTACGGCGGAGTGGATGTTCCGTTTGTGACAAAGTTCTACCACAATGCGGTTGTGGGATACTCTTACAGTAAGTCTCTTTCTGTTCCGGGTGAGCGTATCGGATATGTTGTGATCCCGGATGAGGTGGATGACTCCGCTGCGCTGATCGGTGCGGCTACGATCGCAAACCGTGTGATCGGGTGTGTGAATGCGCCGTCCCTGATCCAGAAGGCACTCCAGTACTGCATCCAGCATGATGTGACGGTGGATCTTGCAACTTATGAGAAGAACAGGAATCTGATCTACGGGGCATTGACGGAGTACGGGTTTACTTGTGCGAAGCCGGATGGAGCGTTCTATCTGTTTGTGAAGTCACCGGTTGAGGACGAGAAGGAGTTCTGCGAGGTGGCAAAGAAGCATCATGTGCTGGTGGTTCCGGGAAGTTCGTTTGCTTGTCCGGGGTATGTGAGACTGGCTTATTGCGTGTCTTATGAGCAGATCGAGAGGTCACTGCCGGCGTTTAAGGAGATCGCGAAGGAGTATGGGCTCTGCAAGTAAGAATGATATATAAAGGGGGATCTGCCTGGGTAAAATACTGTAGATGAGAAAAGCAGGATTTTTACGTGGATAGGAGGTCCGCAAAATGAATTTCAGAAAGTATATGGGAATTATTTTAAATATTGTTGTGCCATTAGCGATCATCTACGCGGTGTGCGTATGGGGATTGCGGCTGGTGGTGTTTTTCCTGCCGTTTGTGATCGGGTGGATCGTGGCGATGATCGCGAATCCGCTGGTCCGGTTTCTTGAGAGAAAGCTGAAGATCGTCCGCCGCCATGGTTCGGTGATCCTGGTCGTCGGGGTTCTTGGACTCGTGATCTTTGGATTTTATGGGCTGTGTTCCTGGCTGTTTCAGGAGATGACGGAGTTTGTCCAGGCGCTGCCGGAAATTTATGGATCTGTTCAGGGCGAGGTCAATCAGGCGTATGCCCGGATCGGCGGTCTTTTGAAGTATCTTCCGGCGGACACGGAAAATACGATCGGTGCGATCCTGGAGAACGCGGGCGGTTACATCGGGGACTTTGTTCAGAAGATCGCGGCATCGGCGGGCGGAAGAGTGGTCCGCACGCTCCCGGAGGTGTTTGTCAATGCGATCATCATCTGTCTCTCGTCGTATCTGTTTCTTGCGGATCATGACAGGATCGTGGAGACAGTGAAGCAGTTTACACCGGAACCGGTGTTAAAGTATGGGAGAATGGTGAGGAAGGATGCCCGGACGCTGATCGGCGGATATTTTCTTGCACAGTTTAAGATCATGTTCGTGATCGCGATCGTTCTTGTGATCGGAATGCTGATCCTTGGGGTCCCGTATGGGATTTTTCTTGGGATTGGGATCGCGATCCTTGATTTTCTTCCAATGTTTGGAACGGGAACGGCGCTGATCCCGTGGGCGGTGGTGAAGCTGTTTACCGGTGAGTACGGGTATGCGGTCGGTCTCATCGTACTTTATGTCCTGACACAGGGGATCCGCCAGGTGATCCAGCCGAAGATCGTCGGTGACAGTATGGGACTTCCGCCGTTAGCAACTTTGTTTTTCCTTTATCTTGGTTTCAAGTTCCGCGGCATCGCCGGAATGATCATCGCAGTGCCGATCGGGATCCTGTTTATCCGTTTTTATGAGTACGGAGCGTTTGACGGACTGATCCGGAATGTGAAACTGCTTGCGGAGGAGATCAGGAAACTGATGGAGGGCTAGATTCCCATTGATATCGCGACAGTCGCCAAGGTCTCGCGCAAGCGCGGACTTTGGCTCGTTGTTTGCGTAAATATAAAACAGGCATTTTGGAACGAAAGAAGGTTCTGGAATGCCTGTTTTTATCGGTGATGAATCATCCGGTCTGTCACGGCATAAAATAAAATGATATTCGATCGATCGAGGATAGTATGGCACAGGGATATTTGCAAGTTGATGTTGTATCTGATGTGAACAGTTTTCCGGTGCAGGATGCAGATGTTGCGATCGCCAGGACAGAAGAGCCGGATAAGATTATCGAGGAGACGCGGACGAACAGTTCCGGGCAGACGGAGAATCTTTCATTAGATGCACCGCCGCCGGAACTTTCCTTATCGCCGGAGGAGACGGAGCGCCCGTACGCGGAATACACGATCCGGATCACGGCTCCGGGATTCAAACCGTTTCTTGTTTCCGGGACGGAAGTTCTGGCGGATGCGACGGCGATCCAGGGGATCCGTCTGCGTCCGCTTTCCAATGCACCGACCGGAGAGCAGACGGAGACGGTGACGATCCCGGATCATACGCTCTATGGGGATTATCTTCCAAAAATCGCGGAGAGTGAGATCAAACCGGTCACGGAAACAGGAGAGATCGTACTCTCCAGAGTTGTTGTCCCACAGACCATCGTGGTGCATGACGGCGCACCGACCAATGCGTCTGCACCGGACTATTATGTTCCTTACCGTGATTACATCAAAAATGTGGCTTCCAGTGAGATCTATGCGACGTGGCCGCGTTCTGCGATCGTTGCGAATGTGCTGGCGATCATGTCCTTCACGTTAAACCGCGTCTACACGGAATGGTACCGCAACCAGGGATATGATTTTACGATCACATCATCAACCGCGTATGATCATAAATGGATTTATGGGCGGAATATTTTTGAGTCCATCTCTGTCGTGGTGGATGATATTTTTGATAATTATCTTTCGCGGCCGGGAGTGAAACAGCCGATCCTGACACAGTATTGCGATGGGCGGAAGGTTCGGTGTCCGGGGTGGTTAACGCAATGGGGCAGCTGCGAGCTCGGAGAAGCGGGGTATAGTCCGATCGAGATCCTGCGGAATTTTTATGGAGATGATATGTATATCAATACGGCGGAACAGATTTCCGGCATCCCGGCATCGTGGCCGGGATATGATCTGAAGATTGGTGCCACCGGTGATAAGGTGCGGCAGCTGCAGGAGCAGTTAGACGCAATCTCCAGCGTGTATACCGCAATTCCGGATATTTCCCCTGACGGGATCTACGGTCCGGCTACCGCGGCAGCAGTCCGGGAATTTCAGTCGATCTTCGGATTGCCGCAGACCGGAGTGGTGGACTTTGCCACCTGGTATAAGATCTCCCACATTTATGTGGGAATCACCAGGATCGCAGAGCTGTCATAGATTGGAGACGGGGCAGGATTTTGCCGTCAATCTGTATTAAGGATCGGCAAAATCCACTGCCGCGCTTGTTTTCACGATAGAGAAAGTATGGAGAGTTCCTCCTCTGAAAAAGCCCCGGATTTTCATGGATTGCCGTCCTTTTTTGTAGACAGGAAGCGGCATAAAAAACAATGTTGTCGGAAAAACAGGAACGATTTTCTGTAATTTACCAGAAAAAGCCTTGTGAAATATAAAAAAATGTGCTATGATACACATGTTAAAAAAAGATTGCAGATATGGTTCATCGGTAGAACGCTAGCTTCCCAAGCTGGAAAGGCGGGTTCGATTCCCGTTATCTGCTTTATAGGTAGCAGATTCAGTCCTCTGTTCATTGGAAATCCCAGTGTGCAGAGGCTTGTTTTTATTTAGGCAAACAACGAGCCAAAGTCCGCGCTTGCGCGAGACCTCGACGACTGTCGCGATAACAAGGGGGAAACTTGCAAAGTGTGTTTTCACTTGTTATAAAAAGAACCGGCCACGTGAAAGTGTGTGGCCGGTTCTTTGAGAAATCAGCGTCGGAAACTCAGATTCCCACAGAAATTCGTTCTGCAGCCTGTATTGCAGCCCGTATCGCATCCAATCCCGGAACTGCAGGTGCTGCCGCATGTCTGGTCTGTGCAGCTTGCTCCGAGTATCCGGTACACATCGGCAGCACGGAGATTTGAGATCGCACAGCCGTTCTGCATCCGGATCACGGAAACAGCATAGTTTCCATTGGAAGCGCAGGTGCTTCCGGAAGGAAACGCAGTCTGGCAGGAACGGCCTGCGGCGAAGGACGCGAAAGGCATTGTGAGTGTCATCATGGCGGAAAATGCGAGAACTGCCATCATCTGTTTTTTCATGGTAAAACCTCCTGTTATTTGAAATGTTACAAAAATGTTACAAAACAGATTCTACCATAAAATTCTGCTGACAGAACTGGGAATGGATGGAAAAAAGTCCTACTTCGCAGCGGATGCCGCTTTATCCTTCCGGATCAGCTTCCTCATCGCCTCCACCGCCGTCACGACAGCAGCCTCCGTATCGTAGACCTGGACGTCCTCAAGGCCGAGTTCACGTCTTGTCTGGTTTGCGATCACGAGCATTACGGAGCCGGTGCGGACTCTGCGGACGCTGCCGACGATGAAGAGGGCTGCGGATTCCATCTCGGAGGCGAGGGCGCCGCAGGCGATCCAGGCTTTCCATTTTGAGTTCAGCTCATCGGCGACCGGCATGGAGTCCGGGGAATGCTGACCATAGAAGTTGTCCTTGCACTGGACAACGCCGAGATGATGGCGGTATCCGAGTTCCTCGGAAGCTTCTTTCAGAGCCGCTACGACATCGAAATCCGGGACGGCCGGGTACTCGATCGGTGCGTACTCTTTTGTGGTCCCCTCAAAGCGGATCGCACCGGTCGCGATCACGAGATCCCCGCCAAGAACTTCTTTCTGCATTCCGCCGGAAGTACCGACCCGGATGAAGGTGTCCGCACCGCAGTGGACAAGCTCCTCGACTGCGATGGACGCGGATGGTCCGCCAATTCCGGTGGAGACGACGCTGACTTTCTCGCCGTCAAGATATCCGGTATATGTTGTGTACTCCCGGTTTTGGGCAATCTTTACCGGGTTGTCAAAATGTCTGGCGATCTTTTCACAGCGTCCCGGATCACCCGGAAGGATCACATAGCGTCCGACTTCCCCTGCACTGACGCCGATATGGTATTCTTTTTCTTTTGCATAAACAAGTTTGCTCATAGAACCTCCTTTTTGAGCGGAGCGGAAAAGATCCGGTTTCCGCCGCTGCTCAGAAAAATTCGATTTTTTTCTATTTTAACATTTTGGGATGGGGAAAACAATAGATGATAAAACCGACGGAGGGCAAATGCTTTGTGATGGTGTTTTATGCAGAAACCGGAATTAAGAATGTTCGGCAATCCCTGAAAAATCACCGTGGTTTGCTACTGCTAACTTTCATTTGAAAAAACTTGAAAAAAATCCGCGAAACCAGTTGAAAAATATCGATACTCATGGTAGAATAGTGAAAATTTGGGCTGAGATGAGTATGCCCGGATCAAGCAGCGAAATGAACACATAAGAAAGGGTGGCGTCATGAAAGCATATTTAATACTGGAAGACGGAACCGTGTTTGAAGGAACAAGCATCGGCTCTACCAGAGAAGTGATCAGTGAAATTGTTTTTAACACATCCATGACCGGTTATTTAGAAGTCCTTACCGATCCGTCCTACGCAGGACAGGCAGTGGTAATGACTTATCCGTTAATTGGTAATTACGGTATTTGTAAAGAAGATATGGAATCCGGACAGGCGTGGCCGGATGGTTATATTGTCAGAGAATTATCTAGGATCCCCAGTAATTTCAGAAGTGGGGACACGATTCAGCATTTCTTAGAAGAACAGGATATTCCAGGTATCAGTGGTATCGATACAAGAGCCCTCACAAAGATCTTAAGAGAAAAAGGAACCATGAACGGCATGATCACGACCAACGGATCATTTGATCTCGAGGAAGTGAAAGAGCGGATCAAGGCGTATAAAGTAACAGGCGTTGTATTAAAGACGACCACAAAGGAGAAATATATTCTCCCGGGAACCGGAAAGAAAGTTGCCCTCATGGACTTCGGCGCGAAGAAAAATATCGCGAGAGAGTTAAATAAGAGAGGCTGCGAAGTGACCGTATATCCGGCGGACACTCCGGCGGAGGAAGTATTAAAGACAAATCCGGACGGGATCATGCTGTCAAACGGTCCTGGAGACCCGGCTGAGAACACGGAGATCATCAAAGAAGTCCGCAAGTTCTACGAGTCAGATATCCCGGTATTTGCAATCTGCCTTGGTCACCAGCTCATGGCTCTCGCGACAGGCGCCAATACCTACAAATTAAAATACGGTCACCGCGGCGGCAACCACCCGGTCAAGGACCTTGAGACAGGACGTGTCTACATCTCCTCCCAGAACCATGGATATGCAGTGGACGAGCACAGCCTCGATCCGAAGGTTGCAGTCCAGGCTTTCGTGAATGTAAACGATAAGACAAACGAAGGATTAAAGTACGTGGGCAAGAACATCTTTACCGTTCAGTACCACCCGGAAGCATGCCCGGGACCGCAGGATTCCGGATATCTGTTTGACCGCTTTTTACGCATGATGGAGGAGGAAAGATAATGCCTAAGAATCCAGAGATCAAGAAAGTACTTGTAATCGGTTCCGGTCCGATCGTTATCGGCCAGGCCGCAGAATTTGACTATGCGGGAACACAGGCGTGCCGTTCCTTAAAGGAAGAGGGCATCGAAGTCGTTCTCTTAAACTCCAACCCGGCAACGATCATGACCGATAAGGATATCGCTGATCGCGTTTATATCGAGCCGCTGACAACCGAGGTTGTTGAGCAGCTGATCAAGAAGGAAAAACCGGACAGCGTTCTCCCGACACTGGGCGGTCAGGCCGGCTTAAACCTCGCGATGGAACTCGAGGAAGCAGGCATCTTAAAGGCAAACAACGTGCGCCTCATCGGTACCACAGCCTTGACGATCAAGAAGGCCGAGGATCGTGAGATGTTCAAGGAGACCATGGAAAAGATCGGTGAGCCGGTCGCTCCGTCCGAGATCGTTGAGGATGTACAGACCGGTCTTGCTGTTGCGGAAAAGATCGGATATCCGGTTGTTCTCCGTCCGGCTTATACACTCGGCGGCTCCGGCGGCGGTATCGCCTATGACGCAGAGCAGTGCGCGGAGATCCTTGAAAACGGACTCCGTTTATCCCGTGTCGGCCAGGTTCTTGTAGAGCGCTGCATCGCAGGATGGAAAGAGATCGAGTACGAGGTAATGCGTGATAGTGCCGGCAACGTGATCACCGTCTGCAACATGGAGAATATCGACCCGGTCGGCGTTCACACCGGTGACAGTATCGTTGTTGCTCCGTCCCAGACACTGGGAGATAAAGAGTACCAGATGCTCCGTACCTCCGCTTTAAAGATCATCACAGAGCTCGGCATCACCGGCGGCTGCAACGTACAGTATGCGCTTCACCCGGAGAGCTTCGAGTACTGCGTGATCGAGGTAAACCCGCGTGTCAGCCGTTCCTCCGCACTTGCTTCCAAGGCGACAGGATACCCGATCGCAAAGGTTGCTGCGAAGATCGCTCTCGGCTATACACTGGATGAGATCAAGAATGCCGTTACAAAGAAAACATACGCAAGTTTCGAGCCGATGCTTGACTACGTCGTTGTCAAGATGCCGAGACTTCCGTTCGATAAATTCATCAGCGCGAGCCATCAGCTGGGAACCCAGATGAAGGCGACCGGTGAGGTCATGAGTATCTGCACGAACTTCGAGGGCGGCTTGATGAAGGCGATCCGTTCCCTGGAGCAGCATGTGGATTCCTTAATGTCTTACGACTACAGCGGACTCACCGATGAACAGTTAAAAGAGCAGCTTCACAACGTGGATGACCGCCGGATCTGGGTTATTGCAGAGGCACTCCGCCGCGGTTTCGATTACGAGCTGATCCATGATATCACGAAGATCGATATCTGGTTTATCGATAAATTGATGATCCTCGTTGAGATGGAGAATGCCTTAAAGAAAGCCGGAAAGAACCTCGACGCAGAACTCTTAAAAGAAGCGAAACGCATCGAGTTCCCGGATAACGTGATCGCAAGACTCACAGGTCTCACAGAAGACGAGATCAAGAAGATGCGCCATGACAACAATATCCGCGCAGCTTTCAAGATGGTAGATACCTGCGCGGCTGAGTTCGCGGCAGAGACTCCTTACTACTATTCCTGCTTCGGAAGTGAAAATGAGGCGGAAGGTGAGACTGAGAAGAGAAAAGTCCTCGTTCTCGGCTCCGGCCCGATCCGTATCGGACAGGGTATCGAGTTCGACTTCTGTTCCGTACACAGCACATGGTCGTTTGCAAAAGAAGGTTTTGAGACCATTATCATCAACAACAACCCGGAGACCGTCAGCACAGACTTCGATATCGCAGACAAGCTGTATTTTGAGCCGCTGACACCGGAAGATGTCGAGAGCATCGTCGATATCGAGAAACCGGACGGAGCCGTTGTCCAGTTCGGCGGACAGACAGCGATCAAACTGACCGAGGCCTTAATGAAGATGGGCGTTCCGATCCTTGGAACTGCTGCTGAGGATGTTGACGCGGCAGAGGACAGAGAGCTCTTCGATGAGATTCTTGAGAAATGCCAGATCCCGAGAGCAAAGGGACATACCGTATTCACCGCAGAAGAAGCGAAAAAGGCGGCAAACGAGTTAGGTTACCCGGTACTCGTCCGCCCGTCCTACGTTCTTGGCGGACAGGGCATGCAGATCGCGATCTGTGACGAAGATATCGATGAATTTATCGGCATCATCAACCGGATCGCCCAGGAACACCCGATCCTGGTCGACAAATACATCATGGGTAAGGAGATCGAGGTTGACGCGATCTGCGACGGCACCGACATCCTGATCCCGGGTATCATGGAGCATATCGAGCGTACCGGTATCCATTCCGGTGACAGTATCTCCGTATATCCGGCAAAGAGCATCTCCGAGAACAATAAGAAGACAATCGTGGATTACACCGAGAAGCTTGCGAGAGCACTTCATGTCAAAGGTATGATCAACATCCAGTTCATCGTTGATGGCGAGAATGTTTACATCATTGAAGTAAACCCGCGTTCTTCCAGAACCGTACCGTATATCAGCAAGGTAACAGGAATCCCGATTGTTCCGCTCGCAACCCAGATCATCTGCGGCCACACGATCCGCGAACTCGGCTACACACCGGGCCTTCAGAAAGAGGCAGATTACTATGCAGTGAAGATGCCGGTATTCTCCTTCGAGAAGATCCGCGGCGCTGATATCAGCCTTGGACCGGAGATGAAATCTACAGGTGAGTGTCTTGGTATCGCAAAGACCTTTAATGAAGCTCTTTACAAGGCATTCCAGGGCGCAGGCATCAAGCTTCCGAAGTACAAGAACATGGTCATGACTGTCCGTGATTCCGACAAGGAAGAGATGCTCGACATCGCAGCGAGATTCAAGGCACAGGGATACCGCATCTTCTGTACCGCAGGAACCGCGAAGTACTTCAATGAGCACGGCGTAAAGGTCATTCCGGTAAGAAAGATCGAGCAGGAGTCTCCGAACCTTCTTGACCTGATCCTTGGACATGAGATCGACCTTGTCATCGATATCCCAGCACAGGGCGCAGAGAGAAGCCATGACGGCTTTATCATCCGCCGGAATGCGATCGAGACAGGCGTTACCGTTCTCACTGCGGTCGATACTGCGAGAGCGCTTGTGACAAGTATGGAAAATCGTGCAAAAGAACTTACACTGATCAATATTGCTGAAATCTGATATTGGTAAAAAATAGAAGAGCAGCCCGTTTCACGCTGGAGTGAGATGGGCTGCTTTTTACGTTGCCCCAGCAGCGTATGCCGGAAATGTATGCCGGAAATTTGAAAGAGGTGACGCGCTATGCAAAAAAAAGAAATATTAACGCTTTATCAAGATGAATATATGCATTGATAATGTATAAAACATTGAAAAAACTGCATGAAACAATATAATTATGCACTGAATATTGTATAAAATGCATAATCTGTAAAAAAAACATAAAAAAGTGCTTTACAAAAGAATAATTATACATTATAATGCGTATCAACATCACACATGTGAGACATAGAAAAAGATAGAAACAAAGAGGAGAGGATCGATTATGAAGAAGAACATCGTTTTAGCTATGACAACAGCAGCGGTCATTGCTGCTCTTACAGGATGCGGAAGCTCCAAGACCACTGAGACAACGGCAGCAGCTACAACGGCAGCTGAGACAACAACAGCCGACGCGACAACAGCGGCTGAATCAAAGGAAGCAGATAAGACAGAGGCAGCAGCCGCAGCGGAAGGTTCCTTAAAGGCACTTGAGAATGTAGATCCGAAGGGCCATCTCGGAAAAGTTCTTGCGGCAGGAAAGATCACAATGGGAACATCCCCTGATTTCGCTCCGTGGGAATTCAAGGATGTCAGCAGTGGAACAACCGAGTATGTCGGTGCCGATGTGGAGCTTGCAAAATACATCGCTGAGAAGCTTGGCGTAGAACTTGAGATCAAGCCGATGGAGTTCTCCGCAATCCAGCAGGCAGTTACTTCCGGAAACATTGATATGGGTATCTCCGGCTTCGCTTACACAGATGAGCGTGCAGAGGCTATGGGACTTTCCGAGCGTTATAATGTAAACACGAAGAAAGGTCAGGGCCTTTTAGTTAAGAAGGAACTTGCTTCCCAGTACAATACAGCAGAATCCTTCGCAGGCAAGAAGGTTGCTACCCAGAACGCAACCTTACAGAACAAGCTTGCTACAGAGCAGCTTCCGTCTGACGTTCAGATCCAGTTAGTGACAAATATAACAGACGGTGTTATGATGTTAACAACAGGCAAGGTTGACGCACTCGCTGTATCCGGTGATAACGGTGAATCCCTTGCAAAGACATACGACGATATCGCAATGGCAGATTTCATGTTTGACTATTCAAGTGAAGGTAACGTTATCGCAGTCAAAAAAGGCGATGATGATCTCTTAAATGCGATCAACGAAGTGATCGTTGAAGTTAACGAGAAAGGTCTCTATGAGCAGTGGAGGGAAGAGGCAGTTGCTCTTGCTGATAAGCTCGGTATCGAGACGCACTAATTTCGGAGCGGATCGTTTCGTTCCGTGATGGAAGATCAGCGCAGGACGGAATCGGTTATCACTTCAGGTTACAGAAAATACAGAGCTCGGTCTTTCCGGTGAAAATGCCGGAAAGACCTTTGTCTGTTTTCAAGTTTTATCTACGAAAGGAGTTTTCCAGATGGAGTTTCTTAACGTCATGTTAAAAGTCTGGATGAAGTACTGGAACTTATTCTTACAGGGTCTTGGAATGACACTGTTTATGGGTCTCCTCACCGTCCTCATCAGTACCGTTTTCGGTTCTCTGATGGCACTGATGCGCCGCAGCAACGTGGGCATCGGAAAATTTAAGCCGCTCCGGCTGATCGCTACCGTTTATGTCGAAATTATCCGCGGTACGCCGATCCTGCTGCAGCTATATTTCTTCTACTTTATGCTGCCGACCTGGCTCCCGTTCCTCAACTTAAGCGAGTTTACATGCGTTATGACTGCATGCTGCGTAAACTCTACCGCTTATGTCTGTGAGATCGTCCGCGCAGGTATCCAGGCTGTCGATGTCGGACAGACTGAAGCTGCCCGTTCCCTTGGCTTAAACGCGCGCCAGACCATGATCCATATCGTTCTCCCGCAGGCAGTTAAGAATATTCTTCCGGCACTCTGCAACGAGTTCGTAGCGATCGTCAAGGAGACATCTCTGGCGTCCACGTTCTTTATCGGAGAACTTATGACCCAGTTTAAGACCATCAACGGTCTTACATTCCGTGTACTTGAGCCGTTAACCATCGTTGGTATCATTTACTTCGGCGTGACATTTATCATGTCCAAGCTGATTGCTTTACTGGAGAGGAGGATGAACGCAAGTGAGCGCTAATGAAAAAGAATTGATTCGTGTAGAAGATCTGCATAAATCCTTCGGCAGTCTTCAGGTATTAAAGGGTGTTACCGAGCATGTCAATCATGGCGAGGTCGTTTCTGTTATCGGACCGTCCGGCGGCGGTAAAAGTACATTTTTACGCTGCTTAAACCTTCTTGAGACACCGACATCCGGAAAGATCTATTTCGAGGGAACCGATATTACCGACAAGAATGTGGATATCAACCTGCATCGCCAGAAGATGGGAATGGTATTCCAGCACTTTAATGTATTCAATAATCTTACAGTTGGAAAGAATGTAACGCTCGCCCCGGTCCTTCTCGGAAAGAAAACACAGAAGGAAGCCGACGAGATGATGCGGGAGCTTTTAAACCGCGTTGGTCTTGCGGATAAGGAGAACCAGTTCCCAAAGAAGCTTTCCGGCGGACAAAAACAGCGTCTTGCGATCGTGCGCGCGCTGGCGATGGAACCGGATGTTATGCTTTTTGATGAGCCGACTTCCGCCCTTGATCCGGAGATGGTAGGAGAGGTTCTTCATGTTATCAAGGACCTTGTAAAGACAGGAATGACTACTGTGATCGTAACCCATGAGATGGGATTTGCGAGGGAGGTCTCCGACCGCGTATTCTTTATGGATGGCGGCGTGATCGCGGAGAAAGGCACTCCGGATGAGGTCTTCAATCATCCGCAGAATCCGCGTACACAGGAATTCCTGAGCAAGGTATTGTATTAAAAAGATTGATCTGAAAGCAGCGGGAAAGCTGTTTTGCAGTACGATATGCAGGAACAGGATCCCGCTGAGACAGGATGTGGAAATCCGGTCTTGGCGGGATTTTTTAAGAGAGGAGAATATCACATGTCAGCATCCAAACAGACAGCATTCGACTATATCGATGAAAAAGCCGGCGTGATCACAGACGTATCCGATAAGATCTGGGATTACGCGGAACTTTCTTTAAGAGAGTACAAATCCGGCGATCTCTACGCAAAGGTATTAAAAGAAGAGGGATTCACCGTGGATCACCCATTCGACAATATTGAGACTGCATTCCGCGCCTCCTACGGCTCCGGAAAGCCGGTCATCGGGATCCTTGCCGAGTATGACGCTCTGACAGGCCTTTCCCAGGTCGCAGGCTCAGAGAAGAGAGAAGAACTGGTCGCAGACGGAAACGGCCACGGATGCGGTCACAACCTTCTTGGAGCGGGTTCCATGGCGGCAGCATTTGCAGTTAAAAAGTATCTGGAAGAAAAAGGCGAGGGAAGCGGCAAGGTCGTATTCTACGGCTGCCCGGGCGAGGAAGGCGCTGCGACAAAGGCATTCATGGCGAGAGACGGCGTGTTTGCTGAGTGTGATGCGGCTCTCACCTGGCATCCGGGAAATGTGAACCAGGTCACATCCGGAACCTGCAACACCTGTATCCAGAGCGAGTATAAGTTCACCGGAGTTGCCTCCCATGCAGCCGGTGCACCGGAAAAGGGACGTTCTGCTCTCGATGCGGTGGAGCTCATGAACATCGGCGTCCAGTTCTTAAGAGAGCACATGCCGGACAGCTCCAGGATCCACTACTCGATCACGGATGCCGGCGGAGATTCTCCGAACGTTGTCCAGCCGAGAGCGCAGGTCCTCTACATGGTCCGTTCCATCTGGGTCAAAGATGCCCTGGAGCTTCAGGAGCGGGTTGACCGGATCGCGCTTGCGGCATCCATGATGACGGACACAAAGATGGAGAAAAAGTTCATCGACGGCTGCTCCAACACAGTCCCGAACAAGGTCCTGGAATCCCTGATGTGGGAAAACTTCAATGACCTTGGCGTCTGCCATTACACAGAGGAAGAGTTAAAGTATGCGAAGGCGCTTTACGATTCTGTTGAGATGAAGTCTGCGGATCTTCCGGGAGATGCGACGAAGGACAGCGATGAGATCTACGAGTTTGTGGATGAGAAGTCCAAACATGGCACCGTGCCGATGAATGAGTTCCTTGTTCCGTACCTGTACTCCGAGAAGCCGAGAATGGGCTCCACGGACGTCGGTGATGTGAGCTGGTGCGTTCCGACCGCGCAGATCAACACTTCCACATTCCCGGCACAGGCGCCTGGACATTCCTGGCAGAATGTCTCCTGCGGACGGACATCCATTGCCCACAAGAACATGCTGCTGGCAGGAAAAGTCATCGCAGCGACGGCGATCGATCTCATGGAGAAGCCTAATGTTCTTCAGGCGGCGAAAGATGAGTTCAATAAGAAGATGAAACGCTACGGCGGCTACATCTGCCCGATCCCGAAGGACGCGGTTCCGGTCGTTCCGGGAGAGAAGATGTAATTGTGCAGACGGTTACGAAAACAGAATAGACTGGTCGTAAGTCCGGCCGGACAGATCATGCAGCAGACGTTTGCTGCACAGAGCTGTCCGGCTTTTGTTGGTTTGGCCAATTCCGTAAAATGAAACCATATCTGCAGATTTCGCCAATTTACAGATTTTTTACACATTTTTCAGCGAAAAGATAGGAATCGCGGTTCTAAAACACGCAAAAATGTGGTATAATATAAAAGTATATTTTCAGATAGGAGAACAAATGGTTGCTTTCGGTGGCGGAAATTTTCTGAATTGAAGATTGCGTAAGATGTCGCTGCGGCCGTGGAGCCTGCTGATGTGTTTTCGCGGCAGAAAGGAGCGGATATGAATATCAGGGAAACGATGGAACAATGGGAACGCCGGAATCTCAGCCCGTATGCTGCTCTGAGCAGTGAGACGCTGGGGCGGGACCGCGAGGAAGTCCCCTGCGATGTCCGTCCTGCCTACCAGCGGGACCGTGACCGTATCCTGCACAGCAAGTCATTTCGCCGCCTGAAAGACAAGACACAGGTCTTTCTGGCCCCGGAAGGCGACCACTACCGCACGAGGCTGACGCACACGCTGGAGGTCTCCCAGATCGCCAGGACGATCGCAAAGGCGCTTCGGATGAATGAATCCCTGACGGAGGCGATCGCGCTGGGACATGATCTCGGACATACGCCTTTCGGACATGCCGGCGAGTACATATTAAATGAGATCTGTGAGGACGGTTTCGCCCACTTTAAACAGAGTGTCCGGATCGTGGAGGTCCTGGAGAAAAAAGGACAGGGATTAAACCTCACGAAGGAAGTGCGCGACGGGATCTTAAATCACAGAACGTCAGGAAACCCTGCGACGCTGGAGGGAAAGATCGTCCGCTTCTCTGATAAGATCGCGTACATCAATCATGACATCGATGATGCGATCCGCGGGAAGATCATCACCGAGAAAGATATCCCCAGAGAGTTTGCGGATGTCCTCGGTGATACGGTAAAGGACCGCCTGAATATCATGATCCATGATATCATCAACAACAGCATGGACAAGCCGTCGATCTTCATGTCTCCGGATGTGGAGCGGGCGATGCGCGGGATGAGAGAGTGGATGTTCGAGCATGTCTACCGGAATCCGGCCGCAAAAGGCGAGGAGGGAAGAGCGCAGCAGCTGATCGTGACGCTCTATGAATATTATCTGAAACATGTGGACGAGCTTCCGGAGGAATTCCGGATGATGATGGAGACCCGCGGTGAGAAGAAAGAGCGGGTCGTCTGCGATTATATTGCCGGGATGAGCGACGGATACGCGATCGACCGGTTTGAGGAATTATTTGTGCCGAAGGCATGGAAGATATAAAAAATACGCATTGTGGGAGGGATGAAACGTGTATTATCCGGAAGAAGTGATCGAGGAGGTACGGACGAGGAATGATATCGTGGATATCGTGTCCCAGTATGTAAATCTGAAGAAAAAGGGTGCAAACTATTTCGGCCTGTGCCCGTTTCATAACGAGAAATCCCCGTCGTTTTCTGTCTCCCCATCGAAGCAGATGTACTACTGTTTTGGCTGCGGAGCAGGAGGAAACGTGATCTCCTTCGTGATGGAATATGAAAATTATACTTTTGTGGAGGCCGTGAAGATGCTGGCGGACCGCGCCGGGATCGCACTGCCGGAGATGGAATATTCGAAGGAAGCAAAGGCCCAGGCAAGCTTAAAAAATACGCTCCTGGAGATCAACCGCCTTGCCGCAAATTTCTTTTATTACCAGCTAAAGCAGCCATCCGGCAAGATCGGATATGATTACCTGAAGGAAAAGCGGCGGCTGAGCGATGATACGATCCGCCATTTCGGACTTGGATATTCCAGCAAAGTGCCGGATGATCTGTACCGGTATATGCGATCGAAAGGGTATCACGATGATATCTTAAAAGAGACAGGCCTCTTCTTTATTGATGAGCGCGGGGCAAGGGATAAGTTCTGGAACCGCGTTATGTTCCCGATCCTGGACGTCAACAACCGCGTCATCGGCTTCGGCGGACGTGTGATGGGGGATGGGGAGCCGAAGTATTTAAACTCCCCGGAGACGAAGATCTTCGATAAGAGCCGGAATCTTTATGGATTGAACTTCGCAAGAACGTCCAGGGCGAAATATATGCTGGTCTGCGAGGGATATGTCGATGTGATCGCGATGCACCAGGCGGGTTTTACGAATGCCGTGGCGTCCTTAGGGACCGCATTTACGTCCCAGCACGCGATGCTGTTAAAGCGATATACGGATCAGGTGATCCTGACTTACGACAGCGACGGAGCTGGCGTGAAAGCGGCGCTCCGGGCGATCCCGATCCTGAAAGAAGTCGGGATGTCCATCAAGGTTTTAAACATGAAGCCGTATAAAGATCCGGATGAGTTTATCAAGAACCTCGGAAAAGAGGAGTTCCAGAAGCGGATCGACAACGCAGTCGGGAGTTTCATGTTCGAGATCTCGGTGATCCGGAACCAGTACAACATGCAGGATCCGGAGTCAAAGACAGGATTTTATAATGCCGTCGCGAAGAAGCTGCTGGAATTCCCGGAAAAGCTTGAGAGGGATAACTATACGGAAGCCGTCGCAAGGGAGTATATGATCCCGGAGGCAGACCTCAAAAATCTCGTGAATTCCATGGGCGGACTCATCGGAGTGACGACAAGAGAGCGCGAGTATGACAAAGAGCGGATCCGACAGAAAAAGGAGAAGGAGGACGGGATCCGGAAGTCCCAGCGACTGCTCCTCACATGGCTCATCGAGCGGCCGGAGCTGTTCGAAAAGATCCGCGGCATCATCACGCCGGAGGATTTCGATGATGAACTCTATCGGGAAGCAGCGTCCATGGTGTTTGAGGAATATGAAAAAACAGGAAGCGTGAACCCTGCCCAGATCCTGAATCATTTCATCGAGGGCGAGGAACAATACAGGGAAGTAGCTGCCCTGTTCCATGCGACACTCAGTGAATCCTTAAATAATGAGGAGCAGAGGAGAGCGTTTTCCGAGACAGTCAAAAAGATCAAGAAACACAGTCTGGATGTGAAGGGAAAGACTGCAGATATCAGAGAATTACAGGAAATTATCAGGCAGCAGTCGGAACTTGCTGCCCTGAATATCACACTGGACTAGAATCCAGCCGGGAAGGATGGAATTATGGAGGAAAAGACACTTACATTTGACGAGAAGCTATCAAAACTTCTGGAACTCGCAAAGAGCAAAAAGAATGTCCTGGAAGAGAGGGACATTCACGATGCGTTCGCGGGGGAAGAACTGACACCTGAGAAGCTGGACCGCATATATGACTTCCTGGATAAAAAGCATGTTGATGTTTTAAAAATGTCAAACGATGACGATATGGATCCGGATCTGTTCACAGAGGATGAAGATCCGGACCCGGAGGATGAGATCGATATGGAACATATCGACCTCTCAGTTCCGGAAGGAGTCAGCGTGGATGACCCTGTCCGGATGTATTTAAAGGAGATTGGGAAAGTGCCGTTGCTCTCCCCGGATGAGGAGATCGAGCTGGCAAAGAAGATCGAGCTTGGGGATGAGGCGGCGAAAAAGAAGCTCGCCGAGGCCAATTTACGTCTTGTGGTCAGCATCGCAAAGCGCTATGTGGGACGCGGGATGCAGCTTCTGGACCTGATCCAGGAGGGAAATCTCGGACTCATCAAGGCCGTGGAAAAGTTTGATTACCGGAAGGGATACAAGTTCAGCACTTACGCGACCTGGTGGATCCGTCAGGCGATCACCCGCGCGATCGCGGACCAGGCGAGAACGATCCGGATCCCGGTCCATATGGTCGAGACGATTAACCGGCTTGTGAGAACACAGCGCCAGCTGGTACAGAAACTCGGAAGAGAGGCAACGCCGGAGGAGCTTGCGAAAGAGCTCGATATGCCGGTAGACCGCGTGAGAGAGATCATGAAGATCTCCCAGGATCCGGTGTCCCTGGAGACGCCGATCGGTGAGGAGGAGGACAGCCATCTTGGAGATTTTATCCAGGATGACAACGTGGAAGTGCCGGCGGATGCCGCGACGTACACACTGCTCCATGAACAGCTGATGGAGGTCCTTTCAACGCTCACGGAGCGGGAGCAGAAGGTCCTGCGGCTGCGGTTTGGTCTGGATGACGGGAGACCGAGGACGCTGGAGGAGGTCGGAAGACAGTTCAATGTGACGAGGGAGCGGATCCGGCAGATCGAGGCGAAGGCACTCCGGAAACTGCGCCATCCGAGCAGAAGCAAGGTTTTAAAGGATTATCTGGACGAATAAGCGAAAAAAAGAATGGAGAAACATATATGAAATTATCAGAACGCCTGGAGATGGTGCTCTCGTTCGTGGAAACGGGAGAATCCGCGGCAGACGTTGGGACGGACCACGGGCATGTGCCGGTGGAACTTGTCCGGAGAGGAATCGTAAAAAAGGCAGTTGCGATGGATGTGCGGAAGGGACCGCTTTCCCGTGCAGCGGAGAATATTGCGCTCGCAGGACTTTCGGAGAAGATCGCGACAAGACTCTCAGACGGGGTGGCAAAGCTGCTTCCCGGGGAGGCGGACTCGGTCGTGATCGCCGGAATGGGCGGTGAGCTGATCATTAAGATCCTGGAGAACGGAAGGCACATGTGGGATTCCGTGTCCCAGTGGGTGTTGTCCCCGCAGTCGGAGATCTTTAAGGTCCGCAGATGGCTTCTGGAAAACGGGTTTGAGATCCGCAGGGAAGATATGCTCTTAGAGGACGGGAAGTATTATACGGTGATGGATGTCCGAAGAAGAGGCTCCGGTGACGCTGATCAGGCGGCAGATGCTCTGAAAGGTGCAGATCAGGCAGATGGGAATGCGCAGGATGCAGCTTCCGCCAGTGGGCTTTCCGGACTTTCTGAGGACAGCCGGATGCTCTACGGGGATTATCTGATCCGGACGAAAAATTCGGTGCTTCTTACATATCTGAAAGAGGAAGAGGAAAAGCTCGCTCGTTTTATCGGGGATCTTTCCGCAAAGGCCGGTTCTTCGGAGCGGGCGGCTGAACGTCTTTCGGAGTTAAAAGTACAGTTGAGGGAAAATCAGGAGGTACAGCATGAAATGCAGGGAGATCATTGAGATTTTAGAGACGCTTGCGCCGAAGTCCTGTGCCTGTGACTGGGACAATCCGGGACTTCTTGCTGGGCGTATGGATAAGGATGTAAAGAAGATCCTGCTGACACTGGACGCGGACGATGCGGCGGTGGAGCGGGCGAAAGAGATCGGTGCGGATATGCTTTTGAGTCATCATCCGCTGATCTTTAAGCCGGTGAAGCATGTTTCCGATGAGGATTTTATCGGAAGACGTCTTGTCTCCCTGATCCAGGCGGATGTGTCCTATTATGCGATGCACACGAATTTTGACTCGGCTCCGGGATGTATGGCGGATATTGTCGCGGACCGGCTGAATTTTGTGGATCAGAAGCCGCTGGAGCTTATGGGAGAGCTTTCGGGAACTGCTTATGGAATCGGAAAGACCGGAACTTTGAAGAAGCCGATGACGGGGCCGGAGCTTGCGAGAGAAGTGAAGAACCGGTTTGGACTGCCGTTTGTCACGGTCTACGGGAGTGAGCTTTATGAGAATGAGCCGGTGACGAGAGCGGCGACTTGTCCGGGTGCCGGAGGAAGTGAGATCCGGGAGGCGCTTCGGGCAGGAGCGCAGGTGTTTATTACCGGGGATATCAGTCACCATGAGGGAATCGATGCGGCGGCCCAGGGGATGATGATCATTGATGCGGGGCATTATGGGCTGGAGCATGTGTTTATGGACTTTATGGAGGGATTTTTGCGGGATAAATTGCCGGAGGAAGTTGCGATCAAGAAGATGGCGGTGAAGTTTCCGGCGGTGGTGATATAGGATGGATTGGAGGCGGTTTTATGGCAGTTGTGAAGGCGAATGGAATCGGGAAGGTTTATCCGGAGGGGACTACATATCTGGAAATCGCGAGGGATTTTCAGGATCAGTATGAGAATGACATTCTGCTTGTGAGAGTGAATGGAAAGCTCAGGGAGCTGGATAAGACTCTGACGGAGGATTCGGAGATTTCGTTTATCACGGCGGAGGGGAATGCCGGGTATAAGACATATGAGCGCAGTGCGATCTTTCTGATGCTGAAGGCGTTTTATGAGGTAGTCCAGAGAGAGAAGATCAGGAAGATCCAGATCGATTTTGCGCTCGGAAACGGAATTTACGGGGAGCTTGTCGGGGATGTCCCGGTGGATGAGAAGCTGCTTTTAAAGGTAAAGGCGCAGATGGAGAAGCTGCGGGATGCGGCAATCCCGGTCAAGAAGCGGAGCATCAACACGGATGATGCGGTGGAGCTGTTCGGGAAGCATGGGATGCATGATAAGGAGCAGCTGTTCCAGTACCGGCGGGCATCGCGGGTGAATATTTACAGTATCGGAGAGTTTGAGGACTATTTTTACGGGTATATGGTCCCGGACACGAGTTATGTGAAGTATTTTGATCTGGTGCCGTGCCATGCGGGATTTCTGCTGCTGCTTCCGGTGAAATCGGATCCGAAGCATGTGGAGCATCCGGCGGTCAGGGAGAAGCTGTTCTCGATCCTTCATTCATCGTATCGCTGGAGTGACAGTCTTGAGGTCCCGAATGTCGGTGCTCTGAATAAGATGATCGCGGACGGGAAGGGACAGGATCTGATCCTGATGCAGGAGGCACTCCAGGAGAAGAATATCGGTCAGGTTGCGGAACAGGCCGTGAAGGATCCGGACCGCAGGATCGTGATGATCGCAGGACCGTCTTCTTCGGGAAAAACAACATTCAGCCACCGGCTTTCGACGCAGTTTGCAGCGCTCGGATATAATCCGCATCCTATCTCCGTGGACAATTATTTCCGCAACCGGGAAGAGTATCCGCTCGATGAGAACGGACAGCCGGATTTTGAGGCGCTCGGGTGTGTGGATATTCCGCAGTTTAATGAGGATATGAACGCTCTGCTCTCCGGCAAGACCATCGAACTTCCACGGTTTAACTTTAAGACCGGTAAGAGGGAATACAAAGGCGAAATGCTGAAGCTTGGAAAGAAGGATATTCTCGTCATCGAGGGCATCCACTGCCTGAATGACGCGATGTCCTCAGAACTTCCGAAGGACAGTAAATTTAAGATCTACATTAGCGCCCTGACCCAGTTGAATGTGGATGAGCACAACCGGATCCCGACAACTGACGGACGACTGATCCGCCGGATGGTGCGGGACGCGAGAACAAGAGGAACCTCCGCGTTAGAGACGATCGAGCGCTGGCCGTCGGTGCGCCGCGGCGAGGACAAGAATATCTTCCCGTACCAGGAGAGCGCCGATGTGATGTTTAACTCCGCGCTTGTGTATGAGCTTGCGGTATTGAAGCTCTATGCGGAACCGCTACTCTTCAATATCCCGAGAGACCGGGAAGAGTATGATGAGGCGAAGCGGCTCCTCAAATTCCTGGATTATTTCCTTGCCATCGACAGTGATGTGATCCCGAAGACTTCGATTCTCAGGGAGTTTATCGGGGGAAGCTGCCTAAACGTGTAGTTGTATCCGCTTTTTCTGTGGCATTTTCATATGAGTGTGCATCCATATGGACATTATCTGTAAAAGCCGTAACGAAAAAAATATAAACACACGTCTGGACATCAAAATAAATATATGCTAAAATAAACAAGTTCTGAGTAGGACAGATGGTCGCTGCTGCAGTTCTAAGGGATGCAGGAGAGGAAAGTCCGGGCTTCAAAGGGCAGGGTGCCGGATAACGTCCGGCGAAGGCGACTTCAGAGACAGTGCAACAGAAATAAACCGCATGGAAACATGTAAGGGTGGAAAGGCAGTGTAAGAGACTACCGCCTCACTGGTAACAGGGAGGGCACATGCAAACCTCACTCGAAGCAAGGCCAAACAGGAAGCATAAGGCGGCCCGTCTGCTTCCGGGTAGGCCGCTTGAGCCGTCCGGTGACGGACGGTCTAGATAGATGACCATCCAACGACATAACCCGGCTTATCGTCTTGCTCAGAATTGAATAAGAAATTAAGACCGTCTTTTGAAACTTAGCGGAAACGCGAGGTTTTGGAAGGCGGTCTTTTTATGTCTAAACAATGAAAAAAAGTTATGCAATTAGATAAATAAACGAAATTTTACTTTATGATAGCCGGATGATATGATGAATTCAGAAAGAGAAATGGTTGATCAGTCAGACAGGATCATACACAGGGAAAGGATGAAAATTATGGGATTCTGGAAGAAAGCAAAAACTGCCGATACTCCCGGAACATGGGAAGGGACGGAAAAATACGGACCAGTGAAACTTGCGTCGGTGGATTTCCGCGACGGTCAGCAGTCTGTAATCGCAACGAGAATGAGAACGGAGGACATGCTTCCGATCCTGGAGCAGATGGATGACTTCGGATACGAATGCATCGAGATGTGGGGAGGAGCAACATTCGACTCCTGCATCCGCTATCTGAATGAAGATCCGTGGGAGCGCCTGAAGGCATTCAAGAGAGTCTGTAAAAAAACACCGCTGCGCATGCTGCTCCGCGGTCAGAATCTTTTAGGCTATACTCCGTATCCGGATGATGTGGTCGAGAGATTCGTGACAAAGACGGCTGAGGATGGAATGGATATCTTCCTGATCTTTGACGGCTTAAACGATATCAGAAACTGTGCATGTGCTGCGAAGGCAGCGCTAAAAGCCGGAAAACGCGTGGAAGGAAATATTCAGTTTACTTCCAGCCCGGTACACACTGTTGAATCGTTTGTACAGACAGCAAAAGATTATGTGAATATCGGAGCGACCGCAGTCCACCTGGAAGATATGGGCGGTATGATCGATCCGACGACGGCGGCAAAGACAGTGGCAGCTGTGAAAAAAGCCGTCAAAATGGATTTGGAAAAGCAAAACCGGAGACAGAGATCGTTTACGGTCCGTCCATCAAAGACTGGCCGAAGATGCCGGCACTGACCGAGAACCTTCTTCTTCAGGTTGCCAGCGTGATCCGCGATGAGGTGACAACAACGGATGAGCTGATCCCGTCCGGTGAGACAGCTTCCTACCGTTCCAACCCGTACAAGATCTCTGAGTTCACCCTGATCCGGAAGGATCCGCAGTATGTGGGACGCGCGAAAGCCGCACAGGAGTTCGAGAAGGCGAGAGTTGCAGGCGATAAGGAGAAAGCAGGAACCTTCTATCAGGTACTCAAGGCGGTCGGTGTTGACACTCCGGTCGAGGAACTCATGAAGACAACCGGGATCGGATCTGTCCTCTACGCAAAGAGACCGGGCGATGGTTCTGCGAGAGAGTACGCGGCAAGCTGCCAGAAAGTACTCGGTGGACTTGCAAACATCTGCATCGAGTATGCGACAAAGAGATACCGCAGCAACTGCGTCAACTGGGGAATTCTGCCGTTCACATGTCCGGAAAAAGAGATCGTTCTTGAGCCGGGTGAGTACCTGTATCTTCCGGGAATCCGCAAAGCAGTGGAAGACGGTGCGACAAGATTTACGGCAAAAGTGATCGGAAAAGACGGCGCAATCCGCGACCTTGAGTTAGAGCTGAACGGCGTAACCGAGGCAGAGAAGAAGGTTCTTTTAGCGGGAAGCCTGATCAATTCCTATAAGGAAGCGTAAATATTAAAATAATACAATACTGCCGGTCCGGTCAGCGTGAAATTGCGCGCTGACCGCGGGCTGGAAAAACAGGGGTATCACGAATATTTGGAGGTATTACATATGAAACTGGCAATCATCGGCTTTGTACTCATGATCGTCTTAATGTACGTGCTCATTCGGGAAAAGATGGCTCCGCCTGTGGCATTCATCCTTCTCCCACTGATCGCAGCGGCATGTGCAGGATTCGGAATGGAAGATATCGCGGGTTTTGTGAAAACAGGTATGAATTCCATGTTAAGCACAGCGATCCTGTTCGTCTTTTCTATCTCATATTTCACATTGATGTCCGATAAAGGACTTTTTGATCCGATCATCAATTTCCTGATCAAAAAAGCGGGAACGAATGTGACAACGATCCTCGTTGCGGCAGTGCTCACAACCTTCGTCGCACACTTAGACGGATCCGGCGCGACTACATTCTTAATCGTAGTTCCGGCGTTCTTACCGATCTGCAAGGAGATGGGAATCCGCCCGAAGGCTCTGCTCGGCGCAATGTGCGGCGCTTACGGCGTGATGAACATCGTTCCGTGGGGCGGTCCGACGATGCGTGCAGCGAGTGTTGCAGGTGTGGAAGCCGGTGATCTCTACAGTTTTATCATTCCGGGAATCGCATGTCTGGTTCTCATGGCATTTGTGATCGTATTTGTAGTTGCCATGATCGAAAAGAAAAACGGCGCCGGAAATGCGGCAAAGATCGAGTCCGAACAGAAAAAGGCAGAGGAGAAGAAGGTAACCTATGACGCCATCTACTGGTTTAACAAGAATCAGCAAGAATTCTCCCACCTCTATAGGTGGTGAGATGAATTGCTATCTCTTGCATAGTGCCATAGTTGGCATGTAAATATCAGATTATTGCACATAGTTGTGCTGTGTGTTGTAAACTTCTCATATATTGATTTTTGCAGTCGTGCTATATCATCAATCCTGCATACAATGAATAAGCCTGAAGCCTGAAGGGAAAATAGATTGCAGATCAAACAGAACAAATGTTCTGGAATGTAATAGACAAATGATTTCATTTGTGATATAATTAAATCAGTCGAAATAGAAAGAAAGGCTGATAAATATGAGAGAACTTGACAATAATGCACATTCAGTATTTTTACTCTATTATCATCTGATTCTGGTCGTAAAGTACCGGAAAAAGGTCCTGAATGATCCGATCTCGGATCGCGCACGAGAAATCTTTGAATACATTGCGCCCAAATATCATATCACCCTGGAAGAGTGGAATCACGATGAGGACCATGTTCATATCATGTTCCGTGCCCATCCGAAGTCGGAACTCAGTAAATTTATCAATGCCTATAAAAGTGCCAGCAGCCGTCTGATCAAAAAAGAGTATCCGGAGATCCGGCAGAAGCTCTGGAAGGAAATGTTCTGGAGTCAGAGCTTCTGCCTCCTGAGTGCCGGCGGAGCTCCGATCGAAGTGATCCGTCAGTACATCGAGACACAGGGGGAGAAAAAATATGAACGTAGTATACCGGTTTCGGATCTATCCCAATAAAATACAGCAGGAACTGTTTGCAAAAACATTTGGATGTGTCAGGTTCGTATATAACCGGATGCTGGCAGAAAAGAAGGAATGTTATGAAAAGACCGGAAAAAATCTGAAGGTTACTCCGGCAAAATATAAGGCAGAATTTCCATGGCTAAAAGAAGTGGACAGCCTTGCTCTGTGCAATGCCCAGCTGCATCTGCAGACTGCTTATAAAAACTTTTTCCGGGATCCATCGTTTGGTTTTCCGAAATTCAAGTCAAAAAAGAATCCTGTTAAAAGCTATACCACAAACAGTGTCAATGGAAATATCCTGTTAAAAGAGGGGAAGCTGAAGCTCCCAAAGGCAGGCTGGATCCGGATCCGGCAGCATCGTAAGATCCGGGGAGATGCCTGCCTGAAAGGCGCAACCGTCTGTCTGGAAGCTGATGGGCGGTATTATGTTTCTCTTCTGTATTTTTGTGAAGAAAAGCCGGTGGAAACAAGGAACATAAGGCAGGCCGTCGGACTCGATTTTTCCATGAAAGAACTATATGTAGATTCCAATGGAAAACATGCAGGTTATCCGCACTATTTCAGAAACAGCGAGGAAAAACTGGCGAAAGCGCAGAGAAAACTGAGCCATTGCCGGAAAGAAAGCAATCGTTATAAAAAACAGCAGAAAAAAGTGGCGCGGATCCATACGCATATCGCTCACCAGAGAAAAGATTATTTGCATAAGGAATCAAGAAAGATAACCAATTTCTATGATATCGTATGTATTGAAGATCTGGATCTGAAGACGATGAGTGGGGAACATCATTTTGGAAAAAGTGTCCATGATAACGGCTGGAGAATGTTCACAGATTTTTTGCAGTATAAACTGGAACGGGAAGGGAAGAAACTTGTCCGCATCGACCGCTGGTATCCCAGTTCCAGAATATGCAGCTGTTGTGGAAAAATAAAACATGATCTGAAACTGGAAGATCGGGTATATCTTTGCAGCTGCGGAAACCGGATGGATCGTGATGAAAATGCGGCAGTCAACATCTGCAGGGAAGGTCTGAGAATGTCCGGGATCATATTGGAAAAGAGCGAAAAAGCATCATAAAAAGATATCAGCCAAAAAGAACCGTGGGACACACGGGGATCGCTCGTGAATGCTTTGCCCAACGGGGCAATCGAACGAGAAGCCCCCACTTCAAGCGTGAGCTAAGTGGTGGGAGTATGTCACAAGCGTCAAGGAACAGAGCAAAAAGATCAAAGAGTACGGCTCCAATGCCATGGTCATGACTGTCACCTTATTTGCTGTCGGAATCTTCATGGGAGTTATCAAGGACTCCGGCATGGTGGAAGCGATGGCAGAGACGATCGTCAATGCACTTCCGGCAGCGATCGCACCGCACATGCACTGGTTCATGGCACTCTTCTCCGTACCGCTCCTGATGATCCTTGGAACGGATGCCTTCTACTACGCACTTCTCCCGATCATTATCGGCGTAGTACAGCCGTTCGGCATCACGCCGGAAACGGTAGCGGCAACCTTCCTTTTATCAGCCACAATGGCAACTCCGATCAGCCCGTCCGTTGCAGCAGTGTACGTGGGCCTCGGTCTTGCAGACGTCTCCATCAGCGAGCATATCCGCTACTCCCTGCGCCTTGTATGGCCGGCGAGCATTGCGGTACTGATCTTATCAACGCTGATTGGCGTGATCCAGTTCTAAGAAAAAAGACCACCCTGTCTGGCTGAAAAGCCGGATGGAGGTGGTCTTTTTTTATGTAACAGGAAATCCCGAGGAATTTCCTGTTACATAAAAAGGCACTGACGTGCCAAAGATGCGCACTCGCGCGAAGATGTAGACTGTCGCAAGCGACCGCGGGAGGCGCGAGAATATGCCGAGGCACATTCCTTTTCACTTGTTGTGCAAAAATCGATCTAATTTTGTCAGAGTTCTTCTTCCGGATGAAAATCTGCCATGAATCGTTTCAGGAGATAGGTGCAGAAATACGGGAAGGTGTAAGTACAGTTTTCGTGACCAATATTCTGGGATGAAAATTTAAAGCCATAGCGGATATCCGGATAGCGCTCCGAATTAATCAGGGTGTTCATGGATTTTGCTCTTCCGCTGGCAGCTTTCACTTCCAGTGGAATCAGGGAAGTCATGGAGCGGATAAAGAAATCTGCTTCAAGTGTAGATGTTTCTTTTTTATAATAATAAAGCTTATAATGCTGTTTGACTAAAGCTTCCCCGACAATATTTTCATATAAGGCACCTTTGTAGACTCCGAGATTCTTGTTGGCGCGCAGATCTTCCTGGGATTCATCATCCAGCATGGACACAAGAAGACCGGTGTCGGCAAAGTATAATTTAAAAATATCCGGATCATAATTGCCGCCCAGAGGAAGTTCCGGAAACTCCAGACAATAGCAGATATTTACCATACCGGCATCGACAAGCCATTCTGCACACCCGCGGTAATCACGGAACCGCGCACCGGACGCCACTTTTGAAATCTGGAATTTCTTGTTTTCTTTTGCGAGCTGTGGAGCAATCCGGTTGAAAACATTTAAGATTCTCGTCTGATCGATCCCCTGCGCGTATTTACGGATATCTTCTTTATAGTCGGCGATCAGCTGTCTTTGCGTGTCGAGAGAGTTTTCGAAAGTGTTTCTCTGGATATATTCCGCCACTACGGCAGGCATACCGCCCAGAACACAGAAATCAAGAAACAGGGAATGGTACACTTTCATTTCCAGCTCATTAAACGGGCGCAGTTCCCTCATATGAGAAAGCATACTCTGGACAGTTGCATCATCATAGCCTTTTGCCCATAAAAATTCTTCGAAGTCAAGAGAGAACATTTCATAATCTTTCTTATATCCAACACTGTTGCTCTCGATTTTGCGATAGTTTACACCGAGCATGGAACCGCTGCAAATGACGTCAAACCGCCCGTCAATGCAAAAAAATTTCAGAGAGGTAGCAATTTCAGGAAATTCAGTAATTTCATCAAAAAAGATCAATGTTTTTTGCGGAATGAATTTCTTTGACGGATCGATCAGGGAAATATTTTTTATGATATCAGCTGCCTCGTAACCGTCAGAAATGATCCCCTTATACTTCTCGTCTCTTACAAAATTGATCTCTATAATACTTTCATAGTTTTCGGCCGCAAAATGTTTGATGGATTCTGTTTTGCCAACCTGGCGGCTTCCTTTGATGATCAGTGGTTTTCTGTGCGGGTCGGATTTCCATTCACAGAGAAAATTGTCTACCTTTCGTTTTAAATACATGTGTGCACCTCCGTTCTTTATTATGAGTATACACAAAAAAACAGCGAATATCAATTATAATATCACAAAAAAATAGCGAATAATTTTAAATATAACACAAAAATAAATTATATGATGGGTATACGTGTATTTGTCAAGAAAAGCAGACAACAAGAAAGACCGCAGCAATCGATACCTGGATTGCTGCGGTCTCTAAAATTAAGCCAGATCGTCTGATCAACAACAGTCAGCCAGATCCCACCGATCAGCCATGCTTTTCATCGCAATATCTGCACCGATACACCTCATGATCTTTATCATCGAGATAGAAGATATGCGGAAGCTCCTGCTCGATCGAGGTGATGCAGCGCGGGTTCTTGCAGTGGATCACGTTCTTTAAGATCTTCGGGAGATGAAGGCTGCGCTTTTCGGCGATCTTGTCATCGCGGATGATGTTGACGGTGATGTTGTGGTCGATGTAGCCGAGAACATCGAGGTCGATGGCGTCGAGCGGTCCCTCGATCTTGATGATGTCTTTCCGGCCCATCTTGTTGCTCTTCGCGTTCTTGATGATTGCGACGGTGCAGTCCAGCTCGCCTAAACGCAGGTAGCGGTAGATATCCATACTTTTTCCTGCCTGGATATGGTCAAGGACAACACCTTCCCGGATTCCGCTGATATTTAACATGGTTTTTCTACCTCCAGTAATGTCATAATGAGAGCCATACGGACATATACGCCGTTCTGGACCTGTTTAAAGTATGCGGCACGCGGATCATCATCGACTTCGACGGAAATCTCATTGACACGCGGGAGCGGGTGCAGAACGTACATATCCGGTTTTGCGAGTTTCATCTTTTCTTTGTCGAGAATGTAGCAGTCCTTCATGCGGATGTAGTCTTCCTCGTTGAAGAAACGTTCCTTCTGGACTCTTGTCATGTAGAGGATATCGAGGTCGGCGATCGCATCATCCAGGCTTGTTGTCTCTCTGTATTCGATGTTTTTCGCGTCGAGAACGCTCTCCTTTATGTAATCCGGAACTTTTAACTCCGGCGGGGAGATCAGGATAAAGCGGATCCCCTCATAGCGGGAGAGTGCATTGATCAGAGAGTGGACCGTGCGGCCAAATTTTAAATCTCCGCAGAGTCCGACCGTCATATTGGAAAGTCTGCCCTTTAAGGAACGGATCGTATATAAATCAGTTAAAGTCTGTGTGGGATGCTGATGACCGCCGTCTCCGGCATTGATAACAGGAATCGAAGATTTGGTGGAGGCAACATAGGCTGCGCCTTCTTTTGGATGTCTCATTGCGCAGATATCTGCGTAACAGGAAATAACACGAATTGTATCGGAAACACTTTCACCCTTGGTCGCGGAACTGGAATCGGCGGAAGCAAAACCGAGAACGGAACCTCCGAGGTTTAACATGGCCGCTTCAAAACTTAAACGGGTTCTTGTGCTTGGCTCATAGAAAAGGGTTGCTAATTTCTTTCCGTCACACACGTGTGCGTATCGGGAACGGTCTTTCTCAATGTCGGCGGCAAGCTCTAAGAGATTGTCCGTCTCCTCAAGAGAAAAGTCAAGAGGATTTAACATGTGTCTCATGATGTTTGTAATCTCCTTCCAAGTGTTTTGCGTTACCATGCTGGGTAGGAATTTTCTGAACTGAAAATTCCGTACAGCTATAGTAGGGGGAGTGGATTTTGCCGATTCGGAATGCGAAGCATCGGCAAAATCTGTTATCGTTCATGCAGTGCAGGAACGATAACATTTTTATTATTATAGCGAATCCGGAGTGGAATTTCCACTATTTTTTTGAAGAAAATTATGATAAAATGAAGATCAGTGAGTGCAATGCACAAAAGAAAAATAAGCGGATGCCTCTGGAAGGCCTGTGTTTCCGGGAAAAAGGAAGCCGGAGCGAAGGCGCACCGGGCAGAACGGATCGTTGGAGGAACCATGAAAAAGACGATGGAGCAGATCATCCTGGAAGGTCAGGTCGCAAAATGCCGCTCCCTGGAGGAACTTTATGTGCTGTGGGAGCTGATGCAGCAGATGGAGGAAGATCCGGACGGAAAGACCTGTTATCCGGAACTGGATCAGAGAAATTTTCATATTGACGGAATCGTGGACCCGGTGCACTATGACGGGACCCTTTATATATTAAAAGAGACGAACATGCGGAAAATGATCCAGAAAGGCGAGACGATGCCGGTGGTCTCGGATATCCGGGGCGACTTTCTCTCCGGGAAGAGTCCGTCTGGCCGGGTGGAATATCTGGAGTATCTCACTGGCATGCAGAAGGTCCTCTGGGAGGAACGTCATCCGGGGGAAGAGTGCAGACTTACCGGGAAAAAGCTCCGCGAGAAGGCGGCGGTCCTCTATCTCAATAAGCGCGGCGGAAAGGGCGCGGCCGATGAGGTCAGCCTGGATTATGGTCAGTACTATATGGAGTTTATCAAGAAGCAGATCCGGCTTTTAAACCCGAAGACCGTGGTCTGCTGCGGAGAGGACCTCTTCCGCCTGATCGTGATGGAAGTGTTCCAGAATAAGAAGCAGAAAAAGAACCGGGAGATCTATATGAAATGGAAAGATCTGGTCCTGGGAGATGTCTTTTTTGCGGACCGGGAATACCGTCCGATAAAAGAGGCAAAGAAAGACGAGGCGGCTGTCCGCGTTGTGAGGATGTGGAATCCGTCCTACCGGGTGAATAATGGACAGTATGTGTCGCTGGAGGAGTATCTGAAGGAGTTCCGGAGAAGACTTTCCGGCGGGAAAGAGGATGCGCAGGAGAATCCGCAAAGCGCGGAGCCAGATGAGGAAAACACGGAGTCCCCGATGACGGAGGATCCGGCTGTGGAGAAATCAGAATAGTGCAGGGATACAAGGGAATTCTGGAAGTTTGAAAAAATGGACAGAGTTCCTTTTTCTATGACAGAAAATTTCAAAGGAATTTCCCGCTGCACAAAAAATGCAATGTATGAGAGATGTACACTTGTACGAAGAGGAAGGTCTTCGCTGGAGACTGCACAAAGAGCCCGAATGTGACAGGTCATATTTCTGATCTGTAAGAATTGCTTTTCACAGGAAGAAACTTTCTGAACAGATGATCTTAAAACAGACAGGAATCATCATGGATTTCGCCAATCTGAAATATGGTAAGAAATTGTAAGAATAATTAAGTAATTTTATATAGTCAGAACATGATGCAGACAGTATACTTGAGGTACAAAAAGAACTTTGACGTCAAGATGAAACGTCAGGAATGACAGGCGCGGCGGAAAAGAATGCTGTGTAAAAATTGTAGAAAAAGGAGGCGGACGGATGCAGCAGAGCGACGAAGCGGTGATCCGGGTAAAGGATCTGTACAAGGTATACCGCATGGGCGAAGAAAAAGTGTATGCGCTGAACGGGGTCAGCTTTGAGATCCACAAAGGCGAGTTCTGCGCGATCACAGGACCGTCCGGATCCGGAAAATCGACACTTTTAAATATGCTGGCGGGACTGGAACATCCGACAAAGGGTGAGATCGTGATCGCCGGAAAACATATCGAAAAGCTGAATGAGAAACAGCTTGTAACATTCCGCAGGGAGCGGGTCGGATTTATCTTTCAGTCCTACAACCTGATCGGGACGATGGATGCGGTGGAAAATGTGGCGCTGCCGTTATCGTTCCGGGGAATGCCGAGGGCAGCGAGGATCAAGCGGGCGAAACAGTATTTAAAGCTTGTGGGACTTGAAAAATTTATGACCCACATGCCAAATCAGATGTCCGGCGGACAGCAGCAGCGAGTCGGAATCGCGAGAGCCCTGGCGATGAACCCGCAGATCATCTTCGCGGACGAGCCCACGGGAAACCTGGATTCGAAGACAACGATGGAAGTCTTAAAACTCATGCAGAAGGTCGTAAGGGAACAGAAGCAGACGCTTGTGATGGTTACCCACGACAACAATCTGGCGACCTACGCGGACCGGATCTTTAAGATTATCGACGGAAAGATCGTGAGCATCGAGGAGAATCACCACGAGGTGGATCTTGTGCAGTTAGAGGAATCCATGCAGGCGGCGGCAGAGGCGCAGGCGGAGGGGAAATCTAAGAATCCGGCAGCAGAAGAGCAAATAGAGACAGTTGTGGAATCAGAAGAACACCGGATAGAGGGAAAGTCAGAATAACAATCGACAAAATTTTGGAATAAACGCAAAAATATGGAAAGCTGGCACAAATAACTAAAATAGAACAGCCAGGAGGAGAGGAACAGTATGAAAATAAAAGGATTACGCTGGATGGCAACATTCCTTGCCGTGTGCATGCTGATGGGCGCAGTCCCGGCAACTGCATTCGCGGCGAAGGAGACAACAGAAGCGGCGGAGACGATCCCGCAGGTATATCGGATGGACGATGACAATGATACCGTCCGCCTTGTGATTGGAAAGACACCGACTTTATATATCGGAAAAAACGGAACTGTTTCTGTGACACTCATGAACATGGAGGACAAGGACTGGATCGAGACGGAGATCTGGATCGCCTCCGAGGATGATTTTCGGAATCACTACTCCGATGAGATCACAAAGACGGAGGACCGCGACAGCGAGGAGAGCAGCATCGTTCAGTCTATGAAGACGATCTATCCCTTTGAGGTGACGGATTCCTTAAACCGCCATTACAAGGTTGGTCATGTAAATAAAAAAGCAAAAAAGACCGTCAACCTGAATGTCAATGTAAAAAAAGGTCTGGAAGAGGGCTATTATCCGATCCTGATCTACATCTCAAAGCGCGCTCAGGGCGAGGACGGAATGTCCTCCGAGTACGCAAAGACCATGATGGCGTGGATCGAGACAAAGAAGACAACGGGAACCAGCGAGACAAATGAGGACAGCTCCGAGCCGGTAGCATTCGCCCTCGGTGAGAATCAGTCCACCCCGTCCGCGAACTATTCCGAGGTCATGAATTTCGATGTAAACGTGAGAAATACCGGTTATAAGACCGCCTACGATGTGCGTGTCGATATGGAGCTCTCTGAGGATATCACGAAGTTTCCGTTTGAGATCAATGACGGAAATTATGATCGGCAGATGGGAAATATGAACCCGGATCAGACGGTGGCAGTTCCGTTCAGCATGGCGGTGCGGGAAAAGGCGAAATCCGGCTATTACCCGATCAAGTTTAAGATCCGTTACCGGGAAAATGAGAATGGAAACTTTGCTGCGCCTGTTGAGGACACCTTTTATGTGCGGGTCTATGGAAAAGACGAGGATGATTCTCTGGATTCTGAAGCAGGCGAGAACGAAAGAACAAAGGCGCGTATCATCGTCGACAGCTTTGAGACGGATCCTGCGGAGATCTATGCCGGACAGGATTTTACACTGAAGGTGCGCATGAAAAATGCTTCCAACAGTATCGTAGCCAGCAACATCCTGTTTACCTTCGAGTCGGAAGCAGTGAGCGATAGTCCGGTATTTACGACGGTGAACGGTTCAAACTCCGTGGTTGTCAATTCTCTGGCACCGGGAGCATCCGACACGCTGACGATAAAATTTTCTTCAAGTCCCACAGCGGAACAGCGTTCCTACACGATCACGATCAATGAGCAGTATGACAGCCCGGAATTTAAGAACGCGAAGGAAGCCGTAAAGATCGCGGTTGGATTAAAGCAGGAGGCACGGTTAAATACCGGTACCATCGAGGTCATGCCGGATGCTATTTCCGTCGGCGAGGAGTCAAACGTGATGTTCTCCATCAACAACACCGGAAAAGTCATGCTCTATAATGTGAACGCGGTCTTTGAGGCTGATTCTATCCAGAAAAATGAGTGCTATGTGGGAAATATCGAACCCGGAAAAAGCGGAAACGTGGATACGATGATCAACGGAATCGCGCCGACCGCGGATGATGGAAAGGTAAAACTCTCCATTACATATGAGGATGAGAACGGAAAAGTCTCCACGGTCGAGAAAGAGATCCAGCTTATGGTAAATGAGGATCAGAGCATGGATGAAAGCAATGTTGATGATACCTGGAGCAGTGACGATATACAGCCGGAACCGTCCACGACGGATAAACTGAAACATCTCGCAATTCCGGTGGGAATCGTGGGAGTGGTCCTTGCAGCTGTGATCCTTGTGGTCATCAGACGCAAAAAGAAGAAAGCGGGAATGGACGATGAGATTCTTTGATCTGCTCATCATGAGCATCAATAACCTGCGCAGACGGAAACTCAGGACGGGACTTACCGTTCTGGGTGTTGTCATCGGCACGGCCTCCATCGTAGTCATGGTCTCTCTGGGAATCGGATTGAAGGAAAATACCGTGGAATCCTATGCTTCCTTCGGAAGTCTCACAAGGATCCAGATCAGTTCCGGATACGGGAACCAGTCCGAGGACGATTACCTCGTGGACGCCACGGTGACGAAGCTTGCGAAGATCCCACATGTGAAGAGTGTGTCCCCGATTCTGGAGACAGATGTGAATCTGAAGCAGGGAGTTTATCAGGGATATTCGAACATTGTGGGAATGCCCAGAGAGGAGCTGGAACAGATTCCGCTGGCGGAGGGAAAACTTCCGGACAAGAATGCGGCGACTCTGGAATTTATCGTCGGAAATATGGTTTCCGACAACTTTTATAACAGCAAGACCGGAAAGGGAAGCTGGGACGGCGAGGATCTTTCCAAAGTGGATCTTATACACAAGCCGTTTTTTACCATGCTCCAGAATATGGGAAACGGGGATGAAAGCAGCCAGAAAAAGTATCTTTTCCCGGCCTGCGCTCTGGTGGATGGCGGTGAGAACGGATTTTCTGAGTATGGATACCAGATCTACACGGATATTGATCTGTTAAAGACCCAGCTGAAAAAAATCTACCGGAAGAACCCGATCCCCGGACAGCCGACAAATAAAAAGGGAAAACCCTACAATTATTTTGTCTACAATATGATTTACGTGAATGTGGACGATATGGAGCATGTGACGGAGGTCCAGAAAGCGATCACAGATATGGGCTACGAGGCCTACAGCAGCATGCAGTGGCTCGAACAGGCCCAGCAGCAGACGGATATGATCCAGGCGGTCCTCGGAGGCATCGGTGCTGTATCGCTGTTTGTGGCGGCCATCGGAATTGCAAACACGATGATGATGTCCATCTATGAGAGAACGAAGGAGATCGGTGTGCTGAAGGTTTTGGGATGTGCGCTTGGAGATATCCGGACGATGTTTTTGATGGAGGCAGGATTTATCGGATTTATGGGAGGCGTTCTGGGACTTGGCTTAAGCTACAGCGTCTCCGCGGCGATCAATAAGTTTCTGGGAGCCAGTCTCTCCGGCATGACCGGCGGTTCTGGAGCAATCTCAAGGATCCCGCTGTGGCTTTCCGGATCCGCTGTGGTCTTTGCGGTCCTCATCGGCATGCTGGCCGGACTTTTCCCGGCACTGCGGGCGATGAAATTAAGTCCGCTGGCGGCGATCAGAAATGAATAAGGTAAATGAGTCCCGGGTGCGCTGACACCTTAAAAATCTGACATTTCAGCCAGTCCACAGGCAGGTTGGAAAGTGGCAGAAAAATTCCACTGTAAAACCGCGCACGGAGAGGCGGACGTTTGACAGGCAACAGAAAAATCGGGATTAAAAGATCCGGTAAAACAAAAGACACGCCATACAGATTTCACTTAAAACCTGTATGACGTGTCTTTTTCAATTCTTAAAATATCTGATCATTTACCCGGCACTTAAGCCTTGGCCGCCTTCTGTCTGGACAGTGTCTGTACACCTTCAATAACAAGGATGATCGCAAGGAAGATCAGAAGGATTCCGAGGATCGTCTGTGCCCACGGACCCCAGTCAGCGCCGCCTGCGGCAATCATGCCGATCTGGTTCTTAACTGTGAGTGCAAGGGAGGTGATCGTAACGATGATCATGAATGCCATCGGGATCAGGAACATCTTGTTGTTTTTGCCCATGTTTCCGAGCCATGTGGCAACGGCTAAGAGGCCGATACCCGCGAGAAGCTGGTTGGCAGCTCCGAACAGTCCCCAGATCTTTCCATATCCGTTCATGCCGAGAAGAATGCCAAGAACAACCGTGAGGATCGTAGCGAAGTACGGATTTACCATAACCTTTTTCCAGCCCTCTTTGATGTCGGCAGCAGTTTCACCCGGCTCAAGCCAGAATTCCTGGAACATGAAACGCGCAAGACGTGTTGCGGTATCAAGGGAAGTAAGACAGAACGCGGAATATGTAAGTACCAGTAAGGAGTTTAAAATGCTGTAGCTTCCCGGGATGATATCGTCGATCATGTGAGCGATACCGCCTCCGAAGATCGCTGTCGCGCCCTTTAATGCCTGATCCGGATGAACTGCGTTCCACTTGTAAGCATAACCAATCGCGCAGAGAGTTAAAACTGCAAGAACACACTCAAGGAGCATTCCGCCGTAAGCGATCGGCTTCGCGTCTGTCTCTTTATCGAGCTGCTTGGATGTGGTACCGGAAGATACCAGAGAGTGGAAACCGGAGATCGCACCGCAGGCAACTGTTGTAAACAGTACCGGGAACATGTACTGAACGCCGTTTCCGTTGTCAACTGCAAAGCTTGTCACAGCCGGGAAAGAGGAGTCGAAGGTCGGATGAGCGACGATGACGCCGAATGCTGCAACTGCTAACATTGCGTAAAGCAGGAAGGAACTTAAGTAGTCACGCGGCTGGAGAAGGATCCATACCGGTGTTACAGAAGCGATGGCGATGTAAAGACCAACGATCCACATCCATGCCTTTGTGGAGAGGTAGATCGGATGAAAGTTCATTCCGATCGCCATGATCAGAACGATCGCAAGAACACCGAATACGGAAGCGATTCCCATCGGCATGTTGCGGCGGTATACACAGAAACCGAATACGATCGCGATCAGGATGAACAGGATCGAGATCATCGCTACGGTTGCCGGAGTCGCAGATTTCGCCATATCAAGAGCGCCGCTCTCATCGTAAACTGCGCCGAATGTGGAAGCAACGATCGAAGCGAAGGCTGCTACGACTAAGATCAGTGTCAGGTAAGAGAAGATGATGAAGAGCTGCTTTGCACGTTTGCTCATGTTCGCGGAGATGATCTCTCCGATGGACTGTCCTTTGCTGCGGACAGATGCGAACAGTGCGCCGAAGTCATGGACACCGCCGAAGAAAATACCTCCGATGAGGATCCATAAGGTCACCGGAAGCCATCCGAACATAGCTGCGCCGATCGGTCCGGTGATCGGGCCTGCGCCTGCGATGGATGAGAAATGGTGTCCCATAAGAACCGGAGCTTTTGCCGGTACATAGTCAACACCGTCTGCCATTGTATGAGCCGGTGTCTCTGTTTTGCTTTCGCCTACGCCCCACTGCTTGCACAGCCAGCCGCCGTAGCAGACATAGCCGATGCCAAGAATGGCAACACAGACGATGAGAAGTACTAATGAATTCATTGTTGCTATCTCCTTTTCTTTTAAAATATAATAATGTTGGGGTCAAAAGTTTTTGACCCCTTTGATACCGTATTGTTCCGCACTTTGTGCTCTCACAATACTCAAAAACATTCATAATCCGCTCATTTTTCTGCGAAAAATGGCTGCTTATTCATGTTTTTGGCGGGGTCCAAGGTCAAAAAACCTCTTGCAGGCAAGCCTGCATCGGATTTATGACCTTTTCCCCCTGGTATCATATAATACTTTTTTCAAAATTTTCGCAACATGGTGACCGCTTGCGTTTGAAGTGACCTTCCCGTCAGCCACCTCCACCAACGCCGCATGAAAATTCATCCAGCCATGCAGGGAAAAATGAAAACTTTTGTAAATACGGCATTTTTTTAAGGCTTTTCTTGCGTCCTCATCACAGGTATCGCAGACAAAGACTGCCGTAATATAGGAAGCCATATGGCCCGGACCGACATGGATCCGTTTCATGCCGTCAGCATGGATCTCGGATTTTAATTCCTCGAAGGTCTCTAAAGTCAGATGCGGAATGTTGACGAGATAGAGAAATTCCTCGTTTTCCGCGGACCACAATTCCGCCTTTTTTGAGATGACATACTGTCCGGAATGCTCAAAAAAATCACAGCGGGCTGTGATCGGAGAGCGATCGCCATTGATCATCATATGAATATCGTAAAAAGGTTCGTAGTTTTTTAACAGCCGCTCGATCGCGGACTCTCTTGTGTATTGCATTCGGCTTCCCATTTCTAATATTGATTTTGTGCATGAATTATTATACTTTTATGAAAAATATAAAAATTTTATAAAAAGCTTTATTATTATAACTCTGAATACATAATTATGCAAGTTTTTTACGAGATAAATAGGGAAAGAAACAAAAAATTAGTTTTATAAATTAAGTGGAGGGGAAAATGGATAGGACACCGTGTGCGGGTAATTTGGAAATCAGGAATGCATTTGACAAATATTTGTGAAATTCCTATACTACAATGTAAGTACAGAGTTCCGATCCGGGACCAGGAGATATCGGTTAAAGAAGGAGAAAAAGAGATGTTTATAAATTTTTCAAATCATCCGAGCAGCATGTGGGGCGAAAAACAGAAGACGGAAGCAGAAAAGTGCGGACTGATCGAGGACCTGCCTTTCCCGGCGGTGAGCGCCCATGCAGACAGGAAAGCGGTTCAGGATCTGGCGGAACACTATGCAGCCATGATCCTTGAAAAGCAGCCGGAATGCGTGATGTGCCAGGGAGAATTCTGCCTCAGCTATCATGTGATCGAAAGACTGAAGAAAGCCGGGGTACGGGTTGTTGCTGCCTGCAGTGAACGTGTGGTGGAGGAAGTATATGGAAAGATGGGAACGGAGAAGAAGAGCGTCTTTCAGTTTATCCAGTTCAGGGAATACTAAAGGGTTCTGTCTGAAGCAGCAAAAATGACTGGCTGTTTTGAAATATGACCAGAAATTAGGAGTAACGATATGAGAAAAAATGAGGAAAACATGACCTGGATGGACATCCCGTATATCACGCTGACGTTTTGTCTGAGATTTTATCAGAGAGTCGCGGTGCCGGAGAACAAGGTTTCCGCGCTGCGAGGAGGTCTTGGGGAGATGCTGCTCCGGAAAAACTGCATTGCGGACCGGGACTGTGAAGCGTGCCGGTTTCAGGACAACTGCATGGTCTGGAATGCTTTTTACACACCGATGCGGCTGAAACCCGGGTATGTGACGGGAAAGGAGAGTCTTGGGTATCTGATCGAATGCGACAATCTGGATACGGTGATGGACGAGGGGCACGGGTTCGTGTTCCGCCTGAAGCTTTTTGGGCGCAATATCCCGCTGTTCGCCCAGTATCTGGATGCGTTCTGGCGCCTCGGACAATGCGGACTCGGGAAAGAACAGGCGAAGTTTGAGATCGCGGCGGTCTACACGGAAGAAGAACAGCTGCTTTTGGATGATACAGAGATCCATATGGAACATTTCCGGGTACACACGGTCGGAGAGTATATCCGGAAGAGAAAATGGGAACTTTCGGGAGAACAGCCGGCGCAGAACGGCGATTATCTGGTCCATTTCCTGAGACCTCTGGCACTGCGGAAGGACCGGATCGATCTGAAATGTTTTGATGCGGAAGCGATCTGGCGCGCGATCCACCGGAAGATCCAGATGATGAGCGCCTTCGATGAGATCGGGACAGAACTGGAAAAACCGCAGACGTGGCCGCAGATCATCGACGCGAGATCGGCAGAGACCTCGGTCAGACGATATTCCAGCACGCACAGAAAAGGAATGGAATTAAGCGGAGTTCAGGGATATGTGATCTTCGAAGAGGTTCCGGAGGAGAGACTGGAAGAACTTCTGGCAGGAGAACTGTTCCATATAGGAAGAAATAACAGCTTTGATTTTGGGCGGTATGTGGTACAGAGACGATAACCTTTATGCCTTTGCAGGCAGAAAGTGATGAAAGCCTGTGAGGTGAAGGACATAGCCCAGACACTGGGAAGAGAGCTGGGATATGAGCTGGCCGCAAGCGGAGAAAATAAGGAAAAGATGTAAAAGCACCCGCCGCGCGTCCACCGCATAAAATAAAGTAATGAAGCTTAAGGCGGCTTTCTTTGAAGACATTTCCGAAACCACTGAGCGCGCAGGAAGAGCGGGAATACTTAAGACGCTGCAAAGAGGGCGACCTGGAAGCCAGAGAGGTGCTGATCAGCCGGAACCTTCGGCTGGTCGCACATGTGGTCAAAAAATACCAGCAGTCCGGATATGAGACGGACGATCTTCTGTCAGTTGGAACCATCGGCCTGATCAAGGCAGTCAATACGTTTAATGCGGAAAAAGGATCAAGACTGGCGACCTATGCCGTCAAATGCGTGGAAAATGCTATCCTCTCACGGATGCGTTTATGGTTCCAAACCAGTATCCCCAGAGCCGAAAAGAACCGAGATGGCGTATTTTGGCACAGGTATCCGAGAATATGTATATCCTTTGCTCTGCTTTGGACGGCTGCGTAAGGTATGCACCTATGTATATCCATAGTTTCCGACCGATCGCCCCTCGCAAGATCTTGGAAGCACAGCTGTTCAATCAGCAGTATCAGAACTACGAAGATATTCCCAATGTACCGGACAGGCTCCGTTGGTGCCGTCATCACATGGGCCTGATGCAAAAGGAAGTTGCAGAGCTGATCGGTATCAGCCGTGGACATTACATAGATTTTGAAGTCGGATATGTTGACTACTATCCAAAGGAGATTGTGGACAAGTTGGCAGAGCTATATGGAGTACCGGTGGATGACCTGCTGGATGATTACAATCGCTTCTTATATAAAGGACAAGGAAAGATGATACGAGAATATCGTGAAAGTTTGGGACTAAAAAAGAAACCGTTTGCTCGGCTGATGGGAATTTCACCTAATCTGCTTCGAGCATGGGAAGATCATCAAAAGCGAATGAACATCAATTCCTGGAACAAGTATTTCAAAGGGAAAATAAAAGCATAAGAAAAGCAGGTGAGGGGGCCTTAATCGGTTTGCTCACCTGCTTCCTTTTTTGCGGATGCGATAACCGCACCCAGCAACTCCGCCTTTTGATCGGATGGACAATTTAATTTTTTGATATACTGATTGACCATATCTGCGTGGACACCGGCTACTCGCTCTGCCAATTCACGTTTCCCCTGTTCTGTTTTAGGATAATGGACAATTACATTGATTGGAGCACTCTTTCTTGCGATACCACGCACCTCCCTCGGTATTTCAGTTTATGAGAGAGAAGTTGTCCGCTATAACCACATTACTGCAGCCGCTTTGCTACTTCAAAAAATAGGAATTGATGCTATAATAAAAGGTAAGATATTCGGAACTTCTTTCGTGATGTCATTCTATCAAGAAACTGTCAAAGGCACATTGAGTGCCAATTGACCATAAATTGACTACTTTTCGAAGGGAGGGCTGTTTATGGAAAGATGTGATTTCAGTTCAGTCATGACCATTGTTCGACGCTTTATCAGCGACGATTACGATACAAACCAAACTGCATTGTTAGAAGATGTTTTTAGCTCCTTGTTTACCCAAACAAAGGAAACGATTACATTTGATATGGCATTGGTCTGCCGCTGGTTCACCGGGCAGGCAAAAATCAGTCCGAAAATAACGCAGTTTTATTCCAGAGATGGCAATCGTGAAAAACTGGCAGCAGATTTGGAAAACAATGTACTGCTTTCAATGTATGATAGTTCTATGGCTGCACAGGAAGTATACCGACTGCTAATGCAGGATGATACCATTTCGGAACGAGTAAAAAAAGAATGCTCCCGGCACTATCCTTGTGATAGCCGAGAGGATGAAGCATCGTTTATAGCGGATGTTCTTTGCTTCGGCATGGAGCGTGAGTTTATCAAGCGTGACCCAAAGGTAAAGAATCTCCTTGCTGACGGAAAGCTTTCTCCAATTCTCAGTGATTTCATTGCTGATGAAGGAGCACCAAAGCCTTGCCGACATTTCTGCGGACGTGAAAAAGAACTGGAAATGCTTCACGAATTGTTATTGGAGCATGGAAAGGTATTTCTTCATGGCATCGCCGGTATCGGTAAGAGCGAACTGGCAAAAGCCTATGCAAAGCAGCACCGCAAGGAATACACCAATGTTCTGTATCTGACCTATACCGGTAATCTGATGCAGGATATAGCGGATATGGATTTTGCTGATGACCTTCCGGATGACAGCGAGCAGGAACGCTTCCGCAAACACAATCGCTTCCTGCGTACATTGAAAGAAGATACGCTGTTTATTGTAGATAATTTTAATACTACGGCTTCTCAGGACAGCACTCTTTCTGTTGTGATGAAATATCGCTGCCGTATGTTGTTCACGACCCGCAGCAGATTTGATAACTACGATTCCATGGAAGTAACCGAAATTGCAGGCAAGCAGGCGTTATTATCCATTGCCGGTTGCTTTTTCTCGGACGCAGAAAAATACCAGAGTGTATTGGAACAAATCATTGATACGGTTCACAGTCACACGTTGGCGGTAGAACTGGCAGCTCGACTGCTTGAAACGGGTATTCTGGAGCCGATGGATTTGCTGGAAAAGCTGAAAGAAGAAAAAACATCCTTGGATGCTGATGATAAAATCGGCATCACCAAGGACGGTCAGAGCCGCAAGGCAACTTACTATGACCATATCCATACATTGTTTTCCTTGTATCAGCTTGCCGGTGATGAACAGGATATTATGCGGAGCATGGCGTTTGTACCGACAACCGGTATCAGTTCCCGTGTGTTTGCAGGCTGGTTGATGCTTCGGAATATGAATACCATCAACGATCTGGTGGAAAAAGGATTCATACAGACAAAGTCCTGTCATTCGATTGCCTTGCATCCGATGATTCAGGAAGTAGCAATTACAGAAACCAAGCCTTCTGTCCGGAACTGCCACACCCTGCTCAACAGCTTGCAGGAACTTTGTCTACGGCATGGCGAAGAAGTTTCCTATTACAAACAGTTGTTCCAGACGGTCAATAATATCGTGACTTCGATTGAAAAAGACGATACTGCATCCTATCTCCGGTTTTTGGAAGATTCCTTTCCGTATATGCAGAAGTATGGCTATGAATCTGGAATGGAATTGATTTTGACAGAACTGGCTTCTATGCTGAAAGACAATACCATTGGTTCTGTTTCTGACCGTGCTTTGCTTCTGGACTTCCGTGCCGCTAATGAGAAGAAACCGGAAAAGGCAATCAAGCTGGAAAAAGAAGCTGTGACGCTGATCTCCGAAGTGACCGCAGAGAACGCCCTTCTTGCAGCGAATCTCCATGCAAACCTTGGCGGTCTGTATAAGCAGACCAGTAAGTTGGAACTGGCAAAGCAGCATATGGAAACGGGTATTCACTTGCTTGAGCAATACGGCTTGGCGCCTTATCATGACAGTATTCCGCAAATCACCAATTATGCGGTACTGCTGACGGATATGGGTGAGCCGTACCTCGGGTTATCTGCATTACAAAGGCTGTCTCGTGTCATCAAAGAATCTAACTCTGATGTGTCCGGTGATTATGCCGTTGTACAAGAAGCTATGGGCAATATCTGTCTGTCAATCGGCGATGTGCTGCAAGCTACCACACACTTTAAGAACGCTCTGGCTATCTATGAGGTGCTGTTTGATGCTGAACCGGAACTGATTGAAGAAAAGAAGCAGGACATATTAGAAACTTATACTCAGGCTGGGGTGCAATTAGGTAGACAGTGGTTGGATGCGAAAAATTGAATTTTGTGAGGTGTTGGCATGAGTGAATTCATGAAATTAGCGATTGTATTTATTTCAATGTTGGTTTTGTTTTATTTTTTATGGGTCAACGGATATATGATTTTGAACGCAAAACGAGCCTTATTATTTGTTGTTTCACTCAGAGGGAAAAATAAATGCGAAGTTTCTTTTTCATCTTGTAGCGGATATGTAAAAAAGGTAATAAAATTTAACGAAAGTCGTTAATATACTTTTAAGTTGGATGGCGATGTCTCAAAAGGAAGTATCCATGTTATTGTAGAAAATGAAAATAAAGAGACCATATTAGATTTGACACCAGAGATAAAAACCGGTATGTTGACTGTCGATGAAAAATGTAGATATTTTCTAATACTATAAATGAGCAAATTTGAAAAATTGCACAAAACTACGCTATAGATTTCATAAAAGTGCTAAAGTCATGACTTTCCTTTGCACATCGGAAAAGATAATGATACTTTTCCAACTGGATAAGGGAGCTATAGAAAATATTGATGAGCGATTAAAAGAAAGTTTGTCAATTTATTTAAAAAGAAAAGAAAAGTTACAATTCCTGAAAAAAGCATTGTATTTTGCACCTACATTAACTGAGACAAAACAACACATTTTGCTTTCAATATGCCACATGCTCTGTAACCGCTTAACTGGAAAGAGAAATTTAGAAGCAAAATATCTGCAACTAATCAGGATTGCTATTCGAACATTAAAGAAACGTGAAGAGTTTTTTAATAAGTTATAGTATAATTTTTGCTTAAAAGTTGCAAGGAGCAAATTAAAACCAGGAGGATAATTATGGGACATTTTTATATGGAGAATATATGCACGATGGACGAACAAAGGAAATGTGAATTAAAAATAATTGCCGGCAAAATAGGATGGATCTTATTGATTGCGTATTTGGGTTCGCTAATACTTATGCGAATAATGCCGATTTTTGCTGAAAATATGGCTTTTTATATATTTTGGGCTGGTATCGTATGGGTGGGAATGAAAAAATGGGGAAGGTTGTCTTTGCTGGATACATGTTATTCTAAAAACAAATATGAATTATCCGTATTGGAAAAAGGTTTATTAACGGCATTTGTAATATTTTTATCCCATGTTTTTTGTGCATTCTTTTTGTTTTTGTATGCAAAAGTATTTCAAGACATCGTAATGATGAATGATAAAAGTTTACACAGTGGTTTAGATATTTTCACAGGTGTAATACTGGGACCTCTGGTAGAGGAATGGATTTTTCGGGGAATTCTATGGTCTAAGCTGAAGTCTTATGGGGAGGGATTTGCAATTTTAGCAACAACTATACTGTTTGCTATAATGCATGGTCAGGGGTTATTATTAATATTTCTTTTGATTGGTTTTTTTTCAGGTGTTTTGGTCTGCCTCACAGGAAATTTATGGTATGCTATTACTTTTCATGTTATTCATAATCTGGGGATTTTCTTGTGGGAAAATAAATTGTTTTCCTTTTCAATGAATATGGTTTTAACCATGTTATTAAATGCAGGACTCTTTTTAATGCTTTTAATCCTGCTATTGCTCTGTAGTAAGAAGAATATACTTTTACATTTGTATTATTGTAAAAAGAAATTATTAGAAAAAATTATTTCTGAAAAAAGTAGATTAGTAGTTTTTTTTAATACAGCTGGAATTATGTCATTTGTTTTTTATTTTGGAGTTTCATGGCTGATATCGTTGGTTTCTTTTGGACTAAATTTATAAAGGTAGGTGTTATTTCATGAAAGGTAGTGAGTCGCAGAAATGGTCTGTCAACTTTATTGATGGCTATTTTGAGTATATTTTGAGTTTATATAAAAAAGAGGAATCATCACCCAAATGCTATATGGATTTGCTTATTATTATTTCGGATGCAATAGATTATCTAAAGGATCCTGTTTGGGAAGAAGTTAGTTATTCTATATGTAAAAAAATATAGGTTCCTTTGCAAGTGCAACACATATAATGGACAAATGACATCATCAGCCAGTATCTCTGGATTCCTTTTTGGGAACGCAGCTGATATTTATCCAGACCAAGCTTTTTCTTGCTTTGTCGGAAAAACAGTTCAATTTGCCAGCGTTGGGTATAAAGTCTCAGGATTTCCTGCGTGGATAATGCTGCATTCGTTGAAACAAAGATCCGCAGTGCTTTTGGAATCCCAAAACATGGTGTTGGATAGCTCAGTAGAACCACTGTATTGGGAACATCATTCAGATTCCCTTCATACCGATATACGTAAAACTGCCTTTTATCAACGGTCACAAGGCTGATGTTTGGATCTGTTTTCCGCAAGTGAAGGGCAAATGCACTGGCTTTCTGACGGATTCCGCAAGGATAGAGGATTCGGTTGGTTTTTAAAGCCCCTATGGTGTAGAATCCTTTTTTAGCAAAGCAATCCATGACTTTGGCTGAAGTATACCAGCTGTCACAAAGGAAGTAGGAAACTATCGGTGCAATAGGAAGTTCTGCAGCAATATCCTGTATGATCTGGATCTTTGATTTTGTTTTATCATACAGAATAACGGCATAATTCAGAGTGATTCCATTGCAGAAAGCATGACGGACACGATCTGGTGCCCATAATCCTGTCTGCCTTTCAGATGAGATTGATGAAAATACGCAACTTCGATTGGATGCAAAGCCTGTGACGAAAGCTTTGTATGGGAAGCAATCGTATCATCCACAATGCAAAAGATAGGCTGACCGGAAATAGTCGCCTCCCGGTAGATCAAATATGCAACGCTGTTTCTTAGGGCATCCTGAAAAAGGAAATCATTCCACTTTCCCTGATTCAGGAAGTGAGCCACAATCGTTCTATGATGTTGGCTGGTCAAGGCGAAATCCGTTGTTTTGCCACGGTATCCACGCAAAAAGGTAGAAAGAATGATAGCCATAAAATGCTGCAGGTAAATATCGGATAAAAAACAGTTGAGGTTGAGAACTTTAAAGTAATTGTAAATCTTATTGGAATGATGTATAATGTTTGCAATAGGCACCCCCTTGTTTGAATGAGTAGGTTGTTGGTCGCACTTCAATTATACATCATTCAGCAGAGGGTGTCTTTCTTTTGTGCAAAATTTAGGATTTACTCATTTATAGATCTAATACTTAAATTTGAAAAAGCAGATGGCAAGATTAAGTTACAATGGGATTAGTGGGTATATAGTTTATAAAATCATCATTTTTCAAATCGCAGTCTGTCGTAGCCTCAAATTAAATAAAGAACTGCCTTGGGCAGCCATGTACTTAACGGTGTGTGGCTGCTTTTCCTTTGTTGAAACAGAATAAAACAATGAGAGAATACAGGGATAATATCCTGATTGAAGCATATAATAGGCTTTAGAACGGAAAACTGTGTTAAGTTGCAAAAATCTTTCCTAAAACCGGTTATACATATTGATTTGAAGGTTGCGATATGGTAATATAGAACAGAAAACTGTATTAAGTTGCAAAAATCTTTCCTAAGGAGGTTATCGTATGGAGATTCGCAGAGATTTTTACTTAGACAAATTGATTAGAAGAAAGAACAATGGATTGATTAAGGTAATTACAGGTATTCGCAGATGTGGAAAGTCCTATCTGCTGAATAATATTTTCTATAATCACTTGTTAGAGTCCGGTGTCCCTGCTGACCATATTATTCGTTTTGCGTTTGATTCCGCAGATGACCTGTATTTGATTGGAGAAAGCCTTATCAAAATTGAAAAAGAAAAACGTGGAGTTGATCCGGAGAAATTTATGGCATATATCCGTTCCCAAGTTACCACGGATGGAATGTATTATCTGCTTTTGGATGAAGTTCAGCTGATGGACTGCTTTGAATCTGTATTGAATGGTTATCTTCGCAAAGATAATATGGATGTATTCGTAACCGGAAGTAATGCAAAATTCCTGTCCAAAGATATTGTTACGGAGTTTGCCGGACGTGGAGATGAAGTCCATATGTATCCACTGAGTTTTTCGGAATTTATGTCGGTTTTCAAAGGCGACAAGTATATGGGATTGTCTGAATATATGCTTTACGGAGGCATCCCGCTGGTCGTTCTTCGTGAAAGTAGCAGCGATAAGGCGGCAGCATTGCAAAACCTGTTTAGCGAAATTTATATTCGAGATATTTTCAAACGTAACCGGATTAAAAATATTGGAGAACTGGAAGACCTGCTGAATATCCTTTCCTCTGCTATTGGTTCTCTGACCAATCCTGAGAAGTTAAAGAATACCTTTAAGACTGTAAAAAAATCTAAAATCACTTCAAAAACGATCAAGAAATATCTGGATTGTTTTGAGGATTCTTTCCTGATTGAATCAGCACAGAGATATGACATCAAGGGTAAGGCATATATTGAAACTCCAAAGAAATACTATTTCTCTGATCTTGGGCTTCGCAACGCAAGGATTAACTTCCGTCAGTTTGAGCAGACACATTCCATGGAAAATGTGATTTATAACGAACTGCGTATGCGTGGATACAGCGTGGACGTTGGTGTTGTTATTATTGCGGAAAAAGACCAAGAAGGAAAGGTAACCCGTAAACAGCTGGAAGTTGATTTTGTATGCAATCTCGGTTCTTCCAGATATTATATCCAGTCAGCTTATTCATTACCTGATGAAGCGAAACGTACTCAGGAAATCAGACCGTTTAGAAAGATAGACGATTCTTTCAAGAAGATTGTTATTACAAAAGATATTGTACAGCCGTACTATGATAACTATGGTATTTTGACCGTGAATATCTATGATTTCCTTCTTGACCCGCAAATTCTTGAAAAATAGTACAATGTAAACTCTTGTTGCGGATATGCAAAGTCGGTGTGGTGGTGAATTATAGTGATTTTAAGTACAATGAAGTCACCAAGCAAAGGAGGATTTCATATGAAACTATCTGATAAAATTGTAGGACTGAGAAAGTCCAATGGAATGTCTCAGGAGGATTTGGCTGAAAAACTGGATGTATCAAGACAAGCTATTTCTCGTTGGGAATCAGGAGCTGCGATGCCTGATGCAAATAACATTCTTCAACTTAGCAAGCTGTTTGATGTTACAACAGATTACTTACTGAACGATGATTACCAAAGTGATAATGACTTGCCGAAGATAAAAGAAGTTCAAAACGATAATCTCGGTCAGATTATGATCTATCTGGTGACACTTGAAGTGATGATACTTTTGATGCAGTTTATGACAATGTTCATTCTTCAAAATGTGTTTTTTGCATTTCTAAGTTTCCTGCCGTTTGTTGCAGCCATTGGCGGGTTTGAATATGCGTATCAGAAGAAAGTATCCAGTGCAACAGAAAAAACAAAGAACTTCCGTAGAAAGTTTTACAAAATTTCTGCTTGGTTGGGACTTTATTTCCCGATTAGATTTATCGTAAGTGTTGCGGCAGGATTCTACCCTCGTCCGTATAATACTTTGGTATTAGAGGCTATTATTTTAGTAATCTATATTGCAGTAGCAACTTGTGTTAATCTTTCAATAGACAAAAGTTATTTGCCAAAAGAATAAAAGGAAAAATGATTTTGTATAGCAGTCATGCACTATGAACTGCACCCCATTTGTTAGACAGTATGGTATACTATCTAACAAGTGGGGTGTTTTGTTATGCCAAAAGGAGTACCAAACAAACGATATACGCCGGAATTCAAAAAACTGGTGATTGAAACTATGCAGGAAGAGAAATTAAGTTACAGCGAAACCTGTCGTAGATTTGAGGTAAACAGCAGAGATCGAATCAAATCATGGGAGCGAATCTATCTGGAGGAAGGGCCGGAAGGCTTTGCCGTCGAACGGCGTGGCCGCAGCAGTAAGGGTCGTCCGCCAAAGCAGCTGCCGAAGCAGGTAGAAGAAGATCTGCTGGCCGAAGTGCAGCGACTGCGTGCGGAGAACGATTACCTAAAAAATTTGCAAGCCTTGGTTTTGGAAGACGAGCGACACCAGCACAAAAAACGCTGGTAGTTCAGAAGCTAAGGCAAAAACACGCACTCAGTATTCTGCTCTCAATCGCTCAACTGCCCCGTGCAACTTTCTACTATCATTTGAAGCAGATGCAGAAAGAAGACAAATATGCATCTGTTAAGGAAGAAATCACAACGATTTACCATGAAAACAGGGGTCGATACGGCTATCGCCGGATCACGGCAGAACTTCGCAAGCGTACATTCTCTGTGAACCACAAGACTGTCCAGCGGCTTATGAAAGAGTTGGGCTTAGTTTGCCGTGTCAGGATGAAGAAGTATCGCTCTTATAAGGGAGAAGTGGGCAAAATCGCACCAAATCTGCTAAATCGGGATTTCCATGCCGAAAAGCCGAATCAGAAATGGGTCACGGATGTGACGGAGTTCAGCCTGTTTGGAGAGAAGCTCTACCTGTCCCCGATTCTCGATCTGCACAGCAGCGATCTGGTCAGTTACACCATATCGGATCATCCTGTACTCAGCATGGTAACCACCATGCTGGACGAGGCGTTTGCAAAGATCCCGGCCGGAACACGCCTGATTCTCCACTCTGATCAGGGTTGGCAATATCAACACAAGCAGTACCAGCGGATGCTTCGCGAGAAGGGGATCCGACAGAGCATGAGCCGCAAGGGAAACTGTCTGGACAATGCTGTGATAGAAAATTTCTTCGGACTGCTCAAAAGTGAACTGTTATATCTGCAAGAATTTCAATCCATGGAACACTTCAAACAGGAACTGATCGAATATCTGGATTACTACAACAACCGCAGGATCAAGGCAAAGCTAAAGGGCTTGCCGCCTGCAATTCACAGACAGCAAGCCCTTTCGGCTGCTTGAACAATTTTTACTTCAAAATATTGTCTAACTTTTGGGGGTCACTTCACTACGGTGTGTGGCTGCTTCTTTTTTTGCTCAATTTCCACTCAATCCACGCTCAATGTGCTTTTGCCCTCTTTCCAGTAGAATGAAATTGCAATGAAAACAGCACCAAATTCAAAAATCCGGTGCCACTTCAAAGCAAATCTACTGAAAAGAGGGCATTTTTTATGACTATCAAATTTTTTGAGGAGGAATTAAGCAAATGAAAGAACTGAAAAGCATCAAAATTATCGCCGTAGATCATGGCTACGGCAACATCAAAACAGCAAACACCGTCACCCCTACCGGCATTACTGCCTATGACACAGAACCGATTTTCTCCGGTAACATTCTGGAATACAACGGCACCTATTACCGCATCGGAGAGGGACACAAGGAATTTATTCCGGACAAAGCCATGGATGAGGACTATTATCTTTTGACTCTGATGGCAGTTGCCAGAGAGCTGAATGCGTATGGCATCCGTGAAGCAGATGTTCATCTGGCTGCCGGTCTGCCGCTGACCTGGGTTCGCAAACAGCGTGAAGATTTCCGAACTTACCTGCTCCGCAATGAATATGTATCTTTCCATTTCAATGGTAAGGAGTACAAGCTCCATTTTGTCGGATGCAGTTTGTTCCCTCAAGGTTATCCCGCTATTGTCAGCAGATTGGGCGATTTCAAGGGAACCAATCTCCTTGCAGACATCGGAAACGGCACCATGAACATTCTCTATATCAACAATAAAAAGGCGGTGGAGAGCCGTTGTTGGACAGAGAAGTTTGGTGTGAACCAGTGTATGATTGCTGCTAAAAATGCCGTGCTGGACAGCTTTGGTGTCAAAATCGAAGAAGTCACCATTGAGCAGGTGCTTCGCTATGGAACAGCGGACATCGGCAAGCCTTATCTGGACTGTATCACTGCCATTGCGAAAAGGTATGTAGCGGATATTTTCGCCACACTCCGCCGCTATGAATACAATCCGGAACTGATGCGACTGTATATTGTTGGCGGTGGTGTCTGTCTGGTCAGAAACTTCGGGCAGTACGATGAAACCCGTGTAACCATTCTGGATGATATTTGTGCGACTGCTAAGGGATATGAATATCTCGCCCATGCCAGCCTTCGCAGGAAGGAGTAAGCATGAGTGAGAATATCCGCAGCACAAATCTTCGTTTCAATCTGGACAAGGATGTGCAGAACCGGGCGTGGCAGTATCTGCAAACGATGGATAAAAAGAAATTCAAATCCTACAGCCAGATTATCGCCATTTCTCTGGTGGACTACTTTGACCGTTACTACAAGAAGCAAGATGAGCCGTATCTGGAAACCAGAGAGCGTGAGGAACGCTTCGTGGAGCAGATTGTAACAGCGGTGGAAAATGCCATGAACAGGACCCTACCGGTATATTTGGCAGGCTGTATGGTTGGTATTGCTCAGATTACACCGCAGGTAGCTGTTGCAGCATCCGAACCGGAAGATGCAGACCTTGACTGGGATTTTCTTGGGGAATAACCGGTATCTATTCTGACAACGGAAGGAGGTGAACGCATGACACAGTTTCTAATAAAGGATACCCTGATACCGCCGTATATGGCATTTCCACGATTTTTACTGGATATGGAGCAGCTGAGTGAAACCGCAAAAATACTGTATGTACTTTTGTTGGATAGAGCAAGACTTTCACAGAAAAACGAAGGCTGGGTAGATGAGCGTGGGCGTGCGTTCATATTCTTTCCAATCAAGGATTTGGCAGAAACCATGCACAAAAGCGAAATGTCTGTTAAGACCGCTCTGGCAGTTCTGGAAAAAACGGATTTGATTTTCCGCAAGCGTCAGGGACCGGGATTGCCAAACAAAATCTATGTAAAAGTCCCACCGGAATATCTGGTGCAGACGGACAGAAATCTTTCCCTGATACAGACAGAAACCTATCCGTCTGACGGACAGGAAACTGTCTCTGTAAGGGAAAGAAAAGTGTCCGGAAGTAATAATGAAAAGAACAATAACAAGATAAAGAAACAAGGGAGTAAGGCTGACCGCACCGCTTACGGAAAATATCAAAATGTTTTCCTGAATGAAAAGGAGCTGGCACAGCTTCAAAAGGAAATACCATTATACCGGGAATATATCGAAAAGCTGTCTGGCTATATACGTTCCAGCGGGAAGCGGTATCAAGACCACGCTGCTACGATTCACAGCTGGTATACGCAGGATCACCCGGCTCCCGTAAGACGCAGCTATGAATGTAAGGAGGATGAAAGCCTATGAACCAAATCACTGGCACCATTCAGAATATCTTTTCTGACCGCCCTTTGCAGGAAGATGAATACCGCAATGAATCAGACAACCTCATCCACTGCGCCAAATGTAAAACACCCAGGCAGCACCATGTGGTTGTTCTTGGAAAGGAAATGGTGGTTCCCATTCGCTGCCGCTGTCAGCAGGAAGTCCAGGATAAAGAGGAAGCGGAGAGAAAGCACCGTGAATTTCTGGATCAGGTGTCCCGTCTGAAAGCCAACGGCTTACAGGACAAGTCCCTGCGGGAATACACCTTTGCCAATGATAAGGGTTACAACCCGGAAATGCAGAAAGCCCATGACTATGTTGTCCATTGGAGCGAAATGAAGGCAAAATCCATCGGCTTGCTTCTCTGGGGCGATGTGGGAACCGGAAAATCCTTTTTTGCCGGATGTATCGCCAACGCTCTGCTGGAGCAGGGTGTTCCGGTGCTGATGACCAATTTCTCCCGGATTCTCAACGCCCTGTCCGGGCTGTATTCCGAGGAGAAGAACCAATATATCGACAGCCTGAACCAGTACAGTCTGCTGATTATTGATGACCTGGGAATTGAGCGCAGTACGGAGTTTGCCTTGGAACAGGTATTCAATGTCATTGATAGCCGATATCGCAGCAAATTGCCACTGATTGTGACAACTAATATGACCTTGGAGGAACTGAAAAATCCGCAGGATCTGACTCGCTCCCGTATCTATGACCGAGTATTGGAACGGTGTGTGCCGCTGAGAATCAACAATCAGAATATCCGGCAGAGAAATGCCGCTGAAAGCATGAAAGAAGCACGGAAAATACTGGAAAGCGGTACTGGAACGTAAGACCGGCGGTGCCGGATTGTCTCCTAATCAGCGGTGCATTGATAATTCCGCTCATGCAGCAACAATCCCGGCACCATTCTTTTCTAAAACAAGTACCAAATAAAAATCAGTTAGACCGGATATGGTCAGAAAGGACGTAAATATGACCGAGGATGAAAAGAAATTATTGCAGGCGAAACACAGACAGGAAGCGGTTGAAGCCAGAAACCGTCAGAAAGAGAGAAAACAGCGCACAAGAAGATTGATTCAGCAGGGAGCTATTCTGGAAAACGTATTCCCGGAAGCACAGATAATGGACTTGGATAATCTAAAAATGGAGCTGGAAAGACGATTAAGTGCAGAAGTTACGGAAAAACATTGAGGTACGAAAGTATCTCTATTCCCGAAGGGCGCACTTACTCACCACCCGATAACATCGGGCGGTGGTATCCCCTTCGGGGCCGTGCGCTCTGCGAGGCGGATGCGGCTCCTGCGGGAGCCTTATGGACAATGCCACAATCCTGCGAGCTTGCTGTCATTGTCCACGCAGCTGGTGGTCGGTGTTACCACCTATAAAAAATACCGTCGCTTTAACCGACGGTATTCCACCAACTGTCTGCAAAAACCTGCCACCGGCAGCTTTGTTGCAGAGATGGGCATTGTTGCCAAGCCCCATTTGCTTTTTCTAAAAAGCAACAAAAACAAAAGCGAAAGGACGGTGATGAAGAATGGCAATCTATCATCTGGAAGCAAAGGTCATCAGCCGTGGAGCCGGGCGCTCCGCTGTGGCGGCTTCCGCATATCTGAGCTGTTCACAGATATACAACGACTACGATGGGATTCAGCATGATTACACCAGAAAACGAGGGCTTGTCTGGCAGGAAGTATTTCTTCCGCCAATCGCTCCGGCTGCGTGGAGTGACCGAAGCATTCTGTGGAATGCGGTGGAGGAAAACGAAAAGACCAAGGACAGCCGCCTTGCCCGTGAATTTGTGGTAGCACTTCCCATAGAACTGGGAAAGACAGACTGGCAGAGCCTTCTCACAGAATTTATTCAGGACAATTTTGTGGCCGAGGGAATGTGTGCGGATGTTGCAATCCATGACCCATATCCGCCCGGACACAATCCACACGCCCACATTATGCTGACGATTCGCCCCTTACAGGAAAACGGTAAATGGCAGCATAAAACCGAAAAAGAATATCTGTGCGTGAGGGATGGCGCAGAATGGGGATTTACCTCTGCTGAATATAAGATCGCACAGGCGGAGGGCTGGGAGAAACAGTATCAATATCTGGTTGGCGAGCGAAAGGTGTATATGGCACCTTCAGAAGCTGAGAAGCAAGGTTATGAACGAGCCAACAAGTATCCCAAAAGTACAAAGTATGGCAGACAGAATCCAATTTCTCAGCGTTGGAACAGCGATGAACAGCTACTCATCTGGCGGGAAAAATGGGCAACCGTTACCAATCGGCATTTGGCACAGTATCCGGAGATAGATGCCCGGATCGATCACCGCAGTCACGCCGCACGGGGATTGGATGAACTGCCAACCATCCACGAGGGCTATCACGCACGAAAGCTGGAAGCGATGGGTATCGTTTCTGACCGCTGCGAAATTAATCGCCAGATCAAGGCGGACAACGCCCTTCTCCGGGAGCTGAAAGCGAAGGTCAAAAAGCTGGCTGCTGCAGTAAAAACTTCGATTCCGGAGCTGGCAAATGCACTGGAATCCCTGCGTGAGAATATGATTGTTCTTATGTACCGCATCAGCCATATCCGTATCAGCAAGCAGAAAATCTCTGACTATGTGGATGCTGTAAAACCGGTCGTGGAACGATATACGGAAATCAAACAGGAAATCAAAGAGAAAAACACAGAGCGAAAGCAGCTCCGTGCAGAACAGGATTCTCTACCCTTTATTCATGTGATAAAGCATCAGAAATTGTCGGAGCAGGTTGCTACGCTGACTGAGGATTTGGAGGAATTGAAATCCGAAAAGTCCATGCTTCTGAACAGTATGGAATGTGCGGATGATGCAGCCTTCTCCAAATTCAAAAAGGAAGTCAAGAATCTTGATACACAGATGGACGCACTGGAACAGGCAGAAAATAAATTCACTGCCGAACTGGACAGAACACTGGAGAGATACAGGGATTTGGAAAAAACCGTTGCCGATGTGGATGCAGGCGAATTGACCGACACCAGAATGGAGCTTCGCACTGGCAAAGAGCAATCCGCAGCCAGTCAGCTTCAAAAAATCTACGGCGTTAAATATGATTATGATATGATGCGTCAGAGCAAGCTGGAAGTGAAGAAAATGCTTGGGGAAGTTACCAGAAAGCCTTCTATTACTCAAATGCTTCAGCGCAAAGAACCAGAATCACAGATGCAAAAACCTCCCAAAAGAAAGCAAAAAGATTACGAGCGATGATAACAAAATCCACCATTACCACTCCGATTTTGGAATGGTAGTGGTGGATTGCTGCTCTACAATATATCTGAGCCAGTGAAAAATATACTGTCCTTCCTGTGTACATATCGTACTACACAGTATTTTCAACAGAAAAAATACCATCGCTGCTACTTTGGAAGTATCTGCGATGGTATTCCTTTACTAAGGATGCAATAATTATATTTGACATTGTACTTGGACAGTTATCGAATTTCAAATTCTACTGCCAGATAATGAGTATGGATTTCATCTTCTATCGTTTCATATATTTTCTTTATGATGCGATATTTACCGTCTGACAAGTCGCCATACCACGTTTTCCAATTCGTAGAAAAAGCCGTAATTTCTCCCGCTGGAATCTGGTATAGAGTATCTGTCCACAATCCATCCGTCAGCTGATCCAGCCTGTGTCATTCACCGTTTTCCCACTTCTGAATATCATACCATTCCCAGGTTTTCAGTCCTTTTCCACTTTGATTTGAAATTTCAATATCGCCTTCCCGGGATTTATACTTTTCCATCATCATAGTCACGTTAGGCAAGGTATTCATCGCTATATGCCTTTTTTCCAGTAACTGTTTTCTGTTCTCCGGTATTGCCGTTGGTTACAGCAATGCTGGCAATCTTAGAAGCATCCACCATTGAAACTCCTGCCACTACTGATGTAGTTTCTCCCGACTCAGCTCCGTTTGATCCGTTAACATCTCCATCAGCAACAGGAAATTGAATATCCTGTCGCACTTCTTCAGTAGCAAAGATGCACCATTTACCATCCATGTAGATTTCAATGGTTCCTTCGGCAGCACCGTACTGATATGCGTATCCCTCGCCAAAATTCGATTGATCATTTACGGTAGGCTTGGTGTTCCCGTGAACAGAGGATGTGATCTTGCCATTCATCACATCGTGGTGAGCATCTGTATTTTCAAATCCTGTGTACAGATAGAGTGTGTCATTCACCATAACCATCGGAATCACAGCACCACTATCTGCTGAGTGAGAAGTATGTTCCGAATTTTCATTGCCCAAGTTGGTACTATCAAATGAAGCACGAATCACGATTGCATAATCTACATTTTCCAATCTTTCAGGTTCATTGACAAGCACTTCGGGACTAAATACCCTCACTCCATTTCCCACATCAAATACCATAGCTGCCAAAATTTTTTCCGCCTCGGATTGGATTAGAATAGGTTTATTCAACTCATAACCGTTGCAGCTCCATCCGAGGATGGAATAATTCTCAGGGAATGCAAAATATGTGATGAAGGAACCACCATGTTCGTTGGTATCGACTTGAATATCAACACCTACTGAATGACCGTTTTCACGACGAACATCCAATAAGATGTTTATCTCATCGACTTCACTCGTTAATACGGCAGGCGTAGATTTTGTGCAAGTGCCATTACTCCACTGCTCGGCATAAACAGTGCCGCTCATTACACTTTGACCAAAGGTAGTATCATAGGTAAAAGTATTACCATTTCCGGGTGTAGACTGTTCAACAAGTGTTATAGAATCACCAATCGTTTTGGGATTTGTCAGGAAACAAACCGCCGTAACGATAGCAGCAATTATTGCTACGACAACAATCCAGAACGCAGGCTTTTTATAATTCAACACACGCTTCACCCTTTCTTTTACGCCAACCTCGCCAAAGGCAAGCGGGCAAACCAAAATCGTTCTTCTATTTACGCTACAAGAGAGTAATGTTTCGGAATAGGAAATAGACTCGCTCTGATTTAATTCTCGAATGACTTTCTCGTCGCAAGCCAACTCAATATCTCTGCAAAGTAAAATATACGCAATCCATACAAGCGGATTGAACCAATGGATTGCTAAAACCAGATACCCCAGCGGCTTCCACCAGTGGTCACAGCGTTTTAAATGAGCGTTCTCATGGGCGATGATATGGGGAAGCTGCACTTCATCCGTTCCGGACGGAATGTAGATTTTTGGCTTAAAGCAGCCTAGGATAAATGGTGTTTGGATATCATCGCAAATCCAAATGTTGTCCCGCACATTTAACGATGGACGAACCTTGTTGTGGATTTTTCGGTAGCTCACAAGAGCAAATACAGCAAAAGTGAAAATGCCAACTATCCATGCAACACTGAGAATCGTTGTTATGTTAGCTCCGTTGTTTGCAGGAACCGTCACACCTTCAAAGTAGCGGTCGCCAAGGTAATCATTGATTTGTGTATCTACGATATTGAAACCTGTATTCACATCAAAGGATGGTCCGGAAACGACCTCATTCGGAAAAACCTCTGCGCTTGGCACCATGCTCAAATTGCTTTCGATGGTAATCGGGCATAAGAGTCGAATTGCAACAGCACCCCAAAGCAGAACATTGATCCACTTAGGTGCCTCTCTCAAAACTACACGCAAAAGTACGACCGCAAGGATCAGCCAAGATGCGGCGATACTCATATTTACAATTTTCAAAAAGAGTGAACTCATAGATTACTCCTTTCCGGCGGCTGCATCAATCATGTGTCGAATCTCCGCAGCTTCCTGTTGAGAAATACCCTTCCTTTGTGTAAAAGCCGCAATGAAAGCAGGGAGGGAGCCTTCAAAGGTTTCATCTACAAACTGCTCGCTCTGAACAGCATAGAACTCGTTCTTGGTCAGCACAGAGGAAACAGTTCCTCCGTTGTTTTGGAAAATCCCACGCTCACAGAGTTTGCGTAACACGGTATAAGTGGTAGAACGGTTCCAATTCAGTTCCTTCTCACAGAGCTTTACCAAATCTCTGGAGTGCAAAGGCTCATTCGCCCAAATAATATCAGCGAAGTGGGATTCCACTACGCCCATTTTAATCTCAGCCATAAAGATTTCTCCTTCCAGTTGATAGTCAATAAACTAATTATAGTTTACTCTAAATAAACTGGAATGTCAATAGGAAACAGTCATGTTCATAATAGTTTCACAAGTATTTGGGTTTCTGCATTTTCTAACTTTCCGACAAGCTGGTGGGATGTCAAAACAACTTCTGTCCAACTCGGATTCAAGGGAAAAGAGAGAACTTGTACCCATGATGTGTACAAGCTCTCTCCCTTGGCGTTAGCAATATATTAGTTCATTCAAAACAATTTCCTCCGCAGCATTGCGGATGTTATTGCAGGCACCTACCCAGATCATCTGATCAAGAGCTTTTAATTCCTCGTTTACACCATGCTGCTCCTGCATTTGTCGAGTCAGCAGCTCCATCCGTTGACGAGCCGTATCATCAATGTCGTTCAAGTGTGATACCAGCTTTCCGTCGAACAAAAGCTCCGTATACAACCCCGGGCGATGCTCTTTTATGTAATTCATTCGCATACGACCATACTTACCGTAATGTGGTTCTTCTTCAACCGGAAGCTCCAGGTTCGGATAATACATTCCGTCCTCGCCTAAAGTGTAGGTGCCGCCTAATTCTTCAAAAATCGATTTCATAGAAAACCCTCCTGTCATGTTTACTTGGTGCTTACTTTATGTTATAATAGCACATGATACATCACATAGCAAGAGAAGGAGGAAAAGCAGATGCGACAAAATGAAGATGTTATCGCCCTCTATTCCCGTAAATCAAAATTTACAGGGAAAGGCGAGAGTATTGGCAATCAGGTTGAACTTGGCAAAGAGTATGTTCGTGTGCATTTTGGTGATGCCGCTGTAGATAAAATCGTAGTATATGAAGATGAGGGATTTTCCGGAGGGAATCTGAACCGTCCGGCATTCAAACGAATGATGGATGCAGCAAAAAAGCGACAGTTTAAGGCAATCATTGTCTATCGTCTTGACCGTATCAGCCGTAATGTCAGCGACTTCTCTGGATTGATTGAAGAACTTGCCCGTTTGGATATTTCTTTTATTTCCATCAAGGAGCAGTTTGACACCAGCACCCCGATGGGACGAGCCATGATGTATATTGCATCTGTTTTTTCTCAGTTGGAGCGTGAAACCATTGCCGAGCGTATCCGTGACAATATGCATGAGCTGGCAAAGACCGGACGCTGGTTAGGTGGTACAACCCCTACCGGCTTTGAATCCGAAGCTATAAAAAGCATTACAGTGGACGGAAAGACAAAGAAAGCCTGCAAGTTGAAACTTGTTCCGGAAGAAGCAGATATAGTCAAAACGATTTTTGATTTGTATGTGGAAACGGATTCTTTGACTTTGACAGAAGCGGCGTTGATTAAGCAAGGGTTCAAGACAAAGAACGGAAAATATTTTACCCGTTTCTCGGTCAAAGCGATTTTGCAGAATCCGGTCTACATGGTCGCTGACCAAGAGGCGTATGATTTCTTTATAAAGAATGATACAGACCTGTTCTCCGAGCATGATGCCTTTGACGGTGTTCACGGCATGATGGCATATAATCGTACCGATCAGGAAAAAGGCAGAGCGAGTATCTCGTTACCGCCGAGTGAATGGATTGTGTCCGTTGGCAAACATCCCGGACTAATTCCCGGCAAGGTGTGGGTGCAGGTTCAAGAGTCATTGGAACGCAACAAGTCCAAGTCTTTCAGAAAACCACGCAGTAACGAAGCGTTGCTGACCGGTCTGCTGTTCTGCAGCTGCGGTGAGCGTATGTATCCGAAGATGAGCAAGCGAAAAACTGCTGACGGCAAGGTGATTTACACCTATGTGTGCAAAATGAAAGAGCGCAGCCAGCGTACCGTGTGCAACAGCAAAAACGCAAACGGCAATACACTGGATATGGCAATCATCGAACAGGTAAAAATGCTTGCAGATGATAAGGAGACTTTTGTCAGTCAGTTGGAGCAGAGCCGAAAATTCTATACCGGCAATCGCATGGACTACGAACAGCGGATTTCCGATATGAGAAAAGAGAAGGCAGAAACAGAGAAGAAAATCAATTCACTGGTGGATTCTCTCGTGGAAATGGGTGACAGCCCTGCCAAGGCTCATGTAACAAAGCGAATTGAGCAACTGAACGAAGAATACCAGTCCCTTGAAAAACGTATTCAGGAGCTGGAAGGACTGACTACGCAGCACGCTCTCAGTGATGTTGAATTTGACTTGATGCGCCAGCTGCTGACTGTCTTTAAGGACGGCATTGATGAAATGACCATAGAACAGAAACGAGCAGCCATCCGCACCATCGTGCGTAAGGTTATCTGGGACGGAGTCAATGCCCATGTGGTTCTGTTCGGTGTGCAGGACGATGAAATCGAATACCCGGAAATCGCTTCTGCTGCTTCTGATAATACAGACGATGAGGACGATAATGATGAATTGGTGGCATTTTCCGATGTAGATTACGAAGATGATGATACGGAGGATGACCGCCTGGGAAAAACTAATCCCCTCAGTGCATCAAAAACGCATTGGGGGGAGGATAGCAAATGAGATCCTGATGATGTTCCGGTCGGGGAAAAAGTTCTCCAGGGAAGTCTCCATCTATGACCCGATCGGTGCGGATAAAGACGGGGAGACGGTGAGTCTGTTTGATGTTCTGGAATCCGGAGACCGGGAAGTGCTGGAGACGGTCATCATCGGACAGGATGTGAAGATACTCTATGAGGCATACCGGGACCGTCTGACGGAGACGGAAAAAAAGGTGATTCGGATGCGCTACGGCCTGTTCGGGGAAGATGAGCACACGCAGCGGGAGATCGCCGGACAGCTTGGAATTTCCCGATCCTATGTATCCAGGATCGAGAAAAAGGCGGTTGCCCGCATGCGGGAGGCGTTCGGATACGGAGAGTGAAACGGACGGTATGAGTCCGGATCATGGAAAAACAAAAGACAGGATCGGGAGAACAGCATGATGGTCTGGAAAAGGATCATTGTGCTGTTTTTGTTTGGAAAGAAATTATAAAAATGCAAAAAAGAATAAAAAACCCCTTGCATAAATATACATATAGGATTATAATTATGCATAATTATTCAGAAAATATTCAGCTTTATGCATCTGCCCCCACAAAAACATGCAGAGAAGAAAAGCTCCGGTCCCTTTTTTAACACGGACCGGAAGGAAAGCTGACTGGGATCCAGCAAATTATGACCGAGAGGAGAAACGATTATGAAGCCAAAGGTATACATTGACGGAAAAGAAGGAACCACCGGACTCCAGATTTATGAGAGACTTGCATTGAGAGACGATATTGAACTCCTGCTGATCGATGAGGCAAAGAGAAAAGATGCGGATGAGAGAAAGAAACTCATCAACGCCGCGGATATCACGTTCCTCTGTCTGCCGGATGCGGCGGCAAAAGAGGCGGTGAGCTTTGTGGAAAAAGATTCCGCAAGGATCATCGATGCATCGACGGCACACCGGACAGCTCCGGGCTGGGCATATGGAATTCCGGAACTTTCCGACGCACATAAGGATGCGATCGTTCATGCGAAATATACGGCAAACCCGGGCTGCCATGCATCGGGATTTGTGATCCCGGTCTATCCGCTCGTTGCGGCGGGGATCATCCCGAAGGAGACACCGCTCACCGTATTCTCCCTGACCGGCTACTCCGGAGGCGGAAAAAAGATGATCGCGGAATACGAATCTCCGGAGAAACCGACTCTCTACAATACCCCGAGGATCTACGGCTTAAGCCTGAAACATAAACACCTGCCGGAGATGCAGAAGATCTGCGGACTCGACGTTCCGCCGGTGTTCTGCCCGATCGTGGATGACTACTATAAAGGAATGGCGGTCACTGTGATGCTGCAGAATTCAATGTTAAAGGGAAATCCGACTGCAAAGGATATCCATGAGGCACTTGCAGCTCATTATAATGGAAAGAACGTTGTAAAAGTCCATCCGTTCGGCTGGGACGATCCGATGATCGCGGCGGGAACTATGGCCGGAAAGGACAGCATGGAAATCGTGGTCAACGGACATGAGGACCAGACGATCATCACGGCGCTGTTTGACAATCTCGGAAAAGGCGCATCCGGTGCAGCTGTCGAGAACATGAACCTGATGCTCGGATTTGAGGAGACGGCAGGATTAAATCTGTAAAAAGGAATGGATGTCTGCAGAAAAAAAGATGCAGGCGAGTCCGAAACAGTCAGAAACGTGATATAGATGATAAGAGAGGAGAAAAACGTTATGGAAAATCTGAAACCGGAAACAAGAGCTGGCGTTCTCGTTGAGGCGCTCCCATACCTTCAGGATTACTATGGAAAGATCGTGGTCGTCAAATACGGCGGAAATGCCATGATCAATGAAGAATTAAAACAGGCGGTCATCCGCGACATTGTTCTTTTAAATCTGGTCGGCATCAAGGTCGTTCTGGTTCACGGCGGCGGTCCGGAGATCGGGGAACTCTTAAAGAAGACAGGAAAAGAGTCCAAATTCATCAAGGGACTCCGCTACACCGATCAGGAGACCATGGAGGCAGTCCAGATGGTCCTCTGCGGAAAGCTCAATAAGAACCTTGTGACGCTCTTAAAAAATGCCGGAGGAAAAGGCGTCGGCTTAAGCGGTATGGACGGCGGATTATTTGAGGCAGTCAAATTAAATGATCCGGACGGCACCGAGTACGGCTATGTGGGCGATATCGTAAAGACAAACCCGCAGATTGTTCTCGATATGCTGGAAAAAGGCTACATTCCGGTTGTCACCTGCGTTGCAGCGGGAATCGATGACACCTGCAACTACAATATCAACGCGGATACGGCGGCGGAGAAACTGGCGATCGCGCTGAAGGCGAAAAAGCTGATCATGCTGACTGACGTGCGCGGACTGTTAAGAGATCCGTCCGATGACACGACACTTATCAAGCGCCTGAAAGTTTCGGATGTTCCGTCCCTGGTCAAGGAGGGCGTCATCAAGGGAGGCATGATCCCGAAGGTCAACTGCTGCGTGGAGTGCGTCCGTCAGGGCGTAGAGCGTGCGAACATCCAGGACGGCCGTGTGCCGCACTCGATCTTAATCGAGCTGCTCACAAACGAAGGCGTTGGAACCATGTTTTCATAGGAGGAACAAGGAATGACTGCAGAAGAGATCAAGAAAAAAGATTCAGAATATATCATGCATACCTACGGACGGTTTGACATCGTCCTTGACCACGGAAAAGGCGCGACGCTCTGGGACGCAGACGGAAAAGAGTATGTGGACCTCACGTCCGGGATCGGCGTCAACAGCCTGGGACATGGAAATGAGAAGATCGTCGGTGCGATCACAAAACAGGCGGAAAAGCTCATGCATGCGTCAAATCTCTACTACACGGAGCCGATGGTGAGTGCTGCTGAGAAGCTTGTGACGGCAACCGGCATGGGAAAGATCTTCTTCGCAAACTCCGGAGCAGAGGCGAACGAGGGCGCGATCAAGGTTGCGAGAAAGTATTCCTTCGATAAATACGGGGCAGGGAGAAACAAGATCGTGACACTGATCCAGTCCTTCCACGGAAGAACCGTGACGACCTTAAAGGCAACCGGACAGGAGAAGTTCCACCAGTATTTTTTCCCGTTCACGGAAGGTTTTGACTATGCGAAGGCAAATGACCTGGCGGATGTAACCGCAAAAGCGGACAAGGCCTGCTGCGCGGTCATGATGGAGATGATCCAGGGCGAGGGCGGTGTTCTCCCGCTCGACAAAGAGTTCGTCCAGGGGGTTGCAAAGTTCTGTAAGGAACATGACATCCTTCTCATCGTGGATGAGGTCCAGACCGGCATCGGAAGATGCGGAAGTCTTTTTGCATACGAGCAGTACGGGATTTCCCCTGACATCGTGACGATGGCGAAAGGACTCGGCGGCGGACTTCCGATCGGCGGCGTGCTCACATCTGCAGCGTGTGCCGACGTGATGGGACCTGGAACCCATGGTTCCACATTTGGAGGCAACCCGGTGAGTGCAGCGTCCGCAAATGTCGTTCTCGACACGGTGAATGATCCGGAATTCTTAAAAGAAGTTCAGGAAAAAGGCGCTTACATCAAGGAAAAAGTCCTGGGATTCCACTCCCCGGCAGTCAAAAATGTCCGCGGCATGGGACTCATGCTCGGCATCATCGTAGATCCGGAAAAGCGTGCCGGATACGTTTCAAAGCTCATGGAAAAGGGCATTCTCGTGCTGACAGCCGGAACGGACGCGATCCGTCTGCTTCCGCCGTTAGTCATTACATATGAAGAGATCGATAAGGCACTTGAGGCCATGAAGGAGGTATTTTAAATCATGAATCATTTATTAAAATTACTGGATCTGAGTACGGAGGAGATCACCGGGATCCTGGATCTCGCGGACCAGTTAAAATATGAGAGAAAGCACAACATTCCGCACAGACACTTAGAGGGACAGACTCTGGGAATGATCTTCCAGAAGTCTTCCACAAGAACGAGAGTTTCCTTCGAGACAGGAATGTATCAGCTGGGCGGACATGCCCTGTTCCTCTCATCAAAAGATTTGCAGATCGGCCGCGGAGAGCCGGTTCAGGATACAGCGCGTGTATTATCCCGCTACCTTGACGGCATCATGATCCGTACCTTCGAACAGAAGGAAGTCGAGGATCTCGCAAAATTCGGCTCCATCCCGGTCATTAACGGTCTGACTGATTTCTGCCATCCCTGCCAGGTACTTGCAGACCTTATGACGATCCGTGAGAAATTCGGAAGCTTCACAGGTCTTAAGATGTGCTACATCGGCGATGGCAACAACATGGCAAACTCCCTGATCGTCGGCGGCTTAAAGGTCGGCATGAATGTTGCAGTTGCGACACCGGACGGTTATAAGCCGGACGGAGAAGTCCTTGAGTTCACAAAGGGCTACGCAGATAAATTTGCCCTGGAGACAGACCCGTTCATGGCAGCATCCGGCGCGGATATCGTGATCACGGACACATGGACTTCCATGGGTGAGGAAGCGGAGAAAGAGGAGAGAAAGAAAGTATTTAAGGATTATCAGGTCAACAAACAGCTCCTCGCAGCCGCAAATGCAGGTGCGATGGTCCAGCACTGCCTCCCGGCTTACCGCGGACAGGAGATCACAGAGGAAGTCTTCGAGGAACATGCCGACGAGATCTTCAACGAGGCGGAGAACCGTCTTCATGCACAGAAGGCTGTTATGGTCAAGCTGATGAAGAAAGACTGAGCGGAAAAATAAAAATCAGAAAGTTCCCTGTGGGTGCGGGAGTACCTGCGGGGGATTTTTTGTTCAACAGGAAAGTTCGATGGAACTTCCCTGTTGAACAAAAAGGCACTACGTGCCAATGATGCGCACTCGCGCGAAGATGAAGATCGTCGCGAGCGACCGCGCTCGGCGCGAGAATGTGCCGAGGCACATTCTTTTTTAGGTTTATATAAACTTTATGAAATTTTAACAGATGTTTCCTGGGGAAAATACGGTATGCGTGTTATACTTATAGATAAGCTGAACACGTATGAAAACTGGCGGGGCATTGATCCTGACCGGAGACCGGATCCCGTCTGCGGATCCTGCCGACGGCAAAAAGATCTGGTGTGAGGAGGGAGAAAAATGGAAATTCATGAATTTTATATTCCGTCCAGCAGTGGGATCGCGAATCTTCACTGTATGGAGTGGATCCCGAACGGTGAGGTGAAAGCGATCGTTCAGATTGCCCACGGAATGATGGAACATGTCGGAAGATACCGGGAGTTTGCGGAATTTTTAGCGGGACACGGGATCTATGTCCTTGGAAATGATCATCTTGGACACGGAAAGACCGCAGCGGCAGCGGAAGACCGCGGATACTTCGGGGAGCATGGCGGAGCCGTCTCGGTGATCCGCGATATGCGCCGCGTGACGGTCCATGCGCAGAGAAAATATCCAGGTGTGCCGATCTTCCTTCTGGGGCACAGCATGGGATCATTTTTCGCGAGATGATATCTGACTGTCTATAAAGACGGGATCGACGGAGTGATCTTACTCGGGACCGGAGCTCCGAAGGACGCGGAGGTCCGGCTTGGCTATCTGCTGGCGGACACGATCTGCAGACAGAGAGGAACACGCTGCCGGAGCAAACTGCTCTATGAGATGTCCCTCGGAAATTACAACAGGAAATTTAAACCTGTGAAGACGCCGTACGACTGGCTCTCCAGGGATGAAAAGAAAGACCGGGATTTTGGAGACGATCCGCTGACAGATTTTATCTTCACAGCCGGGGCGTACCGTGACTTCTTTGAGGTGATCTTAAAAACGGCAAAGCTTGAAAAAGCCGGAAAAATGCGGACAGATCTCCCGATCCTGATCCTGTCCGGAAGCAAAGACCCGGTGGGAGAGGAGACAAAAGGCGTGCGCCGCGTCTATGAGCGATACGACAAGGCAGGAGCGGAGGATCTCTCCATCGGCTTCTATGAGGATGCGAGACATGAACTTTTAAACGAACTCAACCGCGACCAGGTATCCGCGGATATCCTGGAGTGGATCGGGGAGCATGAGGGCTGATTCCTGTCAATGACGGCGAAAACATGGATGAAAGCTCAAATGGTAAGGCCACGCGGCGGGTGTTTGCCCGCGCGGTGGGAGGACGATGCATATGGGGCTGGCGGAAATAGGAAGGAATCCTCCGCCGGACGCCCCATATTTGAGAGGAAATCCGCTCTCTTCTGCAGGCGTGAGAGGGGAACGGATACAGGTTTCACAGTCTAAATTCTTAAAATTCTTAAACCATATCTATTTTATCAAAAACGGTGAAAATATTCTCGATTTCAGGGATGATTTCAACTAACAACATCAAGGATTCTCCTATCTCTATAGGTGGTGAGATGACAACCAAAGACTGGAAAGGAGTATTTTTTGTTCAGCAAGATCAACAGCATATATCTCCTCGGAATGGAGGGGAAAAACGTGACCGTGGAGGCGGACGTCAGCGACGGACTTCCGGGGCTGATCCTTGTGGGATATCTGGCCTCGGAGGTCCGGGAGGGCGGAGACCGGGTGCGGACGGCGATCAAGAATCTTGGACTCTCCTTGCCGCCAAAGAAGATCACGGTCAATCTGTCTCCGGCAGATTTTAGAAAGGAAGGAACCGGCTTTGATCTGGCGATCGCCGCGGCGATCCTGTCATCATACGGAGGATTCCAGGCAAAGGACCTGGAGGATGCGGTATTCTTCGGGGAACTGGGGCTGGACGGGACTGTGCGGGGGATACCGGGCGTTATGGCGCTCACGGCACAGGCACGGGAGAGTGGATTCCGACGGGTATTTCTTCCGGCTGAGAACGTGAAGGAGGCATCCTTTATCGGCGGGATTTCGCTCTACGGTGTCCGGGATCTGAAATATCTGGTGGATATGTTATCCGGAAAACAGTCGATGCGCCCGGAACCACCGGTAAACATGAAGGAGCTGCAGGATACGATGAACCGCTATGATGTGGATTTCGCGGAATTATCGGGACAGCCGCTCCTTAGGCGGGCGGCGGAGGTGGCAGCCGCCGGAAAGCACAACCTTCTGGTCGTGGGACCTGCGGGGGCCGGAAAGACCATGCTTGCGAGGAGAATGCCGACGATCATGCCGGGAATGGACGTGGCGGAGAGCATCGAGATCTCGAAGATCTACAGTGTGAGCGGACTTCTGACGGAGAAAGAGCCGCTTGTAAAGATCAGGCCGTTCCGCGCACCCCACCACACGGTATCGGTCCAGGCACTGACGGGAGGCGGGAGGAGACCGAAGCCGGGGGAGATCTCGCTTGCCACCGGCGGGATCCTGTTCCTCGATGAATTGCCGGAGTTTTCCAGAGCGGCACTCGAGACACTCCGGCAGCCGCTCGAAGACCGGGAGGTGACAGTCTCGAGAGTGGAGGCCACGGTGACATATCCGGCCAACTTTCAGCTTGTGGCTGCGATGAACCCATGTCCCTGCGGTCATTTTCCGGACCTTGCGAGGTGCCGGTGCACGGAGGGACAGATCACGCGGTATCTACAGAAGATATCGGGACCACTGCTGGACAGGATCGATCTCTGTGTGGAGGCATCCCCGGTTACTTACGGGGACATCAGAGGCGGCGGAGAAAATGAAGCTTCCGGCGCGATCCGGGCGCGGGTGGAGCAGGCGAGAGAGATCCAGAAAGAGCGGTTTATGGAGGAAAACATCCGCTGCAACGGGGAGATGGCGGGGCGGCATATCCGGAAATACTGCGTTCTGGGGAAGGAGGAGGAGACCTTTATGGAGGAGATCTTCGAAAAGCTTGCGCTTTCCGCCAGAATGCATGACAGGATCTTAAAAGTCGCAAGAACGACGGCGGATCTTGCAGGTGCGAGTGAAATCCGGCTTTCAGATCTGTGCGAGGCGGTGTCCTATGTGAAGAGCCGGGAGAAGTTCTGGGGGAATTAATGCCTGAAAACGAAGCTTGTCCGGAACTTTTTGGGTGCGGAACAGTTCTATGAATGAAAGGAAAGGGGTACATAAGATCATGGCTTACAACACACTTACCGAGCGGGAAGCGTTTTACTGTCTCTGCCATGTTCCGGGGTTCGGCAGTGCGACGATCGGGAAGTTAAGGGAAAGGTTCGGAACATATCAGGAGGTCTGGACGGCAAAGGAACAGGAAATCCAAAAAGCGGGAGTTCTCACAGAGAAGCGCGTGACGGTCTTTTTGCAGGCAAGAGAGCAGGAATCTGCATGGCTGAAGGAATTTTATGGGCTGGAACGGACGGGGATCCGCTTTATCGCGGAAGGAGACACAGACTATCCGGAACGTTTCCTTCCATATAAAGACCGCCCGGCGGCGCTTTTCGTAAAGGGAAATCTTCCGGAAAACGAGGTCCCGGCGGTTGCCATTGTCGGCGCCAGAGCCTGCACGGAATATGGGAAGGAGGCGGCCGGATTTTATGCCGGGGAACTTGCCAATGCGGGAGTCAACATTATCAGCGGCATGGCGGCGGGAGTGGATGGCTGTGCCCACAGGGGCGCGATCGAGCGCGGGAAACCCACCTACGCGGTTCTGGGATGCGGGGTAAATATCTGTTATCCGCGGGAAAATTACAAAATTTTTCATGCCATGGAGGAAAACGGCGGTATCCTCTCAGAGTTCGTCCCGGGGACCCGCCCTGTGGCAATGAACTTTCCGCTGAGAAACCGGATCATCAGCGCTCTTGCTGACGCGGTCATAATAATAGAAGCGAGGGAGAAGAGCGGATCGCTGATCACAGTGGATTTTGCTTTAGAACAGGGAAAGGAGGTTTTCGCCCTTCCGGGACGTGCAAATGACCCGTTGAGCGGGGGCTGCAACCGCCTGATCCAGGGCGGTGCGAGCCTGCTTTTGAGCCCGTCGGATGTGCTGGAATTCCTCGGGATGAAATACGAAAGAAAATTAACGATTCATAAATTTTCACAAAATAGGCTTGCCAAGAACGAAAATTTGGTGTATGCTTCGGTTGATTCGCGCCCCAGACATCTGGAAGAGGTCGCCGCATTGAGCGGACTCTCTGTGACAGAATGTATGGAAGCCCTTTTAAAGCTGGAGCTTGCGGGACTTGTTTTTGGAACCGGGAATCAATATTATAAAGCGGAATGATTGCAGAAGGATGTGAAAAATATGGCGAACAGTCTTGTGATTGTGGAGTCTCCTGCAAAGGTTAAAACAATTAAAAAATTCCTGGGAAGCACATATGAGGTGGACGCGTCCAACGGACACGTAAGAGATCTTCCGAAGAGCCAGCTCGGAATTGATGTGGAAAATGATTATGAACCGAAATATATCACGATCCGGGGCAAGGGCGATATCCTTGCGAAACTCCGGAAAGAAGTGAAAAAAGCAGATAAGATCTATCTCGCAACTGACCCTGACCGTGAGGGAGAGGCGATTTCCTGGCATTTGATGAAAGCGCTGAAGCTCGATGAGGTAAAAGATAAAAAAGTATACCGAATCAGCTTCAATGAGATCACGAAAAACGCGGTAAAGGCGTCCTTAAAGGCACCGAGAGATATCGATATGAATCTTGTGGATGCCCAGCAGACGCGGCGTATCCTGGACCGTATCGTGGGCTATAAGATCAGCCCGATCCTCTGGGAAAAGGTAAAACGCGGACTGAGTGCCGGCCGTGTCCAGTCGGTGGCACTCCGAATGATCTGTGACCGTGAAGAGGAGATCTCCGCGTTTATTCCGGAGGAATACTGGAGTCTCGATGCGATGTTGAAAGCACCGGGGACAAAGAAGCCGGCAGCGGCCCATTTCCATAAAGATAAGGATGGAAAGACAGAGATCAGGAGCCGTGCCGAGCTGGATGCCCTGTTAGAGTCCTTAAAGGGACAGAAATTTATCGTAAATGATATCAGGAACGGTGAGCGTACGAAGAAGCCGCCGTTTCCGTTTACAACGAGTACCATGCAGCAGGAGGCGTCCAAGGCGTTAAACTTCTCCACCCAGAAGACGATGCGTCTCGCACAGCAGCTCTATGAGGGCGTTGATGTGAAAGGACACGGCACGGTCGGTCTGATCACTTACCTGCGTACCGATTCCACCCGTGTCGCGGAGGAAGCGGAGAAGATGGCAGGCGAATTCATCGCTGAGAACTATGGGGAAGCATATCTGTCAACGGGAGAGAATTCAAAGAAGAATAACGGAAAGATCCAGGATGCGCACGAGGCGATCCGTCCGACGAATCTTTCTCTGACACCTGTCAAGGTGAAGGAATCTCTTTCGAGAGATCAGTTCCGTCTTTACCAGCTGATCTGGAAGCGGTTTACCGCGAGCCGGATGTCTGCAGCTGTCTATGAGACGACTTCTGTTAAGATCATGGCGGGCGGAAATGAATTTACGATGACAGCGTCCAGACTGAAATTTGACGGCTTCATGTCTGTCTATATCGAGGCGGATGAGAAGGAAGAGAAGAATCAGATCCTCTCGAAGCTGGAAAAGGGCGAGGAGCTGGAGCTTGCCGATCTTGTAAATGCCCAGCACTTTACCCAGCCGCCGGCCCACTATACGGAGGCATCGCTTGTAAAGGCGATGGAGGAACAGGGCATCGGACGTCCGAGTACCTACGCTCCGACGATCACAACGATCCTTGCACGCCGGTATGTGGTGAAGGAAAATAAAAATATTTATGTGACTGAGCTCGGCGAGGTTGTCAACCGGATCATGAAGCAGTGCTTCCCGAGCATCGTGGATATCGCTTTCACGGCGAACCTGGAGTTCCTGTTAGACAGCGTCGGAGAGGGACTGACCCCGTGGAAGACGATCGTCAGAAACTTCTACCCGGATCTCATGGCAGCGGTGGATGAGGCCCAGAGAACGCTTGAGACGGTTCATATCGCGGATGAGGAATCGGATGAGATCTGTGAGGTCTGCGGAAGACGGATGGTCATCAAGTACGGTCCTCACGGTAAGTTCCTCGCATGTCCGGGATTCCCGGAGTGCCGGAATACGAAGCCGTATCTTGAGAAGACCGGCATCCCGTGTCCGAAGTGCGGAAAAGAAGTCATCATCAAGAAGACGAAAAAAGGCAGAAAGTATTACGGCTGTGAGGCCAACCCGGACTGTGATTTCATGTCCTGGCAGAAACCGTCCACTGAGAAATGTCCGGAATGCGGAAGCTACATGGTGGAAAAAGGAAACAAACTCGTCTGCGCAAATGAGCAGTGCGGTTTTGTGATGCCGATGAAGGAAAAGGAAGAGGAAAAGACTGCAACTGAATAATCTGCTGCCGGTTACAGGATGAACGGCAGTGATAAAAAGGCTCTGGCGGGATGTGCGAGACGCATTTGCCGGATGTTTCTTGTAAGAGCTGTGAATCAAACCTGCATACGGCGGATGTTTGGAAGAAGATGCAGGCATCGGGTCAGCTGGTGTGGAAAGGTGAAATGTCTCTTCTGACAGTGAAATTTGCCGATAAATGCACTGAACTGCATAATTATCGCTACAAATGATACAATTCAGACAGTTTGAACTTCAAAAAATTGATAAGGACTTGACAATTTATTTCGATTTATCCTAATTATCCGAAAAAGTCTTGAAATTCTGGAAATATCGTGTTACAATTTAATCGATCAAATATTATTCGTACGATATCAGAAAGTAAAGGAGGTTTTCGGAAATGAGTGTTGAATTATTGGATAAGACCAGAAAAATAAACAAACTGCTCCACAACAACAATTCGCACAAGGTCGTATTTAACGACATCTGTAAAGTTTTAAGCGAAATTTTGCTGTCGAACATTCTCGTGATCAGCAAGAAAGGAAAAGTCCTGGGTGTAAGCATCTGTCCTGGTGTCGATGAGATCCATGAGTTGATTGAGGACAAAGTTGGCGGCTATGTCGATAAAATGTTTAACGAACGCCTCTTAAGTGTCCTTTCCACCAAGGAAAATGTAAATCTTGCGACTCTCGGTTTCGCTGAGGAGAACGTGAAGAAATACCAGGCGATCATCGCTCCGATCGATATTGCGGGAGAGCGTCTTGGAACTTTATTTATGTACAAATCCGACGAGCAGTATGATATCGATGATATTATTCTCTGCGAATACGGTACTACGGTTGTCGGCCTTGAGATGATGCGTTCTGTAAATGAGGAGAACGCGGAGGAGACAAGAAAGGTACAGATCGTGAAATCTGCGATCAGCACGTTATCGTTCTCCGAGCTGGAGGCAATTACCCATATCTTTGAGGAGCTTGACGGAAACGAGGGAATTCTTGTTGCCAGCAAGATCGCAGACCGGGTTGGTATTACGAGATCCGTTATCGTGAATGCGCTCCGGAAGTTTGAGAGTGCGGGTGTTATCGAGTCGAGGTCTTCGGGTATGAAGGGAACATACATTAAAGTTTTGAATGATGTGGTGTTTGATGAGCTGAAGGCGTTGAAGGCGGTTAATGCGAAATAGCTGATAGAAGTGGTTTTGGTTGTAATTGAAGAAGATGTAAAAAGAGGTGCGGCGGGATTTAGGGCTGCGCCTCTTTTTTGGGTGGAATAGGGGAGAATGTCTTTTGAGGTGTCTTGGCGAAAGGTACGCGGTGAGCTTCCGGGCTGGTGTGCCGGGGATGCGGGGATGGTTCCTCTAAGCGCCCGGGAGACTGCTAAGGGCGAAGAACAGGCAACACAACTCGCTGCGCTCAGACAAGTGTTGCCTGTTCTTCAACGCAGTCACCTGCGCGCTAAGAGGAAGCCAGATCCCCGGATCATGCACACCAGCCCGGAAGCTCACCGCTGGGTAACGCGAGACGCAAAAAAAGACACAAAAAAAGTTGGAAAAATAATAAAAAAGTACTTGCAGGGGAAATTGACTTATGATATAGTGAAAAAGCTGATATTATGCACGTCTGCGGATTCTGCAAGTGGTGCCTGAGTTTTTCAGGTGGTTGTGGAAGTGAGATGCAGGCGGAAGTAAATAACCAAATGGAGGAAAATAACATGAGCGTAATTTCAATGAAACAGCTTCTGGAAGCCGGCGTACATTTCGGTCACCAGACAAGAAGATGGAACCCGAAAATGGCACCGTACATCTACACAGAGAGAAACGGTATCTACATCATCGACCTTCAGAAATCTGTAGGTAAAGTTGATGAGGCTTACAAGGCAGTTGCTGATATCGCAGCTGAGGGCGGCACAATCCTTTTCGTTGGTACAAAGAAACAGGCTCAGGATGCAATCAAGGCTGAGGCTGAGCGTTGCGGAATGTACTATGTAAACGAGAGATGGCTTGGCGGTATGCTTACAAACTTCAAGACCATCCAGTCCAGAATCGCTAGATTAAAAGCAATCGAGAAGATGTCTGAGGACGGAACTTTCGACGTTCTTCCGAAGAAGGAAGTTATCGAGTTAAAGAAAGAGTGGGAGAAGCTTGAGAAGAACCTTGGCGGTATCAAGGAAATGAAGAAGATCCCGGACGCTATCTTTATCGTAGATCCGAAGAAGGAAAGAATCTGTGTTCAGGAAGCTCACACACTTGGAATCACTCTGATCGGTATCGCTGATACAAACTGCGATCCGGAAGAACTTGACTATGTAATTCCGGGTAACGACGATGCTATCAGAGCCGTTAAGCTTATCGTTTCCAAGATGGCAGACGCTGTCATCGAGGCTAAGCAGGGCGAGGCTGAGGCAGCAGAAGCAGCTGAGGAGAACGCAGAGGCTTAAGTTGTTATAAGGAATCCGGAAGGTGCTGTCAGTGGCAGCACCTTCTTCTGAAAAGACACGTTTTATTTTGATTCTTTAATATGATTCGGAGGAAATGAAACATGGCAGCAGTTACAGCTAAAATGGTAAAAGATTTAAGAGAAATGACAGGCGCTGGAATGATGGACTGCAAGAAGGCTCTTGCAGCTACAGACGGCGACATGGACAAGGCTGTTGAGTTCTTAAGAGAAAAAGGACTTGCAGGCGCAGAGAAGAAGGCTGGACGTATCGCAGCTGAGGGTATCGTTGACACAGCTATGACAGCAGACGAGAAGAAAGCTGTTATCGTTGAGGTTAATGCTGAGACAGACTTCGTTGCAAAGAACGCAAAGTTCCAGGCATACGTTGCTCAGGTTGCAGCTCAGGCTCTTACAACAACAGCAGCAGATATGGATGCATTCATGGATGAGAAGTGGGCAGCAGACGAGAGCCTTACTGTTAAGGAAGCTCTTTCCTCCCAGATCTCCATCATCGGCGAGAACATGAGCATCCGTCGTTTCAAACAGGTTACAGAGGAGAACGGTTTCGTTGCTTCCTATATCCATGCCGGCGGAAGAATCGGTGTTCTTCTTGACGTTCAGACAGACGTTGTAAACGACGCTGTTAAAGAGATGGCTAAGAACGTCTGCATGCAGGTTGCAGCTCTTAATCCGAAATACACAAGCCGTAATGAAGTAAGCGCAGACTTCATCGAGCATGAGAAATCCATCCTTATGGCTCAGATCCAGAACGATCCGAAGGAAGCATCCAAGCCGGAGAAGGTTATCCAGGGTATGATCCAGGGACGTATCAACAAAGAGATGAAAGAGATCTGCCTCTTAGACCAGGTTTACGTAAAAGCAGAGGACGGCAAGCAGTCCGTAGCTCAGTACGTAGCTCAGGTTGCAAAAGAGAGTGGCGCTAACATCGAGCTCAAGAGCTTCGTTCGTTTCGAGACTGGTGAAGGTCTTGAGAAGAAGGAAGAGAACTTCGCTGAGGAAGTTGCAAAACAGATGGGCAAATAATAAAAGTTTGTATTCCGATACAGACGTTTATAAGCCGCATGGTCCTGAAATACGGGACTGTGCGGCTTATTTTTTCCCGGACAAACCCGGCAACGAACGGCATACGGCTTTTTAGATGATAAAGCAGCCCTCTATGGATCTGGCAGGTCCATGGAGGGCTGCTTTCATTTGTTTGCTTACAGCGGAAATGTATGCACAGATGCGGACAGTCATAGAAAGCGGTTTACTGAATTTATTCCGACTCACGGAAAACCTGGCAAAATACGAATAAAAATGAAGAAAATATCGGAAAAAAATCCTTCTTGGCATACAGAAGATGTTGACTTTTTTTAAACGAAAAGAGTATGATAAGAAAAGTTAAACGGGCAATGTCTGTAAAGAGGACGCTGCCTGTTGCTATGGGGAAATGAAAAAGCTTTGCAAAGGGAAGAGAAAGGCAGATACTTTGCAAAGGAGTGAAAATAAGATGGGGATCTATCAAAAGATGGGCAGACGCTGGATCAGTCTTCTGCTCGTATTTCTGATGGTTTTTTCGCTTGTGCCTGTGGATGAGCTGATGCAGGTTTTTGCAGCGGAAAAACCCGCCATAACAGTGGGCTGGAAACCTCAAAAGAAAGAGGTGCCTTCCGGCGAGAATGGCGAGATAACGCTAAAGGTGGAAATTGATCCGGCGCAGGTGGAAGATGTAGGATTGCAGATCCGCCTGACAGAGGAGGAGGCAGCGGCATTCGTCGAGTTCACGAAGAATGAGGACGGAGTTCTGACCTATGAACATGGAGATCATGTGTGGACACTGGAAAAAGAACCGGAAGGGGACTGGAATTTCTGGCTTCTCTCCCTGAAGGGAACAGTTGAAAGCCACACATTGGAGGAAAAATTTACAGTCTGCATGCCGAAATCAGCAGATGATCAGACGATCGATGTGGATTCAGAGACAGATGTGATCCTTTCCTACAATGGAAAGAGCGACAGCCGGTATACAGATTCAGATCCGGTGAAGAGCACAGCGTCCAATTCCTCTGCATCGGGAAATACGAAAAACATCATGACGGATGAGAATGGGATCAAGATCAGTATCGAGACGGTACCGATCCGTTTTCTTGCGGTAGAATTGACGGAAACTGCAGTGCCGGAAGTCAGTGCTGCGCAGGAGAAACTCGCTTGTGTGGACGGAGTCGAAAATCCGGATGCAGTCTTTGAAATGAAGCTGCCGGATGCCGGCCTTACGTATCATGCGTCCGTGACATTGAATGGAGATCTTTCCTTCCCAAAGGCTGCGGCGACATCCAGCAATGCACTTTACAGAGATGACAGTGGGAAAAAACTGGCAGAGATCGTGGGACTTTCTTCGGAAATGAAGGTGACAGAGTTTTCTGCAGATGGAGATACACTGAAGTTCCGGATCGTTCCGGTCTCAGACACAGCGGATAAGTCTGTGGAGAGCGATGAAACCGGAGATGACGATTCAATCGCGGTTGTGAAAAAGACGGTCGATTTTCAGCTGAAGATCGATCCGGACAGTCTGGTCTGGGCAAAAAAGCAGGAGAAGCAGGGAATTCTGGAACTGCTTACGGGGAATGAAAAAGAACGTCTCCGGGCAACGGAAGATGCAGAAGTGTTAAAGGGAAGCATCACGCTCCGCGCCGGTGCGGAAGGCGGAGCAGACGCAGAGGCTGTGATCCGGATTTCGAGAGCTGCCGGAGGGGGTGTGACCGTTCTCCAGAGACGGGCTGGGCTCGGTCCGCAGACGGTATTCTGGATCGACAACGGAAATAACGATGAAGGAATCCGGCCTTCGAAAATCATGCCGGAACTCTCCTATAAATTGGTTGCGCAGGATGCGGACTGGGGAGACGGCGACGGAACAAAACTGGAGCCGGGGGCATCTCTTGCGGGTGTCGGACTGACAGAAATGCCGCAGCCTGCAATCACAAAAAATGAAGGGAACAGCACCTGGCAGATTTCATACAGCAATCTTCCGAGCACGGTTGTGAAAAACGGAAGCGAATACCGGGTACTCTGGAAATGGTCGCAGCCTGCCGTTGACGGATATGAACGGAAGGAAATCAATGACGACAATATTGGTGAGTATGAGGGGACCGTTGATCAGTGCGGATGGTACTATCTGATCCGCAGGACCGTCATATTGAAGACGGATATCCGCCAGGGATATACCGATTATTACGATATCACAAAGGATGAAGCGGCAAGATACTTTAAACTGTGCATTTATCAAGTGACTTCCGGAGGTCAGGTGAGTGAAAATCCGGTAGAAGTCGTAAGGATTGACGACCTTTTGGAGAACGGAACTCTGAAACTGATCGGAGACAGGAATGCAAAAGGTGACGGAGAATATGTGATCGATATGGGCTGGCGGTATAATCTGGATGGGAATCCATTTGTGTATACGATCGAGTGGGCCGGAGATACCGACGAGAACGGAAACCCGTTAAACCGTTTCCGTGTGGATGGCATGGAAGAGGGAGACTATATCCAGATCTCCTACGACAACTCTGCAACTGTGGGATATCAGGAGCGGACCGACAGGCTTTACAGCGGAGGAACTCTGGTCCTGACACTTACCGGAACGAGAGGATACGAGGCGACAAAGATCTGGGCGGAAAATCGTACGGATGTCTCGGAGGACGAGAGACCAGAGGGAGAGTTTGAACTCTGGCGTTATCCGCAAAGACATGAAGACTACACGAAAGCAGCTCCGGTGTATGGGGAAGACGGAAAGACAATGAGCCTGCCTCTGGACCGACATCCGGAAAATAATACCCAGGAGATTCGGTTCGGCTATGGGGAAAATGGTGAAAAGACACTTCCGAAGTATGATACGGACGGATATGCTTATGCGTATGTTACAAAAGAATATTTCACAAATGATGACAGCAGAGGCTATGAACAGCTGTTCGGAGCGTACAATGACCAGACTGGTTATTATGACGACGTATTTATCAAGGGAGACGGAACGAGGGTAAGCACGGAAAACAAAGACGGAAAACGTGCAGATGTCAATAACATTTATCTCTACGATGGAGGAACGCTCTATAACCGTAAAATCGATACTGTCACAGTGCCAGTATCCAAAACATGGGAAGCGGCCGCATTCCAGGAAAACCTCCAGGACGTAAAGGTAACGTTTGGACTGCAGTCCAGGATCAAAGAGCAGAAAGACCCGGCTGGAAATACGGTGACGCCTGCCGGAGCGTGGACGGAAGTTCCGGGAGAGGAGCTGTCACTGGACGGTTTCAATGCGGTCAATGTCACCAGAAGCGGAAGCAGAACCATGCCGAAATATGATATTTACGGAAATGAGCTGGAGTACCGCTTTGTGGAGCGGGAGATCACCCAGAATGGAATCAGACGGGAGATCGAATATCCGGAAGGCTCTGAAAACGGAACGTTTACCCTCACTCAGAATGGCCGCCAGGTGGCATATGAGTCGATCTGTGAGACTGCAAGTGCTTCCGATGCGGAAAACAGAACGGTGATCGTAAACCGGATCAAGGATACGGTCGACTACGATGTTGTCAAGAACTGGGAGGGAAATCCACCCGCGGGCGCAACCTTGAAATTCCGCCTGTATCGTTTCTACAGCGGAACATCGGTTGCAGATATGATAGCGGGAAATGCTTACCTGACATTTGAAGTGACCGAAAACGGCGGGAGGATCACGGATTTTCCGACCGATGAGGGCAGTGAAAATATCGGGATCTGTGTGCCGGAACAGGCGGACACGTCTGCATGGAGTCATGTGCGGATCTACGGTCTTCCGGAATTTGACCGTTCCGGACATCAGTATGAATATATGCTGATTGAGGAAGAGCCGGATGGATATCACGCAGCGGACATCCGGACGGAAAAGGTCAACGGAAACCTGGATTATAGAAGTACGCTGACAAATGCGGTGGGAACAGGAAATAATAACCGCATCCTCGTCATGAAAGAATGGCTGGATGACGGAGATATCCAGCACCGGAGAAATGTTGCGGTGCAGGCATACCGGAACGGAACCGGGGAATCGGTGGGATCACCTGTCATCCTCGGACCGGGATCTATCTGGTATACCTATGTGGATCTGGGAGCAGTCCATGCAGATGATGTCTACATTCTGGAAACAGAGATTTACGGAACGGGTGGGGAAGAGACGCAGTTTACAGTGACAAACCCACGGATCTCAAATGTTTCCGATTACGACGGAGCTTACGGGAGTGTGGACCTGAAGCACCACCGCTATGAAGTCTCCTATAAAAAGACAAAGATTGGAAATGATCCAGTATTTGTTGTGAAGAACCGCCGTATCGCTCAAATTGATATTGATGTGGAAAAACGCTGGAATGATGGAAGCGGTGCGCTCCGAGATGCAATGAAAAACGCACTGGATATATACAATGCCCAGCATACAGATGCTTCGCTGGAACTGTCCATGTATCTTGACTTTGATGATCCGGCCGGAACCGCTTCCGGTGGGCAGATCACGAGAAAGGCGGGAAATGAGGGAGATACGATCCTGGTGGATGGACACAACGTCGAAACGATCTACGACTCAGATCGCCGGGAATCGGCAAAATCTGTCCAGACGATGTCGCTGGAGAGCCATCAGAATGACGGTTCTGTGATAAGAAGTGACCACTATGCATTTTATGGGGTTCCAAAGTACAATGCAAAAGGGCAGGTTATCCGGTATCAGGTAAAGGAAGCGTGGGTAACAAAGGTGACGGAAGAGGGAACTCCGGTATACCGGAAGGTTTCAGATGTAAAGTCGATCCTTAAGAAAATCCCGGCTCAGAATCCTGTTACCGGTGCGACAGAATCCAATTTGTGGGATCTCTGGAGTACATATCTCCGGACCACTTCGGAAACATATACGGTTGCGCTGGATGCACCGGAAAATCAGGAGGTTACGCGCAATGACCATCAGGTTGTCACCGTTAGCAACAGCCTTTCCGGAGTCAAGACGGTTCATTGGAAAAAACAATGGAATGATGCATATTCCAGAGAACAGAATACCCGCCCGGATATTTATCTGACGATCTTAAAACGTGAAGCGGATGCAGACGGAAATCTGAAAAAGGAACTGAGCCCGTCTGATGTCGTGGTAAAGGATTACCGGTGGGTCAAGACCGATCAGGATTCAGATGAACAGCATTGGACTGCAACAATCAGGAATCTTCCAAAGTACAATGCACAAGGATACGAGATCTATTATTATGCGTTCGAGCGGACGGAGGTAGATTCCAATGCGCTCGATTATGCGATCGCGCAGTATGCGGTTGCCAGCGCCAGCAACCCGGACAAGACCGATATCATCGGAACATCAGGAGGAGTCGGAAAACCGGGAGATGAAAGCTATGCGCCGTATAGTCCGGATGATATTCGGGTAGTATTAAATCCGATCGATCAGAGCGGCAGAACCGGACTTCCGGAGTATGCCGGAAAATATGCGGTTGTCGAGGAAGGAACGATCATTAACTCACTCTTAAAAGATGCGAGAATTCTCGGATCCAAGAGCTATAAGAGCCTGCCAAACAATTATCCGGCAAAAGACTATCCGGAGATCACATTTGTGCTCGACCAATATCTTGGAACTCCGGGGCCGGATAGAGCCCCTGATCGGGCGAATATTTCAGAATTGACCGTCAAAGACTGGACAACTATCACAAAAAACGCAGACGGTTCCTATCCGATCGAGATCAGCAGAATCGGAAAATATGTGTATCAGCTTGCTGCTGACGGAAACACAGGAGAAACTGTTCCGGTTTCTGAAGACCAGACTCCGGGAAACGGGGAGGAACTCCCGCGTTACGATGAAAACGGAGAGAGATATACCTACGTTTTGCGAGAGAAGAGTGTGAAAGGTGCCGACGGAAAGGAGTTGCTTGCCGGGGCTGCAGACGCAGCAGTCGGAGGAATGGGGCTCTATGTCAGAGATGACGACGGCAGCACGACAGCTTCCCACGTGATCACGAATACCTACGAGGGTCCGAAGGGAAAACTGAAGGTCCGGAAACTCATGAAACTTTCCAAAAATGGGGATAAGGTGACATTCCCGGCCGTGAAGTTTGAGCTGACAAGATCCTATACATCCTATGCGGATGGTGCCCAGAAGGTCGTGGAGGACACAGGTTTCACGAAACAGGTGAAAACCATTTCTTCCGAGGAGGTGCAGGATGCCTATAAGAAGACAGGATCCACGGTTTCTCTGGAATGTGTCTTCGACAATCTGGATCTTTATGCGCCGAACGGAACGGACTATCTGTACACGGTGACGGAGCTCAAGGACGGATTCCTGGAAGGCTTTGACACCTGGGCAGTAAAGGGGGATTATACTTCCTTTGAACAGGTTGCGACTGCCTCGAACGCAGGGACCAAGGTGGAGCATGTAACAGCGACCGCCTCCAATGCGTCAGGAGGAGATGGGATGACCACAGAGTCTCTGGCGGCAAAAGTCGGACAGGTGATCTCAGGACTTTTCGGACGCAGCAGTGCAGGAAACACAGAAATTCCGGCAGCAGCAACGTTTGCAAACCGGAAATGGAACACGCCTCAGGAGGATGGAAAGGACAAGGTACAGCTTGTCTTAACAAAAAACTGGGCTGACTTCAACAATCAATTCGGGACAAGACCGGATACGCTGAATCTTACACTGGATCGAAGAGCGGATGCACAGCCTGGACAGTCGAATGCGATCATCTGGACAAGGGTGACGGACAGTACGCCGACGGAAGATAAGTCTGTGATCAACCAGTGGAAGTACATCTGGAGCGGACTCGACCGTTACGCGCCGAACGGGATGCCGTGGATCTACCGCGTCAGCGAGGAAAAACCAGCGGCTTATCAGGCGTCAGGAAACGGCAGTGTCCAGTTTGGCAGCACGGGAAATCCGTCCCAGACAGCAGAGATCACGAATTCCTTACAGACGACTGCAAAATTCACGAAGCAGTGGACGGACAAGGCAGGAAAAACTGTGACGAACGACTATCTCGGATATGATCTGACAGCCTCCTTTAAGCTGCAGGCGGCGACATCCAGTGATGCTTCGTTTGATGCCGGAAGCGCTTCCTGGATGGATGCGGATGCTCTGTTTACGGATGAAAACGCGAGATCAGCGATCCTCAATGCCAATGAAGGAAATCCATCGGCGGACTGGAGCGAGCGGATCGCGGCACCGTCACTTACAGGAAAGATCAATGCTGCTGTATGGAAAAACGGGAAAACGGTAAAGCTCCCGGCGGCCATGAAAGAAAATGGCACACTGGTTTATCTGCATTACCGGTATGTGGAGACAGGTGTGAGCTATAAAGTTCCCGGTGAGACACCGGACACAGCTACGCAGACAGTGACCAGACAGGCAGACGGCAGTTATCTGATTACCGGAAACGGTCTTTTACAGTCTGTCACAGATACGGTGACATCCGGAACGAGTACGATCACAAACCGGACAAACCTGAAGGACTTCTCAGTTTCCAAGGTATGGAGTGACAATGACAATGCCTACGGAACGAGATCGGTACAGACACAGATGATCCTGTTCTTCCGGGCAGGAGAAAACGAAGACTGGAAGCTCTTTACGATCAGTGGAAATCCGGTCATTGTGACACTTTCGGAGAGTAATGGCTGGAGCACATCGATCTCCGGTCTCCCGGGTGAGTGCGAGTACCGGATGCGGGAACTTCCACTGACCGGGTGGGATGGATCGACCTGGATTGATGACGGAGGAACCTTCACAGGCGGAACGGATTACCAGGTCAGCTACAATGATCAGGCGGATTCAACGACGGTGACAAACACGCTGAAAACGAATCCGGATCCGGATGACGGGGCCAAGAAGATCACTCTCTATGTAGAGAAAACGTGGGGAGGAACAGAAAATGCTCCGATCACCCTGAAACTCCAGCACCAGGTTGCAGAAGACAACGAAGATCATCAGCTCCACGAGGACAAGTGGGCAGATGTCGGGACAAAGACGTATGCGATGGATGGAACAGCGGATGCGTCCGGCAACGGAGCATACTGGGAGTTTGATTCCTGGAAGTTTAAGATCACGAATCTTCCGGCATTCCGGGTCGGAAAGGCAATCTCTTACCGTGTCATCGAAGTCGTGCCGGATGGGTTCGTCCAGATAGCACAGACGGAAAGGACGATCACGGATACAGAATTTGATCCAGCCGGAACCAGACAGACTGCATCCCTGTTTACCTTTGTAAACGCAAAGAAAAATTCCTTCAAAGTGACGAAAAAATGGGTTGGACCGAGTCCGAGTGCCGCTGAGGTCACCGTGAGTCTCCACAGGAAATACCGGAAAGCCGGAGAGAACGAAACGGAGGAACCGGTGGATGGAACAACGGTCCAGCTGAACGAGGCAAATCACTTTGAGGCGGAGTGGAAGGATCTTCCGGAAACTTCCGCTGATGGTGATGTTTACAGCTACTATGCGAAAGAAGTAAATGATCCGGCTGTGACAGGATACCGCGCAGAGTACGGCGCAGTGGAAGCTGCGGCGGACGGAACATGGAAGCAGACGATCTACAACATTCCGCTGACATCTGTTTCAGGCACAAAGGTCTGGAAGGATGAGAAGAATGCGGATGGTCTGCGTCCGGGTACAGTCGGTCTGATCCTGGAGCGCAGTACCGATTCGAATGCATGGAAAAAAGTGGACATCGATGCGGACGGTTCGACTGTGTCCCTGACATGGGACCAGACGACGGATCCGGATCAATGGACCTACCGTTTTGACGGACTCGACCTTTATTCCATAGCAGGAGAGAAGTATCAGTACCGTGTGACTGAGGAGCCGGTGACGGGCTACCATGCAGTCTATACGGGAAGCAATGCGCTTTATGCGGGAGACCGTGATACGATCATCAATACGAAGATCGGAGAGCACACCTTTGTGTTTGATAAGGTCTGGACTGACGCCGGAACGTCACAGAGACCGGAACAGATCATGGTCAGATTGTGCCGGAAGACGGCAGAAACGTCACAGGAAACGGTTGACGGAGTGGCGCCGGTGATTGTCAAGAACGGTGATCTCTGGACATATACCTACGAGGATCTTCCATCCTATGATGCGGATGGACGGGCATATACCTACTGGGTAACCCAGGATCCGGTAAATGGATATGACACTGTTTACTCTTCCGATGATCGTTCCGAAAACGGCGGCAGGATCACCAATGTGGCCCGCGGCGGTCTTGCCGTAAAAAAAACGGTATCCGGAAACCGCGGAGAGCGGAACAGGAAATTCCTGTTCACGATCACACTGTCAGGTGTATCACAGACGGGAATCGATGCTGCAACATTCACGGATGGGAATTTCGAGAACGGAGTTTCAGAGATTTCCTTAAAGGACGGGGAAGAGTACCGGTTTGAGGAGATCCCGGCAGGATTTTCCTACACAGTGACCGAGGCAGATGACGCTTTGCGGGACGGATATACGGTTACAGCAACCGGAACATCCGGAACGATCCCGGCGGGAGATACGGTGGAAGCTGCGTTTGAGAACCGGAAAAATGAAGATCCGACGGTTCCGACACAGCCGACGACACCGACAGATCCGTCCGGTCCGACAACACCTGTCACTCCGACGAGACCGTGGCATCATGATTCCGATGACCCGGAGGAGACGGATCCGACGAAACGTCCTCCGAAGATGCCGACCGGGCAGTCAACGGAGACTGTGACAGAGACAGATCCGGCAGGTACGACCTCACCGGATGAGACTGCGGAAAGCCGGACGGAAACAACCTCTTCGGAGACCGAAACCAATATCGAAGAAACTGCCACGGCGGAAACCGTGACAGAATCCGGCACAGAGCCGGATCATGATGACAGGGATAACCCGAAAACCGGGGATTCCACCCATACCTGGATATGGGCGGTTCTCATGATCCTCTCCGCATTCGGTGCGATCATGCTGCACAGGGTGAAGAAAGATGACGAGAACGAAGAACATATGAAGTAGCAGAAAATGAAAAAGCTCCTTCGGACTGCAGAGAGATTCTGGCGGTCCGGGGGAGCTTTTTTGTAGGAAGTTCCTTTGGAATGTGTCGAGGCATATTCTTTTTATTTGGAATATTTTCGCTCGTATGGTATACTGGACACAGCAGTCTGCACTCTTACTGGGAGTGAGAGAAAGGGATGAATCGACATATGGAATTGACACGGAAACGTACGACGTGATCAAAGGCTGGCGAGCGAATGCGTCCTACTTTTACATCGCGAAAGAGTTTGTGCGTGACAATATCGATGTTGATATTCTGGAAGAACTGTTATCCCTCGGCGGTCTCGGAATCCAGTACTGTATCAAGACAGAGCGGGCATATGCCGGACTGCATGAATTAAAAGATGAGCTGGAAACCGTCGAGTACACAGAATTCAATGACCGATATAACGCAAGAGATATTATGGCACGAAAAAAGATGCGGGATCTGGTAAATTCGGATGCAAATACGGTAACAAACGTATTTAGTACGCTGCTTGAGAGGTGATGGATATGAGGGCATATTCCGATGCATATCTGGAAGATGTAGTGGAAAATCAAGGAAAACTGTTTGATCTTGTTGCACAGTCGTTTCCAGACAAAGATACAGGAGACTTTATTAAGGCGTATATGTCCAGTAAAACACGAAAGAGTATCGACGAGGCGAAGGCATATGTCAATACCATGGATGCCAGAGAACTCTGGGATTATTTTACGGAGACAGAACAGTACCGGATGAAGCCGGGAAAGTCGATCGGTGGATTTATGCCGGACTGGATCGGTGAATTTTATGCGTATTATCAGTGGTATTACAATATTCCGAGTGCGGAGTTAGTGAAGAAGATCCCTCTGGATTTTCTTGAAAAAGCATACTATGGACTGCACGATCTAGAACTGGAGCTTGCAGTCCGGAAAGTGGGGCGGGTCTGATGCGTGTGATAGGCTTTCACAATCCGGATGAGGAGTATGGAGCTTTCAGCAACTGGTATCCATCAAAATTTGTTGTGGACGGAATCTGCTTCACATCGATGGAGCAGTTTATGATGTACCGAAAAGCCGTGTGGTTTCAGGATCATGAGATTGCGGAGAAGATCCTTGCAACGGAGGACGCTGCGAGGATCAAGGAACTCGGGCGGATGGTAGCCGGATATGAGGATTTGATCTGGAGTGGAATCCGGCAGATGGTGGTATATGAAGGACTGATCAAAAAATTTTCACAAAATTCGGAACTTTGTGAACAATTATTGAATACCGGGGATGCGATTCTAGCAGAATGTGCTGTCAAAGACCGGATCTGGGGAATTGGACTTGCGATGGACGATCCAAAACGGCTTGATCCGTCCCAGTGGCGAGGTCAAAATCTGCTTGGATACGCGTTAATGATGGCGCGGGATCAGATCAGGCATCATTCCGGGCAGTAAAAGACAGGAAAATGGACGAAAAAGACGGATGCTTGGGAACAGCGTAAGGTTGGAGAAGTAACAACATCGTACTCAGGCGGCACTCCAACGGTTGGCGTAAAAGAGTATTATGATGGTCAAATACCATTTATCCGTTCCGCTGAAATCAATAGCGAAAGCACCGAACTTTTTATATCCGAAAAAGGGTTGAATGGTTCTTCGACACGGCTCGTTTCAAAAGGAGATATCCTTTATGCCTTATATGGTGCTACAAGCGGTGAAGTGGGTCGTGCAAGGCTTGAAGGTGCGATAAATCAGGCTATTTTAGCGATTAAGCCAATGGATAATTACGATGCAGAATATTTATCACAATGGCTGCGAAAGAGTAAACGCAACATAGTAGAAACATATTTGCAAGGTGGGCAAGGAAATCTATCAGGTGTAATCGTAAAAGAATTGGTTGTGGATTTTCCCTCTTATAACGAACAACAGATAAGTGGTCAGTACTTTGCAAATCTCGACAACCTTATCAACCTTTGCCAGCGTGTGCCGCTGTGAAAATGGAGGAACGCGAGCGATGTTAAGTGAAACAAAAAAGGAAGATTTATTTTGTGAGTATTATGCCCGGTGGATCATGGTATATAAAAAGGGAGCAATCCGCAAAGTCACAATGGACAAATACCTGATGACGCAGAAATGGCTGGAAAAGCTGATCCCGGAGCTGAAGATCAGAGAGATGAACCGTATCGCCTATCAGCAGCTGTTAAATGACTATACGGAGTACCATGAACGGCAGACAACCATGGACTTTCATCATCAGTTGAAGGGCGCCATCCTGGATGCGGTGGATGAAGGTCTGATCGACCGGGACCCGACAAGAAAAGCAATTATAAAGGGAAAGGGGCCCTCGGTAAAAAAGATCAAGTATCTGAATCAGTTTGAAATAGGGCTACCGCAATCCCACTGGCTTTAGACGGTGGGTTAAGGTAGCCGGAAGCGGAGGCTTGTGCTATACTTGCGTTATGGAAACGTGGAAATCAAAAAACAGACACAAATATTTGTTACAGTATCATATTCGTATGCAAGTATAGAAAGAAATTGCTGATGTCAAAACAAATATCAGATGATATAAAGCAGTTTTCTTATGAGATATGTCAAAAGCATAAAGTCATTATCAGATATATGGAGACAGATAAAGATCATATTCATTACATGATAGAAACAGAACCAACAATGTCTATCAGTAAAATAGTAAATCTGATGAAGAGTTATACAACCTATCATATTTGGAAAAGATATCCGGATTATCTACGAAAACATTTCTGGAAAGAACATACTTTTTGGACGGACGGATATTTTGTCTGCAGTGTAGGAAATGTATCAGAAGAGATGTTGAGAAAATATATAGAAAATCAAGGGTAGGAAGGTGGCGACAGTGGGTGTTAAAAGCATATAAATACAGGATATATCCTAATAGCGAACAAAGAATTCAGATTGCAAAAACATTTGGCTGTTGCCGTTTTGTTTACAATCAGACATTGGCATATCGGAAAGAAATATACGAGAAAGAGAAAAAGTCAGTTAGTAAAACGGATTGTAATAATTACTGTAACAGAGAATTAAAGAAAGACTATGAATGGTTAAAAGAAATAGATAAATTTGCTCTGACCAACGCAATCTATCACATGGACGCTGCATATCAAAAATTTTTTAAGGAACATGCAGGATATCCGAAATTCAAGAGCAAACACGATAACCATAAATCATACACAACAAACTTCACAAATGGAAATATAGCGGTAGATTTTGAGACAGGGAAGATAAAATTGCCAAAATTAAAAGCGGTAAAAGCAAGGTTACACAGGGAATATCGTGGGCAGATTAAGTCAGCGACCGTTTCGCAGGTTTCCAGTGGAAAATACTATGTGTCCATACTTGTAGAAACGGAGCATAAGGAACTGGCACATACAAATCATAACATAGGAATCGATTTAGGACTTAAAGATTTATGTATTATTTCCGATGGGAAGGTATATGAGAATCAAAAAATTATAAAAAAATACGAGAAACAGCTTGTAAAGCTGCAAAGGCAACTGTCACATAAAGGAAAGAGAAGTAAGAACTATTATAAAACAAAGAAAAAGATAGCAATATGCCATGAGAAAATAAGGAATATGAGAAAAGATTATCTACATAAAGTTTCACATGAGATTATCAGCGAAAACCAAGTGATAGTTTCAGAGAATTTACAGATAAAAAACATGGTAAAAAATCATCATCTGGCAAAAGCCATAAGTGATGCATCATGGTATGAGCTGACAAGACAGTTAGAGTATAAGGCAAAATGGAATGGCAGGAAATACATCAAAATAGATACATTTTATGCCAGTAGTCAATTATGTTCTGTTTGCGGGTATCAGAATCCAGATACAAAAGATTTGTCAGTGAGGACATGGATATGCCCGAAATGCGGAGCAGGACATGACAGGGATATCAATGCCGCGAAAAATATACTGACAGAAGGATTAAGACAAATAGCATAAAGAAATATATAGGGCAGGGACTGCCCAAATTAACGCCTGTGGAGATAGTAGGTTACGAGGTCGATGAAGCAGGAAGCCCATTGGCTTAAGACAATGGGTAGTTCACCTGCATACGCTGCTTGTTTCGCTGGATCTGAAGGACCAGGTCAACTGGGATTATTTTATTCTTCTGGTCGCAAAGACAGGGATGCGTTTTTCGGAGGCACTTGCCCTGACCCCGAAGGATTTTGATTTTTCCCATCAGACACTGTCGATCAGCAAAACATGGAATTATAAGGGTGACGGCGGATTCCAGCCGACAAAGAACAAATCATCTGTCCGGAAGATCCAGATCGACTGGCAGACGGTGATCCAGTTCTCAGAGCTGGTAAAAAATTTACCGGAGGATCAGCCGATCTTCGCAAAAACAAAGGTGTACAATTCAACGGTAAATGATATCCTGAGCAGGCATTGCAAAAAGTGTAAGATCCCGGTCATATCGATCCATGGTCTGCGCCATACACATGCCTCACTATTGTTGTTTACCGGTGTCTCGATCGCAAGTGTGGCGAGAAGACTTGGCCATTCGAGTATGACAACAACGCAGAAGACATACCTGCATATTATTCAGGAACTGGAAAATAAGGATATTGACCTTGTCATGAGATCTCTGTCCAGTCTGAACTAAAACGAAAAAGAAACAGATCCCGGCTGCGCTGGCAGGGAGCGAACCATTTGCAAACAGTGCGGATCTATAGTAAAATGAAAACAGGCATGAAAACGACCCGGCGCAAGAATCCCGCCGGTTCAGATAGGAGCAGCAGGAAATGGATTTATACAGAATTATCCTTGTGGATGACGAGGAAGAAGTGCGAAAGAGCATTATCCGAAAGATCGACTGGCAGTCGGTAGGCTTTACCGTGGTCGGCGATGCGGAGAACGGGGAGGACGCTTTGGAGAAGATCGAGAATCTGGAGCCGGACGTTGTCCTCACGGATATCCGGATGCCATATATGGATGGTCTTACGCTTGCGGAGAAGATCCGCCAGAAATATCCGTCGATGAAGATTGTGATCTTTTCCGGATATGACGATTTCGAGTACGCGAAGCGGGCGATCAAGTTAAATGTGACGGAATATATCTTAAAGCCGGTGAATGTGGAGGAGCTGACGGCGATCTTAAAGAAGATCCAGGCGAGTCTCGACGAGGAGATTGAGCAGAAGCGGGACGTGAGTCTTCTGCGGGAAAATTACAAGCGCAGTCTGCCGATCCTCAGGGAGCAGTTTTTAAAGGATCTTGTGAGCCGACAGATGGATGAGATGACGGTGGCGGAGCGCCTGGAACAGTATGATATCCCGCTGGCAGGTGCGAAAAAATGGATCTCGATCGCAGTCAAGGCGGAGCTTTCGGCTGTCTCCGGCGAGGTGATCCTGCCGCTTCATGAAGAGCGGGACCTGATCCCGATCTCCGTGATGCAGATCCTGGAGGAAAATCTGAAAAATTACTGCCGCTTTTCCCTGTTTTCATTCTCGGGGGCGGCGGATGCGGAGATCGCAGGGATCGTCGCGGTGGATGAGACAAACTCCCAGACCGGACTGATCGATATCCTGAGCGACATCTGCAAGGAGATCCGGAAGATCTTAATGATTCCGGTCACGATCGGGATCGGTCACAGCCGGACGGAGCTTGGACTGATCTGTGAATCTTTCCAGTCAGCACTCGACGCGCTTGGATATCGCGCGATCGTCGGTGTCGGCAGTACGATCTATATCAACGACGTGGAGCCGATGAACACCGGAAAACTTCAGTTCACTTCGGAAGATGAGTCAGCACTGATCCAGGCAGTCAAATTCGGGCCGGAGGAAAAGATCCGGGAAGTGACCGCGCGGATCATCGGACGGATGTCGGACGCGAAGGTTCACGCGAGACAATACCAGACTTACATCCTGAGCGTCGCAAACTGCCTGGTCCAGCTGATCCAGCAGTATGATCTGGAGATGGACGAGCTTTTTGCTGACTCAAAGGTGGGGGCGGATCCGTTTACGATCATCCACCAGGTCATGAACCGGGAGACGTTCTCAAAATGGCTCCTCGGGGCAGCGTTAAAGATCAACGGCGCGATGAATAAGGAGCGCGACAACACGACGAGACAGAGCATGGAACGCGCCAAGCAGTATATTATGGAAAATTATCAGGATCCGGATCTCTCGGTCGAACAGATCTGCCGGATCCTTCATATGAGCCCGGCGTATTTTTCAACGATGTTCAAGAAGGCAACCGGGCAGACGTACATCGGATATCTGACGGACGTCCGCCTCAATAAGGCGGTGGAGCTTCTGAACATGACGGATGACAAGACATATGTGATCGCCGCGAAGGTCGGATATCAGGAGCAGAATTACTTCAGTTACGTTTTTAAAAAGAAATTCGGCGTCTCACCGACAAAATTCAGGGGAAGCAGACCCGGAAATTAAAGGGCGGTGAATAAAAACAGGGGAGAGCAGTATGAAACCAGAAAACGAGAACGGATTTCTGAAACGGACCAGTATCCGCTATATGATCTTCGTGTACTTTACGGTGACGGCACTTGCGGCCAGCATCTTTATCGGACTGTCATTGTACAGCCGGATGTCAAAACAGATGTCCGACACGATGCAGGAGGAAAATCAGATCCTGATCGACCAGGTGAACCGCTCGGTGGATGTGTGGCTCCGCGGCATCATGAAGCTTTCCGATTCCCTGTATTACGACGTGATCAAAAATGCGGATCTGGAGAACGAGCGCGTCAACCGGGAGATGATGCTGCTCTACGACAATAACCAGGACAATGTGGAGAATATCGCCCTGTTTTCCAGAAGCGGGGAGCTTCTGGAGGCAGTTCCCGCTTCCCGCCTGAAGACCGGTGTGGATCCGACGGAGGAATCGTGGTTCCGGGCGGCACTGAGCAAGACGGAGAACCTTCATTTTTCGGTTCCCCACGTCCAGCGGGTCTTTGATGTGAGCGAAAACCAGTACCGCTGGGTGATCTCGGCGGCCCGCGTGGTCGAGATCACGGAGGGTTCCTCCACGGAACAGGGCGTACTTTTGATCGATATCCGCTATGACAGTCTGGAACAGCTGTTTGATGAGATCACGCTCGGGAACGGCGGCTATGTCTATCTCATGGGAACGGACGGAGAGCTGATCTACCATCCGGAAGCCCAGCTTTTGTATTCCGGGCTGGAAGAGGAAAACCTCAAGGCGGCGGCCGGCTACCGCGACGGGATCCACGAGGAGATGTTCCAGGGGAAAAAGCGGGCGGTGACTGTCAAGACGGTCGGATACACCGGATGGAAGATCATCGGGGCGGCGCCGACGGGCGGAGTCACCCTGAATGCGTTGAAGACGCGTCTTCTGATCACGTTTATCGTGGTGTTTGTTGCCTTCCTTCTCGCGGTGATCAACGCCTATATCTCCACGAGGATCACGACCCCGATCGAAGCGCTGGAGAAGTCCGTGAACGAGATCGAGGCGGGAAACCTGAATGCGGATGTCTATGTGGGCGGCTCCTATGAGATCCGCCATCTCGGCACATCCATTCAGAACATGGCGACCCAGATCCGGCGGCTGATGGATGACATCGTCGCGGAGCATGAATCAAAGCGAAAGAATGAGTTCGACGTCCTACAGTCCCAGATCAACCCGCACTTCCTTTACAATACGCTGGACATCATCGTCTGGATGATCGAGAATGAAAAACAGGCGGACGCTGTGAAGGTCGTGACGGCGCTGGCGAGATTCTTCCGGATCAGCCTGAGCCGTGGAAAGAGCATCATCACCGTCCGGGATGAGATCGAACATGTGAGAAATTATCTGACGATCCAGCATATGCGCTTTAAAAATCGCTTTACCTACGGGATCGAGGCGGATGAGTCGGTTATGGACCTTGCGAGTGTAAAGCTGATCCTTCAGCCGCTTGTGGAAAATGCGATCTATCACGGCATGGAGTTCATGGACGGGGATGGGGAGATCCGGATCCATGTATACCGGGATGGCGATGACCTTTATATGAAGGTCTCTGACAACGGACTCGGAATGACGAAGGAGCAGATCGAAAACATGTTCTCCGACAAAAAACATGTGGCCTCAAAGAGCGGCTCCGGGATCGGCGTCCGGAATGTCAATGAAAGGATCCGCCTGTATTTTGGATCGGATTACGGTCTCTCGATCGAGTCGGAGCTTGACGAGGGGACGACCGTGACGATCCACATGAAGGCGATCCCTTACTCGGAGACGGCAGAGGGGGAAAAGATCAATGTCAAATAAAGAAAAGATCGGCTGGTGTGCCGGGGTGATCCTGCTGGTGATCCTGTATCTGCTGTCCTCGACGGATCTGATCATCAAGGAGAAAAAAAAGGAGATCTTCCGGGTGTCGGTGATCGTCGACCAGGTGAACGACAATTATTACGGAAATTTCCGCGAAGGCATGAACATGGCGGAAAAAAAGTATCAGGCGGATGTGAATTTTATCACGCTGTATGCAGAAAATGATGAAAAACAGCAGGATGAACTCATCGTACGTGAAGTGAAGGACGGAACGAACGCGATCATCCTCGCCCCGGTGCGGGAAGATCACGCGGTCATGCAGCTGGATGAAATTTCGCCTGGCTGCCCGGTGATCTTTCTCGGCGCCTCGACGATCAGCAGTTCGGTCGCATGTTCGATCTCGGTGGACCGCTACGAGATGGGGCGGAGCCTCGGCGAGAAGATCGTGGAAAATGAGACACCGGAGATTCCGGTCTGTCTGTTTACGGAAGGACTTTCCTACACGGGAAATACCGATACATATGACGGACTTCGTTCTGTGCTCGACCAGGCCGGCTTTTCAGTCAGTCTGATCGAGAAGAGAAATGAGGACACTTACCGGAAAACGATCGAGGGGACCGTGTACCCGGAAAACGGAAAATTTATGGCAGTCGGCATGGATGTAGGCGCACTGTCGGATCTCGCGGATATTCTGGAGGGAAGCGGCGTGTACCGGGAACATGTAACAGCGCTTTACGGGATCGGAAGTACGACAAAACTGTTAAACCAGATGGACAAGGGGATCGTCACCGGTCTGATGGCGTGGAACCGCTTTGATGAAGGATTCTTAAGCGTGGAAAAAGCCGTACAGGCGGCAGGCGGAGAGTGGAATGAGAAACAGATCACACTGACGCCGGAATATATCGATGATGGGATCTTAAAGAGCGGGACCTATGAGAAACTGCTGTATCCGATGGAATAGGAGGATGCCAGAATGAAAAAGAACAGATTTCCGGTCATGATGATCGCGCTTGCGGCGGCAGCACTGCTTGGGATCACCGTGTGGCGGGCCGCTCTGGAAAACGGTGCGCAGGAAGAAAAAAAGACTTCTCTCCGGATCGGGGTTCTCCTGTACCGCGGGGATGATACGTTTATCGGGACACTCCGGAGTTCCATGGAGCAGGCTGCAAAGGAGTATGAACAGGAGACGGGGATCCGGGTAACCCTGGATGTCCGGGATGCGAAGAGAAACCAGATGACCCAGAACAGCCAGGCGGAGCGGATGATCGGCTTAAACTGTGATGTGCTCTGTGTGAACATGGTTGACCGCTCGGCAGCTTCCGGTGTCATCGACAAAGCGATGGAGGCGGATATCCCGATCGTGTTCTTCAACCGGGAACCTGTGTCGGAGGATATGAAGCGCTGGGAAAAACTCTATTATGTTGGGGCGGATGCGAAAGAGTCGGCGGTCCTTGAGGGGCAGATCCTCGTTGATGCCTACCGGAAGAATCCGGCATCCCTTGACCGGAATGGGGACGGGGTCGTCTCATACGTCCTTCTTGAGGGGGAGACGAACCACCAGGATTCCCTGATCCGGACGGAGTGGTCGATCCAGACCTTAAAGGACGGCGGTGTCCCGATCCGGAGGATCACGAGCGGGATCGCGAACTGGGAGAGAAACCAGGCGTCTGCACTCATGGAAGAATGGCTTTCCGATTACGGGGATGAGATCGAACTTGTGATCTGCAACAACGATGATATGGCGCTCGGGGCGATCGATGCGATCGAGCGGGAGGGGATCATGGCCGGGACGATCAAACTCGTCGGGATCGACGGGACTCCGGCCGGTCAGGAGGCATTCCGCGAGGGAAAACTTTTCGGAACGGTGGAATCGGACAGGGAGGCTTATGCGAAGCGGATCTTTGACACGGCGGAGGAACTGGCGATGGGAAAAGAGGTCACACAGGAAAAATACTTCTGGTGCCCGCAGCATATGGTCGCAAACTGATCCGGATCCATTTGTAAAAGTTGATGGAAAAGCAGCCCTGGATCCGGGACTGGTAGTGCCAATTAAGCGTTTTTCTGCCGTGATATGACAAAAAATTGTGGTTTTTTTACATAAATCAAAGAATTTCAATAATTTATCATAAAAAAAAGTATGGAAAAATGCACAAAGACAAGCTATAATTAACTTGTCGTTAAGGGAAAATGCCTAAACGGTCAAAATTATTTTTTGAATGGGAGGATTCAAAAACATGAGAATGACAAAGAAAGTAACAGCAATGGCACTGGCTTCCATGATGGCCCTGTCTTTAGCAGGATGCGGAAGCTCTTCCACAACAGCAACAACAGCAGCGGCTACCGAGGCAGCTACAACCGCAGCAGCTTCTGAGGCAGCATCCGAAGCAGCAACAACTGCAGCTGAGGCAGCTGGAACTGTAGATGTAGCAGACAAGAAAGTCGGCATCAGCATCTACAAGTTCGACGATAACTTCATGACTCTTTACAGAACAGAGTTAGTCCGCTACTTAACAGAAGACCTTGGATTCAAGGCTGAGAACGTAGTTGTTCAGGATGGTAAGGGTGACCAGGCAGAGCAGACAAACCAGATCCAGAACTTCATCACACAGAAATATGATGTTCTGATCTTAAACCTTGTACAGGCTTCTTCCGCACCGGAGATCACAGATATGTGTAACGAAGCTGGTATCCCGGTTGTTTACATCAACCGTGAGCCGGATGAGGCAGAAGAGCAGAGATGGGAATCTGAAGGCATCAACGCTACATACGTAGGCTGCGACGCTAGACAGTCCGGTACATACCAGGGCGAAGAGATCCTTGAGACAGCAAACAAGGGCGATATCAACGGCGACGGCAAAGTTTCCTACATCATGATCCAGGGCGATCCGGAGAACGTAGATGCTCAGTACAGAACAGAGTTCTCTGTTAAGGCTCTTACAGATGCAGGCGTAGAAGTTGAGGAACTCTTAAAACAGCGTGGTGACTGGGATCAGGCTAAGGCTCAGCAGATCGCACAGGATGCTTTAACTCAGTACGGCGACAAGATCGAGGTTATCTTCTGCAACAACGATGCTATGGCACTTGGTGCTTTACAGGCAATCGAAGCAGCAGGACGTAAAGTTAACGAGGATATCTACCTTGTAGGCGTTGACGCTCTTACAGAGGCTGTTCAGAACGTAATCGACGGCAAACAGACAGGTACTGTATTCAATAACCACTTCGCACAGGCTCAGGCTGCAAGCGATATCGCTGTTAAGTTCTTAGGCGGCGAGAAGGTTGATGCTGTCAACATGGTCAACTACGAGAAGGTTACTCAGGATAACGCTCAGGAAATCCTTGATATGTTAAAGTAATTGATACTGTAACAAATGAGAACCGGGTGTGTCTGGCACACCCGGTTCTCTGAACTTAAAACTTAAAAAATATGCCACCCGGAGTGAACTGCACCCCATTTGTTAGACAGTATGGTATACTATCTAACAAGTGGGGTGTTTTGTTATGCCAAAAGGAGTACCAAACAAACGATATACGCCGGAATTCAAAAAACTGGTGATTGAAACTATGCAGGAAGAGAAATTAAGTTACAGCGAAACCTGTCGTAGATTTGAGGTAAACAGCAGAGATCGAATCAAATCATGGGAGCGAATCTATCTGGAGGAAGGGCCGGAAGGCTTTGCCGTCGAACGGCGTGGCCGCAGCAGTAAGGGTCGTCCGCCAAAGCAGCTGCCGAAGCAGGTAGAAGAAGATCTGCTGGCCGAAGTGCAGCGACTGCGTGCGGAGAACGATTACCTAAAAAATTTGCAAGCCTTGGTTTTGGAAGACGAGCGACACCAGCACAAAAAACGCTGGTAGTTCAGAAGCTAAGGCAAAAACACGCACTCAGTATTCTGCTCTCAATCGCTCAACTGCCCCGTGCAACTTTCTACTATCATTTGAAGCAGATGCAGAAAGAAGACAAATATGCATCTGTTAAGGAAGAAATCACAACGATTTACCATGAAAACAGGGGTCGATACGGCTATCGCCGGATCACGGCAGAACTTCGCAAGCGTACATTCTCTGTGAACCACAAGACTGTCCAGCGGCTTATGAAAGAGTTGGGCTTAGTTTGCCGTGTCAGGATGAAGAAGTATCGCTCTTATAAGGGAGAAGTGGGCAAAATCGCACCAAATCTGCTAAATCGGGATTTCCATGCCGAAAAGCCGAATCAGAAATGGGTCACGGATGTGACGGAGTTCAGCCTGTTTGGAGAGAAGCTCTACCTGTCCCCGATTCTCGATCTGCACAGCAGCGATCTGGTCAGTTACACCATATCGGATCATCCTGTACTCAGCATGGTAACCACCATGCTGGACGAGGCGTTTGCAAAGATCCCGGCCGGAACACGCCTGATTCTCCACTCTGATCAGGGTTGGCAATATCAACACAAGCAGTACCAGCGGATGCTTCGCGAGAAGGGGATCCGACAGAGCATGAGCCGCAAGGGAAACTGTCTGGACAATGCTGTGATAGAAAATTTCTTCGGACTGCTCAAAAGTGAACTGTTATATCTGCAAGAATTTCAATCCATGGAACACTTCAAACAGGAACTGATCGAATATCTGGATTACTACAACAACCGCAGGATCAAGGCAAAGCTAAAGGGCTTGCCGCCTGCAATTCACAGACAGCAAGCCCTTTCGGCTGCTTGAACAATTTTTACTTCAAAATATTGTCTAACTTTTGGGGGTCACTTCAGAGATGCGGGGGAGTGTATCTGAAAGGAGTTTTGGGATGGCAGAACAGTACAGACTCGAAATGAGAGGAGTCAAAAAAACCTTCCCAGGTGTTAAAGCACTTGACGGAGTAAACTTACGGGTCCGCCCCGGAACGGTCCACGCACTGATGGGAGAAAACGGTGCCGGTAAATCGACACTGATGAAATGTCTTTTCGGAATTTACAAGATGGATGAAGGCGAAGTCTATATCGACGGAGTGAAGACGGAGATCGCAAACCCGGATGACGCGCTCAAAAAGGGACTCGCCATGGTTCACCAGGAGCTTCAGCCGATTCCGGAACGCTCCATTGCTGAGAATATGTATCTTGGACGTTATCCGATGAAAAACTTCGGACCGGTCAAGGTCGTTGACCACGCGAAGATGAACAGCGAAGCTGAGAAATGGCTTCGGGACGTTAAGATGGATTTTAACCCGAAAGCGAAACTCGGCACATTATCAATCGGACAGATGCAGTCAGTAGAGATCGCAAAAGCGGTCAGCCAGAGCGCAAATCTTGTAATTCTGGATGAGCCGACGTCCTCCCTGACTGATAACGAGGTAGAGGCATTATTCCGGATCATCAGAGATCTGAAGTCCAGAGGTGTTTCTATGATATATATCAGCCACAAGATGGCTGAGATCCGCCAGATCTCCGACGATATCACGATCATGCGAGATGGTACATACGTTGGAACCTGGGCGATCGAAGATATCTCCGATGAGGAGATCGTAAAACAGATGGTTGGACGTGAGTTAAACAACGTTTATCCGCCGAAGGAAGATTACCGGACGGATGAGACAGTGCTCAAGGTCAGCCACCTGACAAGTATCTTACCGAATTCCTTTAAGGACTGCTCTTTCGAGTTAAAGAGAGGCGAGATCTTAGGATTCGGCGGACTTGTCGGCGCACAGAGAACAGAGCTTATGGAAGCGATCTTCGGAATGCGCCACATTGAGAGCGGTACCGTTGAGATCCTCGGAAAAGAGGCCCACATCAAGAGACCGCAGGATGCGATCAACAGTTCCGTGGGAATGATTACAGAGGACCGCCGTGGTAACGGTATTTTCGGATGCCTGAGCATCAATGATAATACGGCGATGGCTTCCTACAAAAACTACACCCATATGGGCAAGATCAACAGGAAAGAAGTTGACGCGGTCGTAAAGGACAGCATCGCGAAATTAAAGATCAAGACACCGAGCGGAAAGACCCTGATCCAGTCTCTCTCCGGTGGTAACCAGCAGAAAGTAATTATCGCAAGATGGCTTGCAAACAATCCTGATATCCTGATCATGGATGAGCCGACCCGAGGAATCGATGTCGGAGCCAAGTATGAGATCTACCAGATCATGATCGATCTCGTAAAACAGGGCAAATCCATTATTATGATCTCGTCGGAGATGCCGGAGCTGATCGGTATGTCCAACCGAATCATCGTAATGTGCAACGGTCACATTACCGGTGAGGTGGAAGGAGAAGACGCAACTCAGGAGAAGATCATGTCCTTCGCCACAAAGTTTACTTTAAGCGGCAAGGAAAACAAGTAGATTACAGGGAGGTTCAGTCATGACAGCGAAAAAAATAAATGCAAAAGATTTCCTTATCAATAATGGAATCATCGTCGTCCTTTTATTACTTGCAGTGTTTACTGCAATCAAACAGCCTACATTTTTCACACGCAACAACCTGATCAATATTGCGTTAAACGTAGCGCCGCGATTCATCATCGCCTGCGGCGTTTCCGGATGCCTGATTACAAAAGGTACAGATCTTTCCGCAGGACGTATGGTTGGTCTTTCTGCCTGCTTAGCAGGTACATTACTTCAGAAACCGGATTACAGCGGTAAGTTTTTCCAGAACCTTCCGGACTTCGGAAACGCATGGCCGTTATGGGTTCTCGCGGTTCTTCTGATCTGCGTTGCAGTCTGCTGTATTTTTGGTTTCATCAATGGTATCGTAATTTCCTACTTACAGGTTCCGGCTTTCATCGGAACTCTTGGTATGCAGCTTATCGTTTACGGTGTTTGCCTTGTTTACACAAACGCAACCCCGATCGGCGGTTATCACAACGCATACACAGCAGTAGCAAAAGGTAAACTCTTTGGTGCGATTCCGTACCTGTTCCTGATCGCCCTTGCGGTTGGTCTTGTTATGTGGTTCATCTACAACATGACTCCTCATGGAAAATACATGTATGCGATCGGCGGCAACGAGCAGTCCGCAGAGGTTTCTGGTGTCAACACAAAGAAGACAAAGATCATCATCTACATGACAGCTGCAGCTCTTTACGCACTGGGCGGCTTCCTTGTAGGAGCGAAATCCGGTGGTTCCTCCGTCAACATGGGTAACGGATGGGAGCTTGAGGCTATCGCAGCCTGCACCATCGGCGGCGTATCCGTAAACGGTGGTATCGGACGTATCTCCGGTGTTCTCATCGGTGTCCTTGTATTCGAGATCTTAAAGACCTGCTTACAGTACTTAGGAGTAGATACAAACTACCAGTACATTGCACAGGGTATCGTTATCGTAGTTGCGATCGCACTCGATATCAGAAAGTACATTGCAAAGAAGTAATAAAGAAACTGTTGTCAGGCAGTTTGAGAGAACGGGCGGCGGATGAGTTCCGAAGCCCGTTCTTTGTTTACGCGAACAACGAGCCAAAGTCCACGCTTGCGCGGACCTTGGCGACTGTCGCGATAACAAGGGGAAACTCGCAAAGTGTGTTTTCACTTGTTGCTGTTGTGTGAATCCGGAAAAAGCTGGAGGTGAGAGGATGGAAGAAGAGATGGAGAAGATGGGGGAGGCTGAGACTGTGGCTGAGGCCGCCAAAGAGGCTGTGGAGACCTTGAAGGAAAAGAGCCTGGAAGAACTCGCTGAAGAAAATAAACGGCTTCAGGAGGAGAATGAGAGGCTGAAAAACAGATCCATCAAGGAGCGCATGTACGATAAGATCAACGTGTCGGTCCGGACGATCGATATCTTTATCGGGTGCATGTGCGTGTTGTTTGTGGCAGTCGTGGTGATGGGAATGCTGAAATAGAAGAGTGCAGATCCGGGCGAAGAAGCGGAGACTGCGTGAAAAAGTCCGGACCGTGAAAGATATCTGCCTGAAACCAGACGAAGATGTGAAAATATGATCGGGCATAAGAAAAAGCTCTGAAGAACAATGTGAAAAGGTTCTTCAGAGCTTTTTAATGATTAGGGGGAAATCCAGATGGAATTTCCTGCTTTATTTTTTGTACAGGATCCGAATGGAATTCAATACGCAGAGGATCGCCACTCCTGTATCGGCGAACACGGCGAGCCACATGGAGGCGATTCCCATGAGTCCCAGTACCATGACGAGTGCCTTTACTGCGAGTGCGAACACAACGTTCTGGTTGGAGATCGCGCCGGTGCTCTTTGCGATCCTGATCGCGGTCGGGATCGCGTCCATGCTGGAAGTCATAAATACGACATCAGCAGCCTCGATCGCGGCATCCGCACCACTGCCCATCGCAGCTCCGACGTCGGCGCCTGCGAGAACCGGTGCGTCATTGATCCCATCGCCGACGAACATCGCGCTGCCGCTCTCGGCGCGGAGTTTCTGCAGGATTTCCAGTTTGTCGGCAGGGAGAAGCTTTGCGTAAACATGGTCGATCCCGACAGCATCCGCAACAGCTTCGGCAGCGGCTTCCCCGTCACCGGTGAGCATTGCGGAGCGGATCCCCATGGATTTTAATGTCCTGATCGCATCCTTTGCCTCCGGCTTGATCGTGTCGGAGATCTGGATCGTTCCGGCGAAAGTACCATTGATCGCTACATAAACGGTGGTGACGGCTCCGTTTTCATCGTAAGTACCGCAGTCCACGTTGAACTCGGTCAGGAGCTTTCTGCTTCCGCAGAGGACATCTCCGCAGGAAAGTCTGGCATGAATGCCCTTTCCGGAAATCTCTTCAAGCTGTGCCGGGTTTTCGAGGCTCAGATCCTGCTCTTTTGCTGCGAGAAGGATGCTTGTGCCGATCGGGTGGGTGGAAGCGGTCTCACATGCAGCTGCAGCCTGAAGGACTTCGGCTGCTGTGTAATTTGCGGAAGGAACAATGTCCTGGACAATGAAATTGCCCTTTGTGATGGTTCCTGTCTTATCCATGACGACGGTTTTTACATTTTTCAGTGTTTCCAGGGCGATCCCGCCTTTAAAGAGGATCCCTTTTCTGGATCCGGCGCCGATCCCGGAGAAGAATGCGAGCGGTACGCTTAAAACGAGGGCACATGGACAGCTGATTACCAGGAAGGTAAGCGCTGTGTAGATCCAGTGGGACCAGTTTCCGGTGATCAGGGACGGAATGATCGCGGTCGCTGCTGCGAGAGCAACGACGAACGGGGTGTATACCCGTGCAAATTTTGTGATAAAGCGTTCTGCCTGTGGCTTGCTGGCTGCAGCGTTCTCTACAGAATCCAGGATCCTTGTGACCATGGACTCGGAGAGCTCTTTTTCCACGCGCATCTTTAAGAGACCGGAGGTATTGACGCAGCCGGAGGTCAGGGTGCTTCCGACTGTTACGGATACCGGAACCGGCTCTCCGGTGATCGGGGAGGTATCGATGCGGCTCTCGCCCTCGACAACGACTCCGTCGAGCGGGATGCGGTCGCCGGGGCGGATCTGCACGATATTTCCAACGGCGGCAGAACCGGCCGGGATCTCCCGGACAGTGCCGTTCTCGTCAAGAAGAACAGTCTCCGGGCGGAGATCGACGGCTTCCATGATCTGACTGCGGCTCTTCTCGACTGCGCGGTGCTCGAACGCTTCACCGACACGGTAGAAGAGCATAACGCCGACCGCCTCGCCGAATTCACCGATCGCGAACGCACCGATCGTTGCAACACTCATCAAGAAGTTTTCGTCCATGACATGGCCGGACTTCATATTCTTGAGTGCGGTGAGGAGGACTTCGCGTCCGAGGATCAGATAGGCGATCACAAAACAGCCGATCGATACCGGCGGCATCGAATGGGAGAGAAGCTCACCGATGATAAATAAAGCAGCTCCGGCGAGCAGCTCCGGAATATCGTGGTCGTGTTTGTCGTCGTGGGTGTCGGAGGACGGCTTTCCTTCCTCACGGATCTCGATGACGGTTCCAGGTTCGATCTGATCAGCGATCTCCTGCATCTTCGGGAGAAGCTTTGTCCCCTCGGAAGAGTAGACACGGAGCTGTCTTGTCGCGAACGTTAGGATACAATCGTCGACTTCCGGGAGTTCCTGGATCTTTTTCTCGATCTTTGCGGAACAGTTCGCGCAGTCGATGTTTTTCATCACATAGACTGTGCAGACAGCCTTTGGATTCTTCGGGCGGACCTCGATAATGGTTCCGGGTTCGATCTGATCGGCGATCGCCTGCATTTTCGGGAGAAGTTTGGTGCCCTCGGAAGAGTAGACACGGAGCTGCCTTGTCGCAAACGTCAGGATACAGTCATCGACTTCCGGGAGTTCCTGGATCTTTTTCTCGATCTTTGCGGAGCAGTTTGCACAGTCGATGTTTTTCATCACGTAGACGATGCACTCGGATTTCGGAGTGGAAGCGTGGTGGTGTTCCTCGTGACCTTCGTGATGCTCGCCGTGCTCATGTCCGCAGTGATCATCATTATCGTCATCATCGCAGCAGTGGTCGTCGCCATCGTGGTGATGGTGGTGTCCGCAGCTGCACTGTTCATGTTCATGGTGCTCGTTATGATGCTCGCCGTGCTCATGTCCACAGCAATCGTCATCATCGCAGCAGTGGTCGTCGCCATCGTGGTGATGGTGGTGTCCGCAGCCGCAGTGTTCGTGTTCATGGTGCTCGTCGTGATGCGCGTCATGATGCTCGCCGTGTTCGTGTCCACAGCAGTGGTCCTCATCGTGGTGATGATGGTGTCCGCAGCAGCATTCTTCAGCTTCATGCTCATCCGGTTCCTGCTTGGTTCTTTCTAATTCATCCATAGAGTCGACCTCCTAAGAATTATATTTGCAATCTATTTATACATAAACATATGAACCATCGTTCATATGTTTAATATAATACAGCCCGTCGGGAAATGCAAGGTTGTTTTCAGTATTGCCCAAAGAACTAATAAAATAAGGTTTTGCCAGGAAAACAGGATGAAAAAGAAGCAGAAAAGAGAAAAACAAAAAGAAAGGCTGTCCGCAGAAACAAACAGCGGACAGCTTTAAACATGCAGAAGTATGAGACTTAGATAACTCCGAACATCCGGTCCTCGATCAGATGGATCCCATGAAGGAAACACTCGCAGACCGGAGTCTCAACGCCGAGTTCTTTCCCGAGACGTACAACGGTACCGGCAAACATATCGACTTCCGTATGCTTTCCAGTTTCCAGATCCTGGAGTGTGGATGGCTTATTTTCATATGGAAGACGTCCGATCGTGTGCTCCTGGCGGTCGATCTCGTTTTGACCAATGTCGATTCCAAGTTTATTGGCAACATGGATCACTTCCCACATGGCTTTGTGACGGAAATAATTGGCGTCATCGCTCTTCTGGAAAGCGCCGAACGGAACGCCGAACATCGCACAGGTCATATTTTCGGCGACATTGCACATGAATTTGAACCAGATGCCTTTTAACATGTCTGCATCGACCTTATAGTCGATCCCACAGAGATCGAACAGATTCTTTACTGCGAGAACATTCTCGGAATAGTGTTCCGGATCATTCTTCAGATCCCCGAAGTGGATCGAACCCTTGTGAGGATCGAACTCTGTCTTTCCGTCCTTCATGACAATGCTGATTCGCATGTAGGAATACAGGACATGTTCTTCTCCATAGACAGCTGCAACCTGCTTTTCACTCTCGACGCCGTTTAATACGGAGAGGATGATCGTGTCCTTTCCGACCTGATTTCTGATATCTTTGATCGCCTGCTCCAGATCATACCCTTTTACCGCGATGATGACGAGATCTGCCGGATCTCCCTCTACATCCGGGGTGATGATCGGAAAGCGATAATTGATCGTGTTGACGGTCACACCTTTTCGCTCCAGGCGCTCTTTTCTCGCACCATCCGCGAGGATCCGGAAATCAGCCCCGAGTTTTTCTGAAATACGCGGCGCAAAAAATACCCCCATCGCGCCGAGACCGATCAACGTCACCTTCTTTATGTCCTTCATAATACCTTTTATCCTCCTTATTTTGCCCCCTCTCCGCAGAGACGGGAGAAACTGCCGGAAACTGCCGGAAATGGCAGGCGGCAGACACTGTTTCCTCTTATTGTATAGTAAGTCGGGGAGAGTGTCAACGAATTACGGATTTTCAGACCAGAAAATCCACAGCGAAAAGTATCCTGCGGAATTTTCGGAGTGGAAAATTCTTGCAAAATAATAGTATAAAAATTCCACAAGATGGAATATCAGGGGAAATCCTCCTTGTCTTGGCGGAAAAAAGGTGATATGATGGAAAAATATGGAGAAAAATTAACAATAAAGCGGAGAGGATCCGGTCACTGCGGCGCCTTTCAGAAGCTTTTTGGGGGAGAACACATATGATGGAAATCACGAGAGAAGACAGGCGGTCGGTGATCGATCACTGTTATCTGGCTTATTTTATCAGCGGAATGGTCATCCTGATCTTCGGAGTCATCCTGCCAAACCTGATCGAAGAGAGAAACCTGAGCTTTACGGCGGCGGGCGGTCTGCTGTCGTTCCTGGCGATCGGAAACTTATGTTCCAGCCTGGTCTACCCGGTATTTTGCGGGATGATGTCCCAGAAGATGGCTGTCGTGGTCCTCGCGATCCCGTATCCGGTCTGCCTGCTTTTATTTACATTCGGACTTCCGGTCCCGGTTCTCTATGTGATGATCTTTCTCATCGGTATTACAAAGGGAATGATCACGATCATCAATAACCACGCGATCCGTCAGGTGACGGGGAGCTCCAACAAATATTTAAACCTGCTCCACATGTGGTATGCGGTGGGCGCGTTCCTGTCCCCGTTTGTCACCATGATCCTTATGGGTGCGGGGATGAACTGGAAGACGATCTTACAGCTTCTTGCAGTCCTCACGGTTCTCATCGTTGTTTCTTATGCGACGATGGATTACCGCAAGATCGAAAAGGAAGAAAAGAAACCGGCAGGAGAGGAGAATGGTCCGGCATCAGGACAGAAGGACAAGCTCTGGTTCTTAAAAAATACAGGATTTCTCCTGGCAGTCGGCGCACTGTTCTTCTATATGGGACTTGAAAACTCCGTAAACGGGTGGTTTGTTACCTATTTAAAGAGCACCGGATTTATGTCCGCAAGTCTCGCGACCGTTATGGTGTCTGTAACCTGGATCATGATCATGATCGGCAGGATCGTGATCGCTTCGATCTCGAAGAATGTGCCGCCGGCAAAGATCCTAGCTGTGATCTCCGTTCTTCAGTTTGCCTCGGTGCTGATCCTTGTATTCGCAGGCAATACGGCGATGGCGGTGGCAGCCCTGGTTCTTCTCGGTCTTGGCATGGCGGGCGCATTTCCGACAACGACGGCCTTTACCGGCGATCTCATGGGAAATTCCCCGCTTGGAATGTCGGTGTTTACGGGGATCGGTTCCCTAGGCGGGATCCTGACCCCGCAGGTGATCGGAGTCCTTGCGGACAGGCTGGGCTTCCAGGCGGCGATCATGTTCCTGGTGCTGGACGCTTTCCTTCTGGCACTTTTTGGCGTCGGAGCACTCCGGTACGCCGCGAAAAAAGTCAGATAGTCAGATAGGATGACAAAAATTGTCGTTCTGCATAGAATGCTGTCAGGGTCAGGAGTTCCGATGCTTTCTGTAGGTCTGTCTGCGGAGATAGGAGCGGACTTCTGACCACAATATCATATTCGCTATTCCACAAATCAGAGAGATGTAAAACGCTACACGACAGAAGAACTGAGAAATGAGTTCCTGATCTAGGATCTCTACCGCCCGGACGAGGTGGTATCTGTCTACTCTCATGTAGACCGCATGGTGACACTGGGCTGCATGCCGGTGAAAGAACATGTTTCCATCGAAAAAGGGATCGATTGCTGGAAAAACTTCGGGACTCATTACTTCCTTGAGCGCCGTGAGATCGGGATCTTCAACATCGGCGGTTCCGGATCGATCACAGCCGATGGGGTGGAGTACCATCTTGATTATAAAGACTGCCTTTACATCACAAAAGGTACGAAAGAAGTGATTTTTGCCAGCGACAATGAAAATGCTCCGGCAAAATTCTATATGGTGAGTGCGCCGGCCCACACATCTTACGAGACGAGACTCATCACCTTAAAGGATGCTGCGAAACGTCCGCTCGGTGACTCTAACACGTCCAATAAGAGAGTCATCAACCAGTTTATCCATCCGGACGTTTTAAAAACATGCCAGCTGTCCATGGGAATGACGGCCCTGGAACCGGGCAGTGTCTGGAACGGCATGCCGTGCCACACACATGAGCGCCGCATGGAGATCTATATGTATTTTGAAGTTCCGGAGAACCAGGTGGTCATGCATTTTATGGGTGAGCCGACGGAGACGAGACACATCGTCATGAAGAATGAGGAGGCGGTGATCAGCCCGTCATGGAGCATCCACTGCGGAGCCGGAACCTCCAACTACACCTTCATCTGGGCGATGGGCGGAGAGAACCAGGAGTTTGACGATATGGACACGATCACTCCTACAGATTTAAAATAAGATATCCTGAACGAAAGAACTGATGACGGCAGGATGATCGATACCTTATTATTTATAGAGAGAAAGGAAACAGATAAAATGGATAAGAAAAACATGTTTTCCCTGGAAGGAAAGATCGCTCTGGTAACATCCAGTGCAACGGCATCGGACCTGGCTATATCGCGACATCCCAGACGGCGCCGTTAAGAGAGCGCCAGGCGGACGGCTCCCGTCACCCGTTTGACCAGTTCATCATCGCGAAGACACCGGCAGCGAGATGGGGGACTGTCGAGGACTTAAAGGGACCGGCGGTATTCCTCGCATCTGAGGCATCTGATTTCGTGAACGGACATATCCTCTACGTCGACGGCGGAATCCTTGCTTATATTGGAAAACAGCCGTAAATCGGGAACCATATCTGAGACTGTGACTGCCCGTCGATTCATGCATATCATGCAGGAGTTGACGGGCGGTTTTTGCGAACTCGCACGAAGCTGAAGACTGTCGCAAGCGAAGTACTCCGGCGCAGGAATGTGCCGGGACAGCAGTGAAAACGGAACGGTCAGGACTGGAAAACAGTACTAACAGAGTAGGTTTGCCGATATAAGGACATAAGCTGTACTTGTCTTTATATCACGTTGAATTAGTATATTTGATATATTTTTTTCAATCGGCTTTGTTGACATTTGCGCAGAAAGCTGATATACTCAAATTACGATATTGTGAAAACTGCATAGAAACAAGGTGATTACGGGTGCTGATTTGTCAAGTACCCTTATGCGCCGAGAAAAATGTGGAATGCATTTCACAATACGGAATAACTAACCAACAAAAGTTTCTTAAATGAAACGAAACGAAGGAGGTGCGGTAAGTATATGTGGACAGGCGGTATGACCGTTGCGGATTCGATTGTCATTTCACTCGTTGGATTGTTAGTCGTATTCTCAGCACTTGCAGTGCTCGCAATCGCGGTTATCATTATCTCTAAGGTCATCGGTACATTATTTAAGGAGAGTGCGCCAAAGGCAGCTGCGGCAGTTGCAGCACCGGCTCCGGCTATCGATGAGGAATCCTATGCAGTGCTTCTCGCGGCAGTCAGTGAGGAAGCAAGATTGTCCGGGGAAGAGTTCCGTGTAGTAAGTATCAAGGAACTGTAAAAGACCCAAATGTAAAAGCAAAAGCAGCTATGCGAATATGAATCAGCTGCACGCAAAAAAAGGAAAGGATGTATTAAAAGAAATGAAATACGTTGCAACATTAAACGGAAAAAAGTATGAAGTTGAGATCGAGAGAGTAGACGAGTACAGACCGCTTGACAGAGGCGCGCAGGTAAGCGCACCGGCACCGATCCTCGCAGCAGCACCGGCACCGAAGGCAGCTCCGGCTCCGGCAGCAGCACTGGCACCGAAGGCAGCTCCGGCACCGGCTCCGGCTCCAGCACCGGCAGCAGCTCCGTCCGCAGGTGGACAGACAGTAGAAGCTCCGATGCCAGGTAAGATCCTTGACATCAAGGTTAAAGTCGGTGACGCAGTAAGCTACGGTCAGTGCGTAATCGTTATGGAAGCTATGAAGATGGAAACAGAGATCGTTGCTCCGGCAGCAGGAACTGTTGCAGCTATCAATGTAAGCACAGGCGATTCCGTTGAGACAGGTGCAGTTCTGGTTACCTTAAACTAAGCGGGAGGTGCCACACGTGAATATACTTTCAGTTTTCTCGGAGCTCCTCGCTCAGTCAGGTTTCGCCGCAATCACCTGGCAGCAGGGTGTTATGCTCCTTGTATCCTTCGTTTTATTATATCTTGCAATCAAGAAGCAGTTTGAACCGCTCCTTCTGCTCCCGATCGCATTCGGTATGTTCCTTGCGAACCTTCCGCTTGCAGGTCTTATGAATGAGGCAGATCACTGGTATCAGTCCGGTGTGTTAAGAATTATGTACATGGGCGTTAAGTCCAGCTTATTCCCGTGCCTGATCTTCATGGCAGTCGGCGCGATGACAGACTTCGGTCCGTTGATCGCGAACCCGGTCAGCCTTCTTCTCGGTGCAGCCGCTCAGTTCGGTATCTATGTTGCATTTGCACTCGCAAATGCAACCGGACTTTTCACACCGGGTGAGTGCGCAGCAATCGGTATCATCGGTGGTGCCGATGGCCCGACCGCGATCTATATCGCAAACAACCTGGCTCCGGATCTTGTAGCTCCGATCGCTGTAGCCGCATATTCCTATATGGCTCTGATCCCGCTGATCCAGCCGCCGATCATGAAGCTCCTCACAACAAAGAAAGAGCGTCAGATCGTTATGAAGCAGTTAAGAAAAGTCAGCAAAGTCGAGAAAGTCGTTTTCCCGGTATTCGTTGTTCTGTTCTGCTCCCTGCTTCTTCCGTCCGTAGCACCGCTTCTTGGTATGCTGATGCTCGGTAACCTGTTCCGTGAGTCCGGCGTTACCGGAAGACTTTCCGATACTGCACAGAACGCACTTTGTAATATGGTTACAATCATGCTCGGTACAACCGTAGGTGCTACAGCAAATGGTGAGATCTTCCTTCGTGTCCAGACACTTGCCATCATCGCTATGGGTCTTCTTGCTTTCGCTTTCGCGACAGTCGGTGGTATCCTGCTTGGTAAAGTTCTCTGCGCGATCACAGGCGGTAAGATCAACCCGTTAATCGGTTCCGCAGGTGTATCCGCAGTTCCGATGGCAGCCCGTGTTTCTCAGACAGTTGGTGCGAAAGAGAACCCGACCAACTTCCTTCTGATGCACGCTATGGGCCCGAACGTAGCTGGTGTTATCGGTTCTGCAGTAGCAGCCGGTTACTTCATGCTGATGTTCAAATCTTGATAAAATCCATTCCAGAAATGGAATCGAAGTTGAAATTCGTTTCATAACATGGTATATTTTTACAGGAACTAAAAAGCAGTTCAGGCCTGTCTGAGGAGAACAGGCAGGCCTTTTAACTGCAAATATAAATAAAGGAGGCTTTATTGTGGCTAATAAAGTTATGTCATTACACGACGCCGTAGAGAAGTACGTACATGATAACGATGTACTCTGCCTCGGCGGATTTACAACAAACCGTAAACCGTATGCTGCTGTTTACGAGATCCTTCGTCAGGGTAAAACTGGTTTTGTAGGCTGGTCCGGCCCGGCAGGCGGAGACTGGGACTCCTTAATCGGTGAGGGTCGTGTAAGAGCTTACATCAACTGCTACACAGCAAACTCTGGGTATACAAACGTTGCACGTCGTTTCCGTGCTGCAATCGAGAAAGGTGAGCTTACATATGAGGACTACTCCCAGGACGTTCTTATGTTACAGCTTCACGCAGCTTCCCTTGGTCTTCCGTACCTCCCGGTAAGAATGATGCAGGGCTCCGGTCTTGTTAAATTCTGGGGTATCAGCGAAGAGAAGAGAAAAACAATGGAAGGCGTTGACAACTTAAAGTGCGTAGATATCGAGAACCCGTTTGAGCCGGGCGAGAAGCTTCTTGCTGTTCCGGTTCCGAAGCTTGACTGCGCGATCATCCATGTACAGCAGGCATCTCCGGATGGAACCTGCATTATCGATGGTGATGAGTTCCACGATGTTGATATCGCAATCGCTGCAAAGCGTACGATCGTTACATGCGAGGAGATCGTAAGTGATGAATATATCCGCCGTGATCCTACAAAGACAAGAATCTTCGGTGAGTGCGTAGACGCTGTCGTTCGTACTCCGTACGGCGCATGGCCGGCACAGTGCTATGGCTACTATGATGATGATGATAAGGGACTTAAGGAGTACGATAAGGCTTCCAAGTACCTTGATGCTGAGGATGCTAAGGCACAGCTCGCAAAGGCTGCTGCAAAGGCTGAGAAGGCTGCTGCTGCTAAACCGGAAGACGAGAAGCTTGCAAAGGCTGCAGAAGTTGCAAAACAGGCTGCAGAGGATGCTGCTAACGGCACAAAGATTCCGGAGACCTTCAAGGATTACCTCCAGAAATACGTATACGGCTGCAAGGATCAGGATGATCTTCTTAATGTCCTTGGCGGCGCTCGCCTCATGAACCTTAAGAATGAGCCGCATCTTGGCTATTCTACCAGACACTAATTGAGGGAGGGAAATTCAAAAATGGCTGATTATACAAAGTATACAAAGCAGGAAATGCAGGCTTATGCCATCGCAAAAAATATTAAAGAAAATCAGATCGTTATCGTTGGTACCGGTCTTCCGTTAATCGGTGCTTCTCTTGCGAAGCGTGTGGTTTGCCCGAGCTGCCATCCGATCGTAGAGAGCGGACTTATGGACTGCTCACCGGTAGAGGTACCGCGTTCCGTAGGTGATAACCGTTTCATGGCTCACTGTGCAGTACAGTGGCCGAACGTTCGTTTCGTAGGCTTCGAGGCGAATGAGTGGCTTCATGACGCTGACCGTATGATCGCTTTCATCGGCGGTGCTCAGATCGACCCGTATGGTAACGTTAACTCCACATGTATCTTCGGTAAGGGCGACTACGTTCAGCCGACAACCCGTTTCACAGGTTCCGGCGGAGCTAACGGTATCGCTACATTCTGCAACACCATCATTATGATGCAGCACCAGAAGAGAAGATTCATGGAGCATGTTGACTACATCACAAGCTGCGGCTGGATGGACGGCCCTGGCGGACGTGAGAGAGCAGGTCTTCCGGGCAACCGCGGACCGCAGATGGTAGTTACAGATCTTGGTATCATGAAGTTCGACGAAGAGACCAAGAAAATGTACCTTGCTTACTACTATCCATTCTCCTCTCCGGAAATGGTTCAGGAGAACACAGGTTTCGAGATCGATACCACAAGAGCTCAGCTTATGGAAGGTCCGGATCCGGAGATCATTCGCGTAATTCGTGAAGAGATCGACCCAGGTCAGGCTTTCATCAAAGTTCCGAAGGAAACAAAGTAATCGAAACGATCATTTAAAATATAATCATGCCGCGGTCAGTGACTGGCAAAAACCGCTGACCGCAGCGATCGCGTATATATAAGGAGGAAGAACATGGGTTACTTTTCCATGCCGAAATATTTCCAGGAAATGCCTACTGTTGGTAAAGAGCTGGTAAATGTAAATGACGAGAACGCAAAAGAGATCAAAGCCGTAGAGGCTGACATCCATGAGTCCATCGAGAAAGCTCTTGCAGCTGGTATCACAACAGAAGAGAAGTTAAACGAGCGCGGACAGCTCTCCGCAATGCAGCGTATCAACGCTCTCATTGATGAGGGAACATGGTGCCCGTTAAACAGCCTTTACAACCCGGAAGGCAACAAGTTCGGTACAACAAACATTCTTAACGGACTTGGCCGTGTAAACGGAAAATGGGTTTACATCATCGCTTCCGATAACAAGAAGATGGCCGGCGCATGGGTACCGGGACAGGCAGACAACCTTCTGCGTGCTTCCGATGCAGCTAAGATGCTCCACCTTCCGCTCGTATATCTGTTAAACTGCTCCGGCGTTGAGTTCCCGAACCAGGATAAGGTTTACCCGAACAGACGCGGCGGCGGTACACCGTTCTTCCGTAACGCTGAGTTAAACCAGCTTGGTGTTCCGGTTATCGTAGGTATCTACGGAACAAACCCGGCAGGCGGCGGATACCACAGCATTTCCCCGACAATCCTTATCGCACACAGCCAGGCAAACATGGCAGTAGGCGGCGCTGGTATTCTTTCCGGTATGAACCCGAAGGGATATATTGACGAAGAGTCTGCTGAGCAGATCATCGCAGCACAGATCGAAAACGGCAAGAAGCACGTTCCGGCTCCGGGTTCCGTTCCGGTTCACTACGACGAGACTGGTTTCTTCCGTGAAGTATATGAGAACGATTACGGCGTAATCGAGGGCATCAAGAAGTACGTTAGCTACCTTCCGGCATACAACCTCGAGTTCTTCCGTGTTGATGATCCGAAGGCACCGGCTCTTCCGGCAGAGGACCTTTACAGCATCATCCCGATGAACCAGAAACGTCCGTACGATATCTACGATGTAATCGGCCGTCTCTTCGACGGCAGTGAGTTCGCTGAGTACAAGAACGGTTACGGCCCGGAGGTTGTAACAGGTCTTGCTAAAGTAAACGGACTTCTCGTTGGTGTTGTAGCAAACGTTCAGGGTCTCCTTATGAACTATCCGGAGTACAAACAGAACTCTGTTGGTATCGGCGGAAAGTTATATCGTCAGGGCCTGATCAAGATGAACGAGTTCGTAACACTTTGCGCTCGTGACAGAATCCCGCTGATCTGGTTACAGGATACAACTGGTATCGATGTAGGTGATGACGCTGAGAAGGCTGAGCTTCTTGGTCTTGGTCAGTCTCTGATCTACTCCATCCAGAACTCCAAGCTTCCGTCCTTAGAGGTTACACTTCGTAAGGCATCCGCAGCTGCTCACTACGTACTTGGCGGACCGCAGGGCAACGATACAAACGTATTCTCCCTTGCAACAGGCGCTTCTGAGTACTATGTAATGCCGGGTGAGACAGCAGCAAACGCTATGTACTCCAGAAAACTTGTTAAGGCTAAGAAGGCCGGCGAGGATCTCCAGCCGATCATCGACAAGATGAACGACATGATCCAGATGTACCACGACAAGTCCCGTCCGAAATACTGCACAATCAAGGGTATGGCTGACGAGATCGTTGATCTTACAGAGATCCGTCCGTACATCCAGGCATTCACAGAGTCTGCTTACCAGAATCCGGAGTCTATCTGCCCGTTCCATCAGATGGTAACACCGCGTGCGATCCGTGAGTGGAACACATTTAAAAAAGCTTGATTCTGACTGAAGGATAGAGTAAAATGATACGTATCCAGGCCAGGGGAGTACTTTCTCTGGCCTGGATATACTGGTATAACAAAGCCAGTTTCATTTTACATTTTCAGTATACCCGGAGGTTATTATGAGTGCAATTTACACCCTGGGAATCGACGTAGGATCCACGGCATCCAAATGCATCATGCTGAAGGATGGCGAGGAGATCGTAGCGAAATCCCTGATCGATGTAGGTGCAGGTACCAGCGGCCCACAGCGCGCGATCGATGCAGTGCTGGAAAACGCAGGTATGAAAAAAGAGGATGTGGCTTTTACCCTGGCAACAGGATACGGTCGTAACTCTTTAATGAATTTTGCAGACAAACAGATGAGTGAGTTATCCTGCCACGCAAGGGGGGCTTACTTCCTGTTCCCTGACGTTCACACTGTCATTGATATCGGCGGTCAGGACGTTAAGGTTCTTCATATTGACAACGGTGCAATGACCAACTTCCAGATGAACGACAAGTGCGCTGCAGGAACCGGAAGATTCCTCGACGTAATGGCAGGCGTTCTTGAAGTAAAGGTCCAGGATCTTGGTCATCTTGATTCCCTCTCCAAAAAGAGAGTCGAGATCAGCTCCACATGTACCGTATTTGCGGAGAGCGAGGTTATCAGCCAGCTGTCGATGGGAACCGACAAATGTGATATTATCGCAGGTATCCACCGCTCCGTGGCTCACCGTGTCACTGGACTCGCACACCGGATCGGAGTGGTTCCGGCACTCGTCATGACTGGCGGTGTCGCACAGAACGACGGTGTTGTCAAAGCTCTTCAGAATGAGCTTGGATGTGAGATCCACAGATCTCCTCTGACACAGTATAACGGTGCGCTTGGTGCAGCCTTATATGCATATCAGGCAGCAAGCCGCCGCGCATAAGACAGTTTGATGTTTATCGTCCATGCAAATCTGCATGGATCGGTGAAACAGAATTAGGTTATGCAATTTTATGGCTGAAAAACAGCTGCGGGATTGTCCCACAGCCGCGGTCGGTCATGATTGATAAGAAATGGAGGATATTTATTATGGCAAAGCAGGTTAGCCCTGGTGTTCTTGCGCTGCGTAAAGTCGTAGACGACGTTCATAAAGACGCGCGTGAGGCCAAAAAGAGAGGCGAGTTAGTTGGATGGTCTTCTTCCAAATTCCCGTGCGAGCTCGCAGCAGCATTTGATTTAAACGTTATGTACCCGGAGAACCAGGCAGCTGGTATCGCAGCAAACCGTTACGGTGAGCTTATGTGCCAGGCAGCTGAGGATATGGGTTACGATAACGATATCTGCGGTTATGCACGTATCAGCCTTGCATATGCAGCTGGTGTCCGTGTTGCTCGTAAGTTTGACCCGGAGACAGGTGAATACATCATCGATCCGAGCACAGGTAAGCCGTTAAAGGATGCTGACGGTAACGTAGTGATCGACGAGGCAACTGGCAAGCCGAAGAAAGATCCGAAGACTCAGACTCCGTATCTTGAGGTTGTAAACCTTCTTGAGCTTGAAAAACTTCCGGATGGACCGGATAAAGAGCGCCGCATCGCAGCAATCTCCCCGATCCGTCAGATGCAGATCCCGCAGCCGGATTTTGTTCTCTGCTGCAACAACATCTGTAACTGTATGACAAAGTGGTATGAGAACATCGCTCGTATGTGCAACATTCCGCTTATCATGATCGATATTCCGTACAACAACTCTGTTGATGTTGCTGATCAGAATGTTCGCTATGTTCGTGGACAGTTCGACAAGGCAATCAAGCAGTTAGAGGAGCTTACAGGCAAGAAGTTCGACGAGAAGAAGTTCGAGCATGCATGTGAGAACGCAAACCGTACAGCAAAGGCATGGTTAAAAGTCTGTGATTACTTACAGTACAAACCGGCTCCGTACAGTGGTTTCGACCTGTTCAACCATATGGCTGACGTTGTAACCGCACGTGCAAGAGTTGAGGCTGCTGAGGCATTTGAGCAGTTAGAAAAAGACCTTGACGAGACGATCGCTAAGGGCGAGACAACAACTCCGTTCCCGGAGAAATACCGTGTAATGTTCGAGGGTATTCCGTGCTGGCCGAAGCTTCCGGCACTGTTCAAACCGTTAAAGGCTAACGGCGTCAACGTAACAGCAGTTGTATACGCACCGGCATTCGGTTTCGTATATAATGGTCTGGATGAGATGGCACGTGCTTACTACAAAGCACCGAACTCTGTATGTATCGAGCAGGGTGTTGCATGGCGTGAAGGCATCTGCCGCGACAACAAGGTAGATGGCGTTCTCGTTCACTACAACAGAAGCTGTAAGCCGTGGTCCGGTTACATGGCTGAGATGCAGCGTCGCTTCACTAAGGATCTTGGCATCCCGTGCGCAGGATTCGATGGTGACCAGGCTGACCCGCGTAACTTCAATGCCGCTCAGTACGAGACTAGAGTACAGGGTCTTGTTGAGGCTATGGAAGCAAACATCCAGGCAAAGGAGGCTAAATAGACCATGAGTATCAACGCATTATTTGACGAATTTAAAGTAAAAGCTGCAACTCCGAAACAGCAGCTTGCTGAATATAAAGCACAGGGCAAGAAGGTCATCGGCGTTCTCCCGTACTACGCTCCGGAAGAGCTTGTATATGCTGCAGGCATGGTTCCGATGGGAATCTGGGGCTCCAACAACAAGACAATCAGCCGTGCAAAAGAGTATTGTGCAACCTTCTACTGCACAATCGCTCAGCTCGCACTTGAGATGCTTCTTGACGGAACTATGGATCAGTTAGACGGAATCATCACACCAACAATCTGTGATACATTACGTCCGATGAGCCAGAACTTCCGTGTTGCTATGGGCGACAAGATGAAAGTTATCTTCCTTGCTCATCCGCAGAACCGTTTCGAAGAGTTCGGACTTAAGTTCTGTGAGGAGGAGTACGCAAACGTTAAGGCTGACCTCGAGGAAGTATGTGGCCACGAGATCACCAACGATGCGATCCTTGACGCAATCAAGGTTTACAACAAGAGCCGTGCAGCCCGCCGTGAGTTCGTAAAACTCGCTAACGAGCACTGTGACGTTGTAACTCCTACAAAGCGTTCCGCAGTATTAAAGGCATTCTTCTTCATGGAGAAACCGGAATACACTGCAAAACTCGAAGAGTTAAACAAAGAGCTCGCAGCTCTTCCGGTATGTGACTGGAAGGGAACAAAGGTTGTTACATCCGGTATCATCGTTGACAACCCGAAGCTTCTTGAGATCTTCGAGAACAACAACATCGCGATCGCAGCTGATGATGTTGCTCATGAGAGCCGTTCCTTCCGTACAGACGTTCCGGAGGACGAGCAGGATGCTCTTAGAGCTCTTGCAAAACAGTTTGCAAACATGGACTACGATGTCCTTCTTTACGATCCGCAGTCTTCCAAGAACCGCCGTGGCGAGTTCGTAGCTGACATGGTTAAGAAGAGCGGCGCTCAGGGTCTTGTACTCTTCATGCAGCAGTTCTGCGATCCGGAGGAGATGGAGTATCCGTACCTCAAGAAAGCTCTCGACAACGCAGGTATCCCGCACATCAAGCTTGGTGTTGACCAGCAGATGAGAGACTTCGGACAGGCTGCAACTGCTATCGAGGCATTTGCGGATGTTCTTGAGATGAGAAAGTAAATAATTCATAATAAATAGGGGCAGGCGTTCCTGTTTCTTAGTGTTCACGCGGAGTCAGGCGAAAAACCGCCGTACCGAACATGATTTCCTTTTGGGGAGATCGTGGAGGTGCGGCGGTTTTTTCTGTTTTATGGGATGCTGTGTCATAGTGGCTCCGGGTACGCGCAGGACCGTCTCCTGCCCCGGATGCTGGTGGATTCCAGGGGCGGTTCCTCTAAGCTCCCGAAAGAATGCTAAGGGCGGAGAACAGGGGACACAACTCGCCTGTGGCTCAAACAAGTGACCCCTGTCATCCAACGCATTCTCCCGGAAGCCAAGAGGAAGCCATGCCCCTGAAATCAGACACCCGTGTCCGGAGATGGTCCTGTGCTGAGGGGCTCGGTGATAGGGAAAAGAGAAAAAGAGGTTCCATGTTGGGGGGGATAGAGGAAGGCAAGCCTGCAGATATAAATTTAACAACACTTTGCAAGAATTCTCCCATCCTCTCTAGGTGGTGAGATGAATTGCCTTTTGGGAAAATCATGCAATATCTGGCATCTTAAAACTCAACTTAAATGAAAAACTAAATTCGTCCGCATGCCCTCAAGACATATGGAATTAACTCTTGCATTCTGGAATTTAGTATTGCATTTAACTATCTTAAAACTCACATATCTGTGCACATAAATGAAAACAAACGCAGAAGAACAAATGTTCTGAAACACATAGACAAACAAGTGTTCCTGTGTTATGATATAATCAGTCGAAAGTAAAAGGAAAGGCTGATTTTATGAGAAAATTGGACAGTAATGCGCATTCAGTATTTCTACTCTGTTATCATTTGATTCTGGTTATAAAATACCGAAAAAAGATACTGACGGATCCTGTTTCTGAGCGTGCACGGGAGATTTTTGAATATATCGCTCCGAAGTATCATGTTACATTAGAGGAATAGAATCATGATCGGGATCATGTTCATATCATGTTTCGGGCCCATCCAAAATCGGAACTCAGCAAATTTATTAATGCGTATAAAAGCGCAAGCAGCCGATTGATTAAAAAAGAGTATCCGGAGCTTCGGCAGAAGCTTTGGAAAGAAATGTTCTGGAGCCAGAGTTTTTGTCTGTTAAGTGCTGGTGGTGCACCCATTGAGGTTATCCGCCAGTACATAGAAACGCAGGGAGAAAATAAGAGTGAACATCGTGTACCGCTTTCGGATTTACCCGAATAAATCTCAAAAAGAATTATTTGTAAAAACATTTGGCTGTGTACGTTTCGTGTATAACCGGATGCTGGCAGAAAAGAACGAATATTATGAGAAAACCGGAAAAGTATTAAAGGTTACGCCTGCAAAGTATAAGGCAGAGTTTCCGTGGCTGAAGGAGGTAGACAGTCTGGCATTATGTAATGCACAGCTGCATCTGCAGACAGCCTACAGGAACTTCTTTCGGGATTCTTCGGTTGGTTTTCCGAAGTTCAAGTCAAAAAAGAATCCGGTGAGAAGTTATACGACAAACTGCGTAAATGGAAATATTACTTTGCAGAATGCGAAACTGAAACTTCCGAAAGCAGGTTGGATCCGCATAAAACAGCATCGGAGTATCGATGATCGTTACATATTGAAGGGTGCCACCGTCAGCCAGGAAGCAGATGACAAGTATTATGTATCATTACTGTATACGGCAGAAGAACCGGAACATGAAATCAGGCCAGTAAAAACCGCAATCGGACTTGATTTTTCCATGAGCGAATTGTATGTAGATTCCAATGGAGCTCATGCAGATTATCCTCATTTTTTCCGAAAATCCCAGGAAAAACTTTCAAGGGAGCAGCGCAGGCTGAGTCATTGCGAAAAGGGTAGCAGCCGTTACATGAAGCAGAAAAAGAAAATAGCCAGACTCCATGCTCATATTGCACGTCAGCGGAAAGATTATCTGCACAAGGAATCCAGAAAGATAACCAATTTTTACGATCTTGTGTGCATAGAATCTTTGAACATGAAAGAAATGAGCCAGGATTCAAGGTTTGGAACGAGTGTTCATGATAATGGATGGGGAATGTTTACTGAGTTTCTTTCCTACAAATTAGAACGTGGCGGTAAGAAACTGGTTCGTATCGATAAGTGGTATCCCAGCTCAAAAATCTGCAGCTGTTGCGGAAAACTCAAAAAGGAGTTGAAACTGGAAGATCGTATCTATAGCTGCACCTGTGGAAATCAGATGAACCGTGATGAGAATGCAGCTATCAATATATGCAGGGAAGGCTTGAGAATATCGGGAGTTGAACTTGATACAGAAAGAAAAATTTCCTGATTTCCCCCCAAAACGTAGATTTTGTTCGGGACTGCGTAGATACGAAACAGTCCCGCTCGTAATAACAGAACCGTGGGACACACGGGGATAGCTCGCCTATGCTTTGCCCAATAGGGCAATCGAACGAGAAGCCCCCACTTCAAGTGTTAGCTAAGTGGAGAGAGTATGTCACGTAAAGAACACTATCGGAAAATACTAAAATGTGGTATATTAGTTTGTAAAGATAATTGCCGCGGCATAATATATGATTCTGAGAAAAAGGAACATTAATGCAAAATAAATGGAAAATTCAGAGAAAATAGTGTGTACAACTGTACAGATAAACATAAGTTTTAGCAGGGAGATGGAATCATGGGAAACACAAACTGGAATTACGTTATTGCTGCTGTGGAAGAGATGAATTTTACAAAGGCCGCAAAGCGACTGTATATTTCGCAGCAATCATTGAGTAATTATATTGCAAAATTGGAAAAACAGTTTGGAATAGAGTTTTTTAACAGAAAGAATACGCTTACCCTGACAGCTGCAGGGGAAAGCCTGTACCGATATGCAAAATTTATCAAGATGGCGGTAGGAGAGTATGCGTCAGCACACAATGAGCATTTTATGGTGGATGAGCATTGGATTCAGTTGATGACAAGAGTGATGTGTATGGCAGCAGTAGCATTCCAGAATGAAAGCAGGGAAATACATGAATAATAAAAAAGAACGTATTGCAGATGTGATTGATCGCAGCAGGGATGAATTGTTTGAATTGTCAAAGAAGATCCATGATCATCCGGAACTTGGTTTTGAAGAGTTTCAGGCGGTGGAGGCAATTTCTTCGGTTCTGGAGCGTCACGGATTTCAGGTGCAAAAGGGGTATGGAGGTCTTCAGACTGCCTTTCGCGCAGATAAAGCGGGAAAAGGGAAGGGACCGAATGTTGCATTTCTGGCGGAATATGACGCACTCAGAGGCATTGGTCATGGCTGTGGTCATAATCTGATTGCCACCTGTTCGACGGGGGCATTTTTAGGACTTGCCTCCATGATGGCGGAATTAAACGGAAATGTTTGCCTGATCGGAACTCCGGCGGAGGAAGGAGGAGCTGGAAAGGTAAAACTTCTCAGAAATGGAGCATTTGACGATGTAGACTTCGCTTTGATGATGCATCCGTCATCCGGAGGAGCGAATCTGGTTGGCAGAGGCGGCAGGGCAGCATGTACGCTGACAATTAGTTTTACGGGAAAAGGAGCGCATTCCTCCGTGCCGAAGAATGGAATCAATGCGTTAAGTGCTGTTCTTCATGTGTTCCAGCAGATTGATCTTCTACGTCCGACATTCGATCCTCAGGACAACATCAATGGAATTATAACAAACGGTGGCAGCGCTGCAAATGTGATTCCTGCGCAGGCAGAATGTGAGTTCTGTGTCCGGGCGGATACGATGAAGAGGACGGAGGAACTGATTGAAATTTTAAAACGCTGTGTAGAAAATGCAGAAAAACTGACAGGAGCAAAGGCTTTGATTAATCTGGGCGATATCTATGCGGAACGATATCCAAATCAGCCGATGTGTCAGGCATTCAAGGATAATATGGAATTGATAGGAATTCACATGGAATGGCCGGATCCGAAAAAGCAATACGGTTCTTCGGACATCGGAAATGTATCCATCAAAATTCCGGCGATTCATGATTATCTGTCCATCACAGATGACAAAACAATTCAGGGTCATACGATAGAGTATGCAAATGCGGCAGGAAGCTTAGAGGCGCAGGAAATCTGCTTAAAAGGCGCAAAAGGACTTGCCATGACTGGATATGATATTTTGGTAGATCCTGATTTTCAGAAAAATATCCGCACATATCACGAAAAACAAATCCCCAATTTTTATAAAGAAAAATAATTTGGAGAATGTATTGGCACTGTTGTTTCTTTTTATGGAGCAACAGTGCTATTTATTGTGGCTTTTGTATAAGAAATATGATAAAATGGAAAAAAAAGAGTGAATAGTAGAACTGAATATGAAAGGGATAAACAAAATTTGATCGAAATCAAAAGGGGGATTTCGGGGAGTGAAGGGAAAGAGAAACGTATGGGCGGTATTCCTTGGAATTGCAGTTGCGGCGATGAGTGCGGCGGGCTGTGTCGTAGGGGAGAGCAGCGGACAGGGACCGGAGAAGGTGAGTGAGGAGAAGAGGCTTACGGTGTATACTTCCCACAAGCAGGAGGTTTATGCGCCGATCATAAAGGAGTTTGAGGAGCGGACCGGAATCTGGGTAGAAGTGGTTCCCGGGGGAACGACGGAGCTTCTGGAGCGGATCAGGGAAGAGGGGGAAAAGGGATCCTGTGACGTGATGTTTGGCGGAGGTGTGGAGAGCTATGAGGTCTTTAAGGACTGCTTCGTGTCATACGAGAGTACCCAGAGCGATCATATCGAGAGTATATACCGGACTGAGGATCATGTCTGGACTCCGTTTACGGAGCTTCCCATTGTTCTGATCTACAACAATAAGCTGGTGGACGCGGCTTCCGCCCCGCGGGGATTTGAGGATCTGTTTGACGGGAACTGGGACGGAAAGGTGTCCTTTGCGGATCCGGGAAGATCCGGCAGCAGCTGCACGATGTTGGAAACGATGATTCAGGTCCTGCCGATGCGTGAAAATGAGGTCCTGGAACAGTTTGCCAGAGTGCTCGGCCGCCGGATGGCGGCGGGGTCAGGCGCCGTGCTCGATGAGGTGTCAGAGGGAACATATCTGGTTGGTCTGACTTTGGAGGAAACTGCGAAAAAGTATATCGACCGCGGCGCGGCGATCTCGATCGTCTATCCGCGGGAGGGAACCAGCGCGGTGGCAGACGGATGCGCGGTGATCAAGGGTGCGGAGCATGAAGAAAACGCGAAGCTTTTTGTGGATTTTATCGTGAGTCCTGATGTCCAGAGACTGGCTGTCGAGAAGCTTTACAGACGGACGGTCCGCGATGATATTACCCCGGATCAGAAGGAAGAGGGCTCGATCATGGACTTCGATCTTGGATGGGCGGTGAAAAACCAGAAATCCATTTTGGAAACATGGGCGGCGCTCATGGCAGGAAACGGAGGTGGATCATGAAGAACTTTATCCAGAGATCTTTCCGGCGTGAGCTTCTTGTGAGTTTTCTCGCTGTGTCTGTTCTTCCACTGATCGTGTGCTGTGTGTTTCTGATTCAGATGTTTAAGGTGAAGGTCGGAAGAGATTTTGAGAAAAAGGATATGGAGCTTGCCGGTGCGGTAGAGCAGCAGCTGATGACGCTGTTTGACGCTTACCATGACGCGGCGGAGGAACTGTGTACGGATCCGCTGGTCGCCGAGGCGCTGGAAAAGGAGAGCTTTGGAAAGAAAAATGAAGTGTACCGCAGCCTGTACGGGGCGACCGCTGCATGCCGTGAGATGGCGGGATTTCATCTCTACAATGCGGACGGCTCCTGCCTGTATTCTACGGGAAACCGTACCTACGGACAGATGCTGCCGGTATACTGGGGGATCCTGAGAGAGGCTCATGCCCACCCGAATGACCTGATCATCCGGAGTGATCTGGAGATTGGCGGTGATGAGGTCCTGCGGTTTGCCAGAGCGGTGACCGGAAATTCAGAGGAATGTTCCGGATATTTTGTGGTCACAATGACGGCGGAGCATTTCGCAAAGGCGCTCTCCGGCACATACAGCGGTCAGGATGGAATCTGTATTCTTAATGGATTCCTGGAGACCGTGTACAGCGTAGGCACGGCATCGGGGGAGACGGTCGGAGATGTTCTGAGAAGCCGTTTTCTACAGGGAGAATCTCTGACGGAGGTTTGGAACAACAATAGTATTTACGTTTCAAAGCTGGGTAACACAGGACTTTACAGTGTCCTGATCCGTCCCCATGTTTTTACGAGTGATACCACGAGATCCATGTATACAGTTCTTCTTTTCATGGCCACGGGAAGCTTTCTTTTAAGTGTTGGTGTCGCGATCGGGATCAGCTCTTTTCTCTCCAAGCCGATCCATGTGCTTCATGATGCCATGGATGAGGTTCAGGAGGGAAATCTGGATACCCATGTGGACATGGAACGTCAGGACGAGTTTGGGGAGCTGGCGGAAAATTTTAATATCATGACAAAGAGGATCTCATCCTACATGGAGGAGCGTGTGCGGCGTGAAAAGGAGCTGAACGAGACCCAGATCGCCATGATGCAGTCCCAGTTAAACCCGCATTTTCTCTACAATACCCTTGATACGATGAAGTGGGTAGCGAAGGCGAACCATATTCCAGAGATCGCGACGCTGGCGGCAAAGCTTGCGAAGATCTTAAGGACCAGCATCTCAAGCGCCCAGTTTATCACGCTGCGGGAAGAGATGACATTGGTGGAAAGCTATGCAAAGATCCAGAAGATCCGGTTTAACGGAAAGTTTGATTTCTGCTATGAGATCGCTCCTGAGACGGAGGAGATCCTGGTTCCAAAGCTCATCGTTCAGCCCATCGTGGAGAATGCGGTGATTCATGGGCTGGCGGATGCGGATGAGGGACATATTTTTGTCAGGGCGTATCTGGAAAGGAAGGAGCTTGTGATCGAGGTTTCAGATGACGGATGCGGGATCAGTGATGAAGTGATCCGACGGCTCGGAAACCGGGACAAGGAACAGAAGAATGGCCACATCGGCTTTTACAATGTGGATACGATCATCCGGCTTCATTATGGAAAAGACTACGGTCTCAGGGCAGAGCGGCTGGCTGCAGGAGGAACAAAGGTAACGATAAGAATACCGGTGAATGGCTATGGACAGCCGGATCCCGGTATGGAAAACAGATCCTGATGACCAATAGGGAAAGGAAATAAGGAAGGGGGGAGCTGTTATGATAAAGGTGATCGTTGTAGATGACGAGCGGTTCGTCCGGATGGGCATTGTCGGTGAGACGGATTGGGGCTCGCTGGGATGCGAGGTTGTCGGTGAGGCGGAAAATGGATTGGACGCATTGGAGCTGGTCCATGAAAAGAATCCGGACCTGATGATCTGTGATATCCGGATGCCTAAGATGAACGGTCTTGAGATGTTAAAGAAGCTTCGGGAAGAGAAAAATCCGGTACAGGTGATCTTTCTGACCGCGTACAGCGAGTTTTCCTACGCCAGAGAGGCATTGAAGCTTTACGCATTTGATTATCTGTTAAAGCCTTTCGAGGACGGAGAGCTGGAGAGCGCGATCCTAAGGGCAAAAGAGCGGATCGAGACGGATCGGGAGAAGCGAAGAGATACCGGTCTGAGCAGATCTGTCCCGGATAAGGCACCGGAAAGGGAGCAATATCCTGGAGCTTTGGAAAGTGACGGACCGGAGAGCAATGCCACGGTGATCCGGCTCTGTCTGCCATTTGATGAGAATACCGCAGGTCTTACCGGATACGTCCGGGACGCGGTGCTTTATATGGCATCTCATTACGGGGAAAGTACGATCAATGTGGCGAAGATCGCAGGTGCGGTGGGAATCAGCGAAGGCCACCTGAGCCACTGCTTCAAGAAAGAGACGGGATATACGGTGATGGGGTGGCTCACGCGGTACCGGATGAAAAAGGCAGTGGAATTGCTTTCAGACCACCGGAACAAGGTATACGAGGTGGCGGAAAAAGTCGGATATAAAGATATTGCGTATTTTTCTAACACATTTAAAAAAATTGCGGGTGTTGCTCCATCGGAGATACAGGAAAAATAATCATGATCCTGAAAAAACAGGCCGTTGGAGACCGTCAATGGAAAAGGTAAGAATTAAAATGAAAATACAGGAGGAATCAGTATGAATGTAAAGATGTTTGGGGAGATCTGTGATGCGTTTGGACCGAGCGGATTTGAGGAGGATGTAATCCGCACGGTTGCGAAGTACTGCAAAGGTCTGGAGCTGGAAAATGACGCGATGAATAACCTTTATGCGCGTATGCCCGGTGAGGATCCGGAGAAACCGGTCGTGATGCTGGATGCCCATACGGATGAGTGTGGATTTATGGTACAGAGCATCAGAGAGAATGGAAGCCTGGAGATCCTCATGCTCGGCGGCGTGATCATCACGAACCTTCCGGCGCACACAGTAATGATCCGGACCAGAAGCGGGAAACTTGTGCGGGGAATTATTTCGTCCAAGCCGATCCATTTTATGAATGAGGCAGAGCGGGCCTCCCAGTCGTTGAGTATTGAGACGCTGAGCGTGGATGTCGGCGCAGTGAGTAGGAAAGAAGTAACAGAAGTATTCGGCATTTCCATCGGAGATCCGGCAGTCCCGGAAGTTTCATTTTCCTACGATGAGGAACGTGATCTCTGCTTTGGAAAAGCGTTTGATAACCGTGCAGGCTGTGCATGCATTATCGACACCATGACCCGTCTGTGTGGGGAGAAGGATCAGCTGGCGGTACGGGTGACCGGAGCGTTTGCGGCTCAGGAGGAGGTTGGAACAAGAGGTGCCACAGTCACATCCCAGATCGTCCGTCCGGATCTGGCGATTGTTTTTGAGGGATCCCCGTCGGATGATTTTTATTTCAGTGCGGCCCAGACCCAGGGGCACATGCGGGGCGGTGTCCAGATCCGCAGAATGGATAAGAGCTATATTTCCAATCCGGTGTTTATCGAGTACGCGGAAGAGCTTGCGAAGAAATTCGGAATCCCATTTCAGGAGACGGTCCGCCGTGGCGGAAGCACGAACGCGGGAAAGATCAGCCTGACAGCAAAGGCAGTTCCGGTTCTGGTTCTCGGCGTCCCGAGCCGGTATGTTCATACTCATTATAATTTCTGCGCGAAGTCTGATCTTGAAGCGGCAGCAGATCTTGCTGTGGAAGTGATCCGGGGACTTGATGCGGAAAAGATCCGGCATATCTGCAGACAGGATATTTTAAAATAAGAAGATCCCAGAGACCTGAAAGCGGCAGTGTCCCTCAGACGGGTGAAGACAGAACAACAGAAAAAAGCGTTCGGATCCATAGGAATGGATTCCGGACGCTTTTTCCGTAAAAATGAGGAACTAAATGGAAAAACTTAGAGAAGGAGGTTTGTGGGGGTTATGCCTCTAATTTTTTCCCGGTGATCATCTCATATGCTTCCAGATATTTCGCGATGGTCTTATCGACGATCTCCTGCGGAAGTGTCCAGTCGTTGCCCGGATGGGAAGTAAGCCAGTCGCGGGCGAACTGTTTGTCGAAGGACGGCTGACCGTGGCCTGGCTCATAGCCTTTTGCCGGCCAGAAACGGGAACTGTCCGGTGTGAGCATCTCGTCACCGATCACGAGGTTGCCCTCCTCGTCAAGACCGAATTCGAATTTTGTATCGGCAATGATGATTCCCTTTGTGAGGGCGTACTCAGCACATTTTTTATATAAAGCGATGGTGTTGTCACGAAGAAGCTCCGCATACTCGCGGCCCTTTCCCGGGAAGTATTTCTCGAGATGGTCGATGCTCTGCTCGAAGGAGATATTCTCGTCATGGTCACCGATCTCAGCCTTTGTGGACGGAGTATAGATCGGCTCCGGGAGCTTATCGGATTCCTTTAAGCCTTCCGGAAGACGGATTCCGCAGACGGTACCGTTTTCCTTGTAGCTTGCCCAGCCGCTTCCTGTGATATAACCGCGGACGATGCATTCGATCGGGAGCATATGTAACTTGCGGCACATCATGGTTTTGCCCTCAAATTTTTTCTGCTGGAAGAACTCCGGCATATCCTTTGTATCGACGGAGATCATGTGGTTCGGGAGAATATCCTTTGTCAGGTCAAACCAGAATTTGGACATCTGGGTCAGAACAGCACCTTTGGAGGTAACCTCATTGTGAAGGATCACGTCAAAACAGCTGATACGGTCGGTGGCAACCATGATCAGGCTGTCGCCATTGTCATAAATTTCGCGTACTTTTCCTTCTTTGATCGGTTTTAATTCCTGCATGTCTACACCTCTTCATTATATTTTCTTATACAGCGTTTGTCGTATCATGAAAACGCTGAGCGAACTTACAGTAAAGTTACCATTAAATGGCGGTTTCTGTCAATGTTCAATTTGCACAATATTTACATAAGAAAAAATAAATGTTTTGGAAATTGAAGAATAGTTGCAATTTCAAAAGTTTTTGACTGAATACTTAAAAGATTTGCTAATAATTATAAATAAGGCATACTAATATAAAACGAGACATTTATAAGAAACGGAAAGCGCAAAGGAATCGGATTTTTCCGATACTTCGCATTTTGAATCGGCAAAATTCGCGGCCACAACTGTATCATACGGAATTTTCCGTTTAGAAAATTCCTACCCGGGAAAAGTAATGAAAAGTTCCTTGACTTAATATATCGGAGCGGCAGAGAAACACAAGGCGATTCAGGCATTGAGAGATGTACTAATATATAAGAAAACATTTATAAGAATCGACAGCCGTTTTTTGTAAACGGAATTTTCCGGGCTGAAGAACCTGTATCATGCAGTTGTGGATTCTGGTGGTTTATGTAAAAAATTTCAAAAACCCCTTGACCGGTAGTTACAACCGAATCCTATAATCAATGGCAACAACCGATAGAAACAATCGGATCACAGGATCGTAAATCGGGCGTGTTCTGTGCGCCGGGAGATTTGCATCCGGCATCAGGGACAGGAGCGGAAGATCCATGAGAGTATACGGCTGAAAAAAAGTAATAGGATCAGACAATATGAAGGAGGAAACTATCATGAAGGAGTTTGTTTATTCGTATCCAATGAAGGTATATTTTGGAGAAGGCGCGGCAAGAAAGGCGATCGCGGCAGAACTTGGAAGGTTTGGAAAGACTGTGATGCTTGCATACGGCGGAGGTTCGATCAAAAAATCGGGAGTTTACGACGAAATGAGATCTCTGCTCACGGAAGCAGGGAAGGAGATCGTGGATTTTTCCGGGATCATGCCGAATCCTACATATGCGAAGGTACAGGAAGGTGCAGCTCTTGTCAGGGAAAAGAAAGTAGATTTTATCCTGGCTGTCGGCGGCGGAAGTGTCATTGACTGCTGCAAAGTAATCTCTGCGCAGGCAGTTCTTGATGAGGATATCTGGGACATGGAATATGGTAAGGGAAAATTCCCGACGACCGGGATCCCGATGGGAGCTGTTGTCACAGCATCCGGAACAGGTGCGGAGATGAATGCCGGGTCCGTGATCACTTGTGAGGAAAAAATGTGGAAGGGACCGATCTTTGGCACTGCGGCATCATTTGCGGTCCTGGATCCGTCCTACACGATGACGGTACCGAAGATGCAGGTGCTCTCCGGCGCATTTGACACATTGAGCCATGCGATGGAAACATATCTCGGGACTTCCGATCAGGACAATGTTTCCGATGATGTGGCATTAGCAGTCATGAGAAATACGGTTGTCAATATGCGGCGCGTTCTTGTGGATATCAATGATATTCAGGCGCGAGGCAATCTGATGTGGGATTCTGCGATGGCGGAGAATGGAATCCTGAAAGTGGGCCGTGTGACCGATTTCCAGGCTCATCAGATCGAGCATCAGCTTGGAGCTTATACGGACTGCAACCATGGACAGGGTCTTGCGGTGATCCAGCCGGTTTACTATCGTCATATTTTGAAAGACGCAGAAGAAAAATTCACACGTTTTGCGAAAGCAGTGTTTGGCGCTGATACAGCAGAGGGCGGAATAAAAGCATTGGAAGAATTTGTGAAAGAATGCGGTTTTCCGACGAAGATGAGCCAGCTGGGATCAAATGTGGAGATCACACCGGAGGTACTCCGGAAAGTTGCTGATACCTGCAATATCATAAAGACAAATCCGCGTGAACTGGATCGCGAAGAAATCTATCAGATCCTGATGGAGTGCATGTAAATGCCGGAAATGCGTACGGCAACGGCAGCGGATCTTGATGGACAGAAAATTTTCTGAATTGTAAATGCTGAAAGATGCGGCTGAGGACAGATCCTGCGGCTCCATAATAGAAAGAACCGGCAGGATCTGTCTGCAGTGTGCAGGCGGGAAATATCCGTGCATGATGACAACTGCAGGGGACTTTGCAAAGATACACTTGACAATTCGAAGAAATGATGATAGGATTTGGGTTACATAAGGGTGTAGTTTTTGGTCCGGGGTCGCCCAGAAAAAACAATGCCGTGCGACAGAGACTGCAGACAGACTCTGCCACAGCTTAACTCCGAAGAGAGTGCCAGTAAGGGCTTGTACTGGTTTCGACGGGGACTTTGAAGCTGGTGAAGCTATCCGCATGCAATGCGTTAAATGGCAAACCTAAATATAAACGCTAACGACGAATTAGCATACGCAGCCTAATTTAGGCAGCTGTCGGCCTTAGAAGACCTGCATTTTAAGTCACCGGCATCATTTAAAGCAGGAAACGACACGTGCAAAGCTTTGCGCACGTGGGCGTATCATGAAGCTACCAAACGAGTCAGGATGTCTGCTTTCGGGCGCGGGAGGGAATTTTAAATAACAGACTATGATAGTAGAAGAACAGGGGATTGGTTTTCGGACAGGGGTTCGATTCCCCTCAGGTCCACGACAAAAGCCGCGTATTTACGCGGCTTTTTAGTTTTTGTGTTGCATTTCGTGTTGCATATTTAGCAGGGCTTTGTACCAGCCGTTCGGATCAGCTTCACGAAGTGCATTTATAATCTCAATGGCGGACTTCTCTTTTTCTGAAGCACTTCCGTCCAGAAGCGAGTCAAAATAATTGTCTATGGTCTCATCGACCTTTTCACGTTCCTCTGAAAATGTATGTGTGTATACGTTTTTCATAACCCGATCAGAAGACCATCCGCCGCGTTCCTGCGCATATTTATCCGGGATCCGGAGCATTGCCATTACAGATGCATTAAGGTGCCGCAGATCGTGGAATGTCATGTGAGGTAGGTCATGCTGCTCTAAAATAGATACCCAACGCATGTAAATTGCATGTCCGCTCAGGGTGATCAAAGGATCATCTGGTTTCTTCCCAGAGATATTCTTGTCGATCAATGCCTGAATATAATTCGGGATGTGATGCTTACGCAGACGGGCTTCCGCTTTACCGCTTTCCTTTACCGTTGGAGTCTGTCCGATGTCAACGATAACACGGTCCAGGGTAATGTACCCGTTAGAGATATCTCGAACACGGATTCCACGGATCTCAGACATAGAGTAGCTGAGCCAGCAGGCCAGGAGACATGGCAGCTCGATTTCCGTATCTTTAATGATTTCCAGCACAGTTTTTGCAGGAATAAGGTTTTTAACTTTTTTAGGTATCTTAGGTAGCCTTACATCATAGTTATCGTTCGGATAAAAATAGTTTATAACACTTCGTATGTAGCTGTAAGTGTTTCGAACAGTCTTGGGCGAAATAGGTGCTTTCGTTTTTGTTGAACGTTTTGAGGGGCGCTTCGTATCGTCGTCAACAGCTTTCTGTAAGTCCTCTGTGGTGATGTCTTTAAGCTTCTTTTCCATCAGGAAAGCATAGGAGTCATATTGTTCTTTTGAATATCCCTGGATGGTGGTACCTGAAAGCGATGGACCAATGGCTTCTACGTACTTCTTCATTGCATCTTTCAGCAAAATGTTTCCGTTTTTTTGACGTTTCCGGCTGACATTGGTGTCACGATCCTGTTGAAATTCGGCGGCCTGACGCTCAGCATCCGCTTTCCCGCGTCTTGATGGGTCATCGCTGGTAAATGATTCATAAATTCGTTTATCCTTCCATGTGCCTGATTTTGCGTCGAATGTACGCTCAGTGTGACTGTACACCAGACACCTCCAGGATCCGGAGGGTAGCTTTTTCGCAGTAGCCATGTATATCAATTCTCCTTTCCATGTTGCGACGTCGCAACGGCCCGATTTTGAGTATAAAAAGAACACCCCTTGCCAGGGTGCTCGGAAAATGATATAATTCAGGTGTTCTAAGTCTGATTTATATCTTCCGGAGCATCCGGCAAGAGAAAATCTATGTAAAGCCGTTCGGTGTTACCAGCACCGGGCGGTTTTACATTTTATGGAAGTTTAAAGAGTTATAGTAGATCGCTGATCCGGATCGTCAAGCCATCGTAAATTCCAACAGGAATCTCCTGGCTGAACGTGTAAATTGCTGGAGCTGCATCGTCTTCATAATGGTACACGGTGGTTCTTTCCTTGGCAGGATCCACGATCCAGTATTCCCGGACGCCGGCCTGGGAATAGATCGTGTTCTTCAGGCCATAGTCCATTTTGCGGCTGGCCGGCGAGACAATCTCAAAAATGAGGTCCGGAGCTCCGGAGCATCCGCGGTCGGTCAGCTTATTCGGATCGCAGATCACGGAAACGTCGGGTTCCACCCAGTCCTTATCATCGGCGTCGAGGTTGACGGCGAAGGGAGCAGGATAGACCTCACAGGATCCGTGGTGATCAGTAATGTACTGATTAAAGAGAGCTGTCAGTTTGCTCACGAGTTTCTGGTGGATCCGGCTCGGCGGAGCCATATTGTAGAATTTTCCGTCGATCAGCTCGGCGCGTTCTTCTTCTGGTAAGTTCCAGTAGTCTTCGGATGTATAGTGGTCAGTCTTTAATAATGGCATAGGAACACTCCTTTCTATATTTCAGAATGCGTTTTATGCAGATAGCTTCTTCTCTGCACGTAGTTTCTGACTTACTCGATATTGCTCGGCATTTGGCACATCGACAAATTCAACCGTCTTGTCGAAATTCTGCCGAATTACTTCTTTAATTTCATCTAAAGTAACGTTGAAAAACTCGCGGCGTTGATTTACCATATTAAGCTTACGATCTTCAAAAGCACGATGTAAGGCCGCTTCTAAAGCCGGAGCATCATCAGAAAAGATCATGGCATGAACATCAAAGTTAAATGGTACTGAAGCATCTCCAAGCTCGTCAATACGATCTTGAGGATCCAGACGACGCGTCATTCCAATCTTATATATATTTTCTCCAAAGGCTCCGATATTAGAAATAACATACACATATCCAGCGCGCATATTTGCTTGTCGGTAATCAATGTCAGAAAGCGCTTTGTCAATATCGGATAGATGATTTTCTAACTGTTCCTTTTTCTTTAATAAATCGGCATTATCAGGATTCTGTTCAATTTGTAACTGTAATTTTTCAAATGCAGTTTGATAATGACTTTGCTCTTTTTCAAACTTTTTCCGCTGTTCATCAATTTCTTTTTGAAGTCGAGCTTGTTCACGTTGCTCAGCACGAGCAGCCTTTTGCTCCTCCTTTTCTACCTGCTTCTTTTGACGATATTCGAACGCTAAGCGAAGCTCTTTTACCTTGGCATTTAAATAGCTTTGAGAGATAGAAATCTTCATTATAGATCCCAATTTAGATATAGTTTCTGCTGATTTGTAGATTCGATCTAACGTAGCGTCAAAATTAGTATATTTTACGCGATCAATTAGATCATCGCATTCATTATTGAATGCGCATAATAACAGTTTTTGCGTGTCAGAAACCATTTTTCTACCTTTAACTTTGCTATCATTAACGGTCCAGTCAGTACTTCCGAGAACGGCTTTTTTGTCTCTGATGAGGTCTTTCTGAGTCTGCCGTATTTTGGCTAACTCTTCCTTATAATCAAGAGCTGAGGCAAAATCATATTGAGGAGTATATAATCCAAATTCTTGAACGAGAACCTCCTCATCTACACAAATAAGTTCTTTTTTCTTTTCGGAAATTTGTTTTTCGATATTTTCCAGGTCATATTGTTTCTGTTCAATGGCTCTTTGTATTTCGGATTTTATGTCCGTGAGATTTTTGTTAGCAGAAGCTTCTTCTTCATGAAGAGAATTTACCAAAAGCTGGAGTTTATGAGCATCCTGCATTTCTGGTGTTAATAAAGACTGAACATCTGCATATTTTTGAGATAAGTCTTGAGAATAAGCAGCCAGCTTTTTCTCATTTCTACTCTTTAGAATGGCAAGTATAATTCCTATTAATAAAGGAATTCCGTATAAAAACCATGCTGCGCAAAGTATACATATAAGCGGTGTACTGAAATACCATGGAGTCTTAAAATTACAAGTTGATGTTTCTGATAAATTATCCATACCCATTCCCTCTTTCTTTTGTGCTAATACTAAGACATTATGGACCGTTTTAATCTCAGCTCAAGTAATTCTTTCGGATATCCAGTGCAGATACAGAATTGATCGCTTGTGCAGCTGGAATAATCTTGCAGCATGTCATCTGAAATCAAGAGTTCCGCAGCAAATTGATTTGCCTCGCGTTCGATCCCAGATGTAAGTAGAAGAGTGTATTTTTTGAGAAATGCACAGTTCTCTTTACGATGTAGTAGAGCATGCCCTAATTCGTGCGCGGCAACAACCCGGAACAGGGGAGAGTCGGTGGGAATATCTTCGTTTATACAGATCCATCGTTTACGTTGGACTAATGTATAATAACCAGCAACATTACCAAGAGGCATGATCGCAATTCCTATTCCGGCAAATTTTGCAATGGCAACGGGATCTCTGGTTCCAAGGATCCGTTCATAATACCGAATTAAACGGTAAATTTTATGATCGATTGTTTCCAAATCGCACCACCTACTTTTTATCTTTGTTCTTATTCGGGTTATATTTAACCTTATTTTCCTTCTTGGTTTCTCTTATGACGTACTCAAAAGCATTCCGAATAAGATTTCGGGATGTCTCATCTATCTCTTCTCCATCATAATACAAGGGACCACTTTCATTATTTTGGAACTGATCCATAATTCGATTAAGTGTTTTTGTAATATCTCTTTCATCACGGGAGGTGAATTCTGCTAATTGAGACGCTGATTCCCCACCGGATAATAGGTACTGTAGATTTATTTGTAAATAATTGGCTATTTCTACGGCACGATCAGAAGGGATAGTTCCTTTGCGTAACTGATTGATGTAGCCATTTCCGTAACCCAATTCTCTTTCTAATCTTGAAATAGGAATTTTTCGTTCTTTACATATTTTCTTTATGAGTTCGACACTGTTCATTATACACCTCTAAAAATTATAGAAAACTCTAAAAAACAACTTGACATATTAGAGAATACTCTATATAATGAACTCAGATTTAGAGAAACATCTAAATCACAAATGAGTTTTAGAGATAATCTCTTATAATTGCTAGACACCTTTATATTAGATTATTCTCTAAAACTTGTCAATATATTTTATAAAAAAATCTAAAAAGAGAGGTGGAAAAATGCCATTCAGAAAAGTGATGCAGTTCTGTGAAAAAGAAGGAATCCCGTTGTACACCTTTGAAAAAGAATGTGGTCTTGGAAACGGAACCATTCGTGGATGGGAGAAGGGAAGTCCTAGATTAGATTCATTAGAGAAAGTTGCGAAGAGGATGGGAATGCAGGTTAAGGATCTGCTGGAATAGGAAGGGGGTGAGAGCGATGGACCTGAAAAGTGTGTCTATTGATTCCTCAGAACGGATATTCCTGGACGGGGAAGAGCTTCAGAATGTGACAGCGTACAAACTGGAACACTCCGCCGATTCCGAGGGACCAGCGGAGCTGACAGTAACGATGTATGTTAATGTAGGCCAAGTTTGTTCTGAATCGTCGAAGTGGAATCTGTCGGCAGATAAAATTGTTGAGGCAGTGTGCAAACGCTTGAAAGAAGAATTGCAGGTAGCCGATCAGTCAATGTCCCAGGATGACGTCAAAACATACCGGGGTATCGCTGATCAGAAGAAGCCTGACAGAAAGGGGTGAGAATACTGAGAGACATTGTAGCGCAGCTCACGACAGGTGACATTATAGGACTTTCGATGATTATGATTGGCATCTGCTTGTGTGTTGCGAGTGTGATTTGGGCAGTAAAAAGAAGAGGACAATCTCTCATAGGTCCAATGATCTTGAGCTGGGTTGCTGTATTTTTTGCGCAGATCGGTGCGGCAATTACACGTTTTTCATAATTTCAGTTTAACTAGGTCACGAAGACTCTTGGAAATATTATGAAGATCCTGTTCTGCGGAGTTCGCGGAAGGATAAGAATCTGCAAAAGGAGTCGACTTGATCGGATTAAAAGAAAATGTTCCTTCGTACTTATGGGTGCTTGAATGATATTTTATTTTGAATTCATATAAATCGTCAGCAACCGCGTAAGAAGCGAGTGGGCAACGAAGGCTATAACCCGGGCCAAAAGATGAACCGACTAACTTTGCGAAATCATCGCCGTTAGGATCCGTGAAATATTCCTCTTTACTGAATTCGTGGTTGCATTTCAAGTCATCGATAATAGCCTCGGAATTTCCAAAATTTCGGATGATGATATAAAGAATGCTGCCAAGAAACACAGGATAAATTTGAATGTTGGGGCGAGTCGAGTCTTCTATCATTTTTGAGTTCTGGCGAAGTGCCATTATTGAAATGATGATGGCCACAGAGCTAAGGATTAAGGAAGCGATGATTCCAAAAAGATCAATGCAGTCAGATACGGTTAGTGTAAGACCGAAAAGTACCATAAAAAATCTCCAATTATATGTACTCGGCTCTGGCGGGAGCCTGTATGGAAAGTATAACGCAATGGAGATGTGAGAGCAAGCATACAAAGATGCGGAAGGGGTGAAAGAGTATGCCGAAGTTAAAACCAAATATACAGGAAGAACGGAACAGGATCGTTCGTGCATGTATTGCGGGGAATAAGGAGCGGCTGGCGATCGATGATGCCGCTCTGGCTATTAAGGTCGGGGTAACGAAGAAAACGATTCAGAATAAGTATCACCGGCCAGAGACGTATTCCCTGGATGAGATACAGAAAATCGCAACTGTATTAAAATTCACTCCGATCCAGGCAGCATCTGTGCTCCTGGGCCGGGAACTTACGTCAAAAGAAATCAAGGAATTTATCCTGCTGTGAGAGGAGGTGAAACAGATGCATGAGATCAATAAAAGGACGACAGGCACTCTGTCAGCGATGCAACCGGATCTGGAATATATCCCGGTTTGCAGTGATCCACGGGGAGTATGTGTGTCCGAATTGCACAAAGAGGGAGCAATCCTCAAGGAGATCCACATCCGGATCGAACGGCAGAACACACTGTACAACGCGATGGAAAAAATGATGTGTGTGTTTGGCAGCGTGTCCTGCCTGGGAATGGTGTATGTCCTGGCCAGACTGGTTATTGGATAAAAAAGATCCCCATGGCGAGCGGCAACTCGTAGGGGATCAAGTAAAAAATATTTACAAGTCTATTTTAGGAGAAAGAAGGAAGAAAATCAATGGGAAAATTGATCAGGGTTTCAACGGACCTGCAGGTAACAATCCACGATTATCCGGAAGGATCATATCAGGCACAGAATAAAGTGCTTCGCAAGCTGATCGGTGATGACTGTGAGCTTCATGAGGTGGTGAAACCCAGAAGGCTCTATTCCAAAATAAAGACTGCCAGCAAAGAACTGAAGAAGGATTCCTGTATCGTTATGCTGGTCGATGAGGAAGGCCTTTTAAAATCCCTAGAGCCGAACATCCTTGCAAGCTGGCTTTATGAAACAGATCAGCATGGCTTCCCGATTGCTGGAAATGTGCTTTTTGTAGGGACAGGCTATACCGATATGGGATTTGATATTTGTGGAATTTCTGATGAGATAGCGGAAGCTTTGCAGCAGGAGCTTAAAGAGAAATCTGCAGAATGGAGAGGATAATGCCTGCGGAAAAGTACATACTCCCGGACCGAGATGCCTGGCTCGATGCGAGGAAGAACCACATCGGCGGATCGGATGCAGCGGCCTGTGTGGGGAGAAATCCTTACAAGGACAATGTGCAGCTATGGGAGGAGAAGATTGGTCTGGTACTTCCGGAAGATATTTCAGATAGGGATTATGTCCGGTATGGAACAGAAGCGGAGAAGTCTCTCCGCGCTCTGTTCGCCCTGGATCATCCGGAATACCAGGTGTTCTATGATGAGAACAACATGTTCCTGAACCCGAAATATCCGTGGATGCACGCCTCTCTCGATGGCGAGCTGATTGACCAGAGAGGGCGGCATGGGATCCTGGAGATCAAGACGACAAACATTCTGCAGAGTGCGCAGAAGAAAAAATGGGACAACCGGATCCCGGATAATTATTACTGCCAGGTTCTTCATTATCTGGCAGTCACGGAATACGATTTTGTGGTTCTGAAAGCCCAGCTGAAAAGTGAATGGGATGGAAAGCTGCGGATCGAGGTCCGTCACTATTTTATTGAACGCGAAGAGGTTGAGGAGGACATCCGGGAGCTGGTAGACGCAGAAAAGAAACTTTGGGACTGCGTGGAGAGCGGAAGGCGCCCGGATCTGATCCTTCCGGTCATATAGGAGGATGCAAAGTGGAGTTAAAGATTTACAGTCCGGCAGAGGACGGATTCATTAAGAAGATCGAATGGAACTATGAAGAGCTGAAGAAAGAGATCGAGGCACGGTCCGCGGAGTATGCGGCTTCAGTCTACACGGATGATTCGATCAAGAATGCAAAGGCGGACCGCGCACAGCTGAATAAATTCAAGGATGCTTTAAACGGAAAGCGCCTGGAGGTCCGGAGACAGATGCTGGAACCGTATGAGGAGTTCGGCGCACAGATCAAATCCTTGACGGACATTGTCCAGGGTGCGATCGACAACATCGACGGCCAGGTGAAGGATTATGAGAACCGGCAGAGGAAGATGAAGGAGGCAAAGATCCGGGAGTTCTATGATGAGAACATCTTCGATATGGAGAAGTATCTTCCGTTTGAGCGTGTGATCAAGCCGGCTTATCTGAATACTTCAACATCGATGAAGTCCATCAAGGAGGAGATCCTTGCAACGATCCAGAAGGTTTCGGAAGGGATCGCAGTCCTCAATGAGGTGGACAGTCCGTATGTGGCAGATATGAAAGCTGTCTTCTTAAAAACGTACGACATCGGAGCGGCCCTGGCAGAAAAGAACCGCCTGGAAGCCGCAGAACGCAAGAGACAGGAATATGAAGCAGAACGCGCAAGACAGAAGGCTGCGCGTGAGGCAAAGGAGAAAGCAGAGGCGGAAGCACTGGTGCAGGCAGGAAAGAAAGAGGCAGAAGTAACGGCAGCAGTTCCGGAGCCGGCAGCAGGAGAGACTTCCGGGATGAAAAAGAAAAGCGAACCGGTTGGTGTCCTCGACTTCCGCGTCTATGTGACGGAGTCCCAGATGCAAAAATTACAGAAGTTTTTAAAAGATTCCGGAATTCGTTATGAAGAAATTCCGATGTAAGAAGGAGGAAGAAAACAATGGCAGTAGGAAACAGCTTAACAGCAAAGAAACAGAATTCAGACCGAGTGGAGTTTGAAGTAGCAGGAGAAAAGATCACACTGACCCCGCAGATCGTCCGTGATTACCTGGTCAGCGGTGATAAGGAGCGTGTCTCCATGCAGGAGGTTGTGATGTTCATCAACCTCTGCAAGTATGCCGGACTGAATCCGTGGTTAAAAGAAGCGTACTGCATCAAGTACGGGAGCGAGCCGGCGACAATGGTGGTTGGTAAGGAAGCATTCATGAAGCGTGCGGAGAAAACGCCAGGCTTTGACGGTTTCGAGGCGGGTGTGATCGTCCTTTCCGGGGATGAACTGATCTACCGGAAGGGAACCCTGAAACTGCCGGATGAGGAGCTTGTGGGAGGTTATGCGGAGGTATTCCGGAGGGACCGCACCCATTCCTATCGCGTGGAGGTCTCCTTTGATGAGTATGCGGCCAGAAAGAAAGATGGCAGCTTAAACAGCCAGTGGTCAAAGAAGCCGGCGACGATGATCCGCAAGGTTGCTCTGGTCCAGGCATTAAGAGAAGCGTTCCCGGAGAACTTCTCCGGTCTCTACAGTGAGGAAGAGGCAGGAACAGAGGAGACGAGCTTCCTGACACCGCCGGACATGCCTGTAACCGATCAGGGGCCGGCAGCGATCCCGGAACAGGAACAGCCTACAACACCGCCGGTACAGCCGATGACAGAAAATGCCCAGATGGATATGGCGGCTGCGTTTTTCAATAAATGATCAGCCTGCTTAGGGAGGAGGTGAGGAAGATGGCAAAGATCACGTTTGAATCGATCGCCGGCGGAGAGCTGGCAGAACGTTTCCGGGTTGCACTGGCTCAGATCGGCAGAAATATCATGGACCCGAACTCTGATCCGGATGCATCCAGAGGAATGACGATCAACCTGAAGTTCAAACCGAATGAGTCCGGAGGGATCAACGTTGAGTTCGATATCAAGACAAAACTTGCAGGATTCAGAAAGGGCAAATCCCTGTTCCTGATCGGCCAGGATGCGAAGACCGGCCGGATCGAGATGTCCGAGTATGGCAATAACCGTCCGCAGGTGGCAGCGTACACTGCAGTGGAGCGGACGGAAGAGAAACCATTTGATCCGGAGACCGGGGAGATCTTGGACGAGGAGAGAAAAGGACCGATTGACTTAAGAGCGTAAATGAGAGGAGAAAACCATGTTAGAAGGATTAAAAGAAGCGATGCAGTACCTGATCGGAGTCGGCAATGAGGCGGAAAAGGTCCAGGTCCTGGAAATCTGCGGCGAGACCTATGCAAATAAGCGTCTGGAGCGTTACGGAGCACCGAAGAGAGCGGCAGCAATTGAGGCGTCATCCCTGTCAGCACTGGTCGATTACATTAAATCACTTTCGAATGAATTCTCGACAAGTCGGATGATCATCCAGATCGAGGATCCGGAAGAGGTAAATCTTATTTCTGAATTGAACATCGAGAGAAAAAGAGAATGCCTGTTCTCCTGCAAGGCAGAGATCTCGAAATTCCGTTTTGATAACTGGTATGATCAGGAGCGTTTCATGATCGAGATCCAGTCCAATTTTGTTCCGAGTTCGGACCGTGACGTTCTGATCAAGTTCGCGGGAAATGTGGAGCAGAAGAACAGTGCAACATTCTCGGACGATGGAAAGACTCAGGTCGCTACGATGAACGTTGGAGTTGCGTCAAAGTCGGATGTGATCGTACCGAATCCGGTTCTCCTGGCACCGTACCGCACCTTCCAGGAAATCGAACAGCCTTTCTCGAACTTTGTGTTCCGGATGGCGGACAAACAGACTCCGGCCTTCTCCCTGATCGAAGCGGAGGGCGGCGTCTGGAAGAACGAAGCAGTGAGCCGCATTAAGGAATATTTCAAGAAAGCGCTTGCGGATATGCCGGAGGAGATCCAGAACCGGATCGTGATCATCGGATAAAAAATGTAGACAGGCGGCCATCCCTCTTTCTGATATATGTCACAGGAATCCCGGTGCTCCGGCCGCCGGCATCGGGAAATGAAGGAGCAAGGATGAACAGCAGACAGAAAGGCGCCCGCGGAGAGCGGGAGCTTGCGAAGATCTTCCGGGAACATGGATATGACGCAAGACGCGGACAGCAGTATTGCGGAGCGTCCGGAGATGCCGACGTGATCGGTCTTCCAGGGATCCATGTGGAATGTAAGCGAGTTGAGAAGTTAAATCTTCTGGACGCAGTCGGGCAGTCTGTGAGAGATGCAAGGGATGATGAGCTCCCGGCGGTCTTTCACCGGCGTGACCGGTCGGAATGGCTTGTGACCATGCGTATGGAAGACTGGTTTACCCTCTTTCGGGAGTGGGAAGCCGGACAGGATTTAAAAGAGAAAGCAGAAAGGTAGGTGACTGCCTTTATGAATTATATCGCCCAGATCAATGCGTTCTGGGATTCGGCCACAACAAATCCGTTGTCTACAGGGCAGGTGTCGTTATACTTTGCGTTATTGCATGTATGCAACAGGAGCAACTGGACAGAGTGGTTTGCAGCGCCGAATCAGGTGCTCTCGGTACTGACGGGATTATCGAGGTCAGGAATACTGAAAGCGAGAAACGAATTGAAGCAGAGAGGGCTCATTGACTTTCAGGAAAAAGCAACAAAAGCGACCAGATATAAGATCACTATAGCAAATAGTACGCAAGTTAGTACGCAAATTGGTGTGCAAAACAGTACGCAAGATGGTGTGCAAGTTGGTATGCAAATTAGTGACACATTATATAAACATAAACAGAAACAAAACATAAAGAATACTGCTACCGCAGTACAAGAAATGCCAGAGCTTTTTGAAGAACAGATTGCCGCGATTCGAGAATTTTATGATTCCGTTTGTGGGTCGTATCCCCGCCCGGTAAAGCTGTCTGAAGCGAGAAAAGAGGAGATCCGTGCCAGACTGAGGGACGGTTATACCGTCGAGGACTTCCGGAAACTCTTTGAACTGGCAGAAGCAAGCGATTTCCTGAAGGGGAACAATAACCGGAGCTGGTCAGCAACGTTTGACTGGCTGATCGCTGATGCCAATATGGCGAAGGTACTGGCGGGCAATTATGCAAACCGGACCGTCAGCGCAAATAAAGCGCAGAAGAAGTCTGCTGGCCGTTTCGCAAACTTTACAGAGCGGCAGTATGACTATGACTCGATGATTTTCCAGGAACGCGTGGAAAAGGCAAAGGAGCAGGAAGATGGACGAACAGGAGAAAACAGGGGTGGCGGAAGAGACCAGGATTCCGGAGAAAAAATATTACCTGGATGTGAACCTTGAGGAGGCGGAGACCAACATTCACGCCTGCCTGAGGGATGCGGCCAGAAACGTGATCGCAGTTGGGTTCTACCTCAAGAGGATCCGGGACAAGGAGCTGTACCTGGATGCCGGATATAAAAATATCTGGGACTATGCTGCGGCCACGTTCGGATTCAGTAAATCAACGGCCAGCCGGTACATGGCGAGAAACGACCGGTTCTCCGTGGATGGAAACAGCCCGAAGCTGGCTGAGCAGTACCGAGATTACAGCAAAGCGCAGTTGCAGGAGATGCTAAACCTTGATGCGGATCAGCTTGAGGATGTGACGCCGGGCATGACGGTGCGCGAGATCCGGGAATTGAAGAGACCGAAGGAGCTGCCGTATTACGACATTCCGGGGCAGCTCAATATCTCGGATTTCCCGGGGATGGATGATGCTGGGGATGATCCGGATGCGGCGGTGGACGTGGAGGAAACGGAGGAGCTGATCCCGGAGAGGGGAAGTTTTTCGGTGACTGCGGAGGATCTGATCGAGGACGAGACAGAATGTGTTGCGATGTCGCAACAGAAAGAAACTACGGCGCTGCCAAATGGTGGTGAAAACGCTGCCGAAAAGCAGCGGTATCCGATGGATGATTATGGATTCCGAGAGAAACGATGTAATGAGCTGGCGAGAAAATTGATCAGCGACTGGAAATCATGGTTCGGACAGGATTACCAGAATCGAGTGTTGAATGTTGTTGAATCCGAAAAGCAGATAAAAGAAAAAATTAAAGGCTACTCCAATCGTACATGGTGGCTCAAGAGTGATGACGGGGAAATGATGCATGTGAATCTGTTTGATAAATATATCCAGTTCTGGGGGAAAGACTTTCTCGGAGATTGTGAGTGGTTCTATTTATGCGCAGCGATACAGAGCATGTGGAATGTGATTGCCTTGGAAGATACACAGAAGACCGTCAAAGATTTAAACTCGGTTGCTTGTGAACTGGACAGTACTCCGCCAGATCCAGAACGTACGGCTGAACCAGCAGATTATAATCGCGATCAGTTGGAAAGCATGATCCTGGATGCAAAGGCCCGGTTGGAATGTATGGGAGAAGGCTGGAAGATGGGGCAGGCGGAATTTCTCTGTACGAAATATATGATGATGATACAGGCGTATGAACTTCTACTGAAGAGCCATGAGGCAGCAGAACCGGAGCCGGAAGAGGAAAAAGCAGAACAGCCGGAGCTGCCCCGTCTAAAAAACAATGATCAGCGAGCCGCTTTCGTGGATGATTATGAGTCCTGGCCGCTTTGGATTGATAACCAGGAAACCGGAGAGAAGTATTACCGGTATGATCTTCCGGATGGAACGAGTTTTGTGGTTAAAGTGTATCATGCAATGATATTTCTCGGATGGGAGGTCGAAAGTGGATCACGGTACGAAGAGGGTTATGGACTTAGTGAGCAGTATATCCTTAAACCTGGGAAGTTCTTCCGGGATTGCCGTACAAACCGGTCTGCCATGATCGAGAAACTGAAAGAGCTGCAGAAAAGCGAGTAAGGTGGTGAGACGGCATGAGTTACAGTTATACACTGAGAAATATCCAGACCGGTACAGTGGAATACACTGGTCTTAAGGCTGGCGAAGTTCACCAGATTACCGGAATTCCGTCTCAGAGAGTATCACGCTATGCGGCTGATGGGAAAGTATACGGAAACACCTGGAAGGTGAGTCTGGATGAAGATGATTATTCAGAGTTCTGGACCGAGGAGATGTGTATGAAATGGGATTGTGTGCGGAAGATGGTACTGGGTGGACTGAAGTTCGGAAAAGGCAGCTATGAGGAAAAGTTGGAAAGATGGAGAAAATCAAGGAGGAACAGTTGATGAGAAAGATCAAATTATTCCCGTTCCCGCATGTGGAGATCAGGATCTCCGTATCAGATGAGATGGAGAGAGATTATTGGAAATGCAGAGAATCCATCCGGAGAGCCGTTGAAGCCGGGGATGATCAGAAAACATTCAGATGCGAGGAGTGCAGTTGGAAGAATGTGAAAACATCCGAGTGTAACGGCGTGTGTGCCATGAATGGACTGGACGAGCAGATGAGGAAAGAATAATCATGAATGAGAAAAAGAACATCATTCAGCGGATCAATGCTCTTTCTGGAAGCCGGTCCCCATACGAAGTATATTGCGATTGGGTGAAATGCATGGCACTGAGCATCCAGAATTCCTGTTGCATGTTCCAGGACGAGATCTGGAAGAAACGGGAAGAGGAATACATAAAGACGATCCGGGCATATGGAGAGGATGGAAAGCAGTTTGCTGAAATGACCGGCATGCTTGTGACGACGCTGGAAGATGAATTCTCGGATGTGCTTGGAGAAATCTATATGGAATCGGGGTGTGGAAATAAAAACACAGGACAGTTCTTCACTCCGTTCCATATCTCCCTGGCAACTGCAAAGGTCTCGTTGGCCGGAGCAGATGGGAACAGCCCGATCCAGCTTAACGAACCGAGCTGTGGAGGTGGTGGAATGCTCATAGCGGCCGCGAAGGCATTGAAAGATAAAAACATCAATTACCAGAAAGTCATGAAGGTTGTTGCCCAGGATCTCGACTGGAAAGCCGTTTATATGTGTTATGTGCAGCTCTCGCTTTTGGGGATTAACGCTGTGGTGGTACAGGGAGATGCATTGCTGGATTTTGACTGGAAAAATCGTCCGCCGGAATGCATTTTCCGGACGCCGAAGAGAATGGGGATGTTGATATGACAGTGACAGATGAGCGGGAATCGCTGATCAATGATATTTGCAATTATATGATGCCGTTTGCACCAGACATCCAGGAAGCAAAAAACATGCTTTATATGCTTGTAAGCCCGTATGAAATTACTTCCAGATGTACAGAAATTGTGGCGCAGGACGAGGAACGGAATGAATATCTTCTGAAAAAGTTCCTGATCGCGAAAAAAGTAAATGGATGCACACCGAGAACACTTGTTTTTTACAACTGTAACATTCAGGGCTTTTTTCGGGAAATAAAGAAAACCGTGGATGATATTACGGCAGATGATATCCGGTGCTATATGGCGATACGCCAGAGACGGGATGGGATATCACAGACAACTCTGGTAAACACGATAAGAAGTGTCAGCAGTTTCTTTACATGGCTTGTTGCGGAGGAACTTGTACAGAAAAATCCGGTGATGAAACTTGGAAAGATCAAGAATCCGAAAACAAAACTAAACGCATTGACGGAGCTTGAAGTTGAAAAAATGCGCGCAGTATTGACGGATGACCGTGAAAAACTGATTATCGAGATGCTTTTATCAACGGGTTGCCGCGTGACAGAACTGTCCCAGATTCTGCTTTCAGAAATAGACGGAACAAAGATTCTGATTCATGGCAAAGGTCAGAAAGATCGATACGTCTATTTGAATGCAAGGGCCGAGCTGACACTTAAGACGTATCTACAGCAGCGCAAGGACAATAATCCATATCTGTTTCCAAGAATGAAGTCGATAGCGGAGATTCCCAGGAAAGGAATCAGTCAAAAAGCATATATATCCTGGTGGAAAAAGCCGGAATTTATTAGCGAAGAGCAGCATATAACGAAAGACTCAATAGAGATCATAACAAAGAGAGTCGCAAAGCGAGCGGGTGTTGAACAGGCAAACCCTCATAAATTCCGCAGGACTTGCGCAACGATGGCGCTCCGCAGGGGAATGCCGGTTGAACAGGTCTCAAAGATGTTAGGGCATGAAAAACTGGAAACAACACAGATTTATCTGGATCTGACAGAGGATGAGTTGGAGCAGGCTCATAAGAAATATGTGGTTTAGAGGATCCAAAGTGAAAGAATGATGGGAGTGTTGGTATGACAGTAACAGACGAACGGGAGACTCTGATCAATAAAATCTGCAACTACTTAATGCCGATTGTGCCGGATATAAGGGAAATAAAAAATACACTTTATATGCTTACAAATGAGTATGAAATTACTTCCAGGTGTACGGAGATCGCGGTACAGGATGAAGAACGGAATGAATACCTTCTGAAGAAGTTTCTGATAGCGAAAACAGTAAGCGGACGTACTCCGAGAACAGTACAGCACTATAAGATGTCAATTCGGCTGATATTGAGGTCAATGCAAAAAACAGTAGATGACATTACAGCGGATGATATCCGCTATTATATGGCGATCAGGCAAAGAAGGGACAAAGTGACAAAGACTACAATCGGGAACGAAGTAAGATGTCTCAGCAGTTTCATGGCATGGCTGAATGCTGAAGAAATCTTACTGAAAAATCCAATGCTGAGAGTTGAGAAAGTCAGATATGAGCAGAAAAAGAAAAAAGCATTAACGGAGCTTGAAATTGAACAATTACGTGCGGCAGCAGAAGGAGAGCAGGAAAAAATGATTATCGAGGTGCTTCTGTCAACCGGTTGCCGCGTGACAGAACTGTCTCAGATCCTGCTTTCAGAAATTGATGGAACAAAGGTTTTAATTCATGGCAAGGGGCAGAAAGAGCGTTATGTATATTTAAACGCGAAGGCCGAGGTAATGCTTGAAGCATATCTGAGTAAGCGCCAGGATACAAATCCGTATCTTTTGCCGGGGATGATATCAATACACGAAATTCATGAAAAAGGAATTAGTGTAAGAAAACAGAAATTCTGGTGGATGAACCCGGAGTGCGTAGGTGAGGGACATATTGGAACAGGTACAATCGAAGCGATAACTCGGAAAATCGCAAAGCGAGCGGGTGTCGAACAGGCAAACCCGCATAAGTTCCGCAGGACCTGCGCAACGATGGCACTTCGGAGAGGAATGCCGCTCGAGCAGGTTTCAAAAATGTTAGGCCATTCAGAGATATCAACAACGCAGATCTATCTGGATCTGACGGAGGATGAGCTGGAACAGGCGCATAAGAAGTATGTGGTTTAGGAGGAGTGAATATGGGACTTACAGAAGTGGATGATAATGGCAATTGGAAGCTGAAAGGCATGGAATGGAGCCAGATCAAGCCGGGTGCAGTGATTACTGAGAAGGTGTGGAAAAAGCTCTGCGGGGCGCTCTGGAAGCTCAAGAACTATGAAGAGACAGGACTGATGCCGGACAAAGTTCTGGAACTGAACGAGGAAACGCAGGAACAGGCTCGTGCGATGCTGAAGCGGGTTGCGAGGCTCTCGGATGAAATTGAGCGAATGAAAGGTGAAGAACGGCAGCAGTGGATCCCGGTTGCAGAGAAACTGCCGGAACCAGAAACCTATATATTGGTTTCGTTTGATAATTATACACTCCCGGATATTGCGATTTATAGAGTTGATGATGACGGCAGCGGAGCATTCTACGTAGGCGCTTTGGATTGTACGTATCTTTCTGTAGGACTTTTTGTGAATGCATGGATGCCATTGCCAGAGCCATATAAGGCAGAGGTGGAAGAAAAGCCCGTTGCGGATACCGGCTGGAAAGACCATTATATGGGACGGTTTGAAAAAGTTGAATGAGGTCAGGAAAATTAAGAGCTGATGTTCTCGACATTAAAGTCGGAGACATTGGTAAGATTAGGAGATATTATGGGATATAAAAACAAAGAGGGATATCCGGGTCCAACGGCGGCCAGGGCAATCAAAGCAGCGGATCGGCCACCGGAGGAGATCATTATGTTCCGAAAGATGATTAAGGCGCTGAGCGTGATCTGTCATGTGCGGGTCCTCGGGAAAGTGACTTTAGTCGATAGGAAAGGGCGGCGGTGGTGATGATGACCAGGGCGGAGAGACGGCGGATGGAACGGGAGTCAGGCAGCAGGACTACATACCAGTTCACGCTGGAGCAGATCGAAGCCATGAAGCGTCAGGCGGTTCTGGCGATTCTGATGTCAGTCCCGGCCCGGATCCTGTGTGAGCAGTTTGGATGGACTGGACTTCGGAGTGAGAATGATCACAGGTCCAGGTTATACCGGTTTTCGGAGGCAGTTGTTGCGGAGGTCAACCGGATCTGTGGGGATGAGAATGCGGACATTCGGGCATATCGGGATGAGACTTATGAGATGTATGGCATAAAGTACGAGGTGAAGTGATGAGTAAAAAGGAATGGGATGAGAAAATAGCCGGTGCCATGATGAAGAAGCGGAAGGCTACTGAATACGCGATCATGAGCGAGGACCAGAGCCTGCGGAGCTGGAGCGCGTCGCATCTGCCGTATACGGGGACAAGCCTTTGCCCGGATCCAAGATATCGAGGAGGTGATTCCAATGGACAAGGAGATTCTGAAGCAGTACATAGATGCCTGCGAGCAGGTGAAGGAAGCGAAGGAAGATATACTGAGGCTTAAGAAGAACCGGAAGAAAATCGTGCAGGACCGGGTGTCCGGATCGGCGCAGGAGTTTCCGTATACCGCCAAGAGTTTCCACATCGAGGGCCTGGCATATCCGGTGGTGAAGGATCCGGATGAGCTGGATCGGCGGGAAGCAATCCTTCAGGAGCGGCTTCAGAAGGCGGAGGAGATCAAGCGCCAGGTGGAGGCGTGGATGCTCACAATTCCGCAGCGGATGCAGCGGATTATTCGGTACCGGGTGTTCGAGGAGTTATCCTGGAATGAGGTGGCAATTCGTATGGGACGGAAGGCCACGGCGGACAGCGTGAGGATGGAGTATACCAATTTTATGAAATCAGAGTAAGTAATTTCGTTATTTTCGCTTTTTTCGTTTTCAAAATGTTATAGTGTAACCTGAAGCCAAGGGCATACAGCCGGCGGCTTCCTACATCCTCCTCAAGTGAAGGTATACGTGGGCGGCCGTTAGGCAGAGCGGCCGCCAATTATCAGGGCGTAGCTCAGTAAGCAGAGCAGCTGATACTTAATCAGCGTGTCGAGGGTGCAAGGCCTTCCGTCCTGGTTCGCGGAGTAGAGCAGCCTGGAAGCTCGTCGGGTTCATACCCCGAAGGTCACTGGTTCAAATCCAGTCTCCGCAATTTGCCTGGTTTCGGGATCTCCACCCAGACATTCCAGGTAGCAAAGAATCTTCTCGGATGAGGCATGAGCCGCAGGTTTGAGAAACGGTACTTTGCTTTAATTTCATAATATCCCCCATGAAAAGCGCCTGTCGAGAGATGGGTGCTTTTCTTTTTCGACTTCTTGCTTGCAAACCGAATATATTCATGTGTATAATAAGACAACACTGAGAGGGGGAAAACTATGAAATGTGCTAAATGTCTTTTAAACAAATTAAAGAATATGCATTTTGGGTTAGGAATGATATTGTTGCTAATAATAGCAATAATTTTTCCATGCTTAACGATTCGTTTAATAACACCGATTGACACCTCAATACCAATATTGAGTGACATATGTACTTTTTTAGCATCTGTTAAAGAAGATAGTGATTGGATTGGTTTTTGGGGAAATTATTTCGGAGGTGTAAGCGGAGGAATAATTACAGTTATAGTTTTCTTCTGGACTATTAAGGATTCGGAAAAAACAAGAAAAGAAGAGCATCGCTTGCAGATAATACCTGTATTGGATTACGAAGTTCTCAATATAAATTGTAAAAATTACAGGCTAAGTGAGGAGTCCAAAAAGACGTTAGGAAATATAAAGTCTTCAGAAAAAGGAGATTTTAGTTTTCAATTAGAGATAGAATTGCAGGTCTGTAATATAGGTTTAGGACCTGCGCAAAAAGTAATTCTAGAAAATTGCCAATGTGATGAAATAGTATACCTTGGAGAAGAGAAGATAGGAACTATTCCCAATAAAGATGAGAAAAATATTCGCAAGAAATTTAGCATCGTTGATAATTATGATCGAGAAATAGGATGGCAAAAAACAATTACTTGTAATTTCAGCTTTGTAGATATGTTTGGAAATAAGTATAGACAGAAATTTGATATGAAAGTGCATTATTTATTTGGAGTAAAAGAGGATGGAAGCGATGAATGGAATTGCGAAATAGTAAATCAAGATCCAGCTGAACTTGTAAGTTGATTCAATAGAAGGGAGCCACCACCGCGTGGCTCTTTTCTTTTACTCAAAATCAGACAGATTGGAAGGTGAGGTGAGTGGCCAACAATGAAAACTTAAAACCTGTACGAACCAAGAGCGAAGCAAGAGAACGTGGGAGAGCGGGCGGCAAGGCATCCGGGGAAGCCAGGCGCAGGAAAGCAGACTTCCGGAGGACACTCAACGCCCTTCTCACGACAGAAATAGATAGCACGGAATGGACGCCTATCCTGAAGGCAATGGGGCTGGACTCCACCCTGGAATCAGCGGTCAACATGGCGATGATCAAAGAGGCCTTGGCGGGGAACGTGAAAGCGTATGTGGCGATCAAGGATGTTCTGGGGCAGACCTCCAAGTCGGATACCGATCTGGAAGAGCAGCAGCTCCGCATGGCAGCGACCAAGTCGAAGCTGGGAACCGATGTGGAGGAAGAGTCGGAGGACGACGGATTCCTGGATGCATTGAACGAATCCGCTACGGATGACTGGGATCCGGGAGCAATGGAAGGAGAAGACGGAGATGATGAAGAAGAAACGACCGATATTTAAGTTTCAGGCATTTTCAAGGAAACAACGCCAGATCTTCACCTGGTGGGCGGACAAGAGCCTGGTAAAGGATGCAGTCGGCATTATCGCGGACGGAGCGATCCGTTCCGGAAAGACTGTCAGCATGAGCCTGTCCTATGTGATGTGGGCGATGTCAAAGTATGACGGCCAGAACTTCATCATGGCGGGGAAGACGATCAGCTCCTTCAAGCGAAATGTGCTGCAGAACCTCAAGCTGATGCTGACCAGCCGCGGGTATCACTGGATCTACCACATCTCCGGAGAATTTCCGAACATGCTGGAAGTCACCAGAAACGGCAAGACCAATTATTTTTATATCTTCGGAGGCAAGGACGAAGGTTCCCAGGACCTGGTACAGGGTATCACGGCAGCGGGAGCCTTTTTTGATGAGGTCGCCCTGATGCCGGAGAGCTTCGTCAATCAGGCAACGGGCCGTTGCTCCGTTGAGGGCGCGACCTGGTGGTTTAACTGCAACCCGGCGGGACCGATGCACTGGTTCAAGCTTGAGTGGATCGATAAGCGGAAGAAAAAGAGGCTCCTGTACCTTCACTTTACGATGGATGACAACTTAAGTCTTTCGGAAAAGGTCAAGGCAAAATACCGGGAAATGTACGCCGGGGTTTTCTATCTGCGGTATATCAAGGGCATGTGGGCCGTGGCGGAAGGTCTGATCTACACAATGCTCACGAAGGAGAACCTGTACACGAACGCGGAACGCCCGGCAGGCCTGAAGAGCACGGCAGCCAAGACGATCACCGTGGACTACGGTACCACGAACCCCTGCGTATTTCTGGAGGTGTGGGACGATGGGGAAACGCTGTGGGTTGATCGGGAGTACCGTTGGGACAGCCGGTCAGAGGAAGCAAGACGCAGCGGGAACCCACAGAGGACGGATTCGCAGTACGCGGACGATATGGAGGAGTTCATGGGATCGACGCCAGAAGATCAGTGCATGGTCGTTGTGGACCCGTCAGCAGCATCCTTTATTGCAGAGCTCCGCAGCCGTGGCGTGTATGTAAAACCGGCGAACAACGAGGTGGAGGACGGGATCCGCGTGGTCGGATCGCTCTTGGCAAAGCGGAACATCCGGATCAACAAAGAAAACTGCAAGGGACTGCTCGGAGAGATGCGGTCCTACGTCTGGGACGACAAGGCGGCAGAGCGGGGCGAGGAAAAGCCCGTGAAGCAGAAGGATCACGGCCCGGATGCGTTAAGATATTATTGCTATACGGTCCTTCCAAAGTGGCGGATCGGGGCATAGGAGGAAGTTAAATGTCAAAGAAAAGGACATCACGCCAGACAAGGGCGGCTACAAAACAAAATATGGATTCGAGGGCGCCCGTCATGACGATGGACGCCTTTTCTAATCCTGCGGCAAGGATCGGATTCGGAACGCTGGATCTTCTCCAGGCAACAGAGTACCCGATGACCAGAATGACGCAGAACTATCAGCTTCTGACAAGCCTGTATCGGGAGAACTGGATTATTCAGAACATTATCTCAACGATCCCGAACGACATGATGAGAAAATGGTACGACTTGAGGACCAGTGTGGCACCGGAATACCTGAAGCAGATGACACAGTTAGAGCGCCGGACACAGATCCGGAAGAAGCTGCTCCTTGGAATGTGCTGGGGACGGCTCTATGGCGGCGCGGTGGGCGTGATCCTGATCAAGGGACACAATGACATGAGCCAGCCGCTGAACCTGGACACGATCATGCCGGGAAGCTTTCTTGGACTTCATATTCTGGATCGTTGGAACGGAGTGTACCCGGAAGGAGAGCTTGTCACGGATCCGGAAGATCCAGACTTCGGGCTTCCGATGTTCTACACGGTCCGGAATGATGAAACAGGGACCATGGTGGCGAGAGTGCACCACAGTCGGGTGATCCGGTTCATCGGCAGGGAGCTTCCATGGATGGAGCAGGTGACCGAACAGTACTGGGGGGAGTCGGAGGTCGAAGCAATCTATGAGGAGCTGACCCGCCGGGACAACGTGGCCGGGAACATTGCGGCACTCACATTCCGGGCGAATATCAACTACCAGGAGACCGATGGACTGGATCAGTTACTCGGGTCTGCGAATGCAGAGATTCAGCGGCGCTTCTGGAACACACTGGCGGCGCAGTCCGTGATGGAGAGCAACTTCGGAACCCGGATGATCAACAAGGGGGACGCGATCCACAATACCCAGTACACCTTTACCGGACTTCCGGATGTCTATGACCGTGTCATGATGGACGTGGCCGGAGCCGCAAGGACGCCGGTGACGAAGTTATTTGGACGTTCGCCTGCTGGCATGAACTCCACCGGAGAATCCGACCTGAAGAACTATTATGATTACATCGATGGACTGCGGGAGACGGAGCTCCGGGGAATCATTGAACGGCTACTCCCGATCATGGCGCTATCGGCATGGGGCAGGATTCCGGACGATATGGACATCGACTTCCCGCCGATGCAGACGCCGGATGCGAAAGACGTGGCGGAGATCACAGAGCGGAAGAGCAATGCGGTCCTTGCGGTATATCAGAATGACCTGATTGATGCGGCAACCGCTATGCAGGAACTGAAGAGTCTGTCCGATGAGACAGGACTTTACAGCAAGATCACGGATGAAGCAATCGAAGCCGGGAAAGGAAAGTTCTACTCGGAGTCCCGCAGCATGCAGGATCCTATGGCGGGCTTTTCCTTCCCAGGGAGCACAGGGGAGGATGATGTAGGCGATGGCAACGAAGATCCGGCCGCCAAAGAAGGCTGATGTTACGGCGCTGCTTCGAAATCTTTTCCTCCGGACAGAGCAGGAACTGATCAGAGAGATCACCCGGAAACGTGCCGCAGGGCATGTAGAATATGCCGAGGTAGCGGCGCTGGAGCGGGTCCAGAAGATCCTTCAGAACATGGTGGACACCTCCTGGAACTATGTGCCAGTGATGATTGAAAAGATTTTTTATCACTCGGATAAAGATGCCGCCGGGTATACCAACGCGAGGACGATCACAGGAACACGCTCCGTGACCCAGATTGCTATTATGGAGCAGTTGGCGAACAATCTTCAAGGGGAACTCATGGAGATGGCGGGAACGGCGAAGAGTAGCGTTGAGAATGTGCTTACGATCGCAAGGTTGGAGAACGATCCGTACCGGAAACTGGCGTTGGAACAGATCCTCCGGCAGGAGGCGGCAGGGAAGCCGTGGATCAAGAGCAGCCAGGACCTTGTAAAGGAGTTGGAGACAAACGGAATTACAGGTTTTACGGACAAAGCTGGACGGAAATGGAGCATGCAGGCCTACGGAAACATGGCGGTCCGGACGACGGCCAGACAGGCGGAAGTGGCAGCACTCCTGACATCCGATGAATATGATCTCTGGCAGATCACGAAAGTCGGGACAACCTGTCCGGTGTGTGCGCCGTTAGAAGGGCGTGTGTACTCGAAGAGCGGCACCAATCCGGATTATCCGCCGTTAACGGTAGCGTTTGGGAAGGTCGATCCGTATGGGAGTAATGATCTGTCGAACACCTATCTGAACATCCATCCGAACTGCCTGCACAGCCTGGTCAAGTACACCACGATCGGGAAGAGCGCGGATCGGATCCAGAAGGACAAGGACTTTTCAAGCATCGAAAAGAATCCTCTGAGCCGAGATCCGCGGACGAAGAAGCAGATCGCAGCGTACCGGGAAAAAGAGAAGAACCGGCAGCAGCTCCTCAGAGATATGAAGCAGCATAAAGAGTATCGGGCCATTCTGGGGAATGATGTACCGAAAGACTTTGCGAAGTTCAGGGAGTTGAAGTATAATAATTCTGAGAAATGGGATAAGTTCCATAGCCTGTATCAGGATGATAAACTGAAAAAGAAGATACGTTCTCCTGAAGTCAATAAGACGATAGAAGAAGGAAAGCAGGGTAAGCATATCCTCGGACACAAAAATTACAAAGATGGCCGTAGTTATTTGAAGGTATCTGCGGAAGAAGCACAGCGATTAGTTGATCAATATGCCGGAACAGGTCAAATAAAACGTGACAGCAAGGGACATTGGACGAATAAAGAATTTGTATCGGCGGACCATATAATTGGCGTTGCCGTGGATGCAAATACGGGAGAAACCATAGAAACTTCAAGATTTTCGATTCATTATTCGAAAAATGGTGTCCATATAGTGCCGAGAAAGGAGTAAGCTATGTTGGTAGGCAAGGAGCTTGAAATGTATCAGGTTCAAGGGAAAAAGGTGCAGATTTATTTAAATGACGGATCAGAATTGGTTGGAATGTGTACGGAATTTTCTTCGGCATACGATAATGATCCAGAAGAGGCAAGTATTACTCTGCACAGACCGTTAAAGGATGGAAAAGAACTTCCGTGGGAAACAGAAGTGATGGAGCATGAAATTAAAGAAATCAAAATAACAGATTAGTACCATCAGTCAGAAATGGCCGGTGGTATTTTTATACCCATTTTTAGGTGTTGCGACGTCGCAACAAACAGGGAGGTGATTACAATAGGATTTTTCAAGTGGATCAGACAGCATCGATGCAGCCATCACTACTGCAAACACTGGAGCCGGGATTCCGGCCCGTATGGAGGTTATGTGAAACGCTGCGTGAGGTGCGACAAGACAGAAAGGTGGAAATAGATGCTTGCGTATTACGGATACACGATAAGCCCAAACCAGCTCGAGACTGGCGAGGGCTTTTTGATTTGTAAGAATGTGCCAATTGCCCGCACCGGAACGCAGGACTATCTCGGAAGTGAGCTGGGGCTCTCCGGTGGGGATTCCAGCCGGATCATCGCTGTCATCCGTTCGCCGGATGAAGTGTTTTCCGAGGCGGCCATGGCGTCTTTTGAGGGCAAGCCGGTGACAAATGATCATCCGCCTGGACTGATCGGACCGGATGACGTGAAGAACTACGAGATGGGGCATGCACAGAATATCCGCCGGGGAACCGGTGAATGGAAGGACTTCATGATCGCGGATCTTCATATCCACGACAGAGACCTGATCGATGCGATCCAGAACGGAAAGCGGGAAATCAGCTGCGGATATGAATGTGATTATGCGAAGAATGAGGATGGCACATACAGCCAGAAAAATATCAGAGGGAATCATGTAGCGGTAGTGGACCGGGGAAGAGCCGGGAAGCGGGCCGCTATTTTAGATTCAGATAAAAACAAAAAGGCAGACAAGCCGGAAAGGAAAGCAATGAGTAAAAAGGGATTATTTTTCAACCTCTTCGGACAGGCCGTCAAGGATAAGAGTCCGGAAGAAATCCAGCAGCTGGCCATGGATGCTGCGGCCGCGTTAGATGCGGAGGAGACAAAAGGCAAGGAGGGAGCGACCCCGGAGGGGGAAAAGACATCAGAGGAGAAGCCGGGAGAGACAGGAAAGACTCCGACTAAGGACGCCGCGTTTCTGGATGCCCTGGATAAGAAGATCGACAAACTCTTAGAGGTCCTTGATAAAGCTCCGGAGGAAGAAAAGAAGGATCCGATGGACGAGGCCATCAAGGCATTAGAGGGAACCGAGGACGCTGATCCGAAGGGAGAAGAAAAGAAAGAGGGCGAGGCAAAGGTCGTTCCGGCAGAAGAGATGGATGGAGAATCTTCAGAAGGTATGGACAAAGCAGTAGCTCTCGGAATCTTAAAGGCAATGCGTCCGACCGTGGCCGCGATCCAGGATCCGGTACAGAGACAGGCTGTTTCTGATGCGCTGATCAAACTTGTTACCACAAACGATTCGAAGAGCGATATCAGCGCGATCTTAAATGCATCCCGCGCGAACGCAAAGAATGCAGCTGATAAAGCGCCGGTCATGGATGTGGACCAGTGTCAGGCCGCTTATGACGCAAGAAACCCGCACAAGAGAAAGGAGAATAACTGATGAGAGGACAGGTAATTGGAAAGAGCATGCCGCACGGCTATGCCGGAAGCTATGCAAGACAGGCAGATATGGTGGTAGACACCCATCCGAGCGAAGGTGAGATCGCATTCGGTGCGCCGGTAGTACTTGGAACCGCGGGAGCAGTAAAACCGTGGGAAGCAGCATCCACAGCGGCGAAGTTCGTCGGTGTCGCACTTCGTGAGGTAAAATCCGCAACGGATTATATGAACCAGAACGAGGGCGGATATCACAAAAACGAAGCCGTGCCGGTCATGAAGCGCGGCTGTGTGAACGTGATCTGCCAGAATGGCACACCGGCACCGGGCGGAAAGGTCTACATCCGCACCGTGGAAAATGAGTCTTACCCGAAGGCAGTTATCGGAGGCTTTGAAGCGGCAGCAGATACCGGAAAGAACGTGGAACTGACAAACGCACAGTGGAAGGGAAGCGCAGATGCCAATGGCGTGGCAGAGATGCGGATCCTGACCATCTTAAACGCATAGGAGGGAACGAGACATGGCATTTAAGAATGTAGGTACATACAACTTAGATAAAGCGGTGAGCGGGTCTGCCGGAGCCGCAAACGCAGGTGCATTTACAATGGACGCTGCCGGAATTGCCTCCGGACAGGCGTTCCTCACGGCTGAGCTTGAGAAGCGTGATACGCTCGTTCGGACACCGCTCACAAGCTTCACATACGCAAGAGATATCCCGATCCGTGTTGGCGGCGGCTGGGCAGAGTTTGTTTCCGCGATGCAGGTGGGTTACGGCATCACTGGAGGCTCCGGGGATAACCTGATGCATTCCGGCGGCGCGAACGGGATCCCGATGGTACAGGCAGACTTCTCGAAAGGACAGTATAAAACCCACGTGGTTGCCGCAGGTACCCGTGTGATGTGGGTCGATCTGCAGCGTGGTAATATGACCGGACGCAACATGGACAGTCTCCTTCGTGACGGTCTGCGTCTGACTTACGACAAGCACATGGATGAGAATACCTACGTGGGATTTTCCAGATTTGGCACCACAGGCTTGTTAAACAATCCGGATGTTACCGTAACAAACGCGGCAACCAATGGTGCAACGACATCCAGTACAAAGTTCAAGGACAAGACACCAGATCAGATTTTGAAGGACATCAACGAGGCGATCCTCTTAGCATGGAATGCCTCCGAGAACGATAATGCAGCGATTCCGAACCATATCATCATGCCGTATGAGCAGTTCAATTACCTCGCAACCACAAAGGTGACAGATCTGGCAGAAAAGACGATCTTAACCTTCCTGCTCGAGAACAACGTTGCCAAGCAGAACGGATCCGATCTTGTGATCGCAGCAACAAAGTGGTGCAAGGGAGCCGGAGATGCAGGGGTGGATCGTATGGTGGTCTATCGCAATGAGGAACGTTTCCTTGCGATGGATGAGCTGGTACCGCTGACGAGAGCCATGACAAGCTCTAACACTAATGACTTCTGCTTTGACACTGCCTATGCCGGAAACCTGTCCGAGGTAGAGATGTTCTACGACCAGACCATGCTCTATGTAGACGGAATTTAAGGAGGGAACACATGTTTATTATAGCGAAAAGAAATTATCTGGTGAGACGGGCCGATGGCTCGTTTTACCGGATCGAAAAGGATTATATCGGAGAGATCCCGGAGGATGTCGCAGAGAGTGAGCTTGTCCAGAGAGCGATCGTCGGCGGTAATATTGCGGTTCCGGGCGGCACCAAAGACAAGGAGCTCTATAAGGCAGATGATGCGGCGGCAGAGCAGGCAGCAGAATATGACATCCGTCCTGACACTGAGAAACCGGCGGCGGAGGAAGAGGCTAAGAAGTCTGTAAAAGCGAAGAGTACAAAGAAAGAGTGATGCCTATGTGGCCGTATGGAAGCACAAACCCGATGACAGCAAAGTTTCAGGCGGCAAAAGAGCAGGCGGCGAACCTTACACAGCCGGGAGAGCGGGGAGCTTACACGGAAGAGATGTTCCGGGAAGACTTCCCGCAGTTTACGAAGAAAGTCACTCCAGAGAATGATGGGGATCCCGAAATTCAGGATCTTCTTCCGAAAGGGATCCTTCAGATGTTTCTGGAACAGGTCAATGACAGTGTCCTTCCATCGCGCTGGGGAAGCATGTGGCGCTATGCCGCAGGGCTTTACCTGGCGCATTTTGCGGCGATGTACTTAAAGACATACGCTCCGGAGTCTTCCGGGGCGGCACAGGCAGCCGCAAAGGCACAGCCCGCAGGAGTCATTAAGAGCGCCACGATGGGCGATACCCAGATCAGCTATGATAATTCCGCTGTAACGATCGGAACCGAGAAGTGGGGCAGCTGGAACGCCACGCAGTACGGACAGCAGCTTGCAACGCTCGCCCGGCTGGTGGGGATGGGAGGCATGTGGATTGGATGAGATATGGAAAGATGTTCCAGGGTTTGAAGGAAGATATTCGGTCAGTAACAAAGGGAAGGTGAAGAGCCTAAACTATGGGAATACTGGGAAAAGCCGCAATTTAAAACCTAATTTGAAAAAAGATGGATATTATGATGTTGCATTGGCAGATTCAGGAAAATATCGGTATATGCGAGTTCATCGTCTAGTCGCTCTTGCATTTATACCTAATCCGAACAGGAAGACGGTAATCAACCACATTAATGGAGTAAAAACAGATAACCGTGTAGAAAACCTTGAATGGTGTACCCCATCTGAGAATACTCTTCATGCTAGCAAAAATGGTTTGCTTTCACAAAACACGCCAGCACAAATTGAGGCACGTAAGAAAAATGCCTTGCTTGCAGGCGCGTCAAATAAAGGACGAAAGGTGAGTGTGGAAACACGTATGAAAATGAGCATAGCTCATCAGAGGAGGAAACAGTATGTTATTTGACAATCCGATTTTCAAAAACTGGTATACCGATCTCATGGACGTCTGCCGGGTCGTTCCGGTAAAGGACGGGAATGTCACCAGACAGGAACGGAAAACGGTTGCGGAGAAGGTCCCGTGCCGCGTGTATCATACAGGAACCGGGAGTCCGGGCATCACCGACAATGCCGCCAGGATCAGAGGAGAGGACAAGCTCTCCTGCGATCTTTCTGTGGACATCCAGGCCGGAGACGAGTTGTATGTGATCCGCGGAGGAAATATCGGACATGCAAACGAGCCGGAACGGTATCTTGCCGGACCTCCGCAGGACTTTTATGATCCGATCGGCGGTGCGCTCACTGGTCTGGAACATAAAGAGGTGACACTCTTGAGAGAGAACCTGATCGGATCCGGGAGGTGAACAGATGTCAAGCTTTGGAAGCCAGATGCGGAAACGACTGGAAGAACTGAGAAAAGCCGGAGAGAATGTTCCGAAGATTATGGCAGAGGTTGCTGAAGGAGCGACCATTGAGGCGGTTCGCGTGGCAACAGAAAAGACGCCGCCGAATGATGGAACCCTTGCCGGGACCAACATGAGAAGCGGGCAGATGGCACAGCACTGGGCGACAGACAGTGTGACAACACCGGTCGTGACGGGCGGCAGTGTCCGGACCGAACTCAATAACAACATGCAGTACGCATCCTATGTGAATGACGGACACCGGGGCGATAAACATTTCGTTCCGGGTCTGATCATCAATGGGAATCTCTTGGAGCGGAGTCCGGATGGATCCGGCGGTATCATGGTCGGAACCAAAACGAGCTATGTGCAGGGGAAGTACATGAAAGAGGCAGGAATCGGAAGGTACCGGGATGTGGTCCGGACGGAACTGGAAAAACGGGTAGAGGAGGCATTCAAATGATCTTTTCCTTACATCATGTGATCGACAGCCTGGCCGGTATGCTTACCGGAGCATATCCGGACTATCCGGTATATGACAGCCCAAACCAGCAGGGAACGAGTTTTCCCTGCTTCTTTCTTTTCTTCATGCCGTCCACGATCGAGGAGCATGTGGGAAACCACTATTTCCGTGATCTCGGCGTGGATCTTGTCTTTGTACAGCAGCGGAACCTGGTAAACGGAAACCGGAAGATCCATGAGATCGCGGAGTTTCTGGACCGGAATCTGGATCCGTTCCCATACACAGATGGCAGCGGAAAGAGCGTTCCGGTTCCAGTGCAGGATCAGCAGTGGAGCATTGAAGATGAGGAGCTGCATTACCAGTTCCATATCCGGACGCGGATCCTGGTGGAAGAAACGGAAAACATGATGCAGGAGATGGAGGAGAACAATGTCGGTATCAAAGAAAACGACTAAGAAAACGGAGGAAAAGAAGTACTCCACAGAGAAACTTTTGAAAAGCCGCCGTCTTGCGGCATATCAGCCGGATTTCGCCAGGGTGATCCTGAAGGAACCGGAATACACGATCTCTGAGGCGGTTGACGCCCTGGAGACAGCTTTGAAAGGAGGCAGATAACATGGCAGGTGGTACATGGATGAGCCAGAATAAGGTCCAGCCGGGCGTGTACATCAATACAAAATCGAGCGGGAATCTTTCCGCAAGTGTGGGAGAAAAGGGCGTTGTGGCGATCGCTGAGCCGCTCTCCTGGGGACCCTGTGAGGTCATTCAGACGATCATTCCGGGAGAAGACCTGACTCCGTATATCGGCTATGATGTCACAAATGAGAAAGCATTATTCCTTAAGGAAATGATGAAGGGCAGCGATACCACACCGGGACCGATCAAGATCCTGTTATATCGTCCGAAGGGAACCGGCGGCGTCAAGGCGTCCGGAACGATCGGCGCCTTATCGGTGACAGCACTGTATGAAGGCATCCGCGGAAATGATATCACAATGATCGTCCAGGAAGATCCGGACACAGGCGGAACCTATGTGGTATCTACGGTCGTGGATGGAAGAACCGTGGATGAACAGACAGTAACCGCGCTTTCTGAGCTTTCCGCAAATGCCTGGGTGACATTCTCGGGAACCGGAAACACGTTCACAGAGACAGCCGGAACCGCTCTGAGTGGCGGTGTGGATCCGACGGTCGCCAATGCAGATTATTCCGCATTCCTGACAGCACTGGAAAAATACACGTTCGATATCGTGGTTTACGACGGAACGGAGTCGGTTGTGATCGAGGCTTATGCGTCCTTTGTAAAGAGGATTTCTGAACGTGTCGGTCGGAAGTGCCAGGCAGTTATGGCAGGCGCAGAGGACAGCAATACCGAGTGGGTGATCTCGTCCGGAAACGGCGTTAAGCTCTCTGACGGTACGGTGCTGACTCCACAGCAGGTAACCTGGTGGCTCGGCGGAGCGGAGGCAGGTGCTCCGTATAATCAGTCCCTGACCTATTCCAGATATCCGAACGCAGTGGAAGCGAGTCCGAAGCTGACCGATACGGAGATCGAGGAAGCAATCCAGAAGGGCAAGATTGTGTTTATCGATACCTTTGACACTGTCAAGGTATGCACAGATATCAACACCCTGACAAGCTTCACGGTAGATAAACAGAGCTGCTTTGCAAAGAACCGCGTGATGCGTGTCCTGAACCAGTTCTGCAATGATGTTTATAAGCAGTTTTCCCTGTATTACATCGGGAAGACCAACAATAACGACGATGGAAGAAATCTTCTGAAGGGCTGGATCGTTGGATATTTAAATGAGATGCAGGCAAACGGAGGCGTGCAGAACTTTGTTCCGGATGATGTGGAAGTCCTGGCCGGAAACGAGATCGATGCCGTTGTTGTAAACGTTGCGATCCAGCCGGTGGACAGCATTGAGAAGATCTACATGACAGTAAATGTGTCTGTTAATTCGGACAATGAGTAAGGAGGTGTAAGATATGGTAATCAACGAAGGATATTTACTCGCACAGGATTCCTACCGCGGCGCGGCCGGAAAAGCTTTTACTGTGATCAATGGAAGCAATGAGCTTCTGTTTGGACTGAAGAAATTTAACTCTAACGCTGAGATCCAGACGGGTGAGTTTAAGGTTGTCGGAGCGCTGACAGAACAGGAAAAGGTCAAAGGATTAAAGTATTCCGGATCAGCTACGATCTATTACGGAACCCCGACGTTTTTAACTTTGTTATCGGAGTTTAAACGTACCGGAAAATTCCCAACGATCAACTTCCAGATCACGAACGATGATCCATCCTCATCGTTGGGTACCCAAACCGTTGTGCTCTATAACGTCATCTTAAAGAAGATCCCGATCGCGGTCCTGGATGATTCTGCGGAGAGTCTTCAGATTGATATCGAGTTCACATTCAGCGATTTCGAGGTACTGAAATCATTTAACAGCCAGCCAGCTCAGTTAGGCAAATAGGAGGAAAAAACATGGGAAATTTAGGAGCATACTTAAGACCGGTTCCGGCCGGAAAGACGAAAGAGTTTTATCTGGAAAACTTTAAGGATGAAAAAGGGGAGAAGATCCCGTTTGTTGTAAAAGCGATCACACCGAAGGAAAACGATAGGATCGTAAAAAGAAACACTGTAAAAGGTGTTTTTAACAATGCGACTTATATAAATGAGATGATCGTGACCTGCATGGAGACACCGAATCTCAAGGATGCAGAGCTTTGCAGTTTCTATGGTGTCATGGACCCGACAGAGGTGCCGGGCCTCATGTTCACGATCGGGGAAAAGAATCTTGTCATGGATGCGGTTTCTGAGATCAACGATGTCAAGATGGCAAGCGAGCTGAAGAATGCCGCAAAAAACTTTTAGAGGGAGGAGACTGGGAGACAGAAACAAGCTATTTTGCTTTTGTCTCCCTTGGAATCTTCCCGGAAGACTTTGAGAAACGGCCATTGAGGGAAAAGATTCTTATGTTTACAATGATGGACCGGTTGTCGAAAGAGATGAAAAACAAGTGAGGAGGCGATGTGAATGGGTAAAATACAGGAAAATCTTGTTTTGACGGATGAATTTACGGCTGCATTCACCCGGTTCTTAACGCTTGGTGAGTCAGCAGTGGGAGCAACTGAAAGGATCAACAATTCCATCAATATGATGGGGCAGTCTTCCAATACGATCGCGGCAGCCGGTTTTAATACCCTGGATCAGAAGATCACGGAACTCAGCGGAAAAATCCAGGAACAGGGAGCTGCCCTTCAAGCATTGGGAGACACGGCCAACAGTATTAGTGGAAAAGGTTTTGACCAGATGACAGCAGCAATCAAGGAAGGCAATTCCGCATTGATCGATACGATCGAAAACCAGTCACGTCTGGGACGAGAGACACAGAAGACAAATGACCAAGCGGGCAAACTCCTGAGTACGATCAAGAGGATTGCCGCGGCCGCCGGTGTGACAACACTGGTACGTAGTTTCCTGGATTTCTCTGACACCCAGGCTCAGATCAACGCCCGCTTAAACCTCATGAACGACGGCTTTCAGACAACGAATGAACTGAGTGAGATGATCTATCAGTCGGCACTGCGTTCCAAAGCGGCTTATTCCGATACGGCAGATGCAGTCGGAAAGATGGGGCTGAATGCCGGAAATGCATTCTCTTCGAACCAGGAGCTGATCGCATTCACGGAGCAGGTGAATAAGCAGTTCAAGATCGGCGGTGCGTCGGCTCAGGAACAGAGTAATGCGATGGTGCAGCTTACCCAGGCGATGGCGGCTGGTGTCCTGCGAGGTCAGGACTTAAACTCCATTCTGGCGGCGGCTCCGGGAATCGCCAGGACCATCGAGGAGAGTATGGGATGGGCGTCCGGATCCATCAAGCAGTATGCGGAGGACGGAAAAGTCACAGCTCAGGTTGTAAAGAATGCGCTGCTTGATATGGCGGATCAGACGAACCAGAAGTTTGAATCGATCCCGATGACGTTGTCGGATGCGATGACGCAGGCGCAGAACATCGTCCAGCATGAAGTAAAGCAGATGGCACAGTCCTGGAATGATTTTATTCAGACAGATCAGGGACAGGAGATCCTCGGTGAAGCGATCTCGCTGCTGTCCGTGATGGCTCAAGTCGGAACGGATGCACTGTCAGGGATTGGATCGGCGGCACTTTTTGTTGCCGACAACATGGATATGATCCTTCCGATCCTGGCGGCCGTGGGGCTGGGATTCCTGCTTGTGAAGGCACAGGCGGTCCAGGCAGCGCTTGGAAGTGCAGCAGTGGCAGGAATTCACATGGCTTCGTGGGCGGCCGCGAACTGGCCGATTCTGCTCCTGGTGGCATTGTTTGCGGGAGCATTGATCGCAGCACAGCAGTTTGGAATCGGGATGCAGGAAGTCGGCGGCTGGGTCGGACAGGTCTTCGGAATGACCTACGCAGTTGGCTACAATGTATTTGCCACACTCTGGAATGTGATCGCTTCGTTTGCAGAGTTCTTCGCGAATGTATTTAACGATCCAGTTGCTGCTATTGCACATCTGTTTTCGAATGCATTGGATACGATCCTCAGTATGGTAGAAACTGCGGCAGGTGCGATCGATGCACTGACAGGTTCTCATCTTCAGGGGGCTGTGAGTGGCTTCCGCGGAAAACTATCTGGCTGGGTAGACGATACCTTTGGAGAGAATGCAATCCAGATTAAGCGGATGGCAAACCTTGATATCGGTGCTACAGCGGCAGAATGGGGAAACTACGGGGCAAATCTCGGTTCCAAACTGGACAATCTGGATCTTGATATTGGAAAACTCGCGGGAAGCTTCAACGACCTGGACCTTTCCGGCGGAAACAATATCGATAAGGTCGCGAAGGTTGGAAAAGTCGGCAAGGTGGATGATATCAAATTGTCAGATGAAGATCTGAAAATCTACCGGGATCTTGCGGAACGACGGTATATGAATAAGATCGAGCTGAAGACTCTGGCACCGGAAATCAATGTGTCGATTCCGGAATCAGCGGGTGGAAACCTGACGGCCGATGATGTCACGGATTATATTCGGAAGATGCTCATCGAGCAGATGAACTCCCAGACATCGGTATCGCACGGATGATGAAAGGAGTGTGTTCATGGCAAAATTAAAAATCGGATGTTCGATCTATCTGGCATTTGCCGGAAAGAAGGTAAAGCTCCCGGTAAACCCGGAAGAGATTGAAATAAAAAATCCGACAGACCATAAAACGTATGACGTCATCGGTGTGGGTGAGATCGTGGTTCCCAGGAAGCCTTCTTTAAAAGAGGTATCCTGGGAATCCTTTTTCCCGGGAGATCGCCAGGCCGTGTATGTAAACGGTAGGGCAAAATCTCCATCCTATTATTTGAAATATTTCGAAAAAGCATTGAAGAAAAAGCAGATCTGCCGTCTGATCATCACAAGGTCCGGTGGATCCGACACCAATATGAAATGCATTGTTTCAAACTTTGAGACGAAGGATAAGGGCGGGGAACCCAAAGATATCTATTACAGCCTGGAATTACAGGAGTATCGCTCCTATGCACCGAAGATCGTCTCGATATTAAAGACTCCTGCCACAGGGCAGGCAAGCGCTGAGGCATCCACAGAGACTCCGAGGGCGGTTGAATCCCCGGTTCTTCGTGTCGGTGCCGCGGTGATCGTAAACGGGGAATACTGCTATGACAGCTACGGCGGTAGACCTTATGGAACGGCCAACAACCTGAGCACTACGGTGACTCGGATCGTTTCCGGGAACCCGTATCCGGTCCACGTCGGATCCTATGGATGGGTACAGGAAAGCCAGTTGCAGATTACGGGGTGATGAAAGATGGAGAGATCATTGCAGGTCCAAATAAAAGGAAAAGCTCCCGATGGTTCAGACCTGATAACGATCATGGAATACATAGAGGTTGCCAGAGAGATCGAGTTCACGACGAACCGGATGGATGCGCCTGGAAAGTTAAAGTTTTCCTGTCTGGAGGATGGTCCGATCGGGATTCCGGAGGGAAGCTCCGTGGAGTACAGTGTCGATGGAACAAAGCTGTTCAAAGGATATGTGTTTACCATTGAACGTACCAGGGATGGTGAGACAACCTATACCGCTTATGATCAGCTTCGGTACCTGAAAGCGAATGCCAGCTATTCCCTTGACAACATGAGTTTTGAACAGATCCTTACGCGGATTGCCGGAGACTTTGGCTTGAAAGTAGGAACATTGGAAACAACCGGGTATGTGTTTCCGACATTTCTGAAGGAAAATGATGACTGTCTGAACATTGTATTTGACGCGCTGTCAGAGACCATTGTCCAGACCGGGAAGATCTTCATTCTGTACGATAAAGCCGGAGAACTGACGCTTGTGGAAGCGAAAAACTGGTTTACGAACACAATGGTAGGAGATGGCAGTCTGGTAACAGACTACACCTATAAGCGTGATATTGATTCTGATACCTATAACCGCGTGAAGCTTGCCCGGAAGAATGAAAAGAGTGGACGCACCGACGTGTACGTGCATGAAGACACCGATACGATCAAAAAGTGGGGGCTTTTGCAGTATTATGATGAGGTGGATGAGAACCTGAATGAGGCACAGATCGACAAGATGTGTGAGGCATATCTCCAGTATTACAACCGGGTCCTTCAGACGTTGAAGCTGGAGGCAATCGGATTGCCGGAGATCCGTGCCGGCATGATTCTGCCGGTTAAGGTCGGGGATATTGAAGATCTTGCCACGTCGAGGCTGCTCCTTGCAGAAAAGGTGACGCAGAAATGGGAAGGAGAGGACCATACCATGCAGATTGAAGTGAAATCATTTGAACAACTGGGAGGTGTGAGCATCATATGACAACGGAACTTCTTGGAGTCCTTCAGGAGATCGTAAAAAACTATATGAATGCGATAAAAATGACGGACAAGGCCACTGGGACCGTCACAAAGACCTCTCCGCTCACGATCCAGACAGATACCTCCCTGCCGCCGATTTCCGGGAATGCGCTGATCCTGACGAGCAACGTCATCGAGCGGACGGAGCAGGTGAAGGGTGGCGCCGGTGGAACAGTAACAGTCACGGAAGGGTTAAAAGCGGGAGACAAGGTCCTGCTCCTCCGAGTCCAAAAAGGGCAGCAGTTTATTGTATTATCAAAGATCACATAAGGAGGTCATCATGGCAGTATTACCGGAAGGTGTGGGGCTTGATGTGACCCTGCATCATGTGGAAAAACCGACAAGGACATTCCTGATCGACTGGTCATCGAAACAGGTCTCCGGCATGGATGAAGGACTTCCTGCAATGCGTCAGGCCGTGGAGATCATCCTTCAGATTGAACGGTTCCGGTGGCAGATCTATTCGTCTGATTTTGGAAGTGAACTGGAGAACCTGGTGGGAGAAGAACGGGATTACATCGAAAGTGAACTCCCCCGCCGGATCGAAGATGCATTTTCAGGAGACAGCCGAATCCTTACAGTGGAAAATTTTGTATTTACGGAAAAAATACCGGGAGAGCTGAGCTGCAGCTTTGATGTGAAAACGGTATATGGAACATTGACGGAGGAGGTGAGTGTGTGATCGATTTTAGCGGATATACAAGGGAAGCGATTCAGAAAGAGATGTTGGACCAGGTGGATCCCAACATTGACACCAGGGAAGGCAGCATGATCCAGGCAGCGATTGGACCGGCGGCCTGGTATCTGGAAGGGGTTTACATGATCTTAAAGCAGATTCAGGATAACGCCTATCCGGCCACTGCGGTCGGTGACTGCCTGGATAAGATCGTTCAGACGCGAGGACTTACCAGAAAACAGGCAACGGCAGCAGTCCGGAAAGGAACCTTTAACACCGCAGTTCCATCCGGGTCGGAATTCAAGACGATCAACGGGGCAGATTCCCAGATCTTCGTGACCGGAGACCGGATCTCCGGAGGCGGGCCGGAATACGTCTATGCGATGCAGTGCAAGGATACGGGAATATCCGGAAACAACTATTCCGGGAATCTGCTCCCAATTACGCCGGTGGAAAATCTTACCTCCGCAGTTCTGGGAGATATCATCATGGCCGGAACGGAAGAGGAGACGGAGGAAGCGCTGAGAAGCCGGTTCTATGAGACGTTTGATGTCGCTGCATTCGGCGGAAATATCTCCTCTTATAAAAATGAGATTCTGTCAATTGAAGGAGTTGGAGCCGTGCAGGTATATCCGGCATGGAAGGGCGGCGGGACCGTCCTCTGCAGCATCCTCGGGGATGATCTCCGGCCGGCGCTTCCAGCTACAGTCCAGAAAGTTCAGAATATCATCTGCCCGCCGGAAGATGGCGGCAGCGTACCATCCGCAGACGGATATGGGATCGCACCGATCGGCGCGGCAGTGACGATCACAACAGGCACAGCGTTGACTTTAAATATTACATGTGACATCGATTTTGTAGAGATGATGCCGAACGGTGTTGAAACCTATAAAAATCAGATCAGGCAGAAGATTCAGGAATATCTGGATACGCTCTGTAAAGCATGGGGAGATGCTATAAAATCCCATCAGATCACGTATGCGGTCACGGTCTACGCGTCCAGGATCATCTATTCCATCCTAACGATCCAGGATGTTGTCAATGTGTCCAATGTAAAGATCAACGGCGTCAGCGGAGATCTGAAGCTTACAGAGACATCTGCATTGCAGCAGGTGCCGGTACTGGGGACGGTGGTGATCAACGGTGAGTAGAGCGGAAGAAACTTTAAGAGGACAGTTGCCGGAATACTTCCGGCCAATCATCGAATTCAGAGAGATATTAAAAGCACATGGATACAGTCTTGACAAGCTTGATGAAACAAGCGAGAAGGTGAAGGACAACAATTACATCGCAACCTGTGATGAGGAAACGATTGCGTATTATGAAAAGCTCCTGGGGATCACGTATCGTTTTGGAGACACGATGGAATACCGGAGAGCACGGGTACTGCAGAAATACAACACGATCGTTCCCTTTTCCATTGAATTTCTGAGAGACAAGCTCACGGAGCTGTACGGGGAAGACGGATATGAGATGTCCGTTGATTCAGCAGCTTGTAAGCTGAAGATAAAAGTTACATCAGACCGTTACGGGGCGATCGACCTTCTTTATGATCTTTTGTGGGATGTTGTTCCAGCTCACATTCAGATCCTTGCCAATCAGCAGACAACAAACCGTGTTCCGTGCCGCCTGTACGCAGCAGGAGCCGTTTCACGGGTATTTGTACAGACAATTTACAGACATACCGTTTATGACATCGAAGAGGCGGCAAATACAGGTGGAGCGGTATCAGGCACCAAGATTCAGACAATATCGAACGAATAGGAGGAAAAAACGATGGGAGTATATAGAGCGGCCATTGTAACAGAGAACGGACAGAACCTTATTGCGCAAGCGTTAGCGAATGAGAAACCTTTAATTTTCACAAGCGCAAAAACATCAAGTTATTCATATCCGGTGGGAACCGATGTTCCGGCACTGACTGGGCTACAGGATGTGGTGCAGAGTGTGCTGCCATTTGACAGTAAAGTACTGGGCGGAAATGTGGCACAGGTGAGTGTCCGCTTCGATAATGATGGAGTGGATCAGACGTATCGAATCGAGACGATCGGACTCTATGCCAAGATTGAGGGCGGAGCGGAAACATTATTTTCTGTCACACAAGCGACAACGCCAGATGAAATGCCGGTGCAGAGTGACATCTCCCCGTCAGCGTACATATACAATATTCAGCACACAGTGCAGAATGCGTCACAGATCACGCTTACCGTGAATCCGGCCGGAACTGCAACAGTGCAGGATATTATGGATATTGAGACCCCAGAGTTTGATGATTCCGGAACGGTGGAAGGGATCAGCAGCTTTCCAAGTTTTCTTGAAACCATGAAGTCGAAGATGAATTTCTTCCAGTTCTTCAGAAATTTAAAAGCCGGACTGCAGTTCGTATTGCATGCCGGGCAGATCGTTAATAACTGCGTGACAGACAATGCTGGGCTTCCTCTTTCAGCGGCGCAGGGGAAGGTGCTGAAGGACCTGTACACTCAATTGTATAGTGATTTGTCAAATTTTGTTGTGGCGAGACAAATATCCGCGGATGTTACTATACCAAACGGATCTCCTTATTCTACATCAACACATGATATCACTTGTGATATTCCATCTGGATATAAATATGTAGGTATTCTGCGAGCTTGGTGTATAGATCCATCATGCTTTGTATGGAATGCTTATTTCCGGGATGAAGGTAAAAATGCTAAAATCGATGTGTCTAATTTAAACGGAACACAAAAAAATACTACGATTTTTATAGGTGTTCTTTATGCCAAAATCATGATTTAAGTCCATGACGTCCAGACCTTTGGGTCTCCAATGAATCGCCTTGTCACAACTCCATTGTCTCCACCAATACACATTATTTGAGTGCAATATATACCCGGGAGCTGAATAAACAGACACCATTGTGCGTTGTCGGGACCGTTCGAGATGGTATCAACAGCTCCGATATTATAGATTCCGATAGGAATTTTCGAGGATGATGCACCATTCAAGTCTCCTGCAAAGTCGCCGCGATAAATCAGCACTTCCGACTTTAGGGCATAGCTTGACAAGGACGTGCTGTCGACCTTCTTATTCAAATTGTTATTTGTGGTATTCAAATCACTATACAATTGAGTATGTGTTTTGGGTAAATGCCCTATCAGAGCCTCCATCCTTTACAATGAAATGTGAAGGAAAGGAGGCTTTTATGATAGAGCAGATTATCAAAAACGTACTTAATGCGATGACGTCGCGGCTGGATCCAGAGCAGTTAGAACATCTCAGCAATGTACTTTACATGAATTTTCATGGAAAAGAGCTTCGGGAGGAATGTACCGAACTGGTGAATACTGAAGAAGATGGGGATGAAGCGCGGATCAGAATGTTTGTGGCCAGCAAGATCGCGATGAACAGGAAGAGAAAAACCTTGGAACACTATGTGAAGGAAGTCCGGAATGTGATGACCTTTTTGGGTAAAAGCATTGCGGACATAACAAGCATGGATCTCCGGATGTATTACGGGTATATGCGCGAAGTTAAAGGAATGAAAGCAATCACTGTGCAGACAAGGTTGCACTATTTATCCAGTTTCTGGGACTTTTTGGTAACGGAAGAACTTGTCCGGGGAAATCCGGTAAAGAAAGTCGGCACATTAAAATTGGAAAAAGAGATAAAGAAGCCGTTTTCGGCTGAAGAAATGGAGCGGTTGCGCGATGCGTGTCCAGGAGTGAGAGACAGGGCGATGATTGAATTTTTATATTCGACCGGCGTCAGAGTTTCAGAAATGGCAGCGTTAGATGTAAAAGACATAGAAATGGGACGACAGGAACTAATTGTGTATGGTAAGGGAAGCAAGGAGAGAAAGACGTACTTGACGGATAGCGCGAAGTTTTATTTAAAACGGTATCTGAAGGACCGGAAGGCCCAGGATTCTGAGCCACTATTCGGTGCGGAGCATCATCCGGATCGTCGTCTGACGGTGGCCGGGATTCAGTACATGCTCCGGCAACTGGGTGCCCGGGCCGGAGTAGAAAAGACACATCCGCACCGGTTCCGGCGGACAATTGCTACGGATTTGCTTGCGCGTGGAATGCCGATAGAACAGGTGAAGGAGTTTCTTGGTCACGAAAAGCTGGATACAACTCTCATATATTGCACCGTTAAGGAAGAACAGGTGAAAGCGTCCCACCGGAAGTACGCATAAGAGCAAAAAAATATGATTTTTAGGCAGGCGGAAACGGCTGCTTGTTTGCTATGCGCGGAGATATGACGGCGGGAAACAGCAGATCTGACTGACCGGCTTAATTGTATAGTGACATGGGGAAAAAAATTTCTATTGGCGGTGAAATGATTGGTGGTTACGTTAATTGGCAAAAAAGTGATGGACGATTTGCAACAATAATTATTGATACCCCAGATGGTCCAAACCAGCTTATTTTAGAAAAAAATAGTGCCGCGGTTACAATATTGAGAAATAATACATGGCAGGAACAGTATCGGCTTGCGACAATATCAATGTTATCCGATTATGTTTTAAAGTCAGATCTCGTTGTTTCTTCCGCAGCTTTACAGTCGAAGCAAAATGTCACTGATGAATCATACATCAAGTTTTATAAATATGGGAAAATCGTAGTTGCGCATATTACAGTAACAACAACATCTGAAGTATCTGGTTATAATGTATTAAAATTAGGAGTTATTCCCAATGGATTCCGCCCAAACTTTGAGTGTAGATCTCTTATTTTGCGTCAGCAGTCCAATGAATCGAGAATTTTAGCATTTACAACAAGCGGCGATATCAATTTATGGAACTGGTCGACTAATGCTGGTATAACAACTCCATCAGGAAGCTCATTTTGTGGGGAAGCAGTATTTTGTGTTGCCTAATCAGTTGATATTTTCGCAATTTTATACCAATGTATCATTTTTTTCTGCCAGATTGTGCAGATCCAAATTCCATTATTGATGCGAGGAGAAGCAATCAATAATGTGCCAAAGTTACATCCGTCATTTGAATTGCTATCTTCTCCGAGCAAAAGAGCATAAAAATCCCCCATATTATACTCTGAAAATATTTCTGTCCCAGCATCCTTATTGACGTCAGCAGTAATCGCTTCAAAATGATAAGAACCCGCCTGCGTCAATTGACCGGCAGAGCTAAGACTTTTGATAGTCTTAACACCTGGGTATCCGTTTTTAGATGCAGTTAGTTCGCTTTTCGTAGCATATGAATTCAAAGCAGATACATCGGCCTTGTCACTATACAATTGAGGAAAAAGAGAAAAATCAACTCATCAACACAAAAATCAACTACAAATCACATAAATTTGAAAACTCAGGATCCGCGAGGGTCCTTTTTATATACAAAAAATTATTTTTTTAGGAGGTATTCCATGGAAAAAATCAAAATCAAGGGATCAAGCAAGTCATACGAGATCCGGAGCATCCAGACGATCGAACCACACGTGATGCAGATTGTCTTCGTGGGTACACCGCCGACAAAATGGGGAGATATCACCCTATACACGGACGGCGGCATCGAATGCGCAACGCTGACGGGATGGACTACAGTATATCGCGATGAGGGCCAGACAGTCTATCTGTCAGATGATAGCAGCGTGTACCAGACACCGGATCCGGATACTGGTGGCGAGATCCTTCCGCCGGAGCCGTATGTTCCGACGCTGGAAGAACTACAGGCAGCGAAAAAGCGGGAAATCAGTCAGGCATGTGAGAACGCTATCTATTCCGGAGTCGATGTCAAGCTGTCGGACGGATCCACGGAGCATTTTTCACTTACGGAGCATGATCAGCTCAATCTCTTCGGTAAGCAGGTACAGCTTGCAGCAGGCACCACTGAGCTTGAGTACCACGCGGACGGTCAGCCATGCCGATACTACAGCGCTAAGGATATGCAGATTATTACATCCATGGCAATGGCTTTCGTATCTTACCACACGACCTACTGCAATGCCGTAAACATGTGGATCGCAGGATGTGAGACAGCAGATGAGATCCAGAAGATCTATTATGGTGCAGATGTGCCGGAACAGTACCAGTCAGATGTCCTCAAGGCATATATTGCATCAATGAAAGAAGGTGTGAGTGATGTGGATGAGTCACAGACTACTGAACAAATATCTGTTCCTGTTTAATGTTGGCGGACTGCTTTACATATTGATCGAACTGATCTGGCGCGGCCGGAGTCACTGGACCATGTTTTTACTCGGTGGGATCTGCTTCGTATTTCTGGGATTGATCAACGAGGTTCTTCCCTGGCAGATGCCGTTATGGCAGCAGGTCCTCATCGGTGCGGTCGGAATCACAACATTAGAGTTCTTGACTGGCTGCATCGTCAATCTGTGGCTCGGCTGGGGAGTCTGGGACTACAGCGGGCTTCCGGGCAACCTCTTGGGGCAGATCTGTCCGCAGTACTTTCTTATGTGGCTGCCGGTGGCACTGGTCGGAATCGTCCTGGACGACTGGATCCGGTACCGAAAGTTCGGGGAGGAACGGCCACACTACAGACTGATCTGACGGACAAACATACAATATAGTAAGAAAATCAAAAGGAGAAATGAGAATGAACAGAGGTACGTGCACAACGATCCAGTTGATTGCAACTGGAGTGATTGCTTTTTTGTCTGAAAAATTGGGAATCACATTTTATTTGCTGGGACTGCTTGTCTTTTTAATGGTCGTTGACTATATCAGTGGGATGATTGCGAGTATGGTGGAAGCGATTGATCATCCGGGAGACACATCATATGGTTGGTCCAGTAAAAAAGGAGCAAAGGGAATCGCAAAGAAGATCGCATATTTATTTGTGATCACTGTGGCAATTGTAATTGATTACATCTTAGCAAAGACATCTGGAAATCTCGGATATCATTTGCCATCTGCGATGCTGTCCCTTCTTACAACGGTGTGGTACTTATTGAATGAAGCCTTATCAATTACAGAAAACGCCGGTCGCATGGGTGCACCGGTACCTGAATGGCTGATGAAGTACATTGCAGTTCTGAAAGATAAAATCGATAGCAGCAATGAAACAAATCTGAAAGATTAGGAGGAGGTGATCCGAATATCTCCCGTCACGGTCCGGGGAATGGCCGTTGCGTTGTCGCAACAGCCCGGAGGGGATATCCTTCCGGGCTGTCAACTTTTATGAAAGAAAAGAGGTAAAAAATGAAATTTAAAGAAGCATTTGAAAAAATGAAATCCGGAGCTAAGGTGAAACTTCCAGGCTGGGGCGGATACTGGTACTGGGATTCTGAAAAAGAAACCATTATGATGCGGTGCAGACAGAAGGATCCTGATCAGGGAGATCTCCTTGATATCAGAGAGACCCAGTGTGTAGAGTACACGCTCATGAATATGCAGTCTGAAGAATGGGAGATTGCAGATGAGAAAAACTGTCCGGTGCTGGGCGGTACTGCTACATTCTCATTTGCAGACGCTATCCGCTATCTGAAACGTGGTTTAAAAGTAGCAAGACAGGGATGGAATGGCAAAAGCCAGTACATTGAGATTGCAACCAATATCAGCTATGTGAACGCATCCGGGCAGATTGTGAATTGCGAGCATGATGCCATTGGCAACAAAGCCATTGCATTTGTGGGCACATCTGGAGTGCAGATGGGATGGTTGGCATCACAAGCGGATATGCTTGCTGATGATTGGGTATTTGCAGAATAGGAAGGTGATCACGTGAGAGATATTACTTTATGCCATCCGCGACTCCAGTGTCTGGCCGCGGAGCTTATCAAGGAATGCGAGAAGCAGGGACTGCAGATCAAAATCGGTGAGACGCTACGCACCACGGCAGAGCAGGATGCCCTGTATGCTCAGGGACGCACAAAGCCGGGGACTATTGTCACGAATGCGAAAGGCAGCAGCTACAGCTCTTATCATCAGTGGGGAGTGGCGTTTGATATTTACAGAGCCGACGGCCGCGGTGCCTATTATGATAAAGATGGATTCTTTTCCAAAGTCGGGAAGATCGGAGTGGCACTTGGTCTCGAATGGGGTGGAAATTGGAAATCCATCGTGGACAAACCTCACTTCCAGCTTCCAGACTGGGGTAGCAGTACCAGTGGGATAAAGAAACATTACAAGACCCCGGAAGAGTTCATGAAGACATGGCCAGCGACGGAGCAGAAGACCATCACTCCGGGCTGGCAGCATGATGCGCACGGCTGGTGGTGGCAAAACGAGGACGGATCCTGGGTAGCATCGGACTGGCGTCTGATCAACCACCACCATTACCTCTTCGGAGCAAACGGATACATCCGGACCGGCTGGCATCGGTGGAATCCAGACACAAAGCAGGTGGATCCGGCTGACGGCTCCGGAGACTGGTATTATCTCCAGGAGGATGGTGACCTGCAGGGCGCGTGCTGGCACAGCAGATCAAGTGGAGCGATGGAAGTGTGGTATGTAGAGAAGTAGGGAAATGCGGCGCCTGTGTTCAGGGTGTCGCCTTAGACTTATTGAAGTTTGAAACTAACACCTTTTATCTCGCGGTAGGATGAGCAGAGCAGTCCATTGTCCCGACACCAGGTCACAACTTCAAGATAGTCATATCCATTTTCTTCAATGTTTGATTCAAAGCCTATTACGAGTTCTTCATCTCTTTTGCTGTAGCAGGCAATCGCAATCGGAATAGTTGTCGTTATGATCCGGATGGACCTTAAATTTTCTTCTGGAAATACAAGCATTATTTTTTCTCCTTAAGTTAGTGTCTACCTATATAAACGCAAAAGATTCTATTTTGTGACAAGATTTAAAAAAGTGCAGATATCACACGACGACAATGGATCCTTCCCTATTAGAAAGAGTAGGGACGATTCCTCTTCAGTTTTAGTTCTTGTGTTGCATTTCGTGTTGCATAGTTGCGAAAAAGAGCGTTTTTGGGAGAAAAAACAGTAAGAAATAGGTTTATAAAATTCCTGCGAAACCTGCATAAAATAAGGGAAAACGCTATTTATGGAGCTATCATGGAATCTATGGTTATGGGTTCGATTCCCCTCAGGTCCACTTATAAGAATCTCGAGAAATCCAGTGTTTATGCGGGGTTGCGGGGTTCTTATTTTTTTAAAGAAACAGGATACCTGATTGACAAACTCAGCATTATCCCGTACACTTTTATTACAGAGAATATAAAAAGCAAAGGAGAACTCTTATGAAAAAACGGGGCGATTACTTAAAGAAAGCATATTATCACTTAATGAAGATCGAACAGAAGAAGAACAAGATCTTTGGAGTGGAAAACTACGGCGAGATCAATGCGGAATTAAACCGCAAGTTCGCGAAAGGCGAGTATTTTGATTCCAGCGAAGTTTATGTTGAAGATGGTTACCTCTGCGTAGGCGAAGGTTTCTTCCGCCTGTCCGGAAAAGAGCAGGACGCTCTGATCGAGTATCTCTGCCCGGAAGATGACAGCACAGAGGAATAAAAATGAACCTTTTTGCGTAACGGGAAGTTATCACGACAGTCGCCAAGGTCTCGCGCAAGCGCGGACTTTGGCTCGTTATTCGCGTAAACAAAAAAGACCGGATCCGTTCTTTACGCAGGATCCGGTCTTTTTGCAATTATAAAATACAGTTTAAATTTTTGATAAACGCATCTTTATCGGAAATCTCCGCGGCGTCAGCGAGAAGTTCGGCAATCCCGTTTACGGTCTCATCGTCAGCTTCGAAAAATTCTGCCCATGCGTAAAACATGCATTTTAAATGCTCCATTTCATCCTCGCCTGCTTTTGCCAGCGCGATCATTTTATCGAGAAACTCTTTTTCAGTAATTCCCATCGCTGTAAACTCCTTCCATTATGATCCGGATCCGGATCAGATTATGCGGCTGACCTGGCTCGCGGCAGCCACACCTAAGATTCTTCATATCCGAGTTTCAGGGTGATCAGTGAGTCGTCATCCAGAACCTCGCCCTTCTTATAGATATAATTGCGGATCAGAACCTTCAATTTCTCATTGACGGCCGGACTTGAAAAAATAGTATCCGGAACCGACTTTACGAACTCTTTGAGCCCCATTCCTGCAGTTCCCACCGGGCATGGGAGCGAAGCCTCGCGGCATGCCATACCAACTGCACAGGATAATTCCATGTGATTGATCAGCCGTGCCGGTGTCTCAAAGTTTTTGATCTTGATCTTCACGGACATCGGAACAAGCGTATGTACCATCGGCAGGATCTCCTTTCTGCCCCTCGCGGTCACGGACCATCTTCCAGATCAGGTCATGCATCCACTGGACAGTCTCCTGAAGCTTTGAATTTTCTTCTTTCAAACGGGCAATCTCGGCTTCCAGTTCCTGAATTTTTGCATCTTTTTCTTCGGACATGGTAAAAAACCTCCCTGAAAACTGTATGAGAACAGAACAAGTATAACATCAGAACAGAAAACTGTCCAGTGCGGGAAAAACGAAATCGCTATGTGAAATCACTCTGGGATATGGGATCAATACTTTTCCGGATGGAAAAGAGTGATTGATTCGATCGCGACTTTGAGATATAATAACCTTTGTTTATATTTCTGCCAAAAAGACATAAAAAGAGGGACATGAAAAATGAGTGCAGTATTATTGAAAGCGGGATGTTTTTTTCTGATCATCCTGATGGGATACGGTTTAAAAAAGATTGGTCTTTTGCATCAGACGGATCTTCCGGTCTTCTCAAAACTTGTCACAAAGATCACACTGCCGGCGGCGATCATCCATAATTTCGGCCAGGCGACCATGGATGTCTCCATGCTGGTGATCGTATTGATCGGCTTCCTGTGCAGCGGCGCGTACGCGGTGATCGGCTACGGACTGTTCGCAAGGGGAACGAGAGAGCAGAAGGCCTTTGGTCTTGTGAATGCTTCGGGATATAATATTGGATGTTTTACCATGCCGTTCGTCCAGGGATTTTTAGGTGCGCCCGGCGTGGCGTGCACGAGTCTCTTTGATACGGGAAACGCGGTGGTCTGTACCGGCGGTTCCTATGCAGTGGCGATGTCAGTTGCCGGAAAAGGAGGAAACGGGGATAAACACCAGATCCGCAGGATCGTGGTGCAGCTTTTAAAGTCGGTTCCTTTTGACTGCTATGTGATCATGACGGCGCTGACCATGGCGGGACTCCGGCTTCCGGTCTTTGCGGACCAGGTTGCTGAGACGGTGGGAAATGCCAATACATTCCTTTCCATGATAATGATCGGTCTGGGACTGGAATTACATATGACGAGAGAACAGACAGGCAGTGTGGCGAAGATCCTGGGAACCCGCTTCATGATCTCGGCGGTCCTGGCGGTCCTGTTTTATCAGTTCCTTCCATTTTCCCAGGAGATCCGCAGAACACTTGCGATCTTGATGTTTGGTCCGGTATCGGCGCTCGGAGTCGCGTATACGTCCATGCTTGATGGAGATATCAATCTGGCCAGTGCAGTGAACTCGGCATCGATCATTCTGGGGATCGTGAGCCTGACAGCGGCGATCATTGTCTTCCAGTAATAGTTCTGAAAAAATAGTTGCGACACAAGGAGGAATAAGATGGAATTACGGAATGAAAAGGATGCGAGGTTTATCATCCGGCACCATGTGACGGAAGAAAAGCTGCTTCATCTGGAAAAAGGAGTCCGGAAACTTGGTTTCCAGTCCGGCGGAAAACGCATCATGTCGATCTTTCTGGGGGTGTTCCTGCTCTGCATGGCAGCGAAGGCGATCGTCGGAGGCACGATCGGGGATGCGCTGATGATGATCGGGATCCTTTGTGCCATGGGCTTCCTGTTCGGCGGATATGCGCTCCTCAAAGGTTGGATGGATGCGAAGAAACAGATCCATCTGCAGTTTGAGGCAGGAAAGATGGATGACAATTACCAGTGGGAATACCGCTTCTATGATGACGGATATGAGGTTGTCGGAAAGAATGAGAAATCCCGTGTGAAGTACGATAATGTGGGACGTCTCATCGATATGTCCGGCATGTATGTGATCGTGGAACGCGGAAATGTGGTCCGGTATTTCATGAAGGATGACGCGGTGCAGGGAAATTCCACGGAACTTGCAGGTTTCCTCACGGAAAAATGTCATCTTCCGATGGAACAGCTCACGGTACGATAGGAGGTGCAGGATGGAACCAATATACGCAGTAAGATCAACATATGATGAAGATATGTTTTATCATCAGGTCGTGGCATCCAAACCGAGGATGATGCCGAAGGAAGAAAACGGAAAGAAGATCCGGTTTCAGCTCCCGGATTTCGGACTGAAGGATACATTGATGGCGCTTCTTGTGGGAGCAGCTGTTTACATGGCGTTCGGACAGCTTGAAACGTCTACGAGGATCCTGCAGGCAGTGCTCTGCGGCCTTGTGGTAGCGGTGGTCTTGAGACGAATGAATGAGAGACAGAACGGGGAGACTTCCGGGAAAAAGACAAATTCGATATCGGCAGATAAAAATCAGGCTCTGCAGCTTCTGGAGAGTTCCGGCTTAAAAGGAGAGCGCTGCACCCTGAATTTCTATGAGGATACCTTTACCGTGGAGCGTCCGGGGATCATCACGGAGTACCAGTACGAAGGGATCGCATGGATCAAGGAGACCAGCAAATATTATATGATCTTCTGGAACCGTTCTCTTGCGATACCGGTGGAGAAAGCCGGTTTTTACCGCGGGAAGAAGGAGACTTTTGGAGGCTTCCTTGAGAAACGCTGCAATAAGGTGATCGAGAAAGTAAAAAATGCGTAAATGGATCAAAACTTCCTGCCTGGGACAGGGACTGTGCGGGATGAGTGATCTGCGCGAAAAATAAAACGGAGAGGATTGTGGGGATGAAGATCAAGAAAGAAGAGAAGATGCAGATCGAGAAACTGCCGACACTCAAACTGAAGTATACGTTGGTGGTGCCGTTCATGGGGATCGTGGATGTATTGACAATGGGGAGCTTTTTTATGAATCCGGCAGCGGATGGAAAACCGTTTATCAAGGCATTCTATGTTATCTGCGGGATCGCTGGTCTCCTGTTTGCTCTTTGGGGGCTTTTATGGAAGACTACGATCGATGGAAAGACGATCCGGGTGAATCCTGTGATCGGAAGGAAAAAAGTGGTCCCATTTACGGATCTGAAAAAAGCGGTCGTGTATAAGAAGAAAAAGACGGGTTCGATCGTGAGTTATGAACTGATCGATAAGAATGACAAGCCGATCGTTACGATCTATCCGCTCATGAAGGACAGCAGCACGCTGATGGAACGCCTGAAGAGACTGAAATATCCGGTGGAAGAGGCGTAAAACAGGCAGAAAATAACGACTGCGTGGTGCAGATATGCCAGAAAAAGGTTCCGTGGTGAATAATCCGGGACCTTTTTGTTCATAATGATCTCTGAAAAGAAAAGGAGGTCATGTTATGACAAAACTGGACTGTACAGTGACAACATGTGTTCACAACGCGGAAAAATGCTGCTGTAAAAATACGATCCTCGTGGAGGGCGCACAGGCGAGAAACTGCTGTGATACCTGCTGCGGGAGTTTTGAGGAAAATCGCGGAGGTCTTTTTAAGAACCTCTTTAAGACACCGGAATCGAAGCTGCAGGTCGACTGCGATGTGATGAACTGCCTTTACAATGATGACCGCACATGCCGGGCAGAGCGGATCACGATCGCCGGTGACGGGGCTATGGCGGTCGGACAGACAGAGTGTGCGAGCTTCAGGGAAAAATAAAAAAAGGAAGTGACGGGACGCAGCGGACATGGAATCCGGCTGCGTTCTGTGCGTTCCGGCTTTTTCACGCGGCTTATCGACCTGATACGGAGAGCGCGACGTCTGATGATTTTTTTAAAGAAAGGGATTGACAAAACGGGATTCCTATAGTAAACTTACATAAGTTGTGAGAACAACTGACAGGAAAGCAGGTATCCGCCTCACCCTGGCACGAGTAAGTGACCCGGGTTCATAGACATCGGTTTTTATCATGCAGCAGCATGCCAAACCAATGCAGTTACGAGCGGATAGTTACCTATCTGCTTTTTCTTTTCTATCGACATATGTAGAGTATGAGAGTTGGAGGTGTACGGCTATTAGCGAGTTAATGATTAACGAGCAGATCCGTGATAAGGAAGTTCGTTTAATTGGAGAAAATGGTGAGCAGCTTGGAATCATGTCTGCAAAAGACGCTTACAAAATGGCGAGAGATGCAGAACTGGATCTTGTAAAGATTGCTCCGGCAGCGAAGCCGCCGGTATGTAAGATCATTGATTACGGCAAATACAAGTATGAGATGATCCGTAAGGAGAAGGAAGCGAAAAAGAAGCAGAAAACGGTTGAGGTGAAGGAAGTTCGTCTTTCCCCGAATATCGATACAAACGATCTGAATACAAAGATCGGATCTGCGAGAAAGTTCATCGAAAAAGGCAACAAGGTAAAAATTACGCTTCGTTTCCGCGGTCGTGAGATGGCTCATATGAACCAGACGAAGTATATTCTGGATGATTTCGCTGAGAAACTTTCCGATATCGCTGTTGTCGATAAGCCTTCCAAAGTAGAGGGAAGAAGCCTGGTAATGTTTTTAACTGCAAAACGATAAGGGAACAATTTTAAGGAGGAAACAACAATGCCTAAAATGAAAACAAGCAGAGCAGCTGCAAAACGTTTCAAAAAGACCGGAACTGGTCAGTTAGTGAGAAATAAAGCTTATAAGTCCCATATCTTAACTAAGAAATCCACAAAGCGTAAGAGAAATCTTAGAAAAGACATCGTTACCGATATCACAAACAGCAAGGTAATGAAGAAGATTTTACCGTATTTATAATTTGTTTTCGGAATTAAGATTAAGGAGGAAATTAAGCAATGGCAAGAATTAAAGGTGGCTTAAATGCCAAGAAGAGACATAACAGAGTGCTCAAGTTAGCCAAAGGTTACAGAGGAGCTCGTTCCAAACAGTATAGAGTAGCAAAGCAGTCCGTAATGAGAGCTTTAACAAGCTCCTACGCTGGCAGAAAAGAGAGAAAGAGACAGTTCAGACAGCTCTGGATCGCTCGTATCAACGCTGCAGCTAGAATCAACGGTCTTTCCTACAGCAAGTTCATGTTCGGCTTAAAGCAGGCTGGTGTTGTTATGAACCGTAAGGTATTATCCGATATGGCTATCAACGACGCAGAGGGCTTTGCAAAGCTTGCTGAGTTAGCAAAAACAAAACTGGCTTAATTGTCAGTGAGATAAGAGAAAACCTTCCTGATAGAGTGATCTGTCGGGAAGGTTTTTGCGTTTGTGGGGTGTCCGCAGCTCTCCAACGCATTCTCCTGCGGGCTAAGAGGAAACCAGCTCCCGGGATCAGGCGGTCCATGCCCGGAGTCTTGCCGGCGCTGTGCGTTGACGGAGAGGATGCCGACGCTGCGCTGGGCTGGTGATGGGGATGTTTGTAGCTTTCGGAAATGCTTTTCTGAAGACTAAGAGAAAGTCGGATTCATGGGATTGGGCGGTCCATGCCCGGAGTCTTGCCGGCGCTGTGCGTTGGCGGAGAGGATGCCGACGCTGCGCTGGGCTGGCGGTGGGAATGTTTGCAGCTTTCAAACGGTTTCCCAGAGGCGACGATCCAAGTCTGGAGCTTTATCGGTGATGGGATGGCAGTGAAAGGAATAGAGGGGAGGGATGATCGAGATGCGTATTGCACTGAACGGGCGAATTGGTGATGGGAAGTGCCATCGGAACTTTCTACTAAACAAAAAAGGGGCTGTCGCACTAACGTGCGGCAGCTCATTTCATATTTCCAACACAAAACGCCGAGCTTCGAAAAGCCCGGCGTTCGTGGTATAATCAGTTTATGCGACTAAACAAAATAATACAGAGAGATTATACCTCTTTTTCTCTGTATTATCAAATCAAACTTCCGCTGGATTTAGAGATTTCTATTCCATCTGATGATCCGGTTCGTCTGGTAAGTGCCTTTGTGGAGGAAATGGACCTTTCTGAACTGTATAAAACTTACAGCAGGATCAGAAAAAATCAGGCAACGCCGCGTCAGATGCTGAAACTCGTCATCTATGCAGCAATGAATCGAATCTACTCAAGCAGGGATATCCAAAAGGCATGCAAACGGGATATCAACTTTATGTACCTCCTGGAAGGAATGCCGGCTCCTGACCATGCAACGATCGCGCGTTTTATCTCCCTGCATTTTTCGGCTTGTGCAAAGGTACTGCTTGCCCAAATGTCAGATCTGCTCTATCTTCTTGGTGAGATCTCAGGAAAGACCATTTTTATTGATGGCACCAAGATCGAGTCTGCAGCCAATAAATATACCTTTGTATGGAAACGGGCTATTACGAAAAATCAGGCCCGGTTATACACAAAACTATCTTCTTTTGTGGCTGAATGCGAAGAACTCTATGGAATCAGGACCGTATACCATGACCGGATATCCATCCACACATTAAAACGGTTAAAGAAGCAGTTGTGCCGCATAAAAGTGCAGGAGGGAATTGTGTTTGTACATGGAATCGGGCGTAGAAAAACACAATTACAGAAATCTCTGGAACAGCTGGATCAATATCTGGAGAAACTAAAGGAATATACAAAAAAGCTGTATACGCTTGGGGATAGAAACAGCTATTCCAAAACAGACCCTGACGCAACCTTCATGAGAATGAAAGAGGACGCGATGCTGAATGGACAGTTAAAGCCTGCTTATAACATTCAGCATGGAGTGGATTCCGAATACATCACATGGATCGATATCAGCCCGCACCCTACCGATACACGTACCCTGATCCCGTTTTTGAAAGACATGGAGAATCACCTGGGATTTAAGTATTCAGAAGTCGTTGCAGATGCCGGGTACGAAAGTGAAGAGAACTATCTTTTCATTGAGGAAAACGGACAGACCGCCTATATAAAGCCGCAGAACTATGAGATTTCGAAGACCCGAAAATACAAAAAAGACATCAGTAGAAGGGAAAACATGGAGTACCATGCAGACAGAGACAGCTACATCTGCCTCAACGGAAGGGAACTAACTGTCACAAATGAACGCAGAAGTAAAACAACTAGCGGATATGTCAGTGTAAAAACTTATTACAGAAGCCCAGACTGCACTGGTTGTCCTTATAAAACGGAATGTATCAAGGGAAACAACTGCAAAACACCTATGGAAAAGCGCAATAAAGTGCTGATGGTTTCAAAAACAATGAGCCAGAAACGCGCAGAAGATCTGGAACGGATCACAAGTGAGTATGGAACGATGCTCCGTATGAATCGCAGTATTCAGGCAGAAGGTTCTTTTGCTGACGTAAAAGAGGACATGAATTTTCGAAGATATCTGTATCGTGGAAAGGCAAATGCACTGGCAGAGAGCATCCTTCTGGCGATGGGACGAAATATCAATAAGCTTCATTGCAAGATTCAGACCGGAAGAACGGGAAGTTATCTTTTTCCATTAAAAAGGGCATAGATTTTGATAGTTGAAAACAAAACAGCCTGAAATAAGGCATGCCGAAAGGGATGCCTGGGAATGAACTGCGTTTATAAAGAATGGCATCGAAAACGTGACCGATTTCGATGCCATTTGGGCATAAAGCAGGGCTGCCGCCCAGCAAAAAATATTTGCTAATGCGACAGCCCCTTCGTGCAGAAGAAGGGACTTGAACCCTCATGATATTGCTATCACACGGACCTGAACCGTGCGCGTCTGCCAATTCCGCCACTTCTGCATCTCGTCAGATGACGTATCTCATTGACAAGATATATTATAGTATAAGGGAATGGATTTGTCAACAGTTTTTTGAATATTGCTAAAAAAATATTTTTTTTAAAAAATTCAAAAAAGTACTTGCCAAACATGAAAAGGTGTGGTATATTAATATGCGTCGGTGAGAGATGCAAAATCTTGAAACACCCGATACGCGGAAGTGTCGGAACTGGCAGACGAGCAAGACTAAGGATCTTGTGGTGGTTACATCGTGTGGGTTCAAGTCCCATCTTCCGCATGAAAGACTCAAGTTGAAAGACTTGAGTCTTTTTGCGTTGTGGCGGAAAATCTATGCAGAAAAATCAGAAGCGGCATTAGCGGATCATGAGTGGAAGAGAATATTGGAAACGTGGATCAGCCAGGTGAAACAGGGAGAGAAGATTCTGATCCTGCCTCCGGACATTACGAGATGCTATTCTTATGCGGGAAAGATTACCGCGTATCTGTATGAAAAATTATCTGGGGAATGCAAAGTTCGGATTATGCCGGCGGTGGGGACACACCGGCAGATGACGAGAGAAGAGAGAATCAGATTTTTCGGAGCAATCCCGGATGTGTGTTTTTTAAGTCATAACTGGAAAAATGACACGGAAGATATCTGCATTGTGCCGGAAGAGATTGTTTCTGAAGCGACCGGGGGAACATACAGGAGAGCGATTACGGCTGAATTAAACAGAAACGTTCTTTCAGGAGAGTTTGACCGGATCGTATCCATCGGTCAGGTGGTTCCCCATGAGGTGGTGGGAATGGCAAATTACACGAAAAACCTGCTGGTGGGAGTCGGCGGCAGGGACATGAGCAACCAATCCCATATGATCAGCGCCATCTGCGGAATCGAGAAGATCATGGGACGGGAAAATACGCCGGTGAGACGGATCTTTGACTATGTCCAGAAAAATTTCCTGGATCAGCTTAAAATCACATTCATGCTGACGGTGACCTGTGAGAAACATCAGGATTCTGATCTCTACGGTTTCTATATTGGCGAGGAGCGGGAGACGTTTTCTGCGGCATGCAGACTTGCGGAAAAGAAGAATATCACCTGGCTTCCAAAACGGGCGAAAAAGATTGTCACGTGGCTGGATCCGGCGGAATTCGGCAGTACCTGGGTTGGAAATAAAGCGGTCTACCGGACAAGAATGGCGATCGCGGATGGAGGAGAACTTCTGATCCTGGCACCTGGGATAAAATCCTTTGGGGAGAATGAGGAGGTAGACTCCTGTATCAGAAAATACGGTTACAGCGGCACGGAAACGATACAGAATGCCTATGAAAATGGGGAGTTCAACGGAATCGAGATGGCGGCGGCCCACTTGATCCACGGCTCGTCGGACGGTAGATTTAAGATCACCTACGCGGCAGATCCAAAACTTATGCCGGAGGAGATCATGAGATCCGTGGGCTATGAGTGGACCGATATCGGGCCGATGATGAAAAAATACCAGCCGAAGGGAAAGGAAACGGGCTGGTATGAGGACAATGGGGAAGAGTATTATTTCATCAAAGCCCCAGCGGTTGGACTGTGGAGAGTAAAGGGAGAAGCGTGAGAAAAAACTATGGATAAAGTTAATTGATAGCTATCAGTTATACAAATTGTACAAATAAAACATGCTATTAAAAAAATAAAAAAAGTTTAAAAAAGTACTTGCCAAACATGAAAAGGTGTGGTATATTAATATGCGTCGGTGAGAGATACGAAATCTTGAAACACCCGATACGCGGAAGTGTCGGAACTGGCAGACGAGCAAGACTAAGGATCTTGTGGTGGTTACATCGTGTGGGTTCAAGTCCCATCTTCCGCACGAAAGACTCAAGTCGTGAGACTTGAGTCTTTTTGCGTTATAGGGGGGAGCGCCGGATTCTCTATGAGAATTCTTATTTCATGGAGAAGGTAAAGAAAAGAGATGCAAATAGGAAAAATGTAAATGGTTGCGGATGGTGTAATTTATAATTCTATGAATGAGTGTGTCCGGAAAGATATTTTGAGAAGGAACAGAGCGGAGATAAAGTTTCGCTGATAGATAAAGATGAAAACAATATAAGAACGGAATCTCTGACTAAGGTAGGATTCCGTTCTTTTTATAAAATTGTAAATAAAAAGAAATATGCCACGCGGATCAGTTGTGGTAAGATGATACTAGGATAAAAGACCGCAGGGCCCGCAAGTGCGTAATTGCTCAGGAGGCAGCGGTATCATAAATGACAAAATACATCAGAAGAGAGGTTTTTCCTATGCCGGAATTAAGCAGAAGAGTACAGACATTTACGGACTCCGTCATCCGGAGAATGACGAGAATTAACGATATGACGCCGGGCAGCATCAATCTGAGCCAGGGATTCCCGGATTTTGATCCGCCGAAGGAGATCTTGGAGGCATTGAAGGTGGCGGTGGAACATGGCCCTCACCAGTATTCGATCACATTCGGAGCGAAAAATTTCCGCGATGCTCTGGCAGACATGTATACAAAGAAATGGAATCGTCCGATCGATCCGGATAAGGAGATCGTTGTGACCTGTGGAGGAACGGAGGCCATGATGGCAGCGATGATGACGGTGTGCAATCCGGGAGACAAGGTTGCGGTTTTCAGCCCGTTCTATGAAAACTATGGGGCAGACGCGATCCTCTCCGGGGCAGACCCGATCTATATTCCGCTTGTGCCGCCGGATTTCCATTACGACAGAGCGGTCCTGGAGCAGGCGTTTCGGGACGGAGCAAAGGCGCTGATCCTCTGTAATCCGTCGAATCCGTGCGGAAAAGTATTTACTATGGGAGAGATGGAGGAGATTGCAGAGCTTGCGAAGTGGTATGATGCATTTGTGATCACCGATGAGGTGTACGAGTATATTATTTATGATGGAAACCGTCATATTTCCATGGCGGCACTCCCGGGAATGTACGAGCGGACGATCACCTGCAGCTCGCTTTCAAAGACGTATTCCATGACCGGATGGAGACTGGGCTATCTGATCGGACCGGAGCGCGTGATCGAGGCGGCAAAGAAGGTTCATGACTTCCTCACGGTGGGCGCTGCGGCACCTCTTCAGGAAGCAGCAGTCACAGGCTTAAAATTTGGACCGGAGTATTATGAATGGCTGAAAGACCTTTATACAGAAAAGAGAGATTATCTCTGCGGAAGGCTGGAGCAGATGGGACTCCCGCACACAACTCCGCAGGGCAGCTATTTTGTTCTTGTGGATATTTCTGGATTCCTTGAGAGACCGGAATTTTCCGGATGGACAGATCTGGAGTTCTGTGAATGGATGATAAAGAAGTATGGTGTGGCGGCAGTGCCGGGCTCCAGTTTCTTTAAGGAGCCGGTGAACAACTATATCCGCCTGCATTTTTCCAGAGGGAGAGAGACATTGAAAATGGCTGCTGACCGTCTGGAAAAGATGGCGAAGGATTACGGATTCTGCTGATCGTCTTTTTTGTTCCTGCCGCGGAGATATTTTAAGATCAGCGCGTAGCCGTAGAGCATCACCGGGATGACGATGACGCAGAAGAGAAGTGCCATGATGACATTTTCGGAACCTCCGGTGAATGTCAGGACGATGAGGGAGAGAAATACCGCGGCGATGATGAGGATTCCCACCCAGGCAAAAAATCGTTTCATATAAAAATCCTTTCGTGTGAGTTTCTTTGTCAATAATAGTAAGGATTCGCCTGTCCTCGATGGACGGCGAAAGGATTGCAGACCAGAAATCAACCGCGGTCAGTATTGTTCTGACGGGGCCGAGTCCGTGAAAATGCTGACTTTGGATGAAACAATCCTTTATTCAGTATAAATGATTTTACACACAGATTCAACCGATAATAGTAAGGATCCGTCTGCTCCTGATGTGGATGAGAACGGAGATTTAACAGCAGCGGCGGACAGGACGCTTGGCAGCCCGGCTGTCAGAAAGCAGACGGCCGGCAGATCTGTGCCGACAAGTCAGACTCTGTAAATGACTGGCTGCGGATCATAACGAACAGAAAACAGCGGAAAACGCGGAAAGGAGGACTGTCTGTGAAGAAGAATAAAAAATATGCGTTGACGGCCGCAGCCCTCGCACTGACTGCCATACATGCCATGACGTCATTCGCTGCGGACGGGACGTGGACACTCACGGATGCCGGGTATACGTTCAAATATTCGGACGGAAGAGCGGCGCGCGGCACCTGGGAGGATCTTAACGGTGAGTGGTATCATTTTGATCAAAACGGGATCATGGAGACGGGATGGAGAACGATCGGAAACATCCGTTACCACTTTAATACGGATGGTTCCCTCTCGGAGGGCTGGCAGTACGACGGTCCGGGCGGCGGAAACTGGTACTATTATGATCCTTCTGGAAATGCGATGATCCAGTGGTTTCAGGATAAGGGAAAGTGGTACTGGTTCGATGCGAACGGAACGATGAATCAGGAGGCTGTTCGCACGATCCGGGGAAGGACTTATGCGTTTCGTCCGGACGGGAGCATGCGCGTAAATGAATATGCCGGATTTTCCTATATTGACTATGACGGACAGCCGGATCCGGCCGGGGATATCCGGGCAGTGAACGCGGATGGGACGAAAAAAGATGTGAGCCCGGAGGAAGAAAACATGATTGCCGGATTTATCAATGCGTTCCCGGATGGGTGGAGAAAGAAATTCCGCGATGACGGCTGGAGGTTTGTGTATGACCCGTCCGGCGGGGAATACCGGGGTTTTAAAGATAAGAGAGGAAACCCGCTGTATTCCTGTTTTTATTCCCTCGACGAGAAGAAAAAGGAACTGCGTTTTTCAAAGCCGGATGCGGTGAAGGACGGATTCGGGGCATATATCTATGAAAATTCCGGGGATGAGATGAAAAAAGACCAGTTCCCGAAAGCTGCGCGATACCGCTTTGACGAGATCTCGGAGGCGACGGGACTTCCAGAAGGTGCGAGAAGAGAATATGACGTGATCTTCGGAGCACTGTTTCGTGTATACCAGGATCCGGATGCCTGGGAAAAACTGAAAGGTAAGGCCGCGGATATCGCCTGGACGATCGAGCGGATCGCGGTGAACCGGTCAGCGGAGGGAAGGCTGGACCTGGAATAAAAAGCTGAAGAGAACATATGTACGTCGAAATCATGATTCCGCTTGACGGATTCCATACGATCTGTTACTATACACATATAACAAATGGAATACAATGATACCGGGGCTGTTTGCGCGGTCCCGGTATCAAAAATCTAAAACAAAGACGGTGATAGAATGGTATTGAAGATTGATTTTGACAGTGAGGAAGCGCTCTACACCCAGCTCTGCAACCAGATCATCTGCGGCATTGCGATGGATGTGCTTCACGACGGGGACAGCCTTCCGTCGGTCAGACAGCTTGCGGATGAGATCGGAATTAACATGCATACAGTCAATAAGGCATATGCTGTATTGAAACAGGAAGGCTTCCTGCGTCTGGACCGCAGACGCGGGGCCGTGATCGCCCTGGATATGGATAAACTGCGGACGATGGAGGAGATGAAAAATGATCTTGCGCTGATCGTGGCGCGCGGGATCTGCAAAAACGTCGGCAGAGACGAGATCCACAACCTTGTGGACCAGATCTATGATGAGTTCGGCGGACAGGCATAAAGGAGGAACATTCATGCTTTGTGAACATTGCAAAAAACGGGAAGCGACCGTAAAATACGTGGAAGTCATCAACGGCGTGAAGACCGAGCACAACCTCTGTACCCAGTGTGCCGCCCATGCGGACCTCGGACAGTTCTCCGCACTCTTTGAGGGAGAGTTCCCGTTGGGAAAACTTCTCTCAGGACTCCTTGGAACCCAGGAGACGGAGGAAGAGGATGAAAAATATTCCGGCGTCGTATGCCCGACCTGCGGAACAACGTATGAGGAATTTGTAAAGGACAGCCGGTTTGGATGCCCGGACTGCTACAGTGTTTTTGATCCGCTGATCAGCGACCACATCCGCCATCTTCAGGGCAGCGAAAAACATGTCGGAAAACATCCGGCAGGATTTCAGCCGGATCCGGCGGTGATCGGAGAAGCTGCCGGACCGGGAGAGGATCCGGTGAATATCCCGGAACTTTCAAAAGAGGAAAAGATCCGCCTGATGGAAGCGAGATTAAAAGACGCGGTGCGCCGGGAAGAGTACGAGGAGGCCGCGAAGCTCAGAGATGAGATCCGGGCGTTAAAAGAGGAGAAACAGAATGGATAAATGGTATGAGATGCCTGGAAAGACAGGTACAAATGTGATCTACAGCCGGATCCGTCTGGTTCGAAACCTGAAAGAGTACCCGTTCCCCGGGCGTCTCACAAAGGAACAGAGTGTGGAGCTTTCAGAGAAACTTCTCGGCGGACTCACCGGTATCGCCTCCATGGACCGGATGCAGTACCGGTTTACACACCTGGAGAGGATGGGAGATCTGGAAAAGACTGCACTTTTAGAGCGGCGGGCTTTAAATCGCAGCGTGATGAAGAAAAAAGATCCGACGGGGATGATCCTGTCGGAGGATGAGTCCACGGCGATCCTCTTAAACGGGGATGACCATGTGCGGATCCAGACGCTGCAGACGGGGCTGACCCTGGACCGACTTTACGAAAAGGCGGACCGGATCGATGATTACATCGGAGAACGGTTTGACTATGCGTTTGATGAAAAATACGGATATCTGACCTCGTTCCCGACAAATGTGGGGACGGGACTCCGGGCAGCAGTGGTTCTTCATCTGCCGATGCTGTCGAAAAACAAAAATTTCAGCAGCCTGGTAGCGGATATGGGCCGTTTTGGGACCCAGGTCCGCGGCGTTTACGGCGAAGGCGCGGAAAACTTCGGTTCCCTGTACCAGATCTCGAACCAGAAGACTCTGGGTCAGACAGAACAGGAGATCATTGATATCGTGCGAAAGGCGGCGCTGGAGCTGGATGCCCAGGAACGCCGGATGCGCCGGGAATACCGCCAGAGAAAGCCGGTGCAGGCAGCGGATGAATGCTATAAATCGTACGGAGTCTTAAAATATGCGAGACGCCTGACGAGAAAGGACGGAATGGAATTTCTGTCCCAGATCATGACTGGGATCACAGACGGGATCCTGACGGTGAAGGAGCCGTGTTCCGTTTACGGACTGATGATCGGGATCCAGCCTGCAAATCTTCTGAGTCTGGCAGACCGTCCGCTCGATAAAGATGAGCTGGATGCTGCGAGAGCGGAATTTTTGAGAAAACGGCTGCCGGAAATTATAGAGCCGGAGGCATGATCTCCGGAAGAAAAGATAGAAAATCGCAACTGTTCAGCAGGTTTGTGCCTGCGCCTGTAAGGGCACTGAACGGCTGCAGAAAATCAGAAATGACCGAAAAAAACCAGGACACCGGTCGGTGCGGGGTCTGCGGATATTTCTGATCGATCAGGAGGAAAGAAAACAGATGGCACAATATACGGAAAAAGCCCAGGAGGCGCTCGTTCTTGCCGGTGAAGCGGCGGAGGATATGGGGTCCCATGTGATCGGGACGGAGCACATCCTGGTGGGGCTCATTGAGGAGGGAAGCGGAACCGCTGCCATGGTCCTCGAGGCCAATGAGGTGAAGCTCGACAGACTGCTCGCTCTTGTGGAGCAGCTTGTCTCTTCCTATCAGAACACAGCCACCAAAGAACGCGATGGCTACACGCCGAGCGCGAGACATGTGCTGGAAAACAGCTATAAAGAGGCGGTGAGGTTCCATGCGCCGTTAATCGGGACGGAACACATCCTGATGGCGTTACTGAAAGAATCGGACTGTGTGGCGGTCCGCCTGTTAAATACACTGAATATCAACATCCAGAAGGTCTATATCGATCTTTTATCCGCGATGGGAGAGGATGGAAACGCAGGAAAAGAGGAACTGGCTCAGGGACGCCAGCCGCGGGGCGGACAGAGCGCGACTCCGACGCTTGACGCGTACAGCCGCGATCTCACGGTTCTCGCAAAAGAGGGAAAACTGGATCCGGTCATCGGCAGGGAGAAGGAGATCCGCCGCGTGATCCAGATCCTGAGCAGAAGAACGAAGAATAACCCGTGTCTGATCGGAGAACCGGGCGTCGGAAAGACAGCCGTGATCGAAGGTCTCGCGCAGCTCATCGCTTCCGGTGATGTTCCGGACACGATCCGCGGAAAACGCGTGGTGATCCTGGATCTCTCCGGAATGGTTGCAGGATCCAAATACCGCGGCGAGTTCGAGGAGCGGATCAAAAATGTGATCAGTGAGGTGACCGAGGCGGAGAATGTCCTGCTCTTTATCGATGAGATCCACACGATCATCGGTGCAGGCGGAGCGGAAGGCGCACTGGATGCGTCGAATATCTTAAAACCGTCCCTTGCCCGCGGTGAGATCCAGCTGATCGGCGCGACGACGATCGAGGAATACCGGAAATATATCGAAAAAGACGCGGCTCTGGAGCGCAGGTTCCAGCCGGTGACTGTGGAGGAGCCGACGGAGGACGAGGCGGTCCAGATCTTAAAGGGACTCCGCCCGAAATATGAGGAGCATCATCATGTGACGATCACAGATGCGGCGTTAAAGGCAGCAGTCCGCCTTTCTGCCCGCTACATCAATGACCGGTTCCTGCCGGACAAGGCGATCGATGTAGTCGATGAGGCGGCCTCCAAGACGAGACTCACGGTCTATGTGGAGCCGAAGGGCATCAAGACACTCGAGGAGGACATCAGAAAGCTCGAGAAAGAGAAAGAGGACGCGATCCGCAGCGAGGCATACGAGCTCGCCGGTGAGATCAAGAAGAAACAGGCTTCGAAGCGGGAGAAGATCCGCAAGATGAAGGAAAAGTGGGAGAGTGAGAAGGAGAGCAGGCAGCTGACTGTGGACGAGAACGACATTGCGGATGTGATCTCCGGATGGACAAAGATCCCGGTGAGCAAGCTCGCAGAGGGAGAGACAGAACGTCTCTTAAAACTGGAATCCATTCTCCATGAGCGCGTGGTCGGACAGGACGAGGCGGTTGTTGCCGTCGCGAAGGCGATCCGCCGCGGAAGAGTCGGATTGAAAGACCCGAAGCGCCCGATCGGCTCCTTCTTATTCCTCGGACCGACCGGAGTCGGAAAGACGGAGCTCTGCAAAGCACTTGCGGAGGCAATGTTCGGAACGGAAAATGCCCTGATCCGTGTTGATATGTCGGAGTATATGGAGAAACACAGTGTTTCCAAGATGATCGGATCCCCGCCAGGATATGTCGGATACGAGGGAGGCGGACAGTTAAGCGAAAAAGTCCGCAGAAATCCGTATTCTGTGATCCTTTTTGATGAGGTGGAGAAAGCCCATCCGGATGTGTTCAATATCCTTCTGCAGGTGCTGGATGACGGTCATATCACGGATTCCCAGGGCCATAAGATTGATTTCAAGAATACGGTCATCATCATGACATCCAATGCCGGTGCTGAGAACATCATCGCGCCGAAGCAGCTCGGATTCATGTCCCAGGACGATGAGAAAGTGCGCTATCAGCGCATGAAGACCGGAGTCATGGACGAGGTGAAACGGATGTTCAAGCCGGAATTCTTAAACAGGATCGATGATACGATCGTGTTCCACCCGCTGACGAAGGATCACATGAAGGAGATCGTGACGATCCTCTTAAATATCCTCGAAAAGCGGACAAAGAGCCAGATGTCTATCCGCTTAAATGCCGGTGATGACGTGAAGGAATACCTTGTCGAGAAAGGATACGATGAGAAATATGGCGCGAGACCGTTGAAGCGCACGATCCAGAATCTCATTGAAGATAAGCTCGCGGAGCTCGTCCTGGAAGGAAAAGTCCGGGAGGGAGATTCCGTGAAGATCACCTGTAAGGACGGAGAACTGAAATTTTCTGCAAGACATCCACAAACTGCTGGAAAAACTTCCGCCAGTGTGGTAAAATCATAGGCACGACGATGCAGTGATGACCTGGTCCGGTAATCAGATCCCTGCAGCATTTACAACAGTGAAGGGGAGAAAGCCCTCTGTTGAAATACACAAAAGGAGAGTAAGCATTATGTCAGTAATCAACGAACTGATCCGTACAGAGGCAAACGGGACATTAAGTTTCGGAAACTACAGCCTCGCAGCAAAATCTAAAGTAGAAGACTTCGAGCACGAAGGTGATCTTTATAAAGTTAAGACATTTAAGGAAATCACAAAGTTAGAGAGAAACGGAATGTTCGTTTATGAGTCTGTTCCGGGAACTGCTGTAAAGGATTTTGCAGTGACCGATACAACAGTGACATTCAAAGTCGAAGGATTTGAGGATGCCCAGATCACAGTACAGTTAGAGGATGACTGCGAGTATGAGGTTTTCGAGGACGGCGTTGGCGTCGGCGGTATGAAGACAAATATGAGCGGTAAACTGAGCCTTTCTGTTGAACTTAATGAGGGCAGAGAAGTAGAGGTCAAGATCGTTCGCAAGTAAATAGGAAAATCAGAAATCACTGTCCGGACAGGATATGGACGGCAGTATCACAGAGCGCTCCGGGGATACACTTCGGAGCGTTTCCTGTACAGGGAGAATATCGTGGCAAAAGCAAGAAATACAGCTTTTTTCTGTAAAGAGTGCGGCTATGAGTCCGCAAAATGGCTCGGACAATGTCCGGTGTGCAAGGAATGGAATACATTTGTCGAGGAACCGGTTGCCCAGACGAAAAAAGCGCCGGCCGGACAGATCAATGCGGTCGGAGCCGGAAAGACGGCGGTCCCGGTCCACATCTCGGAGATTTCTTTGGAGGAGCAGGACAGGACGCCTACGGGCTTTGGAGAGCTTGACAGAGTTCTTGGAAGCGGGATCGTAAAGGGAAGCCTTGTGCTGGTCGGAGGAGATCCGGGAATCGGGAAATCGACGCTGCTTTTACAGGTCTGCAGAAACCTTGCAGGGGCCGGAAAACGGGTCCTCTATATTTCCGGAGAGGAATCGTTAAAGCAGATCAAGATGCGTGCGAACCGCATAGGGGAGATTTCGGGAGAGCTTCTGTTTTTATGCGAGACAAATCTCGACACGATCCACAGCGCGATCGAGCGTGCAAAGCCGGATGTGGTGATCATCGACTCGATCCAGACAATGTTCCGGGAAGATATCTCGTCGGCACCTGGAAGCGTGAGCCAGGTCCGGGAATCGACAAATCTCCTGATGCAGATCGCAAAGGGATACGGGATCACGATCTTTATCGTCGGCCATGTGACAAAAGAGGGCGTTGTCGCGGGACCGCGTGTGCTGGAACATATGGTGGATACGGTTCTCTACTTTGAGGGAGACCGGAATGACGCATACCGGGTCCTCAGGGCAGTAAAAAACCGTTTCGGGTCCACGAACGAGATCGGTGTGTTTGAGATGGAAGAAAAAGGACTTTCCGAGGTGCTAAATCCGTCGGAGATGCTGATCTCCGGGCGTCCGAAGGAAGCGTCTGGGGCGGTGGTAGCCTGTTCATTGGAGGGAACGCGACCGATCCTCCTGGAGGTCCAGGCGCTCGTGACAGCGACGAATTTCGGAATGGCAAGACGGACGGCGAACGGCGTCGATTACAACCGGATCAACATTTTACTCGCGATCCTGGAAAAGCGATGCGGGTATGCGATGAGCCGGTATGACGCCTATGTGAATATCGCGGGCGGAATGAAGATGAACGAACCGGCGCTGGATCTCGCCGTTGTGATGGCGCTTGTGTCGAGCTTTAAGAACCGGGAGGTGGATCCGGGGATGCTGATCTTCGGGGAAGTCGGTCTTTCCGGCGAAGTCCGCGGAGTCTCCCAGGCGGCCCAGCGTGTGTCGGAGGCGATCAAGATGGGCTTTACAAGCTGTCTGCTCCCGAAATCAAATCTGGAGAAGTTAAAGGATGAGAAACGGATCAGACTGATCGGGGTGGAGAATGTGAGAGAGGCGATCCAGCTGATCTGATCGGAAAAGTACGGAGGATGCGGTAATGCTTTGAGCGGAAAAGGATCGGTCTGCAGGTTGGCATAAGGCAGCTGATTTTTTCGCTCGAAGTGCCGGATACAAAAATATAAGAAATTTTCAAATTAGTGTTGACAATTAAAACATTTCATGCTACTATAATGGAGCATTAAGTGATGCGCAACAAAATATAGGGGAATAGTTCAATGGTAGAGCAGCGGTCTCCAAAACCGTAGATGGGGGTTCGAGCCCCTCTTCCCCTGCTTCTGATGTACCGGAAAAATTATTTTTCCGGTTATTTTTTTATCCTGAAAGAGGTGCGGGATCTGAATGAAGAATTTATCGGAGCAATTCACAAAGAAACGCCGGCGCATCCAGGGCGCCGCATGGCGGAGACTGGACAACACGGCAAAACTTTTTGCGGCAGTGTCCGGAGAAGATCTGAGCAGTGTATTCCGGATCTCGGCGAATCTGAAGGAGCCGGTGGATCAGGAACTTCTCCACAGAGCCTTGCTCCTGACACTCCCGGAATTTGAAAATTTCCGGGTGAAGCTTCGGAAGGGATTTTTCTGGTACTATTTCGAGACGAACGACCGGGATCCTGTGATCGAGAAAGAGCAGAGCGCACCGTGCCGGTTTATCGATCCACATCGTGCGGCGAGATTTCCGTTTCGTGTCAGCTACTTCGGAAACCGCATCAATTTTGAGGTTTTCCACGGGCTGACAGACGGACTCGGAGCTCTCCGGTTTGCCTCGCGGCTGACGGAGCATTATCTGGAGTTAAAGAAAAATCTTCCGGTTATCACGGAAGAAAAAGAATTTTCTCCATTAAAAGAGGATGATTATCTCCGCTATTACAGAAAATTACCGAAACGCCACTATGAGAGCGAACCGGCACTTCAGGTAAGTGGGGAATTTCTTCCGTTTGACCAGATGGGGATCTTAAAGGGAACACTGCAGGTCGCGGATCTAAAAGCACAGTGCCGGAAATACGGGGTCAGTATCACAAAATACCTGGCAGCAGCACTTCTATGGTCTGTCATCCGGACAGAGACGGACGGGAAGAACCTGAAAAAACCGGCAGCGCTCAATCTTCCGGTCAATCTGCGGAGCTTTTTTGACTCGGAGACGCTCGCAAATTTTTTTGCGGTAGTCAATATCTCCTGGCCGAAAGGCAGGGCGCCGGAGAACTTCCGGGAGGTCCTCACAAACGTCAGTCGTCAGATGGACGAACAGATCGTGAAGGAGCGACTGGAGGAGACGATCTCCTACAATGTATCCAACGAGAAAAAGTGGTATGTGAGGGCGATCCCTCTGTTTATCAAGCATCTGGCGATGGAACTGATCTTCCTTCGCACAAGCCGCGCCCATACGATGACCTTTTCCAACATCGGCCCTGCAAAGATCCGGGAAGATCTGAGAGAGGATGTTGAGGATTTTGAGCTTCTCGTCGGTGCATCTCCGAAGCAGCGGATGAAATGCGGGGCGGTAGCTTACGATGGAAAGCTCTGCCTGGCGTTTACGAGTGCAATGGCAGAGAATCGTCTGCCGGAAGTGTTTTTCCGTTTCCTGGAAGATCAGGGGATCCCGGTGGAGCAGGAGAGCAACGGGATCACAGACCGGGAACATGATAAAGGACGGTATCCGGTGATCGCACAGGACCGCAGAAAGATCAAAAAGGCTGTCCGGATGTTTTATCTTTCGCTGGTGTTCGTTTCGGTCCTTGCGGGGATCGTAAATCTTGCAACCTACCGGCAGATCCCGTTTAAATGGTCACTCCTGACCGCGGGCGCCGCTGCCTATGTGGCGATGACATTAAAATTTTCCGTGATGCGCCATGCAAGCCTTTCCGGGATCCTTGTCAGGCAGTGTCTGGGGATCCAGGCGATCCTGCTTCTGATCGACACGCTGACGGGACTGCATGGCTGGTCGGTGGACTATGCGATCCCGTGCGTTGTCTTATTTGAAGTGGCGGCGATCCTGCTTATGATGCTCGTGAACCGACTGAACTGGCAGAGCTATTTTATGTACCAGATCGCGATCACGGTTTTAAGCTTTATCCCACTGATCTTCTGGAAGATCGGCTGGACGAGGCATCCGCTGCTCACAGTGCTTTCTGTGGTGATCTCGGTGGCAGCGCTCTTTGCCACGGTGCTGCTCGGGGACAGGAGTGTGAAACGGGAATTGCGGCGGAGATTTCATGTGTGATAGATGAGGAAAAGGAACAGACAGGAAAGGAATGAAACATGAGCCGAAAAGAAGTCAGCATGATCGGGAATCTGACCAGGGATATGATGAGAGATGTCATGGAGACATCTTTAAAAAAGCCGATCCAGACTGGAGAATTCCGAAAGAATCCGGTGGAACCGGCATGGCGGTGCCCGAATGATTATATCTATGAACTGATCCCGACAGGGAAATTCGTGATGGAATATTTAAAGCCGAAGCAGGCGGTCACTGGGCGGGTGATCCTGCAGCTCCACGGCGGCGGATATATCGGTCCGATGAAGAACATTTACCGGCGGTTTGCGGTTAAATATTCGGAACTGGGGTTCGGGGCGGATGTCCTGACTCCTGACTACCGGGTCGCACCGGAGCATCCGTTTCCGGCGGCACTCGAGGATGCAGTCTATGCCTACAAATGGCTTTTAAATGAAAAAAAATACGATCCGGAACAGATCGTGGTTGCCGGAGATTCCGCGGGAGGCGGACTTGCCCTCGCGCTCTGTCTCTACGCAAAGGATCATGCGCTTCCGCTCCCGGCTGGGATCATCACGATGTCCCCTTGGACGGATGTGACGCTCAGCGGGGCTTCGTATGAGGAGAATTATACGATCGACCCATTGTTTGGAAATTCGAAAGAAAATATGCTCTACCAGTGCAGCTATATCGGGGATGCTGATCCGAAGGACCCGTATCTATCCCCACTGTTTGGAAATTTTGAGGGCTTTCCTCCGATGCTCATGCAGGTGGGCTCCTATGAGGTCCTTCTTGATGACACGCGGGAAGCTGCGAAGAAAGCGAGAGCAGAGGGCGTAAAAGTCCGCTGTTCCGTCTACGACGGCATGTTCCACGTCTTCCAGATGGGACTCGACCTGATCCCGGAGAGCCGCGAGGCCTGGGAAGAGGTCGGAGAGTACCTGCGGATCGTTTACCGGATCCACAGGGATCAGGAAGGAAAGGTCGTAAAGAAGGTAAAGACGAGGCGGAAAGATACGGAGGAGCGGGCGAAACTGAATTTGCTGGCTTTTTTGAAGAGAGAATTGAAATAATGATATTTACAGGGAAGGTCGCTTAACCGAAAGGGGAGAGCGGCCTTTTTATGACATGAAATGCGAACTGCCGGAAAATGCTGACTTATAAAATCCGGCTCTTTTCCTTGCGTTTTTTTTCTGCACCTCGTATAATAAAAATTAACGGTTTTATAACAAAAACTGATAAAACAAATTGGAGGGAAACAAATGAGTCTCGAAAAATTTTTCCATCTCAAGGAAAACAACACGACTGTTAAGACCGAGATCATGGCCGGTGTGACGTCATTTATGACGATGGCGTATATCCTGGCGGTAAACCCGAACATCCTCGCAGCGGCGGGAATGGATCACGGCGCGGTCTTCACGGCGACAGCGGTGGCATCCTTCATCGGAACACTCTGTATGGCACTCTTTGCGAACTACCCATTCGCTCTGGCACCTGGAATGGGTCTGAACGCGTACTTTGCCTACACGGTCGTTCTCGGAATGGGGTATTCCTGGGAAGTTGCCCTTGCGGCAGTTCTCGCAGAAGGTATCATCTTCATTATCCTTTCCTGCTTTAACATCAGGGAAGCGATCTTCAACGCGATTCCGTTCAACTTAAAGAAAGCGGTCAGCGTCGGAATCGGACTTTTTATCACATTCCTCGGTCTTCAGAACGCGAAGATCGTGATCGGAAGCTCCACGCTCGTCAGCCTGTTCTCCATCAGCGGATATAACAGCACACTTGCGGACGGACTCACAGCATCCATGAGCGATGCCGGGATCACGGTTCTCCTTGCGATCTTCGGAGTTCTGATCACAGGAATTCTGATTGTGAAGAATGTAAAGGGAAATATCCTCTGGGGAATCCTGATCACCTGGATCCTCGGTATCATCTGCCAGTTTGCCGGCGTGTATGTTCCGAATCCGGATCTCGGTTTCTACAACCTGCTCCCGGATTTCTCAAACGGAATCTCGATCCCGAGCCTGGCACCGATCATGTTCAAGTTCAGCTTAAAGGGCGTTCCGGTCCTTGAGTTCATCGTGATCGTGTTCGCGTTCCTCTTTGTTGACCTCTTTGATACACTCGGAACGCTCATCGGTGTATCTGCGAAGGCAGATATGCTGGACGCTGACGGAAAGCTCCCGAGGATCAAGGGCGCGCTCCTTGCGGATGCAGTCGGAACAACCTGCGGCGCATGTCTTGGTACTTCCACAGTCACAACGTTCGTGGAGAGTGCTTCCGGCGTAACTGAGGGAGGAAGAACAGGACTTACATCCCTGACAACAGCGGTTCTCTTCCTGTTATCCCTGCTCCTGTCCCCGATCTTTTTAGCGATCCCGTCCTTTGCGACAGCTCCGGCTCTGATCACCGTAGGTTTCTACATGATCGGCTCCGTATCTGAGATCGATTTCAAGGACCCGGCAGACGGAATCCCTGCATTCCTCTGCATCATCGCGATGCCGTTCTTCTACAGCATCTCCGAGGGAATCTCCATGGGAGTTATCTCCTATGTTGTAATGAACCTCTTCGCAGGAAAGAAGGAGAAGATCACTCCGGTCATGTACATCCTGGCCGTGCTCTTTATCTTAAAGTACATTCTGATGTAATAACATCATAGACAACTCACAAAAAGCCGGATATATAGATGGATAAAAAACGCCATTTATGTATTCGGCTTTCGGTTACTATGCATTTGCAGAAACTTGCTGATAAGGAGTTCCTGCAGATTAAGACATCAGACAACTACCTGCCTTTTCTGTGACAAATGACAAAAATTGTCATAAACTTAACAAAAAGATGGTGACATCTGTCGATTGACGCTCAACTCCGGATATGGTATAAATGTATAATCGTAGGCAGTATGGAAACATTTTCGAACCATTTCATATATTGGAATGTTCGAAGCCATTGCTGTTCACGTTTCGCAAAAAGGGTTTATGGAATCAGGTATTTGACATCTGTGGGTTTAACAAAAAGGAGTTTGAGAAATATGATGAAACAGAAAAAAGTAAAATTTGCGTCTGCAGACGAGGCAAAGGAGTTTGTGAGCATTGCCAGCGGCTGTGATTTTGATGTGAATGTATTTTATAACCGTATGATCATTGATGCGAAGTCTCTTCTCGGAGTACTGAGCCTTGATCTTACAAAGATCCTCACCGTTGAGTTCGACGGCGAGAACACACTGTTCGAGGAGTTCCTCGAGAGAAAGAATCCGATGCACGCGGTAGCGTAACGGATCGAAGAAAAAACGAAGAGGCAGCGGCTGTACAAAACGTATGGCTGGCTGCTTTTTTTACGCGAACAATGAGCCAAAGTCCGCGCGCGAGAGACTTTGGCGATTGTCGCGATAACAAGGGGAAACTCGCGAAGCGTGTTTTCACTTGTTTGTACCCGGAGTTTACAGCTTTGTTCTGGAATGTTATACTTGCAAAAGACATGAAATATGGAAACATCAGCAGCGATTCAGAGCCTGCAGTTCTGGTATTTTCTGCGGACGGCGCAGGAGATGTGCAGATATATTTGATTTACGAAAATGAAAGGGAGCGCATGTGATGAGCGAGGAAAATAAAAGATCGATCCGGATCTCGGTTCGGAATCTGGTGGAGTTTGTTCTGCGCTCCGGAGATATCGACAACCGAAGGTCCGGGAACGCCCAGAAGGATGCGATGCTGGCCGGAGGACGGATCCACAGGAAGATCCAGAAACGGATGGGATCCGGATACCGGGCGGAGGTCCCGCTGAAACATGAAGTCACGGATGACGAGCAGGAGATCGTTCTTTCGGTGGAAGGCCGGGCGGACGGGATCTTCACGGAAAACGGGATCACGGTGATCGACGAGATCAAGGGCATGTATACGGATGTTGCGAGACTGGAAGCACCAATCGAAGTCCACCTCGCCCAGGCAATGTGCTACGGGTATTTCTACTGCTGCGACAAGGATCTGGACGGGATCCGCCTGCAGCTCACCTACTGCAATCTGGAGACGGAGGAGATCCGGCGGTTTCAGACCGACCGCTCAAAGGAAGAACTGGAACAGTGGTTTTCGGGCGTGGTCCATGAATATTTTAAATGGGCGAGATATCTCTACCACCATGAGCTGACCCGCGACGCATCGATCCGGAATCTGGAATTCCCATACCCGTACCGGGAGGGACAGAGAGACCTTGTGGTGTCTGTCTACCGCACGATCAGCCGGAAAAAGCGGCTGTTCATCCAGGCACCGACCGGGATCGGAAAGACGCTCTCTACGGTGTTCCCTGCGGTCCGCGCGATCGGGGAGGGAAAAGGCGATAAGCTGTTTTATCTGACCGCAAAGACGGTAACGAGGACGGTCGCTGAGGAAGCACTCCGGATCCTCCGGGGAAAGGGACTGATCTTTACTTCTGTGACGATCACGGCGAAGGAAAAGCTCTGCCCGCTGGAAAACTGCGAGTGCAATCCGGATGCATGCCCGTATGCGAAGGGACATTTTGACCGGGTGAACGAGGCTGTCTTTGACATCCTGCATCTGGAACAGGAGATGACGAGGGAGAAAATCCTGGAATATGCCGAAAAATATAAGGTATGCCCGTTTGAATACTGCCTTGATATTTCAAGCTGGACGGACGGGATCATCTGCGATTACAACTACGTGTTTGACCCGAATGTGCGCCTGAAAAGGTATTTTGCGGACGGGCAGACGGGGGAATATCTGTTCCTTGTGGACGAGGCGCATAATCTCGTCTCGCGGGCGCGGGAGATGTACAGTGCTGAGTTAAAAAAGGAAGATATTCTCACGGTAAAGCGCCTGACAAAGGGCAAAGCTCCGAAGCTTACGAAGGATCTCGAGAAGTGCAATCAGGTGATGCTTGCGATGAAGCGGGAATGCGAGACATGGCAGCTCTTATCGGATGTGACATCCCTGGCGGCAGCGGCGATGGCGGTCTTTTCGGATATGGAGACATTTCTGGAGGATTTTCCGGATTTTGAAGGGCGGGACGAGGTCCTTGACTTTTATTTTGGACTCCGGGATTTCCTGAATGTCTATGAGCTGTTGGATGATCATTACCGGATCTACGCGGAAAATGTGGGCGTTTCTTCCTTTAAAGTGCGGCTATTCTGCGTGGATCCGTCCTCGAATCTTTCACTCTGCATGGCACAGGGGAACAGCACGATCCTGTTCTCGGCGACGATGCTGCCGATCCGGTATTACAAGACATTGCTCTCAGGAAATGAGGATGATTACGCGGTCTATGCGAACTCCCCGTTTGCGGAAGAGAAGCGGCTTCTCATGGTGGCGACGGATGTCAGCAGCCGGTATTCGAGGCGGAGTGCGAGTGAATACCGGAAGGTTGCGGAGTATATCCGGGAGGTTGTCCGGTCGAAGAACGGAAATTATATGGTGTTCTTTCCTTCCTACCAGTATATGGAGCAGGTCGAACAGGCTGTGGAGAAGCTGGATTTTCCGGCAGATCTTCTGGTGCAAGGACAGGGAATGAAGGAGCAGGAACGACAGGAATTTCTGGAAGAATTTGAGAAGAAACGGAATCATTCGCTGGCGGCCTTCTGCGTGATGGGCGGCGTGTTCTCGGAAGGAATTGATCTGAAGGAGGAACGTCTCATCGGCGCTGTGATCGTCGGAACGGGGCTTCCGATGGTCTGTGTGGAGCAGGAAGTCCTGCGCGGATATTTCGAGGAGAAAGAGGAGGCGGGCTTTGATTTTGCCTACCAGTATCCGGGGATGAATAAGGTTCTGCAGGCGGCAGGGCGCGTGATCCGGACCACGGAGGATGAGGGGATCATCCTGCTCCTCGATGACCGGTTCTTAAAGAGAGAATATCTGGAACTGTTTCCGAGAGAGTGGGAACATTTTCAGATGGTGAACCGGGGAAACGTGGGACAGTGCATGGAGGATTTCTGGGAGAGCAGAAAGTAAAAGAAAAAAGAGCCATGTCCGGCATGTAGTTGAGCGGGACATGACTCTTTTTGGTTTAATCCTACAGCATATCCATAAACTGCTTTGCAGCCTGGGAGACCGGAAGGTTCTCGTTGTGGACAACGACGAGCTGGCGGACCGGGAGAGTCTCGGAGAGCTTTAGGATAAAGAGCTGTTTTTCGTCCTCCGGGATACAGAAATCCGGGACGAAGGCGATCCCGAGGCCGATCCTTGCGAGGTCGATCAGAAGATCGTTGCTGCTGAGCTCGATCTCCGGGACCAGGTCGAGATGGGATTTCTGGAACATGGAGTGTAAAAACTCGCTGGTTGTACTCTTGCGGTCGAGCATCATGATCGGATAATCGAGAAGCTCGGCGAGTGTGAAGGTCTTATCCTGCAGCGGGAAGTGCTCGGCGCTTGCGACGAAGACATCGCGGAATTCGCGGATGGCACGGACGCTGTGGGTGTTTAAGAGACCGGAGTTCGGGTAGTTTGTGATGATGAAATCTACCTGGCCGTTCTCTAAAATGTGGGCGCACTCGATCGAGGTGGAGTTTGTCACTTTGATGTGGACGTTCGGGTAGAGCTTGTGGAATTTATTTAAGTACGGGACCAGGAAATAGCGGCAGATCGTGTCGCTGGCGGCGATACGGAGCTGGCCGCCGTTTAAGGTGTTTGCCTCTAAGAGCTGGGTCTCGCCTTTGTGAATCAGGTTCATCGCCGGTTCGATATGTTTAAATAAGATATCGCCTTCCGGGGTGAGCTGGACGCGTTTTGTGCTTCGGATGAAGAGGGTCTGGCCGAGCTTTTTCTCCAGGACCTTGACGGACTGGCTGACCGCGGACTGGGAGATGTAGAGGCATTTGGAGGCCTCGGAGAAGCTCAGGGTTTTTGCGACGTAGTAAAATACTTTATATAATTCGTAGTTGATATCCATTATTAGTCCTCCTAATGAAACAAGGTTATTTTATCATAGAATGGGGGATTTGAAAAGGGGGAAAAGGAAAATTGGTTGTTGCCTGCTGTTGCCAAATTGGTTGGCGGGCGGTGAGCATCCGGCCAGGAGTGCTGGGGATGCGGGGATGGTTCCTCTAACCTCCCGGGAGACTGCTAAGGGCGGAGAACAGCGGACACAACTCGCTTCGCTCAAACAAGTGTCCGCTGTTCTCCAACGCAGTCACCCGCGAGCTAAGAGGAAGCCAGATCCCCGGATCATGCACTCCTGTCCGGACGCTCACCGCCGGCGGCGGTATTGCTGGCATATTTTAAGAAGGGATGTTTCTGTGGATAGTGACAATCGTTGGGCAGAAGTTTCGTTATTTTTGCGGGTGACATGTGCTTATGTATGAATTCCAGGAGAGAAGTAAATTCTGCGAGCCTGGTGCAATAGGTTTTTTCTTTACTATGGAAGTCAGGGAAAAAATATGGTATGCTTACAGGGAACATGGAATTTTTGATATGTTTATATTTTTATCAATAGAAGAACGGAGAGAAGATCATGGCAGAGAAAATGAGATATGGCAGTAATGAGAATGAGAGTGGGAATGTTGATGACGAGTTCAACAATGCGAATGAGGAGCTGAATCCGGAAGATATTTACCGTGTATATATGGAAGAGATCGCGGCGATCCCGCCGTGCAGTGAGGAGGAGAATGAGAAGCTGCTCGGGGAGATCCGGAGTGGGAATAAGGCGGCGAGGGAGCGTCTGATCGAGGGTAATCTGAAAAATGCGCTGTTTTTTGTTCAGGATTATATCAATAAGGGCGTCCCGATGGCGGATCTGATCCAGGAGGCGAGTATGGAGCTGATGATGCTGGCGGATGAAGGCTTTGAGGGGAGCTTTGAGAAGCTTTTAGAGAGCCGGATTCGTGTCCGCATGGAGGAGATCATCAACGACCAGAAGAAGGAGACGGATATCGAGGAGGAGATGCTGGCGCGCGTCAATGTTCTCCAGGAGGTTTCAAAGTCCATGGCGGAGGAGCTTGGGCGTGAGGCGAAGCTTTCGGAGCTTGCGGAGCGCATGAAGATGACGGAGGACGAGGTCCGGGAGATCATGAAGGTGACAATGGATGCGCTCAGCATGAGCAAGATCAATCAGGATCTGCAGAGTTAATAATTTGCGGTGATACAGGATGGAAAAGAGTTCATCGCTGTGGGAGTATGCTGGATGTGACAACTGATAAGCATAAGTAATAAAATAAATTAGATATATTAACTTTACTAATCACACAAATCTGTGCTATGATAATGGAAAATGGATTGCTCCGCACGAGGTGGCGCTGCAGTCATGAAAAATAACAACCATCGGACAAAGCCGTTTTCCAGGAGGAGAGACTATGAGCGTAAAGCGCGTGTTTGTTGAGAAGAAACCGGAATATGCAATCAAGGCGAGAGAGCTTCGCGAGGAGATCGAGAGCTACCTTGACATTACAGAGGTAACGGGCGTTCGTGTACTGGTCCGCTACGATATTGAAAATATTTCTGAGGATGTATATAAAGAGGCACTCGGAACGATTTTTTCCGAGCCGCCGGTCGATGAGGTGTTCGAGGAGACATTCCCGCATGGCGCGGACGACGTGGTATTCTCCGTCGAGTATCTGCCTGGGCAGTTCGACCAGAGAGCTGATTCTGCGGAGCAGTGTGTAAAGTTATTAAATGAGAATGAGGAGCCGGTGATCCGCTCCGCAATGACTTATGTGATCTCCGGAAAGCTTTCCGCTGAGGAGATCGCTGCGATCAAGTCCTTCTGTATCAACCCGGTGGACTCCAGAGAGGCGTCCGAGGAGATCCCGGAGACACTTGTGACCGTATTTGATGTGCCGGAGGATGTTGCGATCTTTGACGGTTTTAAAGATATGGATGAGGCGGCTTTAAAGGAACTCTACAGCTCCTTAAATCTCGCAATGACCTTCAAGGATTTCCTTCACATCCAGAATTACTATAAGAACGAGGAGAAGAGAGATCCGTCTGTGACAGAGATCCGTGTGCTCGATACATACTGGTCCGATCACTGCCGTCATACGACATTCTCCACAGAGCTGAAAAATGTGACATTCACAGACGGCGACTACAAAAAGCCGATCGAGGACACTTATAACCAGTATCTTGCGGATCATAAAGAGATCTACAAAGGCCGCGACGACAAGTTTGTCTGCCTGATGGACCTTGCGATCATGGGCATGAAAAAGCTCCGCAAAGAGGGCAAACTCGAAGATCTCGAGGTTTCTGATGAGATCAACGCCTGCTCCATCGTCGTTCCGGTCGAGATCGACGGAAAGACAGAAGAGTGGCTTGTAAACTTCAAGAATGAGACCCACAACCATCCGACCGAGATCGAGCCGTTCGGCGGCGCTGCGACATGCCTCGGCGGTGCGATCCGTGATCCGCTTTCCGGACGTACTTATGTATACCAGGCAATGCGCATCACAGGTGCGGCAGATCCGACAAAACCGTTAAATGAGACATTAAAGGGAAAACTCCCGCAGAGAAAGATCGTCACAGAGGCTGCCCATGGATACAGCTCCTATGGAAACCAGATCGGACTTGCGACCGGTTATGTAAAAGAGCTTTACCATCCGGGATATGTTGCAAAGAGAATGGAGATCGGTGCCGTTATGGCAGCAGCTCCGAGAAAGAACGTCATCCGTGAGACATCCGATCCGGGCGATGTGATCATCTTACTTGGCGGACGTACCGGACGTGACGGTATCGGTGGTGCGACAGGTTCCTCCAAGGTGCACACAGAGGCATCCATCGAGGTCTGCGGCGCTGAGGTCCAGAAAGGTAATGCCCCGACTGAGAGAAAGATCCAGAGAATGTTCCGCCGTCCGGAAGTTTCCAGACTGATCAAGAAGTGCAACGACTTCGGTGCAGGCGGAGTTTCCGTAGCAATCGGTGAGCTCGCAGACGGACTTCTGATCGACCTTGACAAGGTTCCGAAGAAGTATGCAGGTCTTGACGGAACAGAACTTGCGATTTCCGAGTCCCAGGAGAGAATGGCAGTTGTCGTTGACCCGAAAGATGTTGACGCATTCTTAGGCTACGCAGAGGAAGAGAACCTTGAGGCGGTGACGGTTGCGACGGTTACCGAGAGCCCGAGACTCGTTCTCACATGGCGCGGAAAGACCATCGTTGATTTAAGCCGTGCGTTCCTTGATACGAACGGTGCTCACCAGGAGACAGACGTGACCCTGGAAGTTCCGAACCACGAGGGAACCCCGTTTGAAAAGAAAGAAGTGGGAGATGTTAAGGAAAAATGGCTGAAGATGCTCGGCTCCTTAAATGTATGCTCCCAGAAAGGTCTCGTTGAGATGTTCGACTCCTCCATCGGCGCATCTACCGTTATGATGCCGTATGGCGGTAAATATCAGCAGACCGAGATCCAGACCATGGTTGCAAAGCTTCCGGTCCTCGAAGGAAAGTGCGACGCTGTGACCATGATGAGCTACGGCTTCGATCCGTATCTCTCCAGCTGGAGCCCGTACCACGGTGCGATCTATGCGGTTCTCACATCCGTTGCGAAGATCGCGGCAGCAGGCGGCGATTATAAGAAGATCCGCTTCACATTCCAGGAGTACTTCCGCAGAATGAGCAGCGAGCCGACAAGATGGAGCCAGCCGTTCGCAGCACTTCTCGGTGCTTACAACGCACAGCTCGGCTTCGGGCTTCCGTCCATCGGCGGAAAGGACAGCATGTCCGGAACCTTCGATGAGGAGAGCGGAAAGGAGATCGACGTTCCGCCGACACTCGTCTCCTTCGCAGTTGACGTGGCGAACGCAAAGAACATGATCTCTCCGGAATTCAAGAAAGCCGGAAACAAGATCGTTGTATTTGAAATCAAGAAAGATTCCTATGATCTCCCGGATTACGCGCAGATCATGGATGGTTATGATAAACTTCATGAGGACATCAAGGCAGGCCGCGTGATCTCCGCTTATGCCGCTGAGGCGAACGGTATCGCAGAGGCTGTCAGCAAGATGGCATTCGGCAACCACTTAGGCGTAAAGATCGAGCATGACGTGGATCCGAGAGACTTCTTCGCACCGGCATGGGGCGACATCGTATGCGAGGTTCCGGCAGATAAGGTCGGAGAGCTTCAGATGAGCTACCGTGTGATCGGTGAGGTTACCGACAAGGCAGACTTTGAGTACGGCAATGTCTCCATCACGCTCGATGAGGCATTAAAGACATGGGATGCGACTCTTGAGGATGTATTCCCGACCGAGAGCGGCGTGAAGAAGGAAGAAGTTAAGAACGAAGTATTTAAGGCAGACAACATCGTGATCTGTGACCACAAGATCGGAACTCCGACCGTATTCATTCCGGTATTCCCGGGTACAAACTGTGAGTATGACAGTGCAAAGGCATTTGAGCGCGCCGGAGCGAATGTCATCACGAAGGTATTTAAGAACATGAGCGCCGAGGATATCCGTGATTCTGTCGAAACTTACAGAAAATCCATCGGGCAGGCGCAGATCGTCATGTTCCCGGGCGGATTCTCCGCAGGCGATGAGCCGGAAGGTTCCGCGAAGTTCTTTGCTACCGCGTTCCGCAACGAGGTATTAAAGGACGAGATCATGAAGCTCTTAAATGAGCGTGACGGACTCATGCTCGGTATCTGCAATGGCTTCCAGGCACTCATCAAGCTCGGACTCGTTCCGGAAGGAAAGATCGTAGAGCAGAAGCCGGATTCTCCGACCCTGACCTACAACACGATCGGACGTCATGTCTCCAAGATGGTGAACTTAAAGGTTGTCTCCAACAAGTCCCCGTGGCTTGCTGAGGCAAAGCTCGGCGGTATCTACACGAACCCGGTATCCCACGGTGAGGGACGTTTCGTAGCTCCGAAGGAGTGGATCGACAAGCTCTTTGCAAACGGACAGGTTGCGACCCAGTATGTGGATCTTAACGGCAATCCGACGATGGATGAGTACTGGAACCCGAACGGCTCCTTCATGGCGATCGAAGGTATCACAAGTCCGGATGGACGTGTATACGGCAAGATGGGTCACGCAGAGAGACGTGGCGACTTCGTTGCAAAGAACATCACCGGAGAACAGGATCTGAAGCTGTTTGAGAGCGGTGTGAAGTACTTTAAATAATTGAAATACTGATACTTTGAATGCCCCGGGGGATGCGTACTCCGGGGCATTTGCTGTGGTGCTGTTTCCTGCCGCATCACCGCGGTGACTTAGTTAGTTGACAGAAACCAGAGTGCGTACTAAACTGAGGATATCCGTGGCTGGCGGACAGAATGGCCGAATGAAGACCGCTTCGCAGGACAGTTTCCTGCGGAAAGCTCAGGAGGCAGCCGCGAAACCATGATGACAAAATTGAATTTTGGGGGTATCTGATATGGCATGCACAACAATCCTGGTAGGAAAAAACGCATCATATGACGGTTCAACGATGATCGCGCGAAACGATGACTCCGGTTCCGGACATTTCACGGCGAAGAAATTCGTGGTGATCCATCCGGAGGAGCAGCCGAAGGTATACAAGTCAGTCCTTTCCCATGTGGAGATCGAGCTTCCGGGCGACCCGATGAAATTTACGGCAGTCCCGAATGCGATCAAAGGAAAGGGGATCTGGGCGGCCAGCGGCGTTAATGAGAAGAACGTGGGAATGACAGCGACAGAGACGATCACATCGAACGCCCGCGTGCTCGGCGCAGATCCGCTTGTAAAATATCAGCCGGCGGAGGACGGAAAAGAGGAAGCTGCCGGCGGGATCGGTGAGGAAGACCTTGTATACATCACACTTCCGTACATCAGCAGTGCGAGAGAGGGCGTGATCCGCCTCGGAAGTCTCCTGGAGAAGTACGGGACTTATGAGATGAACGGCATCGCTTTTCAGGATGCGGGTGAAATCTGGTGGCTCGAGACGATCGGCGGCCATCACTGGATCGCAAAGCGTGTTCCGGATGACCGGTATGTGGTGATGCCGAACCAGTTCGGTATCGATGAGTTTGACTTAAACGATGCGTTCTCTGAGCAGAAGGAGCATATGTGTTCTTCGGACCTTCGTGAATTTATCGCAGAGAACCATCTGGACCTCTCTTTAAACGGCGGAAATGGCAGTCATTTTGATGCGAGAGCTGCGTTTGGAAGCCACAGTGATTCCGATCACATCTACAATACTCCGAGAGCATGGTTCATGTGCCGCTACTTTAACCCGCATACAAAGAAGTGGGATGGACCGGATGCGGACTATACGCCGGAGTCCGATGATATCCCGTGGAGCATGGTGCCGGAGAAGAAGGTGACAATCGAGGATGTCAAATATGCACTTTCCTCCCATTTCCAGGGAACTCCGTTCGACCCGTATGCGAAGAGCGGGGACGGCCTCCAGAAGGGCAAATACCGCGCGATCGGGATCAATCGCAACGATTTCCTGGCTCTGATCCAGATGCGCCCGGACGTTCCGGCAAACTGCCAGGCAGTCCAGTGGCTTGCATTCGCGTCCAACGCGTTCAATACGCTGGTCCCGTTCTATGCGGCTGTTGACGAGACTCCGGAATACCTTGCGAACACCACAAAGGAAGTTTCCACAGAGAATTTCTACTGGTCGGCAAGAATGATCGCCGCGATGGCGGACGCATCTTTTGCGAAATCTGCGATCCACATCGAGCGCTACCAGAATGCGGTCCAGGCGAAAGGACATGCCCTGCTCCGCAAGTATGACGCCGAGGCTGCAAAGATCACGGATCCGGCGGAGAGCAGAAGACTTCTGGAGAAAGCGAACCGTGAGATCGCAAAGATGTTAAAGGAAGAGACGGGGAATACCCTGGATCATGTGCTCTTTGAGCTCAGCAATTCCATGAAGAACGCGTTTTCAAGATCTGACGCATAACAAGTTCAGGCCGAACGCATGTGAGACTTGACGCGTAATTCCGGCCGGTGGAAGCTGATAAATTCTTCTCAGAACGAGACCTCTGCAGGGATGATGCGGTGTAGATCAGGCCGCAGGATCCCGGGCGGAGGTCTTTTGTCATATTTTTGTACTTTTTGACGCTTGACACGGGAACCTCATCCCGTTATGCTACTTATGGCAGAAAATGCTCAGCTTTACATGCCGCGTCTTTTTGTGTTAAGATAAACAGAAAGAGCGCAAGGCGCATGGAAGCTGAATACAGGATAAATGAGGTTTTGAGATGGAAGAAAAAGAGGTACAGGGAGCACCGGTGCACAAACGGCGTGTCCGTTACAGCGGGACACACCCGAGACGGTTTGAAGAAAAGTATAAAGAGCAGAATCCGGAGAAATATGCCGATACGATCGAAAAGGTCATCAAAAAGGGCAGCACTCCGGCCGGCATGCACATCTCGATCTGCGTGAAAGAGATTCTGGATTTCCTGGATATCAAGCCGGGAATGCAGGGGCTGGACGCCACACTTGGATACGGCGGTCACACGACGGAGATGTTAAAAAAGCTGGAAGGACAGGGGCATATGTATGCTCTTGACGTGGATCCGATCGAGATCGTAAAGACAAAGGAACGCCTGAAGGAACGCGGCTTCGGAGAGGAGATCCTTACGATAAAACAGATGAACTTTGCTGATATCGACAGGCTCGTCCCGGAGGCGGGGCTGTTTGACTTTGTCCTGGCAGATCTCGGTGTTTCCTCGATGCAGATCGACAACCCGGAGCGCGGTTTCACTTATAAGGCCGATGGTCCGCTGGATCTTCGCCTGAACCCGGAAAAAGGAATATCTGCGGCGGAGCGCTTAAAACAGATGGATATGGAAGAGATCGCGGGCATGTTCGCGGAAAACTCCGATGAGCCTTATGCGGAGGAGATCGCACGGGAGATCGCGAAGAGAAACCGGAAACGTCAGTATATTGAGACGACCACGGAATTAAAAGAAGTGATCGAGCAGGTGCTTTCTTTTATCCCGGAAAAAGAGCGGAAGGAAGCCGTGAAGAAATCCTGCCAGAGATGTTTCCAGGCGCTGAGGATCGATGTCAACCAGGAATTCGAGGTTCTGGAAAGCTTCCTCTCAAAACTGCCGGGGATCCTGGCACCGGGCGGAAGAGCTGCGATCCTGACCTTCCATTCCGGGGAAGACCGCCTTGTAAAGTATTACTTTAAGGACGGCAAAAAGGAAGGAATCTACAGCGACGTTGCGAGCGATGTGATCCGTCCATCGGCGGAAGAATGCCAGAGAAACCCGCGTGCAAGATCCACAAAGATGCGCTGGGCGATCCGGGATGGCGAAAATCCGCACAGGATGTAAAGAAAAAACAGGCTCGGAAACGGAATTTGGAAATGAGAGAAGGAAACGGTTCAGCAAATCTTAGTATTCATTTGGCGGAATGGTTTCCGGAAGACAGAATCAGAAAGAGAAATAGATTATGAACAAAAAGATAGAAGAAACAACAGAGGAATACGAGAGAAAAGAAGGGAGTGGGCTCGAGCGCGCGGGAGCCGCGGCGATATTCTTCTTGTCGCCGGTATTATCCTACATCATGTTTGAACTAGTGACAGGAAATCTTGCCGCAGTGCTGCCGAAAAATGCGGTGCTGAACATGGTGTGGATGTTTGCGCTGTACCTTCTGGTATTCGGAATCTCCGGAAGCAGCCGGATCTCCATCCCTGTATCCTCCGTGATCTTTTATGTGATCTCTCTGGCGGAAGCCTTTGTCGTATCCTTCAGAAGCCGCCCGATCATGATGAGTGATGTCCTTGCGGTGAAGACCGCGATGACGGTGGCCGGGAGCTATAACTACACACCGACCTTTATGATGATCATCTGCGGGATCCTCCTGATCATGTGGAATGTACTGGCGCAGCTCGTGCCGGTGAGGATCAGGGGGAAGAAAAAAAGAGCTGCCGTGTTTGGCGGATCCGCTGCTGCGGTCGCGGTGTTTATCGGCGGCTTCTACACGGTCCTTGTCCCGAAACTGGGACTGGAGGTAAATCTCTGGGACCCGACGACTTCCTACGCGGAGAACGGCTATGTGCTGGCGTCGGCGGTATCCTTAAAATATCTGGTAAAGAAAGCTCCGGAGGGTTATTCCCAGGCGAAGATCCAGGAGATCTATGAAAAATATGTGGGAAGCGAAGAAGAGCAGAACGAGGAGACGGCGGCCGCGGTGGAAGCGGGAGATGCGGTCCAGCCGACCAACATCATCTGCATCATGAACGAGAGTCTTTCCGACCTGTCGGTGGATGGGAAATTTACGACGAATACAGAGTATTTCCCGTTCCTCAACAGTCTGACGGAGAATACCGTAAAGGGAAAACTCTGCATGCCGGTGTTCGGCGCGATGACCAGCAACTCTGAGTTTGAGTTCCTGATCGGTGATTCCATGTACCTGATGCCGAGAGGCAGCATCGCTTACCAGTTCTATGTAAATCCCGGCGTCCGCTCCATGGTCAGCACGGTGAAAGACCAGGGATACACGGCTGTCGCCATGCACCCGTACCCGGCAGAGAACTGGAACCGCCGGATCTGCTACAATAACATGGGATTTGACGATTTCATGGATATCAGCGCCTATGAGGGCCGGGATGAGCTCCGAAATTATATCAGCGATCTGAGCGATTTTAAACTCATCACGGAGTATGTCGAAAAGAAGGCAAATCCTGATGACAAGTTATTCCTCTTCAATGTGACGATGCAGAACCATGGCGGATATACGATCCCGTTCGCAAACTTCGATCAGGAAGTATGGCTTACCGGGGACATGGAAGGAAAGTATCCGGAGGCGGATATGTACCTGTCTCTTGTGAAAAAATCGGATGAGGCATTTGAGTGGCTCGTAAATTATTTCTCCCAGTGCGACCAGCCGACGATGATCGTCATGTTCGGCGACCACCAGCCAGGGATCGAGGACGAGTTCTTTGACGAGGCGATGGGAGTGGAGAGCGCGAAGGCCCCGAACGAGCAGAAGATGTGCTGGTACGAGACTCCGTTCGTGATCTGGACCAACTACAACCAGCCTGCGGAGGATATGGGACGCTTAGGTGCAATCTACCTTTCTTCCTACGTGTTAAAGCGCGCGAACCTCTCACTGACTCCGTACAACGAGTTTTTACTGCAGCTTTCCGAAAAGCTCCCGATCATCCATCATCTCGGCATCTGGGAGTCGGACGGAACTTACCATGGCTGGGAGGACGCGGAGAGCGGAGAGTACGAGTGGAAGGAACAGCTGATGGAGTACGAGAACCTTGTATACAACCACAGCCTGGATCCGAAGACCGTAAATGAGATGTTTTCGATTTCGCAGTAAAAACTTTATGCCGAATGCATGTATGACTTGGCGTATCATTCTGGTCAGCATGAATTCATAAGATTTTTCGAAATTGCTGAGACAAATATAAAACAGAGGGCAGCCTGAAAGAGGGCTGTCCTTTTTGCTTACAGAAAATTCCGATGGAACTTCCTGTAAGCAAAAAGGCACTGTGCGCCTAAGATGCGCACTCGCGCGAGATGAAGGTTGTCGCAAGCGACCGCGCGAGACGCCCGAATGTACTGAGGCATATTCTTTTAATTTACGCGAACAACGAGCCAAAGTCTGCGCTTGCGCGAGACCTTGGCGACTGTCGTGATAACAAGGGGAAACTCGCGAAGCGTGTTTTCACTTGTTCAAAAAATTTCTCAAATAGGATTGACAACTTGGTTAGTTAGTGCTAATCTTTGTTAGTAGGAACTAACAGTCGATAAAGATACCCCCACAGGGAATCCGAAATGTGCTGTTTTTGCGGTTGTGAAGTCATGGCATGGCTGCGATAAAAAGGAGGCGTGATCAATGATAAACGGAATTATTATCGTTGTACTGATCGTGGTCGCGATCTTTGCAGTGAAAGGGGCAATGCACCAGTTCGTCTACGGCTGCTGCGGATCGAAGGACGTGGAGAAAAAGATCAAGGTGCAAGATAAAAATACGTCGGATTATCCGTACTATGCAGTTGTCGGCGTCGATGGAATGAAATGCAAACACTGCAAGCTCCATGTGGAGAATGCGTTCAACGAGAAGGACGGCAACTGGGCGGAGGTAAACCTCGAGAAGAAGGAAGCCGATGTCCGGATGAAGACAAAAATGACGGACCGTGAGATCCGCGATATCGTGAGCAAAGCCGGATATGTGCTCCGCGATATTGAATGGAAGCAGGCGTAGGAAATTTTTTAATTCGGAATGCGAAGTATCGGCAAGATCAGATTGACGGATATGTTGTGTACAGGCAGCAACGATTTTACAGGAATGAGAGGGATGCCGGATGTGGCAGAAAAAAGACATCGTGAATGAATTCCAGAGGCTTGGAAAACGCATTACAAAACAGAGAATGGTCATCCTTGACGTGATCCTGGAACAGAACTGGACAGACTGCAAGGAAGTTTACTATGAGGCTGTGCAGAGGGATTCGACTGTGGGACTTTCCACTGTCTACCGGACGATCCGGATGCTGGAGGAGATGGGCGTTTTAAAGCGTGTTTACCAGTATGTTTTTACCGATGAATCGGGAGAACAGGTCGATGGGGAGAGCGAGATCATCGCACCGGAATTTCACGGAAAAAGCGGGCTCAGAAAGACTGAAAAAGACGACGAAAAATGCTGTTCCGTCAGCGCGTCATAAAAGAGATAATTGTCAAAAATTGACAAAGTTTCTCAATTAAAGACATTATATTTGACTAACCGGGAGGTGTGGTGTTACCATGTTGGAAACGCAGAAAGACCTTCCGGTTTTTCCCGTTGTGTATAAAAAAGAAAGCAAGGAAGTGAGGACCGATGAAACACCATAAATTCTGGGCGTGGGCAACCGTTTTCTGCTTTGCTATGGTCATGTATACCGGTTATAAACATAAGTGACCGGGATGACCGTAACTGTTTCGTATCTTTACAGTTACAGATAAACTAGTGATTCTATTTTTTATTTACAGGAGGATTTAAAAATGTTAGATGTAAAGAAATGCTTAAAATTAAAAAATGTCGCTGTATTCGCAAGTGGTGTTCTCTTTGGAACAGCAGGTGTCAAGGTCCTTGGAAGCCAGGATGCAAAGAAATTATATATTAACTGTCTCGCAGCAGGTCTCCGCGCAAAAGAGTGCGTGATGACAACTGCTTCCAACATCCAGGCAAACGCTGAGGATGTTCTTGCAGAGGCAAAGGAGATCAACCGTGCCCGTGCGGAAGAAGAGTTCGGTGAGGAAGAAGAGACAGCAGAGGATCTCACAGAGACTGCAGAAAATACAGAGGACGCTGAATAATCATCATGAAAACAGGAATCAGATTTACGGTAAAGCATGAAATCAGAGGCCGTATCCGAATCCATCTCACCAGAGGACGCCTGTCGATCAGACAGGCGGACCTCTTTTCCTTTTATCTCGCATCCCTTCCACAGGTAACGGCAGCAAAGGTATATGAGAGAATCGGAGATGCGGCGATCAGTTATACTGGCACGAAGGAAGACCTCATTGCAGAGATCTTAAAATTCTCGTTTGACGATGAGAAATTAAATGAACTCGTGCCGACAACCGGAACCAGAGCGTTAAATCAGGAATTCCAGGAAAAGCTTGTGACTAAGTGTCTCACAAGATGCTTCACAAAGATCTTCCTTCCGGCTCCGGTCCGCGCGGTATGGACTGCGATCCAGTCTGTTCCGTATATCATCAAAGGAGTCAGAAAGCTTGCAGGAAGAAAACTGGAAGTCGAGGTCCTCGATGCGACCGCGATCACGGTTTCCATGTTGAGAAGCGATTTCAACACGGCAGGATCCGTCATGTTCCTTCTCGGGATCGGTGAGCTTCTTGAAGACTGGACCCACAAGAAATCCGTCAGCGATCTTGCTGGCAGCATGTCCTTAAATATCGAGAAGGTATGGCAGAAGACAGGAGATGCGGAAGTCCTTGTCCCGATCTCCGATATCAGGGAAGGAGACCTCGTTTCCATCCATGTCGGCAGCGTGATCCCGCTTGACGGCGTCGTTGAGTCCGGCGAGGCGATGGTAAACCAGGCGTCCATGACCGGCGAGTCCGAACCGGTCCGCAAAGAGAACGGCATGTACGTCTATGCAGGAACTGCGGTCGAGGAAGGAAATATCGTTGTCCGTGTCAAGAAGGCAGCTGGATCTACAAGATTTGAGCGTATCGTCAAGATGATCGAGGATTCAGAAAAACTGAAATCTTCCCTTGAGACGAAGGCATCCGGTCTTGCGGACGCTCTCGTTCCGTGGAGTCTCGGCGGCACGATCGTGACCTACCTTCTCACGAGAAACGTGACGAAGGCGATCTCGATCCTTATGGTCGATTTCTCCTGCGCGTTAAAGCTTGCGATGCCGCTTTCCGTTCTCTCCGCGATGAGAGAGGCGAGCAGCTACAAGATGACCGTCAAAGGCGGTTCCTTCATGGAAGCCGTTGCAGAGGCGGACACGATCGTCTTTGATAAGACAGGCACACTCACAAAGGCACAGCCGGTCGTTGCCGATGTTGTCACCTTTGAGGGACGCGATCAGGATGAGATGCTCCGGATCGCTGCCTGCCTGGAAGAGCATTTCCCACACTCCATGGCGAACGCGGTTGTTGCGGCATCCAAAGAAAAAGGACTCATCCATGAGGAGATGCATTCCAAAGTCGACTATATCGTGGCCCATGGAATTGCCTCCCATATCGGAGAGGATAAGGTTCTGATCGGAAGCTACCACTTCGTATTTGAGGATGAGAAGTGCGTGATCCCGGAGGGCGAGGAAGAGAAGTTTGAGGCACTCCCGGCAGAGTACTCCCACCTGTATCTCGCGATCGCGGGAAGACTGGCGGCTGTGATCTGCATCGAGGATCCGCTCCGTCCGGAAGCTCCGGAGGTCATGAAAGAACTCCGGAAACTCGGGATCAAAAAGATCGTCATGATGACAGGCGACAGCGAGAGAACAGCGCGTGCGATCGCTGCGAGAGTCGGTGTGGATGAATACCACTCAGAGGTTCTCCCGGAAGATAAGGCAAACTTTGTGGAGGCGGAGAAGAACGCAGGCCACAAGGTCATCATGGTCGGCGATGGCATCAACGATTCCCCGGCTCTTTCCGCAGCCAGCGTCGGCATCGCGATCAGTGAGGGCGCTGAGATCGCGCGAGAGATTGCGGATATCACGATCTCTGAGGATGCGATGTTCCAGCTTGTGACCTTAAAAGCGATCAGCAATGCGCTGATGCAGCGTGTCCACAGAAATTACCGCTTTGTCATCAGCTTTAACTTCGGTCTCATCATCCTGGGAGTGATGGGGGTACTCGCTCCGGCGACATCCGCCCTGCTCCACAATACGTCAACTCTGTGCATCAGCATGCACAGCATGACGAATCTCCTGAAGGATGAGGAGAAAAAACATTAAACTATAAGAATGACCGATCTGCCCGCGGCCGGAAACATCCGGCTGCGGGTATTTTTTACGCGGACAACGAGCCAAAGTCCGCGCTTGCGCGAGACCTTGGCGACTGTCGCGATAACAAGGGGAAACTCGCGAAGCGTGTTTTCACTTGTTGTGCCGCGCCTGTCAGGAGTCCGGCTGTGTTCGATTTAGTGGTTCACAAGCGGCGGATTTCATGCTATACTAATGCAGGCATGTGGCAGAAGTCTGCCATCTGCTTCTTAAAAATGACAAAGGAAGGCACAAATATGAACTATATGATCTGTATTCCTTCACCGAGACTCGTCTCGAGGGAATACTGTGAAAGGATCCACAACATTCTGGCAAGAATGTCGGATCAGTACCGGGTCAATATCGTTCCGGAGCCGGTAAAGATGCGGCAGGGATCCTGCCCGGATTTCTATAAGAAATACCGGATCTACAAAGATATCAAGGATCGCGACGGAAACGGAGAGGCATATCTGACCTCCGAGGAAGAGAACATGATCTTAAGTGTCTGCAGAAATCCGGAGGAAGTGGAGCTCATGAAGAGCTGCACCTACGCATACCGGTATCCGACGACGCTGGTCCTCAAGAGCTTCCGGGAAGATAAGAAAAGATAACGAAGCGTTGGCAAACAGGTAAAAGTGTGATATACTTATTCTAAGTCCGCGGGGCGGCTGGGGGCTACCTGGCGGGAAGGAAAAAAGAGAGCTGTGGCGTCTGGAACGAAAAAGTCACAGAAGATTTACGAGGAGTGCAGAGAAGATGAAAAACAGAAGAGTTTTTTTAAAGCTCAGCGGAGAGGCCCTTGCAGGTCCGAAAAAAACTGGCTTTGACGAAGATACGGTGAAGGAAGTCGCAAGACAGGTCAAGGCGTCTGTAGATGCCGGTGTACAGGTCGGGATCGTGATCGGCGGCGGAAATTTCTGGCGTGGACGCACGAGTGACGCGATCGACCGTCCGAAGGCGGATCAGATCGGAATGCTTGCGACTGTGATGAACTGTATTTATGTATCCGAGATCTTCCGCAATGCGGGAATGAAGACACAGATCCTCACCCCGTTCGAGTGCGGAAATATGACAAAACTGTTCTCCAAGGACCGTGCGAACAAGTATTTTGAGCATGGAATGGTCGTATTTTTTGCCGGCGGGATCGGACAGCCGTATTTCTCTACCGACACAACGATCACTCTGATGGCAATCGAGATGGATGCGGACTGCATTCTCCTCGCAAAGTCCATCGACGGCGTATACGACAGTGATCCGAAGGTAAATCCGAATGCGAAAAAGTATGACGAGATCTCGATCCAGGAAGTGATCGACAAGCAGCTCGGAGTCGTTGACCTGACTGCTTCCATTATGTGTATGGAACACAAAATGCCGATGGCGGTATTCTCCTTAAACGAAAAGGATGGAATCGCGAACGCCATGCAGGGAAAAATTAACGGTACGATCGTTACCGTCTGATAACAGGAGGAAACCATGAGCGAAGAATTAAAAGTATATGAAGAGAAAATGGAAAAATCCATCGATGCCCTCTTAAACGAGTACGCATCCATCCGCGCAGGACGTGCAAACCCGCATGTACTTGACAAGATCAAAGTAGATTACTACGGAACTCCGACTCCGATCCAGCAGGTCGGAAATATCTCCGTTCCGGAAGCGAGAATGATCCTGATCCAGCCGTGGGAGAAGAGCCTGATCCGTCCGATCGAGAAAGCGATCCAGACTTCCGAGCTTGGAATCAACCCGAGCAACGACGGAACAGTGATCCGCCTTGTATTCCCGGAGCTCACAGAGGATAGACGTAAAGAACTCGCAAAGGACGTAAAGAAGAAAGGTGACGGGGCGAAGGTTGCGATCCGTAACATCCGCCGCGATGCGAACGAAGCGTTCAAAAAGATGGAAAAGAACGATGAGATCTCTGAGGACGATTTAAAGGATCTTACCGAGAAGGTACAGAAGCTGACAGACAAGGCGATCGACAAGATCGATAAGGCCGTAGAGAACAAGACGAAGGAAGTTCTTACCGTATAAAAACGAACAGCCTGATTCCTGAGCAGAGGGAAATTTCCGGATGGAAGATCCCAAATCGTTCAGGATGACGGTACATGACAGACAGGGACAGGGGAAGATTTCCTGTCCCTTGTTTTTACATTGGTTATAAAAGGGAGAACAAATATCATGGAAGAGAATTTAAAGATCCCCGCCCATGTGGCGCTGATCCTGGATGGAAACGGAAGATGGGCGAAGAAGCGCGGACTTCCGAGACAGCTTGGACATAAAAAAGGCTGTGAGACACTGGAGCAGGTCGTTGAGGACGCAGCACAGCTTGGAATCCGGTATCTGACCGTATATGGATTTTCCACGGAAAACTGGAAGCGCCCGGAGGAGGAAGTCGGTGCGCTGATGCAGCTGTTCCGCTTCTATGCGAAGAGACTTCTCGCGATGGCGGAAAAGAATAACATCCGGGTCCGCATGATCGGCGAGAGAAAACGGTTTGCACCGGATATCGTCGAGGCGATCAACGGTCTGGAAGAAAAGACGAAAGAGAATACAGGAATGACCTTCGTGATCGCCGTAAACTATGGAAGCCGTGACGAGATCACGAGAGCCGTGAGAAAGATCATGGCGGACTGTAAGGATGGAAAGATCGCGCCGGAGGAGATGACGGAGCAGGTCTTCGCCTCCTATCTCGACACCGCGGGGATTCCGGATCCGGATCTCATGATCCGCACGAGCGGGGAACTCCGCCTTTCCAACTATCTGTTATGGCAGCTCGCGTACTCAGAACTCTACGTGACCGAATGCCTGTGGCCGGACTTCAATAAGGAAGAATTATTGAATGCGATCCGCCAGTATAATAAGAGAGAACGCCGGTTCGGAGGAGTTGCGGCGGTAAAAACAGAGTAAGAGGTGATCTTATGTTTACGACCAGACTGATCAGCGGAATCGTCCTTGTGATCATCGCGGCGTTTCTGCTTGTTGAGGGCAGCACGGTCCTCTATTTTGGTTCCCTGGCGATCTCTTTGATCGGACTTTATGAGCTTTACCGGGTCATGAAGATCGAAAAGTCAGCGCCGGGATATGTGGGCTATGCGGCTGTCGTGGCCTATTACTGGATCATGGGAAGCAGAGAGCAGTATGTGACGTTCCTCGCGATCGTTTCCCTCATGATCTTAATGACGATCTACGTGGTGACGTTCCCGAAATACGGAACAGAGCAGATCACGGTCGCATTTTTCGGGATCTTTTATGTCGGGATCATGTTTTCCTATCTCTATCAGGTGCGAGAGATGCCGGACGGAAAATACCTTGTCTGGCTGATCCTTTTAAGTTCCTGGGGCTGTGATACCTTTGCCTACTGTGTGGGAAAGCTTTTCGGAAAACATAAAATGACACCGAAACTGAGCCCGAAAAAGACGGTGGAAGGCGCGGTCGGCGGTATCGTCGGTGCGGCAGTGCTGGGTTTCCTCTACGGAACCTTCTTTAAGAACAATATGATTCAGGTGACGAACCCGGGCGTGATCTCAGCGGCTGCCTGCGCGATCGCAGCAGTGATCTCCATGGTGGGAGATCTGGCGGCATCCGCTATCAAGAGAAACCATGATATCAAGGATTACGGAAATCTGATCCCGGGTCATGGAGGGATCCTGGACCGGTTTGACAGTATGATCTTTACGGCCCCGGCGATCTATTTTGCGATCACGTTCATGGGGATCCGCTAGGAAAGGATGAGACCGGCAGTCCGGCGAGAGAGACAGAAGACCGCCGCCTGCGGAAAACGAAAGGGTTTTAATTATGAAAAGAATTGCTATTCTGGGTTCTACGGGATCGATCGGGACCCAGACGCTTGATGTAGTCCGTGCGAATGGCGATATTGAAGTTGTCGGGATCGCGGCGGGCAGAAATATTCAGGCGCTGGAGAGCCAGATCCGGGAATTTTCCCCGAAGATCTGCGGCGTCTGGGATGAGGAGAAGGCGAAAGAACTGGCTGTCCGTGTGGCAGATACAGATACGAAGATCGTCTCCGGCATGGAAGGACTTTTAGAGATCGCAGTCATGGAGGGCTATGAGATCCTCGTGACAGCGGTGGTAGGCATGATCGGTATCCGACCGACAATGGCGGCCATCGAAGCCGGAAAGGATATTGCACTGGCAAACAAGGAGACGCTCGTGACGGCGGGACATCTGATCATCCCGCTCGTAAAGGAGAAGAAAGTCCGTCTTCTCCCGGTGGACAGCGAACACAGCGCGATCTTCCAGTGCTTAAACGGGGAACACGGGAATAAGATTGAAAAGATCCTCCTGACAGCATCCGGCGGTCCATTCCGCGGCTGGACGAGAGAACAGATGAAAGATGTACAGGTTGAGGACGCCTTAAAGCATCCGAACTGGTCCATGGGTGCAAAGATCACGATCGACAGCTCCACGATGGTCAACAAAGGACTCGAGGTCATGGAGGCAAAATGGCTCTTTGACGTCGGAATGGACGATGTCCAGGTTGTTGTGCAGCCGAAGAGCGTGATCCATTCGATGGTGCAGTTTGAGGACGGCGCGGTGATGGCGCAGCTCGGCACGCCGGACATGAAGCTTCCGATCCAGTATGCACTCTATTACCCGGAGCGCAGACCGATGAAGGGAGATCGTCTGGATTTCTGGACAATGAAGGAGATCGTCTTCGACAAGCCGGATTATGAGAATTTCCGCGGCCTGGCACTCGCGAGAGATGCAGGAAAAGCGGGCGGATCCGTTCCGGTCGTCTTCAACGCGGCGAATGAGTTCGCGGTCGCAAAATTCCTCGCGAAGAAGATCAGATACCTTGAGATCACGGATATGATCGAGGCGGCGATGGAGCATCATAAAAAGATCGCTCATCCGTCCTTGGACGAAGTGCTCGAGGCGGAAGCGGAGACATATGAGTTTTTAAAGAAACAGTGGGGATTCGTAACTATTCAGTAGGTCTGCGCATTTATTGCGCTGACCGTAAGAAAACATTGGTTTGAAGGCAAAAATCCTATCAGCGTAGCCGATTTGGAATGGATTTTTGCGCGTAACTGTGAAGGTACTGAACAGTTACGGGGATTCTAACGAATAATAGAAAGCAGGTGAACAATAAAGTTGAATCTTGGTTATCTGGCAGCGGTGGTGGTCCTTGGCGGTATCATCCTGTTCCATGAGTTCGGACATTATCTCCTGGCGAGGTTAAACGGGGTCGCTGTTGTGGAGTTTTCGGTGGGTTTTGGGCCGAGACTTCTCTCCTGGGTGAGCAAAAAGACCGGGATCCGGTACTCATTAAAACTTTTGCCGCTCGGCGGATCCTGCGCCATGCTGGGAGAATTCGGGGAAGATGAGGATGAAAAGGAAGAAATTCCGGATGTGAAGGGAGTTTCCTTTTTCGATAAAGGACCGCTTGCGAAAATGGCGGTGATCGCGGCCGGACCGATTTTTAATTTTATTCTGGCTTTTGTGTTCTCGTTTGTGATCTTATCCTGGGCGGGGATCGATCTTCCGGTCCTTGCGGGAACTTCCGAGGGAATGCCTGCACAGACGGCAGGACTTCAGGAAGGCGATGTGATCACGAAGCTTGACGGCAGAAAGATCCATCTGTCAAGAGAGATCTCCATGTACCTCATGTATTCGGGACAGGATCCGGTGCAGGTGGAATATCAACGGTACGATGAGAGCTCTGCCTCCTGGACGACGGGACATACGGTGATCCAGCCGGAGCTTAAGGATGGGAGATATTATCTCGGCGTGATCCTGCGCGGATACCGGAGTGCGGCGGAATCCCCGCTTCAGCTTCTCCAGTACAGCGCCTACGAGGTGCGCTACTGGATCCTCACGGTGATCGACAGCTTAAAGATGATCGCCGGCGGAAAGGTTTCGACCAACGATATCGCCGGTCCTGTGCGGATCGTCACGATCATCGACCAGACGGTGGAGGAGAATACGCAGTACGGCTTTGTGACGGTTGTGATGAACCTCTTAAATTTCATGGTCATGTTCTCGGCAAACCTCGGAGTCATGAACCTGCTCCCGTTTCCGGCGCTTGACGGCGGGCGGCTGGTGTTCCTGCTTTGGGAGCTCGTGACGAGACATCCGGTGAGCCAGAGAGTCGAGGGCGCAGTCAATATGGCCGGGATGGCGCTGCTCATGACATTTATGGTATTTGTCATCTTTAATGATCTGAGGATCATTTTATAGTTTTTGAAATTGGGAGAGAAATGTATGTTTAGAGATCATACAAGAGTAATTCAGATAGGGGACAGAAAGATCGGAGGGGGAAATCCTGTCCTGATCCAGTCCATGTGCAACACGAAGACAGAGAACGTCGCGGCAACGGTGGAGCAGATCCACCGCCTCGAGGAAGCCGGATGCGATATCATCCGCGTGGCAGTCCCGACGATGGAGGCTGCGGCTGCGATCCGCGAGATCAAGAAACAGATCCATATCCCGCTCGTCGCAGATATCCACTTTGATTACCGCCTTGCCATCGCTGCGATCGAGAGCGGAGCGGATAAGATCCGGATCAACCCGGGCAATATCGGGGCGCGGGAGCGCGTAAAAGCTGTCGTGGATAAGGCGAAGGAGTACGGGATCCCGATCCGTGTGGGCGTGAACAGCGGTTCCCTGGAAAAAGATCTTCTGGAGAAATACGGCGGCGTGACCGCGGAGGCGCTCGTTGAGAGCGCGTTGAAGGAGGTTGCCGTTGTCGAGGAGCTCGGCTACGATAATATCGTGATCAGCATCAAATCCTCCGACGTTTTGATGTGCGTGGCAGCGCATGAACTCATTGCGAAAAAGACAGATTATCCGCTCCATGTCGGGATCACGGAGTCCGGAACGTTGCTTTCCGGCAATATCAAGTCCTCCGTGGGACTTGGAATTATTCTCCATGAGGGGATCGGCGATACGATCCGTGTCTCCCTGACCGGTGATCCGGTGGAGGAAGTAAAGAGTGCAAAGCTGATCCTGAGGACTCTGGGACTCAGAAAAGGCGGCGTGGAAGTTGTTTCCTGTCCGACCTGCGGAAGAACCCAGATCGATCTGATCCACCTCGCAAACCAGGTCGAAAATATGGTATCCGGCATGGATCTTGACGTGAAAGTTGCCGTTATGGGCTGCGTGGTCAATGGTCCGGGCGAGGCGAGAAGCGCGGATATCGGGATCGCCGGAGGGATCGGCGAAGGTCTCCTGATCAAAAAGGGAGAGATCATCAAGAAGGTACCGGAAAATGAGCTTCTTTCCGTTCTGCGGGAAGAACTTTTGAAGATGCAGGAGATGCAGAAATAAGTATGGAAAAACCATTCCTTGAAGTTTTCCCGGGGCTTCATATTGCGGATGAACTGAAAGAGCTTTTGAAACTTGTCGTGGTGGAAAAGGTCACCATGACAAAGGACAGAAGCTCTATTCGTGTTTATATCAGAAGTCCCAGACTCATTCATAAAAAGAACATTTATGCCCTGGAAGACGGGATCGCGAAGCAGCTGTTTCCGGGAAGACCGATCACGATCAAGATTCTTGAGAAGTATCGTTTGTCGGCACAGTATACCCCGGAGAAGCTCTACGATGTCTACCGGGACAGCATCCTCATGGAGCTTAAGAATTACGGCATGATCGAGTACAACATTCTCCGTCGGGCGGACACAAAATTTGTGACCGACGACAAGATGGTTATGACGATCGAGGACAACCTGATCTACAGGGAGCGGTCGAAGGAAGTCGGGCGCGTCCTCGAGAAGATCTTTACGGAGCGCTGCGGACTTGCGGCGGAAGTGGAGTTTTTATATAAAGAAGCGGAGAAGAAGGACCCGATGGACCAGCCGGTGTTCATGAAGCCGGGCGGAGAGCTCATCATGGGAACCCGGAATGAGGAGAATTACCTGGAAGGCACCGCGGAAAGTGCGCCGTGGGACGAAGGTCCGGCGAACGGCGGATTCAGCGGAACGTTCGGAGACGGCAATGGAGACGCGGGGGCCGGGATCACGGCACAGAGCGCTGGAAATTCCGGATCCGCAGGACGGTCCGGCGCGGCGGACGGCGGTAAAAAAGCCCCCGGAGAAAAAACGGCGTCTGGTTCCGGAGCATCGAAGCAGAAGACGGATGCGGCAGGAAAGCCCGGCGGAAACCAGAACGGAAAGTCTGCCGGTGGTGGACAGAACGGCGGCGGTTTTACAAAGAAGACTTTCGGCGAGAAGGGAAAAGGCGGCTTTTCCGGCGGCTTCCGGAAAGGTTCCGACGGAAGGATCCCGTACCGGAAATCGGAGAATCCGGATGTTCTGTTTGGGCGCGATTTTGAAGGCGATGCGGTAGATATTCACGATATTGACGGTGAGATCGGCGAGGTTGTGATCCGCGGCAAGGTGATCCGCGCGGAGAAGAGGGAGCTCCGGAGCGGAAACAAACTCATGATCTTCGATATCACGGACTTTACGGACAGCATCACGGTCAAAATGTTCCTCAGGGAAGGCCAGGAGGAAGATGCGACTGCGGCGATCAAGGAAGGAAACTTCATCAAGATCAAGGGCATCACGACGATCGACAAGTTCGACGGTGAGCTCACGATCGGTTCCATCGTCGGCATCAAAAAGAGCGAGGACTTCACGTCCAAGCGTGTGGATAATGCCCCGGTGAAGCGTGTGGAGCTCCACTGTCACACGAAGATGAGCGACATGGACGGTGTCTCCGAGGTGAAAGACCTCGTAAAGCGTGCCAAGAAGTGGGGGATGCCGGCACTCGCGGTCACGGATCACGGCTGCGTCCAGGCGTTCCCGGACGCGAACCATGCGCTCGACAAGGGAGATACCTTCAAGGTCCTCTATGGAGTTGAGGGGTACCTCGTCGACGACATGAAGGAGATGGTCGTCAATTCCAGGAACCAGAGTCTTGACGGCGAGTATGTCGTATTCGATATCGAGACCACAGGATTTTCCCCGACAAAGAATAAGATCATCGAGATCGGCGCCGTGAAGGTGAGAAACGGGGAGATCATTGACCGGATGGATGAGTTTGTAAATCCGGAGGTCCCGATCCCGTTTGACATCGAGCGCCTGACCGGGATCAACGACGCGATGGTCATGGGCGCGGACACGGTGGACAAGGTCCTGCCGAGATTCCTGGAGTTTGTCGGGGATGCGGCGTTAGTGGCGCACAACGCGTCCTTCGATGTGAGCTTTATCTCCCACAATGCGGGACTTCTGGGACTGCCGTTCGACCCGACCGTCCTCGATACGGTGACGCTTGCGAGAGCGCTCCTCCCGAACCTGAACCGGTTTAAGCTCGACACGGTGGCGAAGGCGCTCGGCGTCTCTCTGGAAAACCATCATCGCGCGGTCGATGATGCGGAGGCAACTGCCGGAATTTTCCTGAAATTCGTGGAAATGCTGAAAAAACAGCACGATATGACGACGCTCGACCAGCTCGAGGAGTTCAGTCATGTGAGTGACGAGACGATCATGAAGATGCCGACGTACCATGTCATCATCATCGCAAAGAATGATCTGGGACGCGTGAATTTGTACCGCCTCGTGTCATGGTCGCACCTGAAGTATTTCTCGAGAAGACCGAGGATCCCGAAGAGTGTGCTGAATGAGTACCGGGAAGGTCTGATCATCGGCTCGGCCTGTGAGGCGGGAGAGCTTTACCAGGCGATCCTCCGCGGGGTTCCGGATGCGGAGCTTGCGAAGATCGTAAAATTCTACGATTATCTGGAGATCCAGCCGCTCGGAAACGACATGTTCATGCTGCGGGACGAGAAGAGCACGGTAAAGACGGTGGATGATCTCATGGACATCAACCGGAAGATCGTCTCCCTCGGCGAGCAGTTCAACAAGCCGGTCTGCGCGACCTGTGATGTGCATTTCATGGACCCGGACGACGCGATCTACCGGAAGATCCTGATGGCCGGAATGGGCTTTAAGGATGCGGACGAGCAGGCGCCGCTGTTCCTGCGGACGACGGAGGAGATGCTCTCAGAGTTCGAATATCTGGGCAGCGACAAGTGCTACGAGGTCGTTGTCACGAACACCAGGATGATCGCCGATATGTGTGAGCCGATCGCGCCGGTGCGCCCGGATAAGTGTCCGCCTGTCATCGAAAAGTCGGATGAGACGCTGCGAAATATCTGTTACAACCGTGCACACGAGATGTATGGCGAGAATCTTCCGAAGATCGTTGTGGACCGTCTGGAAAGAGAGCTGCACTCCATCATTTCCAACGGATTCGCGGTTATGTATATCATCGCGCAGAAGCTCGTGTGGAAGTCGAATGAGGACGGATATCTGGTCGGTTCCCGAGGATCGGTCGGTTCATCCTTTGTCGCGACGATGTCCGGTATCACGGAGGTAAATCCGTTAAGTCCGCATTATTCGTGCCCGAACTGTCATTATTATGATTTTGACTCGGACGAGGTGAAGAAGTATGCCGGAATGGCGGGATGTGATATGCCTGATAAGGTGTGCCCGGTCTGCGGACATCCGATGGTGAAGGACGGGTTTGACATCCCGTTCGAGACATTCCTGGGATTCAAGGGAGATAAGGAGCCGGATATCGACTTAAACTTCTCCGGTGAGTACCAGAGCCGTGCGCATGACTACACGGAGGTTATTTTCGGTAAAGGCCAGACGTTCCGCGCGGGGACGATCGGTACGCTGGCGGACAAGACGGCGTACGGTTATGTGAAGAACTATTTTGAGGAGCATGGAGAGCGGAAGAGAAACTGTGAGATCAACCGGATCGTTCAGGGCTGTGTCGGCGTCCGACGGACAACGGGACAGCATCCGGGAGGTATCGTTGTTCTGCCGCTCGGCGAGATGATCTATTCGTTTACCCCGGTACAGCATCCGGCGAACGATATGACCACGAAGACGATCACGACCCATTTTGATTACCATTCCATCGACCACAACCTGCTGAAGCTTGATATTCTCGGACACGATGATCCGACGATGATCCGTATGCTGCAGGATCTCACGGGACTTGATCCTGTTAAGGATATCCCTCTGGATTCGCGGGAGGTCATGAGTCTGTTCCAGAGTACGGATGCGCTGGGGATCAAGCCGGAGGATATCGGCGGTTGTAAGCTTGGCGCGCTCGGGGTTCCGGAGTTCGGTACGGATTTCGCGATGCAGATGTTGATTGACACGAAGCCGAAGTATTTTTCGGACCTTGTGCGTATCGCGGGTCTGGCCCATGGTACGGATGTATGGCTGGGGAATGCCCAGACGCTCATCCAGGAGGGCAAGGCGACGATTCAGACTGCGATCTGTACGCGTGATGATATCATGATCTATCTGATACAGCAGGGACTTGAGGAAGGTCTTGCGTTTACGATCATGGAGGCGGTCCGTAAGGGCAAGGGACTGAAGCCTGAGTGGGAAGAGGAGATGACGAAGCACGGGGTTCCGGACTGGTATATCTGGTCGTGTAAGAAGATCAAATATATGTTCCCGAAGGCCCATGCAGCAGCTTATGTTATGATGGCATGGCGGATCGCTTATTGCAAGGTATTCTATCCGCTTGCGTATTATGCGGCGTTTTTCAGTATCCGCGCCAGTGCGTTTTCATACGAGATCATGTGTCTGGGGCGTGAGAAGCTGGAGTATCATCTGGCGGATTATAAGAAGAGGGCGGATACGCTTTCGAAGAAGGAGCAGGATACGCTGAGGGATATGAGGATCGTGCAGGAGATGTACGCCCGTGGGTTTGATTTTCTGCCGCTGGATATTTATACGGCGAAGGCCAGACATTTTCAGGTCGTGGGGGACAAGCTGATGCCTTCCATCAACAGTATTGACGGTCTGGGAGAAAAAGCGGCTGATTCCATCGAGGAGGCTGCAAAGGCCGGAAAATTCCTCTCCAAGGAGGATTTCCGGAACAGAACGAAGGTCAGTAAGACGATCTGTGATCTGATGGAGGAGCTGGGAATCCTGAAGGGACTTCCGGAGTCGAATCAGCTGTCGCTGTTTGATTTCTAAATTTCATAGTGGCTGGGGTACGCGCCGGTGAGACTCCGGGCGCGAACGCTTAGTGGGATTCCGGGAGGGTTCCTCTATGCTCCCAGAAAAATGCTAAGGGCGGAGGCCCGGGGACACAACTCGCAACTTGCGTTGCTCAGACAAGTGTCCCCGGGCCTCCAACGCATTTTCCAGCGAGCCAAGAGGAAGCCAGCTCCCTCCACCCAGGCGGTCCGTGCCCGGAGTCTCACCGGCGCTGGGTGTTGGCGGGAGTGAGGGATGAAGGGAAGGTTGTGGTGGGAGAGAGGGGGGTGGCGGAAGCTGGACGATGCGCGGGGCCCTTTGGGCGCCGCGGCATCGCGAGGTTGATGTGGCGGTGTGAAGGCTGTTGGTGCATTGTGAAATTGTGGAGTGGTCGAGGGAGTTGGGATTGTGTTTTTGAGGGAGAGTGGTATACTGGAGCATATAAATACAATTAATGTATTTTTATTATTTAGCCTGAATTATTCAGGAGAGCTTTTTTAAGGGGAAAGTTATGGTAAGTTATAATATTTATTTTAGTCCGACGGGCACGACGGAAAGAGTCGTAAAACATATGGGAGAAAGCTTTGGCAGTATGGAAAATATTGACCTGTCGAGACGGGATATGAAAAATCATGAAATGGAACAGGGGGATTTTTGTATTGTGGGAGTTCCGTCCTTCGGAGGACGTGTTCCGGGAATTGCGACCGAGAGACTTCGGAAAATAAAGGGTGACCGCACGCCGGCATTTTTGCTGGTTACATATGGCGGAAGAGCGTATGAAGATACTCTGGTGGAATTGAAGGATGTGCTTGAGGCTCAGGGCTTTGTCTGTATTGGGGCTGCTGCGATTGTGGCGGAACATTCGATCGCCCATCAGATCGAAGCGGGGCGTCCGTCGGCGCAGGATTACGATGAACTTGATACGTTTGCGGCTGAGGTGAAGGAGCGCCTGAAGGGGAATGTCTGTCAGGTCGAGGTGCCGGGAAACAGGCCTTATAAGGAATACAAGGTTCTGCCGATGGACATCCAGGTGTCAGCTGAATGTATGGGATGCGGAAGCTGCGTGGAGAGCTGTCCGGTTGGAGCGATACCGTTTGAGGATCCGAAGATGACGAACGGAGAAGTCTGCATTTCATGTATGAGATGTGTGGAGATCTGTCCGCAGAGTGCCAGAAGCGGGAATCCTGAAAAGGTCCAGATGATTTCGGAGAAACTGAAAATGATCTGTCAGCCGGATAAGGCGAATGAGTTTTTCTGATTTAGAGATAGTTGGGAGAAATGTTTTGAAGATATATGAATTTTCACAGTGTTGCAGGCCGGAGAAAGCGGGAAAAGAAAAAGATCATCGGCGTCAGGTAGGTTTTACATATAAGATTGCAGCAATGACAGGAGGAAAAATACTATGATTATCAAGAAGGATACATGTAAACTCGCTCTGGTACAGGCAGCACCAGTCATGTTCGATAAGGACAAGTGTGTGGAGAAGATCATCGCCCTGATCGGGGAGGCGGCCGCTAAGGGAGCGGAACTGATCGTTTTTCCTGAACTTTTTATTCCGGGATACCCATATGGAATGACTTATGGATTTACTGTCGGAAGCCGCAGCAGGGCGGGAAGAGAGGACTGGAAGACTTACTATGACAATTCGATCCTGGCGGATGGAGCGGAGATGCAGAGTATCGTTGACTGCGCGAAGGAACATTCGGTATATGTGAGTGTTGGGTATTCGGAGCGGGACGCTGTGACGGCGACACTTTATAATTCCAATATCATGATCGCACCAGACGGACAGACGATGAATCACAGAAAGCTGAAGCCTACCGGCAGCGAACGTGTGATCTGGGGAGATGCGGATAAGGATTTTTTCCCGGTAATGGAGACACCTTGGGGACCGATGGGTAATCTGATCTGTTGGGAGAGCTACATGCCGCTTGCGAGAGTGGCGCTTTACCAGAAGGGAGTTGCGCTCTATATTTCCCCGAATACGAATGACAATGAGGAGTGGCAGAATACGATCCGCCATATCGCCATCGAGGGACACTGCTTCTTCATCAATGCGGATATGTATTTCACGAAGGATATGTACCCGAAGACCGCCAGCGGGGATGAGGAGATTGCGAAGTTAAATGATATCGTGTGCCGGGGAGGAAGCTGCGTGATCGATCCTTACGGGCATGCGGTGAGTGAGACTGTGTGGGATAAAGAGGAGATCATCTACGCGGACCTCGACATGCAGAAGGTCCCGGCGAGCCGGATGGAGCATGATGTCTGTGGACATTACGCGAGACCGGACGTGTTGAAATTGAGTGTGGAGGATAAATAATGAAAGTATTGATGATCAATGGAAGCCCGCGGGCGAATGGAAATACATCTATCGCGTTGAATGAGATGAAGACGGTGTTTGAAAAAGAGGGAGTCGATGCGGAGATCGTACAGGTCGGCAGTGAGGCGGTAAGAGGATGTATTGCCTGTAATCGATGCGCGGAGCTTGGGAAGTGTGTGTTCGACGATGTGGTGAATAAGCTGGCGGTGAAGCTTTCGGAGGCTGATGGACTGGTGGTCGCAACCCCTGTTTATTATGCGTCCGCAAATGCGACCCTGATCGCGGTTCTGGACCGGCTGTTTTATAGTACATCCTTTGATAAGACAATGAAAGTCGGGGCGAGCGTTGCCTGTGCGAGACGCGGGGGATGTTCGGCGACTTTTGACGAGTTAAATAAGTATTTTACGATCAGCAACATGCCGATCGCATCTAGTCAGTACTGGAACTCCATCCACGGGCGCGGACCGGGAGAAGCTGTGGGGGATGCGGAAGGTCTTCAGACGATGCGGGTTCTTGCGAGAAATATGACATTTCTCATGAAGAGCATTGAGCTTGGAAAAGAGAAGTATGGTCTTCCGGAGAAGGAAGAGGTCGTGCGGACACATTTTATCAGATAGAGAAGAATGATATTGGAAGGAAATTATGCGATGAATCGGCAGAAACTGGTAAGTCAGATCAGAAGGTATGTGCCTTATAATGAGCAGGAAGAGGCGGATAAGGCTTTGATCCTAAACTGGATCGAGAAGAATGATGACGCGTTCCTTAGGGATAATGTGGTGGCGCACATGACGGCTTCGGCCTGGGTGGTGGATAAGGACAGAAGTAAAGTCCTTATGGTGTATCACAATATTTATCATTCCTGGTCATGGCTTGGCGGGCATGCGGATGGGGAGACAGATCTTCTGGCGGTTGCAATCCGGGAGGTAAAGGAAGAAGCAGGAATTTCCGATGTGCGGCCAGTGTCGGAGGAGATTTTTTCGCTGGAATCACTCACCGTTGACGGACATGTGAAAAAAGGACGGTATGTGTCCAGTCATCTGCATCTGAATGTGACGTATCTTCTGGAAGCGGATTCTGAGGAACAGGTGTCTGTGAAGGCGGATGAGAACAGTGGGGTCGCTTGGTTTACGCCGGAGGAGGCGTTAAAGAAATCTACGGAGCCGTGGTTTGTGGAGCGGGTGTATGCGAAGCTTGTCGAGAAGACGAAGTCCTGGAGATAAACGGAAACTAAATGGAAAGTCGGTCGATCGTATCAAGGGATGCATAAAGAAATTTTGAAAAAGATATAGGGAGAGCAGGTTGAGATTACGGTTTAAGCGGAATACACTTGGGAAAATTCATGTGGTATAGTGAAAAGTACCAATAGAATGCCGGTAAAAGATTGTAAAAAATGCCTTTTGAATGTAATCTCTAAAATTGTTATAATAAATATAGCACAAAATATATTTCTGTATTTCGATGATCACGAAATGTAGAATAGAGATGAGAGGTATTTACAATGAAAAGAATCAAGGCAGCCTGCATTACCCAGATGGTGTATTTTTCAAATCATGACGGTGATACGAGTGAATATGCGAAGAAGATGATCTGTCAGGAATATGAAAAGTATAAGGTACAGTTGGACAGAAGCGGGACAAAGTATAAAATTTTATCCGAAAAGACGAATGAAGATGGAGCGATTGTGATCGAGATCAAAAAGCAGTACAATACATCTCCGGTGGGAGACTATCTGAGCTGATCCGGCGGTTTTAGAGGCAGAGATCAGATGTGTGAAACCTGAAGTCAGTGTTCAGCAAGGGGATGATTTCATGAGATATGAGATTGGAGATTTTGTCAGCAAGCCGGTCACAGGAGTGTGCAGGATAGAGGATATTTTGTATCTGGATGCGCAGGGGAAGAAGGACAATAAATTGTATTATCGGATGCATCCGGTGGAGGATGAAAAGGAAACGATATATGTGCCTGTGTCGAATTCGGACTCTGCTTTGAGACCATGCCTGACAGAAGAGAATGCGTGGAAATTGATCGAAAAGATCCCAGAAATTTCGACGCCATGGACGGAGAACGAGAAGATGCGGGAGCAGAAGTATAAAGAGGCGATCAAGGCGAATGACCCGAAGGCGTTGGTTGTGATCATAAAGATGATCTACCAGCGGAAGCAGCAGCGACTCGCGCAGGGAAAGAAATGCACAGCGACGGATACGAAATATTTCCAGATCGCGGAAAAGCTCTTGTATGAGGAACTGGGAACAGCCATCGGGAAGCCGAAGCAGGAGATCGTCGACACGATCGTTGAGCATATTGGACAAAATTCTGTTTGATTTTTTCGGAAAACAGTAGATGTCATTGTTGATGAACGAGTAGCAGACTGGTGTAAATCCGGTTTTGTTGCTCGTTTTTTATTTCAGTCGAGAAGACTCCCATCTTTTTTAGAAAATGATTCGGTTCTATGCCCCGGATTGGTGTTTCTTTTTATCGACTCGTTATAGGTTTTTCCTATATGTAACTATGTGGTGGATGCCCTGATCGAGAGGGCGGAGCATGGGATCTTTGGTTACAGTGATACCCAGGAGGAGTATTTTAATGCGGTGGCCGGATGGATGGAGCGCCATCACCACTGGAAAATCCGGGAGGAGTGGCTGATCAAGACGCCCGGTGTGGTATTTGCCCTCGCGATGGCAGTGAAAGCATTTACGGAACCTGGGGACAGTGTCCTGATCCAGCAGCCGGTCTACTATCCGTTTTCGGAGGTGATCCGGGACAATGACCGTGTGATCGTAAGCAGTGACCTGATTCTCGGTGAGGACAACCGGTATCACATTGATCTGGAAGACTTCGAAAAGCAGATCGTGGATCATGATGTGAAGTTGTTCCTTCTCTGCAACCCGCACAATCCGTCCGGAAGAGTGTTCACGAAGGAGGAGCTGACCGGGATGGGAGATCTCTGCGTGAAATACGGCATCAAGGTAGTCAGCGATGAGATCCACAACGACTTCGTATTCCAGGGAGAGCATACGGTGTTCGCCTCTGTAAAGAAGGAATATGAGGATATCTGCGTGGTCTGCACGTCTCCGAGCAAGACGTTCAATCTGGCCAGCATGCTGATCTCCAATATCTTCATCCCTGGTGAGAAGATGAGAAAGAAGTTCCAGCACGAAGTGGATGCCGCGGGGATCAGCCAGTTGAGCGCACTGGGGATCGTGGCGGCCCAGACGGCGTATGAAAAAGGCGATGAGTGGTATCATGCGATGCTTTCCTATGTGCGGGAGAATATCGCCTATGTAAAAGCATATATCGCAGATCATATGCCGGGCGTAAACGTCATCGACGGGGAAGGAACCTATCTTTTGTGGCTTGACTTCCGTAAGACAGGAATTGATCCGGACGAGCTTGACTACAGGATTATCTATGATGCAAAGCTGTGGCTTGACAGCGGAAAGATCTTTGGAAAGACGGGAGCCGGATTCCAGCGGATCAACGTGGCAGCGTCTCGGAAGACGGTGGAGGAGTGTCTGGAGAGGATCAGGAGGATCCTGTAGACAGTAAGTGTACCGCCCGAAAAAACGGTTGACATTCATTTTGAACGCAGATAAGCATTCCCCCGCTTCAAGTGCGCGGAGCACTAAGCGGTGGGTGAGTGGGATGCTTATGTCAGTGGGAGTTGAAAGCTCCCACTGACAGATCGCGAAGCGACTGCGTTCATGAGCAAGTAGCGAAGCGGATTGCGAATGTCCGCTTTACTAGAGTTTTATATTGTCGGTTCAGGATTTGAACTGGTCAGACGCCCGTCCGGTGAATGAACACTGGGCGGGCGTCTTGTGATCAGCTTAATCGGTGGATAAATAATCCGCTTCGGAGCTTCGGCTCAAACCAGGTAGACTTCGGCGGCATCAGGAGTCCTGCGTCCGCCACGGAAAGAAGTTCTTCGATGGACGTCGGATACATGGAAAATGCGACTTCCATATCTTCACCAACGCGGCGTTCCAGCTCCTTTAATCCGCGGATTCCGCCGATAAAGTCGATCCGTTTATCGGTTCTCGGATCACCGATCCCAAGAACCGGTGCAAGAAGATGATCCTGAAGGATCGAGACATCCAGTCCCTTTACCGGATCAGCGCTTCTGTACTGCGGAAGGATCTTTAACACGTACCATGTCCCGTCAAGATACATGCCGAAGGTTCCTTTTTGAACCGGAGCATAAGGTTCTTTCCCGATTTCTTCCAGTTCGAATTTTTCTTTTAATTTCTCAAAAAACTGTTCCGTGCTCATCCCGTTCAGATCCCTGACCACCCGGTTATACGGGAGGATCATAAGTTCCTCATCCGGGAATAATACAGAGAGAAAATAGTTGAACGGTTCTTCACCCGTATAACCGGGATGCTTTGTACGGCGCTTCAGACCGACTTTTACGGCGGAGGCGGCTCTGTGATGCCCGTCTGCGATGTAGGTGGACGGAATCGCAGCAAATGCAGCTTCAATGGCGTCTGTCCGGTCTGCTCCGTCGATCCGCCATACCCGGTGGCGGATCCCGTCGTCGGACACAAAATCATAGAGAGCCGGTTTCGTTTTTTCTTCTGCAACGATCTCCTTTAAGGCTATATTTTGCCGGTAGGCCAGAAAAATAGGACCTGTCTGCGCATTGACGGTATCCACATGGCGGATGCGGTCCAGTTCTTTTTCCTCCCTGGTGTTTTCATGCTTTTTGATCACACCGTTCACATAATCATCAATGGAACAGCAGGCGACGATCCCTGTCTGGCTGCGTCCGTCCATCGTCAGCTCGTAAAGATAGTAGTGATCCCCTGCGTCTGTCACGTAGATCCCGTCCGCGATCTGCGAATCGAGCAGCTCTCTTGCCTTTTCGTATACACAGTCCGCATAGGTATCGACATCATCGGAAAACTGGGTCTCCGCCCGGTCGATATTTAAAAAAGAAAGAGGATTTCCTTTTACCGCCGCACATGCCTCTTTCCGGTTATACACATCATAGGGGAGAGCAGCTACTTCCGCTGCATGTTCCTTTGCTGGTCTGATGCATATAAATGGTTTTACAACTGCCATTTTAGTTCCTCCTGTTTGTTCTGATTCTGGTGTTCTTTAAGAGAAGAGTATTCCTGCATAATATTTTACGATCATTATAGAATAAAAGAATGGAATGTGCAAGAAGAGTACCGATGATACAGGACTTTGGCGGATTGCATGTATACGGATCAGTGACAAAAAATCTCAATAACAGCCCTTGACATTTCCGTATTCTATGTTACTATTTACATATACCCGGTATGGGTATACAGCAACAGAAAGGAACGACGATATGGAACAGTATACAGTTACAGGAATGAGCTGCGCTGCCTGCCAGACCCGCGTGGAAAAGGCGGTTTCCAAAGTGCCTGGCGTCACCTCGTGTTCTGTGAGTCTGCTCACGAACTCGATGGGAGTCGAAGGGACAGCTTCTTCCTCGGAAATTATTGCGGCGGTCCAGGCTGCCGGATACAGGGCGTCCGTAAAAGGTGCAGAAAAATCAGATGGAGACGGAGACAGCGCGCTCTACGATGAATCGGCCCTGGAAGACCATGAGACTCCGGTCCTGAAAAAAAGACTTGTCTCCTCCATCGGTTTTCTCCTGGTCCTCATGTATTTCTCCATGGGGCATATGATGTGGAACTGGCCGCTTCCGAAATTTTTCGATGGAAACCATGTGGCGATGGGGCTTACACAGCTTCTTTTCACCGTGATCGTCATGGTGATCAACCAGAAATTCTTCATCAGCGGCTTTAAGAGTCTGCTTCACGGCGCCCCGAATATGGACACTCTGGTCGCCCTTGGATCGAGTGCGTCCTTCGCGTGGAGCACATACGCGCTGTTCATGATGACGGATGCCCAGGTAAAGGGAAACATGGACGCGGTCATGGAATATATGCACGAGTTCTATTTTGAATCTGCTGCGATGATCCTGACGCTGATCACGGTCGGAAAAATGCTGGAAGCGAGATCAAAGGGCCGCACCACCGATGCCTTAAAGGGCTTAATGAAGCTGGCACCGAAGACTGCGGTGATCGAAAAGGACGGCGTGGAGACCACAGTCCCGATCGCACAGGTCAAGAAAGGTGATGTCTTTGTTGTCCGCCCGGGTGAAAATATACCCGTGGATGGTATCGTGCTGGAAGGAAACAGCGCGGTGAACGAGTCCGCCCTCACGGGTGAGAGCATTCCGGTCGATAAGGCAGCAGGCGATCTTGTTTCGGCAGCAACCTTAAACCAGTCCGGATTTATCCGCTGCGAGGCGTCCAGAGTCGGAGAGGACACGACGCTCTCCCAGATCATCAAAATGGTCAGCGATGCGGCAGCCACAAAAGCTCCAATCGCGAAGATCGCAGATAAAGTCTCCGGCGTGTTCGTGCCGGCAGTCATCACGATCGCAGTGATCACGACGATCGGCTGGCTCCTTGCGGGTGAGACGATGGCATTCGCTCTGGCGAGAGGAATTTCCGTTCTTGTGATCAGCTGCCCGTGTGCGTTAGGCCTTGCGACTCCGGTTGCCATCATGGTCGGCAACGGAATGGGAGCGAAGAACGGAATTCTCTTTAAGACAGCGGTTTCCCTTGAGGAGACGGGCAAAGTGGAGATCGTTGCCCTGGATAAGACGGGAACGATCACAAGCGGCGAACCCCGCGTGACAGACATTGTCCCGGCGGAGGGGATCACAGAGACAGAACTTTTATCGATGGCGTATGCGCTCGAGAAGAAGAGTGAACATCCGCTCGCAAAGGCAGTTCTCTTAAAAGGCGAGGAGATGGGACTTTCCGCAGCCGACGTGGCAGACTTTGCGGCTCTTCCGGGAAACGGACTTTCTGCGAAATTAAACGGAAATACGATCTACGGTGGAAACATGAACTTTATCGGAAGTCATGTGAATGTGCCGGAAGAGATGAAACAGAAATCGGAAACTCTCGCGGAGAGTGGAAAGACTCCGCTGTTCTTTGCAGAGAATGAGAGACTTATCGGCATCATCGCCGTTGCGGATATGATCAAGGAAGACAGCCCGCAGGCGATCAGGGAGCTTCAGAACATGGGAATCCATGTGGTCATGCTGACCGGAGACAATGAGCGCACCGCGAAGGCGGTCGGAAAAGAGGCCGGCGTCGACGAGGTCATCGCCGAAGTCCTTCCGGACGGCAAAGAGAGCGTGATCCGGAAGCTGAAAGAAAAAGGCAAGGTTGCCATGGTCGGTGACGGGATCAACGATGCCCCGGCGCTCACGAGAGCCGATATGGGAATTGCGATCGGAGCGGGAACGGATGTCGCAATCGATGCGGCGGATGTGGTCCTCATGAAGAGCCGCCTGTCAGATGTTCCGGCAGCGATCCGCCTGAGCCGCGCGACACTCACAAATATCCACGAGAATCTGTTCTGGGCATTTTTCTACAATGTGATCGGAATTCCGCTCGCGATGGGACTCTGGATCCCGGTATTCGGGTGGAAGTTAAATCCGATGTTCGGCGCTGCGGCGATGAGCTTATCGAGCTTCTGCGTCGTATCAAACGCCTTGCGTTTAAATTTCTTTGATATCCGGCGTTCCGACAGGGACAAAAAGATAAAAACAAAATCTCATAAGAAAGAGAAGGAGAGTAAAACTATGGAAAAGACACTGAAAGTAGAAGGTATGATGTGCGGTCACTGTGAGGCAACTGTAAAGAAGGCGCTCGAGGCGATCGACGGCGTATCTGCTGCAGAGGCAGATCACGTAAAAGGAACTGCGACTGTGACACTTACAAAGGATGTTCCGACAGAAGTGTTAAAGAAAGCGATCGAGGATAAGGATTATAAGGTGATCGGCTGATCAGTTTTTCAGACGGATCATGGCATTTTCTCAGATGTCGAAGATGTGCTGTCCCGGGATGAAATACTTCCGGGGCGGCTTTTCCTGCTATCATGGACATATAAAAATTTGGGAGGTCGCACATGGAAAAACGATCATGTTGTTGTTCCGGGGGAGACGGGGCAATGAACATAAATATGGAAACAGGCGCAGAAGCGGCAGAAAACGCGGCAGCTGCGGATGCAGGGACCGATGATGCAGTCTGTCACTGCCGCCACAAACACAGGACAGAAAAAGAAGAGAAGGACCTTTTAAACCGTTTGAGCCGGATCGAAGGACAGGTCCGCGGCATCAAAGCCATGGTCCAGGACGAGCGCTACTGCCCGGATATCCTGGTCCAGGTATCGGCGGTGCAGTCTGCACTGAATGGCTTCTGTAAGGTCCTGCTGTCAAATCATATCAAAACCTGTGTGGTGGAAGATATCCGGAATGGGAATGAGGAGACTGCGGTGGCAGAGCTCTGTGAGACGATCAAGAAGATGATGTAAAAAATATATTTGTGGTGAAGTGCCGCCTGAGTTGCTGTCAGTCATGCAATCGGAAAACGGGCAGTCTGTGGTGAGCATGCCCGCATAGTATCTATTATAAAAGCCTGGCATCATATATGCGATGCCAGGCTTTTGCGATTTATGAACATTTATCCGATCGTGCGGTAAGTAAAAAACGCGAATCCCAGAATACAGAGGGATGCGATGATCTCACTGATAATGCGGACGACTGTGTGCGGGGTGTCATTGCTGATGATCCTGCGGGTGATGCGGATACAGACCGTAACGGCAACGAGAATGATCAGTGTGAAATATGCGGTCCGAAGCGGGATCACATTGAATGCGCCGAGACCGGCAGTGACCAGCATTGCGATAGAAAGAATGATTCTGATTGCCTTCATAAGAACGCCCCCTCGGATGAATATATTTGTGTACAGATATTATACCACAATTTTGATAAAATGGAAAACTTTTCTGTTAATTTCTTTGCGGAAATTCAGGATAATGAAAAGGTGATCCGCAAGAAGAGTGAAAATAGTATACAAAACCTCTGATAGCAGCTTGTGGGAGAGTGAGCGGAGTCCAGAGACTCCCTGGCAGGAGGCTGTTTTACAGTGAAGAAACGCCAAAAGTGTAGCTAATGTAGAAAAAATGCAAAAAATAGAAAAAAATCAAAAAAAGCTGTTGACATTTCCGTAAATCTGTATTATACTTACGTATGTAATCGAGGCGTGGCTCAGTTTGGTAGAGCGCTGCGTTCGGGACGCAGAGGTCGCAAGTTCGAATCTTGTCGCCTCGACTTATACAAATCAAGGCCTGTTGGTCAAGCGGTCAAGACGACGCCCTCTCACGGCGTAAACCCGGGTTCGATTCCCGGACAGGTCACTTGCTGTTGCGTAAGCAGCAGCATTTTTTAAAGGTGCTTCCGTGGCTCAGTTGGTAGAGCAACGCATTCGTAATGCGTAGGTCGCCGGTTCGAGTCCGGCCGGGAGCTGATTACAAAACCCCTTGAGAAATCAAGGGGTTTTCGTGTTTTTACAGGTTTGAAAAGTAGGTCCGAAAGAGGGCAAAAAAGGTGATTTGTCTACTATTTGTCTACTGTTGAATTTTTACCTGTGATTGACAACTACAGGATCATTCAGAAGCGTGTCTGACATGATGTTTGCCACCTCTTCCGTGCTTTGACGTATGCTTTTTGTACCGGATTGCAATGGGATGATCAAGGATCCATAAAAAATGTCGGCCCTGCTTGGATTTGTATTCTTGATTGGTCTTGCCGTGATGATACTTTTTTACTGTTTAATGTTATACATTGGCAAAGATCAAACATAATATTATAATACAAATAAGATAACTTGTGAAGGATTAACACTGGGTCCCAAAATGGGGTAGGCGCTTAGTACTGAGCATTCCTATGTGCCTGGGGTTATCTTTTTTCTTTGCCTTTTTTAGACTTTCCACAAAATACGCACGAAGTCTCACGTGTGTTCGATCCATATAAAAAGGACATGGACCATCAGTTATTGGATGGTTCCATGTCCTTTTTTATACGAATCTTTGCTCTTATTCTGTCAGTCTCTCCAGTTCCTCGTAAAACGCCGGATAGGAGATATTCACGCAGTCTGCGTCATGGATTTCCGTCTCCCCCTCAGCGGCCAGCGCGGCAACTGCGAAGGTCATTGCGATCCGGTGATCTTTATGGCTGTCAATGACAGCGCCGTGGAGCGGTTTTCCACCGTGGATGATCATGCCGTCTTCCGTCTCTTCGACATCAGCGCCCATCGCACGCAGGTTTTCGACCATGATGGCGATCCGGTTGGATTCCTTTACTTTCAATTCGGCGGCGTCGCGGATCACGGTGGTACCTTCTGCAAAACATGCCATCATGGCGATCGTCGGAAGTTCGTCGATGAGCGTCGGGATGATATCCCCTTCGATGGTGCAGGCTTTTAAGCTGCTGGTACGGACGAGGAGATCGGCCGTTGGCTCCGCGTTCCCGTGGTTCTCATTTAAGAGCGTCAGATCAGCGCCCATCGCCTCACAGACTTTGATGAGTCCGGCTCTTGTCGGATTGATCCCGACATTTTTTATCAGGACTTCGGAATTTGGCAGGATGAGGCCGGCTGCGACAAAATAGACGGATGAGGAGATGTCACCCGGGACATCGATCTGGTTGCCGAAAAGCTCCGTTGCCGGCCAGATCGTCACGGAAGTTTCTTTGGACTCCAGTTCAGCGCCGAAAAATTTCAGCATGAGTTCCGTGTGGTTTCTCGATACCTGCGGCTCAGTGACGGTCGTGAGACCGTCTGCATAGAGACCTGCGAGAAGAATGGCGGATTTCACCTGGGCGGAGGCAACTTTTGATGTGTAGTGGATGCCTGCGAGCGGCATTCCACAGATTTTAAGCGGCGCACAGTCATTGCCGCGGATGCTCTTGATGTCAGCGCCCATCATGGACAGTGGTTCGATGATCCGCTTCATAGGGCGCTTCTGGATCGATTCGTCACCGGTCAGTGTTACATCAAAATTCTGAGGAGCAAGAATGCCGGAGATGAGTCTCGTTGTCGTTCCGGAATTTCCACAGTCAAGCGTCCCGGACGGGGCGGTCAGCCCGTGCATGCCCTTTCCGTGGACGATTACGGTACCGTTTTTATTTTCAATCTCGATCCCCATGCGGCGGAAACAGCTGATGGTCGAAAGGCAGTCAGCGCCCTCTAAGAAATTGTGGATCTCCGTAGTCCCCTTCGCAATGGAGCCGAACATGACGCTGCGGTGGGAGATGGATTTATCACCCGGGACAGTGATCTCGCCCCGGATATGAGCTGCTTTATGGAGTTTCATGGTAAATACCTCGATGTTTTTATTTGCGTGAACAACGAGCCAAAGTCCGCGCTTGCGCGAGACCTTGGCGACTGTCGCGATAACAAGGGGAAACTTGCTAAGCGTGTTTTCACTTGTTATTTTGTCAGAACGTAGTTGTGACTCTTCAGGAGACTTGCTGCCTCATTTTTCTGTTCTTCTTTATAAAAGGAAATGCGGAGAGCGCCTTCCCCTTCCTCACGGCTGTGATTGATGCCCATGTTTTTGACACTGATGCCCTTTGCGGCAAGGATCGCGGAGAGGACGGAGATGGATCCCGGTTCATCGAGAACATCGACACTGAAGGAATAATCGCGCTCGATCGGACCGCGGCCGCGGTTCGGGAAGGAAGAACGGTATTTTCCTGATTCCTCGAACATCCGGTAGATTGCACTTCCGTCATGGTGCTCGAGCGTATCACAGATGGACTCCAGGGACGCGATGTAGCGCTTCAGGAGAGTCAGGATATTTTCAGTATTTGTCATGCAGATCTGCTCCCACATGACAGGGGAGGAGGAGGCGATCCTCGTGATATCTTTAAAACCGCCGGCCGCCAGCCGCTTCATGATCTCGTCCTTCGAATCATTGTCATGGACAAGATTGACGAGACTGGACGCAACAAGGTGCGGGAGATGACTGATCGCGGCGACAGAAAAATCGTGCTCATGGTAATCCAGAACAAGCGGCAGGGCACCGATCGCCAGGGCGACTTCGCGGATCCGGTCGATCTGTTCCGGAGTCGATCTTGCGGTCGGAGTAATAATATAGTAGGCATTTTCGAGAAGATGGTCAGTTGAACTCTCATAACCGGTCTTTTCAGAGCCTGCCATCGGATGACCGCCAACGAAGACATCCTCATATCCGAGCCGTTCCACAGCCTTGTGGATGTCGGTCTTTGTGCTGCCGATATCCGTGATAATGGCACCCGGTTTTAAGAACGGACGGACCTTTTCCAGATACATGGCATTGTACTCCACCGGGGTACAGAGAAAGATGATGTCACATGCGGAGAGCGTCTCATCGATCCCGTCAAGGATGATATCGATCGTCCCCTCTTTCTTTGCCTGCTCAAGCTTCGAGCGGGTCCGCATGTACGCCATAATGGTAATATCTTTATTTGCGCGGCGCAGGCCTCTGGCGATCGAACCGCCGATGAGACCAAGACCGATAAAACCAAAAGTAGAATCAGACATTTTGTAATCCCTCCTTTATCTCTTCGATTTTATAACATGGGTGTGGGAATGTCAACAGAAAAAATCAACACTTTAAAGTGGCAAAATCAAGACCCGGATCATCGATGCATTTCTTATCTTTTTTCTGACTTAGAAAACTGCACGGCACTGTAACGACTGCGGAGGAGAGATCCTATTCACATTCTATAAAACTTTATAAATTGAAAACCCCGCGCTGCCATTCCATTCGCGGGCGGTGAGTTTCCTGGGAGTGCTTGATCCGGGGAGCTGGCTTCCTCTTGACGCGCAGGTGACTGCGTTGGAGAATAGGGGACACTTGTCTGAGCGTAGCGAGTTGTGTCCCCTGTTCTCCGCCTTTAGCAGTCTCCTGCACGCTTAGAGGAACCCTCCCCGCATCCCGGCACTCCCACCCGGAAACTCACCGCAAAACAAATCTTTCCTTAATCTCAAAAATATCGCAGAAAATAAGAAACCCACCCAGATTTTTAAAAGCTTTTCCGCCAAAACGCCCATGTTTTCCGCAATATCCCAAAAACAATCGAAAATATTTTGTGCAATTTCGATATTTAGCTTGAAAAATTCGAAAAGTTTTGGTAAAATATGACCATAGGCAATAAGCAGTATCGCCAGAACATCTGAACTCCGTAATTTGCGGAAGTCTTTTGAAAAAATGGCAAAAAAACATATACGGGAGGGATTCATATGGATATTTATGGAACAAAACAGATCCGAAATGTTGTACTTTTAGGGCACGGCGGCGCCGGTAAGACGACGGTAGCCGAGGCACTGGCTTATCTGACCGGCGTTACAAAGAGAATGGGCAAGGTTGCTGACGGAAATACGATCAGTGACTATGATAAAGAAGAGATCAAGAGACAGTTCTCGATCTCCACTACAATGGTTCCGATCGAGTACGAGGGAGCAGAAGGAAAGATCAAGATCAACCTTCTTGATACCCCGGGTTACTTCGATTTCGTTGGTGAAGTGGAAGAGGCTGTCAGCGCCGCTGACGCAGCGATCATTGTTGTAAACTGCAAGGCAGGGATCGAAGTTGGTACAGAAAAAGCATGGGATCTGTGTGAAGAATATAAACTCCCGAGAATCATATTTGTCACAAACATGGATGATGATCACGCATCCTTCCGTGAACTGATCTTAAAACTTGAGAAGAAGTTCGGAAGAAAGATCGCTCCGTTCCAGGTGCCGATCCGCGAAAACGAGAAATTCGTCGGTTTCGTAAACGCAGTCAAGATGCAGGGCCGCCGCTTTACGAACCTGTCCGATTATGAGGACTGCGAGATCCCGGAGTATACAAAGAAAAACCTCGGAATTATCCGTGACGCCCTGATCGAGGCAGTTGCCGAGACGAGTGAAGAGTACATGGAACGTTACTTCTCCGGCGAAGAATTCACGCAGGATGAGATTTATACTGCAGTACAGACTCATGTGTGCGACGGTTCGATCGTTCCGGTCATGATGGGTTCCGGAACCAACTGCCAGGGCTTCAATGCGCTGTTAAATGCGATCGACCGCTACTTCCCGTCACCGGATAAGGGCGAGTGCGTCGGCGTTGACGTATCAAACGGCGAGCATTTCACCGCAAAATACAATGACGAGGTTTCCCTCTCTGCGAGAGTATTCAAGACCATCGTTGACCCGTTTATCGGAAAATATTCCTTAATGAAGGTATGCACCGGAACATTAAAACCGGACAGCACCCTTTACAATGTAAATAAAGACGCAGAAGAAAAGATCGCAAAAGTCTACGTGCTGAGAGGCAAGGACGTGATCGAGGTTCCGGAGTTAAGGGCCGGCGATATCGGTGCTGTAGCGAAACTCTCCGTGACACAGACCGGCGATACGATCGCCCTCAGATCTGCTCCGATCGTATACCACAAACCGAAGATCTCCACACCGTACACTTATATGCGGTTTGCAGCCAAGACAAAGGGAGACGAGGACAAGATCTCCAGCGCACTCGCAAGAATGATGGAGGAGGATCTGACACTCCGCGTTGTGAACGATACGGAGAATCGTCAGAGCTTACTCTACGGAATCGGTGACCAGCAGCTCGAAGTTACAGTCAGCAAGCTTCTCGGCCGCTACAAAGTCGATGTGGAACTCTCCAAACCGAAATTTGCGTTCCGCGAGACGATCCGCAAGAAAGTGGAAGCTCCTGGCCGCTATAAGAAACAGTCCGGTGGACACGGACAGTTCGGTGATGTCAAGATGTCCTTTGAACCGTCCGGCGACCTTGAGACCCCGTATATTTTTGAAGAGAAAGTATTCGGCGGAGCGGTTCCGAAGAACTACTTCCCGGCAGTTGAAAAAGGCGTGCAGGAATGCTGCTTAAAGGGACCTCTGGCAGGATACCCGGTAGTCGGCATCAAGGCAACTCTTCTCGATGGCTCCTACCATCCGGTAGACTCCTCCGAGATGGCGTTCAAGATGGCATCAACAATGGCCTTCAAGAAAGGATTTATGGAAGCAAATCCTGTTCTCTTAGAGCCGATCGCCTCTGTGAAAGTCGTTGTTCCGGATAAGTTCACCGGCGATGTTATGGGTGATTTGAACAGAAGAAGAGGACGCGTTCTCGGAATGAACTCTCTCCATGGCGGAAAACAGGAGATCGTGGCGGATGTCCCGATGTCCGAGATGTTCGGCTACAATACGGATCTCCGCTCCATGACCGGCGGTATCGGAGAATTCTCCTATGAATTCAGCCGTTACGAGCAGGCTCCTGGCGATGTACAGAAGAAAGAAGTGGAAGCGAGAACCGCAGGCGGAGAAGTGGACGCTTAAAGCTTTTGAAAGATAAGAATAGAGGTAACTATTCAGTAGGTCTGCGCACTTGCTGCGCTGACCGTAATAAAACATGGGACGGAAGGCAAAAATCCCATCGGCGGAGCTGATTTGGAATGGGTTTTTGCACGTAACTGTGAGGGCACTGAACAGTTACGAACAGACTACGAATTCAGGGATCAGCCGCAAGGCTGGTCCCCTTTTTTACGCGAACAACGAGCCAAAGTCCGCTCTTGCGCGAGACCTTGGCGACTGTCGCGATAACAAGGGGAAACTCGCGAAGCGTGTTTTCACTTGTTGAGGTCAAAAGATATTTACGTTCCGCCTGATACAGGCAAATTCCATTCCCTGCCTATTACCTTGCAGAAGAGGTAAGAGACTTCCGTGGTCTTGTTAAAATACAGACTTCCTGACAGGAGTGAGGAGATTTCCCGGAACGTTCACAGTTTTGCCGAACTTATGCCATAGTTTTCCATTGACTTCCATCTGGACAGAAAGAGAGAAAAATGGTATAGTTATTAACTGATAAGCTATAAATGCAGACGAATGAACGGAAAAATCGTTACAGTTTATGGATGATCGTTTTATGAACAAAGACTGGAACGTGACAGCCTGCTGATCGGATAAAAGATTTCCGGGATGCAGAATGCTCCGACAGAAAATGAGGAATTAGAATGAGAAAATGGTTTTTGATCATGGCCGCGGCGCTTGTACTCTGCTCCGCGTGCGGAAAGAAAGACACTTCGGTGAACGGTGTGACCCAGGAAGCGCAGGCAAGTTCAACAGAAGCGGAGAGCCTTTATAAGGAAGGAGCCGGGTATGTTGGAGAAGAAGATTATGAGAGTGCGATCGAATCACTGTTAAAATGTATTGAACTCGATCCGAATTACAGCAAAGCTTATATCCAGCTTTCCAAGGCATATATCGGAAATGAGGAATATGACGAGGCGGAGACAATCTTAAAACAGGGATATGAAAAGACGAAAGATCCGTCCCTGGAGAAAGAGCAGGAGAACTGCATCCGCTCGATCTGCCAGGTCCTGACAGACAATGAAGACTATGAGACTGCGATCCCGTGGCTCTTAAAGCTTCAGGAGATCGACGGGGTTACCGTGGAGAACTCCTTACAGCTCTCAGAAGCGTACTCCATGATGGATGACTACGAAAACGCAGTGGCAGTCCTCCAGAAAGCGGATCAGAACGATGAGAGTATTAAAAGTGCTCTGCTGGAGGCGAGAATTTCCTACGGGCAGTATTGTTATGACGAAGGGAAAAATGACCAGGCGATTGAGACTTTAAAGGCCGTGATCGATGAGGCTCCGGACCGGATCGATGCGTATTCCATGCTGATCACCGTGTATGTTGATACCGGAAAGGCAAAAGAGGCGGAGAGCATCGTCCAGAGCGGACTGGAGCGATTTGTCAACCAGAATTCCACGGTGACGGATGAGCAGCTGGATGAATTCTTAAATTCAGCATCCTCCTATTATATGGAACTTGAGGATATGGATGCATGCCTGAAATTCTGGGAGAAGGCAGCTTCCATGAGACCTGGAAATAAGAGCTATAAAGAGGAACTGGACAGTTATCGTTCTTCCGCAGCGGATGAGGCATATGCGAAAGCAGATGAACTCCTGGAGGCCGGAGATGTGGAAGGCGCTTCCCAATATTACAAACGTGCGTTCGCACTGGCTCCGTCCAACTATGACGCGGGCGTGATCAGCGGTGGAGATTATACATATTGCCTTAACAAGGACGGTTCCTGGAGACTTGGATGGTATACGGATGAGACCGGCGGCTCTTATTACTTCAGCTCGGCGGCCGGACGCCTCTATGCGAGTGCAGTGACAGGATACCAGCAGCTTGACGGCGCGGTATATTACTTCGAGGATGACGGAAGAATGCTGGTGGACGACACGACTCCGGACGGACGTTTCGCGGATGTGGACGGAAAATTGTTGGATCACAATCCATATGAGGATGATGAGACAGCCGGCGATGAGACGGATGCTGCAGATGAAACGGAAGAAGAAACGGCGGCAGAGACCGAAGAGGAAACTTCCGCTGCGGCAAAGGAGACGACAGCGGCGGTAAAAGAAACTGTGAAGGAGACCACAAAGGCAAATCCGCAGCCGACACAGGCAGCAGCCGTAAATTCCGGAAATCTGAAACTGAATGCCGATACGCTCCAGGAGGCAAGCGACAAGGGCGGAACAAACACTTACGAGAAGACGGAACTCTTTGACGGATCGACTGGAAAACTTACGATGGGCGATGTATATAACTGTCTGTCCAAATACGGAAAGACCGAGTGGGTATCCCAGAAGCTTCCGTATGAGCTGAAAGTTGCAAACGTAAAGGTATGGATCCTTCCGGGCGACAACTGGAATACAACAGGACTTGTCATCAAGGATGCATCCCAGTACTTCGAGGTCCTGAAGAAGAAAGCACTTCCTGACAATGTACAGTTTGCGGTCGAGTTTGACTCCTCCGCAGCCGATAAGCTGGATATCAGCAAGGTGAGACGTACGAACGGAAACTAAAAATTGCAATAATATAAGAAGGGGCGGGAATCCCGGCAGAAGTGTCAGGGTTCCCGCCCTTTTTCCAGTTTGCGCGAACAGCGAGCCAAAGTCCGCACTTTCTTATGAAACTAAAAAGCGCCGCCTGGAATCCATAATAGAAACCGGGCGGCGTAAAAGATTTTCTAAAATTCAGGATTACAGAAGTCCCTCGTTGTACTTTCTGATGAGCTTCTGGATCTTGTCTGTCGGGGACAGGGAGTTTCCGATGGAAACGTCGTGGTTTAAGGAGTTGATGATGGCAGCAATGTACTTGCTCATATCAGCTTCCACATACCATTCCTTTGTGAAGAGTTCCGGGGAACGGTAGTTTAAGTTTGTTGTGACAACGCTGTCGATATAACCCTTCTGGTAGAACTCGTCGAATTTGTCGAAGCCTGCAGTGAAGAGACCGAAGGTACAGCATACAACAACCTTCTCAGCTTTGCGCTCCTTTAACTCTTTTGCGGTGTCGAGCATGCTCTCGCCGGATGCGATCATATCGTCGACAACGATCACAGTCTTTCCTTCTACAGAGCTTCCGAGGAACTCATGGGCAACGATCGGGTTTCTTCCGTTGATGACCTTGGAGTAGTCTCTTCTCTTGTAGAACATACCCATATCAACGCCGAGGTTGTTGGCGAGGTATACGGCACGGCTCATAGCACCCTCATCCGGGCTGATGACCATTAAGTGGTCTTTATCGATCTTTAAGGTATTGTCATGTTTAAACAGTGCTTTTACGAACTGGTAAGTCGGCATGAAGTTGTCAAGGCCGGATAACGGGATCGCGTTCTGGACACGCGGGTCATGCGCATCGAAAGTGATGATGTTGGAAACACCCATGTTTACCAGCTCTTCCAGTGCCATTGCGCAGTCTAAAGACTCTCTGTGAGTACGTTTGTGCTGACGGCTCTCATAAAGGAACGGCATGATCACGTTGATGCGGTGTGCAGTTGATGCGGTTGCACCGATGATCCTCTTTAAGTCCTGGTAGTGGTCATCCGGGGACATGTGGTTTACATATCCGGACATCTTGTAGGTGAGAGAGTGGTTTGTCACATCGACCATGCAGAAAATATCGGTTCCGCGAACAGACTCATTTACGATTCCCTTTGCTTCACCGCTTCCGAAACGCGGGCATGCGCAGTCGAGAAGGTAGGAGTCAACATCGTAGCCGCGGTACTGTAAATTGCCCTGACGGCGAATTAATTCTTCCGTATCGTTGCGGCGGAAGTTTACGATGTGGTCATTGACTTTCTGCGCAAGATCACGGCAGCTCTCAAGAGCAGCGATCTTAAGCGGTGCGAGCGGCAGACGGTCGTTGAAAACGTACTGATTAGACATGTCAGATAATCCTCCGATTTTTAGTGGTGCGGTCTGATCTCTTGTCAGGTCAGACTGTCCGATCATATTTTTGACCTGCATTTCCTTATTATACGGGATGAGCAGGCATTCCACGCCGAGTATACCATTTTCGGACATTTTTCGTCAATAGTTTCGCATGAAAATTCGTCAGAACATTCCTTTACAAATTGGAGGAAGATTGGTATGATTGTGTTTAGAACCATGCAGGAAGGGAAAATAAAGTGAAATATCAGGGACATAAAATTACGGCAGTCGCTCCCGGTTCCATCGCAGAAGAACTGGAACTGGAGCCGGGCGATGTGCTTCTTACCATAGACGGGGAAGAACTGGAAGATATCTTCGACTATGATTATATGACGGACGCTGAGAGCTTCGTGATGGTCGTCCGGAAAGCAGACGGCGAAGAGTGGGAACTTGAGATCGAGAGCGGCGGGGAGGACTTAGGACTCACCTTCGAGAACGGACTCATGAGTGACTACAAGTCATGTTCCAACAAGTGCATATTCTGCTTTATCGACCAGATGCCGCCGGGAATGCGTGAAACTCTCTACTTTAAGGACGATGACTCGAGACTTTCGTTCCTCCAGGGAAACTACATCACCCTGACAAATATGAAGGACAAGGATATCGAGCGTATCATCCGTTTCCATCTGGCTCCGATCAATATCTCGGTCCAGACGATGAACCCGGAGCTGCGCTGCAAAATGCTCCACAACCGGTTTGCGGGGGAGGCGTTAAAGAAGATCGACCGGCTTTACGAGGCGGAGACGGAGATGAACGGGCAGATCGTTCTCTGCAAAGGCGTCAATGACGGAAAGGAACTGGCGTACACGATCGAGCAGCTCTCAAAGTATGCGCCGGTAATGCAGAGTGTGTCGGTTGTTCCGGTCGGACTCTCGAAATACCGTGACGGCCTTTATCCGCTGGAACCGTTTACAAAGGAAGATGCCTGTGAGGTCATCGACCTGATCGAAAAATGGCAGAAGATCAATTATGAGCGCCACGGGATCCATTTTATCCATGCAAGCGACGAGTGGTATATTCTGGCGGAACGGGAGATGCCGGAGGAAGGACGCTATGACGGATACATCCAGCTGGAAAATGGCGTCGGCATGCTGCGTCTCCTTCAGGAAGAGGTGATGGACGCTCTGGACGGGAAGAAGGACGACGGGGTGAAGGAAGAACTCTCGATCGCGACGGGATACCTGCCGTACCCGTATCTGGAAAAGCTTGTGAGGGAGATCGAAAAGGTCTATCCGGGACGAAACGTCCATGTATATCGGATCCGGAATGACTTCTTCGGGGAGAAGATCACGGTGGCCGGCCTCATCACGGGGCAGGATCTGATCGCACAGCTGAAAGAAAGACCGCTGGGAGAGAGATTGCTTCTTCCGGCCGTCATGTTCAAAAGCGGAGAAGAAGTTTTCCTGGATGACATCACAAAGACCCAGGCGGAAGATGCTTTACAGATTCCGATAAATATAGTAAAATCAAGCGGATATGACCTTGTCGATGCGATCCTCGATCCGGAAGCGGCGAGAGAGCAGACTGCGGAACACGGGGCATATGAGCTTACAATGAAAGACGCCGGACTCACGGAAGACGGAGAAGTCATTCCGGACTGGGACGGCGAAGTATAGAAATGAGGAAAAAATATGAGTAAACCAGTAGTGGCGATCGTCGGCAGACCGAATGTGGGAAAATCCACACTCTTTAATGTACTTGCCGGCAGCACGATCTCGATCGTAAAAGATACTCCGGGTGTGACAAGAGACCGTATTTATGCGGACTGCACCTGGTTAAACAACAACTTTACCCTGATCGATACAGGCGGAATCGAGCCGGATTCCAAGGACATCATCCTTGCCCAGATGCGGGAACAGGCTCAGATCGCGATCGATACCGCGGACGTGATCATTTTCATCGTCGATGTCCGCCAGGGACTTGTTGACGCGGATTCCAAGGTTGCGGACATGCTCAGAAAGTCCAAGAAACCGGTCGTTCTTGCGGTCAACAAAGTGGACAGTATGGCAAAATTCGGAAATGATGTATACGAATTCTACAACCTCGGAATCGGCGATCCGGTTCCGGTATCCGCAGCGTCGAGACTCGGTCTCGGTGAGCTCCTTGACGAGGTAGTAAAATACTTCCGTGAGGACCAGTATGACGACAGCGAGGACGACCGTCCGAGGATCGCGATCGTCGGAAAACCGAATGTCGGAAAATCTTCCATTATCAATAAGCTTCTCGGCGAGAACCGTGTGATCGTGTCCAACATCGCCGGAACAACGAGAGATGCCGTTGATACGGAGATCGTGAGAAACGGCACGGAATATATCTTTATCGATACGGCCGGTCTCAGAAGAAAGAGCAAGATCAAAGAGGATATCGAGCGCTACAGCATCATCCGCACGGTAACAGCCGTTGAGCGCGCTGACGTGGTCCTCATGGTCATCGACGCCGTTGAGGGGATCACCGAGCAGGATGCGAAGATCGCCGGGATCGCCCATGACCGCGGAAAAGGCGTGATCGTTGTTGTCAACAAGTGGGATGCGATCGAGAAGAATGATAAGACGATCTATGAGTACACAAGAAAATTAAAAGAGACCCTGTCCTATATGCCGTATGCGGAGTATATCTTCGTGTCCGCACTGACCGGACAGAGAATGGAAAAACTCTTTGAGCTGATCGATATGGTCCGCGAGAACCAGACGCTCCGTGTGGCGACCGGCGTCTTAAACGAGATCGTGACAGAAGCTGTCGCGATGCAGCAGCCGCCGTCCGATAAGGGCAAACGCTTAAAGATCTACTATGTGACCCAGGTTGCGGTAAAACCGCCGACCTTCGTAATTTTCGTGAACGATAAGGAGTTAATGCATTTCTCCTACACGAGATACCTGGAAAACAAGATCCGTGAGGCCTTTGGCTTCCGCGGAACATCCCTGAAATTCATCATCCGTGAGAGGAAGGAGAAGGATTAAGCGATGGGCAGAGTGCTTTGTCTTGTTATAGGTTATGTGTTTGGATTATTCCAGACAGGATATCTTTACGGGAAAATGAACCATATCGATATCAGAAATTACGGCAGCGGAAACTCCGGAACGACAAACGCGCTCCGGGTTCTCGGAAAGAAGGCGGGACTCATCGTCTTTGCGGGCGACTTTTTAAAGACTGTTTTCGCATGTCTTGCAGCCCGGATCATCTTTAAAGCAAGCCCGGATACAGACCTCTATGTGCTCTATGCGGGTCTCGGAGTTGTCCTTGGACATAATTTCCCGTGCTATCTGCACTTTAAAGGCGGAAAAGGGATCGCATCCATGGCGGGGATCCTCGTGTCCATGGACTGGCGCGTGACGCTCGTCTGTGCGGCGCTGTTTCTCGGCTCTGTGATCATCACAAGATATGTGTCCCTGGGATCGATCCTGGTCGTGATCTCATTCTTCATCCAGATGCTGATCTATGGATCACGGGGGGATTACCGTGTGTCCGAAGGAAGTCTCATGGAGTTTTTTGCCATCTCCTTTATTCTGATGGCGATGGCGATCTGGAGACACAGGGCAAATATTAAACGACTGTTATCCGGTACGGAGAATAAGCTCTGGGGCGGAAAGAAATAAACCGGCATCAGGTGCGTACATAAGAAAATCAACCTTAGGGCGTAGAAAAAGGAGTTCCTGAACATGGAAAAGATTGGTATTATCGGTTCCGGTACATGGGGAACCGCAATTGCGGTACTGCTGGTAAATAACGGACATGAGGTGACACTCTGGTCCGCGATCCCGGCAGAGATCGAGGAGATGGCAAAGACAAGGACCCACAGGAATCTTCCGGGTGTGACACTTCCGGAAGGACTCATCTATACTGCGGATCTTGAAAAGGCGATGGCGGATAAAGATCTTCTTGTGATGGCAGTCCCGTCTGTTTTCGTGCGCAGTACGGCGCAGAAGATGAAACCGTTCTGTAAGGATGGCCAGCTCATTGTCGATGTCGCAAAGGGGATCGAGGAGAATACTCTCGATACAATGACACAGATCATCAAAGAGGAGCTCCCGATGGCTGAGACGGCCGTTCTCTCCGGACCGAGCCACGCGGAAGAGGTAAGCCGCGGACTCCCAACGCTCTGTGTTGCGGGATCCCACAAAAAGAAGATCGCGGAGTATATCCAGTCCACCTTCATCAGTCCGGTATTCCGTGTATACACGAGTCCGGATGTCCTGGGGATCGAGACAGGAGCAGCGTTGAAGAACGTTGTTGCCCTGGCGGCCGGGATCGCTGACGGTCTTGGTTACGGGGACAATGCAAAAGCGGCCCTCATCACCCGCGGAATGGCGGAGATCGCGAGACTTGGCGTTGCCATGGGCGGAAAATATCAGACTTACACAGGACTTTCCGGGATCGGAGACCTGATCGTGACATGTGCAAGCATGCACAGCAGAAACCGCCGTGCCGGGATCCTCATCGGAAAAGGATACACGATGGAGGAAGCCATGAAGGAAGTCCAGATGGTGGTGGAAGGCGTTTATTCCGCAAAGGCTGCGAGAGCGCTTGCAAAGAAATATAACGTCTCCATGCCGATCGTTGAACAGGTCAACGAGGTCCTGTTTGAAGGAAAACCGGCGAAAGAGGCCGTTGCTGACCTGATGCTCCGCGACAAGCGCATCGAGCACAGCGACCTTCCGTGGGAATAAAGATCCGGACAGACCTGCCGCATGAGTGAATAAAAACATCCCCCTCGCGCATACACTGAAACAGTATATGCGAGGGGGTATTTTTATGGATGATTTCCATGTATACAAGGATATCGAGGCGAGGACGGGCGGCGAGATCTATGTGGGCGTCGTGGGACCCGTGCGCACCGGGAAATCTACGTTTATCAAGCGGTTTATGGAACTTCTCGTTCTTCCGAACCTTCCGGACGGGCAGAAAAAGTCGCAGACCAGGGATGAACTCCCGCAGAGCGCCGCTGGGAAGACGATCATGACCACGGAGCCGAAGTTTATCCCGAAGGAGGCGGCGGAGCTGGAACTCGCGGAGGGGATCCGGGCGAAGGTGCGGCTCATCGACTGCGTGGGATTTATGGTGGAAGGCGCCGCAGGACACACGGAAAACGGGGAGGAACGGCTTGTGAAGACTCCCTGGTACGACTACGAGATCCCCTTTACCCAGGCGGCGGAGATCGGGACGAGAAAGGTGATCCGGGACCATTCCACCATCGGTATTGTCGTGGCCTGCGACGGGAGCTTTGGGGAGCTTACCAGGGAGGACTTCCGGGAAGCGGAAGAGCAGACAATCTCAGAGCTAAAGGAGATCGGAAAGCCGTTCCTGATCGTGCTCAATTCCACGAGACCGTATGCGGCGGATACGAAAGCGCTGGCGCTTAAGATGGAAAACCAGTACGGAGTTCCGGTCCGGGCGGCAAACTGTGAGCAGTTAAAGAAGGAGGACATTGAGGAGATCCTGGGGACAGTCCTTCTGGAGTTCCCCGTGACGGAACTCGACCTCGAGATCCCGAAGTGGGCGGAGATCCTGCCGGATACCCATGCGATCAAGGCGGACATGATCGCGGAGGCGGAAAAGCTTTTAAAACGTTCTGTTCAGATGAAAGATGTGCCGAAGGAGACGGTCCCGGAAGAAGACCGGGCGGTGAAAAAGCTGATCGCGGATGAACTCGATCTTGCGAGCGGGCGCGTGACGATCCGGGTCGTCGTCGACGAGAATGCGTACTTTGAGGTCCTGAGCGACATCTCCGGACTGCCGGTGCGCGATGAATACAGCCTGTTTAAGATCCTAAAAGATTCAGCGGAGATGCAGGGCGAGTATGAGAAGGTGAAAAATGCCCTGGCGGAGGTCCGGCAGAAAGGATACGGCATCGTCCTGCCGGATAAGACGGAGATTTCCCTGGATGAGCCGGAGCTGATCCGCCACGGCAGCAAATACGGGGTGAAGATCCATGCCCAGGCTCCGTCCATCAATCTTATCAAAGCGCGGATCGAGACGGAGATCGCCCCGATCGTCGGAAACGAGCAGCAGGCGAAGGATCTGATCGCGTACATAAAGGACGGGGAAGCGACGGAGGACGGCGTCTGGGATACGAATATCTTTGGAAAATCTGTGGAACAGATCGTGGAGGACGGCATGCAGGCGAAGATCTCCCAGATGACAGAGGATTGCCAGATGAAACTCCAGGATACGCTACAGAAAATTATCAATGACAGTAATGGAGGAATGATTTGCATAATTATCTGAAATTTGCTATAATAGATACAAATAATACAGCTGATTTGCAGCGCGAGGAGGGGTTCCATGAAACTGACATTTATCGGCGCGGATCATGAAGTGACTGGCAGCTGCCATTATCTCAATGCGGCTGGAAAAAACATCCTGATTGATTATGGTATGGAACAGGGCGGAAACGTCTATGAGAATGCGGATCTTCCAATCCCGTTCTCCGATGTGGATTACATCTTTATCACCCACGCCCATATCGACCACACGGGCCTTTTGCCGTTGATCTACGCGAAGGGCTTCAAGGGTCAGATCTTTGCGACCCAGGCGACCTGTGATCTCTGCAACATTATGTTAAAGGACAGTGCCCACATACAGGAGATGGAGGCAGAGTGGAAGAACAGAAAGGCGAGACGTGCCGGAAATCCGGAAGTTCAGGCACTCTACACGGTCAATGACGCTGAGGGCGTCTTAAAGCACTTTGTCCCGTGCCACTACGGCGATATCCTGACGATCTGTGAAGGGATCGAGGTACGCTTTACTGATGTCGGCCATCTGCTCGGCTCCGCGTCCATCGAGATCTGGATCGACGAGGACGGCGTAAAGAAAAAGATCGTGTTCTCCGGCGATATCGGAAACAAGAATAAGCCGCTGATCAAGGACCCGCAGTATACGGATGAGGCGGATTATGTGGTGATGGAGTGCACTTACGGCGACCGCTCCCATGACAGGACCCATGAGCACATCGAGGAGTTCGCGAAGATCATCCAGAGAACTTTGGACCGCGGAGGAAACGTTGTGGTCCCGGCCTTTGCGGTGGGCAGGACTCAGGAGATCCTTTACTTTATCCGTAAGATCAAGGAAGAGGGACTCGTCACCGGACATGACGGATTCCCGGTCTATGTGGACAGCCCGCTGGCTGTCGAGGCGACCCATGTGTTCAATAAAAACATTTCCGAGTGCTTTGACGAGGAGGCAATGGATCTTGTGAACCGGGGTATCAATCCGATCGGATTCCCCGGACTGAAACTTTCCGTCAGCAGTGACGATTCCAAGGCTATAAACTTCAATTCAGAGCCGAAGGTCATTGTTTCCGCGGCAGGTATGTGTGATGCCGGACGAATCCGCCACCACTTAAAACATAACCTCTGGAGGCAGGAATGTACGATCGTATTCGCCGGATATCAGGCTATCGGAACGCTTGGGCGAAGCCTGATTGATGGTGCGGAGGTCGTAAAGCTCTTCGGTGAGACGATCGACGTGGAAGCGGAGATCGTGAGGTTAGACGGACTTTCCGGTCACGCGGACAGGGAGGGACTTCTCACCTGGATCAATGCATTCAAGAAGAAACCGGGCCGCGTGTTTATGGTACACGGCGATGACCTTGTGTGCACGAAGTTCGCGAATCTCCTGCGGTCAGACTACGACCTTGTGGCGGACGCCCCGTTCTCGGGATCGGAGTTCGATCTGGCAGCGGGTGTATGGCTCAAACAGACCGTCGGCGTTCCGATCCAGAAGGAGACTGCAAGACAGAAGGAGAACAAGTCGATCTTCGCTCTTCTCGTGGCTGCAGGAGAACGTCTGGTGCGGATCATCCAGAAGAACCGCGACTGTGCAAACAAGGATATCAAGAAGTTTACGGCGGAGGTCAATGCACTCTGCGAAAAATGGGATCTCTGACTGCGGCTTATGACTGAGTGAGCCCGGAATATCATGAAATAAGACATCCTGAGAGGAAACAATACGACATGAAAGTGACACTTTATACAGACGGAGCGGCCCGCGGAAACCCGGACGGGCCGGGCGGATACGGAGCAGTGCTCCAGTTTATCGATAAAAACGGGGTTCTCCACGAGAAGGAGCTGTCCGCGGGATATGTGCGGACCACCAATAACCGGATGGAGCTGATGGCCGCGATCGCGGGACTTGAGGCGTTAAACAGGTCTTGTGAGGTGGACCTCTATTCGGATTCGAAATATCTGGTGGATGCCTTCAACCAGAAATGGATCGATGGCTGGGTGAGAAACAACTGGGTCCGCCCGAAGACAGGACCGGTGAAGAACTCGGACCTCTGGAAACGGCTGCTTGCCGCGATGAACCCGCATAAAGTGACGTTCCACTGGGTCAAAGGCCACGACGGACATCCCGGAAACGAGCGCTGTGACCGGCTGGCCACCGGCGCCGCGGACGGAGGGAATCTGCTGGTGGATGAAGGAGTAGAAAACTAGGACTGTCAAATACCCGGGTATTCCAGCATGAAAGTCCGCTGGTCTGCACGGTCGCTTGATGACACTTTTTACAAAAGTCTTACAATCTATTACTAATTTGCGTTTTTTGTTCACAAAGATCTTCCGATATGGTATCTTTTTAGTAGAATGACAGCAGCTGTAAAAGGGGCTGTAACTGTGAGAGTACCGAACAGTTACAAGAGACTGAAAAGAGCGGGAGAGAGCATATATGGGCAGACGCAGAATATGGTTGATCATTATCGGGATCCTGATAGCCGGGGTATCCATCACGTGGGCAGTGGAACGGTTTGTTTCCTCACGGGGAGTGGATACCGCGGCTGTCGTTGGTTTTGAGGCGGATGCCCTGCCGCAGGGGTCTGTGGACGCGGGAAATCCCTATGCGGTAGAAAACAGGATGAAGGCGGCGGGAACGCCGGATCCACAGACTCCGGAAGATGCGGAAGTCAGTGCCCTTGCAATGGCAGAGAATGAGATGGCAGTGGAGGAGAGCGAAACAGGGGCAGCGGCGGAGAACGCAGCAAAAGATCTGCAGGCTTCTGAGGAGACCGTGAAATCCCCGCTGGAAACAGGCAGTGCCGTTTCGGAGGCACAGAAGAACGAGAAATCTGCGGCGGAATATACGCTCTCAGACTTTAAAGAACGTCTTGAGACGGCGCGGACCGAGGCGGAAAAATACCAGGATGATCCGTCGATGAGCCAGACTTCCCGGTATGCTGCGGCGGAGTATGTGCGGAATCTCTGGGACCGGGAGCTGAATATAATCTACGCAGAGATCCACAAAGCGATGGACGAGAATGCGGCGGAATCGCTCCGGCACGAGGAGGTGGAGTGGATCAAAAAGAGGGATCTTGCGGCAGATAAGGCCAGCGCAAAAAGATCCGGTACACCTGCCCAGAGCGTCGAGTATGTCCGGACATCGGCCAATATGACAATGGACCGGTGCTATGAACTCTTAAAGAGCTATGGGGACTATCTGGAACCTGGGGAAGATCCGGGGGAAAAGTAAAAAACATCTTGCCAACCGAACAAGAAACGATTATAGTATAAGTTATGAGAATCTGCGCCAAAGACCGGACCACCGGCTTTACGGGCAGATTACGAAAAAATAATATTATAGAAACTGTACAAATGTGTCATTTTAAACACAGGCGTCTGAATTTTGGACAGCCGGAAAAGGAGGCGTTTTTATGTCCGCATTTTTCGCATCATTTGTTTCAACAGCCGTCAAAGCTGTGATTCTGGCCGCAGTTGCCCTGGCGGGAATCGTTCTGGGTAAGAAATTCAGAGATAAAAAAAGTACACAACAGTAACCAGGAGGCAGTACCATGCAGAAATATGGTGTAAACGAACTGAGGAGAATGTTCCTTGAATTCTTCGAGAGCAAGGGACATCTTGCGATGAAGAGTTTCTCCCTCGTTCCGCACAACGATAACAGCTTACTTTTGATCAACTCCGGTATGGCACCGTTAAAGCCGTACTTCACAGGACAGGAGATCCCGCCGAGACGCAGAGTCACCACATGTCAGAAATGTATCCGTACCGGCGATATCGAGAATATCGGTAAGACAGCCCGCCACGGCACATTCTTTGAGATGTTGGGCAACTTCTCCTTCGGCGATTACTTCAAGACAGAAGCGATCCACTGGGCATGGGAGTTCCTGACAGAGTGCGTGGGAATCCCGGCTGACCGTCTCTACCCGTCTGTTTATCTTGATGACGATGAGGCCTTCCGTATCTGGAATGAGGAGATCGGTATCCCGAAAGAGCGGATCTATCGTTTCGGCAAGGAAGACAACTTCTGGGAACATGGCGCAGGTCCGTGCGGTCCGTGTTCTGAGATCTACTATGACCGCGGAGAGAAGTATGGAACAGGTCCGGAGGACGTTATGGGCGGCGAAGGAGACCGTTTCATGGAAGTATGGAATGTTGTATTCTCCCAGTTCAACAATGACGGACACGGAAATTACACCGATCTGATCCAGAAGAACATCGATACTGGTATGGGACTTGAGAGACTGGCTGTTGTCTGCCAGGATGTTGCATCCCTTTTCGACGTAGATACAAACCGCGCTCTGATGGACGAGGTGGGCACTCTGGCTCACTGCAGATACGAGGAGGACGACAAGAAAGACGTTTCCCTCCGTATCATCGCTGACCACGTAAAGAGCTGCACATTTATGGCATCTGACGGGATCATGCCGTCCAACGAGGGCAGAGGCTATGTATTCCGCAGACTTTTAAGAAGAGCTGCACGTCACGGACGTATCCTCGGGATCGAAGGAAACTTCATGACAAAGCTCGCCCAGGTTGTGATCGACCTCTCCAAGGACGGTTATCCAGAACTGGAAGAGAAGAAAGATATGATCCTCCGCGTCATCGACCAGGAGGAGGAGCGCTTCGCAAACACGATCGACAAAGGACTTGAGATCCTTGCTGACCTTGAAAAAGACATGGAAGCAAAGGGAACAAAAGTCCTTGCAGGTGAGGATGCGTTCAAACTTTACGATACTTACGGATTCCCGATCGATCTGACAAAGGAGATCCTTGACGATAAGGGACTCACTGTCGATGAGGAAGGTTTCCACAAGGCAATGCAGGTTCAGAGAGAGACTGCGAGAAGCGCCAGAAAGACTACAAACTACATGGGACGCGACGATATCTACCAGAAACTCGACGCATCCTTAACATCCGCTTTTGTCGGATATGATAAGCTCGAAGCTGAGTCCAGACTGACAGCTCTTGTAAGACTTGCTTCCGATGAAGAGGGCGAGGATGAGATCACAGACGCAGTGACAGACGGCGAGAAGGCATGTGTCATCACATCCGAGACTCCGTTCTACGGAACCATGGGTGGTCAGGTCGGCGACCGCGGCGTGATCGAGAGCGCAAACGGCAAGTTCGAGGTAGAAGATACGATCCACCTTCAGGGCGGAAAGATCGGACACATCGGACACATGGTAAGCGGTATGTTCCAGACAGGCGAGGCGGTAACTCTGAAGGTAGATGAGGAGAACCGTGCCCTGATCGGAAGAAACCACAGTGCGACCCACATCCTCCATAAGGCTCTGAGAACCGTTCTCGGAACTCATGTTGAGCAGGCTGGCTCCCTTGTGACAAGAGACAGACTTCGTTTCGACTTCACTCATTTCTCCGCGATGACTCCGGCTGAGATCAAGGAAGTAGAAGCGATCGTAAATAAAGAAATCCGTGCGGCACTTCCGGTGGTTACAGACGTTATGGGTCTGGAGGACGCGAAGAAGACAGGCGCGATGGCGCTCTTCGGCGAGAAGTACGGCGATAAGGTCCGTGTCGTAAGAATGGGAGACTTCTCCACAGAGCTCTGCGGCGGAACCCATGTAAAGAATACTTCTGAGATCAGCTGTTTCAAGATCCTCTCTGAGGCTGGCGTTGCAGCAGGTGTGAGACGTATCGAGGCACTGACCTCCGATGGTCTGATCCATCATTATGAGAATGTGGAGCAGGAGCTTCATGCGGCAGCGGCTGCAGCAAAATCCACTCCGGCAGACTTACAGACAAAGATCGAGTCCATGATGGAGGAGATCAAGGCGCTTCACTCTGAGAATGAGAAGTTAAAGAGCAAACTTGCCAAAGAGGCAATGGGCGATGTTATGGATCAGGTTCAGGATGTGAAGGGCGTAAAAGTTCTCGCAGTCCGCGCAGACGGCGTTGATATGAATGGTCTGAGAAACTTGGGCGACCAGTTAAAGGAGAAGCTTGGCGAGGGCGTTGTTGTGATCGCATCTGTTCTCGACGGCAAGGTAAACCTGATGGCTGCTGTGACCGATGAGGCCCAGAAGAAGGGCGCTCATGCAGGAAACCTCATCAAGGCGATCGCAGGCCTTGTAGGCGGCGGCGGCGGTGGACGTCCGAACATGGCGCAGGCCGGCGGAAAGAAACCGGAGGGCGTTGCGGACGCACTCGCAAAGGTTGCGGAAGTCGTTTCTGAGCAGGTAAAATAGTTAAAATCGTAATATAATCAAAAAAATTTAAAAAAATGTATTTTTCCGGTAAAAACGGGTTGACGAATGTGTAATTTATGATATAATCATACCAGTGCTAAAAAATACCCAAACAGTTGTATTATGCACAATTACACAACTGGAGGGAGGTTAGGTGTGAGCTATGTCAAACGTAATCGTTAAAGATAACGAAAGCCTGGACAGCGCTTTACGCAGATTCAAAAGAAACTGCGCAAAGGCAGGTATTCAGCAGGAGATTCGTAAAAGAGAGCATTATGAGAAGCCGAGCGTAAGACGTAAAAAGAAGTCTGAAGCGGCAAGAAAGCGCAAGTACAACTAATAAGCGTACAGGGGCTGTTCCTTTAGGGACGGCTCCTTTTTCTTTTTTATACGCAGGCTCTTGCCGAAGTCCCAAAATAAGGGGATGTGGTGATGAAAACGAAACGGATCAGGGGTTAAAAATTGGTTGCGGGATAAACGAGGACGTATTATACTATGGGAAACTTGCGGTGTTCGGCCTCTGTATCATCGCGAGTATCTCCGGCGGGAACATGGCAAAGGGCCTGATCTGCGGATTCTTAGGAATCTTAACAGCTACTGTCGGTATCGACAGCGTAACAAGCTATATTCGTTTCACAGACAACGCAAACCTTCTCTCCGGTATCCAGTACATTCCGGTTATGATCGGTCTCTTCGCGATGAGCCAGGCTTTCGAGACCATCGAGGATATCTACAGCACCGATGAGATCGATGCGAGCGTAACAAGACTTCTTCCGACAAAGGAAGATGTGAAGACGATCCTTCGCGTTGCTCCGGTTACGGGCCTCATCGGAACCATGATCGGTATCATCCCTGGTGCAGGTGCTGATATCGGATCCTTCGTTGGATACAACACAGCCCACGGAATGTCAAAACATCCGGAACTGTTCGGTAAAGGAAGCCCGGAGGCCGTTGCTGCTTCCGAGGGCGGAAACAACGGTGTTACCGGCGGTGCAATGATCCCGATGATGACACTCGGTGTTCCTGGTGATGCCGTAGCAGCGATCATGATCGGCGCACTGACGATCCAGGGTCTTACCCCGGGACCGATGCTCTTTAAGACAAACAAGGTTCTTGTATACACGATCTTCCTTGGAATGTTTGTGGCAAACACCATCATGGTACTCCTCGGATTCTCCTGCATCCGCCTTTTCACAAAGGTACTTAGCGTTCCGAAGACGATCCTTACACCGGTCATCTTCATCCTCTGCGTCGTAGGAAGCTATGCGATGAGAAGCAACTTCTACGATGTGGGAACGATGTTAATTGCAGGCGTGATCGGCTGGCTCATGGGTAAAGTAAAGATCCCGACAAGCCCGGCGATCCTCGGTCTGATCCTTGGACCGATGGCGGAGAAGAACTTTCGTACCGCACTCTTAAAGTCCAGCGGTAATCCGGTCGTATTCTTCAACACCCCGATCTGCTGGTTCTTCCTGGCCCTGATCGCGTTCACCCTGTTTGGCGCGATCCGCGGACAGTTAAAGAAGAAAACAAATTAAAAACTGTGGATTTTTAAGCCGCGTCTGCTTTCTGGTTCTAAGCTGGAAAACAGATGCGGCTTTTTGATTATTGTATAATTGTTTTCAGAAAACATGCGAGTTCGTGAATATATGGTGGAATAAAATCACATTGCCGAAACACGAGGGAGATGGGGGCTGAGATCGGCGGATCTCCGATCAGGTAATAATTGAGATCCGGGGAGATATCATGAGATAGGTACCTTCGCATTGTAAAACTGCAGCCCATGTGGTGCTGGGTCATTTGGTGAGCAGTTTCCAGGCTGCCTTCTGACAGAAGGTTAGAAGGCGTTAAGTTCCAGCGGCGAAATGCTTTTTGTTCCAGATAATAGATAGTCTCAGAGGGGAACTGCGTGATGAATGGGATATCTTGAAAATCAGAGAGCTCAACATACTGATAAGGAGAAATTTCGCATTTGTAAACTGGAAAACGCCAATTTGTATTCTTAGGAACGACAAGGAGAAGATAATCTTTCGTTACAGTTAAAGATTGAAAAATATCTTTATTCAGATGAGGAGAAACTTTACTCATAAAAACGATATCCAACTGATCATTTTCCAGCTTTTTTGTGAGATCCTCAAGAACACTCTTAGAAAAACGCAGAGAAACGCCAGGGTACATTTTCGAAAAATGGTCCATGATCGGCGGGATCAGGAAAGGAGCCTGGATCCAGGGAAGACCGATGCGTAAAGTACAGTTTTCAGAGTGGAGGAGAGAATCCAGTTGAATATGGAAATGCTCCTCAAGATCTAAGATCTTTTTTGCCGTGCTTAAATAGAGTTCCCCGGCTTTTGTGGGCACCATGCGCCGGCCATTTCTAGTAAATAAAGGTGCTTCCAGTTCTACTTCAAGATTTGACAGAAAGATACTGAGAGCAGGCTGGGTCATGGACAATTTTTTTGCCGCAGCAGAGAGTGAGCCGGATTCTGCAATCGTTGTAACATAGACCAGTTCTTTTGAATACATATCAGATTCCCCCTTTAATTGCTTTTAGTATAGCATATAAAAAACACATGCGACAAATAAAATATAAAGAAAATTTATAGATGTACACAAAGTATAAAAATGTGAAAGTTGTTTGTGAAACTCATGTGATTTATGATAATTGTATCACAAATGCATAGGAGGAACGCATATGAAGAACGAACAAAAGAAACGGGAACTTCCAAATACGATCGTAATCATATTACTGATCATTTTAGCAGCCTGTATTATGACCTGGATCATACCGGCTGGAGAGTATGTGAGGGTAAAAAACGAGGCGGGAACTTCTGTAATTGATCCGAATCAGTTTTCTTTTGTGGCGCGTACGCCGGTGAATCCCCTGACGATACCGAACCACATTGCCAAAGGTTTTAAGGATGGTGTGGCTCTGTTTCTGTGTATTGTATTTTCTGGCGGAGCATTTCGCTTTGTGAATGTCAGTGGGGCGCTGCAGTCGGCAATTGCAAAGGTCGTAAAGAAATATTCCAATACGATATGGGTCCTGATTCCGTTACTTACCAGTATTTTCACATTGATTTGCACAGTGAAGGGAGTAAACACATTTATACCGTTTGCCCCAATTCTTGTGGTGATCGCCCAGGCGATGGGACTTGATGCAATCGTCGGTGTCGGAATCATTCTTCTCGGCGGCGCAGTAGGCTTCAGTACCGGACCATTAAATGGATCAACAACAACCGTGGCGCAGGAACTGGCAGGACTTCCATTGTACTCAGGAATCGGCTACCGGATGGTATGCCTTGTGGTATTTGCGGTTGTGACGAATATCTACCTTGTTCGGTATGCGATGAAGATCAAGAAAAATCCGGAATTGAGCCCAATGTACGGATATACTGCAGGCACTCAGAAATCTGAAGAAAAGTCCCTAGATGATTTTGGACCTATGACAAAGACAAAAAGCCTTATTTTGATTATTATGGCGGCCTGCCTGTTAGTTATGGTCGGTGGTTCCCTAACTTTTGGATGGGGAATGATGGATATGGCGGCTATTTATATCTGGATGGCAGTGCTCATGGCGATCACACTCAGAATGTCTCCGAATCAGGCAGTAAACGAGTTTATTGCGGGAATGAAGACAATGCTCATGGCGGCCAGTATTGTGTGTGTTGCGAAAGCTGTCTCCTCGATTCTCACAGCGGGAACGATCATTGATACGATTATTTACGGACTGAGCTTTATTCTGAAAGCAGTTCCGACGATCCTTCAGGGACCGGCGATGTACATGATCAATATCGTTATAAATATTTTTATTACATCTGGAAGCGGACAGGCCGCAGTAGTAATTCCGATCGTTGCACCGCTCGCGGATATGATCGGAATTACAAGACAGACTGCTGTACTGGCATTCAACTTCGGGGATGGTTTCTGCAACTATATTCTTCCGACATCATCAGCACTGATGGGAATTTTAAGTATGGGAAATGTACCATATGATCGGTGGATGAAATTTATGTGGAAATTATTCCTGATCTGGATGGTGGTGGGATCTGTTCTGATGATCATTGCACAGATGATCCATTTTGGACCGATGTAAGAGAGGGAAAAGAATGAAGGAACAATTATTTGCATATCTGGATACACGAAGCCAGGAAATGAATGAGATGGCAGATGCGATCTTTACGCATCCAGAGACGGCTCACAATGAATATTTTGCCAGCAGTTTGCTGTGTGATTTCCTGACAAAAGAGGGATTTCAGGTGGAGCGGGGGCTCGGACGGCAGGAAACAGCATTTCGGGCGGAACAGACGCTTGGAAATGGCAATGGGCCGTCGATTGGACTTCTGTGCGAGTATGATGCGCTAGAGGGACTGGGACATGCCTGCGGACATCATATGCAGGGCCCAGGAATCTGCGGAACAGCCGTGGCTCTGAAAAAAATTCTGGATAATAAGTGCAATGGAAAAATCATTGTATATGGAACACCAGCGGAAGAGAGCGGCGGAGGAAAGATCATCTTACTGGAGGACGGTTATCTGAAGGATATCGATGTGGCTTTAATGCTCCATGGTTCTCCGACAACATGTGTGGATGTCAAATCGATGGCAGCGGCATCCGTGACAGTGACATTCCACGGAAAATCAGCACATGCTGCTTTGAAACCGGAGGCAGGAAGAAGCGCGTTTGATGCATTGCTTTTATCATTCAATGGATTGGAATTCCTCCGGGAACATGTTCGGGAAGATTCGAGAATCCATTATACCATGCAGGAACTTCCGGGACCGGCCAACATTGTTCCGGCGAAGGCTGTAGGAGCGTTCAGTGTCCGCTCTTACAATTCTGTATATCTTCATGATGAACTCCTGCCTCGCTTCGGTGACGTGATGAGGGGAGCTGCAATCATGACGGGGACGAGTTATGAGATAAAGACGGAACGAATCCTTGAGGGAAAAGTTCCGGCATACAGTCTGAATGAGATCGTGATGGAAAATGCAAGGCTGGTTGGTGCCCCGCGGATAAGAGCCCCCAGGGAAAAAACAGGATCTTCAGATTTTGGAAATGTTATGTATGAAGTCCCGGGCTGTTGTATCCGAATAGCGTTTGTGCCGGAGGGAACTTCGTCCCACTCGCAGATGTTTCTTGACATGGGATTGACGGAAGAGGCACATCAGGCAATCTTATATGCTGCCAAAATCCTGGCCGGAACGGCGTGGGATCTTTTGAGTGACAATGAGCACATGGAAACGGTGAAAAATGAATTTCGTGAAAATAAAGCACGGTTAAAAAACATGTAACCTACAGAACCTGCCACTGGCAGCATCTTTCGGATGCATGGCAACATAAAAAGACACGGACTGGCAGTTTGTTGGTCCGTGTCTTTTTATGACAGCAGCAATGTGGAGGAATAGGAGACAAAAATGGAAAAGAATATGAGCGTTACGATTGCAGGAGACGTGCTGTGCGATATTGTAAGTGGTTTTCTGCAGGGAATCGGGGTTCACTGCTATATCGGCGGAATCGACGCAGCGCCTGGAGGAGCGACAGGTTTGTCGATCCTGCTGAATCGAATAACCGGTCTGCCAATCGGAATGTTGACGATCTGAATCAATCTTCCACTGATGGTGGCATCCTGGATTCTGCTAGGACGATCAAGAACAGTAAAAACAGTCAAGACAGTTTTGATCTGCAATGCGATCATAGATCTGGCAGTGACACCATATTTGCCGGTATATACAGGGAACCGGTTTATGGCATGCATTATTGGAGGTGTCTTGGTTGGGATAGGGATGGCAATCGTTTTTATGAGTGGATCTACAACGGGAGGAAGTGACATAGGAGCAAAGCTGATACAAAAATATTTTCCTCATATCCAGACAGGGACGGCGCTGATGGTACTTGATCTTATTATTATCGGGACATCGATTCTAATGTTCAGAAATGTAGAGTCGGGGTTATATGGGATGATCTCCATGGTGGTTACAAGCTATGTGATCGATATGACGTTATACGGCTTGAACCGGAGTACGATGATGACGGTCGTCACTCCATTTTCTGATAAAATCGCAGATGTACTCATGGAATATCTGGATCGTGGCTGCACTTTGTTGGAATGTAGGGGAGCATATTCAAAGAAGGCGAGCGGCGTTACCCTGTGTGTTGTGGACAGAAAACAGATGTATAAAGCGAAAAAACTGATCTATCAGATCGATCCGAAAGCGTTCTTGATCGTCAGTGAGGCACGGGAAGTATATGGGGAAGGTTTTCTGGCATCTGATCAGGAATGACTATGCATACATGAAGTGCGGCAGTCATAAAATTTAACAAGGCATGATACGGCGGAGCATAGCATGAGAGGGCAGAAAAAGGATGATTTTCCCCGGATGGACTCCGCCGGGGTGTTTGCAGACGCGGTGGGCGGGGAGACGCTTTTGACATTCATCGGGACGCGGGCGGTACATATTGAAAATTACAGGAGTATTCTTGTATACACGGATACGGAGATCCGGATCCAGTGCAGGCATTATATTCTCTTTGTTTCGGGAAAGAAGTTAAAGATCTGCTATTATGATAAGGATGAGATGAAAATATCCGGCCGCCTGGAGGTGATCCGGTTTGAATAAGATCAGAGATATGCGGGAGGGAAGCGTGAAAGTCCGGATCGAGGGGAGAGGGATGGAGCGCTTTTTTAATATTGCGGCCCAGAGAGAAATTGAGATCTGGGACATCGAGACTGAAGAAAGAGAGAAGAAGTGCGGAGGAAAACGGTCCGTGTACTTTAAGATCATGCCTCGGGATTTTAAACACTTAAAATCTATTGCCGAAAAGACCGGGGTTCGCCTGAGGATCACAGAGAAACACGGACTTCCCTTCTGGATGATCACCGGCCGCCGCCGGAGCCTCTGGGTCGGAGGACTTGCTGCTTTTTTTCTGCTGATCTTCGTCTCATCTTTTTATGTGTGGGACATCTCCTTTGACGGAAACTGCCGGTTTACGGATGAGACACTGCTGCACTTCATAGACGCAGTCCCGGTCCGGTGCGGGATGAGAAAGAGCGAAATCTCCTGTGCGGACCTGGAAAACAGGATCCGGAACGCTTTTCCGGAGATCAGCTGGGTGTCCGCGGAACTCACCGGCACAAGACTTACCGTCCATATCCGGGAAAATGACGGGATCCTGAAAGCAGAAAAAGAGCCGGAGACGCCCTGTAATCTTGCGGCGAAAGCGGACGGTACCGTGATAAAAATGATCGTGCGAAACGGGATCGCGTGCGTGAAAGTCGGTGACACGGTGGCGGCTGGTGATATCCTGGTATCGGGGAAACTTCCGATCTACGACGACTCGGAGACGCTCGTAAAGACAAATAAGGTGCATGCGGATGCGGAAATATATGCTGAGACGACAAAGACTGCCGGGTGGACGATCCCGGAGACGGAGGAGATCCGTGCAGCGACGGGAAAGAAGCGCCGGGGACTCTTTTTGAAATTTGCCGGCGCAGAATTTTATTTTCTGATGCCGGACTTAAAAAAAGAAAGCACCTGGGAACTTTTTATGGAGGAGACCCAGCTCAGACTTTCGGAAAATTTTTACCTTCCGGTCTACGTCGGGATCCTCACCGCCAGGGAATATGTCCCCTATGAAAAAGTCCTCACAAAAACGGAAGTATCAGACGCTGCGGACCGTTATTTGAACGAATATATGCAAAATCTTACGGAAAAAGGTATACAAATCCTTGGTAGTGATGTTAAAATAGAGAGAAGTGGATCCCACTGGAAGATCCATGGAACACTGACGGTGGTGGAGGACATCACGAAAAGCTCCCCCATCCCGGAAGATCAGGAGGAGATTCAGACATTAGATGAGCATCATTGAGACAATCATAGACATTCCGGCAGAACATGAACGGAAAGTCTGCGGACAGTTTGACAGTTATCTGAAAAAAATTGAGCGGACACTTCACGTATCCATGGTGGCGCGTGACGGAGAGATTAAGGTCATCGGACCGGATCACGCAGTAAAGCGCGCAAAGAGCGTGTTTTCGACACTGCTGGAGCTCTCGAAGCGCGGCGAGGAGATCGGGGAACAGAACGTGGACTACGCTCTGGCGCTCTCCTTTGACGATAAGGATACGGAAATGCTTTCCCTGGACCGCGATATCATCTGCCATACCATAAACGGAAAACCGGTAAAACCGAAGACATTGGGACAGAAACAGTATATCGACCTAATCAGGAAAAAGATGATCGTGTTCGGCGTCGGCCCTGCGGGAACCGGAAAGACATACCTCGGCATGTCCATGGCGATCCAGGCCTTCAAAAACGGGGAGGTTGGCAGGATCATCCTGACGCGCCCGGCGATCGAGGCGGGAGAGAAGCTTGGCTTTCTTCCGGGCGACCTGCAGAGTAAGATCGACCCGTATCTGCGCCCGCTCTACGACGCTCTTTATCAGATCATGGGCGCGGACAGCTACCTCCACAATTCGGAGAAAGGCCTGATCGAAGTGGCGCCTCTCGCGTACATGCGCGGACGAACCCTGGACAACGCGTTCATCATCCTGGATGAGGCCCAGAACACGACCCAGGCCCAGATGAAGATGTTCCTGACGAGGATCGGTTTCGGTTCCAAGGTCATCATCACCGGCGACCAGTCCCAGAAAGACCTGCCTGCCGGTCAGGTGTCGGGGCTTGATGTGGCGCTTAAAGTATTAAAGAATATCGACGATATCGGGATCTGCCGTTTCTCAAACGAGGACGTGGTCAGACATCCGCTTGTTCAGAAGATCGTAAAAGCATATGATGAATATGAAGGCCGTGAGAAACCGGAGAGAAGATCTCACGGGGAACATCAGAAGGACGGCCGGGAAGGACGGGAACAGAGATGACAGTGACAGTGGAGTACGAAGCGGAAGAAAAGCTGGATCTCCCGTACGAGGAGATCATAAAAAATGTGATCGAGGAATCCCTGGATTACGTGGAATGCCCGTATGACGCGGAGGTGAATGTCCTCCTGACGGACAACGCCGGGATCCACCAGATCAATCTTGACATGCGCGGGATCGACAACCCGACCGATGTGCTGTCGTTCCCGATGTGTGATTTTGAGACACCGGGCGACTTTTCCCATCTGGAAGAGACGCCGGAGGAATACTTCGACCCGGATACAGGGGAATTACTTATGGGGGATATTGTAATTTCCGTGGATAAGGTGAAAGAGCAGGCTGAGAAGTATGGCCACTCTCAGACGAGAGAACTGGCATTCTTAGTCGCGCACAGTATGCTTCATCTGTCCGGCTACGACCATGTGGAGGACGAAGAGCGGATCCAGATGGAGGATATGCAGAGAGAAATTCTGGAACGGAGGGGTTACAGGAGATGAGAAAACGGGGCAGAGCATTTATTATCAGTATTGGGATCATGATGGCGGCAGCAGCGCTTTCCGGCTGTGGAAAGAAGGCAGAGGAAGCGGCTGTGACAACGGAGGCGTCGGTGGAGACGCCGGAAGAGACGAAGACGATCGTCCTTGAGACAGAACCGACGACGGAGGCGGAAACGGAACCGCAGGGTCCGGAGGAGCGCAAAGAAGTCGACGGAAAGATCCAGAGTTACCTGACCGGTGAGATGGTGGATGTGGCGAAAGCCAACAGACGTCCGGTCGCGGTCATGATGAGCAATGATAAGGCATCTCTGCCCCAGTACGGGATTAACCGGGCGGATGTAGTCTATGAGGCACCGGTGGAAGGCGATATGAACCGGTTTATGTCGATCTTTGAGGACTACGACGATCTTGAGAGGATCGGTTCCGTCAGAAGCTGCCGTACTTACTATACATACTTCGCAAGAGAGTATGACGCGATCTATGCCCACTATGGGCAGAGTACCTTCGCGGTTCCGTATCTCAAAAATGTGGACAATATCAACGGAATTGACGGTACAGGCGGAAACGCATATTACCGCACGAAGGACAAAAAGGCACCGCACAACGCGTATACGAGCGGGGCAAAGTTAAACAAGACGATCGGCCAGCTCGGTTACCGGACCTCCTACAGCGATACCTACACAGGACATTTTCAGTTCGCGGGAGGGACAGGCACTTATGTTCCGGCGGAATCCGACGCGAAGGATGCGTATAAGATGTATCCGTCCTATACGATGAACAATCCCCGGTTTGAGTACAATGAGAGTGATGGAAAATATTACCGCTTCCAGTACGGCGGAAAACACAACGGCGACAGCGGACAGATCGCTGTCAGAAATGTCATCTTCCAGTACGTGGAGTGGGGACATTATGCCAGCACCGATTACCTCAACATCAACGTCCACAAAGGCGGAGCGGGTTATGTCTTTACAGGCGGAAAGTGCGTTCCGGTCTCCTGGAAAAAGGATGGGGACTTCGGACCGACCCGCTACTATGACTCTGAAGGAAAGGAAGTTATGCTTAACAAAGGAAAGACCTGGATCTGCATTGTAGGAGCAGACAGGTTCGATAAAGCTGAAATTTATGGAAAGTAACAGACAGAAAAAGAAGAAGGAATCCAATTTCGTCGTCCAGGGAAGTATCCTGGCGGTGGCGTCCATCGTGGTGAGGATCATCGGTATCGCGTACCGCATCCCGATGATCAACATCATCGGCGATGAGGGAATGGGGTATTATGGAACTGCGTTTAATGTATACAATATTGCGCTGCTCCTGTCCTCCTACAGCCTGCCGCTCGCCGTGTCGAAGATGGTTTCCGCGAGACTTGCAGGAAAACAATACCGGAACGCCGCGAGGATCCTGCGCGCGGCACTCTGCTATGCAACGATCGTTGGTGCATTTGCGGCCGCAGTGATCTGGTTTGGCGCTGATTTCTTTGCGAGAGACGTATTCTTTATGCCTTATGCGGCATTTGCATTAAAGACATTAGCCCCGACGGTCTGGATCATGGCGTATCTCGGTGTGTTCCGCGGATATTTCCAGGGACAGGGAACCATGGTGCCAACGGCCTTTTCCCAGGTCTTTGAACAGATCGTAAATGCCATCATCAGCGTGGCTGCAGGAAGCTTTCTCTTTAACGAGGCGTTAAAGACAGAAGTATTAAAGAACCAGACAGGAACCGGCTATTCCAACGCCTGGGGAGCTGCCGGAGGAACGATCGGTACAGGTGCGGGCGCCTTCACGGCGCTGATCTTTCTGCTTTTCCTCTTTGCGATCAGCAGAAACGTCCGCAGACGTCAGATCCGCAGGGATCAGACGGAATTTGTGGAGAGCTATAAGGAGATCACGAGAGTCCTGTTCTTCACGGTCGTTCCGGTTATCCTGAGTTCCGCGATCTACAACTTAAACAGCGTGCTGGATAACGGGATCCTCGCATACAACTTTAAGACTCTCGGACAGGGAGATGAATTTGCCTCCATCTGGGGAGTGTATACAGGAAAATACCATCTGCTGATCAATGTGCCGATGGCGATTTCCAATGCCCTTTCGTCCTCCCTGATCCCGTCCGTATCCAGGGCAGTGGCGATGGGAGACAAAAAGCTTGTGAGAGAGCGCGTGGCATCTGCGATCCGTTTCTCCTGCTTTGTGGCGATCCCGTCCACTGTGGGACTTACGGTACTTGCGGGACCGGTGAATAACCTGCTGTTCTCTGGAGATAATACCCTGGCGATCCGGATGACGATCTACGGTTCTCTTGCGGTCGTATTTTACTCCGTCTCTACGGTGACGAACGCGATCCTTCAGGGAATCGACAAAATGCGTCTTCCGATCTTTCACGCGGTGATCTCCCTTGTCCTCCATCTGATCGCACTTGAGATCATGGCGCTGGGATTCCATATGGGAATCTACAGCATGGTATTTGCGAATATCCTGTTCGCGGTGTTCATGTGCCTGATGAATGCGAGATCCATCCGGAATCTTCTCGGTTACCGGCAGGAGATGAAAAAGACCGTTGTGATCCCGGTGATCGCTTCTGCAGTGATGGGACTCTTCGCGTTTGGCTCCTATCAGCTTGTGCATCTCGCGGTAAAGAGCAATGCGCTTTCTACGATGTTTGCGATGATGGTTGCAGTGATCGTTTACGGTGTGCTCCTGATCAAGCTTGGCGCCCTGTCTGCGGCGGAACTTAAGACCATGCCGGGCGGAACGAAACTTCTCAGGGTGTTCAGAAAGCTTCATTTAATGTAAAATTTTTATTTAACGGGAAGTTCCATCGGAATTTCCTGTTAAATAAAAATATATGTTTAAAAAAGAAAAAGAAAGCAGATACTTTCATAAAAGGAGGAATATTCCTATGAAAAAGTATGTATCCTGCTTTCTTTTCTTTTTCTTTCTGACATCCGCCAGCCTGATCACGCTGTTCCTTATGACTGCGGGGGAGGAAGCCCGGGGAACAGAGGAGGTACAGATGCAGCAGTCTGTGGAAGAGCCGGTCTTCGCGAAGGAGACGGAGGAGATCCATGTGGTCTTAAACCAGGAACAGGTGGAACATGAGACGATGGCGGAGGAGGAAGAACGATATTTTCTTGTTGCCGAGGAAGGATATCTGATCGTATACGATAAGGGAAAGGAGACCACGGATCTCTTTACCCACATGCCGCTCGCAGAATTTCCGGAGGAAGAACAGGAACGGCTGATGACCGGGATCTGGTTTCCGACAATGGCAGAAATATTCAGTTATCTGGAATCTTACAGCAGTTGATACTTGAAATTTTGCGTTCAGGTCGATATACTAATATAAATTGTAACCGTTCGGCGGGATGATCCCCGGATGATCTGTGATCGGGTTCCATGCGCGGATCATCGCACAGATGAACGGTTGCCGTAAATCAGGTACAGGGGAGAGATAGAATGGCGGAAAGTTTCAGAGGACGGAAAGGGATCATCATCGGCGGCGGTGCATCAGGACTTATGGCCGCGATCACTGCGGCAAAACAGGGTGCGGATGTGACGGTCCTGGAGCACACGGCCCGACCGGGAAAAAAGATCCTGTCAACGGGAAACGGCAAGTGCAACCTGACAAACCTCTATATGGATCCTTCCTGCTACAGGAGTGATCAGAGCGGATTTGAAACAGCTGCCATCCGGAATTTTCCACCGTCCGCCGCGACAGCGTTCTTCCGGGAACTTGGTGTCCTGACGATGGACCGCGGCGGCTATATATATCCGATGTCCGGTCAGGCGCAGACGGTCCTCGATGCACTGCTCCGGGGAGCGGACCGTGCGGGAGTCCGGATCATTACGGAATGTGAAGTCCGGAACGCGAAAAGACAGAAAGACCGTTTTTCGGTCGAGACAGACCGTGGGATCTATACAGGTGATTTCCTGATCTTGGCGTGCGGTTCCATGGCGGCGAAAGGAACAGGATCCGACGGAAGCGGCTATGAGCTCGCGAGACAGTTTGGACACCGGATCATCAAGCCGCTCCCGGCGCTTGTCCAGCTGAAATGCGAAGGAAATCTCCTCCCGAAAGCCTCCGGAGTCCGGACGGACTGCCTTGTGGAGATCCGGACCGGGGACGGAAAGACAGCGGCAAAAGACCGGGGAGAACTCCAGATCACGGACTACGGGATCTCGGGCATCCCGGTATTCCAGGTGAGCAGGTATGCGGCGAAGCTTTTGGATCGGAAGCAGAAGGTGTCTGCAGTCCTGAACTTTCTGCCGGATCTGGATGAAGAAGAAGTCCAGGATCTTTTGAAGGAGCAGAGATCCTGCCTTTCGGGGGAAACTGCCGAGACATTTTTAAACGGTATTTTTAATAAGAAACTCGCGTCGGTGCTCTTAAAAGCGGCAAAGATCCGGCCCGAAAGACAGGCGGGACTCTTGACGAAAGAGGAGCTGAACAGTCTGGTTTCTGTGATTCGGGAGTTTGTGATCCCGGTGAAGGAGACAAATCCTTTTGAACAGGCCCAGATCTGTGCAGGCGGTGTCGATACAACAGAGATAGAAGCGGAAACTATGCAGTCAAAACGCGTTCCCGGACTTTACATGGTCGGGGAGCTTCTGGATGTCGATGGGATCTGCGGCGGATACAACCTGCAGTGGGCATGGTCATCCGGATATGCAGCCGGATCTCATGCAGCCGCAGGGGTCGTCCAAGGATACAGAAAAACTGTCCGGGGACAGGAAAAACAGGTGAAATTCTCCGGATCGGAAGGGAACAGAGCCCGGGGAAGACAGGAAAGGAAAAAACATACATATGATCCGGATCAATCAGCTCACACTTCCCGTGGATCACGCGGAAGAGGCGATAAAGAAAAAGGCGGCAAAGCTCTTAAAAATCGATGAATCGGCGATCGGGGAGATCCAGATCGTCCACCGCTCCATCGACGCGAGAAAGAAGCCGAATCTGCTGTTCAGTTATATTGTGGATGTGACACTTGCAGGCGGAAAAAAAGAGGCAGCAGTCATCAAAAAGGCGGCAAACCAGAATGTCCGGGCAGAAGACTCGAAACTATATGCGTACCCGGAACATGGAACGCAGGAGATGAGAAAGCGCCCGGTGATCATCGGGGCAGGTCCTGCCGGGATGTTCGCAGCGCTGGCACTCGCCGAAAACGGCTATGCCCCGATCCTTTTTGAACAGGGAGATGCCGTTGAGGAGAGAACGAAAAAAGTAGAGGATTTCTGGAAAAACGGGGATCCGGCGCTCGATATCCGCTCGAACGTCCAGTTTGGTGAGGGCGGAGCCGGAACATTCTCAGACGGAAAGCTAAATACACTTGTAAAAGATACTTCGGGAAGGAACGGAAAAGTCCTCTCCACCTTTGTGGAGATGGGGGCGGATCCGTCGATCCTTTATGACCATGCACCTCACATCGGGACCGACGTGCTGAGAGAAGTGGTCAGAAATTTGAGAAACAGGATCATCGCCGGAGGCGGAGAGGTCCATTTCCGCTCGGAAGTCACGGAGATCCTGGAGGAAAACGGCAGAGTTTCCGGAGTAAAGCTCGCAGATGGGACCGTGATCGGGACGGAGCAGGTGATCCTCTCTGTGGGACACAGTGCCAGAGATCTTTTTGAGAAACTTGACAGGATGAAGGTCTTTATGGAGCCGAAGCCGTTTGCGGTGGGACTCAGGATCCAGCATCCGCAGGCGCAGATCAACCGGAACCAGTATGGGCTGGAGGATGCCGGAAAACTCGGCGCCGCGCCGTATAAAGTGACCGCGAAGACAACCAGCGGCCGCGGCGTCTACTCGTTCTGCATGTGTCCGGGAGGAATGGTGGTGAACGCCTCCTCGGAAAAAGGACGTCTGGCAGTCAACGGAATGAGCAATTTTAAACGGGACAGCGGCATCGCAAACAGTGCCCTGATCGTGGCGGTCACTCCGGCGGATTTCCCGACAGCCGGTCCTTTGGGCGGAATCGCATTCCAGAGAACCCTGGAAGAGCGTGCATTCGCGCTCGGCGGAGGAAAGATCCCCGTCCAGCTCTACGGCGATTTCGCCGCAAACCGACCGACGGTGGCCCTGGGAGATGTGAAACCTGTGTTCTGCGGGGGATATTCCTTCGCAAACCTGCGGGAACTGATGCCAGAGGCCTTAAACGGAGCGTTTCTTGAAGGGATGGAGCAGTTCGGAAGACGGATCAGAGGATTCGACCGGGCGGACGCTGTCCTTGCAGGAATCGAGAGCCGTACGTCATCACCGCTCAGGATCTGCCGCGATGAGAGCCTTCAGAGCAGTTTAAAGGGGCTTTATCCATGCGGCGAGGGAGCCGGGTACGCCGGAGGGATCACATCGGCGGCCATGGACGGCCTGAAGGTTGCGGAAGAGATCATCAAGCGGTATGCAGCGGTAGGTTAAACTGTAAAAGTGGCAGTGCGCCGGAGAAAAAGGCGGTACTGCCTGATTCCGTTGGAAAGGGGACTTTCATATGACAGAGAGAGAATTATTAAAAGATAAAAAGAGGATCGTGATCAAAATCGGATCTTCCTCATTGACACATGCGGAGACTGGAGACCTGAACCTTGCAAAGATCGAGAAACTGGTCCGCGTCATCAGCGATATGAGAGGAATGGGAAAAGAAGTGATCCTTGTCTCCTCCGGTGCGATCGCGACGGGGCGCCAGACGCTCGGCGGAAAGAAGCCGGAGACGGTTGCCGAGAAACAGGCTTACGCGGCGGTCGGTCAGGCACGCCTCATGATGGTATATCAGAAACTCTTTTCCGAGTACAACCAGACGGCGGCACAGATCCTGATCACAAAGGCGACGATCCTGGACGATACTTCCCGCGCAAACGCGAAAAATACGTTCAATGAACTTCTAAAACTCGGAACGGTGCCGATCGTAAACGAGAACGATACCGTATCTACATATGAGATCAAATTCGGTGATAATGACCGCCTTTCCGCCATCGTTGCGGCTCTTGTCGAGGGAGATTTGTTATTCCTTCTCTCCGACATCGACGGGCTCTACACGGATGACCCGAAGAAAAATCCGGATGCAAAGTTTATCAGCCAGGTGGATGACCTGACTGATGAGTTTATGGCGATGGGAAAAGGGACCACAGGAAGCGACGTCGGAACCGGAGGAATGGCGACAAAACTCCACGCGGCAAAGATCGCGACAGAGAGCGGTGCCGACATGGTGATCGCGAACGCAGACGATGTGGAAGTCATGTGGCGCATCTTAAAGGGTGAGGAGATCGGAACACTCTTTAAAGCAAATAAGAGCAGCGAATTTGCGCTGCTGGATTATATCCAGAGTATTCACGCGTAAAAAAGGTATCCCGGCATATTCGGGTGCCTTGCGCAGTCGCTTGCGTCGATCATCATCTTCGCGTGAGTGTGCATCAGATGGCAGGAACCTGCATTCCGGAAGCGGGGAAACCGCAGATCCCGGAAACAAACAGAGAGGACAGAAAATTACATGAAACAGGAACAGATCGACAGAATCAATGAACTTTACCATAAATCCCAGTCCGTAGGACTTACGGATGAGGAGAAAGAGGAGCAGGCGGCGCTCAGAAAGCAGTATGTCGCTGACATCAAGGCAAGTCTCAGAGGCCATCTGAACAACATTTCGATCGTTGAGAAGGACGGCTCCGTGACAGACCTCGGAAAGAAATACGGAAATGTGGGAAACACAGAAAGCTGAGCTCAGAAAAGACATACGGAGCCGTCTGAAAGCGATGCCGGAAGAAGAAAAGAGGATCCTTGACAGGGAGATCGCGGAACGCGTCCTGGGTCTTCCGGAGATTGCAGAAACGAAAGCCGTGTATGGATATGCGTCCCTGAACTGGGAGGCGGGAACCGGGGAGGTTCTGGAGGAACTCCGGGCACAAAAATACATCATCTGTCTTCCGAAAGTTACCGGGGAGACGATGGAGTTTTTTGTGACGGAGTCGGAGCAGGATCTCTCGGAAGGTTCATTTCATATCATGGAACCAAAGAACGGATGCCGAAAAGCGGATGAGACCAGATCAGAAATCCTCCGGACGGCGCCGATCCTGGTCCCGGGAATGGGATTTGTGGAAACCGGTGCCCGTCTGGGAAAAGGCGGCGGATTCTATGACCGGTATCTGGAACAGCATGCCGGTCATATGACGATCGCGCTGGCCTATGAGTTCCAGATCCTCGGGGAGATCCCGGTGGGACCGTATGATAAGAATGTAGATTTGATCGTGACAGAAAAGCGTGTGATCCGGTGCAAAGACCGGGATGCCGGAACACGGATCAGGGAGGAACAGCCATGTTAACAGAAATCGGACAGAAAGCAAAGGAAACTTCCTATGTTCTCGGAAAAATGGGGACAAATTTAAAGAATGCAGGACTTCTGGCAGCTGCTCAGGAGATCCTGGATGAGGAGAACGAGATCTTAAAGGCAAATGCGGCGGACGTTGCGAGAGCGAAGGAGAGAGGAATGGCTCCGGGACTTGTGGACCGCCTGGAACTGAACCATAAACGCATCGAAGGCATCGTGGAAGGCATGCGCCAGGTTGTCGGACTGGACGATCCGGTGGGTGAGGTCATCTCCATGAAAAAACGCCCGAACGGACTGCTGATCGGACAGAAACGCGTCCCGTTAGGCGTCATCGGGATCATCTATGAGGCGAGACCGAATGTGACGGCGGATGCGTTCGCTCTCTGCTTTAAAGCAGGAAATGCTGTGATCCTCCGCGGCGGGAGCGACGCGCTGGAATCCAACAAGGCGATCGTCGCAGCGATCCGGAATGGACTGAAGAAGGAAAATATCCCGGAGGATGCGATCGCCCTGATCGAAGATACGAGCCATGAGACGGCGCGCGAGTTCATGCGGATGAACGGATATCTCGATGTCCTGATCCCGCGAGGCGGGGCCGGACTGATCCGCACGGTCGTGGAGAACAGCACAGTGCCTGTGATCGAGACCGGAACCGGAAACTGCCATATCTATGTGGATGAGAGTGCAGATCTCGATATGGCGCTCGACATCATCTTCAACGCGAAGACCCAGAGGATCGGCGTCTGCAATGCCTGCGAATCCACACTGGTGCACCGGAAGATCGCAAAGGAATTCCTGCCGCTCATGAAAAAGCGTCTGGATGAGAAGAACGTGGAGATTCGCGCAGATCAGGACGCCTGCTCGATCGTACCGGAATTTACGGCGGCGACGGAGGAAGACTGGGGGAAAGAGTACCTGGACTATATCCTTTCCTGCAAGATCGTGGATTCCGTGGACGAGGCGATCGCCCACATCAACCACTACAATACCGGTCACTCCGAGGCGATCATCACGAAGGATTACGAGAATGCCCAGAAATTCCTGAATGAGGTGGATGCGGCAGCTGTCTACGTCAATGCGTCCACAAGATTCACCGACGGCTTCGAATTCGGATTCGGAGCTGAGATCGGGATCAGTACCCAGAAACTCCACGCGAGAGGTCCGATGGGACTTCCTGCGCTGACGTCCACGAAGTACATCATCTACGGAGACGGGCAGATCCGGAAGTAAGGTGAAACAACAAGGTTGCATTTTCGGAGAATCTTGGTTATAATCATTCAGGATTGAATTTAGAAATTTGGAGAAACATAAGAATGATAGATAAAAATATCATCGCAGGGGCTCCGACGGAGGAACCGGCGAGACAGCAGTACTTTATGGAACAGGTGAAAAAGCTCGTGGAGGCGGAGAGCGCGAAAAAAGGACGTCCGCTCACCTGTTTTATCAATACATTCGGGTGCCAGATGAATGCCAGAGACTCCGAAAAGCTCCTTGGGATCTTAAAAGAAGCGGGATATGTGGAGGGAGCCGATGAGAACTCGGATTTCGTTCTTTACAATACATGTACCGTGCGTGAGAACGCGAACTTAAAGGTGTATGGCCGTCTTGGATATCTGAGCGGCGTGAAGAGAAAAAATCCGGATATGATGATCGCACTCTGCGGCTGCATGATGCAGGAGCCGGAGGTTGTCGCAAAGATCAAAAAGAGTTACCGCCATGTTGACCTGATCTTCGGAACCCACAACATTTTCAAACTTGCGGAGCTGCTCTACGAGCGCTTCATGGAAAAGAAGATGGTGGTGGATGTCTGGGAAGGAACCAATGAGATCGTGGAGGAACTCCCGGTCGAGAGAAAATATCCGTTCAAGTCCGGCGTCAATATCATGTTCGGCTGCAATAACTTCTGCAGTTACTGCATCGTGCCGTATGTGCGCGGACGCGAGAGGAGCAGAGAGCCGGAGGACATTATCAAAGAGATCGAAGAGCTTGTGGCTGACGGTGTTGTGGAAGTGATGCTTCTCGGACAGAACGTCAACTCCTATGGAAAGAATCTGGAACATCCGATCACCTTTGCGGAGCTCTTAAGAAGAGTCGAGAAGATCGAAGGACTGGAGCGCATCCGCTTCATGACTTCCCACCCGAAGGATCTCTCCGACGAGCTGATCGAGACGATGCGGGATTCGAAGAAGATCTGCAGCCATTTACATCTGCCGCTCCAGTCCGGCAGCAGTGAGATCTTAAAGCGCATGAACCGGAAATATTCGAAGGAACAGTACCTCGCACTGGTGGAGAAACTGCGCGCGGCGATCCCGGATATCTCCCTGACTACGGATATCATCGTGGGATTCCCGGGGGAGACTGAGGAAGACTTCGAGGAGACGATGGACGTGGTGCGCAAGGTCCGCTACGATAGCGCCTTCACCTTCATCTACTCCAAGCGCACCGGAACTCCGGCGGCGGCCATGCCGAACCAGGTTCCGGAGGATGTCGTAAAGAACCGTTTTGACCGCCTGTTAAAGGAAGTCCAGGATATTGCGGCTGAGGTCGTAAAGCGCCATGAGGGAACGGTACAAAAAGTCCTTGTGGAGGAGATCGATACCCACGAGTCCGGCTTTGTGACGGGAAGACTTTCCAACAACACAGTCGTACATTTCGCCGGGGACGCGTCCCTGATCGGAAAGATCGTGGATGTCTCTTTAGACGAGGCAAAGGGATTCTACTATATGGGTTCCCTGGTTAAATAATAAGGATGAAAAACATGTGACGCCCGGAGCCGAGTGCTTCGGGCGCTGTGGGCATGTTATGGAATAGGAGAAAAGACGTGGGACAGATTTCACCAATGATGACACATTATCTCGAGACAAAAAAGCAGTATCCGGACTGTATCCTTTTTTACCGGCTGGGTGATTTCTACGAGATGTTTTTTGAGGATGCGAAGACGGTTTCGAGAGAGCTGGAGCTGACACTGACGGGAAAGGACTGCGGTCTGGAAGAACGGGCTCCGATGTGCGGAGTCCCGTTCCATGCGGTGGAAGGCTATCTCACAAGACTCGTCCAGAAAGGTTATAAGGTTGCGATCGCGGAGCAGATGGAGGATCCGAAGCTCGCGAAAGGTCTTGTAAAGCGTGAAGTCATCCGCGTTGTGACGCCGGGAACGATCACGAGCTCCCAGGCTCTGGACGAGACAAAGAACAACTACCTGATGGCAGTTGTGTATACCGGAAACAATTACGGGATTGCGACGGTCGACATCACGACCGGCGATTTTTTTGTCACGGAGGTGACGAGCGAGCGGGCGCTTCTCGATGAGATCAACAAGTTCACGCCGTCGGAGCTTGTGTGCAATGAGGCACTCTTCATGTCCGGACTTGATATGGATGAGTTAAAAGAGCGGTATCATTTTGCCGTGACGGCACTGGAGAACCGGTTTTTCTCGGATGATGACTGCAGGAAGATCTTAAAAGAGCATTTCCATGTGATGAGTCTCGAGGGACTTGGACTCGGAGATTATGAGAATGGAATGATCGCATCCGGTGCGGTCCTTCAGTATCTCTATGAGACGCAGAAGAATGACCTGTCCCATCTGACGAAGATTACACCGTACACAACGGGGCAGTTCATGATGATCGATACCTCCACAAGACGAAATCTGGAGCTTGTGGAGACTCTGCGTGAAAAACAGAAGAGAGGCTCCCTTCTCTGGGTCCTCGATAAGACAAAGACGGCCATGGGGGCGAGACTTCTCCGCTCCTTTATCGAACAGCCGCTGATCGACAAGACGGAGATCGAGCGCCGGCAGCAGGCGATCGAAGAGCTGAACATGAACTATATCTCCAGGGAGGAGATCCGGGAGTACCTGAATTCCGTCTATGACCTGGAGCGCCTGATGGGGCGGATCAGCTATAAGACGGCAAACCCGAGGGACCTTCTTTCCTTTAAGAATTCCCTGGAGATGCTGCCGTATATCAAAGATATTCTCGGGGAGTTTTCCTGTGAGCTTTTAAAGAAAATGAACGAGGATCTGGATCCGCTGCGGGATCTCTACGAACTCATTGACCGGTCCATCGTCGATGAGCCGCCGATCTCGCTCCGTGAGGGAAACATCATCAAGGACGGATACAGCGAGGAAGCCGACAAGTACCGGAAGGCAAAGACGGAAGGAAAGGCATGGCTGGCGGATCTTGAGACCGAGGAGAAGGAAAAGACCGGCATCAAGAACTTAAAGATCAAATACAACAAGGTGTTCGGATACTACTTTGAGGTAACAAACTCCTTCAAAGACTTGGTCCCGGATTACTTTATCCGCAAACAGACTCTGACAAATGCGGAGCGCTACACGACAGACCGGTTAAAAGAGCTGGAAGACATCATCATGGGCGCGGAGGACCGCCTGTACACTCTGGAATACGATCTGTTCTGCGATGTGCGCGATAAGATCGCTGCGGAGGTCCTGCGGATCCAGAGCACTGCGAAAGCGATCGCGGGCATTGATGTCTTTACCTCCCTGTCCACAGTGTCCATGCGGAATAACTACGTGAAGCCGAAAATCAACGAAAAAGGACTGATCAACATCAAAAACGGCCGTCATCCGGTTGTCGAGAAGATGATCAAAGACAGCCTGTTCGTCGCGAACGACACATATCTGGATAACGGAAAGAACCGGATCGCCGTCATCACGGGACCGAACATGGCGGGCAAATCCACTTACATGAGACAGACGGCACTGATCGTCCTCATGGCGCAGATCGGAAGCTTTGTTCCGGCTGACGAGGCGAACATCGGGATCTGTGACAGGATCTTCACGAGAGTCGGCGCCTCCGATGACCTGGCATCCGGACAGAGTACCTTTATGGTCGAGATGACGGAGGTTGCAAATATTTTAAGAAATGCCACGAAGAACAGTCTCCTCGTCCTCGATGAGATTGGCCGCGGCACGAGTACCTTTGACGGTCTTTCGATCGCCTGGGCAGTCATCGAACACATCAGCAACCCGAAGATCCTCGGCGCGAAGACGCTGTTTGCGACCCATTATCATGAGCTCACGGAGCTTGAGGGGACCATCAGCGGTGTCAACAACTATTGTATCGCCGTCAAGGAACAGGGGGATGATATCGTATTCCTCAGAAAGATCGTAAAGGGCGGGGCAGATAAGAGCTACGGAATCCAGGTCGCGAAACTCGCGGGTGTTCCGGAGCCGGTGATCGCCCGCGCGAAGGAGCTTGTTGAGGAGCTCGCGAGCGCCGATATCACAGCCCAGGCAAAAGAGATTGCCCAGATGAGCGCGTCCCCGCAGCATAAGGCGGTGGCGAAGCCGGACGAGGTGGATCTCAACCAGATGTCGATCTTTGATACCGTGAAGGACGATGACATTATAAAAGAACTCGGGGATCTGGAGCTTTCCAGCATGACCCCGATCGATGCGTTAAATACCCTGTACCGGCTGCAGACGAAGCTGAAAAACCGCTGGCAGTAGCAGGGATTGAAAAAGAAAGAGAGGGAGAGAGACTATGCCGATTCAGGTTCTGGATCAGAGTACGATCAACCAGATCGCCGCGGGCGAGGTCGTGGAGCGGCCGGCCTCCGTGGTGAAGGAGTTAATGGAAAACGCCATCGACGCCGGTTCCACGGCGATCACTGTGGAGATCCGCCAGGGCGGCATCGGGTTTATCAGGATCACGGATAACGGCTGCGGAATCAAAAAGGAAGAACTGCCATTGGCTTTTCTGCGCCACTCGACAAGCAAGATCCGGACGGCAGAAGATCTTCTTACCGTGTCTTCCCTGGGATTCCGCGGTGAGGCGCTTTCCAGTATCGCGGCAGTCTCCCAGGTGGAACTGATCACAAAAACCTCCGGAAGTCTCACCGGATCGAGATACCGGATCGAAGGCGGTGAGGAGAAAGGTCTCGAGGAGATCGGCGCACCGGAGGGGACCACGTTTATCTCCAGAAACCTCTTTTTCAATACGCCGGCAAGGCGGAAATTTTTGAAGACGGAGGCCACGGAGGGCGCTCATGTGGCGGATCTCGTGGAAAAGATCGCCCTGTCCCACCCGGAGATCTCGATCCGGCTCATCGTGAACAACCAGAGCCGTCTCCACACCTCGGGAAACCACAACCTGAAGGACATCATCTACACGGTTTACGGGCGGGAGATCGCGGCAAACCTTCTTCCGATCGAGGTGTCGACCGGGATCGTGAAGATCTCGGGCTTTATCGGAAAGCCGGTGATCGCCCGGGGAAACCGGAATTTTGAGAATTATTTTATCAACGGGCGCTATATCAGGAGCGGACTCGTCTCCAAAGCGATCGAGGATGGGTACAAGAGCTATATGATGCAGCATAAATACCCGTTCACGCTGCTGCACCTCACGGTGGAGCCGGAGTATATCGATGTGAACGTTCATCCTTCGAAGATGGAGCTTCGATTCAAAGACGGCGAGAATATGTACCGAGTGATCTCGCAGGCGGTTCTCGACGCGCTTTCCGGGAAAGAGCTGATCCCGAATGTGAGTCTTATGTCGGAAAAGGAAGAGCGCGAGCTTGCAAAGGAAGAAGCTGCCGTGGCACGGAATCCGGTGCCGGGGAGCGGAATGAATCCGGTGGCGAAAAACGCCCATGGACCGGAGCCGTTTGAACACCGCCGCATGGAGGCGATGGGCATCCGCGAAGAACGCCCGACCTACGGGGAGAAGAAGCAGGAGAGCAAATGGATCCTGCCTCCGAAGCCGCTCACGAGGGAACTGAAACCGGAGCCGGCGGCCGGACAATCGACCGGACAGACGGCAGAGCATATCATGGCGGGTCTTCCTGGAATGGATCCGGCAGAAAGAAAAGTGGGAGCGCTTCCTCCGGGAGCCGGAATTTCCGGTGCCGTGACAAAGAGTGCTGACTCTGCGGACAGAAAAGATAGTCAGGAAGTACGGTCTGAACAGGACCAGCCGGGAATCACACCCCGGGCGGAAAAAACAAAAGACCTCCAGCCGACCCAGATGGAGATGTTCGACAACCGTCTCCTCTCGGAATCTGCGAGAAAACGCCACCGCCTGATCGGGCAGGTCTTTGAGACTTACTGGCTCGTGGAATATGACGGTAGCCTCTATATCATCGATCAGCATGCTGCCCACGAGAAAGTGCTCTTTGAGAAGAATTTTGCGTCATTAAAGACGAGAGAGTACACTTCCCAGCTCATAAGCCCGCCGATCATCCTGACACTTTCCCTTCAGGAGGCGGACCTCTTAAAGCGCCACATGAAGGTGTTTACGGACATTGGGTTCGAGATCGAACCGTTCGGCGGAAATGAGTACGCGGTGCGCGCAGTGCCGGACAACCTGTTCTCCCTGGCAAAGAAAGATCTCCTGATGGAGCTCATCGATGGCCTTTCCGACGACAGCATGGGGAAGAATGTGGAGTCCGTCTACGACCGGATCGCCACCATGTCCTGCAAAGCTGCGGTAAAGGGAAACAACGAGCTGTCCTTCGCGGAGGCGGATCAGCTCATCGATGAACTGTTAAAACTGGAGAATCCATATAACTGCCCGCACGGGAGACCGACGATCGTTGCGATCAGCAAATATGAGATGGAAAAGAAATTCAAGAGGATCGTATGATGAAAAAGCCTTTGATCATAATCACCGGGCCGACAGCGTCCGGAAAGACCGCCCTCTCCGTGGAACTCGCGAAAAAGATCGGTGGGGAGATCATCAGCGCCGACTCCATGCAGGTGTACCGCCACATGGATATCGGATCCGCGAAGGTGACGAAGGAGGAGATGGACGGTGTCCGCCACCACTTGATCGACGTTCTGGACCCGTGGGACGAATTTAACGTTGTCGTATTCCAGAAACTCGCGAAAGAGGCTATGGAGGAGATCTACGCGGCCGGGCATATCCCGATCATCGCCGGAGGGACTGGATTTTATATCCAGGCGCTGGTGAATGACATCGACTTCACGGAAAACGACGGGGATACGGGATACCGGGAGGAGCTGGAGCGCCTGGCGGCAGAGAAAGGAGCTTCCGCTCTCCACGACATGTTAAAGGAAGTGGATCCGGAATCAGCGGAGGCGATCCATGAGAACAATGTAAAGCGTGTGATCCGCGCCCTGGAGTTTTATAAAAAGACTGGGACAAAGATTTCCGCCCACAACGAGGCGGAGCGCAAAAAGGAATCGCCCTACAATTTTGCCTACTATGTGCTCAACATGGACCGCGGCCGCCTGTATGAGAGGATCGACCTGCGGGTGGACCTCATGATGAAGAACGGGCTGCTGGCGGAAGTGGAAAAACTGAAAGAGATGGGCTGCACGAGGGAGATGGTATCCATGCAGGGGCTGGGATACAAGGAGATCCTGGATGCCCTGGACGGGACGATCTCTCTGGATGAGGCCGTCTACATCATCAAGCGCGACACGAGACATTTCGCGAAGCGCCAGCTTACCTGGTTTAAGAGGGAAAAAGAAGTGACCTGGGTGGACCAGGGGAACTTTGATTTTGACAGAGAAAAGATCCTCGCGTGGATGTTAAAAGATCTGCAGGACAGAGGAATCGTGATAAAGTAAAAGGAGAAGACATGGAACTTACAAAGATGTACGGAGAGCTTGGAATCTCTGAGAAAGTTTTAAATTACGGAAGAGAGATCGAAAAGAGTCTGCATGACCGCTTTGAGGCGATCGATAAAACAGCGGAGTACAATCAGCTGAAGGTCATCAAAGCCATGCAGGAGGCGAGAGTCAGCGATATTCATTTTGCCGGAACGACCGGTTACGGTTACAATGACCTTGGCCGTGACACGCTGGAAGAAGTATACGCAAAAGCATTTCACGGTGAGGATGCCCTTGTGCGGCCGCAGCTGATCTCCGGAACCCACGCGCTTACCATCGCCCTTTCCGGAAATCTCCGCCCGGGCGATGAGATCCTCTCCCCGGTCGGAAAGCCGTATGATACGCTGGAGGAAGTCATCGGGATCCGTGATTCCGTCGGCTCCTTAAAGGAATTCGGCATCACCTACAGCCAGGTGGATCTTCTTCCGAATGGAGATTTCGACTTCGAGAACATCAGAAAAGCGATCAACGAGCGCACAAAGCTCATCGAGATCCAGCGCTCCAAGGGATATGCGACGAGACCGACCTTATCCGTAAAGCGCATCGGCGAACTGATCTCCTTTATCAAGTCCATCAAGCCGGATGTGATCTGCATGGTCGATAACTGCTACGGGGAGTTTGTCGAGGAACTGGAGCCGACGGATGTAGGAGCGGACATGATCGTCGGTTCCTTAATTAAGAACCCGGGCGGCGGACTTGCCCCGATCGGCGGCTATATCGTCGGACGGAAGGACTGTGTGGAGAGAGCGGCATACCGTCTGACAGCTCCGGGACTCGGAAAAGAGGTCGGCGCCAGCCTTGGCGTCAGCCAGTCTCTCTATCAGGGACTGTTCCTCTCCCCGACCGTTGTTGCGGGAGCACTGAAAGGTGCGATCTTTGCTGCAAATGTGTATGAGAAGCTTGGATTCGGCGTCGTTCCGAACGGAACGGAGAGCCGTCACGACATCATCCAGGCGATCACCTTCGGCACACCGGAAGGCGTGATCAAATTCTGTGAGGGCATCCAGGCGGCAGCGCCGGTGGACAGCTTTGTGACTCCGGAACCGTGGGCGATGCCGGGATACGATTCCGACGTCATCATGGCAGCAGGCGCCTTCGTTCAGGGATCCTCCATCGAGCTTTCCGCCGATGGTCCGATCAAGCCGCCGTATGCGGTATACTTCCAGGGAGGACTTACCTGGTTCCACGCAAAACTCGGTATTTTGATGTCCCTGCAGAAATTAGTCGATGCTGGTATCGTGACATTGTAAATGTGAACTTTTTCTTAACTCATTGTTTTTGAGCCAGAAATATGCTAAACTTCTGTGCATAAAGTGCCGGGACTGCTATGCGGTCCCGGCGATCGGGAGGAATCAACAGTATGAAAAGTAAAAGCTCCTGGGTCCTGCTTCTCCTTCTGCTTTCCGGGATCGTTCTTGGAGGCTTTATCGGAGAGATGACAGCGAGAGTGCCGGGACTTTCCTGGTTAAATTTCGGGGAATCGTTCGGACTGAACGATCCGCTCGTCTTAAACCTCGGGATCCTTGTGATCACGTTCGGACTCAGCATCCGGATCACGATGGCGAGCATCATCGGCGTGATCGTTGCGATCCTGATCTACCGTTTCCTGTAGGAAGATCTGTTTTCCGGGAAACTTCTGTCAGCCGGGGAATGTACGGATGACAAAAAGGGGATATCTGCCGCACCGTGTACCTGGAGAGACCGGAAAGGCGGGATGTCAGTATGGAAAAGAAATGTGGAAAGACGATGAAGGGGCTGCCGGTCTCGGAGCGCCCTTATGAGAAGGTGCTGGAGAAAGGCCCGGCGTCGCTTTCTGATGCGGAACTCCTCTCCGTGATTCTGCGATCCGGGACAAAGAATATCCCGGTGCGGGAGATGGCGGAGGAGATTCTGAATTCCGGAAATCCACCGGGGCTGGCGGGACTCCTCCATGGCGCCGTGGAGGATTATAAAGAGATCCGCGGGGTCGGGGAAGTGAAAGCGATCCAGCTCGCGTGCGTCGGAGAACTTTCGGCGAGGATCTGGAAAACGGCGGCATCAGAAAAGACGGTCGTTTTTGATGCGCCGTCAAAGGTGGCTGCATTCTATATGGAGGAAATGCGCCATCTGGAACAGGAGAATCTGAAACTTCTGCTTTTGAATACAAAGAACATTCTGTTAAAGGATACAACAGTCTCGATCGGAACGGTGAATGCCTCCTGCGCGACGCCGCGGGAGATCTTTATCGAGGCGCTGCGGTCCAGGGCCTGCGGGATCATTCTGCTCCACAACCATCCAAGCGGGGATCCGACGCCGAGCAGGGAGGACTGCCTCTTTACAGAACGTGTCATGGAAGCAGGAAAGCTCATGGGAGTCCCGCTTCTGGACCATATCATTATCGGAGATAATTCCTATGTGAGCCTGAGAGAACGGGGAATTTTTGAAACATGAAAAACAATACGAAATATTTTCTATTTGGACTGTCGCTTCTCTGTATCTGTATGATCGGTATTACGACGATCAGGGGAAGCATCTTAAATCCGCTGCGGACCGCGGTGGGATATGTGCTGGTGCCGATCCAGTCCGGTGTGAACAGGGTCGGCGGCGGACTCTACAATGAACTGAGCAGCGTCGGAAAACTGAAGACGGCTCTGGCAGAGAATGAGACCTTAAAGACGAGAGTGGATGAGCTGACGGAGGAAAATACGAGACTCCGCTCGGAACAGTTCGAGCTGGAGCGCCTCAGAAGTCTCTATGAACTGGATCAGGAATATATGCAGTACCATAAGATCGGTGCCCGTATCATCGCAAAAGACTCGAGTTCCTGGTTTTCCGTATTCCGGATCGACAAAGGATCCGATGACGGGATCAAAGAGGATATGAACGTCATCGCCGGAGGCGGTCTTGTCGGTATCGTCACAGATGTGGGAGCGAACTACGCGACAGTCCGCTCGATCATCGATGACTCCAGCCGTGTGAGCGCCATGGCGCAGCAGTCCGGGGATTCCTGTATCGTCGCGGGAGATCTTCAGCTGTTTAAAGACGGCCGGTTAAAGCTTTCCTATATGGAAAAGGACGATGATATCAAGGATGGCGACATGATCGTCACTTCCAATATCAGCGGAAAATTCCTGCCGGGGATCCTCGTGGGGTATGCGACGGACATCACGGTGGATTACAACGACAACCTGACGAAATCGGGATACCTGATCCCTGCCGCGAGATTCGACAGACTTCAGGAGGTCCTGGTGATCACAGACTTAAAGGATGCGGGGCCGGAGATCAATGAATAGCAATATGAAGCGGATCATCGCGAGTTTTCTGCTGGTGATCCTGGCATTTATCGTGCAGACCTGTATTTTCCCGCTGCTGCCGTTCCTGGCGGTATATCCGAATCTCATGGTGATCCTTGTCTTTTCCTTCGGGTTTATCCGGGGAAGTGTCTGGGGGATGGGATACGGACTGATCGCGGGACTTCTGATGGACCTCTCGTCCGGAGGTCCGCTCGGATTTCACACGCTGATCTTTATCTGGATAGGCTATGTAAACGGAATCTGCACGAAGTATTATTATGAGGACTATATTACGCTGCCGCTGGTGCTTTCAGCGCTGAACGAAGTGTTTTATAATTTCTATCTTTATGTATTCGGCTTCCTGGTGCGGGGAAGATTACATTTCGGCTATTATTTCATCAACATTATCCTGCCGGAGACGATCTTCACCGTGGTGACAACACTGATCCTGTACCGGCTGTTCCTCTATATCAGCCGCAGACTGGAAGAGATGGAAAAAAGGAGAGACACAACGATTGTTTAACGATTTTTCTGAAATTCTGAAAGAGTTTATGAAAAAGCTGCTGTCGTCAAGACTTGTGATCCTGGCGGTGGTATTTGTGGGGCTGTACGCGATCCTTGGCATGCGCCTGTTCAATCTTCAGATCATGGAAGGAGAGCAGTACCAGGAAAACTATATGGCAAAGACGGAAAAAAAGATCAGTCTTGCCGGTACCCGCGGAAATATTTATGACAGAAACGGGAATCTTCTTGCATATAATAAACTGTCGTACAATGTGACGCTTCAGGATAACGGAGATTACAAAAGATCCAACGACAGAAACCGGATGCTCCTGGAGCTTGTCCGGATCTTAAACCGTCACGGCGAGAACGTGGAAGGAGATTTTTCCGTGGGTTATGACTCCTCCGGGAATATGATCTTCACGACCACCAGCGAGGCGGCGAGAAAACGCTTTTTGAGCGACTATTACGGATTAAAAAAGACGGATGAACTGGATGACGCGGATGGAAAATATCCGTCCGATGTGACGGCCAGGGAAGTCTTTGACGCCAGGGTAAAATATTACGGTCTGGACCAGCTGAAGGATGACAATGACAACCCGATCGAACTTACCGATGAGGAAGCTCTCGGGATCATCAATATCCGCTATACGATGGGACTCACCGCGTACCGGAAATATGAGTCCACCACGATCGCCTCTGACGTCAGCAAGGAGACGATGACGGATGTTCTCGAAAACTCCGCGAACTTAAAAGGCGTCGGCATCGAGGAATCAACGATCCGTGTATACAATGACAGCGTTTATTTTGCACCGATCATCGGATACATCGGAAAAGTCTGGGATGATGAACTCGAAAAACTCCGGGAGACGAATCCGGACTATGAGCTGACGGACCTTGTCGGAAAGACCGGGATCGAGGCATCCATGGAGACGGAGCTTCAGGGAAAGAAGGGTTCCCAGACTATGTATGTGGACAGTATGGGACGGATCCTTGAGGTCGTTAAGAGAACAGAGCCGGAGGCAGGACATGACATCTACCTGACACTGGACCGGGATCTCCAGATCGGTGTGTATCATATTCTGGAGCAGCAGCTTGCCGGTATCATCACGGACAAGCTCGTGAACCGTGATCTTGATGACAACGATTACAAGAAGGCGGCAAATATCCCGATCCCTGTGAAGGATGTCTACTACCAGCTGATCAACAACAATGTCCTGGACCTTGCAGCGTTTTCCGCGCCGGAGGCGTCCCAGACAGAGAAAAACATCTATGCGAAGTACAGCCAGTCGAGAGAACAGATCCTTGCACAGATCCGGAGCGAGCTCACGGATGGATCCGCGAGAAAGATGGCAGACCTGCCGGAAGACATGTTTGCCTACATGCAGTATATCTATACGTTGCTTTCCGACCGTGGGATCATACAGACAGACAAGATCGACCAGGAGTCTGACACATACAACGCATGGAAGAACGATTCCATCAGCCTCAGGGATTACCTGTACGACGGGATCGCGGAGAGCTGGATCGACACGACAAAGCTGAAGATCGAGTCCAGATACTCTGATGCGGACAGTATTTACCAGACGATCGTGGAATATGTGATGGATGACCTGCAGAACGATGCGGCGTTCACGAAGAAGATCTTCCGCTACCTTGTCAATAACGGCACCGTGTCCGGAAAGGAACTCTGCCTCGCCCTCTATGACCAGAATATTCTGGCTTACGACGAGAATGAAGTCCAGATGCTGGAGGCGGGCGGAGATGAGTACGCATTCCAGTTTATCAGAAACAAGATCTCCGATATCGAGATCACACCTGCGCAGCTTGCCCTGGACCCGTGTTCTGCCAGTGCCGTGATCACGGACGTCAACACCGGTGAGGTGCGGGCACTCGTGACCTACCCGAGCTACGACAACAACAAGTTCTCCGGAACCGTGGATGCGGAGTATTACAACAAGTTAAATAACGATCAGTCCCTGCCGCTCTTTAACAATGCCACACAGGCACAGAAGGCGCCTGGATCGACCTTCAAGCCAATCATCGCGGTGGCGGCTCTTGAGGAAGGCGTGATCGGGCTGAATGATACGGTGAACTGTACCGGTATCTACAAGGAGATCACACCGGCGCTGCGCTGCTGGATCTACCCGGGACAGCATGGACCTCTCGATGTGGTCCACGGCATCCAGAACTCCTGCAACGTGTTCTTCTCTGAGATGGGACACCGCCTCTCCATGGATGAAAACGGAAACTATTCACCGGAATTCGGTATCGAGAAGATCCGAAAGTATGCGTCCATGTTCGGACTCGATGAGACATCCGGAATCGAGATTGCTGAGAGAGAGCCGCAGATGACGACGGAGAAACCGGAGGCATCTTCGATCGGACAGGGTAAAAACTCTTACTCCAATATCCAGCTTTCCAGATATATCACGGCAGTTGCCAATAAGGGAACGGTATTCAAACTGAGTCTGCTCGACAAGATGACGGATTCCCAGGGAAATCTCTTAAAAGATTTCACACCGGAAGTACGTTCGACCATCGACGTCAAAGATTCCACATGGAACGCTGTCCACACCGGAATGCGCCGTGTAATCTCGGATGGTTCTGCGAGGAAGATCTTCAGTGACCTGGAAGTCGATATCGCAGGTAAGACGGGTACTGCCGAGGAGATAAAAAATGGACACCGCGTCAACCACGCGTTCTTCGTTTCCTTTGCTCCATACCAGAATCCGGAGATCGCGGTGACGGTGAATATCCCATACGGATATTCTTCCTCCAACGCGGCGACGGCGGCGAAAAATATTTACCGGTTCTACTACGGATATACAGACCTGAATTACATTCTGAATAACAGTGCGCTGAACTCTTCGAACGTAGAGATCGGAGACTAGTCTGCGCACTGCACAGACAAAATGCTGCAGCCCGGCGAAACTGCCGGGCTGTAAGGCGTTGACGGACCGGCGGTCTGGCGCACCTGTCAAAGTTACATAAAAGGGGGATTTCAAGATGAAAGAAGCTGTCGTAATCAAGGGAAATAAAGCCGGAATGACTGTTTATCTGGAGAAAGACCTGGATTTTGAGAAAGTTCTTCAGGCGATTGCAAAGAAGTTCAAGGCGACGGCGAAATTCTGGGGAGCTGCCCAGATGACGCTGACCCTGGAGGGACGGGACCTGACTCCGGAGGAAGAGTACCGTGTTGTGCAGACGATCACGGAAAATTCCGATATCGAGGTGCTGTGTCTTCTCGACACGGACGGAAACCGGACGAGAAAATGTGAGAAAGCACTCAATGAGAGACTGATGGAGCTGTCTTCCCTCACAGGTCAGTTTTATAAAGGGAATCTCCGGGACGGGGACGAGCTGGAATCAGAGGCCAGCATCGTGGTGATCGGTGATGTGGAAAAAGGAGCAAAAGTCAGCGCAAAAGGGAACATCATCATTTTAGGAGCGCTCCGCGGGGCGGCCCATGCGGGGATCTGCGGAAATGAGGATGCGGTGATCGTTGCTTTTGAGATGGCACCGATATCGGTCCGGATCGCGGGACTTTCCCTGAAAAAAGCGGAGAAAGGACGCCATCTTGGGCGCGGTCCGATGATGATCCTCTCTGAGAACGGAAAAGTTGTCGAAGAACCGATCAAAAAGAGCTTTCTGAGTGCGCTGAATTTTATATAAAAGAGGTCCGTATCAGTTTCCTTTTATAAAGCTTTTATAAAATCTATTTTTTACTGGAATTTTTTGCTTTTTTCATGTAAAATATATCTTGTGGTACCAGGGGCAAAGATCAGAAAACGGGTGCAGCTCTGCCCGCAGGAAAATTTTTGAGCTTTTGCCAATCCGGTATCAATCTCTGAAAACAGAGGAGATGCGAGTACATTCATAACTTAATACAGGAGGATATTCTTATGAGTGAAGTCATTGTTGTTACATCCGGAAAAGGGGGTGTTGGCAAGACGACGACCTCAGCGAATGTCGGTACAGGACTTGCCATGCTCGGGGAGAAAGTGATCCTGATCGATACAGATATCGGTCTCAGGAATCTCGACGTGGTGATGGGACTGGAGAACCGCATCGTCTACAACCTTGTGGACGTCGTGGAGGGGAATTGCCGTCTGAAGCAGGCACTGATAAAGGACAAAAGATATCCGAACCTGTTTTTACTTCCGTCCGCCCAGACCAGGGACAAGTCCTCCGTGACTCCCGGTCAGATGCGAAAGCTGGTGGATGATCTGAGAGAAGAGTGTGATTATGTACTGTTAGACTGTCCTGCGGGGATCGAGCAGGGATTTAAAAACGCCATTGCCGGAGCGGACCGTGCTTTTGTCGTCACGACTCCCGAGGTATCGGCGATCCGTGACGCAGACCGGATCATCGGCCTGCTGGAGGCGGAAGAAATCTCAAAGATGGATCTCATCGTGAACCGGATCCGGATGGATATGGTCCGGAGGGGGGATATGATGTCGATGGAAGATGTGACGGATATCCTTGGAATCCCGATCCTCGGCGCGATCCCGGACGATGAGGAGATCGTGATCTCCACGAACCAGGGGGAACCTCTGGTGGGAATGAATTCCTTTGCCGGACAGGCTTATCTTAACATCTGTAAGCGGATACTTGGTCAGGAGGTGCCGCTTATGGGGCTTGAGAAAAACAAAGGATTCTTCCATATGTTTAGCGGCCTCTTAAAGAGGGCATAAATGAAAAAGAGACTGTTCCATATCCTGACAGGGAGAAATTCCGGAAGTATCGCGAAAAAACGGCTTGAATTTCTGCTGATCGCGGACCGGGCCGGATGTACGCCGGAAATCCTGGAGATGTTAAAAAACGACATGATAAAAGTCATATCAAGATATATGATGATCGATCCGGAACAACTGGAGGTCAAGGTGATCCACATGGATCAGAGAAAGGCGGGAGAAAAGCTCCCGGTCCTGTATGCCAGTGTTCCGGTTCGGGAACTGCTGGTTAAGGGGACATTTTAATACATGCTTTCAGAATACAATTTTAAAAACTTCAATTTCCGTCTGTTGTTCTACGCCCTGGCGTTAAATGTGATCGGGCTTCTTGTGATCAACAGTGCGGTAAACGGAGACAGAAGCTATATCAACCGCCAGTTGATCGGCCTTTTTGGCGGACTGGTGATCATGATCTTCCTGGCTCTGATGGATTACCACAAACTGATGCGCTGTACCGGCGTGATTTATCTTGCCTGTGTGGCGATCCTGCTGGCGATCATTGTCGCAGGACAGTTTGGAGGAGCCGGAACGGGTGCGAGACGCTGGATCACACTTCCTGTGATCGGACGCTTCCAGCCGTCGGAATTTGTTAAGATCGGTCTGATCATTTTCTTCTCCTGGTTTCTGCAGCGAAATCAGGAGAAGATCAACGATCCCCGCACATTGATCATCGTCGGGGCTTTTGCTGCGGTTCCGCTGCTTCTCATTATGAAACAGCCGGACCTGTCCACGAGTATCGTTATCGTGTTCATTATTGTATGCCTGATCTTTGTCGCAGGACTCAGCTATAAGTGGATCATCGGCGCGGCTGCTGTTGGGATCCCGGGGCTGGCACTCACGGTATTTCTTGCTGAGCGGGGCGCTGTTCCGTTCCTGACAGGATATCAGGTAAACCGAATCCTCGCCTTCATCAATCCGGGAAAATTCGCAGACTTAAATGTCCAGCAGGATAACTCAAAGATGGCGATCGGATCGGGAATGCTGTATGGAAAAGGTCTGCTCAACGAGACGGCCATTTCCGTAAAAAACGGAAATTTCTTATCTGAGGAACACACCGATTTTATTTTTGCCGTGATCGGTGAGGAGATGGGGTTTGTGGGCTGCATGCTTGTGCTGGTCCTCTACCTTCTCTTCGTATTTGAATGCCTGCGAATGGCAGGGAGAACGAGAGATCTGACCGGAAAGCTCCTCTGTACGGGGATGGCTGCTCTCGTTGGATTCCAGGCATTTACAAACATTGCGGTTGCCACCGGGATTTTCCCGAATACCGGACTTCCGCTTCCATTTATCAGTTATGGTGTAAGTTCTCTGGTAAGTCTTTATATCGGCATCGGCGTTCTTTTAAACGTCGGACTGCAGCAAAATAAACTGGAATTCTAGGAGGTATTCTTATGAATGTTGGACTGATCGCGCATGATTCCAAAAAGAAACTGATGCAGAACTTCTGTATCGCGTATAAAGGGATCTTAAGTAAACATAACCTCTATGCGACCGGAACGACCGGAAAACTCATTGAGGAAGTCACAAATTTAAATATCCATAAATTCCTTCCTGGCCACCTTGGCGGGGAGCAGCAGATGGGAGCACAGATCGAGAACAATGATATCGATCTTGTGATCTTCCTGAGAGACCCGCTGTCACCGAAGTCCCACGAGCCGGATGTCAACAAGGCGGTGAGACTCTGCGATATCCACAACGTCCCGCTTGCGACAAACCTTGCGACAGCAGAGCTTCTGATCAAGGCTCTGGATCGCGGAGATCTTGAGTGGCGTGAGATGTATAAGTAATGAGTAAGAAGAAAAGATGGATCCCGGGGATCGTGGGGTTCTGCCTGATCCTTGGCGCGACTGGCTGCGCCGGACTTGCAGATACGGGAAATACCTACGCCCTGGATCAGAGGATCGAGACGTTCGCATCTTCAGGCAGCGGAAGAACGGCGGACGGCTTTGCGGCAGACCTGGCGGTGGTAACGGATGGGATCGACGGAGACGGAACACTCACAGCGCAGTCTGCCGGGGTATTTCCGCTCGATGGGGGAAATGCCGTATTTGCGCAGGATGTTTTTGAACGCAGAAATCCTGCCAGCACGACGAAGGTTATGACGGCGCTTGTCGCCCTGAAATATGGAAATCTTGAAGATATGGTGACGGTTCCTCAGGAGTCGGTAATCACGGAGAGCGGTTCCTCCATGGCGGGGGTTGTTCCCGGAGATAAGCTGACACTGGAGCAGCTTCTTTATGGTCTTTTGATCCCGTCGGGAAACGACGCGGCAAACGCGATCGCAGTTCATATGGGCGGATCGATCGAAGGATTTGTTGAAATGATGAACGAGGAAGCAGCCCGGATCGGTGCCACAGGGACGCATTTTGCAAATGCCAACGGCTTGACGAACGAGGACCACTATATGACCGCCTACGACCTTTATTTGATGTTCCATGAGGCGTTAAAGTATGAGAAGTTCCGGGATATTATCGGAACGAAGACATACACGGCGTCCTATAAAGGGGCGGACGGATCGGATAAAACCGCATCCTGGAGTGTCAGCAACTACTACATGCTCGGAAAGAGGGAAATGCCGGATGGACTCTCCGTATTCGGAGGAAAGACTGGAACCACCCAGGCGGCGGGCTACTGCCTGATCATGGGGGAGAAGGACGCGGACGGGAAAGAGTACGCATCTGTCGTGATGCATGCGGACAGCCGCGATGCCCTCTATTCGGATATGTCGACGATCATGGAGAAGATCGACCGGTAGCAGAAAGCAGGAGAAAGAATACGTGAATGAACAGGACATGAAAGTTTTCGGGGGATCCGAAGGTTTTCATGTCCTGTTTTTACTCCCGGGCAACCGTAAAGAACTGTCGACAGCAGATTCTGCCGGTGTTGGAAGTACATTCTGCTTTTGTATGAAATTATTTCGAAATTTAGAAATAATGGTTGCAAATTTTCAGCAAATAGTCTATAATAAATTTACAAACAAGAGATTTTTTATACAAAATATATAAAATCCAAGGAGGAGTGCATTATGGTTCAGATCATCGCAGGACGGAAGGGAAAAGGAAAAACTAAATATTTACTTGACATGGCTAACACAGCTGTAAAAGAGGCAAAAGGTTCAATCGTTTACCTTGATAAAAGTTCGAAACATATGTACGAGCTTAACAACAAGATCCGCTTAATCAACGTGGCTGAGTTCTCCGTAAGTACGGCTGAAGGCTTTATCGGTTTCATCTGCGGAATTATTTCCCAGGATCACGATCTCGAGGCTATGTATCTTGACAGTTTCTTAAAGCTCGCCGGTCTTGAGGGAGAAGATATCACTGCAACTCTCGCAGAGCTGGATCAGATCAGTACAAAGTACCATGTAAACTTTGTATTAAGCGTATCCATGGATGGTGAAGAACTTCCGGAATCTGCAAAAGATATGGTGCTGGTAGCATTATAAAACAATCGCTCCTTCCTATAAGTAAGAGTACATAAACACCTGCCTGATGGCGGGTGTTTATGTTTTATAAGCCGGAAATTCTACGCTGCGAAAAAAATAAATAAAATGTCAAGCAAAAACACTTGACAACCATCACCGTTTATAGTATGATATCGCAGGTGACCTGATATGGAAAAAATTGTAGCACAGGGTCTTCTGTATGATTTCTATGGAGAGCTCCTGACGGAGCACCAGCGGCGTGTATATGAAGATGTGGTATTTAATGACATGTCCCTCAGCGAGATCGCCGAAGAACAGGGAATCAGCAGACAGGGCGTGCATGACCTGGTGAAGCGCTGTGACAAGATTCTTTCCGGATACGAGGAAAAACTGAAGCTTGTCGAGAAATTCAACCAGACAAAGAAAATGGTAGAAGAGATTAAGGAACTGGCTGGCCAATATAAAAAGGACGGCGACCGATCCCTGATCGACAGGATCGAAGCGATTTCCGAAGAGATCGGGAAGCTGTAAGCCAGAGGGAGAGTTTTCATGGCATTTGAAAGTTTAGCCGATAAATTACAGAATGTCTTTAAAAACTTAAGAGGCAAAGGAAGACTGACAGAGGCGGATGTAAAAGCTGCCCTGAAGGAAGTCAAGATGGCTCTCCTGGAAGCCGACGTAAGTTTTAAAGTTGTTAAACAGTTTATCAGTTCTGTACAGGAGAGAGCGATCGGACAGGATGTCTTAGAGAGCCTGACTCCGGGACAGATGGTAATAAAAATTGTAAACGAAGAACTCGTAAAACTGATGGGTTCCGAGACCACAGAGATTGCCTTAAAGCCCCAGAATGAGATCACGGTCATCATGATGATCGGTCTTCAGGGCGCAGGTAAAACAACGACTACGGCAAAACTTGCCGGAAAGTTCAAGGCAAAAGGCAGAAAGCCGCTTCTTGCGGCCTGCGACGTCTACCGACCAGCTGCGATCAAGCAGTTACAGGTAAACGGTGAGAAAGTCGGAGTTCCGGTCTTCACAATGGGAGATAACCAGAATCCGGTGAATATCGCAAAAGCCGCTGTGGAACATGCCAGAAAAGAAGGCATGAATCTTGTATTCCTCGATACGGCAGGACGTCTTCAGATCGATGAGTCTATGATGGATGAGCTCGTCAACATCAAAGAAGCAGTCAATGTCGACCAGACGATCCTCGTTGTCGACGCGATGACCGGTCAGGATGCAGTGAATGTTGCCGGAAGCTTTAATGACAAGATCGGCGTCGATGGCGTGATCTTAACAAAGCTTGACGGTGATACACGAGGCGGTGCGGCGTTATCGATCCGTGCCGTGACGGGAAAACCGATCCTCTACGTCGGTATGGGCGAGAAGCTCTCTGACCTGGAACAGTTTTATCCGGACCGTATGGCTTCGAGAATCCTTGGAATGGGTGATATCCTTTCCCTGATTGAGAAAGCCGAGTTTGAGGTGAGCGAAGAGAAGGCAAAAGAAATGAGCCAGAAACTTCGCAAAGCAGAATTTGATTTTAACGATTTCCTGGATCAGATGCGCCAGATCAAAAAGATGGGCGGAATGAACAGCATCTTGAACATGATGCCGGGAATGGCCCAGATGAAGGGAAATGTTGAAATAGACGAGAAATCCATGGATAAAGTGGAGGCGATCATTCTCTCAATGACGAAGGAAGAGCGGGCGAACCCGTCACTCCTGAATCCGTCGAGAAAACAGAGGATCGCGAAGGGCGCCGGAGTAGATATTGCCGAGGTGAACCGGATCGTCAAACAGTTTGAACAGTCGAAAAAGCTCATGAAGCAGCTTCCTGGAATGATGGGAGGCGGAAAGCGGAAAGGGCTTGGCGGACTGGGCGGTATGCTTGGAAAGATGAAATTACCATTCTAAGTACCGCATTATGATAAGAAGGCAAATGCGATTCCCGCATGGCTGATAAACGAAAAAACCAAGGAGGTGAAATTGTCATGGCAGTTAAGATGAGATTAAGAAGAATGGGTCAGAAGAAGGCTCCTTTCTATAGAATTATCGTTGCAGATTCCCGCTCCCCGAGAGACGGTCGCTTCATCGAAGAGGTTGGATACTACGATCCGAACACAGAGCCGAGCACCATCAAATTCGACGAGGAAGCAGCTAAGAAGTGGTTAGGAACAGGCGCTCAGCCGACTGAGACTGTTGCTAAGCTCTTAAAGGCAGCCGGTATCCAGTAATCGAGGTGGATTCAATGAAGGAATTGGTAGAAGTTATCGCCAAAGCGCTGGTTGATAATCCAGATGAAGTCGTTGTTACGGAATCTGAAAAAGAAGAAGAGATCGTCATTGAGCTCAAGGTTGCCCCGACCGATATGGGAAAGGTGATCGGAAAGCAGGGAAGGATCGCGAAAGCCATCCGCTCCGTTGTGAAGGCGGCTTCTTCCAAGATGGATAAGAAAGTGATTGTTGAAATTCAGTAATCGTGAGGGACTGTGGACAGGATTTTTCCCGGCTGCAGTCCCCTTTCTGTTATCAGAGACGGTTTCTGCGGGCAGGTATCAGCCGTGCCGTGCTTGATAGAATGACAGGAGCTGACTGCCCGGGTTCCCTCACAGTTACGATAGGAGACAAATATGGAAAAATATCTTCGTGTAGGCGTCATTACCTCCCCGCACGGCGTGCGCGGCGAGGTGAAGGTCTATCCGACCACCGATGACGCGATGCGCTTTAAAAAATTAGATCATGTGATCCTGGACCTCGGAAGAGGAGAAAGCCGGGAGTTAAAGATCCGTCAGGTAAAATTCTTCAAAAACATGGTCATCCTGAAATTCGACGGGGTTGACACTATGAACGAGGTGGAAGGATGGCGCCAGAAGGACCTTCTGATCACAAGAGACCAGGCAGTGCCTCTTCAGGAGGACGAATTCTTTATCACCGACCTCATCGGACTTACTGTTGTCACGGACGAAGGGGATACGCTCGGAACGCTGACGGATGTGATGGAGACAGGAGCAAACGATGTCTACTGTGTAAAGACACCGGAGGGAAAGGAACTTCTTCTCCCGGCGATCCACGACTGCATTCTCGATGTGGATCTTGATAAGGAAGAGATGCTTGTCCATGTTCTTCCGGGACTTCTGGATCTGTAAGGGGAGGCCACGATGAATTTTCATGTACTTACCCTGTTCCCGGAGATGATCATGAACGGTCTGGAGACCAGCATTCTCGGCCGCGCGGCAGCGAAGGGGATCGTATCGTTTGAGGCGGTGAATATCCGCGATTATACGCTGGAGCGCCACGGAAAGGTGGACGACTATCCTTACGGCGGCGGCGCCGGGATGGTCATGCAGGCGGAGCCGATCTACCGCGCTTATGAGGCACTTGTCGAGAAGATCGGAAAGAAACCGCGTGTGATCTACATGACTCCCCAGGGAAAGACTTTCAATCAGAATATTGCGGAAGATCTCGCGAAGGAGGAGGATCTGGTGTTCCTCTGCGGTCACTATGAGGGGGTCGATGAGCGCGTTCTGGAGATGATCGCGACAGATTACCTCTCCGCAGGAGATTATGTCCTCACAGGAGGAGAGCTTCCGGCGATGATGATGATCGACTGTATTTCAAGACTTGTCCCGGGAGTGCTGAACAACAATGTGTCTGCGGAGTTCGAGACATTCCACGATAACCTTCTGGAGTATCCGCAGTACACGCGCCCGGAAGTGTTCATGGGCAAAAAAGTGCCGGATATCCTTCTTTCCGGGCATCATGCAAATGTCGAGAAATGGCGCAGGGAGCAGTCGATCATCCGCACACTGAAGAATCGCCCGGAACTTTTGGAGGACGCTGTCCTTTCGAAAAAGGAGCAGAAGTTCCTGGATGAATTGCTGAGACAGCAGGAGACCGAAAAACCGTGACTAAAAAATTGCACGATATATGAGAAAACCGCTTGCATTTTGGCTTGCGGTATGATAAAATACAAAACTGTGGTATCCGAAAGACGGGAGAACCCTGTCAATACGGAGACTTAAATCATAAGAGATGTTCCGCTGCCGCAGGAAAAGAAGATGCGGGTAAGAACATCGAATACTTTAAGGAGGTTCATATCAATGAACGACATTATCAAGAATATCGAAGCTGCACAGTTAAAAGAGTCTGTACCGAGCTTCAACGTAGGTGACACTGTAAGGGTATCCGCTAAGATCAAAGAGGGAAACCGTGAAAGAATCCAGATCTTCGAGGGAACTGTTATCAAGAGACAGAACGGCGGCGTTAGAGAGACTTTCACAGTAAGAAAGAACTCCAACGGTATCGGCGTTGAGAAGACATGGCCGCTTCATTCTCCGTCTGTTGAGAACGTTGAGGTTGTAAGAAGAGGTAAAGTTCGCCGCGCGAAACTTTACTACTTAAGAACAAGAGTAGGTAAAGCTGCAAAGGTTAAAGAATTAGTAAAATAATTCATAACAACTGTACAGAGAGTCAGTAGATCAAAGGGGCAATGAAAATTGTCCCTTTGTTTTTACTAAAACAGCAGGAATTCCCCTTGCATAAAGTACAGATGTTCTGTCATGGATTCAGGAGGTCCCTTCATGGAATTTTTTGAGAAAAAGGAACCGAACAGACTTCACTGGATCACGGAATGGGCGGTCGACTGCGCAGTCATGATCGCTCTTGCGTGCTATCTCGTGTTTTGTTTTGGGAGCAGGGTTGAGATGAATGGAAGTTCCATGAAACCCGTGCTGGAGTCCGGAGATGTGGTGCTGATAAACCGGCTCGCATATGATGTCGGGAAACCGATACGATTTGATGTTGTCGTCTTTGAACGGGAAGGACAGCAGCCGGGGATCAAGAGGATCATCGGACTTCCCGGTGAGACGGTCCAGATCAAAAATGGATCCGTCTATATCAATGGGGAACTCTTAAAAGCGGAAAACGGACTTGCCGAGGCGACGATCGCCGGGGCAGCCGAGTATCCGGTCGAGCTCGGGGATGATGAATATTTTCTCCTGGGTGACAACCGTGAATCAAGTGAAGACAGCCGGTTTTCCGGCATTGGAAATATAAAACGGGAAAATCTCATCGGACGCGTCTGGCTGCGGTTTCAGCCATTTTCCAGACTTGGTTTCGTCCGGTAGCAGGAAAGGACGGAGACGATTACTATGAATATACAGTGGTATCCAGGCCATATGACAAAGGCGAAACGCGCCATGAAAGAGGACGTGAAACTTGTAGACCTCGTGATCGAGCTTGTGGATGCGAGAGCGCCGCTTGCCAGCCGCAATCCGGATATTGACAGCCTCGCAGCCGGAAAAGGCCGTGTGATCCTTTTAAATAAGGCGGATCTTGCTTCTGAGAAGGCAAATGCCGCATGGATCTCCTATTTTGAGGGACAGGGCTTCCAGGTCATGAAGATCGATGCAAGAGCGAAAGCGACGTTAAAACAGCTGAATGCCCTGATCCAGGAGGCATGTAAGGAGAAGATCGAGCGCGACAGAAGGCGCGGTATCTTAAACCGCCCGGTGCGTGCGATGGTGGTCGGGATCCCGAACGTCGGAAAATCCACGTTCATCAACAGCTTTGCCGGAAAAGCAGCTGCGAAGACGGGAAACAAACCTGGCGTCACAAAGGGAAATCAGTGGATCCGTTTAAATAAGCAGGTGGAGCTTCTCGACACTCCGGGTATCTTATGGCCGAAATTTGAGGACCAGAAAGTTGGTCTTTTACTGGCGTTTTTAGGCTCCATCAACGATGAGATCCTGGAGAAAGATGAACTGGCTTCCGAACTTGCGGGATATCTTAAGGAGATCACTCCTGGTCTCTTAAAAGAGCGTTACGGGATCGAGGAGGAAGGAAAGAAGCCGTATGAGCTCCTCGATGAGATTGCAACGGCGCGTGCATGCCTGACAAAGGGAGGCGTGAATGATCTGACAAAGGCGGCGAGACTTCTTCTTGATGAATTCCGCGGCGGAAAGCTCGGAAGGATCACGCTGGAGATGCCGGCGGAATAAAGTGTGGAACATGAATACGCAGGGATAAGGAGTAAAGAGATATGGCAAGACGTGTGCTGACCGGAGAAAAACTGGAAAAGGAGCTGGAACGCCTCTCCCTCATGCGGGAGTTCGAGAGACAGTATGAGGACTGTGCGTTTATCTGCGGGATCGATGAGGCGGGCCGCGGACCTCTTGCAGGGCCGGTTGCGGCCGGTGCGGCGATCCTGCCGAAGGACTGCCAGATCCTTTATTTAAACGACTCGAAAAAGCTCTCTGAGAGCCGGAGAGAGGAACTGTTCCTGGAGATCAAGGAGAAAGCGATCGCCTGGTCGGTGGGGATTGTGGGCCCTGAGCGGATCGATGAGATCAACATCCTGCAGGCGACTTATGAGGCGATGCGCCAGGCGATCGCGAAACTTGACCCGGCGCCCCAGATCCTTTTAAACGATGCGGTGACGATCCCGCAGGTTGCGATCCCGCAGGTGCCGATCATCAAGGGCGATGCGAAGAGCGTTTCCATCGCGGCGGCAAGCATCCTCGCAAAGGTCACCAGGGACCACATGATGGAAGAGTATGATAAGGAATACCCGGAGTATGGGTTCGCAAAGCATAAGGGATACGGAACTGCCGCACATATCGCGGCGCTGAAAGAGTTCGGACCGACCCCGATCCACAGACGGACATTTATTACGAAGTTTGTGTGATAAGCAGCCATTTTTCGAAGAAAAATGAGCGGATTATGAATGCTTTTGAGCATTGCGGGAGCACGAAGTGCGGAGCAATGCGGTATCAGAGAAACAAAGCTGAGCGAGTCATCGATGGGGGATTTTTGTGACAAGAAATAATCGGGCAGTGGGCAGCATCTATGAGGAAAAGATCGCTGCCTTTTTAAAACAGAACGGATTTGTGATCCTGGAGCGGAATTACCGCTGTAAACAGGGCGAGATCGATATTATTGCGAAAGATGGAAGCTATTTCGTGTTTATCGAGGTGAAATACCGTGCCAGTGGTTCAGCTGGGTTTTCGCTGGAAGCGATCGACCACAGAAAGGCTCTTCGGATCCGGAATGCGGCAGTCTATTATCTGTATTCCCACCAGCTTCCGGAGGAGACACCGTGCCGGTTTGATGCGGCGGGGATCGATGGGGATGAGATCACATATATCAGGGATGCATTTTAAGGTTCAGGCCGAATGTACGTGGGACTCGCAAAAATCCATTATGCTTTTGATCGTGTATCCGGAACAAGCACGCGTACTTTCCGCATGGCTGAGAACGGCGCATATCGTTGAATGAAAAAATTCTGCATGAGATATCTCGGAAAGGGGAAAATTATGGATCAGTGGATCAGAAAAACAGATGCGGCGGATCATATGAAGGAAGTGACAAATAACGGTGTCACCTACCTGACATTCCCGGCACTTGATGCAACCGGGATCGTCACTCACGCGTTTTCCACGCGGATGGGAGGTGTCAGCGAAGGCTGGTATTCGACCATGAATTTCTCTTTCACACGCGGTGACAACCGGGAACATGTGCTGGAAAATTACAGCAGGATGGCGGCGGCGCTCGGCGTAAAGCGGGAAAAGATGGTCTTAACCTGGCAGACGCACACGACAAATATCCGCGTTGTATCGGAAGATGATCTTGGAAAGGGAGTTGTGAAGGAACGGGATTACCGGGATATTGACGGTCTCCTGACCAATATGCCGGGTGTGACGCTCGTGACGTTTTTTGCAGACTGTGTGCCGTTATACTTTGTGGATCCGAAGCATCGTGCGATCGGACTCGCCCATTCGGGCTGGAGAGGAACCGTGAACCGTATGGGAGAAAAGATGGTGGCGGCCATGAAGCGGGAATACGGAAGCCGGCCGGAGGACCTTGTCTGCTGTGTGGGACCGAGTATCTGCAGTGACTGCTACGAGGTTGGAGAGGATGTTGCGGACAAGTTTTATGACGCGTTTTCTAAGGAAGACTGCAGGGCGATCGTTCTGCCGTCGAAGACGGGCATGATCGGAAAGAGGCAGCTGGATCTCTGGGAGGCGAACCGACGGATCCTTCTGGAGGCCGGAGTCACGGAAAAAAATATTTCCGTCACTGATATCTGCACGAGATGCAATCCGGATAAGTTGTTTTCCCACCGGGCGATGGGAGAGAAGCGAGGGAATCTCTGCGCGTTTCTTGCGCTTAAGGAGAATTAGGCGTGTGAGAATGCGGGGGTTCGCAAAAAATGACATTTGACGAAAAACCTTCCAGTGTATTATTTTTCAGGACGATCATACTAGGAACGTACCATCAAACATGCCCGATGCGAGAGCAGGAAAGGCATTACACTAAAAGGAGGCGTATCTTATGTCTAACACAAGCAGTTCTTCTTCTAACCGTGTAGTAGTTCCGGAAGCAAAGGAAGCGATGGACAAATTCAAAATGGAGATCGCGGATGAGCTCGGAGTGCCGCTTACAAACGGCTACAACGGCAATCTGACTTCTTACCAGAACGGCAGCGTCGGCGGCTATATGGTTAAGAAGATGATCGAGGAGCAGGAGAAGAAGATGGCGGGCAAATAAGGGTTAGAGCCTGAGCATCTGAGGGAGAGGCCTTCGCGATGGGATGGGATTTCAGAGATTCTATCTGATCGCGGGGGCTTTTTTCTGTGTAAAATTGGTTGGCGAGGGGTACGCGGTGAGCTTCCGCCTGGGAGCGCCCGGGGATGCGGGGATGGTTCCTCTAAGCTTGCGGGAGATTGCTAAAGGCGGAAAAAAGATGATACAACTCGCTGCGCTCAAACAAGTATCATCTTTTTTCCAACGCAGTCACCCGCGAGCTAAGAGGAAGCCAGATCCCCGGATCAAGGCGCTCCCAGGCGGAAACTCACCGCTGTGGGATGGTGGGGCGAAAAGAGTGGGGGTGTGACAGCGGGGAGGAAGTTTATCGCTGGTTTATGCAATGTCTGAAAAAGGCTCAGAAAACACTTGTATAATAGAAAAAATACGATTATAATGGGGCGGAGAATAAAAATTGCAGTGGTATTTTATGAGTTAGAGGTTGAGATATGAGAGTAATCGCAGGCAGTGCGAGACGGCTGCTTTTAAAGACGGTCGAGGGAATGGAGACGAGACCGACTACGGACAGGATCAAGGAGACTCTGTTTAATATGCTTCAGAATGATCTTTACGGGGCGAGATTTCTGGATCTTTTTGCGGGAAGCGGGGCGATCGGGATCGAGGCGCTGAGCCGTGGGGCGAAGGAAGCGGTCTTTGTGGACAAGGGAGACGGACAGATTTCCTGTATCCGGGATAATCTGAAGACGACCCATCTGGAAGAGAGGGCTCGTGTGATGTCCGCGGATGTGACAGAGGCGATCCGGAAGCTTGACCGGGAAGGAAAGGCGTTTGATTTTATCTTTATGGATCCGCCGTACCGGATGGATCTTCCGAAGAAGGTGCTGGAAGCGCTGAGGGACACTTCTCTTGCGGATGAGGAGACGCTGATCATCGTCGAGGAAGCTCTCGATACTGATTTTTCCTGGGCCGGAGCGCTCGGGTATGAGATTGAGAAGAGTAAGGAATATAAGACGAATAAGCATGTATTCCTGAGAAAAAATTAAGAATCATCTGTTCAGGGGACTGAAAAAGGGAAGACAGATCCGGCGGTCAGAGACTGAAGGCTGAAGCCGGGTCAAAATACAAAAACGGAACGATATAAAACGAGGAGAAAAACCGCGGGTTTTCGCGGTGTGAGACAGAAATTATGAAAAAAGCAATTTATCCGGGAAGTTTTGACCCGGTTACACTGGGACATATCGACGTGATCAGACGTGCGTCAAAGCTGTTTGATCATCTGATCATCGGCGTTCTTAATAATCGTGCGAAAACGCCATTGTTTTCCGTGGAAGAACGTGTTAAGATGTTAAAAGAGGTCACAAAAGACATTCCGAACGTGGAGGTAAAAAGTTTTGCGGGTCTTACCGTTGACTTCGCGAAAGAATGCGGCGCGAACGCCGTTGTCCGCGGACTCCGCGCGATCACTGACTTTGAATATGAGCTCCAGATCGCCCAGTTAAACCGCGTGATGGATACGAGTATCGATACAGTATTCCTGACGACAAGTCTCGAGTACGCGTATTTAAGTTCCAGTACCGTGAAAGAGGTAGCGGCTTACGGCGGCGATATTTCAAATTTTGTAACGCCTTATGTGGCGGATGAAGTACATAAGAGACTGCGTGAGAGACAGGGCAGTCAGGCGTAAGGGAAAGGAAAAGGAAACAACATGAGCAGAATTGAACAGTTAATCAATGAAATTGAGGAATACATCGACAGCTGTAAATTTCAGCCGTTATCTACATCAAAGATCATCGTAAATAAAGAGGAACTGGACGAGCTTTTAGTCGAGCTCCGTTTAAGAATCCCGGATGAGATCAAGCAGTATCAGAAGATCATCAGCAATCAGGACGCGATCCTTTCCGATGCTCACAGCAAAGCGGATGCGATGCTCGCAGAGGCAACTGCTCAGACAAACGAGCTTGTAAATGAACACGAGATCATGCAGAGAGCCTATGCCCAGGCAAATGAGATCATCGAGCAGGCGCAGGCGCAGGCTCAGACGATCGTTGACAATGCGGTCGCTGATGCGAACAGTGTCCGTCAGGGTTCGATCCAGTATACCGATGATATGTTAAAGAGTCTCCAGACGATCATGAACCACACGATGGAGGGCGCTCAGGGCCGCTTCGACGCATTCATGAATTCCATGAAGTCCAGCTACGATATCGTCTCCTCCAACAGAAAGGAGCTTTCCTCCGGGATCATCACTGAGAAAGAGGAGAGCGCTGAGCCGGAAAAACAGGATTCCACTGAGGCTTGATTGCGGAAACGCTGTCGACGGCGTACCAGCCTGACCGGACCGGATCTGCGAGAGGATGCGGGAGTGGTATTTTATGAGAACCGATATTTAAAAAAAGTGAAATCCCAGAATGCCGGTGAGAGCTGCCATAAATGCAGCAGCCAGGGCGGAATGGGCAATTTTCCAGAGAAGATACTGCCGGATGGAGAGTCCGGCAGTTTTTTTTATTCGCTTATTGTTTAACGGGAAATTTCCATGCACCGGAGAACTTTCTTCTTTATCTGCCGGAAAGTTCTGATGGGACTTCCCACTTTGGATCACCGCATTTGTCTGCGACAGGGCGGAAAAGCCTCCGAAGGAAAAGATGGCAGCTGCGGCGACGGCGGAAACCGGATACGGAAGGGAGTCATGAACCGTCCGGATCCCTGTGGTGATCTCCAGACTGCCGCAGAGAAACAGCCGGACCGGGGCAGGGATCCGGGGAGTGTTCCGGACAACGAGGATCAGGATGGAGTAAAAGATAAGATATCCGCCGATCTTTACGAGAATCTCCGCGGAATTTATGATCGCGGCGTCGAATGTGATCGTGGGTCTGCTCAGCCTGTTGACAGATGGGTCGTCAGGAGTCATGATCGCGGCGTTGAGAGTGATCGCGGAATACTTCGTCTGTGCCCTTGCGGTAAAGCTGGCCGGAAAGGAGGTCCGGGCGTGTTCTCTCCGGTAGATCAGGCTGGCCGGGACCGCGAGAAGGAGCAGAGGCGCGTAGATAGAAAAGACAAAATATGACAAAGGGACCTGGGAAGCAAACATGGGACAGACGAAACCTGCGAGAAACATGGGACTTGGATGATTGCAGAGTGCAAAGAGAAATTTCGCCTCCCCGGAGCTGATCCGCCCTTCCGCGTAAAGATTGGCACATGTCTTTGCTCCCATGGGGCAGCCGCAGAGAAGACCGGTGAGGAGAACATACCAGCCGTCCGCCGACAGTCCGGCAAAGCGGAAGACTACCGGGAACGGACGCATGAGTGCCTGGACCCCGCCGGAGGCGGATAGAACGGAAGACAGTACCATAAACGGAAAAAGCGCCGGGACGACGGAGGAATACCACAAAAGAAGTCCAGACACAGCCCCTTTTGTTACGAGATCCGCGTGAAAGATCATAAAAATCAGGCAGAGCAAGATCAGAAAAGCTCGTTTTATCATAAATACTCCTTTTTACAGAATTTCTTCAGGATTCATGGCCGCATCCGGATCTTGCGAAAAAAGCACTGCCCGCGTACTGTAACCTGCCCGCCGATGCTGCAGAACTCTTTCTATTATTTTCATTGTACTTTTCCCGGAATTTTGATATGATAAATATAGTGCGCTTTTCTGTTTAAAATGCATTTCCGGGATAAAGTCCGAAACCTGAAAAGTCTGCGGGTGCGGCTGTGGAAATGTCGGAGAGCGCGTGATCGGAAGGAGAGAAATATTTGGAAAAAGCAATCCGGCTGGACAAATATCTGGCTGATATGGGAAAAGGTACGAGAACGGAGCTCAAGGAGATGATCCGGAAAGGACGGATCAAGGTGAACGGCGAGGTCGTGAAAAAACCGGAGACAAAGATCCGGAAGGGCGAAGATACGATCCTGCTCGACAATGCGCCGGTGGAGTACGTGGAACTGGAATATTATCTTTTGAATAAACCGCAGGGCGTGATCTCGGCGACGGAGGACCGCCGCAGGGAGACGGTCGTGGACCTGATCGATGAAAAGCAGAGGAAAGATCTCTTCCCGGTGGGACGTCTTGATATCGATACGGAAGGTCTGCTCCTCATCACAAACGATGGGGCGCTTGCCCATCGCCTTCTTGCCCCGGGTCACCATGTAGATAAGGTCTACGAGGCGAGATGTGAGGGACTTGTCCCGGATGAAGCGGTACAGAAGTTCCGTGACGGGATGGAACTCTCGGACGGACTTTCCTGCATGCCGGCGGAACTCGAGATCCTGGAGAGGAAGGCCGGGGATCCGGAGACAGGGACGGAGGCGGAGAGTCTGGTGAGTCTGACTCTTCATGAGGGAAAATTCCATCAGGTAAAGCGTATGATGGAGGAAGTCGGCTGTCCGGTTGTCCACCTGAAACGCCTGTCCATGGGACCATTGAAGCTGGATGCGACATTAAAACCCGGTGAGTACCGGAAACTGACGGATAAAGAACGGGAGTTGTTGGAAAACTTATGATAAAAAATTTTTTGGATCATAAAAAAGCGATGCTTTTTGACCTCGACGGGACCCTGGTGGATTCCATGTGGATGTGGGAAGCCATCGATATCGAATTCCTTGGAGCGTATGGTTACGAGTGCCCGGAGGATCTTCAGAGAGCCATTGAAGGAATGAGCTTTTCGGAGACGGCCGTGTATTTTAAGGAACGGTTTAAGCTTCCGTTAAGCCTGGACGAGATCAAGGCAATCTGGGTTCAGATGTCGATCGACAAGTACCGCTATGAGGTCCCGCTGAAGCCGGGTGTGCCGGAGTTTTTAAAATACTGCAGAGAGAACAGGATCCGCACGGGGATCGGGACCAGCAACGGAAGCGAGATTGTGGACGCGGTCCTGACTTCCTTAAATGTGAAGGAATATTTCGACGTGGTGGTGACGGCCTGCGAGGTGGCTCACGGAAAACCGGAGCCGGATATTTACCTGGAAGTGGCGAAGCGCCTTGGCGTAAAGCCGGAGGAGTGCCTCGTATTTGAGGATATCCCGGCCGGGATCATGGCGGGCAAAGCGGCAGGAATGCCGGTGATCGCCGTGGAGGATGATTTCTCAAAAGACCTGATGGACGAGAAACGAGCACTCGCGGACGCGGTGATTGCGGATTACAGAGAACTTTTATAAAGCTGCAAATATTTCAGTGAAAACAGTGACTTTCCTAAGCTGGAAATTCGCTGGAGATGCAGAAAGAAATACAAAAACATAATAACGGCGGGGGATGAAAGTTTGGGTTCTCCGCCTACGGCAGACCACGGTAAGTTCGGAACAAATATGTCAGACTGGCGGTGGCTGGAAACAATATATGAAGGACATAGAATATGATACATGATTTTCTCCCGGTATGCCGGGCAGATATGGAAAAAAGAGGCTGGGATCAGTGCGATTTCGTCTATGTGTGCGGGGACGCCTATGTGGATCATCCGTCGTTCGGATCGGCGATCATCAGCCGTGTGCTGGAATCCTACGGATATAAAGTCGGGATCATCGCCCAGCCGGACTGGAAGGATAAGGAGAGCATCCAGATCCTCGGAAGACCGAGACTCGGCTTCCTCGTGAGCGCCGGAAACATGGACTCGATGGTAAACCATTATTCCGTCTCGAAAAGAAGGCGCGATAAAGATTCCTACACGCCGGGCGGTGTGATGGGAAAACGGCCGGATTACGCGGCGGTTGTCTACTGCAACCTGATCCGCTCGGTCTACAAAGACATCCCGATCGTGATCGGTGGGATCGAGGCGAGCTTACGTCGTCTCGCACACTACGATTACTGGTCAAACAAAGTAAAACACTCGATCCTCGTGGACTCTCAGGCGGATCTGATCTCCTACGGAATGGGAGAAAAGTCGATCGTTGAGATCGCGGACGCCTTAAATTCCGGGCTTGATGTGAAGGACATCACATTCATCGACGGAACCGTCTATAAAACGGACAGTCTGGATTCCGTCTACGATGCGGTGATCCTGCCGTCCTATGATGAGATCAAAACGGATAAAAGACGGTATGCGGAGAGCTTCGGGATCCAGTATAAGAATACGGATGCGTTCTCCGGAAAACGCCTGGTGGAGCCGTACCGCGACAATTTATATGTGGTCCAAAACCCACCGGCAAAACCGCTCTCCGTCCAGGATATGGATGATGTCTACGCGCTCCCGTATATGAGAAAATGGCATCCGTCCTACGATGCGGCGGGCGGGATCCCGGCGTTCTCTGAGGTGAAATTCAGCCTCATCAGCAACCGCGGCTGTTTCGGCGGCTGCAGCTTCTGTGCGCTGACCTTCCACCAGGGCAGGATCATCCAGGTTCGGAGCCATGAGTCTATTATCGAGGAGGCCAAATATCTGACAAACGAGCCGGATTTCAAAGGCTATATCCATGATGTCGGCGGTCCGACGGCGAACTTCCGCTTCCCGGCCTGCAAAAAACAGCTGAAATACGGAGCATGTCCGGGAAAACAGTGTCTGTTCCCGAAGCCATGCGAGAACCTGATCGCGGATCACACGGATTATATCGCACTCCTCAGGAAACTCCGGGCGCTTCCGAAGGTCAAGAAGGTCTTTATCCGTTCCGGAATCCGTTTCGATTATGTGCTCGCAGATAAAAAGAAGGATTTCCTCCGGGAACTCTGCATGTACCATGTCAGCGGACAGCTGAAGGTCGCGCCGGAGCATGTCTCCGACCAGGTCCTCCGCCTTCTCGGAAAGCCGGAAAATGCGGTCTACGAGAAGTTCGCGCAGGAATATAAAAAGATGAATGAGAAGCTCGGGTTAAAGCAGTACCTTGTCCCGTATCTCATGTCCTCCCACCCGGGTTCCACGCTGAAAGAGGCAGTGGAGCTTGCGGAACACCTGAGAGACCTCGGCTACATGCCGGAGCAGGTACAGGACTTCTACCCGACACCTTCGACGATATCGACCTGTATGTACTACACGGGACTCGATCCGCGGACGATGGAGCCGGTCTATGTGCCGACGAACCCGCATGAAAAGGCGATGCAGCGTGCCCTGATCCAGTACCGGAATCCGGACAACTATGATCTTGTGAAAGAGGCACTGATCAAGGCCGGACGAGAGGATCTGATCGGATTCGACCAGAAATGCCTGATCAAGCCGCGGAAGATGGCGAAAGACATGGCGGGCGGAGGCCATTCCGGTCATTCGGGAAAAGCGGCTTCCGGCAGAGGCGGTTCCGCCCGGAGAGATGGCGAAAGACATGGCGGAAATAACGGCCGCGCTGCGTCACGGTCCGAGAAGAGCAGAAATGACAGCCGCTTCGCATCGCAGGCCGGAAAAACCAGAAATGACAGCCGTCAGACCGTATCAGGCAGGGCGAAAGGGATGGCAGGCCAGACCGGCGGCAGGAAGCCGAAACCAAGACCGCAGCAGGGAAGAAACAGGAAATAAAGAACGGTCCGGGATCATATCAGAACAGATACCGGTCAACATTTCATTCAGAAAGGCAGATCACATGAGCGGAAAGAAAATTGCGATCGTGACCGGCGCGTCATCGGGAATGGGACGGGAGATGGTGTATCTTCTCGCGGATCATTTCGCAGCGCTGGAGGAGATCTGGGTAGTCGCGAGGAGAAAAGAGAGACTCGAGGAGCTTGTCGGAAAGGTTCCGGTCCGTCTTCGGATCCTGCCGCTTGATCTCACGAGTGAGGAGGACCTCGGCGCACTCTCCGTCCTTTTAAAGAGAGAGCAGCCGAACGTCAAGATCCTGGTAAACGGCGCAGGATACGGAAAGACCGGGGCGGTCGGAACGATCCGGCGGGACCTCTCGGTCGGCATGGTGCGCTTAAACGATGAGGCGCTGGTTGCCGTGACGGAGATGGTGCTTCCGTATATCTCAAAGAACAGCAGGATCATCCAGTTTGCCTCCGCGGCGGCGTTTATGCCCCAGCCGGGCTTTGCTGTCTACGCGGCATCAAAATCCTTTGTGTTAAGCTACAGCCGGGCGCTGGCCGTGGAGCTGAAGAAGAAAAATATCTATGTGACGGCAGTATGTCCGGGGCCGGTGGAGACGGAATTCTTCGGGATCGCCCTGGACGGGGGAAAACTCGCTCCGATCAAGAAGATCACGATGGCGGAGCCGAAAAAGGTAGTAAAAAAGGCACTCATGGACAGCATGAAAGGCAAACGGATCTCAGTGTACGGACCTTGGATGAAGGCGTTTTACGTTCTCTGCCGGATCGTTCCCCACGAGATCTTAATGGGGTTTATCAACTGGTAACTGCCGGACCGCACACCGCATGCGGGCTGGTCTTACGCATCACATACAGCAATAGAAAAAGGGACTGCGGACATCTGAGCAGTTCTCGGAAAAGAGGAAAAAGATTTGAAATTACGACTGGAAAAAGGAACCTATGGATACAGGACTGCCTACAAAAAGCGTCAGCTTTTCTTCGTTGTCCTGTTCATCCTGGCGATCGTGGCACAGCTTATCTTAAGAAATTTTGTCACGGAGCAGATCTATAAGAATCTCGTCACGATCAGTGCGATCCTCACGGTACTCCCAATGGCGAACCTGGCATCACCGCTTGTCGTCGCATTGAGGATCCCGGAGGTCCCGGAGGAACTCCACAAGGCGTGTCTCCCGTACGAGGACAAATTCCCGATCTTATATGATCTGGTCATCACCTCCAACGATCTGATCATGCCGGTCGATGCGGCGGTCGTTCATCCGACCGGAGTGTATCTCTACTGCACGAACCCGAAAGTGGACCGGAAGAAAGCGGAGAAATTTTTAAACGAGATGTTAGTCGGCTGGAAGCTGGACGGAAACGCGAAGGTCATGAACGAGGAGAAAAAGTTCCTACGGAGGCTTTCTGAGCTTAAGACCGTCACAGAGGAAGAGGATGACGGAAGTGCTCCACATGTTTTAAAGTTATTAAAGAGTCTTTCCATGTAGGGGAATAAAAGATGAGAGAGATCGTGATTGAAAAGAACGAGGCGGGACAGCGACTGGATAAATTTCTCGCGAAGTACATGAATGAGGCGTCGAAGAGCTTTTTCTATAAGATGATGCGCAAGAAGAACATCACGCTGAACGGGAAAAAGTGTGAGGGAAATGAAAAACTCGCCGAAGGCGATGTCGTGAAGCTGTTTCTTGCGGAGGACACCATCGAAAAATTTTCCAGTGTTCAGGTGCAGGAGGTAAAGAAAGTAGATCTCGATATTCTCTATGAGGATGACGAGATCATTCTGGTCAACAAACCGGCGGGGATGCTGTCGCAGAAGGCTAAGGAGACCGATGAGTCTCTGGTGGAGTATCTGATCGATTATCTTTTGGGGAGCGGCAAGCTCACGGAGAACGGACTCCGCGCGTTCCGCCCTTCGGTCTGCAACCGTCTGGACCGGAATACCAGCGGTATCGTGGCAGCAGGAAAGTCTCTGGCGGGTCTTCAGATGCTTTCCGGCGTGTTTAAAGACCGCTCGATCCACAAGTATTATCAGTGTCTTGTATCCGGTGTGATCCGGGATGTGAAGACGGTGGACGGCTGGCTTTTAAAGGATGAGAAGAAGAATCAGGTGCGGATCCTCACGGAGGCGGAGGCAAAGCGATTTGGAGGAAGAGACGGAGACGAGGAGCCGAAACGGATCCGGACAAAATATGAGCCGATCGCGACGGACGGAAGGTTTACGCTGCTCAAGGTGACACTTCTGACAGGACGTTCCCATCAGATCCGCGCCCATTTAGCGTCTCTTGGGCATCCGATCGTGGGAGATTCCAAGTACGGCGGAGTTTCGAAGGTGAACCCCTCAGGGCGGACCGTGAAGTATCAGCTCCTGCATTCTTACCGTCTGGAGTTTCCGAAGCTTGCGGAACCGTTTGCCTATCTTTCCGGGAGGGTATTTGAGGCGCCGATGCCGGGATATTTTGCTTCGGTGCTGAAAGAGACCGGGATCAGGCTGTAAAACTTGGCAGCGCCGGACAGGAATGTGGCAAGCGAATGGTTGACATAAAAAACTTATGTAAATCATTCAAAAATATTTGCATTGATGATAAGGAACAGCTATGGGAACATGGAAAACCAGGGGCCTTCGTGGTTCCACGTTGGAAGATCTGATCAACCGGACCAATGACAGTTACCGGGAAAAGAAGCTGGCCCTGATCCAGAAGATCCCGACCCCGATCACGCCCATCGAGATCGACAAAAAGAGCCGCCATATCACATTGGCGTACTTCGATATGAAAAGTACAGTCGACTATATCGGCGCGGTTCAGGGGATTCCGGTATGCTTTGATGCGAAGGAATGCGCGGTGCGGACGTTCCCACTTCAGAACATCCACCCGCACCAGATCGCGTTCATGAAGGAATTTGAAGCCCAGGGCGGAGTTGCCTTCATTATCCTCTCCTTTACAGCGGAGAACGAGATCTATTATGTTCCTTTTGATGTGGTGAACCGTTTCTGGGAACGGATGGAAAAGGGCGGAAGAAAAAGCTTTACCTATGATGAGGTGGTGCCGGAGGCGTACAGGATCCGAAGCCACCGGGACATGTATGTCCATTACCTGGAAGGGATCCAGCAGGATCTTGACCGGAAGGAAGAAAAAGGAGGAGACGGCGAATGATTGAGATGGTCATATGGCTCGTTGTGATCGCGGTGTTTGTGTTCCGGGCGTTAAAACAGAACGGGACACTGGACGAACTCTTTGCGGGGGCAAAGAAGCGGAAAGAAAATCAGGCAGAGCGCGTGGTGTACGAACAGCCGGAGGAAGGCTCCGGGAAGAAGGAGAAGAAAAAGGGGCCGGGGATCCGGGTTCCGAAGCACACAGGTCTTGCGGTGACTGCGGTTGTGATCGTCCTTGCGGCGGCAGTGCTTTCCTTTGACAGCTTCTATACTCTTTCCGAGGAGGAGATGGCGGTGGTCACCACGTTCGGAAAACCGGCAGTGGAGGAGGCATCAGGTCTTCACTTTAAAATTCCGGTGATCCAGCGCGTGACTAAGGTTTCCAAGGCCATCACGGGTATGCAGATCGGCTACACGACGGACCCGGCCCGGGCGGACGGCGCCTCCATAGACAATCCGGTATCTATCGAGAACGAGAGCCTGATGATCACAAAGGATTTTAATCTGACAAACGTGGATTTCTATGTGGAATACATGGTCACGGATCCGGTTCAGGCAGTGCGCCACAGAAGTGTGTACGAGTCTATCATCAAAAATCTGGCTCAGAGCTACATCCGCGATACCGTCGGCGTTTATAATGTTGATGATGTGATCACTACCGGAAAGACTCAGATTCAGGAGCGGATCAAAGAGCAGCTCACAAACCGTCTTGTCGAGGAAAATATCGGATATGGAATCTACAACGTGTCGATTCAGGATACGGAAATGCCGAGAGATGATGTGGCGAATGCGTTCAAGGCGGTTGAGGATGCGAAACAGGGCATGGAGACGGCGATCAACTCCGCAAAGAAATATCAGTCTGAGAACATTCCGGAGGCGAAGGCAAAGGCCGATAAGCTTTTGCAGGATGCCGAGGCATACAAAGAGCAGAGGATCAACGAGGCAAACGGACAGGTGGCGCGTTTTGAGGACACATACGCGGAATATGTGAAGTACCCGCTGATCACAAAAAAGCGTATGTTCTATGAGACTATGGAGGAAGTTCTTCCGGATCTCAAGGTCATCATCACCGGCGGAAACGGCACACAGACGTTGCTGCCGTTAGAACCATTTTCAGAGGCAGCTTCCGGCAACGCAGCACAGACGGGAGGAGGGAACTAAATGAAAAAGACAGGAAAAAGAATCATAGGAATCGTTGTTCTTCTTCTGATCGTTGTTCTGCTTCAGGGAAGTATGGTGAGCACATACAATGACGAGTATAAGCTCATTCTCCAGTTTGGAAAAGTGGTCCGGGTGGTCGAGACGCCGGGTCTCAGCTTTAAGATCCCGTTTCTTCAGACAACGCAGTCGATTCCTAATTATGAGATGATCTATGACCTTATTCCGAGTGAGGTTAATACAAGGGATAAAAAGGTGATGGTAACGGATTCCTTCGCATTGTGGAGTGTTACAGATCCGCTGGCATACCTGTCCAGACTCGGAGCGAACAAGGCAAATGCGGAAAGCCGAATTTCCGTTGTTGTATACAATGCTGTGAAAAATGTCATTTCCTCCACGGATCAGGCAGATGTGATCTCCGGCCGTGACGGAAAGCTGGCAGAGATGATCACGGAAAAGATCGGTTCTTCTCTGGACAGCTACGGAATCAAGGTAAAAAAGGTGGAGACGAAGCTCTTAGACCTTCCGGATTCCAACAAGGAGGCTGTTTACCAGCGTATGATCTCTGAACGGCAGAATATCGCTGCCGGATATATCGCAGACGGTGAGTACCAGTCCAATGTCATCAAGAACAGCACAGATAAGGAAGTCTCCATCATCATTTCCGAGGCGCAGGCCCAGGCGGAGAAGATCCGGGCGGAAGGCGAGGCAGAGTATATGAGGATCCTTTCCGGCGCGTACAATGACGAGGGAAAGGCCGATTACTATAATTATATCCGCAGTCTGGACGCGTTAAAGGCGAGTCTCAAGGGAGATAATAAGACGATCATTCTGGATGAAAATTCAGAGCTTGCGAAGATCCTCAGGGGAAACTATTAAGGAACGGCCAGGATAAAACCGCAACAGCGGAAAAATCCTGTGAAGCAGTGATGCTGTGGACCCGGAACGATCCGGACGAAGCAGGCTGCTGCGGGACATAACCGCGGTCAGTAAAAAAGATCGTGGATGTCTGATAAATAATGATACGGTAAAGGAGAAGGGTTATGTCAAAAGTAGTTGATTATTTTCTCAAGTATGTAGCATTCGATACGCAGTCAGCAGAGGATGCGGGGACAGTTCCGAGTACGGAAAAACAGTTCGCTCTGGCGAAGCTTCTGTCCGAACAGTTAAAGAATATCGGGGTGAAGGACGTCTCCATGAGTGAGCACGGTTACGTGTACGGAACGATTCCGGCAAACGGGGATTATAACTGCCAGACTGTCGGCTTCCTCGCGCATATGGACACTTCACCGGATTGTCCGGATGAGAATGTCCGCCCACAGCTCGTCAAGCACTACGACGGAAAGGATATCACTTTAAATAAGGCACTCGGTGTAAAGATGACAACAAAGATGTTCCCATTTTTAAAAAACTATGTGGGGCAGGATCTGATCACCACCGATGGAACTACACTGTTAGGTGCAGATGACAAGGCGGGAATTGCTGAGATCATGACCATGGCGGAGACACTTCTGACACACCCGGAGATCCCGCACGGAACCATCAAGATCGCTTTCACACCGGACGAGGAAGTCGGACACGGTGTTGACTTCTTTGATGTTCCCGGCTGGGGCGCAGATGTGGCTTATACCGTTGACGGCGGCGCCTGGGGCGAGATGGAGTATGAGACCTTCAACGCAGCATCCATGAAAGTCACGATCCATGGAAGTAACATTCATCCGGGCAGCGCGAAGAACAAGATGAAAAACTCAATCCTGATCGGTCTGGAATTCCAGTCGATGCTGCCGGAGAACGAGAAGCCGCAGTATACGGAAAAATATGAGGGATTCTTCCATCTGAACAACATCGGAGGAAATGTGGAGAATACAACTCTCCACTATATCGTCCGTGACCATGATATGACGCGGTTTGAGGAGAGAAAAGCACTCGGAAAGAAGATCGGCGAGTTCCTGAACGCGAAGTATGGTGAGGGAACAGTCGAGGTGGAGATCGCAGATACCTACTACAATATGGCTGAGAAGATCCGTCCGCATATGTACCTGATGGATGTGGCTGCTGAGGCATTTAAGGAGCTTGGCATCGAGATTCCGGCGATCAATCCGGTCCGCGGAGGCACGGATGGATCGAGACTTTCCTACATGGGACTTCCATGTCCGAACCTCTGTACCGGCGGACATAACTATCATGGAAAGTATGAGTTCATCTGCATTCAGTCCATGGAGAAGACCGTGGAGCTGCTTCTTAAGATCGCAGAAAAGTTTACGAAGGTTGAGAAGCAGGCATAAAATCTGGATCAGGATATGGCTGTTTAGAAAATGCGGGAGGCGCTGGATGTCGCTTCCCGCTTTTCTTTTTGGATGTATGAATGTAATTTAGAACATGTCTTTATATTGAAGGGGCAGAGCATTCATGATATAATCATGCGCAGAAAGGCGGTACAGATTATGATAAAAATGATTCAAAGACGTCTGGACGCGATCCTGCATTGGAATATTTCCTTTGTGGGCGGTTTCCTCGGCGGTTATGCAATCCTTTCCCATGCCGGAGTCTTCGGCTCCGCACAGACGGGAAACCTGATGGAGATGGCTTCGAACGTCCGATTTATGGAATGGGAGGAAGTGGGACTCCGTCTGCTGGCGATGGTGATCTTCGCCTGCGGTGTGATCGCCTCCTATATGCTGACAAACTATACAAACTTACATATGCGGAAGCTGGCGATCTGGGTGGATGCGGCCGGTCTCGGACTTACGGCCCTGCTGCCGGATTGGTTCTCGCCGATTGCGGGCGTTTACCCGATCTTTTTTTGCTCGGCATTCCAGTGGGGTGTATATTCCGGCGCAGATGGTTTCAACAGTGCGACGGTCTTCATCACAAACAACTTCAAACAATCCGTCCTCGGCTGGACGCAGTATGCGTTGACGAAAGATAAAGAATTTAAGAGAAAAGCGGTGCTCTACAGCAACACGGTACTTATGTTCTTCCTCGGCGCTCTCCTCGGTGTCACTGGTGTAGCTGCCTTCGGCAACGCCCTCGGCGCCTGTGTAGGTTTTATTCCCCTTGCCGTCGCCCGGATCTTTATCAGTATCGGTGAACTTCCGGTAGAAGATGAGACTCCGGAGGAGACAGAGGAAGAGGCAGAAGAGATGATGGAAGAGGCGAAGATTTTGGAGAAGGAAGAGAAGAAGAAAATTTAAAAATTGGATATTTGATGAACGGGAATGGGCAGTTGATTCAGGGATGGGTCGGCTGCCTGTTTTGTATATCGGGAAATGCCGAAAAATTCCCTGGTACACAAAAAGACACGAATGTGCGAATGATAGTAAACGCTCCAAAAATCACCTAAAAGGCAGAAAAATATGGTAATATAAGAGTTATATAAAAGGTAAATTCTGTGGATTCAGGTGCGGCTCAGTCAGGAAGAGAAAGCTGACGGAGAAAACTGGGATCTGCGAGATTTGCAGGTGATGGCGGCTATTTTCAGACATGGAATAATATCAGGAATTCGTTGCAGAGAAGAAATGAACTGAAAGGAGACAGGATGAAATATCTGGCACACATAGAAGGGGAACGGGAACAGACCATAAAAGAGCATTCCATAGGAACTGCCGAATTGGCAGCAATGTTTGCTAAAGCATTTGGCAAAGATGATTGGGGATATTGTGTCGGAATGTTGCATGATATTGGTAAGTATTCTGAGCGGTTTCAGAAGAAAATTCAGGGAGACAACAATATTAAAGTGGACCATTCAACTGCAGGAGCAAAAGTATGCTATGAGATGGGTGGCTTATATGGGATCTTAAGCTATTGTATTGCCGGGCATCATGCAGGTTTGCCGAATACGGGGACTATATCAGGATTGGATAAATCGAGTCTGTTTGGACGATTGAAGAAAGGGGTGGATGATTTTAGCCGTTATAAAGATGAAATAAACATTCCATGTTTAAAAACATTTCCTTTCAATCCCCAGAAGACGGTAACTCCGGATTTTTCACTTAGTGTTTTTATTCGGATGATGTATTCCTGCCTGGTAGATGCGGATTTTTTAGACACAGAATATTTCATGGAGAATGGAGCAACAAATCGAGATGCGGGCGATCCGTTAAATAAGTTATATCAAAGATTATACAACCATGTAGGCGGTTGGCTGTCAAATGAAAATTTGGAAACTATTAATGGACGGCGCAGTGAAATTTTACGACATTGCATTGCTTCAGGAAAAGAAGAACCGGGAATGTTCCGCCTTACGGTGCCAACCGGAGGAGGAAAAACATTGGCATCTTTGGCATTCGCTTTGAAGCATGCAATCGAATACGGGATGGAACGGGTAATTTATGTAATTCCATATACGAGCATAATTGAGCAGAACGCAAAAGTATTTCGGGATATATTGGGCAGCCAAAATGTTCTCGAAAATCATTATAATGTGGACTATGAATCTTCCGAGGAATTTCGACCAATGCAGCTTGCAGCGGAGAACTGGGATAAACCAGTTATTGTCACAACGAATGTTCAATTTTTTGAGTCCTTGTTTTCTAATAAATCCTCGAAGTGCCGGAAATTACATCGAATTGCAAATAGTGTGATCATATTTGATGAAGCGCAAATGCTGCCAACTGATTATCTAATCCCATGTCTGGCGGTGATGGAAGAGCTGGTTCAAAACTATCACTCAAGTCTTGTTCTTTGCACTGCAACACAACCTGCATTGGATGGATTGTTTCGGAATGAATGGAATATTCGCGAATTATGTCCGAGAAAAGAAGAGCAGTTTCAGTATTTTACGAGAACAAGTTTCCGGACAATTGGCAGAATCAGTGAGGATGAGCTTGTGGAACGTTTAATGGAAGAAGAACAAACACTTTGCATTGTCAATACAAAAGCGCGGGCACAATCCGTGTACGAAAAATTAAAAGGGAATGGAAAAGAGCACGTGTACCATCTTTCCACATCAATGTATCCGAAACATCGAATGTCCGTGCTTCAGAAAGTGCGGGAGAGATTAAAACAGAAAGAAGGGGAGTGCAGAAAATCCTGTATTTTAATAGCCACGAGTTTGGTGGAAGCAGGAGTTGATCTTGATTTTCATTCGGTATACCGTCAGCTTGCGGGAGTTGATTCTATGATTCAGGCTGCAGGTAGGTGCAATCGTGAAGGAAAACAGGCAGCAGAAGATAGTAATGTCTACATCTTTTCATTGGCGGAAAGAGAGTACATGCCGGGGCAGAGAAAACAAATGGATGTAGCAAACTCGCTTATGAACCGGGGGATGGATTTCTCGGACCCAGAAACTGTTGAACAATATTTCAGAGAATTGTATTATCTTCAAAGAAATGTCTTGGATAAAAAGAATATCATGGGTGAGTTTAAAAAGAACAGTTACAATTTCTCGACAGCTGCAAAAGAGTTCAAACTGATAGAAGAGAATACAATTTCGATTTTGATTCCGCGCGAGGAAGAGGCGAAACAGATCTTAAGCGAAATTCGTTGTAAGGGATATACGAAATCATTGATGAGAAAAGCAGGACAGTATTGTGTTAATGTATACGAGAAAAATTTTAAAATGCTGTATGATGCCGGGATGCTTCGGGCAATATCGGAGGATATCAGGGATTTGTATGAACTTTGTAAAGAAGATGAGTATACGAAGGAATGGGGGCTTACATTAAAAATCGAATCAGGGATGGGAGTATTTTATTAGTGGTCGAGAAAAAGGATCGTTAATTGTTTCTAAAATGGAGGTCCAACGGGATAAAACGTTTTATCCATGTTGGACCTTGCTCTGTGTTGGCAAAACTGTCAACATTTCAACCCACAGCTTATATTGAAAAATAAGAGCTGACAAACAAATTATAATATAAAATAATTTGTTTGTGTAAAAAACATAGGTCGAATATCGATTAATTTATATGGTTCATATATGACAAATAAAATATTTCGTTGAAAGTTTATCCAACAAAAATACAATTGGTGTTGATTTTAAAATTTGAATGTGATATAGTATAGATATAAAAAAACAGACAATATATCACAAAATAGAAAAATGAACAACATCAGCGAACGAAACAGGAAAATGCACATTCGAACTTTGCAAAGTTAAAAATCACATAAGTATTACAGGAAGAGGTGATGAAATCTATGAGTGTGAAAGTAAAGGTTTGGGGGGATTACGCTTTATTTTCCCGTCCGGAAATGAAGGTGGAACGCTGCAGCTATGATGTAATCACACCGTCAGCAGCGCGAGGAATTCTCGAAGCAATTTACTGGCATCCAGGTCTTAGATGGGTAATTGACAAGATTTATGTAAACAAGCCAATCCGGTTTACCAGTGTACGGAGAAATGAGGTAAAGAGCAAAGTTTCTGCCAATAATGTATTGCAGGTTTATAATGGTGCAGATAAACTACTGTACATAAATACAAAAGAGGATATTGTCCAAAGGGCTTCGTTGATTCTTTGTGACGTAGAGTATGTGATCGAAGCGCACTTTGAAATGACTGACAAGGCAAATAGCACAGACAATCCAGGCAAGTTCCAGGATATTATGATGCGAAGGCTTAAACGGGGAGAATGTTACCATATGCCATGTTTTGGCTGTCGGGAGTTCCCGGCAAATTTTGCTTTGTGGGAAGAAGAAAAATGTGATTCGTATTATGAAAATGTTCAGGAGAAGGATTTGGGCTTTATGTTATATGATATGGATTATACAGATCCTGATCATATAGAGCCTATGTTTTTCCGCGCAGTCATGAAACATGGCATAATCGATTTAAGAAATTGCGAGGTGATACGGTGATACTTCAGGCACTTGTAAAACAGTATGAAAATCTGGCAGCAGACAATCGTGTGTCTAGAGAAGGTTGGTGTGAAGCAAAAGTATCATATGCAATTGATCTGGCGTCAGATGGCACGGTCAGAGGTTTTATAAACTTAAAAAAGGAAGAAGAACGTGGCAAAAAAAAGGTCTTGGTTCCGGATTTCAGAAATGTTCCCCAGATGGTAACGCGATCTTCAGGAGTAGCGGCAAATTTTCTATGTGATAATTCCAAATATATGTTGGGTCTGGATAAAGATGGAAGCTCAAAACGAATGCTGGATTGTTTTCAGGTTGCGAAAGAAAAGCATTTAAAACTGTTAGGCAGTGTGGAAGGAGAAATGGCATCTGCGATCCGGGCATATTTTGAGAATTGGGATCCTGAGCATTTACCGGAAGATTTAGCCCAAACAGCAATCTGGGAAGAAATCACAGATGGCGGCAATCTGATTTTTATTTTGAATGGGTTGGAAGCTCAAGAAGATGAAGCAATCCGGTCAATGTGGGATCAAATGCAGATATCCGGTACCAAGACAGAAGATGAGGCGATTGGAACTTGCTTAGTTACTGGAGTGAAGACGAAGGTATCTCGAATCCACAGAGCAATCAAAGGTGTTCCCGGAGCACAATCCAGTGGTGCAGCACTGGTATCTTTTAATGCTCCAGCGTTCGAATCATATGGGAAAGAACAAAGCTATAATGCTCCGGTAGGAAAATATGCAGAATTTGCTTATACAACAGCACTGAATTATCTTTTAGCACAGAGAAAATATACATTTCAGTTAGGTGATACGATTGTAATATATTGGGCGGATAACGGACAACAGACCTATCAGGATATTTTTTCGTTTTCTCTTGAGCCAACCATTGATAATCAGGAGACGATATATGAGATTTTCGAATGCATAAAGAAAGACCAGCCTATTGAAATAAAAGACATTAGCTTGGATCCGGATCAAAAATTTTATATTTTAGGTCTTGCACCGAATGCCGCAAGAATTTCCGTTCGCTTTTTCTATCAAAATTCATTTGGAAAGATTTTGGAGCATCTGTCGGAACATTATGAACGAACCAGAATTGTAAAGCCATCATGGGAGACGCAGGAATATATAGGAATACGAGAGATGTTAATGGAAACCGTTAATATGAATTCTCGTGATAAAAATCCTGTCGCTAATATGGCATCTATGGTGTTACAGGCAATACTTGCAGGCGGACGTTATCCGGCGAGCCTTTATACGGACACATTAATTCGAATTCGGGCTGACCAGGGAGATAAAAAAATGACCTGGGGGCGTGCCGCAATTATCAAATCATATCTAATACGAAATACAAATTGGAAGGAAGGAGTGAATTTTATGGGATTAAATAAAAGCTGTAAGGATCCGGCATATTTGCTGGGGCGTTTGTTTGCAGTACTTGAATTTGTTCAGAAGGATGCCAATCCGGGAATTACTTCTACAATTCGTGATAGATATTTTAATTCGGCCTGCGCGACACCAGCATCAGTTTTTCCTATTTTAATTCGACTGAAGAATAGCCATATCAAGAAGCTGGAGCGCGATAATGTGGGAACAAAAGTCTATTATGAAAAACTGTTGACTGAGATTCTTGGCGAAGTGAATAAAATTCCGATGCGCCTGACTTTGGAAGAACAGGGAATGTTTGATTTAGGATATTATCACCAGTTACAGGATAAATATACAAAACGGGAGGATAAGGAATGAGCGAAGTGATTAAAAACAGGTATGAATTTGTAATATTGTTTGATGTAGAAAACGGAAATCCGAACGGAGATCCTGATGCGGGAAATTTGCCGCGCATTGATCCGGAAAGTGGTTTGGGACTTGTTACAGACGTTTGCCTGAAACGTAAAATTCGAAATTATGTGGAAACGGTAAAAGAGGGAGAGAAAGGATACCAGATCTATATCCGAGAAGATGTTCCGTTAAATAGAAGTGACAGGAGAGCCTGTGAGGATCTTGGAATTACGGATACAGATGATAAAAAGGTGACAGAAGGTCTGAAAAAATTAAAGAAGAATGATCCTGAGGCAGATATTAAAATTCGCGATTATATGTGTCAGAACTTTTTTGATATTCGTACTTTTGGTGCGGTCATGACAACATTTATGAAAGCCTCTTTAAATTGTGGACAGGTCAGAGGGCCGGTTCAGATTGGATTCGCGAGAAGCATTGACCCGGTGATCAGCCAAGAGGTTACAATTACAAGAGTAGCAATTACGACTGAAAAAGATGCTGAGGATAAAAAAACAGAAATGGGACGGAAAAGCATCGTGCCATATGGACTTTATAGGGCAGAGGGTTATATATCGGCAAATCTGGCACGAAAGGTGACAGGATTTTCTGAGGAAGATTTGGAACTTTTATGGGAAGCAATTATAAATATGTTTGAAAATGATCATTCGGCCGCAAGAGGAAAAATGGCTGTTCGTGAATTGATCGTATTTAAACATAGTAAAGAATTAGGAGATTGCCCGGCATATAAATTATTTGACGCAGTGGAAGTGACAAGAAAGAATGATGTCATGTATCCGAGAAATTATCGTGATTATGAGGTTACTATTCACGAAGAACAAATACCTGAATCTGTTGAAGTGAAAAGGATGATTGAATGAGTTATTCTGAAGATGACTATTTGATGATATCAGGAATTCAGCATTTCAAATTCTGCAGAAGGCAATGGGCATTTATTCATATTGAGCATCAATGGGCAGAAAATGAGCATACAGTAATCGGTGAATTGATGCACAAAAAAGCACATGATCCATATCTGACGGAGAAAAGAAAGGATGTAATTTATGTACGAGCCCTTCCTGTGCACTCTAAGGAAATGGGTGTGACCGGTGAATGTGATGTCGTTGAGTTTCATAAGTGTGAGGATGGTATAAGTTTGCACGGTCATAGAGGATTGTATTCAATACATCCGATAGAATACAAGAAAGGCAGACCGAAACATACGGAAGAGGATATTTTGCAGCTTACAGCACAAGCAATATGTCTGGAAGAGATGTTTTCGACAGAAATTCCGGAAGGCGCACTTTTTTATGGAGAAACCAGGCGGCGTGAGATCGTCAAGATCACACAGGAACTTCGGACTGAAGTACAGGATATGTTTTTGGAGATGCATCAGTATTATCAAAGAGGATATACGCCAAAATCAAAGTATAGTAAGGCATGCCAGTCGTGTTCCTTAAAAGATATCTGTCTTCCCAAAATGAATCGTTCCGGAAGTGTAAAGGAATATATTTCAAAGAGACTTACGGAGGAAGAAGAATGAAAAAACTGCTGAATACATTGTATGTAACGTCTGAGAACAGCTATCTGGCACTGGATGGTGAAAATGTCGTCATTTATGAGCATCAGGATGAACTCGGTCGGCTGCCTCTGCATAATCTTGAAGGAATTGTCTCATTTGGATATCGCGGTACGAGTCCGGCACTTATGGGTGCATGTGCAGACAGAAATATTTCCCTGTGCTATATAACACCACAGGGAAAATTTCTGGCACGTGTAACGGGAAGAGTTCATGGAAATGTACTTTTACGGGAACAGCAGTATATGAGCAGCAAAACAGAGAAGATAGGGTTGGAGATCGCAAAAAATTGTATAACTGGAAAAGTATACAATGCCCGTTGGGTCATTGAGCGAGCATTGCGAGATCATCCTCTTCAGGTCGATACGGAACGATTGAAAAAAGCTTCATTTCAATTGAAGGAGGCGCTGAGCCGAATTCAGGACAGTATTTCAAGAGAACAGCTTCGGGGATATGAAGGTGAGGCGGCCAGTATATATTTTGGAGTATATGACGAACTGATTTTGCAGCAGAAAAAGGACTTTTTCTTTCATGAACGAAGTAAGCGGCCACCTATGGATAATGTAAATGCGTTGTTGTCGTTTGTGTATACATTATTGACAAATAATATCACGGCGGCATTGGAAAGTGTTGGATTGGATCCGTGTGTTGGATATCTACATACCGATCGTCCGGGAAGAGCATCACTGTCGCTTGATCTGATTGAAGAATTACGCCCTGTAGTAGCAGATCGATTTGTTTTATCCTTGATCAACAAAAAAATCGTAACAGGAAAAGACTTCAAACAGAAAGAAAATAGAGCTGTTTTGATGGATGATGACTGTCGAAAAAAGCTTATAACGGAATGGCAGAAGAAGAAAAAGGAGGTTATTACCCATCCATTTTTGAATGAAAAAATAGAATGGGGAATGGTTCCGTATGCGCAGGCTATGCTTTTAGCACGATATCTACGCGGAGATTTAGATTCCTATCCAACATTTTTATGGAAATGAGGTGAGACATATGTTAGTATTAATTACCTACGATGTAAACACAGAAACAGCAGCAGGGCGTGCGCGTCTTAGGAAAGTTGCCAAGCAGTGTGTAAACTATGGCAGACGCGTACAGAATTCTGTTTTTGAGTGTATCGTAGATAACGCACAATGTATCATGTTAAAATCACTTCTTGCAGACATTATTGATGTCAGCGTTGATAGTCTCCGTTTTTATTACTTGGGAAACAAATATGCAACCAAGGTGGAGCAGATCGGTGTTGACAAGGGAATAGCTGCCGATGATGTGCTGATCGTGTAAAAGCAAGTCTGTGCGAACCAAAAGCACACATAAAAATGCTAAGGGATTCGCACCTAAAAAAATGCACAAAAATTATGAAATACATTGATTATTGGAATAGATAATTCACATTGAATGGAGATTTATGTGCAGTATGTCGAAAGGAAATGTGATGTTTTAGATGAATTTTAGTAATCAATGCTGTCGCCTCCTTCGCGGAGGCGTGGATTGAAATATACTGACGATGGACTGTTTTTCTTTGCGGAAAAAGTCGCCTCCTTCGCGGAGGCGTGGATTGAAATTTTCCTGTCGTGGTGCTGTCTGACTGCCCGGAAGTCGCCTCCTTCGCGGAGGCGTGGATTGAAATATTATGGACTAGCGGAACGCCCGTATTTGGAACGTCGCCTCCTTCGCGGAGGCGTGGATTGAAATCGTTCACACGGAAGGCGTTGAATTTGACGTTTCGTCGCCTCCTTCGCGGAGGCGTGGATTGAAATATTACTTGGTGTCGTTTGTTTATACGGTTTTATGCTGTCGCCTCCTTCGCGGAGGCGTGGATTGAAATCCAAAATCATCCGTCTCCGCTGCCGTCTGGCCTTTGTCGCCTCCTTCGCGGAGGCGTGGATTGAAATTCCATATGAAAACATTGTTATAGATGAAATCCTAGTCGCCTCCTTCGCGGAGGCGTGGATTGAAATCGTAAGCAAAAAGCTTGATGCAGCGATCGAACGGTCGCCTCCTTCGCGGAGGCGTGGATTGAAATTTCTGTTATCGCGAAATTTGCAGAGATCAAGGATAGTCGCCTCCTTCGCGGAGGCGTGGATTGAAATAATTCTGCAAGTGAAGGCCCCGGCGATCGGGCGTTGTCGCCTCCTTCGCGGAGGCGTGGATTGAAATTCAAAAAACGATAACGTCACGATCTCCGGCTGCAGTCGCCTCCTTCGCGGAGGCGTGGATTGAAATCATTGTACCAATGTGGAGAACGCCGTCTTTCCAGTCGCCTCCTTCGCGGAGGCGTGGATTGAAATACATTCACACGGGAAATGACAGCGGAGGTAGAGGTCGCCTCCTTCGCGGAGGCGTGGATTGAAATAGCCACCCCTCCGGCGTGTAAAGTGACAGGTTAGTCGCCTCCTTCGCGGAGGCGTGGATTGAAATTTCTTTATATTAATATTATACGAAATTCCGCCGGGTCGCCTCCTTCGCGGAGGCGTGGATTGAAATCCTCTTTGTCGTCCTCTTCCACGTCGGCATAAAGGTCGCCTCCTTCGCGGAGGCGTGGATTGAAATTCCTCAAGGTTTTCGCCATTTTCCCATTTTTTAGTGTCGCCTCCTTCGCGGAGGCGTGGATTGAAATAAACATATAACAAGGATAGCAAAAAATGGACAACGTCGCCTCCTTCGCGGAGGCGTGGATTGAAATTCTACACAACGCAAAATTATCTGTTTGCTCAGTGTCGCCTCCTTCGCGGAGGCGTGGATTGAAATACGCGATTATCAGCAAAGCAACAATCGATCTTATAGTCGCCTCCTTCGCGGAGGCGTGGATTGAAATCACAAACAGATCAGACAACAGCCAACGAGGAAAAGTCGCCTCCTTCGCGGAGGCGTGGATTGAAATGACGCAGCATCCTGGGAAATATCCATATGTACTGTCGCCTCCTTCGCGGAGGCGTGGATTGAAATACATGCCGAAAGAAGCAGCACGAATATGGCTGCGTCGCCTCCTTCGCGGAGGCGTGGATTGAAATGCAAAAATGAAGAGAATCGCGGAAGCATATGAGGGTCGCCTCCTTCGCAGAGGCGTGGATTGAAATCCAGAGAATGATCATTTATGCATTATTGGGTGGGTCGCCTCCTTCGCGGAGGCGTGGATTGAAATAGTTACGTACCAGATGCAGTTGAAAAAGATAAAGTCGCCTCCCTTGCGGAGGCGTGGATTGAAATTTCCACGGAGATCGTGTCACCTACGATGTAACGAGTCGCCTCCTTCGCGGAGGCGTGGATTGAAATCCGTCCAACGAAAGCCTTATCTCCTGCTTGTTCAACGTCGTCTCCCCGCGGAGGCGTGGATTGAAATATGTGTCACAAATCGTTATCATCTTGCAGAGGTGTGAATCAAAAAATCTATCCCCCCATTGCAATTCTCCGCTATTTTGCGTATACTCATAATATGAGTGGATAGATGCAGCCGCTATGTGTTGGGCATTTTGCCTGCCGTAGTAGAACGGGGCACTATCCACTCTTTTATGCTTATGAACAATCAATAGCCCTCACGCGGACTCCCGCAGCAGCCGGATCAGCTCCTCCATCGCCGGAAGTGTCTGTTTTCCTTTCAGCGTAACGATGGAGTAGCTGGTAGTATCAGCTGGATTTCCGATCCGGAAGCAGCGGACAGGCTTGGGATAGTGGAAATTTTTCATATACTGGTAGAAGTTGAATGCGATCCCATAGCCTTCTGCTGCGAGCTGACAGGCAGATTCAAGATTTTCGAGGAGAAAGACCTGTCCCGGTTCGGCGTGATCGTAAGCGATGGCAAGGTCTGTGTAGTGCCTGGAGGACTGATCCGGCTTTTGCAGGATAAAACGTTCCCCGTTAAATCGTTTGAGATCGATCCTCGGACATGGATCTTTCCGGCTTTTCTTTGCCGCGCCGGTGCACAGTGGGTGCCCGGCGGAGACAACAGCGACCATATAGTCCTCATAGAGAGGGCAGTATTCCAGCAGCGGATGGCTGGAGGATTCGTTGACAATGGCAAAATCAAGCTCTCCGGCAAGCAGGTGCCGGATCATCTGCTCAGTGGATTCTTCATATGGAATCAGCTTTACGTCCGGGTAGCGGGCGGAAAAGACAGGCAGTGCCTTCGCAAGAAGATAAAGTGTTCTTCTGGGATGGATTCCGAAACGGATCGTTCCCGAAGAGCCACCCATGTATTTTTGAAGCGCATTTTCATAATGGGCTTCTATTTTTATCATTTCTTTTGCATGTTCCAAATAGATCTTTCCGGCCTCGGTTGGGACAAACTGTTTCCCGATCCGGTCGAAAAATCTTGTCCCGGTGCGTTCTTCAAGATTTCCTAAAAATATGCTGAGGGCAGGCGGAGAGATATGCAGGGCTTGCGCCGCATCCTTAATTCCCCTGTGTTTTTCAATTTCAAGCATATAGAGCTGTTCCCGCATATCCATGGCGTTTCGCTGGTCCTTTCCCTGAATAAATATTTGCAATTTCGCATAAAAATAAACAATATTAAATAAAACAATAAAAATATTAAACTTGCTTTAATTTTATATCTTGATTATAGTCTAAGAAAGAAAACAAATCAAGGAAGGATTGAAAGTATGAAACCATTAAAAGAAAAAAAGCCTTTTCAGGCGCCGCACACATTTGTGATCCTTGTAGTGCTGATCCTTCTGGCAGTCGCAGCCACTTATGTTGTGCCTGCCGGAGAGTATACCCGGTATACGGATGAGGCGACAAACAGAACCCTCGTGGAAGCAGGGAGCTTCCATTATGTCGAATCTCACCCGGTAAGCTTTTTAACCGTTCCGGCACTGATCTACAGGGCGATCGTAAAGGCGGCAAGCACAGTTACGTTTATCCTTATTATCGGCGGCTCCTTTGAGATCATCACATCCACAGGGATCCTTACAGTTCTCTGCAAGAAGATGGCGAAAGCCTTCCGCGGCCGCGAGTATTTTGTGATCCCTGCATTTCTGCTGTTATTTTCTGTTTTTGGAACAACGATGGGAATGTCTGCGGAGGTCATGATCTTTGTGCCGATCGGAATTGCCCTTGCGGCATCTCTGGGACTTGACAAAGTGACAGGTACCGCAATGATTGCTATGGGCGCCGCATCCGGATTTACAGCCGGAATCCTGAATCCCTTCAATGTCGGTGTTGCTCAGGATATTGCGGAGATCCCGATGTTTTCCGGTATGGGATACCGCATTTTTATTCTCGGAGTTCTTCTGGTGATCGATACGGTCTACATTACCTGGTACGCAAAGCGCGTGAAAGCGGACCCGACAAAGAGTATCATTTACGGAGAGCCTGAGGATCAGGAATTTACTTTCGATGATACAGAAGAAGCGCTGAACCTGACCCATGGTCTGACTTTGGCAGTGATCGTAGCCGGCTTTGCGGTCCTGATCTATGGACTCAGTAAGCTCGGATGGTATTTTGAGGAGATGTCTGCGATCTTTATCGCGATGGGTGTGCTCTGCGGTATCGTGAACCGCTATAGCCCAAACAAGATCGCCGCTACGTTCGGAAACGGAGCGAAGGGAATCGTTGTGGGAGCTCTGATCGTCGGTATTGCCCGCGGTGTTGAGCTTGCATTATCTGACGCGATGATCCTTGACACCATCGTCCATGCAATCGCAAGTATCGTAAACATTCTTCCGCAGTCCTTAAAAGCCATCGGAATGTTCCTTGCACAGTCACTTGTCAACTGTGTGATCACCTCCGGTACCGGACAGGCCGCGGTTACCATGCCGCTTATGGTACCGGTTGCGGATCTGATCGGTATCACGAGACAGACAGCTGTCCTTGCGTTCCAGCTCGGAGACGGATTTTCAAACTCTGTTCTTCCGACATCCTCTGCGCTGATGGGGTATCTCGTCGTTTCGAAGATCCCGTATGTAAAATGGTTAAAATTCATGATGCCGTTATTCCTGATCTGGACATTCTTCGGATGTCTGTTCATGCTTGGGGCACTCATGATCGGCTATTAAGACGGAGGAAAAGAGAAGATGCAGGATTTTGAAGTGAAGGAGCGCTTAAGAGAACATCTGGAGTACCTTTGTTCGTTCGACAAGCTTTCTGGTGAACCCGAGGCGTATCGCGCGGTCGAGTATATTCTTGAGGTATTGGAAAAATCCGGGATCTCCTGCCATGAGGAGGATTTTCCGGCTTATCTGAGCAATCCGGTGAGCAGTGTCCTTATCGCAGATGGTGAGGAGTTCCCCTGCCGTCCAAGGTCTTTCTCGGAGAGCACAAAAGGGAGGATCGAGATCCCGCTGATTTACGATCCTGGAACAAAAACGGAAGTCTCCCTTTCAGAACAGAAACAGTTTATGGAAACGGTTGCCGGAAAGCTTGTCCTCGGGTACGGATTTGATGAGCGTTACGCAAAATTGCTGGAGCAGCATGGAGCGGCCGGGTGGATCCAGATCTGGACCTCCGACGAGGATGCGGTCCATGAGGACACGGTAAGTCCTGTCTGGGGAACTCCGGATATGGACTCATCTCTGTTCCAGTTACGGATGCCGGTGGTCGCCGTCTCAAAGCCCTGCGGGGAGAAACTGATCCGGAAGCTGAAAACATATGAGGCAGAAGGAAAACAGCTTTTTGCGCAGCTTTCCAGCGAGGTGGACACATGCGTAAAAAACGTCGCGCTGCCGATCGCCGAGATCCCGGGAAAGAGCAGGGATTTTGTCCTGCTCTCCGGTCACTATGATACCTGGTATCGTGGCGCTTTTGACAACTGCACGGCAAATGCGCTGGCTCTGGAGCTTGCTCGTTATATGAAAGAACATCAGGATGAGATGCTCTATTCCCTGCGGATCGCCTGGTGGCCGGGACATTCCAACGGGCGCTATATGGGATCCACCTGGTATTGTGATCACCACTGGGATGAGCTTGAGGAGCACTGCATCGCTCACCTGAATCTTGATCTTCTGGGATCAAAAGGAGCAGACCATACGCTTGCGATCCGGACAGCGGGGCTTGAGGGCGAGGAATGGCTGAAAGAGCAGGTGCGGAAGGTAGATCCGGCGGCGGAAATGATGTTTGGGCGTATCGGGCGGGGAGCGGACCAGTCGCTCTGGGGCGCAGAGATCCCATATCACATCAATCCCCGTTATGAGGCGAAAAAAGAACGAAAACACTCGGATGCTCCGGGCCCCGGCGTGTACTGGTGGCATACGATTGATGATACCTTTGACAAGATCGATCTTGACGGGCTTTTGCGGGATGGGAGAGTCGTGGGCGTTCTGCTGTATGAACTCCTCTCGAAGGAGAAGCTTCCTGCCGATTATCGCGGCTATGCAAAAACCTGGCTTCCATACTTTGAGACGTTAAAAAATTCAGAGGAGCATGAACAGGCGGCGGATGAGATCGAAACACTTCTAAAAGAGGTTCTGGATCGTTGTGAAACGCTTGAACATATATGGGGAACGGAGAAGATCGAAGAACATAACCGCCTTTGCCGTCTCGTCGGAGGAGTTTTCAGCCGTCTTATGCACTCCACAGGCTCCGCGTATGAACAGGATACTTCTTTTGCATATGGTCCGCTGCAGCTTCTTAAAGCTTCCGCGAAGGCGCTCCCTGAAAACAGTCCCGCGGATTGGAGCCTGTTCTATCAGACAACATTCGTGAGACAGAGAAACCGGATGGTGACGGAGCTTAGAAAACTGCTGAAAGAGATCGATCTGGAATTCAGGAATGGATCGGATCGCTTTGGATCTTCACGAAATTGTGACAGGAGAATGGAGATATGAAGAAAGAAACAATAAAGCAGGCCGTTGCGCCTTACATGGCAGAGCTTACCAAAATGGCAGACAGGATTTATGACCTGGCTGAGCCGGGGCTTGAGGAAGTCCGCTCCAGTGCGATCCTTACAGATTATCTGGAGAAAAAGGGATTTCAGATCGAGCGTGGGATCGCGGGTCTTCCGACCGCTTTCCGTGCTGTCTATGAACAGGGAAACGGAGGACCTTCCTTTGGATTCCTGGCAGAGTACGACGCACTGAAAGGGATCGGTCATGCCTGCGGTCATCACATGCAGGGACCGTCTGTGATCGGAGCTGCTCTGGCACTTCGGGATCTCTGTAAGGATCAGCCCTATAAGATCGTGATCTACGGGACACCAGCGGAGGAGACGGTCGGCGGAAAGATCATTATGAAGGAGAAAGGATGCTTTCAGGATATTGATCTTGCGCTCATGATGCATGCAGCTCCCAATACCTGCGTCGATGTCCGCTGTATGGCACTTGAGTGCTTTTATGTTACCTTTCATGGGGTAGAGGCCCATGCCGCCATGAGCCCGCACAAAGGGAAGAGCGCCTTTGATGCCGCGCTTCTTTCTTTTCAGGGGATCGAGTTTATGAGGGAACATGTTCTTGAGGATTCCAGAATGCATTATACGGTCCTTGATGCCGGCGGTCCATCGAACATCGTTCCCGGGACGGCAAAGGCAGAGTATACACTTCGCTCTTATAGTACGGATTACTTGGAGAAGGTCATCGTTCCGAGATTTCAGGACATCATAAAGGGTGCGTGCCTGATGACGGGAACGACCTGTGAGACAGAGAGAAGTTACCCGTTTCAGGCAAAGATCCCGTGCCTGACCCTGAATGACCTGATCATGGAAAATGCAAGAAAATTTGAGGCACCACAGCTCGCCGGACCGCGTGAAAAGACGGGCTCCACGGACTTTGGAAATGTTATGTATGATGTGCCCGGATGCTGCATCCGCACAGCGTTTGTGCCAGAGGGTACCGCGGCGCATTCGCAGGAATATCTCGATGCGGGAAAGACGGAGCGGGCTCATGAAGCGATCCGGTCCGGTTCGGAGATCCTTGCGGGAACATGCATCGACATGATTGAAAGACCAGAGCTTTTGGAACAGATCAAAGAGGAATTTCGGAAGCGGAAACAGGAAGAAACCGCAAAAATATGACAAAATTGTCATTTTCCAGTCATGAACAATTAAACTGCTGTCTGTAAAATATGAATCTGTAAGGAATTTAACAAATATCCAGAAAGGAAGATGATTATGACAGCAGCTATTGGTTTTCTGATGATCATCGCGATCGTAGCACTGCTCTTAAAGGGCAAAATGTCTCCGATCGTGGTACTGGCGGTGATTCCGGTCATTGCAGCCCTGATCCTTGGCTTCTCCCCGGTAGAGGTCATGGACTTCATTGCGGATGGAATCAAAACCACCACAAGCAATGGTATCTTATTTATCTTTTCAGTAATTTATTTTGGTGTTCTGGCAGACACCGGACTCTTTGATGTTATCGTAGGCTGGCTGGTAAAAAAAGCCGGAAACAATGTAATTGCGGTCACTGTAGTTACAGCGCTGATCGCAACGATCGCTCATCTGGACGGTACTACGGCTGTCACCGTTCTCATTACGATCCCGGCAATGTACCCGGTATATAAGAAGATGAACATTGACTCCCGTATTCTTCTCTGCCTGACAGGTGCCTGCATGGGTGTTATGAACCTGCTTCCGTGGGGCGGTCCGACAGCGAGAGCGGCTACGGTACTCGCTATGGATGCCACTGAGTTATGGCACATGCTGATCCCGCTTCAGGTTGTCGGCCTGATGATGAACATCATTCTTGCTGTACTCCTCGGCATGTTTGCGATCAGGCATGGTGCCGGCGCTGGAAAGGGCGTAGAGGTGGAGTCTGATGAGAAAGCGAAGAAAGAGGCGGCTGATTTAAGAAAATCCAACGCTTACCTGATCTTCAACTTCTTACTTACAGTAGGTGTGATTGCCCTGTTATCCACAGGTATCGGTAAATCCTATGTAATCTTCATGCTTGGTCTCTGCATCCTTCTGGCTGTCAACTACCCGAACCAGAAGACTCAGGACAAGCTGATCAAGAAGCATGCTCCGGCAGCCCTGATCATTTCCGCAACACTGTTTGCCGCAGGTGCTATGGTAGGTGTCTTCGACGGAACCGGTATGCTGGAAGCAATGGCAAATGCGATCATGGCGATCATTCCGGCAGCTCTCGGAAAGTACGTTCACATCATCTTTGGTATTCTTGCGCTTCCGCTTGGTCTCTGCGTTGGAACAGACGCATACTTCTATGGCATCATGCCGTTAGTTATGCAGGTAGGCGAGACCTATGGCGTGGCTTCCCTGAATACTGCTCTGACCATGCTGATCGGTAAGAACCTCGCGTTAATGGTAAGCCCGTTAGTACCGGCAACTTACCTTGCGATCGGTCTGACCGGAACAGAGCTGAAAGATCATATGAAATTCAGCATTCCGCCGTACTACATTATCAGCCTTATCATGCTGGTATTCGGTGTGATTCTTGGCATTGTTGCCATCTAAATGATACATAACGAATGAAAACCCTGTTCTGCAGTACGGATCTTGTACCGCAGAACAGGATTTTTTGCTATAATGAAAGAAAAATGATGCAGGAGAAAGTTTATGAATACAGAAAAAATCCTACTGGTGGACGATGAGCGGGCGATCCGGCTGGCTGTGCGGACCGCCCTGACCCGTGAAGGAATGCAGGTGACGGAGGCAGCCGATGGAAGCGAGGCTCTGGAACTTTTAAAGAAACAACAGTTCCATCTGGTGATCCTGGACGTAATGATGGAACATGTGGGTGGTTATGATGTGCTGCAGGCAATGCGCGCCGCGGGAGACCACACGCCGGTCATGATGCTGTCGGGAAAATCCGATGAGATGGATCAGGTGCTGGGGCTGGGCTTTGGCGCGGACAGTTATCTGACAAAGCCGTTTCATACTGCGATCCTGATCCAGACAGCAAAGGCACTGATCCGCAGAAGTCAGATCTACAGCCAGGGGGCATCCGGAGACGCTGGGATCCGCAAGGGCCCGTTTACGGTAGATACCTTAAAGATGGAGTGCCTGAAAAACGGTGAGCCGTTAAATTTTACTGCCAGAGAGATGACCTTGTTCCGGTTCCTGATGGAGCATCCGGGACAGGTGTTTACGAAGGAACAGCTTTATACTCAGGTGTGGAATGAGGCAGTGGTGGATGACAATACCATCACCGTCTATGTGAAACGGATCCGGAACAAGATCGAGGATGACCCGAAGCAGCCCCGGTATCTGAAGACGGTGCGCGGAATTGGATATATGCTGAATGTATAGGGATAAAAAATGGAAGAATTTTTAAATAAAAAGAAATTAAGACTGGTGGCGGTCTGTCTGTTGATCATTTTATCAGTGATTGTGGTATTTGCAGGTTCCCGGCTTTACAGTCAGTACCGGGAGCAGGTGATCCGGACGGAGGAAAGCCAGCTTTTAACCATGGCGGGAATCGTCGGAAATAACCTCAATTCCTACATGGAACAACAGCTGGAGGAGATTGACCTGTTTTATTCCCGGGAAGGAATGCCGGAAAATGTCTGGGCGGAGTCTGGCGGAATCAATGCGAGGACAGCCTACTTTTTAAAGGAAAATGCAGGGATCTATAACTGGATTACTGTGACGGAACCGGATGGAACAAAATTCCGGTATGAACCGGGGAAAAAGACATTTCAGGAATCTGCGGACGGAGAAGTGAAAATAGTGGATTCCCAGAACGGAAATCATCCTGCAGAGATCACGGGAAAAGAAATATCAGATCAGACGGGATGGTATGAGCTTTATATTGAGAAGAATGTCCCTGTCGGATCTGAGGTCTATATGCTCACATTTGCCATGGACCTTGGAGCGCTGTATGAGAAGATCGTCGCGCCGGTAAAGATCGGAGAAGCCGGATATTCCAGCGTCAAAGACCAGAATATGAACATCATCATGCATCATGTAAAGAACCAGATCGGTCTTAAAGCGGTAGATGGACGTATTGAGAGGTATCCATATCTTGACATGAGCAGCCTGAATGCCTGGATCATGAGGCAGGAAAATGAGAACTCCGGAACCGGTGTGATCGATACATATGTCTGGGATGATCCTGGATTAAAAAAAGTCCGCCGCGTCGTTGCATTTCAGGCGATCTCGATCCAGGGAGAACGCTGGATTGTCAATTCCACACTGCCGGTTCATGAACTTTCGGGACCGCTTGAGAGCATGATGGCCATGCTGACCGGCGTGATGGTCCTGTATATGATGATCCTTGTGGTGATCATGGTGTTTTTCCTGAGGAACCGTTTTCTGGCGGAATCCCAGCAGAAGGAGATCGCATATTTAAAGGAGATCAATCGCGGAATGGAGATGCTGGTCCAGAAGAACAACGAGATCCGGCATTACCAGCGGATCCAGTCTCTGGGAATGATGGCGAGCCACATTGCACATGAATTCAACAATTATCTGACACCGGTGCTGATCTATGCGGAGCTTCTTGAGAATGATGAATCCATTTCTTCCGAGAATCAGGAGATGATCCATGAGATCACGAAGTCGGTGGATCAGGCATCGAATCTGTCAAAAGAACTGCTCGCCTTTTCCAGACAGGATACCGGTGTGCGGCTGGAACCACTGAACTTTACGGAAGAAGTCAGGAATGCGGTATCCATCGTGCGGCAGCTTGCCCCGGCGGCGATCACGTTGAAAACAGAGATTGCGGAGGAACCGCTATATGTGTTAGGACGCAGACGGATGGCGGAGCACATTTTGATGAATCTCTGCAAAAACGCGTTTCAGGCTATGGAAAAGACCGAGAGAAAGGAGTTGTGGATCCGGTTGACGGCAAAAGGGAACGATGCGATCCGCCTGCAGGTATCTGATACCGGCTGCGGAATCGGAGATGATGCCATGCAGAAGATCTTTGAACCGTTCTACACAACAAAAGGATCGAGACAGGGTACCGGACTCGGTCTTTCGGTGGTTCGGAATATGGTGACATCGGTCGGTGGAACGATCTGTATAGAGAGCAAAGCGGGTGAGGGAACAACATTTGTCATTGAGATCCCGCAGAGCGGCCAGGAAGTGGAAGCTGACGGCCGGAAACGGCTGAAGCATGTACAAAAGATCGCCATTGTATCCGGCGAAGAATCTGCAAAGACCTGGAAAGCGGCCGCATCTCACAGCCGGAAGACAGTGGATCTATATGCACACCCGGCGGCCCTTATCGACCGGGTCCAGAAAGATCCGTCAGCCTATGATCTTCTGATCGCGGAGTACACACTGCCGACCATGAACGGAATCGAACTGTGTGAGGTAGTTCGCCGCATCAATCCGGAGATTCGTCTGATCCTGATCGCGGAACAGGGAGGAGCCGATTTCGAATGGTACCTGAACAACGGCATGATCGACCGGTTTATGCTGAAAGATGAGTTTGCGGAGGAATTTGCGGAGATGTTTGAGGGGTAAACCGAGAATAATCCCTTGCGGAAAACAGGAAAATAACGTATAATGATGCGGATTGACTACGTTTCTGCGGGTTCGTGTGTCCGCAACAGGATAGATAGAAACAGCAAACTTTAAATAAGACAGGAAAAATAGGTAATTATGAGAAAATTAGCATTGCCAGAAGAGATACTCTTGAGTATCCAGCAGCCCGCCCGCTACATCGGCGGTGAGGTGAATATGGTGAAGAAGGATCCGTCCGCTGTGGACGTCCGGTTCGCCATGTGTTTCCCGGATGTATACGATATCGGAATGTCCCATCTGGGAATCCAGATTCTTTATGATATGTTTAACAAGTACGAGGACGTGTACTGTGAGCGCGTATACTCCCCGTGGACGGATCTTGATAAGATCATGAGGGAGAAACATATCCCATTATTTGCCCTTGAGTCCCAGGACCCGGTGAAGGAATTCGATTTCCTTGGAATCACGCTTCAGTATGAGATGTGCTACACGAATATTTTACAGGTGCTGGAGCTTTCCGGCATTCCGCTTCATGCGGAGGAGCGTACCTGGGATGATCCGGTCGTCATCGGTGGCGGTCCGTGTTCCTACAACCCGGAGCCGATCGCGGTGTTCTTTGATATGTTTTATATCGGAGAGGGAGAAGTCTCCTACCGGAAGCTTCTTGATATCTACAAGGAGTCCAGAAAGAACGGGGATTCCAGACAGGAGTTCTTAAGAAAGGCAGCGGGAATTCCTGGAATCTATGTTCCGTCCTTATACGAAGTGACATATGAGGAAGACGGCACGATCAGGAGCTTTCTGCCGACAGCGCCGGGGGTGCCGGAGAAGGTAGAAAAGCAGCTTGTTATGGAAATGACAGAGTCCGTCTACCCGGAGAAACCGCTGGTTCCGTTTATCAAGGCGACCCAGGACCGCGTGGTTCTTGAGATCATGCGCGGCTGCATCCGCGGCTGCCGTTTCTGTCAGGCGGGGATGATCTACCGTCCGGTCCGCGAGAAGAACGTAGAACGCTTAAAAGAGCTGGCTTATAGGATGTTAAAGAATACGGGACATGAGGAGATTTCCTTAAGCTCCTTAAGTTCCAGTGACTACAGAAGTCTGGAAGAACTTGTGACATTCTTAATTGATACCTTCCATGGCAAGGGCGTGAACGTTTCCCTGCCGTCTCTGCGTATCGATGCCTTCTCCCTTGACGTTATGAGCAAGGTTCAGGATGTCAAGAAGAGCAGCCTGACCTTCGCGCCGGAGGCGGGTTCCCAGAGATTGAGAAATGTTATCAATAAGGGACTGACAGAGGAAGATATCTTAAACGGATCCGCACTGGCCTTCCAGGGCGGATGGAACCGTGTAAAGCTGTATTTCATGCTGGGTCTTCCGACAGAGACCGTGGAAGATATGGAAGGGATCGCCCTGCTTTCCGAGAAGATCGCGGAGAAGTATTACGAGATCCCGAAGGACCAGAGAAACGGAAAGGTGCAGGTCGTTGCAAGTACCTCCTTCTTTGTTCCGAAGCCATTTACCCCGTTCCAGTGGGCGCAGATGAGCACGAAGGAAGAATTCCTCGGAAAAGCGCGCGTCGTAAACCACAAGATGCATGAGATGTTAAACCACAAGAGCTTAAAGTACAACTGGCACGAGGCGGATGTGACCGTCCTTGAGGGCGTTCTGGCCCGCGGAGACAGGAAGGTTGCCGCTGTCATCGAGGAGGCTTACCGACAGGGTGCACTCTATGATGCGTGGTCTGAGACTTTTAAGAATGATGTCTGGATGAACGCATTTGAGACATGCGGCGTGGATATTGATTTCTACACGACGAGAGCGCGTTCCCTCGACGAAGTATTCCCATGGGATTTCATCGATACCGGTGTGACGAAGGAATTTTTAAAGAGAGAATGGATCAATGCGACGAAAGAGACCGTTACCCCGAACTGCCGGATGAGATGCTCGGGATGCGGCGTGAGAAGATTTGGGGGAGGTGTCTGTTATGAAGATCAGAATTAAGTTTTCCAAGCAGGGAGCGATGAAGTTCATCGGACATCTCGACACGATGCGGTATTTTCAGAAGGTGATGCGCCGCGCGGATGTGGATATCCGCTATTCGGAAGGTTTCTCCCCGCACCAGATCATGTCCTTTGCGGCTCCGCTCGGTGTCGGCCTCACGGGAAGCGGAGAGTACCTCGATATCGAAGTGTTGTCCACGGATTCCTCTGTGGAGATGGTAAAACGCTTAAATGAGACGATGGTCGAGGGCGTGGAGGTCTTAAGCTACCGTCTGCTCCCGGACAATGCGGAGAATGCGATGAGTATCGTCGCAGCCTGTGACTACACGATCGTCCTGAGGGATGATTACGAGAACGGACTCTCCATGACGGCGGAGGAGTTCTATACAGGAATCCTTGATTTCATCGAAAACGGGAACCTTAATATCGTGAAAAAGACGAAAAAGGGCGAGAAGGAAATGGACTTAAAGCCCCTGATCTACAAGGCACACCGCGCGGAGAACGGAGACGGATTGTTCCTCCAGTTATCTTCCGGAAGTGCTGCCAACGTAAAGCCGGAGCTCGTTCTTGAGGCGTACTGCAAGTCCATCGGAAAAGAGTATCCGCAGTTTGCATTCCGCATCAACCGTGAGGAAGTTTACGCGGATGCAGGAGACCATGATTTTGTGACTCTGGAATCATTCGGGGAAGAAATTGGAGAAAAGATTGGATAAGCTGATCATTACGGCACTGCGCGGGAAGACCGCCGCAGTGCTTTTTGAAAATGGACGTGCCGTCCGGATCGATTTTGAGCCGGAGGCGGCGGAGGAAGAGACGGGGGTCATCTTCGTCGGAAAAGTAAAGAATATCGCAAAGAACATCAACGCGGCCTTCGTGGAGTACCGGCCGGGAGTTAACGGGTTTTACAGCTTGAAGGAGAACAGTTGCCCGCTGTATGCGGACGGGAAGCCGGATCATGGCCCGTTAAAAGCGGGGGATGAGATCCTTGTCCAGGTGGAGCGGTCCGCCGTGAAGACGAAGGACGCAGTCCTCACCTCGAATCTCACACTGACCGGGCAGACGGCAGTGCTCACTGCGGGGGCGAGTTCCCTCGGGATCTCCGCAAAGATCCGCGACAAGGAATGGCGGGAGGCGGCAAAACGCCGCTGGGAAGAGACTTCCCACGGAAACTGCGGTCTCGTCATCCGCACAAACGGGGAGACAGCCGGGCTCGACGCGGTGTTTGCGGAGTTTGAATCACTGTTTGAGCGTTACCGGGAGATCTGCAGGATAGCGGCGAGCCGGACATGCTGCAGCGTGCTGTACCGGCCGGAGAGCTTTGCAGTCCGCACGGTGCAGGATCTGAAGATCTCGGAAGGTCTTGAGGTTGTTACGGACCTGCCGGAAGTTTATAAGGAACTTCAGGATGCACTGGGAACGGCGGTTCTTCCGGATGCGATTTCCGGTGCATCTCCCAATGCGGCTGGCTCCGGAGAGCACGCCGCAGGCATGGGCGCAGGGAGACCGGTGATCCGGTTTTATGAGGATGAATTTCCACTCACCGCGCTCTATCACCTGGAGACGATCCTGTCGCAGGCGCTCGCGAAGACGGTCTGGCTGAAATCCGGCGGAAATCTTGTGATCGAGCCGACGGAGGCGCTCACGGTGATCGACGTCAATACGGCAAAGAGTGTCTCAAAGAAAACTTCGGAGGAGACGTATCTGAAGACGAATCTGGAGGCGGCGGAGGCGATCGCTGTCCAGCTGAGACTCCGGAATTTCTCCGGGATCATCATTGTTGATTTTATCGACATGAAAGAGGAGGAGAGCCGGAAAGCGCTCCTGGCGGCGATGCGGCGGGCGGTTGCTGCCGATCCCGTAAAGACAGTCCTCGTGGACATGACGCCGTTAGGCCTTGTGGAGCTCACGAGAAAGAAGATCCGGCGGCCGCTGCATGAGCAGGTGCGGGTGTAGACAGAAAGAAGATAACAGTTGGTGAACGGAAAAAACTTCGCTCTGAATGAAGATATTCACTGGGAGAGCTGGATTTCAGATATGAAGAGAGAGCCCCGGAGACAGAAAATAAAAATGTAAAAAATTGCAGAAAAAGTGATTGACAACAAGAAAAGTATTTGATATAGTTATCTAGTGTGCCGCACAGTGAGGTTTCCAAGGACTCCATAACGGAGGACACCATAACTGGCGAGTAATGATAATAGGAGGTGCAATATGTACGCGATTATTGCAACTGGCGGTAAGCAGTATAGAGTAGCCGAGGGCGACAGCATCAAGATCGAGAGAATCGACGCAGAGGTTGGTTCTGCAGTAACTTTTGATCAGGTTCTTGCTGTTAACAACGGAGAGCTTACAATCGGATGCCCGACCGTTGAGGGTGCAACAGTATCTGCAACAGTAGAGAAAGTTGGCAAGGGCAAAAAAGTTATCGTTTACAAGTATAAGCGCAAATCTGGCTACCATAAGAAAAATGGCCACAGACAGCTTTATACTCAGGTTAAGATTGAAAAGATCAATGCTTAATTAAGATTATGATTCAGGTAAATATCCTGCGTGACAGGAACGAAGTAGTAAAGGGAATCGATATCAATGGTCATGCTGGCTATGCAGAATACGGACAGGACGTGATTTGTGCTGCTGTTTCCGCACTGGTTCTCAACATGGCAAACTCCGTTGAAACATTTACGGACGACCACTTCGAAGGAAGTGTGGGGGAAGACGGCGGAAGCTTTTCTTTTTCCTTCCCGGATAAAATAAGTTCTGAGTCGCAGCTCCTCATGAAATCCCTGATCCTCGGACTCGAAAACATCCGGGATGAATATGGAGCAGAATATATCAAATTTCGATTCAGGGAGGTGTAACGATATGTTTAAGATGAACCTTCAGTTATTTGCTCATAAGAAAGGTGTTGGTTCCACAAAGAACGGACGTGATTCTGAGTCCAAACGCCTTGGAGCTAAGAGAGCAGACGGACAGTTCGTATTAGCTGGCAACATCCTTTACAGACAGCGCGGAACAAAGATCCATCCGGGTCTTAACGTAGGCATCGGCGGCGATGATACATTATTCGCAAAAGTTGACGGTGTTGTTAAGTTTGAGAGAAAGGGCAGAGACAAAAAACAGGTTTCTGTATATCCTCAGGCAATCAACGAATAATAACGAAGAGCTCCATACTGGATGGTATGGAGCTTTTTTAAGATTAGATGGCAGTGTAACAGTGAGACTCGGGATTCATGGAAACAGGAAAGAAAGGTTTTGCTGTTACATTTTTTATAGGTAAAAGATTGTAACAATCCAGTAGGTCTGCGCACTTGCTGCGCTGACCGTAATAAGACACAGGCTTGAGGATACTGAGTAGTTACAAAAGATTTATTGAGAGGACGGTTTTCCATGTTTACAGACAGTGCAAAAGTATTTATCAGATCAGGAAACGGCGGAAACGGACATGTAAGCTTCCGGCGTGAACTGTATGTTCCGAATGGAGGACCTGACGGCGGTGACGGCGGAAGAGGCGGAGACATCATCTTCGAAGTGGATGATGGATTAAATACGCTCGTAGATTTCCGTCATGTAAGAAAATATGCGGCCGGAAATGGCGAGGAAGGCGGAAAACGCCGCTGCCACGGCGCTGACGGAAAGGACCTGATCGTCAAGGTCCCGGAAGGTACTGTCGTTAAGGACCTGGAAACCGGAAAAGTGATCACGGATATGTCCGGCGAAAATCGCCGTGAAGTGATCTTAAAGGGCGGAAAGGGCGGCCTTGGAAATATGCACTTCGCAACAGCGACGATGCAGGTTCCGAAATATGCCCAGCCGGGACAGCCGGGACAGGAACTCTGGGTACAGCTGGAGTTAAAGGTGATCGCGGATGTGGGACTTGTCGGATTCCCGAACGTCGGAAAATCCACCCTGTTATCCCGCGTTTCCAATGCGAGACCGAAGATCGCAAACTACCATTTCACGACCCTGAATCCGCACCTTGGCGTTGTAAATCTCGGTGACGGGAACAGCTTTGTAATGGCGGATATCCCGGGACTGATCGAGGGCGCATCCGAGGGAGCCGGTCTTGGACATGAGTTCCTTCGTCATATCGAGCGCACGAAAGTCCTGCTCCATGTGGTTGACGCGGCTTCCGTAGAGGGACGTGATCCGATCGCGGATGTTCATGCGATCATGGATGAGCTTTCCGCCTACAACCCGGAGCTTTTAAAGCTTCCGCAGGCGATCGCAGCCAACAAGCTGGATGCAGTTTATGATGAGGGCGCAGATCCGCTTGCAGATTTAAAGAAAGAGTTCGAGCCGATGGGGATCCCGGTATTCGGAATCTCCGCAGTCAGCGGCGAGGGCGTGAACGATCTTCTGTATTATCTCTATGATGTGATCAAAAATACAGACCGCACACCGAAGATCTTCGAGAAAGAGTTCGAGATCGAGTATGTCGGCGATCGTTCCCTTCCGTACACGGTCGAGAAGGATGAGGACGGCATTTACGTGGTCGAGGGACCGAGGATCGAGAAGATGCTCGGATACACGAATCTTGATTCCGAGAAAGGCTTTGACTTCTTCCAGAAATTCTTAAAGCAGTCCGGAATCCTTGCAGATCTTGAAAAAGCGGGGATCCAGGAGGGCGATACCGTCCGCATGTACGGACTCGTATTTGATTACTATAAATAATGCGCCGGAGCTTCCCGGGCGTTTCATGGGAACATCCAGGGAGCCGCGCTTTTCCATATATGAAAAGGAGTTATTATGACAAGCAAACAGCGTTCCTATTTAAAGGGACTTGCAATGACGATGGATGCCGTTTTACAGATCGGTAAATCCAGCCTCACACCGGAGATCACAAAATCGGTTGAGGAAGCATTAAACGCGAGAGAGCTGATCAAGATCCACGTTCTGAAGAACTGTGCGGATGACGGAAAAGACCTTGCACAGATCCTTGCAGAGCGTACTCATTCTGAGGTTGTACAGGTGATCGGAAAGATGATCGTTCTGTACAAACCGGCGAAGGAAGAGAAAGACCGGAAGATCGTTCTTCCGTAATTGCCGCGGAAATACCTGTATTCCTGAATGTCGCTTTGTGCCGGAAATTTGCGAAAGTGATCTCCGCACGGACTGCGGAACGGGAAGAACAGGAAAAACGATAATCCTGTCGGTAATGGAGGATCCTATGAGACGCGTTGGTATTCTTGGGGGAACATTTGACCCGGTCCATAACGGACACCTGCTCCTTGGAGAACAGGCTCACCGGGAGTATGGGCTGGATGAGATCTGGTTCATGCCGTCTCATGTTCCGCCGCACAAAAAAGATCATCATATCACAGACGGAGCGGCGCGCATCCGGATGCTGGAGCTTGCCACGGAATCCGTTCCGTATTTTTCGGTCTCCGATTTTGAGATGGGACGCGAAGGAAATACCTACACGGCGCAGACACTGGCGCTTTTGAAGGAAGCGTACCCGGATATCGAGGTCTATTTTATCATCGGGGCAGATTCCCTGTATCAGCTGGAATCCTGGTATCATCCCGAACAGGTGATGGCACAGGCGGTACTCCTGGTCTCCGGAAGGACATACGAGGACGGCGGTGTTTCCCTTGAAGATGAGGTTTCTTACCTCAATAAAAAATATGGGGCTGATATCCGGATCCTCCACAACCCGAAGATCGAGGAAGCGTCCGCGGATATCCGGAAACGGGCGGCGCTGGGGGAGGACCTCTCGAAAGACACGCCCGAAGCCGTTGCAAATTACATCAGGGAAACAGGATTGTACAGGAAATAGAGGCAGGTAAACTGCAAGGAGACAGTCCGGCTCCTGACTGTAATAAAACAGGTGAAAACGAAGGATCCGTGCGGGAGATATCCCGGCGGGGCAGATTCAGAAAGAAGATTCATTATGGATAGTCGGGTACCTGAAATCAGAAAACATTTAAAGAAAAAACTCGATGCGTACCGGTACGAGCACACGCTCGGCGTAGAATTTACCTGTCAGGCGCTTGCAATGCGGTATGGGTACGATCTTGATAAAGCCGATCTTGCGGGACTTCTGCATGATTCGGCAAAACGCTTTGAAAATCCGGTCATGCTTCAGAAATGTCTGGACCGCGGGATCCCGGTGACAGCCGAGGAAGAGCGCGACCCGTCCCTGCTCCATGCGAAACTCGGGGCGTGGATGGCTGAGAACAAATATGGAGTGGATGATCCGGAGATCTTAAGCGCGATCACCTGCCATACGACGGGAAAGCCGGGCATGAGTCTGCTCGACAAGATCCTCTATGTGGCGGATTATATTGAACCGAGACGGTCCAAGGCGGCAAATCTTCCTGAAATGCGGAAGCTTGCCTTTATTGACCTGGATCAGGCATGTTTTGAGATCATGGAGAGCATTCTCGAGTATCTGAAGAGCACCGGGTGCCAGATCGATCCGATGACGGAGGCGGCCTGCCAGGATATGCGCCGTGTCGTTTCAGAAAAACAGAAAGAGACAGCCGGCGCGGCCGGAGAGACCGATCAAGACAAGGAGGAACAATCAGTTGAATCAGTCAAAAGAAATGGTAAAGCTTGCAGTCGAGGCTTTGGAAGAGAAAAAAGGCGAAGATGTAAAAATTATCGACATTGAAGGCGTTTCCGTGATCGCGGATTACTTCGTTCTCGCGAGCGCTTCCAACGCAAACCAGACACAGGCATTAGTTGATAACGTGGAGGAGAAGCTCTTCAAGGCAGGTTACGAGTGCCACCAGAAAGAAGGCAGCATGAGCTCTACATGGGTACTCATGGACTACGGCGATGTGATCGTACACGTATTCTCCAAGGAAGACCGTCTGTTCTATGATCTTGAGAGGATCTGGAGAGACGGAAAGATCGTGGAGTCGGTGGACGAGCTGTAGGAGAGATGTATATATACGAAAACAGGGATGACGGATTTAGATTGATCCGTACATCCCTGTTGTTTCTTATTCTGCATCATCCGGAAAACCGAAGATAAGAGAAAAATCCACCCGGTCGGAATCAGTCTGTTTATTGATGCTGATATGATCGGCGGCCGAGATGACCATACGCATTCTCTTTTCACGCGGCGTAATATCAATGCCGCACTGACTGCTGAAAGTTGCCGTGATGTCATGCCACGGGTCTTGCTGGATTTTCAGTCTGGAACCGGTGATCTCCGCAAAGTCTTTCAGAATCGGCAGGAAAGCGGCATCAAACACTGGGACATTACAAATGTATCCGATTTTGAAAATATGTTTGTAGGATACTGGTCTCATCCTGAATTCACAAAACGAGCAGATACCTGGAACAACGGCACCTTCATTCCAACAATCTAAACTCACCAATTTACCCAAAGAAAAAGCACGAACCCAGCGTCCGTGCTTTTTCTTTACCTGAAAAAACGATGATTCACAGAATTTCAAAAATCTCCCTGCTCAGTCCTGCATTACATACGCGATTCAAGATTTTCAATCATATCCATCATTTCTTTCCTAAAATCTTCTTCTGTGCCTTTTTTCGCCTTTTCCAGTATGGATTTCAGAATCCGAGTTGTTTCCTGATACATGTGGTTGATTGCTTTGGTTTCTATCTTTTTCTCATAACTGAGATCACCGGTCAAAGAAAGAGAAAAACGTATTTCCGCAGGCTGGAGCGGGATCTGAAATACCAGCAAATTGGAAAGCAGCAGCTCCGGTTCAACGCCAAAGAGTTCCGCCATTCTTTTCACGTTATCCGAAATCAGTTCAGCATTGTCTTTTTGAAACTCTGTCCGTAAAGATTCCTCGATGCACGGGTTCTCCGTGATTTCATAGGGAGTACCGCCGATCTTTCTCATAAGCAAAATGCTTGGAAAGTTATCCGGGTATACCTTGCTGTGGAGTTTCTTCACATGATATTCATTCTTACAGATTTCCAGTAACCGAACCAAAGCGGCATATCCAATCCCCTGATGACGGAATCTTTCAAAAAGTTCCAGCCCAAATTCCTGAACTTCTTCGCCCAGTTTCAGAATGGAAGCAAATCCGCAGACCTGATCGCCCATAAGAACGGCATAATGAGCCTCGGTATCGGCAAACATGGCTTTCCACGATCGGTCGTTCGCTTCTTCGTCCTGCAGCATGCGCTTGTTTACCCATGTTTCATTTTCCAATTCGAAGTATGTCTCCTTATCCGAATCCAGAAGTTTTCTTAATTCAATGTTCATACCCATCATTTCCTTTGCGTGTTCGATCATTATGGGTCCATTCTATCATAATGCAGGTAAAAAGGACAGCAGGCGGAGTGTCGTAATTACACTCAACCTGCGTCTCCGAAGTGCTGCGTGGGATTCTATGTTTCTCTTATACACAAGTGTGTGATTGACGCAGTCCGTGCGGCGGCTTATACTGGAGACAGAATAAATTGAACGTACTGGGAGAATCATTTTATGGCAAAAACTATCATATACATTCACGGCAAAGGCGGTAATGCCGAAGAAGCCATTCATTATAAGCCGCTTTTGGCAACTGTGATGTCATTGGTTTTGATTATGAATCGCAGACACCATGGGAGGCCAGGGAAGAATTTCCGAAATTCTTTGACACGGTCTGCCGGAATGCTCAGCCTGTGGAAATCATTGCCAACAGCATAGGAGCTTTCTTTTCCATGAACGCTTTAACGGACAAAAAAATCAGCAAAGCTTATTTTATTTCACCAGTCGTAGACATGAAAAAGCTGATTTCTGATATGATGCTGTGGGCCAATGTTACGGAAGAAGAGCTTAAGTGCAGGAAGAATATCCCGACAGCGTTCGGTGAAACACTTTCATGGGAATATCTTTGTTATGTAAAAGAACATCCTGTTGCATGGAATGTTCCGACACACATTTTGTACGGGGATCGGGATAGCCTGACATCTTATGAAACCATTTCCTGTTTTGCAGACCAGATTGGTGCCACACTGACCGTCATGAAAGGCGGGGAACATTGGTTTCACACGGACAATCAGATGGCATTCCTTGATCAATGGATCAAAAAATATATCTGATCAGATTCAATAAAAACTTCGGCAAATGCGATTGAACTGGAAAACGAAGAATACGGAAGAAAATCTATTGTTCTGGAAGGAAAGGAGAAATTCATATGATGGAAAACTATGTTTATCCCGGACACTCATGAGATGTTTGATTTGTACGACACACTGGAAGAACTGATCTCCAAAGAAAGCCATGATATCGGGTTGGGGCTTGGTTCAAGAGTGGACGCGGATCCCGATTTGGAGTATCTGCTGGAGGTGCTGTTCACTCCGGTAGAAGCCCGCTGCTCATATCTGGATATCTGGGGAACCAAAAAGTATCCGGATATCATCACGGACATTAAGGATGGCAAATTTATGGATATGTCCATGGAAGAATTTGAGGAAAAGCGGAAGAAATGGGTAAAAGAGATCCGCGAGCCCGCTCATCCGATGCTTCGTATTGTGAAAGCGATTAAGTATGGTCGTGAGGTCAATGATTGGGAAATCAAACTGCATCTGCAAAATCTGGTTTCCAGACAGAAAAATGTACTGGTTTATATGCAGGTGTGCCAGAATATGATCACTCACGGCTTCTCCCTTACTCAGAACGGCCGCATCTCATTTCAGGCAGAAGAAATTTCGCTCGGTATTCCCAAAATATAAAGCATTTGTACTTACGACAGGAGGCGCGGATCGTCACGGTCCGTGCTTCTTTTTTTGCCAAAACAAATCGTTTTCTTTCCATAATTCTTTCACAAAAAATAATGATGAAAGAGAGAAGATTACATGAATGCAATAACCATGCCGACATGTTTCCGGCCGTATCCTGGAGAACTGCTATACAGCTGGATTATACGGCTCTACAATTCAAACGGATACCCTACCGTTTATAAAATGTATTTAATGGTATGCCGTCATGTGTTTGGCACCATGAAAGGAGAGCGTAAAAATGATTTCATTAGGAGAACGATATCTTTTCCATGTGCATACGTTCCGCTGCGGACATGCAGAGATGGTATCCGATGAAGAATATATCAAAAAAGCGATTGGTCTTAGAGCAACTGATATCTGCTTTACGGATCACGCTCCATTCCCCGGTAATCCGTTTGGCGGACGGATGAAGTATGAGGAACTGCCGGAATACATATCCACTCTTAAAAATCTGAAGGAACAGTATCAGAGAAAAATCAAAATTCATATCGGACTGGAGATTGAGTATTTTTCCAGATATGATCAGAGTGGATATTATCAAGAACTTTCCAATAATCCGGATTTGGAAATTCTTTTGCTTGGACAGCATATGGCAGAAGACCCGGAAGACAGAGAGCATTATACGTTCGAATGGCCGAAAGAACGATTACAGGTTGACGAATACACAGTTCTTGGCGATGCGATGATCGCGGGAATGAAAACAGGCTGTTTCAAGATCGTTGCTCATCCGGATCGGATTTTCAGAAGACAGAAAATCTGGACTCTGGAAATGGAAGCAGTTGCTGTACGGGTGATTGATGCAGCTGTGAAATATGGATTGCCTCTGGAAAAGAATTGTTCCTCCATGCGACACAAACATCATTATTGGAAGGAGTTCTGGGAGATAGCCGAAGTGAACGGTGTGGAGACGGTTATCGGATTGGATGCTCACAAATTAAAAAGGCTGGAACTGCCAGATTTCCAATAACGAGGTAATAGGGAGTTTACAGATTCCAAAAAGATATTTCAAACAAAGTAATAAATATGAATAGTCCGTTTTATTGGACAGCATTTGTGTTATGATAAGGGTACAAAGAAAAACAAATCAGCAATCTTTAAGGAGGGCGCCGGTATGAAGTGGAAGGATTTTAACGGTGATGGAAAAATTGATGCAACTGAAAGATTCTTATGGGATGAATTAATGTGTACCAGCAAAGAGGAACACGAGGCTCTTTTTGGAGATGCCGGAGATTTCGATGAAGATGATGACGACGAGGATGACATTGACTTCGATGATTGTGATATGGATGATGACTTCTAAATAGCAATATTATAGGAAACAATGGAAGAGGATGAATGCTCAGATCAGCTGACATTTATCCTTCTTTGAAATAGGGCTACCGCAATCCCACTGGCTTTAGACGGTGGGTTAAGGTAGCCGGAAGCGGAGGTTTGTGCTATACTTGCGTTATGGAAACGTGGAAATCAAAAACAGACACAAATATTTGTTACAGTATCATATTCGTATGCAAGTATAGAAAGAAATTGCTGATGTCAAAACAAATATCAGATGATATAAAGCAGTTTTCTTATGAGATATGTCAAAAGCATAAAGTCATTATCAGATATATGGAGACAGATAAAGATCATATTCATTACATGATAGAAACAGAACCAACAATGTCTATCAGTAAAATAGTAAATCTGATGAAGAGTTATACAACCTATCATATTTGGAAAAGATATCCGGATTATCTACGAAAACATTTCTGGAAAGAACATACTTTTTGGACGGACGGATATTTTGTCTGCAGTGTAGGAAATGTATCAGAAGAGATGTTGAGAAAATATATAGAAAATCAAGGGTAGGAAGGTGGCGACAGTGGGTGTTAAAAGCATATAAATACAGGATATATCCTAATAGCGAACAAAGAATTCAGATTGCAAAAACATTTGGCTGTTGCCGTTTTGTTTACAATCAGACATTGGCATATCGGAAAGAAATATACGAGAAAGAGAAAAAGTCAGTTAGTAAAACGGATTGTAATAATTACTGTAACAGAGAATTAAAGAAAGACTATGAATGGTTAAAAGAAATAGATAAATTTGCTCTGACCAACGCAATCTATCACATGGACGCTGCATATCAAAAATTTTTTAAGGAACATGCAGGATATCCGAAATTCAAGAGCAAACACGATAACCATAAATCATACACAACAAACTTCACAAATGGAAATATAGCGGTAGATTTTGAGACAGGGAAGATAAAATTGCCAAAATTAAAAGCGGTAAAAGCAAGGTTACACAGGGAATATCGTGGGCAGATTAAGTCAGCGACCGTTTCGCAGGTTTCCAGTGGAAAATACTATGTGTCCATACTTGTAGAAACGGAGCATAAGGAACTGGCACATACAAATCATAACATAGGAATCGATTTAGGACTTAAAGATTTATGTATTACTTCCGATGGGAAGGTATATGAGAATCAAAAAATTATAAAAAAATACGAGAAACAGCTTGTAAAGCTGCAAAGGCAACTGTCACATAAAGGAAAGAGAAGTAAGAACTATTATAAAACAAAGAAAAAGATAGCAATATGCCATGAGAAAATAAGGAATATGAGAAAAGATTATCTGCATAAAGTTTCACATGAGATTATCAGCGAAAACCAAGTGATAGTTTCAGAGAATTTACAGATAAAAAACATGGTAAAAAATCATCATCTGGCAAAAGCCATAAGTGATGCATCATGGTATGAGCTGACAAGACAGTTAGAGTATAAGGCAAAATGGAATGGCAGGAAATACATCAAAATAGATACATTTTATGCCAGTAGTCAATTATGTTCTGTTTGCGGGTATCAGAATCCAGATACAAAAGATTTGTCAGTGAGGACATGGATATGCCCGAAATGCGGAGCAGAACATGACAGGGATATCAATGCCGCGAAAAATATACTGACAGAAGGATTAAGACAAATAGCATAAAGAAATATATAGGGCAGGGACTGCCCAAATTAACGCCTGTGGAGATAGTAGGTTACGAGGTCGATGAAGCAGGAAGCCCATTGGCTTAAGACAATGGGTAGTTCACCCAGAGGTTCAATGCAGTCTTTCCTGTGCAGTGATATAACTGTCGTATCAGGGATATTACGGGAAAGGAGAAAGCACAATGGATGAAACCGCAAAGAGAATTACAAAGCGAATGAGTCCGAAGGAAAACGGAAAGAGACGGAAGGAAGAATGTTCCGTTTTTCTGTCGCACCGTAAGAGAGAATCGCTATGGGAAAGGATTTCCATATGGAGAGAAGACATTGTCTGCATTTATCAGAGACTGAGGTACGGATACTGTTACCGTGACACCTGGTCGATCGACCAATGGTTCCTTACGGTTGTTTCGAACATGATCCATGACCTTCGTGTTAACAGTCATGGCTACCCCGGCTCCTTTAAAGGAGCGGAAGAAGAAAACATCCGGAAATGGGACCGTATTCTGGGAAGAATGGAATTTCTGTTCCGGGAAGCAAATGAGGGCACGTGCAGAAAGAAAAATCCGTATGAGAAAGAACATGACCTGGCACGGGAAGAATTCACGGCAAAATACGGCATGTTCGGAGAGAAACTGAAAACGGAAGAGGAGATTGCAAGGGAAAAGCGGGAGCATACGCATCGTCTGTATACGATGAGCGATGTTCCGAAATATGCGGAGATATCGGAAAAGTGGCTGGCGGCCGAGGGAGAACTGCGTGAGTACCGGGACCGGTGCCTGAAGCAGGGCATGGAGCTTATGACGAAATATTTTTGGAACCTGTGGGATTGATAGGCATGGACGGGTAAAAAAGCGGCGGGGAGTCGAAGGAGGATTCCCTGCCGCTTCTGTCGTGGGCTTTCTGTTTCTTCCGGTTGTATGCCCTGCCGTTCGGCATGGTCCGCGTTGCCGGGTTCAGGATGCCCCAGGTGGAACGCCGTAAGGAATGGTATGCTTTTTGTGCTTTCTTAGTCTGTTTGCTGATCGGGACAAATGATTTCTTCATGCAGCACCTCGATTCTGTTCCAGTGTTTCCATGATGCCGTTGCAGAATTCCATGTAATCGTTGTGCCCGAAAAGAAGCATCTTGTTGCGTAAGGACTCCATGGATTTCTCAAATTCCGCCGTATCTTTCTTTCTGACTTTGCAGAGAATGATACGGTACGGGGAATCGTCCCGTGAGAATTCGTTTCCTAACCGCACGGAAACATGGTTCTGCGCGAGCAGGGAATCCGCAAGATAGTCCTTGTGGTCGATGTACATATATGGGACGGACAGGATGGACAGGCCGTCCAGTCTCAGAAAATTTTTCATAGGCTCCTCCTTTGTGATAGCTGTCTGTAAGGAAAAGGCTGCGAAATTCACATTCCGCAGCCGTGGTGCCTGAAACCGTACCCCGGCACCAGCGTGATCGCTCACGGGTTTTCTACAGGGGGATTATTTACCATTGATATTTGCTGAATTAGCGTACCATGAACCGAAAGATACAACGGATAAAAAATAACAAAACAATCCATGTCACTGAACGTTAACAATCCCATCTGCATTTTTAAAGACCCTGTACGGAAAATTCTTTAACAAGAATCAGCAAGAATTCTCCCACCTCTATAGGTGGTGAGATGAATTGCCATCTCTTGCATAGTGTGATAGTTGGTATGTAGATATCAGATTATTGCACATAGCTGTGCTGTGTATTGTAAACTTCTCATATATTGATTTTTGTAGTCGTGCTATATCATCAATTCTGCATAAAATGAATAAGCCTGAAGGAAAAATAGATTGCAGATCAAACAGAACAAATGTTCTGAAATGTAATAGACAAATGATCTCATTTGTGATATAATTAAATCAGTCGAAATAAAAAGAAAGGCTGATAAATATGAGAGAACTTGACAATAATGCACATTCAGTATTTTTACTCTGTTATCATCTGATCCTGGTCGTAAAGTACCGGAAAAAGGTCCTGAATGATCCGATCTCGGATCGCGCACGAGAAATCTTTGAATACATTGCGCCCAAATATCATATCACCCTGGAAGAGTGGAATCACGATGAGGACCATGTCCATATCATGTTCCGTGCCCATCCGAAGTCGGAACTCAGTAAATTTATCAATGCCTATAAAAGTGCCAGCAGCCGTCTGATCAAAAAAGAGTATCCGGAGATCCGGCAGAAGCTCTGGAAGGAAATGTTCTGGAGTCAGAGCTTCTGCCTCCTGAGTGCCGGCGGAGCTCCGATCGAAGTGATCCGTCAGTACATCGAGACACAGGGGGAGAAAAAATATGAACGTAGTATACCGGTTTCGGATCTATCCCAATAAAATACAACAGGAACTGTTTGCAAAAACATTTGGATGTGTCAGGTTCGTATATAACCGGATGCTGTCAGAAAAGAAGGAATGCTATGAAAAGACCGGAAAAAATCTAAAGGTCACTCCGGCAAAATATAAGGCAGAATTTCCATGGCTAAAAGAAGTGGACAGCCTTGCTCTGTGCAATGCCCAGCTGCACCTACAGATTGCATATAAAAACTTTTTCAGGGATCCATCGTTTGGTTTTCCGAGATTCAAGTCAAAAAAGAATCCTGTTAAAAGCTATACCACAAACAGTGTCAATGGAAATATCCTGTTAAAAGATGGGAAACTGAAGCTCCCCAAAACTGGCTGGATCCGGATCCGGCAGCATCGTAAGATCCGAGAAGATGCCTGCCTGAAAGGTGCATCCGTCTGTCTGGAAGCTGATGGGCGGTATTATGTTTCTCTTCTGTATTTTTGTGAAGAAAAGCCAGTGGAAATAAGGAACATAAGGCAGGCCGTCGGACTCGATTTTTCCATGAAAGAACTATATGTAGATTCCAATGGAAAACATGCAGGTTATCCGCACTATTTCAGAAACAGCCAGGAAAAACTGGCGAAAGCGCAGAGAAAACTGAGCCATTGCCGGAAGGGAAGCAATCGTTATAAAAAACAACAGAAAAAAGTGGCGCGGATCCATACACATATCGCTCACCAGAGAAAAGATTATCTGCATAAAGAATCAAGAAAGATAACCAATTTCTATGATATCGTATGTATCGAAGATCTGGATCTGAAGACGATGAGCGGGGAACATCATTTTGGAAAAAATGTTCATGACAACGGCTGGAGAATGTTCACAGATTTTTTGCAGTATAAACTGGAACGGGAAGGGAAGAAACTTGTCCGCATCGACCGCTGGTATCCAAGTTCCAGAACATGCAGCTGTTGTGGAAAAATAAAACATGATCTGAAACTGGAAGATCGGGTATATCTTTGCAGCTGCGGAAACCGGATGGACCGTGATGAAAATGCGGCGGTCAACGTCTGCCGGGAAGGCCTGAGAATATCCGGGATCATATTAGAAAAAAGCGAAAAAGCATCATAAAAATATATCAGACAAAAAGAACCGTGGGACACACGGGGATCGCTCGTGAATGCTTTGCCCAACGGGGTAATCGAACGAGAAGCCCCCACTTCAAGCGTGAGCTAAGTGGTGGGAGTATGTCACATGTCCGCTTCAAACAGGAACGTCTGATTGTACTGATCAAGGGCAATCTGCATTTCCATGATTTCGCCGGAGATATGTTCGTAATCCTGTTTTACCAGTTCTGGATCGTAATTGGTATAGCGATACTCAGGAACGGCATTCCTGGAGCTGAATGCATGGGAAGATTCCCTCATTTTCGGAAGGCATTTCCGCATGGTGTCCAGGGTCGCTTTGCGGGAGTTGAGCTGTGCCATCCTTACCAGAATGCTGTCGACGCTCATTTCCGTATCGCCTACCATGATCTTTGCTGTTGCGTTGGCCAGGTTCAGGGCGTGCTTGATAATAACGGTTTTTCGATCAATTTCTTTCAACGTCTCGGAAACGGCGGAGTAGTCATACTCCGGAATGACCGGTTCCTCGCTGACGGCGGCAACGTATGTACGGGATGTCGCTTCCTTGGCTTCCCAGTAGGACTTTTCGTCCGCCAGGCTTTTGAGCAGTTTATTGGCATAAGCCGAAGTCATTTTCATGATGTATTCGCCTCCTTCGCATCAATTCCTTATGACACGATTATAAGGCGAGAGAGGGAAGATGTCATTGAACCCTTGGTTTAAAGAAACCCATAAAAGAGGAATATCCCCGTCAATGACGAGGATATTTTCAATGCTGGTATGTAACAGTCTGCTGAGAATGATAAAGTTGTTCAGGCTTGGAAGTGATTTCCCGGCGATCCACTTATAGATTGCCTGCGGGTTCTCAAAGCCGAACGCACCCTGGATCTCGCGATTGGATGCTGCGGATTGCGACCATATCGTAAGAATGAATATGAGATCGGGTTTCATCTGCTTCCGCAATTCTGGAGAAAAGGCTACGCAGTGGAAGCTGCATCGGCTGTCATCAACTACGCGTTTTCCATTTAGAAAGCAGACGCACTGTTTGCAGGACATAATCCTCATAATACTGAATCTGCAAAGGTTTTGCGTAAGCTGGGTTTTCACTATATTGGTGACGAATTTTACGAACCAACCGGCTTATATCATCCGTCCTATGAATTAAAGCAAAAACATTAGAATCGCAGATTCTGGTTTGCCGAGCTCTATAGGAGTAAATGATACATTGGAAAATCATGAAATAATATTTAACCCGACAAACGGCTGCATCTCATTTCGGGCATAAGATATTTCGACTGGTATTCTCGAAATAGGGAAAGGGACAACAGCGCAAGAGCACAGCCTGGAAGATATGAAAAAATCTCCGACAGTTCCACTGCAAAAACACAGCGGACTGCCGGGGATTTTTCTTTTGTTATAAACAAATCAACTCATCATGCGGAAAAGACCGATGACTTTACCGAGGATCTCTACGTGATCCAGGATGATCGGGTCCATCGTGGAGTTTTCTGGCTGGAGACGGAAGTGACCGTTCTCTTTGTAGAACGTTTTTACGGTCGCGGAGTCATCAACGAGCGCAACGACTTTATCGCCGTTCTCGGCGTCCGGCTGCTTTGCAACGATGACTTTATCACCGCTGTAGATCCCTGCTTCGATCATACTGTTTCCTTTTACCTTTAACATAAATACTTCTTTATTCGGGAGCATTTCGGCAGGGATCGGAAGATAATCTTCGATATTCTGCTCCGCGAGGATCGGAGTTCCGGCGGCGACCGTACCGATCACCGGCACATTTACAACTTCACGTCTTGTAAGAGCGAAATCATCATCGAGAATCTCGATAGTTCTCGGCTTCGTCGGATCCCGGCGGATATATCCGTTCTTCTCCAGGGATTCCAGGTGGGAGTGGACCGAGGAGGTGGATTTCAAGTGAACCGCCTCACAGATCTCGCGCACAGCCGGCGGATATCCTTTCTTTAAGATCATTTCTTTTATATATTCAAGTATTTCTTTCTGCTTATCAGTAATTTTTCCCTGACTCATGAGACCCCTCCTTTTATTCGTCACGGCGATTAGGAAAATGGCAACCGCGCATACACGGGGAGACATTTGACGACCGCTGTAATAATCTGCAAAAGAATATTTCTTCTCTGCATACATAGTATCATAAACTGCGAAAAAAAGCAAACTTTTGTTCGAAAAAATGGAGAAAAAGAATTGACAAACATATGTTCGCGTGATAGAATCTAAACCAGAACAGATGTTCCCGAACATGAGTTTGCACTTACTGAATACAGAGGAGGAACCAATATGAAGAAGTATTTGATCGCTCTTGTGATGATCGTGATGATCATGTCCTGCTTTTTTGGAAAGACCCTGGTTATGGCGAATGAAGACGAGGATGATGCCGTCTATAACCGCTATTATACGACGATCGAGGTGGAAAAAGGTGATACCCTCTGGTCTGTTGCAAAAACTTATTATCATCATTCCGGTATGTCCGTGCGGGAATATGTATATGAGCTGAAACTGATCAACGGAATGGTTTCTGACGAACTCCGTGCCGGTGATATGATCTCCGTGGAGTATTATGCGGAGACGCCGGGAAACCCGTATATAAAGTGATGATATAAGACAGAAAGATACAGAAGAGAGGATGCGGAGAGAAAGACTCTCCGGGCTGCAAACGAGATCCTTTGGGCAGAATGATGTCCGGGGATCTTGTTCTTTCTCCGGGATACTTGCATTCCAGCTGACCGGCGGCCAAAAGTTCCTTGCTTGCTATTGCCGGGATAAAACGGTACAATAGGAGGAGCAGAAGAGAGAGCAATAGGAGGAACCAATGAAATTATTCCATTTATCGGACCTTCATATCGGAAAGAGAGTCAATGAGTTTTCGATGATCGAAGACCAGAAATATATTCTTAAAAGAATTCTTGATCTGGCGGAAGAAGAAAAGCCGGACGGGATCATCCTGGCCGGTGATATTTATGACAAGCAGATCCCGTCCGCGGAGGCGGTCCAGGTGTTCGACGAATTTATCACAAGGCTTGCCGGGAGAGCGATTCCTGTTTTTATTATCAGCGGGAACCATGATTCGGCGGAACGGCTGGCTTTCGGCGGAAGACTGTTGAACAGCCGGGGGATCTACCTTTCGCCTGTATATGATGGGAGTGTCACGAAGATTCCGCTGAAGGATCAATACGGAACAGTCTGGATCCACCTGCTCCCGTTTATCCGCCCTTCGACTGTGCGGCATGTATTTGAGAATGAGGCGGATCTGGTAACGGATGTCCAGACTGCGGCGGAGACGGTGATCCGCCATATGGAGATCGATCTGAAGGATAGAAACATCCTTGTCGCACACCAGTTTGTCACGGGAGCTTCCAGGTGCGAGTCGGAGGATGTTCAGGTCGGTGGTCTCGACAACATTGACGCAGCGGTCTTTACACCGTTTGATTATACAGCACTTGGACATATCCACAGTCCCCAAAACGTAGGAACTGACCGGGTTCGCTATTGCGGGACTCCCTTAAAATATTCATTTTCGGAGGTGGACCAGGAGAAATCAATTACAGTCGTGGAGTTGGAGAAAAAAGGAACAGTAAGGACCAGCCTGCTGCCGTTAAAACCTCTCCGGGATATGAGGAAGCTCCGGGGCACTTATCTGGAACTTACCGACCGTTCTTTTTACAGAGATATGAACCGTGAAGATTATATCCAGGTGACCTTGACGGACGAGGATGATGTGCCGGACGGTCTTCAGAAACTGCGTGTGATCTACCCGAATATCATGCAGCTTTTGTATGACAATCAGAGGACAAAAACCACTCAGGAGGTCGATGCAGCGCAGGCCGTAGAAAAAAAGACAGAGATCGAACTGTTTTATGAGTTCTATGAACTTCAGAATAATCAGCCTATGACGAAACAGCAGAAGAATTTTGCAGAGCAATTGATCCGGGAGATAAAAGAATGAAACCTGAAAAACTGGTGATCAGTGCCTTCGGCCCATACGCGGGGGAGAACACGATCGATTTTGAACAACTTGGAGAACACGGTCTTTACCTGATCACGGGAGATACCGGCGCCGGTAAGACGACGATCTTTGATGCGATCACATTTGCCCTGTACGGTGAGGCAAGCGGAACTGTGCGGGAAGCCGGAATGTTCCGGAGCAAATATGCGAAAGCAGAGACGGAGACGTTTGTGGAGCTGACTTTCGCCTATCAGGGAAAAGAATATATCGTCAGAAGAAATCCGGAATATGAATGCCCGAAAAAGCGAGGAACCGGATTTACAACGAAAAAAGCGGATGCGGAACTGATCTATCCCGACGGACGTCAGCCAGTGGCAAAGATGGGCGCGGTCACAAAGGCTGTGACGGAGCTGATGGGTCTCGACTATAAACAGTTTACTCAGATTGCGATGATCGCCCAGGGGGATTTCCAGAAACTTCTGATCGCAGGGACTGCGGAACGCGGAGAAATCTTCCGTCAGATCTTTCACACGGAGATCTTTCAGGAGATCCAGTGGCGTCTGCGGGACGAGGAAAAGCGCAGACGAAAAGATTATGATGATCTGCGCCGGAGCATTACCCAGTACCTGGAGGATGCCTGCTTTGAGGAAGATCCGGCGGCGGAACAGGAATTTAATTCCTTAAAAAAGGTACACTTTGAAGGAAAAACAATGCGGGGGATCGAGCTGCTGCGCAGTGAGACAGAAAAAGAAAAGGTACATCTGGAAACGCTGGATGGATCTGTGCAGAGCCTGGAAAAGCAGATCCGCGCGGTAAATGAAAAAAAGGGAAAGGCGGCCCAGATCAGACGGATCGAGGCAGAACTGGAGAATAAAAAACAGGAACGGGAACGACTGAATCCGGAGTATGAAGCGGTCCTTGCAGAATGGAAAAAAGTGGAGAAAAAGTCGGAGCTTCGCGAAGAACTGGCAAAGAAAGTTCAGAAACTGGAACTGGATAGTCAGAGATTTCTGGAACTGGATCAGAAAAGAGGAGAAGCGGCTGGGAAAGAACAGACACTTTTGAGCGTTCAGACAGATAGAAAGTCGATGCAGGAACAGACGGATCTTCTGCAAACAGAACTGGAGAACCGGTCTGGGGACAGAGAGAAGATTTCCAGAGCACCGGTGGAGAAAGAGCAGCTGTCAAATGCGAAAGAAGCACTTTTGCGACAGAAAAAGGAACTGGAAGAACACCTGGAGCGGCTTGAGTCGACTTACAGGGAATTGAAAGATGTGCAGAAAGAGTACGCAATCTCGATTTCCCTGCGTGATGAGAGCCGCATACGGTATGGACACCTGGAAACACTGTTTCTGAATGCCCAGGCCGGCATTCTTGCACAGGATCTGGAGGAAGGAATCCCCTGTCCGGTATGCGGTTCCTGTCATCACCCGGCTCCTGCTGAGCTTGCAGAAGAGATCCCGGATCAGGAAGAACTGAAACTAAGGAAGAAGGAAGCTGAACGGGCAGGAGTGAAGTCTGAGAGGCTGAGCGAGAGAGCCGGAAACTTAAAAGAAAATCTGGATCTCGAGATAAAGAGGATAGTGGAGCTTCCTGCCGTTTTGAAAGCAGACCTGTATAACAGGATATCAGAGATATCGGATCCTGCGGAGTGTATGACGGCAGCCAGACTGGCGATAACAAAGACGGAGAAAGAACTTTGTGAACTGGAAATCCGTATCAGATCGAATGCAGAACAGCTGAAACAGCTAAAAACGCTGGAAGATTCAATAAAGAAGCTGGAAAAGGCTCTGGAGACGGCGAAAGAAAAAAATACGGCGCTTGCCTTGTCGGAGCAGAACCTGTTGACATCCCTGTCAATGCTGAAGGTGCAGGTGAAAGAGCTTCAGGAAAGGCTGGAAGGGCAAAATGCGGCAGAGATCGAAGAAAACCTGAAAATGATGAAAACGCAGAAAAGGGAGCTGGAGCTGGAAGAAAGCAGCGCGAAGGCTAAAATGGAAAAATACCAGAGAGATATGGCGAGCTTGGATTCTGCGGTGGAAACACTGGAAAAACAGATCGGAAAAAGAGAAGAGCTGAAGGAAACGGAACTCTCAGAGATGCTGGAACGCCTGGAGACGAAAAAAACAGGAACATTAAAACAGCGGGAACAGCTCCATTCGGCTTTACAGAACAACCGGAAGATCTACGAGAAGGTCTGCACCTGGCAGAATCTCATGGAACAGACAGAACAGGAATATATCTGGGTCCACTCACTTGCGGACACGGCAGCCGGGACACTGAATGGAAAGCGGAAGATCGAACTTGAGACCTATGTCCAGATGGCGTATTTTGACCGGATTCTGAGGCGGGCGAATATCCGGCTGATGACGATGAGCAGCGGTCAGTATGAACTGAAAAGAAGTGAGACATCGGGGAACAAAAAGGACAAGAGCGGACTGGAACTGAATGTGATCGATCACTATAACGGAAGTGAGCGGAGTGTAAAGACGCTCTCCGGCGGCGAAACGTTCCAGGCCTCGCTTTCCCTGGCGCTGGGACTTTCGGATGAGATCCAGTCTATGGCAGGCGGGATCCAGCTGGATGCCATGTTTGTGGACGAAGGATTCGGTTCTCTTGATGAGGATGCGCTGGACCAGGCGGTAAAGGCACTGGGAAATCTTGCGGACGGAAAAAAACTTGTCGGTATCATTTCTCATGTTGCGGAGCTGAAAGACAGGATTGAAAAAAAGATCGTGATAACAAAAAAACGCGGTCGGGAAGGCGTGGGAAGCACTGTCAGAATATCGGACGGCGTGATCTGAAAACGTGCGTGACAGCAGATCCGGCAGGAAGAGAGCTATTCCAGCCAATGTCCGTCGCAGTCGGAAGAAGTGTCAGCCAAATATGCGGAGAAAAGGAACCGGAAAAAAGAAGCATCTACATCGTAGATACGGTGATCTAAAATGCAGATGCGCGGTAATTCAATTGCCGATATAGTTCACGGGATCATGATCGGCGAACGGGTAAATTCGTTTTTTTGTACCTTTCCTGATTTCAGCTCCCGCACCATCCGGCAGATCTCAGATGCGGTCAGATTTTTCTCAAAAAGCGGATAGACTTCCGGGGAGAGAATCTCGTTGGCATCAGCGGTCTTGACGATGACAGGGATATCGCAATGCTTTTTCAATTCCGATAAAAGTGCTGCGGATGTTTTTCGGAATCCCAGGATCCGGACCCATGGAGCGTAATCGCAGGCAGCAAATCCCCGTTGGTCCTTGTCTGTGATATCCAGCATGAGATTCATAAGAGCGCGGCTGACCTTCGCGTAAGTATACTGCCGGTCTTTTCTGGCTGCGGTCAGTGCATCGGTTCGGAGAAATTCCAGACGGTTTTTATAGAGCTTTGCGGCGAGGTCCTCCGGCATACCGGAAATGCTCTGAATTTTTTCCAGAGCGGAAGTCAGGATCTTCTGTTCTATCAGGAGAGAAAAATCATCCGGAAATAATGGAACCTCGGATTCGGCCTGCAGACTTTCAAAGTGGGAATCCGGGAGAACAGCTGAGAGAAAATCCGGATCCTGCGCAGAGATCGCCTTTCGGATCGCTGTTGCAGAAGCGAAAGAGCCGTCCCGCCCTTCGGAGTGATACCCGGGATCGGAGCGTTTCAGGGTCCAGGGTTCGACCGCGGAAGAAAATTCCTTTAATGCCTTCAGGTACTCAACCGCAAGGATATCGTTGGGCGATACAGGAACAGAATCTTTTCTGGCAAGAGCCAGTGCCTGTGGGTAGGTAAGGCCGCTTCGGAGACTTTTACGGATCAGATCCGACTGTTCTTCCGTCTCTGTGCCGGCCTGGTCTGCCAGTTCCTGCAATTTTTTGATTTCCCCTGCTTCACTGCCGAAGGAGAGCACATCGATGATCCCCATATGATGAAACAAAGAGATTCCGCAACGTGCGAAATCCTGGGCAGCGCTCAGACTTCCGAAAACGGGCATTTCGACAACGAGGTCAGCGCCGGAGAGAAGCGCGGAGCGAGTCCGGAGAAACTTGCTGTAGATTGCCGGGGCCCCGCGCTGTACGAAGTCACCGCTCATGACGACCGCGATGAAATCGGCTCCGGTCCGGCGTCTTGTCTCTTCAATCTGATATTTATGGCCATTGTGGAATGGATTGTATTCTGCAATGATGGCAGCTGTTTTCATAGTAGATCTCCTCAACTTGTGCAGATCATTTGCCTGCATTCGTTATCTAATATCATAGTCGAAACAAAATCTTAATGCAATATTTATTGTTCTCAAAGAAAAAATGTGATATACTGCATCTAAGCAGCGTGTGAAAGACTGATTGTTCCAGGATGATAAGAATATTCAAAAATATCAGAAAGAATTCAGAGCGGCTGCCTTAGTGTTACAGTTATATCTTTGCGGCGCATACCGCAATCTTCGAAATAAGACGCAGAAAGGATGGATGCTATATGAAACTGATCTACGCAATTATCCGGTATGACAACGAGGACGATGTGACGACATCACTCACAAAACACAAATTCAGCGTGACCCGTCTTTCCACGACCGGCGGATTCCTGAAAAAAGGGAATACGACCCTGATGATCGTGACGGAAGAAGCGCGGGTTGATGAAGCGATCGATATTATTAAAAAGGAGTGCGGCCATCACCAGAAGATCACGATCAATATGCCGTATGTATCCGGTTCCTCCATGGTCCACTGCGCAACAATGCCGATGTCGGTCGATGTCGGCGGTGCGACGATCTTTGTTGTAGATGTTGAGCGGTATGAGAAGATCTGACCGAAAAATGATACTGACAGAGACTGCTGCAGCAATGCGAACAATAAATATGACTGCGGTCCTGCAGAGAAAAGATAAAAGATACAAACAGCTCCGGCAATCAGTATTCCTGGTCGACCGGAGCTGTTTGTTTACGCGAACAACGAGCCAAAGTCCGTGCTTGCGCGAGACCTTGGTGACTGTCGCGATAACAAGGGGAAACTCGCGAAGCGTGTTTTCACTTGTTACCGGAACGTTCGATAAAATTTCCCGATAGGCAGGCAGCTGCTTCCGGTCAAACTTCCGCTGTGCCCGTTTTTTTACCGCATTGTTTTAAATTTAACGAGAGGTATTGAAAAAAGTGCAAAAAATTGGAGAATATAGTCTTGTATCCAGTATTTAGCTGCGATATAATAAAAATACGTATGAAAACCCATATTGAGGAAGGAGTCAATCATCATGGCATTTATTGATCTTATGAAAGAAAAGGCAAAACAGGATGTAATGACAATCATTCTGCCGGAGAGCAACGATAAGAGAACTCTTATTGCTGCAGCACAGGTATTAAAGGAGAAGACCGCTGACCTGATCATGATCGGAAAAGAGGAAAAGATCATGGATGGTGCTCACTGGCTGGAAGTTGACCTTACTGGCCTTAAGGTCGTAGATCCGGATACTGATCCGAAGTTTGACCACTACGCAGAGACCCTGTTCAAATTAAGAGAGAAAAAGGGTATGACTCTCGAGAAAGCACAGGAGATCTTAAAGACAGATTACATCACATACGGCGTTATGATGGTAAAAGAAAAAGACGCTGACGGACTTGTTGCAGGTGCTTGCCACGCAACAGCTGATACATTAAGACCGGCTCTTCAGATCTTAAAGACAGCTCCGGGAACAGAGCTTGTATCCGGTTTCTTCATCATGGACGTTCCGAACTGCGAGTACGGTGCAAACGGCACATTCTTATTCGCTGACTGTGGTTTAAACCAGGATCCGACATCTGCAGAGCTCGCTGCAATCGCTGACAGCTCCGCTAAGAGCTTCCGCGCACTTGTTGGTGAGAAGCCGATCGTAGCTATGCTTTCCCACTCCACAAAGGGCAGCGCAAAGCACGCTCTTGTAGACAAGGTTGTAGAGGCTACAAAGATCGCAAACGAGAAGTACCCGCAGCTTGACCTTGACGGCGAGTTACAGCTCGATGCAGCGATTGTTCCGTCCGTAGCAAAAGCAAAAGCAAAAGGAAGCGAAGTTGCAGGTCATGCTAACGTTCTTATCTTCCCGAACCTTGACTGCGGCAACATCGGTTACAAGCTGGTTCAGAGACTTGCTAAAGCAGAAGCTTACGGCCCGATGCTCCAGGGTATCGCAAGACCGGTCAACGACCTTTCCCGTGGATGCTCTGCTGAGGATATCGTTGGTGTAGTAGCTCTTACAGCTGTACAGGCTCAGATGGCTTAATCTATAATTACTTAACAACAATGGGGAACGACGCAAAATCGATCAAGAGGAAACGGCGTTCCCTTTTTGGCAACAACTGTAATATCCAGTCTTCGTTCCGGAGACCGGAAGACACAGATTCTATTTTATAATCACAAGGAGTTTTATCTGTCATGAATATTTTAGTTATCAACTGCGGAAGCTCTTCCTTAAAGTACCAGTTAATCAACTCTGATACAGAGGCAGTTCTTGCAAAAGGTCTCTGCGAGAGAATTGGTATCGAAGGAAGCCAGATCACATACCAGCCGGCAGGCGGAGAGAAGAAAGTTACCGTTTCCCCGATGCCGACACACACACAGGCGATCCAGATGGTATTAGACGCTCTCACAAACAAGAAGAGCGGCGTTATCGCAAGCCTTGCAGAGGTTGGCGCTGTTGGTCACCGTGTCGTACACGGCGGTGAGAAGTTTACTTCTTCCACAGTGATCACAGATGAGGCTATGAAAGCAATCGAAGAGTGCAACGATCTTGCACCGCTTCACAACCCGGCAAACCTGATCGGTATCCGCGCTTGCCAGGAGCTTATGCCGAACGTACCGATGGTAGCTGTATTCGATACTGCATTCCATCAGACAATGCCGGAGGAGGCTTACCTTTACGGCCTTCCGTACGAGTACTACGAGAAGTACAAAGTAAGAAGATATGGCTTCCACGGAACCTCCCACAGCTTCGTATCCAAGAGAGCTGCTGAGGTTGCTGGAAAACCGTACGAGGATTTAAAGATCATCGTTTGCCATCTTGGAAACGGCGCAAGCCTTTCTGCTGTAAAGAACGGCAAATCCGTAGATACAAGCATGGGTCTTACACCGCTTGAGGGTCTTATTATGGGAACTCGTTCCGGTGATATGGATCCGGCTATCATGGAGTTCATCGCTAAGAAAGAGAACCTCGATATCGCAGGTGTTATGAACGTTCTGAATAAAAAGTCCGGTGTTCTTGGCCTGTCCGGCGTATCCAGCGACTTCCGTGACATCGAGGAAGCAGCTGAGGCTGGCAACGACCGCGCAGCAAAAGCTCTTGCAGCTTACAACTACCGCGTTGTTAAGTACATCGGTGCTTACACAGCAGCTATGGACGGCGTAGATGTGATCGCATTCACAGCAGGTCTTGGTGAGAACGGCAAGTCCATGAGAAAAGCTGTTTGCGAGCATTTATCCTACCTTGGCATCAAGATCGACGACGAGGCTAACAGCGTAAGAGGAAAAGATATCGTAATCTCCACACCGGATTCCAAGGTTAAAGTTATGGTTATCCCGACAAACGAGGAGCTTGCGATTGCAAGAGAGACTTTAGCTCTTGTAAAATAATTCAGGGTACAGTTCAGCCGTGCGCCGGTCTCGATGAAAAGATGGGCTGCAAGCCTGCTTGCATAAGTGCTTTCTCATCTGAATCAGCATACGGTTTGATCGATTAGCAATGACGCTGACCCGTTCAGAACCCTGTGAGAGCAGGAGATGAGCGGGTTGGCTTCTGTGCTGTCTGGAGGTTTTAACGCCCTCAGGACGGCTTTGGAACTCTTACGACATACGCTGGGGTTTCTTATCCCAGGTACGAAAATATTCGTTTCTGGTGCTCTTAATGCGCGCTCTGGCGCGGTTAAGAATTTGTCACAAGAATATGGTTTGAGCGCAGAAATGCATGAAAAATAGAGCTTTTAAAATTTAATATTTTATTAGAAAAATTGTTGACAAATTGTTCCTGTTCATATATAATATCTTAGTGCGTATTAGGAGAAACATAATATGCTGATTAATTTATCTGAAGTTTTTACTCTGGAAGGCAAAGAGAAAACCTGGGAAGTACCGTTTGAAGCGAAAGCTTACAAGGGTTCCCGAGTTGAGTATCCGGTGGTCTCTGCGAACCCGGTAAAGATCACTGTAAAAAACCTTGGAAACAGAAAGCTGAGTCTTACGGGAAATACTTCCGTGACTCTTGCGATTCCCTGTTCAAGATGTCTGGAACCGGTGAATTACACCACAGATATCGAGTTTGACCAGGAGATCGATATGAATGCTTCCGATGAGGACAGAGTGAAGGACTTGGATGAACAATCTTATTTATCTGGTTATAATCTGGATGCCGATATGCTGGTTTGCAATGAGTTATCATTGTACCTGCCTATGAAGGTCCTTTGCAAGGATGATTGCAAGGGAATCTGCAGTAGATGTGGAGCAAATCTCAACAAGGGAGATTGCGGCTGTGATACATGGGTTCCTGACCCGCGGATGGCAGCCATCCAGGATATTTTCAAACAGTTTAAGGAGGTGTAACCATGTCTATCTGTCCTAAGAATAAATCTTCCAAAGCGAGAAGAGACAGCCGCAGAGCGAACTGGAAAATGTCCGCTATGAACTTAGTAAAGTGCAGCAAGTGCGGTGCTTTAATGATGCCTCATAGAGTATGCAAGGCATGCGGCAGCTACAACAAGCGTGAAATCGTTAAAGTTGAAGACTAATTAAGAATTATGAGATCCTCCGGTGGTTTTCCACCGGGGGATTTTTTCGCCTACAGCAAGAAGTCAGATCCTGCGGTGTCTGGCTTCTTGCTTTTTGAAAAACAAATATGTATTGGTGTTAAGGATGTCGATGGCGTAAAAACCACAAATCGACATCCTAAATTTATGATTCGTTTTCTGCTAAGCTATTGTTGTCGATTGGAAATATTGACAATCCTATTACCATAGACTATACTTGTTTTATAAAGAAATGCTCGGAAATCCCAAAAGTGTCAGATAATAAAGCAAATACTAAAGAGGAACAGTAGATTATTAACAGTTAATATAAATTATAAAATCATATATATGAAAGGAAAGAGACTATGAGACTCGAAAATTTGACTTGGCCGAAAGCTCAGGAATATTTTGAAAAAAATGATATGGTACTTGTTTCTATCGGCAGTATTGAGTGTCACGGCCGTCACATGCCGCTTGGAACCGATACACTGATTCCGGAGCACTTGTTGGAGAAAATTGAGAAGAAGAGTGATGTTTTGATTGCTCCCACCATTCCATATGGTTCCTGCCCCAATTTTGCTCCGTATCCTGGTACAATTGATATTGACGACGAGGTACTCTATCAGTTTTGCCGTCAGGTTTTCCTGAGTCTGTATCGGCACGGCGCAAGAAAATTCGTTTTCCTGAACGGACACGGCGGAAACATCAAGATGATTCAGCGCCTTGGCATGGAATTCGAGGATAAGGGCTGTCTGGTTGCTATGCTTAACTGGTGGCTGATGGCATGGGATATGAACCCGGCGTGGAAAGGCGGCCACGGCGGTGGTGAGGAAACGGCTGCGATTCTTGGAATTGATCCGTCTTTAGTTGATAAGAGTGAGATAGGTGGTGAACTCCAGTTTAAGCATCTGTCTGAGAATCTGAAGACAACCGGTTTCCGTTCTGTTGAGTATAAGGGAGTTACCGTTGAGATTCTTCGCAAAACTCCGCATGTTACCGACAGCGGCTGGATTGGACCGGATCATCCGAGTACCGCTACAGAAGAGTGGGGCAAGGAAATGCTCGAGACCACAGCAAACTATATTGTTGATTTCATGGAAGAGTTCAAGAAAGTTAAACTTTCATAAAGAGGTGTCAGAACGGATAAGAAAGTGACGCTGGAAATTTTTTTAAAATGTGATACGAAAAGACCGCCGGTTCAGATTTCTCTGGTAACCGGCGGTCTTCCCTATGAGCAAAACAATTAAATGTAGAAGAGCAATGCATCGTATGTCGGATACGGGAGATAATCCTCCGGGATCAGGACTTCCGCATCGTTGACAGCCAGACGGATCTTTTCCATTTCGGTAAGAATCGTATCGTGGTAGTAGGTGCCAGCCTTTAAGTAGTCATCCATACCTTCGGCGGTACCGATCATATCCTTTAAGGTATCGAGCTCATCAGAGATCACATCTGCGAGCCCGGAGAGCTTTATGATCAGCTTTTCTTCGGCCTTTGTTGTAATGCCGGGAACGAGCTCTTTTTTAGAGCTTCCTGTGCATGCAAGGTCATTCACATAGGAGAACAGGGACGGAAGGAAGTCTTTCTGAACCATCTCCTCCATAGTCTTTGCCTCGATGTGGAGAGTCTTCGCATAATCCTCAAGAAGGATCTCGTAACGGGAGAAGAGCTCCTCTTTTGTGAAGACTTCATGTTTTGTGAAGAGCTCAATGTTCTTCTCGTCGATGAAATGCGGAAGAGCCTCCGGTGTGGACTTGAAGTTCGGAAGACCGCGCTTCTCGGCTTCTGCAAGCCATTCGTCTGTGTAGCCGTTTCCGTTGAAGATGATCCGCTCATGCTTCTTAAAGGTATCTTTTAAGAGCTCATGAATTGCGGAATCGAGGTTCTCCCCGGTAAGTCCGTCCAGGACTTTGCAGAATCCGGCGAGGGACTCGGCAACGGCTGTATTTAAGATCACGTTCGGACCGGACAGGGAGAGGGAAGAACCCGGCATACGGAACTCAAACTTATTTCCTGTGAAGGCGAACGGTGAGGTACGGTTACGGTCCGTGTTGTCTTTTGTGAAGTGCGGGAGCACCTTCGGTCCGATGGACATCTGAACAGCGCCCTTTCCTTCAAAATATGTATCAGATTTAATGGAATCGACAACAGCCTCAAGTTCTTCTCCCAAGAACATGGATACAACAGCTGGCGGTGCCTCGTTTGCGCCGAGACGATGGTCGTTTCCGGCTGTGGCAACGGAGATCCTTAACAGATCGGCGTAATCATCAACAGCCTCAACAACAGCTGCTAAGAACAGTAAGAACTGTGTGTTCTCAGCCGGTGTCTTTCCCGGATTTAACAGGTTCTCGCCGGAATCTGTGGAGAGTGCCCAGTTGTTGTGCTTACCGCTTCCGTTGATGCCCTCGAACGGTTTTTCATGGAGCAGGCACGCAAGACCATGGCGGTCAGCGACCTTCTTCATCATCTCCATAACGAGCTGGTTGTGGTCAACGGCAACATTGACGGTCTCAAAGACAGGAGCAAGCTCATGCTGTGCAGGAGCAACCTCGTTGTGTTCTGTCTTTGCCGGGATGCCGAGTTTCCAGAGCTCTTCGTTCAGGTCCTCCATGAAAGCTTCGACTCTCGGTTTGATGGAACCGAAGTAATGGTCATCCATTTCCTGTCCCTTCGGAGCCGGAGCACCAAATAAGGTACGTCTGCAGAAGATCAGATCTTTTCTCAGACGGTAGCAGTCTTTATCGACCAGGAAATATTCCTGTTCTGCACCAACGGTGGTGTTGACGCGTCTGACGTCTGTTTTTCCTAAAATGTGAAGTAAGTGGGTAGCTTCTTTGCTGACGGCTTCCATGGAACGGAGCAGCGGAGTCTTTTTATCGAGTGCCTCGCCGCTGTAAGAACAAAAGGCAGTTGGGATACAGAGTGTATGTCCCTTGATGAATGCGAAAGAGGTAGGATCCCATGCGGTATATCCGCGGGCTTCGAAGGTGGCGCGTAAGCCGCCTGACGGGAAGCTGGAAGCGTCCGGCTCACCTTTTACAAGTTCTTTTCCGGAAAATTCCATGATTGCTTCGCCAACACCGGTCGGAGAGAGGAAACTGTCATGCTTTTCAGCAGTGATGCCTGTCATCGGCTGGAACCAGTGAGTGAAGTGGGTAGCACCGTGTTCGAGCGCCCATTCTTTCATTGCGACTGCAACAGAGTTCGCGATATCCAGCTCCAGATGGGAACCGCTGTTGATCGTTTTTGTAAGGGCTTTGTAGACATCCTTCGGGAGACGTGCTTTCATTTCGGAGTCGTTGAATACAAGACTGCCATACAGTTCAGGAATACTTTTGCTCATAGATATTTCTCCTTTCAACTCCGCTGGGGAACCTCCTTGCTCCCTGTCTGCGGGAAATTATACAAAGTTTGCTGTCTGCTCCGGGGTATGGAACAGACAGTCATCATTTCGCGGATCCCAAATGGGGGTTTGTGGGGAAGATCCGTGAAATGCGAGAAGGGCGCCGGGGTGTATGTATCATGCACCCAAGCGCCCTTGCTCTTATGGTGGTATAATATACTCATTTTCCGGGATTTGTCAACACATTTTTTTAAAAATTTTTCCGATCACAGACAGCGTTCCTATTATTAAGTTTTTCTGCTTCACCAGTCTGGCGGGATACCTGATGACGCCGCAAGACCCGGATAAAAAAGAAGAAAGTGGTCCTGTGATTCCGGATAAAAAACTTTTGAAAACTGTAAAAAAACTACTTTACAAATTCGAAAAAATGGAATATAGTAGTTCCATATTTTTTTAACGCAGCAACAAAACCTATGAGCAATTATCCCTGCGTAAAAATGAGTTTCATATGATGTGATTGATTAGACAAAGGTGTCAGAGTCTTAGTACTTCTGTCACCTTTTTTTCATGCAATGTTGCATGAGCATGAAGCAGACAGTTTTCGCACATCATAGGAAAAGTTCCCGTAACTGTGAAAAATACTGAACAGTTACAAGTTCCCCACATTTACAATATATATTTGGAGGTAAGGTATGGCAGTTAAATACGTATTCGTCACGGGAGGCGTTGTCTCCGGACTCGGCAAAGGTATTACAGCCGCATCCCTTGGACGTCTCTTGAAGGCAAGAGGGTACCAGGTCACGATGCAGAAGTTCGATCCTTATATTAATATTGATCCGGGTACCATGAATCCGATCCAGCATGGAGAGGTGTTCGTCACCGACGATGGAACAGAGACCGACCTGGACCTTGGACATTATGAGCGCTTTATCGATGAGAGCCTTGACAAAAATTCCAACGTGACCACTGGTAAGATCTACTGGACGGTTCTTCAGAAAGAACGCCACGGAGACTTCGGCGGAGGTACCGTACAGGTGATCCCCCACATCACAAATGAGATCAAGGCGAGATTTTACCGCGCGAAATCCCCGGACGAGGACCGCATCGCGATCATCGAGGTCGGCGGCACCGTCGGCGATATCGAGAGCCAGCCGTTCCTGGAGGCGATCCGCCAGTTCCGCCACGAGATCGGATATCAGAATTCCGTTCTGATCCATGTGACACTCGTTCCGTATTTAAAGGCGTCAGGAGAATTAAAGACGAAACCGACCCAGCAGAGCGTCAAGGCACTTCAGGGAATGGGAATTTCCCCGGATGTGATTGTATGCCGTACAGAGGTTCCGCTCGAGGACGGTATCGAGAGCAAGATCGCTTTATTCTGCAACGTTCCGGAAGACCATGTTCTCCAGAACCTGGATGTAGAATATTTATATGAAGCGCCGCTTGCCATGGAAAAAGAGCGCCTGGCTCATGTGGTCTGCGAATGCCTCAATCTTCCGTGTCCGGAACCGCAGCTTGGTGACTGGAAACAGATGGTCGATGCATTAAAGAATCCGACAAGCGAGGTCACGATCGCACTGGTAGGAAAATACATCCAACTGCATGACGCGTACTTGAGTGTCATGGAGGCGTTAAAGCACGGCGGGATCGCAAACCGCACAAAAGTGACGATCAAATGGGTCGATTCCGAGTTCTTAAAACCGGAAGCTCTCGACGATACATTCGCCGGTGTTGACGGCATCATCATCCCGGGCGGTTTTGGCTCCAGAGGAACCGAAGGCATGATCCTGGCTGCAAACTATGCGAGAGAGAACAAGATCCCGTTCCTCGGGATCTGCCTCGGCATGCAGATGGCCATGGTGGCATTTGCGAGAAATGTTCTCGGCTATGCGGATGCAAACAGTTCCGAGCTGGATCCGGAGACAACCCATCCGGTTGTCGATCTGATGCCGGATCAGAACGGCGTGGAGAACCTTGGCGGAACGCTTCGTCTCGGCTCCTATCCGTGTGTCCTTGATAAAAAGTCGAAAGCATATTCCCTCTACGGAACAGATATGATCAACGAGCGCCACAGACATCGTTTTGAGATCAACAATGACTACCGTGATGACTTTACATCTCACGGCATGATGCTCTCCGGACAGTCCCCGGACGGACATATCGTTGAGATGATTGAGATCCCGGATCACCCGTTCTATGTGGGGATTCAGGCACATCCGGAATTCAAGTCAAGACCGAACCATGCACATCCGCTCTTTGCAGGTTTTGTTGAGAGTGCTGAGGAGCAGGGGGTTTTGAGACGTGCGAAAAAGCTTCTCATGAAGCGGAACCATCTTTCTGAGCCGGAGGCACACCGGTATCTTCAGAAGACCAGCATGGATACAGGACGGACCATGGCGGAGAGCGCCCATATGGTCACAATGCTGATCCAGGAAGATTAATGGTTTGACTTTAACTGTTTATCATTAAAAAAAGTTAATGCGTTAGCCAAATTATTATCGCAGTTCCTGCATTTGTGTGGTATATTTATTCATGAAAAATATCCTAAATGCATTTACAGACAGAAAGAGAGGATTGAGACCATGTTTAAAGTCAATGAAAATTTTGCCAAACTGCCGGGCAGCTATCTGTTCGCAAATATTGCGAAGAGAGTATCCACATTCCAGGCAGAGCATCCGGAAAAGGAGATCATCCGCCTTGGTATCGGTGATGTGACTCAGCCGATCGCTCCGGCGATCATCGAGGCAATGCACAAAGCTGTCGATGAGATGGGTCATGCGGAGACCTTCCGCGGCTATGCTCCGGAGCAGGGCTATGACTTTTTAAGAAATATCATTGCAAAAGAGGATTTCCAGGAGAGAGGCTGCGACATCTCTGCAGATGAGATTTTTGTATCCGATGGTGCAAAGTGTGACTGCGGAAATATCCAGGAATTATTCTCCTTAGACAGCGTAGTCGCAGTATGCGACCCGGTATACCCGGTATACGTGGATTCCAACGTTATGGCAGGTCGCAGCGGTCTCTACAACAGCGAGACCGGACGTTTTGACAAGATCGTTTACATGCCGTGTACTGCAGACAACGGTTTCCTTCCGGAATTCCCGAAGGAGCACGTGGACCTGATCTATCTCTGCTTCCCGAACAACCCGACCGGTGAGGCGATCAAGAAGGCAGATCTCCAGGCATGGGTAGACTTTGCAAACAAGAACGGCGCTGTGATCATCTATGACGCTGCTTACGAGGCATATATCACTGAGGCTGGCATTCCGCACTCCATCTATGAGTGTGAGGGCGCAAAGACATGTGCCATCGAGCTCCGCAGCTTCTCCAAGAAAGCCGGATTTACCGGTATGCGTCTTGGTTTTGCCGTGATCCCGAAGGACTTAAAGTGCGGCGATGTGAGCTTAAATGCGATGTGGATGCGCCGTCAGGGTTCCAAGTACAACGGAACTCCGTATATCATCCAGCGTGCCGGCGAGGCAGTGTACTCTCCGGAGGGAAAAGTACAGGTTGCTGAGCAGATCGCACGCTACATGAAGAACGCAAAGACGATCTATGACGGCTTAAAGGATGCCGGATATACCGTATACGGCGGCGTAAACTCCCCGTATATCTGGTTAAAGACCCCGAATAACATGAAGTCCTGGGATTTCTTTGATTTCCTGTTAGACAATGCGGGAATCGTGGGTACTCCTGGTGCAGGTTTCGGCCCGTCTGGTGAAGGATATTTCCGGATTACTGCATTCGGAACTTATGAAAATTCTTTAAAAGCACTTGACAGAATCAAAAATCTCTGATAAAACAAGAGACATCAAAAAAATATCAAACAAAGGCGTTGAAGGAAACTCCCTTTCGAAGAACTTTACAGAGAACCGTGTGACAGCTGAGAGCGCGGAAGAGATGAGAAAGGCGGGAACGCTCCGGAGCCGGCTGCTCGATATCGGAACCGATGGTAGGACAGCACGCAAGCCGCACGTTACGCGGCCGAGTCGTTAGGATGATGGTCCGACAGCGAAAGCGGCGACTCATGAGTGGCATGAAAATGCAATGCGGGTGGTACCGCGGGAAATAAAAAGATCCCGTCCCGGAGAATGATAAGAGCAAAATTCTCCGGGGCGGGATTTTTGCTTACTCTGAAAGCCTCAATTACCCCACAAAACGAGGAGGAACCGATTATGGAGTTTGTAACAGGATTAAAAGACAGCAAAGTAAAAACTCTTGAAGAACTGGAAAGAGAAGAGTCCGTTGGTACCGAAGTTACCGCAGAAGGAATGGTACACAGCATCCGCGATATGGGAGAGATCTCCTTCGTGATCTTAAGAAGCCGGGAAGGTCTTTTACAGACCGTAGTCCAGGACGGGATCGGAAGTGAGACGCTCAAAGAGATCCGTGAAGGACAGGCGGTTCGCGTGACAGGAACCGTATTCAGGGAAGAGCGTGCACCGCACGGGATCGAGATCCACCTTGCGGACGCAGAAATCCTCTCAAAACCGGAAGAGCCGATGCCGATCGCGATCGACAAATGGAAACTTCCGACATCGCTGGAAGCGAACTTAAACCGCCGTGCCATTGCCCTCAGAAATGTCCGTGAGCGTGCAAAATTCAGGATCCAGGAAGGCATCTGCCGCGGCTTCCGTGAATTTATGACAAGCCAGGGATTCACCGAGATCCATACCCCGAAGATCGGTGCAAAATCCGCAGAGGGCGGCGCAAACCTCTTTAAGCTCCAGTATTTCCACAGACCGGCAGTTCTGGCACAGAGCCCGCAGTTCTACAAACAGATGATGGTCGGCGTTTTCGACAGAGTCTTTGAAACTGGTCCGGTGTTCCGTGCGGAGAAACACAACACAAAGAGACATTTAAACGAGTACACGAGTCTTGACTTTGAGATGGGATTCATCGACAGCTTCATGGACATCTGCAGAATGGAGACAGCGATGCTCCAGTATGTGGTAGAACTTCTGAAGAAAGATTACGCGAAAGAGATTGCACTTTTAAAGATCGAACTTCCGAACGTGGAAAAGATCCCGTATGTCCGCTTTGATGAGGCGAAGCGCCTGATCGCTGAGAAGTATGACAGACAGATCAGAAGCCCGCACGATCTGGAGCCGGAGGAAGAGGCACTGATCGGTGAGTACTTCAAAGAGGAGTACGGTGCAGATTTCGTGTTCGTTACCCATTATCCGTCAAAGAAACGTCCGTTCTACGCGATGGATGATCCGGAAAACAAAGAATTTACCCTGAGCTTTGACCTCTTATTCCGTGGCCTTGAGATCACGACGGGCGGCCAGAGGATCCACGATTATGAGACACTTTTAAAGAAGATCGAGGAGAAAGGCATGGATACAGAGGGAATGGAAGATTACCTCGACTGCTTCAAATACGGAATGCCGCCGCACGGCGGTCTCGGGATTGGACTTGAGCGTCTGACCATGAAGATGATCGGCGAGGACAACGTCCGTGAGGCGTGCCTGTTCCCGAGAGACATGACAAGATTAAAACCGTGATGGAAAAAACGCAGACCATTCAGGAAGGACGGATAATTATGGCAGAGATGATCAACGATAAGACCATGGATGAGATCGAGATCCTGGCAAAACTTCATCTGACGGATGAAGAAAAAGAGAAATCAAGAAACGATCTTCAGCAGATGCTGGACTATGTGGACATGTTAAATAAGCTGGATACCTCCGATGTGGAGCCGCTGACCCATATCTTCCCGATCAAAAATGTGTTCCGTGAGGACGTTGTCCTGGAGAGCACCCCGAGGGAAGAGCTGATGAAAAATGCACCGAAGGAAAAGGACGGACAGTTCCTTGTTCCGAAGACGATCGGTTAGGAGGAGACGGATATGAAGATACTGGAACTTTCCGCCACAGAGCTGGCAAAAAAGATAAAAGCAGGCGAGATCACTTCCGAGGAAGCCGCGAAAGCGTCCCTGGAACAGATCGCGAAGGAAGATCAGAAGATCCGCGCATACCTCACCGTGGATGAGGAGAAGGTCCTGGCACGGGCGAGAGAAGTGGATGCGGGGATCCGCGCAGGAAAATATATAGGGCCGCTTACAGGGGTCCCGATCGCAGTGAAAGACAATATCTGTACAAAGGGAATGAAGACGACATGTGCGTCAAAGATCCTGGAAAACTTCGTCCCGTTCTATGACGCAACGGCAGTCACCCGGATCACGGATGCCGGAATGGTGATCCTCGGAAAGACAAACATGGACGAGTTCGCGATGGGAAGTACGACAGAGACGTCTGCATTTCAGGTTACGAGAAACCCGTGGGATCCGGAACACGTTCCGGGCGGTTCGTCCGGTGGCTCCTGTGCGGCGGTCGCTGCGGGTGAGTGCTTTGCGGCTCTCGGCTCCGATACCGGCGGTTCGATCCGTCAGCCAAGTTCCTACTGCGGCGTCACGGGGATCAAGCCGACATACGGAACCGTCTCCCGTTTCGGTCTCGTCGCTTATGCGTCTTCTCTCGACCAGATCGGACCGGTCGGAAAGAATGCGGCCGATTGTGCAGCGCTTCTTGAGACGATCACAAGCCACGATGAGAAGGACAGCACTTCCATGGAGCGGGAGGATACGGATTTCACTTCGGCGATCGGAAAAGATGTCCGCGGCATGAAGATCGGGATCCCGAAAGAGTACCTGTCCGACGGTCTTGACGCAGATGTGCGGGAAGCGGTGGAACAGTGTGCGGCTTACCTGAAAGAATGCGGGGCGGAGGTCGAATACTTTGATCTCGGTCTCATGGAATATACGATTCCGGCCTACTATGTCATTGCGGCCGCGGAGGCAAGCTCCAACTTAGAGCGATTTGACGGCGTCAAGTACGGCCACCGGGCAAAGGACTACGAGGGACTTCATGACATGTACAAGAAATCAAGATCCGAGGGCTTCGGACCGGAGGTCAAGAGAAGGATCATGCTTGGTTCCTTCGTCTTAAGCTCCGGATATTATGACGCATATTATCTGAAAGCTCTGAAGGTGCGTGCACTGATCAAAAAAGCCTTTGATGAGGCATTTGCGAAGTATGACATCATTTTAGGACCGGCAGCTCCGACGGCGGCTCCGAAGATCGGAACCTCCCTGAGCGATCCGATGAAGATGTACCTGAGCGATATCTATACGGTTGCTGTCAACCTTGCGGGTCTTCCGGGACTCACCGTTCCATGCAGTGTAAACGAAAAAGGACTCCCGATCGGCGTCCAGCTTCTCGGCGACTGCTTCAGGGAAAAGACATTATTTGCAGCGGCATCCGCCATCGAACATGTCCGCGGTGAATGGACACTTCCGTTTGCCAGAAAGGAGACCTTATCATGAAACAGTATGAAACAGTCATCGGTCTTGAGGTCCATGTAGAACTTGCCACAAAGACAAAAATCTTCTGCGGATGCAAAACAGATTTCGGCGCTGCGCCGAATACACATGTGTGCCCGATCTGTACAGGTATGCCGGGATCTCTTCCTATATTAAATAAGCAGGTTGTGGAGTTCGCTCTCCGCGCCGGACTTGCGTTAAACTGTGAGATCAACCAGTTCTGTAAATTTGACCGGAAAAACTATTTTTACCCGGATAACCCGCAAAACTATCAGATTTCCCAGCTGTATCTGCCGATCTGCCATGACGGTTACGTGGAGCTTGAGACGGCGGCAGGAACAAAGCGGATCGGGATCCATGAGATCCACATGGAGGAGGATGCCGGAAAACTGGTCCATGATGAGTGGACCGACAGTTCCTTAGTCGATTACAACCGAAGCGGCGTGCCGTTAATTGAGATCGTGTCGGAGCCGGATATGAGAAGTGCCGACGAGGTCATCCAGTACCTGGAACATCTTCAGTCCACGATGCAGTATCTCGGTGTTTCCGACTGCCGTCTCCAGGAAGGTTCCATGCGTGCCGACGTAAACCTTTCTGTCCGCGAGGTGGGAAGTCCGGTGTTCGGAACGAGAACCGAGATGAAGAACTTAAACTCCTTCAAGGCGATCGCCCATGCCATCGAGGGAGAGCGGGAACGCCAGATCGAGCTTCTCGAGGACGGCCGTGCCGTCATTCAGGAGACGAGACGCTGGGATGACAACAAGGAATCTTCCCACGCGATGCGTTCCAAGGAAGATGCAAAGGATTACCGTTACTTCCCGGACCCGGATCTTCCGCCGATCGATATCTCCGATGCCTGGATCGCCTCGATCCGCAAGGCACAGCCGGAGTTAAAGAAGGCGAAAACGAAGAGATATCAGTCGGAGTACGGTCTGAGTGCCTATGACGCCGATATCCTGACTGCCGATAAGGCGCTTGCAGAGCTCTTTGAGAACACGATCAAAGTCGGAGCAGCTCCGAAAAAAGCGGCAAACTGGCTGACCGGGGAGACACTCCGTCTCTTAAAGGAGAAGGAGATGGAGGCATCAAAGATCGTCTTTTCCGCAGAGCATCTGGCAGCACTGATCGAACTCCTTGAAAAGAGTGTGATCAATAACCAGACTGCGAAAGAGGTGTTCGCTGCGATGTTCGAGTCCGACGTGGATCCGTCTGTCTATGTGGAGGAACACGGACTGAAGATGGAGAGCGACTCCGGTCTTCTCGAGGAGACCGTGAAAAAGATCCTGGACGCAAACCCGAAAGCGGTTGGAGAGCTGAAGGAAGGAAAAGATAAAGTCATCGGATTCCTCATGGGACAGGTCATGAAGGAGATGAAAGGAAAAGCGAACCCGGCGCAGGTGAGCGAGATGATCCGAAAACTTGTGCAGGGATAATAAAAGAAGCCATGACAGCTGGCCGGAGCTCCGGTGCAGCTGCCATGGCCCTTTTTGTTCATTCCGGAGCGGTGCAGCCGCAGCAATCCTGTTTCTTCTATATATAATGTACTTGTTGCCGGAATGTATGAGTTTTCCGGTGCTTTGCATTCTGAATCGTCAAAATTTGCAGCCGCAGCGGTATTGCAGGGGACTTCCCGTTCGGAAAAACCTGACTGCGAAAAATGTTAAAAAAGGAACATATTCTGTTCACGAAAAAAGTATTGATTTTATGAATGGTATTTAGTATATTAGTTACTATAAAAGTCCCTGAGAGCAGCCGTATCATTTTGCGGTGTTCGATGGGATGATCCGCGTATGGGGAATATTTAGAAGAACTTCCCGCCGCGGGCAGGAATTGGAGAGAAAATACATGATAAAAATTGCAGTAGACGCCATGGGCGGAGACAACGCCCCTGGAGAGATCGTAAAGGGTGCCGTTGACGCGGTCACAGAGCGGAACGACATTACGGTCTGTCTGACAGGACAGAAAGATGTCATCGAAAAAGAGCTCTCGAAATATACCTATAAAAAAGAGCAGATCGAGATCGTTGACGCCCCGGAAGTGATCGAGACGGGAGAACCGCCGGTCAATGCGATCCGTAAGAAAAAGAATTCTTCCCTTGTAGTTGGTCTGAACCTCGTGAAAAACGGCGAGGCTGACGGCTTTGTATCTGCGGGAAGCTCAGGAGCCGTCCTCGTAGGCGGCCAGGTCATCGTTGGCCGCGTCAAAGGCGTAGAGCGCCCGCCGCTCGCACCGCTGATCCCGACGGAAAAGGGAGTTTCCCTTCTGATCGACTGCGGGGCAAACGTTGACGCGAGACCGTCCCACCTGGTACAGTTCGCCCAGATGGGTTCCCTCTATATGAAATATGTGATGGGAATCGAAAATCCGAGAGTGGCGATCGTCAATATCGGTCTGGAGGAGGAGAAGGGAAATGCTCTCGTGAAAGAGACCTTCCCGCTCTTAAAAGAATGTAAAAATATCAACTTTATCGGAAGTATCGAAGCCCGTGAGATCCCGCACGGCGGCGCGGATGTGATCGTCTGCGAGGCCTTTGTCGGAAATGTGATCTTAAAGCTCTATGAGGGCGTCGGCGCAACGATGATGACAATGGTGAAGAAAGGCCTGATGAGCAATTTAAGAAGCAAGATCGGAGCTCTTCTGATCAAACCGGCGTTAAAATCCACGCTGAAGAGCTTTGATGCGAGCCAATACGGCGGCGCACCGCTCCTGGGCTTAAAGGGACTCGTTGTGAAGACTCACGGAAGCTCCAAGGCAAAAGAAGTAAAGAATTCGATTATCCAGTGCATCTCCTTCAAGGAGAATGAGATCTCGGATAAGATCCGGGAATGCCTTGCACCGGAAGAAACTGCATAGACAGGTTGAAAAACACCAATATGCGGCAGTTCACATCGCCGCATAAAATTACATCAGAAGACAACCGGCAACAGTCCGGATGCAAAAATTAAATATATGGAACGGCACAGTTTTGTGTCTCCGTAAAAAGCAAAATAAGAGAGGATGGAAATTATGGAGTTCGAAAAATTACAGCAGATCATCGCAGAGGTTCTCAACATTGATCCGGAGGAGATCACAATGAATACAACATTCGTTGACGATCTCGGCGCGGATTCTCTGGATGTATTCCAGATCATCATGGGAATCGAAGAAGAGTTTGACATCGAGATCCCGACTGAGGAAGCTGAGAAGATCGCGAGTGTCGGCGATGCTGTTGAGGCGATCAAAAACGCATTAAATTAGTAGCAGGAAAAGGTGTCTCCGCAAAGAGACACCTTCTTTGCGATACATGGCAGAAGAAAGGCAAATCGAATGAAAGAAAAACTAGAAAAACTTCAGGAAGTGATCGGCTACCGGTTCAAAGATCCGGGACTTCTGACTCACGCCCTGACACACAGTTCCTACGCGAACGAAAAACACTGGGATAAGACGCGCTGCAATGAGCGCCTGGAATTTCTGGGCGATGCCGTGCTCGAGGTGATCTCCAGCGATTTTCTGTTTCACACTTATGAGTCCATGCCGGAGGGCGAGATGACAAAACTCCGTGCCAGTCTTGTCTGTGAGCCGACGCTCGCTTACTGCGCGGAAGTGATCCCGTTAGGTGATTATCTGCTGCTCGGAAAGGGCGAGGACCTGACCGGAGGAAGAAAACGTCCGTCTGTTGTCTCCGATGCGATGGAGGCAGTGATCGGTGCGATCTATCTGGATGGTGGTCTTGCTAATGCAAAAGAGTTTATCCATAAATTCATTTTAAATGATATCGAACATAAGCAGCTCTTTTACGATAGCAAAACTATCCTGCAGGAAATGGTTCAGGCAAAGTACAAAGAAACACTTGTCTATGAACTGATAAAGGAAGAGGGACCGGATCACAACAAGTCCTTCGAGGTGTGCGTAAAGATCGGCGATGAGGAGATCGGCAGAGGTCTGGGACGCACGAAAAAAGCGGCCGAGCAGGTTGCAGCTTACCACGGGATCTGCAGGATCAAATAAGATCGGGACCCGTGAGGACCGGAATGGTCACATTATAGAAATAGGAAAATAACGCATGTATTTAAAGAGTATCGAAGTACAGGGATTCAAATCCTTTGCAAATAAGATCGTATTTGAATTCCACAACGGAATCACCGGCATCGTTGGTCCGAACGGAAGTGGAAAGAGCAATGTTGCCGACGCGGTCCGCTGGGTGCTCGGTGAGCAGAAGGTAAAGCAGCTCAGAAGTGCGTCCATGCAGGACGTGATCTTCTCCGGCACAGAGACAAGAAAACCCCAGGGATTTGCCTATGTGGCGATCACCCTGGACAATTCCGACCACCAGCTTGCCATCGATTACGATGAAGTGACGGTCTCCAGGCGGATCTACCGCTCCGGTGAGAGTGAGTACCTCTTAAACGGAAGCGCCTGCAGGCTGAAGGATATCAATGAGCTTTTTTATGATACCGGTATCGGTAAGGAAGGCTACTCCATCATCGGGCAGGGACAGATCGATAAGATCTTAAGCGGACGCCCGGAAGACCGCAGAGAGCTTTTTGATGAGGCGGCCGGGATTGTAAAGTTTAAGCGCAGAAAGGCGATCGCCCAGAAAAAACTCGAGGATGAGAAGCAGAATCTCGTCCGCGTATCGGATATCCTGAGCGAACTTGAAAAGCAGGTGGGACCTCTTGCAAAACAGGCGGAGACGGCGAAAGAGTATTTAAGACTCCGGGAAGAGCTGAAGCGTTTCGATGTGAACCTCTTCCTCGCAGACCTGAAAGCGATCGAGGAGCAGAAACGGGAACTCGCACAGAAAGAGCACACCGTAAACGGCGATATGGAAGATTCCAAAGCCGCTGCCGAAGCTTTGAAAGAGGAATATGACCGGATCTCCGAGGCGGTCCGTCTGCTGGACGAAAAGATCACGGAAAAGCAGAATGCCGAAAATGAGGCGAAACTGTCCGCAGGAAACCTGGAAGGACAGATCGATGTCATAAAAGAGCAGATCCGCACAGAGGAACTGAATGCGGAGCACATCAAAAACAGGACGGTTGCCATCGATGAGGAGCTGGCGGCCAAAGAGAAAGAACAGGGATCGATCAGGCAGGAGAGAGAGGCTCTCGGGACCAGAATCCGGGAAGTGTCAGAACGACTTTCCGATGCGGAGAACACCGTAAATACTTCCGGCAGCCGCGTTGACAGTCTCGAACAGTCCATCGAAGAGTTAAAGAGTGCAAAGATCGAAGCACTGAATGAAAAATCAGAACTCTCTGTAAAGAAGCAGAAGGATGTCACCACGCTGGAGCAGGTCCAGGTCCGCAGATCTGAGGTAGCCCAGAAACTCTTAAAAGTAAAGAGTGATGAGGAAAACTGGGATAACCAGATCTCAGAGCAGAACGAGCGTCTGACTGCCATCGATGCGGAGATCGAAAAACTCCTCTCCCAGGCGGAATCCCTGGAGGAAGAGGTGAAGGCGGCGAACGAAGAGATCCGCCGTTTAAACAGAAACTTAAGCCACACGGAACAGGATTACCATACGGCCCACACAAAACTGGAATCCTTAAGGAACCTTGCGGAGCGTTATGATGGATATGGAAACAGCATCAAGCGTGTCATGGAAGTCAGGGACCGTGTGAGAGGGATCCACGGCGTTGTGGCTGATCTGATCGATGTTCCGAAAGAATATGAGATCGCCATCGAGACAGCGCTCGGCGGATCGATCCAGAACATCGTCACAGATTCCGAGCAGACCGCAAAAGTCCTGATCGAACACCTGAAAAAGAACAAGTTCGGTCGTGCGACCTTCCTGCCGTTATCCGCGATCTCATCCGGGGATGGATTTAAGACGCCAGGCGCGCTAAAAGAACCGGGAGCGATCGGGATCGCTGCAGATCTTGTCCGCGTGCGTCCGGAATATCAGGCACTTGCCAGATATCTCCTCGGCCGCGTCCTCGTGGTGGATCACATCGACAATGCGATCGCCATCGCGAGAAAATACCGGCACTCCATCCGGATCGTAACGCCGGAGGGCGATCTCTTAAATCCGGGCGGTTCCATGAGCGGCGGTGCCTTTAGAAACTCCAGCAATCTTCTCGGAAGAAAGAGAGAGATGGAGGAGTTGGAGGAGGCATGTAAACGCGCGCTGACGACCGTCGATAAGATCCAGGCGGAGACCGTGTTCCAGGAAGGCATATTCCAGGAAAAGAGCGGGGAGCTGGAGTCGGTAAAGAGTGCTCTCCAGGAAAAATATCTGGAAGAGAATACGACAAAGATCGCGTTAAAGCAGCTGGAAGGAAAGAAAGAAGAACTCTATGAATCCTCCGCGGACATGAACCAGGAAAACCGTCAGCTGGAAGAACAGATCCATGAACTCCGCGCAAGTCTCGCCGCGATCGCGAAAGAGATGGAGCGGCTGGAACAGGAAAACACGGAGCGGGAGACAAAGATCGGGACGGATTCCACCGCATTGGAACAGGCAAAGGCCGACCGGGATACTGCATCTGCGGCGCTCTCCGAAGTCCAGCTGGAAGCAGCAAACTTAAAGCAGCAGGATTCCTTCCTCGACCAGAACATCCATCGTCTCGAAGACGAAAAAGAGCGGCTGCTCTCCGAAAGAATGTCTCTGCATGACGGACACACGGACAGTAAGCATGAGGTGGAAAAACGTCTGGCACAGATCGAAGAACTGAAGGAAAAGATCAAAGATGCCGGAAAGGATGCGGAAACGTACCGTCAGGAGATGGCTGCTGCCCAGGAAGAAAAAGCCGCGAAAAACGAGGCACAGAAAGGCTTCTTCGAAAAGCGGGAAGCGCTCTCTGCGAGAATCTCCGATCTCGATAAGGAGCTGATCCGTCTTCAGAACCAGAACGACAAGCTTGCGGAACGCCAGGATTCCCAGGTGGACTATATGTGGAATGAATATGGTCTCACCTTCTCAACAGCGGAGCTTCTCCGGGATGAGACCCTGACGAATGCGGCGGATATGAAACGCCAGATCGCTGAACGGAAGAATGCAATCCGCGGACTCGGAAATGTCAATGTCAATGCGATCGAGGATTATAAAGAGATCTCTGAGCGTTACGAGTTCATGAAGACCCAGCATGATGACCTTGTCGCGGCACAGGATGCCCTCTATAAGATCATCGAAGAGCTGGATATCGGAATGCGAAAGCAGTTTACAGAAAAATTTGCCCTGATCCGGGCAGAGTTTGACAAGGTATTCCGGGAACTCTTCGGAGGAGGACACGGAAGTCTTGAGCTGATCGAGGACGAAGATATCCTGGAGGCGGGGATCCAGATCATCTCCCAGCCGCCGGGAAAGAAACTTCAGAACATGATGCAGATGTCCGGCGGTGAAAAGGCACTGACGGCGATCGCCCTGCTCTTTGCGATCCAGAACTTAAAACCGTCCCCGTTCTGTCTCCTTGATGAGATCGAGGCGGCGCTTGACGATTCCAACGTCGACCGCTATGCGAAATATCTGCACAAACTGACAAAACATACCCAGTTTATCGTCATCACCCACCGAAGAGGCACGATGCTTGCGGCTGACCGGCTCTACGGAATCACGATGCAGGAGAAAGGCGTATCCACGCTTGTCTCCGTAAACCTGATCGAAAACGATCTGAAATAATTGGAGGATTCATATGGAAGAGAAGAAAAAGGGCTTTTTCTCGCGCCTTGTGGAAGGTCTCACGAAGACCAGAGAAAACATTGTATCCGGAATGGATTCCATCTTTTCCGGCTTCTCCGCGATTGATGATGATTTCTACGAGGAGCTTGAAGAGACTCTGATCATGGGCGATATGGGAATCCAGACGACCATGGCGGTCATTGAAGACCTGAAAAAGACCGTAAAAGAGCAGCATATCAAAGAACCGGAGAAATGCCGGGAGGCGCTGATCGCCAGCATCCGTGCAAAGATGGATCTTGGCGAGAATGCGTATGAGTTTGAAAACAGGAAATCCGTTGTCCTCGTCATCGGTGTCAACGGAGTCGGAAAGACGACGTCCATCGGAAAGCTTGCAGACCAGTTAAAGGCAGAGGGAAAGAAGGTTGTTCTTGCGGCGGCTGATACCTTCCGTGCTGCAGCGATCGACCAGTTGGCAGAGTGGGCAAACCGTGCCGGCGTGGAGCTGATTGCCCAGAAAGAGGGATCCGATCCGGCTGCCGTGATCTACGACGCGATCTCCGCGACAAAATCGAGAAACGCAGACGTCCTGATCTGTGATACCGCGGGAAGACTCCATAATAAGAAGAACCTCATGGAGGAGTTAAAAAAGATCAACCGCATCATCGATAAGGAGTACCCGGAAGCTTACCGTGAGACACTCGTTGTTCTCGACGGAACGACAGGACAGAACGCTCTGGTCCAGGCCCGCCAGTTCATGGAAGCTGCCGACATTACGGGCATCATCCTCACAAAGCTCGACGGGACCGCAAAAGGCGGTATCGCGGTTGCAATCCAGTCGGAACTTGGGATCCCGGTCAAATATGTCGGTGTCGGGGAGAAGATCGACGACCTTCAGAAATTTAATTCCGAAGACTTCGTAAACGCATTGTTTGCGAAACAGCCGGAATGACCGATGCATTTCAGGCAGAAAACAGCCAGATGAATGCCGGTATAGCAGACAACTATGGGAAAGACAGAAAAATGTTCCACCGATGAGATCGATCAGGAATGAATATGAAGGAGAATACAAATGGAAATGCAGGAACTTTCACTCGAAAAATTTGAAGAAGCATCTGAGATCGTAAAAAAGGTCACTCAGGAGACAAAACTGATCTACAGTGAATATTTTTCTGAGCGCTACGGGAACAAGATCTACTTTAAACCGGAAAACATGCAGCGCACCGGTGCATACAAAGTGCGCGGCGCTTATTATAAGATCAGCCAGCTCTCACCGGAAGAGCGTTCCCGCGGTCTGATCACCGCATCTGCCGGAAACCATGCCCAGGGCGTTGCCTATGCCGCAAAACTTGCCGGTGTGAAAGCAACCGTCGTTATGCCGGTGACAACACCGCTCATCAAGGTAAACCGCACAAAATCCTACGGTGCCGACGTTGTCCTCTACGGAAATGTCTTCGATGAGGCATGTGCCCATGCATACGAGCTTGCAGACGAGCACGGATATACCTTTGTTCACCCGTTCAATGATCTGGAAGTTGCGACCGGCCAGGGCAGCATTGCGATGGAGATCATCAAAGAACTCCCGACTGTGGATTACATTCTCGTTCCGGTAGGCGGAGGCGGACTCTGTACAGGCGTCTCCACACTCGCAAAACTCTTAAATCCGAAGATCAAGGTCATCGCTGTTGAGCCGACAGGAGCTGCCTGCTTAAAGGCATCCCTAGAGGCCGGAGAGGTAACCACCGTCTCCAAGATCAACACGATCGCGGACGGTACCGCTGTCCAGACGCCGGGCGACAAGCTCTTCCCGTATCTTCAGGCAAACGTGGATCAGGTCATCACAGTGGACGACTCCGAACTGACTCTTTCTTTCCTCGATATGGCAGAGAATCATAAGATGATCGTCGAGAACTCCGGTCTTTTGACCGTTGCGGCTTTAAAGCATCTTGACTTCAAAGGCAAAAAAGTCGTATCCGTTTTAAGCGGCGGAAACATGGATGTCTTAACGATGGCGACAGTTGTCCAGAACGGACTGATGCAGAGAGACCGTATCTTCACGGTAAGCGTGATGCTTCCGGATAAGCCTGGCCAGCTGGCAGCTGTTTCTGCACTGATCGCAAAAGAGCAGGGCAACGTGATCAAGCTCGAGCACAACGTATTCGCAAATGTAAACCGCGCAGCGGGTGTGGAACTTACGATCACATTAGAGTCCTTCGGAACTGAGCACAAGGATCAGATCATCAAGGCTCTGGAAACAGCGGGCTACTGCCCGGTAATCTCCAAGACTTCCGGAATTTATATGTAATGATACCAGGGATTCTCCCGCCTCTGCGGGAGGTGTGATGAACGGACCGCCGGTCATGGAACGCGGTCAGGCATATATCAATTTGTCAAACTTCGTGAAATGCCCGACGGTCTGCTGAATAAGGGGAAAATGTATGTACAGAAGCGAAACTCATACTGCTCTCAGCAAGAATATCCTGTATTTTCTCCGCTGGACCGCGATTTCTATTGTAATGGGAACCGTCTGCGGTCTCATCGGGACCGTTTTCGGATACGGGGTCATCTACGCTCAGCGGCTGTTTAAAACTTACAGCTTTATGCTGTATCTCATGCCCGTGGCAGGTGTTCTGATCGTCCTTCTTCACCAGATGTTCCACGAGATCGGAAACCGCGGGACGAACCTGATCCTGGAGTCGATCTCATCCAACGAGAAGATCCATATGACGACCCTGCCGTGTATCTTTGTCTCCACGATCTTAAGCCAGGCGGTCGGCGCGTCTGCCGGCAAAGAGGGAGCTGCCTTACAGATCGGCGGCTGCATCGGAAATTATCTCGGGGATCTCTTCCATATGGATGAGAGGGACAAAAAAGTCATGATCATGAGCGGCATGAGCGGCTGTTTCGGGGCGATCTTTGGGACGCCTCTGGCTGCCGCCATGTTCGGAATCGAGGTCATCAGCATCGGTGTCGCTTATTACGCGGCTCTCGTGCCGTGTGTCTTTGCCTCCTTCATCGGTGCCCAGATTTCCGGTGCGCTCGGACTTCACGGGGAAGCGTTCCAGATCCTCCATGTTCCGGAATTTTCCCTTGTACCGGCGCTCTACACCGTCGGACTCGGACTGGCCTGTGCGCTTTTAAGCGTCTGCTTCTGCATCCTGCTCCATGAGACCCAGCATCTCTACAAGAAAAAGATCGACAACGTTTATCTGCGCATTCTTGTGGCAGCAGTACTTTCCATCGGACTCGCGCTGGTGTTCGGCAGGGATTACTGCGGAGCCGGATTTAATCTTGTGGAACAGGCGGTGGAAGGAGATGCCGGATACCTGGCGTTCTTCTTCAAGATGGTCTTCACGGCGGTGGCCCTCGGCGGCGGCTTTAAGGGCGGAGAGATCGTTCCCACACTGGCAGTGGGATCCACATTCGGGTGCACGTTCGGACTGCTCACAGGCTTTGAACCGTCCCTGTGTGCGGCAGCAGGCATGCTCGCCACCTTCGTCGGCGTCACAAACTGCCCGATCGCGACCATGTTCCTCGGCTTCGAGCTCTTCGGCTTTGAGGCGATGCCGTATTTTGCGGTTGCCGTTGCCATCAGCTTCACACTGTCGGGATATTACGGGCTCTACAGCAGCCAGAAGTTCACATATTCAAAGACAAAGACCGAGTTCATCAACCGGAAAGCCCACTGATCAAGGTCCGGTTCCGGGGATTCAGTTAGAAAAAATGATCAAAAGCAATCGGATATTTCGGAAAATATTTGCAGAACCCGATGACCGGGGATTTTCAGATCGGAAATCCCGCAGGGTATCCATTGATCGGGACCGGATGTGAATATTGTCGGGATATCCGGTTGCTTTTTTACTGCCAAGGTGTTATGATAAATGACACAGGTCTATTTACATGCGGTGCTGTCACAGACCGCCGGAGGATGGTTGTACGATATCCCAAACGGCGATCTCTGAGAGTTAAAAGGGAAACAGGTCAGACGCCTGTGCGAGCCCGTCACTGTAGATCCGGAGTGCATGAATATTGTCCGTGTTATGCGGACAGTCACTGGCGAAACCTGCCGGGAAGGCGTTTCATGCATGATGATGGATGAGCCAGGAAACCTGCCGGATGTTCGTTTGGAGGGGAAAAACCAGCCGGGGACCTTAAAAAATCATTTTTCAAGCGAGGAGAAGAGTAAATGAGAAAAGCAAACATCTACGCCGTTATGACAGCGGCAGCCGTATCCATGGCGATCCTTTCCGGATGCTCCGGAAGCCAGACAGCAGCGACAACAGCTGCGGAGACCACAACCGTTGCAGAGACAACAGCTGAGGAGACTACAGCCGCAGAGACAGCAGCTGCAGAAGAGGACGAGGAAAACTACAATACAGGAGACGCTTCCATGGATAACACAAGAAATCAGGATGAGATCGGCGAGAAAGAACTTCTTGTTGTGAGCTTTGGTACAAGCTACAATGACAGCAGAAGACTGACAGTCGGCGCGATCGAGAATGCGATCGAAAATGCACTCCCGGATTACTCCGTAAGAAGAGGTTTCACAAGCCAGATCATCATTGACCATGTAAAAAAGAGAGACAATGTTTCGATCGATAACGTGACAGAGGCTTTAAACCGCGCTGTTGACAACGGTGTCAAGACTCTCGTTGTACAGCCGACCCACCTTATGAACGGTCTTGAGTACACAGATCTTGTAAACGAGTTAGCTGATAATTCCGACGCTTTCGAGCAGGTTGCTGTCGGTGAGCCGCTCTTAACTTCTGATGATGACTTCAAGGCAGTGATCTCCGCGATCACAGACGCAACAAAAGAGTACGATGACGGTGAGACCGCGATCTGCTTCATGGGTCACGGCACAGAGGCTGATTCCAACGCCGTTTACCAGAAAATGCAGGATATGTTAAAGGAAGAGGGCTTTGACAACTACTATGTAGGTACCGTTGAGGCAACTCCGTCCTGTGAAGATGTCATCAATCAGGTAAAGGAAGGTTCCTACAAGAAAGTTGTTCTTGAGCCGCTTATGATCGTAGCAGGTGACCACGCAAACAACGATATGGCCGGTGACGACGATGACTCCTGGAAGAGCCAGTTTGAGGCTGCAGGCTATGAGGTAACCTGCCTTGTAAGAGGTCTTGGTGAGCTTGAGCCGATCCAGCAGCTCTTCGTACAGCATGCCCAGGCTGCAGTGGACAGTCTCGCAAAATAAGAATGTTTAGATATGGGCGGTCGAGGATTCGGCCGCCTTTTTATATAACCGGAGGTGCACTTGCGGGAAACTCCAGCCTGCGAAAGGAACTTCAGGAAACCGTCCAGGATGCCCCGATGATTTCCGGTTACAAAAGGAGAGAAAACTTTATGCGTAAATTAAAACAATTTTCATTAGCACTCGCAGTTGTCTGCGCTCTGTCCACAGCCTGCGGACAGTCCGGGTCGGCAGAAACGACAGCTGCTTCTGCAGAGACCACGGCGGAAACAACAGCGGAAACTGCTTCGGCCGATGAGACAAAGGCAGCCGTTGCTTCCGGCGAGGAGACTGCCGCAGAACAGACACTTGACACGACGGGACTCGTCCCGGTATCTGCAGAGGATCTGAAAGAGGGAACCTACGAGATTTCCGTGGAGTCCAGCTCTTCCATGTTTAAGATCACATCCTGTACGCTGACAGTCAAAGACGGCGCCATGACCGCGAAAATGACGATGGGCGGGACCGGATACCTGTATGTCTATATGGGAACCGGAGAGGAGGCTGCAAAGACCGCGGAGACAGACCGGATTCCTTTCGAGGAGAATTCTGACGGAACACACAGCTTTACTGTTCCGGTCAAGGCCTTAAATGAGGTGCTTCCGTGCGCTGCATTCAGCAAGAAAAAAGAGAAATGGTATGACAGGGAGCTTGTCTTTGAGGCATCCGGGATCCCGGCAGACGCGCTTCTCAATTCTTCCTTAAAAACCGTCCAGGATCTCTCCCTTGCGGATGGAACTTACACCGCGGAAGTCTCCCTGAGCGGCGGATCCGGACGTGCATCCGTGGAATCTCCGGCTGTGATCGAGATCAAAGACGGAAAAGCGGAGGCGACGATCATCTGGAGCAGCTCCAATTATGACTATGTGCGGGTAGAGGAAGAGAAATTCCTCCCGGTTAATACAGAGGGAAACTCCACATTTGTGATCCCGGTAGCTGGATTTGACAGCCCGCTTACGATCTTTGCGGATACAACTGCCATGAGCACGCCTCATGAGATCGAGTATACGCTGACCTTTGATTCCAGTACCCTGGCGGAGCAGAAACAGTAAATATGGAAAGAAGACAAATTGATCCCAGGAAGCAGAAAAGAAGGACGCGGGTGCGTTATACACTTTTTAGATCTGTTCTGGCTGCGGCAATCCTCATGACTGCTGCGTTTGCCTGCTCCGGCTGTTCGAAAAAAACGGAACCCGGGACGGCCGCGCCGTCTACAGGGGAAAACCACACGACCGCTTCCGTGGATGGCAGTGAGGAAAATCTTCAGGCTCAGCAAAACAAAGATCTGCCGGTTCTTAACTGGGAGGAGATGTCCCCGACAGGCTCCATGGATCTTCTCTACGCCGACCAGTTTTCAGCAGACTATTATGAGGACGGCATCGCCCTCATCACCATCGGGGATGCGGATCAGTTTCTCCTGCTGCCGGAAGGTGTGTCCGCGCCTGACGGACTTCCGGCTTCGATCACGGTCCTTCATAAACCGGTAAAAAATATCTATCTTGTGGCGACCTCCGCCATGGATGATTTTATCCGCCTGGATGCCCTGGATTCCATTGCACTTTCCGGGACAAAGGAGACCGGATGGTACCTTCCGGAGGCGAAAACTGCGATGGAAGAGGGAAAGATTGCCTATGCAGGAAAGTACAGCGCACCGGATTACGAAACGATCGTAAGCAGCTCCTGTGAGCTTGCAGTGGAATCCACGATGATCTACCATACCCCGGAGGTCAAGGAACAGCTGGAACGCCTCGGGATCCCGGTCCTCGTGGAGCGGTCCAGCTATGAGAGTCATCCGCTCGGGAGAATGGAGTGGATCCGCCTCTATGGTCTTCTGACGGGAAAAGAGGAGGAGGCCGATCAGATCTTTCAGGAAAATATGAATGCTCTGTCGGATGTCCTCGCCATGAAACCGTCCGGAAAGACAGCTGCATTTTTCTATGTGACAAATTCCGGAAGCGTCAATGTCCGGAAGAACGGGGATTATATCGCGAAGATGATCGATATCGCCGGAGGAACGTATGTGCCGGAAAATGCCGGGACCGGTGAGAATGCGCTTTCCACGATGAACATGGATTTTGAGTCTTTCTATGCCGCCGCAAAAGACGCGGATGTCCTGATCTACAACAGCACGATCGACGGGGAACTTACCACGATCGACGAACTGTGTGCAAAAAACCAGCTCTTTGCGGATTTCAAGGCGGTGAAAGAGGGCAATGTCTGGTGTACCGGGAAAAACATGTTCCAGGAGACCATGGGGCTCGGGGACATGATCCGGGACATGAATGCAGTGTTCTCCGGAAACCGGGAGTATGCGTTCACGTATCTGCACCAGCTGAAATAAAAAACAACGTAACTGTTCAGTACCCTCACAGTTACGAGCAAAAATCCATTCCAAATCGGCTTCGCTGATGGGATTTTTGCCTTCAAGCCTGTGTTTTATTACGGTCAGCGCAGCAAGTGCGCTGACCTATTGAATAGTTACAAAACAGCTTAAAAACCGCGGTCGATGAAAGGAGACATGGAAGCTATGGAAGTTCAGACAAAGCGGATCATCCGCGCCTATCTGCTCCTGATCGTGCTGCTCGGAGGACTCGGCTTTTTGAGCCTGGCGGTCGGCAGCGTGCGGGTATCGGCAGCAGATCTCCTCGCGGCCCTGACGGCGAAAGAGGGGACCGATATGGTCCGGCATATCCTCTTTGATATCCGGCTTCCGAGAATGCTCGCTGCCCTGACCCTCGGCGGAGCACTCTCCGTATCCGGTTTTCTCTTACAGACATTTTTCTCAAATCCGATCGCAGGACCTTTCGTCCTCGGGATCTCGTCCGGAGCAAAGCTTGTCGTATCGGTCTTTATGGTCGTGTTCCTCGGACAGGGACTGATCATGAATTCCTGGACCATGATCCTTGCGGCATTTCTCGGCGCCATGGTGTCCATGGGCTTTGTCCTGACGGTCTCAAAAAAGATCCCTCAGATGTCCATGTTAGTGGTCAGCGGCATTATGATCGGCTATATCTGTTCTGCGGCCACGGATTTTATCGTGACGTTCGCGGATGATTCGAATATCGTAAATCTCCACAACTGGTCCATGGGAAGCTTTTCCGGGATCTCGATGGATGGGGTGAAGATCAGCTCCCTTGTAGTCACAGCGGCGTTTCTTGGTTCCATGCTGCTCTCAAAAGCCATGGGAGCTTACCAGCTGGGAGAAGTCTACGCGAGAAACATGGGAGTCAATATCAGACGGTTCCGGATCGAACTGATCCTTTTGTCCAGCATCCTCTCAGCCACAGTGACTGCGTTTGCCGGTCCGGTCTCATTCGTCGGGATCGCGGTGCCCCATGTGATCCGGCAGCTTTTTAAGACCGCGAAGCCGATCATTGTGATCCCGGGATGTTTCCTCGGCGGGGCTGTTTTCTGCCTGTTCAGCGATCTGCTGGCGAGGACATTATTCGCGCCTACGGAGCTCTCCATCAGTTCCGTGACCGCAGTGTTCGGAGCGCCGGTGGTGATCGTGATGATGATAAAGAGGGCAAAACGCTGATACCGGGAAAGTATGGAGCAGCTTGTAGACCACAGCTTATCAGCCTGTGAGCAGCATGAAAGGAGAACGTATGAAGACCTACCTGACAGCCGACTGCCTGACCGTCGGATACCGCGGAAAACCGATCATTTCCGATATTTCCATGAACATCCGCCGCGGCTCCATCGTCACGCTGATCGGACCGAACGGGGCCGGAAAGTCCACGATCTTAAAGAGCATCATCCGTGAGCTTTCTCCTCTGGGCGGGAGTGTTTATCTGGACGGCAGGGGGATCGGGGAATATTCCGACCATGAGTTTGCGAAAAAGACTGCCGTGGTCATGACCGGGCGGCCGGATCCGGAGCTTATGACGTGTTTTGATGTGGCCGCTGCCGGGCGGTATCCGTATACCGGCCGGTTCGGGATCCTGTCCGGGGAAGATAAGAAAAAAGTCCGGGACGCCCTTTCCATGGTGCAGTGCGAAGACCTTGCGGACATCCTGTTCCGGAACACGAGTGATGGACAGAAGCAGCGCGTTCTTCTGGCTCGCGCCATCTGCCAGGAACCGGAACTCCTGGTCCTCGATGAGCCGACCTCCTTTCTTGATATCCGGCATAAACTCGAGCTCCTTGATATTTTGAAACGGCTGGTTCACGAAAGAAATATGGCAATCCTGATGTCGCTCCACGAGCTGGACCTTGCGGAGCGGATCTCCGATTACGTGCTCTGTGCGGAACACGGGACGATCGGAAGAGCAGGAACCCCGGAGGAAGTGTTTGAAAAGGAGTATATCGCGAACCTCTACGGGATCCGGCACGGGAGCTATCTGACTTCGCTTGGATTTCCGGAGCTTCCGCGGACAGACGGAACTCCGAAGGTGTTTGTCATCGGCGGGATGGGGAGCGGGATCCCTGTATACCACGCCTTAAACAGAGCCGGGATCGCGTTTGCAGCCGGGGTCATCCATGAAAATGATGTGGAGTACCAGACGGCGATGGCGCTGGCGGCAGAGGTGGTCTCCGAGATCCCGTTTGAGCCGGTGGGAGAGCAGGCGTATCTTCAGGCAGAAAAACTTCTGGATTCCTGCGAAGCCGTTCTCTGCCCGCTCACAGTCTTCGGGACCATGAACAGCAGGAACCGCGAGCTTTGGCGGTCTGCGAAGGAACTCGGAAAATTACAGCAAATAAATCTTGACAAATCTGATTCCGGTGATATACTGATTTACAAGTGAAAAAAATAACACGTTGACAGGAAGAGTACGTTCGGAAAATGCTCAGAGAGGGATATGTTTGATGAGAATATCCTGCACGGAACGAACCGAAGACCGCCCTGGAGTGTCCCTTAATCGGGAACGGTGATTCCGTTATCATCAAATGAAGTGGTATAGATTTTCTATACAAGCAGGGTGGAACCACGGGTAATCTCGTCCCTTGACTGTATTTCGTGTACAGTCAAGGGACTTTTTTTTCGCGAAACGGAAAACAGCATAAAATTTTTCCACAAGAAAGAGGAGAATGACCATGAAAGTAACATTAAAAGATGGCTCTTTTAAAGAGTACGCACAGCCGATGGCTGTCATCGACATCGCAAAAGATATCAGCGAAGGCCTTGCAAGAATGGCCTGTGTCGCAGAGATCGACGGAGAAGTAAAGGATCTGCGCACGATCGTTGACAAGGACTGCACATTAAATATCTTCACAGCAAAGGATCCGGAAGGTCTTGCAGCACTCCGCCACACAGCAAGCCATGTGATGGCTCAGGCGATCAAGAGACTCTGGCCGGAGACAAAGCTTGCGATCGGTCCGTCCATCGCTGACGGCTTCTACTACGATATCGACCGCGATGAGCCGGTAACATCCGATGACCTCGCAAAGATCGAAGCTGAGATGAAGAAGATCATCAAAGAAGCTCTTCCGTTAGAGCGCTTCGAGCTTCCGAGAGCGCAGGCGATCGAATTCATGAAAGAAAAGAATGAGCCGTACAAAGTAGAGCTCATCGAGGATCTTCCGGAAGATGCGATCATCAGCTTCTACAAACAGGGCGAGTTCACAGACCTCTGTGCAGGCCCGCACCTCATGAACACAAAGGAAGTCGGCAAGGCATTCAAGCTCATGAACATCGCCGGTGCTTACTGGCGCGGAAGCGAAAAGAACAAGATGCTCACACGTATCTATGCGACAGCTTTCGCAAAGAAAGAAGACCTGGAAGCTTACGTTACCATGATGGAAGAGGCGAAGAAGCGTGACCACAGAAAGCTCGGCAAAGAGCTCGGTCTCTTCATGATGAGCGATGCAGGTCCTGGATTCCCGTTCTTCCTTCCGAAGGGAATGATCTTAAAGAATACACTGCTTGATTACTGGCGCGAGATCCATAAAAAAGCAGGTTATGTAGAGATCTCCACACCGATCATCTTAAACAGAAGCCTCTGGGAGACATCCGGTCACTGGGATCACTATAAGAACAACATGTATACAACTGTGATCGACGGCGAAGATTACGCGATCAAACCGATGAACTGCCCGGGCGGCGTTCTTGTTTATGCTTCCGAGCCGCGTTCCTACCGTGACCTTCCGCTCCGTATGGGCGAGCTTGGTATCGTTCACCGTCATGAGAAATCCGGTCAGCTTCACGGTCTTATGCGTGTACGCTGCTTCACACAGGATGATGCCCATATCTTCATGACTCCGGAGCAGATCCGCGACGAGATCAAGAACGTAGCAGGCCTCATCAATCAGGTATATTCCCTGTTCGGATTCAAGTACCATGTAGAGCTCTCCACAAGACCGGAAGACTCCATGGGAAGCGACGAGGACTGGGAGCTTGCAACAAGCTCCTTACAGGGTGCGCTTGATGACCTTGGACTCGACTATGTGATCAACGAAGGCGACGGCGCATTCTATGGCCCGAAGATCGACTTCCATCTGGTAGACGCGATCGGCAGAACATGGCAGTGCGGTACGATCCAGCTTGACTTCCAGCTTCCGCAGCGTTTCGAACTTGAGTACATCGGAGCTGACGGTGAGAAGCACAGACCGATCATGATCCACCGTGTATGCTTCGGTTCCATCGAGCGTTTCATCGGTATCCTGATCGAGCACTTTGCAGGCGCATTCCCGACATGGCTTGCACCTGTTCAGGTCAAGGTTCTTCCGATCTCCGAGAAATACGAGGAGTACGCAAAATCCGTCAAGGCAGCTCTTGACGCAGCGGATATCCGCTCCGAGATCGATCTCCGTTCCGAGAAGATCGGATACAAGATCCGTGAGGCACAGGGTCAGAAGATCCCGTACATGTTAGTTGTCGGACAGAAAGAGCAGGCAGACGGAACCGTATCCGTAAGAAGCCGCTTCAAAGGCGATGAGGGTGCAGAGGATCTGAATGTATTTATCGCAAATATCAAGGCTGAGATCACAGCACGCATCAACCGTCCGGTTGAAGTAAAGAAAGAAGAAGAGAAATAATCTCGATCCAGAGATAAATTGCAGGCCGGTCTTCGGAATTTTCCGTGGACCGGCTTTTTTCTGCTTTTTTGTCTGTCCGCTTGAACTTTTTTCTGAATGATGGTATCATAAAGCGGAATATGACCGTTGGGAGGTTTTATCAATTGGCGAAGAAAAAGAACAGGAAAGTCGTTCGTTATCGCCGGCCCCTGAATATCAATGTGGGCATGATCATTTTTGCCCTCATTTTCTTATATATGGCGTTTTATCTCTATACCTACCTTCGCAGGGACAAGGTGGAGTTTTATGAAGTTGTGGAAGGAAGTATCGTAAATGATACGAGGCACACCGGGATCATTCTCCGGACGGAGGAGCCGAAATATACGGACCGTGCCGGAAACATCAACTTCTATATGCGTGAGGGAAAGAGAGCAGCCGTTGGCACAAGAGTCTACTCGATCGATGAGACCGGAACACTTTCGGCTCTGCTCGCGGAGAAAACAGACGGATCGGTCGCGCTCTCAAAGGAGAATCTTGCTTCTTTAAAAAAACAGCTGTCGAGCTTCAGCCAGACATTCACCAACGAGGATTTCCGCGAAATCTATGATACAAAGAATACTCTGGATTCAGAAGTCCTGGAGTATGTCAGCGTGGATACACTGAAAAATCTGGACAGCGCGATCTCAGAACTCGGCGGGAATTTTACCCAGGTGCGGTCCGATGTGGCCGGTGTTGTTTCGTACTCCATTGATTCGATGGAGACTCTGACACCAAACCAGGTGACTGCTGAGATGTTTGACAAGAGCAGCTATAAAAAATCCGGGATCCGTTCCGGGCAGCTCGTGGAGACGGGGGCTCCGGCTTATAAGATCATTACCTCCGAGGACTGGTCGATCGTATTTCCACTTTCCGATGAAGATCTTACCACTTATAATGGGAAGACATCCCTGACAGTAAAGTTTACAGGGCGTGACCTGGAGACTTCGGGGGCATTCTCCACCGTGACTGGGGGAGACGGAAAAACATACGGAAAACTCGATTTTTCCAAATATATGGAGCAGTTTGTATCGGACCGCTATGTGGACTTTGAGATCGTGACGGATGAAGTGCGCGGACTCAAGATCCCGAGAAGTTCCGTGACCGATGTGACGTTCTATGTGATCCCGAAAGACTACTATGTGAGCGGGAAGAAAGACTCTTCCGACACCTCGATAGTCTCTCAGAGCGGTTTCCGGAAAGAGACATATGCGGACGGAAAGACGGTGGGAGTTGTCACTCCGTGTACGATCTACTACGCGGATGACGAATATTATTACGTGGACGCCGGGGAAAACAGCGAGCTGAAAGCCGGGGACTTCCTCACGAAGGATGATTCCGGGGAGCGCTATCAGATCGGAATGACCCAGTCTGTACAGGGTGTCTACAATATCAACCGCGGTTATACGGTATTCCGGAGAATTGAGATTCTTTCTTCGAATGATGAATATTACACGATCAAAAAGGGAACGGACTACGGTCTGTCCGTCTACGACCACATTGTCCTTGACGCGAATGCCGTGACCGGAAACGGAATGATCATCTATCAGTAGGAGGTTTTATCATGTCAATTGCAGAGAATATAAAAAATGTGAGAGAACGCGTGAATGCGGCCTGCCTTCGTGCGGGAAGAGACCCGAAGGAAGTTACCCTGATCTCCGTCAGCAAGACGAAGCCGGTTTCCATGCTGATGGAAGCTTATGAGGCCGGGGAGCGTGATTTCGGTGAAAACAAGGTGCAGGAGATCACGGAAAAACGTCCGCAGATCCCGGAGGATGCGAGATTCCATATGATCGGACATCTCCAGACAAACAAGGTCGGACAGGTCATCGATAAGGCGGTCCTGATCCACTCCTGTGACAGCGTCCATCTCGCAGAGAAGATCGAGAAGGAAGCGGCGAAGCGTGATATGATCGCAAACGTGCTCCTCGAGGTCAACGTAGCGAGGGAGGAGAGCAAATTCGGCATGTTCTTAGAGGATGTGATCCCGAACCTGAAAGAGATCCAGGCATTCCCGCATGTCTGCGTAAAGGGGATGATGACGATCGCTCCAAACGTCGAAGACGCGGAAGAAAATCGAAAATATTTTAAAGAATTATATCAATTATATGTTGACATCAAAAGTAAAAACATTGATAATGGTACTATGACTGCGCTTTCCATGGGTATGACCGGCGACTTCGAGGTGGCTGTTGAGGAAGGTGCAACCATGATTAGAGTAGGGACCGGAATCTTTGGTTCCAGATAGATTGGAGAGAACTAGATATGAGCTTTTTAGGCAAGATTATGGATACGATGCGTCTGAACGACGATGAAGATGACGATTACTTCTTAGATGACGATTATGAGGATGAAAAACCGGCACGAAAGAGCCTTTTTAAGAAACAGGCAGCCGATGATCTGGATGATTATGAGGAGGAGAAACCGAGATTCTTACCTCGCGCCACAAACAACAATAAAGTCGTTCCGATGCGCCGCGGAAACGGGATGGAGGTTTCTCTGATCAAACCGACATCCCTGGATGACGCAAAGGAGATCTGCGATTATCTGCTTGCCGGAAAGGCAGTAGTCCTTAACATGGAGGGGATTCACACCGAGACCGCACAGCGGATCATCGATTTCACATCCGGATCCACCTATTCCATGAACGGAAATCTCCAGAAGATTTCCAATTACATTTTTATTGCGACCCCGCAGTCCGTTGAACTGTCCGGTGACTTCCAGGATCTTCTTTCCGGAGGAAACTTAGACGTATCCGGACTCAACATTCATCTGTAAAAAGGATCGATATGGAAAAGGAAGAACAGCTTTTTAAAAAGCGGATCCAGGAACTGGCGCAGAACGCTTACTCCCGCGATATCCCGCTTCACACAGATTTTCTGACACTTGCAGAACAGACTGTCTTCCAGAATATGTCGGCTACGCTGCCGCCGGTGAAGTTCGTACTTTCCGGCGGCTTTCCGATGTCTGAACGGAAGGTTTTATGTTTTCTGGCGTCCTACGAGGAGGAACTCTACGCTCCGCCGTTTGTGTGTTTAAAGATCGCGCCCGCGAACCGGCGTTTTGCGGAGGAGCTGACACACAGGGATTATCTCGGTGCGATCATGAATCTCGGCATCGAGCGGTCCATGATCGGAGATATTGTTCTGCAGGAGGGGAATGCCTGGGCTTTTGTCATGGAAAAGATGAGCAGATACCTTGCGGAGAACCTCACGATGATCCGGCACACTTCTGTTATCACAGAGATCACGTCGGATTTTTCGGATCTCCCGGAACCGGAGACGGAGGAGGTTTCCGGAACGGTGAGCTCGGTCCGCCTGGACTCGGTCGTCGCACTGTGCGCGAGACTTTCCAGGACAAAGGCAGCAGTCTATATTGAAGGTGAGAAGGTTTCCGTAAACGGAGCTGTCTGCACAAATGTATCGTTAAACCTGCGGGGCGGAGAGATCCTGTCAATCCGCGGGATCGGAAAATTCCGGTTCGGAGAGCCGGGAAATCTTACGAAAAAGGGGCGTACATCCGTCGTGGTGTACCGCTACAAATAGGAGGTTATCCTTATGATCAAAGAACATGTAAACCGGATCCCGGTCCACATGGATGGGAAGACTATTTATGATATTGTCCTGGAGGACTCGTTTGATTCACTTGCAAAGGAGATCTCCGTTCTCGGCACCGAAAAGAAGAAGATCTGCATCATCGCGGATTCCAATGTCGCTGACATCTATCTCGATGAGGTGACAAGGATCCTCTTCGGCTGCTGCCGCGAGGTCACTTCCTATGTGTTCCCGGCAGGGGAAGAGAACAAGAATTTAAAGACGGTCCAGGGAGCTTACGAACATCTGATCTTAAACCACTATGACCGGAAAGATCTTCTCGTCGCACTGGGCGGCGGCGTTACGGGCGATCTCTGCGGCTTTGTCGCAGCTACCTATCTCCGCGGCGTTGATTTTGTCCAGATCCCGACAACCCTGTTATCCCAGGTGGACTCCGGGATCGGCGGAAAGACGGGGGTTGATTTTGATTCCTACAAAAATATGGTCGGCGCCTTCCATATGCCGAAACTTGTATACACGAACGTGTCCGTTCTTCGCACACTTCCGGACAACCAGTTTTCCGGCGGCATGGGAGAGGTCATCAAACACGGTCTGATCCGTGACCGGGAATACTTTGACTGGATCGCGGCCAACAAAGAAAAAATCCTCGCAAAGGATGCGGATACATTAAAACTTCTGATCCAGGGAAGCGATTTTATCAAACGTGAGGTCGTTGAGATCGATCCGACCGAGCAGAATGAGCGTGCGACCTTAAACTTTGGTCATACGCTGGGGCATGCCATCGAGAAATTAAAGAATTTTACGATGCTCCACGGTCACTGTGTTGCGGTCGGTGCCCTTGCAGCCATGAATATCTGTAAGGAGCGCGGTCTTGTGAACCAGGATGAGATCAATGCATACCGGGCACTGATGGAGTATTTCTCCATTCCGACATCTGTTTCCGGTCTCGATCCGGAGGAAGTGATCGCGGCGACGAAAAATGATAAAAAGATGGAGGCCGGCGTGATCAAGTTCATCCTTCTGGACCGTGTGGGACATGCCTACATCGACCGGACCGTCACAAAAGAGGAGATGGAGCGCGCCCTTGCAGCCATTTTCAGATAGGAGTGTTTTATGAATACGATCGGAAAACGCTACGGCATTCTTGCCGTTTGTTCTGCCCTGCTCATCGCCCTGGACCAGTGGGCGAAGAGTATGGCTTACAGCACGCTGCGCGTCAACGGACCGCTGGTGCTGATCAAGGGAGTCTTTGAGCTTTTATACTCGGAAAACCGGGGAGCGGCTTTCGGGATCCTCCAGGGAAAACAGTGGTTTTTCTTCCTGGTGGCTGCGGCCGTTGTGATCGCGGTCCTTGTCTTTGTGGCAAAACTTCCGTCCGGAAGCCGGTACCTGCCTCTTTATATCGCCATGATCCTTCTCCTTTCCGGAGCTGTCGGAAACCTGATCGACCGTGCGGTACGGGGGTTCGTGGTGGATTTCTTCTATTTTAGCCTCATCGACTTCCCGATTTTTAACGTGGCGGACTGCTACGTGGTCTGCGCGGCCGGACTTCTGATCCTGCTGATCGGCTTTTTCTACAAGGAGGATGAGCTTTCCTTCCTCTCATCAAATAAGGAGAATGAGCAGTGAGAGAAGAATGTTTTGTGACCGAGGAGACGGCTGGAGACCGGATCGACAAGTTCCTTGCGGAACAGTATGAAGATCTGTCGCGCTCGTTTTTGCAGAAGCTGTTAAAATCCGGGGAAGTCATGGTAAACGGGCGCCCGGTGAAGGCGAGCTACAAGGCGGCAGAGGGGGATACGATCTCCTTCGAGGTGCCGGAGGCTGTGGAGCCAGAGATCGTTCCGGAGGATATCCCGCTCGATATCTTATATGAGGATCACGATGTGATCCTGGTGAACAAGCCGAAGGGCATGGTGGTCCATCCGGCAGCAGGACATTACACAGGGACTCTGGTGAATGCGCTGATGTACCATTGTAAGGAAGATCTCTCAGGGATCAACGGGGTTCTGCGCCCGGGGATCGTCCACCGGATCGATATGGACACGACCGGCGTCATCATCGCCTGCAAGAATGATCTCGCCCACAATTCCATCGCAGCACAGCTGAAAGAACATTCGATCACCCGCCGCTACCAGGCGATCGTTCACGGCGTTTTAAAGGACGATGAGGGCGTGATCGACGCGCCGATCGGAAGAAGTCCGAAAGACCGGAAGAAGATGGCGATCAATTACAATAACGGAAAATCCGCGGTGACCCATTACCGGGTGATCGCGAGATTCAAGGATTTCACCCATATCGAGTGCCGCCTGGAAACGGGGAGAACGCACCAGATCCGTGTCCACATGGCGAGCATTGGACATCCGCTCTTGGGGGATGCCGTCTATGGCCCGGCAAAATGTCCGTATAAGCTCCAGGGGCAGACACTGCACGCAGGGATTTTAGGGTTCGTTCATCCGCGGATTGGGGAATATATGGAGTTTTCGGCGCCGCTGCCGGAGTATTTTGAGGAGCTTTTAAGAAAATTGCCGGGATAATTTTTCCCGGCTTTTTTTATTCTGCTTTATGCATATACTGATACAAAAATTCAGAAAATTTATGGAATAACTCTTGCATATCGCCTATATTTTTTGTATAATATAGCTATCGGAAAGCTTGATGACAGAAAGGAGCTGTGGCATATGAGTGATAACCTTATTATTACAATCGGAAGAGAATGCGGAAGCGGAGAAAGACATATCGGGCAGGCGTTAGCAGAAAAACTCGGTATAAAATGTTATGACAAAGAGCTCCTGAATCTGGCTGCAAAAGAGAGCGGTCTCTGCAAAGAGCTGTTTGAGACCCATGACGAGAAACCGACGAGCAGTTTCTTATATTCTCTGGTAATGGATACGTATTCCCTTGGATATACGAACTCTGCATATATGGATATGCCGATCAACCATAAGATCTTCCTTGCGCAGTTTGATACGATCAAAAATCTTGCGGATAAAGAATCCTGCGTAATTATCGGACGCTGCGCTGACTACGCGCTGGCGGATTACCCGAATGTGGTATCGGTATTTATCACCGCCGATGAGGATGTGAAGATCAAGACTTTGATGGAGCGCCATAAGATCACGGAATCTCAGGCGAAGGATCTCATGATCAAGACCGATAAAAAGCGTTCCAGTTACTATAACTATTATTCCAGCAAGCGCTGGGGCGATTCCAAGAGCTATGATCTCTGCATGAACAGCAGCAAGATCGGATATGACGGAGTTGTGAAGATGATCCAGGAATTTGCGAAGATCAAGGGCGCTTATAAGAAATAGTGGTTCTGACGGAAGCCATCCGGCGAACGTACAGAAGGATCAGAATGGATAAAAAAGAAGAATAAAGCGTAAAAAACCACCGGTCCGGGCGAGGATGTATCTGCCTGAACCGGTGGTTTTTTGTATAAACTTGTTTTATTTATTCCACCGTCACGGATTTTGCCAGGTTTCTCGGCTGGTCCACATCAAGACCTTTCTGGACGGAAGCGTAGTAGGCGATGAGCTGAAGGACAACGGCGATTGGGAACACGGTGAATTTGTCATCTTCCCTTGGAATGCGGATGATCACGTCTGCAATGCCCTCGTCGACAGCGGTATCTTCCGTGACGAGGAGGATCACATAAGCACCTCGCGCTTTCACCTCGCGGATATTCGAGATTGTCTTTGCGAAAATATGCTTCTGGGTCGCGATCGCGATGACCGGAACATGGTCTGTGATCAGAGCGATGGTTCCGTGCTTCAACTCACCGGCTGCGTAAGCCTCCGCATGAATGTAGGAGATCTCTTTCAGCTTTAACGCGCCCTCCAGGGAGAATGCGTAGTCCATTCCGCGGCCGATAAAGAAGACATCCGGGTAGTTTACGATATGGGTGACGATCTCATTGATCGTATTTTCCTCCCGGATCATGGTCTCCATGGAGGTGGCACAGTTTAAGAGGTCACTCATGAACTGCTCTGCATGTTCTTCCGTGTATACGCCGCGTATAAGCGCCATACGGCAGAAAAGAAGATAGAGGGCGGCAATCTGTACCGTGTAGGCTTTCGTGCTCGCCACGGCGATCTCAGGGCCTCCATGCGTGTAGATCACATAGTCGCTTTCGCGGGCGATCGTGGAACCTTTTACATTTACAACCGAGATCACGGTGGAGCCGCATTCTCTCGCGAGGCGCAGCGCCGCCAGGGTATCGATCGTCTCGCCGGACTGGGAGATCACGATCGTGAGCGTGGAGTCATCGATCAGCGGCTCCTCATAGCGGAACTCGGAGGCGATGGACACTGTGACCGGGATCCTGAGACGTGGCTCGATCAGGGCTCTTGCGACCATCCCGGCGTGCATGGCAGTTCCGCAGGCGATGACGCGGATATTTGTGATCCGTTTTAAGAGCTCATCCGGGATCTTCTCGTCGGTGAGATCCGGGAGACCTTTTGTGAGACGCGGCAGGATCGTTTTCTTTAACACTTCCGGCTGCTCGTGGATCTCCTTCATCATAAAGTGAGGGAACCCGTTTTTCATGGCAGCGTCCGTGTTCCAGGATGCCTCCAGGATCTCAGGCTCAGTCTTTGTGCCGTCAAGCTCGTAGAGATCAGCGTGGTAGGCGGTGAGCTGTACGAGCTTTCCTTCCGGAACAACGAAGTATTTCTTTGAGTACGGGAGAAGTGCGGTCAGGTCGGAGGCGATCATGGCGCCTGAAGCCGTGTAAGCCGCTACGAGCGGACTTACGTTTCTCACCGCATAGATCTCGCCGGGACGGTCTTCAAACATGATACAGAAGGCGTAGGAGCCTTCCAGCTGGTTTAAAAATTTCCGGATCGACGGGATCGGGTCACCGTTGTAGATCTCGTTTAAGGTTGCTGCGGCAACTTCCGTGTCCGTCTGGGAGTGAAGTTTTCCTTCCAGGTGGTATTTTTCCGTCAGGGCGTGATAGTTTTCTATGATGCCGTTATGGATCATCGTCACCTTCCCTGCAACATGCGGATGGGCGTTTTCACTGGTGACGCCGCCGTGCGTTGCCCAGCGGGTATGACCGATCCCGCAGTGAGACACGACCGGATTTTCCTCGCACACCTTGCGGAGAGCGGCAACTTTTCCGACTTTTTTGATAAAATGGATCTTTGAGTTCTCATCAAACAGGGCGATCCCGGCGCTGTCATAACCACGGTATTCGAGCTGGGTAAGGCCGTCTAGCAATATTGTCTGCGCATCTAAAGGACCGCAGTATCCGATAATTCCACACATATATATCATCTCCATTTCCTGATGGTTGAACCGGTATTGGCAGAATCCTGTTACCGTGCACGGATCATGTGTGCCCGTATGCGGTAAATTTATTCAAATGAATTTGCTAGGATTATAATAGTAAATGTCCGGAAAGTCAATCGGTGACTGACTTTAATGTCTTTGAGAAAGGAGTGTGACCGTGACGGATACGCCGGTATATGCAAAAAAATGGCAGGTCGCTGCCCGTTTAACTACGGCCGGATCAACGGCTCACATAGCGGCTGCAGAAACCTGCCCGGACACTGTCCCGTTCTACTACGGAAAAGCAAGAGCTTCATCACATAGCGGCCACAATGTCCTTATATTGTTCAGTATATGGGAAAAGATGAAGAATGTCAACAAGGACCGGATCGTGCCATATATTTGCCGAAAAAAATGCCGGAATTCCGGGGCTGTAAGAACCTGCTGATTTTGGAAAATTAAAAAAATCTTAAACAATTTTCCTTCCTCTATATGTTATACTTACACCGTTATATTTACATAATGCAGGAGATGTACGCTCGAAAATGAAGTTCAAAGACCATTTAGATTTTCATAAATTACCTTTCGATAAAGAAAAGATCCGTGAACAGGTCGAAAAGATCGCGGCGGACTGTATGCGCTGGGTGACGCGCAGACAGAATGCAAGACCGCTTCTGGCGATGGCTTTGTGCACCTGTATCGCGTTTTCCGCGATGGTGCCATATATTCCGGTGGCCGCCCCGGCTGAGATCAGTACAGAGAGGATCACAGAACCGGAGACCTTTGATATCCTCGAGGATCCGACGGAGAGAGAGACTGAGGAGACCACAGCGGAGATCGACCCGGATGCTCCGGCCCCGTATAAATTAAATCTCGCAAATATGTACGCAGAGGGATCGGAGACAAGCTATGCGGAGATCCTGATGAAGGAGCTGATCCAGAAGGATTCCAAATGGTTTGCTGCGATCTACGATATGGCAAATACGGCACCGGTAAAGCTGGCGCCTGCCTTTGGACGCAAGGCATCCTCCGTTCTCGGACAGTACAATCCGACATCAAAGACCCAGAATAAAAATGATCCGTCCACCTGGTATGTGGAACATTTTAAGAATGTAAAGATCACGTTCTACAACGGAGACGGAGAGGTCACATCCGCGGTCTCCAATGCCCAGGACATTCTTTCCATGGCGAGTGTATATGCTTATTACAATGGGATCACGGACCTTGATTCGATCCGTGCCTACGTCAATGATCTCTGGACAAAATCACATTCCTACCAGGCAGTTTTGGGAAACGTCTACTACTGTGATGGCTGTGTGGATCCGAACGCGTCCGCGGAAGAGGGAGATTCTGAGCTGGAAGGAGAGGATACATTCGTATCCGGGCGGAATATCGATACCGAGATCCGGACAGATGTGGGAGATGAGGTCATCGACCAAGCCGGAGACACGGTTTCCGTGAACGGGGAGAGCTACAGCGGCAGCTCTTCGTCCGCCTCCTCCGCGCAGGGGGCGTCGGAAGGCACTACAACGGCAGCTGAGACAACAACGGTACCGCCGTCAGCTGCAAACCACACAGAAGGAGCTGAGACAAAGGAGTCGACCACGAGTGCCCTGGATTCCCTGGCTGAGACAGCGGAGAGCGTGATCCAGGAGACGAAGAAGAAGACGACGATCGTCCGTGTGGAAGATTCCACTACAGCGGCTGAGACGACAAAAGCTCCGGAGACAACACCGCAGACAGCGGCACCTTCGGCGCAGGCGGAGACAGCGCCGCAGACAACAGCACCTTCTTCTGAGGCAGCGGAAGAGACCACGGTAAAGGTCATCCGTGTCAGTGACAACGGAGATTCCGATGCAAGCTCCGATTATATCGTCCATGCGGCCGCGGAAACTGCAGCACCTGCGGAGATAACAGCATCCGCGGAAAGTGAGGAGCCGGAAACCGATCCGGAGCTCATCCCTGTTTCTGATGAACAAGCTGAAACAGTGGAGCAGTACACCGTCCATGCGGCCGCCTCCCATGCGCTGATCTGCCCGGGACATGTCGATCTTAAGATCACAGCGATCATCCGGACCCTCAGCGAGAGCGCAAACCTTTACAGCATCGATGATGCGGGAAATGCGGTGGGAGAGACTGCATCAGTAACCGCAGACGGAACCGGCTGGGAAGGCTGGAACCGCAGAATGACTTCTTTCGTAAGCCATATCAACCGTCAGGACTGGACAGCAACTTACGGATTAAACGTAGTCGTGGAGGGAACGAGAGCGCCGCTTTCCACTGCTGAGATCGACACCTACATGGGCAAACTTCCGAAAGATCTGTCGGAGACGAGAAAGGACATTATCCGGTATGCACTCCAGTCTGTCGGAAAAGTCCCGTATTACTGGGGCGGAAAAGCCAGCGCCCAGAATTACACCGGCAACAATTTCGGTTCTGTCACGATCCCGGACCACAAGGGACGTATCTTAAAGGGACTCGACTGCTCCGGATGGGTCAACTGGGTATACTGGTCCGTCACAGGAACGCATCTGCCGTATGAGGGCACAGAGGGCTTAAGGACTCTTGGACGGCAGGTAAAACGTCAGGATTTGAAGCCGGGCGATATTGTGGTAATCACGGGATCCACACCGCATGTTATCATGTTCCTCGGATTTACCTCAAACGGACAGATCCAGTGTGTCCATGAGACGGGTTCCGCGAACAATGTCACAATTGGCGTGATGAACGCGAACTGGCCGTATTATAGAAATCTGCTGGATTAATGGAATGTAGTTCTGGGAATTAACCGATTTGTCTGGTTCTGGGGACTAAAAAGTAATTTTAAATAATTTGATCTGTATGAAATTGATTTGATGATTGTGATGAACATTTTTATACGGATCATGTGCAGCACCTTCTTTACAGCACATCAGGGGTCTAGAAAGACTGGAATGCGGCTGGAGAGAAGGTGCTTGCTTTATTTAGATTTAGTGTGCTGAATAAATGAATGATAGATATATTATGGCATTTTTTGTTTTGAAAGCCGGAATATTGACATTGGGGATGGAATAGAGTATGATATGGTTAGATTTCTAACTATTCGTGAAAGAACAGTTTATCGAATAGTTATGGTGAAATTCCGGTGATTTACCATGTTTTCCATGAAATGAGGTTTTCTAATGAAATTACAAAGACTTTTAAGCCTGGTTCGTCAGGCTGTTGATGATTATACTCTCATCGATGATCAGGACCATATTGCTGTCGGTGTCTCCGGCGGTAAGGACAGTCTGGCTCTTCTCTATGCGCTCCATGAACTGCAGCGCTTTTACCCGAAACATTTTACGCTTCATGCATTCACAGTCGATCTCGGATTCGGAATTCAGGATTTCAGCGGCATAAAGGCCTTTTGCGAAGGCTTTCAGGTACCGCTCACGATAATCCCCACCGAGATCGGGAAAATCGTTTTTGAGACCCGTAAAGAGTCCAATCCATGCTCTCTGTGTGCGAAAATGCGCAAAGGAGCCCTAAACCTTGAGGCAAAGGCCGCCGGATGCAATAAGATCGCTTACGCGCATCATAAGGATGATATTATTGAGACGATGCTGTTGTCTTTAATGTTCGAAGGACGTTTTTATACATTCCCGCCAAAGACATTTTTGGACCGCACAGAGCTCACAGTGATCCGCCCTCTCATGTATGTCTCTGAAGCGGATGTGATCGGATTTAAGAATAAGTATAATCTTCCTGTGTGCAAAAATCCATGCCCCGCGGATGGACATACAAAACGCGAATATGTTAAAAATTTAACCAAGCAGTTAAATAGAGAAAATCCGGGAATTAAGGAACGGCTGTTTCATGCGGTGACATCTGGAAATATTGAAGGCTGGAATTCTGGGAATATCGGAATGGCTGGAACATCTGAGGAAGTGGCTGATAAAACCTGTCGATCAGAGACATCTGTGAAAATGCAGAGCGATCAGACCGGTGCGGAAGAACAACTTTCCGAATCACATAATTGCCATGAAAATGACCGTGAAAGCAAGAATAAAAAGGAGGAATTCTGATGGCCACACTCTCCTACCATGAACAGAAGGATATTGAAAATATCAAGAAACTTCGGGAACTGCAGAAGGAACTCCCTTCTTTCTGTTCCGATTTTTTCCGCGGAATCGAGACAAGCACGTCCACAAGAACCAGGATTGCCTACGCATATGATCTGAAAATATTTTTTCAGTTCTTAAAGACCGCCAATCCCGGCACCTTTGACAATCCGTCCCATACTCTCACACCGTCTGATCTTGAAAAGCTGACGGTGACAGATCTGGAGGAATATATTGATTATCTGAAATGTCATCCGAGTGATACAAATGAAGATGTTATAAATACAGAACGTGGACTCATGCGGAAGGTCTCTTCTCTCCGCAGCTTCTACAGCTATTTCTTCCGAAATGAGCGGATCGAGAAGAACCCCGCCGCCCTCGTGCGCATGCCGAAGCTCCACGAAAAGGAAATTATCCGTCTGGAGATCGATGAGGTGGCAAAGCTCCTCGATGAAGTTGAGGAAGGTGATAAACTGACCGAGAAACAGAAACTTTACCATGAGCGAACAAAAGTTCGAGACCTTGCAATGATGTCACTCCTCCTCGGAACCGGTATCCGTGTTTCTGAATGCGTTGGATTAAATATCAATGATATCGACCTTGATACCTGCGGTGCCAGAGTTTACCGGAAAGGCGGAAAGGAATCCGTGATCTACTTCAGCGATGAAGTCCGTGATGTGCTGGAAAACTACCTTGATGAGCGGGAAATGATCGATGCCGTTCCAGGAAATGAGGATGCCCTCTTCCTCTCCATGCAGCGAAAACGGATCAATGTGCGCAGCGTGGAAAATCTCGTAAAAAAATACGCGAAACTTGTCACACCGCTGAAAAAGATCACTCCACACAAGCTCCGCAGCACCTACGGTACAAGCCTTTACCGGGAAACCGGCGATATCTACCTCGTCGCCTCCGTCTTAGGCCATAATGATGTCAATACGACCAGAAAACATTATGCGGCTCAGGAGGAAGAACGCAGACGGTCGGCGCGGAATGTTGTAAGACTGCGTGAAAGCTAAAAAAATTTTTCGATGAAAAAGACTAATTTCTTTCACACTATCACCTCCCGAATCACACGCGCTCAAATGACAGATATCTCGTTCCCTGAAACGTAAGTTTCCCAATGTCGCCTTCCGCCAGCATTCCATATTCTCTGCCAGAAACCGGCAATTCCATCCGGTCACCGCTCTCTACCTGAAACGTGACATAGTAGCTGGTACTTGAAGTCGAATGGTAGCCATGCGTTCCTGACAGGTCACCCGCATTTGCATGGCTATGATGTGTGATATTTTCACGCTTTGCGACGATGGTTGCACTCACCGACAAACGCGGTGACTGATTGTTTTTATGCCATGTTCCGATTCCTGTCACAAACTGGAAGATGATCATGCCAAAAACCATTACGAAGATAATCGGAAACATAAACTCAAACAGCATAAACAATATAGCTCACCTCTTCTTCATCTTTCGTCCAATGATTATACTCTGAGCACAAAATATACGACAATCACGAAAAGCGAGGCAGCGATATACAGTAATGCTTCTGTATACCACGGTGCAGAATACGATTCGTATAGTTTCGGAAAGCGCTTATACCCATAGAAATCCATACCCGTTTTAATCGCAATCATGTAGAAACTTGCATAGATAATATATTTTAATAAATCGTATAGTTTATTCATGCCATCGCCTCCGCGATATTCTGTTTTAACCTTTTGGCCTCGGCAAACTGGAAGTTATCGAAGAGCATCCCTTAATTGCAACAAGCTACTACGGATACTTTCTCCAGCTCCACCAATAGCCTGCGCTATAATGATTGCGGCAACTATAATTGCCACTGCGACAATAATTTTTCCAATCAAATATTGATATTCTTTCATTTTGATTACCTCCATCTACAAGTATCGATTTTCTCAATTCTCAAAACAGGGAGTTGTCAGTCCTTCTTGTTCTTTTCAATAGCATTAATAGTGCAAGCAAAACCTGTAATCATTGAAAGTAGTATTGCTCCACCCATTGCTTCGTTCATTCCAGCACCAAAGAAAAAACCGACCAACGCTGCAATTACCATTAGAATGATTGAAATGATTACTCTCATAATATATGCCTCCATAAATTTGAAATTTATCGCAACATTTCATTCTTGGATTATACTCGCTTATAGATAATTGGTTCATCATATCCAAAAGTTTTCTTTCCATTAACTTCCATGCTTTCAGATACCTCCAGACAACTATCAGAAAACTTTTCCCAAAGCTTAAATGTCATTACCTGTGAAAACTGGCTTGTACTGCCTCCTTCCCAGATTCCATCTTTTTCATGATAGAGCGCCGGAGTGAATTTTTCAGATTTTTTCAATTCAGTGTAGTCAGCATTTTTCATAGAATCATATGAAAACGTACTTTTATCTTCTCCTTCTGGTATTTCATAAGAATACAACACAATTCCGTCTTCTTTCTCTGTAATAAGGAAAAGATGTGGGGAAGCATGGCGTTTACCATTTGTCTCATAGTAGCTTTCTTCAACAACAAATTTACCATTAAAATCTTTAGGAAGGTTTAAAATTTTCTCATTACAGATTGTATTAATGTGTTCTGCATAAGGATATGTTTTCCCTTCTCTCTGCATATTATCAAACTGCTCTTTGTTATTAAAGTGTCCCGTCATCATATTAATAAAATTATCGAGCTTCATCATGCTTTTTACCTCCAAATTCCGACTTGTTACTCACATGATATCATATTTTTTCTTCAATTACATCCACCAAATTTTAGTACACTGCCATTCGGCTTGCTTCTGTAACCATACGCTTGACAGTTTGAAAAGGAATATGAACATTACGCTTATCACGCTGGAACGTATTTGTAAGTATCCGGACTGTACGCCCAATGATGTAATAAAATTCACAGAATGGAACTGTAGGCCACCTTTTCCTTTTGGATGGGGCGGTCTGCAGTATTTCTATACGGATTTCCCTTATGTTTTGATTAAGAATGCCCTCTCAATGTATGGAAGGCCGGTTCAATTATATGTGTCTATTTTAATTCTGGAAACAGTTTCTCCAATTCTTCATGCAACCTCCCATTCCTTAATGGTTTGCCGCAGCGTTTCGATGGTCTGTGTTTTCTGCTCATTTTCCATTAATAGAACCGTTTATAACAACATATCTTTCACGCATTTACTCCGATAGTCACTCGGCGATATTTTGTATCTTTCTTTAAATGTTCGGTTAAACGTTCTTTGACTTTCAAATCCACTATCCAGACAAATATTTGTAATAGAATCCCTCGTATTTTCCAGACGATAACATGCGTAGTTTAACCTTGCATCATTAAGATATTGATTGAAATTTCTATGGAATATTTGAGAAAAAAGCCTAGATAAGACATATTTGCTTACCCCCAGATCTTTTGCCATCTCTTCCAGCGAAAACTTTTTTTTGAAATTTGCTGATATATATGAAACCGTCTGGTAAATCAGATCCCTGCTTCCCACATTACTCTTTTCTACCAAATTCAATTTTCCCATGCAACGTGCTAACACAATCTGAAGATATGCCTGTGCAACAGTTATATCTGGCTGTTCTGTCTCTAAAATTGCATTTATAACTCTATATACCTCTTGTTCAACCTTTTCCGCTCTGATAATCGGATATTCGGGAGCCATGGATTGCATGATATCTGCAAATTTACTAATCACAAATGGCGATGCAATCAGATAAATGGCCTTATTTACACCGGGTGTCAGTACCTGATAGTGATGAATGATATCTGGAAATACAAATCCAATATCTCCTTTTTCCATATGGTAAAGTTCCTGTCCGACACCAAGCTCTAATGCTCCATTTGTTACACATACAATCTCCAGTGCATTATGAAGATGAGGTTCAATATGTTTTGACTTTTTATTGACCGCTATAATTTCCTCTTTTGTGTCAACATATTTTAACTGCATGAAATACTCTCCTTTGCAACATTTGTCTATATCTTCTTTCGATTTGGCAAGCAATCCTTTTTTATCTATCCTATAATCGACTTGTAAACAAGGAAAGGAGGAATTGCAAATGAGCAACCTTAAAAAATACCTGAATGACCTTTTACTATTCTACACAGAATATTTTGCGCATCCATACCATGTATAAATACTAAACAGACTGTTTTGTGAAAACTGAATATTTTGCTTAAGACCATTCGGATGATTTCTATGCCATTTCCATGCAGTTGTAATAATCGTCTCAAGATCATCAAATTTAGGATTCCATCCAAGAATCTTTACCGTAAATCCGACTCCATTACCCAAATTAAAAATATTACTTTCATTTCCGTTTCTTAAATATTCCATGGCAAGAATATAAGCCTGTGCAAGGTCATTCACATGGATGTAATCCCTTACGCATGTACCATCGTTTTTCTCCTGCGGCAATCAACTCATACACAGTGTGAGAACCAATATAACCAGCTCCGCCTAATACCAAAATACTGCTCATAGATCATTTCTCCTTTTCTTTTTTTGATTAGTCCTGAAAATATTTATATAGAAAAAGCATTGCCTCATTGAACAATGTTCAAACAATGCTTTTTCCCTGTCAAATGCTAATTTATGTCTGATGCATCTGTTATTTCATCTGCAGCAATTCTTTTTTCTGCTTTCAGTTTCTTGTTTGCACCTTCTACATTCATTCTTGAAAGTGCAAACATAATCAATACATCAAAGATTAACGGAAGCCAAAGATACATGAACTGCATCATATCAAGTGCAGACTGTGGCTGAGTTGCATTTTTTCCGACATATCCACTGAGCTCAAGCATCCATCCAACAACAGCGGTTCCAATACCGCCACCAATCTTTACGCCTAGAGACGTACAAGAGTACATAGTTCCGTCAATTCTCTTTCCCTGTGTAAGATAAGTGTATTCAGAGCAGGAAGCAATGACCGCATTCATATCTCCCTGCCATGGTCCCTGTCCTAATGCTGCAAGAGCTGTAAACGCCATCATAAGCGGAATATTGCCCATATATCCGGCAACAACAACGAGTGCTCTACCAATGACTGCTAAAACATAACCTCTCAAGTTCAGTTTATACATACCCTTCCACTTACCAACTAATGTCGGTGTGAAAATCAAGGCAATGATCAGTGGAATGTTTACCGCCCATGCAAACTGGCCAAACAAATTTTTATTTTTCAGCACCCAAGTCATATAATAGATCCCGGCTCCGATCATGGCACCGTATAACTGCTGTAAAATATATGTTCCACAAATCATCATGTAATATTTGTTTCTAACAAGAAGCTTGAATGCCTGTACCATTCCATACTTTTCATTATCATTCTTTACTTCTCCTTCATTAAGTTCCTCCTCCGGAAGTTCCTTAACAGAAAGTGCTGAAATCGTATTTACGACCAGACCAATGATTGCATAGATAATAGCAACCGTTCTCCATGCCGCAGCATCTCTACCGCATTTATCTACAAATCCAACTGTAATCGCCTGAATCAGAAGACTTGTTGAAAATGCAAAAATAAAACGGTAAGATCCCATCTGTACACGCTCTTTGCTGTTCTTTGTAATCAGTGACGTAAGTGCTGAGTACGCAATATTGTTTGCTGTATAAAACACACCATTTAACAGTGTATAAGAGATAAAGAACCATGCATATTTAGCAGTCGTCCCCAAGCTGACTGGTACCGCAAAACAGCAGACTAATGTAATGGCACAGCCAATATATCCATACAGCATCCAAGGCTTTGCTTTTCCCATTTTACTGTGTGTTTTGTCAATCATTGATCCAAAAAATATATCCGTGAAACCATCAAATAGTTTTGATACGGCAATCAGGGTACCTACGACACCTGCAGCAAGTCCTACTGAGTCTGTCAGATAGGGCATCATGAAGGATGTCAGGAACGCATAGACTACATTACCTGCAATATCACCCGAACCATATCCAATTTTGTTATACCATTTTAAATACTTTTTTTCTCCCATAGGACAACCATACTCTCCTTCCTTGTTTACAGGTCACCTGAAATTTTATTACCCCTTTACATACGGTACCAGAGTAAACTGAAACCGGAACAATACATCATCAAATCGGTACTGATCCAATACAACCGGGCCACAACTATTAGAGCCAATTCCATTTAATGCATAATCAACACAAAATACTACACTATCTGATTCTGTCAATTCATAATTATGCGTTTTCTTCTCAAGTTCTTCCTGTGTATAATAAGAAGCATTAAATGAGAAAGCGTTTTCCGCAGATACCACAATGCCATATCGGCTGTTGTTAAGTTCTACGTATTCACAATCATAATGACTACCATTTTCCTGTGGGCGGATATAATCCTCATGCAGGTCACCTACATTTGCCCGATACAGGCCATGACTCGCAGCCTGATGCTTATCTCGATAGCTTTCCTGTGGTCCCATTCCAAAGTATCTGGCATCTGTAAGTTTCTTGTCCAGAAACATTCTCACACCAAATCTCGGCAGATCCGGGAACTCATCATCTTTTGTTACTGCAATATCTGCATCAATCCGTCCAATGTCATCAATTTTCCATGCAATCATCACGTCAAGAATCTTCTGTACTGTTTTTGCCACGACAGAAGCATGGCTTATAATCTTTACCCCATGTCTTCCCTGCACGACCTCTGTCGTATAGGCTCTTGTATAAGCCCTATCATAATGTGCTTTCTTCCATTCAGACTTAATGTACATATCGTTATCTGTTGGAGCTCTCCAAATATTTAATTCCATCGGATGGTTCAGGTATTCCCGCCCTGCGAATTTCATCTCTGTAAAGAGTGCAGTACGTTTGTCTATGGTATAAGCAAATTCACGCCCCTTGATATGAATCTGTGTATCATTTTCATTTACCTGTAGTTCAGAGTCCACTGCTGTTTTTTGTAGCCATTTCTCTGCAAGTTTACATTTTGCATCATCTTTGCTTACCTCAATTTCATCAAATCCAAGAATATAGTTTTCATCCAGCAGTGGCAATTTCTTTTTCAGATGGTAAATAAATTTTAAATAACATTTTCCACTCTCTGGCACATTGATTTTAAGGTCTATTTTTCCTTCACTGTGTGGTGCCGCTGAAACCTCTGAAAGTTTACCTTTGCTGATTACAAGCCCGTCCTGTGTCAGTTCATAATTGATCTTCACATAATCTTTCAAGTCATCAAAATCCATGTAGTTATGAAGCACCAGTTCTCCGCTTTCTTTGTTATAGGAAATAACTCTTGCCGGACGATAAACATTCTTGTATTCCAAAAGCCCTGTGTGCACCGTTCTGTCCGGATATACTAATCCATCCATGCAGAAATTACCATCATGGATTTCTTCGCCATGATCACCTCCGTAAGCGTAGATTGCCTTTCCATTCTCAGCAGTCCCATGAGCAATCGCATGGTCACACCATTCCCAAACAAAGCCGCCGCACATTTTATCGTTATCCTGGATCATCTGGAAATAATCTTCAAAATCTCCAGGACCATTTCCCATACTGTGACAGTACTCTACCAAAAGGAATGGTTTGCTTCCATCCTTGTCCAGATATTCCTGAATCTCAGAAAGAGCTGGATACATACGGCTGTACACATCCAGATTGCTGTAATCATATGTTTTATCGTAATTACGATATCTTGCACTCTCATATTGGGTGATACGGTCTGGATCAAATTTTTTTGTCCATTCCAATGCTTTTTCAAAGTTACAACCATATGCGCTCTCATTTCCCATTGACCACATGACAATACAAAAACGGTTTTTATCACGTTCCACCATGAGTTTCACACGATCAACGATTGCCTCTTCCCATACCGGGTCATCAGCAATCTTTTCATTCCACCGTTTGAACCGGTTATAATCGGTGTCTTCTTTTCTGTAGAGCATAAATGGTCCATGAGCCTCAATATCTGCTTCATCTATCACCATAAATCCATACTTGTCACACATTTCATAGAAAAATGGTACATTCGGATAGTGGCTGGAACGGATCGCATTAAAATTATGCTGTTTCATTAACGTAAGATCCGTTATAATCTGTTCCCGGCTGATCGTAAACCCAGTAACCGGATCAGAATCATGACGATTGACTCCACGGAATTTAATCTTCTGTCCATTTAAGTAAATAACCTGATCTTTAATCTCTATCTTTCTGAGTGCAATATGATCTACGATTACTTCATTTTCTGTCTCAAGAATCAATTTATACAGATATGGATTTTCTGTATTCCAAAGTTCCGGACTTGCAATTTCTAAAACAGCAGCTCCTTCTTCGGCAATACTTCCTACTGCTACCACTGCTCCGTTTCTGTCTTCTATCGAAATCTTTACATTTACTGGGAAGTAAAACTTCATGTCAAGTTCTACTTTTGCAATCATATCCTCAATTTTTGTTTTTATATGGTAATCGCTGATTGCCTGCTCCGGACGTTTTAAAATGTACACATCCCGGAAAATACCACTCATACGGAATTTGTCCTGGTCTTCCAGATAAGAACCATCACACCACTTCATTACTAAAACTGCCACGGTATTCGTTCCATCCTGAAGTACATCGGTAATATCAAACTCACTGGTCATATGTGAAACCTGACTGTATCCTACGTAAGAGCCATTGATCCATACATAAAAGCAACTGTCTACCCCTTCAAAGTTCAAAAAGGCTCTTGAAGCTTTCTCATCTCTGCTGTAATCAAAAGTATGCACATAAGCTCCACACGGAATATCCTGCGGCACGTATGGTGGATCAAACGGAAACGGATACCGGATGTTTGTATACTGATGCACATCATATCCTGCCATCTGCCATACACTCGGAACCTGAATCACATCAAAGTGTTCCGTATCATAATCCTTCTCAAAGAAAGAATCCTGAATGTCATAAATGCTGTTAAAATACTGGAATTTCCAAGTTCCATTCAATAACTGCATACGATCTGATTCTTCTCTGTGTTCCACCAGGTTATCCATTTTTTTGGATGCCGGAATATAATAGGCTCTGGCTGGCATTGTGTTTTCATGCAATACACTTAAATTCTCATAATAACGCGGTACAATCATAAATAGCTCTCCTCCAAAACATATACTTTTTTGCTCTTTGTTCTCCCACAGAAAATCTGATCCTTTCCTTTTATTCTTACGTTTCTTTGTTTTCTAAATATAGATTATCCTAATCCGCAAAATATGTCTATGAATTAGATTGGACAAAACATGCACTAAATGATACAATAATAAAAAGTATGAAAAGAGGTGACGTCCTATGTATATGAACGCCGGTTATTTGAACCACTCACATATGGATTTTAAAGACAAAAGTCGTCCACTGATTGTAGGAAGCTGTGGTACTTATCGTCTTTCCAGCCTTCCCAAGCTTCCCACCTACCGTCCGAGAGGACGTCTGGATTATCAGATTATATATATCACTGCTGGTTGTGGACATTTCCATTTTGATAATGTAGATAACGAAACGATTGTTCCTGCCGGTAACTTTGTACTTTACAGACCGAAAGAACTTCAGAAATATGAATATTATGGAGAAGATAAGACAGAAGTATACTGGATTCACTTCACAGGAAGCGATGTGAAAAATATCCTACGCCAATATGGATTTCCAGATAAAGAACGTATCTTTCACGTTGGTTCATCTAACGAATATGAACGGATTTTCAAACGTATTATCATCGAGCTCCAACGCTGTCAGGATAATTATGAGGAAATGCTTGTCCTTTTGCTACGTCATCTTTTAATTAGCTTTCACCGGGAACTGACTAGAGAGCACATATCAAAAAATGAATATCTTGATCGTGAGATGGATATCGCTGTTACCTTTTTCAGTGAAAACTATCATCAGAATATCAATATTGACGATTATGCTGCCTCACGAGGGATGAGTGTCAGCTGGTTTATCCGAAATTTCAAAAAATTCACTGGTTCCACACCAATGCAATTTATTGTAGGAATCCGAATCACCAATGCTCAGATTTTACTTGAAACAACAACTTATTCCATCAATGAGATTTCTAAGATTGTCGGGTATGATAACCAGCTTTATTTCAGCCGACTCTTCCACAAGCTAAAAGGATATTCACCTAGAGAATACCAAAAGATAAGAAATAAGTTCTGAAAACCATAATATTATAAGAATCCAATTTATCTAAATTGCTTATCGGACTTCGGGTACCGATCAGTTGGCGGACAACAGAAAAATCATTCATTAAAGGAAGGTGTCATCTGCTACGGCAAAGGAACCTTCCTTTTAAATTTGCCAAAATGCAATAGATATAAGGATGTGAACCTCACATGACTAAAGTCACATGCTTCTCAGCCGTTTTAAACGGCAAGACCGGATACCGGCGGATACGCCTGAAACTTAGAACTGCGCAGATATGCGCATCCTCCATGCCGGGTACGGCTGGGTTCCACATAACAGGTAGTCCTCCGGATATCTGCCTGTGTTTATGCAGCTTTCGAACATCCATACTCATTCTGAAGGATGAGCAGGTCAGCATAAACACATGAGGTTCTGCGCTTCACCGCAGGTACTTTTGCCTCCAGTGAAGACCTTTCCGCTTCCGGTAAGGTTTTTATGATTTCCCGAATCCAGTATCTCGCTCCGATATTGTAGGATGCTGACAGATCACAGTTATACTGTTTTCCAGATTGGAAAACACACAGGCTGTGGTTCTTCGGATCTCGGCTGACCGGTCCGCTTCCATCATACGCCAGACGGCTGGTATTCCATGCGCAGACACGGGACACACGGATCCCATACCGGTGTGCTTTGTGTTCACACATAGTCTGGATCTCCCGTTTCTTCCAAAGATGCAGTTTCTGTCGTTTCTTTCCTGAAATCTTTCCCTTCATTTCCAGGTACTCAAACACGATCACATCCGCATGATTCTCATGAGCATATTCTGCGATCGAACGGGCAGTCTTTCTGGCAAGTTCCGTATTCAGACGTTTCGCATACGCCCATCGGCTTCCGATCTGCTTGGAACCGTGTTCCTTCTGGAATCTCCGGATCCTTCCGAGTACATGGGACAGCCGGTCTTTTTCACTGGGGAAATTGATAAATTTCCGGTCCAGGACAGTTCCGTCTGACCGCATGATACTACAGACTGCATCCGTATTGATTCCAAGATCCACACTGCAGATGAGCTGATCCTTTACAGGTGTTTTTGATAATGTAACTTCTTCCGTATAAGAAAAGCGGAGATAATATTTCTGATGTCGTTTTTCCAAAACCGGAGCAGAAGACTTTTTCCCGGACCAGTGCCTGCGCAGGTACTCCATATCCGTATGAAGCAGACCTGCGCGGAACCATTTCCAGTCATGACCATCATAAAGTTTCAGGCAGGCTGCGTCTTCACTCTCTTCTCCTGGTTTGTACATGACATTCCGATAAAATACCGGCATCGCATGGTTTTCATATACAAGCTTCGGTTTTCCGGAAATCGCTCCATTTTTCCACTGTTCCAATCTTGTATGGTACGAGGAAACACTCCCGAGCGCATGCTGGATCGCCGCTCTTCTCAGATATGACGGCATTTTCGGAAAACGGGCATCGAAGTCAAATCTTGCATGATTCTTCTTTGTTCCATGTACCAGATGTTCCGCCTCATTAAATCTCCGTTTTATCTGATCGATCATGGATAACTCTGTCCATACGGTCTCATATATCTCCGTCAGACAGCGGACCGCCTCCCGGTAAAGCGCCAGCGTATGGCGGATCGGGATATTCTTATTTTTAATTTCCGCGCCATAGCTGGATACGACCTGCATAGGTTTCCTCTACTTTCTGTTCTCTTTTTCTTTCTGTCCTTCGATATAAGCCATGATCTGTTCCCGACTTCGGTCACTGACGGTCACAGCGCAGTAAGATGGGTTCCAGAGATGTCCGCCCCACAGCTCCCTTTTCAGTTCCGGATGTGCAAGAAACAACTGTCTCGCAAGATTTCCTTTCATGATCTTGATCATATCCGAAATAAAGAACTGCGGTTTACAATCCAGTAACAGGTGGATATGGTCCGGCATTACTTCCATCGCAAGGATCCGAAATTGATATTCTTGTGCGATTTCCTGCAACATTTCTTTGCACTCCTGATCTACACCATTGGTCAGAACTTTCTTTCGGTATTTCGTGCACCAGACCAGATGATATTGAAGCGAGTACACATATCCTCTACCATACGAAAGAGAATTTTCTTTAATAGTAAATATATCTTTTTCCATATGAATATTATACCATATGTTACTAAGCATGTAAACATATGTTCGATATTATTGTAAATAAATAGCGCACCTAACTCATCACTGAAGTAACGAGAATGCGGTGCGTGTTTTTCAATTATGACTAAAAACAGGCAATAGTGATCATTACAAAATGAGCCAAACAGTATCAACATCTTGACATGTTCTGAAATCATCGGCATCTCTATTTTCCACTATTTATGAAATTTCCAAAATGGAGCGATTTGAAAATGTACTTTATTTTCTCCCCTAAAACCACTCCCCCACTACATCCGGACAATAAAAAATGTACTTTATTCTGTTTCGAAATAAAGTACATTCTGAAATAAAGTACATTTTGAAATTTTGTACTTTATGCTATAATCCTTGTATCTAAGCCATTTATTAACCCCTAACTATAAAGTACAAAATTTTTTACTGTTGACTGACATATCAGCCTCCGTACTGTTCCATCAGCCGGGAAGCTTCTCTCTTCATGGTTTCCACAACATCCTCCGGTCCGAGAATTTTTACATTTGGGCCCAGTGAAAATACCCAGGCCAGGAACTGCCGGCTGACACGGACATCTACATTGGCGGTGACATGATCTGCATCTGCCGGGAACAGCATGATATCTCTCCCAAATCGGTCAATGATAACCCCGACCAGATCATTATGGATCAAAAGCTTAACCTTTTCTTCCTTACCGCCATACATGCCAAAACTTTTTTTGGTATAATCTGCCATATTGAGTTTTGAGAAAGCTTCTTTTCCATCACGGGGCTCTTCTGATAAATTGATTTTCAGCATTTTGTCCACACGGTAATGCTTTATCTTTTGAGCCTCTGAATCAAAACCGATCATATAATAATTCTCATCATCCCACAGGAGTCCCCATGGGCTGATATGATACCATTTCCCATTATGCCGCAATTCCATTTCCTTTTTCGCGTTCCACTGGTAATATTGAAATTTGATCTTCCGGTTTTCAGAAATAGCGGCATGAATCGTATTGACCGAATAATAGATGCTTTCATTCATCGTTTTGATCCGGCCGGATACATAAACCTGACGCTGCAGCTTTTGGGCATCATATTTGCTTACCAGTTTCTCGAGCTTTTTGATCAGAATATTCGTTTTCTTTTCTGTAATAAATTTAGATGATTGAATGGCATCTACAAGCAGCTTCAGTTCCGGCAGTTCAAATGGTCTGCTGACCACATGATAATGGTAACGATTGCCGACAGACTCACCCTCAACCTCGATTCCAAAAGAGGACAGGTCACGCAGATCATTATAAAGGCTTTTTCGATCCGCAGTGATGTCGTATCGTCTTAGCGCCTCCATGATCTCTGCCATCGTGATATAATGCTCGTCATCTGTCTGTTCCAGCATAATTTGAGCCAGACGATATAATTTTAATTTCTGATTGGTTCCTTTTGGCATAATCATACTTCCCTTTTCTTTGCAAGCTATTTCATACTATATAGTGATAGTATACAATAAATTCTTAAATTTGCCAGAATGAAAATCCGACTGGCGGAACTGATACCTGTATCATAGCATAGATGGTGTCCTATAAAATCACCAGCCATCATGAAAAAGCAATTTTCTGCTACTCATTTTCTCAGTTTTATGTTAATATAAGGACAGTGTTTCGGGATGGAGCAGAATCATGGAGGAATGAGCAAATGGAACCAATGTATCTGTCAATCCGGCCAGTAGAAACCGGGAAGCGGATCAAACAGTTACTCTCGGAGCAGAACTATACGATCCGTGAAATCCAGGGAGCTTTTGGTTTTGAAAACCCGCAGGCGATCTATAAATGGATCTCCGGAAAATCTCTGCCGAGCCTGGATAACTTTATCATCCTCAGCAGACTGTTACATACCAGTATCGAAGATATCCTCGTCATTGACGGGGATATTTCTTTTTCACGGATCTTCTTAAACTACAGGTTCAATGACATTCCGGCTCGTCTCTCTTATAATCATACTATAAGAAAACGATACGGAAAAAGTGTAAGGAGAGAAAAAATTATGAAAAATTTTTTGAAACTGGGCGGACTTTCCATCCTCTCTTGCCAGTACATGTACGTCGACCATGAAGACTATCTTGCAGATGCTCTGTTTGCGCAGAATCAGGTTCCCGTACGATTCGGTCATGAATTTAAACGAAATGGTTCTCCGTACTGCATTATTACCTGCCGGGTATGGAAGAAGGACGTCGCCGGTTTTGAGAGGACCATGGAATCACTGTATAACAAGATGCTCCTGCTCGGTCATAGCGATTATGCGGAATTCTGTGAAGAACTTATGGGAATGATCGAAAAGGAACGAGGTGCTGCATGATAAAAATTTACGAGTCCTTTTTAATTCTAAAACAATTGTGGATGGACTTTTTTAAAGAAAATATCTCTCAATTTAAGAAAATAGTGTTCTATAGCAAACTTTAAACTGCTTTTTGTATTCGATAGGACTAATTCACGATATTAACTCTACTATTACAATGCAATCGGCTATTTTTCTTCGAATTGACGCTCTATTTCAATAAAAGTATAGTCAACTTGCATCTTCCATTGTTCTGTATCTCTCACCCCATATTATTGCGTAAAACTCGGGTTTTGCGAAATAATACGGGCCGTTTCGGCGGGTTCTGAGCCAAATTGTTTTAATTGTGTGCGCACGCTTTTGAATTTTCTGACGTTTTATCTGCTTTTTTACACCTTTTCCCTGTATTCAACTCTGTTCTCTCCGCTTTTGCCTGCTTTTTCTCTGACTTTTGTCCCTTAATAGCTATGTATAGCAATACCTATGTATAACATGTATATCATTCGCATGATCAAGTTGACTCCTCTCCCATGCCATGCTATACTAAGAACAATTCAGGAGGTACGGTAAAATGAGCACAGAAAAGAATGAAAAAGAGATCCGGCAGGTCAATTTTCGTATCGACCAGGCATCTGCGGACGCGTTCAGGTCGTTCTGCACTGCAAATGGAATGAATCAGGCACAGGGATTCGATCATCTGATCCAGGTGTTGGAGTTAAATAACGCAAAGGCAGCGACCCCGGGGCGTGCCGTTGAGATAGAAAATTTTGAGCGGTTGACAAAAGATCTTCTTGCCGCATATCTCACAAGTCTTGAACTTGGAAACACGACGGAGGCCCGCGTGGCGGAGCGTTTTAAAACGGATCTGCAGCGGAAAGACCGGACGATCGATGAACTGCGGGAAAAGGCCGATCAGGCTGTGGACGAAAAAGAGAAACTGGCCGGATCGTTTGAGACGTTGACCGAGGAGAAAAAACAAATCGAAGAAAATGCTCTCAGTATGAAACAGGCGATGGAGGCTGCCCGGAAGTCGGCCAATGATCTGGAAGAACTGAACCATGTGCTGAGAGACCAGGTGGAACAGCTTCAGAAAAAGGCGGCCCATTATGACGAGATCGTTAAGATCAGTGCGGCGATCAAATCAGAAAATGAACAGCTGAGCAGGCAGCAGGAAGAACTCTCTCGTCAGCTCGCGAATGAAACTGCGGCAAAAAAGGATTACGAAGAGCAGATCGGGAAACTTACAGCCATGGTCCGGGATCTGGAACATGCGGCTGCTGAAAATAAAATGCAGCTTGCCGGGTTAAACAGCCAGTTAAAGGAACAAGAGACGGACTGCCAGAACCGTTTAAAGCAGGCACAGATGCAGGCGGATCTTGCGATGGAACGGGCTGTTGCAGCCAAAGAACGGGAAATGCAGGAAGAATTCCGCAAGCTTGACCGGGAAAATGCCCGCCTCATCGCGGAACTTGAACATTTCCGGGCATCTGCTGATGCTTCTTCCGGCAAAAATTCAGGGAATATTAAGGAGCAGACAGTATGAGTGAGTCGCAGTACTTTGCACAGCGGGATCAGAAAAATGAAGAAAAGCTGAAGGCAATGCTCTCTGCTCTCCCATCCTGCTGTACAGACTTTTTTCGCGGGATCGAGCCGTCGACATCTTCCATGACCCGGCTGTCCTATGCGTATGATCTGACGATGTTTTTTCATTTTCTGAAGGAGATAAAGGAGGAATGGAAAGAAATTCCGTTGGAGCAGCTGCAGACGGAAGCTCTCTCGCAGATTTCCGTGCAGGATATCGAGCGTTACCTGGAAGATCTCAAATACCGCCCGAATGATCCGGAACACAAGAATATGAACAGGGAACAGGGGATCAAACGGAAGTTCTTTTCACTGAAGAGTTTCTTTGGATATCTTTGCCGCGTGGGACTTTTAACGGTAAATCCGACACTTTCCATGCAGATGCCGCGGACCCATGCCAAAGAGATCGTCCGGCTCAATTCGGAGGAAATGAAGGAGCTGCTGGCGGAAGTTGACAGCGGATCCGGCCTGTCAGGCAGACAGAAAGCGTTTCATGAACGGACCAGACTCCGCGACAGCGCTCTCCTGGCACTGATGCTGGGAACCGGGATCCGCGTATCGGAATGTGTCGGACTGAACCTGGATGATGTAGACATGAAAGAAAGCGGGATCCATATCCGCAGAAAAGGCGGCAAGGAGACGACCGTGTATTTCAATGCGGAGGTGGCAAGGCGCCTGAATGAGTACCTGTCGGTCCGGACCGGCATCGAGACATTGCCGGAACACAAAAATGCCCTGTTTCTCTCCCTGCGCAATCAGCGGATCACGGTGCGGAGCGTGGAATACCTTGTAAAGAAATACGCATCGATCATCGCACCGAAAAAGAAAATAACGCCGCACAAGCTGCGGAGCAGCTATGGCAGCGCTGTTTATAAGGAGACCAACGATATCTACCTGGTTGCAGATATTCTTGGCCATAATGATGTAAATATTACAAGAAAATTCTATGCGGCGATCGAGGAAGACCGGAGAAAGAGTGTGAAGAACCTGGATATTCTGTGAGTATCCGGGTTTTCCGTATTTCTGATCATTACGTCGTCTTTTAGACTTCTGTCTTTTTCGAGACCATTTCAAAAATCGAAAAGCGTCTTCGAGACGCATTTCAGAAATCGAAAAACGTCTTCAAGACGCATTTCAGAAATTGATACCGTTTTTCGGATATTCTCTACGCATCCTATACCAATGCCCCCTGCTTTTTCAAAACCTCCTGAACGTGTTTTATCTCTGCTGTTCCCTCCAGGGCATGACATGCGGCGGCAACTCCGGCGGCGTGTCCGGTTGCAAAGCAGGTTCCCATGACGCGGACTGCCGCAAATGCTGCTTCATCGGAAGAAATCATACGGCCTGCACCGTATAGGTTTTCGATGTTTTCTGACTGCAGTGCACCAAGTGGAATGTCGAAATAGCTTCCTTCCTTCACATCCAGATAAGTTGCCATCTTGTCAACATCTTTATGGATCTCCGGTTTCCACCCACAGCGGGCTACACTGTTCTGGCACTTTTTTCCGGTAAGCACATCATCCACGGTAAGGGTTTCTTTTCCGACCATTCTTCTCGTTTCCCGAAAACCGATGGACGGTCCGATGACCGCTAACTCTGCGTGCTCCATGCCAGGCATGTAGGTTTTTAAGGCCTGTACATAACTGAGCACCTGTTTTCTGGTTTCCCGCTCCATATGGGTAAGGTCTGCGGCTGTCAGTCCCTCCGGAATTACACTTGGAAGAAGAACACTGACAATATCAGAATGCTCTTTTTTCAGGATAAATCCCTTTTCTCTTGTAAGGTTCGGGATTCCTGCCTCCTTGGCCTTTCTTACTGCACGCCCCACAGCTTCAGGTGACATGTCACAGTTCGTGTTGACACCGCTTAACCGGAATGGCATGGTTGCCGCCTGCGGGTGTCCGTCGTCTCCGCCCCATATCAGTTTTGCCCCGGAGCGATGAGCGAGATTCGCATCTCCGGATGCATCCACAAAGGTTTTTGCCATTACGGTAAAGCTTCCCTCATCATCGGAACACTGAATAGAAACAATGGATCCAAGTTCCACCTTCGCACTGGTCATGTATGTATGCAAAAAGTAATCCACATGTTCTTTTTCCAACAGATTGTCCATCGCACATTTTAAGTATTCGGGCTGGAAATTGACATTGTAGTTTCCGGTCGCGGAAATGACATAGTCCACGGTCGGCCCAAGAGCCCCCATCTCATCTAACACGAGCTGCCCTACGCCCTCAACGACACGAACCGGATTCTTTCCGCAGGTAAAAAAGCCGCAGAAGGTGCTGACCCCGGAATGGGTCGCCTCTCCGCCAAGATAAGCATTTCTCTCGATCAAAAGTGTTTTCGCTCCAGTTTTCGCAGCGCCGACCGCAGCAGACACACCGGCTGTCCCGCCTCCAACAACAACGACATCATACTGATATAAACGTTCCATAGTAAGCTGTACTCCTTTTTCTGTCAATATCCTAATATTACATTGAAACATGCGATCATGCAGGGATTTGAAATCAGCGGATAAAAAATGTGCCGCAGCACCATGAAAAGGTATCTGCGGCTTTTTTGAGCTGCCGGCGGCAGTTATACGTTTGGGCTCTTTTCTAATAAAAGCCGGTAAAGCGTCGGCTCCGCATGGATCGCCTCCAGGATCGCTTCGATCTCCTTCCGGTTCTCCTTCTTCTTTCCCTGCTTTACAGCCCGGATCAGGAGGTTCTTTGGCGTGTGTTCCATGTCGATGAATTCCAGGATCTGGACCCGGTACCCCATGGCCTCGAGGATCTCCGCGCGCAGGGCGTCTGTGTAGAGGGCGGCCATGCGCTCTTTGATGATCCCGTAGCGGAATACCGGGGCAAAGAGATCGCTCTTCATCTGCTTATTGACCTCATGCTGGCAGCAGGGAACAGATAAGATCACCTTTGCGTTCCAGCGGACTGCCTTTTCCAGCGCGTAGTCCGTCGCTGTGTCACAGGCGTGCAGTGTCACGACCATATCCACCTGGTCAGTGCCCTCGTAGGAAGCGATATCGCCGTGAAGGAATTCCAGGGAGTCATAGCCGAACTTCTTTGCAAGCTGCGAGCAGTGCTCGATCACGTCTGTTTTCAGATCCAGACCGGTGATCCGCACCGGGTATCCCTTTAAGACCTTGAGGTAATAATACATCGCGAACGTCAGATAAGACTTTCCACAGCCGAAATCGATGATCCTCGTCTCTTTATTCTTATCAAGCTTCGGGAGCACGTCCTCGATAAATTCGAGGAAACGGTTGATCTGGCGGAATTTGTCGTACTTCGCATGGACGATCGCCCCGTCCTTCGTCTGGACACCGAGCTCCACGAGGAACGGGACCGGGATCCCCTCTTCGAGGATGTAGCGCTTCTTCCGGTTATGGGAAAGTCCGTTCGCCCAGGCAGCCTGAAGAGCCGCGTCGGAAGCGTCGGAACCATTCGTTCCGGAAGCTGATGCCCCATTTCCGGAGGTATTCCCGGAAACCGGCTTTTTCTTTACCTTAACAGTCACCTTTCCCTTTTTGCTCACAAGAACGGAACCGCTCTTATCTCTCGCCTCGAGCTGGAGCTGGCGGAAACTTGTTTCCATGAGACCTTCCAGATAGGCAGCCGCTTCTTCGGCTGTCAGATTTTTGTGGAAAGCCTGTTTTCCGATAAATTCCTCCGCCTGAAAATGCAGGACGTCCTTTGCCAGTACCGGGCGGATCCGTGCCTTCAGAAAATCATTTTTCTCCGCCTGACCGCTGGCAGTCGCCTGGATCAGGTTTTCATTTAAAAAATCAGTGAGTACACTGTGAAGTTCTCTCTTTCCCATCACTTTTTCTCTCCCCAGCCGCCGCGCAAAAGTTCCGGATGATCCGTCAGATGGGCAAAATCGTTAAAACGGTTTAACAGCATTTCGCCGTCGGATTCCCGGTAATAAAATTCCGTGATACCGCAGTTTTCCAGATGTCTCGCAAGAAGCGGAACATACGCCCCGTCCATGTGAAGATAGTGGGTCACAAGACTCCGGATCACGCCTCCGTGGGTGACGACAGCGACCGTCTCCGCGCCGGACTTTGCGATTTCGTCCATGACCGGAACGGCACGACGGATCACATCCGCCGCACTCTCTCCGCCCGGATATGGAAGATCCTGTTTCATGGACGCTCTCGCGGCGAAAAAGTCCGCGTAGCGCTCCATGATCACATCGTCCGAAAGTCCCTCAAGATCACCGAAAGAGATCTCGCGGAGTCCTTCCCGGATGATCCTCGGTGCACGGATCTTCTCATTGATGATATCAGCAGTCTCGCGGGCACGGATCAGGTCACTGGACCAGACGGCGTCGATGGATTCCTTTTTCAGTCTCTTGCCGAGGAGCTCGGCCTGCCGCCTTCCTGCATCGGAAAGCGGCACATTTACGTTGCAAAGCGGGCTGTTCTGCCTGCCGTGACGGATCAGATAGATTCTCATAGTTTCTCCTGTTTAGTTCTTAAAGCTGTGGATCGGTGCCGGGATCCTTCCGGTCCTGTTCACAAATTTCTCACAGCTGAATGAGTTGACCGGCATGATCGGCGCATGTCCTAAAAGACCGCCGAACTCGACCGTCTCGCCGACGCCCTTTCCAATCACCGGGATCAGGCGGACTGCTGTCGTTTTCTGGTTGACCATACCGATCGCCGCCTCGTCTGCGATGATGCCGGAGATCGTCGCTGCGCTCGTATCTCCAGGAACTGCGATCATGTCAAGACCTACAGAGCATACGCAGGTCATCGCTTCCAGTTTTTCGATCGTAAGAGCGCCCTCGTTGACCGCATCGATCATTCCCTGGTCCTCGCTGACCGGGATGAAGGCGCCGGAAAGTCCGCCGACGTAGGAGGAAGCCATAACGCCGCCTTTCTTTACCTGGTCATTTAACATGGCGAGAGCGGCTGTTGTACCCGGGGCACCTGCGCGTTCCAGACCGATCTCCTCCAGGATCTCAGCGACAGAATCGCCGACAGCCGGTGTCGGAGCCAGGGACAGGTCGATGATGCCGAACGGGATCCCGAGACGCGCGGATGCCTCTTTCGCTACGAGCTGGCCGACACGGGTGATCTTGAATGCCGTCTTTTTGATCGTCTCACATAAAGTTTCGAAATCAGCGCCGCGAACAGACTGGAGAGCCGTCTTTACAACGCCCGGTCCGGAGACGCCGACGTTGATGATCGCGTCTGCCTCTGTAACGCCGTGGAATGCTCCCGCCATGAACGGGTTGTCGTCCGGTGCGTTGCAGAAAATAACAAGCTTTGCGCAGCCTAAGCAGTCGTTGTCTTTCGTGTACTCTGCGGTTCTTACGACCATCTCGCCCATTAAGCGGACTGCATCCATATTTAAACCGGTCTTTGTGGAGCCGACATTGATGGAGCTGCAGACAAAATCGGTCTCTTTTAACGCCTGCGGGATGGAGCGCATCAGGTTCTCATCAGCTGTTGTCATGCCCTTGGATACAAGAGCGGAATATCCGCCGATAAAGTTGACGCCTACAGTCTTTGCCGCACGGTCCAGGGTCTTTGCAATCGTCACAAAGTCCTCCGGGCTCTTGCAGGCTGCTCCGCCGACAAGGGCGATCGGTGTCACGGAGATCCTCTTGTTGACGATCGGGATCCCGAAATCGCGCTCGATCTGTTTTCCGGTCGGGACCAGGTCCTTTGCGAGTGTCGTGATCTTGTTGTAGATCTTTTCGTTTAATTTTTCGAGATCGGAGTCACAGCAGTCCAAAAGGCTGATGCCAAGAGTGATGGTGCGGACATCCAGGTTCTCGTGCTCGATCATATTGTTAGTCTCGTTGACTTCCAGATGTGTAATCATAATTGTTTCCCTCTCCTCAAGCTGTCATTAGATACGATGCATTTTTGTAAAGATCTCTTCACGCTGGCACTTGATGTTGACGCCGATCCCGGCACCGATCTCATCGAGTCCGGAAGACATTTCATCGAAGGAAACGTTTGCTCCGCTTCCGTCCACGATCATCATCATGTTGAAGTATTCCTGGACGATGGTCTGGGAAATATCAAGGATGTTAATTTTATGGTCCGCAAGATATGTACATACCTTTGCGATGATGCCTACGGTGTCTTTTCCTACTACGGTGATAATAACTTTATCCATGGAAATTTTCCTCCTTGTGTTGTGCCTTCCGCGTATTGTGATCTGGATCCGTCCGGACTGAGATCGTTGCCGGAACATATGGATCCCGGGGAAAGGTAGCTTTATGCAGTGATAAAGCGTAAAATTTTCTTAAAATATATCATTATAGCCGGTATGATGCAAGTGTTTTTTCGCAGCATCAGCAAAATCTGCTACAGACTGATGATCTCCGACATCTCATCTCTCTTTGCGACTGCCAGGTGAAAATCATCCGCATGGTATGGGCAGTCTCCCATGTCGATCTCCAGCCGGACGGTCTCATAGGCCAGCTCCGGCATGTTGTTCTCCTTGCTCAGATGTCCCAGCAGGATGTGCTTTAATCGGCCGCTCAGGATGCAGTTTAAGAGGCGTCCGGCGTTCTCGTTGGAGAGATGGCCGAAATCTCCCATGATCCGGCGTTTTAAGTAGTATGGGTACGGTCCCGTCTCCAGCATCCGAAGGTCATGGTTGGACTCTAAGAGCACCGCGTCGAGATCGAGGAGATGGTCGATCGTGTACTGGTTGAAATGTCCAAGGTCCGTTGCGACTGCCACAGACTTATTTCCCGACTGGATCCGGTAAGCGACTGGGTCGGCCGCATCATGGTCGATGTGGAACGGCTTGATCGTCAGATCCCCGAGGGAAAATTCGGTGTCCGGCAGGATCGGGTGCAGCAGCTCCTCCGGGTATTCGCCGAGGCCTTTGATCTTCCGGATCTCGTCGAGTGTCCCTTCTGTGGCGTAGATCGGAACTTCATATTTTCGCGCAAGGACGCCCAGCCCCTTTACATGGTCGGAATGTTCATGGGTGATGCAGATGCCGTCCAGTTCGCTCGTCTTTAAGCCGACCTCGTTAAGACCCTGCTCGATCCGCTTTGCGCTGATGCCGGCGTCGATCAGGACGTGGCTCTCCTCCGTCCCTGTGTAGATGCAGTTTCCGCTGCTTCCGCTGGCAATACTAACAAATCTCATGGTCAAGGATCTCCTTCAGCTGTCGTTTGATATCGGATTCGTCCCCGTTGTTGTCGATGACACGGCTGCAGAGCGCGCGGTATTCCTCCTCCGACGCCTGCCTTCCGATGATGTCCTCGCATTTTTCACGGCTGTAGCCGCGGTTTTCCATCAGGCGGACGATCCGGTTCTCTTTTGTCGTGTAGACGTACCAGAGCTCGTCAAAGAAGTTCTTCGGCGCAGTGTCAAAGACCGCTGCCTCGATGATCACGAGGTTTTCACTGGCGGCCTCCGCCTCTTCCTTCATCGTCTTCCAGACTAACGGATGGATGATGGAGTTCATCGTCTTTAATGCTTCTTTATCCCGGAAGATCAGGTCCGCCAGCGCTTTTCGGTCCACGGCTCCGTCCGGGGTGAGAAATGACGTTCCAAGCGCCTCTGTGACCTTTCTGAGTCCCAGACTTCCCGGCTCCATGAGATCGTGGGCCACAAGATCCGCGAGAATGATCTTCGCCCCGAAATCGTTCTTCAGTACCGCGAGCACACTGCTCTTTCCGGCTCCGACTCCGCCGGTGATCCCAATAATTTTCTTCTGTTTCATCTATTTCGCCTCAAACCAGTTTTTTCCGTCATGCATGTCGATCTCCAGCTCCACTTTTAAGGATGCCGCATGGTGCATTTCTTCGGAGAGGATCTTCATGACGATCTCTTTTTCGTCCTCCGCCGTCTCGACGAGGAGTTCATCGTGCACCTGCAGGATCAGTCTGGAACGGAGATTTTCCCTTCTTAACCGCTCGTCCACCCGGATCATCGCGATCTTGATGATGTCGGCAGCCGTTCCCTGGATCGGGGAGTTCATGGCTACACGTTCTCCGAAAGAACGCTGCATGAAGTTCGAGGACTTTAACTCCGGTACCGGGCGGCGTCGTCCGAACATCGTGGTGACATATCCCTGCTCCTTCGCGTGGGCAACAAGGCTGTCGAGGAAGGTTTTTACCTGCGGATATGTCTCAAAATAGCGAGCGATGTAATCCATGGCCTCTTTTCTGGAGATGCTCAGGTCCTCGCTGAGTCCGAAGGCGCTGATCCCGTACACGATCCCGAAATTCACGGCCTTCGCGTTGCGTCGCTGTAACGGTGTGACCTCATCAAGCGGGATGTGGAATACCTGGGAAGCTGTGATCGCGTGGATATCCTGGGCGGTCTTATACGCCTCGATCAGGCGCTCATCGCCGGACATGTGGGCAAGGACGCGCAGCTCGATCTGGGAGTAGTCGGCATCCAGGAAGATAAATCCATCGCGCGGGACAAAGACTTTCCGGATCTCTCTTCCGAGTTCCATGCGGATCGGGATGTTCTGGAGATTCGGCTCCGTGCTGGAAATCCGGCCGGTCGCCGTGATCGTCTGGTTGAACCGGCTGTGGATCCGTCCGTCTTCCCGGATATAGGTTCCGAGACCGTCCGCGTAGGTGGAATTCAGCTTTGTATACTGTCTGTAGTCCAGGATCTTCTGAATCACCGGATAATCCGGGGCAAGTTTCTCCAGAACATCGGCCGCTGTGGAGTAACCGGTCTTCGTCTTCTTTCCACCTTTGATCTGCATTTTTTCGAACAGGATCTCGCCGAGCTGTTTCGGGGAGTTGATGTTAAACTCCTGTCCGGTCATCTCCCAGATCTCCTTCTCGAGGACTGCAATCTGTTTCTTTAACTTTTCTCCGTAAGCGGCAAGTTCTTCCCTGCGGACTGCGATCCCCTCCGCTTCCATATGGAACAGGGTATAGATCAGAGGGAGCTCGATCGTGCGGTACAGCTCTTCCATTCCATCTGCCGTCAGACGCTCCAGAAGCGGTTTCCCGGCCGCAAAGGCTGTGTAGGCCATAAGTCCCGCCATACGGGTGAAATTCTCCGGTTCCTTCGCGTATGCGTCCTCACAGGACAGCTTTTTGATCAGGTCTGCCCTGGACGGGACCGTCATCCCGAGAAGATCTCTCGCAATGTCGTCATAGCCGTAGGAATCCTTTAACGGGTTTAAGAGATATGCCGCAACCCCGGCGTCATAGACCGTCTCCCCGTAGGAAAGATCCGCGAACGGCAGGGAGTGCTTGAGATCCAGGACCCAGGCATGACCCGTTCGGCAAAGTTCCTCATATTTTCCGGCGATATAGCTCTCCGTCATAAAGCCGCCGACCGGGAAGATATAGCTTCCGGTCTCCTCAAAACATAAGGCGAGGGCTGTCACGGAACCGTTTTCTGCAAGAAGTTCCATTCCGATGCGGTCCGCCTTTTTTGCTTTTTCAAAGAGCGCATCCGCCTCGGAAAAATCCTCCACAAGAACAAACTGTTTCTCCGGTCCGCTTTCATGTTTGATCTCCTCGCCGAATCTCGCCGCGATCGACTTGAATTCCAGGCGTTTCATATATTCATACGCTTCCGGCGTGTAGAGATTTTCCAGTTTCGCATCCGCCATGGAAAATTCGATCGGGGCGTCAATGCAGATCCTTGCGAGCTTTAAGGAAAGATCTGCGAGATCCTTATACTCTTCCAGCGCCTTTTTCGCGCGCGGCGGTTTCACTTCGTCGAGATGGGCGTAGATGTTTTCCAGGTTCTGGTACTGGACAATGAGGTTTGTCGCCGTCTTCTCACCGATGGACGGGACGCCCGGGATATTGTCGGACTGGTCGCCCATCAGGGCTTTCACCTCGATAAACTGTTCCGGCGTCACCTGGTACTCCCGGATCACGTCCTCCGGGTAATAATTGTGGACCTCCGTCGTTCCGCGGCTCGTCTTCGGGAGACAGATCCTGATATGGGTGTCGGAAAGCTGCAGAAGGTCCCGGTCTCCGGAGAGGATCGTCACCTCATATCCCTCTTTCTGCTCCCGCTTTGCGATCGTTCCGAGGATATCATCCGCCTCATAGCCTTCTTTTGTGAGGATCGGGACACCCATGGCGGTCAGGACCTCCTTCATGAGCGGTACCTGTTCATGAAGTTCCTCTGGCATCGGTTTTCTTGTTCCCTTGTAGGCGTCGAACATTTTGTGGCGGAACGTCGGGGCTTTCAGGTCAAAAGCCACCGCAAGGTAGTCCGCTTTCTCCTCATCGAGAACTTTAAATAAAATATTTAAAAAGCCATAGACCGCGTTCGTGTGGAGACCTTCCGAATTTGTCAGGTTCGGCACACCGTAGAATGCGCGGTTTAAGATACTGTGACCGTCGATCAATACGAGTTTTTCCATGTTCACTCCTCTAAAATCTATAGATATCCCATCGTTGTCCAGATGCGGAGCTGCAAAAGGATCATGACGATGAGTGCCATTCCGCACAGAGTCGAGATCGCGTAGGATGCGATCTGGAATGTGGAGATATGGCGCAGGGACCGGTAGGATTCCGCTACCTTTCGTTTCAGATCCCCCACGATGTCATATGTTCCATCCGCTTCATCCAGCTTTTTTAACCCCACATCCACCATGTAGTGGATCTCCAGTTCTTCCCTGCAGTTTTCACACGTTTTGATATGGTCCAGGAAATCTTCCAGCTCCGTCGGGGACAGTTCGTCCTTCATATACGGAACTACCATCTTTTCTGCTTCCATACAGGTCATGGAACACACTCCTTTCAGCCTGAATATACGCGGATCCCGGTTCATTGTCCGCGTAAACGCAAAAAGACACGACCATCTAATGAGAGTCATGTCTTTTCGTTTCTGCCGGCGGCCGGACTTGAACCGGCACGAAGTTACCCCCGTCAGATTTTGAGTCTGATGCGTCTGCCATTCCGCCACGCCGGCATATCTTCGCGGCTGTATATTTCAACAGCCGCATATAAGTTTATCATAAGAACATGAAAATTGCAAGCAGTTTTAGTGATGGAACAGACGGATGCCTGTGAATGCCATCGCCATTCCGTACTTATTGCAGACTTCGATCACATTGTCGTCACGGACAGATCCGCCCGGCTGTGCGATATATTTTACGCCGCTCTTGTGTGCGCGCTCGATATTGTCGCCGAACGGGAAGAAGGCGTCAGATCCGAGAGCCACATCCTGCATCTTGTCGAGCCATGCGCGCTTCTCTTCTTTCGTGAATACCGGCGGCTTCTCCGTGAAGACTTTCTGCCATTCGCCGTCAGCAAGAACATCCATGTACTCGTCTCCGATGTAAACGTCGATCGCATTGTCGCGGTCCGCACGTTTGATCTTGTCGATAAACGGAAGATTTAATACCTGCGGTGCCTGGCGGAGGAACCAGTTGTCCGCCTTCTGGCCTGCAAGGCGTGTGCAGTGGACACGGGACTGCTGGCCGGCGCCGATACCGATCGCCTGTCCGCCCTTTACATAGCAGACGGAGTTGGACTGGGTGTATTTTAAGGTGATCAGGGAGATCATAAGGTCGATCTTTGCGGAATCCGGGATCTCCTTGTTTTCTGTCACAACATTGGATAAAAGATCTTTGTCGATCTTTAAGTTGTTTCTTCCCTGCTCGAAGGTCACGCCGAATACCTGCTTGTGCTCGATCGGAGCCGGAACATAGGACGGATCAATCTGGATCACGTTGTATTTGCCGTTCTTTTTCTGTTTTAAGATCTCAAGAGCTTCCGGCTCATAGCCAGGAGCGATCACACCGTCGGAAACCTCACGCTTGATGAGTTTTGCGGTGTCAACGTCGCAGACATCGGAGAGGGAAATAAAATCGCCGAAGGAAGACATACGGTCTGCGCCTCTTGCTCTCGCGTAAGCACTTGCAAGCGGGGAAAGCTCACCGAGATCGTCCACCCAGTAAATCTTTCTTAAAACTGCATCCATCGGAAGACCTACTGCGGCACCTGCCGGGGAAACATGCTTGAAGGAAGTAGCTGCCGGAAGACCTGTCGCTTCCTTTAATTCCTTAACGAGCTGCCAGCCGTTCAACGCGTCGAGAAGGTTGATGTAGCCCGGTTTTCCGTTTAAGACTGTGATCGGAAGATCACTTCCGTCTTCCATGTATACACGGGACGGTTTCTGGTTCGGGTTGCATCCGTATTTTAATTCCATTTCATTCATGATTTGTTTTTCTCCTTTTGATACGACTAGTGATTTTTATTTACGATTCTTGTCTCATACTTTCCGGTCTCGATATCAATGAATCTGACAAAGAGGGAAACCTTGTTGTCCTCATTCAGACTCTCCCATACATTCTTTGTGAAGCTGTCGATATCGCCCTCGATGGCAATGCGTTTCGGCTCACCCTCAAAGCTCGGAAGCGGATTTCCATCGTTCATGTAGGTGTGGATGAAACGTCCCTCACCGCTTAATGGCTTCTCATATGCGTATGTAAAGCGGCTGCAGCTATCCGGGTTTCCATCACTGCTCTTTAAGATGGACATTGCAAAATTGTAGTTCCCGTTCTCAATGTGCATGATTCCGGAGATGCGCGGAGTGTAGTTCGGGCCGTCCGGCTCAAACTCGCGGCAGCGCAAGGACTGCTCGAAGGTCTGCTGGCGGTCCATTCCCTCATAGATCGTATCGGTCTGGTCGCCGTTTGTCACGATGGTCTTATTTCCGAGAACGCGCACCGGGGCGTAGATAATGAGGCTCGGGTCCTCGAGCTTTGACGGATCAAATGCCTGGGTACGGATCCCCTCACCGTCCTTCACAAAGACACGGTTGCGGCTGTTGCTGCTTCTGCCCATGATAAAATATGCGGTCACAGCTGTTTTTCCATCGGCTGATTTTCCGATCACGATTCCTCTTCCCGGATAAGAATTGTTTTTTAACTCCTCTGAAAGTGATAATAACTTCATGGAAGTACTCCTCCTGTTTTCGTATAAGATCACCGGAATTTGTACCGGCGACGGGTTTTAATTTTATGATAACATACTTCCTGCAGATTGAGTATTTAAAATTACTTATCAACGATCCCGGCGTTTCCTTATGAAATGCTTTCATTTATTTAACAAAATCGTAATGTGGCGTTCATGTACAAGAGGCAGGTCTTCATGATATAATATAACTGTCTTAGAAAGATAAACCTGGTACCGGACAAGCTTTCTTCCATTCGCCTATTCCGGTGCCGCATTAAAATACGATAAAAGGAGCTGATCTTCTTATGAGAAAAAATCTTTATAAATTTGCCGCTTTAACAATGTTTGCCGCATTATCCATCACCGCATGCAAAAAACACGAGGCTGTGGACATCTCTGGAATTCATACGTCCGCTGCGGAGACCATGGCGGAAACTACTTCCAATGAAACAAAGGCTGATCCGGCAGCAGACAATTCAAAAAGTGACTCCTCAAAAACGGATGCTTCAAAAGCCGGATCTTCTGAGGTCGAGACGCAAAAGGATTCCAACGCCTCCGACGCGTTAAGCGTGAAATCAAAGATCGCGACCGAAAAGACCGGAAAGGTCTCCATCGAATACCCAATCCTCTCCAATCTCCGTGATGCATCCATGACCCAGGCCGTCAATGAGCTTTTAAAGAAAGAGGCGACCTCGATCATCACTGCCTGGGAACTGGACACCGAAAAGGATGAGGTTTCCATCAACTGTGATCTGGTATCCCTCGATAAAAATAAGGCGGTATTTACATTCCACGGAATGGTAAACGTTGCAGAAACAGCCCATCCGTCAAATGTGCGCTATGCCGTCTCTGTGAACTTAAATACAGGATCACCAATCGGTCTGACTGCGTATGCAGATGCGGATTCCATCGCGGAATATCTTTCTTCCGATGACGTTGTGGTGGTAGAACCGGCGGACACAGCAGCTGAAGTAAAGGATTCCATCAAGTCCAGCGGAAAAGAACTCTGGCAGACGGTGTTTGCAGAATGTGATTTTACTTCCGTAAAGGACGGGACATTCCCGCAGGCGTTTTCCTACGAAAAAGACGGAGATATCTACCTGATCATTCCAGTGAGCCATGCGGCGGGTGATTATGCTCTTGTAAAATATTCACCGGAAACAAAATAACAATAGATGATCTGAGAAACGATCCGGTTGATTTCTATCCTGCGTTTTGGTATGATAAAGGGAAGGAAAAAACATGATCTGCCAATCGGTCTATAGACTTTGGCAGATCACAGAAAGGCTGGTATCTATTAATGGAAAATGTAACGTATATTGACCACCCGCTGGTTCAGCACAAGATCTCCATGTTAAGAAAGAAGACCACAGGAACAAATGAGTTCCGTACTCTTGTTGAGGAGATCGCAACCCTGATGGGTTATGAGGCGCTCCGCGATCTTCCGCTTGAGGACGTTGAGGTCGAGACTCCGATCGAGACCTGTATGACTCCGATGCTTGCCGGTAAGAAACTTGCGATCGTTCCGATCCTGCGCGCAGGTCTTGGAATGGTAAACGGTGTCCTTTCCCTCGTTCCGTCCGCAAAGATCGGTCATATCGGTCTCTACCGCGACGAGGAGACTCATGAGCCGCACGAATATTTCTGCAAACTTCCGAATCCGATCGAGCAGAGAACGATCGTTGTCACAGATCCGATGCTCGCGACCGGCGGTTCCGCAGTCGCTGCGATCGACTTTATCAAGCAGCACGGCGGAAAACACATCAAATTTATGTGCATCATCGCCGCTCCGGAAGGAGTAAAGAAGCTTCATGAGGCACATCCGGACGTGCAGATCTATGTCGGCCATCTCGACCGTGAATTAAACGAGAACGCGTACATCTGCCCGGGTCTTGGTGATGCCGGCGACCGTATCTTCGGAACAAAGTAATTGATCCGTGAATATCCGGAACATTCCGGTCTTTTCTCCTGAGAAGATCGCGAATGCCAGGCTTTAAACAGATAAAAGACAAAAACCACGATACCTGTTTTTTTGGCAGGCATCGTGGTTTTTCTTTTACCTTTTTTATTTACGCGAACAACGAGCCAAAGTCTGCGCTTGCGCATGACCTTGGCGACTGTTGCGATAACAAGGGGAAACTCGCGAAGCGCGTTTTCACTTGTTTGCCGGGACTTGTTCTTTTTATCTGTTTTCAGAGAAAACAGTTATTCCTGTACTTTCTTTGCGATCTCGCCCTGTTTTTTATAGATAGAGTTCTCATCCACACATCCGCGGACGCTGGACAGCGGGTAGATATTGCAGTTTCTGCCGATCACAGTGCCGGGATTCAGGACGGATCCGCATCCAACTTCCACGCAATCGCCGAGCATGGCGCCGAATTTCTTGATCCCGGTCTCGATATCGCCGTCCTCCGCATGGACTTTGACAAGCAGTTTATCGGACTTTACGTTTGAAGTGATGGAACCGGCTCCCATGTGGGCGCGGTATCCGAGGATCGAATCCCCCACATAGTTATAGTGAGGAACCTGCACCTTATCGAACAGGATCACATTTTTGAGTTCTGTGGAGTTTCCGACAACAGCGCCCTCTCCGACCAACGCATTTCCGCGAAGGAATGCACAGTGGCGAACTTCCGTGTCCTTGCCGATGATGATATTCTCACCGAGATATGCGCTCGGCATCACCTTTGCAGACTTGTGGACCCAGACGGTCTCTCCGCGCTTTTCATATTCATCCTCCGGGAGTGTCTTTCCAAGCTCAAGGATGAACTCTTTGATACGGGCCAGTGCCTCCCACGGATAGGTGAACTGGCGAAGGAAGTCTGCAGCCTGGGTGTGGGAAAGATCATAGAGATCCACGATTTTTGTTTCTTCTTTTTTCATATCATTCTCCAATCTGCCGTCTGATCAGACGACGCAAGCGACCGTACCCTGCGCGAGAATGTGCCAAAGCACATTTTTTACAGGCATGTTCCTGCTACTTTTTATAAAATTGTGCCGCAGCGTCAAAGTAAGGACGCAGCATATAGGCATTGTTCGTCTGTTTGACGCCGTTTGTCCGGAGTGTCACAAAGCGCTCCAGTTTTTCCATGTATTCATCCGGCGTGATCGTTCCCTCCGCCACATACGTCAGGCCTTTTTCCCAGCTCGCCGTGAGTTCCGGATTTAAGAGCTGCCTCATGGATGCCTGACAGACATCAAAGACGATCTCTCCGAGGAGTGTCGGCGTGATGACCTGGGTCTTCTTTGCCAACGCCAGATATTTGATGTTGAACAGCTTTTTCAGGATCTCCGCGCGGGTGGCGCTTGTTCCGATCCCGCTTCCCTTGATCTGGGCGCGCAGATCTTCATCCTCGATGAGCTGACCTGCGTTTTCCATTGCAAGGATCATGGAACCGGACGTATAGCGCTTTGGCGGGGAAGTCTCGCCTTCTTTTATCTCAAGCTTTAGGAGCTTTAATTTCTGTCCCTTTTTCAACCCGGAGAGCATGGCAAGAAGATCCTTTGCTTTTTCATCATGACCCGGATCCAGCTCCTCCGCCTGGGAATCCTGGGACGCACCGGAATTTTCCGCTTTGCTGTTACCGCTGCTTTCCGCCTTCTTTTTTGACGGGACATTCGCAACTTCCAGATATCCCGCTTCCGCGAGGACCTTGTAGGCTGCAAAGAACTGTTCCCCCTGTTTTTCGATCCGCAGGGAAAACTTCTGGTAGACGGCCGGCGGATAAAAAATGCTCAAAAACCGGCGTCCGATCAGCTCATACACCTTTGCAGCCAGCGGATTCAGGCTTCGCAGCGCTCCGAATCCCTGACCGGTCGGGATGATCGCATAGTGGTCAGTGATCTGTTTATCATTCACATATTTTGTCTTCGCGATCTGCTTCCATGTTCCGCTGTCAAGTGCCTTCGCGGCAAAATCCGCGAGAGGAGCAAAATTCCGGAGACCGCCGATATTTTTATAGATCTCCTTCGATACTGCGGTGGAGAGGACTCGTGCATCGGTTCTCGGGTATGTCACCAGCTTTTTCTCGTAGAGTTCCTGAATGATCTTTAGAGTCTCATCCGGACTGATCTTGAACATTTTCGAACAATCGTTCTGGATCTCGGCGAGATTGTATAAGAGCGGCGGATTTTTCGTCTCTTTTTTCCGGTCCAAAGCGAGAAGTGTTCCCTCCATCGGATCGGCACTCAGGAACCGGATCAGCTCTTCCGCCGTCTTTTTCTCCTTAAATCCATTCTCCTTGTAGAGCGCCGGTGTTCCAAAATACCGGGAACCTTCCACGGCTCTCCACTCTGCCTCGATGACTGCTGTCTCGTGATCCGGGACATCGAAGGAGCCGATGACGCGGTAGAACGGAGTCTTTACGAATTCACGGATTTCCCGTTCCCTGCGGACGACCATGCCGAGAACGCAGGTCATCACGCGTCCCACAGAGAGCACCGCCCGCTTTTCCCGGAGATAGGACGCCACGGACGGACCGTATTTCAGGGTGAGCACCCTGGAAAAATTGATGCCCATGAGGTAATCCTCTTTTGCCCTGAGATATGCGGACGCCGCGAGATTGTCATACTCTGCGAGGTCCTTCGCCTCTCTCACTCCGCGCAGGATCTCCTCCTCCGTCTGGGAGTCGATCCAGACACGGCGGCGTTTTTTTCCTTTTACGCCTGCCATCTGCTCCACCAGGCGGTAGATATATTCTCCCTCACGCCCGGAGTCAGTGCAGACATAGATCGTGTCCACGTCCGCCCGGTTTAAGAGCCCGCTCACGATCGTAAATTGTTTCTTCACATCGTCGATCACCTGGTATTTGAATGTTTTCGGAAGAAACGGCAGAGTTTCCATGCTCCAGCGTTTCAGGGCCGGATCATACGCATCCGGGTAACTCATGGTCACCAGATGTCCGACACACCAGGTCACGATCGCCTGATCGGACTCGATATATCCGTCTCCTTTTCTCCCGGAAACCTTTAAGGCCTTCGCAAATTCCTGGGCAACGCTCGGTTTTTCGGCGATAAATAATGCTTTTCCCATGAAACCTCTTTCCTAGTTATCTTATTCTCTCCCACCCCGGACCGCAATTCTCCGGGATGAAAGGATCGTTATTTTTTTCTTCTGCGGAAGCTCCGACAGGATTAGTGCCGCAAACATCAGGGCGCATCCGACTAACATCTTTCCGGTCAGCACATCCTTTAAGAAGATCACGGAAAACAGTGTCCCAAACACAGATTCCAGGGAAAGAAGGATCGCCGATGTGGAGGCGCTTAAATATTTCTGACCGATATTCTGTAAGAGATACGATACGGTCGTCGAGAAAACTGCAAGGTACAGCAGGCCTACGATCAGAGACTGATTCGCCAGGACCGCGAAATCAAAGGATCCGTCGAGAAACGGCGCGCAGATCCAGTTGATGATGGCAGCCGCAAGGATCTGGATCACGGTCAGTGCGATCGGATCATGGTGCTCCGTGAATTTGTCGATAAATACCATATGGACTGCGAACATCAGACCGCACACCAGTGTCAGAAAATCTCCGAAATTGATCGTGAGGTCGCCCTGCAGAGATAAAAGTGCGAGACCGATGACTGCGATAAACGCTGCAGCGATATTTCGCCCTGTCGGTCTCTTTTTGCTGACGATCCAGTAGAAAAACGGTACAATGATCACATACAGGGTCGTGATAAAGGCGTTTTTGCTGGCCGTCGTGTATTTCAGACCGTAAGTCTGGAACTGGTAGGACAGGCAGAGGAATATTCCCAGGATCGCGCCGCAGAGGATCGTCTGGCGGTCCGCTACGAACAGATTTTTATGAAATAACAGGGCAAGCAGGACCGCAGACATGGAAAAACGGATCGCCAGAAGATACGTCGGCGGGATCAGATCCACGGAATTCTTCATCACAACGAAGGCAAAACCCCAGATCATGGTCGTCAGGATCAGCCCCAGTGATGCCAGGATCCTGACGCTGCGTTCATTTAAATTTTTCATTTTTGGTCCTTTACTCATGAATATAGAAATGGTATCCTGTCACGGATTTCCACTCTTTTCCAGCTTTTACGATCGGTGACGGGAAATGAGGCTCGTTGACTGCATCCGGGAAGTTCTGGGTCTCAAAGCAGAAAGCAGTTCTCGCATGGTAGAAAGCACCTGATTTTCCGTTCCCCTGCTCCAGCCAGTTTGCCGTATAGAACTGGACCCCCGGCTGATCCGTATAGACATCCATGGCTCTTCCGCTTTCCTCGGAGAAGATCTGCGCGGAAAGACCCAAATCACCGCGAACGTGGGAAAGACACCAGTTATGATCATAGCCATGTCCCTGAACGAGCTGGTCGAAATCTTCATCGATCCGCTCTCCGATCACATGAAAGTCCGTAAAGTCCATCGGAGTTCCCTTTACCGGAAGAATCTCACCGGTCGGGATCGACGTCTCATCGGACGGAGTATAAAAATCGGCAAGGATCCGCGCCTGGTGCTCCAGGACAGAACCGCCATTGTTTCCAAGAAGGTTAAAGTATCCGTGATTTGTCAGGTTCACAGGCGTATCCGCATCGGAAAGAACGCGGTAAGTCAGTGTCAGCATATCCTCGTCAGTCAGCGTGTAGGTGACGGATACGATGGCGTTTCCCGGATAGCCCTGATCCCCGTCCGGACTTAAGAGTGTAAAAGTGACGCTGTTTTCCGACTCTTCCTTCGCATTCCAGAGTCTTGCGTCGTAGTAATCAAGACCGCTGTGGAGATTATTCGGACCGTTATTGATCGCCAGTGTGTATTCGGTCCCGTTCAGGGAAAATCTTCCTTTTCCGGTGCGGTTTGCGATACGACCGACGACGGAACCGAAGTGCGGACCGTTCTTTAAATAACCGGCAGCATCGTCAAACCCCAGCATCACATCGTCCATAACCCCGTTTTTGTCCGGAACGATCATGCGGACCCAGACAGCCCCCAGATCTGTGACGGATGCCATCAGCCCGTTTTTATTTTTGATCGTGTAGAGGCTTACTTCTCTTCCATCCGGCATCTCCCCAAAATGCTCTTTTGTTACTGACATGATAATACCTCCTCTGCGTAAAAAGAGCCCGCGAAAAAGCGGGCCCCTTGTTTTTATTTTGCTGTGATATATCCCTGCTTTGTGAGAAGCTCTGCGCAGAGGACTGCTCCGCCTGCAGCGCCGCGGACTGTATTGTGGGACAGACCGATGAACTTCCAGTCGTAGACGGTATCTTCTCTTAAACGTCCGATGGATACGCCCATTCCGTTCTCGAAATCGACATCCAGCTTAACCTGCGGACGATTGTCCTCTTCCATGTACTGGATGAACTGCTTCGGTGCGCTCGGAAGCTCTAACTCCTGCGGAAGTCCCTTGAAGTTTACGAGTTTTTCGATGAGCTGTTCTTTAGATGCTTTCTTTCTGAACTTTACAAATACAGCAGCTGTATGACCGTTTAATACCGGCACACGGACGCACTGGCATGTGATCACCGGCTCTTTTGCCTTTACGATCACGCCGCCCTCTAAGTGGCCCCAGATCCTGAGCGGCTCCTGCTCGCTCTTCTCTTCCTCGCCGCCGATGTACGGGATCACGTTCTCGACCATCTCAGGCCAGTCCTTGAAGGTCTTTCCTGCTCCGGAGATCGCCTGGTATGTAGTAGCGACTACTTCATACGGCTCAAACTCTCTCCATGCACTGAGGGCCGGAGTGTAGCTCTGGATCGAGCAGTTCGGTTTTACCGCGATGAATCCGCGTGTTGTGCCGAGTCTCTGCTTCTGGAATTTGATCACGTCAAAGTGCTCCGGGTTGATCTCCGGGATCACCATCGGAACATCCGGTGTCCAGCGGTGAGCGCTGTTGTTGGATACAACCGGTGTCTCTGTCTTTGCGTAAGCTTCCTCGATCGCACGGATCTCTTCTTTTGTCATATCAACGGCGCTGAATACGAAATCAACGGTCCTTGATACGGCATCAACGTCGTTTACATTCATAACGACTAAATTTTTTACTTTTTCCGGCATCGGAGTCGTCATTTTCCAACGGCCTCCAACAGCCTCCTCATATGTCTTTCCTGCAGAACGCGGGCTGGCAGCCACGGTCGTCACTTCAAACCATGGGTGGTTTTCAAGGAGAGAGATAAATCTCTGTCCTACCATACCTGTTGCTCCAAGGATACCAACTCTAAGTTTCTTTTCCATCACACATATCTCCTCATCTTTGCCTGACAGTCATCTTCAGTTGACGGCTTGCCATTTTTCCACCCGTCACGGACATATGTCTCCATGTACGCAACATTCGTGTTGATGTCTATCCTAACTCAAAATGACAAAAAATGCAAGCATTAAATGACCTCAAGCGCTACGCGGATCATATCTGCAAAGGAAGTCTCGCGTTCCTCGGCGGTCGTCTTCTCTCCTGTCACCATGGAATCGGATACGGTCAAGATGGAGAGTGCCCGCGCTTTTCCGAGGGCAGCGTTCGCGTAGAGAGCAGCTGTCTCCATCTCCACTGCGAGAACTCCCATATCGGCGAACTGGAGTCCGTCATGCTTTTTCTTTTCCGGCTCATAGAAAAGATCCGATGTGAGGACATTTCCTACATGGTAAGGAAGATTTTCCTGCTCCGCATTGAAGACTGCCTTGATCAAAAGACCAAAGTCTGCGATCGGAGCGAAGTCTCCCGGAAGTCCGAATTCCTTCACATAGTTTGTCTGTGTGCACGCGCCCATGGCGAATACGAGATCACGGATATGAACATCTTCGGAGATCGCTCCTGTCGTGCCTACACGGATCAGTTTCTTTACTCCATATCCCTCGATGAGCTCGTGGGTGTAAATTCCGATCGACGGGCATCCCATTCCCGTTCCCATGACGGAAACAGGTTTATCACGGTAAAATCCGGTATAACCGAACATATTTCTTGTGGCATTAAACTGTCTTGCTCCTGCAAGGAAATTCTCAGCGATAAATTTTGCACGGAGCGGATCGCCCGGAAGTAAGATGGAAGGTGCGATCTCGCCTTCTTTTGCTGCGATATGAGGTGTTGGTACGTTCATGGTAGTTCCTCCTTTTTTATCGAATGCTATTCCTATATATTATAACCGAACTTTCGTCCCTTTTCCATCCCTCTTTGCGGCTTTTAACCGTCCGAGGGCAACTTCTTTTCCTTTATAGTGAGCAGTTCCGTCGACATCCGGCAGATAGACATGTTCCAGCGTATCTTCCTTTTCGAGACGGATCCCGCGAACGCCGCGGCTGTTCTTTTTAAGTTCCGGGATCTCCGCGAGCGGGAATTTTAAGAACATTCCATCCACAGTCTGGAGAACCACATCTCGCTCCACGTCGACTTCCGTGCCGATTTCCCGGATCTCCACAAGTTTATCATCTTCGGCGAGCTTCGTTGCGACAACGGTCTTGTTTGCCGTCATAAATTCCTCACCGGGAACGATCTTTACGGATGCCTGGGATGTCGCGAACAGGAACTTTTTCCCTGCAAGGCCGGAAGCCGGAAGCATAAAGAGAAGTGTCTCCGTCTTGCCGTCAAATTTGCTGACATTCTCGATAGGGATTCCTTTATCCTTCATTTTGAGCGCAGGGAACTCGGCGACTTTCACCTGATACATGGTTCCGGTATCAGAGAACATGCAGAGTTTATCATCTGTCATCACCGGGAGGACGCGGACATTCTCGCTGTCCACCGTTTCCTGGTTTCTCTCATAGATGGAGCGGTCCATCGTCTTGCAGTAGCCGAAGCGGTCCATAACGAAGATCACTTCCTTCGCTGCTTCCTTCGCCTCCACATAGACCATCTCCTCGCCGTCCTCGATGAGTGTTCTTCTCGGCTCTGCGAACTCTGCCTTGATCGCATCGAGATCTTCCTTGATGACAACGTCCATGTTTTTCTGGTTGGAGAGGATATGCTGATATTCCCGGATCTTCCGCAGGGTCTCTTTATACGATTTCTGGAGTGCAAGGATCTCGAGGCCGATCAGCTTATAGAGGCGCATCTCGAGGATCGCTGTCGCCTGGCGCTCGGTAAAGTGAAGATTCTTTGCATCCTCCTCAAAGCCCGGCACACGGAATCTGATCTTTTCGGTATTTCCCGTCATCAGGCATTCCTTCGCGTCCTTCATGTTCTTTGAGCCGCGGAGTACGGCGATGATCAGGTCGATCACGTCGCAGGCCTCGATGAGACCTTCCTGAACCTCTTTCTTCTCCAGTTCCTTTTCGAGGAGCACATTGTACTTCTTCGTCATATTCCGGTACTGGAATTCCAGGAACGTATTTAAGATCTGTTTGAGGTTCATCGTCTCCGGGCGTCCCTCATCGATCGCCAGCATATTGACGCCGTAAGTGTCCTCCAGCTTCGTCTTCTTGTAGAGGAGCGCCTTGATCTTATTGACATCGGCGTCCTTCTTGAGCTCCAGGACGATTCGGATGCCTTCTTTGTTTGACTGGTTCGAGATGTCCACCACATCGGTGAGTTTTCTCGTCTCCACGAGATCGGCGATATCGACGAGCAGTTTGTTGATCCCGGCGCCGATCATCGTGTATGGGATCTCTGTGATCACGAGCTTGTCGCGGTCCGCTTTTCTTCTTCCGAGCTCCACCTCGATCTTTCCGCGGAGCTTGATCTTTCCGGTCCCGGTTTCATAGATCTGTAAAAGATCGCTCTTGTTCGCGATAATACCTCCGGTCGGGAAATCCGGTCCCGGCATATATTCCATCAGTTCTTCCACGGTGAGAAGGCGGTTGTCGATATACGCCTTCACCGCATCGATCACTTCGCCCAGATTGTGGGTCGGGATGCTGGTGCTCATTCCGACTGCGATTCCCTCCGCGCCGTTTACGAGAAGGTTCGGCACACGGACCGGAAGGACTTCCGGCTCTTTTTCCGTCTCATCGTAGTTCGAGACGAAATCCACGGTCTTATCAAGATCTTTTAAATAAACTTCTTCCGCGAACTTCTTTAAGCGCGCCTCAGTGTATCGCATGGCTGCAGCGCCGTCACCTTCGATCGAGCCGAAGTTTCCGTGACCATCCACCAGAGCCATTCCTTTTTTGAAATCCTGGGATAATACGACTAACGTCTCATAGATCGAGCTGTCACCGTGCGGATGATATTTACCCATCGTATCGCCGACGATACGGGCCGATTTCCGGTGCGGCTTGTCGTGGTCCAGATGGAGCTCGCTCATATCATAGAGAACTCGGCGCTGTACCGGCTTTAAACCGTCCCTGGCATCCGGGATCGCTCGTGAGGTGATGACGCTCATGGAGTAGTCCAGATAGCTCTTCTGCATCTCCTCCGAATATTCAGTTCGCAATATTTTTTCAGACATGGTAACTTCTCCTTTTATGCGTCGATCTCCGCCTCATCGGCATGATCATAGATAAATTTCTTTCTCGGCGGGACATCGCTTCCCATCAGAAGCTCCGTCACCTCACTCGCCATACGGGCATCTTCGATCTCCACCCGCTTTAAGACACGGTTTTCCGGGTTTAAAGTCGTCTCCCAGAGCTGGTCCGCGTCCATCTCACCGAGACCTTTGTAGCGTTGAAGCGTAAAGTCCCCGGAATGGCTCCTTCTGTACTCTTCTAACGCCTTGTCATCGTACAGATAGCGCTCTTCCCCGCGCTTCGGAACGACCTTGTAGAGCGGCGGCATCGCGATATAAACGTGACCGTCGTAGATCAGCTCCGGCATAAAGCGGTAGAGGAACGTCAGGAGCAGGGTGTCGATATGGCTTCCGTCCACATCGGCATCGGTCATCAGGACGATCTTATCATATTTCAGTTTTGTGATATCAAAGTCATTTCCATAACCTTCAGAAAATCCGCAGCCGAACGCGTTGATCATCGTCTTGATCTCGGCGTTTGCCAGAACCTTGTCCATCGATGCCTTTTCCACGTTTAAGATCTTTCCGCGGATCGGCAGGATCGCCTGAAACTGACGGTTTCTTCCCATCTTTGCGGAACCGCCGGCGGAATCTCCCTCGACGATGAAGATCTCACATTTCGACGGATCACGGCTCTCGCAGTTTGCAAGTTTTCCGTTGCTGTCGAAGGAGAACTTTGACTTGGAGAGCATGTTTGTCTTTGCTTTTTCCTCCGCTTTCCGGATCTTCGCGGATTTTTCTGCACAGGCGATGATCGCTTTTAAGGTGTCAAGGTTACGGTCAAAGAAGCGCTCCAGCTCCTCCCCTGTCATCGTGAACACGGCCTTTGTCGCATCGGCACTGGCAAGTTTTGTCTTTGTCTGTCCCTCAAAGATCGGATCCGGGTGTTTTACGGCGACAACGGCCGTCATGCCGTTTCTCGTGTCAGCACCGGTAAAGTTGCTGTCTTTCTCCTTTAAGATGCCGAGTTCCCTCGCGTAGGAGTTGATCAGCTGGGTAAATTTCGTCTTAAAGCCCACCAGGTGGGATCCGCCCTCCTGGGTAAAGATGTTGTTGCAGAATCCGAGGATATTCTCCTCAAAGGCGTCCACAAACTGGAATGCGACTTCCACTTCGATCTGGTCTACACTGCCCTTAAAATATACCGGCTCATGGATCGGTTCTTTTCCGTTGTTCAGTTCACGGACATAAGCGACGATCCCGTCAGGCTCATGGTAAGTTACGCTTTCCTCTTCGCCCGCACGTTTATTTACATAGTGAAGGATCAGCTTCGGGTTTAAGTATGCAGATTCATGAAGGCGGCTCTTCAGCCACTCCGCCTTGAATTTTGTCTTCTCAAAGATTGTTGGATCCGGCAGGAAGTTGATCTCCGTTCCCGTCTCCTTCGATTTTCCGATCACCGGAAGAAGACCGTCCTTCAGCTCAACGACCGGATGCCCTTTCTCATATTCATCATAATATACTTTTCCATCTCTGGAAATTTTGACCTTCATCCGTTCCGACAGAGCGTTTACAACAGAAGAACCGACGCCGTGAAGTCCGCCGCTGGTCTTATAGGAATTATTGTCGAATTTTCCGCCCGCGTGAAGAGTTGAGAGGACCACGCGCTCTGCGGAGACGCCTTTTTTGTGCATCTCCACCGGGATCCCGCGGCCGTTGTCTTTTACGGTACAGGATCCGTCCGCCTCCAGCGTTACCGTGATCTCTGTACAGAATCCGGCCAGGTGCTCGTCCACCGCATTGTCGACGATTTCGTATATCAAATGGTTTAAGCCCTTAGTTCCAACGCCTCCGATGTACATTCCGGGACGTTTGCGGACTGCCTCCAGTCCTTCCAGTACGGTGATACTGTCAGCATTATACTGTGCTTTCGCCATGTAAAGACCTCCAATTATAAGTCATAAACTGCGGCAGAGAGCATTTCCCCGCCGCAGTTTCATTTTTATTTTCGTGGCCGCTGCATAATGCTCCGGCCATGTTTTGTAGTCAGCTTTTCCTATTATACACTCAAAACTTCCAGAATTGCAAGTGTTTTCTATCGAACATATATTCGAAAAGCAGATGAAAACACGCTTCGCGGGTTTCCCCTTGTTATCGCGACAGTCGCCAGGGTCTCGCGCAAGCGCGGACTTTGGCTCGCTGTTCGCGTAAATAAAAAGCCTGCGGAAGATCCCCCACAGGCTGATGTACTGAAATTTATACTCCACCGAACCGGAGTACGATCCCGATCACAGCGGAAGCCGCGATGAACGCTACCGGGTGAAGTCCTTTTGTTTTTTTGCAGATCGCGGTGAAATAGTAGAGCACCACGAGAAGGACGATGCTGCGGATACTGATCAGGTCTGTGATCTTTCCGCTCGCCGCGAAGGCGTCCTTATGAAGAAGGACCAGTGAAAGGACGGAAAGTCCTGCCGCCGCGATCAGGCCTGTGGAGGCCGGGCGGAGACCGTAAAAGGCGTTCTGGACATATTTGTTTGTCTTAAATGCCTTTAAGAAGCCGGCAATGATCAGGATCACGATGATCGACGGTGTGATCAGACCGAGTGTGGCAATGACTGCGCCGACCGGTCCGGCCGTTGTAAAGCCGACATAGGTTGCCATGTTGACGCCCATCGGTCCCGGTGTGGACTCGGAGATCGCCACCATATCGGCAAGCTGTCCGTAAGTGAACCATCCGGTCTTGTCGGAGATATTATAGAGGAACGGCAGTGTCGCCATTCCGCCGCCGATCGCGAAGAGTCCGGCTTTGAAAAATTCGAAGAATAATCGGATCAGGATCATCATTTGGAAGCCACCTCCTTATTCTTCAGGATAATTCCAACAACCGCCGCAAAAATTACAAATACGATCGGGGAAAGATCTGTCAGCGCGGAGCCGAGGATCACGAGCACGCAGATCACAAGTGTCGGCTTATCGACGACCGCTTTTTTCCAGAGCTTTACGACCGCATTGAAGATCAGGACGCAGACACAGACACGGATCCCCGCGAAAGCGTTCTGGACGATCGCAAGGTGTGCGAAGTTCTGGATAAACGCTGCGATGACCGTGATGATGATCAGGGACGGGAATACAACTCCCAGGGTTGCAACAATACCGCCGATCGGACCTGCGAGTCCCTGACCGACGAAAGTCGCTGTATTTACCGCGATAACGCCCGGAGTACACTGTCCGATCGCGTAATAGTCCATAAGTTCTTCTTCCGTTGTCCATTTTTTTTTCTCAACGACTTCTCTCTGGAGGATCGGAAGCATCGCATATCCGCCGCCAAAGGTAAGACCGCCGATTCTGGCAAACGTAAGGAAGAGATCGAGTAATCGATTCATGTTTTTCTCTCCTTTATTTTCAAAGTTATGTATTATAATAGCTCAAACAAGAAAAAAAGGCAAGGAAAAGGTAGATTCTCTCTCCTTTTCCTTGCCTTCTGACCTGAAAAATTTTCAGAAACTTTGCAAAACAAGTCTCTTCCGCATTACTGAAGATCTTTTTCCGGGATCATTCCGTTTAAAAGATTCAAAACGACATTATTGTCGACCACCATGATCATGTTGGAAGCGTCAAGCTGGATATAACGGTATGTCTGATCTGGATTTGCATAGGTTCCGACATAGACTATGAGAGATTTCTTCTCTCCGTTTACCGTAAGCTCTGCCTGGAAGGTGTTGCGCGTATCCGTCGTCAGATCTGCATTTGTAAGTTCCTGACTCAGGATATGATAGCTCGCATAATCAAATGCCTTGAGGTTGTTGATCCCGTCTGCGATCTTCGTCATCGCTTCCGTATCGGAGCTGCTGATGGTCGTTGTCTTTCCATCCATTGTGATGGAGACACTCTGAATATCCGATGGGGAGATCTGAAGATCAAGACCGTCACGGACAACAAGTGTAGAGTAATCGAATACCAGGGAATCCACGGTGGCAGCCTTTATCGTGTAGATCTTCTTTTCATCGGAAAGGTAATAATTGCCATCGGCGTCCTGATTTCCGATATCCATGGTGATTGCTCCTTTTTCTCCATCTGTGATCGTAACCGTATATGCCGGTTCGCTCAGCCCGTAAGAAGAAAGATCACTGCCGTCTGCATCCGCGATCTCGGAAACTGCGTGGAGATTTAAGAAGTTCCGGGCCATCGCATCAAATTTATCCTGATTGATCGGGATCGCGGAATCCATGGCATCCAGCCATACTCCGTCCTTCTTTTTAAAGATCATGTCGGTGTCCGCACTGGAATAATCGAAGTCGATCGGTGCATTTAAGGAATATACCTCGATATCAGCGCCGGAAAAGTCAGGTTCCACGGTCTCATCACGGATCTCAGCGATTTCCACCTTTGGAGAGCCGGATTCTTTTGTGCCGGAAGAAGAACAGCCGGTAATGCTTGCAGAAAGTGCTGCAGTCAGGAGCAGTGCTCCTAATAATACATGTTTTTTCATATTTTGTAATCCTCTCATCGTTAATTGTTGGCAAAGCTTTATTTGTGCCAACTATAGCACACCACTGTGTACTTTTTGTGAATTTGCCATACCTTTTCTTTCCACAGCGGCAATATCCCTGATCACGCGGTCCCATGCGGATCATTTCTGCTCTATCTGTGATCAGATTTCCTCCGCCGCCGGAACCTCCCGCAAAAAGTGGATCCGGTCCGAGACCTCTTCCCCGAACGCAGTCGTGTAGATATCCAGATATTCCTCATAGGAGCACGGCATTCCGTTCGACAGCATCTCCATCTCGGTTCCCCAGAGATCGATATCGTAGGGCAGCATCGTGAACCCATTCCGGAGATAGAACTTCTTCCGGCGTGTACGAAGGAAAAGTTCCTCCTCATCCACACATTTTGTACTCTCGATCTCAATGATGAGCCGCATGCCCTGATATTTCCCGCGAAGTGCCCTAAGTGCTGCGGATCCCACGCCATGTCCGCGCGCCTGATCAGCGATCGCAAAATAATCGAGCAGGACGCGGTCTCCCGCTTTCGCCATGATGGCGAGACCGAGAAATCCGTTATTCTCCTCGATCGCCAGGATCTCGACAAGTCCTGTCTCCTGACCGGCGGTGATCATGGAAAACGGCTTTTTCTCACATGCTGGGAAGGCGGTCTCATAGAGTGCATGGACCTCCTCCAGGCGCTTTCCTGAAAATACCTGTTTCAGTTCGATCATCATAGATTCTTTCCTCTTACTTTCAATCGTCGTTGCCGCCCGGCACCATTGGGTCCAGGCGGTTTATTTTTCGTTTTCTCCGCTCTCGAACATCAGGCGGAACAGGCGTTTTCCGCCCTCCGTCCGGAAATTCCGGATAAATACGTTTTTCTGCATATCCGGCGTGGAGCCGTCCTCAAAGAGGTTGACAAGGAAGTCCGCCTCCACGAGGATCTGGTAATCCATTCCGTCAATGTTGTCGTAGGTATGGTGGTGTCCCACGAGATAGCAGACGCGGTCAATGACCTCCTGCGGCCAGGAAAGCGCCGTGAGCATCGTCCGTGCCTCTCCCGGACCTTCCATCTCCTGATATTTTCCGGTATTCCGTCCATATTTCTCTTCTGCCTTGTGAATTCCGATATCATGAACGATCGCTGCGGCCTCCAGGACCTCCTGGGTGTATGGATCGAGGTTCTCCGCGAGACCGATCAGTCTCGCAAACTCATGCACCTTTAAAAAGTGCTGGATCCGTCGTACATCCTTATCGTCATAGCGTGTCATTTCATATAAGAGTTCATCAAGTCTTGTCATGTGTGTCATTCTCCTCTTTTTCTATAAATTCAGCTTCTCGTACTTCTCTTCCATAAACCGGTCAAGCCGCTTTCTCAGTTCCCGGTTTTCTTCCTCTTCCAGGTTCTCATCCCTCGCCAGAAGCCGATTCACATCCTCGGACACCTTTTTCAGTGTCACGGCATCCGTATAGATATCCGCCAGCTGGAATTCGAGATCGCCGCTCTGGCGGATCCCGAAGAGATCCCCCGGGCCCCTGAGTTTGAGATCCTCGGAAGCGATGTAAAATCCGTCGTTGGATTTATTTAGGACCTCCAGACGCCGGTTCTTCTCCTTGTTTCCGGACGCGTTGACCATGATGCAGTAGGACTGCTTGTCTCCGCGCCCGACGCGCCCCCTAAGCTGGTGGAGCTGTGCAAGACCGAACCGTTCGGCATTCTCGATCATCATCACCGTTGCGTTCGGCACATTGACGCCGACCTCGATAACGGTGGTGGAGACCAGGACCTGGATATTTCCTGCGGCAAATTCTTCCATGATCTTATTCTTCTCTTTTCCCTTCATCTTTCCGTGGAGGTATTCGACCCGGATCCCCGGCAGATTTTCCCTTAAAATCTTCGTGTAGTCCAGGACATTCTCCGCCTCGATCATCTCGCTCTCCTCCACCATCGGGCAGATCACGTATGCCTGGCGCCCATTTTTTACCTCGTTTTCGATAAAACGGTAGGCGCGCGGGCGGTAGCTCTTGTCGACCACGCAGTTTTTGATCGGGAGACGGTTCGCCGGAAGTTCATCAATTACAGAGATGTCGAGATCCCCGTACAGGATGATCGCCAGGGTCCTCGGGATTGGCGTCGCGCTCATGACGAGCACATGCGGCAACTGTCCCTTGCTTCCAAACATTTCCCGCTGGGCGACGCCGAAACGGTGCTGCTCATCCGTGATGACGAGCGCCAGATTGTCATAGACGACCTTCTCCTGGATCAGGGCATGCGTGCCGATGATGATATCCGCTTCGTGCGAAGCAACCTTTTCGTAGGCAAGCCGTTTTTCCTTTGCCGTCATGGATCCGGTGATGAGCACCACTTCCTTTTCGACTCCATGTGCGGCAAACAATTCCGCCACAGACTCATAGTGCTGTCTCGCGAGGACTTCAGTCGGGACCATCAGCGCGCCCTGATACCCATTTTCACAGACCGCCAGGAGTGCCAGGACCGCGATGATCGTCTTGCCGGAACCAACGTCTCCCTGGATCAGGCGGTTCATGACGGAGCCGCTCTTTAAGTCTCCCAGCACCTCCTCCAGGGTCCTCAGCTGGGCATTCGTGAGCCTGTACGGCAGATCTTTCAGGAGTCTTCTGCATTCTTCCTGCTTTTCTACATGAAACGGGCTCCGGATGTTCTGGCGTTTTTCCTTTAAATGGCGCACAGCCAGAAGAAAGAAGAAGAACTCGTCATAGACGAGCCGCTTTCTCGCAAATCTCAGGTCTTCCTCGTTTGCCGGAAAGTGGATGTGCTCGATCGCAAAATTATACTCCGCAAGTTCGTTGGAGATCCTTAAGCTGGCCGGAAGATAATCCCTCTCCAGGGTGCGGATCGTGAGCGCCTGTTCGACTGCGGAGGTGATCGTCTTATTTCCAAGACCTTTTGTCTGTGCATAGACCGGGCGCATGCTGGATAAAAGTTCCTCATATGCCTCCGGTTTAAACATCTGGGGCTGTTCCATTGTGAGACCGTTCTTCTTCCGGATCACACGTCCGCGGAAAATAAAGTGACTGTCCGGACGGAGCGTATTTTTCAGGTACGGCATATGATACCAGACAAGGCGCAGTTTCCCTGTCATGTCGCTGATCGTCGCCTGGACGATCGAAAGCCCATTGATATGGACGCCGGTCGCTCCGCTCTTTAAAAAGCCCTCTACAGCGCCGGTCTCATCCTCGGAGAGCTCGCCGATCGCCTTCGGCTCCCTGTACGTGTCATATCCCTTCGGATAGTAATGGAGCAGGTCATCGATGGTGCGGATCCCGACTTTCTCAAAAAGTTTTGCTGTTTTTTCTCCGATCCCTTTTAAGGTCTCTATGGACTGGTCGTTTGCCATCGGTTTCATGCTCCTTTCTCATTTCTTCTGGCCTCATATCTGCATGCCAGGATCCGCCGCGGACTATTCCTTTCAACCGGGCGGCAACGGAAAAAGCTGCCTCGTCAGGTCTCTTGACCAAAAGGAGCAGCTTTTTCTGTCGTTGTACATATGTCGGGAAATACAGGATCGTACAGAAACACTCTGAGCGGTTCCTGCAATTTCCGGGACACTTTTCTGCTTACTCTACAGAGAGCAGGTAATAATAGATCGGCTGACCGCCGTCGTTTAATTCCACTTCACAGTTCGGGAATGCTTCCTGCGCCTTCTTTACGAGCGCTTCGGCTTTCTCTTCCGTCACATCTTCGCCGTAGTAGACGCTGATGAGTTCTGATTCATCATCCACCATGCGTTTTAAGGTTTCAAGAACCGTCTCCTCCACATCCTGACCGACTGCCAGCATGCCGGAATCGCCGATTCCCATGATATCGCCCTCGTGGATCTCCATTCCGTCAATGTTTGTATTGCGGACTGCGTAGGTGATCTGGCCGGTACGGATATGTCCCATCTCAGCAGTCATGTTCTCAAGGTTCGCTTCCGGAGAAAGATCCGGGAGGAAGTTGATGAGAGCTGCGATTCCCTGCGGTACGGTCTTTGACGGAACGACGAAGATCTTCTTATCTTCCACAAGACTCTTTGCCTGCTCTGCGGCAAGAATGATGTTCTTGTTGTTCGGAAGGATATAGATCACGTCAGCGTTGACCTTATCGATGGCATTTAACATATCTTCGGTACTCGGGTTCATCGTCTGGCCGCCCTCGATCAGATAGTCGGCACCGATCCCCTTAAAGATCTCGCCGAGACCTTCGCCGATGGAGACAGCGATAAATCCGTATGGCTTTCTCGGCTCATCTGCAGCCGGAGCTTCTTCTTTTGCCTCCGCCGGGGCATCCGGTGTCTGGGCAACGTTCGACGCGTTCTGGATCAGACGCTCGTGGTGCTCCTCGCGCATATTGTCGATTTTCATTCTGGAAAGGGAACCGTAGGTTAAGCCTTTCTCGAACGCGAGACCCGGATGGTTCGTGTGAACATGGACTTTGATGATATCGTCATCGGAGACAACGACAACACAGTCACCGATGGATTCCAGATATCCTTTAAACTTCTGCTCTTCCTCCATATCGTACGGTTTTTCCACGTTTACGATGAACTCAGTGCAGTAGCCGTATTTAATATCCGATGTGGAAAGATCATCACTTCCTGCAGCCACCTTCGGCTTTGCGGATCCTTCATTTCCGGAGGCCGGAGCGACCGCATCAAACGGGATCCCTTTTCCTAAAAGACCGTCAAGACCGCCTTTCATGACCTGCATCAGACCCTGTCCGCCGGAGTCAACTACACCCGCCTGTTTTAATACCGGGAGCATCTCCGGAGTCTGGCTTAATACATAGTCACCTTCCTCGATCACCTGGGTCAGGAAGTCGATCACATCGTCAGTCTGTGTCGCAAGATCAACGGCCTTTTCTGCCATTCCCTTTGCAACTGTTAAGATCGTACCTTCCTTCGGCTTCATAACTGCTTTATAAGCAGTCTCAGTCGCGCGGGTAAACGCGTTTGCCAGAGTTGTCACGGTAATCTCATTGGATTCCTTGATCTCCTTTGTAAAGCCGCGGAATAACTGGGATAAGATAACGCCGGAGTTACCGCGGGCGCCTCTTAAGGAACCGGATGAGAGAGCCTTCGCGATGGACTCCATTGTCGGATTCTCGATCGCAGCCACCTCTCTTGCTGCGGCCATGATCGTCATAGTCATATTCGTACCCGTATCACCGTCCGGAACCGGGAATACGTTTAATTCGTTAATCCATTCTTTTTTTGCCTCAAGGCCTTTCGCTGCGGCCAGAACCGCTTTCTGTAAGAGAGCGGCATCTACGGACTTTAATTCCATGGATTTTACTTCCTCCTTAATCTATCACTCGAACGCCTTCAACAAAGATATTGATCTTTTCAACCGGCATTCCCGTGAACTCTTCTACTTTGTATTTCACACTCTCGATCAGGTTATCCGCTACGGTCGAGATGCTGACGCCATAGGATACGATTACGTGGAAGTCGATTTCAATTGCATTATCATTGATCGTTACATTGATTCCGTGAGTCAGGCTTTCTCTCTTTAAAAGCTTTACCAGACCGTCTTTCATACTTACTGCAGCCATTCCCACGATTCCAAAGCATTCTACCGCTGTCGTGCCGGCATAAAGAGCGATAACATCGGTGTCGATCTGGATCTGTCCCATTTTATTGTTAATACATCCCTTCATACTCTAAGCCTCCATTCCTACTGATAATAAGCGCCGTATCCTGATATCAAGGCGCAAAAGTTCCTTTCTTATTGAACTTTGATAACCTTAATATACCATATCCCGTTTTCTCTGTCCATGGGATTCCACCTATTTTTCAAAAAAATGTGAAATTTTTAAAAATTTTGCTTGCAAAATACGCAATCTTCTGCTATGATATCCATGTTATGGATTTTTGCATCCAACCGTATGAATGATTAAGGAGGTGGAATCATGGCTAAATGTGCTATTTGCGAAAAGGCGGCTCACTTTGGTAATGGAGTAAGCCATTCCCATAGAAGATCCAATAAAATCTGGAACGCGAATGTAAAATCTGTAAAGGTTAAGGTTAACGGCGGCTCCCGCAAGATGTATGTATGCACTTCCTGCTTAAGATCCGGTCTCGTTGAGAGAGCTTAATCCTCCTTTTACAAGATAGGGAAATGAAATGAAGGCATCCTCATGTGAGGGTGCCTTTTTCATGTGCCCGCATATTTTTTTATTCAGATCTGCATTCCCAACAGAACGATTCAGATACCTTTTCCAATAAAATTCCCGACCAGCTCTCCAAGCAGCGAAGCGACCGTAAGGGCCACTACTCCTCCCACGAAAATTTTTTTCGAGATCCGCTTTGGTTCCGGCCCGTAAAACAGGGCAAAAATCAGTGAGATCATCACGATTCCCGGGAGTCTCAGTTGATCTGACAGCCAGGGAATATCCGCTAAAAGCTTCGAAACAATGATCGCTATCACGCAGAACCATCCATCACCCTCAAAAATTGGTCCCATAAAAGTCCTCCTCTCCATCTTTATACTTCCGTGTTGTAACTATTCAGTACCTTCATAGTTACACGCAAAAATCCATTCCAAATCAGCTTCGCTGATGGGATTTTTGCCCTCCAGCCTATGTTTTCTTACGGTCAGCGCAGCAAGTGCGCAGACCTACTGAACAGTTACTCCGTGTTTACATTATATCAAAAACATTCCTATATATCAAACGTCTGCTCTGCGTCTTGATAAAAAATTTTGGCACACCTGCTCATCACGAAAGTAACAAGAATGCGGTGTGCCGTTTTTTCGACTCCTTTGCCCGAAAAATCAGAATTGAAGATCCGGCATCACTCATCTGTCCTGTTTTACCCGCAAAACAGATTATATCCCACGATCATAAGCGCTGCCGCCGTAATCACAAGAAAAAAGGTTGTCGGCAATATCAAGGCCCAGGTCATGCCGAAACCCACGCAGAACAGCATGAGACCGCATAATCGCTTCATATCCATTCGCCCTAAACAAGATAGGGAATCGAAATAAAGGCATCCTCAAATGAGGGTGCCTTTATTTTTCGTATCTATAAAACTTCTGTGAGCATCTATTATTAGTAGCTCGATCTTTTTATTCATTCTTTACCAGTATTCGGGACTTTCCATCGCAAAACCTATTATATTATCCGAAGGATATATGATATACTCTTGTTTCTGCACTCATATCCGAGTTATTGTCAGGCATTCCCTTACTTTTCTTTTTTTGCTTGGAGCATTAACGGAAATATTTCTATGCAGTATACTAATAACGGAAATATTTCACACATTTTCGTTGGAAATCCTTTATAATATAATAATAAACATGCTATCGATACACCAAAAGTGAAAAACAGAAGTTTTCTTTGATATTGTAGAAGTTCTATCCATAAAAAAAGCGCTATTAATATTATAGTTGCCATATAACCACTAGGAATATCCTTATCTAAATATAGCATATATGGAATTATTGTACCAAATAATATTAGAAAATACGAAAACCATTTAGTACGATTTGCATATATCCGTTTCCATATCATCGTCTGTATAATTTCTTGAAGCAATACAATTATAATTCTCGTTATTGTGAACTTTGTTTTTGCAAACAAGAAATGGACAATAGGTGTGATTATTAATAAAAAAAGCATGTATCACCTTCTTAATTAGATTTAGAAAAACTGATTTTTGCTTTAATAGCCTTCATAGAAAACTAATATCATATCAGCAAAACAGATCTCAATAGGAATAAATAATTTTGCGATATTAGCAGTTAGCATAAGCGTTTTAATTAATAGTATATTTAAAATATGAAGAGTCTGTCACATATCCCAAAAACCAAAATCCACCATCAGAATAAGATGAATCAGACTCCCACACCTCTTTGCATTTATAACGAAAAGTCATTGTAACCACGTCATCATTAGCAGCTACGTCAATCAGTGCTTTTATAGATGCCGCACATTTGCTGACTTTACTTTTGGCCGCACCGGTAAAGGCTGCAACTCCGGCATATCCTACAATCACTGCTGTTATAGATATAACAGAAACAGTTACAGTTATCATACTTGTGTCTTTTCATAAACACGTCCTCCTTTATCTTTTTCATCTATATAACGGTCAAATGAGACTTTAGGGACATGTCAATTACAATAATTTATATTTTCCACAATTTTGAATACTTCATTAAATGGAAGTTCTGTGACAACGCTTATCAGCCATTCCCCTTCCTTAATCACACACATTCGGACTCCATCTTTTTCCCAATATAATACATTTTTCTCTCCGATCATACATGACTTTATTTCTGAATTCTCCGTATTATAATTATTTGACCCATTCCCAGGTGAAACTTGTATTGTAATACTGGTATTTTCTGAATTTTTATATCTGAATTTTTTCATTAATGGGAGATTGCTCTGATATACCAATTGATATCCATCTGGAATATAGTTAATCTGGAAAGAACCTAAATTATTCCCTTCCTCTATGACATGCTTATTTTGTATACCTTCCAACCCGATTTTAGAATACTTCGGATATGTCTCCACGATCCATTCCAAAATTTTTCCACGAAATTCCGCATTTGTGACCATTGCTGTTGAAAATCCGAGAGAAATCGCAAGAAAAACAGCTGCAGCCCGCAAAATTCCACGAAATAAATGATCTGTCGGTTGTTGTGTAATATGGATTTTCCGTAATTGTTTTCTGAAACGTCTAGAATACACATGTTGGATATCCTCTGTTGTATTTATCTCAGCCATTAGCTTTGTCAGTGATATTGTGCATATCTGAGAAATGCTTTCTGGACATGCAAATATTTCTGGAGTACTTGTCCATTTTTGAAGGTAATTCAACATACTAATCCGCATTCCATGAGCATACGGAATCATGAGAATTTCATTAATCTGCGAGTCATCTAAGTGAAAAGCATAATAAAGATGAAATACAGCCTGTTCCGGGAATGGGAGTGCAAGAATTTTATTTGCTGCCTTATCCAAAATGTTTTTTCTAATTTCCCCTTCGTCAATCAATTTACTTTCTTCTGACATCACATTTTTGTAATTATCTAGACTCTTATCAGCTTGTGCCCACTCTTGATTCAATCTTTCTCGACAAACTTCTCTTAAAATACTTGTCACTTTTTACCTCTCAATTTCTTCCAGTTTTTTCTTCAGTTTTTTTATTGCCCGCTGGCTCCTCTTTTTAGCTGTCTCTTCCGAGATTCCCATCAGCACTGCGATATCTTTTAATGACATGTTACGACCAAATCGAAACATAAGAAGTGTTCGATCATTTTCTTCTAAATGTTCTAATGCCACCGCCAACTGCTCCTTCTTGAATTTTTCAAAGAAAGCTTCTTCTACTCCAGAATCCGTCCTTGTTTCATAAAACTCTTCCACCGGAATCATCTTTTTCTTCTTACGAAGAATATCATAGGATGCATTCTTTGCAATAATAACACTATAGGGAATCTGGTCGCGGCGTGGTAACTGGCTGATTTTTTCAAAATGTTCCATTATATTTAAAAATGCCTGTGCAACAGCGTCTTCCGCGTCTGTTTCTGATTGAAGCAACTGATAAGAAACTTTATATAAAAGGGTGTGATTTTCATTAAATAATTGTTCGATCCAAACCTGCTCATCTTCTGAAAAGGTGCATAATACTAAGAATAGCATAAATCCATCTCCTGTGCTTCTTGTTATTTATTTAATATATAATGTGCAGTGCATTCAACAAGGGACAATATTTTGTTTGGTTTTTATGTCGACAAAAATAAGAATCTAATACTAACGGGCTTAATATTTTTACCCACAAAACAGATTATACCCCACGATCATCAGCGCCGCCGCCGTGAGTACAAGGAAAAATGTCGTCGGCAGCACTAACGCCCAGGTCATACCGAAACCTACGCAGAACAGCATAAGACCGCATAATCGCTTCATACCCATTCTCCCAAAAAGGAATGTCTATGACAGATTATGCGGTCTTTTAGATAATGATTCGCAACAGTTCTGTATCTTTCCAGTAATCATGAATTTCACGAGTTCACGAGTGAATTTTCTTTACCAGACAGCGTTTCTTATAGAAAGAAATTCCATAGCAGAGAACCTGATCATAGCTGTCTTCAAACTCTTTTGCATACATGCGTTCATCGATCTGGCGCAATGCCGTTTCACAGCTTTCTTCCATTTTCTCAAGTGCGGCAGAACACTTAACCTCAAAGACAGCGAGCCGTCCGTTTTCCGAATCGCATACGATCACATCACTCCGTCCCTCACCGTGTTCTCGGTTGGATTCCACCATATACCCCGCACAGGCGAAGATTCCAGCAAGGAATGCATGATAAAAATCTTCTTTATAATCATGATAGCTGATGGTCATTCTCAACAGCGTGCTCATCTCACGCGTCAAAAGTTCACTGTCACCATTCCATACTGCATGGAACAGAGTTCTTCGGTCAGTTCCTTTCGCTTTGTCCTGAAACCACTTTACGACAGTCGACTCGAAGATCTCCCGGATCTCCGCGTTCGGAATCATAAGTTTTGTAGTCTGATCTTCTCCGCGAACCCCTGTCAGATAGCCGGTCAGATAAAGAATGCTCCACAAATTTTCTTCTGAGGAGTGCAGAAGATCGTATGTGAGGTTTTCTTCAACCTTCTGTGAGATCGTTCCTCCCGCTAACAATGTTTCCAGTTTTCCGGTAATACTGCTCCCCGAATAATCGATAAAGGAGCGGATGATTGCGTTATCGCTCGTATTCTTCCAGTAACTCGCAGGTCTTGCCTTCGGATCGTTCGAAAGATCAAACAGGTAATTCATCACATCCCACGGACAATATACATCAAAATCGCCAAAATGATATCCGTCATACCAATATTTCATCGCCTCTGCATGATCTTTGGCATCCGCATCCCGTAAAATCCTGTCTACATCATCTTGCGTAAATCCAAAGTATTCATTCAGCCTGGAAGAAGTGATCGTATCTGACACGAAATTATTTGTTCCGGTGAAAATACTCTCTTTCGCGATCTTCAGGCAGCCGGTAATGATTGCAAATTGAAGGGCATTGTTGTCTTTTAATGCAGTGCTCATCATTGCTTTCACTACTTCTAACATTTCCTGATAATAATGGTGATTGCTCGCCTTGGCCACAGGAACATCATACTCATCCAGCAACAGCACCACTTGTTTTCCATAATGATCACTCAGCATTCGCATGAGAAGAGAGAGACTTTTCTTGATTCCGGTCGTACCGGCTTCGCCTTTTAAGATACGGCGAAAAGCTTCTTTGTCATAATCATTTACATTTTCGCTGTCCAGAAGGTCTGTATATTTTCGAAATAATTCAGCAATCGTTGCTTCCAACATTCCGTAGGCACTATCGAAAGTCAGGCCATCCACATCTTTAAACGAAAGGAAGATCGTCGGACACTGATTCATCCATTTCTGACAGAGCGCCGAAGCATTCATGATCCCCAGTCCCTGAAACAATACCGCACTGTCTTTTCGGATACTAAAGAAATTTTCCAGAGTACTCATCCCCAATGTCTTTCCGAATCTCCTTGGACGGGTAATCAGTGTCACTTTTACTGCCTGAGCTTTTAATACCTCGGCAATAAGGCCTGTCTTATCGACATAATAATATCCGTTCTGCCGGATCTCAGCAAAATCAGAAATTCCTACCGGGATATTTAAATGTGTCACGCTTATTCCCTCCTCTCATACCCCGAAATCGTTAAAACCATTTTATCATAAATGGCGTTCAGATACAACAATTCCCCGGATCGCTCCGAGGAATTGTGTTCATTTCTCTTTCTCCATCTCAGCTGCCATCTTCTCCGCTTTTGCCGCCGCGTCCGGAGTAATATCATTGCCGCCGGTGAAGCGGTTTACAATGTCCGGGACCATGTCAAGGACTTTGGTGACTGCATCCTGATGTTTGATATTTACGAGCTTTGTCATGCCGTTCTGGATCACGAGGATGGCACTGGGGCTCATCTTCGCGCTCATACCGCCGCCGCCATTTGTCTTTGCGGACTGTGCAAAGGAACCGGCTGCCATGCCGCAGGTCACATCCACAAGCGGGATGATCGTCGTGTTCTCATCCACCTTCACAGGCTCGCCCACAACGGTTTTTGATGTAATGAAATGATCCATCCCCTTAAACAGTGCATCCACGGTAGATGGAAACTGATTTTCTGCCATACCGATTCCTCCTAAATCTATGCTTTTTTCATCCCAGAATCTCTTTTCCTCAAGAAACGAAGTAATCTTCTGAAATCTTTACTGATAAACAGTCTTGCTGCCGTCCAAAGCGGATACCACAGGGCGATCCGCCCCTTAAAATGAAGTTCTCCGTCAAGCGCCGTTCCGTTGAAATCCGGCTCCAGAGTCAGTGTTCTCGCGTATAAGCCATAAAACGGACTGACCACCGTAAGAACCTGCCCCGTATCGTAGGGATCATCGAAACCGAAGTGAATCCGTCCCTGCATCTTTTTCGGAAGAACGTAGCGGACAAGTTTTTTTGCGCGCTTCCAGACAAGGTGAAACGCTTTCTGGTTCTGCCCGTCGTGCCAGAACATCGAGATGCTGTCCCAGGTCTTTTCCAGAGAAATTTTCTTCTTTGATATCCCATCGGCCAGCTTCCGGATCTTTCCGGGCAGTTCCCGGATCCTATTCCAAAGAGTTCGGGCTTTTTTTATAAGCCGCGCCAATTTTTCTTTGATCTTCGCACCGAAACAGTTCTTAACCTTCTCCACACGTTCCTCTTTCTCAAAGGGTTCCTTAAAATTTCCCTTTGAGGAGTTTTTCAAAGCACCCGCCGGCAGTGCGCTGGGAGAAGAAGATTCATTCGATCCTGAAACAAGCTCCGTTGCATGGACAACAAGTTCATCATCTTCCGCAGGGACAGCTGTCCTGTCATCCACAGCAGTTTTTTTCTCTTCCGCTTCCGATGTCTCCGCAACTGTTTCCAAAGGTATTTCCTGCTGCTCGTTTTCAGTTAAAACAGATACCTCTGTGTTTCTGATTTCAGAATCATTTTCTGACAGTACCGGTGTTTTTTCAAAGTCCGCAAAAACCGGCTCCGTTTCTGATTTTGTTTTTTGTTCTTCCTCATCCTCCGGCGGCCACAATCTCACATCAAACAGCTTAAACCACAGCACCCGCCCGGATACATCCGCGTGTTCGTGATAACTCACCCGGATCCGCACGAGATGTAGAAGCCAGCTCACTGACGCCTCCCCGTCCGGTTTTCCTTCGAAGGAGACATCCGCCCGGTATCGCACCGGAACGAACAAGATCAGCAATACCGCAGCGAGGATCAGTCCAAGGATCACTAACAGGATGACTCCGATGACCTTTAAGATCATCAGCAAAATATGGATCACTCGCAGCACCCCTTTCCGAAAAGAAAGGAGTTCACATCATACCCGCCGGTCTTTTTGTAGACCTCACAGATGATCCGCCCCGCAAGCGCCGCCGCATCCTCAAAATCCGCAGCGATCCCTACGATCAGAAGATCCTGCTTTTCATAGTAAGGAAGCTTTAATGTCAGCGCCGGATAGATATCTAAAAGGTTACGCTCCCCAGCCGCCGGAGTCAGGACATAAAAGCCCATTGGTCTTCCATTTCGGACCGCCTGGATCGTTTCGTATCTGTGCTTTTTCGCTTTTTCCCCGACATACAGTTTTTCATACCAGCGCATGATTCACCTGCTCATCCCTTAATATTTATGACCAGGTCACGCCTGGACCCGGTCTACTGTCTAGATCTGATGATCATTCTTCTCAAAAGGTCCAGCGCCGTGACCGCGGCATGTTCCCGGATCTCCTGTCTTGTACCGTTGAAGTGGCATTCCTCCACAATCAATTCGTCCTTCATGCAGCAGGAAACGTATACGAGTCCCACCGGCTTCTCCTCTGTTCCACCGTCCGGACCAGCAAGCCCCGTTACAGCAACGCAGGCATCCGCATCAGCCGCGAGAACACCGCCGAGTGCCATCTCCCTTGCGGTCTGCTCACTGACTGCCCCGTATTTTTTTAAAGTTGCCTTGCTGACATCGAGGATCTTTCTCTTTGATTTGTTCGAATATGTGATATAACCCTGATCAAATACGTCAGACGCACCTGGCACATTGATGATCTTTGCAGCCACCATGCCGCCGGTGCAGGACTCCGCCGTTGTCACCGTGAGTCCGTACTTTGTGAGGAGGCGCACAACGGTCTCTTCCATCGTCTCATTCTCTTTCGTGGAATAATACATGTCGCCCAGTGCCTTTTTTATCTCCTTGGCAACAGGTTTTAACGCCGCCTTGGCGGACTCCTCATCCTCCGCCTGTGTCTCCGCAAGAACATGGACATCTTTTCCGCGGCGTCTCGTGTAGATCACGACAGCGCCGCCGCACTTTAAGAGGTCCTGAAGCTTTTCCTTTACTTCCGTCTCGCTTTTTCCGTAAATTTTAAATATCTGGGCATAACCCTGTTCTGTTCGAATCATCACATTTTTCCTTCCGTAAGAACGCCGGCGTTCTTCACAATGTAGTCAACAAGTGAAATTACTGTCAATGCAAGAGCGATCCAGACAATGATTGTCGTCAATGTGGACAATGCCGGAATGTTAAAGATCAGAAGAACCACACCGATCATCTGGAATGTGGTCTTAAATTTTCCCCAGTAGCTCGCCGCGATGACAACACCGTTGTCGGATGCCACCAGACGGAAGCCGCTGATAATGAACTCACGGCTGATAATGATGATGACCATCCAGGCCGGAAGCTCACGAAGCTCGATCATACAGATCAGTGCGGAGCAGACAAGCAGTTTATCCGCCAACGGATCCATAAATTTTCCAAAATTTGTTACCAGATTATACTTTCTCGCGATCTTTCCGTCCAGCATATCGGTCAGGCTCGCGATGATAAAGAGCGCCGCCGCCACATAACGCATGTTCTGGTTTGCGCCGCCGTCATAAAGAAGCGCAGCTACGAAAAACGGGATCATGATCACTCGTAATATTGTCAGTTTATTCGGTAAATTCATCCTCTGCCTCCCCAATCAGATCATATTCGGACGCGCCTGTGACGCGTACCTTAAGGAAATCTCCGGACATCAGGGAAAGTCCGGTGTTTACAAAGATAAGTCCATCCACGTTCGGGCTGTCCATGTAGGTACGTCCGACGTAGGCGTTCTCATCAGCAACCTTGCCCTCGATCATGACTTCAAGGGTGCGTCCCTTCATTGCCTCAGACTTCTCAAAAGCGATCTCCTGCTGGAGTTCCATGATCTCATCGCGGCGATCCTGTTTTACCTCCTCCGGAACCTGATTTTCAAAGCTGAATGCCGGGGTATCTTCCTCCGGGGAATATGCGAATACGCCGAGACGGTCAAATTCCATATCATCGACAAACTGCATCAGGATCTCGTGGTCTTCCTCGGTTTCTCCCGGGAAACCGGAGATCAGCGTCGTGCGGAGTGCGATGTCCGGAATCTCTTTTCTGAGTTTCGCAATCAGTCCGCGGATCTCTTTGTTGTTGGTTCTTCTGCCCATCCGTTTTAACACGGCATCGCTTGCGTGCTGGATCGGGATGTCCAGATAGTTACAGACTTTTTCCTCGGTCTTGATCGTTTCGATGAGCTCATCGGTGATCTCCTCCGGATAACAGTACTGGAGACGGATCCACTGGATTCCGGATACGGCTGCCAGACGTCTTAAAAGCTCCGGAAGTTTCTTCTCGCCGTAGAGGTCTTTTCCGTAAAGAGTTGTCTCCTGGGCTACCAGGATCAGCTCCTTCACGCCTTTTTCTGCAAGCTCCTCCGCTTCCTTCACAAGCTGCTCCATCGGAACGCTGCGGTATTTTCCGCGAAGATACGGAATGATGCAGTACGTGCAGCGCTTGTCACAGCCCTCCGCGATCTTTAAGAACGCATAATGTCCGCCTGTCGTCACAAGACGGTCTGTAGTCTTGCTCACCGGCGCATCGATGCTCTCGAAGACCTCCGGTGTTTCTCCGTGCATGACTTCTTTGATCGCCTCCCCGACTGCCTCATAGGAAGTCGTTCCAAGGATCGCATCTACCTCCGGGATCTCATCAATGATCTCCTGCTTGTAGCGCTGTGCGAGACATCCGGTTACGATCAGCGCCTTTAAGCGGCCTGTTTTCTTTAACTCCGCCATCTGAAGGATCGTGTTGATGCTCTCTTCTTTTGCATCGCCGATAAAGCAGCAGGTATTGACAACGACGATATCTGCCTCATTTTCATCATCCACGAAGGAATAGCCCTCTTTCCCGAGGATTCCCAGCATTTTTTCCGTATCGACAAGGTTCTTATCACAGCCCAGTGATATGAAAAGTAAATTCATTCTGTTTGTTTTTCCTTTCTCTGTATAACTTCGCGGTCCGCAGCTGTATCCGGCATTTTTGGAACCGCCAGCGAAAAAAAGAGGAAACTAAAGCCAGATTCAGCCGTTTTCCTCCCCTTTCCAACATATTTCTCCGGTTCGTCCGTCCGTGGCTTGGCATCACACGGCCGGGCGGATCGCTTTTATTCTTCCGCGTACTCTTCTTCTTTTTTGATCTCTTCCGGAGTTCTCTCCTTCACCTCGAAATCAGTCTCGATCTCCGGCTCCTCGTCCTCTGTGAGGATCTTTACTTTCTGCTCATAAAGCTCCTGGACAGCGGTGGACAGCGGTTTCTTTCCGGCAGCGCCTGCTACGAGCGGTTTGTCACCAGCGATCAGCTGTCTCGCACGCTTGGATGCTGCGATGACGATGGAATAACGGCTCTGAACGACCGGCTGCTCGCCCGGCTCAACGTCGCTGTTTACGGCTTCGATTAAGTCTGTATAAGACGGATGTAACATAAAATATACCCCTTTCAGATCATGAGTTTCCTGGTTGCAGCTTTCCTCTCCATCTGTAAAGATGCGAGAAGTTTTGCTGTTTTTTGTTATAAATTTTAAATATCTGAAGTATCCGGTTTTGCATGTAGCATTTTTACGGATACATTCTTTATTTTGTCATATCGTGCAGCTCCTGCTTCATTCTCGCCACAAGATCCGTATTCGCGGACTCTTTAAAGTGGCTGGAGCGGATCAGGCTGTGGAGATCTTCCACGCAGGTATCAATATCGTCATTGACTACGATATAGTCATAGGAATCCATTCCGTCGGACTCCTCCGCGGCACGGCGGAGACGTTTTTCGATCACTTCCGCGCTCTCAGTTCCGCGGCCGGTAAGACGTTTTTTCAGGTCCTCCGCAGTCGGCGGTACGATAAATACGAGAAGCGCGTCTGGGAATTTCTTCTTGATATTGAGTGCTCCCTGGATCTCGATCTCAAGGATCACGTCTTTTCCTGCAGCCATCTTTTCTTCCACATATTTTTTCGGTGTTCCATAATAATGATCTACATAACGTGCATGTTCGATCAGCTCGTCATTTTTGATCATATCCTCGAACTGGGATTCGGTCAGGAAAAAGTACTCTCTTCCATTTTCCTCCCCCGGTCTCGGATTTCTCGTGGTCGCCGATACAGAAAGCGCGTAATTATCATATTTATTCAAGAGCGCCTTCATCACGGTTCCTTTTCCTGCTCCGGAAAATCCGGAAACTACAACGAGGACTCCTTTTGTCTGCATTACAAATGCCTCCTGATTACTCAATCATGTATTCTGCTGGTTTCGCGGACCGCGGATTGCTCCGCATTCCGTACTAACACAATCTTTATTCGATGTTCTGGATCTGCTCTCTTACCTTCTCGACCTCTGTCTTTAAGAGGATCGCGCGGTCGGAGATCTCGAGATCCGTTGATTTTGAGAGGATCGTGTTTGCCTCACGGTTCATCTCCTGGGCGATAAAGTCGAGCTTTCTTCCGACACTTCCGCCGGCTAAAAGTTCCTTCTTCATTCCCTCAATGTGGCTTCTTAAGCGGACGGTCTCCTCATCCACACAGATCTTATCTGCAAAGATCGTAACTTCCGTTGCAATCCGGGACTCGTCCACGGATGCGGTCGCGAGAAGTTCTTTTACCTTGTCTTCCAGCTTCTGGCGGTACTCCGCGATCACCTTCGGGGAGCGCTCCTCGATAAAGTCGACAAGTGTCAGCATATATTCGAGCTTTCCTACGAGATCGTTCTTTAAATTCTCGCCCTCGCGGATCCTGGACTCCACGAATCCCTCACAGGCTCTTGAGAGCGCATCTTTCAGGAGCTCCCACATATGGTCTTCATCTTCCGGAACTTCCTCCATCGTGAGGACTTCCGGGCATCTTGCCAGCATGGACACTTTCACATCATTGTCGATATCAAAGTCATCAGCCATCTTTTTAAAGCTGTCCATATATTCCTGTGCAAGAGACTTGTTATATTTGAGGAATACCTTTGCGTCGGTATAATCCTCGTATGTCACAAATATATCTACTTTTCCTCTCTGGATATAATCCTTTAAGAGGGTACGCATGGATGCTTCGAAGTAATTGAATTTCTTCGGCATCTTAATTCCCAGATCAAGATACCGGTGGTTTACCGCCTTTATCTCTACTGAAATCTTACACTCGTCCGTCACTAACTCGTGGCGGCCGAATCCGGTCATGCTCTTAATCATTCAGACATGCCTCGCTTTCCCATAGATAACCATTATTATACGGCAAATAAAAATTACAGTCAACCAGATTTCTGTGCAAATATTCTGTTTCTGATCGCATATGAAAAATAAGGCAGAAAAATCCCCAGCGGCTTTTCGCATTCTGACCGCTGGGGATTTTTCATTCATATGGGAGGTATTCTGCGCTGTCCGGTGGGGTATATCAGACAGCCGCTATATCAAAATCAGGGAAATTGTCCATTCTGTAAACGTGCTTACACCGGAATGATCCCAAACAGGATCGCGGCGATCATGCAGATAAAGGAGAATCCCCATACCCACAAGAAGTTGCTCTTGATGTGCTGGTTGATGTCCACATCCGCAAGGCCGACTCCGAGGAGTGTTGCCGGTACCATCGGGCTGATGAAGGTCGCGCAGTTTCTGCAGACTGCCATCGCTGCGGCGATCGGGAGCGCCGGGATCCCGAAGCCCTCTCCGATGCCGATCATGACCGGAAGCATTCCGTAGAAGTAGCTGTCGGTGTCGAACGCGAGTGCGAGCGGCAGATGACGGCCGAGGACTGCCGGGAGGAAGGTACTGATCAGTCCGGACATGCAGGTGATGACGCTCGTGGTCCCTTCGACCTCTTTTACAAGGACACCCATGAGGACAGCCGCCGCCATCAGAGTCGAACACATGGTCAGTGCCGGACCCGCATGATTGTTGATGATGACATCAAACATTCCGGCATCTGTCATGATCCCGAAGTACAGGACGCTGAATACGAACAGTGCCGCTGTCGGGCCGGTGCTGGAAAAGCCGCTCTTGATGAGCTTTGCAAAGTTGTCCCAGGTGTAGTATCCGAAAAGGACGAGGATCACACCGAGGATCATCGGGAATTTCAGACATACTCAAATTCTCCTTTATCAAGGGGGTATACGCTGCGAAAACATGTCTGGGGAAATTGTTTTCACAGCACCGGGACGGGCAGATTACTGTTCATCCTCAAATTCATAGTCTTTGATCTTTCTGACCACATCGATGATGGTGCCGTCGCGGGCCTCGATCACGCCGACCACGCGGTCGTCAAACTGCACCGGATCCGGAGTTCCGACCATGGCGTACGCCTTATCGCGGAGCTCTTCGATCGTGCAGAACGGAAGGTCAACGCCTTTCATGCACTCGATAAGGTCCTGTCTTCTCGGGTTAATGGCGATTCCGTAGTCTGTGATGACAACGTCAACGGACTCACCGGGAGTCGTTACCGTTGTAACATTTGTACAGATTGCCGGGATCCTTCCCTGAAGCAGCGGAGCAATGACGATCGTGCACTTCGCTCCTGCTGCCGTGTCCGGATGTCCGCCCTGAGCACCTGTGATCATGCCGTCGGAACCGACAACGACGTTACAGTTAAAGTTTACGTCAACCTCAAGAGATGCAAGGATCACGAAATCCAGCTTATTGACATAAGCGCCCTTGTTGAACGGGTTCGCGTACTCGGACGCAGAGATCTCGAAGTGGTTCGGATTTGTCTTGATGGACTCGATGGCACCCTGATCGAAATCCTGGGTATCAACGAGCTTGTTTACGAGACCTTTCGCCAACAGATCACACATCGGAGTGGTGATTCCGCCGAGGCCAAGTCCCATATGGATGCCTCTCTCTTCCATGATCTTTCCAAGGGAGATCGTGGAGGCGATGGAAGCTCCGCCGACACCTGTCTGGTAGGAGAAACCTTCCTTAAAATACGGGGTGTTGACTACGAACTTTGTGCAGTAATCCGCCATCATGATCTTTCTGACATCCGTCGTCGGTTTTGCAGCACCTGTCGCGATCTTGGCCGGATTTCCAATCTCATCTACGACACAAACGTAATCCACATCGACCATGGAGATGCTTGCCGGAATGTTCGGGAACGGAACGAGGCAGTCTGTCACGGCAACAACCTTATCCGCATACTGGGCATCGACCATTGCGTAAGATAATACGCCGCAGTCGCTCTTTCCGCCGTTTGCGCGCATGTTTCCATACTCATCACATGTCGGAGCACCGATGAAGGCGATATCGATATGGACTTCGCCAGACTCGATGGCGCGGACACGTCCACCGTGGGAGCGCATGATCGCAAGGTTTTTTAACCGTCCTGTGGAGATCGCCTCACCGATCTTTCCGCGGACACCGGAGGACTGGATTCCTGTGATGGTGCCATCCTCGATGTACGGAACGATCGGATCGTGAGCTTTTCCTAAGGAGCTTGCACAGATCGTGATGTCCTTGATGCCCATCTTATGGACCTCTTCCATGACCATGTTTACCACATAGTCACCCTCACGGAAATGATGATGGAAGGAAAGGACCATGCCGTCCTTAATGCCGCATTTTACAAGGGCATCATGGATGTTCTCGACAAGCTTGCTTCTTGTCGGATCGTTTAATGTACGGACGGTCGGAGCCGCCTTTGTATATTCGTAATTATCATAGGCATAGACGCCCTTGAACGGCTCCTTGCCTGTTGCTTTTAAGATCTCTTCGGGAATTTCTCTTCCAACTGCATTGATCATCTTATAAATCCCCCTTATAAACGCCTGCTGCTTTCGCCATGGCGAGTGTTCTCTTTGCTCCGTCGTAGAATGCGATGTCGATCATCTTTCCGTCAACGGTGAAGACTCCGATTCCCTTTGCCTTCTTGTCATCAATCTCGCGGACAACCTTCTCCGCGAAGATGATCTCTTTTTCCGACGGTGTGAAGACCTTATGGACGATGGCGATCTGTCTCGGGTTTACGAGAGACTTTCCGTCGAAGCCCATCATCTTGATCATTCTTGTCTCATTCTCGAAACCTTCCATGTCGTCAAGGTTTGTGAACACTGTATCCCAGCACTGGACACCTGCCGCTCTCGCCGCCATGATCATGTGCTGTCTCGCTCCCATAAGCTCCACTCCGGTTCCTGTGATCGTTGTCTGGAGGTCCTTTGTGTAATCTCCGCCGGATAAAGCGATTCCGATAAGTCTGTCAGAAGACTGACATACCTCCAAGGCATTTAAAACACCTTTGCAGGACTCTAAGGCTGCCATTAAGAGCGTGCTTCCCTCCGGGCGTCCAAACTCTTTCTCTGCCGCAAGGACATGCTCCTCAACGGTCTTAACATCCTGTGCTGTCTCGGTCTTTGCGATACGGATCGTATCAGCACCTCCGGCAACACAGACACGGATATCCTCTTTCCAGTGCGGGGTATCAAGACCATTGATTCTTACGACTCTCTCAACACCGCGGTAATCGATCTCCTGAAGTGCATGATATAAGGAATATCTCGCTGCGTCCTTCTGGTTCTCGGCAACTGCGTCCTCAAGGTCCAACATGATGGAGTCCGGTTTATAGATATACGGATCCTTGATGAGACCCGGTTTCTGGCAGTTTAAAAACATCATGGATCTTCTTAAGCGTTTTTTATTCGGATGCATTATTTGATGACACCTCCCCACGGAAGATTTTCGGTGATGCCGTTGGAACGGTAGACCGCACACTCAACTCTCGCCTTTAATGTACAGTCGAGCGCTCCTTTGTCAAAGATCGTGACCTTTGCACTGTCCACGCCGAGACGGTCCAGGGTCTCCAGTGTGACTTTCCGGATCTGTCTGCCGTACTGATGGATCACGCTGCTCTCGATCGTGAGCTCGATCTTTCCTTCGCCCGGCTCCACGGTTACCTGGGCATCGCTGGATTCCAGTGTGCCGGCCATGGCTGTCTTCTTGATTTCCATATATTCCCTCCGTTTCTCATTATGCAGGATGCACAAATTTCGTTTGTTTTCCCACCTGAGTTCTATAACTTTCTATGGCATTACTATATCACTTGCATTTTTTTTAATCCAATACATATCCCTCTATAGCGAATATAGGGAAATTCTTATGGGGCATCGGCTCGGTCCGGCGGCAGGAACGCTCCGGTTTCCCCGCGTTGTCTTTTCCGACCGGATGTGATAGAATAGAAAGGAAAAACAGGAGTTTTATCTAACTGAGATAAAAAGTCAGGGGAGGACGCCTCTATGAATGAAAAACACATGCAGTATGTTCTGACCGTCCTGAAGGAAGGCAGCTTTACAAACGCGGCAAAAAAGCTCTACGTTTCCCAGCCCTCTCTGAGCCAGATCATAAAGACCGCCGAGAGCAATCTCGGCGCCCCGATCTTTGACCGCTCCACCGATCCGATCACCCTGACGCCGGCCGGACAGCTCTACGTGGAGGCGGCGAGGCAGGTGACAACGATCTCCACAAACTTGAGAAAACAGGTCGAGGAGCTGAGCAAGGAAGAATTCGGGACCATCCGCCTCGGGATCTCGGTCCAGCGCGGCATGGAGCTGTTACCGGAATTATACCCGCGTTTTAAGAAACGATTCCCCCATGTGGGGCTGGAACTCCATGAGCAGGGATCTGCGACCATGGAAAAAAGCGTCCTGGAGGGGGAAGTCGGGATCGCACTTCTCACGACATTCCCGCGCCACGAGGAACTGGTCTACGACCTGATCCAGGAGGAAAAGCTTGTCCTCATCGTGAACCGCGAATGCGAACTTGCGAAACGGATCGCGCCCGGGACACCGATCGATATCCTGGAGGCGCGCGATGAGACCTTCATCTCCAGCCAGTCCGGTCACTCCGTCCGGACGATCCAGGACTCCCTCTTTATCACGAGGGACATGAAGCCGAAGATCGACCTTGTCACGATCAGCATCGAGGTCGGAAAACATGTCGTTGCGGCAAGTCCTGTCGTGATGGCCTGTCCGGATTCCTATGTCGAGACTGATAACTCGCCGGATTCCGCCTACTTCTCCTATCCGATCCTCGGTGTGGAGAATCCAAGACATTTTTACGCCTGCTACCGGAAGGACATGTATCTCACAAAATATATGAAAGGATTTCTTGAGATCCTGCATGAGATCTGAGGTTTTTATGGAAAAATTTTTATGGAATGATCCAGAAATAGAACAGTTATTATTAAATGACGCAGAAGAAGAAACATTAGAAAAATTCATCGGTGCCGATGCCGAGCTTCCGGATATGTTAAACGCCAGGGAACGGCGCGTCTGGATGCAGGAACAGCTTCTCTCCGAATTTCCCGGCGTTCTCGTCTCCTTCACCTTAAATATCCCGGGGCCGGTCAAGGTCCTGCCGCTTGTTCCGGAGGCATTTGCCTTTGCACTTTCGGAGATCGTTTCCGCGTTGGATACCGCAAAGATCTCGGTCTTAAAGCGCAGCCTAATCCTCGATAAGACCGGTCCGGAGGCATTTCTCTGCGTGGATGCGGATGCGCTCGCTGTAAAACGCCTTCTCGTGCCGTTAGAGGACGCGTCCGATCTCGGAAGACTCTACGACATCGATATCATCGGGCGGGATGGAAAAAAGATCTCAAGAAGTGACATCGGGCAGCCGGGCCGGACCTGTCTCCTCTGCGGCCGCCCTGCGCGGGAATGTTCCAGAAGCCGGGCCCACTCGGTCGCAGAGCTGACGGAACGGATCAACGCGATCTTTCATGAACACTTTTCATGAAGCAGATCCGATCCGCCCATTCCCACACTCGGGAGATACTCTTAGAGAGTCTCCCGAGCGTACACATATCAGACAATCTTAGAATTTATGATCGATAAAACGAAAGGAACTCATACACCATGGCATTTGACGGAATCGTGATCGCGAACCTTGTCCGCGACCTGAACGAAAAGATCGCCTCCGGCAGGATTTCAAAGATCGCCCAGCCGGAAAAGGACGAATTACTCTTTACCATTAAAGGAAACCGGGAGAACGTGCGTCTGCTCATATCGGCGAACGCCAGTCTCCCACTCCTCTATTTTACATCAAACAACAAACCGAGCCCGATGACGGCTCCGAACTTCTGCATGCTTTTAAGAAAGCATATCGCAAACGGCAGGATCATCTCCGTGACCCAGCCGGGACTGGAGCGGATCGTCCGGATCGAGGTCGAGCATCTCGATGAGATGGGCGATCTCCGGAGAAAATTCATCGTGATCGAGCTCATGGGAAAACACAGCAACATCATCTTCTGCGATGAGAACAACGTGATCCTCGACAGCATCAAACATATCTCCGCACAGGTAAGCTCTGTCCGAGAGGTACTCCCGGGACGCGATTACTTTATCCCGCACTCCGGGGAGAAGAAAGATCCGCTGACGATCACGGAGACAGAATTTAAGGAACTCCTGCACAACACCCCGCAGAACCTCTCAAAGGCCCTCTACATGGATCTCACCGGTTTAAGCCCGGTCATTGCCGCCGAGATCTGCCACCTTGCATCACTCGACGGGGATGTCTCCGCGAAGGAATTTTCCGATGCGGAACTCACACATCTCTTCCACGCGTTCACCTGGATCATGGACGATGTCCGCGAAGGCAATTTTACGCCGAATATCATCTATGAAGGCGAGAAACCGGTCGAATTCGCATCGGTACCGCTCACGATGATGGAAGGCGGCAATTATAAGACCGTGAACTTTTCCTCCATCAGTGAACTTTTAGAGCGCTACTATGCGGAAAAGAACATGGTATCCAGGATCCACCAGAAATCCACGGACCTCAGAAAGATCATCTCCAACGCATTGGAGCGCAGCGTCCGAAAGCTGGATCTGCAGACTAAGCAGTTAAGGGATACGGAAAAGCGGGAAAAATACAGGATCTACGGAGAACTTTTAAATACCTACGGGTACGGTCTCTCCGGCGGAGAAAAGAGTTTTAAGTGTCTGAATTATTACGACAATACAGAGATCACGATCCCGCTGGATCCGACGATGACGGCTCAGGAGAACGCGAAGCGGTATTTTGACAAGTACAATAAACAGAAGCGGACTTATGAGGCCGTCACCGAGCAGCTCGCACAGACGAAGGCGGAGATCGCCCACCTGGAATCCATCAGCACATCGATGGACATCGCAAGACTCGAGGAGGACCTTGTCCAGATCAAGGAAGAGCTCACGGAGTATGGCTATATCAAGCGCCACTACACAGGCGGCAAAAAGGTGAAGATCACAAGCCGCCCGTTCCACTACCTTTCCAGCGACGGATTCCACATCTATGTCGGAAAAAACAACTACCAGAATGAAGAACTCGACTTCAAGTTTGCCAACGGCGGTGACTGGTGGTTCCACGCAAAAGGAATCCCGGGCTCCCATGTCATCGTAAAGACTGAGGGAAAAGAGCTCCCGGACCGCGTGTTTGAGGAAGCCGGTGCGCTGGCTGCCTACTACTCCAAAGGCCGCGGGAATGAGAAGGTCGAAGTCGACTATATCCAGCGGAAGAACTTAAAAAAAGTTCCCGGAGCCGCACCAGGTTTCGTTGTCTATCACACCAACTACTCTCTGATGGCAGTTCCGGGAATCCCGGTGCAGGAAGTAAAGTAGCGAACCGCTATCGTCCTCCCGCCTCATATAACAGTGCGTTGCAGATCGCCGCGGCGATATTGCTCCCGCCTTTTCGTCCTCTGGCGACGATCGCCGGGACATCCGTCCGAAGGATCAGTTCCTTTGCCTCGACTACGTTCACGAATCCGACCGGTACTCCGATGATGAGCGCCGGCCGGATCTTTTTTTCTTCGATCAGCTCATAGAGGCGCATTAACGCCGTCGGCGCGTTTCCGACTGCATAGATACACTCCGAATAAAGTCGCGCCGCCTTTTCGGCGCTGACCGCGGATCTCGTCATCCCGCTCGCCTTTGCAGCTTCCTTCACATCCTCATCCCCGATAAAGCAGTGCACATCGATCCCGAATTTTCTGGCCGCCGTCTTGTTGATCCCGGATGCCGCCATCGTCGTATCGGTGATGATCGGAAGCCCCCGATGGATCGCCTCTTTTGCCAGTCCGATCGCGCCTTCTGTGATCGTGAGGGTGTCGCGGTAGGAGAAATCGGCGGTGGTGTGGATCACACGGCAGAGAACCGGAAGTGCATCAGCCGGATACCGGGAAACAAATTCCTCGCCCAGCTCTCCTTTTATTATCTCAAAACTCTTTTTTTCGATCTCCATCGGGCGGGTTGTCAGGAAATCGATCCCCGTCCGCTTTTTTAATTCTTCGGTCCAGTCAAGTCCACTCATCATCTCACATCCTTTCGTTCCAGGATCCGGTAGATCATATCCATATCCAGATTTTCCCGGATAATCTTAGCCATCTTGTCATACTGCTCTTCTTTATACTTTGCCATCGAGAATGTTTCCCCGTTTTCATATGTCTCCGGACGAACACCTTTTCTCTCTGCGAGGAAATAGCGGATCGCATGCTGCATCTCTTCTGTGTCGAATACTCCGTGGACATAGGTTCCGAATACGTTTCCGCTGATACAGCCGTCTTCTTTCCCACCGGCCGGAGCTCCATTCGGATTCGAATCCGTTTTATATCCTGAACGCGCATCGGAATCCGTCGCCATCGCTGCGATATTTTCCCCATTTTCGTACTGGATCCACGAAAACGGCTGTCCGCCGTCCCGGATCGTCTCTCCCATATGAATCTCATATCCGTTGATCTTTACCGGTACTCCATCGTTTGAAAACCCGGCTGCCGTTCCATTTACTCTCGTCCTCGTCTTCTTCTCCGCAAAGCTCGTGCGGATCGGCAGGAGCTCCATGCCGCGCATCGTTCCGCCTTCTTCCACACCATGCGGATCGGAAAGACTCGTTCCCAGCATCTGGAACCCGCCGCAGACGCCGATGACCGGGATCCCTTTTCCCGCCATCCGCGTGATTACAGCTTCCAGCCCGTTCTGGCGGAGCCACTTGAGATCTCCCATGGTGTTCTTTGTCCCAGGGAGGATGATGAGATCCGATCCGGTCAGTTCCTCCGGACGGCTCACATAAGAAAGCGCGATCCCCGGCAGTCGCTCCAGTGCATTAAAGTCCGTGAAATTCGAGATCCTCGGAAGCCGGATCACGGAGATCTTCGCAAAAGCCGCATGGCCGGAGCGGTCAAGAAGAGGTCCGGTTCCATGTTTTTCTGTCAGGCGCTCCGAGAGGCTGTCCTCATCGTCCACGTCCACATCCATGTACGGGATCACACCCGCAAACGGGATCCGGATCCGCTCATAGAGCATGGAAAGACCCGGTTTTAAGATCTCTTTATCCCCGCGGAACTTATTGATCACGAAGGCGCGGATCCGCTTTTGCTCCGCTTCTGTGAGCAGGGCCGCTGTCCCGTAGAGCTGGGCGAAAACGCCGCCCCGGTCGATGTCCCCGGCGAGAAGTACCGGCGCATCCAGCATCTCGGCGAGTCCCATGTTCACGATATCGTTTTCCCTCAAGTTGATCTCGGCCGGACTTCCCGCGCCTTCCACAACGATCACATCGAAGCGGGATGCCAGGGAATTGTAGGCATCCATGATGTCCGGGATCAGACTCTTTTTCATCTTAAAATACTCCGCCGCCGGATAATTGCCGCGGACCTCGCCGTTCACGATGAGCTGGGATCCCATGTTCGAGGTCGGCTTTAAAAGGATCGGGTTCATCGCCGCCTCCGGCTCGATTCTGGCTGCCTCCGCCTGCATGACCTGGGCCCGTCCCATCTCAAGCCCGTCCCGCGTAATATAAGAATTCAGGGCCATATTCTGGGACTTAAACGGTGCAGTCCTAAGCCCGTCCTGCTTAAAGATCCGGCAGAGCCCCGCCGCAAGAAAACTCTTCCCCGCATTCGACATGGTCCCCTGGATCATGATCACTTTTGCCATTTTAATTCCTCCACTGTGTGGTGTTTCACTTTTTCAGTCATGTTGTCTTCCTGCGTGAATTTGCATCCACTCGGGAATATTATTTTAGCACTCTCCCAACAAAGCTCCCCGAATTGACCACTTTTCATTTTCAGTCAGCTCACCTGCCAGTGATTTCATAACACGCTCTGTTGAAAACCTTTTAAATCCAGCTAAATACTGTAATGTTTTTTCGTCTTTAATCTCTGCCAGGTTGATCCTATGATTTTCCACTGCTGCAAGAATCTCTTCCCGCATCGCAATCTTATCCTTCTTCCCTGTACCTGTCCAGGAAATTAATTGATCGAATGCCAATATCAGATATTCAAAACAAATCATATCCAGGATTATAACATGACCAGCTGACCGATCAGCGAATGATCTCAGAATACGATATTTATTCCGGATATCCTGATTATCTACTACATAATCAAATACAATATAATAGATATCTCCTGTATCCGGCTGCAGCTGATAGATTGCATCCAGAATTCCTTGATTGCTCTCTTTACTTTCGACAATAAGTTTACCCTCGAAGAAAAGCTGATTTACTAATTGCCAGAAATGAAGACCTGCACCAGTGTCCTCTGTCCATAAATACTTCATATCAAACTTCCTCTTCTAGAGTTATCTTATTATCTGCCAGTTCCAATACCTTAAAGCTCTTATCCGAAACATTCAGGCCATCACAGTTCCTTAAGAAAAGCATATATTGATTTGAAAACTCAAAGTTAATAAATCTTCGGATCTCGTCATTGATCAGAATATCAGCATTATCGATCACAATAAAATTATTTCTGCACGTTTCAAGATCTTCCTGGATATTTTCCGACCGATAATTAAATAATTTTATAGCATGATATGCGTCAGTTTGTCTCAAGTCCTCAAGCATTTCATAAAGGACTGTTTTTCCGGTTCCGCTGTCGCCTCCGACAAGAGTAATGCGATCGTCAAAAGACAGATCATAGGAAAAAGGAGCTGCCTGAAAAGTAATATTTTTATAGATCATTTTTCTCTCTCCTTTCATACTCTCTGGTCCACCAGGTCTGATATCCAGCATTTCCTGTCACCACATCTTTCTCATTAAAACGAATTTCTGCATTGTCCGGAATTTCAACAAAACTTGGACGTGACATATAAATCTTTATGTGATCCAGCTGAAATATCATCTTCAAAACATTGGGACCACACTCTTCAACACATACCACTTTTTCTGGATGTTTTACAATATTCAGCAAGGTTTTACACCCAGAAGATAAGTTTCGGATTGTTCCCAGTCCATACTTTGTTTCTATGTGCTTATCAAGTGTCAGGATTGCATCATCCGCTTGAAAAATCAGATTTTTATCCTGTTCTGTCATTTCTTCATTGCTTGTGTGTGACATACTCCCACCACTTAGCTCACGCTTGAAGTGGGGGCTTCTCGTTCGATTACCCCGTTGGGCAAAGCATTCACGAGCGATCCCCGTGTGTCCCACGGTTCTTTTTGTCTGATATATTTTTATGATGCTTTTTCGCTTTTTTCTAATATGATCCCGGATATTCTCAGGCCTTCCCGGCAGATGTTGACCGCCGCATTTTCATCACGGTCCATCCGGTTTCCGCAGCTGCAAAGATATACCCGATCTTCCAGTTCCAGATCATGTTTTATTTTTCCACAACAGCTGCATGTTCTGGAACTTGGATACCAGCGGTCGATGCGGACAAGTTTCTTTCCTTCCCGTTCCAGTTTATACTGCAAAAAATCTGTGAACATTCTCCAACCGTTGTCATGAACACTTTTTCCAAAATGATGTTCCCCGCTCATCGTCTTCAGATCCAGATCTTCAATACATACGATATCATAGAAATTGGTTATCTTTCTTGATTCTTTATGTAGATAATCTTTTCTCTGGTGAGCGATATGCGTATGGATCCGCGCCACTTTTTTCTGCTGTTTTTTATAACGATTGCTTCCCTTCCGGCAATGGCTCAGTTTTCTCTGCGCTTTCGCCAGTTTTTCCTCGCTGTTTCTGAAATAGTGCGGATAACCTGCATGTTTTCCATTGGAATCTACATATAGTTCTTTCATGGAAAAATCGAGTCCGACGGCCTGCCTTATGTTCCTTGTTTCCACCGGCTTTTCTTCACAAAAATACAGAAGAGAAACATAATACCGCCCATCAGCTTCCATACAGACGGATGCACCTTTCAAGCAGGCATCTTTCCGGATCTTACGATGCTGCCGGATCCGGATCCAGCCTGCCTTTGGGAGCTTCAGTTTCCCATCTTTTAACAGGATATTTCCATTGACACTGTTTGTGGTATAGCTTTTAACAGGATTCTTTTTTGACTTGAATCTCGGAAAACCAAACGATGGATCCCTGAAAAAGTTTTTATATGCAATCTGTAGGTGCAGCTGGGCATTGCACAGAGCAAGACTGTCCACTTCTTTTAGCCATGGAAACTCTGCCTTATATTTTGCCGGAGTAACCTTCAGATTTTTTCCGGTCTTTTCATAACATTCCTTCTTTTCTGACAGCATCCGGTTATATACGAACCTGACACATCCAAATGTTTTTGCAAACAGTTCCTGTTGTATTTTATTGGGATAGATCCGAAACCGGTATACTACGTTCATATTTTTTCTCCCCCTGTGTCTCGATGTACTGACGGATCACTTCGATCGGAGCTCCGCCGGCACTCAGGAGGCAGAAGCTCTGACTCCAGAACATTTCCTTCCAGAGCTTCTGCCGGATCTCCGGATACTCTTTTTTGATCAGACGGCTGCTGGCACTTTTATAGGCATTGATAAATTTACTGAGTTCCGACTTCGGATGGGCACGGAACATGATATGGACATGGTCCTCATCGTGATTCCACTCTTCCAGGGTGATATGATATTTGGGCGCAATGTATTCAAAGATTTCTCGTGCGCGATCCGAGATCGGATCATTCAGGACCTTTTTCCGGTACTTTACGACCAGAATCAGATGATAACAGAGTAAAAATACTGAATGTGCATTATTGTCAAGTTCTCTCATATTTATCAGCCTTTCTTTTTATTTCGACTGATTTAATTATATCACAAATGAGATCATTTGTCTATTACATTTCAGAACATTTGTTCTGTTTGATCTGCAATCTATTTTTCCTTCAGGCTTATTCATTGTATGCAGAATTGATGATATAGCACGACTACAAAAATCAATATATGAGAAGTTTACAATACACAGCACAGCTATGTGCAATAATCTGATATCTACATACCAACTATCGCACTATGCAAGAGATGGCAATTCATCTCACCACCTATAGAGGTGGGAGAATTCTTGCTGATTCTTGTTAAATTAAAATAGAGATCATTTTTCAGGATCCAATTGGAAGATTCTTTTTTTTCTGTATAAATATCGATCATGTCAATCCTAGCTCCTTACTTATAATTTCGATAAAATCTCCATAGCTGCTTCCCACACCGCACAGATCCCCATCAGGATCCACGACGTCCGGTAAAGAAGTCTGTTTGCCCGGCGGATATCCTCCGGTTCCACCGGCCGCAGATCATCTCCGATATATTTCTTCTTTACGAGTTTTCCAAAGTACCACGCGTCCCCGGCAAGGCGCACCCGTAGCGCTCCGGCACAGACCGACTCTGTCTGCGCGGAATTCGGGCTCGCATGGTTGAAACGGTCCCTCAGGAAGATCTTTTTCGCATTTTTTCCGTCAAATTCGTGCCCTTTGGACGGCAGATACGCCGCAAAGATCATGATCCAGGCGCAGAGTCTCGATGGAATAAAATTCAAGACGTCGTCCAGTTTAGCAGCCGCCCGTCCAAGGTACAGATATTTGTCATTCTTATACCCGACCATTGAATCCATCGTATTGACTGCCTTATATACCCAGCCGAGGACCGGTCCGCCGATCGCCATGTAAAAGAGCGGTGCCGCAACACCGTCTGACGTATTTTCCGCGACTGTCTCCACCGCCGCCTTCGTGACACCAGTCATATCGAGCACTTTAGTATCCCGCCCAACGATCATCGACACCGCATACCGCGCCGCTTCAAGGTCGTCCTTTTTCAATTCCCGGTACACCTTCATGCTCTCATCCTTCAGGGATTTTACCGCAAAAAGCTGATAACACAGGATCACAGATGCCAGAAACCGGAGCCACGGGGAGATCCTGCCGCAGGTGTATAAGATCCCGCCGGATACGACCGCCGTTGTCCCGGTCACGAGAATAACAAGTACCACACCGCCAGCTAAGAGCGCCCTCTCTCCCTCTCCAAAAAGTTTCCGGATCCCTTTCTCCAGAAATGAAATATAAGCCCCGATGAGCCGCACCGGATGATATAACCAGTGCGGATCCCCGAGGACCTGATCGAGCAGAAATCCGAGTGCGACCACTGCAAGTAATTCGAGTCTGTCTGTCATAAAAATCTTCCTTTAATGTTTGTTCCGTTCGTTGTCTATCATACCGCAAAACCGGCATTCCTCATATAGTGAACTGGTCTGGTTTTTCTGCGTCATTTTAAATACTTTCCATTATTCTTATAAGCCATGATGATGATCACGATCGTCAGCACAAGAAACAGCCCAAGCCATAAAAATGCCGGGAAAACACGGCAAAGATACATTACCAAAAACGCAAGATCCAGCCCCCAGAGCATCTTTGTGACGCCCTCCGTATGGCACCATTTCGCCCGTTCCTCGTCCTCAACCAGAATTTTCGAGCTGATCGGCGTATAGATCCCACTGACAACAAGTGCACCGTAGATCAGAAATCCGATGCTGCATACCGATAATAAAAGAATCATGATTTTACACCCCCTATGATATTGGATTGTTCCGAAGAAACCGCACCTGACCGATCCGTCCATCCGGCGTTTCGATCTCCCCAAAGATCCCCTCGCCGTTCCCGACCTGCCAGTCATAGTAACTCTTCCGTTCTTTTGCAAGCGCCTCCATGACGGCCATGATCGTTCCCCCGTGGACGACGAAGACGAGTGTTTTGTCCGGATCCTCTGTCTCCCGGAAGAATCTCGCAAGGATCTCCCGGAACGCCTTCACAGTCCGCGCTTTAAACGTTTCCGTGCTCTCCCCGCCCGGGAATCCCTCAGCTCCCATCGTATCAATAAAATGCTGATATTCCATGTCCCCGGATAGTTCCAGATAGTTTTTATATTCAAACTTTCCAAAATCACACTCGGAAAGATCTTCGACCCGAACCCTCGGGACCTGCGGATAATCATGTTCCGGAAATAGTGTTTCCGCAGTCTCAAGGCAGCGTTTCATCGGGCTTGTGATGATCGCCGCAGGTTTTCCGGCAAGTTCCCGGATTTTTTTTGCCTCTTTGCCAAGCGTTTCGAGGGATTCCTGCGTCAGACTCTCATCCGTCCTGCCCACATATCGTTTCTCCAGGTTCCCCGGCGTTGCCCCATGCCGGATCAGTAAAAGTTTCACTTAAAACACCGCCTTTCCGATCACCGCCGCGAGCAGGATCCCAAGCTCACAGATCTGCAGGAAGAAACCGGCAAGATCTCCGGTCACACCACCGAATTCCTGTACTGCCATGTGGCGATACCAGAGAAAGATCAAAACCGTTGTAATTACAACAACACCGCCGCAGATACCACCAAAGAGCAATTCCAGAAATGCCGCGAGGAAAAAGATCACGAGCATGCAGACTGCCACGGTCTTCTTTCTCGCATCCTTCATAAAATCTGCCAGCATCCCATGTTTTCGCGCCTCCGGAAATGTTGCGGTGGAAAGGCCGCTGAGCGCCCTGGAAAGAATAAACCCGATCGCTGTGAGAAGCGCACTTTCTTCATCAAGTTCCGTGCACGCCGCCGCGTAGAGGATCAGATACAGTCCTCCGAAGATCACCGCAAACGCTCCTGTGTGCGTGTCCTTTAAGATTCCCAGCTTCTTCTCCCGGTCGCCATATGACGCTCTTGCATCGCAGGTGTCCATAAATCCGTCCATGTGGATCCCGCCCGTGATAAAAAGCGGCACTGCGAGGAGGATCCCCGCTGCCAGGATCTTTCCCGTCAGGATCCTGTCAAGCAGCAGATACATTCCAAAAAACACCGCTCCGATCACTGCCCCGATCGCGGGAAAAAAGCACATGGCGTATTTCATGTCCTCTTCCTTCCACTCAAACATCGGCATCGGGATCCTGGAATACATCGAAAACGCTATGATCGCCGCTCTCATGTCCGGACCTCCTTCTCATAATCCACGTACTGCTCGACGGAAATGTCGGAAAATGTGCTCATCTCTTCGTAAACACTCGCCCCCATCTTTAAGAGCGGGATCATCGCCACAGCCCCGCTTCCCTCGCCGAGATGCATCCCGAGATGGAGCGGCGCCGGAAGTCCAAGCATCTCAAGAACCGCTTTTCCGGCCGGTTCCCTGGAAATGTGCGAGGCAAAGAGATAATCTTTCGCCTCCCGGCGGATCAGGACCGCGAGAAGTGCCGATACAGTCGAGAGGAACCCGTCCATGAGGACCGGAAGTCCGGCCGCCGCCCCGCCTAAAAAGAGCCCGGTCATTCCCGCAAGGTCAAAACCGCCAAGCTCCGAAAGGACCGTCACAGCCGAGAGCGCCCCATTCTCATAATCTTCCTTCGTTCCGCCCCGGTACTGCGGATATGTTTCATAAAAGCGGCCAACCGCCATCGAAACCGCCCGTTTTTTCTTTTCCAGCCCGGCATCCGAAAGTCCGGCTCCCCGTCCGGTCGCTTCCTCCGGGGAAAGTCCCGTGAGCACTGCGCTCATCGCGGCAGCAGGCGTCGTATTTCCGATTCCCATCTCACCTGCAGCGAGAAGCTCATATCCCATATCCCGGAACGTAAACGCAAGTTCGATCCCGGAAACAAGCGCCTGCAGGCAGTCCCCTCTGCTCATCGCAGGTTCTCTCACGATATTTCCGGAACCTCTCGCAATCTTTCGGTCCATGATCCGGTGCGGATCCGGCTGTTTTACTCCGATCACTTCACAGTCCATCCCCATGTCCACGGGATAAAGATCTGTTCCGGCAATCCGGCACATTTTGGAAGTTGAAGTCTCCCCCCGCGTGAAATTCTCCGCCACGATCCGGGTCACTTCCTTCCCGGTCTGGGTCACGCCTTCCGAAACGACGCCATGATCCGCGCACATGACTGCAAGTGCGGACTTATCAAGCGTGATCCCGGACGCACTCCGCCTGATCCCGGCAATCCTTATAATATCGTCCTCCAGGATCCCGAGACTGCCGATCGGCTTTGCAACGGAATCCCATCGCTTTTTTGCGAGTTCCATCGCATGGAGGTCGGCTGGGACGATCTGTTTCAGATAGCTTTGAAATTTTTCTTCGATTGTCTCTGTTGTCATCGTGTTGTCACTCATTATCTTTCCTTATGTCATTCTTTTTGGATTTCCCAAAAGGCTTCTCTCCAGTTTTGTGCCTGCTTTACAAAATGCTCCGCGATCTCCGGATTGCTGTAAAAATACAGATGTGGGAAACCGGCATAGAAGCTTTCTGTTGTGTATCCGCACTCCCAGCCGCGGGTCCCGACCGGTTTCTTCGCCTGAAAATCAGTTCCATTTTCCGGTGAATCCCAGTGGTGGAATTCATGGGCGCGAAACTGAGTTCCCTCCGGTCCGAGAAGTCCGTCCTTTTTCGCTGTCACGGTAATGTAGCCGAATCTTCCAAGTTTCCCTGTATTCTGGCTGTTTCCCGGAAGAACATCGGCCATTTCCCAGCGCTTTCCAGCCGGATCTTCGATCGACTCCTTCAAATAGAGGTAGCCGCCGCACTCTGCGATACAGGGCATCCCATTCCTGATCGCCTCCCGAATCGAAGAAAGCATCATTTTATTCTCTGAAAGTGCCTTCACATGAAGCTCCGGATATCCGCCACCAAGATACAGCGCAGATGCCTCCGGCGGGATCTCCTGATCCCGGATCGGGGAAAAATATTGGATCCTGGCTCCAAGTTTTTTTAAAAGATCCAGGTTGTCCTCATAGTAAAAACAGAACGCCTCGTCTCTTGCAACTGCGATCACGGGGATGCAGGAGTTTTTATTATCTGCTACAGGCGCTTCCAATTCTCTTTTTCCCTGAAAAATTGCTCTGCTTCCATCAAAAACCGCATGACACGCAGTATGGACAGCTGCTACTCCTGATATTGTTTTTCCTTCCTGTTTTTTTATGATTTCCGGAATCTTAATTAGAAGTTCCGGAGCTTCCTCCGCTGCTTCCAGTATCCCATCCAGATCGATCCCCGCACGGATCTTCTCCTTTACAAGCTCCAGCTTTTCCCTGAGCCCCGGGATCTCATCCGGCATGACAAGTCCCAGATGGCGTGATTCCAGAGTCAGATCCCTGAGTTCCGGAATATATCCGAACACGCGGATCCCCAGCTCCTGCTCTGCCTTTTTCTTAAGTCCCGGATATATCATCGAAGACAGCCGGTTAAAGATCACGCCTGCAACATGGCTCCTCTCCTGATACTCCATGAAGCCTTTGATCGAGGCAAGTGCCGAAAGACTCCGTCCCTTCATGTCAACGATCAGGATCACCGGTGTATCCGTAAGATCCGCCACTTCCCATGCGCTGGCGCGCTCCGAGACACCGCCGAGACCATCGTAAAATCCCATCACACCCTCAAGGACCGCGATCCGTCTCGCCGGAAGCCCCTTATTCTCCAGAACTTCCCGTCCCAGCAGATACCGCAGTGTATCCGCCCCCACAAAAAAGCTGTCCAGATTTCGCGATGGAATCTCCAGCACCGTCCGGTGAAACATCGGGTCGATATAATCGGGGCCACACTTAAAGGCGCGCACCGCCTCAATCCGCTCCTTTAGGAGTGAAAGAAGCACACAGGTGAAAAATGTCTTCCCGCCGCCGCTCTTTTCGGCGGCGATCATGATGCGGGGGAGACGGATGGAAGTTGGGATGCTCTCTATTGCATCAGTAAGTTCCTGTCTGATTTCTTCATTTGGCACAAATGCGCTCTTCGATGCTTGATCATACGCAAGATATCCCAAGTGAATCATATAGGTGATCACATCATCTTTACTTGCAAAACTTACCGTGTCATTTTGAAAAGAACGGACATTGACCCGAACCATTCCGCCGGATAGCATTTCTATTAATGCTGTCTTTAAACCATCAAAATCTTTATTAATCAGCGGAATCACGGCCTCATATGAGCCAGTATCTGACCAATAACTTTTGAATCGACCTTTTAACATCAAGCTGACAACCGCCCGTGGATTATATACCTGATATTTTTCCAGAATATACCCATCATACCAGCGTTTCACCTCTTCAAAATCTCTATCATATTTTTTGCAAAGCGACACCACTTCTTCTTCTTCTGTAAAACCGATATATGGTGCCATAATATCTGCATCAAGCATCGTGTACTCGTCAAAGTTATTCAGCGCCGATTGTGTCTTTAACTTTTTTATCGGCAAAATCCCCGTGAGATAAGCTAGCTGAATATACTTTGTTGGTTCTGTTCCTTTGAACATTCCACGTAGGAAATTAATATATTCGTCCTGGATCTTTCTGTTTGATCCCTCATCACGGATCAGAACATCCCATTCATCAATAATAATGATAAATTTTCTTCCAGTTACTGTGTTGATACCAGACAGGGCCTCCGGAAGTGAATTCGCCTCCTCCGGTACTTCATCTGGATAATATGCGCGCAGTTCTTCAATTGTCTTTTTAGTGATATAAGAGATCACCTGATCTGGACCGCCGGCTGGCTCCATACACAATTGAACATCCAGATGAATCACATCGTATCGATTTAAATGTTTTTCAAAATCCGGATGTTTACGAATCTCAAAATTTGCAAACATTTCTTTTGAATCGCAGCCTTTGCTGTAATATGCCGTAAGCATATTAGCTGTAATAGACTTTCCAAATCTTCTCGGGCGGCTGTTGCAAATGTAGCCCTGCAAGGTATTCATTACTTTATTTGTATATCCGATCAATCCGGTTTTATCAACATATATTTCTGAATTCAATGCAACCTGGAACGCGCTGTTATCGGGATTTACGAATGTTCCCATCAGATTTTGACCTCCCTTCTGTTAGCACTTAACCACTAGCAACTATTCATTTTATCACATTTTGAAAGAAACCATGCCAACAACTTTTCCATTTCTTCTCCTGCAAGCCTTTTCCTTGCTATATAGAGTCAGGCAATCTCCTTGACTGTCCGAAAATAAAATAGCGCTTTCGCTATTATACTTTTTCCTGACGCCTGCGGGCCGGTTAATACGCAGAATTGCTCCAAATTCATCTTACAATTTTTAACAGGTCCTAAGTTGTTGATTTCGATTATTGCCATCGGCAGCCTCCTATATTTTCGACCTGATTATATTTACATATCAGTACCGCTACACCCATTAACTTTTTTTAATATCACATTCAACCATTTTTCATTCTCGCGCCCCGTTCGAGCATCTCCTGTAATCCATTGTTTTTCTACTGATAACGATGGTATCCCAGATATCAGGACGGCAAATGTTTCTTCTGTGAAATCAGTAAAATAACGTCCATTTCGCAATCCTTCAAAATCACCATATTTAAAAGACGTATAAATAATCCCATTTTTCTTTAACGCTTGAGACATCCTTTCTAACACATCAAATAATTCGGTCCTACTCAGATGCAGAATAGATGCACAAGCCCATATTCCGTCATATTTTTCTTGTACATCTAATTCTTGAAACAGCATATCTCTTACTTCAATTCCTGTGTACTCTGACGCCAGACGACATAATTCCACCGATCCGTCTATCGCCTCTACCTGATATCCTTGATCCAAAAAGCATTTGGTATCACGACCTGATCCACACCCAAAATCCAATATCTCAGCTTTATTAGGCAACATATCCATAAATGTATTTTGAATTTCAGAAAAATCTACATCCCGTGTAGACTCTACAAATGTATCATAATTTCTATTATAATAATCAATTGTTGACGTATCCATGTGCTTCTCATTATCTGCCATATCACACCTCATTTCTATACCTACGCTGATAATAATCCATGATTCTGTATTCTATCGCATCTTTCATATGATGGATAAGTGCCGTATTTCCTATCACTTTACTTAGTTCATCACTGAACGATAACACTGTTTTTTCCTTTTGATTGAAAAATCCAACCCCTGATTTCAATAAATATCTAACCGGCATTTGAATGATTTTTTTCAAATGCTCTTTATCAGAAAGACCACAATATTTTTCATATGTAATTCCATCCTGTAAATCCTTCCAGTTTGTTCCGGTTGAGAAAAATTCCTTCCAGCTTTCCAGAATCTGTTCTTCCGTTACACAATTTCTGATCTGACCATGATTATAAAAAGCCAGTAATACAGGCATTTTATATACTTTTGACATATTTGTGGTCTCAATATAATTGATAAATTCCCTGCCAATCCCCTGATAGAGCACTTTTTCTTCATCTGTCAATAAATCAAAGCTTTTCAAATACTCTAAATAGTTTTTCAAAGGATTATCCTTAGCATGTCCCAGCATCAGTTCATAAATCTGGTCATCCGCATATGTAAAAAAGTCAATCCTTGTGGGTATTTTGTTTAACTGATCCTTGATTCGCCAAAATTCTTTGTCAATCTGATCTTTTATTTTCAGGTTTTTTCTATCCATTTCTGAAAACAGATCAATCAGTTTCATATCAAAATCTATGATACAGTCATCCGGAAAGTCAGAACGATCTGCTTGATTATATGTTTTATTCTCTGTCTTACCTGTTAGGAGAAAACGCACACGGCCGGCTTTTTCATAATTTCCAATGAAGTCCAGCACATTTAAATATTCCTTACCTCTGCTTTTTCTGAGCCCACGTCCAAGCTGCTGTAAAAATATCACCGGTGACTCTGTAGGACGTAAAAACATAACCATATCCACAGACGTGATATCTACTCCTTCATTGAACATATCCACAGAAAAAATCACCTTGATTTCACCGTTCTTCAGTTTACTGATAGCTGTCTCTCTGTTTTCGGAAAACTCTCCCTCCGAATTACTATAAACCGCTACCGAAGGAATGCCACGCCGGCAGAACTCCCTGGCCATATCATTTGCATGAACTCTGGAGCAGCAAAATCCGAGTGCTCTGTTAGATCCGTATTTGCAATAATATTTATAAATCAGGTCATATCTAACCGCATTTCCAATATAAGTCTTATTTAACTCTGTTTCATCATATCTGCCTTTTACGATATGCAGCTTTGAATAATCCGTCGGATCAAAAATTCCATAATAATGAAACGGAACAAGCATTCCCTTATTGATGGCCTCTTTTAAAGTGATTTCATATGGTACATTATAGTCACATATTTCATAGATATTTTTACCATCCAGTCTCTCCGGCGTGGCTGTCAATCCCAGCATAAACTGTGGTTTAAAATATTTCACGATATTTCTATACTGTTCATTTACCGCATGATGGAATTCATCAATAATCAGGTAATTAAAATACTCCGGTTCGAAATATTGGTCGTTCAGATATTCCTTTTTCCCTAACGTATATACAGAAGCAAAAACCACCGATTTATCTGTAGTTTTTTCATTATTATTAAAAAAGCCATAATCATCCGAGTGCCTGACATTCCGAAATGATTCTGCTGCCTGCTTTAATATTTCTTCACGATGCGCTACAAACAATATCCTTTTGTAATTCTTTGAGTCGAATGCAGCCAGATATGTTTTTCCTACTCCTGTTGCAGCCAGAATTAAGGCTTTCTTTGCGCCTTCCGCTCTTGAGCTTTCCAATGCACATAAAGCTTCTATTTGTGCTCCCCTAGGCTCAAAAATGCTGATAACATCATTGGATTCTTCTGAATCGAAATCATCATATTTGTCCAGATCTTTTGCAACGGCAGGCCTATGCCATCCTTTGGAATACCTTTTTAATTCTTCGTCATCGATTACGATTGAATGATTCTCAAATAAATCTTCAAACACATTATAGAATTTATCGTAGTTCCTACCATCCGTCCGGCTGCTGAATCTATAATTCCACTCAACGCCGGAAGTCAAAGCACTCCTTGAAATATTGGATGAACCTATGTAAATTTCACTGTGCTCCTTGTAGTGAAAAATATACGATTTCGGATGAAAAGATCTCCCTTTCTCATTATAAAAACGCAAATCCACCTGAGCTCCTAGTTTCTGTTTGATCAGATAAAGGGCAGATGGCTGAGTAATTCCCAAATAATTTCCCGTTAATATGCGGATCTTTGCACCTCGCTTCAGAGCATTTTCAAGATCTGATATGAGCATCTTAACACCGGATTCCATCAAAAAAGAGACGATGATGTCAACACTATCAGCTTTCTTCAAACTGCCAATAAGCTGATAGTAAAGATACATTCTCCTATCACTTCCACCAGTCATAACATCTGTCGAATAGGTGTAATCTGTATTACTCAAATCATTCGCCAAATTATGCTCTGTCATATTGCTGCTCCTTTATAAGATTGATATACTCCACGCTCCGCTTTTCCGGCTCGTGTCAGATAATCTGTTGTAAATAAGGCTCTTGAGACCCGAAGACACCCTGTCAGCACTGCGAATTGTAGAGAATCATTCGTTTTAAGTGCCCGTCCGAAAATTTTTCAGATCAACGATACCATTTCTTTATAATAACCGTGGTGAAATGCCTTATCTAGCCGCATGTCATACGCATTGAGTTGACACCGACCGGTAATTTAAAAAAACTTGTTATGAACTGTATACTCCGTTCATAATGTTACGTTGCTGTATTTTTCTGTTATTCTCGATTTTACCATTCTTACATCTAAATGGCAAGTTAATGACACTTTCGTTCTGAAGTTCTGAAGTTGAAAAGCTGGATTATATTCCCATTTCGGAATTTATTTTCACTTTATGTAGATTTGATTCCGTGTTCGGAATCTATTTCTGCAAGTGTTTGGCTTTAACCTGCATCACCCCACCACAAACCCCGAGAAATCAATCATACTCCCCAGCGTATTCCCCAGCGGCGTCGGATCCATCGCTTCTTTGACTTTACGGAGAGTCTTCTCGAAGAGATCACGGTCGCGGAAGACGTGGAGGAGGTCGGCGGTGTTTCTGGCGTCGTCGAGGGCGTCGTGCTGTCTGCCGGAGAAATCGATTCCGGCCATGTCGAGGGCGAGTTCCAGGGAGATCCGTCTTTCGAATCCGATGTGCGCATCGAATTCATTCTGGAAATCGGTCCACTCGGTGTCGATCAGACCGTGTTCTTCGTCGGAAAGCTCGTATTCTTTTAAGAGGATCTCTTTTACGACCTGGTTGTAGTCAGAGTCACTCCAGGCATAGATCGTGACCTCGTCTCCGGTTCCCAGGCACCAGTTTGTGAACATCCGGAATGCTTCCCTGAATACCGGTGCATTCGCTACCATCGCGTCTGTGATCCCGGTCAGATTCCGGATCTCCGCCGCGATCTTATCGTTGTATTCCGGTTTTACATATGTACGGAAGTTCCCGATCTCCTGCAGGTTTTCATCCAGCATGACGGCTCCGATCTCTATGATCTCGCTTTTGCAGATTTTTCTCGCTTCTGAGCTGCGCGCGATCTTGTTCATCTCCAGGTCGATTACAATATGTTTCATAAACGTTTCCTCCTGTACTCTGTATTTTCATTCCATTTGTTTCTATATACCATCAGTAATTTCATAGCGCCAGACATGGTTTGCAATCTTCTCCGCTGTTTTTCTAATCATCCCCCAGCTCATCCAGCGCATCATCGACGCCATCCGCGTAGTCGCTGTCTCTGGCATAGCGGTCATCGTCGTAATCCCCGTCCATATAGACGTCATCATATCCGTCATCGTAGGAATCCGCTGTGCTTTTTCTGTAGCTGCTGGTTCCATAAGAACTTTTCGGCTTGCTGTAGGAAGAAGAGCTTCTGGATGCTGCAGAGCTGCTGCCGGAAGTACTGCTGCTTTTATAGCTGGATGATCCGGATGAGCTGCTTCCCGATGACTTTCCGTAGGACGAGGACGAACTGCTGCCCGAACTCCCCGACGAGTAAGAACTTGTATAAGATCTTCGGTACGGTTTGTGGAGATAACAGTAACTGCTCTCCGGTGCCCGCTTGTTGCTGCACCCGGTCACGATACATTTCGGTTCTGCTGCGTCGCTGACTGCTCCGATAAAACAGAGAAGTCCGATGATCGTACATAAGCCTGCTAAAAATCCTCCAAATGTCATATTTCTCATATAGATCCCCCTTTTCCTAATTCCGGATATTCCTGTGGATGATGCCGCAACCTGTTCCATGTGTTTTTTTCTTCGGTTTAAGTATTCTGCCTGCATCTTTCCTGTTTGATATTTTTATTATATCATTTCACCTGTCCTTTAAATATCCCACGTGTCCTGAATTTTCGTTCTCATCTCTCTGCTCCTGCCCCACTCCTTATTTTCACTCTCCATCTGAAGTATGATTTTATTATATCTGTCTGTCCTCACATTTTTTGGACAGGTCCTCCTGGATAAAAATTTCATTGCTATTTCCTCTGCATCAAAAAAAGCAGGAGCCGCCAAGTGCTCCTGCTTCCCATCTTTTATATTCTGTTTTTATGACTGATTTCCCTGGTACTGGTCGCTTCCGAATCCGAGGATCATTGAGAAGATCGGCTGGAGGAAGAAAAGTCCTACGCCAAAGCCGAAACCGTGTCCAAATGCTTTGGAAACATGCTGTTTTTCCTTGAAATCAATTACAAGGTAAGCAATCGTGCAAATCAGACCACCGAGGAACATCAGGGCGCTTGTCCCTGTGTTTTCGAGAAAGATATCTGCGAAAACTCCCAGTCCGATGTAAGTCCACGCGAGCTGCGGTTTCCACATCAGCTTATACTCCGTATAAACATTGTAGAACGGGATCAGGGATTTCCAGCATTGTCATATCTGTTTCCATGTGTCATCCACTTTTCTTCTTTTGCTGACCGATTTCGCATATGTCCGCCTTATCTGAAAGCCGGGTCGGTTTCCGGTCTCCGGCATTTATGCGGATCGGTTATTTTTAGTGTATCATATGGATGGGTACAAAATGGACACTGTTCATTTTTCTCCGAGCAGTTCTCCCATCTCTTTTAATCCTGTGAAAACAGCATCCGGAACAACGTCAGACTTCGGAATGTCTTCCGGCTTTGTCTCTCCGGTCAGGACCAGGATCCCATGTGCGCCGTTTGCCACTCCGGTCTTTACATCTGTATAGATACGATCTCCGACGAAGGAGACTTCCTCACGCTTCGCTCCGGTCAGTTCCAGGACCATGTCCACTGTCTCTTTAAATGGTTTTCCGACATACTTCGGTTCTTTCCCTGTCGACAGGGAGATCGCCGCACATATGGCACCGCAGTCCGGAATAAAACCGTCTTTTGTCGGGCAGTTGATGTCCAAATGGGTTGCAAGAAAAACAGCACCGTTCCGGATATATGTGCAGGCGCGTTCCAGCTTTTCATACGTCAGTGTCATATCAAAGCCGATCACCACCACGTCCGGCATCTCTTTCGTCAGCCGGATCCCATTTTCGCGGAAATTATCCTCGAGATCCGGCGTCCCGACAAGGTAGACTTCTTTTCCTGGATAATACTCTTTCAGATACTGGATCATCACATCGCCGGATGTGATGATCTGTTCTCTGCCAATATTGCATCCCATTTTTGCCAGTTTATCAATATAGGTTCCCGGTGATTTGGATGAATTGTTTGTAAAAAACACAAATCGTTTTCCGGCTTTTTTCACTTCATCCAGAAAATCCAGTGCTCCGTCAATCACATCATTGTCCAGATAAAAAGTCCCATCCATATCCAGGACAAATAGTTCCGTCTCCTTCAAAATCTCATATTTCGTCATGTTCTTCTCCCTGTTTCTTCCCTTCAAAGCTCACGATCCACACCGGATTCAGTCCCATCATCAGGTGGCTGTTTCCGGCTTTTTTTGATCTGGCTGCTGTCAGGGTCACGAGCTCCGGTTCCGTTACCGGAAGTGTCTTCGCCGCCGCAAGGACAGCTGCAAGAGATTCCGGTGTGATGAGGTTTACGACAAATCTTGTCTTAGGATTCTTCTTGAGACAGAGCGCAATGACTTTCTCCATCTTTCCGCTGCTCCCGCCGATGAAAACGTGCGTCGGGGCAGGAAGGTCATTCAATGCCTCCGGGGCATTTCCCGCGATGATTTTTGCATTTGTGAGTGCAAATTTCCGGAAATTCTGCTCCAGAAGTTCCACTGCTTCCGGGTTCTTCTCGATCGCAAAGACTTTTACCGAGTCGGAAAGTCCCGCGCACTCCACGGAGATCGATCCCGTTCCGGCCCCGACATCGTAGAGAACGGAATGTTCCGTCAGCTCCAGCTTCGATACGGAAACCGCGCGGACTTCCATCTTTGTCATCGGGACTTTGCCGCGAAGAAATTCCTCATCCGGGAGACCATGTGACAACGGCCGGAGCGGACCGTTCCATTCCGCATAGAGGACCGCAAGCGGCGGGGCCTTCCGCTCCCTGAATGTCTCCAGGGATCCGGAGAGGACCTGCTCCCCGTCCAGAGAGAGATTCTCACCGATAAAGAGCTTTGCATCCTGCATCCCGAGTTCTTCCAGCTGTCCGCAGATCTTCCCGTAGAAATCGGCTCCGCCTCCAAGGACGAACGCGCGTCCGGTGCGTTTCAGTTCGGACGCAAAATTTGTCTCCTGACCATGCATGCTGAAGAGTGTTACATGATCCCACGGGTGCCGGATCTTTGCGAAAAAGTATCCGACCGATGAAATCCCCGGAATGATCGTAACTTCATACGATCCACGCTTCTCCAGGACTGTGGAGAGCTTCTCCGCCGCACTGTAGAATCCGGTATCGCCTGACATGGCTCCGCAGATGATCCCTGCTTCCGGATGGCTATCCAGATAATCTGCGATCTTTTCCGGCAGATACGCCTCGTAGACCGGCTTATGGAAATCGGCAAGCTGTCTAACACAACGGGAGGCGCCGACGATCAGGTCACACGCCTCAAGACGTTTCTTTGCCTCGCCTGTAAGCCAGGATGAATCTCCCGGGCCGGTTCCGATGAGGAAAACCTGGCGAACTTTTTCGTTTTTTATGTTTTCTCCGACCGCTGATCCGACGGAGTCTTCCTGTGCAGGAGCGGGCTGGTTCCGATCTGCTTTCTCCGGAGCGATATGATCTGTGTTTATCAGATCTGAATCTGTTTGGCAGCTTTCTCCTACCTGTTCCGGTCTGTCGTCCGCATCGTCTTTTTCATGCCCATCGGAAGCTGCGAGTGAAAAATTTTTCTCCAGATATTTGATTCCATCTTCCAGCGAGATCCCATCCTCCGCCGGACGCCCGATCACGACGAGTCCGACTCCGGCTTTCTTCGCTGCGCTGACTTTCTCCCCGAAGCCGCCGGCTTTCCCTGATTCCTTCGTCACCATCCATTTCGCATGGACGGATCTCATCATCGCGACATTCAGCTCTTCCGAAAACGGTCCCTGCATCGCGATCAGATGGATGCCGTAGAATCCCATGTCCGCACATGTCTTTACAACATCCGGCATCGAGAGGACGCGCGCGTAGACTCTCGTCTCCCAGTCCGGAAGCTCCAGAAACGCAGATAATTCCTTACTTCCGGTCGTGACAAAGACCGGTCCTTCGGTCATTTTCAAAAATTCGACTGCCGTGCGGACCGAATCGACAAATACCGGCTCATTTTTCCGGTCAGCCGCCATTTCCTGGATTTCCTCCAGCGTCTGGACCCGAATTCCGCTCCTGCCTCCGTCCCGCAGGATCCGCAAAAACGCCGTATCTGTCTTCTTCGCCGCCTCGCGGATATTTGCCGTAACGGCTTTCGCGAACGGGTGCGTCGCGTCCAGGATCAGATCGTACCGTTTTTCCCGGAACAGATCCTCCATCCCGTTCTCATCGATGCGCCCGTCATAGACATGGAGATTCGGTGCCTCCGGGATCTCCTCTTTTCCGTACTCTGTCGCGACGAAAACATCCGCCCGGACATTGCTCCCGACCAGTCTCTCCGCGAGAAGCCGGCCTTCCGTGGTCCCCGCAAAGATCGCGATCTTTTTTTCTTCCTCTATTTTCATATCCGGTATCCTCTCGGTGTGACCATCCAGTCCTGTCCGCCAAGAACAGACTTTTCGGTCCGGCTGTTTCCGATAAACACAGTCGTGAACATGTCCGCCTCGTAGTCTTTTAATTCCGCGAGTGTCATGACCTTCTTCATTTCCCCGTCCCGTCCGATGTTTTTCGCGATCCCGCAGACCGTTTCCGGAGATTTATACCTCAGGAAGATCTCACACGCACGTTTTAAATAGTCGGCGCGTTTTTTGCTCGACGGGTTGTAGAGACAGATGGAAAAATCCGCCTTTGCCGCGGCATCGAGACGGGTTTCGATCGTCTCCCACGGGGTTAAAAGATCACTCAGGCTGATCACTGCGAAATCATGCATGAGCGGAGCGCCGAGGACTGCTCCGCCGGAGAGCGCCGCCGTGATCCCCGGGATTACTTCCAGTTCCACATCCGCATATTTTTCTGCCAGCTCCAGGATCGGTCCCGCCATTCCGTAAACTCCGGCATCCCCGCTGCAGATCATCGCGACGGATCGTCCTTTTTCCGCCTCCGCAAATGCCATCTCGCAGCGCTCGATCTCCCGCTTCATCGGGGTCGTCAGAAATTCCTTCTCCGGGAAGTATGGCTTTGCGAGTTCCACATAGACCGTGTAACCGACGATCACATCACAGGTATTTAATGCTTTCACGGCGCGGAGCGTCATGGATTCATATTCGCCGGGGCCCATGCCGACGACAGTCAGTTTTTTCATTGGTCCGTCCCCTTTCTGAATTCTGTGGAGAAGTCCGGCGCATAAAGTCTCGACTCCTCATAACCATTGTGATCTCTTGTCCCGAATACATCACCGATGAAGATCATCGCCGTCTTCCGGATCCCGTTTTCCTCTGCAGACCGTGCCAGCGTGGAGACGGTGCAGCGGACGATCTTCTCATCCGGCCATGTCGCCTTGTAGATGATCGCCGCAGGGGTATCCGGCTCATATCCGGCTTCCGCCAGCTCTTTTTCCATCTGCGCGAGCAGACCCGTGCTGAGAAAGACCGCCATCGTCGCATGGTGGGCTGCCAGGGAACGGAAATTTTCTTTTTCCGGGACATCCGTCCGCCCTGCCATCCGTGTGATGATCACGGACTGGGACACGCCCGGGAGTGTGAGCTCCGCATGGAGACTCGACGCCGCCCCGCAGAAGGAGCTGACGCCCGGGCATACATCGTAGGCGATCTTCTTCTTATCAAGACGGTCCATCTGTTCCCGGATCGCTCCGTAGATCGACGGGTCTCCGGTGTGGAGACGCACGGTCATCTTTCCGGCTTCTTCCGCTTTCTCCATGGCATCGATCACCTCGTCGAGCGTCATATAGGCGCTGTTTAAGATCTCACAGCCCGGCTTCGTCTCTTTCAACAGTTCCGGATTCACAAGGGATCCCGCATAGATCACGACATCCGCTTCCCGAAGGAATCTCTGTCCCCGGACCGTGATCAGATCCGGCGCTCCGCTTCCGGCTCCAACAAAATGTATCATGCACATCTTCCTCCCGATTTTTTATCGATATTTAACATTCTTCATGCCCTGTCATCACATGTCCACACACCGGGCTTACCTACGATGATCTTCCTCTTCGCATAACGACTGCATTTTCAGCTCCGACAGTGCCTCTTTCAGGATCTCTGCCGCATCATCCGTCTCACCAAGGTACTCCCCTTTTGTTCCGAAGACGATCATTCCCGTCTTCAGCTCGTCCCGGGATCTGTGGGCGAGATGCCAGGCGGCACGTTTTAGAAATACGCGGATCGTATCTTCCAGGATGCCTGCCTGTTTTAAGTGGTCCATCGCTTCGTCCGTCGTGTTGGATCCCTGGATCTTTCTTAATAGCTCCAGATCTTCGGTGCCCGCGGAAAGCGCGCAGGATAAGAGCGTGTCCATCCGCCCGTCGGCTTCCTTTGAATGTGTGTTCATGATCCCGTTTCCGATCTTCACGAGTTTTCCCATATGACCGGCGATCACGATCCCGGAAAAGCCGAGTTCTGCAGCGATGTCGATCGTCTTTCCGACGAAGTTGCTCATCGTAACGAGTGATTTTTCCAGACTTTTTTTCTGCTCATCCTGTTCGGAAGAATTCACCGAAGAGTTTCGATCGGAACAGTCCGAGGACTGACGATCCAACGGTTCCGTTTGATCGCAGATTCCTGAAGCCTCATCCTTGGATTTGTATTTTCCCGGACAGCTTTTTAAATATGTTTGCAGAAATCCCGCTCCCATATTTCCCGGTACAGCAATGACCCAGCGGCGCCCTTCCGCCTTTAAAACATTCAGATGCGTCCGGATCGTCTCCACGAGTGCTTCCTCGCTCATCGGCTCCACGATCCCGCTGGTTCCGAGCACCGAGATCCCGCCCTCGATCCCGAGGACCGGATTGAAGGTCTTTTTCGCAGCTTCCACACCGGCCGGGATCTTGATCGTAACGAGAACAGACCTGACTTCCCCTGCCTCTTCGAGAAGCGCATCCACGGCGTCCCGGATCATCTTTCTCGGCACCGAGTTGATCGCTGCAGCGCCGACCGGCTGGTCGAGTCCCGGCTTTGTGACACGGCCGATCCCGATGCCGCCGTCGATCACGATCTGCGGAAGGAAACTGCCGACTGCATGGTCTGCAGCTCCCGTCTCTGCATCCGGAAATTCCGCCCGCGCGTACACGAGGATCCCGTTCGTCACATCATAGTCATCCCCGGCGTCCTTCCGGACTGCGCACTCCGCCCAGCCATCCCCGGAAGTTTTCTCCTCCAGCGCCACGCGAACCGGGATGCCTTTCGGGGTCATGAGTTCCTCTGTTTCTCTCCAGGAACCAGTGAGAAGGAAACGCACTGCCCCCTGGGCCGCAAGCGCCGCGCAGGTTCCCGTTGTGTAGCCGCATCTTAACTTTTTATGGTCCTTATATACAAACGTCTCCATTGTTTTCCTCTGCCCCTGCAGGCCCCGCAACTTTTGTTATCTCGCGATCTCATTCCGGTCCGCCAGCAGCACCTCCAGGATCCCGTCCGCAGTGTAATCGGAGGCTGTCAGGGCATTTGTCACTCCATACTCCGCGAGGACCGCCGCTGTCACTTTTCCGATGCAGACCGGGCGCGCCGTCCCAAACAGAGCTGCCGCATCTTTCTCCCGTCCTGCGAAAAATCCGCGGACGCCGGAACCACTTTCAAATGTGATGTAGTCGGCATGTTTCAGCCGCGAAAGATCTGTCTGCTCCGCCCGCACATCATAGATCGGGATGTCATCAAACAGATATCCCTGTTCTTCCAGCCGATCCGTGAGGATCTTTGATCCCTGTTTTGCCCGTGGGATCAGAAGTTTTCCACTCTCGGAAATCCCGGAAATTTCTCCTGCTTCTTTCAGATGCGCCGCAAGTCCGTCTGCCAGCGCCTTCGTCGTGTATTCTTTCGGGATAAAGTCCGGCGTGATCCCGATATTTGCGAGATACTCCCCGGTCCCGCGCCCGACAGCGGCAAACTTTAAGGAGCCGAGTTTTCTGAGATCCACATGCTTTTCATGCATCCGCTCGAAGAAGATCTTCACCGCATTCCGGCTTGTGAAGATCACCCAGCTGTACTGTGCAAGATCCGTGAATGCCTGATCCAGGCGATCCATCGGTTCTCTCACTACGACCGACTCCCCGGCGCGGATCGTCTTCGCCCCTTCGACTGCCAGCCGGTCCATGATCCGTCCTCCGACGGCTTCCGTTCCGGTGACTCCGACTGTAATTCCGGTGAGCGCGCCCGGGACCATGGATGTAAAGTGGAATGCGCAGACCTCACCGACCGCGATGATCCCCGGCGGTGTGAGTCCCGATTTTCTCACGGCTTCCGGCAGGTCTTTCAAGGATGCCCTCACTACACGCATTCTCGAAAGTGTTCCGTCCGTCACAACGGCAGCGGGCGTCTCCCCGTCTTTTCCGCCATCTATGAGACGTTTCACGATCTCCTCAAGGTTGGATAATCCCATCAGAAAGATCAGGGTTCCCGGGAGTTTCGCATACAAGCTGTAATCCCCGTAGAGTCCTTCGCCGTCCTCATGGGAGATATGTCCTGTAAAGACATGGAAATCTCTTGCGATATTCCGGTGTGTGACCGGGATCCCGGCCGCTTCCAGTGCTCCGATCGCGGATGTGACGCCCGGGACGACCTCATAGGAGATTCCTGCCTCCGTGAGTGCCTGGATCTCCTCGCCGCCTCGCCCAAAGACGAAGGGATCTCCACCTTTTAAGCGGACTACACGTTTCCCCTCCAGTGCTTTCTCCACAAGGATCCGGTTGATCTCCGACTGTTTTTTGATGTGGTGACCCGCCTCTTTCCCGACATAGATCCGCTCGCAGGATTCCGGCACTAAAGACAATAATTCCTCGGAGCCAAGCCGGTCATATACGAGAACTTCCGCCGCTTTTAAGATCTGCTGCCCCTTTACAGTGATCAGACCGCCATTTCCCGGACCTGCTCCGACGAGAAATGCCTTTCCTGCCGGCACATCCCCATCGGTTCCCTGTCTGACAAGAAGCTCCGCGAGTCTCATGGAATCCTCCGCTGCTCCTGAAACCTGAGTGCGGGTTACTCCGTTCTTTGTTTCCCTCATCAGATCCATCCGGAAGCTTCCATTCTCTTCCTTCGCGTACACACCAACTGCCGCGGTACAGCCTGCCCCAAGAAGGCGCAGGACCTTCCGCTCCGCAAACAGGGCGCGCTCTGCCTCTCTGTCATTCAGTTTTTCCAGGATCTTTAAAACCTCGCTGCCTTTTTTTGCCTCAACAGCGATGATCCCCTGCCCGCCCGCCGGGATAAAGGTTTCCGGTTCCAGGAATTCAAATGAAAATCTCGGATCATCCAGAAGTCCGAGGCGGGAGAGACCAGCAGCAGCAAGAATGATCCCGTCATACTCTCCCGCATATAGTTTTTCCAGCCGTGTATCAACATTTCCGCGAAGAAGTCTGCACTCCACGTCCCCGCGCTCCATGATCTGAACCTGGCGTCTCGGGCTTCCCGTTCCGATGATCCGCGGCATCCGCTCCGAAGTCCGGCCTTTTACCGTTACAAAGACGTCTCTCGGATCTTCCCGTTTTAAAACTGCCCCAATGCAGAGCCCGTCGCTCAGATCCATCGGCATGTCCTTCGCGCTGTGGACCGCAAGGTCGATCTCCCCGTTTAACAGTCCCTGCTCAAACTCCTCGACAAACGCGCCTTTTCCGCCGAACGCCACGAGGGATGTCTTTAAGATCTTATCGCCTTTTGTCATCAGCGGCACCAGCTCGCACACGACCTCCGGACATACTGCCTGGATCGCCTCCGCAACCATCTTTGTCTGAACGAGCGCCAGTCTGCTCTTCCGCGTTCCGATCCGGATCGTCCGCCATTTTTTTGTCTCCATGCGCTACTGTTCCTCCCTGTCCTTCGCGATAATAAGGGAATAATATCCCGCGTCCTCCGCAATATCCGAAGCGCTCTCAAAAAGCCGTTCGCCGTCCATTCCGCAGTTTTCCACCATCCAGGCCGGAAGCTCTCTTTCCATGAGTTCCCGCTTCACGTCCCCGATCTTTTTTCCTGACTTCATTAAGATCTTTGTTCCCGGGAGCTCCAGTCCGTCTGCGACCGGATAGGATCCCGGCAGAATGTGGATCGCCTCCGCCTTTTCCCCGAGGGAAATCCCGAGTTTTGCCGCCGCCGCGCAGAAGGACGGGACCCCGTTTACCAGGATCGACTCATATCCGAGACTCAAAAGTTTCTGATGGACATAGCCGTAGGTCGAATAGATCGTCACGTCCCCCAGCGTCAGAAACGCGATGGTCTTTCCCTGGTCCATAAGCGCCGTAAGGCTCTGAACCGCCGCCTCATGGCTCTCCCTTAACACAGTCTCATTTTTTGTCATCGGAAACACCACAGGGATGATCTCCTTATCTTTGATCTCCGGAACTGCCCCGCTGGCGATCTGATATGCGGTGCAGGACTCCCGGTCTTTTCCCGGGATCGCGATCACATCTGCTTCTCGGATCAGGCGGACCGCCTTCAATGTCATAAGCTCCGGGTCACCCGGTCCCACTCCGATTCCATAGATCTTTCCCCGCATGATGGTTCTCCTTTATTCTCCAAGTTTTTGTTTCTTTCCGCATTGTGTCTGCAAAAATTACGCCGGTGTCTCCCCGTTAAAGTTTCCGTAAAACAGTTCCGGCATCGGTCCCTTTCCTCTCAGGTATGTAAACAGGTCGCTGAGAAGCTCCGCCCCGACCGGGACTGCCTCATGGAATTCGCTCTCCAGATGGTCTGTGATCGACTCACATCCCGGTGTCGGCTGTTTTCTCATGAACATGCCGTGGATCACCCCGTAGCAGCCCGTAAAGCGAAGCAGGAAGCAGCAGAACCGCTTCGTCCATTCGCTGGAGTTGATGAACAGCCGGTTCATGGTCCTAAAGCTCATAATGGCCTTTGCGACCTTGATCGGGTCCTCATCGAAAAGTCTTGAGGAGGCGCGGACAGTCTGGGCAGTAATCTTTAAATGGCAGGTGAGGTTTGAGTGGAGCGGCCGCATGTGTTCGCGCTCCAGAAGCCGTCTCTCCAGCTCCGTCTCGATCTCCGCGTGGGTGATCCCGGTCCGTTTCTCCTCCGCGTTCACATAGGCATGGACCCGGTTATCCAGACAAAAATGGCAGGCAACGCCCATGAGGTATGCGATCATCTCATCCCGCTCGTCCCGCGTCTCCGCTTCATGAACCAGCATCTTTCCCCGCTCAAAAAGCTTTGCAGCCGGTTCCTCGTGCATTCTCACGCCTTTCTGGTTCACCTTGTTCTTTCCGAGCGCTTTGTAAAAAAACAGGACATCCGGTCCATGCGCGCCAAGAAGAAAGCAGTACCGCTCTTTCTTTATGATCCGCTTGATGACCGGATCTGCCTCCATATATACTTTTCTCCCGTAAAGATCATGTGCAAATGCTGCCGGCATGAAACTCATCTCCTTTGTAATATAAAAAACAGAGTAACTGTTCCGTAGATCTGCGCACTTGCTGCGCTGACCGTAATATAACATAGGTTTGAAGGCAAAAATCCCATCGGCGAAGCCGGTTTGGAATGGATGTCTGCCCGCAATCGTGAGGGTATTGAACAGTTACAAAACGGAAAAAAGCTGTGACAAAATGACTCGCCACAGCTTTATGAAATTCCTTATTTATTTGATTTCGGACTTGCCGCCCATATACGGTCTTAAAACTTCCGGAATTCTTACGGAACCATCTGCCTGTAAGTTGTTCTCCAGGAAAGCGATCAGCATTCTCGGCGGAGCTACAACCGTGTTGTTTAAGGTGTGGGCGAAATATTTCTTTCCGTCCGCTCCGTTTACACGGATTCTTAAACGTCTTGCCTGAGCGTCGCCAAGGTTGGAGCAGCTTCCTACCTCGAAGTACTTCTTCTGTCTCGGGGACCATGCCTCAACATCGACAGATTTTACCTTCAAGTCAGCGAGGTCACCGGAGCAGCACTCTAAGGTACGAACCGGGATGTCCATGGAACGGAACAGGTCTACGGTGTTCTGCCATAACTTGTCGAACCACATCTTGGATTCTTCTGGCTTGCAGACAACGATCATCTCCTGTTTCTCGAACTGGTGGATACGATATACACCGCGCTCCTCGATGCCGTGTGCGCCTTTCTCTTTACGGAAGCACGGAGAATAGCTTGTTAAGGTCTTCGGAAGTTCCTCCTCCGGGATGATCTGGTCGATGAATTTACCGATCATGGAGTGCTCACTTGTACCGATGAGGTAGAGGTCCTCGCCCTCGATCTTGTACATCATAGCGTCCATCTCTGCGAAGCTCATAACGCCGGTAACAACGTCGCTGCGGATCATGAACGGCGGTACGCAGTATGTGAATCCACGGTCGATCATGAAATCTCTTGCATATGCGATCACTGCAGAATGAAGTCTTGCGATATCGCCCATTAAGTAGTAGAAACCGTTTCCGGCAACTCTTCTTGCAGAGTCAAGGTCGATTCCGTTGAATCTCTCCATGATCTCTGTGTGGTACGGGATCTCGAAATCCGGAACGACCGGATCACCGAATTTCTGTACTTCCACGTTCTCGCTGTCATCTTTACCGATCGGAACGGACGGATCGATGATGTTCGGGATCGTCATCATGATCTTTTTGATGCGCTCCTCGAGGTCTTTTTCTTTCTCCTCAAGTTCAGCAAGGTGATCAGAAGCTGCGGTAACCTGTTTCTTTACCTCTTCTGCTTCTTCTCTCTTTCCCTGTCCCATTAACGCACCGATCTGTTTGGAGATCTTGTTTCTGTTTGCGCGGAGATCATCAGCCTCTTTCTTTACTTTTCTGTTCTCCTCGTCCAGCTCGATCACTTCGTCTACTAACGGAAGTTTCGCATCCTGGAATTTATTCCGGATGTTCTGCTTTACGACTTCCGGATTTTCTCTTACAAATCTTAAATCTAACATCGCTTTTCTCCTTATTTTTGCAGCAATTCCAACATTTCAGGATCAGGCCTGCTCATTTCCGGTCGATCTGCGGAAACGCCGCGTAAATTTTCTCTCTTCCGGCTTTATCAGATCCGGTGCCGTCCTTGGACCCGGAGTTTTCCTGATACACGTTCTCCGATATCTGACGGCTTTTCTGCGTAAAACACGCTTTGGTAAAAATATATCATATTTCTTCGAGAAAAGGAAGGGGATTTCTCTTACTTTTTTATCAGTTTCCCCAGAATCTTCTCAAAGCAGACGCCGTTCGCGTGCGGGATCTGCTCCTCATCGGAGACTTTGATGCACTCTTTCACGAAACCTGCTGCCTGAGCGACTGCCTCGGGAAGGGACTTTCCATTTAGGAGTGCACCCGCCACAACGGAGGAGAAAACATCTCCGGTTCCCGGGCGCTCGCCGCCGGAAGATCTTGTCCTGATAAATTTTGCTTCCATCTGCCCGCGTTCCAGGACCACGTTCGTGTAATAGCTGCCTTCGCGGACTCCCGTGATGACCACTGACTTCGCACCCATGAGCCGAAGCATCATCGCCATATTTAAAAGCTCCCGCCGCGTCCAGTTTTCCTTTTTGTAGGGGGTATCCGTGAGGATGCAGCACTCCGTCACGTTCGGGAGGACGATATCCGCCATGCAGACGAGTTCCTTCATCTGCTCGCACATCTCCGGCGTGTAGGTCTCATAGGCATGTCCATGGTCTCCCATGACGGGATCGACGACGACAAACGTCTCCTCCGACTCCAGTTTCCGGATCATGTCCATGACGATCTCGATCTGTGCCTCCGAGCCGAGAAATCCTGTCGCCACCGCATCGAAGGAGAGACCGAGTTCCTTCCACTTGTCAGTGTAGGCTGTCATTTTTTCCGTGTAATCATCGAAGAAATACACCGGAAATTCCGTGTGGTTCGAGAGGATCGCTGTCGGTACCGGACAGCACTGATGGCCCATGACCGATAAAACAGGAATAGCCACTGTTAATGAACAGCGGCCATACCCGGAAAGATCATTGATCACAGCAATTTTTTTCTGCATAATTTTTCTTCCAGTCTTTCTGTGTTTCCGCAATCCCCCTCGTTTATACACTGCCGTTCCCGGGATTCCTGTTCACACGGGCATCAGCACATAGACAAATAGAAATTCTGCGGAAAATACTTTGATTCATATCTTTCAGTTATTTTCCCTGAATCCTGATCGTTTACACTCTCTCTGCAGCAATCAACCCCGCTTTTCTTAAAGCCGGGCGGAGCGCTGCGTAGAGGATCACGGCGATCACGGAATTGATCACTGCATTGATGATCGTCGTGTACGTTGTGATCGCAAGGAGCGCCTTGATCGCGGATGCGGCTTTGTCAGCATTCGGGAATAATAAGGTGTACCATACATACTTTAACGCCGGCTCGAAGAAGCAGTTGAAGCCGAGACCGCAGACTGCAGCGATCGCGGACCAGCGGATCACATACGCATGGTCATGTTCATCGGAAAGCTTCGCGATCTTATGAGCTACGAAGCCGACGATCAGGCCGATCACAAGCTTTGTGATAAAGGTTCTCGGTGCAGATGCCGCGTAACCGCCGACAATATCAGCGATCGATAAGCCGACCGCTCCGGAAAGACCTCCGTAGACACCTCCGAGGAGGTACGCGGAAAGGACGACGAACGCATTTCCGATGTGGATCTTGCTTCCGCTGGCTGAGATCGCCGGGAACACCGCATATCCGATATAGCAGAGCGCCGCCATCAGGCCCGCCTGCGCGATTTTCATTAACTGGTCATTCTTTTCTTTCATAATTAAGTCTCCCCTCGTGTGTTACTGACAGTCCATCCGGCAGTTCTCTTCAGATGTATGCCGTCCGGCATCAGGAATCGCTCTTCGTGAATATGAGCTTCCGGAGCCATTCCGACAGGTCATGCAGGAGCTGTCTCTTCTGTCTTGTCATCCATAGTAACACGCATGTGGATTGTGCAAAATGTCCAGTTTTGGTTTTTTTATGCAGTCCAGTAGATTCTTATTCCACTCTTCCGGTCCCGCCTTCTGCCTGTGTCCTGCGCTCAGTCTTTCATCTTTTTCATTCTGCAGCGTTTTCCTGATCCCGCATCTTAGTCTCCGGATTCCACACAGATCAGGATCCCCTCACGGAATGAGATCTTTGCAGACTCCCCGGGGACCTCGTTGCTGACGCAGAGACTCGGGTTTTCCAGGATCGAGATATCCTTATTATGGAGCGGATACTTAAATCCATCCAGCGTGATCCCGAGAACTTTCTCCGTGAGCGGCAGAAAAGAGACGTATTTTCCGTAGAGGTCTGTCTTTCGAAAGACGGAATGTTCTTCATCGTCCGGCGTCAGGAGAAAGATCCGGTTCTTTGCATCATAGATCTCCATAAAAAGTCCGGCGTCTTTCGCAGCCCTCATCAGGTGAATGTTGGAGAGCTCGTGGTCCAGTCTTCCTCCCGTAGCGCCGAGCACATGGGCTGTGCGGAAACCGGCGCGGAGAGCGGAGCGAACTGCGAGGTCTGTGTCCGTCTCATCCTTTTCCGGTTTGTGGACATCCGTTGCCCAGCCTTCCTTCTTCCTTAGCTCCTCCATCCGCTCCAGACCAAAGGTGTCAAAATCCCCCACCGCGAGATCCGGGACAAGTCCCAGGTCCTCACAGACAGCCAGTCCGGCGTCCACCGCGATCACATACGGGTACTTCCTCTTCTTCACAAATTTTGCCGCAAACTCCCGGTCTGTCGGCCCGCCGGACACGATCAGGCAAGTGTCCGCAGCTTCTTTCATATCTGAACTCATTTTCGTTGTCACACTCCTTTTGATCCGATCAGGTGGGATCTTATCTGACTGAGATAAAAATCCAGCCATGACGTTTCCTGTTCCATGATCTTCATGGCATACAGGAAACGCATGGCTGATGAAATGATTTCGTTACTCTTCGTATCTGGGAATTCTTGAAGCGGGAATTCCGTATGATACCACAGTGACCGCAGACTTTGCCGGTTCTATTTTGCAGAATACTCGTCAAAGATCTTTAAAAATTCCCGTGTATTCGCTGCCGCATCATTCTTAAATACCGCAGAACCGGCAACGATGACATTTGCACCGGCGTTGAGAACATCTCTCACATTTGCCGCATTGACGCCGCCGTCCACTTCGATATCCGTGGTAAGACCGGCCTCATTTAACATGGTGCGGAGCTTTTTGATCTTCTCTAAGGTGTACGGGATAAATTTCTGTCCGCCGAATCCCGGATTGACGGACATGATGAGGAACATATCGACCTCTTTTAAGATGCAGGAGAGAGTCTCCACAGGTGTCGCCGGGTTTAATGCGACAGCCGCTTTCGCGCCGGTCTCCTTGATCTGGTTAATCGTACGGTCAAGGTGAAGACAGGCTTCCTGGTGGACACAGATGAGGTCCGCGCCGGCCTTTCTCACATCATTTACATATCTTCCCGGCTCCTCCACCATCATGTGGACATCAAACACACGATCTGTCGTCTTTCTGAGGGAAGAGATCACCGGCATACCGAAGGAAATGCTCGGAACAAACGCTCCGTCCATCACGTCGAGATGGATGTACTGCGCTCCGGCGTCGGAAACAGTCTTTACATCCTCTCCAAGTTTTGAAAAATCTGCTGAAAGAATCGATGGCGCTAAAATATACATGATCTTAATATCTCCTTTTATTCTTAAGTTCATCATAGATCAACCGGTAATTGTCATACCGGGATCCTGCGATCTTTCCTGCTTTTACGGCATCCTTGACACCGCATTCCCGCTCTCCTACATGGACGCAGCCAAGGAACCGGCATTCCGGCTCATAGGCTTCAAACTCCGGGAAATAGTCTTTTAATTCCTCCGGCTTCATATCGTCAACAAAGATCGAGCTGAATCCGGGCGTATCCATCACGAAGGTTTCCTTCTCGACGAAAAACAGCTCGGAATGTCTCGTTGTGTGGCGTCCTCTCCTGATCTTCTCGCTGACAGCACCCGTCTCCATCTCCGCCTCCGGCTGGATGCGGTTCGTCAGGGACGATTTCCCGACACCGGATGGACCGGCAAGAGCTGTCGTCTTTCCCCGGAGAAGATCGTGGATCGCCTCGATCCCATCTCCCTCAAGAGCGCAGGATAAGTGAACTTCATATCCTGCGTTCCGGTAGATTTCAGCGAGCCGGTCAGCCTCTCCCTCTTTTCCGAGGTCCGTCTTGTTAAAACAGATCACCACCGGCACATCCTGGGCTTCCATCGTGACAAGGAACCGGTCCAGAAGGTTTAAGTTCGGTTCCGGATCAGCGACCGCGAACACGATCATCGCCTGGTCAATGTTCGCGACGGCCGGGCGGATCAGGGAATTCTCTCTCGGGAGGATCTCCACGATGTTTCCGAGGCATTCCTCCTCTGAGAGCACATCGAATTCCACATTGTCACCCACAAGAGGTTTGATCTTCCTGTTCCGGAATACGCCCTTTGCCTTGCATTCATATACTTTGGAAACGCCGTCATGGACATAGTAAAATCCGGCGATCCCCTTAATGATTTTTCCAGTCATACACTCTCCCATATCTCATCCTGACTGCCCGTATGCTCCGCAGTCAGGTTTCGTATCCGCTCTCTGCCGCCTTTTATCAGCTGTCAACTTCCGTAAAGGTTACGTTGTACGAGGTCAGAACGACATTGTTCGTGAGATCCACGATCTCCACTTCACCGGTCTGCACGCCGTCTGCGCCGCGGATCTTGTCAAGCTTGATATTTAAGGTCGTGTCCGCGCTGTAGGACTTCGGCTCTGCAAGTTTCGTGTAGGTCACTTTTCCGTTTACCGTCTGTTTTAAACGGATCAGGATCTGGATCTCGGAGGACGCTGCCCCCGGTCCGTAGGAGACCTGAAGAGGATAACTTGCATCCAGGGAGGCGATAAACTGTTTTTTCGGCGCTTCCGGTCCGAGACTCACGGTATAATCCACGGTCTCTCCGGGTGCGACCTGGGTTCCTGCCTCAACGCCCTGGCTGATGACATGACCGGCCGAGATCGTACTGTCATACTCTTTTGAGATCTCGCCCGCCACAAGTCCTGCCGCAGAAAGAAGTACGGATGCCTCCGCGTCTGTCTTTCCGTAGAGATTCGGAACAGAGACAAATTCTTCCTCCGGCCCCGTGCTCACATACAGAGTCACAGTACTTCCGAGTGCCACTTTGTCCTCCGGCTCATAGCGGATGATGGTTCCGGACGGGACATCCTCGCTGGATTCTTCCTGCACATCTGCTTTCAGGTTCTTTCCCTCTAAGAGGCGCACTGCCGTCTCAAGAGTCATTCCGGAAAGTCCGAGTTCCGCGAGATCCACCTTGTCAGATCCGGCGCTGATGACGACAGTCACCTTGGAAAAGCGCGGGATCACGGTATCCGGTTTCTCTTTCTGGGAAATGACCATGCCTTTTTCCACACCGTCGGAATTTTCCTGCTCCACCTGCATGGAAAGGTCGAGTCCCTGCAGAATCTTCTCAGCTTCATCCTGTGAATGTCCCACAAGATTCGGCATGTAGACCTCTTTCTGGCTGATCGTTGTCTCCGATACCGCTGTGGTCTTTGCCTCCTCCGTGGTCGCCTCCTGGGAGACCTGCTCCGTCGGATCTTCCGGCGTGCTGCTCCTGAAGAGGCCGCCGAGTTTCAGGATAAATACGATCACGACCGCCACGATGATCACGGCTGCCGCAACACCCAGGCCGGTCAGGATCTTTTCCAGCCCGGTCGCTTCGTCGTTCTCTTTGCTCTTTTTCTGGTCTTTCTTTGCGCCCTCCGGCTGCTCATAACGTTTTTCCAGATCACGCCGTTCCCTGCGCTCACGGATCTCCTTCACCGGCTTTGACTCCCGGATCCGCTCTCCACTCCTGGTCTTGATCATATTCAGCTCATTCGGGCTGATCACGATCGTATCGGAGCTGTGGTCTTCCTCCTCGATCACACCGACATTCGGATCATCGTCGTTTAAGAGCGCTCTTCTCAGGTCGCTGATCACGGCTGCCGCGCTCGGATAGCGGCGTTCCGGTCTCTTTTCCGTACATTTTAAGATGATGCGGGCAAGACTCGGGGAAACCTCCGGATTCAGTGTTCTCGGATCCGGCATCGGATCTTCCAGATGTGCCAGCGCAACTGTCACGGTGTTGTCTCCCGCAAACGGGACATGACCGGTGACCATCTCGAACATCGTGATACCGAGAGAATACAGATCACTCCGCTCATCGCTGTATCCGCCCCGCGCCTGCTCCGGGGAAATGTAGTGGACGGATCCCACTACCGTTGCCGCATTCATGGTCTGGGAGGAGACGGCTCTCGCGATCCCGAAATCCGCGACCTTCACCTTGCCGTCCATGGAAATCAGCATATTCTGCGGTTTGATGTCCCGGTGGATGATATGCTGCTCGTGGGCAGCCTCGATCCCGGAGGCAACCTGGATCGCGATCCCGATCGCTTCTTTCACTTCAAGATGACCTTTTTTCGTGATATAGCTCTTTAAAGTAATTCCCTCTACGAGCTCCATAACGATGAAGTGGATGTCTCCTTCATCCACAACGTCGTAGATATTGACAATATTCGGGTGGGAAAGTCCGGCTGCCGCCTGGGCTTCCATCTTAAATTTGCTGACAAAAGTGGCGTCGGAAGTAAACTCCGATTTCAGAACCTTGATCGCGACAAGGCGGTTCAGCTTATGGCATTTTGCCTTATACACATCTGACATTCCGCCAGATCCGATCTTTTCCAGGATCTCATACCGATCCTGGAGCATCGTTCCAGGATATAGAATCATACATTCACCTCACTTATCTGAGGTTCTACAAGGACGATCGCAATGTTGTCCTTTCCTCCGTTCCGGTTTGCCTCATCGATCAGGGCGTCCGTCTTCTCTTTCAGTGTATCCGTCGTCTTTAAGACGCGGCTGATCTCTGCGTCATCCACCATGTTTGTCAGTCCGTCGGAGCAGAGCAGAACGCAGTCGCTTTCGAGAAGCGGCACCTCGAAGAAGTCCGCCTCCACACGTTTTCCGATCCCTACAGCGCGCGTGATGATATTCTTCTGGTTCCGGTAGGATTCACTGTCCCGCTCCATCTTCCCTCTCGCGACCATCTCCTCCACAAGGGAGTGATCCCGCGTGATCTGGGCCAGGCTGTCCCGCAGAAGGTAGAGTCTGCTGTCCCCCACGTTTGCCACATACATCATATCGTCCTCGATGGTGGCCGCCACCAGGGTGGATCCCATTCCTTCCCGCTCCGGATCTTCCATGGACTCCTCATAAAGGCCGAGATTCGTCTTTTCAAGCGCTTTTCTCAGGACCATCACCGGACTCACAGCGTCAGAATTTTCGATATTTTCTTTCATATGTTCCACGACATACCGGGATGCGAAATCCCCTGCTTTATGTCCGCCCATTCCGTCTGCAACGATGAACAGATTCGGGAGCGGTCCCACCGGCTGATCCGATGCAAACAGGAAATCCTGATTGGATCTTCTCACGATTCCGGTATCTGTCTTCGCGTAAGAGATCATGACAGTCCCTCCTCACTCAGGTAACTCTTTCTAAGCTGCCCGCAGGCGCCGCCGATGTCGCGGCCCATCTCCCGGCGGATCGTAACGTTGATCCCGTGTTTTTCAAGGTAGCCTTTGAACGCGTCGATCGCGTCCCGGTTGGACTGTTTAAAGTCACGCTCCTTGATCGGGTTGACCGGGATCAGGTTCACATGGCCCTGCATATCCTTTAAGAGCGCTGTCAGGCGCTTTGCCTCATCGAGGTTGTCGTTGACTCCCTGGACCAGGCTGTACTCAAAGGTCAGGCGTCTTCCTGTCTTTTTATAATATTCCTTACATGCCGGAAGCACCTCCGACAGGGAGTAGCTGTTGGCGATCGGCATCAGGGTCTTTCTCGTCTCATCGTCCGGCGCATGAAGAGAAAGTGCCAGGGTGATCGAAAGACCTTCATCCGCGAGCTTTAAGATCTTCGGGACGATCCCGCAGGTGGAGACCGTGATGTTTCTCTGGCTGATGTTCAGGCCGTTTTCGTCGGAGAGGAGCCGGATGAAGCGGACCAGGTTGTCATAATTGTCCATCGGCTCTCCGCTTCCCATGACCACCACATTGGAAACGCGCTCTCCCGTGGATCTCTGGATCCGGTAGATCTGATCCAGCATCTCTGAAGGACGTAAGTTTCTCGTAAGTCCGTCCAGAGTCGACGCACAGAACCGGCAGCCCATGCGGCAGCCGACCTGGGATGAGATGCATACGGAATTTCCGTGATGGTATTTCATCAGGACGCTCTCGATCACGTTCCCGTCATCGAGACCAAACAGATATTTTCTCGTCCCGTCGATCCCGGATTCCAGCATTTTTACGGTCCGTAAAGACGTATATGTACTGTTCTCCGCGAGTTTTTCCCTAAACGCTTTCGGCAGGTTTGTGCACTCGTCCAGGGATGCGGCCAGTTTTTCATGCATCCACTGGTACAGCTGTTTCGCACGGAACGGCTTTTCGCCGAGTTCCTTCACAAACTCTGTCAGCTCCTCCAACGTCATTGATTTCAGGTCTTTCTTTTCCATTCTCCACTCTCCAAAACAGCAGTTCTGTTATTTTTTCTGTAACTGTCCGGTATATCTGCACAGTTATTTTCTTCTGAATGCCGAGATAAAGAATCCGTCGCACGGATGGACTCCCGGTAAAAGCTGGATCCTGTTCTCCTCGCAGGAAACTTTTAACGCCTCCGGCAGAAGGTCACGGATCTCTTTTTTCTCAAACGGCAGATTTTTTTCGATCCAGTCCGCGTTCTCTGCATTCTCTTCTTTTGTGATCGTGCAGGTGCTGTAAACAAGCGTTCCGCCCGTTTTCACATACTGGGACACCACAGAGAGGATCTCCCTCTGAAGTCCAGCCAGTTTCACGATCTCATCTTTCGTCATCCGCTCCTTGATATCCGGCTTTTTGCCGATGATCCCGAGCCCGGAGCACGGAAGATCCGCGAGGACAACATCTGCCTGTCCGATCATGGACGGATCCAGGAACGTCGCATCCCAGACCATTATCCGGATATTGGGAAATCCGCAGCGCATGATATTTTCCTCGATGAGGTCCGTCTTTCTCTCACTCACATCCCGCGCTTCCACCATTCCGGTCCCCCTCAGGAGATCTGCCGCGTGCATGGCCTTTCCTCCGGGGGCGCTGCACACGTCAAGGACAAAGTCTCCCGGCTTGATGGATGCCATCCGGGCTGCCAGAGAGGAGCTCGGATCCTGGACCGTGATCTTTCCCTCCGCGAACGCGGTGACTCGGTCTAAGTAGTCAAATCCGCGGATCGAAGCGATCCCAGGGAATACATCTGACAGATCCACCGTGATATTCTGGGCTCTCAGTTCTTCGACGGTCTCCGCCGCAGGGGCAATACTCTCGTTAAACCGCACCGTGAGCGGACGTTCCTCCAGGAACGATGCCGCGATCGTCTCCGCGGTCTCTTTTCCAAACATCTCCTCCCACATGGACAGCATCCACTGCGGGATCGAATACCGGATGGATGCATCCTTCCAGGACAGATTTTCTTTTTCTCTTGAGACGGTCCTCAGCACACCGTTTACAAAGCCGGAAAGTCCCTGGAATTTTCTCTTTTTTGCAAGCTTTACCGCCTCATTGCAGACAGCGGAATCCGGGACACGTTCCATATAGAGGATCTGGTAGACCGACATCCGGAGGATCTCGCGGATCACCGGTTTCATCTTCGCAGTCTTTACCTTTGAGAAGCGGTCGATCACCGCATCGATCTGGATCCTGTATTCCAGCGTTCCCTCCACGCATCTTGTGATAAATGCGCGGTCCTGGCGTTCCAGAAACAGGTACTTTTCCAGTGCCTGTTTTAAGACGAGGTGGCTTAAATTGTGGTTTTCAAGGACTTCCAGGAGGACGTCAAGGACGACCTCCCGGATATTTGTCGTATTAGTTGTCACGTCTGTTTCTTCCTCCAAAGAGAATAATGAGACGAAGAAGCTGCAGGATCGAGGTCGCCGCCGCTGCCACGTAAGTGAGGGCTGCCGCATTCAGAACTTTTCTCGTTCCGCTTACTTCCTCGCCCGCAAGGATCCCCTGGGAATCCAGGAGTCTCACTGCTCTGGCGGACGCATTGTACTCCACCGGAAGCGTCACGAGCTGGAACAGCACCGCAAGGGAGAACATCAGGATCCCGATCTCAACGAGCGGGGAGCCAAGTCCGCCGAACACAAGTCCTAAAAGGATCAGCGGCCAGGAAAGTTTAGAGCCGAAGTTTGCCGCCGGGACCAGAGCGCTCCGGAAGCGCAGCGGAGCGTATCCTTCATTGTCCTGCATCGCGTGTCCGCACTCGTGGGCAGCGACACCGATCGCTGCGACGGAAGTTGCCCCGTATACGGACTGGGACAGATTTACGGTCTTCGTCCGCGGATCATAGTGGTCCGTCAGCTCTCCTGCGATCGGCTGGACCGTCACATCATAGATTCCCTGGGCATTCAGAAGGCGTCTCGCCGCCTCAGCACCCGTCATCCCGGTCATGCTGCGGACTCTCGAGTATCTGGAGAACGTGGAATTCACACGTCCCTGCGCCCAGAGTGAGAGGGCAACTCCGATCAGTACAAGGATGATCGTCGGGTCAAACCCGTATCCATAACCGTAACCATACATTCCGTACATAAACATCTCTCCTTTCGATGTCGTTTCTGCCGTTCCCGTGTTGACTTCACAGTCACTTTTCTGCCTGAGCGCTGCAGTGTGATCCTGCCACAGGCCTTATTCGCAGAAACTTCCGTCTTCCATCTGGAAGCCGCGCAGGAAGGAAGCCGTATCCATCCGCTTCTTTCCCTCAAGCTGAAGCTCTTTTACATCAAGGACGCCGTCACCGGTCTCCACAAAGAGCTGATTTTTTGTCACATGGATCTTTCCCGGAGTCCTCTCGCCCGGAAGGTCAGCCACATCCGCTGCCCAGATCTTCATGGTTTTTCCTGCGTAGGAAGTATAGGCACTCGGCCACGGATTCAAGCCGCGGACAAGGCGTTCGATGGACGCCGCATCCTTTGTCCAGTCGATATGTCCCATCTCTTTCGTGAGCATCTTCGCATAGGAAGTCTCCGATTCTCCCTGGGGAGTTCTCGTGATCGTTCCGTCCTCGAGTCCTTTTAACGTCGATAAGATCATTGATCCGCCAAGGGCAGAGAGCTTGTCAAACAGGCTTCCGCCCGTCTCTTTTTCATCGAGCGGGATCGCTTTCTGCTCGAGCATATCTCCGGTGTCGAGTCCCACATCCATCATCATCGTGGTCACACCGCTCTCCTTCTCGCCGTCGATGACTGCCCACTGGATCGGGGCAGCTCCGCGGTATTTCGGGAGCAGGGACGCATGAACATTCACACAGCCGTATTTCGGCAGATCCAGGATCACTTTCGGCAGGATCTGTCCGAAGGCAACAACGACGATCGCGTCCGGTGCCATCACTTTTAAGAGATCCACAAATTCCGGATCCCGCACTTTCACCGGCTGGTATACCGGAATCTGATACTCGATCGCTTTTTCCTTTACAGGCGTCATAAGAACGGATTTTCCGCGTCCTTTCGGTTTATCCGGCTGCGTCACCGCAGCGATCACTTCATGTCCGCCCTCCACAAGAGCGGTCAGCGTCGGAACTGCGAAGTCCGGCGTTCCCATAAATACGATACGCATATTATTCCTCTTCCTCTCCGACTGTGTCCTGAAGTTCGCCCTCTACAAGGTCCACATAAAGTTTTCCGTCCAGGTGGTCGCACTCATGGAGAATGCATCTGGCAAGAAGTCCGTCCGCCTCGATCTCGTATTCCTCCATATTTTCATTGAGCGCTTTTGCCTTTACATGCTCCGCGCGGGTCACCTGTCCGCATTTTCCCGGAACGCTTAAGCAACCTTCCTGTCCTGTCTGGCTGCCGCTCGTCTCAAGGATCTCCGGGTTGATCAGTACATACTGGTTTCCGTCATCCACATCGATGACCACGATGCGCTTGCGAACACCTACCTGCGGAGCCGCAAGACCGCAGCCGTTGCTCTCGTACATTGTCTCAAACATATCCTCAATGAGTTCGATCGTTCTCTCATTCATTTCTTTTACCGGTTTGCACGGTTTTGTAAGGATCTCATCTCCGATGGTTCTAATCTGTCTGATTGCCATTTTATCTTATTTCCTCTCATATTTATGATACCGGGGCCAGAAAGGCTCCCGCATTGTTTTTGCCGAAACATGATGTCACGTCAGATCGTACTGCACAAACACATTCCGGAAGAGATCCGGGATGGTCTCCCGTTTCCGGGCAGAATTTCTGATTTTTAATAGTATATCATAACTTTCATGTTTCATATATAAAATTTTTCTGTAATTATCATTAAGTTTATACGGGGAATCCTCCACAGGGCCGATGACTTTCAGCCCGTCCAGAGCGTATTCCCGCAGGATAACGCGTTTTAAGTCCTCCGACGCCCGGACAACATCTGCCTCCCTCTTTGAAGAAAGACCGATCGTCAGGAGTCCCACGAGCGGCGGATATCCCATCATCTTCCGGTAGAGAAGTTCCTGCCGGTAGAACTGCAGATAATCCTGTTCGGCTGCCGAGGAGACCGCATAGTGGTCAGGCGCGTAGGTCTGGATCACCACATCCCCCGAAAGATCCCCGCGGCCCGCACGGCCAGACGCCTGGGTCAGGAGTTCAAAGGTCCGCTCCGCGCTCTTAAAATCAGGCGCATAGAGGGAGAGGTCCGCCGCCATGACACCCACAAGCGTCACATTTTCGAAATCGTGTCCCTTTACGATCATCTGGGTCCCGATCAGGATGTCCGCGCCCCCCTCCGCGAAGGTGGCGAGGATCTCCTCATGAGCCCCTTTTTTTGCAGTCGTGTCCGCGTCCATCCGAAGCACGCGGGCAGTCGGGAACTCCCGCTTTGTGAACTCTTCCAGCTTCTGAGTCCCGGTCCCGAACGGCGCGATAAACGGGGATCCGCAGGACGGGCATCGATCCGGGAGCGGGCGTTCAAATCCGCAGTAATGACACTTTAACCGGCCATTTCTGTGGTAGGTAAGACTCACGTCACAGTGCGGGCATTTCATCGCTTTTCCGCAGGAACGGCAGGACACAAAGCCCGCATATCCTCGCCGGTTCATGAACAGCATCACCTGCTGTTTTTTCTCCAGCCGGTCTTCGATCAGTTTCTTTAACTTCTGGCTGAAGATCGAGCGGTTTCCCTCTGCGAGTTCTTCCCTGAGATCCACGATGTGGACTCCCGCCAGGCGGCTGTTCTCCTTCGCTCTCTTTGTGAGTGTCAGAAGCCGGTACTCCCCCCGTTCCGCCCGGTAGTAGCTCTCCACGGACGGAGTCGCAGATCCGAGAACAAGGACCGCCCCGCTCATATCTGCCCGGACGCGCGCCACCTCTCTCGCATCGTACCTCGGCGCCGTCTCACTCTTATATGCGCCTTCATGTTCCTCATCGATGATGATGAGGCCGAGATCCGGGAACGGTGTAAAAAGAGCGGAACGAGGACCGATCATGATGTCGATCTCCCCGTTTGCCGCCCGTTCCGACTGTTCATAGCGCTCACCGGCCGAAAGCCTGGAATTCATGATCCCGACCCGGTTTCCGAATCTCCGGTAAAAGCGCATCACGGTCTGGTAAGTCAGGGAGATCTCCGGGATCAGAACGATCGCCTGTCTGCCCTCCCGCAGGACATGATCGATGAGTTCCATATAGACTTCCGTCTTTCCGCTTCCCGTGATCCCGTAGAGCAGATAGGTATTTCTCAGTCCGGAATCATAGTCCCGGATCACAGTCTCTGCTGCCCGTCTCTGTTCCTCATTCAGGGAAATATTCCGCGCGGATGAAAAGCTTCCCAGGTGTCCCGGTTCCTTCGGCGCCGCTTTTAATTCGACGATCTCTTTTTCCACCAGCGGTTTTAATGTAGCGGATGTGACGCCGAGTTTCTCCGATGTGAGCTTTAACGGCAGTTCATCGTTTTCCAGGAGCGCCCGGTAAAGCCGGACTCTTGCCCGGAATTTCTTCTTTTCCGCTTCTATGAGCAGCGTCTCGATCTCCTCCCGGGGTTTTAAGGAAACGATCACCCGCTCCTCCCTGGGCGTCACTTTCACCTTCACGGGGAGGACCGTCTTTAACGCCTGGTTCATCGTGGTCGCATAGCGGTCCTTCATCCAGAACGCCAGACAGATCATCTGGGTACGGATCGGGACCGCACCTTCCTCCACCGACATGAGCTCTTTCATCTTTTCCGGGTCGTAGTCCGTCTCCGTCGAGAGCCCGACGACGATGCCCTTCCGCACCGTGTCACCCTTTCCGAACGGGACATTTACCTGTACCCCCGGTTTTACAGCTTCTCTCAGATGGGCCGGGATCCGGTACTGGAAGATCCGGTCCACATTTTTTACAGAAAGATCAATGATAATGTCCGCGTACTGTTCCAATCCGGGTCCCTCCTTTCTTTGAGAAGCTTTATAGCAGTTTTTATGTTACTTCTCTTCCAGTTCCGCAAATTTGTCCGCGACAGCGGAAAGTCCCATGGAGTTGGATCCTTTAAAGAGGATACAGTCTCCGTCTTTTACTTCCTGCTCCAGATACTTCACCATCTCGTCGCGGTCTAAAAACTCCACGACCGGGATCTCCTTCACCGCACGGACGCCTTCCGCAAGACACTTGCTCGCCTCTCCGAGTGTCACAACGAGATCCACCCCGGAATTTGCCGCGTATTCACCGACCTCCCTGTGGTAGGCCAGATAATTTTCTCCGAGCTCCTTCATATCCGCAAGGACAGCGATGTGGCGCTTTCCGGTGAGTCCCTTAAATACATCAAGCGCCGCTTTCATGGATGCCGGGCTTGCATTATAGGAATCGTCCATCACCGTGAAGCGTCCGTCCGCATAGACCTGCTGGCGGTGTTTGAAGCCGTGGAACGTTAAAAGTCCCTCCGCTGCCTCCGCCATCGTCATGCCGCGCTCACAGCAGACCGCGATGGCCGCCATGGCATTCATCACATTGTGCATGCCCATGATATTCAGGCGGATCTTCTGTGTCTTTCCGCCGTGGAGCGCCGTAAATTCAGCTTTTCCGTCCGTGAGGACGAGATCCACCGCGCGGTAATCACAGTTTTCACCGGTTCCGTAGTAGACGGTCTTCACGCCGTCCTTTCCTTTTGTCTTCTGCAGCATATCGTCATCGCCGTTTAAGACGAGAACGCCGCCGTCGGAAAGTCCGTCCTGGATCGTCATCTTTTCTTTATAGATATTCTCGCGCGATCCAAGCTGCTCGATGTGGGTGATCCCGATATTTGTGATCACTGCGATATCCGGCTTTGCGATCTGCGCGATCACGGTGAGCTCGCCCGGCTCGCTCATTCCAAGCTCCAGGACACCGACTTCATCCGCCTTTGTGATCTCGGACACAGTGATCGGGACGCCGACCTGGCTGTTGCTGTTTCCCGGAGTCTTGTATACATGGTAACGGGCAGAGAGGGCCGCTGCGATCATCTCTCTCGTCGTAGTCTTTCCGACACTTCCTGTAACGCCGACGATTGGCAATGTCAGGCGCTTTCTGAGATAACGTCCCACTGCCTGGAGCGCTTTCTTCGTGTCATCCACAGCGATCCATGCGCAAGAAGTCTTTTCCATCTCCTCTGTCTTCGCGTTCTGTTCACTTGTGAGGACAGCGCCGGCGCCGTTTTCAGCCACCTGCGGTAAAAAACGGTGCGCATCGACCTTCTCACCGATGATCGGCACAAAGAGGTCTCCCGCCTCCACCTGTCTGGAATCCAGACGGATCTTATTTAACAGGGCATCGTTGTTTCCGGAGAGCAGCACGCCCCCGGTGGCACGAACGATATCCTGAACACTTACGTTCTCCATTACTTTCCAATCTCCTTTACTGCCTCTTCCACAACTTCCCGGTCAAGGAAATGGTGCTTTACTCCCTCGATCTCCTGGTAGTCTTCATGGCCTTTTCCGATGATCGCGATCATGTCGCCTTCCTCAGCGTTGTGGATCGCGTAAAAGATCGCTTCCCGTCTGTCCGGGATCACGATATACTTTCCGTCCGTCTTTGCAAGACCAACTTCGATATCTTTGATAATGTCCTCATTCTTCTCAAACCGCGGGTTGTCGGCTGTGATGATGCAGAGATCCGCCATCTTTCCGCCGATCTCGCCCATGGAATATCTGCGGTCCCTCGCACGGTTTCCGCCGCAGCCGAAGACGCAGACGAGACGCTTCGGATGATAATCCCGGAGTGTCGAGAGCAGGCTTTCCATGCTGACCGCATTGTGCGCGTAATCGACGATCACGCTGCACGTTTTTGACACATAGGCGATCTCCATGCGGCCGTCCACGCGGACATTTTCAAGGGAAGTAAGGACTGCTTTCTGCGTTTTTTCATCCAGGTTTCCGCTTCCGCCGGAGAGCGCAAGAGAGCACACTGCGAGAGCCGCAAGAGCGTTGTCCGCATTGAATTTTCCCGGCATTCCCACACGGACTCTGCCGTTGAGCGGTCCGTGGACGGAGAATTCGATCCCCACGAAATCATGGTCTGACGCATAGTGAATGTCATTACCTGTAAAATCTGCATTCCCGCCCAGCGCGTATGTCACCAGTCTGCAGGATGCATCACGGGTGATCTCCTCATAGTGGTCGGTCAGACGGTTCACGACACCTGTTTTGCAAACAGTCAGAAGTCTTGATTTATAGAAAAGATATTCCTCGAAGCTCTTATGCTCCTTCGGCCCGATATGGTCCGGGGAAATATTTGTGAACAGGCCGTAATCAAACATGATCCCGCCGACTCTGTGCAGCATCAGTGCCTGGGAGGAAACCTCCATCACGCAGCACTCGCAGCCGGCCTCCACCATCTTGTGGAAATACTCCTGCACCACATAGGATTCCGGAGTCGTATTGGAGGTCGGGAATTTCTCATCCCCGATGACAGCTCCGTTCGTTCCGATAAGCCCGGTCTTCTTTCCGGCGGCTTCCAGGACCGCCTTGATCATGTAGCTCGTCGTGGTCTTTCCCTTTGTCCCGGTGATCCCGATCGTGATCAGCTTCTCCGCCGGATAGCCGAATCTCGCCGCGGAGAGTTCCGCCAGTGCAAGTCTTCCGTTTTCTACCCGGATCACCGTCACATCTGCCGGGACTTCCACTTCTTTTTCTATCACGAGGACCTTGCAGCCCGCCTTTAACACATCCGGGATAAACTCGTGGGAATCCCTGGTGCTGCCCTGAATGCACACGAACACAGAATCCGGTCTCGCCTTTCTTGAATCATAGATCACTTCATCCACGTTCTGATCCAGACTGCCGGAAACCAGAACATATTTCATGCGTTTTAACCAATCTCCAATTACCACTGTCGTCATCCTTTCCCATAACCCGCACAGGCGGGAACAAAAAGCGCCCGCCTGCAAGTTTTCTTTCACTTTTATAATTTAGAACAGTCCTGTGATCTTTCCGTTCTCATCCACGTCGATATTGTCCGCCGCCGGTTTTTTCGGAAGTCCCGGCATTGTCATGATCGCACCTGTGAGCGCAACCACAAAGCCGGCACCCGCGCACACATAGACGTCGCGCACAGTCAGATCAAATCCCTCCGGACGTCCCAGCTTCTTCTGGTCGTCAGATAAGGAATACTGGGTCTTCGCCATGCAGACCGGAAGATCGCCGAATCCCATCTCTGTGATCTTTGCGATTGCCTTCTTCGCTGCCGGGGAATAGCTTACGCTTCCGGCTCCGTAGATCTCCTTCGCGATCGTCTCGATTTTGTCGGAGATTCCCATCTCATCCGGATATAACGGAGCGAAATCGCTCTTCTTTGTCTCCAGAGTATTTAATACCTTCTTTGCGAGCTCGATACCGCCGTCGCCGCCTTTTGCCCATACTTCGGACAGAGCGAACTCACATCCTCTCTCCTCGCAGAAATTCCGGATAAACTCGTACTCCGCCTCGGTGTCTGTGAGGAAGGAGTTCAAGGTAACTACGACCGGAACGTGGTATTTCTGGATATTCTCGATATGTTTCTCCAGGTTTACGATTCCCTTCTTTAACGCGTCAAGGTTCTCCTCGGAGAGCTGGTCCTTCGGAACACCGCCATTATACTTTAACGCGCGCACGGTCGCAACGAGAACGACTGCGTCCGGATGGATGCCGGCCTTGCGGCATTTGATATCGAAGAACTTCTCAGCTCCGAGATCCGCGCCGAATCCTGCCTCCGTGATCGCAACGTCAGCAAGTTTTAATGCGGTTCTTGTTGCCATAACGCTGTTGCATCCGTGGGCGATGTTCGCGAACGGTCCGCCATGTACAAGGGCGCCTGTGTGCTCCAGAGTCTGGACCATATTCGGCTTGATAGCGTCTTTTAAGAGCGCTGCCATGGAGCCGATTGCGTTGAGGTCCTTCGCTGTCACCGGTTCTCCCGCGAAATTATATGCTACGATGATCTTTCCGAGACGTTCCTTTAAGTCCTTCATATCCGTCGCCAGACAGAGGATCGCCATGATCTCGGAGGCAACCGTGATCACAAAGTGGTCTTCACGGACAAAGCCGTCCGCCTTTGCACCGAGGCCGACAACGATGTTTCTGAGCACACGGTCATTCATGTCCAGGCATCTCTTCCAGAGGATCTGTCTCGGGTCGATCCCAAGTGCATTTCCCTGCTGGATGTGGTTGTCCAGGAGAGCAGCCAGAAGGTTGTTTGCCGTTGTGATCGCATGGAAATCACCGGTAAAATGAAGGTTTAAGTCCTCCATCGGAACAACCTGGGCATATCCGCCGCCGGCAGCTCCGCCTTTGATCCCAAAGCACGGTCCGAGGGACGGTTCACGGAGAGCAAGCATTGCTTTCTTTCCGCATTTTGCCATCGCCTGGGCAAGTCCGATACTAGTGGTCGTCTTTCCCTCTCCTGCCGGAGTCGGGTTGATCGCTGTCACCAGAACGAGTTTTCCGTCCGGTCTGTCTTTGATCTCCTGCCAGAGCTCATTGGAGATCTTTGCCTTGTACTTTCCATAAAGTTCCAGGTCATCCTCAGTGATTCCATACTGGGATGCAACAGTAGTGATCGGGAGCATCTTTGTCTCCTGTGCAATCTCGATATCGGTCTTCATAATCGGTATCCTCCTTTTGTAGTAGCATAACTTTTCAGTGGATCTGCGCAGTTCGCGTCCGGCAGCCGTCTGATATCCACACAGCTGCCGCAGTTCCTAGTATCCTGCTTCCAGGAATTCTTCGAACTCTTCCATGGACATTAAGATCTTCCTTGGCTTCGTTCCTTCTTCCTCACCTACAACACCGGCCTCGGCAAGCTGATCCATGATCCGGGCAGCGCGGTTAAAGCCGATCTTGAACATTCTCTGCAGCATGCCGATCGACGCTTTATCCTTTTCGATAATGAACTTGCCCGCGTCCGTAAAGAGCGCGTCCCGTTCATTCTGTCCGCCCGCTCCTCCTCCGAAGGAGGACTGGCTCAGTTTCTTTTCGATTTCCGTGTTATATCCTGCATCCGTGTTCTGTTCTTTTAAGAACTCGGTTACATTTGATACCTCGCCGTCCGAGACGAAAGCACCCTGAACACGGAGCGGTTTCGGATAGCCGGACGGGTAAAACAGCATATCGCCGTTTCCTAACAGTTTCTCCGCGCCATTCATATCGAGGATCGTTCTCGAATCCACGCCGGATGCGACAGAAAAGGCAATTCGTGACGGCACGTTCGCCTTAATCACGCCTGTGATGACGTTGACGGACGGACGCTGGGTCGCGATCACAAGATGGATCCCCGCAGCGCGGGCGAGCTGTGCCAGACGGCAGATCGCGTCCTCCACCTCATTGGAAGCGACCATCATAAGATCCGCCAGCTCATCGATAATGATGACGAGCTGCGGCAGTTTCTTCGGGATCTGATCAGCAGGGATATCCCCGCTCTCCGCCAGAGTCTGAACCTTCGCGTTATATCCCTTCAGATCACGGACATTTGAGGCCGCAAATTTGTTGTAGCGGTCCATCATCTCCGCAACTGCCCAGTTGAGCGCGCCGGCCGCCTTTTTCGGGTCGGTCACGACCGGGATCAGAAGATGCGGGATCCCGTTATATACAGAAAGTTCCACCACCTTCGGGTCGATCATGATGAGTTTTACGTCATCCGGTGACGACCGATAGATGAGGCTCATGATCATTGTATTGATCCCCACGGATTTACCGGAACCTGTCTGTCCTGCGATTAGAAGATGCGGCATCTTCGCGAGATCCGCAACGATGACCTGGCCGCCGATATCCTTTCCGACGGCGAACGCCAGCGTTGACTTATGGTTTTTAAATTCCGGACTTTCCAGAAGATCACGCAGATATACGATGCTGTTGACCTTGTTCGGGACCTCGATCCCGACGGCCGCTTTTCCGGGGATCGGCGCCTCGATACGGATATCCGCCGCCGCGAGATTCAGCTTGATATCGTCCGCTAAAGACAGGATCCTGCTCACCTTCACGCCCTGTTCCGGGTGAAGCTCATACCGGGTGACCGTCGGACCGCAGCTGATATTCGTCACAGTGACCCCAACGCCGAAGTTCCGGAGTGTCTGCTGAAGTTTGATCGCGGTATCCTTAAATTCCTGCCCCGACTGTCCCGTCACAGGAACACCTTTCTTTAAGAGATCAAGCGGCGGGATCACATACGGTTTCTTTGGTTTTTCCTCCGTCTGTTTGATCTCCTTTAAGACTTCGTTTCCTGCCTCTTCTCTCTCGGCAGCTTCCCGCTTTCTCGCTTCCGCTTTTTTCTTTATGATCTCTTCTGTATCCGTTTCGATCACCTTGCCGGATGCGGTCACGACCCTGCGCCTGTCGTCTGCAGATTCGCGGGCTGCCGGACGGTCCGGTGAACGCTCTTCCCGGCACGTCGGCTGTTCCATGTCTGACTGTCCGGATGCAGCCGGCGCCGGTTCCACGATCGGATCCTCCGGTCCTGGTCCGGGCCCCGGGATCTCCTGTACTTTTGACGGACTGGTTTCCTCAGCCCATTCGTCCGGTTCACTGTCATCATGGAACTCTGTCACAGGATCATCGTGCTCCGCACTCTCCGGATGGGCCGCTCTGTAAGCGCGGCTTCCCGGCTCCGCAGCCGCCTGGATCCAGTAATCGTCATTTTCCACATACGGCTCCGTATCGAGAAGTTCATCATCTGTCAGATCCATCACGGACTTTTCTTCTGAAATCCGGGACGTTTTCGGAGTTTCCGCGGTTTCAGATACGGATACAGGTTCACTTTCAGCAGCGGCAGCGGTCATTTCCCCGCTCTTTGCTCCTGTCTCCGCTTCTATTTTCTGTCCGCCCTCTGCGGATACCGTCTCCGGCATCTCTGAAGGTTCCCGGTTCTCTGCGCTCTCATTCTGCTCCGGGGTCTCTGAGCGGAAGATCTTTGCTTTCCTCTCTGCGTCTCTTCTCATCGCGGCGAGGATCTCACCGTCCTCCCCAGACTCCCCGACAGGGATATCCGGAATGTTGGATAAGACAGACACCTTCGGTTTTCTCTCCCAGGCTTCCGTCTCCCTCTTCTTTTCATCCGGGAAAAGATCCGGATCATCAAAGGCATTCTCCCCATGACGGATAAACACGTCCTCGTCCTCACGGGTTCCGGCCGATGCCGGAGCTTCCGCAAACGGAACTCGTTCTGTATTCTTTGCAGTCTCTTCCGCCGGACGGGATTCCGCCGTTCTCTCTTCCCGGGAGACATCCGCCTCCTCAAGAGGACGTCCGCCCATCGTGATCTTTCCTTTGAAGATATCGGCCGGATCCGGCTGCATCTGCTTCGCCTCTGATCTTTGACCCTGTTTTTCCTCATGATATGTACCGGAGGCTGCTTGTTTCTCCTCCGTCACGTCCGTCTCAGAAACCGCCTCGGCATCCACAACTCCCATATATCCGCCGGCGATCCCGCCGAAATCCGGATTTTTCGAGAAATCCGTCGCCGCAAGGTTTACACCCTGGACGCGCTGTTCTTCCCGGAGTCTGCGCTTTTCAGCCTGGCGCTCCTCATGGATCTCTTTTCTTCTGCTGTAATCTTCCTTCGCGTACTGGTAGGCTTTTCCGCTTCCGCTCTTCACCGCGGACACGAACGATCTCTCCGTGATGCATACCAGGGAGATGATCATGAACACGATGAGGACCACATAGGCTCCAATCGTTCCGACCGCTGTGTGAAGGATCATGACGAGGACGCCGCCGATCACACCGCCGCCGAGTCCGCTCGCGCCGGCAGACTGGTAGATATCGAGGATCGTCTGCCCTTCCTGGTATCCACCTCCAAAGATCAGCTGCGCAAGTCCGCAGAGCACGATCAGCAGGACCTCCACCGCGATCATCTTGTATACCGCGCGGATATTTCCCTTATTTGAAGCGTAAAATAACAGCTCCGCGAAAAGCAGGAGCGGTGCAAGATAGCCGATACAGCCAAATACACCCAGCATGATCTGGCTGAAGAAATTTCCGAGGAATCCGCAGATATGGAAGTTGCTCAAAAATAACAGCACACATACCGCGAATGTTCCGAGGATCACCGCTTCGGATTGTAAAAATCCAGTGTCCTCCTCGTACTCCGGTTCCGGCTCTCTCTTCTTTGCCGTGGATCTTGTCTGATTTTTTGCTGTCTTATTTTTAGACGCCTGTGCGGATCTTCCTGTTGTCTTCGCTGTTGATGATGATCTCGTTCTCACAGACGTCTGTGATTGTTTTGTCGTTTCTTTTTGTTTCCTGGTTCCAGCCAAGTGCTTTTCCCCCTTTTATTTTACAGGGCAAGTACCCCAAAGTATAGTATACAAAAAAAATTTTCAAAATGCAACCGTAAGAAGTCACAAATCGAACATATTTTCGGTTCCGGATTTTCTACCTGTGGGAAACAACGTTTTCTTCCATCATCCTGTTTAATTTCCCGATCGCGTCCCGGATCCCGCCTTCCCCGTCGATAAGACCGCACTCCACCGCCTCTTTTCCGACAAGTACGGTCCCGAGATCCTTTGTCAGCATTTTTGTATTGTGCATGAGCTTTTTCAGTCTTTCCCTGTCGATCCGGCTGTGCTCCGACACAAAACTTATGATCCGCTCCTCGATCATCTCAAAATATTCATACGTCTGTGCCGTTCCGATCACCATCCCGCTCATGCGCACCGGATGCACCAGCATCGTTCCGGTCGGCACAATAAAAGAATAATCCGATGCCACTGCAAGCGGAACTCCGATCGAATGGCTGTCCCCGATGACAAGAGACACCGTCGGCTTGCTTAAGGAGGCGATCATCTCCGCCAGTGCCAGTCCGCAGCTCACATCTCCGCCGATCGTGTTGACAAGGATCAGGACACCGCCAATCGTCTCATCGCTCTCCACCTTGGCGAGCTCCGGCAGGATATGTTCATATTTCGTCGTCTTTGTGCTTCCCGACAGGTTCTCATGTCCCTCAATCTCCCCGATGATCGACAAAAGATGGATCCGCTTTCCGTTCTCCTCAAGCGTCGCCTGACCGTTCTCCCGGATCCGTTCCTCCTCCGCCTTTATCTCCTTCTGTTCCTTTTCATTCATATCAAAAAACTCCTTTCCGACATACCAGGTATCCCCAGTATGCACAGAAAGGAGTTTTCCTATCCATTCCATTTCAGGAAATCATATTCTGTTTTGAGTCATTCTCCGTTTTAAGAACGGTTTCCGATCACATCCACGATACAGATCGGTGTGCGGTAATTCCAGGTCGAGATCTTGATCCCGCTCCGGCGGCTCGCCGCATTGATGACCTGCCCGTTTCCGATATACATTGCAACATGATTGATCTTTCCACGGCTGTTTCCGTAGAATACCAGATCACCCGGACGCATCTCGCTCGACTTGATCCGTTTTCCGCTCTTTGCCTGGGATCCGGAATAATGCGGAAGGGAGATTCCGAAGTTCTTCATAACGGACATTGTAAATCCGGAGCAGTCCGCTCCCTTTGTGAGGCTCGTTCCACCCCATACATACGGATTTCCAAGGAATTTCATCGCGTAGTTTACGATCCGGCTCCTTAAGGACGCGCTCTCCTCCGTCGGCGAGAACTTGATCGCCTCGGAAAGGGCGTACCGTACCTCCACGAACTCGGAAGATACATAGGCCGCCGAGATCTCATCATCTCCGTCTCCCTCGCCGCTCTCATCAAATTCGATCTTTACCCAGCCGTCAAGCTGTTCTGCGACATGGTAGCGCTCGTTCTCAGAGATCTGTGTCCAGATCTTCGCATCGGTGGACGGCTCCGTTCTCGCATTCAGTCGGTCCGCATGGACGATCGCCATTAACTCCGCATGGTTCATCGCCGCCTGCTTAGCCTCGTCTCCGGTGAGGATATAATCGCTCTTTACATATCCGGTGATCCCGCCCGAACTGATCTTGTACCAGCCGTTCGCATCCTCCAGGATCTCGCATCCGGCATAACTCGGGAGTTTTCCGATGATCTTCTCATTTTCCCCGGCACCAGCACGGATATTCAGATAGTTTGAGACATTGGAAACACCGGGACGGTCATAGAAATTTAAGACCATCGCCTTCATATCCAGCTTGTTCGCCTCATTCATACAGAAGCGTTTCTCCGCATAATCCGCAGAGATGTAACCGCCGGAGATCTTATACCAGCCGTTCTCTTCCCCGACGATCTCGTGGAGCTCTCCCTGCAGGCATTTTCCGACGATCTGTCCGTCTGTGGACGGAGTCTCACGGATATTCAGGTTATCCGCCGTAATATAGGCGCGCTCCTTCACGAGGTCCTTCGCAGCCTCTTTCGCCTCATCCCCGGTGAGGATGTATTCGGAGCTTGCATATCCCTCAACTTCCCCGGAGCTGATCTTTACCCAGCCATCCAGAGTCTCTAAAATCTCACAGGCACTTCCGTCCGAGAGCGTTCCGATGACATTCGCCGCTCCGTCCGGGTCTTTTCTGATATTCAGGTATCCTGTCACCTTCGCGATCCCGAGATTTGAATAGGAATCGATCACTTCCTGGATCTTCGCATCTCTCGCCTCAGACTCTGATTCGATCTCAGCGCGGCTCTCCTCTTCCGCTGCAAGGGAAGACTCCTCCGCACTCTCGCTCTCCGCCGCCGACTCGGAAGCCGCCTGTGCTGCCGCCATCTTTGAGCGGACCGCAGTCACAGCCTTTCCTCCGAACAATACCGCCAGGGCGATCACCGCAAGAACTGCTGCGCCGATCACCAGGATCCCGTAGTGTTCCCAGAAAGACGGTTTTCTTCTCCGCTTTCTGCTCGCTTTATTGATTGAATCCATATAGTTTACCGTATCTTTATCATCATTCATATGTTTCTCTCCATGCTGTTTCCGATTTCCGCTCCCCGTCTGTCACGTTCCGATCAGACGAAGCAGCGCGTTTTGTGGGCAGGGACAATTGTCCCTGTCATGCACATACAAACATTAGTGTAACATATCTGTAATCAAAAAGCAAAAAATTTTCTATTAAAAAATTGTGAACATGGCGTCACCCGGTGACTGTACACGGTGCTCCTTCCCCGGGCACTGTCGTCAGCCAGAAAACAGATCCTGTATTTTTTCTTGCACAAGCGACATTTATAATTGAAAACATTGCCAAATTTTTATATAATATTCTTAATTATTTGTCCATATTGTCTAAAGTTACAAAAGTCATGACTTTTCCGGCATATGGAATCAGATCTTCTGAACGCTTTCACGTTGTATATAAGTCTGATGCTTTTTACCGGCCGGACGCAGCCGGGATCTTATCAGACTGAGATAAATTCACCCAGGAGGTACCCCACATGAAACATTACACCAGCCCACGGATCCAGCGAACACAGCTTTTTCTCATGAAAGTCTCCTCTTATCTTGAGATCGCCTGTGCCCTGATCCTGATCGTCGCGATCTGTATCGCGTTCATACCGGTCCCGCAAAACCTGTACAGTCTGTATCTTGACAACGGCTTTGATCTCTCAGACTTTATGAAGAAAAGTTTTGATCTCGTCATCGGTGTCGAGCTTCTGAAGATGTTCTGCCGCCATGATATCGACTCTATCGTCGAAGTTCTTCTCTTCTCTGTCGCAAGACAGATGGTCATCGATCACCTTGCCATAAAAGAGGCGCTCATCGGCTGTATTGCCGTCGCGATCCTCTTTGCTGTCCGCAGATTTCTCTTTGTGCCGATCCTCGACAATCCGGACGAAGCGGAACGAAAACTAGAAAAGGATCAGTACATTAAAGAACGGATCGCTGAGGCCATCTCCGCTTACAAAAAAGAAAATGCCTCAGTAAGTCTCAGGGAACGCGCGGAAGCATCCGTCAATACAGCCTCTGCAGATCCGCTCAGTGATAAGAGCGGAAACGAATAACAGGGTCTTTTGCGTCACAGGATTTCAACAAGTGAAAACAAAATGGAGCAGATCTTCTCTGCTCCATTTTTTCGTCTGATTCTTTTTACATCAGCGGTGCAATGAGCCGCATCGCCTTTCCGCAGAATTTATGGAGTGTCGGAAGTGCATCCACACTCTCCTTCGTCATCCGGACACATTTCTTTAATGTCTCATCAAAATCATACCGGATATCCTTCACGACCGGATTCTCATAGATATAAACACCGCATTCAAAATTCAGGTACTGGCTCCTGAAGTCCATGTTTACAGATCCGACGACTGCCTTCTCCCCATCACTGACGAATGTCTTGGAATGGACAAAGCCCGGAAGATACTCATATACCTTTACACCGGCCTCAATCAGCTCCGTATAGTAGGAATGTGCCAGCATGAACGCCGATTTCTTGTCCGGGATATGCGGCATGATGATCACTGTATCCACACCGCGCTTTGCCGCATAGGTGAGCGCCGTGATCATATCGTCATCCAGAACCAGATACGGAGTCATGATGTACACATATTTTCTCGCCTGGTAGATGATGTCCAGGTAGAGCTGGTGTCCGACCGGCTCCCCGTCGATCGGGCTGTCGGAAAACGGAATGGAAAAGCCGTCCATGTTGAGCTCCGGGGCGTGGAAATAATCGCCGGTGTCCAGATATCTGCTGTAATCGAAATCGGAGTCCAGCTTTTTCACACAGACGTCCCACATCTGGAGAAACATCACGGTAAAATTATTCACCGCATCGCCCTTTAAGCGGATCGCATTGTCTTTCCAGTGTCCGAAGCGGACTTTCCGGTTGATATACTCATCCGCAAGATTCACTCCTCCGGTATATGCCGTATGGCCGTCGATCACGAGGATCTTTCTGTGATCGCGGTTATTCTGGCTTGTCGAGATCGCCGGGCGGATCGGATTAAAGATCTGGCAGTGGATCCCCTTTGCCTCCAGCTCCTTCGGATAGTCATGAGGCAGATTTGAGAAGGAGTTCATTCCGTCGTAGAGGATCCGCACCTCGACACCTTCCTTCACCTTCTGCTCCAGGATCTTCACGATGGAGTCCCACATAACTCCCTTTGCGATAATAAAATACTCGATAAAAATATAGCGCTTCGCCTTCTGAAGCTCCCGGAGAACATCTTCATAGAAGTCATCTCCCAGCGGGAAATACTTGAAATTCGTCCGGTCCCAGGTAGGATAGCCGCCGCTCTCCTTCATATAATGGCTGAGATTAGAATTGCTCCGGCTCCTGAGTTCCAGTCTCTTACAGACATCCGGGTCCTGATCAAGGTAATGATCCGTCTTCTTTTTCACCTGTTCGATCCGTCTCGCAAAGATCTTCGTCTCTGTCTGGAGCTGGACGAACACATAAAACAGGGTTCCGAATACCGGGAACAGGAGGACCGGGACCAGCCAGGCCATCTTAAAGCTCGCATTCTGCTTTTCATTCAGGATATGGATCGTGAGGATCGCGCTGACCACAGCAAAGGAACCATATCCCCATGCCTGGTATCGCTTGTCCAGCCACACATAGACCCAGTACAGCACTGCCAGCTGCAGCGCGATAAATAAGAGGAAGAACGCAGTTCGTCCGAATACGACTCTCAAAAGTCCGCGTTTTCCCTTTCCCTTCATTTCATCCATTTCCATCATATATTATGCCTCAACTTATCTCGTCCATATCAGTCTCCGATCAGTCGGCTGATCTGCAAAACTGTTTTTAATCTTCCAGTGCCTGTCTTAAATCTTCGATAATGTCATCCACATCCTCGATCCCGACGCTCAAGCGGATCAGGGACGGATCAACTCCGGCCTCCACAAGCTGCTCATCGGTCAGCTGGCGGTGGGTATGGCTCGCCGGATGAAGGATGCACGTTCTCGCGTCAGCGACATGGGTAACGATCGCAACGAATTTCAGTTTGTCCATAAATTCGCCTGCTGCCTGTCTTCCGCCCTTTAAGCCGAAGGAGATCACGCCGCAGCTTCCGTTCGGCATATATTTCTCCGCGAGCGCATGGTACTTGTTGTCTTTGAGTCCCGGATAGTTGACCCAGGCAACATCCTCTCTCGCGAGCAGCCACTCTGCTACCTTCTGTGCATTCTCACAGTGTCTCGGCATTCTGAGGTGTAAAGTCTCCAGTCCGACATTTAAGAGGAAGGAATTCATCGGGGACGGGATCGATCCGAGGTCACGCATCAGCTGGGCTGTCGCCTTTGTGATGTACGCTTTCTTTCCAAAACGCTCTGTATATATGATTCCATGGTAAGACTCATCCGGTGTCGTAAGTCCCGGGAATTTGTCCGCATGGGCATTCCAGTCGAAGTTTCCGCTGTCAACGATACAGCCGCCGACAGTCATCGCATGGCCATCCATATATTTTGTCGTGGAGTGTGTCACGATATCTGCTCCCCACTCGAACGGGCGGCAGTTAATCGGAGTTGCGAACGTGTTGTCCACGATCAGCGGTACGCCGTGTTTATGCGCAAGGCGGGCAAACTTCTCGATATCGAGAACGACTAGCGCCGGGTTTGCGATCGTCTCGCCGAATACCATCTTTGTGTTCGGGCGGAACGCCTTCTCGATCTCCTCCTCCGGTGCATCCGGATCAACGAGCGTCACATCGATCCCCTGTTTTTTCATCGTAACGGTAAACAGGTTGGAGGTTCCTCCGTAGATCGTTGCCGCGCTGATGATATGGTCACCTGCGTTGCAGATATTGAAGGCTGCGTAGTAGTTTGCAGCCTGTCCAGAGGAAGTCAGCATCGCAGCGACACCGCCTTCCAGCTCGCAGATCTTTTCTGCGACTGCGTCGTTCGTCGGGTTTGCGAGTCTTGTATAGAAATATCCGTCCTCTTCCAGATCGAACAAACGCCCCATCTGCTCGCTCGTCTCATATTTAAAGGTCGTGCTCTGATAGATCGGGAGAACTCTCGGCTCCCCGTTCTTCGGCTTCCAGCCGCTCTGGATACAGATCGTTGCTGGTTTTCTCTTCTCTCCCATAATAGTTCCTCTCTTTCCCCCGGACTGTGGTCCGATGTGTAAACTGACTATTATCATAGCACACTTTCTCTTCCGCTTCAACCTACCAAAGTCGTTACGCTGCCAGCATAATGATTGACTTCTCCCACAAAAAAGACTAAAATAAAGATAATATCCAGCGTCTGTTCTCACACAGCCGCTCACGATCCATATTCAGAAAGGAGTCTATTGCATATGGCATTTTTTACAGATATGAAGCGCAGTCTCACGGAGGCCGGAAAACAGGTTGCTCAGAAAACGAAGGAAGTTTCCGACACCGTTCAGTTAAAAACACAGATCTCCAGAGAAAAAGAGGCGGTGAACCGCCAGTACGCCCAGATCGGCAAGAAAGTCTTCGAAGCCGCAAACACAGCCGACGAGGAAGCTTACTCCGCAGAATTTGCCCTGATCCGTGAAAGCTTAAAGACGATCGATGAACTCCAGGACAAGCTCTCCACCCTGGAAGGATTTATCCACTGTCCGGAATGCGGTGCAAGGATCGAGAAGACCGCCGCTTTCTGCAGCAAGTGCGGTGCTAAGATCGCGGAAGTGATGCCGGAGGATGCTCCTGTCGACGTTGTCGATACTGCTGAAACAGCTGAGACAGCCGAAAACGAAACATCCAATGATACCTGCGCCTGCGAAACGGTTCCGGATGAGAAATTCGAAGACGGATCCGCCGAGACTACGGCAAATGTGACCGAAGATCACGAATAAACCATCTGACAGAAAGAAAACCGGCGATGTCTGCAGGAATCCCTTTCCACGGATCCCAGCAGCAGCGCCGGTTTTCTTTTATTATTTTTCTCCCACAAACACCGTCACAAACGCACCCGCGCCCATGAGAACGATCCCGAATAAGATCTCCCAGATGGACAGGGAACCAAGCTTCGATACGAGACCCGTGTTGATAAAAATCGCGATCGGGGATGAGATCACAAGTCCCAGGATCGCACAGAATGTCTGAACCCCGTATTTTTCAAAGAGGAACGTGATCAGCTTTGCGATCAGGAAAATCCCGAGGATCACGCCGATCCCGAACGGAGCCAGAAGCAGGATCCCATCCTTCATTCCCATGAGATCAAACGCACGGAGATTGTCGAGGAATGTCTTGATCGTATTGATGATCGCGTAATAATATCCGAAGATCATGAGCATCATGGATCCGGATACGCCCGGGATCACCATCGTCGCAGAAGCCACAACTCCGAGAATAAATAAGATCACCATATTCACCGGAGTCACTGCGATCACGGTCAGAGCGTCCTTGCTCTCCTTTAAGAGCGGCATTCCACCGGAGATCACGAAGGCGATCACAAACGCCAGGATCCCGAACACGCCGATCCCACCGGAAGTCATCTTTGACTTCATGGAGGAAATGATCGCAGGAAGTCCGCCGAGGATCAGACCCACGAACGCCATACATGTCACAAATGTGTGCTTGTCGAGCAGATATTCGATCGCATAGGTAAATCCCACGATCCCGATCCCGCAGCCGATGATGATCGGGATCAGGAATGCGATGTTCTTCTTAAACTCCTTAAACAGACCTGAAACCGCACCGATCAGCCGATCGTAGATGCCAAGGGAAACCGCCATCGTTCCTCCGGAAACGCCGGGAATGATGTTTGCGATCCCGATCATGACTCCCTTTATGATATTGCCAAAAAATTCCATGATAAACCTCCATAAATCTTTTGTCCGGATGATCCCATTCTCCATTTCCACACAGCGCAGCGATCTGCCGGGAACGTTCGGGTGTCTCATGCGCCCGACAGACCAGGCAGCTGCCGGTGTATCCGGCGTCTCTGCCTGGTCTGTGGTAAATCCTGTTTCATTCAGACGATCTGATTATACACGATACGTTCCATTCCATCAATCACTTTCGCTGACTCCGATCCCCTGGTTTACAGATTTATTCACGATCTGATCGTAATTTAACGTCTGATCCAGGAATTCCGGGATTGTCGTTCCAACGAACCGGTACAGGCGTTCTTCCGGAGTTCCGGTCAGAACCTCATCTCCCGACGGTTTCAGTTCCACATAGATCTCGATCCCGCTCTCATATGTGCAGAGGCGGTTTCTCTGGAGAAGGTTATCCGAGGCACTCGCCGAAAGGACCTCTCCGATCTTCTTTCTGTTTTCCTCCGATCCATCGTTTACGATCGTGATCGCCCGGTAATTGTCATCGTACGTTCTCGTCGCGATCGCCATTCCTTCGTCCGAAGAAACTTCCGCCTGCACCGCGCTCTCGTCAGCCACCATATCTGCCGCTAAGACAGACTCTCCTGTCTGAGGATCTGTCCCGGTCTGCTCCGTCTCATAGTCCACCGGATACAGGATCTTTACAGCAGCCACTTCATCCACGGAGATTCTCTGCTCCACATCGAGACCCGCCTGTTTTAAAAGGGCGATCGTCTTTGTAAAGGACGGATAGACCGGGAAGAAGTTTACATTATTCATATCATCAAGGCGGAATCCAGAGGAAGTATTTCCGCGCTGTTTGCTGATCACGGTGAGGTATTCCTGCTCAGCCGTGGTAAGGAAGCGCAGCGCAGCCACCGGTGCATTTACCGCTCTCTCATTTAACGTCAGACCTGCAAGCTCATCCTGGTAGGCGGATAAGATCTCCGCCTTCATGGAATCGTCCGTCCTGAGCTCCGAGATGTCTCCATCCGTCATCCAGTAGATCCCCGTGATATTCTCCGGTGTGTAGGACATGACCGGATAAGTGCCCTCTTTGTACTCTCTCGATGCGTAGAGTTCATCGAGACTGCTTCCGAGTACCGAGCGCGGGATCATGTAGGAGCGGTAAACGGTTTTTCCGTTTTTCATATGGAAACTAACCTGCGCATAGATCATTCTCTCGCTGTCATCATAAATGGAAGTCGAATTTCCTTTGATCTTCGCCTCCCTCTGCAGCTTCGCCTCTTCCACACCGTGCTCCGCGAAGGCGAGGACTTTTGCGTAATCGGTAAGTTTCATGTTCTCATCCGCATAATTTCCGTAATCCAGATACTTCCATCCGTAGGAGGTTCCGTTCCGGTACGGAAGCCCATAATCGAGATCGTCGAGATACGCATTGATCGATGCATAGTTAAAGTTCTTCTCGTTCGGAAGATACGAATCATAACTGATCGCATCCGTCCAGAAGATCCCGATCAGCAGAATGGCAAGGACTCCCCCTGCTGCTGTCTGGGCAAGATTCGAAAAGAGCTTCGAGAAATCGAAATGATAGATGATCTCGATCATGCAGCTCATGAGGACAAGTCCCAGGATAAAGCCGATAGCTGCCCAGGACAGGCTGTAGTAAATACTCCACAGCAGGATCGTTGCTGCCGTTGTGACCGGCACAAGGAGCAGGACTTTGATCGGGGCCTGCGTCTTTTTGAAGGCCATCGCTTTTCCGGCAGACTCTGATGGGCGGAGCTTATAGAGGATTAGCGCCAGGACGGTGAGGAGCACCGCAGCAAGGAGGCCGATCGCACAGAGCTTATAGAGTCCCATGCCCGTTCCCGTGCTTTCGATACTCATCTGGATCCTGGAATATCCATAATCGATATCATCAAAAAACTGATCTGAATGGAAGATCCGGAGTCCCGCTTCCATCAGTTTTGCATAATATCCGATCGGGGATCCGTACTCCGCAATCCATCCCATATCGCTGTTTCTTCCGGTCGTCACAAAGAAAAATTCCTTCAGGACACTGAGCAAAAGGGAAATGGCCGGAGCATAGCCGTACAGAACACCTGCACCGAGGATCGAGATGAACAGGTTTCCCGTGAGCAGGACCGCGATCACCATCACAGCATAGATCAGTAAAAATCCTACCATATGAGTGGCGAACGCAGAGAGCATCATCTTCACGATGCTGCCTCCCTGGATCCCGTTTCCGCAGAAGATCGCAAATGCTGCGATCATGTTGATCAAATATGCCGCAAAGAGGATCAGGAAGCCGTCCAGAAACTTCACAGCAAACAGCTGCTCTCTTTTGACCGGGAGACAGTTGTAAAAGTCAACCTGCTTTTTGGAATGCAGATACAGAAATCCGGTCAGTCCGAGGATCATAGCCGCTGCTGCCACCAAAACGCACAGGAACGCATTCTCAAATCCAAGAACTTCTCCGACGAGGCGCAGGATCTTCGTGTGTTTCAGGGCATCTGCCCCGATCTCCGCATATCCAGTCCCGTTCACGAGCCAGTTTTCATACTCTTTTCCGATGCTCGCGATCCCCATGGCCGCCGCCATCGGCATTGCAAAGAAGAATGTGAGCAGGGAAAAAGCGACCGCCCAGAGTCTTCGTTTCATGTCCTCTTTCATAAGTTTAAAAAATAAGCTTTTTGATGTCATATCCTGCCACCTCCGTTTCACTGATAAAGATCTCTTCCAGTGAGAGCGGGATCAGTTCAAAGAACAGCGGTTCACACGCCGCCATCTGCTGCTCCACATTCTCTCTCGTCCCGCGCACCGTGATCGTCGCCAGGCTGCCCCGGTACTCTGTCTTCAAGATATCGAGACTGGTAAGGTCCTCCACCTTCACTCCTGGTTTTAAGACGCACTGGATCTTATGGATATTCAGTTTCATGTCATCGAGATCCTTTGAGAGCAGGATCCCGCCCTTGTGGAGAAGTCCGACATGGTCACAGATATCTTCCAGCTCCCTCAGGTTGTGGGAGGCGATGATCGGTGTCAGGTTCCGCTCCGCCATATCGTTCGCAAACAGGCTCTTTACCGCCTGGCGCATCACCGGATCTAGACCGTCGAAGGTCTCGTCACAGAAAATATAGTCCGTTCCCGCGCAGATCCCGTAGATGATCGAGAGCTGCTTTTTCATCCCTTTTGAGAACGTGGAGATCTTTCTCTTCTTTCCAAGGTCGAAGGACTCCAGGAGATGGAAAAATCTCGGCTCGTCGAACGCCGGGTAGATCGTCTTGTAGAACTTCATGAGTTCCACCGGGGTTCCGTTCGCGAAAAAATACTGGTCGTCGGAGATATAGAAAAACTTCGACTTTACCTTCGGATTCTCATAGACGTTCTCCCCGTCGATCAGAACGGTTCCCTCGTCCGGTTTTAAGATCCCGCTGACCATCCTGAGAAATGTGCTCTTTCCGGCGCCATTCGTCCCGATCAGCCCGAACACGCTGCCCTCTTTGATCTTCGCATCGATATGGTCCACCGCTGTGATGTCATCAAATCGTTTGGTCAGTCCGCTTGTCTCGATCATTCGTCTCCACCTCCGTTCTTTCTTGCCGCCTCATACTGGATCTCCACCATATTTTTGATCTCCTCTCCCGGGATCCCGACACGGATCGCCTCATCGATCATATCGCTCACCTTCAGGAGAACCTCTTTCTTCTTATTCTCTTTCATTGCCTGATTGTCTGCCACAAAACTTCCCTTTCCCTTCACTGTATAGATGTATCCCTGCCGTTCCAGCTCCACATACGCGCGCTGGATCGTATTCGGATTGATCGAAAGTTCCATCGCAAGGCTGCGCACGGACGGCAGCGGTTCATTCTCTTTCATCACGCCGAGCAGCATCAGCTCCTCGAGTTTCGCGACCACCTGTTCATAGATCGGCCGCCGGTCTTTGTAGTCTAACAGGATCATAAGCCTCCTCCTTTCCCGATTCTCTGCGTGATACACTCCTGATTTCCGGGCCCTGGGGTAGAAAAATTTCTGCCTGTTTATTCTTTCTAAGTGTATCAACACTCTTAATACAGTTAGTATAGAGAAAAAGACCTGTGAAATCAAGGAATATCACAGGTCTTTTTTCTTACGATTTATTTACGATGAAGCGGAAGCCGCTGCAAATGCAGCGCACTGCAAAAAGATCCCGGGAAACAGCCAAAGCTGTTCCCGGGATCTCAATACGATCTGATTCAATTTTGCAGATTACTGCTCGTTGTCATCGTAAAGCTTTACTAACTTCTCAAGGTAAGCGTACTTATCTTTCGCGTTCTGCTCAGCCTTAGCAAACAGCTTCTCAGCTCTTGCCGGGTTCTTCAGTGCGAGGGATGTGTAACGAACCTCACCCTTGATGAACTCCTGATAATCAACGGTAGCCGGCTTGCAGTCAAGGCTGAACTTCTTGCCCTCAGCTGCCGGGTTGAATCTGAAGAGGTTCCAGTAACCGGACTGAACAGCAAGTTTCTCCTCTGTCTGAGCCTTTGCCATACCTTTCTTGATACCGTGGTTGATACACGGAGCGTAAGCAATGATCAGGGACGGTCCCGGATATGCCTCAGCCTCAGCGATTGCCTTGATGGTCTGGTTCATATCAGCGCCCATGGAGATCTGTGCAACGTATACATAGCCGTAGCTCATAGCGATTGCAGCAAGGTCTTTCTGCTTAACTTCTTTACCGCCTGCAGCGAACTGAGCAACAGCACCTGTCGGAGTAGCCTTGGAGGACTGTCCGCCTGTGTTGGAGTAAACCTCAGTGTTGAATACCATGATGTTGATATCCTTGCCGCTTGCAAGTACGTGGTCAACGCCGTTGAATCCGATATCGTAAGCCCAACCGTCACCACCGAAGATCCACTGGGACTTCTTAGCCAGGAAATCTTTGTTCTTGACGATGTCCTTGCATGTCGGGCAGTCAACGTTCTCAAGAGCAGCTACGAGTTTGTCAGTTGCAGCACCGTTTGTAGCACCAACACCGAATGTGTCTAACCACTCCTGGCATGCAGCTTTTACTTCTGCTGTTGCGTTCTCGTTTGCAGCAACTTCCTCAACTTTAGCCTTTAAGCCATCGCGGATTGCCTGCTGAGCGAGTAACATACCATAACCAAACTCAGCGTTATCCTCGAACAGGGAGTTAGACCAAGCCGGTCCTTTGCCTGCTTTGTTTGCTGTGTAAGGTGTGGACGGTGAAGAGTTACCCCAGATAGAAGTACATCCTGTTGCGTTTGCGATGTACATTCTGTCACCGAATAACTGTGTGATCAGTTTTGCGTACGGCGGCTCACCACAACCAGCACATGCGCCGGAGAACTCAAGGAGCGGCTGTTTAAACTGGCTGCCCTTTACAGTTGTCTCTTTGAATTTATCGATTACATCCTGCTTGATGTCAAGTTTCTGACCGTAGTTGAATACTTCCTGCTCTGCAGCGTTTCCTTCAAGCGGAACCATTGTAAGAGCCTTCTCACCCTTCTTGCCCGGGCATACGTTCGCACAGGAACCACATCCGGTACAGTCAAGTGCGGAGATCGTCATAGCGAACTTGTACTCCGGCATACCTGTCATCGGGATTGTCTTTGTGCCAGCCGGTGCATTAGCAGCCTCAGCCTCTGTCATAGCTACCGGACGGATAACTGCGTGCGGGCAGACATAAGAACAGAAGTTACACTGGATACAGTTGTCCGGATTCCAAACCGGTACGTTTACTGCGATACCACGTTTCTCGTATGCAGCAGAACCGGACGGAGTTGTACCGTCAACATACTCTTTGAATGCGGATACCGGGAGGTTGTTACCTTCCTGAGCGTTTACAGCAGCCTGGATGTTGTTAACGAAGTTGATAACATCCTCGCGGCCCTCTGTAGCGTGAACCATGTCAAGACCTTCGTCTTCACAGTTCTTCCAGCTCTCCGGAACTTTCACTTCTACAAGTCCCTTAGCGCCTGCATCGATCGCTGCCCAGTTCTTCATAACAACATCTTCACCCTTACGACCGTAAGTAGCCTTTGCAGCTGCTTTCATAAGCTCGTTTGCTTTGTCAGCCGGGATGATCTTTGTCAGCTCGAAGAATGCGGACTGAAGGATCGTGTTGATACGGGTCGGGCCCATGCCTGTCTCGATACCAAGTTTAACACCGTCGATGGTGTAGAATTTGATGTTGTGGTCAGCGATAAACTTCTTAACCTGTCCCGGTAAGTGTTTCTCAAGACCCTCAGCATCCCACGGGCAGTTGAGGAGGAATGTACCGCCGTCAACAAGCTCCTGAACCATGTTGTACTTGCGGATGTATGCCGGGTTGTGGCATGCAACGAAGTTTGCTTTGTGGATCAGGTATGTGGACTTGATCGGAGTATGTCCGAAACGTAAGTGGGACATTGTAACACCGCCGGACTTCTTGGAGTCATAATCGAAGTAAGCCTGAGCGTACATGTCTGTGTTGTCGCCGATAATCTTGATGGAGTTCTTGTTGGCACCTACAGTACCGTCTGCGCCAAGACCCCAGAACTTACAGTTTGTAGTTCCTTCCGGAGTTGTAACAAGCGGAGCGCCTAACTGTAAGGAAAGGTGTGTCACATCATCGTTGATACCGATTGTGAATCTCTGCTTCTCTGTATTCTCGTATACAGCAACGATCTGTGCCGGTGTTGTATCCTTGGAACCAAGACCATAACGACCTGTGAATACCGGAACCTTATCGAACTTGGAGCCCTTTAATGCTGCAACAACATCAAGGTATAACGGCTCGCCGATGGAACCCGGCTCTTTTGTTCTGTCGAGTACGGAGATCTGCTTAACTGTATCCGGGATTGTGTTGATAAGAGCCTCTGTGCAGAACGGTCTGTACAGACGAACCTTAACAACGCCGACCTTCTTGCCCTGTTTTGCAAGGTAGTCGATCGTCTCCTCGATTGTATCGTTTACGGAACCCATAGCGATGATAACGTGCTCAGCGTCAGCAGCTCCGTAGTAGTTGAACAGCTTGTAATCTGTACCGATCTTAGCGTTTACTTTGTCCATGTACTCCTGTACGATTGCCGGAAGAGCATCGTAGTACGGGTTACATGCCTCTCTTGCCTGGAAGAAGATATCCGGGTTCTGAGCGGAACCTCTCTGTACCGGATGGTTCGGGTTCAGAGCGTTCTTACGGAATGCATCAATGGCGTCCATATCAGCCATTTCTTTTAAATCCTCGTAATCCCATGTCTCGATCTTCTGGATCTCGTGGGAAGTACGGAAACCATCAAAGAAGTTGATGAACGGAACTTTACCCTTTAATGCTGCAAGGTGTGCAACCGGTGTTAAGTCCATAACCTCCTGTACGCTGGATTCGCAGAGCATTGCGCATCCGGTCTGACGACAGGCGTAAACGTCGGAGTGGTCACCGAAGATATTTAAAGCGTGAGTTGCTACACAACGAGCGGATACGTTGAATACGCCCGGGAGCTGCTCACCAGCGATCTTATAGAGATCCGGGATCATAAGAAGAAGACCCTGAGAAGCTGTATAAGTTGTTGTTAATGCACCTGCTGCAAGGGAGCCATGTACGGCGCCGGCAGCACCTGCCTCGGACTGCATCTCGGTGATCTGTACCGGCTGTCCGAACATGTTTGTTCTTCCATCGGTTGCCCATTCATCGGTAGCTTCCGCCATCGGAGAAGAAGGGGTAATCGGGTAGATGGCTGCTACATCCGTAAATGCATAGGAAGCATGAGCGGCTGCATGGTTACCATCCATGGTTTTCATTTTTCTTGCCATAGTTGATTTCCTCCTGTAAAGTGTATAAATATGTAAATATTTATTAAACTTATGTGTTCCGCGTTTATCAGAACATCTATAAATTATTATAGCAATTTTTCCCTAAAATGCAAATCAAAAACGGCAGAATCATGTACCAAATCATAAACAATATTAAAATTTTTGCATTATCTTTTCATACTATGGAATGTTATCCGCATTGTGAGAATGTGCACTTGGTTAGTTTTGACAAACTGCTGTTCCGGAGCACTTCTCTCTTTTACAGATAATGATTTCTTTTAAATAAAAAGCGGTGAGGCAGGAAATCATTTTGATTCCTGTTCACCGCTTTTTTATATAAAGTATTCTTTTTATTGGTCCGACCATTCCCCCGCTCTCAGGCGGGACCTCCGCTACTGTCCGTTCGGAGCGATCAGCCCCATATCGGACGGAGCCTGGTTCGTCTCCGCATGCGCTGCCGTTGTCTCCGGCGTATATCCCGGTCCGTAGTTGGATCCGGCGGACGGTGCTGCCGTTGTCGGCGCTGCTGTTGTCTCCGCTGCCGTTGTCGGTGCTGCTGTCTCTGCAGCCGTCGTCTCCGCTGCCGTTGACTCCCCAGCAGATTCAGACGGTGCTACCGCTGACTCTGTGGACGGCGTTTCCGTCGCCGCAACCGTTCCGGAAGTATTTCTCTTGATCGTAGCCGCCTTTCCTTTATAAGTGCTGTTGTGGAGAAGGACATCGCTCACGACCTGCCCGTTCTTTTTCGTGATCAGGTTCGTCTGCCATCTGCTTCCCGGTGTTGCCGCCTTTGCGACAACTTCGGTACCCGGCTGGAGAGTCGGGTCTTCGACATAAGTCGGTGCCGGCGCGTCGAGTTCCTTGATCTTTTCGGAATGCATCGACACGGTCACGCCGTCCTCTAAGATCGGGTTTCCGTAAATGGAAACCGTCAGGGTCTGACCGGAGATGGACGCTTTGATGCCGATCGCTGTCTTTCCGTTATTCACAAACCGCAGATCCGGACCCGCATATCCGTCATAGCTTACCATCGCATCCTCGCCCGGTGTGACATAGGAAGGTTCATATGTGTGTGCATGGCGTTCCGTCGTCTTGAGTCCGGCAAATACGACCGCATTGTAGAGAGTTGAGGATACCTGGCAGACACCGCCGCCCGGCTCCTGAACCACAACGCCGTTGGAGTACGCACCCGCTGGTTTGTATCCTTTTTCTGTGGTACGGTTGCCTGTCATCTTATTAAAGGAGAATTCTTCTCCCGGCTGAAGGATCGTGCCGTTGATCGCCGCGCAGGCGAGACGGATATTTTCGTTTCTGTCCTTATTTGTCGTTGTCGTCGTCGTATATGTTCCGATCTTTTTGAAATTGTCGCGGGCCTGAGCTTCCGTGATCTCCGGCTGTACCTCGTTCGCCGTCGCCGTGATCGTCTTGTCGTACTCTCCCGCTTTCATCGCCGCCGTGATATCGGAGGCAAGTTTTTCCTGATCGATCTTCTTTCCGGTCTGGGCTCCTGCAAATGTAAATTTGCCGGTCGATTTATCATAGGAAGCGATCGAACCATTCTTCGGCTCAACATCCCACTTTGCGGCCAGCGCTTTTACCTCGACCTGGACCGCGTCATCAAGGTCATCCGTCTGAACAGTATAGTCGCCGGATTCCTTCTTTGCGAGTGCCTCTTCGATCACCGCATCTACATTTGCTTCCATAAGGTTCGGAAGTTCTTCCGTGCTGTCACCGAAGGTCACCTTCATCTTCCATCCCTTATCTGCAAGGACCTTCTCCATCGCCTCGGATTTTGTGAGACCGTGGATCTGGATCCCGTTTACCGTGATCTCCGCTTCGATCTCTGTCTCCGGCTCCGTCGTTGTCTCCTCCGTGGATGTTTCGGATCCCGCGTCCTGTTTCCCGGACCTTGCACAGCTCTGGAGTCCGACTGCCACGCAGATCAGAAAGATCACGACGCCGATCGCGATCAGGACGATCTTTGCCATATCCGGTCCCTGACCTCTTCCTCTTCCCCGGCCCCGTCTTCTTCCGGAGCCTCCTCTTCTTGCCCCGGTTCCCTTATTCCGGGCATTCTGTACCGCCATGATGCGGTCTGCCGCGCTGGACTGGCGGGATCTTCCGCCCGCTCTGCTGTTTCTGAATGTGTCACTCATTGCTCTCACCTTTTATTTTTGTTTTCAGGACGGATCTTCTCTCTATCCATCCGTTTTTCTGAATCCGAATCCGCGCGAAGCTTACGGCTCTTACAGGCAGCCGATCCCGGTACAGAAAATGTATCGGGACATCGTTTCCGCAAAACGCGCAGATATACAGGTAGTAGTATAGCATAATTTAAGAAAAATGGTATAACAGAAATCTTAAATTTTATTCACAATTTTGTCTCAGATATGTTAAAATAAGGTAACAGTCTGCTGTTCGTCATTGATGTACAGCATCGCAATTACAGATCAAGAAAGGAACTTCTGATATATGAAACTCATCGACCTTCACGTTCACTCTACCGCCTCCGACGGCTCCTTGACTCCCACCGAGGTCGTAAACCGTGCAGCCGGTCTCGGGCTCACCGCCATGGCTCTCACGGACCACGATACGGTCTCCGGGATCGACGAGGCGTTAAAAGCCGCAAAGGACCTCGATATGGAGGTCATTCCCGGGATCGAGGTCTCCTGTATCTATAAAGAAAAAGAGATCCATATCCTGGGTCTCTACATTGATCATACGAACCCGGAGCTTCTCTCCTTTTTAAAAGAAGCTTCCCGGAAACGATATGACCGCAATATGGAAATGCTCGCCGCCTTCAATAAAGATGGATTTGAGATCACTGTGGAAGATCTCCACTGCGGGAATCCAAAAACCGTAATCACCCGCGCCCACTTTGCGAGAGCGCTTTTAAAGCGGGGGTATGTGTCCTCTGTCGATCAGGCGTTCCGGAAATACTTAAACCCGGACCGACCGTACTACCGCTCCAGAGAGCTCATCACGCCGGAGGAAGTCCTTAACGCTCTCCAGACCGCAGGCGGTTTCCCGGTCCTCGCCCATCCGCTCCAGTATAAGCTTGGCTGGGCCGGCACGGAAGAACTCGTCTCGCAGCTCACCGACCACGGTCTTTGCGGTCTCGAGTGCTTCCACTCCTCCAACAATCAGGATGAGAGTGGAAAGCTCCGAAAACTCGCAAAGAAATACTCCCTCGCTCCCACTGGCGGCTCCGACTTCCATGGTGCCGCAAAGCCCGATATCGAGATCGGATCCGGACGCGGCGGGCTGCGGGTCTCGGCGCTCTATCTCGACGATATCAAGCTTTCGATGTTTATGGCCGGAATTGGAAGATCTTAGACATGTAACACGTTCCGCACAGCCTGCGAGATCTTAGCCGCCAGCTTATGATCTCTCCCACCGGAAGTGATTCCGACGACCGTGTCGCCATCCTTCGCGATTCCCGGAAAATAAAAATCACACTGGTCCCGGTCCGACGCATTGTTGACCGGGATATTTTTTTTGCGGCATTCCCGGACGACCTGTGCATTTATCTCCGGGGTGGCGGCGGCAAGAACGAATGTGAATTTATCTGTCTCCATGGGATCTGCTGAAATTGCTTCCGGCTCTTTGATCTCATACTTTTTCCTTTTCCAGATGATCCGACAACTCCCCGGGGTCACCTTTCCTGATTTTCGTTTTTCTTCCGCATACACGGTCCCGGCGTCCGACTCCAGCATTTCCAGAAGCTCCTCACCCACCTCCGGTGCCACAACAGTGATCTCACATCCGAACTCCAACAGCGTCCGGATCCGCCTTGCAGCAATCTTTCCGCCGCCGACTACGAGGACACGACGCCCTTCCAGGTTCACAAACAATGGAAAATATGCCATTTTTCTTGATCCTTTCCCTGTTTTTGGTGCATTTTCGACAGTCCGTCCAGCTTCCGCCCGATGTTCCCCATAAATTCCATAAAAATCCAGTTTAGATTGTTAAATTTTTATCTATTCCGTCGATTGTTTTTTCCCTACTCATCTGGTAGAATTCAAATCGTTAAAAGAAAAACGAAGTGACAAAGTAAAACACGAGTAACTGTGGCAGTTACAAGCAACCTTTGAGGAGGTAATCATTATGAAATTAAAAATGAGAAATATTTCCAATCTTGATACATTTTTCAAAGTCATCAACCAGTGTGACGGCGCTGTTGAGTTAAGTCTTCCGGAAGGCGGAAGCGTAAACTTAAAGTCCAAACTCAGCCAGTACTTCTCCATGGCTACCGTTTTTTCCAACGGAAACATCAAGGAGTTAAGCCTTACCACACACAACGATGAGGATTCCAAGCGTCTGATCCAGTACATGGTTCAGGGCTGCTGATCCATTCAAGCCATAACAAACCCTTTACCGGCCAGATTGGAGAGCAGTTCTTCCTTCTTTGCGAAGAAGGTTCCCTGTGCCATCTGGCTGCTTCCCCCGCCTCTCCCGGAGAGTTCCCCATTTAATTCCTTCGAGAGAGCGCGCATGTCCTCGCTCTGGCTCCCCAGAACATAAGAGAATCCCCCATTCACACTTTCTGACAGGGCGAGGACAATTTTCCCCCTCTTCTCTTCCAATGCAAAGTTCACAAAATGGCGGAGCTCCGTCATATCGTAACCATCTCTCAGCCAGCAGATCTTATCATTTCCATCCTTTAACTGATCCGCCTCGATCTTCATGAGTTTTCTTGACATTTCAGATAATTTTGCCTGTGTCATCATCAGCTCATTTTTCATTTTATCTACGGCATCTGCAGTCTTTCCGGCTTTTGCGGACAGGAATACGGAAATTTTCTGAAGTTCTTCCCTTTTCTTCTCATAATTCATCACGGCCTCTTCCCCGCAGAGCAGAGAGATCCTTACACCGCCCTTATAGTGGATCATGGTTAAAAATTTCACGAATCCGATCTCACCGGTTTTCGCCACATGTGTCCCGCAGCAGGCGCAGGTGTCGCCGTTCGGGATGCTGACGATCCGGATGTCCCCGGTCAGCTCCTTTTTGCTCCGGTAGTCCATCTTTGCAAGCTCCGCCGAGGATGGGAAGCCCGCGTAGATCTCCAGATTCTCCCAGATCATCCGGTTCACTTTCTTTTCGATCTCCAGAAGCTCGTCCCATGTGAGCGTTCCGTTCAGATCGATCGTGATCTCCTCCGATCCCATATGGAATCCCACATTGTCATATCCATATTTCGCATGGATCAGTCCAGAGACAAGATGCTCGCCGGAATGTCCCTGCATATTCCGAAATCTCCTCTCCCAGTCGATCTCGCCAGTCACGGTCTCACCGACGGTAAGCGGTGCGTCCGTATAGTGGATGATCTCGCCATTCTTTTCGTGGACTGCCGTTACAGGAACGCCACCGAGTACACCCGTATCGTACGGCTGTCCGCCTCCCTCCGGAAAAAATGCTGTCTGATCCAGAACTACCTCATATCCCTTTTTCCCTTCCGCGCAGGAAAGAACCTTTGCCTCGAATGTGCGGATGTAGGCGGAATCATAATATAATTTTTTCATAACTATCTCTCCTCTTTCGTCTCTCAATTACCCCGGATCTTCTGGAAGTCATCAAGCTTAACTGACAGTTTTTTCCGTCCTGTCATATCCTGTCTGCTCCTTTCCGGATCCGTACTCCCAGAACCATCTGCTGCGATCCCTGCTGCCGGACGTCCCAGTGTATTTTGATTTTACCATCTCGCTTCCCAGATGACAAGATGGGGATTTCGCCGATGTTTCACACTTGAAATCACCAAAATCCCCATCTATTACTGTGTCATATAAACTTTCAGTTCAAAAAATCTCTGCCTTCAAAAAGGTGTGCTATGACACCCATGCACCGTCCCCGTTCACATGATACCCGTCCGGAGTGACTGTGTTGACATAGAGCGTGCCGTTCTTGTCTGCGCAGTACCAGATCCCACCGACCTCAAACCAGCCGGTCTTTGCATAACCGTCGGCATCCAGATAACTCCAGCTGCCACCAGTCTGTTTCCATTCGTTCGTATGCCACTTGCCGTCATCCTCAAGGTACCACCAGCCATTCGCATCCTGATACCATCCGTTAGCGACAGAAGTATCGCGCAGCCGCTTTGCTTTCTTCTTTGACTTTTTCTCAAGCTCCGCTGCTTTCACCTCGATTGCCTCCTGTTTCGCCTTCGCACTTTCTCCCGGCGTACTGAATGCCGGGAATTTCAGATAGATCCGCACACCCCGGACTCCGTCTTCTTCGAGATCATCTTTTCTCAGCCATTCGCACTTTTCGTAGGTACACTCCAGACCGCGCAGCTGGATCTTCTCGACGGTCTCCTTCGAAAGCTTGTAACCACTGTCATAATAAAGATCGATCATGAGCTCTGGTGTGTCCATCCGGTCCCATCTGACCCGGTCATTTACATAATCGTAAGAATGGATCGTATATTTTTCCGCAGACGTAGTGATCTCCGGAAGCGTATCATCCAGAAACTGTCCCGGCTTTGCCGCCTCCCCCTCAAGATAAAGGGAAATTTTCTGGATCCGCCCGGCTGCCGATGCAGGGAAAACGCTGATCCCTGCGCAGAGGAGTATCCCCGCAATAAAACCTGCTTGTCTGAGCTTTCGCTGATTTTTTTTCATACTGACCTGTTCCTCCTTAATTTTATCTCGATCAGATAAATCCCACAGCCCTTTAAAGCGGTGAGAGTCCATATATTGTGAGTTCGATCCGTACCATGGTCCTGCATTTTCGCCGCATACGGAAATGCCCCTTACACGGCAATAGAAAATTTCTGCTGATATTCGTTAAATTCTGACATGCCATCCTGCATATACTTAAAGTGTAAAGATATTTCCGGAGGAAATAACATGAGTGATTTAGCTGCTACAAACTGTGGATGTGGATGTGACAGCCCGGCACCTGGCTGCGGCGGATGCGGATGCGGAAACAACTCTCTTTGGATCATCCTGCTTCTCTGCTGCTGCGGCGGTTGGGGACATAACGGCTGCGGCAATGGCTGTGGAAATGGATGCGGATGTGACAACAGCTGTCTCTGGATCATCCTGCTCCTCTGCTGCTGCGGCGGCTGGGGCAATGGAAACGGATGCGGCTTTGGCTGCTGATCCTTTTGCAGTCTCATCTCTTTCATGGGGCGGGAGATCTTCCCGCCCTCCTGTTAAGATTCGCCCAATATTTCCTAACCGCGCCTTAGCGGCACCTTCGTTCCATCTTTGTTCCATCCGCTTTTTCCCGTCGGATGGTTTTCCTCCGCACGTTTCTGCTCATCCATCATCTTCTTTCTCTCACATTCCTCATCGATCTCATACACACTGTTTCCATCTATGACAAGTCTTCCCATTTTCTTCCATCCGGATTCCGTCCGCAGCTGCGCCATTTCTTTCCATCTGCGTCTTTTTACTGTTATTTTATTCTGGAACTTCTTTCACTGTGAACCCGGAGAAGCAGTGCTTTCGCAGTTACTTTTCACGGGTAGGAATTTTCTGAACTGAAAATTCCGTATGATACCGTTGTGGTCGCGGATTTTGCCGATTTGGAATGCGAAGCATCGGCAAAATCCTGTTACAGTACGCGGGCATGGAGTGACCGTGTACTGTAACCTTTCGCATTCCTCTTTCATCCGGAATTTCCCGTCATGAGCCGGAACTTCCTCTCATATATTTTCACATACAGGAGGTCCACAAGTATGAGTGAAAAAGAATTAAAACTGACCGATCTCGACTACGCTACCGGTGATCATCATCTCCAGATGGTGAAAGCCGCACTCCCCTACCTCGACATCGGCAGGCAGAGAAATCTTTCCATGTTCGTAAAAGCCGAAGAGCTTCTGCGGACCATGGAATTTTTCCGGGACAACGAGGATGGCATGATGAAGATCTGTGCGCTCGATGCGGAACACACTTCTCCGCAATCCATGCTCTCAGCCGTCCGCCCCTACGCAAACCATCAGGAGCAGGAGATGATCGATATGATGACCCGGTTCTTAGAGACCCGGAAAGGCGCCGCAAATGCCGGAGTCACACCGGATCAGCTTCTCGCGCTTCTGCCGCCGGATGTAAAAAATCAGTTTGAGACCCTGCAGATGGTGATCCAGAGCTTCGCGCCGGGAGGTTCTGCATGAACAACTCCACATGGAAATCCGACCCGAGACTTCACTCCATGGACGCCGCGAAGATCGCGCTTCTCGCATCCTTTGCGGATGAACTTGCAAACACACCGGAAAATGAGAGAATGCGTGCGTTTCTCAACCTGAATCAGAAGCTGCAGAAAGAGTCCATCTCCTTTTCGGCAGACGAAAAAGAACTTCTCTTTGATGTCCTGTGTGAATCCCTCTCCCCGCCGGAGCGTCAGAAAGCCGAAATGATCCGCCGCCTCGCCGGGCGGCTGAGGTAACAAGTGAACAAAAGCGGCTGGGACGACATGTCATATGAGCATGTCTTCCCAGCCGCCATTTTCTCTGCTGCCGCATATCCGTGAAAAAATTTCATGCCGCTCTGAAACCGGTCATGAGTCTTCCCGGATCACATGCTCAGGAGATCCAGACTCCGGCTTCCCGGTCGGAACCATTTCCAAAACGATACGTCTTTCCGTCGATCGTTCTCTCTCCGGTTACCATCGCACCGGATTCATCGAGATAATACCAGGTTCCATCCGGAGACTGGTACCAGCCGGTCACCATGTAACCGTCCGCATCAAACCGGTACCAGCTTCCGCCGATCTCCTTCCACTGGTCCTGACACCAGGAAGTCCCTCTGGCATTCATCACATAACGCCACTTTCCGGTTTTGTCTTCCTCGATCCACGCACCTGAAAATGCCTGATCTTTCGGAGTACCTCCATCTTGTGATGTGAATCTGGTTCCGGTATAGACGATCCCGGGTCCGGCAACCGCTTTACTCTTCTTTCCATCGCTGTTTTCTGCTGTCACAAAGAAGGTGTAGAGCTTTCCTTCCTTCATCTGACCGGAAAAATCGATCGTATTTCCACGTTTTACCGTCTCACTCGTTCTCTTTTTTCCATTCTCATAAAGGGTTACATGATAGGAAACCGCCTTATATGCCTGACTCCACTTTGCTGTCCCGGTACCACTCCAGTCCGGATCCAGAGGAACCCCGATCTTTTTATTCATCGGGATCATGTCCACATAGAGCCAGACCTCTTCATTCCCCTCGTATTCTCTCGATACAAAGCGATAGACATCGGACCCTTTGAGGTCGAAATAGGAGCTTCCCTTTTTCCGGAACTCATACCCGCTGTCTGCAACAAGCCCGATCTGGACACGTGCGCAGTAGGAAGAATTCCAGTTGTCAACATCCGCACCGTTGATGACCTCGCAGCCGGTAACTGTGTAGCCTTTTCCCATATTTGTGACCTTGACCTCCCCGGTCTTTGTCAGTTGGGATTCCAGCTTCAGTTTCACCCGCTCGATCTTCACGGGATCTCCCTCTGCCGCCCACGCGCCTGACGAAAACGTCAGGCACATGAGGAGCGACAGAAAGAATACTTTCCAGCCTTTTTTTTGTTTCATGGAATCTTATTTCCTCCCCTCTCTCTTTCTGAACAGAAGACCAAGGGATAAGAGGACTCCCATCGCAGAGAACGCACCGAAGATCATGATTCCGTATTTCTTGTCTTTCACGAAATCGTTGCTCTTTAACTGTGCCTGATCGGCGATCAGTCCCTGAGATGCCATCTCCTTCACCTTGTCGTCCACACTTGTAAGATCACTGCTCTTTTGAGACAGGTAATCTTTCGCTGTGTAGACCTTGTAAGATCCGTCTGCCGGATTATAGACAGTGATCAGTTTCCTTTCCGTCACAGAGCCGGATGTCGGATCGGTGGTCATTCCATCGGCTGCTTCCGCAGATGTTCCGTCGAAGGAGGCCTCAGAAGCCTGTTGTCCGGAAGCTTCAGAAGAATTTCCAGCGGACTCTCCGGCCTGTTCTCCGTCAGTCTGAGCTGCCGCGTCTGCTGCCTTTCCGGCTTCATCCGCGGAACCTTCTGCAGATGTTCCGGAGGTCGTATCCTCAGAGGCAGCATTCGAAGCTGCATCTTCAAAATCATTCTCCGATCCTGCAGAGTCGGAAGCTGCTGCACCGGAATTGTCCGTATTGCCGGTCTCTGCGTCATCTGCACGGTTCTCCGGCAGCGCGTTCTGTGCTTTGTCTGATCCGTCTGCAGTCTTCTCTGCGTCTTCCTTCTGCACTGCCAGGGATTCTGCATTCTGAGCTGCATTCTTCATCTGAGTATCGGCTGCACCGGATTGCTTCGCTGCATCCGTGCTCTCTGATGCATCTTTGCTCTTCGCATCGGCCGCATCGGCTTTCACATCGTCCTTCGCCTTTCCGAAGAGACTCCTGATCTTATCCACGATACTGCTGTTTCCGGATTTCTCCTTCTCAGCCGCGCTCTCAGATACAGCGGCTTTCTCTTTTCCGCCATCCTTTTTGTCAGTCGTCTTCTTCTCGGAATCCGGCTTTTCGGAAGCTTTTACATCCTTTTCAGAAGTATCCGCCTCACGATCCTTCACCGATGTTCCGGAAACAGTATTTTTCTCCGTATTGTCGGAGGTCCTTCCGTTTCCGTCTGTCGTTTCCGTCTTGTCAGCCGTTCTGTCGTTTTCTCCGTTCTTTTCGGTCTTGTCAGGATCACCGGATGAGGATCCGTCTCCTCCTGCCTTTCCGGAAGAAACAGCCGCATCCCCGTCTCCGGAGGCGGTTCCCTTGTAGGAAAGGATATCGTCAAGACTTCCAAGTTTTCCGTTGCTTAAGTTCGTCATGAGGTTCACGGATGCCTGATATCCGGAATTGTTGATTCCGAACCAGCTTCCTAAGTAACTCTCGATATACTGACCCGCGTAATCCGCAAGTGTCAGATCCTCGCCGTTCTCCCAGGAATCCGCCTCCTCAAGCGTAAGCTCCGTTCCGGTCAGGAAGTTGAAGGCAAATACCTTTCCGTCCTCAAACCGGCCGATCGCGACATGGCTGCTGTCGTTCATATTATCAGCCAGCTCCACGATCCCGCGGTTTGTGAAGCTCTCCGGAAGATGGATCGACTCATTTAAGTCATGAAGCATTCCATCGGTTCCGAGAACTGTCAGATACTGGCTGTCCTGATATGTATCTGCGAGCACTGCCCCGTAGACAAGCTCCGGATCCGTCTCCAATCCGAACAGGGTTCCGTTCTTCACATAAGCGAGCCGGTCGAGGTCCTCCCCGTCGTAGTGGATGAACTGGTGGTAGACGGAAAGCTTCTTTCCATCGTATGTAAAGGTATGGACTGCCTTCGGTTCCTCCCACTGAATGTCAGAGAAATCGCAGTGCGATACGACGCTTCCGCTCTCCACATCCCAGACATCGCCGTTTAAGTCGAGCGCTTTTCCGTCGCGCAGGTTCAGGAAGCTTCCCGCGATCTGCTTTCCGGACGCACTCCGGATCCCGGAACCGGTCAGGTAATACTGATCCCCGTTCCATGCCATGACGGAGGACACAAGGTCCGTCGCCAGAACATCATAGGTCTGTGTAAATCCGAGTTCCGGTGCCGAGAGCGTTACGGTAAGCGGCGTACTGTAATTGTACGGCATCGTATAGATCCGGTCGGTCGTGTTGACACTTAAGACTTCCCCGGATCCATCTGCAACCGTCATCGTCACTCCGACAACGTCGGGAGCGAGTTCAAACGTGATGGACGCCGGTCCCGAAGCGGATACCCAGAGGTACTGCTCGTCGGTAAGATCCCGAAGTGACAACATCGAAGTCATCGCGCCTGTCGGGATCGGAACTCCCCAGAAGCCGTAGGAGCCATCCTCATAGTTGATGAGGTTTGTCTGTGTCTGATCCGGATACGGGTAGAAGCTCTCCCCCGTCTTTACATACGGGAAATGTGCCGTATACGTATCATTATTTCCAGGCTTCAGGTTCTTATAATCCCAGTAGCTGGAATTCAGGCTCAAAACATTCGTGTAGAACGCATTGGTACCAAACACATTCGCATCCGTAACAAAATACTGGTACGGAGCAACGGCTGCCGGATCATCGAATTTCGTCGGATCCTTCGCATTTGCATTCAGCTTAAGTTCCGCATACGGTTTTCCGCTTCCGGTGTAATCCTGGATCTTCGAACCGTTCTCGCCCCAGAGCGGTGTGCCGTTTAATTTCAGTCCGCCCCAGACAGCTGCCTTCGGAGCTGCTCCGTTCACGGTCCGGATCCCCTCATCGTCAAGAGTCCTTGTCGGTCTTAAATAAGTTGAATCCGTATCTGTGTACTCAGTCGTGTCCAGATAGAAAGTACCCCAGACGGTCGGTGTACTCGATCTGCCCGTCACGGTTACATCCGAAGTCAGAACGAAATTATTATAATTTTCGCTGCTCAGATAGTCATTTCCGTGGGCAACGACAGCACCCGTTGCATCTCTCTCCGGATTGCTGTAGGTGAGACGTCCGACAAAAGCGCCTGCCTGCTCAACAGATTTGACCGTTCCTCCGAAGATACCTTCCTTCACCATCGCGCGGTTGTATGAAATGTATCCACGGTTATCGTATTTGTAGTCGTAGAGGATTCCCGCAAATGCACCGGCTGCAGAACCAGTCGCCTCGACATCCGCATTGCAGTTCATATACGTATATCTTCCGGCGATCGCAATTCCGGTGATACCGCCAACCCCCGTGACGCCTTTGACCTTTGTGTTATTGACAACGAAGAAGCTGGCGGCCGTTCCGGTTCCCTCGTTTCTTCCGGCAATTCCGCCGACACCCATCGAAGTTGCTCCGGTTCCCTGAACTGTACATCCGACAACCGCAACCTGAGAGATCCCCTCCTGGGCAGATGTATTACCCATGATGCCGCCGATATAGTTTCCGCTTCCCTCGACCGTTGAATCAACGACGCTCGAGTAGTAGATACCGCCACTCTGCCCGTTTGAAATACCGGCAACGTAGGAAGTTCCGGTGATCACGGACTCTTTTACGAGTGCGCGGTTCACTTTCGCTCCACTCTGGATGATTCCCATCGTGTAGCTTCCGGTTCCCTTAATATAGGAGCGGTATACCATGGCATCATCGATCCTCGTCCACCAGCTTCCGATTCCGAGGATACCTGCGGTGGTTCCTCCGCCGGAGACATAAGTGTACTGCACCTTCGTGTTCGTGATCGGTGCACTGTCTCTCGTCGACTCGGAGAACAGGGAGCCGATACCGCCGGTATAGTTTTTGCCGCTTACAAAGACCGGATATCCGCTCTCACCGACCGTAAGGTTTCCGGACGGCACGCCCTGAGCGAGACGTCCGGCGATACCGCCGTTATAACTATAACCACTGACATAGATTCCTTTGACCGAAGCATCTGTAATCGTCGCTTTTGTTCCGCCGACGATACCGCCGACGCCCTCACTGTACGGTGCAACGATCCGGTAGGTAAAGAGTGTGTCCGATGGAAGACCGTCGAGGGACGTATAGTCCACCGCGTCTCCTTCCGCCATGATGTTGCTGATCGCACCGGTCGAGTAACCGGCAAGACCACCGACATAACTCGATGTCGAGGAAACCGAGATCTCGATATTCTTTAAGGAAGCATTCGTGATCGTACCTGTGTTCGTTCCGATCATACCGACCTGGGATGCCTGATAACCGGTAAGTTTTACCTTCTCGAACTCGCAGTTCTCGATCTTACCCTGGTTTGTGGAGACAATACCAAAACCGGTTCCCGCCTTTGTTCCGTTGTTGATCGCGATATCGGCAAAGCGCAGGTTCTTCATCTCCCCGGCGATCACGTTGATCATGGATTCCGCAGCACTCGCTGTGCTGTACTCCTTTCCGCCAAAGGTGATCGTATACTTTCCGCCGTCGCTCTTTGTCTCACCGACGAGGGAATTGATCTTTAAGCCCATCGGGATCTTTCCGTTCGTTACATACTTGGAAAGATCGATGTCCCCGGCGATCCGGAAGTTCTCGAAGTTCTGTCCCGCCTCTGTCATCGCAGCATACCACTCTTCCGCATCGCGGATCGTCCGCGCGATGACGGTTCCCTCTCTCACGAGGATCTGGATCGCAAGGCGCTTCTCCACACTATCTTTCTTAAAGACTGCGAATGCCGGGTAGACGGACTGGAATTTCGTCGGCTGTACATCCGAATACTGGATTCCAAGCCCATCGACTGCCTTTTTAGGATCTGAGGAAGAAAAATCGAGTCCATCCGCCTCAATGCGATTCAAAAGGAAACCGTTTCCGCCGTTCTCTGCGTATACCTCGACGTTATAGACACCACTGCTCAGCTGATAGATCTCCGCTCTTCTCACTTTCAGGTTTTCATCCGGAAGTTCGCGCGGGGTCTGATCTGCGAGAATTTCCCCGGAAACATTCTTTAACTGCGGAAGATATCCGTCCTCGATCCGATAGCCGCTGCTGCCCTCGATATCAAAGCTGTTTCCGATTCGTCCGCGGTTTCTGAAGAAGTTCTGGGTCAGGAATTCCCCTGCCGCAGAGAGGTAAGTCGCTGTAAGAAGCTCCACGGAAGTTCCCGTTCCGACGATCTGGCCGCTGTAGGCAGTGCCGTTTGTGACTGCACACTGTGCAACACCACGTATATTTCCGTAGATACGGTTGATATTGGAACCGCTTCCGGAGAGGTTTCCGATCGAGATGACATCATCAACCGAGACGTTATCCGTCGCAATTCCCAGAATTCCGCCGAGGTCTCCGGTCGAGCTTGTGATATCCGTCAGGGATACCGCCTCACTGACGTCGGAGCTTCCGGCTCCCACGATCCCGCCGGTGCCGCCAAAAGCGGTATTGATCGTTCCGTGAGAGTAAGCATTTGATACAGATCCGAATGTCTCGACGTATCCGACGAGACCTCCGACTCCGTTCGCACGGACTCCGTTCTTCGCCTCGATGTCAAGCCCCGATGCGTAGGAGTTCTTCACCGTGAGACCTTTTCCGTAACCGACAAGACCGCCGACCGAAAGGGCGCTGTTTCCGTAGGCTGCTGTCCGGATCGATACATCTTCCATCCGGCAGTCCTCGACTGTGCTGTACTCAAGGTAGGAAACAAGACCGCCGATGTTCGACGGCATATCGGAGAGCGTCACCTTTGAGGCACGGATATTCTTTAAAGTCGTGTTGTTTAAAACCTTTCCAAATATCCCGGCCTGCATGGACTTCGCCTTGTTGTCCGCGGAGTCATTTGTGATTAGTTCAACATTTTCAAAATTGATGTCTTTGATCTCCGCTCCGGATACGACCGAAAAGATCGTGGAGCCGACACCGCTGATATTCTTTACCGTATGTCCGTCACCGCTTAGCTTTCCGGTAAACGGAACCTTTTCCGTGCCGACCTGCATCGCTGCGAGGTTCTTTCCGGTGAAGTCGAGATCATCCACAAGGATAAAGTTCTCCGCCGGGTACTGGTCCAGATAGAGCCAATCCTCGAAGCTTGCGATCTCGCGGTAGAAATCAGCCTCAATATAGTTTCCGTCCTGACCGCAGGCGACAGTCGTCGTCTCGTGGCTCACCGTGTTGATCTCGTAGGTAATGCTCGTATAGAGATACTTTCCGGTAAAGGATTTCGGATCGCTGACCTTCACGCGGACGACGTACATGCCGTTTTCTGTATACTGGTCAAGAACCTCCGTCGTCAGGCCATCGATGCCGATTCCGGTAATCTTCTGCTGGTTGTTGCTCCGGTAGTAGAGGAGGATTTCCGCCTCTTTATTTGTCTGGCTGACCACACGGCTGCTGACAAATTCCGGAACATCTGCACCCGGTGCCGGCGGCAGGGCGATATTCTCCTGCGCCGTCTCCATCGCATCCGACATATTGATCCGCGGATAGTATCCGCTCGCGAGCTGGCTCTCGATCGTAAAGGCATCCGGATTCTTGAAAGCCTTCTCATACCAGACACCGTCCCAGAGTCTCTGGACCGCCGTCGCCGTTCCGAGATCCTTCGGATATACCGCTACGGAGCTCATCGAGATATGGTAGAGATCCGTCGAGCGCGCGCCGCTGTTGTTGGCGCCGACCGTAGACCCGCCTTTATCGTAGATCTTGTAAACGGACTGTTTTCCGTTTTCATACGTATAATAGTAGGTGTCTCCGACAAAGAAGCTGTTCCGGACGGTACCGCTGTTTTCTCCGACAATTCCGGCAGTCCGGCTCATTGTCCACTCACTGTTGTTGTACTCGTTGACCGTATTGTTGATCACAAAGGTATCCTCGATCAGACCGGTCGCCGAGTTCGTACATGCCATCGCACCATATCTGCCGGATGCAACCGTCACATCGCCTCCATAGACGACGCTCTCCATGACAACGTCCTTTCCGTAGACAACGCCGCGGCGGATCGTTCCCTGGTTTTCGCTGCACACAATACCAATGTAGCTTCTCGCGTGGAGCTCCTTCTCAAGTTTGATGGAGAAGTTTTCAATCACGCCGGATTTATAGTTCGTATATACAAGGAATCCGTTGCTGTAGTTCGGTCTCGTCCGCCCGAGCGACATCGTCATCACAATATTTTTGATGGTTCCATAGTTCATGGTGACAATTCCGCCTGTCTGCGAGATCTGTGAAGTAGGAGAAACGGTTCTCCGGTAATTGAATACAATGTTCTTTACCACGCCGGTACTCTTGAGGGTTCCGATCACCGCTCCGTAGTTGCTGCCCTCCGGGAAGGAAAGCGTATGTCCCTGGAAGTCGACCGTTCCGGCAAAGTTCGATACATAGCTGGAATCCGTCCTCTCGATATCCGCGATGACCGCGAACTTTCCGTTCGGATTTGCATTCAGCTTCGTCCGGAACTCCGTCCAGTTCGAGATCGTATCCATTCCGGTCTCCGTCGTGAAGTTCACTTTTGAGAGGACAATGTCCTCGTAACCGCGGACGCTGATCAGGAGATCGACCTCATATGTCCAGAATCCCTTACAGTCAAAGCTCTTTGCCTCCGAGATTCCCTGGTCTCCCGCTGTATCATACGGGAAATCATAGGAAATCCGGCTGATCTCCTTTAACTTGGAGGAGTCAACGTCCATACCGTCCGCTCCTTTTAAGAGCAGGGTGTATGTTCCGTTCTTCAGTTCCTTCTTCCGGTCGTTTAACGTAACCGTCACCGAAGATTTCCATCCGGATCCCGCAGCCACAATGGACTCGAGATCAAGCGAACCGGTAATTCCCTCACCTGTTGTAACATAGAGTCTGTTCGGATCCGGGAACGTGTAGTTCGTCTCATTCTTTCCGCTGTCGTAGTAGACGTTGTAGTTCTGCGCCGTGAACTCAATACGGTAATCCGTATCCATCTTCAGGTTGTTGAAACGAAGGCTTTCGTACTCCGTATTTGTCTTGATCATTCTGGTCTCGACAAGGCTTGCCTCCGATACAGAGTAAAGCTTTACCGTGATCGTTCCTTTATCGACGGCATTGTCCGGGTCATCGAAATAGAAGTGGTAGATCTCGATGAAGTTCGAGAGTGTGAACACGCCGTCATGGCGGATTCCCGCCGTCTGCTTCAGGGTACGGAGCTGAAGGCTGTTTGTCGACGCGCCAACGTTGTATTCACTTCCGCCCTGAGCTGCAACAGCTCCGACCGATACCGTGTAAACAGTCATGGAGTCAAACGGATCATCCTGTCCTTCTCCCTCGCGGAACTGCAGTTCTGCTCTCCAGCCCTTCATGAGAAGCTCCCAGGCATTCGTATTTTCCGTCGGTGCTGTTCCCGTGAGAACGACCTTCGGGACAGACGCATCTGTCGAATCGTGATCCTGAATCACCATGCTCGCAGTACCGGCCTGCACCGGCACTTTTTCGAGTTCTTTCCTTGAGAGGATCTCCTCGTTCTTCCATGTCTTTGTATCGGAAGAGATCTCGACCGGAAGGCGCTCCATAAGAGTCAAAAGACCCTCAAGTGTCTTATCTGTATCGATACTGAGTCCGATCGTGAACGAAGAATCCGTGATATCCGCGGAGTCGACATCCACATATGCGTTTCCGAGAAGACTGATCGGAGCCGTGTAGACGGAAAGTCTTCCTAGCTGCATGTTTCTCTGCCAGTTTTCCGTATTTTTATCATTCAGATCATAATCCGCACGGGCAACCATATAGAACGAGCTTCCGGACGGAAGGTTTGTGATCATAAACTCATTCGCTTTTCCATCCGTGGAAACTGCCCTGCGGTAGCGCGTATTGATCCCGTCTCCCGTCTCGTCAAAGGCCGGCACATCTTCTCCCTGCTGGTTGACCACATAGAAATAGCAGTTCTCCATCGCCGCATGGTCCGTGTTCTGGATCTGGACGGAGATCGTCTGGGTCCCGACCGTGTTTCCTGTCTCGCGGAGTGAAGCTTTCGGCTCCACTTTGCTCGTATGAGTCGATCCCCTTGTGATGCTGTCCGATGTCAGTTCAAATTCATTCCGGAACCGGTCCATGACGCGGATCGTGTAATCATAGGTCTTATTGGAAGAAAAACCTTCTTTGGAAAGCCAGTCTCCCGCTGTTCCCTTTTTGATATTTCTCACGATCGTACCGCCGACGTTGTAATCCTCACCGCCGGCCGTCACCTCGATCCTGCTGATGTACGGGATCGCGGAGATCCGTTCATCGGAAGTCGCGACATCCTCTGCGAGGATCCTGTCGATCCCGATCTGATACGGGAGGAAGGTATCTCGCTCAGAGAATGTCAGCCGCATCGGGCGAAGTGTCGTCATCGGAAGTGTCGAGATCTCGATGGCATCCATGAATGGCTTTGTCACCTTGATACCTTCATCGTTGCGGAAAACGATATCTCCGCTTAACTGGTACGTCGTTCCCGGTTCCAGGTTTGTAACCTCGAGCGTACCTTCTTTTTTCATGTTTTTACGGCTCTTCTGGGTTCCGTTGACACTGAACCGGAAGACGACACGAACAAGACGGCTCTGATCATCCGTGATCTCAACCTTGCCTGTCATGCCATATACGCCGACATTGATATTGGAAAGTGTCACTGTCGGTTCCTTAAATTCATCCGGACGTACGTCAGAATCGCCTCCGTCGGAGGATCCATCGCCTGTGTCTGCACCGGAATCGCCGTCTCCGGACTGGTCAACGCTGCCGCTGCCTCCGGATGGGGAGGACGAACTTCCGCCGCCTCCGCCGGAACTTCCGCTTCCGGAGCTTCCGCTTCCGCTTCCGGAGTCGGATGCTCCGCCTCCGCCGGAGCCGCCGCTGCTGCTTCCGCTGCCTCCGCTCGCAGATCCGCCTCCCGCGGAACCGGAGCCGCTGCCGGAATCGGAGTCGCCGGAGCTGTCTCCGCTGCCTTCCTCTGCGAAGGTGCTGTCCGTATAGAGACCGCTGTCATCGCTTCCGTTATTTCCATCCGTGCTGCCGGACTCATCGATCTCCTCGTTCACCTGTCTGTTCCCATCGGCTCCCGGTGTTACCGGAAGTGCCGGTGTGACAGAGGTGTCCGCATTTGCGACAGTCTCTCCGTTTGCATGCTCGCCGGAAGATCCCGGTCTTCTCTGCTCACGGTCCGAACGGTCGGCCGGGTTTGTCTCCGCCTCCGTCTCTGGCTGTATTTTCTGCTCTGTGGAGCTGTACTCTGCGACGAGACCGAGCTGTTTTAAAAACTCATCGTAGGACATGCTGACCGAACCGATCTTGACCGTGTCCCCGTAAGTGATCTTTGTCTGCCCGTAGACAAGTCTTCCGTCATCGTAGCTGTAATAGTGGATGCCGGAATCTCCAAGGTACATGATACTGTTTAAACGGATCCTTGATTCGTTACCGGAAGAGGTCACGGTCATCGGCTGGGTGTTGATGTAGAGACCTTTTCCTGCTGTGGAGAGGATATACTCCTCGTCCTCTGCTGTCTGACCGTCAATATCATATGCAGTACCATTGCTCAGGAGCATACCTTCATACGGTTCATACGACTCAAAATCGTTTGTGATGAGTTTGAGATCACCGTTTAAATAATAGAGCGCCGTTCCCTCCTGTGCAAATAACGGGTAGGTGATATCGACGGATTCTTTCTTATCGCCGATAAAGTACCGGTTTGCTCTGCGGTACAGCGCTTCATCCTCTGTGCAGGCACGCATCGAAAGGACCTCTTTGTCTTCCTCCGGCGTTCCGTCTGCCTTTAAGGTATCTGTGATGTCCTTTTCTGTCACTGCAAATGCCGGAAGCTGAAGCCAGGCCAGAGTCTGAAGGCGGTATGTGTAGGCAAATACCACCACCGCAAGCAGCATGGCTGCCATCGCGATAATTTTTTTCATAATCCAGTTCCCCCTTTGCTTCCTATTTGTTCTCCATTCTGTTTAACGTTCCCGGTCTCGCAACAAGAAGATACCAAGTTCCGTTCGCTTTCTTCATCGTGTCTGTTCCCATGTCAAGGACATCCCCGTTCGCAAAGGAAGCTGTGAGTTCCGATTCCCCTGTCTGGACAACCGTGCTCGTTCCTGCCGCATAGTCGAAATACTGGAGTGTATTCCCGTATCTCGCCACAGCATATGAAAGCGCCGGGACTTCCACACTGCCGCCGTCCCAGCGAAGTTCTGTATTTTCAAGGAATATATAAGTGTCCACGCCGTCGAAGAGATATCCGCCGGCATTTTCCGCCTTCAGATTTCCGTCTCTGAGAACGACCGAGTTGTTCTCGATCGCCATCGTACTGAAATGGGACAGGCGGTATACGCTGTCATTTCCCGCATACCACGCGTAATCAAACGGCAGAAGTGCCATTCCGTCCGGCTGGTACAACGGTTTGGAATTCAGGGTCTGCGTTCCGTTTTCATCCCGGATCGTCACCTCTTTATCCGTGTACTGGACTCTGCATTTTCCTGTATATTCGACTTTTACATCTCCGAAATAGTTGTATGCTCCGTCCTTTAAGACGACGGAGTCCATATCTCTCTTAAAGATCAGGACCAGGGCAGCGATCACAAGGACTGCAGCCATGATCCCGAGGCTTAAGAGCCGGTCCCGGAATCCTCTGCCTTTTCTCTCTAATTTTGTTCTGCCTTTCATGACTGCTCCTCCATATCTTTCAGTAAAAAGTACGCGCTGTAAACGATCAGGAAAATTCCGAGGAATCCGAGGATCACCGCAACATAGAGGTCAAACCTCGTCTCCCTCAGGTACCCGCTCAGGACATTTCCGACCAGCAGGGCGACAAAGATCAGGATGCTGTTCAGAAGATCCCTTAAGAATACGCGTCCGCCGCCTCCGGCGACTGCTTTTGCCACCGCAAGGAGGAAAAGGAAAACCAGATGCGGAAGCTCCATCTCTACCCGGAAGATCACGGACGAGAGGACGAACAGGAACCCGAGAAGCGATACTGCAAAACAGACCGCCTCCCGGTCGCTCCGGTTTATGAGAAATCCATAGACGCCGCGCGCTCTTCCGTTCCACGAAAACTTTCTTGTTCCGATCACAGCGAGCAGGGAACCGATGATTCCCGCCGCAAGCGTCAGCAGTATGAAGTTTTTAAACAGGACGATTCCCGCGATCAGTTCATCTATCATAGTCTCATTCTCCCGTGATCAGAAGTTCAAATTCGTTATGGCTGTGCATAAAATATCCGGTTACATTTTCGTAAGTCTCCGTCCTGTCCCCGCTCACGATCTCAACATTTCCTTTGATCTCGCCGAGGACCGGCATATAGTCTTTCAGGATCAGAAGGTTGTAGGTGCTGCTCACGATCCGGATCAGATCGACATGTTCGAGGACCTTAAGGCCTTCGTGAAAGCCGAGGATCCTGGCTGTCATAATTCCCTCCAACTTGATTCCTCCCTTTCTACTGTTTCTGTTTCATGCTGCCGATCATGAAGAACTCGTCCTCATCCCGGTCATCGTAGGAACCGTTTAAGATCGCCTCCACATCGTCAAGGACGTCTGCGATCTCAACATAGACTCCCGGGATCCCGGTAAAGTCCTGAGCTACGAACATCGGCTGTGTAAAGTAATTTCTTAACTTTCTTGAGCGGTAGAAAATCTCCTTATCCTGCTGGGAAAGCTCCTCGATACCGAGGACTGCGATGATCTCCTCAAGTTCCTGATAACGCTGGAGATAGGCGATGACCTTTTCATGAAGATCATAGTGACGTTTTCCGACACGCTCCACTTCCATTAAGGTACTCGAAGCCTGGAACACATCGACTGCCGGATAGAGACCTTTCTCTGCGACCTTACGGCTTAAAACGACCTGACCGTCGAGGTGTCCCATGATCGTCTGAACTGCTGCATCCGTGATATCGTCGGCCGGAATATAGATCGCCTGGAAGGAGGTGATGGATCCGTCTCCGGTGGAGTTGATCCTCTCCTCGATCTCGCTGACATCAGAGTCTAAGGTCGCCGGATAGCCGTTCTCGATCGGCATACGGTTCTCCATCGCGCTGATCTCGGAATATGCCTGAACTGCACGGTAGATATTATCGATGAAGAGGAGGACATCCTGATTTTTCTCATCTCTTAAGTACTCCGCGAGTGTTAGTCCGCCGTAGATCGCATGGGATCTCGATGCGGAGTTCTCTCCCATCTGTCCGAAGACCATCGCGATCTTGTCTAAAAGTCCGGATTCTTCCATCTCGTCGTACAGCTCACGGCCCTCTCTGGAACGCTCACCGACTCCGGTAAATACGGAGTTGGAACCGAGACCCTGATAGACATTGTGGATCAGCTCCTTGATGACAACGGTCTTACCGACTCCGGCGCCGCCTAAAAGTCCCATCTTGAAACCTTTCTGCATCGGTGCAAAGAAATCAAGCGCCTTGATCCCGGTCCAGAGCATCGATCCGTTGACATCGATCGTTCCGAGCGGAAGCGGATCCGGATATACCGTGCGTTTTCCCTGGCTCTCGATCGGTTTCTTATCGATCGGATCACCATACGGGCTGAACACGCGTCCGAGGATCGCATCAGAATATTCCATCTGAAGTCCTTCTTCCGCTTTATAGACTTCTGTTCCTCTTGAAAGTCCGGCTACATTTGAAAAGGGAACAAGGCTGGCTATGTTTCCCTCAATATCTTCTACTTCAAAGCGGTAGGTCTTCTCTCCCTTGACTGCGTACATCATGTCTCTCTTCTTGACCTGTACGCCGGAGAGCAGAACTTCTACCAGCAGATCTGAAACTGAAATGATTTTTCCTGCTAACATGTTTCTTCCTCGCCCCTTTAGTACATCTTATTTTTAATGAAGGTATCAACAACCTTCTGGAATTCCACGTTTCTCTTTTCCCTGCGCTCTTCCATCACTTTCTCCTCCTCGATCTCATCGATCTTCTTTAAGGATTCGGTCGTTGCATTCTGGCGCAGGATGTTCTCTGCCGCACGGCTGTTCACGACTGCCAGCATCAGTTCGTAATACACATACGTCTCCATGAGGCGGATCATGATCCGGTTGATGTCTCCCTCGATCGCAAAATCCTCGGTATGCGTTTTCTTTCCTGACTCATCCCGGCTGATCGGGAAGATCTGGAGTTTCCGGAAGTAGATGTTCGTCGTATTCTCATAGTGGTTGTAGATCAGGTTGATCCCGGAACACTTCTTTGTGCGGATCTGCTTTTCCAGAAATTTCTGGATCCGGCCTGATTCCTCCTCCAGACGGGAATACGCGATCTGGTCCCAGACATTTTCAAGACCCGCAGAGCGGAGTTTCTTTCCGATCAGGATCTTCACATCCCCCGCTGGATCCTTGTGCAGCTGGTCATTCACCTGGGAATTGTAGTTGCTGCAGAAGCCGAAGTCGCTTCCGATGTAGATATTGATCTTCGGGGCATCTTCATTCACCCGGAAGATCTTTTTATCGAGGATCAGGTTCCGGTTGTTGACGATCGCTTCCATCATCGCGTAAAGCTGGTCTTCCATCATCAGATACTTGTCTGCCTGACGTTTTGCCTTATCAACACGGATCAGGGAATGGAAGTTCATGACTTTGACTACATTACGAATGCTCATTTCCCTCTGCCGCTCCTTCCTGTAAAATCGCGGAAAACTTGGAAATACATGTCTCTGGTGACTGCGGGCTGTATTTGTACTGGATCAGACCCTCAAGGATCTTTGCGCCTCTCTTTAATTTTGCTCTCATGAGTGGGCTCATCTCATCCATATTGGCGAGCTCATAAACTTCCCTCGTCTCGAGGTAGCTTAAGAGTTCTCTTCGTACTTTTGTACCGAGTTTCTTTACCTTCTCCTCCTGTACCGCTCCGCCAAGACGGGATACGGAGAGTCCGTAGTTGATCGCCGGTTTCTGTCCTTTATCAAAGTTTTTCTTTGAGAGAACGATCTGTCCGTCCGTGATGGAGATGATGTTTGTGGAGATATATCCTGTGATATCCCCGCCCTTTGTCTCCACGATCGGAAGAATCGTGATCGAGCCGCCGTTTAAGTGCTGACATCCTCTCTCCAGAAGTCTGGAATGTGTATAGAAGATATCCGGCGGATATGCCTCACGTCCCGGTACATGACCTAAGAGCAGGCTGATCTCTCTGTGGACATCCGCATGGCGTTTCAGGTCATCAAGAACGAGAAGGACATCGTTTCCCTCCATCATAAACTTCTCTGCGATCGAAGCCGCTACATACGGGGTCAGGTAGAGCACCGGCGGCGTGTCATCATTGAATGCCGCGAGAATGATCGTGTAGCTCATGCAGCCCTTTGCAAGGAGCTCCTGATAGACGCGCTTTACCTGTTTTTTCGTCTTGCCGATCGCCACATAGATACATACCATATTCTTTCCCTTCTGGTTTGCGATGGCATCTAAAGTGATCTGGGTCTTTCCTGTCTTTTTATCTCCGATGATGAGCTGACGCTGGCCTTTACCGATCGGGTAGATCAGATCGATTCCGGCGATCCCGGTCTCGAGCGGACGGCAGACTTTTCCCCGATCCATGATGGAGATCGGCTCATTCTCGATCGCGATCGGCTCCGCGTCCTCGAGGACCTGATCAGTCATTCGGTCGCGTCCGAACATATCAACGACTCTTGAGAAGGAGCTTAAAGCGAATGCCGCTTTGTAGGTCTCCCCTGTTCCGCGGACCTGATCTCCGATAAATACCGGTCCATAGCTCTTTACGACGGTGACACAGATTTCCGATCTGCGGATCGCGTTGACGTATCCCTCCGCGCCGTTTCCGATCAGGACTCTCTCCATGAAAACGGCATTTTCCAGTCCGCGGACCGTCAGAATGTATTCTTTTACAGCTGTCACCAGACCGATTTCATAACTGTTGCGTCCGGCTTTGATCTCTTCAATTTTTTTATCAACCAGACTCTTGCTGTAACTTTCCATCTTTGCTTCTCCTTATATACTGTAATCGAACATCCGGTTTCCGCGGACAACGCGGACTCCCTCGCAGATCCCTTCATCGTAGACCGTCTCGACCCGCCCGTCTTTTCCGGCACTCTCCGGATTTCCGGTATAGACAGTCGTCTTGTCACTGTAAAGATCCGAGAATACGGAGGCATACTCGCGGAATCCGCAGGCATCCATCGTACCATTCTCATCAAGATACTGCTCCAGAATCTTTAACTCTTCCTCATCCAGACACTGTCTTAAGATCTGATCCTGCTCTTCCGGATCGAGAGTTGAAAGACTGTATGCAGTTTCGAGCGGAAGATCCGTAAGGATCCTGCCGGCCGCTTTTCCGGTCTCTGCCATCGGACCCGGATCCAGAGAAAGGATCCCCCGGATCTCTGCGCTTCTGTCCACCGCAAATTCGTTCCGGACATTTCTGTATGCTTCGCCGAAATCTGTCTGTCCTGTCGATGCCGGCGGCAGCTCCAGACCGGCTGCGGGTGTTTCTGCGACAGTCTGAACCTTCGCCGGATTCTTTGCAGGCGCGTCCTTTTTCATCAGGTTGACTCCATAGAGCCGCTCTTTTTCTTCCAGTTCTTCAAGCTTTTTCTTTTTTTCCTCATACAACCGGTCAAAGACGGAGAGCTCGCGCATATACCGCCCGTTGACCTGCCCGGTTACCCGGTCCGATACCTGCCTGATTACCAAAAACATAAATGCGATCATAAGCAGGAGAACCACCAGAACCGCCAGGAATATCATGACATACCGCATGGTCTTGCACCTGCCTTTCGATTAGTAGATCAGTGGATTGAAATAGAGAAGCAGGAATACAAACGCGAACAGTAACAGGAGCAGGACGGTCAGCACGACCGCCACCGTCATAATCCCCTGAATAACGTCAGATTTTGTCTCCGGGTTTCTTCCAATCGCCTCTGCCGCCTTGGAACCGAGAATTCCAAGACCGATCCCGGCGCCAAGGAACGCAAGTCCTAACATCCAGCCGATCGCTGATATTGTTGTGGATAAGATTGTCTCCATTTTTCTTTCCTCCATCTTGCGGGGAAATGTTTTCTCCCCGCTGCTTTTTCTTTATCAACAGGATCCCGATCCTGTTTTTCTCATAATAACCTGTTTCCGATTACTCCCCGACCTTCGTCTCATCTTCAGTCCTGATGATCAGAGGCTTGTCCGCCGGGATTGTCTCAAACAGCGGTTCAGCGCTCTTTAAGACGATCTCCGAATTATTTTCGGAAGAAGATCTGTCCGCGTCATCATTCACCGTTGTCCCGTCCGAAACATTCTGGGAAGATGCATCCTGGGAAGAAGCATCCTGGGAGGATGTACCGCCGGATGTGCTTCCGCCAGATGTGCTTCCACCGGACGTGCTTCCACCGGACGTGCTTCCACCGGATGTGCTTCCGCCGGATGTGCTTCCGCCGGATGTACCGGAGCTTCCGGAACCGCTTCCGCTGTTGTAATACGGGTTCTTTGCCGTGATCGTCTTTAAGACAGTCGCCTGACTGCTGTTCGCTGCAAAGATCTGAAGCTCCAGACGGTAGGTTCTCACATCCTCTCCAACCGCTGCATCAAACCATTCTGTGACTTCACCGTTTGCCGCTTCGCTGACATCGACCTCATTTTCGCTGAGTTCGCTTCCGCTCTCATCATAGAGAACGGCTCTTGCGCTGTACGCCGGATAATCGTCGTTGATGCTGAGAGCATACTCGATACCGGAGCTCGTGATGGAACGGACGGTGAAATCGCAGTTGACCGTCTTCGTCCAGACCCTCATGGTATCCATGACCTTGAAGGAACCTTCGTCCTCATCGCTCTCATCATATTCCGGATAGTAACCGAGTACCACTCGGTATTTCGTCTTGGGAAGAAGTTTCTCCGTAAAACGGTAATCACTGTCATCCGGGCTCACAAACGCGTGCGCGATATAATTGTCATCATTCGCAGAGTGATTTGCCTCATAAACACGCAGCTCGATCACACCATAGTATCCGAACGGGTCAGAAATCGCAAATGAAGTATCAATATAGGAAGAATCACTTGTCACCTGTTTTAACTGCATGGACTGGCGTCCTAAGATCGCCTGGTCGGATCCGCTGTTGTCGATGCTTCCGCCATCGCCTCCTCGTCCGCCGGATCCACCGTTTCCTCCTGCTCCGCCATCACCGCCGTTTCCACCGTTTCCACCGGAACCGCCGTTTCCGCCGGACCCACCGATACCTCCGGATCCACCGATACCTCCGGTGCCTCCGGTACCTCCGGTGCCTCCGTTTCCACCGAGACCGCCGTTTCCGCCTTTACCGCCGATACCGCCGCTTCCTCCGACACCGCCGCTTCCTCCGACACCACCGTTTCCTCCGTCTCCGCCGCGGATCGTGTAAGAGTAGAGCTTCTGGCCGAGATTATACGGATCTTCCACGACTTTTAAAGAGCCGAGGACCTGACCGAGATCGACCGTGCGCTCGAGTCCGAGATCCAGTGCTTCATCCTTCACGGTGAATGTGATATCCCCGGTCTTAAAGGATTGTGCATCAAGGATCTTGAGATCAAGAAGGTCGTTCATCACATGGACATTTCCGGAGCGGTCGCCCACCATAAATGCCCAGCCTTCTGTCTGAAGGCTTCCGGTGTTGTCGGTGATCCCGCTTCCGGTCATCAGATATTTCCGGTCTGTCAGTTTGTAAAAGGCCGGTTCACTGAGATCCGTGATCTCATAGCGGGAGTCAAGTCTTTCTACGGTTCCATCCGGATAAAACCGGTAGCCGCCTCCGTAGACCGTCAGGGATTTTGCCCCCGGATCATACGCAACCGTCTGGCGTCCGAGAGAATATTCTTTCTTATTATCATCGACCAGATTGTATCCTTTATTCCAGCTGCGGTATATTTTTCCTTCTGAGCCAATCTCGATCTTTGCGTAGCTGTTGTCATATACGGTCCCGCCTGCGGGCACCGCATATTTCTCCGACTGAGTATTGGCCGCGCTCACGACCCCCACGCTGAACCCTGCAACGGCTGTTGTCACAGCCGCTGCAAAGATCACGAAGGACCGCTTTGCTTTTCCTGTTAATGCTCGTTTCATCTCTGTCGCCCCTTCTGTTACGGAGTAAATGTGATCGTATCTTTATAGATCTGACCACCATCTTCTTTCAAGAACTGGATCGTTACCGCATACTGGACATCGTCCTCCGAAAGTTCGATCGGAATTGTCGTCGTATAGGTTGACGTTGTTCCTTTCTGTGTAAACAGTCCTGTCGTTCCTGCTGATACCGTCTTACTCTCGGTATGAGCTGTACCCTGGCTGTCAACCCAGTTTACAGTCGTCTGGATCATCTTGATGTTATCAAGATTATAACCGTTGTATACAAGGATCTGGATCTGGTTTCCTGCATTTCTCTTGATCTGGATGCTGTCGAAACGACCTCCCCAGGTATCCATCGTCTTCTCTGCAGACTCGTAAGCCGCAAAGCTCTGCTTCTGGGCATCGGACATTTTTTCGATCTCGCCCCAGGTAAGTCCCGTCTCGGTTCCCTTGTTCTCCAGATCTTTTCTCGCATAGATGCGGAGCTTGTATTCTTTGTTTGAATCAAGGCTGCTGATCTTATCTGTCGTGGAAACGGTCACAATGCCGTCCGAGACATTCTTTTCCCAGACACACATCTGATCATTGTTTTCAACGATCTTGTTGTCGCTGTCGTAGAGTGCGATCACATATTTACCTTCCGCAAATGTCTTGTTCGGATCCTGCGGGGTAACCGAGATGCTGAGTCCCTGTCCGTTGTTTACCGGTCTCGTTTCTACATAGAAGCCAGGATCGATCAGCTTATCCCAGTTGATCGTTGCAAAATAATTTCTGTTTCCGATCACGGACTCACCATTTGCATCCTTCGCACGGATATAGAGCCGGTACTGGTGTCCAGGCTTCATCAGTGTGTTCTTTGAGAGATCGATCTTTTCGGTCATCTCGGACATATAGCTTCTCGCGCGGCCGTCCTTGTCGATCCATGTTCCATCGCTGTTCTTTGTATAGCCCATTGCCGCAAGGATCGCGTCATTGTCTGCCACAACATGCTGCTGTTCAACACCATTTACGACTTCTTTCAGCTCATAAGTGATATCGAAGCCCTCTGTCAGGGAAAGACCGTAGGAAACATTCACACTCTTGTCTGTGTAGCTTACATAGTTGATATCCGATGCTTTAATTCCGGTGATATCCATTCCGTCCATCGTCTGGACAAAGTAGATCGCTTCGCTGTTCCTGTCGTTGTCAAGAAGCTCCTTTAAGGTATCACTTCCCATTGCCTTTCCAAGAACGTGGATCTCATACTCGGTATTCTGGCTGAGACCGGTGATCTGGCTTGTATAGTACGCAGCCTGATCTCCCTCGATCGGGATCTTTTCCTCAAAGACCGGATCTCCTGTCGTCTCACCTCGTCTGTAGACGCGGACCACGATATATCTCTTTCCGTCCTCTTCTTCCGCCAGAAGATCACGGCTGTTGGTACGGAACTGGAGGCGGCAGGTTGTAAGCGCTGTCGTTCTCATAACATCATTGATCGTCGGACTTAAGGTTCCAACGTTCACAGACATCTGGTTTGCATCCGCATCCTTGTCGAACATGAGTTTTTTCTCCACCTTGAGAAGCGGCTGGAGTGTTCCGCCGACTTCCTTGTAACCGGAAGTTCCGAGACGGAGCTGGAGGACCTGTTTATTGAATTCCTCCTCCTTCTGTTCATCCGTATAGGAGGACGGGAAGATATTCGATCTATTCTTGAACTTCAGAAGAATATCTCCATCCTTTTTGTTCTTCTTCGCATCCTCCGGCCAGAGACTGTCAATCTTCGTCACATCGTTGACTGTATACACTGCCATCCACGGAGTAGACCGAAGGTACGGATCCTTGCGGACAAGATTGCCGTTTGCGTTGATCGTATAGTACCACTCCATATACTGGCTGCTCTCACCGTTGTCAAGGGACTCCACGATATAATTTCCGGTCGTGCCTTCCGCGCTGTTTTCATTGGCCGGTGCATTCGTCAGATAGTACTGACCTCCGAAGCCGGAATCATACTGAAGGTTTACTGTAAAGGTTACCTTCTTTCCGCTCGTAATTCCTTTTAAGAGGGAGAGATCATAACCCACATACTGGTTTCCTCCGTCTGTCGTTCCGGTAAAACCAGCATAGTAAGAGGTATACGAAGTTCCGCCTTCCGGTGTTCCTGTCACGGTTACGCGGCTGACACGGTTCAGATCGATCGCATTATTCTTTACGATAAACTCAAAGCGCACCGTATTGGAATTGTTTGCATATGACACACGGATAGCAAGGTTGTTCTTTATATCGGAAGGTTCCATCGGCGGCGTATACATATGGGACGCCAGCGACAGGGTTGCGGAGGTCGGTTGGCTGCCGTTCTCCATGACATCTTTCTCATTATAGAGGACCTGATTCATCTTGATGGTGTAGGCCTGTGTGGCATCTCCCATCGCCATCTTCATGATCCCGTAATCGCCATCTGTTCCGATATAAGAAAGTCCATTTGTTGTCGGTGAAATTCTCTTCGCACCGAGAAATACTTCGCCGAGTGTGGTATCGTCCGTAATAGCCGTCTGTGCGAGCATGGATGATTCATCCACATCGTCGTAGTGGTATTTCCACTGCACTCCGCCCTTCTCGATCTTTTCGATATACATCTTTACGTCCGGAGACTGCTTCGGTGTGTCGACAACTCCCGATGAGAGCAGGGTGCCCTTACTGAAGCTTCCTGTCACATTGTTCGGGAAGATATAGTTGGAGTTGTTTCGGAAGGTCAGTCTCGCCTTATATGCAAATACATAGTGCCATCCTCTCGTGACGTTTGAGTTTGGTCCCGCAAAGATCGAGACGGTACCGTTCGACGGACTATTGAAGTATGAAGCAGCTCCGCCGTTCGTGTTGCCGACCTTCTCCTCCTCGCTCATCCGGAGTCCCCAGGTGTTCCACACGGAATCCATCGTGCTCGTCACGCCGTTTACCGGATCCATAAAGAAGATATTGATCGACGGGAGCGAACGGTCATTCGCATTGACCGGAAGCGTAAATTTCAGTTTCGGGGAGTTATCCTTGCCCCAGTCTGTCCACTCGGTCGGATCATTTCCCTTATCTGTATCGGAATCGTTCTCATATCCGAGAATATCCTTCTCCGTCATTACATAGTAAGTGACAGAGTTCGCAAGTCCGCCTTCGTTGTTGTAGTTCGCGCGGAGGTTATATCCGACGATCGTGTCGTCCGCAAGGTTATCTTTTGTCGTTCCCTGCAGATAGGAGTTTGCCTTCGCGTTCGTGATGGGAGTCACAGTCACACCGGAAGTCAGCGGGCTCGGGAAATCCGGAACCTTCTCATCGTAGCTTACGGAGTAGTAAGTGGTACTTCCCGTCTCGAACGGAAGCTGGTTCTCATAATTTGACAGGTTCTGGGCAGAATCTGCCAGGTAGGAGTAGTTATATGTATAGTCGTAAACACCGAGGATCGCGATCGTATACTTGGATGCTGTCAGCTCTGCGGAGGAAAGGCCGAAGGTCTGGGCGCTGATCTTTAATGCGTCCTGACGTCCGTTTTCGCCCCAGTACTTGCTGACGAAATCACCCGTATACGGTTTGCTGTTGTTCGTGTTGTCGATATAGACGTCAACCGGACCGGCTCCCAGCGGAGTTCCGGAGGTGTTGGCACCTGTATAGATCGCAGCACGGACCATCTTGACCGATTTCGTTGAAAGATTTGCAGTGTCTTCTGTATCGGTATCTTTACCGAAGTAGACCGATACACCGACGTTCACAGAGGAGTCCGGAACAACGTTCACGGAGATCGGGCTGTGCTCGCCTGTACTTACAACGCAGTCACCGAGATATGTCCTCGTGAAATTCTTTGTCACCGGATCCTCAACGTAGCCCCATGCGGAGATACGGTAGCTGGACTTTGTCTTTAATCCGTACTGGAGGATCGGAATGTTGTATTTTCCTTCACCATCTGAGTAGTTGGAGTCCTTGGAGTTTAAATTGATCTTCATCGTTGAAGTGTAGTTTCCGCTGCTCTCGATCATGATCTCCAGCGGATGGGTCTCTGATGAAAAGATCGTTCCGTACTCCTTCGGGTCGATGGTAAGAACACCGTTGAGAGTTGTGTTCTTATCGAGGTCTGCGATATTCTCATTCCAGGTATAGTAAAGGGAAACCTCACCCTTGGAAGTCATCATGAATCCGTCGGACGGATCACTCGTAACTTCAACATTCTTTTCGTTATCGTAATAATTCATTGTGACGCGCACAATGTACTGGTGACCTTTTTCGATCTTGTTATTTCCATCTTTTGTCGGTCCGATATAGAGGGAGGTATTCGGCTTCGTGGAAGTCAGGGTTTCGATCAGTGCCCCCCTGTTCTCCGGATCCAGGATCTCCCAGGTATAACCGGTAACTGCCTCATCCTCATCCTGTACTTTTACAGAGAGATCAAAGTAGGTCTGGCTGTTTGCGTAGCCGGCCGGTTTTCCGTCAAATTTCGGAGTCTTCTTTAAGGTCTTCCATGTCTGGGTAGTACCGCTCGTCTTCCAGACTCCGCCCACATAGGACTCAAGTTTTACACTGTAAGTCTTATCACTCGTAAGAGTATTATTTCCGCCGTTTAAGGCTGTAAAGTCAGAAGCCGTGTCGAGTGTTACGAGATTGCTGTGATCTGCAAGCTCGGTCGCACTGACCTCTTTTCTCATGATCTCTTTTCCCTTGGAATCAAGGATCGTGATCCTTGCCTGGGTCGCTTCGGAGTAATCCATTCTCTCAAGGGTTACAACGAATCCGTCTTCCTTCGCATATGCCTTATCGAGGTTTAATCCCGAACTGTCTGTATAGAAGGTACGGTTGATGTAATCCCTGCTTCCCGTAATATTCTTTAACAGATACCCGGATTTTACGACCAGACGGTATTCCTGATCCGGACTTAAGTTGGAACATGTCACGGTGTAGGTCTCATCTGCCGCGAAGTTGATCCTCGTGTTGTCCGCTTCCCCACTTACCTCAAGCTCGACCGGCTGGCCGTTCTTATCGTAAATGTAAACGCTGCCTTCCTGACCGTTTAAGACATCGTCCTCATCGGTTACAGTGAAGGTTGCATCAAGAGTACCAGCTGTCAGCGTGAATTCCGTGATCTGGAAGGAGGCCTGTGCCTGGGTCTCCGGATTGTTTAAGCTTCCGTTCGTACCCTTTTTTCCACCGGATCCGTTGGAACCGCTCTGACCGTTGGAACCGCTTCCGCCATCGGAGCCATCATCTCCGCTGCTTCCTTCATCGCCGTCCTGGCCTTCGTTTCCATCTTCACCGTCTTCTCCGTCTTCGCCGTTGTTTCCGATCTTTCCTTCTTTTCCTTCGTCACCCTGCTCACCAGCCGCACCGGTCTCCCCGGCCGCGCCTGTCTCTCCTGCCGCGCCTTCTTCTCCGGACTGACCGTCAACGACCGTAAAATCGAATTCCGGTGCAACCCAGTCCTCTGCAGACTGGACCTGAATGTTATCATCCGCATCCAGAAGCATCTCCTGAAACGTCATCCGGCTGTTTCCCTGGGCATCAGAAATAATCTGGTCACCGAAGTCATAGCGGACTCCATTGCCCAGAGTGATGTATGTACCATCTGCAACGATCTGGTACTGTGTTGTATCGTTTGCAAGACAGATAATTCCCTGTTCCGGGTACTCCGCCTCGAGCCATCCGTCGATCGCCATCTCTTCTCCGGAAGGCAGATGCAGCGATGCGCCGTTCGAGTAGACCATAAAACGGTCATCACCGATCTTCCAGATAAAGTTGTTGAAGGAGATCTCATTTCCATTATTTGTCACGGAGAATCCGCCATTGGATGCCGCGAGGACCGTATTCTTCTCCACACTGTAGTGGTTGACAAGTCCTGTATTGACATCATCCAGGTTCACGAGCACACCGTTTGATGTGGCACTCGCCGAACCATCCGCGTAGTGGAGAAAGCTCTCCTTTCCTACGCTGCGCTTTGTTCCTTCGATGTCACGAAAGACAAGCTCGTTCGGGAATTTTCCTTTTACCTTTGTTCCACCTGAAAAATAGTACGATTCCGGAGCTGCCTCTTCGCTCCCGCTTTTCTCGCTTTGCGTACTTTGCCAGTCCGAAGATAACACATACCCGTCTCCCACCATCGACGATTCCCTCGCAGATGACATGAAGATCCCGGCTGATAATGTTCCTGCGGCGGCAAGCAGCGTCGTTGCGCCGATCGCAATCAGTTTTCCGTATTTCGACATTTTTTCTCACCTCTTGATTATGCTGGAGACATATCTGTAAGCTTTTTCACATACTTCTGTTTATAAGTATCCCATAATACATAATGCTACCACGTTTGGAAAAAAATGTCTATATTTCCACGGTTTTTTCGTCTATTCGCGTCGATTTCTGTACTAAATACATAAAGTTTGATGGATTTTATCCATTCCGTTCAGTGAAATTTCAGAGCTGTTATCCGTGTAGCGACAGATTTTGTCCTGCTTCTCTTCCTATTATCATGTGTCTTTTTATAATATGTCTCTGTGCCATAGGGAACTTTTTGAATTTTCCAATCATAAAAATAGACTACGCCTTGGCACATTCTCTTGTCTCGCGCGGTCGCTTGTGACAATCTACATCTTCGCGCGGGTGCGCACCATTGGCGCGTTAGTGCCTTTTGTGTAATAGGAAATTCCTCGGAATTTCCTATTACACAAAAAATGCCTCCGGATATCGTTACTGTATCCATGAGGCATCTTTCTCTTCTTATTTAGTTCACCATATCTTCCAGATCTTCTACTTCCCCGGCGATCATGATTCTGGTCCCGGAATCCATAGACTGGATCAGCATTCTCACATAGGACTGGGCGAGCTGGATCCCGCAGAGAGATCTGTTCTTCGCACCGGACTGCTGGCAGTTTACCACCAGAGCCGGATACCCTTCCGCGCCCTCCTCCGGTTTTAATATCATTCCAAAATTAGAAAAAGCACGCATTGCTTCCAGATTGACAAATTGAGCCGCCGGAAGTCCTTCCGGCTTCTTTCCGGCGATCACGCCGAAACCGTCTGCTTCCGGATCCGTGATCCAGTAATCATTTTCCGTAAGTTTCCGGTATGGTGCAAGACTGCCCGGGTCATTCTCACTTCCGAAGGTACTCTCCAGACGGTAAACACCATACACCTCGGAGTCATCCTCCTGTCCGCCGGAAACATAGCAGTTGACCGAAAAATTTTCCTGCCAACCGGTATCCGTTCTCGAGAGGTAGAGAAGTCTCGAGTTCCCCGGAAGCTGTTTTCTCTTCGCGCGGACAACCTTCTCGCTGGAGGTACGATCTTTTGTTGTTTTTACTGTATCTGTTTCGGTGTCCAGATTATTGATGATCAGGAGCAGGCTGTTTACATCGTCACCAATCCCCATCTTATCGATCCAGCGTCCTTTATCCTGCTGGGTTTTCCAGCCGAGGTCTACCTCTACCTCATCATCGGGCATCTCTGCGTCCATCGTGATCGTATCGACTTGCGCAGATCTTACTGCGCCAGACGCAGTACCGCCAGAAATCCCAACTGCTGCTGTCAGCGCAAGAACTATCGCAAATAAGCGTTTCCGCATGCAAAAATCTCCTTCTCTGATCCGGTCCCGCCTCAAAGCTTACTGCTTTCGCATTCCCACAGGGATCACGTTTTTCGAAAACCGGATATAAAATCGAATTCCTTCCGGGATCTGTAAAGACAGACCCACGCTTATATGTATCGTACCATACTTTACACCGCTTGTCACTGAAAAATCTACACTGACGAAATTTTGCCACAAAAATTCCATAATAAAGGCTGCCCTTTCGGACAGCCTCTTTCCTTTAATATAAATTGCTGATTTTTCTGTTGTCTGCCATCTTACTTCAAATACTTCTCAAACCACTCCATCATCTCCGTCATTCTGCGGATTCTGTGTTTCGGTTTACCGCTTCTTGAGAGTTCGTGGTTCTCGCCATGGAAGAGGCACATGCGGGCTTCTACACCAAAGTATTTTAACGCGGAGAACATCTGGATCGCGTCGCCCATCCAGCAGCGGTAGTCTTCATCTGACTGGATAAAGAGGGTCGGAGTTTTCGCCATGTTTGCGTATTTGAGCGGTGAGTGCTGCCACATCTTCTCCTGGCTGTTCCACGGATCTGCCTTGATCTGATCCATATTGAAGTAATAGCCGATATCGGTGGTCATGCACTTGGATACCCAGTTGGAGATACTTCTCTGGGAGCAGGCCGCTGCGAATCGTGTGGTATTTCCGATTACCCAGTTTGTCATAAATCCGCCGTAGCTTCCGCCCATAACGCCCAGGTGCTTCTCGTCAACCTGCGGATAGCGCTTCAATACCTCATCTGTGAGTGCCATGCAGCATTCAAAGTCGATTCCGCCGTGCTTTCCGGTGATGTCTGCGAACTCATTTCCGCGTCCGTCACTTCCAAGCGGGTTCGTAAAGAATACGAAATATCCGGCATTCGCAAATACCTCGCTCTCGTGGAAGAACGTCGGTCCGAAGGTTGCCCGCGGACCGCCGTGGATCGTTAAGATTCCCGGATATGTCTTATTCGGGTCAAAGTTCACCGGTTTGATCACATAGCCGTCCAGCTCCAGATCTTTATATGTAAAGGTAAACTCCTCAACCGGGCAAACACTTCTCTCCGCCATCACCGCGTCGTTAAAGGAAGTGAGCTTCGTCTCCTCTTTTCCGTCAAACGCGTAGCACTCGGTGAGTCCCATATCGCGCATTCCGGTAAAGTAGACGGTATCTCCGGACTTCGCCAGTGTGTGGACACTTCCCTGACGGTCCACGATCGTCTCCATGTGACCCTCAGCGTCAAAGGTACGAATCACGCTCTGTTTTCGCAGCGTCGCGATAAAGTAGATCTTGTCGTCGTCATGGATCGCGGAAGCTCCGTCCGCAAACTTGCAGTCGCAGCAGATCGAGTTGTGGACGCTGTCATCATAGTCGGAAAGAAGCTCTACCCTGCCGTTCTCCACCGTATACAGCTTGTCATTCTCATTAAAGCCGTATTCTTTCATGTAGGAACCGAAGAAGGTTACTTTTCCCTTGAGGATGCACGCGTAATCGATGCTCATATCCTTTTGCTCTACAAGAGTCTTTAACTCACCCGTGGAGATCGTATACTGCTTTAATCCCTGGTAGACATCCTTTTTATCCGTGTAAAGGCTGGAAACATAGAGGATCGTATCATCGCCTTCGACCCAGGAACTCTCGACATTCTCGTAATCCGGAGTCACAATCTCACAGGAACCGCTCTCCATGTCATAGACTGCAAGTCTCGTTCTCTTCTTATTTACAATGCCCTGACCATTCGCCCAGAACGGAAGCTCATCGAAGACTTCATAGTCTTTCTCGTCCTTCCACGCCTTTAAAGCAGCTCTCTTCTCCTCGCCCTCTTCCATGTGGGAGAGATCCGGCTTGTTGTAATCATATTTCACTGTGAGGACAAGTTTCTTTCCGGCTTTTTTCATCTTCACTGCCTTATACGGAACAGCGAACGCGAACTGTGCCTCACCGCCATGGATGTTCAGGGTGTAGAAGCAGGTCCAGTCTTCCTCGTTCTTCGTTTTTTCCTGATAAGTCTTCTCACGGTCCGCAATAAAGAGGATCGTCTCGGAATCCATCCAGATGAAGGTGCGCTCTTTCTTTCCGCCTGTCAGTCTGGAAGTTTTCTTTGTCTCCATATCATAGAGCCATAAGCAGGACTCATAGCAGTTGTCCTTCTCGTTGGCATCCACCACCGCCATCACCGCGTGCTTTCCATCCGGTGCCGGGGTAAAGATCGTGGGATAATGATAATTTGTAAAATCTCTGATATCGATCTGTTTCATGGTTCCAGGTCCTCTCTTTCCTATTTATATATGTAGTTTTATCGCAGGATCATTTCCCTGTCAAATTTATTATACTTACAAAAGAAGCTGCCCTCACAGCACAGCATACCCTGCATCAATTTCTGTCGGCGTTTCCTATTGTAGATCAGAAAATCGCTTCATGCAAAATACCCCCGCCAGAATACCGGCGGGGGCATACGAATGTCTCCTTATTTGCCTTCCGTCAGGTGGCATGCCACGAAATGATTCGGTTCGATCTCGCGGAGCACCGGTTCCTCGCTTCTGCAGCGGTCTGTCGCATACGGACAGCGGGCAGCAAAACGGCAACCTGGCTTCGGGTTGATCGGGGAAGTGATCTCACCCTTTAAGATGATACGCTCTCTCTTCTTTTTCAGGCTTGGTACCGGAATTGCAGAGAGCAGAGCCTGTGTATACGGATGAGTCGGCTTATCGAAAAGCTGTTCAGACGGAGCTTTCTCGATGAGCTGTCCAAGATACATAACCGCGATATCATCCGCAAAGTGGTTGACAACGGAAAGGTCGTGTGTGATGAAGATATAGGTCAATCCCATCTGTTCCTGAAGATCCTGCATCAGGTTTAAGATCTGTGCCTGAATGGATACGTCAAGGGCAGAAACCGGCTCGTCGCAGACGATAAGCTTCGGTTTCATCGCAAGTGCTCTCGCGATACCGATACGCTGGCGGCGGCCACCGTCAAGCTCATGCGGGTATGTATTGATCAGGCGGTCTGCAAGACCTACGACCTGCATCAGCTCACGCACTCGATCCATACGGGCTTTCGGGTCCGTAATAAGCTTCTGGAGCTTTAACGGCTCAGCAATGATCTCACTGACTGTCTTTCTCGGGTCAAGGGACGCGTACGGGTCCTGGAAGATCAACTGCATGTCACGTCTTAAGAGACGGAGTTCATTTTTATTCTTTTTACATACATCCTCACCATCGAAGATGACCTCACCGGCAGTCGGCTCGATGAGACGTAAGATCGAACGTCCTGTGGTGGACTTACCGCATCCGGACTCACCTACGATACCGAGGGTTTTTCCACGTTCCAGAGTGAAGTTCACGTCATCGACCGCATGGAGCAGTCCCTTTGGAGTGTTGAAATATTTTTTCAGGTGTTTTACTTCAAGGATCGTATCTGCCATTACTGCTCACTCCTTTCAATGGAAAATCCCGGCTCTTCGTAGCGGACGCAGCGCACATAATGCGTATCGCTCGCCCACTTCTTTTCCGGTCTGTCTTTTTTGCACGCTTCTGTGCAGTACTTACATCTCGGGGAGAACGGGCAGCCTTTCGGAAGGTTTGTCGGATCCGGCATCAGGCCCGGAATCGGCTGAAGTCTCGCCTTGCGGTCTTCAATGTTCGGAAGGGAACCGAAAAGACCTTCTGTGTATGGGTGCATGGTGTGGTTGAAGATATCTTCCAGAGTTCCATGCTCAACGATCTGTCCCGCGTATACAACGGAGACCTCATCACAGACCTCTGCGATAATTCCCAGATCATGGGTGATCATGATCATCGCGGAACCAAATTTCTTTCTTAAATCCTTCATCGTCTCGAGAACCTGTGCCTGGATTGTCACATCGAGAGCGGTTGTCGGCTCATCGGCAAGAAGGAGCTTCGGGTTGCAGGCGAGAGCCATAGCGATAACGACACGCTGCTTCATACCTCCGGAGAACTGGTGCGGATACTCGCCGAAACGTTCTCTCGGAATACCTACCACTTCCAGCATATCGCCGGCTTTCTGTTCAGCCTCTTTCTCACTGATCTTATCATGGAGCTTGATAACCTCGGCGATCTGGTCACCGACGGTGAGCACCGGGTTTAAGGATGTCATCGGATCCTGGAAGATCATGGAAACGGTATTTCCACGGATCGCCTCCAGCTCCTTCTGCGGCATATTTAAGATATCTTTTCCGTCAAGAAGGATGGAACCGTTTTTAATAACTCCCGGCGGGTCCGGAACGAGACGCAGGATTGAAAGAGCGGTTGTTGTCTTTCCGGATCCGGTCTCTCCTACCAGTCCTAAGGTTTTTCCGTGCTCTAACTGGATATCGATGCCGTTTACCGCCTCTACAACGCCGTCATCGGTCTCATAATGGATCACAAGATCCTTAATATCAAGAATTAAGTTTTTGTTATCTTCCAATATTTTGTCCTCCCTACTTCTTCAGTTTCGGGTCTAATGCATCACGAAGACCATCGCCTAACAGGTTCAGGGAAAGGATCGTAATGATAATCGCAATACCCGGGAATATGGTCAGGTGCGGAGCGTTTCTTAAGTAAGCACGTCCGCCGGAAAGCATTGCGCCCCACTCCGGTGTCGGAGCCTTTACGCCAAGGCCCAGGAAGCTTAAGCCGGATGTAGAAAGGATCGCGGATGCAACCTTTAAAGATACCTGAACGATGATCGGTGCCATACAGTTCGGGAGAATATGGGAGGAAATGATCTCGAAGTTGTTTGCTCCGATACATTTCGCCGCCTCTACGAATTCCTGATCCTTTACGGTAAGGACGGAAGCCCGGACGATTCGCGCGTAGCCCGGCACGGAAGAGATCGCGATGGCAAGCATTAAGTTGAAGATGCTCGGTCCAAGTGCGGATACGATCGTGATGGAAAGAAGAAGGCTCGGCACTGCAAGGAAGATATCCATGATACGCATGATCACGTTATCGATCTTTCCGCCGTAGAAGCCTGCGATCGCTCCTAAGGATCCACCGATCAGAAGTGCGATGGATACAGCTACAACGCCGACACTTAAGGATACTCTTGATCCGTGAACGAGACGTGCCAGAATATCACGTCCGAACTCATCTGTTCCGAGCCAGTGAGCTGCACTCGGAGTCTGGAGACGGATGGCTGTGTTCTGCTTGATAACAACGGTATTGTAATCGAACAGGAAATCTGCAAAGATGGAGATCAGTACGAGGAAAACGACGATTCCAAGACCGATCATTGCCATTCTATTCTTTTTCAAGCGGCGCCAGATCTCTTTGAACTGGCCGCGCTTCTTTACAGTCGCGCCGGACGCCGCTTCCTGATTCTTTGATGTTCCCATACGCTTTCCTCCTTATTTTTTCTTATACTGCGCTTTGATACGCGGGTCAATGAAAGCGTAGAGAATGTCCACGCAAAGGTTTACGATACTGAAGGTGATCGTCATCATGATAACGCCGCCGAGGACTAACGGGGCATCTTTACTCTTGATGGAGTCTACCAGGAGACGGCCAACGCCAGGCCATGCAAATACAGTCTCGGTAAGAGTCGCGCCGCCAAGAAGGGAACCGAACTGAAGTCCGATAACGGTAACGACCGGGATCAGTGCATTCTTTAATGCGTGTTTCCGGATCACCATTTTCTCCGGCACACCCTTCGCTCTCGCGGTACGGATATAATCCTGACGGATGACCTCAAGCATGGAGGAACGCGTCATACGGCAGATCAGTGCTGCGTCGCCGGTACCAAGGGTGATCGCCGGCATAATGTAGTTCTTCCAGGATCCCATACCGCCGGATGGAAGCCATCCAAGGTTTAAGGAGAATACGATAATGAGCATTAAGCCCAGCCAGAAGTTCGGGGTCGCGACGCCTAGCAGGGCGGCGACCATTCCGACATTATCGATCGCGCTGTACTGCCTCGTCGCACTGATGATACCGATCGGAAGCGCGATGGCTACTGCTACCAGGATTGACCAGAACGCAAGCTTTGCTGTATTCGGGAATGCAGCCATGATCGTCGGGAAAACATCACGTTTTGTCTTGTAGGATTTACCCATATCGCCGTGAAGAAGGTTCAGCATATATTTTCCGTACTGAACGATAACCGGCTGGTCAAGTCCGAGGTCTTTTCTTGTCGCTTCGATCGTCTCTGCGTCTGCCGACTCACCTGCGATCATCGCTGCTGTATCACCTGGTGAAAGGCTTAAGATGAAATAAACCATGAAGGTTACGCCGATCAGTACCGGGATCAGCATTGCAAGTCTCTTTAACACATATTTGCTCATGCACACCATCCAATCTACCGCATCCCGCGGCTGTTTTTTTGTGTTTCCGAAACCCGTCTGTCGGGGCCGAAGTTCCGGATCCTTGTCTCAGGGTTTCTGGAATGTTTTCCGGGCTTTCACCGGATTCTGGAAAGAGGTACGGATCCCTTTTCGTGACCCGTACCCTGTTTTTGCATGGACTCTGTCCTTTTGGGGATCAGATATTATTTTTCGTAATGGCAGTTGCCAAGGTAATGCTGTGCGCCTTTGTGAAGCTTGAAGCCTTTTAAGTCTGCGCGGACACCAACATTATCGTATTTGTAGTATAACGGGCACCACGGGGAAATCTCGTGGAGACGATCCTGAAGCTCCTTGTAGAGACCCATACGCTTGGTATCGTCGCTTTCTTTCTGAGCAGCGATGATGAGCTCATCGACCTTCTCATCTGTTAAGAATGCACGGTTACCGGTCGCACCATGGTTCTCAGAGTAGAATAACTGGTAGGTGCTTCCGTCTGCGTCAAAGCTTGTGTTGGACCATCCGAGGATGAACATCTCATGATCGCCTGCATTTAAGGAATCAAGGAATGCGCCCCACTCATATGTAGAAATATCAACGGTGATTCCAACTTCAGCGAGCTGTGCCTGAACGATCTGCGCGGAACGTGTACGAACGTCACCGTTTACATAGAGGTTGCACTCAAATCCATTCGGATAACCTGCTTCTGCAAGGAGCTCTTTTGCCTTTTCCGGATCATACGGATAAGCTTCCTCCTCTTCAGACCAGCCCGGGATCGTGGAGTTGATATAGCTGTTTGCTACAGTTCCACGTCCCTCAACGATCGTATCAACGAAGGTCTGCTTATCCAGTGCGTAGTTGATTGCCTGACGGACTCTCTCATCGGAGAACTTCTCTTTCGTTGTATTCATTCCGAGATACTCGATGGAAGAAGACGGCTGGGAAAGAAGCGCTACGTCGGAGTTTGCTTCCACATTCGCACAGTCTGTCGGGTCAACGTTCCATACAAGATCGACTTCTCCTGCCTCAAGAGCGATCGTTCTTGCACTTCCCTCCGGGATTACGCGGACGGTAATGGAGGTTGCGATCGGTTCCTCACCCCAGTATTTTTCGTTTTTTGTAAGGGTGTAGTGATCGTTCGGAACCCACTCCGTAACCGTGAACTCACCGGATCCGAGTACATTCTCCACATCGCCGTAAGCATCGCCTGCTGCTGTGACAGCTGCCTCAGAAACGATACTTAAGTTTGTCTGGGTAACGATCGTCTTGAACGCTGCATATGGCTGTGTGAGCTTGAAGGTTACGTGGTAATCATCGTCAGCGATAACCTCTGCGATCTTTGAAGTATTGGACTTTGTCTTCGGCATATCCTTCGCACGGTCATACGTAAACTTTACATCCTTCGCAGTTACCGGCGTTCCGTCAGAGAAGCACGCATCCTCACGGAGCTTGAAGGTATACTCTGTATCACTCTTCATCTCATAGCTCTCAGCCAGATCAGGAACAAGGTTACCGTCATCGTCGATATCCATCAGTGTGCTGTATACGTGATGGATCAGTACTCCGGATGTGGTATCCTGCTGTCCTGCCGGATCCAGTGTTACAACATCTGCACCCTGAGCCACAACGATATCCGTCTTTGTGATCTCGCCGCTTCCGCCGTTATCGGTAGTTGTCTGCGCGCTGCTGCCTGCCGGTGCGTTTGTAGACTGATCAGCGTTCCCTCCTCCGCAGGCTGTAAGGATCATAGCTGCTGCCATTGCCATTGCTGTTGTTCTTGCAATACCCCTTCTTTTCATTCACAAATTCCTCCTGTTATTTTCTTCCGCTCCCCACAGCGGTCGTACTTCATAACGGTAGCATATGTCAGTATTCACTATACCCGTCATGCAGTACTTAGTTCGTTCTTATAGACCAAGAATAACAGTTTTGAACATATTTGTCAATAAAATTCAATTTACAAGGGGTTGTTTTAGCAATTTTCACAAATTGCTGTGACCTTTTTTGTATTGTATTTACTATACTCCTATTAAGCTAATAGGTTGAACTGTCCGAAGATCCACTGCCTATAAACCGTCTTTAACGAAGTCGATGCTGCCGATCGCACTTCTCACTTCCGAGAGGCGCCCACGGCGTTTATTCGTCTCCTCCGGGTTATCCATGGCAGAGAAATATATCAGGGCGTTCGCCACAGACATATATCCCATCACGGAATTATAAAAGAACAGGTCGTGGTTATTGCAGGTAAAAACGGTCGTTCCGTAGGACGCGATCGGTGAAGTCCTCTGATCCGTGATGGCGATCTGCGGGATCTTCTTCTTGTCGAGATATCTTGCGGTATTCACGATATGTTTCGCGTATCCGGGTGCGGAAAAGATGATCGCGCAGTCCTCCGGCGTGGCGTGGGCCAGATAGTTATTGTAGAGAGCCCGGCTCAGATTCGAGAGATCGAGCGCCTCCAGTCCCAATGTCAGGAGTCTTCTCGTCGTATAGGCACAGAGCCCTGTCACCAGCTCGCTTCCCACCACATAGATCTTCCGGGACTGCCTGATGATGGCCACCGCGGAGAGGATATCCTTTAAGGAGACCTGTTCAAAGGTCTTCGCGATCACATTTTTCTCGTTCGTGACAAACTCCCGGAACATTTCTTCCTTATCGTGGTCACCGTACCGGATCCCGCCCACATGATCCGCGATTCTGTTTAAACCGTCCCCATGGACCAGTCTCGTCTGTAAATGTTCCCGCAGACGGTTCTTCATTTCCACGAAGCTCTGGGCCCCGATCTTCTTCGTGAACCTTAATATGGTCACCTCCGTCACACCCAGTGTCTCCGAAAGCTCTTTCAGGGAGTAAAAGCAGACCTGATCCGGATATTTGAAGATAAAATCCGCGATCCTTTTCTGAACCGGGCTGAGTTTTTCATAGCTTGCGTTTACTTCTTCGAGAATTCCCATGCTCATCTCCTCCTGTTTTACTATTCAGCCCTATCCCCATTTTATCAGCGAATTCCCTGAATAGTTATAATTCACTATACATCGTACTATACATGATAGTGACATTATAACCGAACAATCCATGCATTTCCAGTATTTTTTGTGTAATTTTCAAAGAATGTGCCCTTACACCTCCGGGCATCCCGTGTGACCGCTTGCGGCGATCTGCATCTTCGCACGGTTGCGTGTCGTTGAAAAGGGGCAGACACCTTCATGTCTGCCCCCGTCTTTCACATTTTAAATATTATCAATCTTCATAGTGGCAGTTGCCAAGGTAGTGCTGTGCGCCCTTGTGAAGCTTGAATCCCTTTAAGTCTGCGCGGACACCGACATTGTCGTTTTTGTAGTATAACGGACACCACGGGGAGATCTCGTGGAGGTATACCTGAAGCTCTTTATAGAACTCCATACGCTTGGAATCATCACTCTCTTTCTGTGCGTTGATGATCAGCTCATCGACTTTGTCATCGGTTAAGAATGCACGGTTACCGGTTGCTCCATGGTTTCCGGAATAGAATAACTGGTAAGTACTTCCATCCGCGTCGAAGCTTGAATTCGACCATCCGAGGAGGAACATCTCATGCTCACCTGCATTTAAGGAATCGAGAAGAGCGCCCCACTCATAGGTAGAGATATCAACCGTGATTCCAACCTCTGCAAGCTGGGCCTGAATGATCTGGGCGGAACGGGTACGAACGTCGCCGTTTACATAGATCTTGCATTCGAATCCATTCGGATAACCGGCTTCCGCAAGAAGTTCTTTCGCCTTCGCCGGATCATACGGATAAGCTTCCACCTCGTCGGTCCAGCCCGGGATCATCGAATTGATGTAGCTGTTTGCTACAGTTCCACGACCCTCAATGATCGTATCAACAAATGTCTGTTTATCCAGCGCGTAATTGATCGCCTGTCTGACTCTCACATCCTTGAATTTCTCTTTTGTCGTATTCATACCGAGATATTCGATGGAAGAAGACGTCTGGCTCAACAGCGTCACATCCGGATTTGCCTCGATGTTCGCACAGTCTGTCGCGTCAACGTTCCATACAAGATCGACCTCTCCTGCCTCAAGGGCAATGGCGCGGGCGCTTCCCTCCGGGATCACGCGGCAGGTGATCGTTGTAGTGATCGGCATCTCACCCCAGTATTTTTCGTTTCTTGCCAGGGTGTAGTGGTCGTTCGGAACCCACTCGGTAACTGTGAACTCACCGGATCCGAGAATATTGTCAACATCACCGTAAGACTCTCCCGCTGCTGTGACCGCTGCCTCGGAAACAATACTAAGGTTCGACGAAGTAACAATGGTCTTAAATGCCGCATATGGCTGTGTCAGCTTGAAGGTAACATGGTGATCGTCATCTGCGATAACCTCTTCGATCTTGGAGGTATTGGATTTCGTCTTCGGCATATCCTTCGCACGGTCAAATGTAAACTTTACATCCTTCGCTGTAACCGGCGTGCCATCAGAGAAGCATGCGTCCTGTCTCAGGGTGAAGGTATATTCCGTGTCACTCTTCATCTCGTAGCTCTCTGCCAGATCCGGAACAAGGTTGCCATCATCATCGACATCCATCAAGGTACTGTACACATGTTTCATAAGTACACCGGAAGTGGTATCCTGCTGTCCTGCCGGATCCAGGGTCACGACGTCAGAGGCCTGGGCAAAGACGATATCTGTCTTTGTGATATTTCCGCCGCCGGAGCTTTCCGCTGTTGCCTGAGTCTCACTGCCGCCTGCTGCCGCGGTCGTTGCCGCTGCATTGTTTCCGCCTCCGCACGCTGTCAGCACCATTGCTGCTCCGACAACGGCTGCCACCGATCTCGCTGCTGTTCTTTTTTTCATTCACATGCCCTCCTTCAAGTTATTTCTGTTTCGTCAGAGTGTTGTTGGTAATCGTTGAATGTAAATATTTACTATACCTATATATACACTCTTTTCTGAATTTCATGATTAAAGAATATCATTTTCTAACATCTTTGTCAATAAAGTTTTCCTTTCTGCGTATTTTTTGTTTAATTTGTTTGTTTTATTTGGTTTCAGCCTTTCTATAGTCATAATCTGTTTACAATTTGTTCAAAATTAACAAAAGGAGGTTTCCGGCATGTATAGTAAATACTGACATTTCGGCAGTGAAAAAGGGCGGGACCGCAAGGATCCCGCCCGGAATTTTTTCAAATACTTATATTGGCACGAATTTTTCAGATGATCCGACAGTTTCTGTCACTCCATCTTATTTTACAACAAGGTTTACGATCTTCTTCGGAACATAGATCTCCTTCACGATGTTTCCGGTGATCTTTCCTTCTACCGCAGCTTTACCTGCAGCGATCGCATCCTCTTTTGCGATGTCAGCCGGAACCATGATGACCGCTTTTACCTTACCATTTACCTGTACGGCAACCTCGATCTCATCGTCCTTCATTGCTTCCTCATCGCACTCCGGCCATGTTGCATGGAATACGCTGTCCGTGCCGCCGAGTTCTCTCCAGAGTTCCTCGCCAAGATGCGGTGTGAACGGAGCCAGTAAGATCACGAATGTCTTTAATGTCTCCTTGTCGATTCCGCCCTCTCTCTTCGCAACGTCTGTGAGCTTGTTGCAGTACTCCATGAATCCGGATACTACGGTATTCAGGCTGAACTGGTTGAAACGTGTCTCGATATCGTAGACAAGCTTGTGGCGGAGCTTCACCATCTCCTTTGTCTCCTTGATATCCTTGTCCTTGCTGTCCATCACAAGGTTGTAGAAACGATTTAAGAATCTGGCAACGCCCTCGATTCCTCTGTCGTCCCACTCGGCATCCAGCTCCGGCGGTCCAACGAAGAGCTCGTACATTCTTAACGCATCACAACCGTAATCTCTTACAAGATCATCCGGGGAAACAACGTTTCCTTTGGACTTACTCATCTTGATACCGTTCTTGCCGGTGATCATACCCTGGTTGAACAGCTTCTTGAACGGCTCATCGAAGTCGATCACTCCGATATCGTATAAGAACTTCGTGTAGAATCTGGAATACAGAAGGTGAAGAACGGCATGCTCAACACCGCCGATATACATATCTACCGGAAGGTACTTGTCTGCTTTCTCTTTAGATACAAGTTCCTTGTCGTTCTTGTTATCTACATAACGTAAGAAGTACCAGGAGGAACCAGCCCACTGAGGCATTGTGTTTGTCTCACGTTTTGCCGGAGCGCCGCAGCACGGGCATGTGGTGTTTACCCAGGAGTCGATCGCCGCAAGCGGGGACTCACCGGTACCGGTCGGCTGATAGCTCTCAACCTCCGGAAGTTTTAACGGAAGCTGATCCTCCGGGACCGGAACATTGCCGCACTTCGGGCAGTGAACGATCGGGATCGGCTCGCCCCAGTAACGCTGACGGGAGAATACCCAGTCACGGAGCTTGTAGTTGACAGTCTTTTTACCAATACCCATCTTCTCGATGATGTGCGGAGCTTCTTTCTTTAATACGGAGGACTCCATGCCGTTCCACTCACCGGAATTGATCATGGTTCCCTTCGCGTCTGTGTAAGCTTCTGTCATGTTCTCGATCTCTTTGCCGTCCTGGGCGATGACCTGGATGATCGGGAGACCAAATTTCTTTGCAAACTCAAAGTCACGGTCGTCGTGTGCCGGTACGCACATGATCGCTCCGGTACCGTAGTCAGCGAGAACATAATCAGACAGCCAGATCGGAACTTCCTTGCCGTTTAACGGGTTGATCGCATAGGATCCTGTGAAGACGCCTGTCTTTTCCTTGCCCTGGAGACGGTCTACGTTGGACTTCATGGAAGCGTCGAAGATGTACTTCTCAACAGCCTCTCTCGTCTCATCCGTTGCAAGCTCTTTTGCAAGCTTATGCTCCGGGGAGAGTACCATAAAGGTTGCGCCGTGAAGCGTATCCGGTCTTGTTGTGTAGACAGTGATCTTCTCGTCGCGTCCCTTTACCGGGAACTCAACCTCTGCACCGTAGGATTTGCCGATCCAGTCGGTCTGCATCTTTTTAACCTTCTCCGGCCAGTCGAGCTTGTCGAGGTCGTTTAAGAGACGGTCTGCATATGCAGTGATCTTTAACATCCACTGACGGAGATTCTTCTTTGTAACCGGTGTGCCGCAGCGCTCACAGCAGCCGTTTACGACTTCCTCGTTCGCAAGACCTGTCTTACAGGACGGGCACCAGTTGATCGGGAATTCCTTCTCGTATGCAAGACCTTTTTTGAACATCTGTACGAAGATCCACTGGGTCCATTTATAGAAGGACGGATCTGTCGTGTTTACTTCCATATCCCAGTCATAGAGCGCTGCGATCTGGTTGATCTGACGTTTGATATTTTTGATATTGGACGCTGTGGAGATCGCCGGATGAACGCCCATCTTGATCGCGTAGTTCTCAGCCGGAAGACCAAACGCGTCCCAGCCCATCGGGTGGATCACATATTTTCCCTTTAATAACTGATAACGACTCCATACATCAGAGATTACATAACCTCTCCAGTGACCTACATGAAGTCCGCTGCCGGACGGATATGGGAACATATCCAGGCAGTAATATTTTTCTTTCTTTCCATCATTGACATTGATCGGATTCTTTTCCCAATTCTCACGCCATTTGCTCTCAATGGCGGTGTGGTTGTACTGTGCCATGACGCTTTTCTCCTCCATTTCATATCGTTGAAGGCGGTGCAAAAATACGCTCCGCGGATTTCGCCCGCCGCCGCTGTATTTACCGGAATCCGGGAACTCCCAGACCCTGTTCGATTGCCTGACCGCTTTTCCGGTTTCGGGCAACAAAAAAGTCCCTCTATCTCTATCATAAATTTATAGAGACGTGGGGGACTTAGATTCTCACGCGGTACCACTCTATTTCATACTGGGTCTTCACCCGTATGCACTCATTTTCCGATAACGGCGGAAACCGGCAATGCCTATCTGAGGATATCCGCAGACAGCGTTTCGTTTTCCCGCTGCTCTGCCCGCTCTTTCAGCATGCTGCTCCGAGGCGAGTTCGGAAAGCTTCTGGATGCTGCCTCGCACCGGCCGGCAGTTCTCTGTGCTCCGTATTCTCTCTTACTGGTCCTCTTCGACGCATTTTAACTCAATAAATTTACCATAGAATCCAGGTTATGTCAAGGTTTCAGAAAACCGATTGACTTTTTCCGGATTCTTATATAGTATGGAAGAATAGGTCTCTGCTTGAGATTCCATCAGAAAAAGCGGCATTTCGGCATTTTTTCATCTGGCAGCCGCAAAATACAAGGGGGAATATCTATGGAATATGTCCACAATCTCATCTGGCTCTGCCCGCTCCTCTTTATTGCGGGATTTATCGACTCCATCGCTGGTGGAGGCGGATTGATTGCGCTCCCGGCCTATATGATGTGCGGAATGCCGATCTACTACGTCTACGGCTGCAATAAATTCCAGTGTGCCTTCGGAAGCACTATCGCCGCATGGAAATATTTTAAGAGCGGCTGCCTCGACCTGAAGGTCACGCTGATCAGCGCCATAACCGCCTTTCTCTCCTCCATGCTCGGCACGAGGATCATTTTCTACCTGAAGGAGGAGCAGATCCGTTCCATGTTGATGGTTCTTCTTCCGCTCACCGCGATCCTTGTGATCTTTATGAAGAATGCCTGGAACTATACGGACACACGGAAATCCCTGACGGTTCCTGTCGCCCTGAAGGCGCTCCTCATCGGCATGACCCTCGGTCTCTATGACAGTATGTACGGTCCGGGCGGCGGAACGATCGCGATGCTGCTCTTTACCTTCCTGTTAAAATATGATATCCGCACCGCCTCCGGAAACGCGAAGCTCACGCTGATCGTCTCCAACTACACGGCGCTTCTCTCCTACGTTCTTTCCGGAAACGTGCTGTACGCCATTGCAGTTCCATGCGCATTCTGCAATGTTCTCGGAAACTATCTAGGCGCCGGTTTCGCCATCAAAAACGGTGCAAAGATCATCCGTCCGGTGATGATCTGTGTGGTGACGGTATTGATCATCAAGATCATTCTTGGAAAATAAGAATAACACGGGAAGTAGCCTCTAAAAGTACCCTTCCCTTTACCCCATAAATTCTGTGCGGCCGGGGATCTTCATGATAGTTTTTGTCGGTCGTTTCCTTCTTGAAGAACATTGGAAACTATTAGTATTGGCAGAACTGCCTGTTTTGAGTTAGAATAAATGTGTGTTATTTCTTCATTACAGATTAATTTAACACAAAAAGAGGACCTTGGATTCATTATGAACCCTTGGTCCTTCTTTCTTCAGAACGATATTATTTCTACCGGACATGATCGTAACGGTTTTCTCCTTCAACATCGATCCGTCTCCAGGCGCCTAGTTAAATCCGAAGAATTTCTGCGCGATCTTATATCCCGCGATGGAGAGGGATCTTCCGCCTTTTCCCGGAAGGTTCATGCCCTGTCCCAAGAAGCCCCAGCGGAGTCGCAGGTAGAGCGCCGGATTGGATTTCTTTAACTCTTCCCACAATGCTTTTTTCTTTGCCATATTCTCCTCGCTGCCGGACTTGATCGCGAGGATCGAGCAGATGACCATCATGATCTCTAAGTAACGGACCATATAGTGGCGGAGCTTCTTATTCTGGATCTTCGTCACATCATAGTAGCCAAGCATCAGCTTCGTCACGCGGATCTGCTGGTCGATTCTTCCGATCATGACCTGTTCATTGACAGACTGGTCGGAGCGGCCGATAAAGTAGCGGTAGAAGTTCACATCCAGGTAGTACATCGTATGTACATGCGGGAGCGGCTCGTAGACGAAGATATTGTCCACGTAGAATGTGTGCTCCGGGAGCTCCAGTTTACAGTCTCTCAAAAGTTCCGTTCTGTAAACGACAGAATGCATCAGGATATACTGTCCTGCAACGAACACCTTCACATCGCTCCAGGTAAAGATCTCGTTCTTCGGAAGCGCCAGATTATAGTTCATGACTTTCTTGTGCTTCGCGCCCTGTTTCTCATAGACAAAGTTTGTGATCAGCATATCCAGGGTATCTTTTCCGTAAACAAAGCGGCGCAGGGTGTCGAGCACCTGCCTGTAGGCCTGCTCATTTACCCAGTCATCACTGTCCACAACCTTAAAATAGATTCCGGTCGCGGCCTTTAATCCCGCGTTAACCGCAGCGCCGTGTCCACCGTTCTCCTGGTGGATCGCCTTACAGATACCCGGATATTCTTTCTCATAACGGTCAGCGATCTCCGCCGTATTGTCTTTTGTGGAACCATCATCCACGATCAGGATCTCCACCTCGTTTCCGCCCGGAAGCAGAGACTTGATACAGTTTTCCATATACGCCGCTGAATTGTAGCATGGAATTGCTATCGATAACAGCTTCAAAATTGTTTCCTCCTTACGTTCCCCGTGTTGGGGATCATTCACTGCCGCCACACAGAGCGCACGCCACAGTGATCTCTCGACTCAGTTGTTCCTATTTTAGCATAAGTTATCTGAAAATGCAAAAAATTATTTCTTTCAATTCTCTTTCATTCCGGCATAAAATTCATCCCGTAAGCTTCTGCCGCCGCAGCGCCATATATAATTTTCAGTTCAGGAAATTTCTCCTGTACTCAATCATAAAACTTTGAGTTTTTTCTTCCATAATCTATCAAAATATGGTAAAATATCTGAAAATACACAGGCGCAGACCGTTTTGTGCCGGTCCGCGGAGAAAACTTATCCGCGGCTCCCGCGCAATTTTATCTGCCCAGACGATATCGGTACATAATAGAAATGAGGTATTAGATATGGCAAAGAAAAGACTTGTTTTAGCACTTGGACATGACGCTCTCGGAACGAACCTTCCGGAGCAGAAGACAGCCGTTACAAAAACAGCGAAAGCCATCGCTGATTTTATTCAGGACGGCTGGCAGGTTGTGATCACCCACGGAAATACTCCGCAGCTCGGTATGATCCACACCGCGTTAAATGAATTTGCGAAAAATCACGAAGGTTACACTCCGGCTCCGATGTCTGTCTGCTCCGCAATGAGCCAGGGATATATCGGCTACGATCTCCAGAACGCTCTCCGCTCCGAGCTTATCAAACGCGGCATTTACAAAGCTGTATCTACGATCTTAACACAGGTTACAGTTGACCCGTACGATGAGTCCTCCTACACTCCAATGAAGGTGGTTGGACGTGTGATGAACGCCGAGGAGGCAAAAGAGGAAGAGGCAAAGGGCAACTTCATTGTGAAGGAAGGCGAAGGCTATCGCCGTATCGTTGCGGCTCCGAAGCCGGTCGCAATCGTTGAGATCGACGCGATCCGCGCCCTCGCTGATGCTGACCAGCCGGTGATCGCTGCAGGCGGCGGCGGAATCCCGGTTATGGAACAGGGCTCCCACCTAAAGGGTGCCAGCGCTGTGATCGAGAAAGACCGCGCAGCCGGACTTCTCGCGAAGGAGCTTGACGCTGATGTCCTGATGTTCATCACAGGTGTTCCGAATGTCGTATTAAACTACGGCAGTGACCATCCGATCAACATCGATAAGATGACAACGGCTGAGGCAGCCCGCTATGCCGGGGAAGGCCACTTTAAGACAGGGTCGATGCTGCCGAAGGTTGAAAGCTCCATCGACTTCATCAACGCAGGAAAAGGACGACGCGCGATCATCACTTCCCTTGATGGTGCAAAGAGTGCTTTAGCAGGTAAAGGCGGCACGACGATCCAGTAGGCAATACATTCTGATTTGACTCAGGTCAATCTTATTTAAATCCGGAACAAACAAGAATATGATCCCAGGGAGTTCTATACAGGCACTTCTCTGGGATCTTTTTTCAAATAATCTTCTCCCAACTGTTCTAATCATCCAAATCTCTTTAGTGAAAATAATAAAGAATGCACCTTGGCGTATTCTCGCGCGGTCGCTTGCGACAATCTACATCTTCGCGCGAGTATGTATCATTGTCACGTTAGTGCCTTTTGTGTAATAGGAAATTCCTTGTACTCTCCTATTACACAAAAAAGACCCGCCAGAAAGCATTTCTGCCTTCCGCGGGTCTTTCATTTTTCTACAAGTTGTTATCCAATCAGATAATAACATGTGCCGGGCACTTAGCCGCGCACTTGCCGCAGCCGGTACACTTTGTGTAATCGATCACAGCAACGTTGTTATCCATATGGATCGCATCGAATTCACACTGCTTTGTGCAGAGCGTACATCCGATACAGCCTGCCTCGCAGACCTTCTTGACAGCCGGTCCTTTGTCGTGGGAGCTGCACTGTACGAGGTGGTTTGCCTTGTACGGAACAAGCTCGATCAGGTGACGCGGACAAGCCTCCGCACACTTACCACAGGCAACGCACTTCTCCTTATCGACAACGGCAACACCGTTTACAACATGGATCGCGTCAAACTGACATGCCTTTACACAGCTTCCGGAACCGAGACATCCGTAGTTACATCCCTTGGAGCCGCCGCCCGGAACTGCATCTGCGATCTTGTGGCAGTCGTCAATACCATAGTAGTTGTATTTCACAGTTGCCTTATCGCAGGTACCTTTACATTTTACAAATGCAACCTTCTTCTCAGCGGAACCAGCCTCAACGCCCATGATCGCAGCGATCTTTTCTCCTACCGGAGCGCCGCCGACCGGACACTGATCAACCTTTGCCTTGCCCTCTGCAATTGCTTTTGCGAGAGCGTCACAGCCTGCGTAACCGCAGCCGCCGCAGTTGTTGCCCGGAAGCTCTGCACGAACCAGAATTTCCTTCTCATCTACTTCTACTTTAAACTTCTCGCTGGCGATTCCAAGGAGTACGCCGATGACGATACCGACGATACCGACAACCGCAGCAGCGATGATAATGCCTGTCATGTTCATCTCTCGTTCCTCCTTAAATCATTCCGGAAAATCCGAAGAGAGCGATCGACATTAAGCTTGCTGTGATCAGGACGATCGGGGATCCCTGGAAAGCGTGCGGCACATCATTGTGCTCGATCTTCTCACGGATACCTGCAAGCAGGACGATGGCGATCAGGAATCCAACGGAAATACCGATACCGTTTACGACACTCTGAATGAAGTTGTAGCCCTTCTGTACGTTTGTCAGCGCAACACCGAGAACCGCACAGTTTGTTGTAATTAACGGAAGGTATACGCCGAGTGCCTCATAAAGGCTAACCATGTTCTTCTTTAAGAACATCTCAACGAACTGAACCAGAGCCGCGATTACAAGGATAAATACGATCGTCTGTAAATACTCGATATGGAGCTTTACGAGAACGAAATCATAAACAAGGCTTGTGCAGGCAGATGCGATCGTAATAACGAATACGACTGCAGCGCCCATACCAGCTGCTGTCTCTGTTTTCTTGGATACACCAAGGAACGGGCAAAGACCGAGGAACTGGCTTAAAACAACGTTATTCACCAGGGCAGAACCGATGGCGATCAATAAAAGTTCTTTCATTTCTCCATTTCCTCCTTAATTTTCTTTGCCGGCATCTGCTGCTTCAGTCTTAGCTGCCTCTGCCGCTTTTGCAGCCTCAGCTGCCTTCTTAGCTGCGAGAGCCTTCTCTGCTGCTGCCTTCTTTGCTGCCGCTGCGGCTGCTGCTTCCTCTGCCTTCTTCTCAGCAAGAGCAGCATGGTTTGTCATGCTGACACAGCCTGCACAGCTTGCACAGTTACCGCCGCATACAAGGTCAGACTTCGGTGCGTCACCGTTGGTCGCGCATGGAAGACGGAGCTTGTTCTGGATCGCGGAAAGCATAGCCAGAGTGAACAGAGCACCCGGTGCAAGGATGATGATGGAAATGTGGTAAGCTTCCGGAATGATGGTGTGTCCGAAGATCGCACCTGCACCGAAGAACTCACGGCACATACCGATGACGGTAAGGGAAAGGGAGAATCCAAGTCCCATACCAAGACCATCGAAGAAAGATTCAACCGGACCGTTCTTGCAGGCATATGCCTCTGCACGGCCAAGGATGATACAGTTAACAACGATAAGCGGGATATAAATACCCAGGGATGCATACAGGGACGGAACGTAGCCCTGCATTAAGAGCTGTACGACTGTAACCAGGCTGGCTACGACTACGATGAATGCCGGAATACGGACTCTGTCCGGAATGATCTTACGCAGTGCGGAGATCAGCAGGTTGGAAAACATCAGTACGGCTGTTGTGGAAAGTCCCATGCCGAGACCGTTGATGGCGGATGTTGTCGTCGCAAGAGTCGGACACATACCTAACATCAGGATGAAGGTTGGGTTTTCCTTGATAATACCGTTATATAAACGTTCTACGCATTTATTCATGAATGCCCACCTCCTAGTTTAAGCAGTTATGCAGATAGTATAAAGCTGCATTGACTGCGTTTGTTGTAGCGTTTGATGTGATGGTGGCACCGCTGATGGCATTGATCTCAGTGTCAGACGCAGAACCGGATTTTGTTACGCTTAAGCTCTCGCAGTTCTTGCCAACGTACTGATTTCTGTAGTCATCATCTTTTGCCTTTAAGCCAAGACCAGGAGTATCACTTGTCTCACGGATACCAACACCTGTGATAGTGCCGTCTGCATCAAAGCCGATGGAGAGCTTGACAGCTCCGCCGTAGGAGTCGTTGGACAGGGAGTTGATCACATGTCCTACTACTTCGCCGCTTGCGTCCTTTGCCTCGAGAACGGACTCGATCGCAACGCCGCCGAAGCCGAGGTTTGCGATCTCATCTGCTGTCTCAGCGATCTTTTCTGTGGAACCTTCCACATCATCGAAGCTCTCTGCCTCCGGAAGGACCTGTTTGTAGGTTGCGTTGTTGGCTGCGATGGTAGCCGCCTCGATCGGAGCCTTTGTCACATCATAGACAACACCGAGACATAAACCGGAAACCAGGGTGATCGCAAAAAGGATCAGGGCATCTTTCATAAATCCAGACTTACTTGCTGCCATTTTTCTTACCCCCTTTTCCGAATGCTGTCGGGAGAGTTACCTTCTCAATCAACGGAACAAGCATGTTGCAGAAGATAATTGCGTAGGAAACGCCCTCTGCACCACTTCCGAAGATACGGAACAGTCCTGTTAAAATACCAAGGCAGATACCGAATACGATCTGTCCTTTTGCAGTGATCGGGCTTGTTACATAGTCGGTAGCCATGAAGAATGCACCGAAGATCAGTCCGCCGCCGCAAACCTCTGCGAGCACGTAGTTAATATTGTGCTGGCCGAAGATAAATGCAAATACTGCGAAGGAAAGGATGTATGCTGCCGGGATGCGGATCGTAATTACTTTCTTAACGAGCAGGTAAGCTGCACCGATTAAAAGGGCAATTACGGAAACCTCACCGATGGTTCCCGGAATCTTACCAATGAACATAGCTGCAAGATCATATGTATCACCGGCTTTGATCGCCGCAAGAGGAGTTGCACTCGCAACTGCGTCTGTTACCGGGTCTGTGAACTTTGTCATAGCCTGTGCAAAGGAGATCAACATAAAGCATCTCGCTGCCAGAGCCGGGTTCATCCAGTTCTGACCAAGTCCGCCGTAAAGCTGTTTTACGACAATGATCGCGAATACACCGCCAAGGATCGGCATCCATAACGGAATTGCCGGCGGCATATTTAAGCCTAAGATCATACCTGTGACAAGGGCACTGCCGTCACTGATGGTAACCGGCTTGTGCATCAGTGTCTCAAAAAGGTACTCACTGAGTACACAGGAAAGAACCGTTGCAACAACAACGATAAGGGAATAGATACCGAACTGCATCACGCCCCAGATCGTAGCCGGAAGCATTGCGATCGCCACATCGTACATTAAGTTCTTTGTGGAAACACCGCAGCGTACATGAGGGGATGATGATACGTTTAATAATTTACTCATTTGTCACACCTCCTACGCTTTCTTTCTTCTGGCTGCCATGACAGCTTTACGCATCTCTTTGAATGCCTGTGTCAGCGGTCTGTGTGCAGGGCAGATGAAAGTACAGGAGCCGCATTCGCAGCACTCCATACCATTTAATTTTTCGAACAGGGCAAGATCATTTCTTTCTGCTGCCGCCATCATCATCTGCGGAACAACATGACCTGGACATACCTCGATACAGCGTCCACAGCGGATACACGGAGATTCCGGATTTGCCGCAACCTGATCTTTTGTGAAGCAGGTAAGCGCAGAGGAGTTCTTCATTACCGGAATGTCCAGAGAGAACAATGCCTGTCCCATCATAGGACCACCAGAGATCATCTTCTCCGGCTCTTCCTTAAAGCCGCCTGCAGCTTCAAGGATCTCGCGGTAGCACATACCAAGCGGAACCTGGAAGTTCTGCGGGTTTTTAACCGCATCACCGGTAACAGTAATGATCTTACGAATTAACGGTGTGCTCTCGCAGACAGCGTTATAAATAGAAATAACAGTGTCTACGTTATCTACGATACATCCTGCATCCGCCGGAAGCATCGTGGAGTTGATCTCGCGTCCGCCTGTAACCGCATAGATCAGGAAACGCTCGCCGCCCTGCGGATACTTTGTCTTTAACGGACATACCGTGATCTTTGGCTCGTCTTTTACGAGACCTTCCAGAAGCTTGATCGCCTCCGGCTTGTTCTCCTCGATTCCGATCACGCCTTTCGCGTTCGGGAACATGCTTAACATGACTTTGATGCCGCCGATCAGTCTCTCCGGCTGCTCCATCATCAGGCGATAGTCACTTGTCAGATACGGCTCACACTCGGCCGCGTTTACGATAATGTGATCGATCGCATTGTCATCCTTCGGTGCAAGTTTTACGTTGGTCGGGAAACCTGCGCCGCCAAGACCTACGATACCGGCTTCTTTTACGATATTCCGGATCTCTTCCTTGGAAAGTTTTGTGTAATCGCGTTTTTCGCCAAAACCTTCGATTGCTGTGTACTCGTTATCGTTCTCAACGATAATGGACTGTACGATTGCTCCGTTCGCAACCAGACGCGGTTCGATTCCCTTTACTGTACCGGATACGGAACAGATAACATTTGCGGAAATGAAGCCGCCTGCTTCAGCGATCTTCTGGCCAACCAGGACCTTGTCACCCTTGGCAACAAGCGGTTTCGCCGGAGCACCGATATGCTGGGAGAGAGGATAAACCAGCTCACCCTTCGGCTGGATCACCTGAATCGGCTTATCTGCGGACAGTTCTTTTCCCTCATAAGGATGAACGCCGCCTATAAATGTGCTCAGACCCATTTAACAAACCTTCTTTCTATAAAATTTCATAGTACCCATCACCTCGTAGTATAGCATATTTGGAATTTTTCTACAATTAGAAATCGGTTAACTTTTTAACAGAAATGGCCTTTTTCGGCGTTTGTATCAAAAAAAAAACAAAAACAAGGTGGGAGACCACTTAAGAAAATGAAGTTTTCAACAAAAAAAGCGGACAGGAACCGCGATTCCGTCCACTTTTTTCCATTTTCTGTTAGTTTTTACTAATTTAATTCAGCCATACCTGTATACAATCGGTAATAACGTCCTTTTTCTTTCAGGAGATCCTCATGATCACCGCGCTCGATGATCTCTCCATTCTCCAGAACCATGATGGCGTTGGCGTTGCGCACGGTGGAGAGGCGGTGGGCGATCACAAAGGTGGTCCGTTCTGCCATCAGACGGTCCATGCCCTGCTCGATGTGCTTTTCTGTTCTCGTATCGACGGAGCTCGTCGCTTCATCGAGGATCAGAATCGGTGCCTTGGATACCGCCGCTCTCGCGATATTAAGAAGCTGTCTCTGGCCCTGACTCAGATTCGCGCCGTCGCTCTCAAGAACGGTGTCATAGCCCTTTGGAAGCCGCATGATAAAGGAATGGGCAGATGCCATCTTCGCCGCCTGAATGACCTCCTCGTCTGTGGCATCAAGCCTTCCGTAGCGGATATTCTCCATGACCGTTCCCGTAAACAGGTGGGTGTCCTGAAGAACCATGGCGATGTGGCGGCGCAGCTCGTCCCGCTTAATATGGCAGATATCAACGCCGTCGATAGTGATGGTCCCGCTCTGGATATCGTAGAAGCGGTTGATGAGGTTCGTGATCGTCGTCTTTCCGGCTCCTGTGGAACCCACGAAGGCGATCTTCTGTCCCGGCCTCGCGTAGAGGCTGATATCCTTTAAGATGACCTTGTCCGGGTTATAGCCGAAGGTCACATGATCTAATACCACTTCCCCGCTCATACCGTCCATGGATACTGCGTCCTTATCATCCGCCGCCTCCGGCTCCTCATCCATCACGGAGAAAACGCGCTCCGCTCCGGCAAGGGCTGAGAACACGTTGGAGACCTGCATGGAGATCTCGTTGATCGGCCTTGAAAACTGTCTCGAAAAGTTCAAAAATACCGTGAGCCCGCCGACATCGAAGTTTTTCACCACACAGAGGATCCCGCCGATGCACGCCGTCAGGGAATAGTTTATCTGACTTAAGTTGTTCATCACAGGTCCCATCATGCCCCCAAGAAATTGGGCGCGGATCTGTTTTTCGCGGAGATCCCTGTTTAATATATCAAATTCTTCCTCCGCGATCTCCTCGTGGCAGAAGACCTTTACTACCTTCTGTCCGGTGATGGTCTCCTCGATGTATCCATTTAAAGCACCGAGAGCCGACTGCTGGGCGCTGAAGTATTTCTGACTCCGCTTCGCGACTTCTCCACCGGCCCGCAGCATGAGCGGGATCATGATCAGGGTCACAGCTGTCAGCCAGATATTTGTGTAGAGCATGAGGAACAGGGTTCCGATGATGCTTAAGGTTCCGGAAAAGAGCTGCACAAGAGTACTGCTCAGCATATTTCCGATGGTGTCCACATCGTTTGTGAAGCGGCTCATCAGATCCCCATTGGAATTTGTATCATAAAATCTCACCGGAAGCTTCTGCATCTTTGTAAAGAGGTCTGTCCGGATCCGCACAAGGGCGCTCTGGGCAACCTCTAACATCAGTCTTGACTGGAGATAATTTGCGATAACTCCCAGAAGATAGACGCACGCCATCATGGTCAACCCTTTAAAAAGTCCCGCCACATTTCCGGGACTTCCGTCCGGCGGTGCAATAAAGCGGTTGATGATCGGGCGCAGCATATAGGAACCGGTCAGTGTCGCCACCGTGTTTACAATGACACAGAAAAATGCGATCCCCATCCGGAGCCTGTCCGCTTCCAGATAAGAAAGCAGGCGCTTTAAGGCCGCTCCTGTGCTCTTTGGGCGTCCTCCGCCTCTGGGAGCACCCGGTCCTCTTCCCATTCCTCTCCTTTTCGGTGCGGCTGCCACGCGTCCGGCATATCGTTTTTTCAGACTCGCTTCGCGGCCTGCTCTCGTGACGCTCATACTGCCGCCTCCTCTCCTGCCCCAATGGACTGATTTCCGATCTGGGTCGTATAGATCTCGCTGTATGTCTCACAGGTCTTTAAAAGTTCCTCGTGGGTTCCGTGACCGATGATCTTTCCGTCCTCCAGTACCAGAATCTGGTCTGCCTCCTGAACGGAGGAGATCCTCTGGGCGATGATGATCTTTGTGGTATCCCCAAGATCATGATAGAGACTCTCCCGGATCTTCGCCTCCGTCGCCGTGTCAACAGCGCTGGTGGAATCATCCAGGATCAGGATCTTCGGGCGCTTTAAGAGTGCTCTCGCGATACAGAGACGCTGTTTCTGACCGCCGGAGACATTGACGCCGCCCTGCCCCATCTCGGTGTCGTACCCGTTTTTGAAGGTCTTAACGAAGGGATCTGCCTGGGCGCTCTCTGAAAACCGGATCACATCCTCCATCGGCGCGTCCTCATTTCCCCATCGGAGATTTTCCTCGATCGTTCCCGAGAAAAGGACATTTTTCTGAAGGACCATGCCGACACCCTCACGAAGGTGTTTTAAAGAGTACTCTTTGACGTTCACGCCGTCGACAAGGACTTCGCCTCCGGTCACATCATAGAGTCTCGGGATCAGCTGCACGAGGGAGGTCTTTCCGCTTCCCGTGGAGCCGATGATCCCGATCGTCTGTCCCGGTTCTGCCGTAAAGGAGATCCCTTCCAGAACGAGATCCCTTCTCCCGTGCTCTCCGCTGTAGCCAAAGCTTACATTTTTAAACTCCACACGACCTTCCGTGACTTTTTTATCCTTATTTTTCGCGTTATCATCATTTAAGCCGATCTCTGTGTCGAAGATCTCATTGATCCGCTTCATGGATGCGCTGGCGCGGGAGCTCTGTAAGAATACCATGGAAAGCATCATGAGGGACATCAGGATCTGCACGATATACGTCGTAAACGCAGTGAGATCCCCCACCGGCATCTTTCCGGCAATGATGATATTTCCTCCATACCAGACGACAGCCAGTGTCGTCACGTTCATGGCGAACATCATCACCGGCATCGTAGTGATCACGATCCGGAGGGCCCGGAGACTGCTCTCCTTTAAGTCGCGGTTCAGTCTGCTGAATTTTTCGATCTCATGATCCTCCCGGACAAAGGATTTGACCACGCGGACATTCGTCAGGGATTCCTGAATCCCGGAATTCAAACAGTCCAGTCTCCTCTGCATCTCCCCAAAGCGTGGGAATGCGGTCTTTAAGATCAGAATGATCGCCGTGAGAAGAAGCGGAATCACGATGAGGATGATGACCGCAAGCTGACGGTTCATCATAAACGCCATGATCAGGGCGCCGAGGAACATTCCGGGCGCTCTAAGCGCCATACGGAGCCCCATCATCAGGACGTTCTGAACCTGCTGGACATCGTTCGTGAGCCTCGTGACGAGAGAACCGGTGCTGTAGCCGTCGATGTTCTCAAAGGAGAACTGCTGAACCTTTCTGAAGAGATCGTTTCTCATGTCACTGGTAAAGGAGATGGACGCCTTTGCGGAAAAATAAGCGCCGAGGATCCCGCCCACCGCCATAAAGAGGACGGTCAGTACCATCAGGGCCCCCATCTTTCCGATATAGGCGAGATTCCGGTCCGCGACACCGTTGTTGATGATCATGGACATAAATTTCGGGAGCATGACCTCTCCCGCCACCTCGGTGAGCATCATCAGCGGACCGATCACGAAGGCACTGAGATACGGGGTGATGTATTTTTTGTATCGTTTCAATTCTGTTGTTTCCTTTCTGGTCAGATCTGCATTCGTTGGATTCTTTTGATGCTGTTTATCACGCATCTTCCCTCGGGAGTTTTCTCCTAACGATATAGAAGCAGATCATATGGGCCGTCGCCGTGACGATCCAGGTAAACGGATAGGATAAGTATAACACCGTCAGGTTATGGTATACTTGGAACACCGTAAAGATCCAGACGATCCGGAGTCCGCACGCTCCCAGAAGGGAGACGCACATCGGCATGACGGAGTATCCGAGACCGCGGATGCTGCCCACCATCGTATCCATGATCCCACAGAGGAAATATGTCGTTCCAAAGACCACAAGTCTTCTCATTCCGTATACCATGACCTCCGGGTCCGAGGAATAAATCCGGATCAAGGCATGTCCGCAAAGATAAGCCGGGATTCCCATTCCGAGTCCCACGGCTGTCACAACGCCGAGGCAGGTAACCATGATCCGGTTGATCCTCGAATACTTTTTGCCGCCGAAGTTCTGGCTTGTGAAGCTTAAGTTTGCCTGATAAACCGCATTCATGGCGTTATAGATGAATCCCTCAATATTCTGGGATGTCGTATTTCCCGCCATTGCGACAGAACCGAAGGAATTCACAGAGGACTGGATCAGAACATTGGAAATAGAAAATACTGCGCCCTGCATCCCCGCCGGAAGGCCTACCTGAATGATCTGGCGGAATTTTGAGCGGTGGATCTTCAGAGCTTTTAAATGAAGCTTCAGACAACCCTCACTCTCCATCAGGCAAAGGATCACCAGGAACGCCGAGATCGCCTGGGAGATTGCGGTCGCCAGAGCAACTCCCGCCACATCCATCCGGAACATGATCACAAAAAAGAGGTTTAAGACCACATTGATCACGCCCGCCGCCGTAAGAAAATACAGCGGGCGCTTCGTGTCTCCCACCGCGCGAAGGATCGCGCTTCCGAAGTTGTAGATCATATTCGCAGGCATGCCGATAAAGATGATCCGCATATAAATCGTAGATTTATCGATCACATCGTCCGGAGTTCCCATGAGTTCCAGCATTGGCCTCGAGAGAAGCTGACCCACAATGATCAGAAAAAGGCCGCTGACGATGCTGAGTGCCATGGCCGTGTGGATCGTATCCTGCACGTCTTTTTCCCGCTTCGCTCCGTAATATCTCGCCACGATGACATTGACACCCACGGACAGTCCGATAAAGATATTGATCATCAGGTTGATCAGCGCCGTTGTGGAACCCACCGCCGCCAGAGACTGGCTACCCGCGAAACGTCCCACAACGATCACATCCGCAGCGTTGAACAGAAGCTGCAGGATTCCGGAAAAGATCAGCGGAATCGTAAAGGTGAGCAGTTTTCCGAGGATCGGACCGCTGCACATGTCCATTTCGTAATTTTTCTTCATAATACTCCTTTTTCCCGTATCTGTATTTTCTTTCCGGCAGCATCCGGAAAGAAAAGCAGACTGGCATTTCCCGCCCCTGTCCGTCTGCTCATTCTATCCACGGCTGCTCCCGGTGCCGGAATGCGTAAGGCACATTCCTTTTATCTATTACGCAGATTATAGACGATTTTTACAAATAATGCAATCCTGCCACAACATGCTTCAGTCCTCAAGGACATACACCCGGAAGAGGCCGGACCACGGATTTCCGATAATATAGCAGGTGTAGGCTCTTCCAGCACGAACATTGACGTTGAAGGTGAGAAGCGGATTCGACACGGTGCAGGTCGGACAGGAAACGCCGACGATAGAAGAAAGGACAAGGACCGGAAGCTCGCCTAAGGCCGAAACTGCATACTGGGAACCTGTCACAAAGAAGGTATAGGTTCCGCTGGATGTCTGTTTATAGCTCGTCACTTCCTTGTATCCGACCCCCGCAAATGCTGTCTGGTTGTTGAAGGTCCGCACATCGTAGCTGGATCCCGCGTAGGACATGTTCGCGACACGGAGGCAGCCGTAACCTGACGGAACGTTCGTACAGCCCATGTCGGAGACACGGGTCAGGGACACTCCGGAAACCGTGTCTAAGATCACCATCGTGAGCCTCTCACCGGACACAAAGGCAATCGTCTGCTGATAATAGATCTGACCGTTGGTCCTGCGCACAGTGACGGTATGGAATCCGTCCGTCACGCGGATATAAGAAGAGATCGTGGCAAATTCGGAACCGGAAAAGATATTCCGGCCATCGATATAGACGTCCAGAGTTCGGCCCGAAGTGCTGGCATTTAAAAACCGGACTCTGCTGTAGTAATTTCCTCCTGAGACCGTCGGATATGTGACCGGAAAAGAAATCGCCGGAAAGCCCGGGCGTCCGATGGTATTGTCGGGATAGACAGGGCGACCGCCAGACGGCGCGACCGGTGTCGTCGGGATTCCAGCGAGATCGTCATCCCCAGGATAAACAGGTCTTCCGCCCGGTGAAGCGATGGGCGGCACAGGGATTCCCGCAAGATCATCGTCTCCCGGATAAACAAAAACTCCTCCTAATGGCTCGGCCGGTGTCTCCGGTACATTTGCGTCATTCTTCCCTGCTACAACCTCCGCCGTATTCTCTCCCGACGGTTCCGGCATTGATGTTGGATTCTCTGGCATATTAACACCTCAATATCTTTTTTACTACAAAATATGAAAGCAGAACGGAAAATGTTCCCTGCACATGTTTGAACCTCCATGAGCTTTCCGAGGAATTGATCTTTTTGTATGAAAAATTTATTCAAATTTTTTTATTTTTATCGTTGACAAACCTGTTGATCCATGATACTATATTGGAGGTTCGAAAAACACAGTAAATGTGTTCGCTGCCTTGGCTCAGCTGGTAGAGCGTCGCCTTGGTAAGGCGGAGGTCGGCAGTTCAAATCTGCTAGGCAGCTTAAACCATGAGGCTTTCCGGAATATCCGGGAAGCCTTTTTCGTGTTACAGGAAATTCCTGTTACGAAAAAGACGTGAACGCGCCAATGATGCGCACTCACTCAGGACGCCCGGGCTGACCGGAGCAAATGTTTATTATGAAGGAAATCCTCCTCGAATAAAAAAGGCCTGCGGAACTCCTCTCCGCAGGTCTTTTTATCATAAGCAAAAATATAAATCCTATGCCTTCGCCAGTCTCTGTCTCACGATCTCATACGCGAGAACACCTGTCGCAACGGACGCGTTCAGGGAATCGATATCACCCTTCATTGGGATCGACGCGATCATATCGCATTTTTCCTTCACAAGACGGCTCACGCCCTCCCCCTCATTTCCAATCACAAGGCCGATCGGTCCGGTGAGGTTTAAACGGTACATGCTCTCTCCACCCATGTCAGCGCAGACGAACCAGATGCCGCGTTTCTTTAAATCCTCGATGGTCGCCGCCATATTGGTGACCTTTGCGACCGGCGTATAGTTTAACGCACCTGCGGAGGTTCTCGCAACCGTCGCAGTAAGTCCCACCGCGCGGCGTTTCGGAATGATCACTCCGTGAGCGCCCGCAAGGTTCGCGGTACGGATGATCGCTCCAAGGTTGTGCGGATCCTCAATTCCGTCAAGCAGGAATAAAAACGGCGGCTCGCCCTTCTCTTCCGCGATTTTCAAAATATCTTCCACTTCAGCGTACTCGTAAGCAGCGGCATACGCCATCACGCCCTGATGGTGTCCCGTCTCGGACATGGAATCCAGACGTTCCTTCGGAACAAAGTTTACGATCGTGTCATGCTTTTTCGCCTCTCTCACGATCGTGCGCACCGGTCCGTCCTGACATCCGTCAAGGACAAACAGCCGGTCGATGGTCTTTCCAGAGCGGAACGCCTCCAAAACAGCGTTGCGCCCTTCAATCGTCAGTTCTTCATATCTCATCGGAGTTCTCCTCTTTTTGTTTTTCCGTATCGCCGGAGTCAGCTTTTCCGGTCTTTGTCATTGCCAGCGCCACAAGATCCACCATGCGTTCCGTTCTTCCGGACAGGTAAAGATATCCCATCAGAGCCTCAAAGCCTGTCGCCATCCGGTAATCCTTCATCGTCGCGTTCTTCGCCATGGAAAAGGATTTTGCATTTCTTCCCCGCTTATAAACGGCATGTTCCTCCTCCGTGAGGTCTTCCTCGATCGCCATCAGGAATTCCGCCTGTGCGGCAGCCTTTACGAGAGCCGAAGATTTTTTGTGCAGCTTATTGACCTGCATATTTCCCTCGCTCACAACGATCGTCCGGATCAGGATCTCATACACCGCATCCCCGAGATAGGCGAGGACCAGTGGGGAATACTGGTTCGCGTCCGTCTCTTTTAAGTGAAATTTTTCCTTTAAGAGGATTAAGCTCTCTTCCATTTTACGCCCTCTCTTGTGTCCTCGAGAACGATTCCCATGTCGAGAAGCTTTCCTCTGATCTCATCTGCAAGTGCAAAGTTCTTTGCCTTTCTCGCCGCCTGTCTCTGGGCGATCAGGTCCTCCACCTCGGAGTCAAGAACCTCTTTCTTCTTCTCCGTGATGATTCCCATCACATCGCAGAGTCTCTGGATCTCATTCTTCATCCAGGAAACATATGCCTTTGTGCTCGTCTCGGATACTGTAGAGTTGGAGAGCTTGATAAGTTCGAAGATCGCAGAGATCGCGTCCGCGGTGTTGAAATCATCATCCATCGCCGCCTCATACTTTGCAACGAGCTCCATTGCCTTTTTCTGATTCTCCTGCTCTTCCGCTGTCATCGCGTCTCCGGATACCTTTGCCTCCATCTCGCGGAGTTTCTCCATTCCGGTTAAGATCCTCTCAAGACCGTTCTTGGAAGATTCCATCAGATCTGCGCTGAAGTTTAACGGACTTCTGTAATGTGCGCTCAGCATAAAGAAACGGAGTACCTGGAGATCATATTTCTCGCTGATCTCGCGGACAGTGAAGAAGTTTCCGAGAGATTTGGACATTTTCTTATTGTCGATATTTAAGAATGCGTTGTGCATCCAGTATTTCGCGAAGGGCTTTCCGTTTGCTGCCTCACTCTGGGCGATCTCATTCTCATGGTGCGGGAAGATCAGGTCCTCGCCGCCCGCATGGATATCGATCTCATCACCGAGGTATCTCTTTGCCATAACGGAGCACTCGATATGCCAGCCCGGACGGCCTTCGCACCACGGGGACTCCCAGTACGGCTCACCTTCTTTTTTCGGCTTCCAGAGAACAAAGTCGTTCGGGTCCTGTTTTCCTTCCTCACCGGTTACCTTGATCTCACGGAAACCGGACTGAAGATCATCCAGGTTCTTGTGGGACAGCTTTCCGTAATCTTTAAACTTGCGGACACTGTAATAAACCGTTCCGTCCGCAGCAACATAGGCGTAGCCTTTCTCGATCAGGGTGCTGATCATGTTTAACATGCCGCAGATCTCTTCCGTCGCGAGCGGATTCTTTGTCGCCGGTTCGATATTCATGCCTTCCATGTCTTTTTTGCACTCTGCGATGTAGCGTTTGGAGATCGTCTCGGCGTCAACGCCTTCCTCGATCGCTTTCTTGATGATCTTGTCATCGACATCGGTAAAGTTGGATACATAATTGACATCGTATCCTTTATATTCAAAGTAACGTCTCACCGTATCAAATACGATCATCGGTCTTGCGTTTCCGATATGGATAAAATTGTACACGGTCGGCCCGCATACATACATTTTTACTTTTCCCGGCTCGACCGGAACAAATTCTTCTTTTCTCTTTGTAAGTGTATTGTAGATCTTCATACCTTAGCTCCTTCATCTATCTTTCTGTCTGTGAGTCTCTTTTCATCCCTGCTGTTTACAGCCCGGGCAGCCTCCACAGCCCCCGGAGATCACTCCGACGCGGTCCTCCGGCGCGTAATCCGCAACCGAACTCAAAAGCGCGATCGCCTGGGCGGAGATTCCTTCCCCGGCCCCGGTAAATCCAAGACCTTCCTCCGTCGTCGCCTTCACGCTCACCTGATCAGGCTCGATCCCCAGCGCATCCGCGATATTTTTCGCCATCTGCGGACGGTACGGCAGAAGTTTTGGTCTCTGCGCGATCACCGTGGAATCGATATTCTCGATCAGATATCCGTTTTCCTGCAGGATCTTTCCGACTTCTTTTAAAAGTTCAACGCTCGAGATCCCTTTATATCTTTCATCTGAATCCGGGAAGTGCTGACCGATATCTCCGAGAGCCGCAGCCCCTAAAAGCGCGTCCATCACCGCGTGAAGAAGGACATCCGCATCCGAATGTCCTAAAAGTCCCTTTTCATACGGAATCTCCACACCGCCGAGGATCAGTTTTCTCCCTTCTACCAGACGATGTACATCATATCCCTGTCCGATTCTCATGAGAATCTCCTTTCCATAGCTGTTCATCTTCTTCCGTTTATGGGCAGTCCAAGACCGGCCCCGATACCACCTCAAGAACCGATCATCCGCATCCGCTTCGGGATACAGCGCACCACGAGATTCTGCTGGCACATACAGCTCTCACCGTCCATATGGACCGCGAGCGGTCTTGCCAGATGGACTTCCGCCTCGTTGCACTCAAAGACCCGGATCCCACGTTCTTTTTTCCGGACCCCCATCACAAGGTCCCGGAGGATCGGGATCATTTTTGTCTTTCTCGCGCTGTTTCCGATATAAACCGTCATCTTGCCATCATCATTCATCAGTTCGCTGTTCTTCCGTTTCTTCTTGTCTTCCCTGCGGACCATAAACGTAATGAAATATATATGATTAAACTCCACTTTCTGCGTCCCGTCAAGCAAAATATATCCTTTTGTCGGTTTTGCGAGAAAAAGCTGCTTGAGGCCAAGGCCGAATCTGAGTATTTTCGTCAGATGAAGTCTCGTCATCTGGTTTCTCACCGGGCAGCACAGAAGATTATGGCAGATCGCCGCGTCCAGTCCGATCCCGCACCGGCCCGCAAACCGCCTGCTCACGATCTCCTCATCTCCGAATGTTGCGACCCCATAGTCCAGCATCCGGTAATATTTCGGATGAAGGATCCGTTTTGCCTGACAGTTGACCTTCCAGAAGGATTCAAATCCCTTCGACAGCGCATTCCGAAAACCCGCCGGTACATATCCGAATGTCAGGAGTCCCCGGAAGGATACGCCATTCAGCACTTCATTATAAGTTCCTTCCCCGCCGACGATCACGATCACTTTCGCGTCATCCCGCTCGGCAGTCAGTACTTTTGCGATCTCAGCCGCGTCCCCCTGGTGTTCCGTAAAAAAGACCCGGTACTCCCGGCTGTCCATCTCCAGCTGATGTTCCAGTCGTTTCCAGATCCGGTATCCTCTTCCGGCACCGGCACTGGGATTTACGATAAACTGATACATAACGTCCTCCGAATCTTATATGTTCAGAATTTTCCGTGCAGCCATACACATCCTGACCGGGTCAGTACCATATGACATACGATATAGATTATAGTATATCACATAACCGCTAAAAAAAGGCTAAATTTTTTCTAAACTTCATGCAAGTGCACCGCGGGCACGTTACTGTTCGTTCCTTGCGCAGACAGTAACTGATTTTGCCGAGGCTTCGCATTCCAAATCAGCGAAATGCACACACCACTCTATTGTCCGGAATTTTCAGTTCAGAAAATTCCTGCCCGCATACAGTAGTACGGACACATCCGCGTTGAAACGTAAGGAAATAGTAAATATCTCTTTCTTGTCAGCCAATATCTGTATCGATTATAATAAAAACAGATATAAGAAGCAAAGATATATAATTTTATGAACCCAAGCTCTGAAAGGAGGTCCCTGCTATGAAAAAAAGAATGCATGTCAGGCTTTTCATGTTGCTGTTCTATCTGATCTTTACAGTCACAGCACTTCCGATCACCGCAAAAGCTGATACGGGTCCAAAGCCCTCGGTGCGCATCCAGTTCAAAAATATGGACGATGATCTGTGCTATGGCACACTGCTTTCAAAGGAGAAACGTACAGGACCTGCACGTGTCTGGGACGGCACCGCCAGAAATGAGCAGCTCTATGATCTTGACCGGAACATCTGGAAAGCTTTTGTAGATTACAAGGATCCTGACGGATATTATTTCCTTCAGAGGGGCTGGACGGTAAGCGAAACAGGCGAGATCGCCTGGACCTATTATCCACCCGAGGATTTTAAGATTCTCCTTTATTATCCGGAAACCGGGACCTTTGTATCAAGCGGAAGCTATGGGCGTTATGCATTTGATACTTATTACACCGTTGACATGGAGGGCGTCCGGATCGGATCCGTGGAATACAATGAGGGCCTGAGCACAAACGAGCGGATCAACGCGTATCGTTCCTATAATTATCGAAAGGAGCTTTTATCGCTCGCGGTCCGTATCCTTCTTACGATCGCAATTGAAATGGTCGTCGGGCTGTTATTCGGCTTCCGGCAGAAAAAACAGCTGCAGATCCTTGCGCTTGTAAATATCACGACGCAGATTCTCTTAAATCTGCTTCTCAATATCATTCATTACAATGCCGGTCCGTTGGCCTTTATCACAAGCTATGTCTTTTTCGAGATCATAGTCTTTGCGCTGGAGGCAGGTCTGTATTGCAGGTTTTTGAAGAGAGTGTCCCCCAAAAAGGAAAACGGTGACTTCGTTCTCTATTCGTTTATCGCGAATTCAGCATCATTCTGGGTCGGATATTATCTTGCGACAGTATTACCGGGAATCTTTTAAGTGAAAATCCAGACACCAACAGAGCCTTTCATATGTTTTCAAGATCATTGCAGATGTTCTTTTTTATTTGGTACAGCAGAATATTTCAGAAAAATTATTTTAATCGAAAAAATCCCGGGAACCTTCTCAGATCCCCGGGATTTTCAATCGTAGCGGAAGGGAGATTTGAACTCTCGACACCACGGGTATGAACCGTGTGCTCTAGCCAACTGAGCTATTCCGCCATAGTAGCGGAAGGGAGATTTGAACTCTCGACACCACGGGTATGAACCGTGTGCTCTAGCCAACTGAGCTATTCCGCCATAATCAATATGAAATTTTTCATATAAATGGGACCTATAGGGCTCGAACCTATGACCCTCTGCTTGTAAGGCAGATGCTCTCCCAGCTGAGCTAAGATCCCATTAAGTAGCGGAAGGGAGATTTGAACTCTCGACACCACGGGTATGAACCGTGTGCTCTAGCCAACTGAGCTATTCCGCCATAACATATGTATTTTCATATGAATGGGGCCTATAGGGCTCGAACCTATGACCCTCTGCTTGTAAGGCAGATGCTCTCCCAGCTGAGCTAAGACCCCATTACTTCCGACTGACGTTTCCGTCAAGCGCGATTGCTTGTACAGTTTAACCTATTTTTTCGGAATTGTCAACAGTTTTTTTAAATTTTTTGTGATGATATTTTTCCTTTTCTATACTACACGATTTTTAAAAAAGACTGACATCTTCTTTTTTTCTCTTGCATTCCCGATACATCTTGTTATATAGTATAACGTATAGGGAACCAGTTTATGGATTCCAATATTATGAAACCTGCACAGGAGGGATTATCATTATGCCAAGAGGAAGAAAGAAAGTCGAAGTTGCTCCGCAGGATCTTTTAAACGAGGTCCTCACTTCCATTGAAGAGACAGAGCAGAAATTAAAAACATTAAAAATGCAGAAAAAGGACATCGAAAAACAGATCGAAGCTAAAGAGATGGCTGAATTATACGCGATCGTGAAAGAGAAAAACATGTCGATCGAAGATGTAAAAACGAAACTCGGCGCAGAATAAGTTTTGCACTTCTGCCTGAACATAAAAGGAAGATCCACATTTCCCAGATATCAGAGATGCGGATCTTCCTTTTTTATTCTATTTTACCTGTTTCGCGAAACCAGCAGTCCCACGCAGATCTCAGTCAGGTCCCGATCATTCTAATTCTTTTAAGATCGACTCCCCGATCATATTCTCCGCTTTCTTCAGTCCGAAGTTATCGAGCACTGTCGCGCCGATGACACCGAAGGTCTTCTGTTCCTCAAACATTCCCTTCTCTTTCATAGATGGGGAATAGGCAATAAATGGAACTTTTTCTCTCGTATGGTCTGTTCCCGTGTAAGTCGGATCATTTCCGTGATCCGCCGTTATCATCAAAAGATCACCTTCCCGGAGGTTTTCAAGGAGTTCGCCAAGCTTCACATCAAAGCGCTCCAGTTCTTCCCCATAACCCACCGGATTTCTCCTGTGGCCCCAGAGGGCATCAAAATCCACGAGATTCACAAAGCAGAGTCCCTTGAAATCCTTATCTTTGCAGATTTCAATCGTCTGTTCCATTCCATGGACGGAGCTCTTGGATCGGAATGCCTCCGTGATGCCCTGGCCGTCGAAGATATCCCGGATCTTTCCGACAGAGATCACATCGTATCCGTTGTCCTTTAAGATATCGAGCGCCGTTGTCCCGGTCGGCTTTAACGCATAATCGTGGCGGTTGCTGGTGCGGACAAATTCGCCTTTCTTCTTTCCGACATAAGGTCTCGCGATGACGCGGCCCACGCGCCACTCTTCCTTCATCGTGATCTCTCTGGCGATCTCGCAGCAGCGGTACAGCTCGTCAAGCCCGAATGTCTCCTCATTTCCGCAGATCTGAAGGACGGAATCGGCAGATGTATACACGATCATGTGACCGGTAGCGATCTCCTCCTCTCCCAGCTCATCCAGGATCGCGGTTCCGCTGGCGCTCTTGTTTCCGATCACCTTGTGTCCGGTGCGTTTTTCCAGCTCCTCGATCAGCTCTTTCGGGAATCCATGATCCGTGAACGTCTTAAAAGGCTTCGTCGTGTAGATCCCCATCATCTCCCAGTGGCCGGTCATCGTATCTTTGCCGTTGCTCGCCTCCGAGAATTTTGTGAACCGTCCCATCGGCGCATCCACCGGGTCCACGCCCTTTAACGGTCTTAAGTTTGCGATCCCGAGTTTCTGAAGATTCGGGATATTGAAATGTTCCATATGTTCCGCGATGTGTCCGAGAGTGTCCACTCCCACATCTCCAAATTTTTCAGAATCCGGCATTGCACCGGTTCCGAGTGAATCAATTACGATCGTAAAGATCCGATTATATTTCGGCATCTAAATCTACCCCTTTCTTTGCCTGTTCTACAAGTCTGCTTGTTCCGAGGCGGTCAGCCCCCAGACGGACAAACTCCGCCGCATTGCAAAAGTCTGCGATACCGCCGGCCGCCTTGATCTTCTTTTCTGCGGCCATGTGGGCCTTCATGAGCGCCACATCCGGCTTTGTCGCCCCTGCGGCGGAAAATCCTGTGGATGTCTTGATAAAGTCCGCGTCTGAGGCTGATACAGTCTCACACATCTTTATCTTCTCCTCCTCTGTGAGGAGACATGTCTCGATGATGACTTTCAGGATATGATCGCCGCAGACCTCTTTCAGGGAGTTGATCTCTTCCAGGATCTTATCGTACTGTCCCATTTTGACCCAGCCGATATTGATCACCATATCGATCTCCTCCGCTCCGTCCTTCAACGCCTCTTTCGTCTCAAACACTTTGACCGCCGTCGTGTTGTACCCGTTCGGAAATCCGATCACGGTACAGACCGGCATCTTCTCTCCGAGGTACTCCGAAGCCTGCTTTACGAAAGACGGCGGGATGCAGACCGACGCGGTCCCGAATTTCACCGCATCATCGCAAATCTCCCGGATCTGTTCCCAGGTGGACGGCTGCTTTAATAATGTATGGTCCACTCTCTTTAAAACATCTCTGTATGTCATTTTTCTTATCGTTCCTTTCCGCTTCTTTTCCGGCGGCTCAAATTTCCAGCGCTTTCCCTGTAAATCCGAGCGGAAGAAGCTCCTTCAAAAGGTATTCCCGGATCTCGCCCGCGCCATTCATGAGGATGATCCGGAACGTCTCCGGATCGCAGAATTCCGCCATCACCTGGCGGCAGACGCCGCAGGGCGCGCAGAAGTTTTCCGGTTCTTTTCCTTTTGGACCTCCGACGATGGCGATCGCCCGGAATTCTGTTTTTCCTTCACTGACTGCCTTAAAAATCGCCGTGCGCTCCGCACAGTTTGTCGCCGGGTACGCCGCATTTTCAATATTGCAGCCGGTAAATACCCTGCCATCCGCGCAGAGGAGCGCCGCTCCGACGGCAAAACCGGAGTACGGGCAATACGCCTGTTTTCTGGCTTTCAATGCTTCCATGACCAGCTCTCTATTTTCCATGAATTTCCTCCCTTCCGGTCCGAAAATCCGAATATTCTATGTTCTCTTACCATACCATAAACACGGAGCAATGTCAAAGCAGCTTCCGGCACCCCCGGACATTCCCCGCCCAGGAAATTCCTGCCCGCGGAACACTTTCTGACACCTTTGTTACAGTACACGGGCACTCCATGCCCGCATACTGTAACAGGATTTTGCCGATGCTTCGCATTCCGAATCGGCAAAATCTGCGACCACAACGGTATTGTACGGAATTTTCAGTTCAGAAAATTCCTACCCGTAAAAAGTAACACCTTTCTTACGTTTCGATAAAAATTTATTCATGGGGGTTGAAACCGCAAAACCAAAGTGCTATAATGTGGCAACATAAAGGAAATATGACAAAATTGTTACAGAACATAAATTCAGAAAATAAAGGAGGTCATCCTTTGAAAAAGCTGATAAAAAAATACGGACATATATGGATGTTATCCTACGCATTCATCTATCTTCCCTGGTTCTCAAGACTCCAGGAAAATGTGAACAAGCCTTACCACGTCATGCACACGGCGCTCGACGATCTGATCCCGTTCAACGAATATTTTATCGTCCCTTACCTGATGTGGTTTTTGTACGTTGCCGCGACCATCGCGTTTTTCTTCTTTAAAAACCGCGATGACTATTACAGGCTCTGCACTTTCCTCTTCACAGGAATGACGATCAGTCTTCTCGTCTGCACCCTGTTCCCGAACGGAACAGATTTCCGTCCGGCGATCGATCCGGATAAGAACATCTTCTGTTATCTGGTATCGAGACTCTGGAGCATCGATCCATGTATCAACGTTTTCCCGAGCATCCACGTTTACAACTCCGTGGGTGTTCACATCGCGATCTGCCACAGCGAGGAATTAAAGAAACACCCGATGATCGTCCGGGCATCCGGCGTTCTGATGGTTTTGATCTGCCTCGCAACGATGTTCTTAAAACAGCACTCCGTCATCGATGTCGTCGGTTCACTCTTAATGGCATCCGTCATCTATCCGATCGCTTATGCACCGGAGGCGGAGAAGAAGAAAAAATACGAGACGAGCTTCTAATAAGGATTCAGAAATATTTGCAGGGCAGCTTTTCAGCTGTCCTGTTTTTTCGCGCGAAGATGAAGATCGTCGCAGGCGACCGCGCTCAGCGCGAGAATGTTCCAAGACACATTCGGTCCTCTCCCCACTGTCTCCCGGGTCTAACTTCATCTTCACGCAAGTGTCCGGTTCCGGTCTGCCAGTGTTTTTTATCCAGAATTTTTACTGCTATAGAAAAACAGCCGCCCTCCTGCACGCTTCACGCGCGCAAAAAGGCGGCTGTCTTACTATTCCGGATCTACTTCCGGTACCCGGTCGCAAAATCCACCACATTCCGGTACGGTGTCCCGTTCGCCCACGCCGCGAGATTCTCTCCCGCGATCCTTACGATCCGCTCAAATGTCTCCGGAAGGAAGAAGTTTCCGGCCACATGAGGCGTGATCACGAGGTTTCCGAGGTCCCAGAGCGGACTGTCCGCCGGAAGCGGTTCCGGCTCCGTCACATCGAGTCCGCAGCCGCCGAGATGTCCCTCTTTTAAGACCTTGTAAAGTCCCTCCGGGTCAACGGCATTTCCGCGTCCGACGTTGATCAGGTACGCGCCCTTTTTCATCAGGCGCAGTCTTCTCTCGTCCATGATGTGGTTTGTAGCGTCTCCGCCCGGAAGCACCATCGCAACGATATCTGCTCTTCCGAGAAGCTCGTCCAGATCGTCCATCGTATGCTGCTCATCCAGATAATCCGGTTTATTCCGGTTCGTGCGGCGGACACCGATCACATGAGCGCCGAGTGCATGGCACTTTCTCGCGTAATCCCCGCCGATATCTCCGAGTCCGAGCACCAGGATCGTCGAACCTTCCACAGAGGTGATATTTCCCATGGACTGCCATATGTGCTTTGCCTGGTTCGCATGATACTGGTTAAAACGGCGGATCAGATCAAAAGTCAGCGCCAGCATATGTTCCGATACGGCAAGCCCGTAAGCACCCGTCGCATTTGCGAGCACCGCCTGTTCCGGAAGGATCCCCGGTTTGATGTACTGGTCTGCACCGGCAGAGTTTAACTGGAACAGTTCCAGATTTTTCGCCTCTTTTACAAGTGCCGGATCGACATTTCCGATGATCACGTTTGCCTCTTTTACATCCTTAGCTGTGACATCGCTGCCGTTCACATAGCGGACGCAGCAGTTTTTGTTGCCAGATGCAGCTTTCTCTTCCAGGAACTTTTTATGATCCTCATTTACCGGGATCACCACAAGGATATTTTTCTCTAGATCCGCCATGTATAATCCTCCCCGATCGGTCTTGTCGCCTCTTTTAACCACTCGTTCTCCTCCGCCGTCATAAACGGTGAAAGTTTCTCGTAGACCGCTTTATGGTACTCATTTAAGTTTCTCACATCGGACGGCTCCATCACGGAAATGTCCACCGCGTCGAGGTCGATCGGCGCGAAAGTCATGTTCTCAAAGCACATGAACTGGCCGTACTCGTTCTTTTCCGCTTTTCTGCACATCGTCAGGTTCTCGGTACGGATGCCGTGGCTTCCCTCAATATAAAGTCCCGGCTCGTCCGAAGTCAGCATTCCCTCTTCCAGGACGCAGGAGTCCTGGCGCTCCGGAACGATGCGCCAGCGGATACCGTTCGGGCGCTCATGAACCGCAGACAGGAAGCCGACGCCGTGACCGGTGCCATGGTTGAAGTCGAGTCCGCGCTCCCAGAGCGGGCCTCTTGCCAGATAGTCCACATTGAGTCCGCGGCAGCCATATAAGAATTTCGCATGCATCAGACGCAGCATTCCCATCATGACAAGCGTGAAATGAACCTTCATCTCGTCCGTGACATGGCCGATCGCGATCGTTCTCGTCACGTCCGTGGTTCCCTCATAATACTGTCCGCCGGAGTCAACAAGATAGAATCCGTCTGTTCCGACCGGGCTCTCCTGCTCCTTTGTCGCGTGGTAATGGCACATCGCGGCGTTGGATCCGAATGCGGAGATCGTCGTGAAGCTCGGTCCGAGATAACCTTCCTGGGCTTTCCGGTAATCCTCAAGACGCTCTGCAGCTTCTGTCTCCGTGAGAGCGACCTTTCCGGCGTTTTTCTTCATCCAGTACAGGAATTTTGTCAGGGCAACGCCGTCCTTTAAATGGGCCTTGCGGAGGTTTTCCATCTCCACCGGGTTCTTCACCGCCTTCATGAGGGAAGTCGGGTTCATGGCCTCCACAACGCGGTTGGATGCGTCGATCTTCTTATAGAGGGCAAAGTTTACCTTCTCCGGTTCCAGGAGAACCGTCTCATTCTTTAACTCCGCCACCGCATCATAGATCGCGTCGTATTTTTCGATCGTCACATGATTCTTTTCAAAATAAGCGCGCAGCTCCGGAGAGAATTTACGGCTGGCGATAAAGAGTCTCGCCTCGTCTTCCGTAATCAGAGCAAACGCCGGTGCGAGCACATTTCCGTCATCCGAATTCTTGCGGATATTGAAGAGCCATGCGATATCGTCAAGGCTTGATAAGATGTGGACGGACGCATTCTTCTCATCCATCTCGGATCTGAGGCGGATCAGTTTTTCCGTCACAGTCTCACCTGCATATTTCACATCGAGAGTCCAGACTTCCGGTGCCGGAAGGATCGGGCGTTCTTCCCATACTTCCCCGGCAAGGTCATCCCCCACGGAGAGAGTCGCGTGTTTCTTCGCCATCATCGCCTCAAATTTTCTTCCCTGGGCTGCATTGACCACGCGGCCGTCAAAGCCTAAAACTCCGCCTTCCGGCATATGATCCGTCAGGTATTCCTCGATCGTCGGAACGCCTTCCTCTCCCATCGCCATCAGACGTGTGTCCTGACCTTCCAGCTCTCTCTTTGCCTGAACGAAATATCTTCCGTCCGTCCACATGCCGGAAAAAGCCTGGGTGATCACCATGGTCCCCGCGGAACCTGTGAAGCCGGACAGGAATGCGCGGCATTTGAAATAGTCCTCCACATACTCAGAATCGTGGAAATCGGAAGACGGAACATAGTACGCGTCCACATTTCTCACTTTCATCAGGGTCCTGAGTTCCCTCAAACGTTCATTTGCCATTTTTTTACCTCCATAAGCAGGAAAAGTTACCGCACACATCTTTGTGGACCGTAACTGTTTTCCTGAATATTTAATACCGGTCAGGCTTGCGCCGCCGGGTCGTTCTCATAATAAGTCTGTGCAGATCCGCATCCGCCTGCTGCTTACAGCAGCGGAATTCCCGCCTTCTTCGCCTCCTCACGGACCTCATCCGGCCACAAGGAAGACTGGATCTCACCGATATGGGCTTTTCTTAAGAAGAACATACAGATACGGGACTGTCCGATACCTCCGCCGATGGTGTATGGAAGCTCTCCGTTTAACAATGCCTTCTGGAATGCAAGCTTCTCGCGCTCCTCACAGCCTGCCGCCTTTAACTGCTCGTGCAGGGAGATCTCGTCCACGCGGATACCCATGGAGCTTAACTCAAGGGCAATGTCGAGAACCGGATAGTAGACGATAATATCGCCGTTTAATTTCCAGTCATCATAGTCCGGAGCACGTCCATCGTGGGGCTCTCCGGATTTTAACTTTCCGCCGATCTGCTCGATAAACACAGCGCCGTGAAGCTTCACGATCTCATACTCTCTCTGCTTCGGGGTGAGATCCGGGTAGAGGTCCTCAAGCTCCTGGGATGTGATAAACTCGATGTGCTCCGGGAGAACACGGCCGATATAGTCGTACTCGTATGCCATATAGTCCTCTGTGATCTTTAATGCCTTATATACGGCACGGACAGTCTCTTCCAGTGTCTCGCGTGTTCTCTCCTCCTTCGTGATCACCTTTTCCCAGTCCCACTGGTCCACATAGATGGAGTGGATGTTGTCGGTGTCCTCATCGCGGCGGATGGCGTTCATATCGGTGTATAAACCTTCACCCGGCTGGAAGCCGTACTGTTTCAACGCGTAACGTTTCCATTTTGCCAGGGAGTGGACAATCTCTGCCTTTCTTCCGCCTTCCTTGATATCGAAGGCAACCGGGCGCTCCACACCGTTCAAGTTATCATTTAATCCGGATTCCGGCGTTACAAATAACGGAGCGGAAACTCGGGTCAGATTTAACTGTTTTGTAAGTTCCTTCTGGAAGAAATCCTTCACGACCTTGATGGCGATCTGGGTCTCTTTTAAGTCAATATCCGGAGTATAACCGGCTGGTACAATAAAATTCATTGTCGTGCTCACCTTTCTATGCAGCATTCAATTTCCTGTCTTTTCGCCGCTGTAAAATGCCTAAACAGCGGCATCTTTCCTTCGCGCTTTATGCTGCCGGTATCCATCATATCATTATTTGGCGGAAAATGGAAGAAAAAAGTGCCCCTGGGACATCTCCCTGGGACACTTTTCTTATTTCATCTGTTGAAAAAGCTCACGAAATGTTTAATTTTCCTTCCAGACTCCATTCTCATCCACGAAATATCCATCCGGTGTCTTTTCGTTCATGTAGAGGGAGCCATAAGGTCTTCTGGTGTTTTCCGTATCATAGACCCACATTCTGGACGCTTCATCATAAAACCATGTCTGCGTCTCCGCGAATGGATTCAGATACATATAGCCCCATCCAGGGATCTGCCGCCATCCGGTCAGCATCTCCCCCGTCGTAAGATCCAGATAGTACCATCTGCCGTCCTGCGGATCCTGATACCAGCCAGTAAGCATTCCGCGCTTTTCATCCACGTAATACCATTTTCCTGCTGCCGCATCCCAGATCCATCCGTTCTTCAGATAGCCATCGGCACCGAATGCCCACCATGCGCCGCCAATCCGTCTCCATGCCACCTGTTCGCTCTGCGTACCGGATACCAAATCTGTCACATGGGAACCCGATACATATCTGCCGCCCGGAAGTTCATACCACCATCCATTCTGATCCTTTTTCCAGGTTCCGTCAGAATGAGTTCTGTTTGTTGCTGCCGGTTCTCCGGAATCATCGGAATCATCAGAGTCATCTGAATATCCACCAGAACCCGTTCCAGGTCTCGACGGGGTCGGATCATCCGGTGTTGGGTTATCCGGGTCTGGTTTATCCGGATTCGGCTTGTCCGGATTCGGCTTATCTGGATTCGGCTTGTCTGGATTTGGCTTATCCGGATCAACCGGCTCAGATGCCGTCTTCGTCCGCGCATCCAGTACTCCGCTCACTTCTGATGCCTCTGTATTCCGTCCTTCCTTCACTCTCACATAGAAATGATAGTCCGTGTCCGGAAGTAATCCCGCAAACACTGCAGAATCCTGCCATTCCCCGTCTCCAAGGCGATATTCAAAGCCGCATAACTCTGGAATCTGAGTTTCATCCGTAAATGTTGTCGGCGGATTTAAAGTGATCGTATTGGCTCCAATCCCTGCAGCTGTCGGAGTATCCGGTGTTTTCATTGCTGCTTTTTTGATCGTAAGTGTCAGAGTGATCGGGGCACACTCATAATCCGTATTATCGTCGCTGATCTTTACCGTGCATTTGTAGGTTCCTGCGTCTGTCGGTGCCACTTTGCTGTTATAATCGGTTCCGTTAATACCGCTGTATATCACTTCATACTGATTCCGCAGATCCTCAGAGATATCGTACTCTCCCCATGATGCCCGAACGTCCTCATCAATTCGGTGCAGATTTCCATCATAGGTAAATTCTTTGTCTGTCCCCTCGATTTTGGCTTTTTTCTTCGCCCCAAAGATCACATTCGTCACAATGTCACATGCGGGCATCGTGAGAGATGCAGTCCAGCTTCCATCCGCCTGCTGTTTAAATCTCGGCGGGAACAGGACAACGTTTAAACCACCTTCGTAGGTAAATACCGCATTTTCCGTCGGATTGTCTTTCAGCCACTGAACGCCAGCTGGTGTCAACGTCGCTGTGATCGTTTCGCCAGCTTTGGCTGTTGGTTTATCCAAAGTATAGTAGCTGCTGTTTCCTGATTTCTGTACAATGTTATATGACGCGTTCTTATCATCCTTCACCTTAATATTTACGGAGATCATTCCAGGTCCGTCAAGATATACGTACAGGGTTGGATAATCTGTTGAATGATCCACATAGTACGTTCCATTTTGTGTGAGAGAAGCTTTATCAGATACTCTCTTCGGATCGATCGGGGCTCCCTTATATCTGGATATTCCCTTGATAACAAAATCATCAAACAGTTTACCATTGATGATATTTGTAATTTTAAGAGATCCGACCTTATCACTGTTTCCCCAGCTTGTAGTCGTGTAGGTCGCTGTCGTTCCCCATGTACTCCAGTCCTGTCCGACAAACCAGGTGTACTGATAATATGTAATATCTGTTGCGTATTTTACTTCAATTTTGACATCACCGCACGGCATCGTGAAATGTCCGATAAACGGATCTATGCTGCACAACTTTGCTTCAAATGTTTTTCCATCTTTATCTGTTACCGTTATTTTGTTTACTACATCTTTCTCAGCAAGGTCCTTAAATTTCAGATATATCTCAGAACCAGCCTTGGCTTGGAATGTGATCAGGGAATCTGTTGTTCCTTTGCCTTCTGCCACCGGAGACGCATTCGATGCACCTTCTGCGTCCTCTCTGCTCCAATATACTCCGATCTCGGCATTTGGAGAGTTTTTAGTATCCTCACGGGCAATGCTGACCGTGTACTTACGATTATCTACAGTGATCTCGCAGTCCGCCTGTTTGCTTTCGTCAAACTGGCTGACTGCAGTAACTTTGTAGGTATCAGCCGCTGCATCTTTGTGGACGGCCACCGTTCCATCATCTGTCACATGAACGGCTGCCGGATCACTGCTGACCCATTTTACATCTCTTGATGCGCCATTCTTACTGTGAACCCTCGCTGTAAGCTTCAGACTTCCCCTCGGATAGAGAGTCACCTGCTGCTGATCCAGACTGACACTGATAACCGCCGGATCCATGTCCAGAGAGAGGGTTGGAATCATGGATTCTTTCTGTTCTTTTAATACAGGGAACAGGTAACCACTCTCTGCAGACGGCATGGTCCACACGTCTCTAAAGTCCCAGCCAAGAGTATCCTGATAGAACTCCTCTGATTTCAGGCAAGTCTCCGATACATCTGCTCCGTATGGCTGATCCTTACCAACATTTTCTGGCTTTGGTGTCAGAATGTTTCCGGATTTATCACTCGCTGTCGTTCCCACAAATCCATAGTTTCCAGAAAGTGTTCCGCCCTTGCTGATTCTGTTTACGGATGTCATTTCAGGGAAAATGCTGACGCTATTTTGGATTGTTCCCATTTCAGCAAGACCACTTGTGTCACCTGCAACAATTCCCGTCGGAAGGCTTTCCCCTGCCGCATAGCTGTTCCTGATGACTGCGCCATTTCCTGCTCCAGCAAATCCTCCTATATGTTCTCCTGTTCGAATATCAGGAATCGCATAGCAGTTCTCAATCGTTACAATTCCGGTTCCTCCCGCCAGTCCAACAAATCCACCCACGAATGAATCACTTCCGGCGTTCTGTATTCTGGCATTCGCATAGGAAGAACGGATCGTTACATTTGATCCATCTGTGACATACCCGATAAGACCGCCTGCATCCGTTTTATATTTTTCTCCTGCTACAATTACACCACTCACAAAGCAATTCTCAATCGAGAGCTTTCCACCATGTACTTTTCCTACCAGAATTCCGATATCCGGGGAAGCCTTGTCACGAGTATATGTGATTTTTGCGTTTTCAATATTCAGGTTCCTGATGCTTATATTATCCTTCATCAATATTTGGAATAAACCTGTATAAATTAAATTTCCACTGACAATATTAAGTCCCTTAATGGAATGACCGCAACCGTCAAATTCTGACACTTTTTCTATTGCCTTGAAAGGATAACCACCAAGGTTTATATCGCACATCAATTTTGCTTTTCCAAGGTCTTTATCTTGGAAAAAGGCAAGCTCAGCACCTGTACTGATCAGATAATAGCCCTCTGTATCTTGATTAGGTTTTTTCGTTTTAGTTCCATCCCATACATCATCTTCCCACATTGCTGTGAACGTGACATTTCCTCTCGGCATTGTATATTCTGAGTCTTTTTGATACAGTGTTCCATCCCCGGCACTCCATCCGGTAAAGTTCTTTCCGTATACGGTAAATGAATTCTCGGGAAGCTTGATGACAGTTCCTTCCGTCACATTTTCCTGTGTCGGAACTGTTCCTGTGAATGTCTCATTGCCAGCTTCAAATGTCACCTTAAATTTAGGCAGGATTTTGAGATCTACTTCTAATTCCAGCGTTTCAGAAGCCCCGTCAGTTTTGTTTAAAGTCAGAATGATCCTTCCCTGAATCTTACCATCCGTTCCTGGATCATCGCCATCTGTCGCTCTCTCAAGTGTAAAACCATGCTCAGATGACCATGCAGCTTTAATTCTCTCGTTCGTACATACATTTGTAACTGTTTTAAGAACTACACCCTCAGTTGTCTCGTTGGTCACAGCCAGCTCTTTCAGTGCATTTTCTGCTGCCAGCTTCACATCCTGAAGGCTCTGCTCAGTAAAAGTATATATTTCGCTTTCTGTCTCCAGACTTTCTTCATAAGTCTCATTTCCAAGCGCTTTTATCTTAAATGTATAGTCTCCCGTTTCCTTGATTTCAGAGGTAAAGTCATAGCTCGTCTGAGACTGCTCGGAAACAGTCTGTAAAATTTTCAAAGCTCCATCTTTATACAGCTGTACCTGATATCCCGATGCGTTTTCCACTGCATCCCATACTGCTTTTCCTTTTACCGTATCATCCCACTTTGCATTTGCCGGCTTTGGAAGCTGAACCTTCCCGATTGTTTTCTTCAGCGTGATTTCACCGACCAGACTGTTTTTGTAAAAAAGGTATGCCGTTTTCTTATTTGCAGATCCAAAATCCAGAGATTTTGCAAAGCTGATGTTCACATTTCTTGCATTCAGTGTGTCAGGTGTCTCTGATGTTTCAATTTCTGTAATGATCACGCCAGAATAATCCTTTAATTCCTTCTCTTCCGAAGACACTGCAAGATCCGATACCTCTAACGCATCTGTACCAGTATAGGAAATTTCAATCGTATCCGATGCTATCGTTGATGCTGCATCGGTTGTTTTAAATTCTGTGCTGACAGTCTTGTCGGATCCAAGTGTAACGGGATTTGCCTGCATCACAATTGTCATCTCCTCTGATGACGGAATCCCAATATTCTCGTTGGTCACTGTCAGATATCCCGCTTTTTTCACGATAATCGTATAAGTGCCATCCGGAACTTCAATCGTAAATGTTCCATCCGACGCACTGTTCGTAGTGATCTCTGTTCCATTTTCATTTTGAAATATAATCGTCGCTTCCGAAATTCCAGTTTCATCTGCAGATTTCACAGTTCCACTAACTGTATTTGTTTTTGCCAGATAGATTGGCGGCTCTCCGCTTGTGAGCTCTTTTGCCGGGTCGATCCCAGATGTCTTTAATACCGGAAGAGATCCATCCTCAACTGTCCAGCTTTCAGCACTCAACTCAATCGTATCTTCCCAGAATTCCTTTGTCAGACAGATGTCCTTCGAAACAACTCTAGTAAGTCCTACTGTGTTGAATTTACCAGTCCCTTTTGCTCCTCCCGACATGTTATCATATGCATAATTGCCTGTCCCATTAACAATGCCATATGAATTACCAAATATCTTTCCTACATAGTAACTAGATTCTAAATTTGTTATAACTTTTTCCTGCAATGCAACGCATTGAGAAATGTTAACGCCTATACTATGTCCTCCTACCAGGCCTCCACAGCCTTCCCCACAGATCGTACTTACTGTTCCGAGTGCTATGCAGTTCTTAATATTCAACTGGTTGTAAGCGCTGACACTTCCAACCAGTCCGCCCGCTAAGGGGACATTATTCTTCTTTGCATCTTCATATGTATTCGCTACATTTAAATTAACAAAACAATTCTCTATACATGTTATTCCCTGGCACTGTCCAACAATACCTCCCACCGGTTTGCAGGCACTTATTTCAACATTTCCACTTACTGCGCAATTCGTTATCCTTGCGTTATCCTGCGTATATCTTGCAATTGCACCGGTCTCTTTTTCCCCATTGTCTATTTCGACCTGCACTTTAAGATTTTTTACCGTTCCGGTCACAACATAGAATAACGGCTGTTTTAGTCCACTGATTTCATATCCACGTCCATCAAACGTTTTGCTTAAGTTTGATGCACTCCACTCACCAGCTTCACTTAAATCAATATTTTCTCCTAATGCAAAATATCCCTGTAGATTACCGTATTTATTATATTTCGTTCCCTGTGTCATCACCTTGACCCAGTCCCCAGAACTATAAATTACATAGGGATCATTTTCTTCTCCAGATCCTGTAATAGTAGTTTCCGCATCAAAAGAGCGCAATCTGTTCCTCTTTTTTGCTGCTTCCATCTCTGTCTTCGCATCCGCATTGGAATCAGAATTCTTCTTATGTTCACTGTTCGAATCCGACGCCGTAAGCGTCTCTGTATCTTCAGTGTTTACTATACCCCCCCCCTGGGTACTTCATTTCCATATGCTGCTCCGCCAAACGGCACTGCGGTCACCATCATTACCGCTGCCATAATCGACGCTGCGATCCGCCTTATCTCCTGACGTTTTCTCATATGCCTGTCCTCCCTTTATCGATATTTTCTTACCATTGCACAGATTGATCCGGCTTTTCTTAAATTTTCTCCCCTTCTCGTTTTATCGTCAAGATTTCCTGCACAAGATGTCATTTTTCGACACAAGATGTAAAAGATTGATATTTATTTAACCATAAAAGGCTTACCATGATTTTTTACATTCTTCCACACTTTTCCCCAAAAACATGGTAAAATAACTTTAGCTTATTACATCGGAGGTGCGGCAGAATATGAACATTGCGATCATTGATGATTTAAAAACAGATTCCGACCGGCTTGTCGGATTGATCAATACATATATGGAACAGCATCGGCTCCAGTGCCGGACCATGGATCTTTTTTCCAGTGGGGAGGCCTTCTTAGACACTTTTACAGCCGGAAAATATCACCTTATTTTTCTCGACATCTACATGGACGGGATCACCGGAATGGAGACTGCAAAACGGATCCGGCAGACGGATCATGACTGCAGGATCATCTTTATCACCACCTCTCCGGAGTTTGCCGTGGAAAGCTACAATGTGAACGCGTCCTTTTATCTCCTGAAGCCGATCGGGAAGGACGGTGTTTTTTCTGCCCTCGACCGGTGCGGACTTCAGGCTGCGGAACAGTCCAGATCCGTGGAGGTTGCAACTGCCTGCGGAAGGACACAGCTTCTGGTCCATGAAATCTCTTACACCGAATATGTAAGACGACAGGTCCTTGTGCATTTTAAAGATGGGCAGGAACTGGCAGTCTCCATGAGTCAGAAAGACTTCTCCGCACTCCTGCTCCAGTACCCATGGTTTTCTGACTGCATCAAGGGGATCCTCGTAAACTTTGAAGATGTGGAAAAGCTCCTGGAAGATCGTTTTCTTCTAAAGAGCGGAGTCCAGATCCCGATCAGCCGTTTAAAATATAAGGAAGTCCGGGAACAGTTTCTCGAATATTCCTATTCCATAGTCCGGGGAGGTCACTATGACAGAACTTCTTTTTAATGAATTTTGCAGCACCTACCCGTTCCATATGTTCGCGTACCTGCCCCTTCATGCGTACCTTCGCTGCTCCGGAAAAAGAGCGATCCTGATCTCCGTTGTGGCGGAGACGGTTTATCTGGCGATCTTCGCGATACTGGTCTATCTGGGGTTTCCCGCCGTATATGTACAGTATCTGGCGATCCCCATTTTTGGAGCCTTCCTCTACTATCTGGTTCAGACGAATATCGGCATCATCACATTCCAGTACACCTTTGTTCTGGACTACCTGATGGTGATCCGCGCCTGCTCCTTTTTTATCTGCAAAAAGTTTTTTAACTGCGGATTCTACACCTGGCAGTCCGGCATTATCACACTGATCCTCGTACTCCTCACTGCCTGTTTTATGGTGAAGCGGCTGATCGAGATCATGGACAGTCTTTCTGCGATTCAGGCTCCTGCGATCTGGAGAACCGCCTGGCTCCTGCCGTTTTCCACAACCATGATCATTGTTCTCCTGACCGGCAATATCCGGGACGGAAGCTTCAATCAGGCGCATCTTATCGCGAGGATCCTTCTTCTGGTCTGCATGTTCCTCACCAGCCACACACAGATCCTGCTGCTCCAGTTCTTTAAGGATCAGGCAGAAGCCGCCGCAAAATCCGAAACGATGGAAAAGCTTCTAAAGATCCAGTCGGACCAGTACAATCTTCTCACCGCCAGAATTCAGGATAACCGCCGGGCAAGGCACGATTTCCGGCAGCATCTGACCGTCATCAGGGATTGTGCCGACCGTGGGGATCTTGCTTCCCTGAAGGATTATCTGAACGACTATGAGAAGATGTTCAAGCCTCAGGATATCCGCTCCTACTGTAAAAATTATGCCATCAACGCGATCCTCTCCTTCTACGCGGAACAGGCAGAAAAAAACGGGATCACCATGCAGGTCTCTATCCAGATGGATGACCCGCCGGTGATCCCGGAAACGGAATTTTGTGTTCTGATCGGAAATCTGCTGGAGAATGCGGTGGATGCGTGTGCAGGCATCGATGCGGAAATCCAGCCTTTCATCCGGCTCCATGTGGTCCAGACCGGCTCCTCCATGCTTTCCATCACCGCCGACAATACAAGCTCCGGAAGCCCGAACTGGTCCGGGGATAAGCTTCTCTCCACCAAGCACTCAGGATACGGGATCGGAACAGAATCCATCCGCATGATCGCAGAGCGGTATCATGGGGATGCGCGCTTTACGTGGAAAGACGGTATTTTCTATGCGTCGATCATGTTAAATCCATAAAAAACTGTTTCACATTACATTCCCGGCACATACACGCCGCTTTCATTCACGTAAAGCCCGTCCGGCGTCCTTTCGCTCCTGTACATCGCTCCGCTTGACGGATCCAGATAATAGGACTTATTATACAGGGTGATCCAGCCGGTCGCCATATATCCGTCCTCCTGGAAATAATACCACTTTCCGTTGATATACAGCCACTTCGCCGCCGGCCACGTCCCGTCACCGTAGTCCCACCACCATCTTCCGTCCGCACTCTGCTTCCAGGAACCGGAGGCATACGATCCGATCTCCCCGGAACGCACCCAGGCACTCTTCGTATTGTTCGAAGCCTTCACCGCACGGACCTCAAAACTGTAGGAGCCCGTCGTTCCCATCAGTCTCGAAAAATCATAAGCCGTCCCATAGATCGTAAACTCATCCCCTGTGAGACTTCCATCCTTCAAAAGCCGGAGCTGGTAATACTTCGCCCCGCTGACCGCCTGCCATGTTCCCGTCCCGTACGCATTCGGGGACCAGGCAGCACCTGCCGGTGACTTGATGGTGCTCGTCGTTGAAGAGGTCGTCTTCTTATCGAGCGTCAGACGAAATGTCAGCTCCAGCGTGCTCCTGTCATCCCTCTTCACCGCCTTCACATACTCCGCCTTCCCATAACCCGATTTCGCAGAATCCGAAAGCGTGAGCCGGAAATCCTTCGACGCCGTCCCGGAAAAATAACAAGAATCCTCATCCGCGACCGATAACGTCACCGTGACCTTCGGAGGATTGGACTCCGTATAGCCGTTTCCGTCGTTGTTTTCGATATAGATGGAATCCACATAGTAACGGTCCGTATTATCGCCGTACGGCGTCACTGTGACGTCCTCAGAGTCATCCTTTAAGCCCACCGTACCGTCGATCGTCAGATAGATCTTCCCAACCGCCGTCTTATCCGCAGCAAAAGCCGGAACTACTGCCGCAGCAGCAAAGACCGCCGCAAGAAAAAAAACGATGGCTTTCTTTCCGAATCTCTTCATATCCTTTTTCTTCTCCTTCCCGGAAATTTTTCTCCCATATGTCAATATGTGCAGAAAAACGGTTCCGGAGTACGGGGTCTCCCCTGCTCCGGCACAGGGCAAAATAAATTTGCCGCACGTCCTCCTGCACAGATCTGTCACATATCCTTTATTTACCTGTTCTTAAAAATCTCAACGATCGCCTTCCACATCTGGACAAGCATGTTCCACATTCTCTGAAGCGGATTGACTGCTGCCTTCTCTGTCTCTGCATCGAGAAGCTCTGCATCATCATCCACGCTGATCTCCTCCGTGCGCATGATGATCTGCAGGGTATTCGGCTCCGCATTCTCATCGGAAGTAAAGGAAACCTTCTCCGCACTCGGATCCATATTTAAGAAGTTGGTGTCATCCTCAAGATCACTCCACTCATTGTCCATCGTATCCTTCATGGTGCGTCCGGCTTTTCTCATGGAGCTGGTGCTGTCGAGAACATTCAGGCTCTTGTTCAGGACATTCAGACTTCCCTTGATGGAATCCTTCGCCGCCGCATCAAGGCTGTCAGAGCTCGCACGGACCGTATTCTGTACAAGTGTCAGAGAGTTCGTGCTGTTATTCAGCGCATCCGTTGTACGGTTCACAAGCTCTTTGGAATCATCCAGCGCAGACTGAAGATCCGGATAATAGACGTCCAGGGAATCCTTCAGAGCCTTCGTATCCTCGATCAGATAATCCATCTGATCCGTCGTCTGCGCAAGATATCTCGCGACATTCGACACATCATCCAGCATATTCGATGTGTCGGAAACCAGCGCATTGCTGGAGGAAGCAACCTGGCGGAGCGCTTTCTCCTTCTGTTTTAAGATCCCGATCAGCTCCTGGGCATTCAGCAGACCGGCGTGACCGGCGGAAGTATCTGCTCCCGCAGCCGCCTCGGCAAGTGCCTGTTCATCCGCATCCCCTGCCTCAACATCGTAGTAATCCGCAATCGCATCCTCCATGGATGCCTGGGATGATGCAAGATTTTTGATAAAGTCCACGATACTCTTCTGGAGCTGTGTGTCCAGCTTTTTGATCTGCTGGACTGCTGATACCACGTCATCAACGCTCACAGACGCACTTCCGGAGCTGCTCTTTAAACCGCGAAGACTCGTATCAAGCTTCCGGAGCGGTTCCTGCATATTTCCGAGCGTATTGACAACATCCGTCAGACTGCTGTGGGCAACCTCGGAGGCATCCTTCGCCGTCTGGATATACGGGATGATCGTTCCGAGCTGCTCGGAAAGGGCATTTAAGGATGCAAGTGCCTGGTCATTGCTGTCCAGGATCTCATCTTTGGAACCGCTGATGATGCCTCTCGCATTCTCCGCCTCGTTTAATCCCTGTTTCAGCTCGTTGACGCCGCTTCTCATGCTCTCCAAAGAAGCTGCCAGCTGGTCCATGCTGTCATACAACTGGTCTCCGGCACCTTTCCAGGTGTCCTTCGCATCCTTTAAGTCCACGATATGCTCAAGGTCTTTCACGGTTCCCGGGACCATCGCCATGATGACGCCGGATGTCTCGAATTTGTCAGAGCCGATCCGGATTGTATAGTCGCCGTCCTCGCCCGGAAGCGCCGTATACATGATCGCGGTCTGGGAACCGAGACTCTGCGTCTGCGCGCCTTCCGCCTCGACACTGTAGCATTTGCTCATATCGACGAGCATCGCGACAACGAGCAGCATATTGTTCTTATCATAATCTCTCGCCGCATCGTTCGGTTTCGCGGTCACATGGACCTCCACGAGTCCGGAAGCTCCGGCGAGCTTCTCTGCATCCGTCGGGACTCCGTTTAATTTGTAGGAGACATCCATCGTCCACGGAAGTGTCACCGTGTCCTTGTCGATCGCTCCTTTATAGTAAAAATATCCCTTTGTGTCGGCCGGGAGATTCCAGGTAACTTTTCCGTCTCCGATCTCCGGGGCCGTATTGTTGGTCATATTTGTGACATCGAGATAATTTCCATAGTCCGTGAAGCTCGTGAGTCCGTTTAAGCTCACTCCTTTCACAACATTCACCTTATCTACAGAACCATAGTAATCCAGGTTCACGTACATCGATTCATCGACGCTCACAGACGCCTCCGCCGCATAGACCGGCGTGGAAACAAGGCTAGTGCAGAGCGTGACAGCTGCCATTCCCGCTGCCATGATCTTTCTATTTTTCTGTCTCATCACCGTTCTCCTCCATTCCTTCTCTATCTGTCATCTCCGGCTCCCTGCCTGCCGCCGCTTCGTTTTCATCGTCCTCGTAGGGATCCGCGCCTTCCTCTGTATCTTCTTCCGTCTCACCTTTTTTCGCGTTCCGTTTTTCTCTCCGGTTCTTCACCCGGCGGTGAAGACGTTTCGCAAGCGCCGCTGCCGGCTTCTCCCCGACGATAAAGTTGTCAAACAAGGTCAGGAGCAGCGGAAGCACTGTCAGTACCAATACAAGGCTGAACAGTCCGCCTCGTCCGATCAGGTGGCCAAGGTCGGCGATCGCCGTTGTGGACGAGATCATGTATACAATATATCCGGCCAGCGTGATGATGGAACCGGATGTAAAGATCGAGGAACAGGACGCCGCGATCGCTTCCACGCAGGCTTTTTTCTTCGAGAGCGTCTTTCTCTTCGCCAGATAGTTGTTTGCTAAGAGGATCGAGTAATCGACCGTCGCACCCAGCTGGATACTGCTGACGATGATGTAGCCCATGTACACCATCTCAACGCCCTGGAAATACGGCATCGCCATGTTGATGAAGATCGCCACCTCGATCGGGATGATGACGAGGATCGGCATGACTGCCGACTTGAAGCTCATCATAACGACGAGGAATACGCCCGCAAGGGACAGCACATTTACATTCTCATAGTCCTTGACGATGAAGGACTTGATATCCTGGGTCGACGGCGTCTCACCGACGAGATAGCTGCCATCCGGATAATATTTCTTTACGATCTCCTGGATCGCATCGGAATCCTTGAACGCCTCCGTACTCTCCGTCTTTGTTCTTGTGTAGATCAGCATCCGGCAGTAACCGCCTTTATGTAAGAGTTCCACCGTGGACTTCGGAAGGAACTCTTCCGGAATCCCCTCCGGCAGCGTGTCTGCCAGGGCCGTCACGCTCTTTACATAGGAGAGATCCTTGATCTCCTTCGCCATCGCCCGCTCATTGACCTCCGAAGTGTTCGGATACAGGGCGAGCAGCATGTTGCTTCGTCCGAAGATCTTCGTGATCTCCTGGTCATCCTCATAGACCTGGGTTCCTTCCGATGCACCCATGGAATCATTTCCGTAGAGGAAGTCGTTTAATCCCTGCGCTGTGTAGGCAAGCGGCGTCACAAGGACGATCACCGCGAACACGATCGGGCGGATCCGGTAGATCACCTTTCCAAGGCCGTGGAAATCCGGCATGAAGGAACGGTGTTTCGTCTTCTCATTGAGCTTCGCAAACTTCAGGATCATTGCAGGCATGAAGAATACGACGGTCAGAAGGCTGAACACGATACCTTTCGCAAGGACGAGACCTAAGTCAAAGCCGATCGAGAACTTCATCGTTACAAGGGCGAGGAAGCCGACGACTGTCGTCAGGCTGCTGGCGAAGATCGAGTTGATCGCCTCCTGAACGGCGTTGATGATCGCGTCCTCCTCATTCATTCCCTGTTTGCGGTAATTCATGAACGCATCGAGCAGGAAGATCGAGTAGTCCATGGACGTCGCCAGCTGCAATATGATCGAGACGTTTTCCGTCAGGAACGAGACCGTTCCGATAAAAATGTTCGTTCCTTTGTTTAAGAGGACCGCGACACCCATAACCAACAGGAATAATATCGGTTCCGTCCATGCCGTCGTCGTCACGGAAAGCACTGCAAAGATCATGACAACGGCCACCACGAGGATCTTGCTCATCTCGCTCTCCATGGACTCAGTCATGGATTTGTTCTGGACCGCCATTCCGACATAACAGCCTTTGTCGCCGAGAAGATTTTTCATCTCATTGATCGCGTTGGAAGTCCGGCTGGAATCGCTCTCCTCGACAAACGTGATATCGAAGACTGCGTTTCTGTCCTTATAGTAATCCTTGATGTCGCTCTCATTGATGAAATCTTCCCCGGCGTAGATGTTGACGGAACTGTCGCACCACAGCACCTGGTCCACGCCGTCGATCTCTGCGATCTCATCTTTATATTGCTTCGCCTCATATAGTGAGACATCCTTCACCATGACCCGCGCAGTTCCCGGATAACCGAACTTGTCACGCATGACGTCAAGTCCGATCGCCGATTCCGCTGTATCCGGAAGGTATTTTGTCAGGTCATAGTTTACATTGACGAAATTCATCGTCAAAAGTGATAAGAGACAGCCAATCACAAAGACTGTCTCGATCCACGCGCGTTTATGGATGATGAACGACGCAAGCATATAGGAAAAGCCGCCGCTCTGGCTCTTTTTCTTCTCCTTATGCCCGCGGAGCGCGTTCTTTAACTTCTCTCCCATGTCTTCTCTCCTTCAATTCTGAAATGCAGCCGGTCCTGCACCGCGGATCTGGCGCGGGACTGCCCGGTCATTTCTTTTTTCTTACCGCTCCAGAACTACCATATAGTAGTCTTTTCCGTCTCTGTTTTCATGGGCGATTCCCATTCTGCGGTAGTATTCCAGAGAATATTTTTTATCGTTCTTCCGGTCCGCCTTTTCCTGCATCCGGATCATGACAGAATCATACGGATCGTACGTCTCCTCCGGTCCCCAGAGGTACATCTCAAAAAATGTCGCACTCTTTCTCTCCGGAAGTACGTTCTTTATGTAATCGCTCACCGTTCCCTCGCCCGGGATCATATTTCTGCTCTTCGAATATCCCTTCTCCATTGCGAGAGAGAGCCGTTTCTCTGCGATTTCATTTAACGTCTGGTCCAGGACAAAGCTCGCCTGCCCATCGTAAAACTCTACATCCCCGTTGTCATAGTCGTCCTCGGCATCCGGATAAGCATCAAAAAACAGGTCGCTCTTCTCATCATTCATCTCATCAAAGAGTTCCTGTTCCTTCTGATCCAGCATATCAACAGGGTACGCTCCGCCCCGCGTGTTCGGATTTTTCCTCGCATAGGAGAAGATCCCGTCCTTTGTGAACGTGTAGCATGTATTTTCATCCTCGATAAAATCTGTGCTCCAGGCACCGTTTCCCATAAGGTAGTACCAATTTCCGGAAATCTGATTCCAACCCGGCTTCGCTCCGAGCGTCTCCGGAACTGCCGCATAGGCAGGGATCCCGGACATTCCGGTCATCACGCAGAGGATTGCTGCCATTCTTCGTACATCTTTCTTTCTGATCATCCGATCGCCTCCGCTTTTCCTCTCCTGCTCCATCTGCCTTTCTTTCTCGCATACCCTGCAGCAGGATCTTTTTTATTTCATTCCTTTTACTTGCAATATTATCTATGTTTATGTTAAAATACTCAAGAACCAGTTTTCAAAAATTGTGCCAAATGAGACAATTTGAGTGTTTTTGTCCAATTTGGAATGGATAAAGGAGTTTTGTGCTTTATGTTAAAGCTGCCTATACAGGAAGAGCATGTCTCTGTCCGCAGAACCTACCTGCTTTTGATGAAAGCGCTTCTGGATCTGCTGGCGGAAATGCCGTTTGAAAAGATTTCCCTGACGGATATCTGCCGGGTATCCATGGTCTCCCGCTCTACCTTCTACCGGTATTTTGAGGATAAGTACGATCTGCTCCACTACTGCATCAAAATGTATATTGAAGGACTTCGTCCGGTGGAGGACCTTTTATATTTCAGGGACATGAACTCCCTGCGGATTTTTTTGACGTTCCTGCTCTCACAGGCGCAGGAAAACCTTGCCCAGTACCAGAAGATCTACCAGGTAAATAAAAACGGGTCCCTGATGTTCCTGATCCAGCATGATCTCGCTGAAATCCTGGCTGAGAGCGGATGGCACGGGGAAAGCAAAGGGTACCGCCTGAAGATCGCGATGCCGCTCTATGTTTCGTTTATGTCAAGTTTTTACCTTACAACGCTAAAATCCTACCTGGAGCTGGCCGATGACTACACGATCGCTGATTATGTGGAAAATGTGTGCCGGTTTGTCCAGAGGGATTTCTGGGAGGCAAAGGAAGACGAGACATGACAAAATGCCGCCTGTCACCGTTTTTTACCAGGTGAACAGACGGCATTCTTTCTATATTTTATATATTCTATTTTCTCTTCTCTGCGTGTTCATCCCACACTGGAACATCGATCCCCGCAACTTTCGAGGTAAACGCGGTTCCGTCATTCTTTTCAAAGTGTTCCCACGCCCGAAGCACATATTTGAATCCGATATACTGTAACGGAAGGTTGCAGTAAACCATGAGGATATTCGCAAAATCACTGAGATCCCAGAGGGCACTCAGATCCATGCCGGCAATATTTGTGATGACGCCGAAGGAAATGACAACAAGGCAGAGCACACGGATCGTATTGATAAATGCAGGCCGTGTCGAGATCCGGTTCGCGCACATCTCCGTGAAGGACATAAAGCCTACCAAGCAGGTGAACGCAAACAATCCGAAGCAGACGCTGACGAGCATCGTCACAAGATGGTAGATGGTTCCGGTTCCGGTGAGTGCGCCGCATGATGTCAGGAAACGGTCAAGTTTCCCGAGTTCAAACCATGCCGCACTGTCCTCCGTGAGCCACATTCTTCCCATGACAACGACAAAACCTGTCAGGGTGCAGATCACGATCGTGTCGAGGAATACGCCGAGTGCCTGGACACAGCCCTGATCACACGGATGGTTCGCATCTGCTGCCGCTGCCGGCATCGTGATGGTTCCCTGTCCTGCCTCATTTGACATCAAGCCGCGCTTGATGCCCTGGCTTAATGCGATGCCGAACGCTCCGCCAAAGACTGCTTCCGGACGGAATGCCTCGGAGAAGACTGCTCCGAAGAACCACGGGATCCTCGGGATGTTAAAGACGATGAGGAGGACAACCGTCAGGATATAGATTACTGCCATGACCGGAACTAACAGGTCTGTGACCTTTGTGACTTTTTTGATCCCGCCAAAGCTGATGATCGCCGTCGCAACAATGAGAACTGCGAAGGAGATCCAGTAAAGGGACGAATTCGTCTCAATCACGGTCCCGGTAAACACGCCCGCGATTGCGCCGACCGCAGAGATCGTGTTGAAGCCCTGTGCCGGGAAGCAGAGGAACGCGTAGATAATATAGAGGACACTGAGCGCCGCTCCTGCCCACGCTGCATTCTTCAAAAGTCTTCTTCCGTAGAATGGCAGGCCGCCCACATACTCATCATCTTTTCGCTCTTTAAAGATCTGGGAGAGCGTCGCCTCCACGAAAGCCGTCGACATTCCGAAGAACGCAGAGATCCACATCCAGAACAGAGCGCCCGGACCGCCCGTGGAGATCGCGCCGGTGACACCCAGGATGTTTCCGGGACCGACACGCATCGCCGTCGACAAGAGGAATGATGCGAGGGATGAGATTCCCGTTCCGCTGCTCTTCTGCCTCATCAGGACATGGAGTCCGTAGCGGAATTTCCGCACCTGGATAAAACGCAGACGGAATGTAAAATAAATTCCCGTTCCGACTAAAAGAATGATCGCCAGACTGAAATTCCCGAGGATCGGGATCTTCGCATACCAGTCAAAGTTTGTCGGAAAATCCCAGAACAGGTTTGAGACGATCTGGATCTTCCCGCATATGGCATTTACGGCCTGAAACAATGCTTCCATAGCTTTTTCCTCCTCATGATCTCTTATTTGTGTGAATGACCGGATCGAACGCCCCGGCATTTTCACACGCCGCAGTCGAATTCAGATTATCGTTCCACGTTGCAAAATTTGCGCATTGATTTTCGATATTCCGGACTCGTTTTTGTATATGTTTCTATAATATCTCTGATATTTGGTATTTTCAAGAAAAATTTGTCATATTTCAGAAATTTGCAAAGTTCATGTTCCTTCCACATTTCATTCCGGTATACTTTCAGAAACACACAGCGCCCCATACCCCAATCTCGGATTCGGATACTCCAGCTCGGACGGCAGCCGTTTCGCCCCTTTCCTCAGGTACGCTTTCACTTTCTCCCCATAAAGGTACGGGTCATTCCCTCTCACGATCCCCCACTCCATGAGAAGCGCCGCGGCTCCGGCGACGAGGGGCGCCGCAAAGGACGTTCCTGTGACCGCCTCATATCCGCCTCCGCTCTTCGGAGCCATGATCCCGACGCCCGGCGCTGCGAGATCCGGCTTCTGGGCATGGTAGATTCTGGTGTCCCCGCGGCCGGAAAACGGGGCATAGATCCCGGTCCGGCTGTCGTAGGCGCCGACAGTGAGCGGACGGAACGCCGTGGACGGGATCGTGAGCGTCGTCTCCGGAGACGGTTCGAGAAAAGCCGTATTCTGCCCGAGTGCGGCGGATGACGGAAGCCAGAGATCCACATATGTATCTTCCCGCCCCTTTCCGAGAAACCGGAAAATCCAGATTCCGCTCTCCACATACGCCTGCTCCGGAACGAACTCGATGTAGATCTCCTGGGCGGCATTAAACGGGGACGGCTCCCCGTAATAGATCAGAAGCTCCGTCTCCCCGATCCGGATCCGGTCCGTCCCACGTATCGGAAGCAGTTCGAACTCCGCGTCACCGGACGGATCTCTCAGAAAGATCCGCATCCCGTCCTCATAATTTTTCCAGATCTGTACTCCGAATCCCGTTTCATAATTGCCCACCGAAAGGCGGACTTCCGCGATCCTTCCGGGCACGATCACCGGTCTTGCGTGTCCTCCGGAATCCCCCTCGTTCCCCGCTCCGGTCACAAATACGAAGCGTCCCATCTGCGCCAGGGAATCGAGATACCTCTCCAGAAGTCCGCCGCCGTCATGCGACCCGTATGTATTTCCGAAGCTTAAGTTCACCGCCATCGGTCTCCCCAGCTCCAATGCCTTTCGCACAGCAAGATCCATCCCGCTTATCAGCTCTGCCGTCCTCGGAAATCCTGCCGGATCCGGGATTCCAAGACGGACAACAATCAGCTCGCTCTCATATGCGGCCCCGCGGTACAGCCCGCCGCTTGCTCTCCCGTTTCCGGCCGCGATCCCCGCCACCGCTGTCCCGTGACCACTCGTGTCAAACGATGGACTTCCGAAATTTCCTGGTGTTTTCTCCCCGCGGAGCAGCTCATCGATTTCCGCCTTTTCATATGTCTTCCCGGTGACCTGATCGTCCAGATACAAAATTCTCGTAGTTCCATCTTCATTCCGGAAATCCTCGTGAAACAGATCGATCCCGGAGTCGATCACCGCCACCAGAACGCCTCTTCCTGTGAGTCCCTCATTTCCGCTCTGTGACGGAAGAAAGCAGGAGGCCGCTCTCGCCCGGTTCAGGGCAAAGAACAGCCTCTTTGGTTTCTCCGCATATTCAATTTCCCGAAGTGCAATCACTCCCGGGACATCCCGCTCCGGGATCCGGAGGATCGCAAAATCATTTAAAAGATATGTCCCCGAAACAGTTGGGAATTTTTCTCTCAGCACAGACGCAAGATCCCCGTGGTATTTCACGATGATCTCCCAGGTCCGGTCCGCCCTGTCATATCCAATATTCAGCTCCTTTGTCCGCTCTCTCGTCTCCTCCGGAACGGAAAGTGCCAGATTTAAGAGATTTTCAGCCTTCTGATCTTCCATATCCGCCGTGCCGCATCTCCTCTGTCCCCTGCCTGTCTCACGCCGGCGAAACTTACACGCCGGATCCCACATCATCACGATCTGACGCAGATTCCAACGCAGACAGATTCATTCCGGATATTTTATGCAGTGACTGCGGATCCTGTTCCGAACCTCTATCCGAAGATTACAAACTTCTGCATCAGGTACATGAACACCGGGATCGTCACCATGCTGATCACGGTTGTCACAGTGATGACGGTACAGGCAAACTCATAGTCCCTGTCATACTCCCGCGCCATGATCCCCATCTGTGCCATCGCCGGCATCACGGTCAGCATGAAGAATACCTCTCTCATCTCCTGTGTCACCGGCAGGAGTCTGAGGAACACAACGGCGGTCGCCGGCACCATGATAAACCGCATAAGGACCGCCACAACGATATCTTTTCCGATCCTGATCGATGATGTTTCCATGTTCCGGATCACGCTTCCGATAAACACAAGTGCCAACGGGGATGTGACCCCGCTGATCATGGACAGCGGTTTCAGGATAAAATCAGGGACTTCGATCCTGAAAAAGACTGCTGCCATTCCAAGAAACATTCCTACGACCGTCGGGCAAAACAGATTTTTGATATTCTGCGCCCATCTCGCACTCTTGCCGTTTTTTTCTCCCCGCTGCAGCAGACTGATCCCCAGCGTCCAGAAGAGGACTGTGCTCGCGATATAATAGATCGCGCCGACGGAAGTAATCCCCTCTCCCCAGAGCGCCTGGATCACAGGAAATCCGATAAAAACGACATTCGGGAAACCCGCTGCCACGATAAAAGTATCCCGCCTGTCCTCCCTGATGCGGCACACCTTTGCCGTCACTGCCGCTAAACAGACGCACATTAAGATCAGCGCAAACACATACGGCACCTTTGTGATCAGGAACAGAAGGCGTTCCCGGCTTTCCAGGTCTCGATAGATATTATAAAACATATAGAACGGGAGCGTCGCCTCCACCGTAAATTTAGAAAGAAAATCCATTCCGTTTTTTCCGAACCATTTCTTTCCGGCGAAATAGAAGCCCATTCCGATCAATATCAACAGTGCAAAAATACTTTTTATCGATTGTAAGACCATTCCCATCCCCCTGAATCCATAAAAGAGTCTATAAAAAGACCCCCGGAGCCATCAGACCCGGGGGCATCGTGCAAATGACACGTTTGATCCTGTTACTGTGCAGTTGTAATATTCATGACAATGCTGTCAAGAGCACTTGCATTTTTGATCCTTCCGTTGGTATAGATCACAACCATATATCCATCCTATTTCCGGCAGTAGTAAGTGTTTGTTGTCTTCTTTCCGGTTACTGACGCTTTGTAATACTGCTGATTTGCGATCGTCACAGCAGCAGCCTGCGTTGCCTGGCCTTTCTGTGCTTTCTCAATACCGACAAGTGTATTTACAAATGTCTGTGCATCCATATCCGGTTTATTCTTCATATCGAGATAATAGATCTCAACATCACCGTTATCTGTGCTCATGCAGAGATCCTGTGTGCGGTACGGGTTTCCGATCGCATTATATTCGCTGCCGATATAGTCGTCACCGACATCTTCTTTTGTCTCCGTTGTTCCGATGATCTGCGGGATGCAGAGGTTCGACCAGGTATTGTAATATCTTCCTCCTGTGATATGTCCCTTCGGAGCAGTTGTTCTCGGCGCTACCCAGCTTCCATCGTCACCAAATGTATAATCAACGCCGTCAATGTTTCTTGTGGTGTTGGAGACCATAATGTGGGTTGCCGGATCGATATAGTACCATACTTCATTTCCGCGTCCGTCTCCCTCTTCGGATTTGATCCATCCGCTTGCGAGGTTTCCGTCCTTGTCATAATAACGCCAGTTGTTTTTTGCGTCACTCTCCCAGCCGTACTTTGTTTCTCCGGAAGCAGTCTCATCTGCAAATGCAGTCACCATATTTACACTGCCGATCGCTGCAGCGAGCGCTGCCATAAGCATAACTTTCTTTAATTTCATTTTCAATCCACTTCTTCATGGGTTTTTATCAACTAATGCCATTATACAGGGATTTTTTTGGGAACGCAAGCGCTAAGAACTGGAGGATGGCAGGATTTATGAAAAATTAAGAAAAAAGCGGCAAATTTTGTCATTTCTGACATAGATTTGCCGCTTTTTCCACTTGTTTGTATCTCTGATCCCTGCATCCGATATCCGTTCCCGGCAGCGATGTTCCGCTGCAGTTTCCGGTCATCGATCAGGATTACTTTCTCATGATGATCTCGTCTCTTCCCGGTCCGTTGGAAACCATGGTGATCGGCACTCCGATCTCTTCCTCGATCGTCTCGATATACTTCTTGCAGTTCTCCGGAAGATCCTCGTAGTTCTTGATTCCGCGGATCTCGCACTTCCAGCCCGGAAGAGTCTTGTATACCGGTTTTGCCTTCTCAAGCTCCGGAGTTGTCGGGAAGTCTTTTGTTACCTTTCCGTCGATCTCGTAGCCTACACAGATGTGAAGCTCGTCAAGATATCCTAAAACATCAAGAACCGTGAGGGCAACCTCTGTGGAACCCTGGATCTGAACGCCGTATCTTGTAGCAACAGCATCGAACCATCCCATTCTTCTAGGACGTCCTGTTGTCGCACCGAACTCACCGCCGTCGCCGCCGCGTCTTCTTAACTCGTCTGCCTCGTCTCCGAAGATCTCGCTGACGAATGCGCCTGCGCCGACTGCGCTGGAGTAAGCCTTAACGACTGTTGTGATGTTCTTGATCTCGTACGGCGGAATGCCTGCGCCGATCGCGCCGTATGCAGCCAATGTGGAGGAAGATGTAACCATCGGGTAGATACCGTGATCCGGATCCTTTAAGGAACCGAGCTGGCCCTCTAAAAGGACATTCTTTCCTGCCTTGATCGCATCGCGAAGGTATTTGGATGTGTCGCATACATACGGAGCGACCATCTCCTTGTACTCCATAAGTGTATTGAAGATTTCCTTCGGATCAAGGGCCGGCTGATGATATAAATGCTCTAACATCACATTTTTCAGTGTGCAGACGTTTTTGATCTTATCCATCAGTTCCTTCTCATCACCGAATAACTCGTTGACCTGGAAACCGATCTTTGCGTATTTATCAGAATAGAACGGAGCAATTCCGGACTTTGTGGAGCCGAAAGACTTACCTGCCAGACGCGCTTCCTCATAAGTATCAAATAAAATGTGGTACGGCATTAAGATCTGTGCTCTGTCGGATACGAGGATCTTCGGCATCGGAACTCCCTGGCTTGTCAGGTCGTTTAACTCATTTACAAGGAACGGGATGTTTAATGCCACACCGTTTCCGATGATGCTTGTCGTATGATTGTAGAAAACACCGGACGGAAGCAGGTGAAGGGCAAATTTTCCGTAATTGTTGATAATTGTGTGACCAGCGTTGCTGCCACCCTGGAAACGAACGATAATGTCGGATTCCTTTGCCAGCATATCTGTGATCTTGCCTTTTCCCTCGTCGCCCCAGTTGGCGCCTACGATTGCTCTAACCATGTTCTAATATCCTCCTTTGGACGTTCAAACGGAATGCACTTTGCGCATCCCGGCGTCTTACGCAGTTGTAGCTGTCATATTCATGACACTTTCATAGTTTACAACAAAAGTCTCCATAAGTAAAGTCAATATTTATTATGAAGTCCATAATAGCAGTTTATGCATTACTATACACGGCCGGATCCGTCACCCCCGACGTTCCCTCAGCACTTCTAAAAACCGCTCTCCCGCCGGTGAGATCGGTACCTTCCGGTCCGTCACGACGCAGATCTCGCGCTCCGGCATCATCTCCCGGAAGGCAAGCTCAAAGAGTTCTCCGCTCTCGATCTTCTCCTTCGCGAATTCCTCCATCACGCAGCCGATCCCCATGTTCCGGATCGCGAACTGGACGATCATATCACTGGTGGCGAGCTCAAACTCCGGTTCCAGGACGATCCCGCGCTTTTCCAGGAAACGGTCCATGAACTTTCTCGTACTCGTATCCTTTTCAAGGAAAATACAGGGCAGATGCTCCAGTTCCCCGTACTCCATCCGCTTTCCCTTCAGCGTCCAGAACTTGTTTCCGGCGACAAAGGTATTCCGGATCTTCTTCACCTCAAAGGCTTCCACCTCCGGTCTCGCGTCAAACGGCGTGCTCACAACGCCGAAATCGATCTTTCCCTCGTACAGAGACTCGATCGTCTCCGGCGTCGGCGCATTGGAGACCATGACCTTGATATTCGGATATCGCTCGTGGAAGGTCTCCAGGTACGGAAGCAGGTAGAACTGCAGTGTCATATCGCTCGCGCCGATCCGCACCTCTCCCATGTCCATATCCACGAGGCGCTTTAACATCTCCTCGCCGTCCAGGATGTTTTCCATCCCGCGCTCCACATAAGGATACAGGAGTTTTCCCTCCGTGGTCAGTTTTACACCTTTCTGGGTCCGCAGGAAAAGTTTCGTGTTCAACGCCTTCTCCAGCTGTTTGACCGCCTGGCTCGCCGCAGGCTGGGAAATGCAGAGCGCCTCTGCTGCAGCGGTAATGCTGCCGAGGCGCCCTACATAATAAAATACTTTATAATATTCTGTACTGATGCTGCTCGCATGTTCCATTATACATTGATCTCCGCTTTTACTCCGAGAAGATCCGCATTTTCCTTTAAGATCGGGCGGACAACCTCATCAAGGAACTCATCAACCTGTCTCGGTGCGCGGCCGACATACTTCTTCGGATCCATAGTCTTCTTTAACTCGTCGAGGCTTAAATTGAAGGACGGATCTGCAGCGATAAGCTCTAAGAGATTGTTGTCCTTTCCTTCCACTTTGACGTTCTTTCCTGCCTCCATGGAGAGCTCACGGATGCGCTCATGGAGTTCCTGTCTGTCTCCGCCGGCTTTTACCGCATCCATCATGATATTCTCGGTCGCCATAAACGGAAGCTCTGCCATTAAGTGTTTCTCGATCACCTTCGGATATACCACAAGACCGTCGACAACGTTTAAGTAGAGGTCCAGGATGCCGTCGATCGCTAAGAATCCTTCCGGAATGGAAAGACGCTTGTTCGCAGAGTCATCAAGAGTACGCTCAAACCACTGGGTGGAAGCGACGAGCATCGGGTTCATCATATCGGACATCACATAGTTCGCTAAGGAAGCGATACGCTCACTTCTCATCGGGTTTCTCTTATATGCCATCGCGGAAGATCCGATCTGGTTCTTCTCAAACGGCTCTTCCACTTCTTTTAAGTGCTGGAGAAGGCGGATATCATTGGAGAATTTGTGGGCGCTCTGCGCGATCCCGGCAAGAACAGAGAGCACACGGCTGTCAATCTTTCTGGAATACGTCTGTCCGGATACCGGGAAGCACTGGGAGAATCCCATCTTCGCAGCGATCCGTCTGTCCGCCTCGCGGCACTTCTCATGATCCCCGTCAAAGAGTTCCAGGAAGCTTGCCTGGGTTCCTGTCGTTCCCTTGGAGCCAAGTAATTTCATGGAACCGATCACATGGTCAAGGTCCTCAAGGTCAAGGCAGAGTTCCTGCAGCCATAAGGTCGCACGCTTTCCGACCGTTGTCGGCTGCGCCGGCTGGAAGTGTGTGAAGGCCAGTGTCGGAAGTTCTTTATATTTATCCGCAAAGTCGGAAAGTTCTTTCATCACGTTGATGAGTTTCTTTCTGACGAGCTTTAACGCCTCTGTCATAAGAATGATGTCTGTATTGTCGCCGACGTAGCAGGAAGTTGCACCCAGATGGATGATCCCCTTTGCCTTCGGGCACTGGAGTCCGTAAGCGTATACATGGGACATGACATCATGGCGGACAAGCTTCTCTCTCGCTTTTGCTTCCTCGAAGTTGATATCCTCCGCATGGGCTTTTAACTCTTCGATCTGCTCATCTGTGATCGGAAGACCGAGTTCTTTTTCTGTCTCAGCTAATGCGATCCATAATTTTCTCCATGTGCGGAATTTCTTCTCCGGAGAGAAAATGTACTGCATTTCCCTGCTTGCGTATCGCTCAGAGAGCGGGCTCTGGTATCTGTCGTTCATGACAAAATCCTCTTTTCTAATTCAATGTTTTTCTAATTCAATATATTTTCACGAATTCTCCGCCAACTGCGGAGCTTTGTGGAACGTTGAATTTCCCTGATTATTTTTCGTAACTTCCGCGGATGTCTTCTTCCGGCGGATCCACCGGATACTCTCCGGAAAAGCATGCCGTACAGATCGGAAGTCCGTTTGCCATTTCACTTAAGCGCTCCATCTTTAAGTAGGCTAAAGAATCTGCTCCGATCACCTTGCAGATCTCATCCACGGTACGGTTGTGGGCGATGAGCTGTTCGCTGGACGGAATATCGGTTCCGAAGTAGCACGGGTAAAGGAACGGCGGCGCGGAGATCCGCATATGGACTTCCTTCGCTCCTGCCTCACGCAGCATATCCACGATCAGGTTGCTGGTCGTTCCGCGGACGATAGAGTCGTCGATCATAACGACGCGCTTTCCTTCCACGGCCTCTTTTAAGACGTTCAGTTTGATCCGGACCGCAGACTCACGGCTGCTCTGTCCCGGTTTGATGAAAGTTCTTCCGACATAGGAGTTCTTTACGAACGCCATCGCATACGGGATTCCGGATTCCATGGAATATCCGAGGGCGGCAGCATTTCCGGACTCCGGAACGCCGACAACAATATCTGCGTCCACCGGGGAATCCTTTGCAAGGCAGCGGCCCGCATAGATCCTGGAGTGGTAGACGCCGACGCCGTCAAAGACGCTGTCAGGTCTCGCAAAGTAAATATATTCAAAAATACATCTCGCCTCTTTTTTCGGGTCATGCATCGCGAGGTTGGACTTGATGCCATCCTTATTGATCGTCACGATCTCGCCCGGAAGCACGTCGCGAACAAAGGTAGCACCGATCGTGTCAAGCGCACATGTCTCGGAGGTCAGGATATAGGCATTATCGCGCTTTCCGATACAGAGCGGTTTGAATCCCTGCGGATCGCGGGCGCCGATCAGCTTTCTCGGGCTGGAGATCACAAGGGAGTAGGCACCCTTGATCTTCTTCATCGCGTTTGCCACGGCTTCCTCAGCGGTTCCCACCTTGCAGCGCTCTCTCGCGATGTGGTAGGCGATGACCTCGGAGTCGATCGTGGTCTGGAAAATCGCTCCGTCGTAAGCGAGCTCTCTGCGGAGCTCCGGCGCATTGACAAGGTTTCCGTTGTGCGCCAGCGCTAAAGTTCCCTTCACATAGTTTAAAACGAGCGGCTGGGTATTCTCGATCGTACTGCTCCCGGCCGTGGAATACCGGACATGACCGACACCGATATTTCCCTTTAATTTTTCCAGTTTCTCTGACGTGAAGACTTCGTTGCAGAGTCCCATCCCCTTACAGGCATTGACAACACCTTTCGGTCCGTATGTATCGCTCACCGCGATTCCGCAGCTCTCCTGTCCGCGGTGCTGTAAAGCGAACAATCCGTAGTAAATGGTAGACGCAACATCATTTCCGTCCAGATCGTACATTCCGAAAACGCCGCACTCCTCGTGCAGCTCATCTGTTCCCCAGTCTAAAGTAAGTGATTTCTCCATAAATGCTTTTCATCCTCTGATTTATAAGTTTTTACGATAAAACAGCAGTGTTTCAGTAGAAATTATAATACATACCATATGGAAAATCAAGAAAAAGTTCAGTTTCCGGGCGTCCTGCGTACTTCTTTGTGAAACCAGAACAAATTTCCGGCTCCTTTTTCGATCCCGATACCATAAATTTCCCCTTCCGTCTCAGAGACAGATTCCCCGGAGTGTCCCGCCTCCAGCTCCGGCACCAGGAAGGTCTTCTCCGTCATCCCGGATCTCGCATACGAGTATGCGAACCAGAGAAGCTCCAGCAGCAAAAGGATCCTTGCAGTCTTTACGGCGGCTTTTCTTATCTTTTCCCTTCGGTATCCGTGTCTCCACGGATGGTATGGACGATACAGATAGCGGATAGCGTTCCCTCCTTTCAGGATTTTTTAGGGTTCGTTTTCACAGTTTAACGGTTTCCTATGTAGTTTTTCAATATGCATTCTTATTATATCTTTTTTCCCGCATTTTCTCAACTGAAAAATGGCCCGCAAGATCATACTGCGGTATTTCACATTCCTGCACACGGCGGGAATTTTCCGGCCGGAAAATGCCGCATGATACCGTCGCATTGGTTCCCGACATGCCGGTCCGGAATGCAGGGCATCGGCAGAAACATGTTGCAGCACACGGGCATGGGACGCTCGTGTACTGCAACGGTTTCGCGTTCCCTCTTAGTCTGCCCGGGTTGTCTCCCGCGCGCTGCTCTCCGCTCCCGCCGCGGTGGTCCCCGACATGCCGGTCACATCGTCCGTCAGGTTATTGATGCCGTCTCCCACATCATCTACCATGTCCCTCAGGACTCCTCCGCTCTCGCCGGCCGTCTGGGACGGGGCGTTCGTACTCTGGTTCGTTCCATCGGTCCGGCTCTCCATGGTCGTTCCCGCTCCGGCGCTTCCCGTATCCGGAGCCGTGGTCATATTATTTCCGTTCTTTCTTCCACATGCTGTCATGACGGTCACGGTCATCACAAGAAGCACACATACTCTGATCCATCTGATTTTTCCCATAAAAAACAATCTCCTTTCTACGGCTATTATGTGCCATAGAAAGGAGAAGTATTTTGGAAAAAAATGGATATCAACCGATCACGTCGGACATATCATAAAGTCCTGCCGGTTTTCCTGCGAGGAATTTCGCAGCCTCCACAGCGCCCTTTGCGAAGATCTCGCGGGAGTACGCGGTGTGTGTGAAGGTGATGACTTCATCGCGGCCTGCGAACATGATATCATGCTCGCCGACGATGGTGCCGCCGCGCATAGCCTGGATCCCGATCTCCTTCGGATCTCTTGCGACACGCTCGGAGGAACGGTCATATTTATAGTGGTAGGTATTGTCAAGACTCTCATTGATAGCGTCTGCAAGAGCGATGGCTGTTCCGCTCGGCGCGTCGATCTTACGGTTGTGGTGCTTCTCCAGAATCTCGATATCAAATCCTGCTGCCGCAAGGACCGGGGCAACCTCTTTTAATGTCTTCATGAGAAGATTGATCCCGATGGACATATTTGCAGAGCGAAGGACTGCGTCCACTTTGCTCGCCTCTTTTACATGGTTTAACTGATCCTCAGAAAGTCCTGTGGTACATAAAACGACCGGAACCTTCTTCTCCTCACAGTAATCCAGGAGTCCGTCAACCGCTTTCGCTGTGGAGAAGTCGATGATGACATCGGCCTCCGGGCACTCAGCGAGAGATTTGAATACCGGATATCCTGCGTAAGTTTCTGTGTTCATATCCACGCCTGCGACGATCTCGATCGCGTCATCCTTTGAGATAATATCCGTGATCACATGTCCCATCACACCGTGGCATCCATTCATAATTGCTCTGATCATTGTTTTCTCCTCATCTGAAACCGACCGGCAGTGCGCCGCCATGCTGCAGCTCCGCCGCGGCTTTTTTCCTATCGTTTCCTACAGGATACCGAAATCCTGCATTGCCTTCTTTAATACTTCCTGGTGCTGCGGCTCCATCACTGTAAGCGGAAGTCTCGGCTCGCCGACATTCTTACCCATTAAGTTTAACGCTGCCTTTACTGGGATCGGGTTTACCTCAGAGAACAGAGCTTCGATCAGCGGAAGAGCCTTTAACTGGATTCGTCTGCTGGCTTCCACATTGCCTTTGAAGAATTCTGCACACATATCGTGGGTCTGCTTCGGAGCAACGTTGGAGAGAACGGAGATCACGCCCTTTGCGCCAAGTGCCAGCATCGGAACAACCTGGTCATCATTTCCGGAATATACATCCACATATCCGCCGGAGAGCTGGAGGATCTTCGCAACTGCGGAGAAGTTTCCGCTCGCTTCCTTGACTCCGACGATATTCTCGACATTCTTGCAGAGATCAACGATGGTCTCCGGAGCGATGTTGACGCCGGTACGGCTCGGTACGTTATAGAGGATCGCCGGGATCTTGATGGAGTTTGCGATCTTTGTGAAATGTGCCTTTAAGCCATTCTGTGTCGCTTTATTGTAGTACGGGGAGACTAACAGGACACCGTCCGCACCAGCTTCCTCAGCCTCAACGGAAAGTTCAACCGCTGTCTGCGTACAATTGGATCCTGTTCCGGCAACGACCGGAATCCTTCCGTTTACGACTTCGCATACGAAACGGATCACCTGGATGTGCTCCTCCTCGGATGTTGTCGCGGACTCGCCTGTGGTTCCCATCGCTACGATACAATCAGTTCCGCCTGCGATCTGTTCCTCGATCAGGCTTTCCAGTACCTCATAATTTACTGATCCATTTTCCTTAAATGGCGTTACAAGTGCTACGCCGGCTCCTTCAAAAATAGCCATACTGCGTCCTCCTCTTTATTATGTAAAATATCATGTCAAAAGAAAAGGAGCTGAGATCAAATAAGATGTCAGCTCCCGGATCTTCCAGATTAAGCAGCCCTCCATCTTTTTCTAAAGATGACAGTCATACGATTCTTCACCGCATGCCCAGAAACGGGAACCCTAGGGACTTATTTTCCTGTCTCTTCGGCGCCCTCCCCTTTTCTCCGACAGCCATTTCCCTCTATCTGCCGGTCTACTCATGTCAGGCGCGACCTCTACTTATCATTTATGGTATCATCATTCCTGATGATTGTCAATGTCTATGTTTTCTGCCTGTGAAATCCGTAAATTCTTTCCTGTGGAAACTACAGAAATTTCATCCACATACTTCTCGATTCCCTCCGGACACACACGTCCGGTCATGACCAGATCGGTCTCCTCATCTCTTGCCTCAAGGAAACTCCGGAATTCTTCGGCTGAGATGATCCCCTGGTCCACGATCCCAAGGATCTCATCCAGGATCAGAACGTCACACTCCCCCGTTGTCATTACCTTTTTCGCGAAATTGAAGCCATTTCGCAGGTTCATCAATTCCTCGTGCTTCTGCTCCTCCGGAAGGTCCTCAAACCGTTCCTTTGAATGTTCGAAGCAGAAAAATTTCAGATCCGGCTCCAGACGTTTTAAAACGTCCGCCGCTTCCTCTCCGATCATTCCTTTCAGGAACTGTACCATAATGACCCTTTTTCCGCGGAAAACTCCCATCATTGCGTATCCAAGCGCCGATGCGGACTTTCCGTTACCCGCTCCGCAGATCACACGGACTCTGCCACTTGCCATGATCATTCCCTCTCTTTGTGTATACCATTCGCTGAAGCTTTTCAGGGCTTCTGCTATGCTATATTATCACACCTTACTTCCGTTTGCAAGAGATTTGCCTGTATGCCGGCGGGATCCGGACGGCAGTATGCTGCAGTACACGGACACTCCATACCCGTGCACTGCAGCAGGATCTTCTACACTTCTGCGTGTTCCGCGCATTCCAGTTTGCTCACGGATACCTCGTACGCCACGCGTTTCTCGCACTCTGTCTCACTGACTTTTTTTGTGTACTCCCTGCTCTGGACACGCCCCCAGATCAGGATCCTTGTTCCGACGCCGAATCCGGATGCATATCTCGCGTTCCTGCCCCAGGCGATGCACGGGATATAGTCAGATTTTCCGTACGGCCGGTTCACTGCCACGAGAAGATCCGCGATCTCTCTTCCGAGCGGGGTCTTCCGGTAGACCGGCTCCTTGCATATGTACCCGTCCAGGAAGATCTGGTTCGTCTTCGTATAATCCGTGAACTCCTCCATGAAACGGACTTCTCTGACAAACACAGACAGGACCAGACGGTTTTTCGTCCCCTCATGGCGGTTGTAGGAGCGGAACTGTCCGGAAGCTTCCATTGTACAGCCCCGGTAATCTTTCGTCACATCGATCAGACGTTCTGATATCATAAGCGGGATCGTGTCCGCCTGCTCACTCAAACGATTTACGAGAAGATCCACCAGATAGAATCCTTCCCCGAACACTGCATGACTGAATGTGAATCCTGAAACGATCGTTCCGATTACGGTTACTTTATTGTTCTCCATTCCTTTTTCTGTCATAGTATTTTCTCCTTTTTGATTGTTTTTTCCGCTATACAGCTTTTACCGTATATTTGTATGTAATCAGAACGTATTTCAGAACCGTTTTGTGTCCGTTTTTTCCCTGTTTTTGTCGACAATACTCCTTTTGTTTTTCCAGTTTCTGACAGGAACCCCCATTTTTACCATATGCAGGCAGAATTATTACTTTTCGCGGATCAGAATTTTCCGAGCTGAAACTCCCGGACAATGCAGTTACGACAGCAGATTTTCCCTGGAACTCTTCACGGGACCTCTTCATTTTTGCCTGTACTTGTTATTTTTTTCTGTTCATGTTAATATTTTATAAAGATCGTCGTAACTGTTCAGTACCCTCACCGTTACGGGCAAAAATCCATTCCGGATCGGCTCCGCCGATGGGATTTCTGCCTTCCACTCTATGAATATATGAAAGGACAACAGCCCTGGGATCCCTGGGCTGTCGTGAAAAGGAAAAGACTTTTATGATCCACCTGCTTCTCTTCGGACGACAGGTCTATTTGAAATATTCTGCGGACGAAATGTCCGTATATGCCGCACAGGCATCATTTTTCATCATAATGGCGGCATTCCCGTTTTTCATGGTCCTCCTGGCCCTGATCCAAGTCGCTCCTATGATCCACGAAGCGGACCTTCTCCGCTTTCTGCTCCCGGCGATCCCGGACCGCTTTCGCGGACTCTTGATCTACCTTCTGGACAGTCTGCGCTCCGACTCCCCGGCAGCCCTGATCTCCGTGACTGCGCTAGCCGCCATCTGGTCCGCATCAAAGGGGATGCTCGGGATCGAAAAGGGCTTAAACCGGGTATTCGGAGTCACGTCCCCGCGGAATTATATTCTCCGCAGGGCACTCTGCAGCGTTTACACGCTCTGTTTTTCCCTGATGTGCGTGGCAAGTCTCGCGCTCCTCGTCTTCGGAAGCTTCCTTCAGGGAATGCTCTTAAAATGGATCCCGGCCCTGGCGTACCTCTCGGGAACGATCTCCCTGTGCCGCGGTCTTGTCATGTTTTTCATGCTGACGATCTTTTTTATTGCGCTTTACACTGCGCTTCCGCACCGCAGGCTTTCAATCCCCGGACAGATCCCCGGTGCAATGTTCTCCGCCGCAGGCTGGGCACTCACTTCCCTGGCATTCTCTGTCTACTTCCGGTATTTCGGCTCATACGCTGTCACCTACGGAAGTCTGACCGCCGTGATCCTTTTTATGCTGTGGCTCTATGCCTCCATCTGCATTCTGTTTGTGGGGGCGGAGATCAACTGGTTCCTGCTGTTTTACAGGGAAGGGATCCAAATTTCACAGAAGAAAACTGCCTCGGATCCTACTACAAAGATTTGAGTTTCAGACCGGCCGGTCTCCGGAGCAATTCTTAAAATCCGTAGATCCTCTTTGCATTCTCGTAAAAGACTTTCTCCCACTCTTTCTCCGGGATCAGCCATTTTACGACCCCGATGTAATCTCCGTAATTAGCTAACGGCCAGTCAGTTCCAAACATGAACTTCTCATACTGGCTGCAATAGGAGATCCAGGTCTTCAGCGTGTCAAAATATCCTCTCTGCTGCTCTAAAAGCTTTGGAAAATCGATCTTTCCCTCCAGAAGTCCGGAGAGATCCGTCATCACATTCTCATTTTTCTCCACGACAGCCGCCGCATCCATGAGCCACGGATTTCCGAAATGGCACATCACGAACGTCACATCCGGATGGCGGACTGCTGCCTCATCCAGGGTCAGCGGGTGGCTGTACTTTAAGTAAGCGCGGGAACCGGCCGTCTGCCCCATGTGGATCGCAACCGGCTTATTATATGCCTTTGCAAGCTCATAGACCGGCTCATACACTTCATCCGTCACATACGCTTTATTGTAGCCGGGATACAGCTTGATCCCGACGCAGTCCTCCCGCTTTAAGTTTGCCTCCACCTGGTCCAGACTCTTCTTTTTATCCTGACTCACCAGAAAATCCCGGTCGAGTCCGACACAGTATTTCAGAAAATCCGGGTAGGAATGTGCCGCCGGATCAACGCCGCGGTTTCCCATAACGACACCGCCGACGATCCCGTATTTCTGATAGACTGCCCTTAAATCTTCTTCTGTATTTTTATGTTCCGCCCGCACCGCGATCTCCTGAAAATAAGGATTCTCCGGCACAAAGTGAAGATGTACATCAATAATTTTCATATTCTCACTCCTTATGTCTTTCCCTGTACTGTTTTGCCGCACTTGCTGCTTTCCGGTCTTCATATACAGCAAAAACCTCTGTTTCCAGAGGTTTTGCCGGTTGCTTTTCACGGTCAGGAATCTTCCTGACCGAAAATTCTGCATGACACAGTTGTGATCCCGGGATCAGAAATATTTCTTGCTGCCCCAGAGATTACATCTTTTCAGATCCAGATATTCGTGGTAGGCTTTCTCCAGGATCTGCTTCTCATTTGAGAATTTCAGAAGGTGGTACGCCTCATAATATTTATAATATCCGGAGTCTACGAAGTACTCTTCGCGCTGTGGTTTACTGTAATAACTGTCCGCCATCATCAGATACCAATGGACTTCCTTGTCGACGGTATCCTGCGGCGTGTTAAATGAATACTGGCTCTTTCCGATGTACTTGATGATCTGGGCCTGAACCCCGGTCTCCTCTTTCACCTCTCTGAGAGCCGTTTCTTTAAACTCTTCTCCTGCTTCCACAGTTCCTTTCGGCAAAACCCATCCTTCATACTTATTTCTGTAGTTCTTATAGAGGACCAGGATCTTGCCCCGAAATATAACCACACCGCCACAGCTCGTTGCTTCTATCATCGCAATTTCCTCCTGACAGGCATTCAAGGGACTCCGCTAAAAGCAGATTCCGCAGGTGTGTTTTTAACTGTGTTTAGTATACTTCTTTTTATCCGTGTTTGCAACCACGTTTTCTCTGACCCTGACACCAGGAGGCATGTGCCAAGGTACATTCGGGCGTCTCGCGCGGTCGCCTGCGACAACCTTCCTCTTCGCGCGAGTACTCATCTTAGGGAGGCAGTGCCCTTTTTTAACAGGAAGTTCCATCGGTATTTCCTGTTAAAAAGAAAACTCCGGCAGGAATATCGACATTCCGCCGGAGTTTTCACATCCGTGACCATTTTCAGGTCGCCTGTTGTTTTCTTTTATGAACGATATCCGTTCGGGTTTTTGGACTGCCAGTTCCATGCATCACGGCACATATCATCGAGTGTTCTCTTTGCTTCCCAGCCGAGCTCCACTTTCGCCTTTGTCGCATCGGAATAGCAGGTCGCGATATCTCCCGCGCGGCGCGGCTTGATCACATACGGGATCTCTTTTCCGACCGCCTTTGAGAATGCGTGGATCACATCGAGAACACTGTATCCGTGACCGGTTCCGAGATTATAGATATATACCGCCGGCTTGTCCTCAAATTTCTTTAACGCCTTTACATGACCTTCCGCAAGATCCATCACATGGATATAATCGCGGACGCCCGTTCCGTCCGGAGTATCGTAGTCGTTTCCGAATACACCGACCTCTTTTAACTTTCCGATCGCAACCTGAGTGATGTACGGTGTCAGGTTGTTCGGGATTCCCTCCGGATCCTCGCCGATCAGGCCGCTCTCATGAGCTCCAACCGGGTTGAAGTAGCGGAGCAGGATCACATTCCACTCCGGATCTGCCTTCTGCATATCGGTAAGAATCTGCTCCAGCATGCTCTTCGTCTGTCCATACGGGTTTGTGCACTGTCCCTTCGGGCACTCCTCGGTGATCGGGACGAACGCCGGGTCTCCGTATACGGTAGCGGAGGAGCTGAAGATGATCTTCTTCACGCCATGCTTTCTCATCACGTCGAGAAGAATCAGCGTACCGGTGATATTGTTGTGGTAATATTCCCACGGTTTTGCCACGGACTCGCCGACTGCCTTTAATCCAGCGAAATGGATCACTGCGTCGATCTTCTCCGCGTCAAAGATCTTTTCCATCGCATCACGGTCCAGCATATCCGCCTTGTAGAATGTGATATCCTTTCCTGTGAGCTGTTTTACTCTTTTCAATGACTCTTCCGACGCATTGTAGAGATTATCAAAAACTACGACCTCATGCCCCTGCTCTAAAAGTGCCAGACATGTATGGCTTCCGATATATCCTGCGCCGCCGGTTACTAAAATTCTCATGATGAACCCTCCCCGAATATTGCCGTTCTGAGATACGGTTATTTTACTTTTTCGTTATCATTTTAACACCGCTGCAGATAAAAGGGAATATCATTTTTCTTTTATCCTATACAGATTTCTTTGTTACTCTTCACGGGTAGGAATTTTCTGAACTGAAAATTCCGTATGATACCGTTGGGGTCGCGGATTTTGCCGATTCGGAATGCGGAGCATCGGCAAAATCCTGTTATAGTGCGCGGGCATGGAGTGCCCGTGTACTGTAACATTTCTTTCCTTTACTGCAGCCACGCGTCAAACAATTTCGCCGCGATCGGAGCCGCAGTGTGTCCGCCGGAACCGCCTTCCTCGACGATCACGCAGACTGCGATCTTCGGATCATCCGCCGGAGCAAAGCCTACAAACCAGGCGTGGGTCTCTTTTGCCTTGTCGACTTCCGCAGATCCTGTCTTTCCTGCCACCTGGTAGGAATCCCGCTTCAAGGCGGATCCTGTTCCGACGTTGACAACCTGTACCATCAGATTCTTTAAGGCGTCCGCCTCGTTCGGCACCATCAGTTCTCCCGCCACTGACGGGGAAAACTTCCGGATCACATCGCCGCCGGAATTCTCCACATGATCCATCAGATACGGTTTCATCAGAATCCCGCCGTTCGCGATCGCTGCAGTGATCAGGAGGTTATGCATCGGGGACATCAGTGTCTCTCCCTGTCCGATACTTGTCTGCAGGACTTCCCATGTCTCTGCGCCCGGCTGCATCTTGAAGGTGCTCCTGCTGTACGGAATGTCGAGCGGCAGACTCCGGTTAAACAGCAGCTGCTCCGCAAGATTCCGGTAGCTTGTCAGATCAAGCTCTGTGCCGAGGTTCGCGAACGCTCCGTTGCAGGAGTTTGCAAACGCCTGCGTAAAGTCCTGGGACCCATGAGCCGTCTTGTGGTAGCACTGGATCTTATTATTCTCAAATGAAAAGATCCCGCTGCAGTCAAAGTGATAGTCATTGTATGCGCCCGGGTGCTCTCTCATATACTCCAGGGCCGTGACGATCTTGAAGGTGGAGCCCGGCGGGTAAAGTCCCTGGGTCGCACGGTTCAACATTTTTGCCTCCGTGCTGTCCCCGTTTACAAGGTCCTGCCAGTTTGCCGCCACCGTGTTCGGATCGAACGACGGTTTTGACACCATGCAGAGGATCTTTCCGGTATCCGGCTCGATGGCAATGACCGCTCCCCGGTTCTTTCCGAGTGCGTCCGAGGCGATCTGCTGCAGATTCACATTTAAGGTTGTCACCACATTGTCACCGACGCTCTTTCTCCCCATGATTTCATCCGCCGTCTGCTCGATCAGGTTTGTATGGGACCGCAGGAGGTCAAAGTTTGCCAGCGACTCGATTCCGGTCTTTCCCACCGTCGAATACCCCACCACATGGGCAAACAGACTGCCGTATGGGTACTCACGGGTCTCTGTCCCGTCAGAACCGGTCGCTGTCACGGTCCTCGCAAGCACGGTCCCGTCATCGGCAAGGATCTTTCCGCGGGTGACCCGGTCCTCGAAGATCGTCGCTCTGGCATTGTAAGGATTGTCGATCACCGTATCGCTCTTCACAACGAGAAAGTATCCCAGATAGATCCCCATCGCCAGAAATAAAAATACTGCTGCATACACAAACCAGAGGATATTCCGGTTTGCTTTCGGATTCGGTTTACTCTTCTTCACTTGAATGTTCCTCCTCCTCTTCTTCTCCGCGTTTTAAGACGTAGAGTCCCTGAATGACCTGGAATATGATAAATGTGGAGACGATGGAACTTCCGCCGTAGCTCACAAGCGGCAACGTCACACCCGTCGACGGGATAAACTTTGTCACACCGCCGATCGTCAGGAACACCTGTGTGATATAGACGCTTCCAAGCCCGAATGCAATCAGTTTGTAGAACATCGCCTGCATCTTCATCGCGATCATCATGAACTGCATATAGCAGCCAAGGCACAAAAACAGAACACAGAGCGCATAGAGCGCTCCCATCTCCTCGGAGATCGCTGCAAAGACAAAATCCTTGTCCACCACCGGGATCTTCTCCGGCATTCCGCGGTATAATCCCATTCCGAACCAGCCGCCTGTTCCGATCGCGAACAGCGCCTGGGCAACCTGGTAGCCCTTGTTCGCGATATCAGACCACGGATCCGCCCAGGCCTCCACACGTCTTCTCACATGCGGGAAAAGGTAGTAAGCCGCGACCGCTGCAACGGATCCGCCTGCGATGCCTGCACCGAACCACAGATAACTGGATGTCGCGACAAAGAGCATCGTCATATAGGCCACGAAAAAGATCAGCGCACTTCCCAGGTCCTTCGAGAGCACCAGGACCAGAACATGGACCGCCGCAACAACGGTCGTCTTAATGATCGTGTCCCGGTCTGTCGACTGGTAGAACATGGCAGCCACAAAGAATACAAAGCTGATCTTTACAAACTCGGATGGCTGCACCGTAAATCCCCCGAACGTCAGGGAGAGCTGGGCTCCGTAGGAAGTATTTCCGATCACGCACACCACGGCGAGAAGCACAAGCCCCAGGATCCCGTAGACCCACGGAAACGTGACAAGCTGCCACACCCGGTCGATGATGAACGGGATGATCCATGTCACGACTGTTGCCACCGCAACGATCGCAAACTGACGCATCGCCCGGTCGGGATTCAGTCTTGTCAGGATAATAAATCCCGTTGCCAGGAGCGTGCACATATTGTTGACGAGAAGCTTGGAGCTGTTCCGGTAAAACAGGCGGGTCAGATAGATATACAGCAGGAAAAACAGCACCTGCACCCCATAAAAGGCCAGCATCGTCACAGATCCCGTATTCAGCCAGATCAGGACATTCGCCAGAAAGTGAAGCATAAACAGGCACACGAGCTGACGCCCGCAGACGCGGTCTTTTCCCTCCTCATCCCGCACGGAAAAGAAACGGAAATTGTAATAGGTATCCAGGGCAATGAGAAGGATCATCAGGTATCTCGATATTTGTATGATCAGATTCGTCAAAAATTATCACCTACTCTACTCCGCGCTTAAAATGTCCGCGCGTAAACTGATTTTTCAAAACAGACGGTTCTGCTGCCTTTTCTCCCAGAGCGTACTCCTCGAAAAACGCGTCCAGGATCTCGCCCGCAGCCGCCGGTTCCTCTACCGTAAAGTTCAGGCGGAGCGCCTTCGGTCCGAGTCCTTCCACCGAAGCCGAAAGTCCAAGAAGAGAAAGCGGAGCCGAGTTGTAGATCGTGTTATAACAAAAACGGCACTGATTCACCACCGGGAAACGCATCTCTTTGCGGTCCTTCAGCCACATGATCTCCGGTTTTCCGGAACATCCGAGCGTCGTCTTCCTGATACACTGTGCGGAGATCATCATCGGCAGATAGCCGTATACGATCATCTCTCCGTGGATCCCGGAATCCCGGATCTCCCGCTCATTCAACTCCACAGGAACGGTCAGACGGTCTGCCCCGTACTGCTCCATCGCCTCCCCGGCCAGGTGGTTCCAGGAATACATTCCCTGGTCAAAAAAGAGCGGCAGCCCGATCCCAGCTTCCTTAAGGAATCCCGGTTCTTCCATTGATCCGATCCCGAGAGCGTCAAAACCGGCGTTCTTTAAAAGATCCATCTGCTTTCTAAAATACTGCTCCGCCTCTTTCCGGAAGATTCTCGGCATCATCAGATAACATCTCACTCCGGCCTCATGGCAGCGGTCCGCAAGTTTTTTCCACTCCTGGGCATCAAAGCTCTCCGACGCCAGATAGATCCCGTATTCTCCCGCGGATAATTTCCGGTACATCTTGAACTTCCCGAGAACTGTCTCGAACTGTGCCTTTGTCTGGACAAGCGCAGTAAATTCCGGGATCTTTTCCGACGGTTTCCTTACAGGAAGCGTCTCCTCTTCCTTTGTCGGAGGAACTGAGCTGTTTCTCCGATATCCGGAAAGGATCTCTTCCTTAAGTTTTTCCAGGACATCCCGACGCATCTTATTTAACGCCTGTACCGGCATGAACACATTTCCCTCGCACTCCACGGAGAGATCTGTGAAGGTGAACATGGAATCTCCCGTCTTTGAGAGCTGTTTCCGGATGCGCTCCGCGTCCATCGGGGCATTCTTTGCCTCCTCAGCAGGCTGAGATTCCTCCCAGGCCGTATTTCCGGCCTCATCTGACACAGAAAAATATCCCGCGTTTCCAACTGCGATATACGCATTTCCCGTCACCGGGATCTTCTTCTCCGTATTTACATAGGTGCGGTCCAGATAGTCGAAAAGCTCCTGGTTCACGTCGCGGTATTCCGGTTTTTCTTTCAGGACTACCATATCCCGGCCATTGTGGGCTCTGTAATAGCCCTGTGACTGCCCGCCGCGGTCAAAAAGGGCGAGCAGGGCGTCACGGTCCGCCTGGTCTACATGGTACCCAGCGCGGCCCTCTTTTAAATAGAGGTCCACATATTTCCGGTAAATGCTCACGACACCGGCCGTATAGCGCGGGCTCTTCATCCGTCCCTCGATCTTTAAGGAACAGACTCCTGCTTCCAGGATATCCGGGATCAGATCCAGGGTGCAGAGGTCCTTTAAGCTTAAAAGATACTTCTCGTTCTTTTTATTGACATATTTTCCATTCTGCTCCGCGTCAAAAGGCAGACGGCAGGTCTGGGCACAACGCCCTCTGTTTCCGCTGCGCCCGCCGATCAGACTTGAAAACAGGCACTGGCCGGAATAGCAGTAGCAGAGCGCCCCGTGGACGAACGTCTCCACCTCAAGCCCTGTATCATCATAAATCTCGCGGATCTCCTTCAGTGAAAGCTCTCTCGCCGGGACCACGCGGACAGCGCCTAACGACTTTAAGTCCCTCGCGCTGTACTTTCCCGTCACGGTCATCTGAGTACTGATATGCACCGGCAGATCCGGAAAGTGTTTCCGGATATAGGTGAGTGCGCCCATATCCTGGACCAGGACAGCGTCCAGCCCCGCCTCGTAATATGGTTTCAGATAGGAATACAGATCCCACATTTCTTTTTCTTTGACGAGAGTATTGACTGTCATATAGATCCTGCATCCGTGAATGTGCATAAAATCGATCGCCTTTACCATCGTCTCCTCATCCAGGTTGTTCGCATAAGCGCGCGCGCCAAACCGGCTTCCGCCGATGTAGACTGCGTCCGCTCCCGCGTTCACCGCTGCCACCATACTCTCGTAGGAGCCGGCCGGTGCGAGGATCTCAACCGTTCTGTTCTTCATCTTGTCTCCTTCTTTACATCAGGATCTGCAGCTGGCTGGATCCAGCAGCTGCAGATCCGCATATATTTACAGTCACATTCCCGGGGACAACCCGTATTTTCCCCGGCTAGTCCTCTTTCTGGGCAGCCTCCTGCTTCATCTGAAGGCTGATCAGCTCATGTTTCAGGCTGTAGATCTCTTTCTCCATCTCATCCTTCTGGGCGCGCAGCATCATCGCTTCCTGAAGCGTCTTAAAATAATCATCCGCAAGATTTAAGTAGATCATGACTTCCTGGTAATCTTTGTTCTGTCTTGTAAAACCCGGCTGCGCCTTTAATACGGCAACTTTTTCATTGATATAGGCAGCCACTTTCTGCAGATATTCCGGGTCTTCCGCTCCGCCCAGTGTATAGACGTTTCCATTGATCAGTACTTCTGTATAATTCTTCTCTTCCATTCCAATATTCCTCACTTTTTCTCCCCGCATGACCGTTCTTCTGCCTTCCGGTCAGCGAAAAGATCTATCTTAACTGGTAACTGTTTCATATTCTCACAGCTGTCATATTTTTTCATTCTTTTGCCGTCTCAAGTCCGAAATGTCTGTAGGCGAGATCCGTCGCCATTCTTCCTCTCGGAGTGCGCATGATGAGCCCGTTCATCAGAAGATACGGCTCATATACGTCTTCTAACGTCCCAGAATCCTCCCCGATCGATGCTGCTAGCGTCTCCAGTCCCACCGGACCGCCGGAGAATTTCTGGATCAGCGTGAGGAGCAAGGTCCTGTCATTATTGTCGAGACCGAGTTTATCGACATCCAGGATATCGAGGGCAAAGTCCGCCACGTCTCTTGTGATCGCGCCGTCATATTTTACCTGGGCAAAGTCGCGCACTCTCTTTAAGAGGCGGTTTGCCAGTCTCGGAGTTCCTCTGGATCTTCTGGCGATCTCAAACGCGCCCTCCTCATCGATCTCAACGCCGAGAACCTTCGCGGAGCGCTTTACGATCACACAGAGTTCCTCCGGCGTATAAAATTCCAGCCGCTGGATCACGCCGAAACGGTCACGGAGCGGGGCTGTCAAAAGTCCTGCCCTCGTCGTTGCACCCACCAGTGTAAATTTCGGAAGATCCAGCCGGATCGAGCGGGCCGAGGAATCTTTTCCCAGCATGATATCGATGGCAAAATCCTCCATCGCGGGATATAATACTTCCTCCACCTGGCGGTTCAGTCTGTGGATCTCATCCACGAACAGGACATCGCCTTCCTGGAGATTATTTAAGATCGCGGCCATCTCCCCCGGTTTCTCGATCGCGGGACCGGAGGTCACTTTCAGATTCACGCCCATCTCGTTCGCGATGATCCCGCAGAGCGTCGTCTTTCCGAGTCCCGGAGGACCGTAGAAAAGCACATGATCGAGCGCCTCCCCGCGGCTCTTCGCCGCATCGATGAAGATCTTCAATGTGGATTTGATCTTCTCCTGACCGATATAATCTTTTAAATATTGCGGGCGCAGAGTCCCATCTATTTTCTTATCTTCTTCCGTCTCTTCGGTCGTAATGATTTTCCGGCTCATAATATTTCCTATCCTGTCTTAGTTTCTGCTCCTCTGATACCGAATTGCCTCATACGCTGCGGTATCATAAAAACGCAAGATGTTTCAGCGCACCCTTTAACACATCCTCGGAAGTCATCGTTTCCGTGATCGTCACTTTCTTCACGGCCGTCTGTGCCTCGGATGCGGAATATCCGAGCGCCGTGAGTGCCTCCACTGCCTCTTTTCCAGCTTCCGCCATTCCGGAGAATTCCATCTTTCCTGTCTCTTCCGGTTCCACCCCGGCAAACAGGACGTCCTCCGCTTTTACCTTGTCCTTGAGGTCAAGAATGATCCTCTGGGCCGTCTTTGCTCCGACACCGGGTGCCTTTGAGATCGCCTTCGCATCGCCGGAGAGCACCGCCATCCGCAGGACATCCGGCTTCAGGGCGGATAAGATCCCGAGCGCACTCTTCGGTCCCACTCCGTTCACTCCGATCAGCTGGCGGAACATCTCAAGATCCTGTTTCGAGAGAAATCCATAGAGGCTCATTCCGTCCTCGCGCACAGAAAAATAGGTATAGATCTTTACTTCCTCCCCAAGTCCCGGCAGTTCCCCGAGAACCGACGACGGAATAAAGATCCGGTAGCCGATATTCCCCGCCTCGACAACGACGGAATCTTCCCTCTTTTCCTCCAGAGGACCACGTATATATGAAATCACTGGATGAACCTCCTTAATCATAATGCATGTCGTAATCATACCATAGCCGCCATTTAAGTGCAAGCAAAACCGCCGGTGGAATCGAACATATTTTCGATTTTATTTTATCGATGCTTCATTGACTTTCCAAAAGCCCACAGGTATAATCAGAAAACGCAGACACCGAACATAAACACTACAGGAAAAACGTATGATTACAATAGAAAAAACATTTCCCGGCACCATCGCCTACCCGTTAGAGCGCCTCGGCGACCCGGAAAAACTCGTCTTTTTTGACATCGAGACCACGGGATTCTCCGCTGGCTACAACACGGTGTATCTCATCGGCTGTATCTGGCCGGAAGGAGATCAGCTCCGCTTTATCCAGTGGTTTGCCGACACAAAAACTGCCGAGACCGATGTCCTCAATGCATTTTTTGAATTTTTAAAGAATTTCCGCACCCTCGTCCATTTCAACGGGGACATGTTCGATATCCCCTTTGTCACAAAGCGCGCCGGCACATTAAAGCTCACTCCCACGTTTGACTGCGTGGAAAGCATCGATATCTTCCGCCGGATCAAACCATTCAAAAAACTCCTCGGTCTGCCTGACATGAAGCAGAAGACCATCGAGCGGTTTTTAAAGATCAGCCGCGAGGATCTCTATAACGGCGGCGAGCTGATCGAAGTCTATCTGGACTATCTGAAGACCCGGGATGAGGAAGAAAAGCGCCTTCTTCTCCTCCACAACGAGGATGACTTAAAAGGAATGCCGTCACTTCTCCCAGTCCTCTTCTATCCGGACTTTTTCGCTCAGGATTTCACATTGAGCTCTGTGAGGGAAGCTTCCGGTGAGACGGACCGGCTTCTCCTCTCCCTGGCCGGAGATCCGGAAACGATCCTTCCGGCCCCGGTGAGTGCCTCTGTCCCCGCCTACGCTTTTCGGGCAGACAAAGACCGGATGGAGCTTTCCATCCGGGTCTACAAAGGCACATTGAAATATTACTATCCGAACTATAAAGACTACTACTATCTGATCTACGAGGACACTGCGATCCATAAGAGCGTCGGCGAGTTTGTTGACAAGGACGCCCGGATCAAGGCAACGAAGGAGACCTGCTATACGAAAAAAGACAGCGTCTTTCTCCCTCAGCCCGCGGATATCTGGGAACCGGAATTTAAAACTTCCTGCAAAGATAAAACAGGATTTTTTGAAGTCCGGGAAGACTGTTTTTCCGATGCCGAAAAACTGAATCACTACATCCATGAGATCTTTTCATTTCTGAAATGACCGCACATGAACACAGATCCCGCCCACGATCGTCATTTTCCGGGAACCGGCATGACAATGATGACAGCAGCCGACTGTGAGATCCTTCTCTCTTCCCGCTGCTGTCGTTTTGCCTGCACATCTGTTCCTCTAATAATCCCCGTCTCTCAGAAGTTTTCTGATATATGCGAACGTTTTTCTCTCGCCCTTTTCCTTTAACATCAGAAGGATCTTATCGAGACATGCCTTCGTCTCCGGATGCATGACGATAAATTCCTTGTTTCTGGAGAAATAGGTATACGGCGCCGCGTCCGTGTAATTCTTTCCCTGATAGATCTTAGATGCGGCGATCCGGTCCATGACCATCTCTGCCAGATAATTCACCGGCATCTTCACTCCGACGATCTTCCAGTTGTTTTCCGCTGTAGACACGTCAGTCCAGTACTCAAAATGATGCTTGTTCCTTCCTTTATGATGAAGCCATGCGGAGGAATATCCTTTCTCTTCCTTCTCCGCAGCATTCGGGCTTCTCGTTCCCTGATAATACTTTACTCCTGTCCGAAATTCCTCCCAGGAATATTTTGACAGGTCATGGAGCAGTCCCTGTTTAAACAGCCCCACCTTAAAACATCCTTCCATGACAACCAGCTTGTGGTGCGTGATCGTCAGAAAATGATGCCATGCATTGCAAAGCAGCCGTTTTTCCTCATCATTTAACTTAACAGAACTCATATCTTTATTTCCTTATCTTCCGGACCGTTCCATCTTCCGGTGTGCGATCCAGCAAAGATCCATATTTTTGCAGAGGTCTGCCCGCGGCGGATCCTCAGTTACTCTCTTGTCGCCTTTTTTAACATCTCACCCAGTTCATCCACAGAGAATTTATAATGTTTGTTGCAGAACTGGCAGTTGACCTCGATTTCTTTTCCCTCATCGATCATATCCTGGATCTCTTTTCTTCCGATGCTGATGATCGCCTTCTCCACTCTGGAGCGCTCACAGTCGCAGTGGAACTGCACCGGCATCTTCTTTAAGATCTCAAGTCCGAACTCCCCGAGAATATCTGTCAGGATCTCCTCCGGAGTCTTTCCTGCATCGAGAAGGGATGTGATGGAGGAAATTCCGGAAAACTTTGCCTCAAGGCGGTCGATGATCTCATCGGATGCGCCCGGAAGAAGCTGGATGATAAAGCCGCCGGCCTGACGGACGGTATTGTCTTTGTTCATCAGGACTCCGAGAGCGACGGAGGACGGAACCTGCTCGGATGTTGCAAAATAGTAAGTCAGATCTTCCGCGATCTCACCCGTGATGAGCTGTGTCTGTCCCACATACGGCTCTTTTAAACCGATATCCTTGATCACACTCAGGACGCCGAGTCCCAGGGAACCGCCGACATCAAGCTTTCCCTGCGCATTCGGCGGCAGCATGACATCCGGATTGAACGCGTAGCCCTTTACATCGCCCTTTCCGTCAGCAGTCACTAAAAGTCCTCCGATCGGGCCGTCTCCCTCGATCCGGAGTGTCAGGAGTTCTCCTTCCCCCTTTAAGTCGGATCCCATCATGGCAGCCGCCGTCATGAGACGTCCCAGGGCAGCCGTCGCGATCGGGCTTGTATTGTGGGCATTCTTCGCGGTTTCCACCATCTCTTTTGTCGTTGCGGCAAAGGCGCGGATCTGTCCGTCCGCAGCCGTCGCACGGATCATATAATCATTCATGCTCTATTTCCTTTCTTTTCCATGTTCTCTCGCGATCACATAAACACGCTCGCTGTCTTTTCGCGGCGGATTTTTCGTAAACGCGTCATAAACGGCAACAAATTCCATGCCTGCCTCACTGATCGCGCGTTTCACTTCCTCCAGGGAATACGCCCGCTGGTAGTGCGTCTCGTGATATTTCCGGAAAAGGTCTCCCTCTTCCCGGACGAAGATCGACAGATCGTAGATATTGATCTTTTCCTCTTCTTCGTACTGGTTGTCCCAGATAAAGCTGGAGTCGTCCCGGTCCTCGGCGATCGTACTGTCACCCATGATCTCCCGGTATTTGTACTCGGTATTCAGATCAAAGATAAAGACTCCGCCCGGATCGAGATAGTTGTTGACCAGGCGGAACACCTCCGTCAGATCCTCCGGCTCCAGAATATAATTCATACAGTCACAGATGGAGACGACCGCCGCCACCGTGCCGTAAAGCTCAAATTCCCTCATATCCTGGCAGAGATAGAGGATATCGCTTCCGGATTTTTCCTTCTTTTCCAGGGCAAGTTCCAGCATTTCTTCGGAATTATCGACTCCGATCATATCGTAGCCGGACTTTGCCAGAAGCTCCGTGAGACTTCCAGTCCCGCAGCCGAGATCCAGGAGCAGTCCTTCTGAAACTCCCTGCTCTTTTAAAAGTCCTGTGAGATACTCACACCACTCTTCATATGGGATATTGTCCATGAACGTATCATAGACAGCGGCAAATCCTGTATATGCCTGCATTGTTTTTTCTCCTTATCAATCCGCGGTCACAACTGTATCACACAGAATTTTCCGTTCAGAAAATTCCTGCCCGTGTACAGTAATGAAAAAGCCACTACCCACAATAGGTAATGGCTTACGTTTCATCTTATGCGTTGCGGCCGCAGCACTTTTTGTACTTCTTTCCGCTTCCGCACGGACACGGATCGTTCGGGTAGATCTTGTGGCCCTGGCGGCGTACGGTTCCGGAAGCTTTCTGCTTCTTGTAGAGCTCGGTTCTTGTCTCAGCGGAGAGGATCTCTGTCCACTGCGGAAGCTCATAGAGCCAGGAAGCCTTTGCCTCTACCATATTGTAGTAAAGCTTCTCCGGATCGATCTCGATCTTAACAACAGTATCCTCTGTCATTGTGTCGATCGGGTTCTCATATCCCTTTAAGCTCTCGTTGATTCCATCGAGGAAACCGGTCATAATGAGAACTTCTGTGCCATACTTCTCAGCAAGCTCTTTTACAGTTCCCTCAACAACCTCTGTCGGGTTGGAGAGGATCTTCTCGTAGATGCCTTTCTCGATCGTAAAATAGTTTGTCCAGAGTTCTTCTTTCTTTTTATCATCGAGACCGTCGCCGTAAGCGAGGTTTCTCCATGTTTCAAGTAATGTTGCCATATCAGTTCCATCCTTTTCGTATACTGTTTCTATTCTTTTCCGCACCGCCAAGCTCCAAAAGGGCAGACTGGTACAGGAAACGTCTAGAGCGTATTATAACATAGGATATTTTTTCTGTAAACAGGAAAATTGGCAAAAGGTTATTCCAAATAGTCTAATGCAAACTGCGCATAGATCCCTGTGCCGTGGAACAGAACGTCCTCATCCACATCGAATGCCGGATGATGATGCGGTGCTGTGACGCCTTTTTCCTCATTTCTGCAGCCGAGATAGCCGAACACGCCCGGGACATGTTCCGTGTAGACGCTGAAGTCCTCGGCCCCTGTCATCTTCTTTAACGGGATGAGTGCTTCCTCGCCCATCTCCTCCGCAGCCGCGCGTCTCGCTGTCTTCACGAGCTCCTCATTGTCATTGATCAGCGGGCTCGGTCCGAAATAGTAGTCAAACTCCGCTGTACATCCATATCCTTCGACCGTCGGCTCCACGACCTTTTTGATCAGCTCCGGCATTCCGTTCCGGAATTCCCGGTTGAAGGCTCTCACCGTTCCGACAAGCTCCGCCTCATCCGCAATGATGTTCTCCTTTGTTCCCCCGTGGAACATTCCGACGGAGACGACGAGTGCATTGAACGGGTCATTGATCCTGCTCGGGATCGTCTGGAGGACCTGGATCGCCGCAGCCGCCGCCAGGATCGCGTCTTTTCCGAGATTCGGGGCACTTCCGTGTGCTTTCTGACCATGGATCTTTATCGTAAAGCGGTCGCTGCACGCCATCCGCTCGCCGGATTCAAAGTTTACGGTTCCGGTCGGCATCGTCGCCCAGATATGCATTCCGAAGATCGCATCCACGCCTTCCAACGCCCCGCGTTTTACATATTCCTCCGATTTTCTTCCGATCTCCTCCGCCATCTGGAAGATCAGCTTCACGGTCCCGTGAATTTTATCACGGTTTGCACTTAAGATCTTCGCAGCTCCGAGCAACATCGCCGTGTGGCAGTCATGACCGCAGGCATGCATCACGCCCGGATTTTTGCTGCAGTATGATTTCCCCGGATTTTCCTGGATCGGGAGCGCATCGATGTCCGCGCGCAGCATCACGGTCTTTCCCGGCATCGTCCCCTCGATCGTTCCGACGCAGCCGGTGATCCCGTCGAATTCCTGTACCGGGATCCCCATCTTTGTAAGCTCCGCTTTGATGAACTTTGTCGTCTCAACTTCCTGCGTGCTGAGTTCCGGATGTTCATGGAGATGGCGGCGGCACGCGATCACATATGCTTCCTGTTCTTTTGCAAGTTCCTGTACTCTCATCGCTCTTCTCCTCCCTTTTTCTCCAGATAATCTGCGGCAAACTGCGCGTAGAACGCAGCTCCCTTTTTCAGGATCTTCTCGTTGACTCTGAATTTTCCGTTGTGGAGCGGATAGATGTCCTTGTCGTTCTCATCATAGCAGCCTAAAAATGCGAACATGGAAGACGGGATATGATCCATCACATAGGAGAAGTCCTCACTTCCGCTTGCCTTCTTCGCCTCAGCCCATGCACCCGGTCCGTAGAGCTTTTCCGCAGCCTCCCTGGCGATCTTCGTAAGCTCCGGATCCCCGTTTACAACCGACGGCTCCAGATAGGAATATTCGAGCTCCGCCGTGCATCCTTCCGCAGCTGCGATATCCGTCACGATCCTTCTCATGGTCTCCTCGACCATCGCCCGTGTCTCCTTCGCGTAACAGCGGACAGTTCCTTCCATGACAGCGGTGTCCGTGATGATGTTGAACTGGGTTCCCGCGGAGACCTTTCCGACCGAAACGACCAGCGAATTCAACGGATCATTCACACGGCTCACAATGTGCTGGAGTCCGAGCAGGATCGAGCTCGCCGCGACGATCGCGTCCTTTCCGAGATGCGGCATGGAGCCGTGGGTCGAAATGCCGTGGACCGTGATCTTAAAGTTGTCACAGCTTGCCATCAGCTCTCCATCTTTGATAAGGACCTGTCCGGCAGGGCCTGTCGGCCACACATGCATTCCCATCGCCGCGTCGATCCCTTCCAGATATCCGTGATCCACATAGTAATGGCTTCCGATAAACGCCTCTTCCGCCGCCTGAAACAGGAGTTTTACAGTTCCCTTTAATTCCTTTTCCTGCTCCTTTAAGAGTCTCGCCGCCCCTAAAAGTATCGACGCGTGGCAGTCATGGCCACAGGCATGCATCACGCCCGGAGTCCTGCTCGCGAAATCGACTCCACTCTCCTCCATGATCGGGAGTGCATCGATGTCCGCGCGGAGCAGGATCGTTGGTCCGTCTCCTTTTTCTCCTTTTATGGTCGCGATGCAGCCCGTATAATCCGGGAATGTCTGCACCGGGATCCCCATTTTTTCAAGTTCTGAGACGAGATATGCCGTTGTCTCTTTCTCCTCGAAAGAAAGCTCGGCATGTTCATGGAGGAAATGGCGGTCTTTTATGATCGCACTCTCTGTTTCCTCTGCTCTTTTTGCAAAATTCATAAGTGCTCCTTTCTTAACAAGTAAAAAGAGCACTGCACGGCATAACTGCCATCTCATGCGGTGCTCTTTTTTACTATAGTTCTTTTATCTGCTCAAACATTTCCGTTTGTTTCTACAGATAGATCGCTCCTCCAGGTCCAAGCGGAAGGTTTAAGAGAACCCAGATCACAACCTGAAGGATCCATGCAATCGCGAATGTTACCGAGAACGGAAGCATGTTCGCGATGACAGTTCCGAGACCAACCTTCTCGTCATACTTGTGAGCAAAGCCCAGAATGACCGGAAGGTATGTAAATAACGGAGACAGCGGGTTTGTGATGGAATCGCCGATTCGATAAACGACCTGTGTGATCGCCGGATCGAAGCCCATCAACATCATCATCGGAATAAATACCGGTGCAAGGATCGCCCATTTTGCAGAAGCAGATCCAATAAAGATGTTGACGATACAGGAAAGGAAGATCAGGCCAAGAAGCAGCGGGATTCCTGTAAATCCGATCGTGCTTAAAAGGTTTGCTCCCTTGATCGCAAGGACAGTTCCGAGTTTTGATACGGAGAAGAAGTTTGTAAAGATGGCGATGAAGAAGCACATGAATACATAGTTTCCCATCTCGGCAAAGCCCTGGCTGATATCCGCCCAGACATCTTTATCATTTTTATACTTTCCGATCACAACACCGTAAACGATACCCGGGATCATGAGGAATAAAGTGACCGTAAAGACGATACCCTTTGAGAACGGGGATGCACCGCTTGTGATGGATCCGTTCTCATCTGCGAGGATCGCACGTCCGCCGAAGATCGGCAGGCACATGAAGACTACGACAGCCGCATAGATCAGAACAGAAAGACCTGCTGCTGCAATTCCCTTTTTCTGGATCGGTGTGATGTTGGAATTATCTTCATCAAAATCGTATTTGGCAAGTTCTTCTTTTGAAACCGGGAAACGGTGAAGAAGAACTTTCTCAACCAGGATCGTACCCACGATCGTAAGAAGTACGCAGGAGACGATCAGGAAATACCAGTTGATCGCGATGGACTGCTGATAGTTCGGATCGATCATCTGTGCTGCCTGCTCTGTGAATCCGTATGCAAGTGCATCGGAAAGACCGAGAAGAATGTTCGCACAGAAACCGGCTGCAACCGATGCGAATGCGGTGTACATTCCGAGAAGCGGATGACGTCCGATGGACATGTACAGGATCGCTGCAAGCGGCGGCAGTACGATAAAGCCTGCATCACCGGCAATATTTAAGTTGATTCCGAGGAACATGATGACCATGGTGACGATCCATCCTTTTGCCTTGCCAAGGAAATTGACCATGACGGCAACGAGGAAACCACTCTTCTCTGCAACGGAAGAACCGATGACAGCGACAAGCACCATGCCGAGCGGTGCAAAGCCGGAGAAGTTTGTGATGACATTCGTCCAGAGATAACGAATTCCATCGAGGGACAGGAGGTTAAATACCTCGATCGTTGATCCATCCGCCGGGTTTACCGCGGAGACGCCGGCTGCACTGCAGATCGCTGAAATGATCGTGACAATGATCGCCAGTCCAAGGAACATCGTGATCGGGTCCGGAAGTTTGTTTCCGGCACGCTCAATCGCATCCAGAATACGATCAAGGCGGCTTTTCTTTGCGGAACTGTTCTCACTCATAGATGACCCCTTCTTTCCACTGCCATATTGATTAGGCAGCTCTTTATTTTTTTAATATATTATAGCGGTAAAGTTTTTCATTTGCAACCTTTTGTTGAATATTTATGAAAAAAATAAATTTCCTATGAATTTTTTCTAAAAGAATCCTCGATCCGTTCTTCTTTATCCGTCGGGCTGCAGATTCAGACAGTCCGTTCTCCATTGATCATCAAGCACCCCGCTGCTTATTGGAACGCACTGTAATCTGCAGTATTATTGATAAAAAATGCATGGGATTCCGACACATCTTCTGTCTGCAATCCCATGCGTTTTCCGAGTCTCTGCTGCGGTCTGTATTTTCAGCAGAGCATTTTCATGATTCTCCTGATCTTTCCCTCAAAAAAGCAACGTCCTATCTGGCAGTGATAAACCCGTTGTCATCGATCGCAGTTTCCGGGGAGATCTTCCTCATATATGCAAGAATCCGCTCCTTCTCCGCTCCTTCCGCCTTCGTGACACGGCAGTTTTCCTGCTTTGCCGGGATAAACTGCAGGGACTCCAGTCCCTCCGTTCCAAACACCGCCTCGACGAGGCAGGTGTCGAGACTCTTTGAGTTAAAGAGGTAATTTCCGAGGCTGTACACGACCGGAACTTCCCCCACATACCCGATCGGCTGCAGCACATGCGGGTGATCCCCGATGATGAGATCCACGTCTGCTGCCGCGATCTGCGCAGCCTGTTCCGTCTGCCAGTGGTCCAGCTTGTCAGTTCCTTCGGTCCCCCAGTGAATGTACACGATCACATAGTCACTGTCCGCTCTTGCCTCCCCGATCACTTTCAGGAGTTTTGTGATATCAAGACACCGGAACACGCCCGGGGATGTCTCCGTCGCCCCTTTCGTATCCGGCGGATTCAGCCGTTCGATCTGTGTCGCGGAGATGAACGTAAATTTCTTCCCGTTTGCGATAAAAGAAACCGGTCTGACCGCTTCCTCGAGGTTTCTCCCGGCTCCGACATACGGCATTCCGATGGACTCCAGCGTATCGAGCGTGTCCGTCAGGGACACCTCCCCGTAATCATACGCGTGGTTGTTCGCGAGCGACACAAGATCTGCGCCCATGTCAAACAGCCAGGACGCATACTTCGGATCCGCCCGGAAGGTAAACTTTTTTCCGGCCGTCGGCGTCCCGCGGTTCGTGTACGGGAACTCGTTGTTTACCATAAAAATATCTGCGTCCCGCATGATGGAGAGAAGATCCGCGGAGATCCCGCCTTCGATTCCCTGTCCGCGCTTTAAAAGCGATGCCATGATCGCATAGTGGGAGTCAAACAGGATATCACCCGCAAAGACGATCCGCGTCTTTCCGGGCTCTGCTGTCTCCTTCGCATAGATCTTATTTGCCGCCATCACTTCCGGATCCTTTAAAAGATCCGCGTAAGGATCCGGCGTATCCGTCTCAGGTTCCGGCTCTGTTCCTGCTTCGCTCTCCGACCGTTCTGTCTCTTTTCCCATCTCCTCCTGCTGCAGGACCACGCGCGGTTTTTCCGCCTTTTCTTCAGAATGATCAGCTATCTCTTCCGTACTCCCGGCCTGACTTTCAATGGCTGCCGCCGTTCTCGCTGCCCCGGCTGCCTGACTTCCGCAGCCTGTAAGCAAGACACATGTCAGAATTGCCGTCAGCCAGCCAGCTGCTGTTTCTTTTCTCATAATATACTCTTACCGCAAGAAAACGCTCTTTCGGTTCCACCTTTCTTTTCTTTGGTTTCTTTCGATTTTTCTCCTTCGTTCCATCTTACCAGACTTTTCCCTCCCATGCAACGCTTTAATCCCCACAACCATCCCTGAACTGCCAACCTGTTACAGTGCACGGGCACTCCATGCCCGCGCACTGTAACAGGATTTTGCCGATGCTTCGCATTCCAAATCGGCAAAATCCGCGGCCATAACGGTATCATACGGAATTTTCAGTTCAGAAAATTCCTACCCGTGAAAAGTAACGTCAACCTCTCACAACGGCGCTGTGCAACGCGACCGGCTGCATACGCAAAAAGGTGCGGCAGACCCACTCACAGATCTGCCGCACTCCTCTACTCATCATTCAATTTTATAAATCCAATATCAGCTTTTCACCCTTTCACGCTGAGACTTCCAGCCGCGATCGCCTTCCCGGACTTCCTGTCAAACAGCAGGATATCCGTACCTGCGATGTCCACACCTGTCTCCTCGCCGAGCTTAAAGGTAACGCCTCCGAAGATTACGCCTGTCAGGAGGTACTTTCCTATCTTTAACTTCACGGTCGACTCCATACCGGTCGGCATCGCTCCGTAGATCGTAGATGCGACAGAACCGTCTTTCGAAAGCTTTAATGCTTCCGGCCGGATCGCAAGGACAAAATCCTCGTTGGTGATCTCCGGCTCTTCCTCAACCGCATAGTCGGATTCATCGACCTTCGCGATATGATATTTAAATACCTCATCCTTATTGCTCTTCTCGACAGCCTTCTTATCCTTTAACATCTCCAGCCGCTGGGCTTCCAGGTCCGCCGCATCCTGATCACGCTTTCTGAACCAGGCATCCATATCGATCGGCTCATTCGGCCGGAAAGTCGCCTCGAGGTCATCCAGGATCGTAAAGCGGAAGCTTCCGTCCGCCTGTTCCTTTCCTTTCGCCTCCACAAAGTTGATCGACGGATTTCCGACGAAGTCCGCAACAAAGAGGTTCGCCGGTCGGTTGTATACATCAAGAGGTGCGTCATACTGCTGAAGGACCCCGTTGTTGATCAGACAGATCTTCGTCGCCAGCGTCATCGCCTCCATCTGGTCATGTGTGACATAGACAAAGGTGCTTCCCGTCTCCACATGGAGTCTCTGCAGCTCGTATCTCATCTCAAGACGGAGCTTCGCATCCAGGTTGGACAGCGGCTCATCCATGAAGAGCACGGACGGCTCCGGGGCAAGCGTTCTCGCGATCGCGACACGCTGCTGCTGGCCGCCGGAAAGCTCTGCCGGGTAGCGGTTCATGAACATCCCGATCTTTACGATCCGGGAGACTCTGCGGACGGATTTATCGATCTCCTCTTTTGTGAGTTTTCTCTCCTCGGTGAGGACTTTTCCGCCGGATACGATCGCATATTCGTCATTCAGGGACTGTCCTTTTGCTTCATAGGATTTTCTGATCCCGTCCAGTTTCTTTTTCAGCTCCTCCGCCTTCGCCTTCGCAGCCGCATCCGGATCCGCTGCATCCTGGATCCCGTATCCGTAGAGGATTTTTGCTGTATAGATCGAGAGAATGAACGCGTCGATAAACTTCAGATATACCTTATCCGTGTCGAGTTTTCCGCGCTTATCGCGGCACTCTTCCACGAGCTCTTTGATCTTCTTTCCGCTCTTTAAAGCCCGGATCAGTTCCCCGGTCGTCATGGCATCAAAATCATATTTCGGGAGTTTCTCCTTGATATTGCTGAGACCGAAGGAAATGTTCTGGTAGACGGTCATGTTCGGCCACAGTGCGTAGTTCTGGAACAGGAAACCGACTTTTCGCTTGTTGGCAGGAATGTTGATCCCCGCCTCACTGTCAAAGACCACCTTGTCCCCGATCTTGATCTGACCGGTCGTCGGCGTTTCAAGTCCTGCGATCATACGGAGGATCGTCGTCTTTCCGCATCCGGAAGGTCCAAGCAGTGTGATGAAGGAGTTATCCGCGATATCCAGGTTCAGATGATCGACCCCGTAAAATTTCCCCCAGCGTTTTGTGATATTTCTCAATGTGATTTCCGGCATATTAGTTTCCTCCTATTCCATCGTCAAGGCTTGCACCTGTCAGCTTATTGACTAATGTATTGAAGATCAGGATCGTAACGATCAGGATCAGGTTGATCGCACTCGAGAACGCGTAAAGTCCCATCTCATCGAAGTAATCGAGCGTTGTCGAGAGGATAAAGCCCTGCGTACATAAGAGCAGGAACAGGGACAGCTCACGGAGACATGTCATGAACGGGAGCATGTATCCGCTGATGATCGCTGACTTCTGGATCGGGATGATGATCCGGAACATTCGTTTCGTCCATGGGATATCCTGGATGATCGCCGCCTCCTCGATCTCATTGCTGATCTGCAGCATGGAGTTCAGCGCGCTCCGGCTCGCAAACGGGATGTACTTGATCGTACCTGCGATGATCAGCAGCGTATATGTATTAAAGAGGTTGATATGTTCATTCGAAAACAGGATGAAGAACGCTGCACCAACTGCGATGGACGGCATCAGGTACGGAAGAAATGCCACACCATTTACATAGCTCGCCCACCGGCTTCTGCGGTTCTTCGCGACCGCATATCCAATCAGGGTACCGATCGTTCCGGCAAGCAGGGCACAGCAGACAGCGACGAGCAAGGTTCCTGCAAATGCATGCCAGATCGTATTGTTGTAGAGGATGCCGTGCTGTCCGTACATACCGTTCTCGGTGATATTCTCCTTTGTGATCCACCACTTCGTTGTCAGGTTGCTCAGATCTCCTGTATAGAGGAAGCTGTAATCGCCCGGGTTCGGAAGGAAGGTCTCAAGTGCGAAGGAGAAGATCGGGAAGATACTTGTAAAGAATGTCAGGACGATCATCACGATACCGATCGCATATTTTCCGACTTTTCCAAGGTTCATCTTTGACAGCTGTCCCGATTTACCGGTGACTGTCGTGTAATTTTTCCGGCTCTTTAAGCTCACCTGGTTCATCGTGAGGATCGCGACTCCGAAGATCATCATGATGATCGCCAGGATACTCGCCTCACCTGTGTACTTGGAGTTTAAGGAGATATACTTTGTGGAAAGCGTTGTAAGACCTAAGTAATGCGGTACCGGGTAGCTTCCCATCGAACTTCCGAATACAAGAAGGATCGTCGAGAGGATCGCCGGTTTTACCATCGGGAGCGTGATCCGGAACATCGTCTTGAGCTTCGGTGTATCAAGGATCGTCGCTGCCTCCTCAAGGTTCGCATCCATATTCCGGAAAATACCGCCGATCAGGATATAGGCGAACGGCGCATAATGGAGTCCTAAGACAACGGAACTCGGGAACAGCCCCTGACACCACCATTTCGGCATACAGATCCCCGCAAGAGATGCAAGAAGTCCGTTTGACGTTCCGACAACCGCGTTGCTGTTGAACACGTTCTGCCATACAACGGCGAGTGTCCACTGCGGCATGATGTACGGAAAAATGAAAATAGAGCTTAAATATTTTTTGAATTTCAGGTTTGTTCTTGTTACTAAAAATGCGAAGGTTCCGCCGTAAATGATGGAGATCGTGCAGGTAAATACTGCTAAGAGGATCGTATTCCACAGCGGCTTCCAGAGGTTTGTCTTCGCCAGACGGCTTGTAAAGAGGTCCACATAGTTGACCAGCGTGTAACCGGACGCTTTTCCCGCGAGGTGGGCGTCGATGGTTCCCGGATGGATCGTGATCGTATCCTTTACGATCGCAACGATTGGTGCAACAGTGGAGAAAGTCAGTACGATGCCGAACAGGAGAAGGATGATGTTCTGCGGTTTTGAAAAATATGTTTTTACCCGGTTATATCCATTCACAGAAATGTCCGCTCCTTTCCTAAAACATGGATGCCGTTTGTTACGGCAGATGCCATATGTAACACGAGGGCGCCGCACGCATGTACGGCACCCTCTCAAGTGTCAGTCAGATTTACTTAGCAGAGTCACTGTACTTCGTGAGAAGTTCGATCCAGCTTCCGACTGTGAAGGAAACGGATGCGCAGTAGTCCGGATCTTCCAGAACTAACTCGCCGTCAGTTGTCCACCAGTCATATCCACGGTCATCTTTACACGGATATACATCTTCGCCGGCCTCGTTGTAGCCGCCCTTGCTGTGATGATAAGTTTCCTCGATCGCTGCTGCAACTTCCGGGTTTGCGGAGTAGCCGCCCATGTCTTTGCCCCATGCGGAGAAACCGTCCTCTGTGCATGTCATGTACTGGATGAATGCACATGCAGTCCACGGAAGCGGGCTGTTGTTTGTAACGAAAAGGTAATGGCAGTAACCGTAACCGCCGATGCCTTTGTAGCCGTCCTGATAAGCGGCAACCTTAATGTTATTTAAGGAAACGCCTGCGGACTCTTCTACGGAACGAAGTTTGGAGTAAACTAAAAGGCCAGCCTGATCCGTTGCGGAATCAGATACAAGTGTGTTGCAGATCGGACCATCATCTGTCTGCTCGTTGTAATTTTCAACCCAGAGCTTGATCCATGCAAGTGCGTATGCGCCGTTCTCGCCAAGTCCAAGATCCTCGGCATCTGCTGCCATCTCGTCGATGACCGGCTTGAAGTATGCTTTCTTTGTATCATCGAGAGCATCGTAAGCATCTTTTAACCATCCCGCATACTTATCTTCTGTCAGCATGTATAAGAAGTTCTTTCCGACGATCTCGGAATCGATATCCATGTATAACGGATGAACGCCTTCTGCCACGAAATCCCAGCAGTTATTGTACTCTGCGCTTCCGGTGCTGTTGTACATGAATACCTTGTTTAAGGTCTGCAACGGAAGGAATCCTTCATATGCATCCGGTGTGGTCCCGTTTGCCTCTGCCCATTCCTTCGGGATATAAGTCTTTAAGATTCCCGGCTCTACCATCTTCGTCTGGATCTGGTTGCCGTCCTGGATCAGGGTCATCGCGAAAGTTCCCTCGGTCTTTAAGGAATCTGCGGTCAACTGCTCAAAGATCTTGTTGTTCTTCGGCTGCTGCCACTCATATTCCATATTGTAGGACGGGTCGATCGACTGCAGGTATTCGATGAATAACGGGAGTGCGCTCTTACCACGGCTGGAGTTTCCGACACCGTAGAAGGTCTTTCCGTTGGACTCCTCGATGGCTTTCTTTGCAAGCTCTTCCATCGACATTCCTTCGGCTTCCTTGATGATCTTTTCTACATCGGAAAGATCAGCATCGTCCGTTTTCGCTGCCTCCGTTGCCGCTTCACTTCCGGCTGCCGCTGTCTCACCGCCTGCCGCCGCTGTGGTTGCCGTTGTGGTTCCACCGCCGCCGCATCCTGCGAGGGACATCGCTGCCATGGAAACTGCAAGTGCCAATGACAAAGTACGTTTTCTCATAAAACTGTTCCTCCTTCATCTGATTGGGTCATTTTGTTTTTCTCACGACTCATTTTGTACTTTTATTATAGCGGTGCGCAGAAAAATTTAACAGTGGACAAAACTGCGATAGTTTGTGAAATCCTGTGATTTTGTATAATTATGTTTCGTATTTCTGCTTTTTTTGTGCAGTTACGACATATGTTTTAGATTGTCAGAATTGGTAGTACCAGCATATTGCTGTAAAGGCATGTTTTTCGATATGAAAAGAATGTGCCTTGTCACATTCGGGCGTCTCGCGCAAGCGCGGACTTTGGCTCGTTGTTCGCGTAAACAAGTGAAAACACGTTTCGCGAGTTTCCCCTTGTTATCGCGACAGTCGCCAAGATCTCGCGCAAGCGCGGACTTTGGCTCGTTGTTCGCGTAAATTAAAAAAGAGAACCTTGCCCCGGCAGGCTCAGTTCTCTTTTCCTCATTTTTATTTTCTGTCATTTCAGATTCCGGATCCTCTGCCGCTTTTCCATTACAGAGCTTTCCGCCTATTTTCCAAAATACGCCGCGATCTCCTTCATTCTTCCCGTCTGTACGGCATGGAACGGACAGCGCTTATCGCAGTGACCGCAGGAGATACAGTCGGAAGCATGTTTTTCCAGTGTCGCGTAGTGGTCCGCCGCCATCGTATCCCCGGAAATTCTTTTAACTGCCAGTCGATCTGTTTTTTCACCTTCTCGAGATTTGTTGTCCAGCCGTATTCCCCGGTCTCGTAGTTTGCTCCAAAATGCACCTGATAGATCATCTCTTTCCGGACTGAGGTCTCTTTACAACAATTTTCTCCGCTATTAATACAGGTTTTTCACCTTAAACTCTTTCTCAAGCTCTCTTCTCTGGTCCTTTTTCGCGATATCCGCACGTTTGTCGTACAATTTCTTACCTCTCGCCAGACCGATCTCAACCTTTACGAGACTTCCCTTAAAGTACACCTGAAGCGGGACCAGCGTGTATCCTTTTTCCTGGATCTTTCCCTTCAGCTTGTTGATCTCATAGCGGTGCATCAGGAGTTTCCGCTCGCGGAGCGGATCTTTATTAAAGATATTTCCCTTTTCGTACGGGCTGATGTGCATGCCGTAGATCATGACCTCATCGTTCGTGATCCGCACAAAAGATTCCTTGATGCTGCATTTTCCCATCCTGAGAGATTTTACCTCGGTTCCCGCAAGCGCGATACCGCACTCAAATTTGTCATCGATGAAGAAATCAAAATATGCCTTTTTATTGTTTGCGATCAGCTTAAATCCGCTGCTCTTTGCCATAACTTCGTCCTCTTTTCCGTTCCGGCAGGAGTGTCCCATGCCGGAACCATTTCTATCACAAGGTCTGTCCGCTGCAAAAAACGAAACCGTGCTATCGTTTGTCGAAATTCCGCACCGGAAGGAAATCGATCGTTTTCAGATACCGGTCCACAGAGACGACCTGGATCTTCACGGTCTGGCCAAGCTTGAATTTCTTTCTCGTCCGCTCTCCCACCAGTTCATAGTGTTCCTCATCAAACACATAGTAGTCGCCGTCGAGGTTCGCTAAGCGTACCATGCCTTCCACCGTATTCGGAAGCTCCACATAGAAGCCGTAATTGCTGATCCCGGAGATCACGCCGGTAAATTCTTCCCCGATATGGCGCTCCATGAACTGAACTTTCTTTGCCTTATCGGTCTCCCTCTCCGCCTCGTCTGCGAGACGCTCCCGGGAAGATGTCCAGATCGCAACTTCCGGAAGGATCTTCTCATAATGGGCGATCCTCTTTTTCGTGAGACCGCCGTGGAGATTTTCCTTGATAATCCGGTGGATCTGGAGATCCGGGTATCTTCGGATCGGGGAGGTGAAGTGCGTATAATAGTTTGCTGCGAGACCAAAGTGGCCCATGCATTCCGTCGTGTACTTTGCCTGCTTCATTGAGCGGAGTGCCAGTCTCGCGAGCAGCGCCTCCTCCGGGGATCCCGCTGCCTTTTCGAGCAGTTTCTGCATCTCCTTCGGATGAAGCTCGCCGTTCTGGAGCCGGATCGAATAGCCAAAATTGTTGATCAGAATGCCGAAGCGCTTGATCTTCTCACCGTCCGGTTTCTCATGGCTCCGGTACAGGAACGGGATCTGCTGCCAGTAATAATCCTCTGCGACCGTCTCGTTCGCAGCCAGCATGCAGTCCTCGATCAGCATCGTCGCCGCGTTCCGCTCATACGGCCTGATCTCGACCGGGCGTCCCTTTGCGTCCAGGATGATCTTGCACTCCGGGAAATCAAAGTCGACCGCACCGCGCGCCATGCGCTTTTTCCTCAGCACACGGGCCGTCTCGTCGAGAAGCAGGAACATCGGAACGAAATCTGCATATTCTTCGAGGCACTTCTTTGCAAATTCCGCTTTTTCCTTCGATTTCTCTTTCTCCGGCGCATCCGTCTGCGGTTCCTCAGTCCCATTCTTTGCCTCCAGGATCGCATTCACCGCCGTGTATGTCATTCTGCGGTCGATCCGGACGACCGACTCACAGATCTTATGTCCCACGATGATCCCTTTTTCATCGATATCCATGAGGCAGCTCATTGCCAGACGGTCGCAGCCCGCATTCAGGGAACAGATCCCGTTGGAGAGCCGGTGCGGCAGCATCGGGATCACACGGTCCACGAGATACACGCTCGTTCCGCGCTTATATGCCTCCGCATCGAGAGGCGTCCCCTCCTTCACATAGTGACTCACATCCGCAATATGGACTCCGAGATGGTAGATCGTCTCCCCGTTGATCGTCTCCTTCGACACACTGACCGCATCGTCGAGGTCTTTCGCGTCCTCGCCGTCGATCGTCACCATCGGGACATCTCTGAGATCCACTCTTCCGTTCTTCCCGATCTCCTCCGCCACATAGTCTGCGGAGAGTTCCTCCGGCGCATGGGAAACTTCTTCCATCACGTCCTCCGGGAACTCCTCCGGAAGTCCGTAGGCACGGACGATCGACAGGATATCGACTCCCGGGTCATTGATATGTCCGAGGATCTCCTGCACATGTCCCTCCGGATTCTTATTTATGGTCGCATATGTGTCCAGTTTCACGACTACCTTGTGTCCGGAGACAGCGCCGTTCTCTTTCCCCTGCGGGATAAAGATGTCCATCGTGATCCGTGGATTGTCGGGGATCACAAAGCCAAAGCTTTTATTTTTTTCAAAGGTACCGATCAGCGTCTCGTTGGCATGTTTTAATACCTTTAAAACTCTCGCCTCCGCGCGGCCGCCTCTTCCGTTTTCATCAATAATGACCTGGACCGTATCCCCGTCCATCGCGTCCCCGGTATCATCCGGCGGGACAAAGAGATCGCCGTCGCGTCCCTCGATCGTCACAAATCCAAAGCCTCTGTGATGCGCTGAAAAGATCCCCGTCTGCGCAAACACCTCGGATCTCGCGTACTTTCCCTTCTTCGAGATCCCGACCTTGCCGGAAGCGACCAGTTCATTTAAGACCTCTTCCAGATCTTTTCTCTGCTCCTTCGGAACTCCGAGAAGCATCGCGAGTTCTTTTAATTTCATCGGAACATATGTCGGATCCTTCATCAGGGTCAGCAGCATCTGTTTCCGCTCTTCCATTAACGTTTCTTCCATTCTTCTCCTTGTCATATCAAAAACAGTTTTTCAAAAGTTCCCGGCACAGACTTCACGCCGGGCAGCCGCAAATAACCGGATAGATCCTGCGGACAGTTCTCAGACAGTGCAGCTTCCGATCTTCGTGTTAAACAAAAACACTCCTGCACGGGAATGATCGCTGCAGGAGTGTTCGTCATCTTAGAATTAGATTACCTTTAAATTTAATACCAGGGCAAGTACAAAAATCAGGACTGCCGCAATTTTTGTAAATTTCTCAAGGTTGCCTTCCATAGAACGACCTTTATTTTTTCCCCAGTAGCTCTCAGCCACACCGCTGATCGCACCAAGTCCGGAAGTCTTTCCTTCCTGCATTAACACGATCACTGTCATTGCAATACATAAGATAACGAATACAATCGTCAGAATAATTCTAATCACCGACTACACCTCCTGTCCACAATTAAAGTCATCATAACATAAAATAGGATGGCTGTCAATCCTCGTATTTTCCGGGCCGGAACTGATTTTCCGGCATATAAAGGAGTGTGCCGCGCGCGGCTGCTTGCATCAATCTCACTCGTCTTGCAAGTGCACATCATTCGCTGATCGTGACTTAGGGGTCAAAAAACGGCCATCCGCCGCAGGATTTCTCCCACAGGAATGACCGTTCTGTATTATGTCACTTATCGGATATCCGCACCGAGACGGAACTTCAGGTTTCCGAGGATCTTCTTTACAAAGCGCTCGACGTCCGTCGGATCAAGTGCCTTGTCCTCCGGGATGAAGGAGATCTTGAATGCCATGCTCTTCTTGCCCTTGCCGATCTGGTCGCCGCGGTAGATATCGAAGAGTTCAACATCTCCGACCTGCTTGCATGCCTTCTTGATCTCATCGATCAGGCTGCCGCAGCTTGTCTCCTCGTCAACGACCATCGCGAGGTCACGGGTCACGGTATCGTACTCGGAGATCGGTTTGTAGCGCAGACCTTCCGGCATATGGGCAGAAAGTGCTGCGAAGTCGATCTCACCGATGTAGATCTGGTTGTTCGCCTTGCTGTCTTTCGGAAGCTTTAACTCACCGGCAACGCTGTTTGCCAGCTTACCGAAGGAACCAACGCGCTCGCCGTCGCAGAGGACATACGCGGAGATTCCCGGATGGAGATACGGAACATCCTCCGCTCTCTCATACTCAAAGCTTACACCGAAGGAAGCTGCAAGCTCTTCCATCGTTCCCTTTACAGTGAAGAAATCTTCCTGCTCGCCAAATGCCGCGAAGCCGACATGCGGGATCTCGTTCGGGAGCTCTGTGAGCGGAAGTGCCTTCGGATAGTATACGTTTGCATACTCGAAGAAACGTCCGGCTGTGTTGCCTTTCTTCACGTTCTCAACGACTGTATTTAACATGGACGGAGCCAGTGTGGTGCGCATGATGGAAAGGTTTGTCGTGATCGGGTTTAACAGGCGGATCACATTGCGCTCCTTCGCGTCCTCAGCGATATGAAGCGCGTCAAGGTCAGCGTCGGAATAGAATGCCAGCGTGGATACCTCGAAGTAACCCTGGGATACCATCACCTGTTTTAATTTTGTTCTTCTCTTCTGTGCCGGGTTTAATCCGCCGTTTGTGACTGCGGAATCCTTTAAGAAGGTCGGAACGATGTGGTCATAACCGTACTCACGGATGACTTCCTCCGCAAGATCCGGCTCGCCAACCTCGATATCCTCTCTGTAGCGAGGTGCTGTGACAGTCATGACATCGCCGTCGCGCTCAACCTCGAAGCTGAGTCTGCGGAGAATGTCGAGAACATTCTCTGCCGGGACCTCGATGCCGAGGATCTTGTTGATGCCGCTCAACGTTGCGGTAAATTTTTTTCCTTCCTTCGGTGCTCCCGCATCCACATCGAATGCGCTCGCTGTGATCTCGCCGCAGCCGAGTTCCTCGATCAGGTGAAGGGCACGCGCCATACCGATCTCAACGGTGTACTCCGCGATACCTTTCTCGTAGTGGCTGGATGCGTCTGTGTTCTGTCCGAGACTTCTCGCAGTTTTACGGATGTTGTCGCGCATGAACTTTGCGGATTCAAAGAGAAGCTGTGTCGTATTCTCTGTGATCTCACTGTTCATTCCGCCCATGATACCCGCAAGAGCAACCGGCTTGCTTCCGTCGCAGATCACAAGGTTATTCTCGTTTAACTTGAATTCCTTGCCGTCAAGTGTCTGGATCATCTCATCCTGCTTTGCACGGCGGACGATGATCTGGGAGCTCTCCAATGTGCTCATATCGAATGCATGCATCGGCTGACCGATCTCGAGCATTACGTAGTTCGTGATATCGACCACGTTGCTGATGCTTCTGAGACCGCAGAGAGCCAGATGACGACGCATCCATCTCGGGGACTGGCCCGGAGTGATGTTTCTCACGCCATGTCCTAAGTAGCGCGGGCAGAGATCCTGTGCCTCTACTTTAATATCAAGATTTTCATATTTATAATCGCTCTGTTTGTAGTCGAGAGCCGGCATTTTCAGCGGTTTATCAAGAACTGCTGCAACTTCTCTCGCAATACCGAGAACAGACTGGCAGTCTGCACGGTTTGCCGTTACGGAGATATCGAAGATGTAGTCGTCGAGACCAACAACCTTTGCGATATCAGTTCCCGGAACGGTGTCCTTCGGAAGATCCAGGAGACCGTAAACCTCAGCGCCCGGATACAGGTCATCGTTTAAGCCGAGCTCTTCACCGGAGCAGAGCATACCGTTTGACTCGATGCCGCGCATCGGTTTTGCCTTGATCTTGATGCCGCCCGGCAGTGTGGAATTATCAAGAGCCGCCGGTGTGTGCATGCCTGCGTAGACGTTCGGAGCACCTGTGAGGATCTGGATATCATTTCCATACTCGCCGCAGTCTACTTTACACTTGAAGAGGTGTGTTCCCTCGATTGGCTCGCATTCCTTTACGACGCCGACAACGACACGGTCGATCTCAGCGGAGAGATCGATCAGTTCCTCTACCTCAAATCCACAGCCAAAGAGCTTGTCTTCCAGCTCCTGGGCAGTGACATCAATGTCAACATATTCTTTCAGCCAACTAAATGGTACTTTCATGATCTTCTCCCTCCCTTATTAGCCTTTGAACTGCTTCAGGAAACGAAGATCATTCTCATAAAGCAGGTTGATGTTGTTAATACCGTATTTTAACATGGCGATACGCTCGATACCGATACCGAAGGCGAGACCGGAATACTCATTCGGGTCGATGCCGCAGTTCTCAAGAACCTTGTGGTGTACGATACCGCCGCCTAATACCTCGATCCAGCCGGTGTGCTTGCAGAGCGGGCAGCCTTTTCCGCCGCACTCGAAGCAGCTGACATCGACCTCAACGCTCGGCTCCGTGAACGGGAAATAGCTCGGGCGGAGACGTGTCTTTACGTTGCTGCCGAAGATCGCCTGTACAAACTTGTCGAGCATACCCTGAAGGTCGCAGAGCGTGATCTTCTTATCGACAACAAGGCCTTCCATCTGGTGGAACATCGGGGAGTGAGTCGCATCACTGTCGGAACGGAATACACGTCCCGGTGCCAGCATCTTGATCGGCGGCTTCTTCGCATCCATCACACGGATCTGTCCCGGGCTTGTATGGGTACGGAGTAAGATATCTTCCGCTACATAGAACGTATCCTGCATATCTCTCGCCGGATGATTCTTCGCAACGTTTAATCTTGTGAAGTTGTGGTCGTCATCCTCGATCTCCGGACCGTCGAAGATCTCGAAGCCCATTCCTGCGAAAACATCGATCATCTCATTCTCTGTTACGGTAAGCGGATGGAGACCTCCGGCCGGACGCATCTTTGCAGGCATCGTGATATCGACCTGCTCGCTCTTATTGCGGGCTGCGAGCTCCAGCTCATCCATCTTATTCTTCATTTCCTGGTAGCGGGCTTCTACCTGGTTCTTAAATTCATTGATCGTCTTTCCGACGTTCGGGCGCTCCTCCTTCGGAACACTTCCAAGACCCTTCATCAGGTCTGCGATGCTGCCTTTCTTGCCAAGGAAGCTCTGCCAGAACTCACCAAGCTGTTCCTTGGACTGTACACTGCCGAGAGCGGCTTCCATCTGCTCCTTCAGTGCTTTGATCTTCTCTTCCATAGTCCACCTCATTCTTTCGGTATGGTTTTACATTCTATCAGTGCGAGGACAAAAAAAACTCCGTCCCGCCATGGGACGAAGCTGACTCTCCGTGGTACCACCCAGATTCCGCATGCATTCATGCGGCACTCAAACGTCTGTAACGGGACTTCCCGTCCTGCACTACTTGGATCCCTTTCGCACAGGCTGCTCAAGAGTGAATTTACAAAAGTTTCCTTCGGAAGGTCTTTCAGCCGGTGAACCTTCTCTCTGTCATACCGGAACTCTCCTGTACTGTCTCTGTCATTGCGTTTCACACATGGTCGATGGTAGCACATTCCCACTGGTTTGTCAAGTCTCACCGGGGCAGAGGCAAAATCAGCACCAAAGCTGCACGCAACGCAGTTTCCCGCCCAAACCTTCTAACAGACACTGTCCCCGCATAATAAGTGTAAAACTTCAGCGAAATTTTCTCTCACTTTCTTGACACATCCAGCCATTTATGGCATCATCAGTTTATAGGCAGGAATAATCTGTTAATATTCCATTCCATGGAATTTATATATGATCTGCCCGCAAAACAAACGAAAAACAACCTCAAGAAAAGGAGGATTCCTATGGATTTTCTGACATTAACCATCGGAAAACAAAAAAACATCGCCCTGATCGCCCATGACAGCAAAAAGCATGAAATGATCGACTGGTGCGAAGCAAACAAAGAAATCTTAAAGGGACACTTTCTCTGCGGCACAGGAACAACCGCCAGAATGATCACCGAAGCCACCGGTCTCCCGGTCAAAGGCTACAACAGCGGTCCTCTCGGAGGAGACCAGCAGATCGGCGCAAAAATCGTCGAAGGACGCATCGATTTCGTCGTATTCTTCTCCGATCCCCTCACAGCCCAGCCACATGACCCGGACGTAAAAGCTCTCCTCCGCATCGCCCAGGTCTACGATATCCCGATCGCCAACAACCGCGCGACCGCCGACTTCATGATCACCTCCCCACTCATGAACGAAGAATATGATCACCAGATCATCAACTTCCACCAGAACATCAAGGAGCGGGCAAGCAAACTGTAGAACTCAAAATGTAAAACCAATCGATGCAAACTAAATTCTACCAAACCTAGAAAGGCATGGAAACACGTTCACAACGTTTCCATGCCTTTCGAACCCTCTGCATTTATCATCTCACGCCAACCAACAGCAGTGAGCTTCCGGGCAGGGGCGCATGATCCGGGGAGCTGGTTCCTCTTGGCCCGCGGGTGACTGCGTTGGACAAGCGATAACACTTGTCTGAGCGCAGCGAGTTGTGTCACAGTACGCAGGCCTTCCTGCCTGCGCACTGTGACAGGATTTTGCCGATGCTTCGCATTCCGAATCGGCAAAATCCGCGACCGCTACTGTATCATACGGAATTTTCAGTTCAGAAAATTCCTATATAAAAGGCGCTGGCTACCTCCACTCGTCCGCCCTTAGCAGTCTCACGCAGGCCTAGCGGAACCCTCCCCGCATCCCCAGCGCCCCTGCCCGGAAGCTCACCGCGTCCCTCTCGCCAATCACATCATTCCTTCATATCTTTATCCAGAAGATCCACCAGCTCCTCAATCTGGCTCTCCCCATACACCTTCAACCCATACCCGGCCAACACCGCCGCCGTCTTCCCCATTCCCTCACGCAGCTTATGCGAAAAACTCCCATCATAAACCCCATTCGATCCGCAGGACGGACTTCTATCCTTCAGGATCGCGATCCCACATCCATACTTCTTCGCTGTCTGCAATGCCGCATCCGCACCGAGAAGAAACTCTCCCGTCACATCCTCGCCCTCCGTATTGATCACCGCCTCATCCGGCATATGGATCTCGGAAGCCGCACGCGGAGTCGGAAGACCGCCCAGCTGTTCCGGACAGACTGGATGGAACTCGGCCTTTCCCTCCATCTTTTTCATAAACTCAAGCACACCCTGATTCCGATTGTTCGTCCCATCCCACTTGCAGTTCTCACCGATGAGACAGGCACTGATAAGAATATGTATCATAATTCTCCCTCTTTCATAGACCAGCTCGTGCAAACCGCAAATCCAGCTCTTTCACGCTCGCTCGATCATCTGCCAATGCAGGCCATCTGTTCGAAAAAAGCAGGACCGCCCCACAAATCAACCTGCGGAAGCGATCCTGCTTTCTCTTTCTATTTTCAGAGATCACGCTGCGTCTTCGCAATCCCCTCTTCACTTGTATCTCAATTCGTTCCGGATCAGATTACATCTGGCTCTTCTTGCTGATCATTGCTCTCTTTCTGAGAGTCGGATCGAGGATCTTCTTTCTGATACGAAGACTCGTCGGTGTGATCTCAAGAAGCTCGTCGGTATCGATGAAGTCTAAGCACTGCTCCAGGCTCATGATCTTCGGCGGAACAAGCTTTAATGCCTCGTCCGCGCTGGAGGAACGTGTATTTGTCAGCTTCTTTGTCTTGCAGACGTTGATCTCGATATCCTCTGCCTTCGGGCTCTGTCCGACGACCATACCGGAGTAAACCTTTACACCAGGTCCGATGAACAGAGTACCTCTCTCCTGAGCGTTGAACAGACCGTAGGTGATGGACTCACCGGCCTCAAACGCGATCAGGGAGCCTGTCTTTCTGTAGCTTAACTCGCCCTTGAACGGAGCGTATCCGTCAAAGCTTGTGTTTAAGATACCGTTACCCTTTGTATCTGTCATAAACTCACCGCGGTAACCGATGAGACCTCTGGACGGGATGGAGAACTCAAGTCTTGTGTAGCCGCCGTTTGTCGGGCTCATTCCCTGAAGTTCGCCCTTTCTGCTCGTGAGCTTCTGGATGACAGCTCCGGTAAACTCATCCGGAACATCCACATAAGCAAGCTCCATCGGCTCTAACTTTCTGTTTCTCTCATCGTATTTGTAGATAACCTCTGCCTTGCTGACAGCGAACTCAAAGCCCTCACGGCGCATGTTCTCGATCAGGACGGACAGATGGAGCTCACCACGTCCGGAAACCTTGAAGCAGTCTGCGGACTCTGTCTCCTCGACACGAAGGCTGACGTCTGTGTTTAACTCACGGAACAGACGGTCGCGGAGGTGACGGGAAGTGATGAACTTACCTTCCTGACCTGCGAGCGGGCTGTCGTTTACCATGAAGTTCATGGAGATCGTCGGCTCGGAGATCTTCTGGAACGGGATCGCCTCCGGCTTCTCCGGGGAGCAGAGGGTATCACCGATGTGGATATCCGGGATACCAGAGATCGCAACGATCTCACCGATCGTCGCACTCTGTACTTCAACTCTCTTTAAGCCATCGAATACATAGAGCTTACCGATCTTTACTTTCTTCATCTTGTCCGGATCATGATGGTTTACGATCACGCAGTCCTGATTTAACTTTAAGGAACCGCTGTCGATCTTACCGATACCGATACGGCCAACGAACTCGTTGTAGTCGATCGTGCTGATCAGGACCTGGGTCTCAGCATCCGGATCACCTTCCGGCTCCGGGATATAGTCGATGATGGTCTCGAATAACGGACTCATGTCCACTTCCGGATCATCTAATTCTTTCTTTGCAAAACCTGCACGGGCGGACGCATATACGAACGGGCAGTCGAGCTGCTCATCGGATGCATCGAGGTCCATGAATAACTCCAGTGTCTCATCGATGACTGCCTCCGGTCTTGCCTCCGGGCGGTCGATCTTGTTGATGCAGACGATAACTCTTAAGTCAAGGTCAAGTGCCTTCTGGAGAACGAACTTTGTCTGCGGCATCGGTCCCTCAAATGCATCGACAACGAGAACAACACCGTCTACCATCTTAAGGACACGCTCAACCTCACCGCCGAAGTCCGCATGGCCTGGGGTGTCGATGATGTTGATCTTTACTCCTTTGTAGAATACAGCCGTATTCTTGGAGAGGATAGTGATTCCCCTCTCTCTCTCGATGTCATTGGAGTCCATGACACGCTCTTCTACTTCCTGGTTTGCGCGGAATACGCCGCTCTGCTTTAATAACTGGTCTACCAGGGTCGTTTTACCGTGGTCAACGTGGGCGATGATCGCAATGTTTCTGATATCTTCGCGTTTGATCTTCATAATCAATCCTCTTTCTTCATCTATAACTGTCCGCACACCGATCATTTTCCGACCCGTTTTGCACAGTCATCTTATCTTGTATCTGTTACATTTCCTGATTTTTGCGTTACCGACTCAAAATTATAGCATTCATGAAATCAAAATGCAATACAAAATCATCCAAAATTCGGGGTGAATTCGCCATTCTTTGTGTTTATTTCTGAGCAATTTGCGGTTAGACATCTCTTACTCTCTGGAGAGCGCCTCTGTTTCCGCCTGAGAAAACAGGCTGCTAAATGCCTATGTTCAGACTGTGTGCCTCCTACGGCATGCGAGCGCGAAAGTCTACACCGTACAGATTGCCGCCCTCTATCTTCTCTTCTGCCATTTCCGTGGGAAATCAGCCCTCAGCCTCTTATGTCCTGGTGCTGATGGCTGGTCTAGAAAAGGATCACTTCCTTATTAAGTGTGCCGTACCACACCTCGTCGCCCTTTTCGATCTTCGCGCTGCCGCTCGTTCCTTCCGTGATCTTCTTTTCCAGACCGTCGTAAGCAGCAACCGGGACGAGAACGGAGAATTCCACCTTATCTGTATACACGCTGTCGAGCACCGTCATGTTTTCCTGCCCGAGAATATACTGGATCTTTCCGACTCCCGTGTAATCGGTCACGATTTTCATCTCAAAGGCGCGCTTCTTCTCCACGATCTCGGAGGCCGCAAGTCCTTCCTTCACCGCACCCGAATAAGCCCGTACAAGTCCTCCGGTCCCGAGCAGTGTTCCGCCGAAATACCTGGTCACCACAACGCAGACATTGTGGACATCCTCGCCGAGGAGCACATCGAGCATCGGGCGTCCCGCCGTCTGGGCAGGCTCCCCGTCATCGCTGCACCTGGTCAGTTCGTGGTTCATCCCGATTGTAAACGCCTGGCAGTTGTGGCGGGCATCCCAGTATTTCTTCTTCATCTCCGCGATAAATGCCGTCGCCTCCTCCTCGGACTCCACCGGCTTTAAGTTCGCGATAAAGCGGGATTTCTTCACCTCAGTCTCCGCCGTTCCGCCTTTATACAAAATTTTTACGCTGTCAGCAGCCATATCTTATCTCCTTTTTCAAAAGTCAGCTCAGCCATTCCCTGCTTCCTGTTTTCATTTGCATATGACAGAAAATTTCCGCCGAAATGTACAAATGCAACCAATCCAACGGTGTATTTTTCTATGTTCCCTGTATATAGCTGAGTGTCGTTTCTGAATTCCACATCATGGAAAGTCGCCCATGATATTTATCTTTTTGTCATATTTTTGACGAATCCGACCACAAAATGTAATTTTTCCTTCATATTTCCCCACTTTGCGGTCAAAAATATCATAATACAAACCAAACTTTTCCACAATAACTATTTATAAATGAAAGAAACTTTGCTATAATTAGGGAATGACAAAGGAGGCATCCTGAATGAATTATGGAAAAAACGAGGTGGAAAAGGCACTCTGCAAAACAAATTCCAGGGCTCAGAAGATTACCTCACATCTGGTACTTCTTCTCACAAAGATCATCCTGATCCTTGTCCTGTTTGCGGCGGTGCTTGGGATCAGCTTCGGCTACGGGATCTTCAAGGGCGTGATCGATGCGGCCCCGGAGATTGATGTGGCGAGCATCGAACCAAGCGGTTATGCCACCATGGTCTATGACAGTAAGGGAAACCTCACGGAAACGCTCGTAAAATCCGGAGCGAACCGTCTTGAGGCATCCTACGAGGAACTTCCCCAGTGCCTGATCGACGCCTTCGTTGCGATCGAGGATTCCAGGTTCTGGTCCCACAAGGGCGTTGACGTCCGTTCGATGGTCCGTGCGGCCGTCGGGATCATCACCGGCGACTCCAGTGCCGGCGGCGGAAGTACCCTGACCCAGCAGCTCATCAAAAACAATATCTTTGAAGGCGGAAATGAGGACACCTTCGGAGAAAAGCTTGAGCGAAAGATCCAGGAGCAGTATCTGGCGATCCAGTTAGAGAAGATCATGGATAAAAAGATCATCCTCAAAAACTATTTAAACACGATCAACCTTGGAAACAACACCCTGGGCGTAAAGGCGGCGGCTCTCCGCTACTTTGACAAGGACGTCTCGGAGCTCACGCTCTCAGAGGCAACGGTCATCGCCGGTATCACCCAGAACCCGTCGAGATTCAACCCGCTCTCCGAAAACGGAAGAAAGCGCAACGAGGAAAAACGCCGCGTCATCCTCCAGTACATGTACGAGCAGGGAAAGATCACGAAGGACGAACAGGAAGAGGCTCTCGCCGATGACGTTTACTCCCGCATCAAAAACGTGGATATCGTCACAAAGGAGACCCAGACTCCGTACTCCTACTTTACCGACGAGCTGATCGACCAGGTGTTAAAAGCATTGCAGGACAAAAAAGGCTACACGGAGACACAGGCCTACAATCTCCTCTTCTCCGGCGGTCTTGAGATCCACACCACCCAGGATCCTGATATCCAGTCCGTTGTGGATACGGAGATCAGCAATCCTGAAAACTATGACGTGGTCTACTACTCGATCGACTATCGGCTGTCGATCCAGCACGCAGACCAGACAACAACGAACTATTCTGATGAGACTTTAAAGACATATTTCCGCAAGGATCTCGGAGAATCTAACTTTGACGGCCTGTTCACCTCGAAAGAAAAGGCGGATGAGGCGATCGAGAAATACCGGACGGCGATGACAAAGGAAGGCGATACGATTCTCGGTGAATCCGTACACTACGTACTCCAGCCGCAGGCGTCCTTCGTCCTCATTGACCAGTCCAACGGCTATGTAAAAGCCCTGAGCGGCGGCCGCGGGCAGAAAGAAGTCAGCCGTTCCTTAAACCGTGCGACAAACACGCTCCGCCAGCCTGGATCTACTTTCAAGGTCATCACATCCTTCGCTCCGGCGATCGATACATGCGGAGCTACCCTCGGAAGTGTCTATTATGATGCTCCGTACACGATGGGAACAAAGACATTCCGGAACTGGTACAGCAGCAAAGGCTATATGGGCTACAGTACGATCCGTGACGGTATCGTCTACTCCATGAATATCGTTGCCGTGCGCTGTATGATCGAGACTGTGACACCTCAGCTCGGCGTGGAATACGCGAGAAACCTCGGGATCACCTCCCTGACGGACAGCGATTACAACGCCTCTACCGCTCTCGGCGGTATTACAAAAGGTGTTTCCAACCTGGAGCTGACGGACGCGTTCGCTGCGATCGCAAACGGCGGTATCTACACGAAGCCGGTCTTCTTCACCCAGATCCTGGACCACAGCGGAAAAGTTCTTCTGGAGAATGAGCCGGAGACAAAACGTGTTCTCAAGGATTCCACCGCATTCCTTCTCACGGATGCGATGGCACAGTCGATGGAGAGCAGCCGCATGTTCGCCTCCTCCGGAGTCAGCTTAAACTCCACCAGTGCGGTGGCTAATATCCCGGGGATGTCCAATGCCGGTAAATCCGGTACGACAACGAGCAACAACGATATCTGGTTCGTCGGATTTACCCCGTATTACACGGCGGGAATCTGGTCCGGATGTGATGATAACCAGAAGATCTCCGCGATCGGAAGCAGCACTTCCTACCACAAGAAGATCTGGAAAAAGATCATGACAACAATCCACGAAGGACTTGCAGATACCGGTTTCCCGGTTCCGTCTTCCGTCACGACCGCCCAGATCTGCCGGAAATCCGGAAAACTCGCGATCCCAGGCGTCTGCGATCATGACCCGAGAGGAAGCGCCGTCTACACGGAATATTTCGCAAAGGGGACAGTTCCCACCGAGGTCTGCGATCATCACGTCCAGCTGACCGTCTGCAGTGAATCCGGCGGTCTTGCGACCGAATACTGTCCGGAAAAGACCACGAGAACCTTCATGGTGATCCCGGAAGGTGAGTCCGGCGGAACGGATGATTCAAAGTACCGCTCACCTGGAACCTGCACGATCCACGGATCGTCTTCCGTTGTAGTCCCGAGCGATGAGACGTCTGATGAAAACAGCTCCTCTCAGGCTGAGACCACGCAGGAAACGGTTCCCGAGACCACAAAGGCAGCGCCGAAATCGCCGCTTGACCAGGTATATATCCCGAGAGGTCCCGGATACGAATAAAATCCATAGGAAATGGGGCTGTCGCATTAGCAAATATTTTTTGCTGGGCGGCAGCCCTGCTTTATGCCCAAATGGCATCGAAATCGGTCACGTTTTCGATGCCATTCTTTATAAACGCAGTTCATTCCCAGGCATCCCTTTCGGCATGCCTTATTTCAGGCTGTTTTGTTTTCAACTATCAAAATCTATGCCCTTTTTAATGGAAAAAGATAACTTCCCGTTCTTCCGGTCTGAATCTTGCAATGAAGCTTATTGATATTTCGTCCCATCGCCAGAAGGATGCTCTCTGCCAGTGCATTTGCCTTTCCACGATACAGATATCTTCGAAAATTCATGTCCTCTTTTACGTCAGCAAAAGAACCTTCTGCCTGAATACTGCGATTCATACGGAGCATCGTTCCATACTCACTTGTGATCCGTTCCAGATCTTCTGCGCGTTTCTGGCTCATTGTTTTTGAAACCATCAGCACTTTATTGCGCTTTTCCATAGGTGTTTTGCAGTTGTTTCCCTTGATACATTCCGTTTTATAAGGACAACCAGTGCAGTCTGGGCTTCTGTAATAAGTTTTTACACTGACATATCCGCTAGTTGTTTTACTTCTGCGTTCATTTGTGACAGTTAGTTCCCTTCCGTTGAGGCAGATGTAGCTGTCTCTGTCTGCATGGTACTCCATGTTTTCCCTTCTACTGATGTCTTTTTTGTATTTTCGGGTCTTCGAAATCTCATAGTTCTGCGGCTTTATATAGGCGGTCTGTCCGTTTTCCTCAATGAAAAGATAGTTCTCTTCACTTTCGTACCCGGCATCTGCAACGACTTCTGAATACTTAAATCCCAGGTGATTCTCCATGTCTTTCAAAAACGGGATCAGGGTACGTGTATCGGTAGGGTGCGGGCTGATATCGATCCATGTGATGTATTCGGAATCCACTCCATGCTGAATGTTATAAGCAGGCTTTAACTGTCCATTCAGCATCGCGTCCTCTTTCATTCTCATGAAGGTTGCGTCAGGGTCTGTTTTGGAATAGCTGTTTCTATCCCCAAGCGTATACAGCTTTTTTGTATATTCCTTTAGTTTCTCCAGATATTGATCCAGCTGTTCCAGAGATTTCTGTAATTGTGTTTTTCTACGCCCGATTCCATGTACAAACACAATTCCCTCCTGCACTTTTATGCGGCACAACTGCTTCTTTAACCGTTTTAATGTGTGGATGGATATCCGGTCATGGTATACGGTCCTGATTCCATAGAGTTCTTCGCATTCAGCCACAAAAGAAGATAGTTTTGTGTATAACCGGGCCTGATTTTTCGTAATAGCCCGTTTCCATACAAAGGTATATTTATTGGCTGCAGACTCGATCTTGGTGCCATCAATAAAAATGGTCTTTCCTGAGATCTCACCAAGAAGATAGAGCAGATCTGACATTTGGGCAAGCAGTACCTTTGCACAAGCCGAAAAATGCAGGGAGATAAAACGCGCGATCGTTGCATGGTCAGGAGCCGGCATTCCTTCCAGGAGGTACATAAAGTTGATATCCCGTTTGCATGCCTTTTGGATATCCCTGCTTGAGTAGATTCGATTCATTGCTGCATAGATGACGAGTTTCAGCATCTGACGCGGCGTTGCCTGATTTTTTCTGATCCTGCTGTAAGTTTTATACAGTTCAGAAAGGTCCATTTCCTCCACAAAGGCACTTACCAGACGAACCGGATCATCAGATGGAATAGAAATCTCTAAATCCAGCGGAAGTTTGATTTGATAATACAGAGAAAAAGAGGTATAATCTCTCTGTATTATTTTGTTTAGTCGCATAAACTGATTATACCACGAACGCCGGGCTTTTCGAAGCTCGGCGTTTTGTGTTGGAAATATGAAATGAGCTGCCGCACGTTAGTGCGACAGCCCCATTTTTATGAGCATATATCCGGTTTCCCTGTATACAAAAAAGAGTCTGAGACGTTGCATAAAAGTAAGCTCTTTTCCATTAAGAAAAATCCCCCGGCACTTTCCATACCGGGGGATTTTTCTTAATTTACGCGAAGCGTGTTTTCATTTACATCATGGCATTTTCTGTAAATTCTGACTGTGATCCGCTCGCTTTATTCTGCTTTTCTCTTCTTCATCTCTTCGATCATCACCGGAAGAACCTTTGTGACATCTCCGACAATTCCGACATCGGCCACATCAAAGATGGATGCGTCCTCATCTTTATTGATCGCTACGATATATCCGGAACCGATCATACCGGATACGTGCTGGGTCGCACCGGAGATTCCGCATGCGATGTAGAGCTTCGGAGCGACGATCTTGCCGGACTGTCCGACCTGGTGGGCTCTGGATACCCAGCCCTCCTCGATCGCCGGTCTTGTAGCGCCTACAACGCCTCCAAGTACCTCTGCAAGCTGTTCCACAAGAGCAAAATTATCCTTGCTTCCCATTCCTCTTCCGCCGGATACGATGACCTGGGCTTCCTCGAGGTTGACGCTCTCAGCGATCTCCTTTACAGTCTCAACGACCTTTGTGCGGACATCCTCTGCTGTCACATCCTCATCTGCAACCTCTCCGCTCCTGCTCTCATCCAGATTCTTTGCGAAGGATCCGGAACGGACAGTCGCGATATGCGGAAGGTTTTCTCCCATCTTCATGTCGTTTAATACATTTCCGTTGTAGGAAAGTGTTGTGTAAACACCGTCTGCAGTGATCCCTGTCACATCCGTCGCACAGCCGGACTCAAACGCTGCCGCAACTGCCGGAGCGATCATCTTTCCTTCCGGTGTTCCTGCCATGTAGAGAGCCTTCGGCTGATATTTTTCCACAAGCTTTGTAAGGATCTCTGCTTTCTCTGCTGCCTGAAGCTCATTGCTTCCTGCTGTGAGGACTTTTGCCGCTCCTGCTGCGATCACAGGCTTTGTATCGGTATCTTTCCCGAATACGACTGCGAGGACTTCCTCTCCTGCTGCTTTCGCAAGCTCTGCTGCCTTGCTGACTGTCTCGAGTGCAGCTCCGATCGCAGCGCCGTCTGCGCTCTGGACGCAGACCATGATATTCTTTCCATCTGTATATTTCATTTTTTCATTTCCTTCCACGACTAGATTGCTGCAGTTCATGAACATTTCTGCCATGAACTGCATTCAGACCGGCAAATCAGGCAGTCTTAGAGCGCCTTTGCCTCATCCATCATGGCAAGTGCCTGGTGCACTGCCTCCTCCGGATCTTCCACCTTGATCTTTGTTCCTGCAGCTCTCTTTGCCGGCTCATAGACCTTGAGGACCGTTACCTGAGCCTCTGCCTTTTCTGCCGCTGCGAGCTCCTCGATCGGTTTCTTTCTCGCTGCCATCTTGCTCTTGATCGTCGGATAGCGCGGGTCATACTCCGGCTTATTGACGGTCACAACGCACGGAAGAACGGACTCGATCATGCGGTAACCTTCCTCAGTCTCCTGTTTTGCTGTCACTTTGCCCTCGCCGGCTGTGATATCAACGATGTCAGCAGTTACCGGAACGTCAAGCTCCTTTGCGAGGATCGTTCCAACCTGTCCGGATGCAAAGTCTGTAGTCTCCTTGCCGCAGAATACGATGTCAAATTTCTTTCCTGTCTTCTCCTCGATCTCTGCTTTTGCGGCCTGGAGTTCTTTTGCGATGACCTCCGGATCCGCATTCTGATATGCGTCATCTGCTGCCAGATATGCATAGTCAGCGCCGACTGCCAGACAGTTCTTTAAAGAGTTCTTAACGCTCTCATCACCGATAGAAAGAACTGTGACCTCTCCTCCTGCTGCCTCTTTTAAGCGGACTGCCATCTCCAGTGCATATGTATCAAATGCGTTTACGACCGGTGTCACACCGTCGAGCGCCGGTGCGCCTGTCTTCGGATCCAGAGCGATCTCTACGGAATCGTCCGGAACCTGTTTTACACAAACTAAAATTTCCATGTTATCCTCCAAACTTATTCGCAGCTGTTCAGTCCCCTCACAGGTATTACGGTCAGCGCAGCAAGTGCGCAGACCTGCTGAACAGTTCCCTTATTTCATTATTTATTTCCCGATCACATTATTTGCAACAACGATCCTCTGTACCTCGTTGGTGCCCTCAAAGATCTGGAAGATCTTCGCATCTCTTAAGAGCTTCTCGACCGGGTATTCTCTGCTGTAGCCGTAACCGCCGAACATCTGGATCGCCTCGGAAGCAACTTCCATCGCAATGTCGGATGCGTAGCATTTCGCGATCGCGGATTCCTTGCTGTACGGAAGTCCCATATCCATCTTTGTCAGGGCATGTGCGACCATCTGACGGGCAGTCTCGGTCTTGATCTCCATATCGGCTACCTTAAACTGTAATGCCTGGTTCTTGATGATCGGTTTGCCGAACTGGATCCTCTCTTTGCCGTATGCGACAGCCTCATTGATGCCTCTCTGTGCAATACCGGTCGCCACGCAGCCCATCCATGCACGCGCCTGGTCGAGCGTCTTCATTGCGATGCCAAAGCCCTTTCCTTCCTCACCGATGAGGTTCGCTGCCGGGATCCTGCAGTCTTCCAGAACAACATCGCAGGTGTTGGAAGTACGGATTCCCATCTTATTCTCCTCATGGCCGGTGGAGAGACCCGGAGTCCCTGCATCGATCAGGAACATGGAGATTCCCTTTACGCCTTTGGACTTATCTGTCATCGCCGTTACACAGTAGAAGGAAGCGACGCCGCCGTTTGTGATGAAGCACTTTCTTCCGTTTAATACATACTCATCGCCGTCTTTGACTGCGGTCGTCTTGCCTGCACTGGCATCGGAACCTGCACCCGGCTCTGTTAAGCAGAATGCACCGAAACCGCCGTCGAGAACGAGGTCGCAGACATGCTGTTTCTGCTCTTCATTCCCTGCGATCAGAACCGGCTTCATTCCAAGGCCGCTCGCAGAGATCGTGGTCGCAAATCCGGCATCTGCGATCGCCATCTGCTCGATGAGTGCTGCTACATCCACACGGGAAAGTCCCGGTCCGCCGTACTCTTCCGGAACCTCGAGAGCCTGATATCCCTGCTCGATCGCTTTCTCATAAATTGCCTTCGGCCATTCGCCGGAAACATCGTATTCTTTGCACTGTTCAACAACTTCTTTGTCACAGAAATTTTTTACATCCTGCAGGAGATCCTGCGCTTCTTCAGAAATTAAATATGCCATAATCGATTTCCTTTCGTGTCTCTTTTTGTTTGACCGGTGCGTGGGAGCACACCGGCCGGCAGTTATTTGACAAATATGGTGTACGGCGGCTGCCAAATGGGGAGGAAAGCGGCTGCCGCCGGGGGGAATCATAAACGGATCGTTATGCCTCTTCCTTCGGGTCATAACAGATCTTGCCCGGATTTAAGATCATCTTCGGGTCGAAGGTCTCCTTGATACCGCGCATCAGGCGCATGTTGACCGGACCGGCAAACTCTGCGAGGTAGCCTTTCTTTCCGAAGCCGATCCCGTGCTCACCGGAGATCAGGCCGCCGAGTTCTGCTGCCTTCTTGTAGATGTCTGCCATAAACTCGGAAACTTCTTTCTTGAAGGTCTCCTCATCCAGATCGTTCGCGCAGGTGTAGATATGTAAGTTGCCGTCTCCTGCATGTCCGAAGCTCTTGACTGCGAAATCATATTTCTCGGAAACACCTTTGACATATGTCAGATATTTTGCGATCTGGTTGACCGGAACAACAACGTCGCACTCGTCGAGGAGTTTTGTCTCCGCCTCGATCGCCTCGAGGAAGGAGCTTCTCGCTGCCCATGCATCTTTCTTCTTTGCAGGTGTGTCCGCAACGAGAACATCGACTGCTCCCGCGTCAAGAACAATTTCAGCAACCTGCTCGGTTAGCTCTTCCAGCTGGTCCATGCTGTCACCATCGAATGTCACAAGAAGGTAAGCACCGATGTCAACACCTTCGACCTGCTTCGGGAATACGCTCTTTCCGAGATAACGCTCGGAAGCGAGGACGATCTCTTTCTCCATGAACTCCACTGCCTGCGGCTGGAAATGATTCATGAAGAACTTCGGAACGGTCGCGATACAGTCTTCCAGGTTCTCATACGGGATGATCAGGCTGATCGTCTCCTTCGGAGCCGGGATGAGTTTTAAGGTGAGCTCGGTGATGATGCCGAGTGTTCCCTCAGAACCGATCATCAGGTTCAGCAGGCTGTAGCCGGTACTTGTCTTGGAGACCGTCGCGCCCATTTTTACGATCTCACCTGTCGGAAGGACAACCGTCATCGCGCGCACGTAATCTCTTGTGCATCCATATTTTACTGCGCGCATGCCGCCTGCATTTGTGGAAACATTGCCACCGAGTGTTGCGAATTTTTCACCCGGATCCGGCGGATATAAGAGTCCCTGTTTCTGTGCGTCTTCCGCGAGGTCGTTTAACAGAACGCCCGGCTCTACGCGGACAACAAAGTTTTCAAGGTCATATCCGAGGATCTTGTTCATCTTGGTCATGTCGATCATGACGCCGCCATCAACAGCAACCGCCGCTCCGGTAAGACCGGTTCCTGCTCCTCTCGGGATCACCGGGATGGAGTTCTCATAACAGACTTTCACGATCGCTGCAATGTCCTCTGTGGTTGTCGCCTCGATCACAACCTCCGGGATTCCCTTTCCGTAGATCGGCATCTCATCATGAAAATAGTCGCTGTTGATCTCCTCACCTGCGTATACTTTTCCCGGAACGATCGCTTTGAACTGTTCCAGGATCTCAGGCGTCACCTGATTGTACTTCTTTGCTTCCATGTTTGTTTCTCCTCTTCTCATATCCTAAATTTTCAGTCATTCGGATTCAGATTTATGAAACGGGTCCATGCCTTTTTCTCTCAAATCTGTTTTCTGACAGGTTTTCTAAGTTTCCGGCACTTTCCGTATTGCTGTCTTTCTATTTTTTCGTGTTTCTCACGATCACGGATACCCCGTCCGGGATCACGGTGATCCCCGCATCCGTTTTGCCAAGGTACGCATCCGCCATCCGGATCGCTTCCTCCACACTTTCCGCGTAATCCATCTGCATATCCCGCACCATGGATTCCGGTGCACCAGTCACCATGATCACCTTGTGTTTTAAAAGGATCCTGCACAGGATCTGTGCTTCCCACTGATCCGGGATCGTCTTCTCCATCGGTGTGTCGAGAAACTGCTTCATAATCTCATTTTTGTCTCTTCCGCCTGCAAAGGTGTCATAGAGAGACTGACCGCCGTGACCCTGTCCGCACTCTGCGACCATGATGATCACTCCGTCCGGATTGCAGGTGGCCTCCGCAGCCGTCATTCCCTTTACCGACTGGTAAATGTTCTGGTCGAGCGGGTAACCTCCGTTTGTGGAGATCACGATGTCTGCCGGGATCGCGTCAACTCCGGAAAGTTTATCGACGAAGCGGCATCCTTCTCTGTGTGCCTGATCGAAGTCCCCGGCATACGCCCGGATGACTTTCTTGTTCTCATCGAGGACCACATTGACGATGAAGGCAAGCTTCAGGGTCTTTGCCGCAAATACCATATCTTTGTGGATCGGATTTCCATCAAGGATTCCCGTTCTTGCATTCGGACTGTCGATAAATTTGGAGCAGTGGTTTGCCATGACCGTCTCCGCACTGGAAACTCCCGGAAGAATGCTCTTTCGCCCTCCGGAAAATCCGGCAAAGAAATGCGGTTCGATAAAGCCCTCCGAGATCAGAAGATCCGCCTCCACAGCGATCCGGTTGACCTTTAAGATCCCGCCGGACGGGAGAACTCCCATCTCCTTCATCTCCTCTTTGTTGTGGCTTTTATGTACTACAAAGCGGATATCGTCGCGGTCCAGGTATTCCTCACCGAACTTATCTGCCAGCTCCTCTCTCGTGGTCTCCCTGTGGAAACCTGTCGCGATCAGAACTGTTAATTTCGCATTCGGATTGCCTTCCTTGATCTCCTTTAACATTTCCGGAAAAATCACTTTGCTCGGGACCGGTCTCGTGTGGTCACTTGCGATCAGGACGATGTTGTCTTTTCCCTTCGCAAGTTCTCTCAGACGAGGTGATCCGATCGGGTGCTCCATCGCATCCCTCACGATCTCGCGCTCCTGTTTCTCTGCATGGTATCCATGCGCTCCGGAAACTAGGATCCCCCGCAGCCGCTCGTCCGGAATACAGACCGTCTTGTTCTCTCTTCCGTACGGAAGTGTGATGTTTGCCATATTCCCCTCCAGTCTGACATGAAATGTCGTTTCCTGTCTTTCCTGTCCTTTTCCTGCTATCTTTTTGATCGTATCGATCATCGTTTTTATTGGTAGTACCAATCATATTGTTTTTAAAACAATGTGAACATTTGTTTTTACTATGCGCACACTGTTGTTTTTTCGCTTCTTATTGGTAGAACCAATTAGTCTTAAAAAATAACTGCTCTCATAAGCAGTGTATTTTTTCTGATACAAGGATAGCGCTGTCTTGTATTTTTGTCAAGACATTTTGTTTTTCTTTGCATGAATTTCGCACAGATTGTCTGATTTTTGTCAATCTCAGGAAGTCTGCTCCTCTTTTCTTTCTCCGTGCTCTGCAGGCCGGATCTCTTTCCAGTTCCTCTGAATCGTTTACGATTCCTGATTCCGGTTCTCTCCTGCTCCTTACATATACTGATAAATATAATGGAAATGGAGTTTCAGTCCCTCTCGTGCCTTCTCGATATTTCCTTCCGCAAAACCTTCCGCCAGCGTCCGGTGCGCACGGCTCAAAAACTGTTCGCTGTGCATTCCTTCGATAATCTTTCCGCGCATCTTCGGGATATACTCATCCATGATCTTATTGAGTGCTTTATAGTTCGCGATCATGCAGAGATTCCCGCCCGCCTCGATCAGAAGATAGTGGATCGCCTTGTCCCAGCGGACACGCTCCTCCTCCGTCTCAGCATTCTCCAGGTTTTCCAGATATGTCATCATTTTTTCGCGCTGCTCCGCGGTTGCCTGACGGACCCCGCTCTCAAGCGCTCCCCATTCCAGGGTGGACCGGAATTCCGTGATCTTATCCACATCGATCTTTTTTAAGATGAACATGAATGAGAGCATCTCCGCGAGGATCTCATCAAAATTTCCGGAGACATAATTCCCGGCTCCCTGCTGGCTCTCCAGGACTCCCATGTTCTCCAGGATCCGGAGTCCTTCTCTTGCAGAGTTGCGGCTGATCTCCAGTTTCTGGGCGAGCTCCCGCTCCGGAAGAAGTTTTTCTCCCGCCTGGATCTCTCCGCTTCCGATCCCTTTCTTTACATATTCAATGACTTTTTCATAGGATTTCTCCATCGTTTCTGATCCTTTCCCCAAATCATTTCCTGTCCGGAACCGTCATGCCTTTCACGCTCCGCATTCCGAATCGGCAAAATCCGCGACCCCATTGGTATCATACGGAATTTTTCCTATTCAGGACAGAAAAAAGGAATGTGCCATGGCACATTCGTATGTCCTTCGCAGCCGCCGGCAGCTCCTTTCGGATGCATGATAATTGAAAGCCGCAGCCGGTATCATGTACCGGCTGTAGTCTTTCACGCCTTTCCGTTATTACGCTTCCATTGCCTTTTTGATCGCATCAAATAATTCGTCATATGTCTCATATGCCGCAAGCTCCGGGTGATCCTTTTTGATCTGCTCCGTGCTGCGGAATAAGAATCCCGCCTTGCTCGCCTCGATCATTCCGAGGTCATTGTAGCTGTCGCCGCTCGCGATCGTCTCAAATCCGATCGACTGGAGCGCCTTTACCGTCGTATACTTCGACTTCTCGATCCGCATTTTAAACCCTGTGATCGTTCCGTCCGGGGCAACCTCCAGAGAGTTGCAGAAGATCGTCGGCCAGCCGAGTTTTTTCATCAGCGGCTTTGCAAACTGCGTGAAGGTGTCACTGATGATGATAACCTGTCCCATCTCACGAAGCTTGTCCAAAAACTCTTTCGCGCCCGGGAGCGGGTCGATCTTTGCGATCGTCTCCTGGATCTCCTTCAGACCAAGACCGTGTTCCTTTAAAATTCCAAGTCTCCAGTTCATCAATTTATCATAATCCGGCTCATCTCTCGTCGTTTTCTTAAGCTCCGGGATCCCGCTCTCCTCCGCGAATGCGATCCAGATCTCCGGCACGAGAACTCCTTCCAGGTCAAGACACACGATATCCATAATCAGTTCCTCCTCATTGATCGTACTTCTATGTCGCAATGCAGATATTATACCATCATCCACTGTAAAAATCCAGAACTGCTTTCTGATCGTGTCCACAGAATTTCACCCGGAATTTCATTGTGCACCGAATTTTTCTCCTGCATGTACCCGAAGGCACCACACTCAAACTCACTGCCTATTCCTGTCCCTGCAAACCGGCGACTGTTTTCAGATATTCATACATCACCCGCGCCCCGTCACAGATACTTGAAATTTCTGCGTGCTCGGATGGGTTATGGGAAATTCCGCCACGACACGGGATGAATACCATGCCAGTGTCGCAGATATCTGCAAAAGACATGGAATCATGGCCGGCACCGCTCGGCATTCTCCGGCTCGAGATCCCGAGCTTCTTTGCCGCCTGTTCCAGGCCGTCTTCCACCTCGGAGCTCATCCTGATCGGCGGGATGCTGTTGATCTTTTCCGCCACATACTCAACGCCGCGCTTTTTGCAGCTTTCCCGCACAGCGGCCTTGAAATTCCGTTCCATGCAGTTTAAGCTGTCCTGATCGATCCCGCGCATGTCCACGCCGATCTCTACACGTCCCGGGATCACATTTAAAACGTTCGGATAATTCTGGATCACGCCGACGGTTGCAACGGACTGGTACGCAGATTCCTGCTTTCCGATCTTTTCTAACTCCAGGATAATCTCCGCCGCCGCACACAGCGCGTCACTCCTCATGTCCATCGGCGTCGCTCCGGAATGTTCCGCCATTCCTCTCAAATACACCCGGTACCGGATCGGTCCCGCGACCGTGCCGACGATCCCGACCTCCGTCTGATATTCCTCGAGGACCTTTCCCTGCTCGATATGGAGTTCCAGATAACGCCCCACACCGGAGATCTGTTTCGGATGAAGGTTCAGACCGCGGCTGGCAAAGATCTGCTCCAGAGTCTCCCCGTTTTTCGCAGTCAGATGTCCGATATCCTGCTTGTAGACTTCCTTCGTGATCAGTCCGCTTCCGATCGTACAGCAGCCGAAATTGCTCGACTCCTCACAGCGGAATGCACCGACCCGCAGCGGGATCCGGAGACCGTCCTCCTTCGCCCACTTCATCACCATAAGTCCCGCGATCACACCCGCGACGCCGTCATAGCGGCCGCCGTCGATCACGGAATCGAGATGCGAACCGATCAGCGTATACCCCATCTCATCCGTATTGGCCACATAGGTATTTCCGACCTCATCCGTATGGATCGATCCGCCGAGTTCCCTTCCGAGTCCTTTGAAGACCTCATGCATCGCGTCCTCCGTCTCCGTATAGCCAAGTCTTGTCACACCTCCCTGAGGCGTGCTCCCGATCTCATAAAAACTCTGAAACAGTCTTTCACAGTACTGAATATCCTTGGGTTTATGCTTCATATGCGCTTCCTCCTGCGTATGCTCATGTTTATCGTAACTGTCCGCCTGTTCTCCTTCAGGAAACAGATTTCCAGTATGCTTTTTCTGATAATATCATTATAAACGCAAAATACTCAGAATCATATGTGTATTACGACAAAAAAAGAGGATTGTTTTTGGCGTTACAGACAAACAACGCCTTCCACCCGGATCATGGTTTTCCGTTTTTCATTTTCAGGGAATCGAAGTCATGTAAACCAAGAAAGAACCCTGCATTCTATACTGCTATACCCCCGCTCCCAGCTTCCACGCCAGTACCGCCATATAGATCATAAAATTGTCCTCCGGTTTCTTAAGATCCAGCCCCGTGAGCGCCTGGATCCGCCCCAGGCGGTATTTCACGGTATTCTTATGTGCATGGAGAAGTTCCGCTGCCTGATCGAGGTTTCCGGAACAGCTAAAATAAGTTGCAAGTGTATCGAGGAACTCCTGACTCTCCACAGGTTTTAAGATTTCTTCAAATGTTTTTCCCTTTCCGGACTCAAAAAACTCCTGAAGCGCACAGAATGCCCGGACTTTTTCATACTGACAGACACTCGTCTCCGGCCAGAGCTTTCTCTGGACCCGGATCGCCTGAAACGCATCGCTGTATGTATCCCGGATCCCGGTAAGACCTCTCCGGACTGATCCGGCCGCACAGACGATCCGGTCCGCCCCGGCATCCCAGAGTTCCCGGATCTTCTCCTCCGTAAACAGATCCGCAAGGACCATCCTGACCTTGTCCTCCGTCTCTCCCTCTGCCAGGAGAAGATATCCCTTCTTTAACGGGATCCGGATACACTCCGTGATCTCCGCTCTCTCCCTAAAGAGTCCAAGAACCGCTCTGGCAAGAAAACGGATCCCCTTCCAATCCTGCTCATCCGGCACGACCATCTTCCTAAAATTGATCACGACCGCCGCAAACCAGTCATGCTCCACATCCATCCCAAAAAGTCTCCCGCGCTCCGCCATCAGGACCCTGTCACTGTAATTCTCGTATAGAATATCCTTCACATACTTCTCCAGGATCGCCGAATTTCCTTCCTCCTCAAAGATCAGGTTCATCACGTTCACGATAATATCAATATAAGGAAGAGCTTCCGGCAACTCCAGGATCGGCAGCCCCACTTCATCCGCCTCTTCCCGCACACGATCTGAGATACACGCCACATACGGCCCCGTCTTCACCGCGATGCAACAGCAAATGTCCGCGACCTCCCGGATCAGCGCACACTGCTCCTCCTCACTCTTCCTCACAGAATAAAAACTCGTGATCAGAAAATCATTCCCCTTCAACCACTGCCTGATCTCCGGAACCTCCATCACCGTCACATGCTCCACTTTCCCAGAAAGCCCCGCTTCCCCTGCAAGGACACGCACTCCCCGCATGACCGGAAGCTTCAAAACATCACTCACCCTCGCCATAAACGATCCTGTCTCCTCCTGTCAGTCATCCCACACCATATCCATACGATAGACTCCCCACATACAGCATCCCCTCCATGAGCCATCCATCTTCCTCCGCTCCGGCAACACTGACCAGTATTCTCATAATGTATGATTATAACGTATATTCGCAAAAGATTCCATGTATTTTTACATGCCGCCATCACTCTTTATCCCCTGGAGAAGAAACATCCTTTACTGTGCAAAATCATCTATCATACCTCCTCATCTCCCCACATTCCAAACATCCGCGCCTTTTTGCCCTTCCAGGGCAAAAACAGCCCACCCATGCCAATACACAGCGGCGGGGAGACTCCGGGCACGGACCGCCTGATTCCGGGAGCTGGCTTCCTCTTGGCTCGCAGGAGAATGCGTTGGATAGCTGCGGACACTTGTCTGAGCGCAGCGAGTTGTGTCCGCAGCTATCCGCCTTTAGCATTCTTCTGCAAGCCTAGAGGAACCCTCCCGGAATCCACCAAGCGTCCGCGCCCGGAGTCTCCCCGCCGCGTACCCCCCCTATTCCTTCATCCCCGGCCGAAACACGATCGCCCCCAGATACCCAAACACCAGCGCCCCGCTGATCCCGACCGCACTCGCCGTAAATCCTCCCTTAAAGATTCCCAGCACACCATCCTCGCTCATCGCCTTCACAACGCCTTTCCACAGCGTATTTCCAAACCCTAAAAGCGGAACCGTCGCTCCGGCCCCCGCCCACTCTGCAAACGGCTCATAAACGCCAAGGAATCCCAGAACACTCCCGCTGACCACCAGCAACACCATGATTCTCCCCGGCATCATCTTTGTCTTTTCCATCAGGATCTGCACCAGCATGCAGATCAATCCACCGACCACAAACGCTTTTATATATTCCATAGTGGCACCTTCTCCTGATATAATTCTCTAATATAAAAATCTCCAGCAGTTATTTTCAACCTCATAGCTACTACTGCGCGCAGTGAACACTACCTTCAGCCGCACAGCCACCGGCACAAGCTACGACACCTCCAGCACCACCGCATGCGCGATCCCCGGCACACTCTTCCCCTCATTAAAACTCACCGTCGAAAGCAGCGCTCCCGTAGGCAGAAACAGCACCCGCTTCCACTCCCCGCTCCGGATCTTCGGCAGAATATATCCGCACAATACCGCAGCCGAACACCCGCAACCGCTTCCTCCGGCGTGGGTATCCTGCTCCTCCGGTGAAAACATCTCAATCCCGCAGTCCATATACCGGCTCTCGATCCGGTATCCCGCCTGCATGAGATAATCGAGAAGAAGTCTCCTTCCGACAGTCCCGAGATCACCGGTGATGATCTGATCGTAATGCGTCTCATCCACCCCGAGATCCCGGAAATTCCTGACGATCGTATCGAGCGCCGCCATCGCCATCGCCGCGCCCATGTTCATGGAATCATGAAAATCCATGTCCACGATCTTTCCGGTCGTCACCGCCGTGATCTTCGCAAGCGGCGGCTCCTCTCCCCGATAACTCCCGGAAGATAGGATCACCGCACCGCAGCCTGTCACCGTCCATGTCGCCGAATACGGCCGCTGATTCCCATACTCCAACGGAAACCGGAACTGCTTTTCCGCCGAGGCAAAATGGCTGGACGCGCTCACGAGCACATGGTCTGCGAATCCGCCCTCCACGCACATGGCACCCAGCCCCAGTCCTTCTCCCATCGTGGAACAGGCCCCGTAAAGTCCGAACATCGGGATCTCCAGATTCACATTCCCGAACGACGTCGCAATGAGCTGAGCCAGAAGATCGCCCGCAAACGAGTACCGGATCTCCTCCCTGGAAAGCCCGCTCTTTTCGATCACAAGCCCCGCAGTCCTGCTCTGAAGCTCGCTCTCCGCCTCCTCCCACGTTTTCTTCCCCAGCATGGGATCCAGCTCCACCCGGTCAAAACATGTCCCCAACGGCCCGTCCCCCTCCTTCTTTCCCACGGTTGAAGCTGCGGCGGTAATCACTGGCGGAGTTTCAAATACAATGCTCGCCCGACCCCGCTGTTTTTTTCCTTCTCCTGTTTTTCCTTTCATTTCATTCCTGCTCCTGTCTTTTATTTCTCAGCGGATATTTGCAATCCGCTTTCGCTGCCTGCTCATAGCCAAACAACCGTTCCGCAACTTCTCCCATATGATCTGCTGCTCCGGTTTTCCCGTTGCCATTCATGGTCAAGAAGTTTCCGTACACTGTGACAGCATGCAAATGTTTGATACCGATATCTTCCCCAAAATGAAAAAAAAGATGCGGAAATCCAGCACTCTCTGAATTTCAGCATCTTTTTCATTTCCATATTTTATTTCCATATCTGCGTTTCGCGCGTTACGATCAGCCCTCAAACGGCTTTACATCTTTGACTGCTTCCTTCGGAATGATCTCATGGTCCTCATCATCGATATCGATGAGTTTATACTTGTCGTTGCCCATGTGGAGTTTCTTCATATAGGAAAGCTGGCGAAGACCATGGCGGGTCTCCATGCGCTCTACGAGATCTTTATGCTGATCTTCCTTTAATGCGTACACAAGGTCCACGGAAGCCTGATCCGCGGCAAGGATATCGCGGGACGCAACAATTCCGATGTTCGGTGTTACGACCGGAGCAGCCGCACATCCTTCACAGTCACAAGATACGGACATGTTGCGGAGAACATTCACGAATGTGATGTGTTCACCGAAATGGTCCACAACTGATTTCGTGGATTCCGCGATGCGCTCCATAAGCTCTTCCATGCTGATGCTCCACATATTGTCGGAACCCTCTACTGTATGGATCATTCCCTTTCCGATCCGTCCGTCCGCACAGCCGATCCCGATATTCTTATTGGAACCGCCGAAACCGCCCATCGTGTGACCTTTAAAGTGAGTCAGGACAACCAGGGAATCATAATCTGCAAGATCTTTTCCCACAGACATCTCGGTAAACCATTTTCCGCCCTTTACCGGGAACATCGTCGTTCCGTTCTCATCCAGGATATCCACCGGGCAGAATGTCCAGCCATTGACCTTTAAAGTCTCTCTGTGCTGTTCTGTCGTATAGCGGTCTCCCTCATAATATGTATTCGTCTCCACGATCGCTGCATCCGAAAGATCCTTCTCGACCAGTTCCTTCACCCATGTATGCGGGATGATATTCGGACCGTTCTTCTCGCCTGTGTGGAGCTTGATCCCAATCTTTCCCTCGATCTTCTCATTGACGCGCTCGTAGATCTTTCTCAGACCTTCCGGGGAGAGATCTCTTGTAAAGTATACAACAGACTCCTCCCCCGTTCTCTCTTCATATGGAATATAATGTTCTCCGCCGGTTCCCGGTAAAATTTTCTGTGCCACAATGTCCTCCTTTTTGTGATAAAAAGTTTGCGGCTGTTCTTTTACACAGCCGCATAAGTTCATTTTCTGATATGATTATAAAACTTAAACTTAGGTTTAAGTCAAGGACTTTTTAGCTAAAATATTGTAAAATACAAAAGCATACGAAGAGACCGTTCGACTGTATAAGATCCGAATTTTCCTAGAATCTCCAGAAAAATTTCACCATTCCGAGTACCCAGCTCGCAAAGACCCCATAGAGGATCACCGGTCCGGCGATCGTAAAGATCTTGCAGCCGATCCCGAAGACATGGCCCTCCGCCTTATATTCGATTGCCGGCGAAACCACCGAATTTGCAAAACCGGTGATCGGAACGAGCGCTCCGGCACCGCCGAATTTTACGATTTTCTGGTATATATGGGTTCCCGTGAGGATCACGCTGAGTCCGATGAGACTTAAGGTTGTCCATGATGCAGCGCTCTCTTTTTCGATACCGAAAGACATATAGACAGAAATCAGAATCTGCCCCAGCATGCAGATCAGTCCGCCGACCAGGAATGCGCGCCAGAGATTTTTCCAGGTGTTGTGGACCGGCGTCACCTGCTTTACATAGTTTCCGTATTCTTTTTTGTCGATCTCCATAAGTTTCACCTCATAATTTTCAACTCAGACACACATACACTCCGGCGCAGAATTTCAACCGCCACAGAGGCTGACAGGCACTTTGCAGGATTTCTATGCAGCCATGGGCTTTTTGCTGCCCGAAAGCAGCTTTTCATTATCCAAAATCTCTTATAAAATACACTGCTGCCCCAAACGCTTTCCCCGCTGCCACAGCCAGGATCACATACTGAAGTCCCACCGCAAGCCGGATCCGTCTGTTTAAAACAGGGAGCGCCTTTAACGTCTCCGCAAGTGACATCACGAGACAACCGACAAAGATCCCCACAGACATGCCGCATATTACAAGCACGATTCTCCCAGGAAACGGAAACGGTACACGGTAGAGATCCGCCAGATTTCCCCATACTCCCCCGAGGATCAGCAGTGTCTCATAGAGCAGCACATGTTCTGCCGTGTGCGTCACACCGATGAGCCGCGGAAAAACACCGATGATCGCAAGAAAGGCAAAGATTCCGGCCGCAATGACAGCACCCGCTCCGAGACCCGCAAACGCCAGGAGTCCAAGTCTAAGATACATCGATCCCCGACTCCTTTCTCCCGCCGTTTTTGATCAGCGTCTTATTCAGGTTTTCCTCGTACAGGCGCATCTCCACCTCGATCGGAGTCGGATCCACCGTGATCTTCCAGGATGCAAAATGATTGAAAAACAGCAGGATCCCCACTGCAAGTCCTACGGAGTAAGATGCCTCGAGGATCGTCGGCCCGTCCGCCCGTGTCCCAATGACCATCTCGTAGAGCTTCGCGAATACATCCGTCACATTGGCGTCATTGTTGAAGGTCATGATCGCAAATGCTGCCCCGAAAAAAGCCACCGCAGAGACAAGTCCCGTCTTCATCCACTCCCAGAGGCGGCTTTTCCTCCTTTTCGCCCGGTATGTGACAACAAAATCTGTTTCTCCGAGATTGTCCACCTGGATATTCTGCCCGGTCTTCTCGATCTTTTCCACAAGATCCATGACGTTTCCGACATAGGCCGCCTCCTTTCCCTCTCCGGAAAATGAGGTGACCTTCACGGCTTTCGCCTTCGCCTCCGCAGCCCTGTCGCTGCTGTGGACATCTGCGATCATCCCCAGATACACTTCTGTCTCGTAAACCTCTTTCACCTGAGGGATTTTTAAGTAGACAGTCGTACTGCTCATGCCTTCCACGGCTTTCTTTCCACGTCCTCAAGTGTCTTTAAGATCCCTGTGACACTCCCTTTCCGGACTGGAGCTTCCGCCCCCGGAACCATCACAAACGTCCCGGACTGCTCCGCATGTTTCGCCGGAACCGCCACAAGAAAATACCAGAACGCAAACACCAGAGCCGCCAGCGCCAGCACCGCAAAAATAATCTCCACATAGTCTTTCAACGGTTTCATTTCACATTCCACCTTTTCATCCAAACTTTTCTGTCAGGAGAAGGATGCGCAGGATGGAATGGTTTTATGCAGAGTTTTCTGAATCAATGTCATTTCAAACTGCATAGCATTCATGACCTACGCCATTGATACTTTTTTCGCAGATCTGTCATATTCTTCGCCTTTCATGCATTATTATTGCAGTACCTTGTTCATAAGCTCCTGATAACTGTCTACATGATCATATGTCACAAGGCCATCCGACAATTTTGCAAAAAGTTTTTTTGCGCAGTCGATTTTGGATTTCTCAATTGGACGCAGATTTAGGCTTTCCATCGTGCCTTTTGTCTCAGCCACAAAATAGATATGCTTCACCTTGCCCTCATGGAACACAATTGCCCAGTCAGGGGAATAATGTCCCACAGGAGTCGGAATGAAGAAACCTTTCGGAAGTTTTGCGTAGATAAATACTTCCTCTGAGCCGTCCAGACTCTCCGCAAACTTACGCTCGACGCTCTTTTCTGCGATGCCATCGGTGAAAACATAATCCTGAATCGCCTTTTGCGCTTTATAGGCCTTGTCCATTGTCAGAGCGTGCTTTTCTGCAGTGAAAATGCTGCTGTCATAGCTTCCTTCTATGGTGTCGTAGGTGATATGCTCCACGATCATTGTTGCTTTCTGTTCTTTGATCAAACGGATCGTCTTTGTGATGAACTCTTCTGGGTTGTTCTGGTACATTGCAAAGGTAGTCGGCTTGATACCCTGCAAAATACGGGCTACCGTGCGGCGGGTCAACGTTGTACCCTCCGCAATTTTACCGATCAAATCATACGCCACCTGGCTGGTGTGTGCATTTTTCAGTACAGTCGTCTTGCTTTTTGCGTCATAAAAGCTGCTGCCCTCATGTATCATATCGGCATTCAATTTGTCTTTCTGTCCAGCATAGGTGACGGTATATTGCAGACGGCTGACATACAGTTCACTGTCGATGTGCGCAATCGACTTCTGAATCAGCTCTTCAGAATCAAAATCCACCGTATAGGCGTATTTGTGATTGATGGTCTGCCAGAGTTTCTGGAACTCCGCTTTTTCAAATCGGTCATTCAGAGGATTCTCCAGCACTTTCGGCTTGTTGCCATCCTCAAACATGGATTTAAGCATACTGTCATCGTAAATTGCCTGAACCAGCGTATGTACGCCCTCTTCGATAGGCTTCAGCGTCTCCGGCACAGGTGCCAGTGTTCCGGCCTGCACATCGTCCCGATAATCCTGCGTAACATTATCCTGCTCATCCACATAGTTGTTGCGGACAAGATACTGATAGATAGCCCGTGCCTGACGGTCATCCACCTTGACCGTTTTGCCATCGAGCTTGATGCTCTTTCCAACAAAGTAGTCAATGTCAGCTTTGCGGGGACGGTCATACAACACGGCTTCGGTCTGCTTTTGCAGCCCATCCACAAAGCCTGCATAGCTCTCGCTTGCAATAACAGTCAGGACATTGATATCCTGCACCTTATCGCCCAGCACTTCCGCATCCATGCGGTTTCCGTCCTTATTCACGCACAGGCGCAGTCCACGGCCAACCTCCTGCCGCTTCTGCGTGGTGCTGTCACTGTGTTTCAGAGTGCAAATCTGGAACACATTCGGATTGTCCCAGCCCTCCCGCAGGGCAGAGTGGGAGAAGATGAAACGAGTCGGCTCTTCAAAGGACAGCAGCCGTTCTTTATTTTTCAAAATCAGATCGTAGGCCGAAATATCATCAGACATATCGGTTCCACGCTTGACCGAGCTGTTGACGCTGCGTCCTTTCTTGTCGATGCTGAAATAGCCCTTATGCACATCATGTACATCGGTGGCATCCAGATAGGCCGTATACTCCGGGTCAAGAATAGAACGATATTCGTTCATAACAGCCATGTATTCCTGCTCAAAAATCTTGCCATACTCGCCCAGAAGCTCATTACCGTCTTCATCGTACTGGCGATATTTTGCCACTTCGTCAATGAAGAACAGCGAAAGAGTCTTGATACCCATTTTGAACAGTTCCTGCTCTTTTTCAAAGTGGGAAATAATCGTCTCCCAGATCTGCACCCGGCGCATATCATCCTCAGAGACATCGCCGGTCACATCACCCTTGCGGATGGTATCGCCATTGGTAAATGTCACAACGCCGGTGATCGGGTCAATTTCAGAAACGACAAAGCCCTTATACTGCTCCATCTCGCCGGAGATATAGTAGAGATTATCACTCACATCCAGTGTGCGGAATTCCCGCTTTGTGCCGCTCTGGTGTTTGACCTCCAACTCCACCTTTGCCCTTGGCGGATTCTTGGGGGAGATCATGATGCTTTCCAGATACAGATATTTGTCTGTACCACGCAGGTTCTTGACCTCAAAGCCCTTGACCTCGATTTTCTTGACAAGCCGCTTGTTGTAAGCATCCAGCGCATCCAGCACATAAATCAGGTTGTGCTGCTTGGCATGGGTAGCGGAGTAGTTCAGTGCGAACAGAGGATTGAATTTCTTCAACGCTTTCTGGGTGGCAGAATCTTCTTTTCCCATCTTCTGCGGCTCGTCCAGAATCAGAATCGGACGGTTGGCAGCAATCACATCAATCGGGCGGCGGGAGCCGAACTCATCCCGCTTGGTATAGATAATTCTTGCCGCAGCATCACCCTTGCGGCCTTCCACGTTCTTGTCCTCGTTCATGGAAGCGGCAAATGCCTGGGTATTGATAATCATGACGTTGATGCCGGAGTTGCTGGAGAACGAATCCAACTGGTTCAGGTTGCTGCTGTTGTAGATAAAGAACCGTGCTTTTTTGCCATAGCATTCCATAAAGTGATCGGCGGTGATCTCAAAAGATTTTTTTACGCCCTCACGGATGGCAATGCTCGGCACAACAACGATAAACTTACTCCATCCATATCGCTTGTTCAGCTCAAACATGGTTTTGATGTAAACATAGGTCTTGCCGGTACCGGTCTCCATCTCAATATCAAGAGAACATCTGCCGAGCGGTGCCACCAGCTTGTCCGACTGATGAATATTGCTTTCTGCCTGCAATGCACGGATATTCTGTACCAAGTCCGCATCGGTCAGTTGCAGGGCTTCATTTTTGAAGCCGGAATCGTTGATCAAATCCTGCAATTCCAACTGTGCAGCGTCCTCGTCCATCGGTACAAGGCTCAACTGCTGGGGCTTTGCAGACAGGCTGCCCATATCACGCAGATAGGACACGCCCGCACTGTAAGGCTGCCCCTGAAAGACACGAGCCACGGCATCCACGGCATCGGTCTGGTATTGCTGAATCTTAAAACTAAACTTCATCTTTGTGGTTCACCTCCTGCTCCAGCATCAGGAAACGGTCAAAATCGCTCTCATACAGGCGATCCTGAATGATACGGTACTTTTCATATTCCGTTTCTGCATGGAGTTTTGCCTGTTCTGCGCTGATTTTGCCCGGCCCGGTAAGCAGCTTGTTACCGTTGAACTCCAGAAAACCGTCCAGCCGCTTCGCCCAGTCCTCCATGCTCATGGGGATTTTGCGCTCGGCCTGCAACTCGGCATAATCCAGATAGAGCGACACAATGCGCTCCAGATAATTCATTTCTTCTTTGCTCAGATAATTCTTCGCAATCGACACATCTGCTTTCAGAATTTTCCCATCCGGGGCATTCTCCCATGTGGTCAGCCCCATATGTTCCTTGTTGGCATCCGCACGTTCTACGATCAGCTCCGCCGCCGTGTGGCGGTGGACGGCATAGTGCATCTTGTTCTGCACCGTCTGGAAGAACAGGCGGGTCGTCTTTGCGTTTTTGTCGTAATCAAACGCAGTGGCGTACAAATCCGTCACTTTCTGATAGAATTTGCGTTCAGACAGACGAATCTCCCGAATCTGCTGCAACTGCCGCTCGAAATACTCATCGGTGAACATATGACCCTTTTTCAGGCGGTCAACATCCATCGTCCAGCCCTGAATGGTGTGGTCTTTGACGATCTGCCCCGCCCACTTGCGGAACTGCACAGCCCGCTGGTTGTTCACCTTGAAACCAACGGCAATGATTGCCTGCAAGCTATAATGGTTCGTATTATAGTTTTTCCCGTCTGCGGCAGTTATTAAGTATTTCTTAACAACTGCTTCCTCCCGCAGCTCTCCATCTTCAAAAATCCGCTTCAGATGCTGATTGATTGCCGCAACCGAAACATCATACAGTGCCGCCATCATCTTCTGCGTCAGCCAGATGTTCTCATCCTCGTAACGCATTTCAAAGCTGGCATCACTTTCGCCGGTAGAGGCAACAAAGGTCAGGTATTCTGCTGCGGAGCTACGAATGGCAAGTTCCTTTTTCTTCTTATCGTCCATATCACAGCACCTTCCTTACAGTATCAGGGCTGTACGTCTCGAAAATCTGCTCAAAGTTTGTGGCAACGCTGTCGTTTGCCATACTGCTGTCACGGAACACGGCATAGTAAGGTTTCATCTGTGCAATGGCCTTGACGGTTTCCTCGGTCACATTATGGTCGAAGCAGGCCAGCAGGAAACCGTCTGCCACGTTGAACACCTTTTTGCCTGCGATCTCTTTTACTTCGATCGGGCTGGACAACAGCACGCCCAAATCCAGCATCACTTGGAACAGCAAATCCTCCGGGGTGCGGTCTTCCTTCACGTTGTCCACCAGAGAGAACAGATCCTGCTGACCGACTTCATCCGGAGTGTAGTATACAGGCTTCATATTGCTTTCGTCCAGACGCAGGCAGCGGAAACCAATATCCAGATCCGCCGGAGCCGTCAGGCCGGCATCCTCTTTGATTTTCTTGCCCGCCCGGCGAATACGCTCCTTGCCGATTTCGCAGATGTTCTTATAGCCAGCCTTGTATGCTTCGCTCTTTTCATCCGTCTTTTCCGGCAACTGCACCATAATAAATTTACGATTGCCCCCATCTTCAGCATTTAACCTTATAACGGCATGAGCAGTAGTAGCAGAGCCCGAAAAGAAATCCATTACAATTATATCCTTATCGGCATTTAATATTTTAATCAAATATTTTATTAGGCTGCTTGGTTTAGGAAACGAAAATGGAATATCTAGTTTTTTAAGTTCTTCGCTTCCGTTTCGATTCAGAAAGCCTTCTAAGAGATCTCTGGGAATATTCCCTTTCTCCTTTTTATCATTCAAGTAACTTTTGGTATAAATATTCCATTTTGCTCTCTCTCCATTTTGATTCAATAATGGAGATGTTTTTGTTTGCTTAAATGACAACAAATCCTTTTTTGCTAGGTATTGTTTCTGTTCCCATCTCCAAACACCATCACCATCATGCGGCAACACTTTTTCACCGTCTTTTTTTATTCCTGGAATTGTCTCTCCCGGAGGAACCACTAACTCTCCATCTGGGCATTCAATAAAGTATCGCTGATTAGGACGTGTCTGCAATGTGGATAAATAGAAAGCAATATCATCACGATAGTATTCACCCTTTCGCGGTCCATCTGTTTCGATTTTCTTAAACTGTTCGTCATTCGTAACTTCATCCTGGAACGCTGGAAGAAGGACAATATTCTTGCAATAGGCAACAATATAATCCTTACTTGGCACAAAATAATTCCCTCTGAAGCTAGTTGTCTTTGCCACTCGAGTCAAACATGCAACAAAATTTGCGTTTCCAAAAACCTCATCACCAATTTTAAGCACATTTCGCAATTCACTATCGTCTATACTTATAAATATAACCCCATCATCACTCAAAAAATCCTTTGCTAACCGCAGTCGTGGATATAACATATTCAACCAATCTGTATGAAAACGACCATTGCTCTCCGTATTGGTCACAAGCCGGTTGCCTTCTTCGTCATACTGACCGCTGTTTCCCATATATTCGTCAGCACTCTGGGCAAAGTCGTCCTCATAGACAAAATCGTTGCCGGTGTTGTAGGGCGGATCAATATAAATCATCTTGACCTTGCCAAGATAGGTTTCCTGCAAGAGTTTCAGCACTTCCAGATTATCGCCCTCGATATAAAGGTTCTCGCTGTCAAAGCCACCGGGCGTGCCATCTTTGCCAACACTGTCCGTCACAACCGGACGCAGTGTTGCCGTGATGGGCGCATTGGCCGCCAGCATGGCTTTTTTCTTGTCCGGCCAGGTAAACTGATAGCGTTCCTCTCGGCCTTCCACGATGGAATCCGAAAGTTCCTGCCGCAGAACGTCAAAATCAATGGCGTGTTCCACCTTGCCGTCACGCATCACTTCGGTGATGGCATTGGGGAACAGCTTGCCGATCAGCTCTATATTTCTCTCCACGCCGTCAAGGCTGTGCATTTTCAGTTTGTCCATTTGATTGTTCCTCCGTTTCCTGTTTTGGCTCCAAGTGTATGATAAAATCCGCTATTGAGATCGCATTCAGTGAGGCTTTTTTGTTTGGATATTTTTTATATTTGCTGTGAGAAACACCATTCCGGTTGGGGATTCCCTCAACAACCTCATCCACCGTATTACAATCACAGACGATTAGCTTCTCGTAAAACTCTCCAAACACAGGCTTCAAATCATTTTCTTTTATCAACTCGCTAAAATCTCTGCCGGTCTTCTTTTGACTGTACCGCCCCGTAATATGCAGCTTATGATGAATCAATCCCTCCCACATGGTTGATAAACATGCTATTGATAGCGCATATTCGCCACGCAGGTGTGCTTCAAGTGCTTGCCCAAGGATTTTCTTAATGTGCGGTTCTAAATCCGAATCATTCCACGTCCGTTTAATTTCTTTGATACGTTGTGGAGTATAGTATCCAAGAATCAGTTTATCGACTCTCTTTTCTCGCCTTTTACTGGCTCCTCGACTGGTTGACAAGACATGATATATTTCTCTTGTCAACCTCAGATCAGCAGACCAACTTGCATAGGGGAACCATTTGCATTCATACAAAGCTGTCAGACAAACGTCATTTAGCTCACGGTAACGTTTTAGAAAATCGTCCCCAATGTGTAGATTTCTCAACGTATCTATCCACGGTGAAAAATCAATGCTATGAATCCATTGCAAGGCTGGCGAAGCTGCAATCTGTGCATTTACCACAGCCAAGGATGCACAAAGGCCTGTTGCCAAATTACCCGAAACAGCATCTCTATATGAATCTAATATAGCTGCGGTATTTGTATGAAATTGCTCCCATATCGAATTGTCAAGTCTGAACGGTTGGATAGATTTGTATAAGGATGCCGTTGCATTCTGCATCAGCATCGAATTCTCTCGAATCAGTTGTACTGCCGGGCTCTCTGTCATATGAGCAAGACCATTCAAGGCAGATACCGCAAGGTTGCTTGTAGGTAAACTATTTAGCAAAGGGGCAGTAAGTTGCTGTATACGAGCCTGCTGCTCTAAAATTGGTTTGCAGCTTTCCTGCAACCTATTCTGAAGCTCAATGCTTTTGCGTAACGATTCTGGAAGATTGTATGTTTCATCCATATTCAACTTATCACCGCACCTTCCAATTTTCCCTGCATATTCTTCAGCTCTTGTACTAATTCAAATTTCTTCTTTGGTTGTTTTTCTTTCCTGATTTTTACTTCCAAAGCCGCAATCTGCTTTTCCAGTTGTTCTCGCTGTTTCTGCTGCTCTACACTTTCTTTCAGAGTAGAGGATTTATCTGAACCGAGAGCCGTCCCCGCAATCTGCCGTACAAAATTCTCATACACGGCATCCAGCGAAAGCCCGTCCAGATGCACCGGAAGTTCACTTTCTTCCAGCCAATCCGTATAATAATAGCGGTCAACTTTAAAGGCCTTTTTACCCGCCGCAGCTTCCTTGTAACCGATAGCAGCCTGATACCTGCCCTCGTATTCCAGCAAAAACAAGATGTGATACGGGATTTCCCGGTCGATCTGGCGCAACACGCATTCGTCCAGTTCCGGGGCAGACAACCTCACCTCGAACACCTCAATCTCTGTCACCTGTTCGCCAGCAGCCAGATTCAGGGTGGTGGCAGCAATTTTATTGCGCCAGTAGATAATCCTGATCTGCTCCACGAACGCTTTTTTCATAGCCGGTGTCACAGCAATGTTTTCATAAAACTTCTGCTTAGGGATACGTTTGTTAAACTCCGTCGATTTTGGCAATCCCAGCACGGCATCTCACCTCCAGACAATCATTTCACAACAAGGAAGCAAATCAGTTCAAAATCATCCAGCCCGGATATGTCGCTCATTAAAGCGGATGTTCCACCGGCAGAGAACAGACTGTCAATATCGCTTTCCTCTTTCACATCAATGATGGAATTGATTGCTTCGCTCAGCAGCTCAGACATTTCCGCCATATTCCGCCCATCATCCGTTTCCCGGTTAAAGCGTTCGTATGCCTCTTTGATCGGTGTGGATTTTCCACGGCAGAGCAAGCGAATATCATCCAACATCTTTTTCGGATTCAGGTAATCGCAGATAATCTGACCGTCCACTCCGATATAAACCATGTAGAACGGATGGATGCGGTTCCGGTTATCCACGTTGACGCTGTTGTTGATATTTTTCAGCACAAAGATCACGCCATCCGGCAGTTCATCCGTGGCAGGCACCACAGCATGAAGCCCACGAGGCTTTTTGTCCATGTCTCCATTCCGTTTTATGTAGTCCAATAAGTCGAGCCGGAATTCATTCAGCCCCAAATCCATAATTGAGATTCCATCGGACATATCCTCAATATCAACCACTTCTTCCTGTAAGCGTTTGAGCTGCGCTTTGCGGTATTCCAAATCTCCCTTTTCCTCTGGATTGATCAGGTCATCATCGCCGGTAGAGGTCATAACCGTGATTTTCATGCGGGTCTCCACACGAGATTTCAGATTGATATACTCATCCAGCGTCAAGTCCGGCCAGAAGTTTACAAGCTGTATGTACTGGTTACGACTGCCGATACGGTCAACACGGCCAAACCGCTGAATAATGCGAACCGGATTCCAGTGGATATCATAGTTGATCAGATAATCGCAGTCCTGCAAGTTCTGTCCTTCCGAGATACAGTCCGTTGCAATCAACACATCAATCTCCGTGGTACTGCCAGGCATCAGAACATCCCGACCTTTGGAGATAGGGGAAAAGCAGGTCAGAACATTGTTCAGTGTTGCCTGAAATCCCTTGATCGTGGTTTTACCATCAATGGAACCGGTGATTACCGCTGTGTTCAGTCCGTATTTATCTTTGATATACTTGCTGACATGGTCATACAGATACTCGGCTGTATCAGAAAACGCCGAGAAGATCAGCACTTTCTTGTTCCCAGAATTGATCGGATTCTCAATTTTCTCAGATAGCAGTTTTAACAGTTCCTGCAATTTGACATCATGCTCCGGGGTAATATCGGCAACCATAAAGGTCAGCAGTTCCAGAACCTCTGCATCCCGCTGAAGCTCCGTGCGCCAACTCTTCCAGTCCATATCAGCAAGGTCAATTTTTACCTTTTTGCCAACGGTAAAGAAATCCGTGTTTTCATCGTCTATATCAAAGTCATCGCCGCCGGCATCGTACATATCCAAATCTGCCCGACCGTATTTCTCAAACTGGTTAATGGACTGAATCGTACCATTGATCAGCTCTTTGATTCGGGTCAATGTCAGTTGGAAAGAATGAACCGAGCTTTCCAGACGCTTCAAAAGGTTGATGCTCATCAAGCGGCGGATACCTTGCTCACGGCCTGTCTGGGTCAGGTTTTCACCCTTGTTGTGGGTCAACTCTTTATATTTCTGGAGCTTGCTGGGGAAAATGTAATTGGACGGCGCATACACACAAGGAAAGCTGCATGAGCTGCTCATAAATCTCGTTGTAGTTGATGGCGTTGTTCAAATCCGTCAGGCAGGGACGTTTGGAAATTGACTTGAGCCGTTCGGGAAATTTTCCTATTTCGTTGGTGTCGTAATATTTTTCAATATGTTTACGGGAGCGGGCAATGGTCACGCTATCCAATAGCTCAAAAAAGTCGAAATCCAATGTGCGCAGCAGTGCATCTGTGGTTCGTTCTTCTTGGGGCAATTTACTCCAGGCATTGAACGCCTTTTGCGCCTGCTTGAAAATATCCTCCACGTTTTTGGATGTATTCAGCCGCTCATCAAGGAACTCCGAGTTCCCCTCATAGGCAAGGGCAAGCTGGTTCTTCAAATCAACAAAGCGGTTGTTGACCGGCGTTGCCGAGAGCATCAAAACTTTGGTTTTAACGCCGGAACGGATCACCTTATCCATCAGACGCTGATAACGGTTATCCTGCGTCTTGCTGTGCGTACCGATACCATTGCGGAAGTTGTGCGATTCATCAATGACTACCAGATCGTAATTGCCCCAGTTCAGGCGGTTCAGATCAAGACCATTGGACTGTCCGCCATTGCGGGAAAGGTCCGTATGGAACAAAACATCGTAGTTCAGCCTGTCCGATGCAATCGGGTTATTGACATAGTTATCCTTGTATGTATTCCAGTTTTCTGCCAGCTTTTTCGGACATAGCACCAGCACCGACTTGTTTCGATTCTCGTAATATTTTACAACTGCAAGAGCAGTGAATGTTTTACCAAGACCAACGCTATCGGCAAGAATGCAGCCGTTGTACTTTTCCAATTTGTTGATGATGGCAAGCACGGCATCCCGCTGGAAATCATAAAGCATACTCCAGATTTTGCTCTGCTTGAAACCAGTAGCCTCGTTCGGCAGTTCATCTTCAGAGATATCATCCAAAAATTCACTGAACACATGATACAGTGTCATGAAATAGATGAACTCCGGAGAATTTTCCGCATAAGCCGTACTAATGTTTTCCAAAACTACGTCCGTGACATCCTGCATCTTTTCCCGGTTATTCCAAAGACCATCAAAAAGCTGCATATATTGCTGAGAGTGCGGAGCTTCCATGCAGGTGACCATGTTGTAGCTGTTGTTTCCACGTTCACAGCCAATGTCTACTGTGGTAAAACCATTGATTGGAACATAGGTTGTCTGTATCGCGCCCGAATCCACGGTCATAAAGCCACCCATGTTTTCACCTGTAGTATTTGACTTGAATTTCGCTTTTTCCCTGATCCAATCAGCGCACTCCCTGGCGATTGCCCGCTGGTTCATTTCATTGCGCAGCTTGATTTCAAATTCTGTGCCGTATAGACTGGTTTCACGGGAAAGCCGGGGAATGTAGAACTCACGCTTCTGCTTTTCGGCTTTTTCTTTAACAAAGGTGGGCGAAGTAAAAATAAAGCGGAACTCGTCCACCAATTCCAACTGCTTTTTCAATTCTTTATACGCATACATCGAAAAGCAGGCTGCCGCTATTGACACCTTGCTGCCTCTTTTGATTTCTACCTGCAGATCATCCCGAACCGTACTGGTGATATTATCAAGTACTTTCAATTCTTTCACCTACCTTTGTTTTAGTCCTTATTCTACATCTCTTGATGTCCTACTATCGGGACTGTCAGGCAGAATCTCAAGAACATCCTCAATATTACAGTTCAATTTCTGACAGATCCGGTCAATAACTTCAAGTGAAACAATCTCATCCCGCCCCATCTTACTCATAGTGCTTGTGCTGACACCAGCAAGCTCACATAAATCCTTTTTTCGCATCTTTTTGTCGATCATAAGTTTGAATAATCTTTTGTATGATACTGCCATTTTTCATCGCCTTATTACTTTCAAAGTGGTTTCCTAAACATCCAAAATTATATTAACATTATAATATATCACGCTTTAAGAGTAAATAAAAAATGCCGACATCTCATAAGTTCATAAGTTATCTCATAAGTCTCAAGTCTTGCGCACGCAGAGCATGGACGCTATCCACGCTCATTTTCTTGTATGGGAGAACCCCACTCCAATTTCTTCGCAAAGCAGCCCCAGCAACGCCGGCTGCACATTCGTCTCGGACGCTTTGCTGCCCCTCCTATTTGTTTTTGGAAATAATCCACTTTGCTTTTCTTCTGGTTCCTTGCTGTTCAAGTATGCCTTGTTCTTTTAATTCCGAAAAAATTCTGGAGATTGTTCTTTTAGATACCCCAAGCTTCTCTGCATACTGTGCCTGCGTTTCTGTCGGATATTTGGTAATGATCTTCAGTAGTTTTTGAATATGATCTGAGAGATCTTTATCTGTGTATAACACTTCATCAACGCCATTTTCAATGCCATTTTTAACGCCATCAGTGCCATTTTTAACGCCATCAATGCCATTTTTTTCTGTATCAACGCCATTCTTAATGCTAATGGCATTATTTTGCTCCCGGTAAATGTTGATACGCAAGTCAACCTCACCGCCAATAAACTCCGGATCCCGCAGTCCAGCAGATTTTACTTTATCAATGATTCTCGGAATACCACTTCCCCAATGCTCGATCAGATTCATGTATGCAAATGCATGAGCAAGTGCTTCATTCCTAATTTTAGAATATCCTTTTTTCATGCGCTCTATGGTCTGTCCCATTGGCAGCTTTCCAGGAGAAGTAATTTCCAGGCGGTTGTCATATACTGCAACTTGTATCGTACCATGATCCAGATAGCTCCGATGCACCATTGCATTGATAATCAACTCACGAATAGCATCCGGTGGAATTTCATAAACATCCTGTCGATAAAGCCCCACAATCGTCGCACCCAGGTGAATATTTCGCAAAACAAACTGAAATGCCTCGTCTATCTGTTCCCAAAGCGGACCTGTATACTCTCTACGATCAACAAATACCGCTTTTGTTGTTCCTTTGAACACGCCACATTGCGTTGCAACATGCAGTCCTCCCTTGCCCGTTAGAATCGCAAAAGCATTGGATGGATAATCTTTTCCTTCACGCTCAATCAATACTCCCCAGGAACGGAGCTGCTGTCTGCCAACGTCTTTGATGGACGCTTTTTGCTCCTCGTTATGAGCATTTTTAACTGCCTGATCCTTCATTGCTTTGCAAAGAGCATCAATATCTTCATCTGTAATGGTCAGTCCGGTGCACAAAGCCTGGTCAAAATAACGGTTACTTCCCTCAAACATCAGCTCTTTTATCATGTACTCATCGGCAAGGCGGGTAGTTCCGGCAACACGGACATATACACCGCCTTCTCTGCCAAGAGCTTTGATATAATACGGTCGCTGTCTGTCTTCAGAAATTTCCACTACAATGACTGTTTTACCGTCAACTGTCTGTAATGTAATATCCGGAATAATTGCCGGTTCGCAGCTATCCGATACGGCATTGGCAATGGCATCCATTTTTTTGAACACATCTTCCTTGTCAAAGCCAATAACCTCTCTGGTTTTATCTGCAATTCCGAAAATGATTTTTCCTCCGGTTCCATTTGCAAATGCAACCACAGACTTCATATATTTAATGCTTTTCTCCGGCAGGTTCTCTTTGAACTCCACATTCTTCGATTCTCCTGCAAGAATTTCTTCTATGGTCATTGTAACACCTCGCTCTCTTTGGTAGCATTCGCCACCTGATTATTTTGAGTCGCTTTCTGTTTCCGAAGAATCCGCTTTTTCTACTGTTCCTCTTTTTTATCAGGTATAAACTCCATGATGTCTCCAACATCGCAATTTAACACAGTACAAATTTTTTCAATTACATCCATACTGACATTTTCATCCTTAGACAGCTTTGACATAGTTGTCGTGCTGAAACCAGTCTGCAGGCGTAAATCCTTTTTTATCATATCTTTATCGATCAACATTTTCCAAAGTTTTTTATAGCACACTGCCATATTGTCACCTCTTACCATTATCTATTTCATCTTCAGTATTTCACTTCTTTTATCATACCATAGGAATGCGAACAGTACAATCGATACAGCACTTTTTCGTATCCATGCTTTACAAACTCGCATTTTAAATTTATTCTGACTGCAATTCTGATCTGCAAATGTGATCTTTCTTTACCTGCTGTTCGTTCCAACAAAAAAGTGTATCAGCTACAGCCAATACACTCTTATCATTTTCCTTAAATCACTCTATAATGTCCCCTTCACCCCATCATCCTCTCCCGCATCTCCCGCAGGATCTTCTTCTCCAGCCGTGACACCTGAACCTGTGAAATTCCAAGTCGGGATGCGATTGCAGTCTGGGTCTGGTTTTCAAAATAGCGCAGCTTTATGAGCTGCTGTTCCCGCTCCCCGAGGTCAGAGAGAAGCTCTGACAAAACGATCCTGTCCAGGACGCGGTCGTTCTCCGATGTCTTTTCCGCGATCTTATCGGCCAGACAGCCGCCGGTCCCGTCCCCGGGATCAAACGGTTCATAGATGGAGCCGACTCTCGCCCCGGCTTCCATGGATGCCGCCACCTCCTCACGGCTCGCCCCTACGGACTTTGCAAGTTCCTCCACGGTCGGCTCCCGCCCGAGATCCGCTTCCAGCTTCTCTCTCGCCGCTCCTACCTTCCCGGCAAGCTCCTTTAATGGTCTGCTGACCTTGATCATGCCGTCGTCGCGGAGAAACCGGCGGATCTCCCCGAGGATCATCGGCACCGCATACGTTGAAAACCGGACGCCAAGCTCTGTGTCAAACCGGTCAATGGCCTTCATGAGCCCGATATTTCCGATCTGGAACAGATCTTCCACTTCCGTTCCACGGCCCGCAAACCTCTTTACAATACTCCAGACAAGTCCTGCATTCTCCATAACGAGCCGGTCTCTCGCCTCTTTATCCCCTGCGTGTGAACATTTTAAAAGTTCCGCAGTGTCCGCCATCCCGTCACCTGCCGATCTTCTTTTTCATCGTGACGGAGGTTCCCTTTCCCGGCGCGGAGACGACCTCCACCTGGTCCATAAACGCCTCCATGAAGGAAAATCCCATGCCGGACCGACCGTCCTCCGGGCATGTCGTGAACATCGGCTCCATCGCCTGCTCCACATCCGCGATCCCGACGCCCTCGTCACGGACCGTCACGGAAAACAGCCGCTCTTTCCCCCATGCTGTCGCAGCGAGAGTTATTTTCCCTTTCCCGCCCCGGTATCCGTGGATCACCGCATTCGTTACCGCCTCCGAGACTGCCGTTTTGATGTCATCCAGCTCTTCCAGGGTCGGATCCAGGCGGCTCGCAAAGACAGCCGCGACAACTCTCGCAAACTCCTCATTCTCGGACCGGCTCTCCATCACGAGTTCCATCGTCTCACACGCCGCCGTCTCCTCGCCTTTCCCATTCTGCACATTCTTCACCGTCGTCTCCATCCCTATACCTCCCTGCTGTAGATCGCTTCTTCCTTTGACTCATACTGGTGCATCAGTCCCAGGATCCCCGCAACCTTCAGAACGCGCATGACCTGCGGGCAGGCGCCGTAAAAGCTTGTGTGCCCCGCCTTCATCTGCTTGTAGCGGTTTAAGAGGACCCCAATGCCGGAGCTGTCCATAAACCGCGTCCGCGTAAAATCAAAGATGATCCTGGAAACATAATTTTCCGCCATCAGAAGATCCGTCTCATACCGCAGATTCCTGCAGTTATGGTGGTCAAACTCCTTCGGCAGATGAATGATGAGTGTCGGACCTTTCGCCTCGTATACAAATGAATCTTCCATATGTTCTTCCTCTCCTTTTCTATAATCTGATTATTTCCGGCCAAACAAAAAGAGACCTCACAGCTTTTCTTCTGTAAAGTCTCTTGATCATTTTTATTTGATTTCTAGTATCCCCGCTCCGTCTTCGCCTTCTCCGCAAACTCCGAATCCGCAAAGTTCATGATGACCTGTCCGAACATCTGGTTCGCATTGTCGGTGTCGCCCTTTGACTTGTACACCATGCCCATGTCGTAGATGACTTCCGGGTTCTTGTCGTCGATCTCCATGTATTTTTCATAATAGTGGAGCGCTGTGTCATAGTCACCGGCAGCTGTGGACTGAGCAGCCGCCGCCATAAGGACCGCCGGGGCATTTGTGTCCATGTCCGCTTTGATCTCATTTAAGATCGCCACAGAACTGTCATCCGTGATCTTCGACTGATCCATGTCCACATAGCTTAAAACCGCCGTGTTCATGTCCCCTTTTCGGTACGCATCGAGGATCTTTGCGAGTGTCGCATACTGGTTTACCGTGCTTCCTGAATCCCCCTTCAGGTCATTTAACTGACCTTCCGCGTCCTCCTTCTGCTTCTGGTAATCCTCCACCTGGAGCTTTAACTTGTCCGTCTCCTGGTTTGCGAGATTCAGCTTATCCGTGTAGGACTGCATCTCCTGATTATGTTCATAATTGAGCGCCCGCTCTCTCGCCGGCATGATGAGGAATACGACCATGACCGCGCCCAGGACAAGACCGATGCCGATATTGATGATCGACTGCCAGCCTGTATTCTCCTTATAAGTCGGCGGCAGGATCACATCATCATCCTGCATTTCCCGGTGGGAGAACGCATTTTTCAGCTTTCTCTTTTCCACCTCCGCCTTTCCGGTATGCTCTTTTACATACTCCATGTACCGGGTGGCCTTCTCGTTGTTGTTGTCGATCTGGAGCACCTTGACCAGGGACTTTCCCGCCTTCACATAATCGCCGTGCTCCATGTAGAGGAGCGCGAGGAGCAGATGCGCCTTCACGAAATTCGGCTTCTCGTCGACGATCCTCTTTAACTGCAGAACTGCGAGATCATCGCTGTCATTCTGCGCATAAAACAGTGCCTGGTTGAATTTCTTCACCATCTGGCTCGCGATCTCCAGCTGTCCCGGCTTTCTCTGCACCTCGTCAAGGTAATGGTCCGCGCGGTTGTTGTCCGGCTGGAGATTGATGCTGATGACCCACTGGATCAGCGCATCCGACGTCTCCCCCATCTCGTAAAAGATGAGTCCCAGAAGGTTTCTGGCATCCGTGTGGTATTTATTAAACTGCAGGGCGCGCTTTAAAAATCTCGCCGCCCCGGAAAGGTTTCTCTCCTTTGCCATTTCCAGACCACGGTTATAATAGCTGTTCGCCGCGTACTGGATCTTCTGCATTTCATCCATATATTACTTTTCCTTCTTGATATCCTTCATGATGTCCATCATGATGTCAGCCATATCTGTGAGGTCACTCTTTACAATCGCATCGCTGACCGCCTCGACCTCCAGACTCGGTTTAAAACGCTCGATCTCTTCTTCAAAATTGATCATATCTGTCTCTCCTTTATCGCTGCAGTCCGTTCCATGCACGAGACCGCCGCTCCTGCTGCCGCTTTCGTATCTTCCGCAGCATCCGTTATCACTTTTCTCAGCCTGAGTTCCCGAAACACTCCTTCACTTCCCCCGCCAGATACAGCGATCCGGCGATCAAAGTCAGATCATGCTCCCCGTGAATGCGGAACAGACGGTTTAACGCCTCTTTCACATCCGGACAAACCAGGATTTCCGTTTTTTTCCCGCATTCCTGATCGGCAAGCACTTTTGCCGCCTCCTCCAGTTCCCTGACGGAAAGCGTCCGATGGGACTCCATCTTCGCAAGGATCCAGAAATCCGGCTGCAGACGCTCTCTGATCTCAGCCAGCATCTCCGGGTACTTCTTGTCCGCGGAGACCGCAAACAGGATCCTCACATGATCCGGATCCCGCAATTTCTTCAGCCTGCAGGCCGCATCCAGGAACGCCCGGATCCCATCCTCATTGTGCGCCCCGTCAAGGTATACGCCCGGACAGATCTGTTCCATCCGCGCGGGCCATTTTGCTTTCCGAACCCCTGCCTTCGCCTGCTCCGGTGTCACAGGAAGTCCCGAGATATCTAACGCCCGGATCGCCAGCGCCGCGTTCATAAACTGGTAAGGCGCCTCAAACGGGATCTCAAACAGCACATCTCTTCCGCGGTAAGACAGCTCCAACAGATTTCTGTCCAGCCGGGCAGCCGTATCAGCCTCCATACCCGCGAGATGGGTTCGGATCCCGCGACCTGCCGTCTCCGGCGTCACAGGAAACTTTTGTACTCCCAGCTCCTCAGCCTTCGCAGAAATCACCGCTGCCGCCTCCGGAGAACTGCAGTCATATACCACAGGATGGCCCCGCTTTATGATCCCCGCCTTGTGCGCCGCGATCTCCGCGATCGTCGATCCCAGAAACGCCGTGTGATCGATGCTGATGGACGTGATGACCGAAACAAGCGGATCCTCCACCACGTTCGTCACATCATATGTACCTCCCATTCCCGTCTCCAGGACCAGAACCTCCACACCGGCATTCCGGAAAATACAAAGTCCCATGTAAAACAAAAACTCAAAGTAGGTAGGATGAAGCGTTCCCCGCGCAGTCCATTTCTCACAGGCAGCCTGCACCTCCAGAAACGCCCTTACAAAATCCGCCTCCGGGACCATCACCCCGCCGATCAGAAACCGCTCCCGGATATCCACCAGATGCGGCGAAACAAACGTTCCGCACGGGATTCCCGCTTCGCAGAGCATCGATGTCAAAAAAGCACAAACCGAACCCTTTCCGTTCGTCCCGGCAACATGGATCACCTGAAACTTCCGGTCCGGATCGCCCAAAAGCCCGAGAAACTCCCGTATCTTCGGGATCCCGCTCTTCTTCCTCGCATACCCCGGGATTGCCTCGATCTGATCCCACGCCTCCTGCATCGTTATGTACTCCAAGAAAACTCCTCCTCGTCGTGACCTGCTTCCCTCACATATGATACCCGTTTCTCATCAAATTTGCAACCTGAACCTGTCGGAACAATTCGACGCATTCCAGCAAAACTCACCACCCATGGACATTCACCGCCATCACCGAGCAAAGCGCCCGGGAGCTTAGAGGAACCATCCCCGCATCCCCGGGCACTCCTGTCCGGACGCTCACCGCGTACTTCCGCCAACCTCTCAGACAACCTTCCCTTCAAAACAGAACAGCCACAGGTAATAAACACCTGCGGCTGCCCCTATATCATCAGCACTTTCGCGCTATCACTTACTTTCCAAGCTGCGCCAACCGAGTTTTCACCTGCTCCATCATCTCTGTATACTTCTGAAGCTTCGCTCTCTCCTCATCGATCTTCGCCTGCGGCGCCTTGCTCACAAACTTCTCATTCGCAAGCATTCCGTTTACACGCGCAAGCTCCTTCGTAAGACGCTCCTCTTCCTTCTTCAGGCGCTCCGTCTCTTTCTCGATATCAACAAGCTCCGCAAACGGCATATAGATCGCTGCCTTCGGGATCACTGCGGATACGGCATCCTCGCCGATTCCTGTCTTATCCTTCTGGATCACAACCTCATTCGCAGAAGCAAGCGTGCTGAAGAATACACGGCTGTTCTCAAAAATCTTTGTGAGATCAGCATCCTCAGTCACAACGAACACCTTCGCCTTTCTGCTCGGCGGAACATTCATGGATGTACGCACATTACGGATCGCGCGGACAGCCTCCTTGATGACCTCGACTGCATGCTCATCCTCGGCGAAATTCCACTCTTCCTTATATACCGGCCAGGAGGAGATCATGATGGACGGCTCATCATCCTGTAAATTGCAGAAGATCTCTTCCGTGATGAACGGCATGAACGGATGTAAAAGCTTTAAGGAATTGATCAGGACTGTCTTTAATGTCCAGATCGCCGCTGCCTTCGTCTGGTCCTCATCGTTCCAGAGACGCGGTTTTACCATCTCGATGTACCAGTCACAGAACTCCTCCCAAACGAAATCGTAAACCTTCTGGAGGGCAATTCCGAGCTCGTACTTGTCCATGTTTTCCGTAACTTCCTTCGCAAGATCATTGACCTTGGAGAGGATCCATTTATCTGCTGCCGTAAGGTCACTGAGCTTCGCCTCGCCTGCCGGTGCCTTCTCGATATTCATCATGATGAAACGGCTCGCGTTCCATACCTTGTTTGCGAAGTTTCTGCTCGCCTCGACTCTCTCCCAGTAGAAACGCATATCGTTTCCAGGAGCATTTCCTGTCATAAGAGTCATACGGAGAGCATCTGCACCGTACTTGTCGATGACTTCCAGCGGATCGATCCCGTTTCCTAAGGACTTACTCATCTTGCGTCCCTGGGAATCGCGGACAAGGCCGTGGATCAGGACCGTATTGAACGGGCACTCGCCGGTCTGCTCAAGTCCGGAGAATACCATACGGATGACCCAGAAGAAGATGATGTCGTATCCGGTAACGAGAACGTCTGTCGGATAGAAATACTTCATCTCGTCGGTCTCCTTCGGCCAGCCGAGTGTGGAGAACGGCCATAATGCGGAGGAGAACCAGGTATCGAGGGTGTCCTCATCCTGCTTTAAGTGTGTGCAGCCGCATTTCGGGCACTTCTCCGGCATCATTTTTGCAACCGTCATCTCACCGCACTCTTCGCAGTAGTAAGCCGGGATCCTGTGGCCCCACCAGAGCTGTCTGGAGATACACCAATCGCGGATTCCCTCGAGCCAGTGGAGATATGTTTTTCCGAAGCTCTCCGGAACGAATCTTAATTTGCCGCTCTTTAATGCCTCGATCGCCGGTTTTGCCATCTCGTCCATCTTTACGAACCACTGCGGTTTTACCATCGGTTCTACGGTCGTGCCGCAGCGGTCGTGGGTGCCGACATTGTGGCTGTGCGGAACAACTTTCACGAGAAGTCCCATTTCCTTCAAATCCTCGACCATGGCTTTTCTCGCCTCATAGCGGTCCATGCCGAAGTATTTGCCCGGAACATTGATCGTCGCATCGTCGTTCATGATGCAGATCTCTTCCAGGTTGTGGCGTTTTCCGACCTCGAAGTCGTTCGGGTCGTGAGCCGGTGTGATCTTTACGCAGCCGGTTCCGAATTCCTTGTCAACATACTCATCTGCGATCACCGGGATCTCGCGGTCTGTGAGCGGAAGCTTTAACATCTTTCCGATGATGTCTTTGTAGCGCTCGTCCTCCGGATTTACGGCAACGGCGGTATCGCCGAGCAGTGTCTCCGGTCTTGTCGTCGCAATCTCAACGAATCTTCCCTCTTCGCCTACGATCGGGTAGTTGATGTGCCAGAAGAAGCCGTCCTGCTCCTTGTGCTCAACCTCAGCGTCGGAGATGGATGTCTTGCAGACCGGGCACCAGTTGATAATCCTGGATCCTTTATAGATATATCCTTTCTCATAGAGGCGTGTAAATACCTCTAAAACAGCCTCGGAGCAGCCTGCGTCCATCGTGAAGCGCTCTCTGTCCCAATCCGCGGAGGAACCGAGTTTGTGGAGCTGCTTGATGATCCTTGTGCCGTACTCCTCTTTCCACTTCCAGGCCTCTTTTAAGAATCCCTCACGTCCGAGGTCGTTCTTGTTGATGCCCTCTTTCTTTAACTTGTCGATAACCTTGACCTCGGTAGCGATGGCTGCGTGGTCAGTACCCGGCTGCCAGAGTGCCTCGTAGCCCTGCATTCTCTTGTAACGGATCAGGATATCCTGCATCGTGTTGTCAAGAGCGTGTCCCATATGAAGCTGTCCTGTGATGTTTGGCGGCGGCATTACGATCGTGAACGGCTTCTTGCCCTCACGTCTTCCTCTCTCCGCATCTGCATGGAAATACTTGTTGTCCAGCCATTTCTGGTACAGGCGGTCTTCAATGTCCGCCGGATTGTAGGTCTTTTCCAGTTCTTTCATGGTCTTCTCCTTATTCTTTTCTACATCTGTTTTCTTACGATGGCATATTCATCATCAAGCTGGTAGAACCCGCAGGAAAAATCACTTCCCCGAAGGAACGCAGACATCTCGTCCTCGTCCAGATCTGCCTCGCAGACGTAGTAGCCATACTCTTCATCATATGTGTAAAAGGCGCAGGTCTCGCAGTTTGTGATTTGTACTTTTTTCTGTTTGGAATCTTTCTTTGTCATCGTTTTGTACTCCTGTTGCCGGTGCCTTTTGTTTTTCCGGAAATCCTGCCGGACTTTCCCGCTAAAACAAAAACGCCCTCTGCACATTCATGCAAAGGGCGAATCACCGCGTTACCACCTTTATTCACCATCCCCAGGACCTTCCGATCCTTCAGACAGTATCTCATTTGTTCTTAACGAGGTTTCTCCCCGGGAACAGCTACTTTCCGTTCACTGCTCCGGCTCCGAAGCTACCTTCCATTTCCGCATTCCCAAACCGTCTTCCAGCCAATGGACAGTTCTCTCTGGAGGCGCAAAAAATGTACTCCTCTTCTTCCCAGCTTTTCACTTGTTTCCCAGACCGGCTCTTTCTTTCATCCGGTTCGCTTCACAGCCGCAAATATTTTCCGACTGCTCTTTCCTAATATAGTAGAATCCTGATAAAATGTCAAGGAAAAAGTCAGCAAAATCCACCACTGTCCCTGTATCACACAGGATTTTCCGGTCCAAAAACTTCTGCCCGTGAAAATGATCTTACAGCATTCTCCTGTATTCCATCTTCCAGCGGTTCAGCACATCCCCCGCCGCCGCGATCCGGCCGGCCGGGTCTTTCTCGAACACAGCGGCAAGTTTTAAGGTCTCCGGCGCTTTTTCCGCCTCTTCCCTTGCCTCCTTCACTTCCTGATCCCAGACTTCCTTGTCATCCTCCCCGATCATCTCCTGGAACTTATCTTTTAATTTAAGCTCCGGATTCAGCGCCGTGAGGAAGTACATGCGCTTCACATACTCCGCCTCCGCCTTTGCATTCCAGGCGTTCTCGTAGGCATGCATCGCCTTCTGGTAGCAGAAAAGCTTCGCATAGCAGGCTGCAATGTTGTTCCAGACTTTCCCGCGGAAATCCCCGGAGAGATGGCGTCCTGCCCCGTCTAAGATCTGCTCGTAGATCGTGACTGCTTTTCCGAAGAGATCAAGACCGTAAAAATAATCCGCACGGCGTTTCTTGTATTCTTCCTCCGTGAGTTTCTTTAATCCGTTTACCGTCTGACGGTAAGCAGCCTGCTCCTTCGGGGAATAATAGTTGCACTCCTGAAGGATCAGATACAGGATCTCCTCCGTCGCACCGCGGCTCTCCATCCATTTTTCGATCTTCTCCGCGAGGAACGGCATGCGCAGCTCACTCCGGAGGAACTCCGTGAGGCGGCTGTCGATAAAGTCCTCCAGAACCAGCAGCGGGTTATTGTAGATCACATAGCAGAGCTCCTGGGAAGAATAGATATGGATCCCAAGATCTTCGATATAAAGAGGAATCTTCACAGGCTCCTGTCTGCAGAGAATCAGACTCATAACGTCACCTCCTGGCGGACCACCGCGTCCGTCTTCGGGAACAGCTCCCCGAATCCCTGGTCTGTGAGCTTGACCACCATCGTCTTCTCATCGAGGAAGCCGACAGCCACCCGGATCTTCGTCGTCTTATTCGGACGCTCCGGGAATCCGTCAAGGGTAACCTTCACCTGGCGTTTCTTTTTCGGCTCCTGCTGCGGCGTGATCGTGAACGTGATCTCACGTTCCCCGTCCGGGATCACTTCGACCACACTTCTCGCCTCATACCAGCTCTCACCGGCAGATGCCAGGACGAGCTCCGACTTCGCGTCCCGCTTCATGACCTCCATGGAGACCGTGGACCATAATTTGCCCTCACAGAGGCAGACAAATGACGGGGAATCGCTCTCGTTTAAGTATTCCTCTGCCTTCATGGCAGCGCCCTTCGCAAAGAGAGCCGTCTCCACAAAGACTCTTCTCCTGTTGCAGATCTGTTTCATGAATTCCGGCGCCCAGTCTGTTCTCGCAAAGCCTTTTCCCGTCAGGAAGATCGAGGAAAAGATCTTTTTCTGCAGAAAACGCTCCCCGCAGGCGCAGAGGATCTTATCCGCCATCTTTGCCCCGGAGCCTGTATCCAGGACGCTCAGGCTAAAGCCCTCTTCCAGCTCCTCGTGCTCCGCCATGGCCGTCATCTGGCGGGGTCCTCTCGTGACCTTCAGTTCATAGTAGCGCAGATCTTCGTCCGACAGGGAGAACATCCCCACCTGGCCTCCCCAGACGTCTCTCCTCTGGTTTAACACATAGTGGACAAAACATTCCGTGTGGCTTGCGATATGGATGCATCCCTTCGGAACGCCTAGGGCCTCCACGCTGGCCGTAAGACCTTCTAAAAGCTTCATCTCCATGTTTTTCAGGCTGATGACCAGCTCGTCGATCTTCTGCCCGCCGTACTCTGCCCGGACCATGGCGAGGATGCTGCCCAGGAATCTCTGCAGCAGCTCCATTCCGCCGTATTTCACGCCTCCGATAGTGGACGTTCCTTCTTTTGCCGCCAGGCTAAGGAGCTTGTCAACGATGACTCCCTCGCCCACCAGCGTATATTTGTACGCATCTTCCCCCACATACCACTCTTCCGCAGCCTTCTTTCTGCAGATGACGGTCGGGAGCATCCACGCATCCTCACGCCCCAGGACAGCTGCCTGGGTGTAGTTATCGCAGAGGTCGATGCCAATGATCAGTTTCTCCATTCCTTTGTCCTCGTTACGCCAGACGGAACAGTTTTTTCGCGATCTGACTGTCCGTCACATATTCTGTCATGCTTTCTTTCAATTTCCGGTCATCCTTCATTCCGAGATAGAGATTCATGGAATTCAGAGCCGTAAAGCGGTTGCCTTTGTCCCCGGTCGCCGGTTCGCTGCAGGTCACTTCGCCCTCCGCCTTCTTCACCATCGTTCCGTCCTCATTCTCCCAGATCTCGTATTCCATGATCTCGCCGTCAAATAAGAGCTTCTGACGCACATAGATCCCCTTATAGACCATGTTCATCTCTTCCTCATGGAACTCTTCCTCATCCGGCAGGATCCGGATCTTTAAGATCGGTCTTCCGTCCGGCCGTCCATGGTACTCAATGATCTCCTTGTCCATGACTTCGCCCGGCATTTCCACATATCTCGCCAGATCCTTATACCACGCAAATACCATGCCGCGTGCGGAGAGAATATCCATCATCCGGGAGAGAAGCTCTTTCTGCTCCTCGGAGATGGATGCCTGGCCAGAGTAGAATTTTGCCAGTGCCAGAAGATAGATTTCCGGGACTTTCCGAAGCTCCATCCCATGGATTGCGCCTTCCAGGTACGCAAACACTTTATCCCCCGGGACGACATCCCGCAGAAAATATTCCGTACACTTCACCGTAAAGTACGCCTTCACAATCACATCGCTGGTCTCTTTTCTCGACGCATAGAGATCAAATACCGTGTCCATATGTTTCTCACAGCCGGAGAACAGGTACTGGGCAAGCAGGCGCTCCTCCAGATCGTATGTCTCCACATGGGTCTTCACAGCCTCCGCAAGGATCCGGTACATGGATTCGCCGCTGCCGTTATAATGTTCACAGAGATAATCAAGGATCACGCTGTCTCCGTGACCGTCCGCGAATACGCGGCCCGCGAGGTGGAGAAGCAGCTCATCCTCCTCGAACATCCGGTCCAGGATCAGCTGGGATACAAGGGCCGCAAGCCGTTTCACGCGGATCTGCTCCTCGCCGAACTCTTTGATCATCTCGTAGGCCTGGACCATGTAACTCTGGACGATCAGCGTCTCGCAGACATCCACACGCTCCGGTCTGGAGAGTGTCTTTTTATCAAGTTTTAAGAGATACGCACCGCCCTCCGCGTCCATCACCTCATCATCGCCTGAGAGAGCCGCGCGGTAATAGGAAATGATCCTCGTCAGCATCTTCTGCTGATAGGCAGGTTTCACCGGGAGGTTGTCCAGAGCCGTCTCGAGCTCAGTCACATCCTCTTTATCGAGATCTTTTTTCTTCATGATCTCCAGGCACGCCTTCATCTTTAACATCGGGTGCTCTGGATACATCTCAAAGCATTTTTCTTCCAGTTCTTTCTCGTCGAGAACCGGTTCTTTCGTATATTCCACGTCCAGATACCTGTTTCCGAAGGTATCCTGGAACATGATCACACTGTCCTCAAAAAACAGCGGCACATAGGCCGTCTGGTCCTGCAGTGGGTAAGCGTCCTCGCCGGTCAGGATCTCGTTGGAGACGATCACATATTTCATCGCCGAATCTTTGACCCGGATCCGGTTCGCCTTTAAGATCCCCGGTAAGACCCGCGCCACCTGTTCATCGATGATGTCCCGGTAGATGATATGTTTGTAGATCACCGCGAGTCTCTTATTGATCCGGGACTCGAACAGCTGCTCCATGGCAAACTTTTCCATCTCGCGCTCGTATTTTTTATAGAGCGGATCATCCTGAGGAATATAGGCAGCCACGTTCGCGTAGAGAGCCGCCCGGCTCTTCTGGTCCAGGTGGGCGCTCTCGTAGGAGAAGTATAAAAGGACCTGGCGCGGCATCATCTGCTCGTAGGAATCCGGAAGCGCATAGAGGAAATATTCATAGATCCTCGTGAGACTGATCTCCTGGCTGATCCCCTTTTCATACCACGAAAAGCTCTCTTTTCCGCGGACATTTCCCTTGATCAGGAGACAGCATACCGCAGTCAGCATCTCCTTCGTCGGATACTTTTCATAAAGCTTTGCGAGCAGTCTGTAATACAGGCGGTGGAAGAATTTCGCCCCCGGCGCCAGCGCACAGATCCGCTCCGCCAGTTCCTCCCCCACAAGTCCGTTCATCGCCCCGTAGTAGAGAGCGTGGATCTCAAAGACATCCATCGTCTTTAAAAGCTCCGGGTTCTTCCCGAAAAGCCGGATCGTCTCGATATAGAGGAACGGGCTGCGGCAGCCGTTCTTATACTGCATCTTAAAGCTCTCCGCGAGCGCTTCCTCCTCCTCATACATCTCCGGCATCATTTTCAGCTGTAAAAGCTGCAGATAAAATCTTCCGTTGGCATCCTCCAGTTTCTTCCGGAACAGGCGGATCACCGCGTCCTTTTTCTCCTCATCCGGCTCCAACCGGTACTGAAGGTACTGATAGTAGCAGTAAAGTGTTCCGAGACGGTCTCTCAGAGCCGCGACCGTCTCCCAGGAATCATCCAGGCATAACGCTGCCTGATCCGGTCTTCCCGCATCCAGATACGTCTCCGCCTGGAGTAAGGACAGGATCACGGAACCGCCGTTTGCGCCGCGGATCGCATCCAGCTCATTCTGGATCTTTCCGAGAACGAGTTTTTTGTCGTAAAGTCCGCTCTCATAAGCTTCGCGGAGTTTCATATACCGGCAGACACCGGCCTTGCTGATCTCGCCCTCGGCGCGCTTTTTCTCCGGTTCCTCTCCCATCGCCTCGATCCGGATCACCGTATCTCCGTGGACCGTGAGAAGACGGATCGCACCCAGGTTCTTTCCGCGGTGCATCCGCTCCGGATGGATCCGGAAGCGGAGATCCAGACGGTCATCCTCAAAATCCGCCTGAGTGATGACTTTTTTCGGGATCTCGATGAAATCACCGTCAGCACGGACTTCCATATAGATATATCCCCAAGTGTTCTTCCGGAGGACTACTTTATCGCTCACGATATCCTTCGGTCTGTCGTAGACCTTTTTCGCCGTCGAAAGAGTCAGTTCGATCGGCTCCTTCACGCCTGCTGCCAGGAAGAACTCTTCCAATGCATTCTGGCGGTTTCCATGTCCCTTCAATCCCTCATAGATCGTGCGGATCTTCAGGTCCTTAAAGAACGGCGCTTCCGTAAAATCCCGGTACTCCATAAGTCGCAGCGCCAGATCCATATCTCTTTTTGCCAGCTCCACAAAGTCTTCCATCGTCTTCAGGGTTGACAGGACACGGACGGACTCGATCATCTCGACACGAAAAAGAAAAGGAACCTCCAGTTCTCCGCTGTTCGTGACAAGCGTGAAGTTTCCCCTGATCAGGTCTCCGTTCTCGCACCAGGAGGTGTCGACCTCGTAGACAATATGGTTTCTTAAGCCTCCGAAGGCACTCTTTAAGATCCTTACACGGCTGTGGCTTGAGTAGGCAAGACCTTTGATATACAAATTATTCTCGCTTGCCAGGTATAGTTCTCTTTTATAAACTGTATCGCTCCCCAGAGTCTCCTCGACCTTCGCAGGTTCAAGGAACAGCTTCGGCGTCTCCGCGTCCACGATTCCTCTGGAAAGGCGCATGATCCGTTCTCTCATATATTCATTCACCTTAAATTCATTATCCGATACCCGATCGCTCTGCGCCCCGCGCTTTTGCGATCTGCTGAAATATTCGTGGTATCATCATAGCACATTTTCCGTTCAAATTCACTACAATTTTCGACCTTTTTCATGGGAAGCCGGAAAAAGGACTTGAATCCGTTCAGTGAAACCTGTAAAATAGATGTATTCGCAAAGATTTTTACAGACTCTAAAATAAAGGAGCAACCCCTATGTTATCTGATCCGATCACGCTCTACAAACTGATGATCTTATATATGCTGGACCATGTCAACTTTCCGCTGACAAACTCCCAGCTCACGGATTTTTTCCTGGATCATGAATATACAACGTATTTTACGCTCCAGCAGGCATTAAATGAGCTGAAAGAGGCGGGGCTGATCCGGATGGAATCCACCCACAATTCCTCCCGCTACGAGATCACAAAAGAGGGTGACGACACGCTCTCCTTCTTCGGAAACAATATCTCCCCCGCGATCATCGAGGATATCGACAGCTACTTAAAAGAGAACAAATTCCGCCTCCGCAACGAGGTTGGCGTCATCTCCGACTTCTATAAATCAACAAACCAGGACTACATCGTTCACTGCGAAGTCCGGGAGGGAAAATCCATCCTCATCGGCTTCGATCTCTCCGTCCCCGACAAAGACCAGGCTGAGACGATGGCCAGCCACTGGAAGGAGCGGAGCCAGGAGATCTACTCCTATGTGATGAAAACGCTGATGAAGGGATGATATTCAAAAGCGGCATTTCCACAGATCATGTTCTGTGGCAATGCCGCTTTTTTGTTTACATTCTCTTATTCCTGTTCCTTCTTTGCGTTTTCCGCTTCCTTCGCAGCCTTTTTCGCAGCCCATTCCGCGGCTTTCTCCGCCTGGATCTCCTCCTCGGCGGTCAGAAGATCTTCTCCGGCAGCCATCTTGTCGATGAGCGTCCAGATATCCTCTCTTCCCTGCTTGGTCTCAGCGGAGAACGGGATCAGGATATCCTGTTTCTCCATTCCGAGACCGGTCCGGATGAGTTTTACCTGTTTCTGGATCTGGCTCCGCTTGATCTTGTCAAGCTTCGTCGCAATGATGACCGGGCGGAAGCCGTTGTAAACGATCCAGTCGTACATAGTCTTATCGTTGGCAGACGGCTCATGACGGATGTCCACGAGAAGGAAGACGCATTTTAACATCTGGGACTTATGGAGATAATTCTCGATCATCTTGCCCCATTTTACCTTCTCAGACTGCGGAACTTTCGCGTAACCGTAGCCGGGGAGATCCACGTAATAGAGATCTCCGTTGATGTTATAAAAGTTGATCGTCTGGGTCTTTCCCGGCTGGGAGGACGTTCTCGCCAACGCTTTCCGGTTCATGAGTGCGTTGATCAGGGAAGATTTTCCCACGTTTGATTTTCCCGCGAACGCGAACTCCGGCAGCGTATTCTCCGGCAGTGTGCTCGTCACACCGCAGACGGTCTCAAGTTCCACATTTCTGATAACCATTCCTATTCTCCTTCTATCTGGCTGGTGCAGCTTTCCTGTATCACGCGAACGCTTCGCGCACCACGTCGTCCATGGTCTTCACGAACACGATCTCCATGCCCTTCGTGATCTCCTTCGAGATCTCCGCCATATCCGGCCGGTTCTTGTCCGGCACGAGCACCTTCTTCATATGTGCCATTCTCGCCGCAAGTGTCTTTTCCTTTAAGCCTCCGATCGGCAGTACACACCCCCGCAGAGTGATCTCGCCGGTCATTGCAACGCTGGCGAGGACCTTTTTGCCGGTCACTGCGGAGAGCATCGCAGTCGCCATCGTGATGCCCGCGGACGGGCCATCCTTCGGCACCGCACCTTCCGGAATATGAAGATGCAGATCATGTTCCTTAAAATATTTGCTTTCCACACCGTACCGGTCAGCCACAGATCTTACATACGTCAGTGCGATCTGCGCGGATTCCTTCATAACATCGCCCATCTGGCCTGTCATCTGGAGTTTTCCGTCGCCCGGCATCACATTCACTTCGATCTGGAGAGTATCCCCGCCAACGCTGGTCCATGCGAGACCTCTCACGATCCCGACTTCATCCTCCTCGTTGGCATTCTCGAAGGTGATCTTTTCTTTTCCGAGATACTTCTGAAGATTTCCCTCTGTGATATGCACGGATTTCCGTTTTTTCTCAAGGAATTCTCTTGCCGCCTTCCGGCAGATCTCGCCGATCCGGCGCTCTAAGTTCCTGACTCCGGCTTCCCTCGTGTAGTTGTGGATGATCTTTTCCAGCGCTTTATCGCTGAAGGAGAGCATTTCCCCTGTGAGTCCGTTTCTCTCTAACTGCTTCGGAACGAGATATTTCTTCGCGATATGGAACTTCTCATTCTCCGTGTAACTGGACACTTCAATCACTTCCATACGGTCAAGGAGCGGTCTCGGGATCGTGGACACATCGTTGGCCGTCGCGATAAAGAGGACTCCGGAAAGGTCTAACGGGATTTCCAGATAGTGGTCGCGGAATTTCCCATTCTGCTCTCCGTCAAGGACCTCAAGGAGCGCAGACGAGACATCTCCCCTGTAGTCCGCGGAGACCTTATCGATCTCGTCCAGGAGCATCAGCGGGTTCGCCACGCCTGCCTGGCGCATCGCATCGGCGATCCGGCCCGGCATCGCGCCGACATACGTCTTTCTGTGGCCGCGGATCTCCGCCTCATCGTGAATGCCGCCGAGGCTGATCCTTACATACTTCTTTCCGAGCGCGCGGGCCACGGATCTCGCAATGGAGGTCTTACCTGTTCCCGGCGGTCCCACAAGGCAGAGGATCGGGCTTGTGCCTTTCTTTGTGAGGGCGCGGACCGCAAGGAATTCCAGAACGCGGTCTTTTACCTGCTCCAGACCATAGTGATCTTCCTCCAGCACTTCCTTCGCATGGATGATGTCCTGATTGTCCCTGGACGTCTTCTTCCACGGCATCTCGAGGACCGTCTCGATATAGGTGCGCAGGACATTTGCCTCCTGGCTTCCGCCCGGCATGCCTTTGAAACGCTGGATCTCTTTTTTGATCTTCTCCTTTGTCTCCTTATCCGCATTCAGCTTTTCAAGCTGTTCCAGATACCCGTCAGCGTCCTCCGCCCCGGCATCATCTCCCAGCTCCTCACGGATGACCTTCAGCTCTTCCCTCAGGATGTAGTCGCGCTGGTTCTTATCGATATGTTCCTTTACTTTTCCCTGATAATCACGCTTGATCATCAGGATCTCGATCTCACGCATCAGATAATACACGATCCGGTCGTAGAGGTGGCTTACATAGTCACATTCCAGAAGCTCCTGCTTTACAGCAAAATCCCACGGGAATTCGTTCGCTGTCTGGGTCAGGAGCGGCTCCAGGTCTGTGATCACGAGGAGACTTCCGATAAAGTCCTTCACCGCCTTCGGGTTCGCGTTTCCAAACTCCTCAAGTTTTTCCTTGACGATCCGGCTCATCGCTTCCTTCACGGTATCCGAGAGCTGCTCCTCCTGCATCGGAGCGTCCTCGATCTCCGCCTCCAGATACTGTCCGTCTTCGAACAGTGTGAGAAGAGCCGCTCTCTCTAATCCTTCCACCATCACGCGCAGGATCCCGTTCGGCATTTTCACGATCTGTTTGATCTGGGATACCGTTCCCATCTGATACAGATCTGCGGCCGTCGGCACCTCCTGCTGTGGATTCCGCTGCGTCACAAGGTAGACCTTCTGGTCTCCCATCATGGCTGTCTCCACCGCGCGGACAGATTTTTCCCGGCTGATATCAAAATGCTGCACCATTCCCGGGAGGATCGTAAGTCCCCGGAGTGCCACAGCCGGCATCGTAATTTTCTTATCTTCCATTCATTTCTCCTGAGCGGAAATCCATTTCCGACATTCCGATCGTCGTGATTTCCGCCTTTTTCTATGAGACAGTTTCAGACAGGTCAGCGCATCCCATCGGATAATGCGGCTGTCCTATCGATCGTATTTGTAAAAAACGTCTCCGGCAGTTTCCGGATACATTGCGTCAAAAAGGCTGCCGTGACATTTCTGTGCGCAGCAGCCCCTCTTATCTGCGGGATACGGGTCCTGCAGGTTCATTTTGTAAGGAGAGCCGTTCTCTTACGCGATCTCCCCGTTTCCATCTTTTCTGGATCTTCCGGACAACGCCTTTTTCGGCACCGTCACATCGCGGTATACGACTTCCGGCTTTTCCTTTCCGTCCACCGCATCCTTCGTAACGGTACAGATACCCACGTTGGAATCGGACGGAACCTCGTACATCGTATCCATCATGACAGATTCCATGATCGCACGGAGTCCTCTTGCTCCCGTCTTTCTCTCCACCGCCATATGGGCGATCTCGTGGACAGCCTCCGGAGTGAACTCCAGCTTCACGTCATCCAGCTCAAATAACTTCTGATACTGTTTTACGAGCGCGTTCTTCGGCTCCGTGAGGATCCGCACAAGGGCATCCTCATCCAGAAGATCTAAGGATACCATCACCGGGACTCTTCCGACAAACTCCGGGATCAGACCGAATTTCGTAAGATCCTGCGGCATCGCCTGCTTTAACAGCTTGCTGATATCCGTATTTTTCTTATCCACGATCTTCGCGCCGAAACCGATGGAACTTGTCTCCAGTCTGGACTCGATAATTCTCTCAAGGCCATCGAAAGCACCGCCGCAGATGAACAGGATGTTCGTCGTATCGATCTGGATCAGCTCCTGCTGCGGATGCTTTCTGCCGCCCTGAGGCGGAACGCTTGCAACAGTACCTTCCAGGATCTTTAACAACGCCTGCTGGACGCCCTCGCCGGAAACATCACGGGTAATGGACACATTCTCGGATTTTTTTGTGATCTTATCGATCTCATCGATGTAAATAATACCGTACTCCGCACGGCTCACATCATTATCTGCTGCCTGGATCAATTTTAAGAGGATGTTCTCCACGTCCTCGCCGACATAACCGGCCTCAGTCAGCGTCGTTGCATCTGCGATCGCAAACGGAACACCTAAAAGCTTCGCAAGTGTCTGCGCAAGATAAGTCTTGCCGGATCCGGTCGGACCGAGCATCAGGATATTGCTCTTCTGAAGATCAACATCACTTTCCTTCTTCGATGTGATTCTCTTATAATGATTGTAAACAGCCACGGAAAGAACTTTCTTCGCCTCATCCTGTCCGATCACATAGTCGTCCAGAAATTCTTTGATCTCCTTCGGTTTTAAGAGGTTGATTCCGGAGAAATCCGGTCTTTCCTCCTCCTCGTTTCCGAGTTCTTCCTCAAGGATCTCACTGCAGAGTTCGATACACTCATCACAGATATAGACGCCGTTGGAGCCGGCTATCATTTTTCTTACCTGATCCTGATTCTTTCCGCAGAAGGAACATCTGATCTTTTCCTCAGGTCTTACTGGCATGTTCGCACCTCAATTCTAAATTTATAACCGGACCTAGTGTCCTGTGATCACGCGGTCGATCAGGCCGTATGCGGCTGCCTCTTCCGCTGTCATATAATTATCTCTCTCCGTATCGCGGGCGATCACGTCGAGCGGCTGCCCTGTGTTTGCAGCCAGGATCTTGTTGAGCTTTTCTTTTGTCTTTAAGATCTGCTCCGCAACGATCTTGATCTCCGTCGCCTGACCCTGTGCCCCGCCGGACGGCTGATGGATCATGACCTCAGCGTTCGGAAGCGCAAAACGTTTGCCCTTCGCACCGCTGGAGAGAAGGAATGCTCCCATGCTTGCAGCCATACCGATGCAGGTCGTGCATACGTCGCATTTAATATAGTTCATCGTATCATAGATCGCCATACCGGCCGTTACGGAACCGCCCGGGCTGTTGATATAAAGGTTGATGTCCTTATTCGGATCCTCGGATTCCAGGAACAGGAGCTGAGCCACAACAAGGCTCGCGCTCACATCGTTTACTTCCTCACCGAGGAAAATAATACGGTCTTTTAATAATCTGGAATAGATATCGTAGGAACGCTCTCCTCTGCTTGTAGATTCAAGCACATAAGGTACTAAGCTCATATTATTTCCTCCATCTTTTCTTTTATGATCGCGGCACACAGAAATATCTGTCCGGAACCTGTGCTCACCGTCAAAATTCCGGCTGTCTGCACACATTTCGGAACTATCCCTGTATAACCGACTGGGGATTGCCGCGAAAAGCTCTCCGCAGCAACCCCCTCTGAATGCGGGTCATGGTCCGTCATCAGACCACTTTCCACCATGTTTTCTGTGCAGATCCGTCTAAAGTATGTTGCCCTGATTAGTCAACGAACTTTGCCTCAGCTACAAGGAAGTCGATCGCTTTCTGTACAGCAAGGTCTTCTTTTAACTGTGCCATCTGCTCTTCACCAAACATACCCTTGATCTGTTCTTTATCCATCTTGAAGTCTGCAGCCATCTTGTCGAACTGCTCCTCAACTGCAGCATCGTCAGCCTGGATGTTCTCAGCCTTTACAACTGCCTCGAGAACAAGTCTTGTCTGAATTCTCTTGATCGCCTGCGGCTTCATCTGCTCGCCGATCTTCTCAGCTGTCATGCCTGTGATCTCAACATACTGCTTGAAGGAGATACCCTGGCTCTCAAGTCTGCGCGCATAGTCGTTAACCATACCGTTAACCTGCTCCTCAACCATCTGATCCGGGATCTCCATTGTTGCGTTCTCGATTACCTTAGCAACGACCTTATCCTCGTCTGCTGTCTTAGCTGCTTCAATCTTCTCAGCCTGTAATTTCTCTGTAAGGTCTTTCTTGTACTCTTCCATTGTATCGAAATCAGATACTTCGCTTGCGAACTCATCGTTTGCTTCCGGAAGCTCTTTTCTCTGGATCTCTTTTACTTTTACTTTGAATACAGCCGGTTTGTTCTTTAACTCTTCTACATGGTACTCAGCCGGGAATGTTACGTTTACTTCGCACTCTTCGCCGGTCTTCTTGCCGATGAGCTGCTCCTCAAAGTTGTCGATGAATGTATGGGAACCGATCGTAAGCGGATAGTCCTCAGCCTTGCCACCCTCGAATCTCTTTCCGTCTACGGAACCGTCGAAGTCGATCGTTACCTGATCGCCATCCTCAACGCCTCTGTCCTCAACTGTGATCAGGCGGGAGTTTTTCTCTCTTGCGCGCTTGATCTCTGTCTCGATATCTTCCTCTGTAACGTCAGATTTTGTCTTCTGAACCTCTACGCCCTTATACTGGCCAAGAGTAACTTCCGGCTTAACAGCAACCTTTGCTGTGTAGATGAAGGACTTTCCTTCCTCGATCTGCTCGATGGAAACAGCCGGACGGGAAACGATCTCAAGTCCGCTCTCCTTTGCAGCATCCGGATAGCTTGCGTCGATCACTTCATCAACGGCATCCTCGTAGAATACGCCAACACCATACATCTTCTTGATCATGTTGAACGGAGCTTTTCCTTTTCTGAAGCCCGGGATATTGAATTTACCCTTATTCTTATTATAGGAATGCTGTACAGCCTCCTCAAACTTTTCTGCCGGCACTTCGATTGTAAGTTTTGCCGTATTCTTCTCTAAATTCTCAACCTGTACGCTCATTTTATGAGTTCCTCCTTAAATATATCGATAGCGGGGATCGGATGGTCCCGCCCGTATGATCTCGTAACTGCCGCTTTTTGGGCGTTACACGTTTTCCGGCATTATGATGGCCGCTCAGCGAAAAATCCGCCCGCAGGCATCACTTCTCCGTCACGCGCACATAGCGCCGCATGAAATTATAACATAAGACGCATAAAAAGACCAGACCTAAATTACAAAAAATCCAGAAAATACGGGATATTCTTGCTGCAAATACCTGCATTCTCTCCCCACGCCTGCCAGTCCATACCATTCCCGGCACACCACGCTCACATAACGCGCCTGCCCCACAGCGGTGAGTATCCAGGCAGGCGCACCTTGATCCGGGGATCTGGTTCCTCTTAGCTCGCGGGTGACTGCGTTGGAACACAGATGCCGCATACTCGCTGCGCTCAGACAGTGCGGCATCTGTGTTCCGCCTTTAGCAGGCACACGCAAGCTTAGCGGAACCATCCCCGCATCCCCGCGTGCACCTGCCCGGATACTCACCGCGTACCTCAGCCAACACCCTCAGCGAGTCTATTTATCTCTCATACTGGATCGCCTTCCTGATCTTCTCCGCCTCATTCTCGCTCACCAGAATACGGATCAGCTCCAACCCAAGGTCGATCGCCCATCCCATTCCGCGTCCGGTACTGATCAGCCGGTCCGTCACCACACCGTCGCCGCGGCAGTCCGCACCCTTCATCTGATTCTCAAACCCCGGATAGCAGGTCGCACGATGGCCTTCGACAAGACCGAGCTCCCCTAAAACACTCGGAGCCGCACAGATCGCCGCAAGCCGCTTTCCTGCTGCAGCATGGGCCTTCAGCATCTCTGCCAGACCTCTGTGCGCCTTCAGGTTATTCGTTCCGACAAGTCCGCCCGGGAGGAACAGCACATCTGCGTCATCCCCGATCTCCTCGAACAGACAGTCCGCCTCAATCTTAAAACCGTGGGATCCCGTCACCATCTTTCTTCCCATGATGGAGACCAGTTTCACATCCACTTTCGCTCTTCTCAGGCAGTCACACACCGCGAGGCACTCCACCTCTTCCATTCCGTCTGCCACAAACGCATATACTCTTGCCATTTTCATTTACGCACCTTTCTGATCGCAGTGCGGGGGAAATCCCTGCCTTATAACGCAGTAGAAATCCCCCGCAAATCTCATTTTTTCGTAACTGTTCAGTACCCTCACAGTTACGAGCAAAAATCCATTCCAGATCGGCTTCGCCGATGGGATTTTTGCCTCCAGGCCTGTGCTTTATTACGGTCAGCGCAGCAAGTGCGCAGACCTACTGAATAGTTACATTTTTTCAACATCACTGTCCGTCTTTCTCATCATCCGTATACGGATAAAATTTCCCGTTCAGATAATATCCGCGTCCAGGTCCGCCCTCCGACCGTTTTACTTCTGTTCCGCGATCCTCTGCATCCGCCTGCTGCTGTGCGGAAGAATCCACGGTCTGCTCTGGTCCATGATACTGATACGGCTCCTGCGGCATATCATTCCAGCTGTCCGAGGCGCTGTTCTGTCCCTGTCCGTACGAATAACCGGTTCCGCCATTCTGTCCATAGCCGCCGTTCATATTTCCGGTTCCATACGCACCGTATCCGCCGCCCGGGTTTTCATTCCCACCGACATCTCTCACACTGTCCGGTTCCACATACTGTCCGCCGTAGCGCGCGTTATTCTGTACAAACGGTTCCCCTCCGAATCCATTCAGGCGTCCCGAATATGGTCCGCGAAGCACTGCGTAAAGCTCCGCAAAGGTTGCATCCACATACGGCTGGACGAAGAAGGTTCCGATACCGCAGAGCAGGGTTCCTAAAAGCTGCCATCCCAGGAAGGAAAGACCGAGTACAAAGGCGTTCCATTTCTGTCCATCCATCATCTCTTTCGAGAGTCTTAAAACTTCCATCGTCTTCATATCCGGGTTTTCAGCAAGAATATATGGAACCATCAGATAGCAGTACTGGAAATAAACAGAAACAAAAGCTCCTATCGTAGCGCATATCATTACTGCCCAAAATACACTGCCGATCCATTCAACACCATTAAACAAGATCGCAAGAAATCCCAACAGACTGGCCAGGATCACAACACTCTCTGTGATCAGTCCCCGAAGGAACTGGGTTCCCACGATCTTTAAATATCCATTGGAAAATCCCCAGAAGATCTTTCCGACACCCGCCGACTGCCCCGTCACACGGCTTTCCAGATAGAACCGGTTCCGTCCGACTTCAAACAATGGCTGTACAAAAATTCCGATCACGACAGAGACGATCACAATAACGACCACCGCTCCCGCGAAAAGACGGTAAAACAGGTTGCTCGCAACCATGGATCCGGCATTTCCGGCTCCCGGTCCGTAAGCGTCGCCAAGTCCAGGGACAAGCTCGATCCCGCTGGCAAGACCACTCTGGGTACTTCCACTGAGGCTGCCGTCGCCTCCTAATTCACCGATTAAAAGACCGCTCTGGTCATCCCGGCTGCTTCCCATCGCATTCTGCTCCAGGTAGCTTGTAACTCTCTGCGTGTTTGCATTCGATCCGCCGAATCCGCTGAGGATCGCAAAGATCAGGCTCACCGCAAATGCCGCCCAGTACTATCTGCTCAGACACATTTTTGCACGGTTCTTTAACTCTGCCCTTGTCCACATACGCACTCCTCCTTTTCTCATGAACAGTGTTGACCGATATGCAAAAACAGGACATTCTCCCGGATTCCGCATACTGGAACCGCTGAACTTTCATCTACATTTGTTTACTGATATTGTAACATGTTTTTTTACAAAAGACCTTACTTTTTCCTTGCGATATGATATGATTTATTACAGTTTGTTTCAATCACTGCCGGTAATTTCATAAGAACTGGCGATCAAATCTCCTGCCGCAACCGCCGGCATCCCAGAAAGGATATTTATCATGGAAATCGAACGCAAATTTCTCGTCACGACACCTCCTGAAAACTATGGGTCCTTCCCTCTTCATGAGATCGAACAGGCATACCTCTGCACCGAACCTGTGGTGAGGATCCGGAAGGAAGATGACAACTACTACCTCACCTACAAATCCAAAGGACTTCTCGCGAGGGAAGAATATAATCTTCCGCTCACAAAAGAGGCCTACGCCCACCTGCTCACAAAAGCGGACGGGAACGTCCTCACGAAAAAACGCTACCTGCTCCCTGTCCCGGGACGCGAGGATCTCACCGTGGAATTCGATGTCTTTGAAGGAAAATTCGCCGGACTCATGCTCGCGGAGATTGAGTTTTCCTCCGAGGAGGACGCAAAAGCCTTTCCTCCGCTCCCCTGGTTTGACCGGGATGTGACCTGGTCCGGAGAATACCAGAACAGCAAGCTTTCAAAAATGCCGTAACTTGTAAAAAAAGACCACCGACGGCCCAAAGAACCGCCGATGGTCTTATTTATTTTCATTCAGATTGCACGGATCCGGAAGAAATTACATCATTCCGCCCATTCCGCCTGCGCCTGCCGGCATTGCCGGAGTCTCTTCTTTGATGTTTGCAACAACGGACTCTGTTGTAAGGAGTGTGGAAGCAACACTTGTTGCGTTCTGTAATGCACTTCTTGTAACCTTAGCCGGATCAAGGATACCAGCTTTGATCATATCAACAAACTCTTCGTTGTAAGCATCGAAGCCCTGGCCAACCGGAAGCTCTTTTACTTTATTTACGATCACAGCACCCTCAAGACCTGCGTTGGATACGATGTGGAATAACGGAGCTTCGAGAGCCTTTAAGATGATCTTTCCGCCGGTCTTCTCATCGCCTTCCATGCCGTTTACAAGAGCTGCAACCTTCTCTGCTGCATGAACATAAGCAGATCCGCCGCCTGCGATGATACCTTCTTCAACAGCTGCCTTTGTAGCTGCAAGAGCATCTTCCATACGAAGCTTTGCTTCTTTCATCTCTGTCTCAGTAGCAGCACCTACACGGATAACAGCTACGCCGCCAGCGAGTTTTGCAAGTCTCTCCTGAAGTTTCTCTCTGTCGAAATCGGATTTTGTCTCTTCGATCTGACCTTTGATCTGGGCAACTCTGTCAGCGATGGCTTTCTTGTCGCCGAGACCGTCAACGATGATCGTGTTCTCTTTCTGAACCTTAACGGATTTTGCACGTCCAAGCTGCTCCATTGTAGCATCCTTGAGGTCAAGACCGAGTTCATCAGAGATCACAGTACCGCCTGTTAAGATCGCGATATCCTTTAACATCTCTTTTCTTCTGTCGCCGTAGCCCGGTGCCTTAACGCCAACTACGCTGAATGTACCTCTTAACTTGTTGACGATAAGAGTTGTAAGAGCCTCGCCTTCGATATCCTCAGCGATGATGAGAAGCTTTGCACCTGTCTTAACGATCTGCTCGAGTAACGGAAGAATATCGTTGATGTTTGCGATCTTCTTATCTGTGATCAAGATATACGGGTCATCAAGAGTTGCCTCCATCTTCTCCATATCTGTGCACATATATGCGGAAATGTATCCACGGTCGAACTGCATACCTTCTACAAGGTCAAGCTCTGTTTTCATGGTCTTAGACTCTTCGATTGTGATAACGCCGTCGTTTGTAACTTTCTCCATTGCGTCTGCAACCATCTCGCCGACCTCATCGCTTGCTGCGGAGATTGCTGCAACTCTTGCGATCTGGTCCTTGCTGCTGATCGGCTCACTCATCTCTGCGATCGCCTTAACAGCTTCGTCGGTAGCTTTCTTCATACCTTTTCTTAATACGATCGGGTTTGCACCTGCTGCCAGGTTCTTCATACCTTCATTTACCATAGCCTGTGCAAGAACGGTAGCGGTTGTTGTACCATCACCGGCAACATCGTTTGTCTTTGTTGCAACTTCTTTTAACAGCTGTGCGCCCATGTTCTCAAACGGGTCTTCCAGTTCGATCTCTTTTGCGATCGTAACACCATCGTTTGTGATGAGCGGAGCACCGAAGGATTTGTCGAGAACAACGTTTCTTCCTTTCGGTCCGATCGTTACGCGAACGGTATCAGCAAGTTTATTTACACCAGCTTCAAGAGCTTTTCTGGCCTCAACGCCATATTTAATTTCCTTAGCCATGTTAAGATTCCTCCAATCAATAATAAGTGATTATTCGATCACTGCAAGAATATCATTCTGTTTTACGATGATGTAATCTTCTTCCTCAACTTTTACTTCTGTTCCGGAGTATTTGGAGTAGATGACCTTATCGCCCGGTTTTACCTGCATCTTGATCTCTTTTCCGTCAACAACTCCGCCAGGACCAACAGCGATCACTTCTGCCTGCTGCGGTTTTTCCTTTGCCTGACCCGGAAGAACGATACCGGATTTTGTGGTCTCTTCTGCAACTAACTGTTTTAAAACAACTCTGTCAAATAATGGTACTAATTTCATTACTGACTCCTCCTTGTCATTTTACAAGCTCTTGTGACCGCTCTGTAATTTTCAGTCACAATTCTTTTTTTCTTTTATCTTATTCAGTCTGACTAAGGTCTTTTCCCTGACCCCTCGTCACAAATCATGTTATAGCACATGTTGTTAGCACTGTCAAGTCATGAGTGCTAATTATTTTATGAAAAATTTGTGACCTATGAATTTTCTGCATTTTCCTCCGTCAATCGTTCAATATATATCAATTTACGCGGAGAATCTTCATACAGACAAGCCTTCCGGGAATCTTCCTGTTACAGTAGGCGGGCATGGAATGTCCGTATACTGTAAAAACTTTTCATTGGTTTTATACATTTTTTTAACTTTTTTCATAATTATCTCTTTCTTTTTCCCATGAATTCGATTATGATTATAAATAGCAGACTGGCGGCTGCAGGCAGGATCTTCGATCCTCTGGATGCAGCGGAAAGGAGAATGAACCATGTCAAAAAAGAAATCAGGCCTTCTTATCGCATTTGGCGCGATGCTCGGCGGCGCAGTTGCGGCCGGTATCTCCTACTATCTGAAATTAAAATCCTTCAATGATGAGCTCGATCAGGATTTTCACGAATACGAGGAAGAAGATTCCCCTTCTGATGAAAATGAAGAGAAAGCGGAAAATGCTCCGGAAAGAACTTATATTACGATCAACTCCGGAAAAGACGCAGAGACCGCCGATGATCCTGCAGCAGAAAAAAAAGAAGATCCCGATACAGCAGAATGTTCAGCAGCAGAGGGAACCTGCGAAACAGCAGCAGACAGCAGCTCTGCGGCAGAGGGATCTGCAGCAAATGAAAAAACATCCTCCGTTGTAGTTGAGGACGATACGGAGGAAGGAAAAACTGAATGATACAAAGTCTTCTCCGCTCCATGGAGCTATTAGAAGTTTTGAAAGAAAAAAACCGCAATTTCTCGATCGCGGAACTGGCGGAAGCGATGGAGCTTCCCCCAAGTACGGTACACCGGATCCTTCAGACATTCTGTGAGAAAAAGTATGTGATCCGCGATGACAGATCCCACACCTACCGGCTCGGTCCGGCACTTATTCCTTTAGGAAAGGCTGCCGCCAGAGGGATCCGTCTTCAGGATGCTGCCCACAGTATCCTGACGCAGCTCGCAAAGCAGACAAAGGAGGACGCTTATCTCGTGATCCCGGTCGGCAATAAGGGCCTTGTGATCGAGAAAGTCGATGGTCCGAGCCACTTAAAGGTCGTCGAGGAATTCGGCTACGAGATGTATATGCACTGCGGAGCGATCCGAAAGGTCCTCCTTGCATGGCAGACTCCGACCTTCATCGACGAATATTTCCGAACCATCATCATCCACGACCAGGCGTTCCCGCATGTCCGCCCAGATGATCTGCGCGAAGAGTTAAAAAAGATCCGCCAGGACGGCTACGCCATTACCCGCGGAGAATATGTCAACGATGCTGTCGGGATCGGTGCCCCGGTCTTCAACTCTGAGGGCGAGCTTGCAGGTTCCATCGGCATTATTGCCCCGGAGATCCGGATCGACTCTCCGGAACTTCTTGAGACCCAGAGAGATCTTGTCCAGTTTTATGCATCCGCCCTCTCCTCCGACCTCGGATACGAGAAGCACGATGTATTTCAATAGTCACTTTTGAATCTTCGGGATATACATTTTCAAATGTATATCCCTTTTTGTATCTTTTCCTCTATCCTTTTTTCACTCCAGCGCTTCGCGCAAAAGTTCCACGCCCTTCCGGATCTCCTCTTCTGTAAGTCCTGCATACCCAAGAACGATCGTGTGGGATTCCTTTGCCCGCCTTTCTTCCATACAAAATCCGGACAGACCGTAGACGCGGACCTTTTTTTCTTCTGCCTTCGCTAAAAGCGCCTGTTCCGCTTCACCCTTTCTGTCGGTCAGAAGAACATGAAGTCCCGCGTATTCCCCCTTGATCTCGAACCGTTTTTCCAATGGTTTTAATGCACCAAGGAGTACATCATGCTTTCCCTTGTAGATCTCGCGCATCCTGTTCAGATGGCGCTCGAAATATCCCCCGGAAATAAAATTCGCCAGGATCCTCTGATCGACTCTGGATACCGTCGAGGAATAAAATCTTCCCTTTTTGCGGTATACGGAAAGCAGACTTTCCGGAAGCACCATGTATCCCACACGGATCGCAGGGGCGATAGCCTTCGAAAAGGTTCCCATATACACGACCGAACCCGTCTGATCCATCCCCTGGAGCGCCGGGATCGGTTTTCCCTTATACCGGAATTCACTGTCATAGTCATCCTCGATCAGATACCTTCCGGGAAGCTCCCCCGCCCAGGATAAAAGCTCCTGCCTCCGCTTTACCGGCATCACGATCCCTGTCGGGAACTGGTGGGACGGCATCACATACGCGGCCTGCGCAGTCTGATCCTCAAGCTCTTTTACACAGAATCCATTCTTATCGATCCCCACCGGCAGGACTTTATGCCCCACGCCGGATAATACCCGGTACGCCTGTCGGTAAGTGGGATCTTCCATTGCGATCACTGCATCTTTTCCGAGCAGCTGGGAGAGCAGCATCAGAAGATATTCGTTTCCCGCTCCGATGATAATCTGGGATGCATCGCAGTTCACGCCGCGCGCCGCATGGAGATATTCCCGGATCGCCTCCCTGAGGATCAGGTCTCCCTGCGGATCCCCCTTCAAAAAAAGATCCCGGTCCTCCTCCTTCAGGACAGCACGGCTGATCTTTCTCCAGGTCGCATAGGGAAAGCCCTCCAGGTCGATCCCGCGCGGGGAAAAATCCACTTCCATTTTTTCCGAAAAGAGCTGCTCCCCGGCATTTTCCTGTTCCATGCCGGAGGACAGCTCTCTTTTCTGATCCGTTCTGGCAACGGCAGGCCGCGCCACCGGAGGAAAAATTCCGTCCAGTGACGCCGCAAAATAACCCTTTCGCGGAACTGCCTCAAGATAACCTTCCGACACCAGCTGCTCATACGCAAGCTGCGTCGTACTCCTGCTGACCTTAAGGCTCTTCGCAAGATCCCTGGATGAAGGGAGCTGCTTTTCCGGTCTTATATTGCCTTTTCGGATCTCATCTTTGATATATTGATAGATCTGTTCATACAGAGGCCTGTCCCCCTGTACATTTAACGGTACGATCAATTCCATAAATCTTTATTTCGGAAGCTTGAAGGAGCTCTTTAAGGAAACGATACGGTTGTATACCGGCTTTCCTTCCTCGCTGTCCTTGCAGTCTACACAGTAATAACCGTTTCTCATAAACTGGAAGCTGTCGTAAGCCTTTGCCTCCATGAGCTTCGGCTCTACATATGCGGTCGTGACGGTCTTGGAGTTCGGATTTAAGTTCAGGGTTCCGTCTGCGTTCAGCTTTCCTTTTTCCTCATCCACGATATTCTCATAGAGACGGCACTCGACTTTTCCGGCTGTCGGAACAGATACCCAGTGGATCGTTCCTTTTACCTTTCTTCCGGTAAATCCGGAACCGCTCTTTGTTTCCGGATCGTATGTGCAGTGGATCACTGTCACATTTCCGTTTTCATCCTTCTCAACACTGGTACATGTCACGAAGTAAGCTCCCATGAGACGCACTTCATTGCCCGGGAAGAGGCGGAAATACTTCTTCGGCGGATTCTCCATGAAGTCCTCGCGCTCGATGTAGAGTTCTCTTGAGAACGGAACCTCACGCTCGCCCATCTCCGGATTTTCAAGGTTGTTCGGGATACTTAACATCTCGGTCTGTCCTTCCGGATAGTTGTCGATCACAAGTTTGACCGGATCAAGAACAGCCATCATTCTCGGGCGTTTTAACTTCAGGTCCTCACGGATGCAGTACTCCAGCATCGCATAGTCGACGGAGCTGTTTGCCTTGGAAACACCGACGAGATCCACGAACATTCTTAAAGATTCCGGTGTATATCCTCTTCTTCTGAGAGCAGCGATCGTAACAAGACGCGGGTCATCCCAGCCGTCCACGATCCCGTCCTCAACGAGTTTTTTAATGTAACGTTTTCCGGTTACAACGTTTGTCAGGTACATCTTTGCGAACTCGATCTGACGAGGCGGATTCTCAAATTCACATTCTCTTACGACCCAGTCGTAGAGAGGTCTGTGATCCTCAAATTCCAGAGTACAGATGGAGTGTGTGATGTGCTCGACTGCGTCCTCGATCGGATGAGCGAAGTCGTACATCGGGTAGATGCACCACTTGTCTCCCGTGTTGTGGTGTGTCATATGGGCAACACGATAGAGGACCGGATCACGCATGTTGATGTTCGGGGATGCCATATCGATCTTCGCACGGAGAACCTTCTCACCGTCCTTGTACATACCGTTCTTCATGTTTTCGAATAACTGGAGGTTCTCCTCGATCGAACGGTCACGGTACGGGCTGTTTTTACCCGGTGTTGTGAAGTCACCGCGGTACTCCTTGATCTGGTCAGCAGAAAGATCGCAGACAAACGCTTTTCCCTTTTTGATCAGCTTTACTGCACACTCATACATTGTGTCGAAGTAGTTGGAAGCAAAGAACAATCTGTCCTCAAAGTCAGCGCCAAGCCACTTTACATCCTCTGTGATCGACTGTACAAACTCCGTTTTTTCCTTCGTCGGGTTTGTATCATCGAAACGAAGATTAAACTTTCCGCCATACTCTTTTGCGAGACCGGAGTTTAAGATGATCGATTTTGCATGTCCGATATGAAGGTAGCCGTTCGGCTCCGGTGGGAACCGGGTCTGGACATGGTCATATACTCCTTCCGCAAGATCTTTATCAATTTCCTGCTCGATAAAGTTTTTGGAAACTACTTCTTTTGTTTCCTCAGCCGGTGTCATATTCTCAGCCATATCAATTTCCTCCATTTCGTTTTTTCAATAACATGCCCGTACATCCTTCTATTTTCAATTTCCGCCGTATTTCCTTTTCCGGCAGGATCAGATATCGAACTGTTATAGATATAATACTAAATATTAGCACACTTTATCAAAGAATTAAAGGGGAAATTTTACAGGATTTACATCCTTGACTATGTTATCTTTCCTTTTTACCGGCAGGAATCTTCTGAACCGAAATTTCTGCCAATGAAAAAGGGTGAAAATTATTGACTGAAAATGTAGAAAATCCTTTGACGAATCTGTATTCAGGGATTATACTGTCCTTATAACCTGCTAAATTTTTCACAATATATAAAATCCGGAGGAAATGATATGGACAAGAATTCTTTCGATCTGATAACATTTGGTGAGATCATGCTGCGCCTTTCCCCGCCGCGTCATGCCCGCATCGTCGATGGCGATATCTTCGAAAAGCGTGCCGGCGGAGCGGAACTCAATGTTGCTTCCGGCGTTGCCCTTTTAGGACTTCGTACCGGTATCGTTTCCAAACTTCCGCAGAATGAGCTCGGAACCTTCATTAAAAACAGGATCCGTTTTGTCGGCGTATCCGATGACTATCTCGTCTATGACGACACACCGGATGCAAGACTAGGACTCTACTATTACGAGATGGGCGCTGCCCCGAGAAAGCCTACGATCGTCTATGACCGCCATCAGGCTTCCGTCACGAGGATCAAAATGAGTGAGATCCCGGATGACATCTACCACTCCGCGAGAATGTTCCACACGAGCGGAATTTCGTTAGCGCTCTGTCAGAACATGCAGAATGTTGCCGTGGAGCTGATCCGCCGATTCAAGGCCGCTGGAGCTACGATCTCCTTCGATGTCAACTACCGCGCGAACCTCTGGAGTGAGGAAGATGCCAGAAAGACGATCGAGGAGATCCTTCCGCTCGTCGATGTGCTCTTTGTCTCCGAGGAGACAAGCCGCCGGATGTTCAAAAAGACCGGTGACCTGAAGGAGATCATGAAGAGCTATGCCACTGATTATGGCGTAAAGATCGTTGCCACCACCCAGCGCACGGTCATCAGCCCGAGAAAACACAACTTCACTTCGATCGTCTACGACGCACGCTCTGATAAATTTTACACAGAGGCGCCTTACAACGACATCGATGTCATCGACCGGATCGGTTCCGGTGACGCCTATGTGGCCGGTGTCCTCTTTGGACTCTTAAAATACGGCGACCCTGAAAAGGCCATGCAGTTCGGAAATGCCACATCGAGCGTCAAAAACACGGTACCCGGCGATCTTCCGTCCTCCGATTTCAAAGAGATCGACCGGATCATCCGCGAACATCATTCCACAGGTCCGGTAAGTGAGATGAACCGGTAAGAAACAGCTGATTTTATCACATAAAACTTTTTGCACAAAAAGGTCTGAGTCTTTAATGCTGCTCAGACCTTTTTTATTCTATCATTCTCCATGTACACAACGTTTAAGCCGATCAGGCAAGTGAAAACACGCTTCGCGAGTTTCCCCTTGTTATCGCGACAGTCGCCAAGGTCTCGCGCAAGCGCGGACCTTGGCTCGTTGTTTTTTACATTTCCTTACAGATCCAGATCGATGAACTCGAAGCCATCATCATTCTCTGTCTTCTTACCAGGAGCTGCTTTCGCGGCTTCCGCTTCCTTCGCAAGATTTCTCGACAGATCTTTTTCCACATCTGCGACATTCTTTCTGACAGGTCTTGCCGGTCTCTCCGGTGCTGCTGTTCCGGTTTCTGCGGAAGGTCTTTCCGTTCTTACCGTTTCACGGGTTTGTACCGCCGGACGGCGTGTCTGTGCAGCCGGCTGTCTTCTGCGCGGCGCTTCTTCATTTTCCTCATACGGAAGTGTTTCTGTGCAGGCAGCCGGTCTTGCGGCCGATCTTCTCTCCGGTGCTTTCGCCGTCATTCCGGACTTTTTCGTTGTCTGCTTCCCGGACTTTCTGTTTTTCCGTCCGTCTTCGTAGTCATCATATTCGTCATCGTATCTGTCGCGGCCCGGGTTCTTCGGTGCCTTCGGCTTTCTGAGCAGAAGAACGACCACAATGATCACTAAGATAATGCAGAGTGCAAAGAGTCCGATCACAAAGAATCCGCGAATCTCATAGTCCTTTAACAGACTGTTGTAATCCTCCGCAACCTTTAAGTACTTGCTGCGCGCATCTGCCGCATCCGGATCCTGGAAATAACGCTGGAGCGTCATCTCTTTCTGATCATAGCGGTAGAAGCCTTCATCGCCATTTTCATTCCGGCCGTAGACTACACAGTATTCCGGAGCAGAATCTCCGCTGTCCTTCCAGATCCAGCCGTGAACCGTATGATCTCCGATATCGATGGTGCACTCGGCAAATCCATCCGGAAGAGCTGTTCCCTCAGGGATGCACTCAGGAGGAAGAACGACAACCGTCTTCTCCGCCATCTTGACGACCACATATGCGGATAATGTTCCGGTCTCACTGTTGTATACAAAGAAATCTCCCTTGCCGGTATCATCGGTCATGTAAAGCAGGGTCATTCCGGAATCATCTGTCGCTGCCTTTACGGTTCTTCCCTCATACTCGATCTCCGTCGCAGTAAAGCCTGACGGGAGTTCCGAATCATCAAAGGTATCCGCAACCGTCCAGTTGCCTTCCTCGCCGACAACACCGCCGCTTGTCTCAGTGGAATCCGCAGTTGTCTCCTCATCGGAAGATGCCGCATCGTCAGACTTTGTCACAACGATCGTGTACGTCTTTGTTGTCTCCCCGTCTTCCGCCGTAACGGTACAGGTGATCGTGTTCTCCCCGTCCTGAAGATCATCGTTTCCGCTGATGGCAACCTTTGCAGCTCCATCTTTTGCAGGTGCACTGACCGTTACGGAAGTCACATCGCTGGAAACCGCAGCCGTGTACTCCGTAACATCGGCGGAGAACGCCGGTTTCAGCGTACCAGGTGAGATTTCAAGGGATGACAGGGACGCATCTTTGGAGGAAGACGCCGCCGCATTGATCTTCACGGAAGCACTTCCGACATGGTCAAGTGTTACAGCCTTGGAATCTGCATCATAAACCTCCTGGGATGTCACCGTGATGGAGGAAGTTCCCGCCTTTAAGGCATTAAATTTCAGTGTAAAACTGAATACCTTCTGGTCTGCGGCTTCCGCAGAACCGGTCACGCGGACCGAACCGGCGCCGCCGTTTGCATTTGTTCCGCTGACAAATTCAAGGGCATCCGCATCATACTGGAGCATCACGTCCGAGGAACCGAGAGCTCCGTCCGAAGTGATCTTCATCGTGACAGATACCTGATCTCCCACCGAAGCGGTCGGGTCGGAAAATGAGAGTTTCCCGGAAGCCGCAAAAGAGACCATGGATCCTGCTGGCAGCAGCATGACCATCAGAGCGAACGCCAGCAGTCCTGCCGCCAGTTTTTTCATACATTGTTTCATATTCTTCTCCTATTCCAGCTCATTCAGACAAATACCTGATCTCCTGCCCGCAAAGGCAATGGGTAAATCACGGTCCCTGTCAGAATAAGCTCCTATATCATCTTGATCCAGGCATAGTCTTTCCAGAAACAGACCTGTAATACGTTTTGTTCTATCTTGACGCTGTCACAAGTTTTCCGCTGCCGGAGGCGCCTTCCGGGTACGAACCTGTACTTCCCGGATTCGTACTTCCGGAGGTACCGGTCGTGCCCGAAGATGTCGTCACGAGCTTTCCGGAGCCGGAAGCACCTTCCGGATAGGAACTCTGTGTCCCGGAAGTGCTGCTTCCCGGACCGGAAGTTCCGGAACTACTGCCGGAAGTGCTTCCGGAGCTCGATGTACCTGTCGAACCGCCAGGTCCCACCGTTGATCCGGACTGACTTCCCGCCGAGCTGCCCGTTGACGGGGAGACAACAGTTGTACTGCCGTTTCCGTTTCCTTTTGCAATGGAAACCTGGTATGTTCTCGTATCACCGTTTTCTGCCTTCACTACGATCTTAACGATTGTCGTTCCGCTGCCGAGACTGATCGTACCGGCTCCGCTGACAGTTGCCTTGGAGTCGATCGCCGTCGCGCGGATATTGACGGAGGAAACGGAAGAATCAACAACAAGGTCATATTTCTCCGTATCCTTGCTGAAAGTCGGTGTCAGGGAATATCCGTCGATCGTGATTCCGGACAGCTTATTGTTCGGGCTTCCGTTCACGGTCGGTTTCGCGCACGCTGTTTCCGGCATGTTATTGAACACCGGGATCTTAAAGACAAGTGCCTGTTTCTTCATCGCATCCGTATATGCTCTTGCGAGCTTCGCGCCCTCTCCGGCCGCGCCCTCCACGTTGGTCATATACTGGTGCTTGTACAGATTGCTGCCCTGCACATTAAACTTTTTTAAATAGAAGGTATCCTGTCCGTTTTTCAGGAAATTCTCGCTGTAGTAGGTCGCTCCGCCAATGATGGACTTCTCAATGGAATTCCATGGTCTGCCGTAACTTCCCGACTGGGATGCATACCAGAGTCCTCTTGTAATTGCAGACATGGATCCCGACGCAAAAGCGCCGACATTAAAGAAGTTATAATATCCTTCATAGCCTGCGGTCTTTCCTGAAATACTTCCCGACTTTCCGGTTCCCTGCTCCTGAAGGATCATCGCTCCGAGAACGTAAGGATTGACACCGGTCTGCGCAGCCGCCTTCATGATGATATCCACATAAGTCTGCCCGGTCGGTACCGGAGATGTGTTTGACGCACCGGTATTGTCATCGGTGATCGAGGATGCATCCATTCCCGGGCCGTACTCGACCTCCGGGAGTGCCGTCGTAATCACTTTTCTCTGGCTGATCGTGGAGCTCACTGTGGAACCAGGGCCCTCAAGACTCACGCCCTGACTGCCGGTACTGCCGGAGCTGCTTCCCGAAGAAGTTCCTCCGGATGTGCCCGTGCTCATTCCCGGTCCATAGCTCTCTCCCTGCTGGAGCGAGCCGGAAGTCCCTGTGCTTCCGCTGTTATTGACGACCGGAGAGTTTCCGGAACCGGTGGTCTCCTGCACGCTCTGGGTCGCCGCGGTTGTCGACTCCGGTGTTTTTTCCAGGAATGTTCCGGTGATCAGGCTTGTAAGTCCCTCTCTCGTCTGCGCATTGCTGTCGTAAGCATGATGCAGGAACTGGAACACGTAAGTATCATTCAAAAAGTTTCTCGGATCCATATAGTAGGCGACAATATCTTTTGATGCCGCCACCCAGGACGATCCGTCAAAGCCTGTCCAGATTCCGGTATTCCAGTCATAGGCACCGTACTCTGTGGATTTCCAGGAAGAAATGCTGGATTTTGATACCAGATTCGTTCCGACAGCTCCCTCCGCCGCCATCACGTCGCTCCAGTTCAGCCCCGTCTTCTGAGCCTGAAAGACCCAGGTCGGATGCTCCGTGTGAAGTGTCCGCAGAGACACCTTATAGCTTTCCGGGAATCCCTGACTGTTCAGATAATTCTCAAACGTGGAGTCATAGCTGTAGGACACCGGGAATTTAATATAATCTGACCGGACGTAGCCTTCCTGCGTCCCGGATCCGGAAGAAAACTGGATCTTATACCAGGTTTTTCCATCCGATCCGGCTGTCTCGGAGACCACCGTGACGGCCGCCCCGTAGGCCAGCTTTTTTACGACGGATCCCGTCGTCCCCGGTGTGCTTCTCACATTCAGGGTAGTCGCATTTACCGTCGCCGAACCTGTCGCCGCATACGCCAGAGACAGTCCGGATATCATCGTTCCGGTCCGAGCCGCGCAGTCCCCCAAAAGGACCGCTCCCAGCATCAGCGCCAGAATTCTTTTTTGTTTTTTTGTCATGTTTTTCTTCTCTCCCACTGCCGGTTTCGTGATTTTTTGCATAAAACCGACATCATACCCATTATAATGACAAAGGCACTTTTCTGTCAACCGCGCAGGGAAAACTTCACACAAATTCCAAATATTGCCGCATTTTCTTAAGGGTTTTGTAAAAGTTTGGTTAAATAGAATGTGCCTCGGCACATTCGTGCGCCTCACGCGGTCGCTTGCGACAATCTTCATCTTCGCGCGAGTGTGCATCTTAGGCACGCAGTGCCTTTTTTTAACAGGAAGTTCCATCGGAATTTCCTGTTAAAAAAATCCGGCACCTCCTCTCGGAAATGCCGGACTCACTTTTTTCGTCAATTGATATTCAGATTTACTGCAAAATTATACCGGATAAGCTTTATTCGCTTTGTCAGCAGTCTTCTGGTCAACCTTCGTCTGCTGTGCTTCGCGGTACTCGAAGAAGTCTTTCGCTACAGCCGGGAACAGAGCGTAGGATAAAACATCCTCATCCTGCTGCTTCCACTGTGCGCACTCCTTCTCGAATTTCGGTAACTGCGGCGGGATCAGATCTGCTGGACGACAGGTGATCGGAGTCGCGTCACCGATGATCTTCTTCTGGACTTCTTTGTTGAACGGTTTCACCGTCTTACCAAATTCGCCCATCATGATCTTCTTGGATTCCTTCGGAACCATTTTGTATCTCTCGCCGGAAAGAACGTTCATAACAGCCTGTGTACCAACGATCTGGGAGGACGGAGTTACAAGCGGCGGTTCGCCGAAATCTTTTCTTACTCTCGGGATTTCCTCAAGCACTGCGCGGTACTTGTCTTCCTGTCCTGCTTCCTTTAACTGGGAAACAAGGTTGGAAAGCATTCCGCCCGGTACCTGGTACTGGAGAGTCTTGATGTTGACACCGAGAACCTTCGGATTCAGGAGTCCGCTCTTTAAAGCTTCCTCACGGATCGGAGTGAAGTAATCGGTGATCTCTGCAAGCAGATTCTGGTCGTAACCAGTATCATACTTGGTTCCGCGGAATGTCTCGACCATAACTTCTGTTGCCGGCTGGGATGTACCGAGAGCCAGCGGAGACATTGCACAGTCAATGATATCACAGCCTGCTTCCACAGCCTTTAAGTATGTCATGGAAGCAACACCGGAGGTATAGTGCGTGTGCAGGTCGATCGGCAGTTTAGTGCCCTGCTTTAATGCCGTAACGAGCTCGGAAGCCGCATACGGAGTTAAAAGACCAGCCATATCCTTGATGCAGAGGGAGTCAGCGCCCATGCTCTCGATCTCGGAAGCGATATTCTTCCAGTAATCAAGTGTATACGCATCGCCTAATGTGTAGCAAAGGGCGATCTGGGCATGTCCGCCTTCCTTCTTTGTCGCCTTAACGGCAGTCTCAAGGTTTCTGATATCATTCAGGCAGTCGAAAATACGGATAATATCAATTCCGTTTGCGATGGATTTCTGTACGAAGTACTCAACCACATCGTCCGCGTAATGATTGTATCCAAGGATGTTCTGACCACGAAACAGCATCTGGAGCTTTGTGTTCTTAAAACCGGCTCTCAGCTTTCTGAGTCTCTCCCACGGATCTTCTTTCAGGAAACGCAGGCAGGCATCAAAAGTAGCGCCGCCCCAGCATTCTACTGCGTGGTAGCCAACTTTATCCATTTTGTCAACGATCGGAAGCATCTGCTCAGTCGTCATTCTTGTTGCAAGGAGAGACTGATGCGCATCACGAAGAACGGTCTCAACGATCTTAACCGGCTTTTTCTGAACTTCTGCCATTTTATTATCCTCCTACCGGGAGATCTGCCTGAGCAGACCTCCCCTATATCAAAAGTTTCGGTTTCAATTAAACTCCGAAGATAGCCATGAAGGTACCGGCAGCAACTGCTGTACCGATAACACCTGCTACGTTCGGACCCATTGCATGCATCAGAAGGAAGTTTGTCGGATCTGCCTCAGAACCAACCTTCTGGGATACACGGGCTGCCATCGGAACTGCGGATACTCCGGCAGAACCGATTAACGGATTAACCTTACCACCAGTTACCTTGCACATGAGCTTACCAAAGATAACGCCGGCTGCTGTACCGAACGCGAACGCGATAAGTCCAAGGATAACGATCTTGATGGTTGTAACTTTTAAGAATCTCTCAGCACTTGTTGTAGCGCCAACGGAAAGACCGAGAACGATTACAACGATGTACATAAGAGCGTTGGAAGCTGTCTCCTGTAACTGTTTAACAACGCCGGACTCACGGAAGAGGTTACCAACCATAAGCATACCAACGAGCGGAGCTGTTGTCGGAAGGATCATACAAACAACGATCGTAACGATAACCGGGAAGAGGATCTTCTCAAGTTTGGATACCGGACGAAGCTGTTCCATCTTGATCTTTCTCTCTTCTTCCGTTGTTAAGAGTTTCATGATCGGCGGCTGAATGATCGGAACGAGGGCCATGTAGGAGTAAGCTGCTACGGCGATCGGTCCCATGAACTCTGTCTGTCCAAGCTTACCTGCAAGGAAGATGGATGTCGGGCCATCAGCACCACCGATGATGGAGATCGCTGCGGCTGCCTTGTCGTTGAAGCCCATGAAAATAGCCATAAAGTAAGCGGCGTAGATACCGAACTGTGCGGCAGCGCCTAAAAGGAAGCTCTTCGGGTTAGCGATCAGCGGACCGAAGTCTGTCATCGCGCCTACACCCATGAAGATCAGGGACGGAAGAATACTCCACTCATCCAGTAAATAGAAGTAGTGAAGAAGTCCTCCAACGCCGTTAGAAGAATCTTCAATGCTCAGCATAATATCCGGGTAGATATTTACAAGCAGCATACCAAAGGAAATCGGTACAAGAAGAAGCGGCTCAAATCCTTTTCCGATCGCAAGGTAAAGGAAGATACACGCAACTAAGATCATGATCAGGTTTCCTACGCTTAAATTCAGGAATGCTGTCTGCTGAAGAAGATTCAAAAGTGTATTTTGAATGTATTCCATGTTAATCCCTCCATGTGGAATCTGCAGTCAGCAGAAAATTAGTTTAATGTAGCGAGTGTAGCACCCGGCTCTACGGAATCACCAACAGCAACGTTGATTGTTGCAACAGTGCCGTCCTGCGGAGCAACGATCTCGTTCTCCATCTTCATAGCTTCAAGGATCAGGAGAACCTGACCTCTCTTAACAGCCTGACCTGCAGATGCCTTAACGCCAAGGATCTTACCCGGCATCGGAGCTGTAACTGCTACTGCGCCTGCTGCGCCAGCCGGAGCTGCCGGAGCTGCTGCCGGTGCCGGAGCTGCCTTCGGTGCTGCTGCCGGTGCTGCCTTCGGAGCCGGAGCTGCCTTCGGTGCGGAAGCTGCGCCTGTGAAGCCCTCTTCTACTGTTACTTCATATACATTACCGTTTACTGTGATTGTATAATTTTTCATTGTGATTTCCTCCTGATAATATTAATTCCAGTTTCTGTTAGAAACACGTTTGATGGAGCGGACTACAAGTCCGTTGTCAACAGTCTCTTTTCCCTCGTAAGCTGCGATTGCTGCTGTGATTACGGAAACGAGTTCTGTATCATCGGTAAGGTTCTCCTCCTCAGCCGGTGCTGCTGTCGGAGCCGGTGCTGCCGCCGGAGCCGGTGCTGCCGCCGGAGCCGGTGCTGGCGCTGCCGCATTCTTCTTTGCTTTCATCTTTGCCTCAAATACGCTGATGTATTTGAACATGCTGATCAGCCAGCTGATGAAGATCAGGACTACGAATACAACGCCCATACCCATTAAGGTATTCATTCCGGCTTTCGCCATCTTCTCGCCTGTTGTGTAAACCGGGGAGAAGGAAATTGTCTCAACTTTGCTGAGATCTTCGTCCGCGATCAGAGTGAATTCCATCGCTCTCTTCTCGTAAACGGTGTTCATTCTTGCGATATAGCCGTCATCACCTTTTGTAACGACTGCTGTCTCGCTGGAAACGAACGCGCCAAGGTCATCCTTAATGGAATCCCAGGATTTTAACGCATTCTCCATAACAGTATCTTTGTTCTTTACGCTTGTTGCAAGGGCCTGTTCGATGGAAGCATCATCCATCTGGTTGAACAGATCCAGGTACTGCTGGGAGCCGGACTGCATCGCCATTTCGATCTGCGGATCGATTGTTTCAGCGGTGTCAGCAGCTGCAGAGCATCCTGCAAGCGCGAAGAGGCAAACTGCCATGCAGAGTGCAAGCCAGATTCTTCTAATTCTCTGTTTCATATTTCAGCCACCTCATATTAGATCGTTCCGTGCTTTTTGGACGGACGATCCTCTCTTTTTGTGAACAGCATCTCAAATGCAGCAACTACACGCTGTCTTGTCTCGGAAGCCTCGATGATATCGTCTACATATCCTCTCTTTGCTGCCGCAAGTGCACTTGCCTGCATCTCATTATACTGTGCTGCTTTTTCATTGATCAGGGCTGCCGCATTGTCAGCCTTTGCGATCTCGTCAGCATACATGATCTTCACAGCCGGTGCTGCTTCCATAACGCCGATCTTCGCGTTCTTCCATGCGTATACAATGTCAGAACCGATGGACTTGCTGTTCATGGTAAGACCTGCTGTTCCGTTTGCCTTGCCGACAACGACAGTTACCTTCGGAACGTCAGCGTTTGCGAACGCGTAGGTCAGGCGTGCTGCCGCCTTCGCGATCTTCTTCTCGTTGCATTTGCAGTTCTTGTAACCATCTACATTGACGAGTGTAAGTACCGGGATCTCGAAAGCGTTGCAGAAGTTTACAAATGCTGCTGCTTTCTCACATCCTGCTGCGGTAAGGGCTGCGTCATAAGTAGCAGTCTTCTCGCCGTCTGTATAAACTTCGCTGCGATTTGCAACACAGCCAACGGTAGCTCCGTTTAAGCGGATAAATGCCGTTACCATCTCCGGTGCGTAGTCCTTCTTCATTTCCATGTAGAAGCTATCATCGGAGATCATGGACAGTGCGATAGATGTATCGCCTGCGCAGTTCTCTATATCTGTGCAGATTCTGTTTAAGTCATCCTCACATTCGCTGTAAGACATGTCATCCTCGTTATTAGCCGGAAGGATGGAAACAAGGTTTCTGATCTCGGTGAAAATTTCTTTCTCGGAGCCAGTCGCGCATACGTTTCCTGTCTCTTTTGCCTGGTACTCAGCGCTGGAATTATCAGCATCGTTCTCAGCGATTACAAACGGAGCATTCACAAACATTTTTGCTTCCTGTTCCATAAATGTAAAATCAGCCATTTCAGATGCCACAGCCATTCCGCCGCCGCAGTTTCCAAACACAGCCTGGATCTGCGGGATCACACCGGATGCCATTGCCTGGCAGACATAAAGTTTGCCGAAGCCGTCCAGGGCATCCATGCTCTCCTGGAGTCTTAAACCTGCACAGTCAACAAGCCCGATAATGGGAGCACCCATTTTCATGGCCATATGATAGAGCTGCTCGATCTTTTTTGCGTGCATTTCACCGATGGATCCGCCCATAACAGACGCGTCCTGGCTGTACACATAGACGAGAGCGCCATTGATCGTGCCATAACCGGTAACAACACCATCTGCAGGGGTTTCCTGAGACTGCATGTTGTAATCAGTGCTTCTGGCAGTAATATAAGCACCAACTTCAACAAAGCTGTTGTCATCAAGCAAATCATGAATTCTGTTGATTGCCGACGTTTTTGTCATTTTGCTTTCCTCCATTATTCCTTAAATTGACGAAAATCAAATTTCTGCCTAGTGTAATAATAAACGGATTTGATGCAAAATTCAAGGAGTTTTTCCCCGCTTTAGCAACATTTTTATCCCTTTTCGTCAGAAAAATTTAAGAAACTTTTTTTCTAATGCCTGTCTCGTGATGCAGTTAATTTTTTAAACCTCCTGCTTCCAGATGGCGTTTCATCTCCGTAAAGCCCCGCCCACGGACTTCTCCGACCTGATGGACCACCATGAATGCTTCCTGATCGATATCCATGACGATCCGGTTCAGTTTCTGGAGCTCCCGTCCGGAAACAACGGTGACAACAGCCATGGACGGCTTTCTCAGATGACCGCCCTCGACCTTGAACAGGGTCGTCCCGCGGTCAAGCTGCTGCTGTACTGCAAGGTTGATCGCCTCATATTTTTCACTGATGATCTTCGCCTGCACCTGCTTTTTGCCCATCATGAGCATCTTGTCCAGGATCACCGTGTAGATCATGACCATGATGATCCCGTAAAGGATCTTTTCCCGGTCACGGAAAAGAAGCTGGGACAGTAAGATCGCCACGTCGAACACGTACATGGACACGGAAACCGGGATCTTAAGCCGCTTCTGGAGCACGAGCGGCGGAATATCCATGCCGCCGGTGGACGCTCCGGAGCGGATCACGATCCCCAGCGAAAATCCGATCATCACTCCTGCAAAGATCGCGCAGAGCATGGGATCTTTTGTGAAAACGAAGTTTCCCGCCAGCGCGCTTAACCTGTTCAGGATAAATGGATAATAAAAAGTCGCGACCAGTGTTGTCGCCGCAAATTTCTTTCCGAGTTCCAGCCATCCGAGTCCGAACATGGCGATATTAAAGATCGCCACAAAGCCGGAGAGCGGGATCCCGAAGTAGTGTTCCGCAAAAAGTCCCAGGCCCGTGGCCCCCGCCGCGATCATGTCCGACGGAAGGATGAAGAGAACGACTCCTGCGGCATAGACCGTGAGGCAGAACAGGATGATCGCGGTCTGGATGACGGCGGATGCCGCCTTATTTTTCTTTGTTTCTGGTGTTTCCATGTTTTTCTTTGTCACCTTTCTTTTTGAATTGTCTATATTATATGTATTCTTTGTTCTTTTTTTGTTTTTATAAACTATTCTGATCTGTTTTATGATCCGGTAAAGCTTTTACCGGTTAACACAGTGCACATCTCCCAATGTCCTGCTCTCTCTTATCATTCAAAATCTGCTTTTCTGTGTCTTTACTGTTCTTCCCTCTACCTCTTTATCACAAAAAAGCGCGCAAAAAAAGGACGCCCGGAGGCGTCCTCATGAATTTTTCTTATTTGCCGAAAACTGCTTCATAGTCTTTGCGGAATTTCTCGATTCCCTGATCTGTCAGCGGATGATGTGTCATCTGCTCGATCACTTTGTACGGAACCGTTGCGATATCAGCACCTGCGAGTGCACACTCTGTCACATGCATCGTGTGGCGGACACTTGCTGCGATGATCTCTGTCTCGATATCATGAAGTGCGAAGATCTCGGCAACAGTTTCGATGAGGTCGATACCCGGCTGGGAGATATCATCAAGACGGCCTACGAACGGAGATACATAAGCTGCACCTGCTCTCGCTGCGAGAAGTGCCTGGTTTGCAGAAAAGATCAGGGTAACATTTACTTTGATTCCTTCCGATGCAAGGACCTTTGTTGCTTTTAATCCCTCAACGGTCATCGGGATCTTTACGACCATATTCGGATGGATCTTCGCGATCTCACGTCCCTCTGCGATCATTCCTTCCGCGTCCGTTGTCGTTGCCTTTACCTCGCCGCTGATCGGTCCGTCTACGATCGACGCGATCTCTTTCAGGGTCTCAACATAATCTTTTCCCTCTTTTGCGATCAGGGACGGATTTGTCGTAACTCCGCAGATCACTCCCATATCGTTTGCTTTGCGGATCTCCTCCACATTGGCTGTGTCAATGAAAAATTTCATTGGTTCCCCCTCCTGTTATCTCTCATAATCATGTTCTGCTGCCGTCTCCGCGCATGCGGGCGCCAACTCTGTATAAGTCCATTTTAGCATGAGGATATGGTTTGTCAAGCAAATCATCATCCCGCATACGGAACAAACTCGAAGCACTCCTCCTCGGAGACACCATCGATCAGGAATCCCCAGCCATCGCCGGACTGTCTGACCGCGATCCGGCATTTTCTTCCGTCTTCCAGTTCCATGTCCACAAACGTCTCTTCATCCGTCGCTCTCACATAGAATTTAGTCCCGACCGGCATAGTTGCCTCCGTCTCGCTTCCGTCAGCTCTGAAAAGTGTTACCGGCAGCGCTCTCGTCGATACGAGCGGCATTTCGTCTTCATGGGAATCGGCAGTGCGGATCTTTGTATACACATTTCCGTCCGCCTCCGGCATACCGTCCGCTCCCACATGGAATTTCCGGTACGCACTGTATGTTCCGAGCGCATCGATCCGTCTTGTGAGATAAAAAGCATCCGGAGTCTGGATCGGCGCGCCGTTTACGCTGTCTGTGGAACTGCCGGCTTTCGCCACCTTCTCACCGTTCAGATCATACACCTCCATGGTCTTCCAGTCATTTTCACTGGAAAGCTCCATGTAGAGATAGGAACGTCCGTCATCCGTCATGACAAGCCAGGTATCCCCGATCTTTCCGTAAACATCTTCGGTAAACGTATCCTTTTTCCCGTTCTGTTCCCGCTCGATCGTGAGTTTTCTTGTAAAGTCATCTTCCGTCTCCGGCTCTTCATATGTATAGCAGACGCTTGCGTCCACATCCCCTGAACGATAAGTCACGGTATCCCACGGATCCACTTTTTTTGCCCATCCATCCGTGGAAGCACCCATGTAGGCTTCCTCAAACATCAACTCATGGTCCTTAAACGGGACAGCGATCTCGATCTCGCCCGCCGCATACGGTCCGATCTCGTATGGAGCAAAGTAAACGCTCACCCCATTTTCCGTGATGGCCCACTCCAGGCTGGAATCTGCGTTCGTTCCATCAAACAGCGTGTCCACCGTATCTTCATAGCCATCGAACAGCTCTCCGTCCGCCGCGCGTCCCGCAAGTTCTTCCTTTACATAGCTCCGGAATCCGTCCATATCTTTCACCATATCAGAAAGCTCCAGCTGTTTTCCGGTCTGTGTATCAAAATTGTAATAATCGTTGTAGGCGGTCGGATGCGCACCGCCCATATCATAATACTTCAGCCAGGACATGCTGGCAACCGCCCCGTCAAAACGGATCGGCTGGAATTCATAATTGCAGGCATACGTGAACTTTGCGTCTGTAAACTCTTTCCGCATGTCTATCGCTTCCACTTTATACTCCTCGTATTCCTTTTTGTGCGCAGCCGCCATCTCATCATTTTTTGCCGAGAGTGCACTCTTTAACGCCTCATATCCGTCTCCCTGGACAAAGACCCTGTCACACCGGGACGTGATGATCGGAGTCTGGCTGTCGTCCCACTCCCCATCGTACTCGCCTGTCACCGCGATCGGGATCGGATCCAGCTTTCCTGTGCTTTCCGGCTCCTTTGCATCTGTCTCACCGGATGTTTTTGATTCTTCCGATACCGTCACTTTTGCACTTTCTGTTGTCTTTGTCTCTTCCGCAGAAGTCTGTGCAGTCGTCGTATCCATCGCCGTATATTTTTTCTGGCAGCCCGCAAGAAGACCAACCGCGATCAAAAGATATAATCCATACTTTCTCATACTTTTCTTCTCCAAATCCTGTTTTATTCGTCGTTATCCGCCGGAACGCCGACGCAGATCGGGATCCGCGTTTTCCGGATCGTTCCGTTTTCTATATCCTACCGCAGATCTTCCCCGGAATCCATTCATTTTCCCTTACGAATTCTTAAAAACAGCGCACAGTACACGGGCACTCCATGCCCGCGTACTGTAACAGGATTTTGCCGATGCTTCGCATTCCGAATCGACAAAATCTGCTGCCACAACTGTATTGTACGGAATTTTCAGTTTAGAAAATTCCTACTGCGTACAGCAGCGCACGGACTTCTCCAGTCCGTGCGCTGCCCGTGTTTTTCTTATTTTAACATCCAGTCCTTCAGAACATCATGATCTCTCAGAAGCTTTCCTACGATCGTCCTGTCGATTTTCTTAAGAAGTGGTTTCTTCATCATCTCAAACGGCATCGGAAGTTTCATCTCGAGCGGAGACTTTCCGTCCATCAGCTTCACGGTGCTGTCCAGAAGTTCTCTCACATCGTAAACGCTGCCCCAGACCTCCGGCACACCGCGGTCCACGCCGCAAAGTCCGTAAACAGCTTCCATGGCCGTGCGGACAGAATATTCGGTCGTGAAGATCGTATCTCTCGGTGTCTCTGCGAACTGTCCAAGGAAGGCCGCGTTCACAGATCCGTCCGGAATCACATCCGGGCGGTCGCCGGCTCTTCTCGGCATGAAGAATGCTGTGATATACGGCATCATCGTCGGTGTGCAGTTGCATGCTTCCCCGGCAAGCCGGTCGATGTCCTCCACCGGGATTCCGAGATGGTACAGCCACTCAGCTGTGATCTCCTTACCGGTGCACTCTTTCATCGGTTTCTTCACATGATCTCCCGGAACATCGGTGAACAGGCTGTATACCCAGACGCAAACCTCATCCTTTTTCTGGTTTTTAAACTGTCCCTGACGGTTGATCGTCCAGCTTAAGAGCCAGCTGGAATCCCGGCAGCTCACGATGCCTCCGGTGACGACCTTTCCTGTTCTCGGATCACGTCTGCAGATCTTTTTGATCTGGTCGATGATCTCCTCATTCGAGGTTGTGACAGTCGCGGACTCCCAGTTTGTCTTCTCGATATCGGAGCAGAATTTTTCCGGATGTCCAAAAGCCGGATCCTGGGCCGCGATCTTTTTCCAGAGGCTCCAGCAGCCGCTGCTGCGGACTTCCGCATCTCCTAACGGTGCATGATCCTGATCCCCGTAGATCGTTCCTTCCGTGCAGCTTCCGTTTGTGATGAATACCAGGTCTTTCTCCGTCAGCGGGATCTCCATCTCCCCGTTCTTTGTGCGGCACTCGATGGCACGGGCCGTCTTCTTTCCGTCTTTGATCTCAAAGCGGACGTTTGTGACTTCCGTGCCGAACCGGAATTCCACGCCTGCTGCCTCCAGATATTTCTGCATCGGCAGGATCAGGGATTCATACTGGTTGTATCGGGTGAATTTCAGTGCGGAGAAGTCCGGGAGTCCTCCGATATGATGGATGAATCTCTGGAAGTACCGCTTCATCTCCAGGGCGCTGTGCCAGTTTTCAAAGGCAAACATGGTCCGCCAGTAAAGCCAGAAATCGGAACGGAACACCTCATCGTCAAACACGTCTTCGATCGTCTTGTCGTAGAGATCCTCATCCTTTGTGAAGAAGAGCTTCATGATCTCCATGCTGCCTTTCTGGCTCAGCCGGAATTTCCCGTCTGTGTGGGCATCTTCCCCGCGGTGTTCCGTCGCCCGGCAGAGGGAATAGTTCGGATCATGTTTATTTAACCAGTAATATTCGTCGAGAACGGACGCACCCGGGATCTCCAGGGACGGGATACTGTGGAACAGATCCCAGAGGCACTCGAAATGGTCTTCCATCTCACGGCCGCCGCGCATGACATATCCTCTCGTCGGATCGTCGATCCCGTCGCAGGCACCGCCGGCAATGTCCATCGCCTCTAAAATGTGGATGTTCTTTCCCGGCATCTGCGCATCACGGACAAGGAAGCAGGCCGCCGCCAGGGACGCAAGGCCGCTTCCCACAAGGTACGCCGACTTCTCCTCGATCCCCGCCGGTTTTTCCGGGCGGGCGAATGCCTCATAGTTTCCGTTTGTGTAGTAGATCCCCTTGCTGTTCTTATCATGCTTTCCGAGTTCCGTGTTGCGGTAGTCAGACCTGCTTCCCGCAAAAGACCTGTCTGTCTTTTCTGCATTTCTGTTTCCCCGTTTCTTCGCCGCAAGTACCGCTGTGATCCCTGCTCCCGCTGCCAGGACTGCGCCGGCTTTCCATCCTTTTTTGCTCATCGTTTTTGCATTCCTTTCCCATTGATTTTGTTTTATATCCTATATGATGTAGTTTTTATAACCATATTATTAATTCTGATAGTAATCCTTTGTATATGCTTTGTCAAGCTTTTCCATTCAAATATTTTGAATATAACTTTTTACGTTGTATTCCTCCTCATTTTTCAAAAAATACCTCACCCGCTGCACCAGGCAAACGGGCAAGGTATTAAAAAGGGGAGGATAAGTATTAATCTTTTTCTTTGGTACTGATCATAGGATTGCCTGTTTTTCCTGTTTTATACACCTCTAAAAAAATTTCTCCGCAGCAAAATCTGCGACCGCAGTTGTATCATACGAACTTTATCGAACCAGCTCAAAAGATGATTGATTTTCCATTCACCTTTTTCTATAATAAATACAGAAACGAATCCTGAACTTCCATCCCGAAAGATCCGGGAGGAAGTTCATCTGCTGCGAGACCGGTCAGTTCTCAGACGGATCGCTGCAAATTTACTCAGATTGGAGAATCTTATGAAAAACCTTGTAATCGGACAGTCCGGCGGACCGACCGCCGTCATCAATGCAAGTCTTTACGGAGCAGTCAAAGCATTTAAGGAATCCGGTACGGACGGACATGTACTTGGAATGATCAACGGGATCGAAGGTTTCCTCGCAGACCATGTGATGGATCTTTCCACAGATCTTTCCGATGAAGAACTGGAGCTCTTAAAGCTGACTCCGGCCGCATACCTCGGCTCCTGCCGCTATAAGCTTCCGGCAGACCTCGAGAGTGAAGTCTATCCGGCGATCTTTGACAATTTCCGTGAGATGAACATCGGTTACTTCCTCTATGTCGGCGGAAACGACTCCATGGATACCGTCGACAAGCTCTCCCGCTACGCGGAGAAGATCGGCAGTGACGTGAAATTCATCGGAATTCCGAAGACGATCGACAACGATCTGGTCCTCACCGACCATACACCGGGATTCGGAAGTGCTGCAAAATATGTCGCTTCCACGGTCCGCGAGATCGTCCTCGACGCCTCTGTCTACCAGCAGAAATCCGTCACGATCGTCGAGATCATGGGACGCCACGCAGGCTGGCTCACCGCGGCTTCCAGACTGGCAAGAAAATACGAAGGCGACAATCCATATCTGATCTACCTTCCGGAGGCTCCGTTCTCCTTAGAGCAGTTCTATAAAGACCTGGAGGAAGCGTTCAAAAAGTCTCCGAACCTCGTCGTATGCGTCTCTGAGGGAATCGCCGATGAGGGCGGCACATTCATCTGTGAATACTCCGACGCCGCAAAACTCGACTCCTTCGGTCACAAGATGCTCACCGGATGCGGCGAAGTCTTAGAGAGCTTTGTGCGTGACAAATTCGGCGTCAAAGTCCGCTCGATCGAGCTGAACGTCAACCAGCGCTGCAGCGGAATGATGGTATCCGAGACTGATATCGAGGAAGCTGCCATGGCCGGTGCTGCCGGTGTGAAGGCTGTCCTCGCCGGAGAGACAAAAAAGATGATCGCCTTCAAGCGTGACTCCGATGTTCCGTACACAATGCACTGTGCAGCGGAGGATGTGAGCCTGATCTGCAACCAGGAGAAAAAATTCCCGAAGGAATGGATCTCCGCAGCAGGAAACGATATCACCGATGATTTCCTCGCTTACGCTCTCCCGCTGATCCAGGGCGAGCCGAAGCGCGTGATGGAAAACGGCGTGCCGAAATATCTGTACCGGAAATAGTTTTACAGCACCATTCTTCTTTGTTAATAAAAAAAGTTTGTTTAGCAGGAAGTTCCATCTGAATTTCCTGTCAGACAAAAAAGGTCCATGAAAGTGATCATTCGTTACTTTTCATGGACCTTTTTTCGATATTCAATTCGATCAATTCACTTCACTGATATCCATCAGCCCGCATCCATCATAGAAGAACTTCAGGATCTCCTGGCAGGTCTTTCCCTGCTTTGCCATGCCCTGGGCGCCATTCTGGCTCATGCCGACGCCATGCCCGAAACCGCCTCCATAGATCGTAAACGTCGTCACCTGGTTTTCATCGGTGCCGTTATTCTCGATGTAAATAAAGCCGCTCGGAAGTGTATCCCATCCCGTGGATGTTGATCCGTCTTTTCTGTTGTATACAAGCGATGAATTTCCAAGAACGCTGCGGATCTTGCTCTGTCCGGAGAATGTCTTGGAACCTTCCGTTCCCACGACCTTCAGGGTCTTCGCGTATCCGCCGGCCCCTCTCGACGTGATCGTAAGTCCTGTGATCCGGCCGACACCGCCGATCTTCTCATCCAGGATCGTGCTGGTCGTCTTTGTGTTCCAGCGGAACATCGGGAAATCGGAATCGTAAGCATCTGTATTCTCATCTTTGATAAAGTTCTCAAACGCTTCATTCGAAGTCAGATCCAGCTTTTTCGCCTTGTCGTTGATCGTCACTGCTCTGAGATACGGCGTGTTGGACGCATCCGCTCCCCACACACTTCCGTCGGTTCCATGTCCGTCGGATGTGGAGTAATAGAACGCCTCGATCGGGTCCCCGTTGTATTCCAGAAGCTGCCCGAACGTCTCATTCACAGCAGCATCCGTGGAATCATACGTCAATGTATTGTTGTATACCTGGAAATTCGTGCTGTCATCCACATGGGCGCCGTAAGTGGAATAGGCGTTGCCCTGGATCTGGCGCCATGCGTAAGTTCTCGCACAGATCGCCTGAGCCTTCAGTGCCTCCAGCTCATAAGTCGGCGGCATCTCGCTCGGCGTTACCCGTTTTAAGTATTCCTCGAGATCCACCTCGTTTAAGAGCAGCAGTCCGTCGCGCTCCTCCGTGATCTCCATATGTCCCGGATAGACCGGAGTTCCCTGGGCACGCTCTAAGCTGTGCACCGTGATCATCCCGCCATCGTTGGCAGATTTGAAGGTAAGACGTCCGCTTGCCAGTCTGGAGTCGCCCGGCTTGATCGTCACCGTCTCTCCTGCCGCGATGGATTCTGTCTTCGCATCCTTCTCATCCCCGTATTCCAGGACCGCCATCGAATCACAGGAAAGCGTGATCGAGTCGTGGAACAGAGACTTAAAACCATTTGTCATGATCAGGACACGGATCGCGTCGATATCCGGTTTCTCCGTCGTGAGTGCCGCACAGATCTCCCCGTCTGCGACCACAAACTCCTGCATGTGGTAACCGACAAGAATGTCCTTTTTCTGCTGCTCCCTCAGGACCCCGTATGTGCGGTAGATCTTAAACTGATCCGCCAGCGGCACACTGCCGTAGCCATCGATCTCGATCTCCGTATCTCGGACCGCAAGAACGGTTCCGGTGATCTTTTCTTTTTTCAGCACCAGCCGCTTTGGCTGACCGCCCTTTAAATACAGATCCCCGATCTGGCCAGAGATCTCACTCTCATCCTTTAATACTCCCTTTACCGGAAATTCCCTCTGGATATTTCCGATAAAGACGGTCACAGTCCGCCCGGAAAATCCAGAGATCCAGGCGTTCTCGTAGACGATCTCGTCAGAGACCATCGTCTCCACCTTTAAGATCTCATCGTCTCTCGCCAGGAACCGGATCTTCCGGTCAATATAGTTATCCAGATAAAGTCCCTCAAACTGGAAGGTCCCGTCCCTTGTGTATGCCGTCCATGCCGGAGCTCCGTCCACATTGTCCGGAGTCCCGTAAAGATCCGTCTCGACCTCGGCAACCGCCCTTTCCGGATCTGCGGCTGCACGGAACGCATCATAAAATTTCCAGAAATTTTCGCTGGAAACTGCTTTTTTTGCGCGGTCCCCGGCATCCACATAGGAAAGGAGTGCATCGGTTTCCCCGTTTCCCTCCTCTGATGCCTTTTTCGCCCAGTCCGAAAGGACTGCGTATGTAACTGCGGATGTCGCGCTCCTCTCATCCGCCTGGATCACCCCGCTGTCAAGATATCCCTGCCCATACAGGTAATCCATATATTTTACATACCACTGATCAGAAAGTTTTTCGTCAAAGTTCGATGTCTCCGGCGCATTTTCCAGGATCCCGCTCTCCGACTCCAGCGTCAGAGCGACCGTTCTGGACGCTGCCGCCAGAGAAACTCCATCCTGTTCCGTGTCCAGAAGTACGATCACGATGAGCAGTGCCACGACAAATGTCGTGACCCCTGCCATCCAGTTTATCATTTTCCTACTCTCGTTCATAATTCCTTTCCCGGGCAAACCCGGCCCGGTCACTGTACACGGGTTCTTCCCGCGTGAAAACATCCGGACTTACTGTTTGTCCGTGCGCCTGATATACTCACCGCTCTTCTCGTCAATGCGGTCCAGTTTTACATAGTCGTTTTCTTCCTGACTCAGATTCTTTTTCGCAAGAAAATGATCCTGGATCTGTCTGTAAACGTGGATGATGACCGCCATCAGCGGAACTGCAATGATCATTCCCACAAATCCGAACAGTCCGCCAAACAGCAGGATCGAGAACAGGACTCCGAAGCTGGAAACGCCTGTGGAGTTTCCGAGGATCTTCGGTCCTAAAATATTTCCGTCAAACTGCTGGAGTACCAGGATCAGACCGATAAAGTAAAGGCACTGTTTCGGACTGATGAGGAATACGAGGATCGCACACGGTACAGCCCCGATAAAAGGTCCAAAAAACGGGATAATGTTCGTCACTCCGATGATCACGCTGATCAGCAGCTCATACGGGAGTTTGAACAGGTTCATCAGGATAAAGCAGAGGATTCCGATGATCAGGGAATCGATCAGCTTTCCGATGATAAAGCCGGAAAACGCTTTTTTGATAAAACGGAACTCTCCGACTACAATGTTCGCCGCCTTCAAAGGCAGGATCGAATAGATAAATTTCTTTCCCTGAGCCGAGAGCGATTCCTTGATGTTTAACAGGTAGATCATGACGATCAGCCCGATCAGCAGATTTTTTGTCAGGGTGATCAGATTCATGACACCGCTGGAAACACCGCCGAGGATCTTCTCGATATTCTGGAAATTCTGGAAGTTCGAGAGATTCGACATCAGGTCTGTCTCCATCCAGTTCTGGAAATACTGGGCTGACTGCTCATAAATATTTAAGATCGCCTGCTCCACCGGAGGATTGTTCACGAAGAAATCCGTCAGCCAGTCATACACATTCTGGAAATATTCCGGCATCATATTGATGATCCCTACGATACTGGAATACAGCTGCGGAATGATCATACTGGAAAGACTGACGATCACCGCCAAAAGAAATACAAGGCTGACAGCTGTTCCCACGCTTCTTCCGAAAAAAGCACCCAGTTTTTCATTTTTAAATCTTGCCTTTGGCTCCCCGGACTTTCCTGTATACACAGTCAGCCGGTAGCACCAGTTGTAGACCGGGGACATTAAAAATGCCAGAACCGCTCCATAGATCACTGGTGCAAGCACAAAACGAACCTTTCCCAGAAAGGCAAACACCGCCGACCTTTCCAGAAACAGAAACACGACGAACACCGCCGCGATCAATACCAGGATCGCCGTCACACCTGTATAAATGTACCGTTCAAACCGTTCATTTTTCATATAAAAGTTTCTCCTTTGCAGTTACTTCTCTTTTTCCGTCTATCGAAACCATTTTGTACCGTCGACCATGGCATCATCATACCATACTTCTCATATTTAGAAAAGAGCCTTAGCAAAATCTGAACGAATGCAGAGCATCGGCAAATTTCCTGTTAAACGAAAAGAAGCAGCGATCTCTCGCTGCTTTTTTATCTTTCGCAATCCCAAAATGCCGTTTCCTGAATAATTGACGCCTAGCAGTGCTAGGTGGGCATCCGCACTTAAACATCTGCCTTCCACTCGATGGAGGCCTGGCATCCGTTCAAGGATGTAGGAATCCCGTATGTCAAAATGTAGGTTCAAAATAGACAGGAGTGTCGAACATCCCAGGAATCACATTCCCTTTCACTGACAACTATTATAGCGCATCATCGATCATTTTTCAAGTTCCATTTCATGGTACCGTACAATTTTGTTACAGTACACGGGCACTCCATGCCCGCGCACTGTAACAGGATTTTGCCGATGCTTCGCATTCCAGATCGGCAAAATCCGCGGCCTTAACGGTATCATACAGAATTTTCAGTTCAGGGAATTTCCATCTGCAAAAGCCAGCGATCTTAACAGCTCTGCAACCTCTCTTGAAGTTTCACAGAGATAATCTGCCCCGGCATCCTGAAGCTCTTCCCTGCTGCCGTATCCGTAAAGCACGCCTACCACGGAAAGTCCCGTCTTCTTCGCGCCTTCCACGTCATGTTTCCGGTCGCCCACCATGATCACGGATTTCTTTTCTTCCTCGCCGATCCCGTTTTCTTCCAGCACATACCGGATCACGTCATCCTTGTTCACGCGCTTTTCATCCAGGGACGCGCCGCCGATGAATTTAAAGTAGTTTGTCAGATGAAAATATTCCAGCACGCGCTTTGCGGTCACCTCCGGCTTGGAAGTTGCCACATAGAGTTCGAGTCCTGCGTCCTTTAAGGACTTTAACATCTCCTCAACTCCGGCAAACGGTGCGTTGTCCTTCCATCCTTCCACATCGTAATATTCCCGGAACACGTAGATCGCATCCTCCGCGTCCTTCTCGGAGAAATTGTAATACTCCTTAAAACTGTCGGAGAGCGGTGGACCGACAAACGGTTTTAAAACATTCAGGTCATCCACCTGGATCCCATAATGCTTCAATGCATACTGAACGCCTTTCGTGATCCCCGGCATGGAATCCGTCAGTGTCCCGTCAAGGTCGAAAAAAACTTTTTTTAACTTCATTCTGTTTCCTCTTTCATGTATTCCAATATCATCGTTCCGCCGCATATATTTTCTCCTGCTCACGGCGAAACCGTTTTTCCATATTTCAATTTCACAGGTATTTCTGCGATACCAGTGTCTTATTATCCCATGGCGGAGTATAAATGTCAATTGTAAAAAGCGGCATGCCCCAAAACGATCTTCACCGCCTGTCGCATGCCGCTTTTCCCTTATCCTTTTTTATTCTAATCCTTTTATCTGACCCGGAGTTTTTACCGGAAAAACTCGTGATTTCCATGTTTAAACAGGAATTCCAGATGTCTGTCAAACCAGCTCGCGTTCTTCCTGGAGGATGCCCGCCGGTTCATGAAATACAGGGCGCCGTCTGTCAGATCTTCACCCGAAAGTGCCCTCTCGACTGCCTCTACGGTCTCGGCCGTGACCTTGCAACGCTTGATGGATCCGTTTCCCACAGGGGAAAACTGGTGCTTCTGGTAAACGACTTTCGTGATCGTGTTCGGGAATGCATCGTCCTCCACACGGTTTAAGATCACGTTTGCCACCATGACACGTCCTTCGATGTCGCAGTTTCCGGCTTCCGCCTGAACGATCCGGAGAAGAACATTGTAGTCGCTTTCGGAATACCCCGTGAACGCTTCTCTTGCAGGTTCCTCTGCCACGACGGTCTCTTCTGCTGCCGCCTGTACCCTGGCTTCCCCGGACACCTCTGTTTCCGGCTCTGCCTGCGTGATCCCGCTCACTTCATCCGCCGCAGCCGCAGTTTCTGTTTCTACAGCTTCTTCCGGACCATGATCCGTGTCCGCATTTTCCGATCCTGCAGCAGGCTCTGTGATGCTCTCCTCTTTCGTCTCTGTATTTTCTGTTTCTGTCCTGATATCTGCTTCCGTCTCTGCGGATGATGCTTCATCCGCTGTCGTCTCATCCTCTAAAACATTTCCGTCTGTTTCCGGAAGAGCAGTATCTTCTGTCTCCTCCAGACTGTCTTCATCCGAACCTCCCTGCGTCTCGGCATACGCGACGATCGCGTTTTTGCCTCCGCCCTGGAAGTCCACCGCTGTAAATGGAATCACTGCGATCAGTGTTGCGCCCATCGTGAGGACTGCCGCATTCCGGTGCATCTTCTTTGTCACACCGCCGAAGAGTGATTTCACAAACTGAAAGACTGTCTGAAGAAATGAGTTCCATGGATTCATTTGAATACCCTCTTTCTCCGTCCTGTCGCCGGTTGTTCATTCCGACCGTTTTCCGGCCGGTGTCTGTGATTATAGGAGAATGAGGGGGCGAATGTCAATAAGTCCTGCACAACTTTGTTACATTTTACAGCCTGTTTTTTAAAGATTGTTACATTTTTTTAATAGTTTTTCCAAATATAATCCGCACAAAATCTGGATTTTTGGTAGTATTGGCAAGTATAAAATATTGCAAATATTACAATTTTGTTAAATATTGAGCTCCCATTTTTGAGTGGTTTCCCATAACGTTTTCAGTTATGTCAACTAATTTTGCTGAAGATCCAGAAGTTTTGCCCCGACATAGTCCGCAAGAGCCTGCGGGGAAAGCAGGACCTGAAAGCCTCTCTGGCCGGCGCTGACCGCGATCGTTTCATAATTTAAAGCCGCTTCATCGATAAATGTCGGGAACTTTTTCTTCATGCCGATCGGGGAACAGCCGCCGCGGATATAGCCTGTTGTGGCCAAAAGATCCTTCATCGGAAGCATCTCCACCTTCTTATCTCCTGCCGCTTTTGCTGCCTTTTTTAAGTCCACCTCGCCATCCACCGGGATACAGCAGACGAGAAAACCTGTGCGCTCTCCTTTCAGCACGAGAGTCTTAAACACACTCCCGTGGTCCACTCCCAGCATGTCAGCCGCATGGCTCCCGGAGAGGTCATGTTCATCCACCGGGTACTCCTTTGACTCATACGAGATCTTTGCGGCATCTAAAAGCCGCATCACATTTGTCTTTGTTTTATCATTTTTTGCAGATTTGCTCATAAATTTTTCCTCCTGAAAGCGACATTCTCTCTGCCACCTTTGACTGCAGCCGGCTGCACATCCTCTCGACCGCATCTTCTTTATACAACGTCTTTGTAAAAAAATCCAGTCTTTTCTATAAAAGAATGTATGCCCACATATTTGTACCTTTAAGCCTGTATTTTATTACAGTCAACGCAGCAAGTGTGCAGACCTGCTGAACAGTTACCATTTTTCGCTGCATTTACTGCCGCATAAAAAAAGACAGCCGGTCCCGCATTTTCGCAAAATCGACTGCCTCTTTCCATCTTCTGATCTGTTTCTTCTATATAATATATCGCTTCTGATTCCGCATCTCAAAAGCCTATGAGAGGATCATCCGGTCGTTCGCGAGCGCGCCGCCCGCGGCTTCCTCAAACTTCGCGAGAAGATCCTGAACCGTCAGGTGCTTCTTCTCCTCACCTGCCACATCGTAGATCACATGGCCCGCGTTCATCATGATCAGGCGGTTTCCATGTGCGATGGCGTCACGCATGTTGTGAGTGATCATCAGAGTGGTCAGATGTTCACTGTTTACGATCTTATCCGTCGTCTCGAGGACTTTCGCCGCCGTCTTCGGGTCGAGGGCCGCCGTGTGCTCATCTAAGAGAAGAAGTCTCGGCTTTTTTAAGGTTGCCATGAGAAGTGTCAGCGCCTGTCTCTGTCCGCCGGAGAGAAGACCGACCTTCGATGTAAGGCGGTCCTCCAGGCCAAGTCCCAGAATCTTTAACTGTTCTCTGTAGAATTCTCTCTCTTTCGCGGTGATCCCCGGTCTCAGGGAGCGCGTCATTCCTCTTCTCGCCGCCAGGGCCATGTTCTCCTCGATCTGCATGGTGGCAGCCGTTCCTGTCATCGGATCCTGGAATACACGTCCGAGATACTTTGCACGCTTATGCTCCGGGAGCTTTGTCACGTCGATATCATCGATGGTGATCTTTCCCTCATCCACAAACCACGTTCCTGCAACTGCATTTAACATGGTAGATTTTCCGGCTCCGTTTCCACCGATGACGGTGACAAAATCGCCTTCGTTTAAATGAAGATTTAATCCGTTTAACGCAGTCTTTTCATTGACGGTTCCCGCGTTGAAGGTTTTATAAATACTGTGAAGATCAAGCACGAGGTGCACCTCCTCTTTTTACCGGTTTAGAGAAATATTTGCCTTTCATGTACGGGATCGCAAGGAATACCGCAACGACAAGGGCAGACAGGAGTTTTAAATCGTTGGAATTTAATCCCATCCAGAGTACGACCTGAAGGACCAGATAATAAATGATTGCGCCGAAGGCAACGGAGAACAACTTGAAACCGAAGTTCTGGCTGATCTTTCCGAATACGACCTCACCGATGATAACGGCTGCGAGACCGATCACGATGGCGCCACGGCCTGCGTTGACATCCGCAAAGCCCTGATACTGGGCATATAAGCCGCTCGCAAAGGCAACGATCCCGTTAGAGATCATAAGACCTAAGATCTTTGTGAAATCGGTATTGATGCCCTGGGCACGTGACATGTTCTGATTGGAACCTGTGGCACGGATGGAGCATCCGATCTCTGTTCCGAAGAACCAGTAGAGGACCGCGATCAAGATCACAATGATCAATGCCGTCACGAAGATCGTGTTCCTGTAAAATGCGACTCCCTTTACATAACGGAGAGACACTAAAAGATCATACTTATCCACACTGATGGCCTGATTTGCCTTACCGCCCATAATGCGGAGGTTGATGGAGTAGAGACCAAGCTGGGTCAGGATTCCCGCAAGGATCGCCGGGATCCCCATCGCCGTGTGAAAGATTCCGGTCACAAGGCCCGCGATCATTCCCGCGATAAACGCCGCAAACAGGGACACTCCCACAGAATGTCCGTTTAACATGAAAATGATGCAGACAGCACCTCCCGTACACATGGTTCCGTCCACGGTAAGGTCTGCAAGATCGAGGATCTTATATGTAATATAAACGCCGATCGCCATGATGCCCCAGATGAGTCCCTGTGCACAGGCACCCGGCAATGCATTAAACAATGTTGCAAAATTCACGTTTCTTTCCTCCTATGGCTAATGATAACAAACAGGGTGACAAAAGTTTTTGCTGTTTGCCACCCTGATGTCCTCATAATTTCAAGTCGTTATTATTCTTCGATCACAACGTAGTCATCCGGAACCGTGATTCCAAGTGCCTCACAGTTTGCCTTATTGTATTTCTTTGTTACCTCCGGTGCAAACTCGATCGGCATTTCCTTTACATCTTTGCCGTCCATCAGGATCTCTGCGCCCATCTCACCGGCTTTGTATCCGATATCGTAGTAGTCGATGGAAAGAGTTGCAACGCCGCATCCGGAGCAGATTCCTTCTTCACCTGCAATTACCGGAACTTTCGCCGGAAGGCAGATATTGTTTATGATCTCTGCATTGGAAGCAGCTGTATTGTCAGTCGGAACATAGAGAACATCGTTCTCGCCTGCTGCTGTTGTTGTTACGGAAGCGATATCGTTGGAGTCTGCGAAGGTGTATTCCTTACAGGTATATCCGAGATCCTCAAGATATCCTTTTACGGTTGTTGCCTGGTATTTGGAGTTCGGCTCTGCGGAGCAGTATAATAAGCCGACATTCTTTGCATCCGGGAACAGCTCATTTAACATTGCTGCCTGCTGGTCGAGCGGAGCAAGGTCGGAGGTACCAGAGATGTTGAGACCTGTCGTACCTGTCCAGTTGTCGATATCAAGCGCTGTCGCGTAATCTGTGATGGAAGTTCCGAGAATCGGAATCTCGCTGGTTCCTGCTGCCGCTGCCTGAAGTGCTGCAGTCGCATTTGCAAGGATCAGGTCCACATCGTTGGAAACGAACTGGTTGATGATCGTTGCGCAGGTAGCGGAATCGCCGGATGCGTTCTGAAGATCAAATTTAACATTGTCACCGAGTTTATCTTTTAATGCAGCCTCGAAGCCTTCTGTCGCCGCATCAAGTGCCGGGTGCTGTACTAACTGGCAGATTCCCACATTGTAGGTCTTTCCGTCTTCTTTTGCTGCTTCTGTGGAATCGGCCGCTGCTGCTGTCGTTGTCTCTGCTGCAGCTGCTGTTGTCTCTGCTGTGGAACTGGATCCACATCCGGTTAATGCGGAAGCCGCTACAACGGCCGCCATTGCAAGTGCTGTTACTTTTTTCATAATATCGATCTCCCCTCAGTTTTTCTTTTTTGTAACATCCCGCTGTCATTTTCAGGATCTATAGATCCTCCCCTTCAGACGGGATCTCACATTCTCAAATGCGTTGTTGCGTTACGCTTTAACGCATGTAAGTGAAACTGTCCTTATCATACACCTATACGCCGGATTCGTCAAGCTTGATTTTCCTGTTTTTACCTTTTCTTGTTACAGTACACGGGCACTCTATGCCCGCGCACTGTAGCAGGATTTTGCCGATGCTTCGCATTCCGAATCGGCAAAATCCACGACCACAACGTTATCATACGGAATTTTCAGTTCAGAAAATTCCTATCCGTGAAAAGTAACCTTTTCTCAATATCCCACAATAATTGTAGGTTTTCCACAATTTGTCAGACGATTTTTGTCAGGAAACGGAATCCGTTTTATCCGCAAAAACTTTCAGGAATCTCTCCCCATACTTCGCATACTTAAATTCCCCGACTCCGGAGACCGTCAGCATTTCTTCCTTATTCTTCGGTCTGATCAGACACATATGCACCAGAGTCTTATCGGAAAATACGATATACGGTGGAACCTTCTCCTCCCGCGCGATCTCACGGCGCAGTTCTTTTAACCGGTCAAACAGTGTCGTCTCCACCTCCGTAAACGACTCGGTACCGGCTGCCATCTTCGGCTTCTTCGTGCCGGAGATCTTCCCCGTCTTCACTCTCTCCTGCTCCTTCGGAAGCTTCATCATGACCGTTTCACCGTCGTTTAAAAGCGCTTCCGCATTCTTTCCCGGCTTCACGATCGCGTACTCGTCAGAGGTCACCACCAGATATTCTTTTATCTGCAGAAAATTTAAAACCTGTCTTAACCTGTAGACCGGGACTTTTGCCAGCTTTCCGTAAAAGGAATTTTCATCCATGTGATAATTCCTGATCTTCGCCGTCGAAGCTCCGTGCACCGTGTCGAGGATCACCGTTGTCCCGTACCGCCCGCGGCACTCCGCGACGCAGCCGACGATGGCTCTCGCGATCTCCGTCACATCCGTCTCCTCAAACTGTGTCTTACAATTAGAACAGTTTCCGCAGTATCCGCTTCCGTACTCCCCGAAATACCGGAGAATATATTCCCTGAGGCAGTCATTCGTAAAGCAGTAGAATGTCATCTTTTTTAACCGTTCCCGGTCGCGCTCCGCAACGATCTGCCTTGTCACATCGTCGAGCTCTTCGTTGTCACGGTTGTTGTCGATAAACATCTGGTTCGTCACGACATCCCGCCCGCCGTACAGGAGCAGACAGTCCGCCGGTTCCCCGTCACGCCCTGCGCGCCCGGCTTCCTGATAGTAACTCTCCATATTTTTCGGCATGTTGTAGTGGATCACAAAGCGGACATTCGATTTGTCGATCCCCATTCCAAACGCGTTTGTCGCCACCATGATCTGGGCGCGGTCGAAGATAAAATCTTCCTGATTCTGCTTTCTCTCGCTGTCGGAAAGTCCCGCATGGTATCTCGTCACGGAGAATCCGTCCTTCATCAGCTTCTCCGTCACTTCCTCCACGAGTTTTCTCGTCAGGCAGTAGACGATGCCGCACTGTCCTGCATGTTCTTCGATATATGTTTTTACTGCCGCATATTTATCTTTCGGGCTCTGAACCTCAAAGTAGAGATTCGGGCGGTCAAATCCCGTCGTCGTCACGACCGGATCCTGCAGCTTTAAGAGATCGATAATGTCATCCCGGACTTCCGCAGTCGCGGTCGCCGTAAAGGCGCTGACGACCGGGCGCTCCGGAAGTGCCCGCAGGAATTCCTCGATCTTTAAGTATCCTGGCCGGAAATCCTGGCCCCACTGGGAGACGCAGTGCGCCTCATCGACCGCCACCATGGCGATCTTCGCATGGACGGCAAAATCAAGAAATTCCGGAGTCAGAAGCCGCTCAGGAGCGACGTAGATGATCGGATACCGTCCCTCTCTCGCATATCCGAGCGCCTTATAATACTGTCCCGCCGTCAGGGAACTGTTCAGGTACGCAGCATGAACGCCCGCCTGGTTCAGGGCGCTGACCTGGTCTTTCATAAGTGAGATCAGGGGCGAGATCACCAGCGTGATCCCCCCGTTTGCCCCCGCCATCAGAGCCGGGATCTGATAACACAGGGACTTTCCTGCGCCCGTCGGCATGATCCCCAGCACATCCCTGCCGGAAGTGATCGCATCGATCATCTTCTCCTGCCCGTCCCGGAACGTGTCATAACCGAAATATTGTTTGAGAACCTCATATTTATCCATAAAAGTAATGATCCCTTTCCACACCCGCCAATTGCTGCCGGGAACCTTTTTATCGTTGATCTGTTGGCTGCAGCTGGTGAACCGCTTTCCAGTTGTCTGTCCATGATATCACTCTCCCGCCGCCCCCGCAAGTATGACCGCCATTAAAATTTCATAAACAAATCGGCAACCGTTACAGTACACGGGCACTCTATGCCCGCGCACTGTAACAGGATTTTGCCGATGCTCCGCATTCCGAATCGGCAAAATCTGCGACCACAACTGTATCATACGGAATTTTCAGTTCAGAAAATTCCTACCCGTGAAAAGTAACCGACAACCACTACTGTATGATACAGCATTTTCAATTCAGAAAATTCCTGCCTGCGAAAAATAACTTTTTATCTCATCCACGGCCCGCGCTTTTTATCTTGTAATCTCTCCCCGATATTGCTATAATTGGATACAATACAAAGATACTCAAAAAGAGTGATTGACGGAGGAGAAAACATGAACTTTTTAGAAGAGCGCATCGCAAAAGACGGTGTGGTAAAAGAAGGAAACGTATTAAAGGTTGACAGCTTTTTAAACCATCAGATGGATATCGAGCTTTTTGACGAGATGGGTGCGGAATTCAAGCGCCGTTTTGCCAATGAAAATATCAACAAGATCCTGACGATCGAGGCATCCGGTATCGGTATCGCCTGTATCGTGGCAATGCACTTCCATGTGCCGGTCGTATTTGCAAAGAAATCCCAGAGCATCAACCTCGACGGCGAAATGTATGTGGCGGAAGTTGAATCCTTCACCCATAAATGCAAGAACCAGGTTATCGTCTCCAAAAAGTTCCTTTCCCCGGACGATCACGTTCTGATCATCGACGACTTCCTTGCGAACGGCTACGCGCTTCAGGGACTGATCTCGATCGTCCATGACGCAGGCGCTACCGTTGAGGGAATCGGCATCGCGATCGAGAAAGGATTCCAGATCGGCGGACAGGTCATCCGAAATCTCGGCTACCACTTAGAGTCCCTGGCGATCGTAGATTCCATGGATCCGGCCACCGGAACCGTTAACTTCCGAAGCCAGGAATAGAAAAGAATGTGCCTCGGCACATTCTCGCGCCGAGCGCGGTCGCTTGCGACAACCATCATCTTCGCGCGAGTGCGCATCTTAGGCACGCAGTGCCTTTTTATTTAACAGGAAGTTCCATCGGAATTTCCTGTTGAATAAAAAAGAACATCCTGCAGTCAGTACCCAATGTACCGGCCGCAGGATGTTTTTTTATTTTTTCCTGTCAGTTTTCTCATTCATCTCGTTCCCGTTTTTCGCTTCTGTTCCGCTCTTCTCCTTCGGAAGCGGGATCGCGAGAACGGTCTGGATCACCTTGTTCTCCACCTTCATGATCTTTAAGAGGTAATCCCCGATCCTGACACTTCCCTTCTCTCCAACCTTCGGGATATGTCCGATCCTCGATACCATAAAACCGTTCAGGGTATCAAAATTGTCCTTATCTTCCTTATCAAATTCCACTCCGAGCGTCTCTTCCACGTCGTCCAGAAGGGTGAGACCCGTGAGCTCATATGTACCGTTTTTCCGGGATACGATATCCGGCTCTTCCTTATCGTACTCGTCGAGGATATTTCCGACGATCTCCTCGAGAATGTCCTCCATCGTGACGATGCCGGCAAGCTGACCATACTCATCCACCACAAGTTCGATGTGGATCTTCTGGGACTGCATCTCCTTAAAAAGAGCGTTGATATTTTTCGTCTCCGGGATGAAATGAGGACTTCTCAAAAGGCCCTTGATCTTTGCGATCGGCGTGTTCAGATGGTCCTTGGAATCCGTATAGTGGAGCATGTCGCGCATGTGAAGGATGCCGATGATATTGTCGATATCTTCGGAATAAACAGGAAATCTCGAATAATTTGCTTCCTTCACAACGAAATCGAGCGCTTCCTTCAGAGTCATCTCCCCGTCGAGTGCGATGACCGCGGTCCTGTGTGTCATGATATCCGCCGCCACCTTATCGTCAAACTCAAAGATGTTCGTGATCATCTCCGCCTCGCTGGCCTCCAGAACGCCCTGTTCATGGCCTTCATTGACCATGTACATGATATCTTCCTCAGTCACGTTGTCATCCTTCTCGCGGATATCGATCCCAACCGTCTTTAAGGAAATATAGGCAAACTGGTCCATCAGCCACGCAAACGGAAAGAGACATTTTGTCACAAGTTCCACGAGCGGCAGAACTTTATAACAGAAGCGGATCGGGCTCTTTGCCGCGATGCGCTTCGGGATCACGATCCCGAGCCCCGTGAGCAGAAATGCGATCCCGACGAGTCCCGCAATGTAGGCGATCCCCACCGCTGCCGGATGCGGGATCTGTGTATGCGTCCCGATTAAAGCCGTGAGTTTTTTTACCACAAACGCCAGCGAGGACGCGCCCATCGCAAGCGTCAGGATACTCGTCGCGAGCTGGTTCGTGCGGATGAAGAGATACGGGTCTTCTTGTATCTTTAAAAGTTTTTCCGCCCGCTTGTTTCCTTCGTCGCGCTCATCCTCCAGCGCACTGGTGTTCAGGGCCTGAACGGCCGCACCGAATCCGTACATCACCGCAAACAGGATCACTGATGCGGCAAACAGAACAATTCCTATCCATGAATTGCCATCGTCCATGAGATTTTCCAACACTCCTTTATCTTTCCATAACTATCCTATTTTTTCAGTTACTTTTTTCCGTATTTCGTCCACTATAACATCTATTTCCATGCCCGTCAAGGAATCATTCCGCCGTATCACTTTTCACGTTACAGTACACGGGTCCTCCATGCCCGCGCACTGCAGCGCCAAACTGCGATTATGTAGCAGTTTTTTCTCCCCGCACGGTCCTCAAAAACCGCCAAGTTCCAGACTGACCTTCAATGCGTCATTTACCTGGTCCAGCAGGTCCCCGTCAAGATGGCAGATCTTTTCCCTTAATCGCTGCTTGTCGATGGTCCTCAACTGTTCCAGGAGGATCACCGAATCCTTCATCATGTCGCAGTCCCTCGCGGATAACTCCACATGAGTTGGAAGTTTCGCCTTATTCATCCTCGATGTGATCGCCGCACAGATCACAGTCGGACTGTGTTTGTTTCCCACATCGTTCTGGATGATGAGCACAGGGCGCACACCTCCCTGCTCAGAACCTACCACCGGTCTTAGATCCGCATAATAAATATCGCCCCGTCTGATGATCACAAGTCTCACGCTCCGTCTGAATTTCTGCGGAGAGTCCGGGGCTGCTGTCAAAGCCATAACGATATCTTTTTTGACAGCTTCCCTGACATTTCCGTATTCAGATTGTTCCCCACTTATGATATTTTATTCAGAAATCGCGGCGGCGTGCCGGTCAGAATCCGACATACTCCTCATCCGGGCAGTTCATGATCCCGAGGACCTTTCCGTTCTTCACATACACACGCGGAACCCGCTTTCCGATCAGACACGGGATCTCGTAATGGAAGCCGCCGGAAACCTCTGCGATCTCCTCCATCGTGATCTCTTCCTCCCCGTCTCTTCCGATCAGGGTCACAAGATCTCCCTCTTTGGCCTCCGGAATCCCGGTAAGATCCACCATGAACTGGTCCATGCAGACGCGGCCGAGGATCTTCGCGCGCTTTCCGTGGATCAGCACTTCCCCGCGGCCGGACAGGTTTCTCGGATATCCGTCCCCGTAACCGGCGGAGACTGTCGCAATCCGCATCGTCCGGTCTGCCTTGAACGTTCCTCCGTAGCTGACTTCAGTTCCAGGCCCGATCTCCTTGATATACGTGATAAAGCTCTTCAGTGCCATCGCCGGCTTCATCGTGAGGATATCCTTTCTCACCTCATCCGACGGGTACAGACCGTAGATCGTGATCCCGGCGCGGACTGCATCCATGTTCATCTCCTGCATCTCCACGATCCCGGCGCTGTTGGAGCAATGGCAGACCGGAACCTCCACGCCTGCTGCCTTCACAGCATCGCAGAAGTTCTTAAACCGATCATACTGCTGTCTCGCACCAGTCTTATCCGCCTCATCCGCTCTCGCAAAATGCGTGAACATGCCGTCGATCTTCACTCCCGGAAGCGCCGCGATCTTTTTTACCATCTCCACGGACGCCGTGTCCGGTCTGAGTCCGATCCGGCTCATTCCGGTATCCACCGCGATATGGACGTGGGCTGTCTTTTCCAGCTTTTCTGCAGCTTCTGACATTCCCTCTGCCTTATCCAGTTCAAAGACCGGCATGCAGAGCTCCTGCCGGATGCACTCCTCGTATCTCGGAGCAGCGACCGGACCGAGGATCAGGATCTCCTTCGTGATCCCGTGTTTCCGCAGCTGCACACCTTCCTCAACGGTCGCGACCGCATATCCGCATACAAAGCGGTCAATCGTCTTCGCGACCGGAACGGCGCCGTGTCCGTAAGCATCCGTTTTCACGACTCCGTACATCTTTGTCCCCGGGCGGAGATTTTTCTCCATCGCCTCCATGTTTTCCTCTATATGACCCAGATCGATCTCTGTATAAATTCTGTCAAATTTCATTTTCTCTATCCTCCGAAAGGCAATCCGCGATCTCCCCGGCAAGGACTGCGTGAACGCCGAAGCGCTTCGCCGCCTTTTCCCCTGCCAGACCGTGCACATAGACTCCGAGGGAAGCCGCATCGCTCTCCTCAAGCCCCAGCGCGATCAGTCCCGCAATCACACCGGTCAGAACATCCCCGGAACCTCCCTTTGCCATAGCGGACGTCCCACTTCCATTGACAAAGGTCTTTCCGTCTCTTCCCGCGATCACGGTCGCCGCGTCCTTTAAGACGCAGACCACTCCGTACTGATCTGCAAACTCTCTCGCTGCACGGATCGGATTTTCCTTGATCTCCTCTATCTGAATTCCTGTGAGCCGCGACATTTCCTTCATATGCGGCGTCACGATGATATTTTCTGTAAAATAACCGGTGAGTTCCCGGTACTCCGCGGCGAGATTCAGCGCGTCCGCGTCAAGAATGATCGGCACATACGCGTCCTTTAAGACGTTTTCCACCATGAGCCGCGCATGATCCTCCATGCCGATCCCCGGCCCCAGAACGATCACATCCGCCCATTCCGTCTCCCTTGCGATCTTTCTCGCAAAGCTCTCCGGATCTTTTCCGGCTTCTCTCGCATCGTAACTGGAAAGGATCGCCTCCGGGAGTTTTTCCTGGACGATGATCCTGTTTTCCTCCGGTGTAAAGATCTTCACGAGTCCGGCTCCCATCCGGTATGCCGCTCTCGCGGAGAGGCAGGCTGCTCCCGCCATGTTCTTTGCCCCCGCCATCACGAGGACTTTTCCGTATGTTCCCTTGTTGGAATCCGGCGTCCTTTCCGGGATCCTCAAAAGATCTTCCCGATCCAGCATCTGCACGTGTTTTTCCTGCTCCGCGCTGCTCTCCGGCACAAAACCGACGTCCCTGACCAGAAGCTCTCCGCAGTATTCTCTTCCCGGGAACAGAACCTGTCCGAGCTTTTTCATTCCGAAAGTGACCGTCACATCCGCGCGGACCGCGTCCCCCATGACTTCTCCTGTGTCGGAGCTGATGCCGGAGGGAATGTCCACAGCGATCGTCTTCATATCCTCATTGCGGTTGATCCAGTCAATGAGCTTTTTGTATGCACCTTCCACATTTCTCGAAAGACCGATCCCGAAGACCGCATCGAGGATCACGCCGCGGCATGCGTTCGCCTTTGTCACCGTCTTTGCAAACGGATGCGCCGGGGATCGTTTTTCTTCTGCATCCGGCAGTTCTTCCGCCGTCATCACCGGGATCCCCAGCCTTTTCACGATATTTAACTGGGCTTCCAGCTCTTCGCTCCCTTTTCCGTCCCGTCCCGGGAACAGGATCTTCACATCATATCCCTTTAAGAACAGCATCCTGGCGGCGGCCACTCCGTCTGCCCCGTTATTTCCAAAACCGCAGACGGACCAGACTGTCTCTGCCTGTTCTCTCTTAAGGATCTCTTCCGCTTTCTCCGCAACGGCAAGAGCCGCCCGCTCCATCAGCACCAGGGACGGGATCCCGTACCCCCTGATGGACCTGGTGTCAAACGCTTTCATTTCTTTTCCGCTCAGAACTGCTTTCATCCGGCATCCCCCTCTCCGACGGCAAACGCCATCGCATGGTCCTTCGTGTCAGAGATCGACACTTGAATCGTCCTGATCCCGAGCTCCTCCGCCTTCATCTCTGCTCCCGCATGAAGTTCGACATACGGCTTTCCAAGCGGGTCCCTTAAGACCTCCACATGGACCGGCATAAAGTCCCGGAATCCCGTTCCAAACACCTTCGCTACTGCTTCTTTAACCGCAAAAGTGCCGGCAAGGACCCGGGGATCACCCTTTGCCTGCCGGCGCTCGCGCTCGGTATAGATACGCGTCAAAAAAGCCTCTTTTTCACAGGCTTTTTTCACACGCTCAATTTCGATCAAATCACAGCCAACTCCAATCAACATGTCTCATTGGTTCCCGTCTGTTCTGCTTTTTCCTTTGCTTTCCGCTCCCGCTCATCCTGCATGCTGCAGACACGGTAGGAAAGACGCATTAGGCTCTCGGAAAGATGTACATTCTCAACGACTACATCATCCGGCACATTTAAGTCTGTATGGGCAAAATTCCAGATCGCCTTGATCCCGGCTTTTACCAGGCGCTCCGCGATCTCCGGTGCTTTGGACTTCGGGATCGTGAGAGCCGCGATCTGTACTTCATTGTCGACAATAAACTGCTCCAGGTCATCGATCCCGCGGATCTCGACTCCGCGGACCACAAGACCGATCAGGCGCGGGTTGATATCGAACATTCCCTTGATCATAAAGCCGCGCTTCTCAAAATTTGTATAGTTGGCGATCGCCTGACCTAAGTTTCCGGCACCGATGATAATGAGGTTGTGCTGTCTGTCGATCCCCAGGATCCTCGCGATCTCGGTGTAGAGATATTTCACATTGTATCCGTATCCCTGCTGTCCAAAGCCGCCGAAATTGTTAAGATCCTGACGGATCTGGGACGCTGTCACCTTCATTCTGGCACTCAGTTCGTTGGAAGAGATCCTCTCGATCCCCTCCTCCATCAGTTCGCCCAGATATCTGTAATAACGCGGAAGTCTTGAGATTACCGCCTTTGAGATCTGTCTCTCGTCTGTCATTTTCTAGTTCCACCTTCTCAGTATAACGCTGTCTTTTATTATACCTATATCTATATTATTTGTCAAATCTTTGTCAGTAAAATGCGCAAACTGCCCAGACGGAAAAATGCCCCGCCCGAAATCTCCCCAGACCGGACGAAGCATTTTCCTTTGAGTATGTCTGTATTCGTAAGCATTCAATCCTGCATTCCCACAGGGCCGAGAGCTCACTCTGTATAAAAGCCTGCCCCTTTTGCAGCGCGGGCTGTTAGACAGTCATGATCATTCTGCAAGTTCTTCCCACTTTTCATAGAGAACTTCCAGTTTTCCTGCGATCTCCTCTTTTTCCTTGTTTAACTCCATGAGTTTCGCAACGTCGGAGAATACGCTCTCATCGCAGAGGAGGCCGTCGATCTCCCCGTCTCTTGTCTCCAGCTTGTGGATCTCATCCTCGACCTTCTTTAAATCGTTCTGGCGTTTTCTCTGGCGGGCCTGTTCTTCCTTCTGAGCCTTCCAGTCGAGCTTTCCGCCGGCATCCGCTGCCGGATTCTCCACAGCCTTTCCGGCAGTCTCCGCCGCCGCTCCTGTCTTCGACGCGCCGAATCCGACGATCCCGCCGGCACTCTCCGGCGCCTCGTTTCCGAAATGGGCCGTCATCATCGCGTCATGTTTTTCCAGATAATAATCGTAATTTCCGATATAATTCATCATCCGCTTTCCGGTGAGATCCAGGATCCTCGTCGCGGTCTTGTTGATAAAATAACGGTCATGGGAGACATAGAGCACAGTTCCGCCGTAGTGGCTCAGCGCGTTCTCCAGAATCTCCTTCGATGTGATATCCAGATGGTTTGTCGGCTCATCGAGGATCAGGAAGTTCGCCTCGGAGAGCATGAGCTTTGCAAGCGACACACGTCCTCTCTCACCGCCGCTCAGATCCCCGATCCGTTTAAACACGTCATCCCCGGTGAACAGGAACGCCGCCAGCGTACTTCTGATCTGTGTGTTGGACATTCCCGGATATGCGTCGGAGATCTCCTCAAACAGCGTCTTTTCCATGTGCAGGACCTGATGATCCTGATCATAATAGCCGATGTGGACTCTGGAACCCAGAATGATCTCACCGGCATCCGGCTCGACAAGACCATTGATAATCTTTAAGATCGTCGTCTTTCCCGTTCCGTTATCCCCGATAATCGCCACGCGCTCGCCGCGCTTGACATCAAAGCTGAGGTCCGTAAACAAGGTCTGGGAGCCAAAGGACTTCGCAAGTCCGTTGACCGTCAGTACATCATTTCCGCTCAGGATATTCGGCTCCAGGCGGATGTCCATTGCATCGTTGACCTCCGACGGCTTTTCCAGGACCTCGATCTTATCGAGCATCTTTTCGCGGCTCTCCGCCCGCTTGATGGACTTTTCCCGATTGAAGGACTTCAATTTCTCGATGACCGCTTCCTGATGTTTGATCTCCTGCTGCTGGTTTAAGTACGCCTTCATCTGGATCGCGCGCATCTGCGCCCGCTTCTCACTGTAGGCCGTATAGTTTCCGGAGTACACGATCGCATGTCCGTTGTCCAGCTCGATGACCTTTGTTACGATCTTATCGAGGAAATACCGGTCATGGGCAACGATCAGGACCGCACCGCGGTAATTTAAGAGATATGTCTCCAGCCATGCGATGGAGGACATATCCAGGTGGTTCGTCGGCTCATCGAGGAGAATGATGTCCGGATTTGTGAGAAGAAGTTTACCCAGAGAAACTCTTGTCTTCTGTCCGCCGGACAGTGTGGAGATCTGTTTGGAAAACTCTTCCTCCGTAAATCCGAGTCCCTTTAAGACTCCGACGATCTCACTCTTCCAGGCATAGCCGTTGATGAGCTCAAATTCGTGGCTCAAGCGGCTGTACTGGTTCATCATGGTCTCCAGCGCTTCCCCGGAGGCCGTTTTCATCGAATTTTCCAGATCTCTCAGCCGGTTTTCCATCTCGATGACCGACTTTTTCGCATCGAGCATCTCCTCATAGATCGTCCGGTGGCTTAAAAGATCCTGATTCTGTGCGAGATATCCAAGTGTCTTTCCGCTTCCCAGCACGACCTCGCCGGAATCCGGTGCCAGCTCACCCACGATGATCTTTAACAATGTTGATTTTCCGGCGCCGTTGATGCCGACGATCGCCGCTTTTTCATGATCTTCAATATGAAAGGAAGCGTTCTTGATAATATCGTCGCTTCCGAACGATTTGCAGATATTGCTGCAGGATAATATCATAAAATCCTCCTGTTTCTTGTTGTACAGCCGCTATTTCCTTCGTTCATACGGCTTCTGTATTTTTCCAGACGACGTTTTTCTTCCTCGCACAACGGTTCCGTTCCTGCACCGTCATGCATAAAAATCCGTCGTTAATCTTTTCATTGTTGTCCTGAAAAAAGGATTACTCTTTTTCACAGAATTTCTGCCTTTTCTCAACTTCTGCGTTACGCCCACGGGAAATACGGCCACACCGCCGCAAGAAACATGACCGGCAGCAGGTTCGCCACCTTGATCTTTTTTCCCCAGATCAGGTTCACTCCGACGCAGAAGATCAGGACCGATCCTGTCAGGGACATGTCCGCCAGTCCCTCATCCGTCAGGAACGGCTCGATCACCTTCGCAAGGAGCGTCATCGCCCCCTGGAACATCCCGACCGGGATCGCCGAGAAAATACAGCCTTTTCCCATGGACGCCGTCATGATCGCGACGATGATCATGTCGAGAACAGCTTTTGCCGTGAGAATCGAATAGTCGCCGTAAATTCCGTCCCGGATCGATCCGACGACCGCCATCGCTCCGATACAGACGGTCAGGGAAGCCGTCACAAATGCATCCACGAACGCATTGTCGCCGTCACTTTTCGTCTTCTCCTTCAGCCATTCCCCGAACCGTTCCATCTTCGTGTCGAGATCGATCCACTCGCCGAGAAGAGCCCCGACAGCAAAACAGGCGATCATCATCATGGATCCCGATGAAGAAAGCCCGTTTTCCGTCAGTTTTAACATCTGCTCCATACAGCCGGAGACTCCGATAAACAATACGCAGAGCGCCGACGCCATCATCAGGTTGCTCTGATAACGCTCCGTCAGTTTCTTTCCAAATAATAACCCCATCACGCCGCCCGCGACGATCGCAGTGACGTTGATGATCGTTCCAAGTCCGAACATAGTTGTCTCTTTTCTTCTGTCATGATATCACGATCCGAAGTTTTCACACTTTTGGCTGCTTATCCGGTGATCGTAATCTGCATTTGCTGTTTTCCGGCAATCTGCAGGCTTTTTCCCTCTCCTGCGCTCGTGATCGCCTGTATACATGCAAATTGAAGTATAGCACAAAATCATATTTTCGTCTATCTCCAAGTTTTCCGGTCTCGGCATTCCCCGACATTCTGCCAGACGAATGACACCGGCAATGGAAAGGCGATTCGTCCCACTTTCCCTGCCTGTTCATAGCAAAACAACTGGAAATTCCACCCATTATTTAAAACGACCTCAGGTCAAGCCCTTATGATTTTCATCAGGATCCTGACACAGAGGTCGTTTTCTGCGTTTGTACTGATTTTTTAATCTTCTTTTACCTTTTCTTCCCATCTGCTCCTTCTGTAATACAGGAAGGAAAGGATCGCGCATACGATCCAGCCGACCGGATATCCCATTCCGACCGTATACTCGTTGAATGCGATCTTTGTCACGAAGAAGAGATAGATCTGTCTGCAGACAACGAAGCTGAAGAGCATGATGCACATCGGTCCCTTTGCATCCCCGGATCCTCTCAAGGAACCCGCAAGGATCTGGTTGAAGGAACTGCAGAAGCGGAACGGGACCGTCATCAGGATAAATAAGGTTCCATAGTGCAGCACATCCGGATCCTGGTTGAAAAGGGATACCAGGGATCTTGCGGAAATTGCCATCGCGCCGGAGATGCAGATCAGCACGCCCACACCCATGAACACTGCCTGTTTGACGCCGTCTCTCGCACGCTTCACATTCTTTGCTCCGAGATTCTGTCCCACGAACGTTGTCGCGGCCTGTCCCATACTCTGGGCAGGCAGGATTGCGAACTGGTCGATCTTTGAGTGGCAGCTCCAGCCCGCCATGATGACAGAAGAGCCAAGTCCATTTACATACGACTGCACAAGCGCGTTGGAAAACGCAGTGAGTCCCTGCTGGACTCCCGCCGGAAGACCGATCCGGAAGATCTCGCCGAGGCAGGATTTATTGATGTGAAGGTCCCGAAGAACAAGGTGATGTGCTTCCTTCGTCCTCATAAGAGTCGAGCACGCAAGAGCAGCGGAAACTGCCTCGGCGATCACCGTAGCGATCGCGACACCGCTGATCCCCCAGCCAAATTTCGCAACAAAGAGAATATCCAGAGCGATATTTAAACAGCTGCTGATGATCAGGAAATTTAACGGGCGCTTCGTGTCGCCCACAGCCCTTAAGATCGCACTGCTCATATTGTAAAGAAAGAGGACCGGAACTCCGGCAAAATAGATCTTTAAATACTCTCCCGCCGGTCCGATCACATCATCCGGCGTTGACATCCATTTTAACATCAGCGGGACAACCCAGACCGAGATCAGAGAGACAAAGCATCCGACGATCACTGCAAACAGGATCGTCGTCTCGACCGCCTCGTGGAGCTTTTCATGATTCCGGGAACCGAAACACGTGCTGATCACAACTCCGGCACCGATCGAGATCCCATTAAAGAAGTTTACCAGCGTATTGCAGATCGCCGTCGTCGCGCCGACCGCAGCCAGCGCCGATGTTCCGAGATAGTTTCCCACGACAATGCTGTCCACTGTGTTGTAGAGCTGCTGGAAGATATTTCCCATGATCAGCGGGATTGCAAAAAGAACCAGCTGTTTCCAGATCACGCCCTGTGTCATATCGATATTGCCTTTTCTGCCGGATGTAATTTTTGACATTCTTTTGTCCCTTTCTGCGATCGCATGTGTACGAAATATGTAAAATCTGCCGTCATTCTGTAATATCTATGTAAATCATACGGGATTTTCCGTTAAAAAGCAAGCGGTTCTCTTTTGTTGATCCCACAGGAAATTTTTGTATCCGGCACATGATTTTTTTGTACCCCGTTCTTCTGGTCTGCCCGGGCATTCTTTTCGCCTTCAGAAGCTTTCTCCGGCTTTTTCTCTCTCGTTCACAAGAAAAGGACAGGATCCCTTTTCGGTGCCCTGTCCTGTCTTTCCCATCTTTTTATTTTATGGCCGTGATTTCAGGAGTTACTCCCATGTCGGGATGTAAGCTCCCTTGTAAGTGTCCTCGATCACTTTTGCAACTTCCGGTGTACGGAAATAATCGACTACTTTCTTGTAAAGCTCGTTGTCCTTATCAGCTGTTCTTGCAACGATGATGTTGACGTACGGGTTGTCAGATCCCTCTTCCACGCTCTCAAGGAAGATCGCATCTTCCTTCGGGTTTAAACCGTTGTCAACTGCGTGACCGCCGTTGATGACTGCTGCTGCAACGTCCGGAAGAAGGCTTGCTGTATTTGCTGCCTCAACCTCTTTGATGTCAAGGTTTAACGGGTTCTCTGTGATGTCTTTCTTTGTCGGTGTGTAGCCTGCTGCCGGATCAACCTTGATCAGACCTGCGGACTCAAGAAGTTTTAATGCACGGCCGCCGTTTGTAGCGTCATTCGGGATCGCGATGATATCACCGTCCTTGATCTCGGATACATCCTTGATCTTGTTGGAGTAGAGGCCTAACGGAGCCATGATGGTCTCACCGATGATAGAAAGATCATAACCGTTGTTCTTGCAGTCATCCTCAAAGTAAGCGATGTGCTGGAAAGAGTTCAGATCGATCTCACCGTCATTTAATGCACGGTTCGGAAGCGGATAATCTGCAAATTTTACAAGCTCAAGGTCGATGTTCTCCTCAGCAAGCTTGTCGATGACCGGCTGCCACTGCTCGTTGTTCTCACCTACAACACCGAGTTTGATGACTGTCTTCTCGCCGGAGGCTGCGGTTGTATCAGCTGCTGCCTCAGAACCGGCTGCGGTTGTATCGGCTGCTGCCGCTGTTGTCTCTGTCTTCTGGCTGCTGCCGCATGCGGTTAAGGATAATGCTAAAACTGCTGCTGCGCCAAGTGCTAAAACTCTTTTCTTCATAATTTTTCTCCTCCTGAACTTTCTTTGTCACTGCCCGTTTTCATTCGCATTCGCTGTGCGGACCGGACAGTTCCTTTTATTGATACGGCCCGGAAATAGTTCCTCTCCGTTTCAAGCAATTTTAATCTGAAACCACCGTTCTAGTGAGTCGTCTTTTTGATCACATAGGAACCGGTACTCTGGATCAGGCTTACCATGATCAGAATGATGATGACGGTTACATAGGTGACATCGGTCTGCCCTCTGGAGTGACCATAACGGATCGCGAAATCGCCGAGTCCGCCGCCGCCGACCGCACCGGCCATCGCGGTAAGACCGACCAGGCTGATAAATGTGATCTGCATTGCACGGACGATCCCCGGGACACTCTCCTTTAAGTATACGCGGAGGATGATCTCCCACGGGCTGTTTCCCATGCTCTCCGCAGCTTCGATCAGACCGTAGTCAACTTCAGCGAGCGCACTCTCGATCTGTCTCGTAAAGAACGGGACCGTTCCGAAAATAAGCGGTAAGATCGCACCCTTTGTACCGATCGCTGTTCCGACGACCATACGGGTCAGCGGGATCAGCGCTGTCAGAAGGATTACGAACGGGATCGAACGGAAAATGTTGACCAGCTTATCTAAAATATTGAAGATCACCTTGTTTTTCAGGACACCCTTCGGAGCTGTCGCAGTGAGGATGATCCCAAAGAAAAGACCGAACACCATGGAGATCGCACCTGACACGATGACCATGTAGATCGTCTGACCGAAGCTTTCGAAAAGCTCATCCGGCTTTGACATGACATTCGGGATAATCGCATTTAAGAAATCAAGCATTCTCGATCACCTCCACTCCAACATTCTTCTCCTTCAGATATTCGATCGCGGCTTCGATATTCTCCTTCGTTCCGCTTGCGATCGCCACAGTTCCGCCGATCGGGGCGTCCTGAACGATCTCAATATCTGCAAAGATGATATTCAGATCCACGCTGAATCTTCTGGAAGCTTCGGAGATCAGTGCCTCCGACGTATTCTTCTTAATGTAATTCAGCCGCAGGATCTTTTCACCCGGCTTTAATGCGACAAGCGGTGACTTCTCCTCGACCAGCTTTTCGATCTTCTGAAGGTTGGATGTCGTGCGGATGAAGTCTCTCGTGATCCCCGCCTTCGGTGCTGCGAAGATCGAGTAGACATCGCCTTCCTCCACGACATTACCGTGTTCCATGACGGCTACACGGTCACAGATCTCTTTGACGACCGCCATCTCATGGGTGATGATCACGATGGTAATGCCGAGCTTTTCATTTAAGTGTTTTAAGAGCTGTAAGATCGCCCCCGTCGTCTGCGGATCCAGGGCGCTCGTCGCCTCATCGCAGAGGAGAACTTTCGGATCATTCGCAAGCGCTCTCGCGATCGCAACTCTCTGTTTCTGTCCGCCGGAAAGCTGACTCGGATACGCATTCTCTTTTTCTGCGATATCGACAAGCTCTAAAAGCTCCCGCACTTTCGCCTTGATCTGTGCTTTGGAAAGTCCGCTTCCCTTTAACGGGTAAGCGACATTCTCTCCGACTGTTCTGGATCTCATCAGGTTGAAATGCTGGAAGATCATTCCGATCTTCTTTCTCGCTTCCCTGAGTTCTTTCGCCGGAAGATCCGTGAGAACTTTTCCGTCAACCGTGACGGTTCCGCTCGTCGGTCGTTCCAGTAAGTTGATACATCGCACCAGTGTGGATTTTCCGGCACCGGAGAATCCGATGATACCGAAGATCTCACCACTCCTGATATGAAGTGTGACATCAGAGACCGCATGGACTTTTTCCGCACCGGTATCAAACGTCTTTGTAATATGGTCTAACTGAATCAATTTTATCCTCCCATGTACGTGTCAGCCGTACATTTTCTAATATCTGTGTGTGCTAATAAGATACCACGTTTTAACCTATTCGTCCAATATAGATAAGAAATAAGTTATTATAGGTTTTTTCTATAGCAAAGCGTTTTTTATCAATTCCCGCCACGCAAAAAAGTACGGGGCAGCAACCATGTTCGCCGCCCTGTACTTCGTGTTCTGATCTATTTCTCTTTTCTTACGCTTCTTCCACAGCCTTCACAGCCTGATCAAGGAAATCCGCCTTCACATACTCGACCGTTCCCTCATCAACAGACTTTGCGATCTCCGGACGGATCGGGATCTGCGCGAGAACCGGAATTCCGTATTCTTTCGCAACTTCCTCGATACGGCTCTCTCCGAATACTGCGATCTTCTTTCCGCAGTCCGGACATTCGAGATAGCTCATATTTTCAACAAGTCCGAGGATCGGAACGTTCATCTTTTTCGCCATGTTGACGGCCTTCTCAACGATCATGGAGACAAGCTCCTGCGGGGATGTCACGATGATGATCCCGTTGACCGGAAGAGACTGGAATACGGTCAGCGGCACATCGCCGGTTCCCGGAGGCATATCAACGAACATGTAGTCGATATCCTGCCAGAGTGTCTCACTCCAGAACTGTTTTACCGCACCGGCGATCACCGGACCACGCCAGATCACCGGATCTGTCTCGTTCTCCAGAAGCATGTTGGAGGAGATCACATCGATCCCGGTGGAGGATGTCGCCGGAACAAGGAGTTTTCCGTCCGGTGTCACGGTCACGCCGTCATGGATCCCAAATGCATTCGGGATCGACGGTCCTGTGATATCGGCATCAAGGATTCCGACTTTCGCACCTGTCGCGCGCATCCGGCATGCCATTAAGGATGTAACTAAAGACTTTCCGACGCCGCCTTTACCGCTGACTACGCCGATCACTTTCTTTACGGAACTCGCCGGATTTAACTTCTCAAGGAAGCTCTGCGGCTCGCTCGTTCTGCTTCCGCAGTTTGCGGAGCAGGTTCCGCAGTTATGGGTACAATTTTCTGCTGTTTCGCTCATTACTATCTCACTTTCTAACTGTTATTCAGGCGTAACTGTTCAGTACCCTCACAGTTACGAGCAAAAATCCATTCCAGATCGGCTTCGCCGATGGGATTTTTGCCTCCAGACCTGTGCTTTATTACGGTCAGCGCAGCAAGTGCGCAGACCTACTGAATAGTTACATTCAAGCATACATTCTGCCTTGCATTTTATGTACAGAGCATAACCTGATCGTCCTGTACTGCTCTCCGGATCTTATTCCTTGAGTCCTGTCTCGATCAGATTGCAGACTGCTTCAATGGCCTCTTTCTCGTCCGGTCCGTCACAGTGGACGGTGATCTCATCGCCGCAGCGGATCCCGGATGCCATTACGTTTAATACGCTCTTCGCGTTGATTTCCTTTTCTTTATAAAAAATCATCACTTTAGAATCGAACTTCATGGATGTCTGGCAGAGCAGTCCCGCCGGGCGAAGATGAAGACCGGTCGGGTTTACGACTGTAACTTTTCTTTCTACCATTACCTAATTCCTCCTATTCTGATTGTAAGTTCATAAACAAGTAAAAACCGCCCCAAATGACCATTCCTCATTTACGACGTTTTTATTCATGACCAGGCAGTTTCATTGTATACTACAATTCCCCTAATGTCAACGGAGCATCCCCCGGAATCGTTTGACATTTTCCCCTCACCGGGCTACAATCAAAACAATATCGTGCACAAGCAACGTGTCCGGCCAGCCTTCACGATCCTGTCCCGACTGGAATGCCGGCACGTCCAAATATCCAACGAGGAGTTTTCCCCAATGAAAATACTTGCCCCAAACTTATATAAGATCATCCTGACGAACAAAAACATGAGGACTTCATCCAGAAACCTCTATATTATAAAAGGCAGCGAACGAAGCCTCATGATCGACACCTCCTGGAACGTGCCGGAGTGTCTGTCGGAGATGGAACAAGCCCTGAACGAGCTCTCCATCGACTGCAGGAATCTCGACATCTTCGTGACCCACAATCATGTAGACCACAGCGGCTATGTCTCCTTTTTCACCGACCGCGGCGCCCGGGCGTTCATGAATCCGGTAGAGATCGCAGCCTCTTCCGACCGCTACCATCGTTTTTATGAGGACAATGATATGCGCCGCTCCTACACAAGTGAAGTCGGAGTCACAAAAGAACGGACTCCGGACGCATGGCAGGAGATCAAGGCAGGCGCCGACCAGCTCGCCAGGGATAACAACGTGAATTTCGACTTTCCATTCACGCCCATCGCCCCCGGAGACCGTCTTTCTTACGGCGGTTACGACTTCGAAGTCGTCTCCCTTGCCGGACACACCTCCGGTCAGTGCGGACTTGTTGAACGAAATGCAAAGTTATTCTTCTGCGCCGACCAGGTGATCCTCGGCCTTGTTCCCATTGTCATCACCTCAGGAAAGGATCAGCATCTCCTCACCGAATACTTCGCTTCCCTCAGGGAACTCGCATCTGATTACAGCGGATACCGTTTTCTCCCGGGGCACTACGGTGAATTCACAGAGATCAAAGAAGAGACCGACCGGATCATCGCCGGATATGGGGAGCGCTGCACACAGCTCCGTCAGGTACTGGCAGAAAGTAATCGCCCGATGACTCTCCTGGAACTCGACCAGGCGCTCTACATCCAGCGCATGCAGACTTACCGCTACTCCTTCCTGTTCTCCTATCTCCACACCTGGCCAAAGCTCTTTTCCTGCCTCGACTGGCTTTTCGAGACCGGTGTGATCGACCGCACGGAAAAGGACGGAGTTTTGTACTGGTCTCTCCGGTGACGCCTATTCGCTGCGCCCGGTCCTCTCCTCCGCCTCTCTCTTCGAGAACACGCACCCGCAGTAATTCTGCCGGTACAGCGCGTGTTCTCTGGAGAGCTCCGTGGATCGCTTATATCCGTTTTTCTTCTTGAAATCCGACGGCAGAAATTCGATGCCGTACTCTTTTCCCATCTCTTCCCCGATCCGGTTCAGCCGCTCCGCATCTTTTAACGGGCTGATCGTGAGGGTCGTTGTAAAGAAATCGAACCCGCCGGCTTTTGCCTCCCTCGCAGCCTCGGAAAGGCGGAGTTTAAAGCATTCCGTACACCGTGCGCCGCCTTCCGGCTCCTGTTCCAGGCCTTTTGCCGCCGTGTAGAAATCGTCCGGCACATACGTTCCCGCCACGAAATGGATCGGATGGCGGTTCGCCTCGTTTTCCCACTCTCCGTTGAATTCCCGGATCAGGCGCTCCTGCTCCGAAGTCCGTTCCTCGTACTCAGAAGGAGGATAGATATTCGGATTATAATAAAAGACCGTGATCTCAAAATACCGGGAGAGGTATTCCAGGACATAACTGCTGCAAGGTGCACAGCAGCTATGGAGAAACAGCGTCGGCACCCCTCCCCCGCTCTGAAGTTCCTCCAGTTTTTTTTCTAATTCTTTCTGATAATTTCGTTTATTCATAAATTCTCCAATGATAACAATCGAAAACACGCTTCGCGAGTTTCCCCTTGTTATCGTGACAGTCGCCAAAGTCTTGCGCAAGCGCAGACTTTGGCTCGTTGTTCGCGTAAATAAAGGAAGAGAAAAAAGGCAGCCGGATTGAAGTGACCCCCAAAAGTTAGACAATATTTTGAAGTAAAAATTGTTCAAGCAGCCGAAAGGGCTTGCTGTCTGTGAATTGCAGGCGGCAAGCCCTTTAGCTTTGCCTTGATCCTGCGGTTGTTGTAGTAATCCAGATATTCGATCAGTTCCTGTTTGAAGTGTTCCATGGATTGAAATTCTTGCAGATATAACAGTTCACTTTTGAGCAGTCCGAAGAAATTTTCTATCACAGCATTGTCCAGACAGTTTCCCTTGCGGCTCATGCTCTGTCGGATCCCCTTCTCGCGAAGCATCCGCTGGTACTGCTTGTGTTGATATTGCCAACCCTGATCAGAGTGGAGAATCAGGCGTGTTCCGGCCGGGATCTTTGCAAACGCCTCGTCCAGCATGGTGGTTACCATGCTGAGTACAGGATGATCCGATATGGTGTAACTGACCAGATCGCTGCTGTGCAGATCGAGAATCGGGGACAGGTAGAGCTTCTCTCCAAACAGGCTGAACTCCGTCACATCCGTGACCCATTTCTGATTCGGCTTTTCGGCATGGAAATCCCGATTTAGCAGATTTGGTGCGATTTTGCCCACTTCTCCCTTATAAGAGCGATACTTCTTCATCCTGACACGGCAAACTAAGCCCAACTCTTTCATAAGCCGCTGGACAGTCTTGTGGTTCACAGAGAATGTACGCTTGCGAAGTTCTGCCGTGATCCGGCGATAGCCGTATCGACCCCTGTTTTCATGGTAAATCGTTGTGATTTCTTCCTTAACAGATGCATATTTGTCTTCTTTCTGCATCTGCTTCAAATGATAGTAGAAAGTTGCACGGGGCAGTTGAGCGATTGAGAGCAGAATACTGAGTGCGTGTTTTTGCCTTAGCTTCTGAACTACCAGCGTTTTTTGTGCTGGTGTCGCTCGTCTTCCAAAACCAAGGCTTGCAAATTTTTTAGGTAATCGTTCTCCGCACGCAGTCGCTGCACTTCGGCCAGCAGATCTTCTTCTACCTGCTTCGGCAGCTGCTTTGGCGGACGACCCTTACTGCTGCGGCCACGCCGTTCGACGGCAAAGCCTTCCGGCCCTTCCTCCAGATAGATTCGCTCCCATGATTTGATTCGATCTCTGCTGTTTACCTCAAATCTACGACAGGTTTCGCTGTAACTTAATTTCTCTTCCTGCATAGTTTCAATCACCAGTTTTTTGAATTCCGGCGTATATCGTTTGTTTGGTACTCCTTTTGGCATAACAAAACACCCCACTTGTTAGATAGTATACCATACTGTCTAACAAATGGGGTGCAGTTCAGATCTTCTCCTGCTGCCTGTATCTCTTTTTCGGATCCACCAGACACATCCGCACCTGCGATCCGCTTTCATCTTTTTTGAAACGAGTTTCTACAGGAAATCCCTGATCCGTTTGCTGCGGACCGGATTTCTGAGTTTCCGGAGCGCCTTCGCCTCGATCTGGCGAATACGTTCTCTCGTTACGTTGAACTCTTTTCCTACCTCTTCAAGTGTTCTCGGATGTCCGTCCTCAAGACCAAATCGAAGCACGATGACCTGACGCTCTCTCTCTTTGAGATCGCCTAATAATGCATCGATGTGCTCTCTCAGCATTACAGACTCTACATTTCCCTCCGGGGTAACCGCGTTACTGTCCGCAACAAAATCGCCCAGGTTGGAGTCATCCTCCTCACCGATCGGAGTCTCCAAGGATGCAGGTTCTCTTGCGATCTGCATGATCTCCATGACCTTGTCCTCTGACATATCAAGCGCTTCCGCAAGCTCTGTCACGGACGGCTCATAGCCAAGTTCCAGGGTCAGCTTTCTCTGCATCTTTGACATCTTGTTGATCGTCTCTACCATATGAACCGGAACACGGATCGTTCTCGCCTGATCTGCAAGCGCTCTCGTCACGGACTGACGGATCCACCAGGTTGCATATGTACTTAACTTATATCCTTTTGTATAGTCGAACTTCTCAACGCCCTTAATAAGACCAAGGTTTCCTTCCTGAACAAGATCCAGGAAACTCATTCCACGTCCTGTATAACGCTTTGCGATACTTACAACAAGACGCAGGTTTGCCTCGATCAGGCGCTCTTTCGCAGACTCATCTCCCTCTGCCTTTCTCTTCGCGAGACGAAGCTCCTCATCCGCGGAAAGAAGCGGCACAGTACCGATCTCCTTTAAATACATGCGGACCGGATCTTCTGTTCCGATACCTTCCAGAAGGTCGATGGCGTCTAAGTCAATGTCCTCTCCGTCCTTGTCTTCACGGTAGTCATCATCCAGATCGTCCAGAAGCATGGAATCATCCGCAAGCATTGCGTCATCGATTACCGGCACAACATCAATATTGTTATGCTCCAGGTAATTATAAATTTCGTCCATCTGCTCCGGTCCGAGGTTATCTCCGGCAAAAAAGTCGTTGATCTCCGTCGCGTCAAGGGCATTCTGTTTTGACTTGCCGAGTGCGACAAGTTTCTTAAGTTTGTCTAAAAATACTTCTTTTTCCACTGAATAACGTCCTTTCAGGTTGGGGCTTGCTCAAACTGCTCCACGATAGTTCATTATATACCATCCAGCGACATTTTTCAACTTTTTTCCTTGAATTTTTCACTGATTTTTAGCATATTCGAAATATCTCATGCCGCTTTGCGATCAGTTTTCCGTCTTCTCTTCCTTTTTTTCCGGTTCCGGGCTGCAGCTCAGAGTAACTGCTTCCTTTACATTCTCGATCTTCGCCTCTTTTACCGCCCCGCCGAACTCACCGTCGAGGACCCACGGGACATCCTCATCTGCAGTCACCGTGAATTTTGATGACTTGAACCGGATCATATCCTTATTTTCCTGTTCCGGGAACAGGAGGAGTCCGCTTAAGATGTTTGGAAGGTCCACCGGTGATTTCGGTGTCCGGATAAACAAGCCCTCAAACAGACCGTCATGGAACGAAACATCCTTCGGAGCCAGTCCGCTGAATCCGCCGACACTCGTGGTATTTGTCACCATTCCGAAGATAAATTCCCCGTCTGCCTCGCCGTCATCCCATGCAATATGCATTTTATAAGACTTCAGCTTTCCCAGCGCCTTGATTGATTCCAGGATATACGCCTGATGTCCGAGAACATTTTTGACATCCTGCGGCGTACTGTAGGAAACCTCTGTAAACGCTCCGAACGCTGCGATATACACAAAATACCTCTGATCCCCGAATTTTCCGATATCGACACCGTAGGATTTACCGCTCACCACATCCCGCGCTGCCTCCGTGAGGTTTGCAGGGATCTTTAAACTTCTTGCAAAATCGTTCGTGGAACCGGACGGAAGATACCCGATCTCCGGTCGTTTTTTTAACTTCATGATGCCGGAGATCACGCTGTTTAATGTGCCGTCCCCGCCGCTGCAGACAAAAAGCTCTACCTCACTGCCATACTCCTCAGCGATCTTTGCCGCATCTCCCGGCTCCTGGGTCACATAGACGGACGGCAGATAACCTGCCCTGCAGAAGATCCCGAGGATATCGGATAACTGATTTTTAATGGCTTCCTTCCCTGAACGGGGATTAAAAAGAAATATCATTTTTTTCATCATGATCACGCTCCATACTTTCAACTAGCTCTCGCAGCTGTCCATTGTCTGCGCAGCTGCAATCTTTCTATAAGCCGCAAACGCATTCGGGATCGGATACTTTTCCTTCAGCTCTTCCCGATCTGCAAACAGCAGTCCCGGAATTTCTTCTGTTACACGGATCAGATATCCGCTCATATGCCATTCCACATGGCTGAAAATATGCTTTGCCGTCGGGAGTTCTTTCTCGATCACAGCTCTGCATTTCATCTGTTCCAGCACTTCTTTCCCGGAAAGTTTTCCCTCCAGGTTCGGGAACTCATAGAGGGATGCCAGAAGCCCTGTGTCATCCCGCTTTCTAATGGCTATTTTATCCCCGTATTCCACTAATAATACGGTCTTTTCCTCTATTTTCCTTTTCTTTTTCGGTGTTTTCACCGGGATCTCTGCGGTCAGAGCCTTTTTTCTCGCCTCACAGACGGTATAGAACGGGCACGGTGCTCCGCAGAGCGGCGCTCCGTTCGGCACACAGACGATCGCTCCCGTCTCGATGAGAGCCTGGTTGAAGTCCCCGGCTTCTCCTTCTTTTAAAGTTTTCAGGGTCTCCTCCACCGCCAGTTCCATCTTCTTTTTCACTGCCTGCTTTAAGATATCCTCATAACTTCCCGCCACTCTTGACAGGACCCGCATAACATTTCCGTCAACTGCAGGGACAGGAAGACCAAACGCGATGGAGCCGATCGCTCCCGCCGTGTAACTTCCGATCCCGGGAAGTAAGAGAAGCGCCGCGTGGTCTGCCGGAAGCGCTCCTCCGTATTCGGAGACGATGATCTCTGCCGCTTTTTTCAGATTTCTCGCTCTGCTGTAATAGCCAAGACCTTCCCAGCACTTGAAAAGTTCCTCTTCCTCACAATCCGCCAGCGCCTGCACGGTCGGAAAGTGTTCCATGAAGCGGGCAAAGTACGGTTTTACTGCCTCGACTCTCGTCTGCTGCAGCATAATCTCCGAGATCCAGATCCGGTAGGCATCCCGGTTCTCACGCCACGGGAGATCTCTCCTGTTTTCCCGATACCACGAAAGGAGCGGTCCTCTCGCGGCATCCAGACGCTCCGTCAGGGTGAGGTTCTTCTCATCCGGAAAGATTTTCTGGAGGCCGGAATAGAGATCCGCCCCCGAAACATTCATTTCTTCCTTATACATATCCATAGACTCCGCGGACTGAAACTTCCCCGGAGATAATCTCCTTTAACGTGCCGTCAGCGAGACGTACAAGCAATGCGCCTTCCTTGTTGATCCCCTCGGAAACGCCGCGGAACTCGCCCGCCGGGTCCAGGACACACACCTCATTGCCGAGATTTACGAGATTCGCATTGTACTCCTCGATGAGTCCCGACATATCCTGAGTCTTGATAAACGTGTCATAGTATCCCTCAAAGGCCTCCATGATCGCTGCGATGATCTCGCTTCTCTTCTGGATCTTTCCGCTCTCTATGTAGAGGGAAGTTGCGGTAGCCTTAATGTCGTCCGGGAAATCCTTCTGGTTTACGTTAATGCCGATTCCCGGGATCACATACTGGATCTCCATGAGTTCCGTGCTCATCTCCGTCAGGATCCCGCAGATCTTCTTCTTATTCAATACAAGATCGTTCGGCCATTTGATCTCCGATTTCAGTCCCGTCGATATTTCAATTCCCTTTTTCGCCGCAAGAGCCATGACCAGCGTCAGCATCGACGCAGCCAGCGGATCGATCTGAGGTCTCAACAGCATGCTCATCCAGATCCCGACTCCCGCAGGGGATGTCCAGACACGGCCCCGTCTTCCCTTTCCTCCAAGCTGCTGTTCCGCAACTGCCAGAGTCCCGTGGGGCGCGCCCTGTTCCGCAAGGCTCCGGATCTCGTTGTTTGTGGAGACTGTCTCCTCAAAGAATACGACATTCTCTCCTGCCCACTTCGTATGGATCGTACTTTCCAACTCTTCCTTCGAGAGCACATCCGCAGATCCTTTCAGAATATATCCTTTATTCCGGACCGCTTCGATCTCATAGCCCTCTTCTTTCAGCTGATTGATCACCTTCCAGATTGCTGTCCTCGATACACCGAACTTCTCACAGAGCTCCTGTCCGGAAATATAGCCGTCTGTCTCTTTTAATAATTTCAGGATTTCTCCCTTCATCTCATTACCTCCAACAGTTCCTACCAAATGCTAACCGCGCTTAAGATCATGAAGATCAGCAGGACCGTTCCGAATCCCATCTGGAACACCGCCGCAGTTCTTCTCCGCCGCTCCCGCTTTGTCCGGGAGAGCCAGTATTTTCCTGTGGCGAGATTTAAAACCGCCGCCAGGAAAAAGATCACCGGAAAGAGGAACATGTACCTCTCCGTGTCAAGAAACGAAATGACGGACATGACCACCACGGCGATCCCGATGATGATATGCATGGCATCAAGCGCCATGGATTCGCTCCTGACCTTTCTTCTTTTATTGTTTTCCGCCATATTTCAGCGTTCTCCTCATATCTCTATCCTACCGTCAGCTTATCCGAAAGCAGTTCATGGATCTTCCCAACGATCTCATCCGGCGTGTATACACGGTAGACTTCCAACTGCATCTTTTTTGCAAACAGCTCAAGGACCGCACCGTAAAGATCCCTGTAGTCCCACTCGCTGCAAAGCCTCAGCTTCTTTGCGAGAAACGGAAAGATCTTTTCCGTGTAGACACGGTAACCCGTGAGCTTCGCGAATTCGTCCTCTTTCACATACGGTTTCAGCCAGATCTTAAAGAGGTCAAGCTCCGACATGATCCTGCCAAAATAATACGCCTCGGAATATGGCATGTCAAGATAATATTTCCGCCCACAGAGTCCGTAAAGAAATCTCAGCCCGTCGAAATAGCCGAGCTTCATGTTTTTCTTCGTCCTTGCGCTGTCAAACTCCAGGATCCCGCCAAGATTTCTCCCCGGTGCGATCTCATGGATCGTCACGTCCGCCGGAATCTCCATAAACTTTCTCCGGTCCACGCCGATCCCGTAAAGGCGGATCACGATGATATCTTTATATCCCCGGTCCGTCAGAAGATCGACCGGGACATTGTTGACGCTGCCGCCGTCCAGATACGTCTTTCCACCGATTTTTTCCTGCTTAAAGCCCGGAAAGTAAGCGCTGGCCATCATCATGTCCTTCATGGTTCCCGGCGGCGCTTCCTTCACATCAAAGTCCTCTTCCTTCCGGTCCGTGACTGAAAATGACGCGGCACAGAAATCACGTGGTGAGCGCCTGATCCGCTCCTCATCCACCGTCTCTTCCAGAAGTTTTTTGAGTGGGGCGATATCAAGCCCCCTGTCTGAAAACAGCCGTTTGAATTCTGCCGCCGCGTCGGTCATTTTCATGGATCGAACGCCGAATTTCTTTAGTTTTGCGATCATGGGATCATCCACCCGGAATACCGTGGAGTAGGTCATAGTCCCCCAGATCTCCTCCGCTTTTTCCAGGTCATCCATACAGATCAGTGCGCCGTTCAACGCCCCTACGGACGTTCCGGCAACTCCCCGGATCTTCACTCCGGCTTCCCGGAGTGCTTTCCAGACACCGATCTGATATGCACCCCGGGCTCCTCCACCCTCTAAAACGATCCCATATTCTTTTTCAAGATCAATTCTCAGTTTCACTCTTCTTTGCAATCTCCGTTACGCTTGTCACAAGACCTGCGAGAGACTGGATCTCAGACGGAATGATGATCTTTGTTGCCTTACCGTCTGCCGCCTTCGCGAATGCCTCAAGACTCTTTAACTGTAAAACTGCCTGATCAGCACCTGCCTCCTTGATCATCCGGATACCATCAGCATTTGCCTGCTGGATCTTTAAGATCGCTTCAGCCTGTCCTTCCGCCTCGCGGATCCGCTTCTCCTTCTCCGCCTCCGCGTGAAGGATCGCTGCCTGCTTATCCGCCTCCGCATCGAGGATCGCGGACTGTTTCTTACCTTCCGCAACGAGGATCGTGGACTTCTTCTCACCTTCCGCACGGAGGATCGCCTCACGGCGCTCACGCTCCGCCTTCATCTGTTTCTCCATCGCATCCTGGATCGCTGCCGGAGGGATAATGTTCTTTAACTCCACACGGTTGACCTTGATGCCCCACGGGTCCGTCGCAACGTCCAGTGCCGAACGCATCTTTGTGTTGATCGTCTCACGGGAAGTCAGGGTCTGATCGAGTTCCAGGTCACCGATGATGTTCCGGAGTGTGGTTGCTGTCAGGTTCTCGATCGCCATAATCGGATTCTCAACGCCGTATGCGTAGAGCTTCGGGTCCGTGATCTGGAAGAACACGACCGTATCGATCTTCATGGTTACGTTATCCTTTGTGATCACCGGCTGCGGGGCGAAGTCAACGACCTGTTCTTTTAAGAGAACGCGCTTTGCAACACGGTCGATAAACGGAACCTTAAAGTGGATTCCCACGTTCCAGGTTTCCAGGTATGCGCCAAGCCTCTCCACGACCATCGCCTGTGCCTGAGGCACGATACGGATGCAGGAAACAAGGATCAGCAGAATGATAAAGATCAGTACTAATACTAAAATTGCTGGCATATTTAAATCCTCCTTTATGAGTTTTGGGAAAAATTTTATTTCTGGCTTTCAGAGGTTTCGGAAACCGGTTCCACAATAAGCTTCACGCCCCGGACTTCCTTTATGAGCACATGGGTCCCCACAGGGATCGTCACTGCGTCATCCGCAGATCTCGCCGTCCACTCCTGCCCATTGACGACTGCAACTCCGGACGGCTCATTGTTGTCGATCTTTGTGATCACTTTCGCCTTTCTTCCGATCAGTCCGTCCACATTCGTCTTCACGGTTTCCCGGTTGATGAACCGTGCTGCGAGCGGTCTCGTAAAGAGCAGCATGAGAAACGATACGACCAGAAATACTACAAGCTGCATTTTGACAGAAAAGCCAAAGATTGCAACGAAAAACGCAAACAACGCGCCGCCTGCAAACCAGATCGTCGTGAGCGCCATAGTCGCCGCCTCGATTCCGATCAGAATTACAAAGGCTACCAGCCATCCGATCATATCCATAAAATCACTCCTTTACGCGCGCCGCTGTCTCGCCGTCTCGAACATCAGGATCGATGCAGCGATGGCGGCATTTAAGGACTCCACCTTTCCCGCCATGGGGATCTTCACCCAGGTATCTGCCAGGTTGGAAAGCTTTTCTGTCAGCCCGTTTCCCTCATTTCCGATCAGGAATGCTGTATTACCAGTATAATCTTCCTGTTCGTAATTATTCTTTCCTGCAAGATGGGCCGCAAAAACACGGATTCCCCGCGCCTTCAGATCCAGAACGGTCTGCTCCAGATCGTCCGTGTAGAAGAACGGGACACGGAATACGGATCCCATGGTGGAACGGATCACCTTCGGGTTGTAGATATCCACAGTATCACGGCTCATAATGAGTCCCGTGATCCCCGCGCCCTCTCCGGCCCTCAGGATCGTTCCCAGGTTTCCTGGATCCTGAAGATTTTCCAGCACCATCAGATGAGCTGGACGGTCACTCTTTAAGAGCTCGTCCATTCCGTAGGAAAACTGTCTGACAAGTGCCAGCACACCCTGGGGCGTCTGCGTGTCGGACATCACCGCAAACACAGAGTCGCTGACAAGTTCGTATCCCGGGTACTCCGCAAGAATTGCGGCATTCTCCGGATTTTTCGCGAAGGTTTCAGAAACATAGATACTTTTAACCTGATCCTTCGGGAGCTCAGCGGCCATCCGCACTCCCTCGACAACGAAAAGTCCCTGTTCGTTTCTCGCTCTCGCTTTCTTCTTTAACTCGATGACCGCTTTTACCTGATCATTTTTTGTACTCGTGATCATCGATCTGCCTCCGGGTCAAGTTTCTCCACTTCATCCATCCAGATCCGTCTCGCCGCGTCACTCGGCATTCTCAAATCTCCTCTCGGAGAAACCGCAACAGATCCGACCTTCGGGCCGTCCGGCAGGCAGGAACGCTTGAATTGCTGTGCGAAGAACCGGCGGTAGAAGGTATTTAACCACTTGTAGATCACCTTGTCCTCGTAAACTCCCGCGAAAGCGATCTTCGCCAGGCGGTAGATCTTCGCCGGATGATAACCGTAACGGAGAATATAATAGAGGAAGAAATCGTGAAGCTCGTAAGGTCCGACCAGGTCCTCCGTCTTCTGGGAAATCTTTCCGTCCTCCGGCGGCAGAAGCTCCGGGCTCACCGGGGTATCGAGAACATCGTAAAGAACATCCGCAAGGGCCTTGTCACCGCAGGTATCCGCGTAGTAACGGACAAGATGGCGGACCAGTGTCTTCGGAACAGAAGCGTTCACGCCATACATGGACATGTGGTCACCGTTGTAAGTAGCCCAGCCGAGAGCCAGCTCGGACATATCTCCGGTTCCGATGACCATACCGTTTGTCTTGTTCGCAAGATCCATAAGGATCAATGTGCGGTATCTCGCCTGAGAGTTCTCGTAAGTCACATCATGGATCGCCGGATCATGTCCGATATCCTCGAAGTGGGTGGAAACTGCTTTTCTGATATTTACCTCTCTTAATGTCGCACCCAGCTTCTTTGTGAGCGTGACTGCGTTGTTGTAGGTTCTGTCCGTAGTTCCGAAGCACGGCATCGTGACGGAGAGGATATTTTCTCTCGAAATGCCCAGCATATCGAAGGCTCTCGCTGTGATGAGAAGTGCCAGGGTGGAGTCGAGTCCGCCGGAGATTCCTACAACCGCGCTCTTGGCACCGGTGTGGGCGAGACGTTTCTTTAAGCCCATCGCCTGGATCGTTAAGATCTCCTCACAGCGTGCGGTTCTCTCTTTCTCGTTTGACGGAACGAAAGGTGCCGGATCGACATAGCGTTTTAATGTGAGCTCCGTTTTATTTAAGGTGAAGTCCATGTAATCATAGTCCTCAGTCTCCGCACCCGGCTGACATGTGGTCATTCTTCTTCTCTCGTTTTTAAGTCTGTAAAGATCGATGTCCGCCGTGATCATGCCGTTTTTGAAACGCTCGGATTCCGCAAGGATATTTCCGTTCTCGGCAATGATATCATGTCCGCCGAAGACGAGGTCCTGGGTGGACTCGCCCTCTCCGGCATTGGCATAGATGTACGCACATACGAGGCGGGCAGACTGTCCGGCGATCAGTGTCTCACGGTATCCCGCTTTTCCTGTGGTCTCATCGCTGGCGGAGCAGTTTGCGATCACGGTAGCTCCGGCCTTCGCGTGGGATACACTGGGCGGATCCATCGTCCAGACATCCTCACAGAGCTCCGCGGCAACTACAAGTTCCGGGATATTTGTACAGCGGAATAAAACCTTGCTTCCAAACGGGACCAGGCGTTCTCCCCACTCTACCACATCAGGCTTTACCGGACCCGGATTGAAGTGGCGGAGCTCGTAGAACTCAGAATAGTTCGGGAGATGTCTCTTCGGAACGAGTCCCAATAATTCTCCGCTCTTGATAACAGCCGCCACGTTATAAAGTTTTCCGTCCTTCATCCACGGGAGTCCGATGAAGGTCAGCATATCCATCGCTTTTGATGCATTTAAGAGCCATAAGAGTTCTTCCTTTGCCTGATCGACCAGCGTATCCTGTAAAAACAGATCACCGCAGGTATATCCGGTAAGCCCCAGTTCCGGGAACACCAGAATCTTTACGTCCTGATCCGCCGCCTCCTGCATCATCTTCCAGGTCTGCTCCCGGTTAAACACCGGATCCGCAACCTTTAAATCTGGGGTGGCTGCCGCCACCCGGATAAATCCATCTTTCATGTCTATTCTCCTTAATCTATTCTGACTTTGATGGCCGCGCTGCGCGCAGATGTTCAGTCAATCCTGGAGTGTATTCCGTTACAGCAACTGTTCCGTATCTTCGCAGCTACCCGTTATACAACAATTCAGTCATAAACGGTGCTTTCTATTGTTTTGAAAATTTCCGCATGGCTGAATGATTACTTTTATTATACACTTTTTTTCTGAAAAGAGCTATGGCTTTTCGATTGTTTTATATATATTTCATGAATCGTTCGACCATGTGTCAGTTCAGCAAGTACGTGTGCGCTGCAAGCCTGCCTGCACAGACACTCGCATTCGCTGAACTGCATATGGGCAACGCTGGAATGGCGAAAGGCTGTGCTCCCCCACTGAGCACAGCCTTTCATTCACGTACAATTTCCTTGCATTATACAGTTCCTCGAAATTGATACCCCTTCAATTTCAATGCTTATGCAGTATAACAAAATATTACCGGAAATGCTATGGTAAATATAGTTAAATTTGCACAATTTTATTGTATATATTTACTATCTTCCGCACAAATGTCCGCTGAGGAAAAGCAGATTCGTTGTTTTTACAAAAAAACAATCTATTCTATGGCCGTCCTGTCCGATATGGTCAGAATTTTGTATACTGCACACATTTGCTGGTGGCATACAGATGCCATGTATCCCCCGCATAATTTCATAGTTTTTAAGAAATCCTATACTGTACTGCAGCCATCACAGTAAATCCGCAGCTTTGCTGAAGCGTTGCCTTTACACTGTAATTATCCTCGAAAGGACCAATGAGCCATGAATATTTCAACCAACTTCGACCAGAACATCTCACACTTTCACGAAATTCTGGACATTTCAAAGAACTTTGACATTGTCTACCGCACGCTGACCATCGCCGGCAAAAATGCCTGCCTGTACTTTGTGGACGGCTTCACAAAGGATGAGATCCTTTTGCGGCTGATGCAGGACTTCGCCTCCATAAAGCCGGATGCTTTCCCGGCATCCGCCCATGACTTTGCAAAGCAGCATGTCCACTACGGCGAAACCACCATCGAGACCGATGATACCATCATCTTCACTCAGCTTCTCTCCGGCCTCTCCTGTCTTTTAATCGACGGGTATGACCGGGCAATCCTTATCGACTGCCGTACTTACCCAGCCCGCGGGGTCTCGGAGCCGGAGAAGGACAAGGTCCTCCGTGGATCCCGGGATGGCTTCGTGGAGACCATGATCTTCAATACCGCCCTGATCCGCCGCCGGATCCGGGACGTGAATCTCACGGTGGAGATCATGCAGACCGGAGAAAGCTCCCACACAGACATCGCGATCTGCTACATGAAACGTCGTGTGGACGAGGACCTGCTAAATAAGATCAAGGACCGCATCGAAAATCTGCATGTAGATGCTCTGACTATGAATCAGGAAAGTCTGGCAGAATGTATCTTTCCCCACAAATGGTTCAACCCGTTCCCAAAATTTCGTTTTTCTGAACGTCCGGACACGGCTGCAGCGTCTATTCTGGAGGGAAACATCGTCATCCTTGTTGACAATTCCCCCGCCTGCATGATCCTGCCATCCTCAGTCTTTGACATTATCGAGGAGGCGGATGACTACTATTTCCCGCCGGTGACCGGGACCTACCTGCGGCTCTCCAGAATGACCGTCTCCTTCCTCACCCTGTTTCTCACCCCGGTATGGCTCCTCTTTATGCAGAATCAGGAGTGGATCCCGGGCTGGCTGGAGTTTATCAAACTTGCGGACGATATGTATGTGCCGCTGATCTTCCAGCTCCTGATCCTGGAATTTGCCATTGACGGCCTGCGTCTCGCCGCAGTCAATACGCCGAGCATGCTGACCACACCGTTAAGTGTTATCGCCGGTATTGTTCTCGGCGAATATTCTGTAAAATCCGGCTGGTTCAATTCCGAAACCATGCTCTACATGGCGTTTGTCACCATAGCCAATTACTCTCAGGCAAGCTTCGAGATGGGTTACGCGCTAAAATTCATGCGTGTGATCCTGCTGATCCTGACCTCCCTCTTAAACGTCTGGGGATTCATCCTCGGCACCGCCATCGCCGTCTGCTCCATCGTATTCAACCGCACCATCGCCGGAAAGAGCTATATCTATCCACTGATCCCGTTTTCGTGGCCGGAGATCAAAAAGAGATTCCTCCGAGGACGGCTGCCGCATACAGAGAAAAATAAACGCTGACCATTTTCCGGTAAATTCCGTATTGATGCATTTCATTTACCGGAATTTCCCATTGCACAAAAAATCCGTGTCCTGCAGATTTCGTTGTGCAGGACACGGATTTCTTCAATTGTAAATATATCAAATCTTCAACGACCACTTACTGAGATCCCAAACCTTCGACACCAGTCCGTCATAGAACTCCGGTTCATGGCAGATGAGGAGAACTGCTCCTTTGTACTCCTGAAGTGCTCTCTTAAGCTCATCCTTCGCATCCACATCCAGATGGTTCGTCGGCTCGTCGAGAAGAAGAACATTCGTCTCACGGTTCATAAGCTTACAGAGGCGGACCTTCGCCTGCTCACCACCGGAGAGAACACGAACCTGACTCTCGATATTCTTTGTAGTCAGGCCGCACTTTGCAAGGGCAGAGCGGACTTCGTACTGGGTGTAGGACGGAAATTCCTTCCAGATCTCCTCGATACAGGTTGTGGTATTTCCCGGTGCCATCTCCTGCTCAAAGTAGCCAGGAAACTGGTAATCACCGACCTCAACACTTCCGGAGATTGCCGGGATCAGGCCCTGAATGCTCTTTAAGAAGGTGGTCTTTCCGATACCGTTGGCGCCAATGACCGCGATCTTCTCGCCGCGCTCCATGAGGAAATTAAGCGGTTTTGAAAGTGGTTCATCATAACCGATCACAAGATCCTTCGTCTCAAAGATCAGTTTTCCGGTTGCCCTTGCATTCAGGAAATGGAACTCCGGCTTCGGTTTTTCCTTCGCAAGCTCGATGACTTCCATCTTATCAAGTTTCTTCTGTCTCGACATTGCCATGTTTCTCGTCGCCACGCGGGCCTTATTTCTCGCAACAAAGTCCTGGAGCTTTGCGATCTCCGCCTGCTGCCGGTTGTAAGCCGCCTCTAACTGGCTCTTTTTCATCTCGTAGACTTCCATGAACCGGTCATAGTCACCCACATAACGGTCAAGTTTCTGGTTCTCCATATGATAGATCAGGTTTACCACGCTGTTTAAGAACGGGATATCATGGGAGATCAGGATAAAGGCATTTTCATAGTCCTGGAGATACCGTTTCAGCCACTCGATATGCTGCACATCCAGATAGTTTGTCGGCTCGTCGAGGAGCAGGATATCCGGCTTTTCAAGAAGAAGTTTTCCGAGGAGGACCTTTGTTCTCTGTCCTCCGGAGAGCTCGTCGACATCCTTGTCAAGTCCGATCTCGTCGAGACCGAAGGCGCGTCCGATCTCCTCCACTTTGGAGTCGATAATATAGAAATCATGCGCCATCAGAAGGTCCTGGATCGTTCCGAGTTCCTCCATCATGGCGTTCATCTCGTCCTCAGAAGCATCCCCCATCTTCGCACAGATGTCATTCATCTTCTCTTCCATCTCAAAAAGGAAGGAGAATGCGCTCTTTAATACGTCGCGGATCGTCATCCCCTTTTCCAGCACCGTGTGCTGGTCCAGATAACCGACGCGGACGTTCTTTGACCACTCGACCTTTCCTTCATCCGGCATCATCTTCCCGGTGATGATATTCATAAATGTGGATTTTCCCTCACCGTTTGCTCCGATGAGACCGATATGTTCCCCCTTTAACAGGCGGAAAGAAACGTCCGTAAAGATAGCCCGGTCTCCGAAACCATGGCTTAAGTGTTCTACATTTAAAATACTCATAAAACTTCTTTTATTCCGGCTTTTCCTTAAAATTCAGCCGTTTTCCCTTTCTCCTGGGATCCCAGGTAAACCTATATAACTGCAAGCAGGCTTGCGTCGAACTTCAGACCTTTTGAACCTGATATCATATAAATAATGTCATGATCGGAATTGTGATCAGAGAGAACAGTGTATTGGTAAGCAGACATTTCGACGCATACACCGGATCCGATCCATATTTCTCCGCCAAAAGCGCCGTCGTGCTTCCCGCAGGCATCGCTGTAAGAATCACCGCGCATCCTGTCATGATCGGATCTGCATTTAACAGGCGCATGATAAAGAGCGCCAGAAATGGCAGTGCCACAAGGCGCATAAACGCCAGGTACACAGTACTCCAGTCCTTAAAGGACGCCAGTGTCAGTTCCGTCATCATCGTCCCGATCAGGACCATGGAGAGCGGAGTTGTACAGTTTCCAAGTCCCGTGATAGACTTTGCCAGAAATTCCGGCAGAGTAAAATCTGTGAAGCTTCTGAAAAGTCCGATAAAGATCACGATCACGCACGGATTCAGCATGACCTTCTTAAACGCAGCCTTTTTATCCGCCTCCGCCGTGAAAATCGATACTCCCGCCGTCCACATAAAGATACGGTTTGGGATAATAAAGATCGACGCCAAGAACATTCCCGCCTCGCCGAGCACCGCCTTCACGATCGGCAGCCCCAAAAACGCCGCGTTATTGACGAGTGTGGCATACTGTAAGACGGATTTTTTCTCCTTCGGATACATGTTGTAGACAACTTTTCCACCGAGCCATGCCGCGAAGCAGATAAAAAACGCCACTCCGAGACACAGGGCCGCCTGTTTTAACATGTCCAATGTGATATGCATGCTGAAGGAGTTAAAGATCATACAGGGCAGCGTGATCCTGAGAACAAAATCCGTGAGCTTTCCCTGCATCTTTTTTTCAATAATTCCACGCTTTCTGCAGTAAAATCCCACCGCCATGTACACGAGCAGGATCGCCTGGGTCGAAAGCATCTTCATAAAATTTTCCATCTGGTCCCTTTTTTCTTAATACACACAGTCCGAAAAAAGGCTGTGCAGGGAACAGCGTTTCCGCCGCCTGCACAGCCTTTTGCTGCCCTCTCGGGATTAAAATTATTCGTCTACGCTGTAGTTCGGAGCCTCTTTTGTGATGTGGATATCATGCGGATGGCTCTCGCGGAGTGCGGCTGCGGAGATCTTAACAAAACGACTGTTCTCCTGAAGCTCTTTGATATCATGAGCACCACAATATCCCATACCGGCACGAAGACCGCCCAGCATCTGGAATACGGTATCCTCAACGAATCCCTTGTAAGCAACACGTCCTTCAACGCCTTCCGGAACAAGCTTCTTCGCGTTCGACTGGAAGTAACGGTCCTTACTGCCGTTCTCCATAGCAGAAATAGATCCCATTCCACGGTAAACTTTATATTTTCTTCCCTGATAAAGTTCGAAGTCTCCCGGGCTCTCATCGCAGCCCGCGAACATGGATCCCATCATGCAGACATTACCGCCGGCTGCGAGAGCCTTTGTAACATCTCCGGAATACTTGATACCGCCGTCGGCGATGATCGGAATACCGTACTCCTTCGCAACTGCATAGCAGTCCATAACAGCAGTGATCTGCGGAACACCGATACCTGCAACGACACGTGTCGTACAGATCGATCCCGGTCCGATACCAACCTTGACAGCGTCAACGCCGGCCTCGATCAGGGCTCTTGTAGCCTCACCCGTTGCAACGTTACCGGCGATTACCTGAAGATCCGGATATTTCTCCTTGATCATCTTTACGCAGTTGATAACGTTCGCAGAGTGTCCGTGCGCAGAGTCGAGAACAACAACATCGACCTTTGCATTTACAAGGGCTTCCGTTCTCTCAAGAACATTTGCTGTGATTCCGATTGCAGCACCGCAGAGAAGTCTTCCGTGGTCATCCTTTGCGGAGTTCGGATACTTGATCTGTTTCTCGATATCTTTGATCGTAATGAGTCCTTTTAAGTTAAAGTTTTCATCGACGATCGGAAGCTTCTCGACTCTTGCCTTTGCAAGAATGCGCTTTGCTTCTTCCATAGTTACGCCTTCTTTAGCTGTAACCAGATGCTCGGAAGTCATGCACTCTTTGATCTTCTTGGAATAATCTTCCTCAAATTTCAGATCACGGTTTGTGATGATTCCGACAAGCTTTTTACCCTCAGTGATCGGAACACCGGAAATGCGGAATTTTGCCATCAGCTCATCTGCATCTTTTAATGTATGTTCCGGGGACAAATAAAATGGGTCTGTGATTACTCCGTTTTCAGAACGTTTTACCTTATCTACCTCTTCAGCCTGCGCCTCGATCGACATGTTTTTGTGAATGATACCGATTCCGCCCTGTCGCGCCATAGCGATCGCCATGCGGTGCTCAGTAACGGTATCCATGCCGGCACTCATAAATGGAATATTGAGTTTGACTTTCTTTGTCAGGTGTGTTGAAACATTAACCTGATTTGGGATTACTTCAGAATATGCAGGTACGAGGAGCACATCATCAAATGTAATACCTTCACCAATGATCTTACCCATTTTATGGTTCCCTCTCTTTCTTCTGTTTTATTATTTTTAAAAAAAATATAACTAAAAACTGTCGTTGCGTCAGTTCCAGTTATTATCCTAGAGTATAACAGCTTTGTCGAATTTTAGCAACCGTCAATTCATATAATTTTTTTCACTTTTTTATTATTTTTGCTTATAAATTTCCGAAAATTTTTCAGCCCGGCAGTTCCAGCCTCGCCATACGGAATTACCGGTACTCTTTCAGGATCTCCAGAAACTCAAGATTTTCCTCGTGCGTCCGGACGCAGATCCTGTAAAATCTCGAATCGAGTTCCCTGTAGTTTTTGCAGGACCGGATCAGGATCCCGTGTTCCAGAAAAAACTCGTACAGCCACGATTCCTGCTCCGTCTTAAAATCCTTAAACAGAAGGAAATTCGCCTCCGAATGGAACACTGTAAATCCCGCCTTTGTGAGTCCGTCCGAGAGAACCTTTCTCTCCTTTTCCACCAGCTCCCGCATTTTTTTCAGGAACGGGATCCGCTCATCCGAAAGAGCCGCCAGCCCAGCTTCCTGGGCCGGGATCGATACGCTCCACGGCTGCCAGTTTTCTTCCATCCGCTCGATAAGTCCCGGATCCGTGCAGAATCCATAGCCGATCCGCAGTCCCGCCATCGCGTATGTCTTCGTAAATGCCCTGAGGAGAAATAACGTTCCCCCATTTTCCGGCATTCCTTCCTTCCACGCCAGAAATTCCCGGATACAGCCATCCGCCTTTTCTTCATTTAAGAATTCGATAAAGCATTCATCGATCACGGCAACGATCCCCGCTCTTTTGCAGTAGTCGAGGATCTTTAAGAGATCCGCTTTTCTCATCATCGCACCGGTCGGATTTGCCGGTGTACACAAAAAGATCATATCGGGGCGTTCTTTTTTCAGAAATTCCAGATATTCGGAAATGTTTAGAAAAAAGGATTCCGATTCTTTTAAGTAAAAAAAGGAAACTTCCGTCCCACATGCTTTCAGTGCGGTCTCATATTCCATAAAAGACGGGGCGGGGATCGCGGCTTTCTTCGGGCATAACGTCTGCACCAGCCGGAAGATCAGCTCCGCAGCGCCGTTCCCGAAGATCATCATCTCCCCCGGGATCCCGGTAAGTTCCGACATTCTCGCGCGGAGTGCTCCGCAGGTACTGTCCGGGTATCTGGTGCTGAGTGCGATGCTCTTCATCGCCGCCTCCCACACAAAATTCGGCATCCCCAGTGGATTTACATTGATCGAAAAGTCAAGCTCCACGTTCCGGTTCCGGTAAACATCACCGCCGTGTCCGTATTCCATCACTGCTCACCGCCTTTTAACAGCACCGGGATCCCGCAGACAACGCGAAAGACCGTTCCCGCGCGTGCTGCCAGATACTGGCACGCGTCCCCGGTCATCTCACGCCAGAGGCGGTCATCCGCGTCCACCGGGACGATCCCGCAGCCGATCTCATCACAGGTGATGACTGCTGCCGGATTTTTTTCCAGAATTTCATCCAGAAAGCGGTACATGCACGCTTCCGCCCTGTCCCCGCAATTTTCCTCATTTCCAGCCGGATATTCCGTCCGCAGTCCCGACTCGTCCGGATCCTTGATCATTCTTCTTATATATATATGAAGATTTAAGATCACCTCCGCGTTGAACGCATCGGCAAATCGCGTTTTTTCTCCGTCCGCCGCACAGATAAAGCGGTCTTCTCTGTTCTCCACCGCCCTTTTCATGGCAAATTCCGCTTTCCCCTGATGCGCTCCCCCTGTGATCAGCGTGATCCCGTCTGTCATATGCTCCATTTTCTCCTTGTCCTCTCTCTGAGCCGTGTTCTTCTCCGCAGTTTTTATCTTTACCGGAATTCCGCAGAGGACCTCATACACTTCATCGGCCTCCCCGGCCAGCGCAATATTGATCTCTCCCAGAAGGTTCCGGTACTCTTCCGTCTCCTCCGAGTATGCCCCCTGATCTCCGGAGACATCATTTGTCACGATCACGAAAAAGCCGGACTTCCTCCTGACCTTTTCGATTCCGGCAAGGATCCTCTCTTTTGCATGTTCCTCCGGATTCTTCATATCTCCCCGGTACATCTCATTCGCCGCAAGGTTTGAAACGCATTCCAGAAGACAGCGGCTCCCAGCCGGGATCTCCGCCGTTTCAAGATCCACCGGACATTCGATCGTCCTGAAATTCTTCTCCGCCCGTATATTCCGGTGTTTCCGGATCCGCTCCCTGCACTCCTCATCCCAGGCGATCATCGTCGCCAGATACCAGGATGGGCAGGTCTTATTTTCTTCCGCCCGTTCTCTTTTATCCTGTTCAAGGATCAGCGATTCCGCAAATGCCGATTTTCCGCTCGAACTGCCTCCGTTTACAAGAATCATCATAGTCTCTTCTCTCCTATTATCCGTGTACATCACAAGCGCTGCCGCATAGCATCTTTTTACAGCCTGGGATCATACGCCGCCGCCACCGTCACGCCATCTCCCGCTTCCTTTTTAAATAAGATCCGGCAGTCTCTGACTCCCATCCGGCAGGCTGCCACCGCAGATCTCTCGCAGACATTTCCGGTTCCCGTCGTCTTTTTGACAAATTCCGACTCTGTAAACGTTCCCGGCTGGCTGTTCAGCTCCTCACTGGAAAAGGTGAGAAACGGGACCTGCAGCGTATTTGCAAAATCGATGATCCCCTGTTCCTGCTTTTTGATATCGATACTCGCGACCGCAAAGACACTTCTGAGGTCGATCCCGTTCCGCCTCATAGCATCCTCCACCGTCTCTCGGATCTTCTCCGCCGGAGTTCCCCGTTTACATCCGATCCCCAGTGCCACACACCTCGGTACGAGGCGCAGGACACGGTCTGACGGGATCCCGTCCTTCTCCCGGTCCGACACCGTGATCCGGATATTCCGTTTACAGAGCCGGTCGCGAAACAGTCCTTCCGGTATTTTTTTCCATCCTGAAAAGCCGAAATCTGAGAACACGCCAACCGGTTCCTCCGCAAGAATATCCGCCGAGATCCTTTTTGCAAGTACCCGGTCTGTGATCACAAGCCCGTGATCCTTTGCAAAGACATCCACTGCGAATTTCCGTTCCACATCCGTCGCCGTCGTGACGACAGGGACCGCCCCGATCCCACCGGCCACAAACTCCGCCAGGCGGTTTGCTCCTCCGACATGACCGGAAAGGAGCGGGATCACGAACGTTCCCGCCTCATCCACGCAGAGAACAGCCGGATCATGGAATTTATCCTGCACGAACGGGGCGATGGCGCGGACAGTGATCCCGCAGGCGCCGACAAAAATAAGCGCATCCGAGCGCTGAAACTCCGCCCCAGTCCACGCGGAAAGTCCGCCCTCCACGATCGCCTGATAAGGAAGACCGGCATCTTCCCTGGCAAGCCGGAGCGCGTAACGCCCTGCGACCCACAGCGACGTGTCCCATTTTTCCTCATTTCCGCCGGCACTCCCCGTCCCGGCGATCTTTTTCATCGTTTCAAATCCCATTCTCGTAAAGCAGACGAGCGATACCTTCATCATCTTCCATCCTCTCCGGATCAAGTCTCACTTGCATTCAGCCAAACTCTTTCTTCCTCATTATAAAAGAAAACTGCCGGTTGTTCAACGGCAGTTTTCCTGTTACTTTTTGCGGGTAGGAATTTTCGGTCCGAAAATTTTCCTTTTTCTCCTTATCAGATGCGTTCTTCCCCCGCAGACAGCTCTCTTTTCTTTTTTGTCATAAGACCGCCGATCCGTCCGCTCTCCTTTGCAGTGAGTGACCTCCACCCGCCGGCTACAACCTTGTCGGCAAGTCCCAGTTCCTTCGCGATCTCAAATTTCATCCGATCCTCCGGCTTTATATGCTCCGGATCGATCGGTTCCCTTTTCTTTTTAGACAATGGTCCACACTCCTTCCGTAAAGGAAGTATGCCCGGATCCTGTCTTTTTATTCCCTTAGTTTCCGTTCTGGAAGATCACGATCTTCTCTGTCTTTGCGGCATCATCTGCAGATGTCCAGACGAGGATATCGGTTCCCTCTGTGAGATCTTCCTCGGAAACGATATTTTTAGTCAGATACGGAAGAAGTCTTGTCTCAGCCGTGATCGTGTATTCGCTGCCATCCACGGTTGTTAAAACGAACTCTCCGTCTGCACTTCCCTGATCAAGGCTCTCTACCTGGGTATATTTCGGGAACGCCGCGTCCTCCGGAACATCCGTGATGATCATGATCCCGTTCGCGATCGGCGGCAGACTCATTGTCATCGCCGGTCCCACATAAACGTTCACTGCTTTTCCTTCCGTCAGAGTATCTGCTTCAACCGGGTAACCGTTGACGCCGTCGAGGATCTTTGTATCATCAGAGATCGTGATGATCACTTCCTCGGTAGAATCCCCGACCTGGCGGTTCATCGTAAGCTCACCGTTTTCCATGGAAACAACGGTGCCGACAAACGGAGCGTATTCACTCTCTGCCTCCGCTCCTGTGCCCTCCGGGGTTTCGCCGCCTGGAAGCATTGTCGCCTCATTTTCTGTCGTTGCGGAAGTTTCCGTTCCTGCCGGAGTCTCAACGACAACAGCTTTTGTCTCTTCCTTTGTCTGTCCGTCCGCCTTTGCACATCCGGTAATTCCCATAGATGCCATCATCATCGCTGCACATGCCAGCGCAGTCATTTTTTTCATATTCTTCATAATATCAGTTCCTCCTCAAATTTTCCAGATTTCAAAAAAGTTGTCGCAGCTGTTTTCTTTTTTGTAGGCATATCTTAGCATATAATTCTTGAAAATACACTAGGATTTCATTTACAAATCCCTTACGCATTTTTGTAGAAAGGATCCGGATTGCGGCATTTCTGCGGCAATCCGGGCACTTTGGAGTGCGCACCCCGGGCAGGCAATGCCCTTTTGCTTAACAGGGAGTTCCGTTGAAATTTCCCGTTAAGCCAAAAAAGGGACATCACAACTGTGATGTCCCAAAAAATTCATTTCAGATCAAAGACTTCCGGATTACTCCTCTGTCTGCTCCTGTGCGTTGTCAGCCTCAAGAGCCTTCATGCTTAAGCTGATCTTTCTGTCTGCCTCGTTGAAGTCAACGATCTTTGCAGTGATCTCCTGACCGATGGAAAGTACATCAGCCGGTTTTGCAACGTGCTCTCTGGAGATCTGGGATACGTGAAGCAGAGCGTCTACGCCCGGCTCAAGCTCAACAAATGCACCAAAGTCAGTCATACGAGCTACTTTACCAGTAACTACGTTGCCTACTGCGTACTTCTCAGCAGCGTTTGCCCACGGATTTGTCTCCGGGAACTTCATGGAAAGGGCAATCTTCTCACCGTTGATGTCTTTGATGAGAGCTGTTACCTTATCGCCAACCTTAAATACTTTCTTCGGGTTCTCGATTCTGCCCCAGGACATCTCGGAGATGTGGAGTAAACCGTCAGCACCGCCGAGATCGATGAATGCACCGAAATCAGTTACGTTCTTAACAGTTCCTTCTACCTTGTCGCCTACAGCGATCTTCTCGAAGAGAGCTTTCTGCATCTCAGCCTTCTTAGCAACGATAAGCTGCTTGCGGTCACCGATGACTCTTCTTCTTCTCGGATTGAATTCTGTGATCACGAATTCGATCTCTTTATCAGCATATTTGGATAAATCTTTCTCATATACGTCGGATACAAGGCTTGCCGGGATGAAGATTCTTGCTTCGTCCACGATCACGCTTAAACCGCCGTCAAGAACCTGGGAAACCTTTGCAGTAAGAACTTCATGGTTCTCGAATGCTTCCTCAAGTCTCTTATTTCCTCTGTCTGCAGCCAGTCTCTTGTAAGAAAGAGCAACCTGACCTTCACCGTCGTTCACCTTTACGACTTTGGCTTCCATCTCGTCACCAACATGTACAAGATTTCTTAAGTCTACATTGGACTCGTTTGTGTATTCACTGCGGGTAATGATGCCATCAGACTTGTAACCAATATTTAAAACGATTTCGTCTTCTTTTACGTCAATGACCTTACCGGTGACAACCTCTCCTGTACGTATTGTTTTTAATGATTCTTCTAACATTTGTTCAAAACTTAATTCTGACATTTAGTATGAACCTCCTCGATAATATTGTTTGGGGTTGACGCCCCGGCCGTAATACCTACACTGCGCACAGAACTAATACATTCAGGATTAAAGTCGCCCAGAGTCTGGATGTAATAGGTGTTTTTACATTCCTTCCGGCAGATATCGTATAGCTTCTGGGTATTCGAGCTGTGTTTCCCGCCGATAACCAGCATCACGTCCACCTGCGAGGCTATCCTCATCGCTTCCACTTGTCTTTCCTGTGTTGCATTGCAAATCGTATTTAAAACAGTTATATCATACCGCGTTTTAGAAATTTTTTCAACTAGATCTTGAAATTTCTTGTAATTAAATGTCGTCTGGGATACGATACAAAGCTTTTCGTCCTCCGGTAATTCCAGTCTGCGGAAATCATCCATGTTTTCGATGACTTTTGTCCTCTCATCACCCCAGCCCTTGATGCCCTGCACTTCCGGATGGTCCTCACTGCCGACGATCAGGACTCTTCTTCCCTCTGCGGTCTGTTTTTCCACGATCCGGTGGATCTTTTTTACATACGGACATGTGGCATCAACGATCTCCACTCCGTTTTCTTTCAAAATGTCATAGACATCTTTTCCGACGCCGTGGGAACGGATCACAACAACGGCATCGCGGATCGTCCTCAGCTCTTCCAGAGTGTCGATGACCTCCACTCCTTTTTCCTGAAGATCCCCCACGACCTGTTCATTGTGGATGATCGGACCGTAGGTGTAGATCGGTTTTTCCGTCTTTCCGATCTGCTCATATACTTTTTCCACAGCACGCTTCACGCCAAAGCAGAAGCCCGCTGTCTTTGCCACTGTTACTTCCATGTCACGCACCCTGCTTTTTCTCGATCATCGCAACGATCGCGTCCACAACTTCCTTCAGAGTCATGTCGGAGCTGTCAAGAAGCACCGCATCCTCCGCCTGCTTTAACGGAGAATTCTCCCGGTGCATATCCCGGTAGTCCCGGTCGATGATGTCCTTCTCGATCTCGTCGAGATCACAGTCAGTGCCTTTCTCTTTGAGCTCATTGTAGCGGCGTTTTGCACGGACTGCGGAGCTTGCAGTCAGATACACCTTCACGTCGGCATCCGGAAGGACGCAGGTTCCGATATCGCGGCCGTCCATGATGACGTCCGCCTGTCTCGCCAGCTCCTTCTGGAGTTCTACAAGCTTCTCCCGGACCTTTTTATAGACAGAAGTCGCAGATGCCATATTTCCGACCTCCTCGGTGCGGATCAGACCGGACACATTCTCACCGTTTAAGATCACCTGCTGCGCACCGTTCTCATAGCGGATCGTGATCTCCACCTGACCCAACGCGGCGTTGATCGCACTCTCGTCCGTTTTGTCGATGCCTTTTCGAAGAAAATAGAGTGCCATGGCCCGGTACATCGCTCCGGTGTCCACATAGATAAAGTTTTTCAGTGCCGCGACAGATTTTGCCACGGTACTCTTTCCGGCCCCTGCCGGGCCGTCGATCGCTACATTAAAAGACATGTCATTCTCCCCTTAGTTTATTTCAAGTTTTTTTATTTATTCGTGACTGTTCATTTATTCCGCACTTCTTCCGGCCAGCATTCCCGTCGACCAGGCGATCTGCAGGTTGAATCCGCCGGTGACGCCGTCCAGGTCAAGGACCTCTCCGGCGAAGTAGAGACCTTTTAACTTCTTCGACTCCATCGTGGACGGATTTACTTCCTTCACATTCACGCCGCCCTGGGTCACGATCGCCTCATTATATCCGCGAAGTCCTGTGAGCGTTACCGTGAATGCCTTCGTGAGGTCAACCAGGCGCTTCCGCTCCTCAGCCGTCACCTCATTGACCTGTTTTTCCGGATCGATCCCGCTTCTTTTGATCATCACAGGGATCAGTTTTGCCGGGAAGAGATGGTTCAGCGCGTTCTTGAACTGCTTATTCTTCGCCTCATCGAAATCCCGCAGGATCCTGGCATCCAGCTGCTCTCTCGAGAGCGCCGGTTTCAGGTCGATCTCCATCTTAAGAGGCGTTTTTCTGATGATCTTCGCAGCATAGCTGCTGGCGCTTAAAACGACCGGTCCGCTGACGCCGAAATGGGTAAACAGCATTTCCCCGAATTCTTTCCAGAGAAGCTTCTTTCCGTTCCAGACCGTCACCTCGATGTTTCTCAGGGAAAGTCCCTGAAGTTCTTTCACATCGTCCTCCGCGCACACGAACGGGACAAGCGCCGGTGACAGCGGTGTCACCGTATGGCCTGCCTCCTTTGCAAACCGGTATCCGTCCCCGGTAGACCCTGTAGACGGGTAGGAAAGTCCGCCTGTGGCGATCACCACCGCGTCGGCCTCTACGGTCTTTCCTGATTTTTCTAGGATGATCCCGGCTGCCTTTTCCTCGCGGATCACGATATCCTTTACCGGCTCATTCAGAAAGATCTTTACGCCGAGGGATCTCATCTTCCGCTCCAGAGCCCCTGTCACATCGGATGCATGATCCGATACCGGGAACATCCTTGCGCCGCGCTCTTCCTTTACCGGACAGCCATTTGCCTCCACGAGATCCACGATATCGAAATTCGTGAACCCGTAGATCGCACTGTAGAGGAATTTTCCGTTGGAGACCATGTGTCTGAACAGGTCCTCCGTATCGCAGCCGTTTGTCAGGTTGCATCTTCCTTTTCCTGTAATATAGATCTTTTTTCCAAGCTTTTCATTTTTTTCATAGACGGAGACGTCATGTCCGCACTCCGCGGCGCCGATGGCAGCAGCCATTCCCGCTGCCCCGCCGCCGATAATCACAACTTTACTCATTTCTTCTTATCTTTTTCCACTTCTTTTATCTTTTTCTCCATGGCGTCCGCCACAGTCTCGAGGACCTTGATCCTCGCATACCATTTGGAATTTCCTTCCACGACAATCCAGGGTGCGTCCTTCGTGGAGGTCTTTTCCAGCATTTCATTCACTGCAAGGACATAGGAATCCCACTTCTCCCGGTTTCTCCAGTCCTCGTCCGTGATCTTCCACTGTTTCTCCGGATTTTTCATCCTGTCATTGAAGCGCCGTTCCTGCTCATCTTTGTCGATCTGGATCCAGAATTTCAGGACAAGTGCTCCGGAATTGACGAAATGCGTTTCCATCTCGTTGATCTCCCGGTAGGCATGATGCCAGTCTGCCTCGGAGCAGAATCCCTCGATCCTCTCCACCATGACTCTTCCGTACCAGGTCCGGTCGAAGATCGCGATATGTCCGGCCTTCGGCACATTGTTCCAGAATCTCCAGAGATAGTGGTGGGATTTTTCCAGGTCATTCGGGGATGCCGTCGGGCAGACCTTGTAACCTCTCGGGTCGAGGTGGCTTGTCAGACGCTTGATCGCGCCGCCTTTTCCAGCCGCATCCCATCCCTCGAATCCCAGTATCACCGGGATCCGCAGACGATAGAGTTCCCCGTGGAGCGTCTCCAGGCGTTTCTGGAGCTTTGCCAGTTTTTTCCGGTACTCTGCCTCCTTGAGGCTCTTCGTAAGATCCGCTTTTGCAAGAATCCCTTTTTCATACCGGTCCGGCGGGAGCGGAGCTTCAAAAAGTTCCGGCTCTTTTCCTGCCCGTTTTTTCTCAAGCGCCTTTTCCAGAACATCCGCCACCGTCTTTATCACTGTAAGGGCCGTTTCCGTCTTATCCTTCGCATCGATCACATACCAGGGTGCGTAAGGCATATCGGTCCGGCGGATCATCTCGTCGCTGATCTTTTTGTATTTTCCGTAGTGGGCGTTCCTCTCACGCTCTTTTTCTGTCACGCGCCATGCGGTATCCTTTGATCCCAGGAGTTTTTCAAACCGTTTTGCCTGTTCTTTTTCCGATATTTCGAGGAACAGCTTCACGATGACTGTTCCGCCGTCCACGAGACAGCGTTCAAATGCAAGAATATCCTCAAACGCTGCATCCACCTGTTTCTCCTTCAGGATCCCCTCAAAGCGGTCCGCCTGGACTCCCCGGTACCAGCTCGTGTCATAGATCGCGATACGCCCCGCTGCCGGGGCATGGACCGCAAACCTCCAGAGGAACGGGCGGAGTGCCTCCTCCTCGGTATCCTTGTCTCCGGTGTAAACGTCAAATCCTCTCGGATCAAGCGCCTGCATGAGACGCCCGATCTGAACGCCCTTTCCGGCGCCATCATACCCGTCAAACAGGATATAGACCGGGATCTTTTTCTCCTTACATTCCCGCTGCAGGCTTCCAAGTCTTTCCATCTCTTTTTTCAGGACTTCTTTTTTCTGCTTTTTTTCATCTTTCATCGGCTGATTCCTCCACTCTATGGTCCGATCAGACATTCTTAACCATTTTTGTTTCCCATGCCTATTTGCAGTTTTTCCGCCCTAGCACGATCTGTCATCAGTTTCTTCCAATTCCCGTCCGGGTATGCTTTTTACTGATTCATCCGCGCGTGCTCTCCCGCAAGCTCTTCATACAATTTCAGCGCATTCCAGTTCTGGTTCGTCGGTGTGAGCACTGCTTTGTAGTCGATCCGTCCGGCTCCTGCCTTTCTGAGCGCCAAGATCACCCGGTCCACCTGTCCGGACGTAAGACCTGCCATCACCATCATCTCTTTTTCAAAGTCCTCTCCGTCGTAGATCTCGCCGCAGGAAGTGATCTCCTTCACTCCTGCGAGATATCCCACCGGTTCCAGATACTCTTCCTTCTTCACTGCGCGAAGCTTCATTCCAAGTGGAAACAGCGCTTTTTTGATCTTTAACAGTCTCTCGCCCTCCGGCAGATGGTATAAAAGGATCGTAGGTTTCATATATTTTTCTGATTCCTTCCTGTTTTCATGTATTTCATTATATCAATTCCCGTGCAGCTTTGCAACGGCACAGAAAGATCCATGATTTTTTTGTTGATTTTTCCCTGGATTCTGATATAATGAATTTACTTCCGGGGTATGGCGTAGCTTGGTAGCGCGCTCGGCTGGGGGCCGAGAGGTCGCAGGTTCAAATCCTGTTGCCCCGATTTTTATAAGGGGGCTGTCGCACTAACGTGCGGCAGCTCATTTCATATTTCCAACACAAAACGCCGAGCTTCGAAAAGCCCGGCGTTCGTGGTATAATCAGTTTATGCGACTAAACAAAATAATACAGAGAGATTATACCTCTTTTTCTCTGTATTATCAAATCAAACTTCCGCTGGATTTAGAGATTTCTATTCCATCTGATGATCCGGTTCGTCTGGTAAGTGCCTTTGTGGAGGAAATGGACCTTTCTGAACTGTATAAAACTTACAGCAGGATCAGAAAAAATCAGGCAACGCCGCGTCAGATGCTGAAACTCGTCATCTATGCAGCAATGAATCGAATCTACTCAAGCAGGGATATCCAAAAGGCATGCAAACGGGATATCAACTTTATGTACCTCCTGGAAGGAATGCCGGCTCCTGACCATGCAACGATCGCGCGTTTTATCTCCCTGCATTTTTCGGCTTGTGCAAAGGTACTGCTTGCCCAAATGTCAGATCTGCTCTATCTTCTTGGTGAGATCTCAGGAAAGACCATTTTTATTGATGGCACCAAGATCGAGTCTGCAGCCAATAAATATACCTTTGTATGGAAACGGGCTATTACGAAAAATCAGGCCCGGTTATACACAAAACTATCTTCTTTTGTGGCTGAATGCGAAGAACTCTATGGAATCAGGACCGTATACCATGACCGGATATCCATCCACACATTAAAACGGTTAAAGAAGCAGTTGTGCCGCATAAAAGTGCAGGAGGGAATTGTGTTTGTACATGGAATCGGGCGTAGAAAAACACAATTACAGAAATCTCTGGAACAGCTGGATCAATATCTGGAGAAACTAAAGGAATATACAAAAAAGCTGTATACGCTTGGGGATAGAAACAGCTATTCCAAAACAGACCCTGACGCAACCTTCATGAGAATGAAAGAGGACGCGATGCTGAATGGACAGTTAAAGCCTGCTTATAACATTCAGCATGGAGTGGATTCCGAATACATCACATGGATCGATATCAGCCCGCACCCTACCGATACACGTACCCTGATCCCGTTTTTGAAAGACATGGAGAATCACCTGGGATTTAAGTATTCAGAAGTCGTTGCAGATGCCGGGTACGAAAGTGAAGAGAACTATCTTTTCATTGAGGAAAACGGACAGACCGCCTATATAAAGCCGCAGAACTATGAGATTTCGAAGACCCGAAAATACAAAAAAGACATCAGTAGAAGGGAAAACATGGAGTACCATGCAGACAGAGACAGCTACATCTGCCTCAACGGAAGGGAACTAACTGTCACAAATGAACGCAGAAGTAAAACAACTAGCGGATATGTCAGTGTAAAAACTTATTACAGAAGCCCAGACTGCACTGGTTGTCCTTATAAAACGGAATGTATCAAGGGAAACAACTGCAAAACACCTATGGAAAAGCGCAATAAAGTGCTGATGGTTTCAAAAACAATGAGCCAGAAACGCGCAGAAGATCTGGAACGGATCACAAGTGAGTATGGAACGATGCTCCGTATGAATCGCAGTATTCAGGCAGAAGGTTCTTTTGCTGACGTAAAAGAGGACATGAATTTTCGAAGATATCTGTATCGTGGAAAGGCAAATGCACTGGCAGAGAGCATCCTTCTGGCGATGGGACGAAATATCAATAAGCTTCATTGCAAGATTCAGACCGGAAGAACGGGAAGTTATCTTTTTCCATTAAAAAGGGCATAGATTTTGATAGTTGAAAACAAAACAGCCTGAAATAAGGCATGCCGAAAGGGATGCCTGGGAATGAACTGCGTTTATAAAGAATGGCATCGAAAACGTGACCGATTTCGATGCCATTTGGGCATAAAGCAGGGCTGCCGCCCAGCAAAAAATATTTGCTAATGCGACAGCCCCCTTTTTGTTTTTCTTCTCTATTCTTCTTTCAGCACCCCGTTTATCCCGCGGATCACAAGCATCGTGATCACCATCAGCGCGATCGCGATCGGAAGTGCGATCCAGGCGGACTGGACGAAGCCTGCGATGATGTAGGAGATAAAGGATACCACCGCAGCCACGATCGCATACGGAAGCTGGGTCGTCACATGGTTTACATGCTCACACTGGGCACCGGCAGACGCCATGATCGTCGTGTCAGAGATCGGGGAACAGTGATCCCCGCAGACAGCTCCTGCCATGCAGGCGGAGATGGAGATGATCATGAGATCCGGATTGCTGTTCTCAAATACCGCAACAACGATCGGGATCAGGATTCCGAAAGTTCCCCAGGATGTTCCCGTCGCAAATGCCAGGAAACAGCCCACAACGAAGATGATCGCCGGAAGGAAATTTAAGAAGGAACGGGCGCTGGACGCAACCACAGTCGCCACATAGACATCTGCGCCGAGGCTGTCCGTCATCGCCTTTAATGTCCAGGCAAATGACAGGATCATGATCGCCGGGACCATGGACTTAAAGCCTTCCGGGATACATGCCATGCACTCGGAGAATTTCAGGACCCGGCGCACCTGATAGAGACCGATGGTGATCAAAAGTCCAAAAAAGCTTCCCATCGTAAGTCCCAGGGACGCGTCACTCTGGGAGAAGGCTGTCACAAAATCCTCTCCCGAGAAAAATCCACCCGTATAGAGCATGCCGATCATGCAGCAGATGATCAGGGATATGATCGGGATCAGAAGATCCAGAACAGTTCCCCTGACAGAGACCTCCGGCTGTTTCTCCGTGTCATACGGACGTCCCGGCGTGGTATAAAGGTCCCCCTTGAGCGCATTCTTCTCATGAAATTTCATAGAGCCGAATTCTGTCCGTAAGAGTACCATTCCGATCATCATCACGATCGTCAGGATCGCGTAAAAGTTGTATGGGATCGCCCGCACGAAGATAGAAAATCCGTCCTCGCCCTCAACAAATCCGGTAACCGCGGCCGCCCAGGAAGAGATCGGCGCGATAATGCAGATCGGAGCTGCCGTCGCATCGATCAGGTACGCGAGTTTTGCTCTTGAGACTTTAAATTTGTCTGTCACAGGGCGCATCACGCTTCCCACAGTCAGGCAGTTAAAATAATCATCGATAAAGATCAGACAGCCCAACAGGATCGTCGCAAGCTCCGCGCCCACGCGTCCCTTAATATGATCCGCCGCAAACTGGCCAAATGCCGCCGAGCCGCCCGCGCGGTTCATCAGGCACACCATCGCTCCGAGGATCACGAGGAAGATCAGGATTCCCACATTGTAGCTGTCAGAGAGAACGTTTATCATTCCGTCCTCAAAAATATGGGTGATCGTTCCCTCAAAGCTGAAACCGGAATACAGGATTCCACCCATGAGAACACCAACGAACAGAGAACTGTACACCTCTTTTGTGACAAGTGCCAGCCCGATCGCCACGACCGGCGGAACGAGCGCCCAGAACGTCGCGTAGACCGCCGGCACATACTCTTCCGTCTGCTCCGCGCCAAATACGGTTGTCGCGAACATCAGGACCAGCACCATGGAAAGCACTGCTGTCCTTTTTATATTTTTCTTCATATCCGTCATAACGGATTCCTCCCTCCTGCCTCCGGAGAGTTCCACGCTCTCCGATTTTCCTGTTACATGAAGAAATCCCCTCTCATCAGTACAATTCTGGTGAAAGGGGATCACAACATACACAATTACGATTCTTTATTCATCCCAGTTGTGGTATACAGCCTGTACGTCATCATCCTCGTCAAGGAGATCAAGGATTCTCTGCATCTTCTTGATCGCTTCCTCATCAGTAAGTTCTACCCAGTTCTGCGGAATCATAGTAATATCAGCCTCTACCATCGGGATTCCGGCTTTCTCGAGAGCCTCGCGGACTGCACTGAAGTTGTCCGGATCTGTGATAACCTCGTAGCTGTCCTCCTCCTCGGAGAAATCCTCAGCGCCTGCATCGAGTGCAGCCATCATGAGTTCGTCGGCATCCATATCACACTCTTCTTTGTCGATCACGATCTGGCCCTTGCGGTCGAACATGAAGGAAACGCTTCCCTGTGCGCCTACGTTTCCGCCGCCCTTTGTGAAGGCGCTTCTTACGTTTGCTGCGGTACGGTTCTTGTTGTCTGTAAGTGTGTCAACGATGATCGCAACACCGCTCGGACCGTATCCCTCGTATGTTAAGTTTTCGTAGTTTACGGAGTTTAAGTCACCGGCTGCTTTCTTGATACCGCGGTCGATGGTATCGTTCGGCATGTTGTTTGCTTTCGCTTTTGCAATCACATCACGCAGCTTGCTGTTGTTAGCCGGATCAGCGCCGCCCTCTTTAACTGCGACAGCGATCTCTCTTCCGATTACGGTAAAGATCTTACCCTTTGCTGCGTCGTTCTTCTCTTTCTTATGTTTGATGTTGGAAAATTTATTATGTCCTGACATCGTTTTAGCTTCCTTTCTCTTCGCATCTCGCTCTTTTTTATCTCTCGTGCACCAGTCCCAGAGATCTTTTCGTGCGCATTATACATAGTCTAAAATATTTTAACATCATTTTTCTGATATGGCAAGCGCTTTTTCCGGATACCCCTGCTCCACTTTTCCTTGACACATTCCACTCTGAGTATTTATACTCATTTCATAGCGATCCAGTGCCTTCCGGCCTATGATCTTCCGGGGTCAGCCCGGCAGATTCTGTGGATGGATGCATCTGACCTGCATTTTTGCGCAAGTGCGCATCATTGGCACATTAGTGCCTGTTTGTATAATAGGGAATTCCTCGGATTTCCTATTACAAAATATTAATTATGGAGGACATGACGATGAAGAAGATTGAGATCGACACATTCCTAAAGTTCCGTTTTCTGAGCAACCCACATTTCTCACCCGATGGAACGAAGATCGCCTTCACGGTATCCGTACCGGACCGGGAGACCAATGGCTATCTGTCTGACCTGTACTTGTATGATCTCGGGAAGAAGACTGTCTCCCGTGTCACCTGCGCCGGTGACGCGAAGATCTGGTCCTGGACAGCAGAAAATACGCTGATCTTTACTGCGGCCCGGACTGCGGCCCTTAAAAAGGAAAAAGAAAACGGCACTTCTTTCTTTTATGAAATCTCTCCGTCCGGCGGCGAAGCCTCATGCCGCGCATCGGTTCCGGCTTCCGTCACAGGGATCCGTCTTCTCCCGGACGGGCGTTACCTCCTGACGATCCGCCATGATAATTACAAGGATACAAGGAAGAAATCTTACGAGGTCTTCGACGAGCTTCCGTTCTGGGGCAATGGCCAGGGATACACGAACGCGAAAAGAAACCGTTACGCTGTCTACGATATGGGATCCGATAAGCTCACTTACGTGGCGGACGAATGGACTGACTGCTCCCAGTATTCTGTCCTTGGAAACCTCCTGCTCTACAAGGCATATCCGTGGAAACAGAGTGTCATGGGAATCCGTCCGGGCGTTTATCTCTATAACCTCTCCACCGGAGAGACAAAAACCTTGATCGCGCCGGATTCCATGCGCACCGGAGTTGTCTCCCTCTTAGACGAAAAGACTGCACTCATTGCGGCAACGGATGACTCCTATAAGGATACGACGAAATACTGTGACTTCTACCATATGGATCTCGCGGACGGATCCATGAAGCTGATCCATCCTTATGAATCTTCCATCGGCGGCTCCTCCGTGGGCTCCGATTCCAGATTCGGCGCAGGACAGACATTTAGGGCTGTGGACGGGGAATTTTACTATATTTCCACCGTGGAAGATTTTTCCCATCTCTATAAGATCTCTCGGGGCGGCACTGTCTCCGGGCCGCTGACGGCAGGAAGCTCCTGCGACAGCTTCGATCTTGCGGGCGGACACATCGCCTCCATGGAATTCCACGGCCTCCACATTGCGGAACTTTTTGTAGACGGCGAGCAGGTGACCCACATGAATGACTGGCTCACCGACGAGTACGATGTCCAGACTCCGGAAGCCTTCACATTTACTGCCAGCGATGGGTACGAGATCCACGGATGGGTATTAAAACCGGCAGGTTTCGAGAACGGAAAGTCCTATCCCGGTATCTTAAATATCCACGGCGGTCCGAGAACCGTTTATTCAGATGTCTACTATCATGAGATGCAGATGTGGGCAAACCGCGGATATTTTGTGTTCTTCTGCAACCCGAGAGGATCTGACGGACGGGGCACGGACTTTGGAAATATCAACGGAATCTACGGAACTGTGGACTATCAGAACCTGATGGATTTCACGGATGAAGTCCTGAAACGGTACCCGATGATCGATCCGGAACATCTCGGTGTCGCAGGCGGCTCCTACGGCGGCTTCATGACAAACTGGATCATCGGACATACAGACCGGTTCCACGCGGCGGCTTCCCAGCGTTCCATCTCCAACTGGGTATCCTTTGAGCACAACTCCGATATCGGACACACCTTCATCTTAAACAACCAGGGAGCCAACACGAGGACCGATGTGGAGCTTCTCTGGAAGCAGTCCCCGCTCCAGTTTGCGCCGAACTGCAAGACACCGACACTCTTTATCCACTCCGATGAGGACTACCGATGCTATATGGCGGAAGGACTCGCCATGTTCAGCGCCATCAAGCGGAACGGCTGCCCGTCGAAGCTTTGCCTGTTCCATGGAGAAAATCATGAGCTGTCCAGAGGCGGAAAGCCGGAGAACAGGATCGACCGGATGACGGAGATCATTAAGTGGATGGATGAATATTTAAAATAAAGGAAACAATCCTACCGCTCTTTTTATACATGCCATAAGATTTCTGTTAATGAAAAAGAATGTGCCTTGGCACATTCTCGCGCCTCGCGCGGTCGCTTGCGACAATTTACATCTTCGCGCGAGTGCGCATCTTTGGCACGTCAGTGCTTTTTTATGTAACTGGGAATTCCTCGAAATTTCCTGTTACATAAAAAATGGCTGCAGGGTCGTATCCCCTGCAGCCACAGATCTTATCATTATCGATTCACATAATTCAACACCAATGCAAGAAGCAGCATATGGACCGGATAAAACGCATAACAGCTATACTGGAAGACTTTCGTATGGCAGCCCTGCCGTCCACGATACAGCCAGATCGGAAGCAATGAAAGCAATGCAAGTCCCTGCTGGCAGAGTTCAAAGTCCATCCCAAAAAGCCGGATGGGGTACATCAGACCTCCCAGAAGCTCTACGTTGACCCAATAAAGCGCCAGAAGCTGTCCGGAAAAACACCACCATTTTCTTCCCCGGAAAAAGTAAAAAATAAACAGTGTCAATACACCGGCACCGTAGTAATCTGCCATTCCTATCGTCCCAAGCGCACTTCCAACCAGCACGACCAGAACCGCTGTCGGCAAAAAGATCCACAGCTTCCGTTTTTTTCGAACTTTTTCCATCAAATGGATTCCAGAGAGTCCTATCAACAGCGTCCAGATCACATTCTGATGAAACGGATAAAACCAGGTTCCGCCATACATCAGATCAAAGGGGATCTCCGACAGCACCGCAAACAGCAGCAGCCGGAGAATGTACTTTTTAAAGCTGTGCGTGTGAAAATATCCTTCCACTGCCATAAATGCAAAGATGGGAAACGCGAGCCTTCCTACGCAGGTCAGCCAGTCCTGCGCCGGAAGAAGCGTAGCCCAGAGATGATCCATCAGCATAAATGTCATAGCAATGATATGGAGCATTGCTGCACTGATGTTAAAGGTTCCTGGCTGAGATGAATGTACTTGATTATTTACCATATTGTCACTCCTGTTGTTTTCTCTCAATCCAATTATACTTCCATTTACCATCTCTGGTCAAATCCTTATCAGTGACAACGTTTCTTCTGCCTGCCATCTCACGTTCACGCCTGTCAAAATCGAATCCATCAGCTGGGAAGATTTGGCAATCTCCTGCATCACAAGATATTGCGATACCGATTTTTGAATGGCTGGGAAAATACGCTCTCCCTCCAGCGTCAGGCAAACCTGGTGGCTGGTACGGTAGAGCAGTTTTATATTCAGTTCTCGTTCCAGCGAGGCGATCATCTGACCGAGGGCAGGCTGCGTATATCCCAGCAGCTCCGCCGCTTTGGTAAAGCTCCCAACTTCTACTACCTTTTGCAAAGCAATGTAACGGTTCATACTCAGAATAACCTTTCTGCATACTTCTATCACAAACATCAATTTCCTTTATTGTATCAGAGACTGTATAATGGAGTCAAGAAATGCGTCGAGGAGGATTATGAATTGATACGAAAAGCAAAAAAGAAGATATTGCAACGGTATCCGCAAGCTATCAGGAGCTGTTTGCTTATGAAGCAGAACACGGTAGCACTACAAATTGGGCGGAGAGCATCTATCCAACAGCAGATATTTTTTGAACGGGAGGTCGAAACAGTATGAAAAAATTAGGTTTAATCGGCGGCGTAGGACCGGAATCCACCATTCCCTATTACAGAAGCATCGTAAACGGCGTGAAAGACAGGGTGGGAAGACCCTACCTGCCGCCGCTGACAATTGAAAGCCTGAGTTGCTTCGAGGTCATCCGCATGAGCAGTGAGGGCGATACAGAGGGGCTGACTGCCTATCTGCTGGCGGGCATCCGCAATCTGGCTGCGGCGGGGACAGAGGTGGGTGCGCTGGCCTGCAATACGGGGCATCTGGTGTTTGACGAGCTGCAAAAAGCATCTCCCATTCCACTTGTCAGCATTGTGGAGGCTACCTGCGCCGAGGCGGTACTGCGAGGATACAAAAAGGTCGGATTGATGGGAACATCCGCCACCATGGAAGCAGACTTTTTCAAAGCGCCGTTTTGCAAAGCCGGAATCGAAGTGATCATACCTGATGCAGAGGAACGTGCCTATATTGCCAACCGCATCTTGAACGAACTGGAAATGAACATTGTCAGTGAGCAGACCGCCGCTCACATTCTGAAAATTATGGAGCGCATGGCAAAAGAGCAGCAGATTGAGGCGGTCGTGCTGGGCTGTACCGAGCTGCCGCTGCTGTTTGAGGGGCGCACAACGCCCGTTCCGCTGCTGGACACCATGCAAATACACATCAACGCATTGATTGATACGATTATGGAAGAATAAAGCATGACCATCACACAGGCGACTTTACAGGATATACCGGGCATGCTGGCGCTGCTCATAAATTGATTTTTTCATTTGCGTATCCGGCTGTTTCACCTGTGCCGCTTCTCGATACGGCTATAACTGTTTCAAAACGCTTCCAATATCTGCGTTAATGCAAATTGATTTTGCTTCGATTTCTCGCGGAGCATAGGCTTCGCCCAGATTGATACAGGCATAAGTAGCATCTGACCACTCATTTGCCATGCGCCAGAAAGAAAATTTTACGATTGTCGGCGTATTCATGCCAGTGCCTAAATCCAGAAATAGCATTTTCAGCTCACGATGCCGCCGCAGAAACTCCGAATACCGCTCTGCCGCCCGATGCCACCCCTCGTCCTCGACAAAGGTATCATCGCAGCGCAAATTCATCGTCATCGGTCTGCCGCAGACCGGACAGTGCGGCACAAGTTCGGTCGGGATTCGCATATCCTTCTGCTGCTCCACCATCTGACAGACGACTTGCTCATTGTCGTATGTTTTCTGGCAGCACGGCTCACTGCACTGGAACAGGCCATAATCGCCCTGCGTGTAAAACAGCCACTTCTTGTCGAATCCAGCCTTCTGAAAGCAGTGGTCAACGTTTGTGGTGATAACGAAATAGTCCTTGTCCTGCACCAGCTTCAAAAGGTCATCGTAGACCGGTTTGGGGGCATCCATATAGCGGTTGATGTTGATGTATCGGCTCCAATACGCCCAATGCTCCTCCGGCGTGGCAAAGGGATAAAAGCCGCCAGAATACATATCCTTGATGCCGTACTTTGCCGCAAAGTCGGAAAAGTATTTTTCAAACCGTTCGCCGGTGTAAACAAATCCGGCTGAGGTGGAAAGACCGGCTCCGGCACCGATCACCACGGCGTCACAGTCCTGCAATACAGCTTTCCATCCGGTTTCTGATTATTACTATCAGTCTGCTTTTTTGGGCTAATTTTCACATCACTCATATGCAGATTCCTCATCCCAAAAGCCAGTCGATGACATTCACAACTTTTATACCATCGTAATTTCCGAGTGAAAATCGATCCAATGTCAGGACAATTTTTTCATAATTATCCTGAATACTCCGCAACGGTCTCATCTCTCTCTCAAAGGTCTCTTCCGCCGTCATATCAGCAGTTACCTGATAATAGGTAAGCACGCCTTCCTTCTGCGTCACAAAGTCAACCTCAGTAGAACCATATTTTCCGATATTGACTTTGCCGCCCCTTCGTGAAAGTTCAAGATACACAATGTTCTCAATGGTAAATCCAAGATCATATCGCTTTCTCGGAAGAATGTGGTTTCTGATTCCCATATCTACCATGTAAAACTTATTGTTGACCTTTAAAAGCTGCTTTCCCACAATGTCAAATCGCTCCACAGGATAAAAAATGAAAGACTCTGTCAGGGCTTCAACATAATCGCTGACTGTGTTTTGGGATACTTTTCTGCCCGTTGAGGTCAGATAGTCGGTTATACTTTTCATTGATACCGGGCTGCCGATAACGCTTGCCAGATACCTGGCAATTGTCTTTAGTAACGCAATATCTGTGATTTTTCGTTTTCCGCTCTCTTTTTCCCTTCTCGCCTGACGTTGCTCAATATCTTTTACAATAACGGTATTGTAGATTCCCTCTAAATACTGATCTATTTTTTCATCCGTGCGGTTCATTACTGCCACATACGGAATTCCACCAGTTTTCATAAACTCTGCAAAAGCTTCCTCTTTTGCCATACCTGTCACCGCCATATACTCACGGAAAGAAAGCGGCAGCATCTTGATCTCTGTGTACCTCCCTGACAAAAGCGTTGCAAGCTCACTTGACAGCATATATGCATTGGAGCCTGTGATATAAACATCCACATGGTCTCTGATATAAAGGCTGTCAACCACTTTCTCGAATGATGGAACTTCCTGAACCTCATCCAAAAAGATGTACGTCATCTTATCAGCACACAAACGTTCTTTGAGGTAGTTGTACAGCTTCATATAATCTTTTAAAGGTTCGTAATCCAGATTTTCAAAATTGATAGAGATAATCTGTTCCGGTGTGACTCCATTCGCTAAGAGTCTCTGCTGATACTGTTCCAGAAGTACAGATTTTCCACAGCGACGGATTCCGGTCACGACTTTGATCTGCTGCTCGTCCTTCCATGCCCAAAGCTGGTCAAGATATTCTTTTCGTTCAACCATATCTGCATTCCTCCTTTTTCTCAATATAGCATATTATACGCAAAACATCAAATTATTTTCCCGTTTCAGAAACTTTTATTTTATTCAATGTAATTTTTTCCAAATTCAGAAACATATTGGATGCGAGGCACAGCCCCTTTTCAGGGCGTGTACCTTTTGGGTGTTGTTATGCGTTGGGGTTGGCTTCCTTAGAGAGTCTTATGCCATGGTCCAGCTTCAGGAGTTTGTTGACATCCTTCAGTCCGGACTGCGTCCCCTCCACTGCACTGTCAATCGTTTCCTTCATCATCGTTTACAGATTACTGAACAGATCAGCCTTGTACATGCCATCCACCAGCATCTTCTTGAAGCTGTCCTTTACTGCTGCGACATCCTCGTGATAGGTCATGCCGTACCAGATATCGTTAGTTTTCAGAACCTTCACGGACATTTTACCCTGCTCCAGCAATTCACCGATGAAGATTGGAATCAGATACTCTGCTTTCAGAGGATTATCTGGTACTTCCTTCTCAAAGAACTCTTTGAAGCCTTCCTCCAGAACATCCAGGAACTCAGGAGTTAATCCCCACATATTCATGGAAACCAGCGAGTTCGTGTCGATATCCACACCGTCTGCTTCTGCTCCGGTTGCGGTCTTCACAATATTCTTTGTCTCAACAACCTCAGTCAGGTTGTTCTGTTCATCCATCTTGCAGATACCACGAGTCACGCCACCGTTATCAGACAGCGTATTCTTCAGAATGAAACCAGCCATGCAGGACTTGCCGCCATTCACCAGATACTCATGGACGGCCTTGAAGCCTTCCTTGCCGTAGTAATCGTCTGCGTTAATGACGATGAACGGAGTTTTAATTACGTCCTTCGCTGCAAGCACGGCCTGACCGGTTCCCCACGGCTTCGTCCGACCTTCAGGCAGAGTTCCCGGAATATCGTTGAAATCCTGGAAAGCATAGACGTATCTGCTTTCCGCCAGCGTCAGGGCTTTTCCCTGCAGAAGACAGTCCACCATTTCTTCGAAATAGAGGATCTCCTGTCCAAGGAAAAGATGAAGCCCGGGTGTGACCTTTTCTGCTGTGTTTCGCACCGTTTCAAAGCAGTCCGCCAGTCTTTCCGGATCAAGATTACGGGAAAAATGCGGGGTCACGATCAGATCGGTCGCTCCCTGATTCCATGACATTTTCAGAAGTTTTTCTGTTTCTTTCAGATTTGGGGATCCATCATCCACGCCTGGGAAGCAGTCCCCGCTTCAGTTTGCACCGAACTGCAAGACGCCGACGCTCTTTATCCACTCCGATGAAGACTACCGCTGCTATATGGCCGAAGGGCTCGCCATGTTCAGCGCCATCAAGCGGAACGGCTGCCCTGCAAAGCTCTGCCTGTTCCACGGGGAAAATCATGAACTCTCAAGGAGCGGAAAGCCGGAAAACAGGCTCGACCGGATGAGGGAGATTATTGAGTGGATGGATACATATCTGAGATAATTATTTAACCGGATTACCAACATCCCCTGGGACATAAAAAGCCTGGAATTTTCATTGCTGTTTTTGCTGTTTTTGCTTTTTGTGCAATCGCAGCAGTGAACTCTTCACAAAAAATGCGCACCTGACTCGCCGCTCAAGCGGCGGGAATATGGTGCGCATTTCTTTCATCATATCAATTTTTTTTCTATCCTGCCTATCTCTCTTCCCTGAAGTACGGCTGTCCGAGTCCTGCCGGCGGCTGGTTCTCTCTCTTTCTCCGGAAGCTTGTAAAGATCAGGACAATGATCGTTACCAGGTACGGAAGCATCTTGAAGATCTCCTGTGCACTTCTTCCAACACCCGGAAGATAGAGATACAGGATGTAGAGTCCTCCAAAGAGGATGGATCCCCAGATCGCATTTAACGGTTTCCATAAGGAGAATATGACAAGGGCAACCGCAAGCCATCCACGGTCACCGAACCCATTGTTGGTCCAGGTTCCGCCGGAATACTCCATGACAAAGTACAGTCCGCCGAGACCGCTGATCCCGCAGCCGATGCATGTCGCGAGATACTTATACAATGTAACATTGATGCCCGCCGCATCCGCAGTCGCCGGATTCTCACCGACTGCGCGGAGATTCAGGCCTTTTCTCGTCTTTGCGAGGAAAAACGCGAGCACACATGCCAGGATAATGCAGAGGTATGTCATAAATCCGTAGGAAAACAGCACCGGTCCGATCACCGGGATCTGGCTCAGCACCGGGATCGACTTTGTATAAGCTGCACCAGTTGAGGTAACGGAGATCTGACCGACACCGCCCGCAAGAGCGGAAAGGGAACCGCCGAAGAAGTTTCCGAAGCCTGTTCCGAAGGTGGTCAGTGCAAGCCCCGTCACGTTCTGGTTTGCGCGCAGAGTGATCGTCAGGATACTGTAGATCAGTCCGCCGATGATGCCCGCAAGAAACGCACAGAGGAAGGAAATGATAAGTCCCACAAGTCCGTTCGGAGCCGGATTTCCGTTCTCATAGAAGAACGCGCCCATGAGGCCTGCAATGCCGCCCATGTACATGACACCCGGAACACCGAGGTTTAAGTTACCGGATTTCTCCGTCACGATCTCGCCGAGTGCACCATAGAGCATTCCAATACCCTGTGCGATCGCTTTCTGAAGGAAAATGATGATCACGCTCATTTTGTATGTCCTCCTTCCTCTTTCTTCTTGAACTGGATCTTATAGTTTACAAAGAATTCGCTGCCGAGGATGAAGAACAGGATGATCCCCGTGATGACCTCGGAGGCGTTCTCATTTAAGTTGAACTGGGAGGCGATCTGACCTGCGCCCTGCTCCATGAAAACCAGGAAGAAGGAGATCACGACCATTGTAAACGTGTTGAATTTTGAGAGCCATGCGACGATGATCGCAGTAAATCCGCGTCCGCCCGCCGTGCTCGTGGAGATCGTATGGCTGGAACCGCTGACGATGATAAAGCCTGCGAGACCACAGATCGCACCGGAGATCGCCATCGTGCGCATGATGACCTTCTTTACGTTGATGCCGACGTACTTCGCCGTATTCTCACTCTCGCCGACAACCGAGATCTCGTAGCCCTGTTTGCTGTACTTTAAGTAACCGAACATGGCAACAGTAAGCACGAGGACGATCACGACGATCCATCCGTAAGCCAGTCCGGAGAATGCCGGGAGCCAGCCGAGCTTTGTCTTGGAGTTGATGATGCCGACGGTGTTGGAACCTGCCGGATTCTCCCAGAAAACGATACAGAACGTGATGATCTGCATCGCAACGTAGTTCATCATCAGGGTAAACAGCGTTTCGTTCGTGTTCCAGTGCGCTTTAAAGAATGCCGGGATCAGTCCCCAGATCATTCCTGCAACGATACTGCCGACCACCATCATCGGGATCAGCTGCGCCGTTCCGAAATGGTCAGCCCCGTAGATCATGATCGCCGCGGAGACGCAGCCGCCCATGAGGACCTGTCCCTCCGCACCGATGTTCCAGAACCGCATCTTGAACGCCGGTGTCAGACCGATCGCCACGCAGAGCAGGATCAGCGCGTCACGGATCGTCACCCAGGCACGTCTCGATGTTCCGACAGCTCCGGAAAAGATCGCCTTATAGACTTCCACCGGATTTAATTTTGTGAGTGCAACGATCACCACCGCGCACACGACCAGGGATAACAGGACGCCGATCAGCCGGATCATGAGCGCTTTCGCGAAAGGCATTCCGTCCCTTTTGGAAATATGGATACTACTCATCTTTCTTCTCCTTTCCGGTCTTTGTCATAAGAAGTCCGATCTCCTCTTTCGTTGTAGTTCTCGCATCCACGATTCCCGAGATGGAACCGCCGCAGAGAACGAGGATCCGGTCACAGAGTTCCAGGAGAACGTCCAGGTCCTCTCCGACACAGATGACTGCAACGCCTTTCTCCTTCTGTTCATTGAGCAGGTTGTAGATCGTGTAGGAGGAGTTGATATCAAGTCCGCGGACCGGATATGCAACCATGAGGACAGTCGGATTTGAGGAGATTTCACGTCCGACAAGGACTTTCTGGACATTTCCTCCGGAAAGTCGTCTTACCGGTGTCGTCGTTCCCGGCGTCACGATCTCCAGACGGCGGATCAGATCTTCCGCCAGCTTTTTCGGTGTATTCCGGTCAACAAAGAAGTTATGTCCGTTGTTGTATCCGCGGAGCATCATGTTGTCAGTGATGTCCATGGAGCCGACAAGTCCCATTCCGAGACGGTCCTCCGGAACGAAGGACAGGTGGATCCCGAGATTCCGGATCTCTGTCGCATCCTTTGTCGCAAGGTCGATCCCGATGCCGTCCGGCGGGTAGTACATGACGGAACCTTCAGATGTCTTTTCAAGTCCCGCGATCGCCTCTAAAAGTTCCTTCTGTCCGCTTCCCGCAACACCGGCGATTCCAAGGATCTCGCCGCCGTATGCACTGAAGGTCGCATGATTTAAGGTCGTGACGTTCTCCGGATTTATGCATGTCAGATCCTGCACGAGAAGACGTCTTGTGAGATCTTTCGGTGCGGAGCGTTTGATGTCAAGGTCCACTTTCTGGCCTACCATCATTTCGGTAAGAGATTCGGAAGTCGCATCCTTTGTCTCGACGGTTCCGATATATTTTCCTTTTCGCAGGATCGCCACGCGGTCGGATAAGGACAACACTTCATGAAGTTTGTGCGTGATAATGATGATGGAACGTCCATCCAATCTCATATTTCTGAGGACTGCAAAGAGTTTCTCTGTCTCTTGCGGAGTCAGAACGGCTGTCGGCTCATCAAGGATCAGGATGTTTGCTCCGCGGTATAAGACTTTGATGATCTCGACCGTCTGTTTCTGGGAAACGGACATCTCGTAGATCTTCTGATCCGGATCCAGGTCAAATCCGTACTTGTCCACAAGACCTTTGATCCTTTTCCGCACCTCATCCATCTTTAAGACTTCTTTTCCCGGAAGTCCGAGGATGATATTCTCCGCTGCTGTGAGAACGTCAACCAGCTTGAAATGCTGATGGATCATGCCAATTCCCAGGGCAAACGAGTCTTTCGGAGATGCGATCGTCACTTCTTTTCCATCAACATAGATCTCCCCTTCATCCGGAAAATAGATTCCGGACAGCATATTCATCAGTGTCGTCTTTCCGCTTCCGTTCTCACCGAGAATGGAAAGGATCTCTCCTTTTTTGACGGTCAGACATACCTTGTCGTTCGCCACGACGCTGCCAAACCGCTTCGTGATGTTTTTTAATTCAATTGCGTTATCCTGTGCTGCCACGAACAGACCTCCCACGTAATTTTTTCTGGTCCTTTCCGCCCGGACCATTAGGCGAAAAATAGCGAAACTGTCGTATTCCAGCAGTTTCGCCTGTATCTCTTTTTGAGATTGGAACCGGCACCCGGGTTCTGTATTTTACAGTCCTCCGGATGCCGCTCCTCTCATACAGACAGGAATTTCTATCAACTTCCTGCCGTTTCATTCATATTACGCCTGGCTCTCGATGCCGTCGATGATGATATCGAAGGACGGAGCGGAAGCTTTCTCGGACTCGTGGAAGTAACCGTCATAGATGTAATCTTTGTACTTGTCCATGAGCTCTGCGTCATCCTCGGCTTTCTTGCCGTTTACAGTCCAGGTGTCAGTAGCGAATACCTTGAGGTCGCCGCTTGCGATGGAGTCCTCAACCTCTTTGACCTTCTCTGCTGTTCCTGCTGCAACTGCGTTCTCATTTAACTCTGTGAGCTTGTCTGCACCGTCTGCGAATCCACGGCACCAGTCAGCCGGGATCTCTGTTCCGTCAACTACGCTCTGTGCTGCGAATGTGTAGTAGATGCCCCAGTCCATGGATGCGGATGTAAGAGCCTGGGTCGGAGCGGTTGCGATCATGGAGATGTTGTAGCCGACACACGGAACGCCTGCTGCCTCACATGCGGTCGGAGCACCTGTTGTATCTGCGTGCTGGGAGATCAGAACACAGCCGTCCGCGATCAGAGCCTCAGCTGCCTCTTTCTCAAGATCGAAGCTTGCCCAGCTGTTTGTGTATGTAACTTCCATATGAGCCTCCGGGCAAACGGAACGCGCGCCGAGGAAGAAGGATGTGAATCCGCTGATAACCTCTGCATACGGGTAAGCGCCGACATAACCGATCTTAAGATCCATGGACGGATCTTTCTCTTTCATCTCGTTTAATTTCATTCCAGCAACTACGCCAGAAACATAACGGGACTCGTAAATATTTGTAAAGAAGTTGTGGAAGTTGTCAAGTCCGCTGGATGCCGCCTGAAAACCGGTCGCATGGCAGAACTGGACATCCGGGAATTCCTCTGCTGCCTGTTTTACATAGTCTTCCTGACCGAAGCTGTTTGCAAATACAAGCTGGCATCCCTGATCCGCAAGATCGACAGCTGCGTCATAAGCAGTCTCGTCCTCCGGTGTGTTCCACTTTACAATTAACTGGTCATCCTTGAGACCTAATGCTTCCTGCATCTTCTTGGCACCTGCGTAATGAGCTGCGGTGTAGCCTTCGTTCTCATCGCCGATAAAGATGAAGCCGACTTTCAGATCCGCCGGATCCACGCCCTCGCCGGTCGTCTCGGCTGCCGCCGCTGTCTGATCCGCTGCTGCCGCTGCGGTCGTATCTGCCGCTGCTGCTGTTGTCTCTGCTGTCTGGCTGCTGCCTCCGCAGGCTGTCATGGAAAGAACCATGGATGCTGCAAGAATGACACTTAACTGTTTCTTCATAATGATCCTCCTCGTTATAAGGTTGTTTAATAAATAAGCACAGAAACATTATCGCACCTTATAATGTTTTTTTCAACTGTTTTTGACAAAATTTTTAGATTATCTTTTTGATGATCCCTGAGTATGACAAAGAAGACTTTTTCAGCAGCTGACATGTGAACTGAACAACAACTGAAAAGAGCCGGAACTTACATCCCGACCCTTCAACTTTTTTATCTTATTCTTCGAACACTCTATTCGTCCGCACTTTTCTGCTTTTTCAATAAGCACACGGTCTCGATCCCGGTTGTTGCAGGGAACATGTCCACACAGCAGATCCGTTTTGCCGTGTATCCGCCTGCCTGGAGAACAACAAGATCTCTCGCAAGACTCGTCGGTTTGCAGGAAATGTAGACCATGTGATCAACGCCGTATTTGATAATCTTCGGCAGCGCCTTCGGATGGATCCCGTCTCTCGGTGGATCCAGGACGATGAGGTCCGGGCGCTCTTCCAGCGTATCCAGCACCTTCAGGACATCTCCGGCGATAAAGTCGCAGTTTGTAAGTCCGTTCCTCTGTGCATTGATCTTTGCAGCCTCAACTGCCTCCTCAACGATCTCCACGCCCGTCACATGTTCTGCCGCCGGGGCCAGGATCTGTGCGATCGTACCAGTACCGCTGTAAAGGTCGAATACCTTTCTTCCTTTCGTGTCACCGATATACTCGCGGGCTGTCTCGTAGAGAACTTCCGCACCCAGGGAATTCGTCTGGAAGAAGGAAAACGGTGTGATCTTGAATTTCAGCCCAAGAAGCTCTTCCATAAAGAAATCCTGTCCGTAAAGGATCACCGTGCGGTCACTCTGTACCACATCCGCAAGACTGTCATTCTCCGTATGGAGAATTCCGGCAAAGGTTCCTTCCAGATCAAGCGCAAGGAGTTTCTCTTTCCAGCCTTCAAGTAATTCTTCCTCGTTCGCTTCACTCTTCCAGGTTCCTTCCGTCTGTGTGGAAGTCACAAGGTCCACAAGGATCTCCCCTGTCTTCACGCCGCGGCGGACCAGGAGATGTCTCAGATATCCCACATGCGCCATTTTTTTATAAAATGTCGCACCCTGCTCCGTAAAATAGTCCAGAGTTGCCTTTAAGATCTTACAGCAGTCCGTATGCACCAGAACACACTGATCTACCGTCACGATATCATAAAAGCTGCCCCGTTTATGCATACCGAGTGTCATCGGACCATCCTTGAATTCATCTCCGAAGGAAAACTCCATCTTGTTCCGATACGCTCTTGTCAGCGGACTTCCCTTGATCCCCTCAAAATTGTAACCTTCCGGAAGGACCGGATCCAGGAGTGCACGGACCTGTCTCTCCTTGATCTTTAACTGCTCTTCATACGGCACGGTCTGGTATGTACATCCGCCGCAGTCTGCGCGATGCGGACATGCGCCCTCGGCCTTTTCGTAATCTGCCGGTGTTACCACTTTAAGAAGCCGTCCCTCACATTTTCCCTTTCTCTGCTTCGAGATCGCGATCTCCACAGTCTGACCCGGAAGCGCGTTCTTTACAACCACTTTCTCCTCACCGATGTGGAGAACTCCCTTGTTCGGGAAATCCATCTTTTCCACCACTCCGGTGTAAATCTCACCTTTTTTCATCTCTTCTCCTTCTGTCTATATAAAAAAGAATTTTCTGTTAAAAAAGAATGTGCCTCGGCATATTCTCGCGCCGAGCGCGGTCACTTGCGACAACCTTCATCTTCGCGCGAGTGTGCATCTTAGGCACGTAGTGCCTTTTTGTTTAACAGGAAGTTCCTGTTAAACAAAAGAGGCCGGGCAAGCGTACTCCCTGCCACAGCCTCTTTTCTGTCATGAGCACAAGACTTTTCGCACTGCCATCCCGGCAGTCCGCGAACTTTTAAGCCTCTGTCTCCTCGTCCTCATCTTTTTTCTCTGCTGCTTTTTCCACTTTCTTCGGAGCTTCCTCCTCATCCTCGAAGAAGTCGTCATCGAAATCATCGTCGAAATCGTCCTCAAAGTCTTCCAGATAATCCGGAGTGAAGAAACGATAAACCGCATACGCGATCGCTGCTACTGCAGCCACTGCACCGATGATCGCAAGAATCCAGAGAATACAGGTCTTTTTCTTATCTTCTTCTTCTTTTTTATGAAGCAGTTCGTTCAGTTTGGACGCGTTCATAAGTTCTTCCATTTTGCTGAGTGCGTCTTTACTCATCATATCGAATTTGTTCATTCTCGCACATCCTTTCTGTTTTTGCAGCTGTTTCGCTCTCCCGGAGCTTTCACGGCTGCCGCTCTCCTGGTCGAACATTTCCATTCAAAGCGATGTTTTTTAATAGTATACCATGCTTTTCTGATTTTTACTATCCTAAATTTTTGATCTCTTCATTCCAGCCACAGGATAACTGAAAAAACTGTTACCTGTAACAGGATTTTGCCGATGCTTCGCATTCCAAATCGGCAAAATCTGCGACCGCAACTGCATTATGCGGAATTTTCAGTTCAGAAAATTCCTATCCGCAAAAAGTAACCAAAAATCACCTGTTCTTTTCTACATCCTACGCATGGAGCCCTTCCCAAAAATATGGTAAAATTGAGTTGCTGTCGACCTCCAGCAGAACGGAGGTGGTAGTATGGAATACATAACTAGATTCCTTGTTTCTGTCATGGCAAGTGTAGTTGGCTACTATGTTTGCAAATGGCTGGACAGAAACAACAGACAGTGACAGCCTGAACAGTTCAGCTCGCTGTAAAGAGCGAGAAAACCCCCGGAGCTAGCACCTCCGGGGGTTTTCGGGTAGTTGTGGAAATATAACTGGATTCCTTAACTGTTATCTAGTATATGCGATTTCTCCGAAAAAATCAATCGCTAACTCAAAATTTTTTCAGCTTCGCAAACGACGCAAACATCTTTCTCGTTCCGACTGTCTCCCGGTCAAATTCGACCGTCACCTCGAAGTCTTTTCCGCCGTCCGTGATCGCTTTTACGGTTCCATCTCCGAACCGCATGTGATGAACCCGGTCGCCTTCGGAATAGTCAAGATTCTTTGGTTTTTCCACCGTAAACGCCTTTCCGAAGGCCGGCGTTGATGACGGTGTTCCCGATGTTTTTGACGCATACGGACTCTTGTATGCATCTGACTTCTGTCCGAACAGGCTCACACCGGACGGACGGTCCTTAAATCTTCCGGAATGTCCGCCTTCCGCCTTTCCCGACGCATCAGCGCTCTTCGCCCACGGAAGTCCCGCTTCCTCTGCCAGGTCCTTATATGCGTCCGCGGTCTTCCTCCACCCGCTCTTTGAATCGTCCTGATCCGGCCGCTCCAGGCAGACATCCGGGATCTCATTGATAAACCGGCTCGTTCTCGCATACTGCATTTCGCCCTTCACCATCCGGCTCTTTGCCGCCGTCAGGGTCAGCCGCTTCTCCGCTCTCGTGATACCGACATAGCAGAGACGGCGCTCTTCCTCTAACGCCTCCGGTCCCTCCATGAGCGACATCATGCTCGGGAAAAGTCCGTCTTCCATTCCGACAAGGTATACATACGGAAACTCCAGGCCTTTCGCAGAATGAAGCGTCATAAGGATGATCCGGTCCTCCGACTCATCCATACTGTCGATATCCGCAACCAGGGCAACCTCTTCCAGGAACTCAGAGAGATTCGGCTCATCCGCGCTCTCCCAGTAGGAGACAGCCTTATTGATCAATTCCTCGATATTTTCCAGTCTGGACTCGGCTTCCACCTCGCCCTCTTCCTTCAGCTCTTCCCGGTATCCGGTCTTTTCAAGAACCGCCTCGATCACATCTTTGATCGTTTTCTCTTCCCGCAGCATCTTTCGGAATTCACCGATCTGATCCGTAAACACGCCGATCTTTAACGCCGCTTTTCCGATCCCCGGAACCGCCTGAACCCGCTCCAGCGCCTCGTAGAAGCTCATGTCGTTCTCCATCGCGAACATGTTCACGCGGGCAACGCTCATCGCACCGATCCCGCGTTTCGGGACATTGATGATCCTCTGGACAGCCAGATCATCCCGGCCGTTTGCGATCGTCTTTAAGTAGCAGAGGATATCCTTGATCTCTTTTCTCTGATAGAAGTTCACGCCGCCCACAAGACGGTACGGCAGGTTATATGCGATACATTTCTCCTCAAACAGACGGGACTGGACATTTGTACGGTAGAGGATCGCGTAGTCCTTCCACGGACCGCCTTTTTTTACAATATCCCGTACCACCCATTCCGCCTCATCAAAGGAGGAGCCAAACTCCCGGAATACCGGTCTCTCGCCCACCTCGTTCTCCGTCCAGAGTGTCTTATCTTTACGCCCGGCGTTGTTCTTGATCACCTCGTTCGCGGAATCCAGGATCATCTTCGTGGAACGGTAATTCTGCTCCAGCTTGATCACCTTTGCGCCCGGGAATGTCTCCTCAAAACTCAGGATATTTTTGATATTGGCGCCGCGGAATCGGTAGATCGACTGGTCATCATCTCCCACGACACAGATGTTGCGGTATTTCGCCGCAAGCAGGCTGACCAGCTTAAACTGCACCGTATTTGTATCCTGGTACTCGTCCACCATGATATAGCGGAAGCGGTCCTGATAATACTCCAGGACCTCCTGCTTTGCCTGGAACAACTCGACCGTCTTTACGAGGAGATCATCGAAATCCAGGGCATTGTTCTTTTTCAGGCGTTTCTGGTATTCCATGTAGAGTTCCCCGATCCGCTGGAGTCTCGAATCGCCGTCCGCCTTTGCGCTTAGCAAAAACTCTTCCGGTGAGATCATCTCATTCTTTGCGGAGGAGATCACACCGAGAACGCCCCGCTCCTTTAGAACCTTCTGGTTCACTTCCAGATCCTTGAAGATCTGCTTCATGAGCGTCTTTGTGTCATCGGAATCGTAGATCGAGAAATCTGTCGTATATCCGAGATTTTCGATAAATCTTCTTAAGATCCGCACACAGAGGGAGTGGAACGTGCTGACCCATACGCTGTCCGCACCGAAATCCACGAGTTGGTTCACGCGTTCCCGCATCTCGCCCGCCGCCTTGTTCGTGAAGGTGATCGCGAGGATATTCCACGGTTTTACTCCTTTTTCTTCTATTAAATAAGCAACCCGGTGCGTCAGGGCTCTCGTCTTTCCGGATCCGGCTCCCGCCAGCACTAAGAGCGGACCTTCCGTGGTAAAGACAGCTTCCCTCTGCATCGGATTTAATGTATCATAATTGTTCATCCTGTTCCCCTTTCATGTTCCCGGATCCGGTCAGATCCGGACGTAATCTTTCCTTCCCGACCTCTCCCGCAACCGGAAGCATATATATGAATATATTACCACAGGAACACTCGTTCGTGCAATCCCCTATTCCAAAACCTGAAGCAAAAATCCGGGAACCGCGTTTTGCATGTCTCCATGCAGCCGCGTTCCCGGACTTTCCTTTTTTCCCTGCAGACACAGTTTTCGGTCACTGCAGAGGATTTATGATCTTCTCTTCCAGAAAATATTTTTTAAAACTCCAGATAAGCACCTTTCATCGGGCTTGCCGCATGCTCACTGAACATGCGGAGCACACCGCTCTTGTAGCGGAGCTCTCTCGGCTTCCAGTTTTTCTTTCTCTCAGCAAGGACTGCGTCGATCTCCTCCGGAGTCTTTCTCTCGCCCTTGATACCGATGATGTTTAACTTTCTCTCCATCACATCGATCTCGATGAGATCGCCTTCCTCAACGAGAGCGATCGGGCCGCCGTCTGCCGCCTCCGGGCTGCAGTGTCCGATAACCGGACCTGTGGACGCACCGGAGAATCTTCCGTCTGTGATGAGGGCGATGGAACGTCCGAGTTCCTTGTCGCTGCTGATCGCCTCGGATGTGTAGAACATCTCCGGCATGCCGCTTCCCTTCGGGCCCTCATAGCGGATGAATACTGCATCGCCTTTCTGTACTTTATGTTTCAGGACTGCATCGAGACACTCTTCCTCGCTGTCGAACGGTCTCGCCTTGAGGACTGCTTTGAACATTTCCTTCGGGCACGCGGTATGCTTGATGACAGCGCCTTCCGGAGCAAGGTTTCCGCGGAGAACCGCGATACTTCCATCTGTTCCGATCGCCTTGTCAGCCGGACGGATGATGTCCTGGCGTGTCACGGATGTTCCATAGCGCTCGTTGAACTTCTGAAGCCACTTCTCACAGCGCTCATAAAATCCGTTCTCTCTTAATTCCTTTAAGTTCTCACCGAGTGTCTTTCCGGTCACGGTCATGACATCCAGGTGAAGCTGATCCTTGATCTCCTCCATGATCGCCGGAACACCGCCCGCATAGTAGAAGCACTCTGCCGGCCACTTTCCTGCCGGGCGGATATCGAGGAGATATTTCGCACCGCGGTGGAGTCTGTCGAAGGTGTCGCCTGTGATCTCGATCCCGAGTTCATGGGCGATCGCCGGAAGATGGAGCAGGCAGTTCGTACTTCCGGAGATTGCCGCATGTACCAGGATCGCGTTCTCAAAGCTTTCCATGGTCACGATATCGCTCGGACGCATATTGTCCATCTTTGCGAGCTTTACGGCCTGTTTTCCGGCCTCTCTCGCATAGTTTAAGAGATCCGGGCTTGTCGCCGGCATCAGGGCACTTCCCGGAAGTGCAAGACCGAGAGCCTCTGCCATGATCTGCATCGTGGATGCAGTTCCGATGAAGGAACATGCACCGCAGCTCGGACATGCATTGTGTTTTGCCCAGTTTAAACGGTTCTCATCGATCTCTCCGCGCTCGAACTGTGCGCTGTACATTCCAAGCTGCTCAAGTGTCAGCATCTCCGGACCTGCGTTCATGGTTCCGCCCGGAACAACGACTGCCGGGATATTCACGCGGAATAATCCCATCAGGTTTGCCGGCATTCCCTTATCGCAGCTTGCGAGATAAACGCCCGCATCAAACGGAGTCGCGTTCGCGTGGATCTCGATCATGTTTGCGATCATCTCACGGCTTGCAAGGCTGTAGTTGATGCCGTCTGTTCCCTGGCTCTCGCCGTCACAGATATCGGTGCAGAAATACTTTGCGCCGCGGCCGCCTGCCTCTGCGATCCCTTTCTTTACTTCATCTACTAAAATATGGAGATGTCCACTTCCCGGATGGCTGTCGCCCGCGGTGCTCTCGATGATGACCTGCGGCATTGCAAGCTCTTCCGGTTTCCAGCCGGTACCGATCCTTAACGGATCAAGCTCCGGTGCAAGTTTTCTCATTTCCTGGCTTTTCAGACATTTCATGATGATTCCTTCTTTCTTTGTGTGGTGGGTATTATTGTGTATCTCATCCGGGCTGTCAACGTAAAATCTTACGCGAAGAATGAGATGATCAGCGCTACGATAAATCCTGTTCCGCCGACTAATGTCTCCATGATGGTCCATGTCTTTAAAGTCGTCTTCTCATCGATTCCGACAAGGGATCTTACCAGCCAGAAACCGGAGTCATTAAAGTGGGAGCAGACAGTCGCACCGCCTGCTACCGCTGCTACGGTACATGCGAGGTATAACGGGGAAAGCTCGCTGATTCCCGGAAGTGCTGCAACGATACCGGCCGCCATGGTCATCGCAACGGTTGCAGAACCAACGCTGATGCGGACAAGGGCCGCAATGATGAATGCCAGTACAACGATTGGGAGATTCATGGACGCAACTGCGTTTCCGATCACATCTCCGAGTCCGGAATACTGAAGTACATATCTGAGCACGCCGCCGCACGCTGTCACAAGAAGGATCAGACCGGTCGGCTCCAGGGACTTTGTCATGACCTTCTCAAGCTCTTTCATCGTGTATCCATGTCTTAATCCAAGACCGAACATTGCGGCAAGTGTCGCGATCAGAAGCGCTACAAACGGCTCACCGAGGAACTCGAAGATCGGAGCAACACCTGCAAGAGCCGGTACAACACCGCAGATGGAGTCCAGGATGATCAGCACTAACGGGATCAGGATAATTCCAACGATCAGTCCGAAGCTCGGAAGTTTGGATTCGTCGATCTCTTCCTGGTTCGCTACGCTCTCCGGAACCGGAACAAAATATTTCTTTCCGCAGATGGATCCCCATACCGGACCGGCAACGATCATCGCGAAGATTCCGCAGAAGATTCCGACTAAGATGACCCAGCCGAGGTCTACATTCAGCATTGTCGCTACAAGGACCGGACCCGGTGTCGGCGGAATGAACGCATGTCCGACCGCAAGTCCTGCGAGAAGCGGAATAACATAATGAAGGGAGGAACGCTTTGTCTTCTTCGCGAGTGAGAACGCAAGCGGGATCAGAATGATCAGTCCTGCATCGAAGAATACCGGCATCGCGATCACGAGACCTGTGATACCGAGCGCCCAGGCGGCCTTCTCATCACCGAACTTCTTTACCATCGTGACAGCGATGGTCTGCGCGCCGCCCGATACCTCTAAGATCGCACCGAACATGGATCCCATACCTACAAGCAGGGCAATTCCTTTTAACGTGTTTCCAATTCCATCATTTACTGCCGAAATAATGTCCTGTGTCGGCATTCCCGCGAGAAGTCCGATACAGATCGCACCGATCAGGATCGCGATCATCGCCTGAACATTAAACTTGATGATCAGGACAAGCAGGATCACCAGACCGATCAGGGCTGCCAGGACAAGGCGGGTCGGGTTGAGTACAACTCCTTCAGACATAGTGGATTTACCTCCCAATATATTTGTGTTTTTTGACGCGCGGCATCCGCATGATACCCCAGGACGGGACCGCGCTTGTGATGCATACCGTGAAAACCAGATGAGTACTGGAGCTTTCCGGCATTTTCATCAGACATCTCCGGGGATTCCGGCGCTTATTTTTTGTATTCGTCTGATGTCTTATGTCTATGTGCATAATCTAACATTTTTCTGTACTTTTTGCAATACATGTCTGATGTATTTTGGTTTTTCTCTTTTTCGCACAAAAAAAGCAGGGGAAAATTGTGCATTATTTTCCCCTGCAATCCTGCTGTTTATTCCATTATCACCATGATCCGGTCATTTCCCTGACGGAATCATCAGACTGATGATTCCGGTGTAGATGTACCTGTCCCTGATTTTTTATTTTCCTAAACAATCTGCTGCATTCTGTCCCGATTTTGCCGCCTCATCGTTACAGTACACGGGCACTCCATGCCCGCGCACTGTAACGGGATTTTGCTGATGCTTCGCATTCCGAATCGGCAAAATCCGCGACCACAACAGTATCATACGGAATTTTCAGTTCTGAAAATTCCTACCCGTGAAAAGTCACGCCTCGTCTCCCATCTGCTCGTAGGCCGTCCGCCGTCTTAAAAGCTCCTGTCGGTTATACGTCAGGTGCATCACCATCGCGCATCGCGCCCCCGTGGAATCGTGGGAAGCGATCGCCTCCGTGATCGCGCGGTGAGTCACGATCGTCTCCGTCCGCAGCGCACGTCTTGTCAGGTTCACGAACGTATTGATCCCCGAATTGATGATCGGGATCAGGGATTCCATGACCTGGTTTTTGCTGCAGCGGGCGATCCAGGTATGGAACTCGATGTCCTTCGGCATATGGTCCTTGTCCGCGAGATAGAGTTCCTCCGTCTCCTTACACAGCCTTTTTAGAGTCTCGATATCCTCATCCGTCGCATAGACAGCAGCCTTCGCCGCGATCTCCGGCTCCAGGATCAGGCGGACATCGAAGAGATCAAGCGCCAGCTTAAATTTATCGTGAAGTTTTGCGGTAAGTCCCAGCGGATCATCCTCGACCGGTGTCAGGCTTTGCACATAAGTTCCGGCGCCTCTTCTCACCTGAAGGACCCCTTTTGTCACCAGGCCCTTCACCGCCTCACGGATCGTACTTCGCCCCACCTCGAACATTTCCGCAAGTTCAAACTCGTTTGGCAGACGGTCCCCCACCGCCAGCGGTTTCTTTTCTATATACTCCAGGATCCGGTCTTCGATCTGGCTTCCCAGGAGTTTCCGGTCTTCTTTTTTCTTTGTTTCCATATATTTTCCCCACATTTATTTCAAGTTGTCTGATGTCTTTATTATACGGGAGTTAAGAAAAACTGGCAAGGTAAAAATCATAAAAAGAATGTGCTTCGGCACATTCGGCGTCTCGCGCGGTCGCTTGCGACAATCTTCATCTTCGCGCGAGTGCGCATCTTAGGCACGCAGTGCCTTTTTATTTAACAGGAAGTTCTGTTAAATAAAAAAGATCCCGTATACAACCGGTACGTTCACCGGGATCTGTATACAGGATCCTGATCTTATCAAAGTTATTCCACTCTTACAGCTCATCTTTCACATATCCGGCCACATTGTAAGCATGGTCAGAGATACGTTCCAGGTTGCTTAAGATATCCAGGAATACAACGCCTGCGGACGGGTTGCACTCGTTCTTGGAGAGGCGTTCGATATGCTTGTCGCGCATCTCTTCTTCCAGAGTATCCACGCGGTCCTCGAGCTTGCTGACCTGTCGGATATCTTCCATATTGCCATCATTTCTGGCTGCGACTGCATGATCCACCGCACCGATGGCCGCTACGGAGATTTCTTTAAGGTCCTCGATACCCGTCTCAGAAAAAGCAAGCTGATGTTCCTTCAGATACTGAGCTGCCTCTGCGAGGTTTTCCGCATGGTCGCCAACGCGCTCTAAGTCGCTGATGCTGTAAAACAGATTGCTGACCTGCACCTTCTGCTTCTCGTTTAAAGAGAGATTGTTGACCTTGATGAGATATTCGGTCAGCTTCTTATTTAAAATATCGATCTCTGTCTCATTCTTAAAGACCTCATCCAGATGTTCATACTTTCCCTCGACAAGAACACTCGTTGCAAGTTTTAAATTTGCAAGCGCCATCTTACCCATATGAACAACTTCCATCACGCCGACTTCCAGTGCAAATGTCGGAGACTTGAAGATACGTTCGTCGAGAACCGGAAGCTCGTCTTCCTTTTTCTCCTCTTTCTTCTCGTCCTCCTCTGTCTCACGCACGATCAGACCGGAGAACGCAACGAGCTGTTTTGCAAACGGGAATAGCAGCAGGGTGTTCGTCAGGTTGAAAAACGTGTGGAAGATCGAGATCTGCAACGCATTGATACTTCCCTGAGCAATATCCGGGCGCATCATGGAGATCACATACATTCCGATCCCGAAGACGATCGCACCGAAACTGTTGAACGTCAGGTGGATCACCGAAGCGCGCTTCGCATTCCGGCTTGCGCCTGCACTCGATAAGATCGCAGTCAGACAGGAACCGATATTCTGTCCGAGTGTGATATAGATCGCAGCGTTCGTTGTCACGACTCCGCTTGCCGCCAGCGTCTGAAGAATTCCGACAGAGGCGGTGGAGCTCTGGATGATCGCAGTTACAAGCGCTCCGACCATGATTCCCAGGATCGGATTTCTTCCGAGAACCGCAAATGCCTTCGCAAAGATCGGAGCATCCGTGTACGGAGCGACGGAACTTGACATAAACGTCAGTCCCACAAACAGGAGTCCGACACCGATACAGACCTCACCGACCAGACTTTCTTTCTTCTTCTTTGAAAACATCAGACAGAAAGAACCGATTGCAACAACAAGCGGTGCAAAGAAGGACGGCTGCAACACTTTCATCGCATCACCGAGAGAGTTTAAGGAAACCATCCATGCGGTGATCGTCGTACCGATGTTCGCGCCCATGATGACGCCGACCGCCTGGGTCAGATTCAGGATCCCGGCATTTACAAAGCCGACGACCATGACAGTTGTCGCTCCGCTGCTGTGCAGGATCGCGGTGATCAGGGCGCCAAGTCCGACCGCAAGGAGCCGGTTGTCCGTCACCATTCTCAGGAACTTGTTCAGCTTACTTCCGGCCGATTTCTGCATGCCGTCGCCCATAATGCTCATGCCGTACAGGAACATACCGAGACCGCCCAGGAAACTGAAGATACTTTCCAGATATCCGATATTCATAATGTCTTCTCCATTCTCTTTTGTCGCCGCCCGGAGTTTCGCGAGCAGCGGGCAAAATGCCGCCGTTTTCGACTTCTTCCGACGGATTTTCTCCCTGTGCTCCATCATATCATAGAGCACAGTATTTTTTCAATTCTAAATATAATATTTGTAAATTTTAGGTAAAGAATTCAAAATGAATTTCGGATTTTTAGTGATTGTCCCATTATTTTTTCAGGATTCTGATCGCATTTTTTACATCTTTGTGAAATGTTTCCCATTCTTCCGGATGGTCCACAAAATACTTCGGACAGATCTTGCCCGTCACATCATAATGACGGATGATATCGTCCGGCTTCAGATCAAACTCAACACAGAGGTACGCGCACAGATTCACCAGCGTCTGATATGTACTGTCATAAAATTTTCCGGTCTCGTCCGGATGACAGCACTCGATGGAGATCGTGTCGCTGTTCCTGTTGTTGGAGGCGTAGGCGACCTCATCGAGCGGAATACACTGTACCACTTCTCCCTCAAGTCCGATCACAAAATGGCTGCTGGCTGATGTCGTCTTCGAACCCGTCTGATCTTTCAGACCTTCAAAATAGTTCCGGTTCTCCAGCGCGGTGCTGCAGGGATTCGCAACGTAATGGACCACGATCCCGTTTACTTTCTCCAGAGGAGTCTGCGGTCTGGAATACTTATTCGGAGTCAGAAGATCCACTTTTACATACTCCGGCACCTTTACATCTGCCGGGTTCACCTGTTTTCTCCCGGTAAGTTTCTTCGTCACGAGCACCGCTGTCGTGATCACGGCGATCACGACCACGGCCGCCAGACCCCCTAAGATCATACGGCGGATCCGCTCCTGTTTTCTTCGTCTTCTCCGGTTCTGTTCCCGCCGGAGTCTGCGCTCCTCGATCTCATCTCTGTTTGTCATCATGTTTTTTGCGGCTGTCACCGGTCGGTACTCTCATGCCCGCATGATCTGGCATTGTCCGGCCGGACAGTTTTTCCTTTCGTCTATTCTTCTAATGCCGGGCAGACTTTTTCTCCTGCCGATCGGTCTGCATCGGATTTCTGACCTTTTGACCCTGATATCATACTATAACTGAAAACAGTTCTTCTCAAACCGGATCAGCCCGTCCTTTTTCATCCTGGAAAGTTCCGCAGACAAGGCACTTCGGTCCACCGCAAGGTAATCGGCGAGCTGCTGACGGTTGTAGGGGATCGTAAACGTCTGCTTTTTCTGTCTCTCCGATTCGAAGGAGAGATACGCCATCACCTTTTCCCGGATGGACCGCTGTCCCATGTGATCGATCTTTCTCGTCAGCATGAGATTTTTCTTCGCCATAATATATAGAAGATTGTGGATCAGGCGATTGTGGTGGGAACAGGCCGGTGTGCAGACATTCAAGATCTTCCTGACATTCAGGAACAGGATCCGGCTTTTCTCCGCCGCCTCCACGTTCACCATCAGAGCTTCCCCCGGCATGCAGGCATAGGCCTCACCGAAGAGTTCCCCGCTCCCCGCATGTCCAAGGACCTGACGGTTTCCCCAGAAATCATCTCTGGAGATCTCGACACTGCCCGAGAGTACAAAGCCCATCGAATGGATCTCGGTCCCTGCGAGAAAGACAGCGTCGCCTTTTTCATATTTTTTTTCTACTGCGGAGAGACACTTTAAGATGCTCTCCTTTTCTTCGGGCTGGATTCCTGCAAAGAGCGGGGAATCCGGGATTGTTTCGTTTGTGAACATGGGAAGCTCCTTTTTTGTGGAGGCAAGCTTTTGGTCAGGTGTGGTTCTCTTGCCACGTGCGGTCTTCTTGTTTTCATTTCATGAAAACAAGAAGCTTCGGGCGTCCGCCCTATGGAGATTTATGGCGGAAAAATTTCTTATGCAAGTGAACTTGCAACAAAATTTTTCCGTCATAAATCTCCGCACTTCAAACGTTTTCGTTGGAAATACAACATACATTTTTATGTTATTGTAGTATACTTACCCCACGAAAGTCAATCCATGACACAAAGTTACCACAAATCGATACCACGAATAATAACCGGAAATGCGGCTGAATGTTTGTCCGCATTCCGGCATGATACGAAAATCTGAAAGGGGAAACCATTATGAAAAGAACCATCGTAAAAATTGATGAAAAGAAATGCAACGGCTGCGGCGCATGTGCGGCTGCCTGCCAGGAAGGTGCGATCGCAATGATCGACGGAAAAGCAAAGCTGATCCGCGACGATTACTGTGATGGACTTGGAAACTGTCTTCCGGCCTGTCCGGCGGATGCGATCAGCTTTGAGGAACGTGAGGCTGCCGCTTACGACCATGAGGCTGTCTTAGCACATATGGCCGCGAGAAAGGCTGCTTCCCTGGCGCCTTCTGATGCCCCGGCCCCAAAGCCGGAATTTACCGGATGTCCGGGTTCCATGAGCCGCACGATCTCCCACGCTGCGGCATCCCACAGTGCAGCGATCCCGGGGCACTCCACACCGGTCTCCATGGAGAGCAGACTCTCCCAGTGGCCGGTCCAGATTAAGCTTGCCCCGGTCCGCGCCCCGTATTTTGACGGTGCGAAGCTCCTCGTTGCCGCAGACTGCACTGCTTACGCATACGGAAATTTCCACAACGATTTCATCGACGGTCATGTAACACTCATCGGATGTCCGAAACTTGATTCCGTAGACTACTCAGAAAAGCTCACCGAGATCATCAAAAACAACGAGATCCAGAGTGTGACCGTTGTCCGCATGGAAGTTCCGTGCTGCGGCGGGATCGAAGCTGCTGTAAAGAATGCCCTGATGGCGAGCGGAAAGTTCATTCCGTGGCAGGTCTACACGATCGGGACGGATGGACGGATCCTGAAGTAACTGGATTTTGCCGATGTTTCACATCCTGAATCAGCAAAATCGGCTGCCGCAACTGTAGCGTACAGAATTTTCAGTCCAGAAAATTCCTACTCGTGTACAGTAACATTACAATCATTATAAAGGAAACATCTTATGTCAATATCAACTTCACAGACTCCGCCCGGCCGTACCCCGGAACAGGATGCAGTCATCTGCGCCCTCATCGGTCTTGCCCGCGCCACAGAAGCAAAGGAGATCCCGGCAGGAACTGCCCCGGTCCTCTTCGCCTCCCTGGCCGCTGCAATGCCAGGAAACACACTCTCCGCTTCCGCTGCGAACGATCTCATCTCGCAGATACACGAGCAGAAAGCCATCATCGCCCCCGACTGTGCCGCCTGCCCGTCTCCCTGCGGACGGACTGCGGACTTCCTGCCGGAGGACTTAAACAGGACCGACGACGGTCTCTTTGAGGAGCGGAACAGGCTCCTCAAAAAGCTCAGCAAACAGGCCAGGACGGAATGGACACGGATCCTTGCCGATCAGGAAGATCCGGAAATCACAAGACTCTTTATGGACTGCGTGTTCATGGCAGGATACGCGTACGAAAAGGAACTGTTTGCGCCGTACTTTGAAAAACTGGAGAGTTACAGTACACGGTCACTCCATTCCCGCGCACTGTAGCGGGATTTTGCCGCAGTAACGCTGGAGAATCTTATTTTTTAGTATTTCCTGTCCAATGCATCGATAATCTTGCATTTTTGCTCTATGCGTCCTATAATCTTTTTATGAAGCTGCCAGTTCCGGGAAGGAGTGCGGCATAACAGCTGTATCGGAGGTGTCCGGTCTCACACTGATAATCCCGGGAACACGCTCCGGCTGGCGGACTTCATCTTGATTTTCGACACGATCTCAACAAGTGAAAACACGCTTCGCGAGTTCCAGTTTTTCTGTCAATCATTCCGCATAGATGGGAAACATTCTCATATGCAGAGGTTTTCTTTTTGTTTAACAGGAAGTTCCATCGAAATTTCCTGTTAAACGAAAAAAGCAGGGAGTGACTTGTCCACTCCCTGCAGATGATACAGAAATTATTTCATTTTATTCATTGCTATTTCCACTGCATCAAGAAATCGTTCTGCTTCTTCCAATTGCTTCTCCGCTTCTTGTTTACTTGCAATATAAAAGTCATCATAGTCCGATTTTTCTCTTAAAAATGCACTGTTCTTTATTACGATAGATAAATTCCTATCGAGAATATTTTCTTTAAGATACTCCTTATTAAAAAAGCAATAACTCCCGAATGCTTTGATGAATCAAAACCTTTTAAAATATTCATCGCACGCATCGCATGGAAAATCGCATAATAGGATCGGTTCAACGATGTTTTGTACTGTCCAATCTCAAGATTTTCTCTTGCTGCAACCAGCATTTCCTTTGCACGATCCATCCGGTATCCGGCTAATTCCTTCAGGCTGCCTTCCAAAGAACAATTCCCTCCTTCTGGACATTTTGATAGAACGGAAGGATTTTCCCCCATTTCTGCAGATTTTCTTTTTCAATATCAACAATAGAAAAAACGCGATCATAACGCAGATCCATATCTGCAGCCCAGCAAATAAACCGATCTTTCGTTTCAATATCCATACCTTTTTTCACGATAACCGCTATATCAATATCACTTTCCGGCGTGCTTTCATTCCTTGCAACAGATCCATATAGGATAATTGCTTCAATGTTATTCGCAAAAATATCACGTAATCCCTGAATCAGTTCATCTTTCATCCTATCCGTCAACATCGAATCATCTCCTTTTTTATAGTATATCCGATATTGATATGCAGTGCAAATACTCTTCATAAAAATTTGAATGTATTTTCACCTTTTTTCTCAGATAAACCACTCTGCCTCCGCGCGTCTCGTATAATTCTGTTTCAACATCTCCACATGGGATAAGAATGCTGCATCATCAAAATATTTTGCTCCGGTCGGACATGCCTTGATGCAGGCCTGGCACTTGATGCAGATTCCGGTACAGGTATCCGGCGCGTCCTTCGGGATCGATCCCATCGGACAGACAGTCGCGCAGATTCCGCATTTCGTGCACTTCTCCGGGTCCGTCTTCGGTTTTGCCTTTAAGAATACCGCCGGTTTTCCATCAGTTCCAAGTGGTGTATAATATGCCCCGACCGGATCATCTCCGCGGACCGCGATCTTTTCCGGGATCTCAGTCAATCCAGAAACCTTTTCTGCCACCTTCTCACCAAACTCTGCGATCTTCACAAGATCATCCGCATCCGGACGTCCCGTTGCAAGCTTGCTGCTGAAAACATGTTCCGTCGGAATTCCTGCTCCCGCAACTGTATGGAAGCCGTGTGCCTCAAGCTCATTCCGGAGCTCGATCAGACCATTGTCAAAATTTCTGTTTCCGAACACAGAAACCGCTACCGCAAGCGCCCCGTTTCCCTCAAACGCAGTCTGCACATACGGGAGCATCTTGTTCGGGATACGGCCCGCATAGACCGGAGTGCTGAAGAATGCAAGGTCTTCCTTATCAAAACTTACAACACCTTCCCTGTTTTCCGGAAGTGTAAAGTCAACCGTTCCCATCGGCACACCCAGGCACTCTGCCGCCCGCTTCGCCATCGTTGTGACGACCTTTTTCGCGTTTCCTGTCGGGCTGAAATAAACCGCCCATACTTTTGTGATCTTCATATTCCCTGTTCCTCCAATCCATAAGTTGTATGGTCAAATGTATCTCCGACCGGAATTTATATGTTTGCTATTTTTGTTAAGCTTATTAACTTCTTTTTGTATCTTAATCCATATGGCATGATTTGTCAATCCCAATGAAGCCACGTTCTTCTGGCTGTCCATACGTTTCAACGGGATTTTGCCAATGCTTCGCATTCCGAATCGGCAAAATTCGCGACCACAACGGTATTATACGGAATTTTCAGTTCTGAAAATTCCCACCCGCAAAAAGTAACGAAAGCAACAGCTGTCGTAAAACTTCATATAGAATTTTGCATTCTTTTTTGATATAGTAATGATAGCATAGATTGATGTAATGCGCAAATTAAGATGAAGGACAGACACACAATATGACCGAAAAACCGAACCGGACTGCCGAGATGGCAGATATCCTCCACCAGGCCTCCATGCTCTACATGGCCTCCAATCTCCCGATCGACTATGGGACCGGGACAAAATACACCTCCGTGGAAGTCCATATGTTAAAATATATCATCGATCATCCGGGAAAAACAGTCACCGAGCTCTCCCGCGAATGGGACCGCACCAAGCCGGCGATCTCCCAGATGTTAAAACGCATGGAACAGAAAGGTCTGATCTCCTGGACGACCGAACCCGGTAATAACAAAAAGCAGCTCTACCATGCCACCGAACAGGGGATCCAGCTTCACAGCGCCCACACCGAATACGATATGAATGTCTTTGGACAGACGCTCGACTATCTCCGCGAAACCTGTTCCGATGAGGAGATCGAGACATGTTTTCATGTACTGAAGGAGTATACGAAGGCGCGGAGACGGAAGCATTATCAGGCGAAGTAAATTTGCACTCCTGTTCTGGTAAAGCGAAAATCTGTGTCCCTGTTGTCAAAGAATATTCGCAGTCAGCCTTCAGTATTTGCTTATTCCTTTACGCAGCAGAAGCAAAGGATGTCCCTGACTCAGTTAAAGATCAAAAGTCTTATCTGTTTGGATCATGACATGCTCCGGCATTTGTTATAAAAAAGAAAAGTCCTCCGGATCTGAAGTGACCCCCAAAAGTTAGACAATATTTTGAAGTAAAAATTGTTCAAGCAGCCGAAAGGGCTTGCTGTCTGTGAATTGCAGGCGGCAAGCCCTTTAGCTTTGCCTTGATCCTGCGGTTGTTGTAGTAATCCAGATATTCGATCAGTTCCTGTTTGAAGTGTTCCATGGATTGAAATTCTTGCAGATATAACAGTTCACTTTTGAGCAGTCCGAAGAAATTTTCTATCACAGCATTGTCCAGACAGTTTCCCTTGCGGCTCATGCTCTGTCGGATCCCCTTCTCGCGAAGCATCCGCTGGTACTGCTTGTGTTGATATTGCCAACCCTGATCAGAGTGGAGAATCAGGCGTGTTCCGGCCGGGATCTTTGCAAACGCCTCGTCCAGCATGGTGGTTACCATGCTGAGTACAGGATGATCCGATATGGTGTAACTGACCAGATCGCTGCTGTGCAGATCGAGAATCGGGGACAGGTAGAGCTTCTCTCCAAACAGGCTGAACTCCGTCACATCCGTGACCCATTTCTGATTCGGCTTTTCGGCATGGAAATCCCGATTTAGCAGATTTGGTGCGATTTTGCCCACTTCTCCCTTATAAGAGCGATACTTCTTCATCCTGACACGGCAAACTAAGCCCAACTCTTTCATAAGCCGCTGGACAGTCTTGTGGTTCACAGAGAATGTACGCTTGCGAAGTTCTGCCGTGATCCGGCGATAGCCGTATCGACCCCTGTTTTCATGGTAAATCGTTGTGATTTCTTCCTTAACAGATGCATATTTGTCTTCTTTCTGCATCTGCTTCAAATGATAGTAGAAAGTTGCACGGGGCAGTTGAGCGATTGAGAGCAGAATACTGAGTGCGTGTTTTTGCCTTAGCTTCTGAACTACCAGCGTTTTTTGTGCTGGTGTCGCTCGTCTTCCAAAACCAAGGCTTGCAAATTTTTTAGGTAATCGTTCTCCGCACGCAGTCGCTGCACTTCGGCCAGCAGATCTTCTTCTACCTGCTTCGGCAGCTGCTTTGGCGGACGACCCTTACTGCTGCGGCCACGCCGTTCGACGGCAAAGCCTTCCGGCCCTTCCTCCAGATAGATTCGCTCCCATGATTTGATTCGATCTCTGCTGTTTACCTCAAATCTACGACAGGTTTCGCTGTAACTTAATTTCTCTTCCTGCATAGTTTCAATCACCAGTTTTTTGAATTCCGGCGTATATCGTTTGTTTGGTACTCCTTTTGGCATAACAAAACACCCCACTTGTTAGATAGTATACCATACTGTCTAACAAATGGGGTGCAGTTCAATCTTACTTCCGTAGGACTTTTCTTTTTTCATCCAGCAGGCTTTTTTTCTACCCGTATCTGAGTATTTTCTTTACAGCTCTGCTGCCTCTTCCAGTACATTTTCTTCTGCTGCATCCTCTGTGTTCGGCTCAGACTCTGCTGCTGTTTCTGTTTCGTTTTCTGTTTCCGCCTCTTCTGCATCTCCGGAGTTTTCGATATCTTCTGCGTCTTCGGTGCTTTCTTCGCTGTCTTCCTCCTTAGTCTCATCACCGGAAATTTCCTTTTCAGAAAGTTCAGAGTCTTTCCCGGAAATCTCTTCCGAAACAGCCGGCTTCTCTTCCTCAATAGGTTCTGTATTCACGATCATTTCCGGAAGTTCGATTGCCATAGTAGATGCTTTCTCGATGACCTGTTTGCCATTTTTATCCAGTACTACTTCCAGATCTTCATATCCTTCTGCGCTGATTACAACAACATTCTCATTTTCTATAAATCCAGCTTTATCAAGGGAAATCTTTCCGTCTGTCGTGGCCAAAGAATATGTATTATCTCTATAATATCCTTTTTCGTATGCTTCTCCGTTTACCGTGACACCTGTGATTGCCTTCATCCAATCATCATTTCCCATTCCCACTGTAATCGTATAGCTGCCAAAGAAATAGTCTGTGTCACCCACAAGTGGAGCAGGCTTTTCCTCTGACTCCTCCGGTGCTTTCTCTACGAGATTTCCCTTCTGATCGAGAATTACTTCCAGATCTTCATATCCTTCCGCACTGATTACAACAACATTCTCGTTTTTTGTGAATCCGGCTTTATCAAGAGAAATCTTTCCATCTGTCGTTGACAACGAGTATGTATTATCCCTATAATATCCTTTTTCGTATGTTTCTCCATTTACTGTGACACCTGTGATTGCCTTCATCCAATCATCATTTCCCATTCCCACTGCAATCGTATAACTGCCAAAGAAATAATCTGTGTCACTTACCGTCGGAGCCTCTTTTAACCGACCATCATCGTCTCCTTTTTCTTCCTCTTTCTTTGTGATCTCAAACTCAACCGTCTCCACGCCATAATACTGCGCCGAGATCTCCACACTGTACTCGCCAGCCTCTTTAAAGAGATCTTTTCCGAGTAACAGGCTTGCTCCATTGATCGTATATCCGATCTTTTCGAAAAGGCTCTCCTGTCCATCCGGAGAAAGTGTCTTTTTCGTTCCGTCCGGTCTTGTAAGCACAATGCTCTGGAGATTCTTCCAGATATCACCGGTCTCATCCGCCGTGTTGGTGATCGTCACTTCTGCTCCGGTCTTGAAATCACCGCCAGCTTCCAGTGCTACATCTTTGAGATCCTTTGCAATCGCAATATTGAATACTTTATCCTCATACCCGTCAACTTTGATGGTCACTTTATTGTCTTTATCGACTGCAAAGAGTGAGCTGTCAAGAACAAGAATATTGTCTTCCAGTCTGTAAAGCCCCTGATCAACCGCCTGATAGGAATTGCCATTCAGATAGATTTTTCCGTTTTCAACAACATTCTTTAAGTACGCGGTATCATCCGACATGATCCGGACATCCTGTCCTTCCGAAATTTCATTGACCTGATCGCCATTCTCATCGACCAGAACAAGCTTTGGTGCAGTCTTTCCAAGATAGGATCCGCTCATCATCGTCTCACCGAGGCGATTATCTTCAAGCACATATTTTACCGCATACGGGCGATTCAGGGTTTCTGCTGCGCTCTCATCTGCAATATAGTCTGCAAAGCTTAAATATTCCCCGTTCTCATTTTTCGCTTTCTCAACTGCATCACGGTATTTTGCAAAGGAATAGAATGTTGTCCCATCTTCCCCGATCACCGCATCCCAACCGCTCATATCGTAATTCCAACGATCCGCGATTGCCTGGGCAGATTCATTTTTCACTCCGATATTCTGAAGGAGAAGTGCGTTCGTGAGCAGATCCGCATCGAACATCAGGTCTGCGGACATCGTCGTGCTTCCGCCTTCTGCTGCATTTCCGCTTCCACTTGTGCTTCCGCCGCTGATGGATGCGCTGGACATCGCATCAATTCCATAGACATCTTCTGTAACTACACTGTTCTGCGCAGCTGCACCTGTGCTCACGGTAAATGTGTAGCTCATATCCTTAAATCCGGTAGAATGTACAGTGATCGTATATTTTCCTGCTTCCGGAATATTGTTGCGTCCGTTTTCTGCATTCTCATCATTGTAAAGGACAAACGTGTTTCCGATCAGATACCAGTCACGGATCTTCTCCAATTCGGTCGTATTTCCATGCGGATCTGTAAGTTCCACCTTGCTGACCGGAATCTCGATTCCATAAGTCATGTTCTTCACTTCAAAGTGAATATTCTTTCCGCTTGTAATCGCTCCAGCCTCTTTTAAGACCATGCTCGGAGCCGTTCCGTTTACAACCTCGATCGGGATCAGTGTATTCTTTCCGCCGGAGGTGATGCGCAGGTAATAAGAACCGTTCGAGTAGAAATTCGACTGGCCCAGCGGTACAATGATCTGTCCAACCGTATTTCCGTAATGCTCTCCCAGCTTCTTCTCATATCGGAGATCACCGTTGATCGTATTGTTGTAACCATTTCCAGATACCAGTGCTACTTTTGTGATCTCATCAAACCACTGTTTGTCCACCTCTTCCGTATAGTTAAACATTACGACAGCCTGTCCGCCGACGCCATACAGATTACTCTTGTCCTCTGTCAGCTCTGCTGCCGGTGCATAGTAACGGATCCCGCTCTTTTCCTCTCCGAGATCAAAGGTCGTTGTCTCCGGTTTCCGTCTGATATTTCCGTTCTCATCATAGTTATCAAGATGATAATCCCACACATATACAGATCCATGTGCCAGAAAGGCAGCCGGTGCTGTATTTTCGCGAACTTCCGGTGCTTCCGGATTCTCATTTTCGCTCAGACGGATGATCTGTGTTTCTCCATCTTTTCCTGTCACGGCAAGAACCGCCGGGTTTAAGTTTGTAATCTCCCATTTTGCAATGGTTCCGTCACGATCTACTTTTGTGAACGCAGATGTCACATCGGTTCCATCGACTGTGAGTGTGCAGTCATCCAGGGAGTAGCCTTTTGCAAATGCAACCGTCACATACTGGCTCCATCCGAGATCCACCAGCTTTGTCTGGCTCTCTACAACAAGAGTTTTTGTCTCCGGAGTTTCCTCATTTCCAGAATCATTTCCGCCGTCTCCCGGTTTTTCATTGCTGCCGGAATTGTTTCCATTGTCCCCTGTATTTTCATTATTTCCGGAATTGTTTCCGCTATCGCCTGCGTTTCCGTTGTTTCCGGAATTATTTCCACTATTGTCCGTGCTTCCGTTATTACCTGAATTGTCCCCACCGATATCGGTGCTTCCGCCATTTTCAGAACTGCTTCCATTGTTGCCTGTATTTCCACTGTTGGAGGAATTCCCGCCGGAACTGCTTCCTGAATCGCTGTCCGAAGATCCATCACTTCCACCGGATCTTTTTCCGGATGTCTTCTGCTCACCACCCGGTGCATCATACTCTTTTCCGTTTGCATCAACCCAAGCACCGTTCGCATTTACCTTGTAGCCATCCGGTGTCGTACCGTCATGTGCCATTTCACCGGACACACTCAGATAATACCAGCGGCCACCAACCGGAACCCAGCCGGTTGCCATACTTCCGTTCGCCCACAGATAGTACCAGTCCTTTGTCACCGGATTCTGATACCATCCGGTGATCATATTTCCGTCTTTGTCGAAGCGATACCATTTCCCGTTCTCAAAAAGCCACTGGTCTGCGGCATATTCACCTGTAACACTTCTGTATTTCCATGCTCCTGTCTGCATCGACTGCTCCCATCTTCCTGTCGGGATCGCAGTCGCTGCCGGAGACACCATGGTCGTCATCGTCATAGATAATGCAGCGGCTACCGCCACTCCCTTGAATCCATTTTTTCGAATACCTTTCACCTTTTATCCTCCTCGTATGTTCAATTCAATTTGAATGCTAGCACATTATAGCAATTCAATGGTGTTTTCTCAATAGATTATATGAGAATGATTTTCAATATCATTTATATGGGGAATTTTCTCATTAACACAAAACTTATACTCGTAGACATTTCGTATCACGCGTAATCACTTGCAACACCATTCATCTTCACGCGAGTGCGTATCTTAGGCACGCAGTACCTTTTTGTTTACCGGGAAGTTCCATCGGAATTTTCTGGTAAACAAAAAACTGGTTTTATGTACATTCTCTGCACACAAAACCAGTTCGTCATTCTCCCGATATTCTTTTATCTCCTACGGCTTACAACTCTTACAAGCCTCATATCCCTCTTCGATCAATTTCGACCGTTTTCCCGTATACTCTTCCTTATTTTCCGCCTTGACCTTCTCGACAGAGGTACAATCCGGGCGGTGGAACTTCATGGTCTTTGTATTGAGGATGTAGGTACCGCTCTCCGAATCAGATGTTTTCGAAACTGTACTGCCGGAACTGCCCGCGGACGTGTTCTTTCCGCACGAAGAAGTATTTGCGCCATTTTCGGAAGCGCTGCTATTCCCGCTGCCTGCAGCAGCTGCGCTTCCGGCACCTCCATCTTCCGCCAGCCAGTTATCCCCGGTCGCATAGTCGATCGCAACGCCCGGCTGGACATTATAGACATAAACACAGAACAGGACACCGTCTCCATCGTCCTCCACCGACTCCGCTTCCATCAGAACGCCGGAGGCCAGGAGATTGTCTCCCTCAAAGATCGGCGTCACCCGGTAGAGCACATGGTTCCCGGTTTCTTTTACATAGTCGGCTGTCAGGTTTTCGAACGGCAGCATTCCCTGAACATTCAGATATCTTGTTCCGGTGATCAGGTTCTTCTCATTTGCATTCTCCGCCGTCAGCTGGTATCCGATCAGATGGCAGCGGTTATACACATATTTTCCATCCACGAAGTCATACTTCTTATTGTGCCAGCCCGTCGGCTTGACCTCCCCGATCGAGCCGCGTTTTTCCGTCGGCATCGTATCCGTACTTACCGAAGCGTATGCCACGCCGCATCGTCCCAGCGCATCGAGGTCACTGTAGCTCTCAAAGGAGACATCCGTGAGATCGCTCTCCGAAAAATACGGAACATTTCCATTGACCGCAACATACGGTGATCCGGAATATTCCGGAATATCCGATAACTGGAAGGTTCCGGAACTTCCGCTCGTTTTCGATGAGCCGGAATTGCTTTTTCCTGACTGATCACTGCCCGCTCCGGATGCTTTTGATTCCGCAAGATCTCCCAGAATATTTCCTGCTGCCTGTGCAATATCAGCCGCCGCGCCTGCTCCCGACGCGACATCCGCGCCCTGGCAGGCAGTTACCGCGAGTGATACCGCGGCGATCACGCCGAGCAGCCATTTTCTTAAATTTTTCCTCATCTGTCATTTTCCTCCGATGTCATGATTCTATTCCGTTCTTCCCTCTGAAAGATTTACCTCACATAACGTTCTCTCGTGATCTTTTCATGGGACGAACCGGCAAACTCTTTCGTTTCTACACAGTTCCATCCTGAAAGATCGACCGGGAAATACACATCCGCAGGGTAATCCCGGTTCCACCGGTACAGATAGATTTCCTGTATCCGCTCTTCCTCCCCGGAAAGATCCGCATCTTCCGCAAAGCAGAATTCACCTTCGCCCGCTTTCTGCAGGAAATCTTCCTCCACACGGATCTGCGTCATCCCTTCTTCCACGAACTGCTTTTTACTATAGGCATCCATCCACAGGATTTTTCCTTCTGTCAGCTCCAGGATATCCCCGCGCAGGATCCGGTCCTGGCTCTGTCTGCGGTGATTGAACATCATCCCGTTATGGTCATCCACACATACGATCAGTATCATATGCTCCCCTCCCCTTGTATCATATCTTTCGATCCTATCCCGTATTCTACCACATTTCCGCCTTGCAGGCAACCGTATGTTCGATTCCTTTTTCTTTTGTAAAGTTCCTTTCAGCAGCGGAATCCAGGGTAGAAACAGACAGATACAGAATTTTCACATGAAGAATTTTTCTGACTTTCCATCAAAAATTCTTGACATAATCTTCCTTCGGTGCGATAATAAGACCGTTGAGAGATTTCAGACATCTCACAATTTCATAAACGGGCTTGTAGCGCAGTTGGGAGCGCACCACATTCGCATTGTGGGGGTCGTCGGTTCGAATCCGATCAGGTCCATAAAAAACACCATCCGTTTTCCGGATGGTGTTTTTGTTATCACCTCTGTTATTTTTGTTCCATCGGAATTTTCTATGGAACAAAAAAGCTGTTCACCCCTGCCACAAGTCCGTCTGCCAGTTTGCCCAACGTCGCGTCATCATGGGCGGAAGCTCCGTCTCCAAGCTCAATATCGATACTCGGGATCGTAGAGTAGGAAGTCTGGGTCAGATCCATCTCCATGGAGCCGGAAGAAAAGATCTTCACTCCGTTCTGTTTCAATCCGGAAACCAGCGCACCTCCAAGCTTATTGTGGGACTCCCAATGGGATTTTACCGGCTCCATCGCGCGGTAAGCGGCATTATTCGGCACACTCATATAGAAGGCGCCTTTGTCCTTTTTTGTCGAATCCCAGTGAAGGGCGATGTGGCAGTCTGCCGTGTTATTCGCCATCACGGTTCTCGCCACATTATCGAGCTGGACATCCTTTCCGTCCCGGATCATCAGGACATCATATCCCGCCGCGAGAAGCTTGTCGCGGAAGATCTGTGCCATCCGGAGTGTCACCGTGCTCTCCGCTGTTCCGTCCGCAAATGTCATTCCGCCGGATACCGCGACAGCCTTTGTCGCTCCGGCCGATGTCGTTCCGCTCGTCACCTTCGCAGTCTTATCCGGGTGACAGTAGGTCTTGACACTCGCACCGCCGGATGTTCCATGACCGGCGTTCACGGCGATCACTTTATTTTTTCTATTTGCTGTTCCATTGTGATAGTAAACCGCATGTCCGCTGTTGATCGCCGAAAAATCCGCATATTTCCAACCGGAGTTCATTCCGACCTGCCATGCCTTGTCCACGTACGCTTTTAAGGAATCCGGGACCGAAACGGTTCCATCTGCGGAGACTGCAGCCGTACCTCCGGCTGCCGTACTCGTTGAGCCGTTTCCCGCCTGCGGTTTGCTGGCCGTCAGGTAACGGCTTGCCACATAGACCGTTGTTTTGGAACCTCCCACCTGGATTTCGCTCCACTCTCCGTTATTTTTTACTCTTGAAACCTCGGTCCCTCTCGATAAGGTTCCAAGCACCTTTCCGGAAGCTGTCGATGGCTGGCTTCTGTAGTTTAATTTGGAAGCGTTCACATAAACGGTGTCCGCAAGAGCGGTCATCGGCATTGTCATCGCAAACAGCGTGAACAGTCCCGCACACAGGACTGGTTTTAATGTTTTAAATCGCTTCTGTTTTCTCATTTTTTTCCTTTCCTGCCTCAAAAGGCACCCCGTTTTTCTTCCGTTTAAATATACATGAACCTCTGCACGTGATCCATTGTCCCCGGACCATGTGCGCCTTTGCAAAGCGTCTGTCTCCGTCTGATCTGCCTAAGATAAACAGCCCGGTATCTCTACCGGACTGTTTATTCTGATTTATATTTTTGATCGTATAACTTTTAGTCTCCTAATACGTTCACGATCTTCGCAGGTGTACGATAATTCCATGTGGAGATCTTGATACCGGATTTCGCATTGGACGCATGGCACACCTGACCATTACCGATGTAGAGAGCTACATGGTTGATTCCGCCGCTTCCGGAGTAGAATACAAGGTCGCCCGGACGCATCTGGCTCGATGTGATCGACTTTCCGCTTCCGGACTGTGCACCGGAGTTATGCGGCAGGGAAACACCAAACTTCGCCATGACGGACATCGTGAATCCGGAGCAGTCTGTTCCGTTTGTCAGGCTCGTTCCGCCGTATACATAGCGGTTTCCGACGAACTGTACCGCATAGTTCGCGATCTGCGCACGCTTGGAGGAAACGCTTCCGGACTTCGATCCGGCCGCTCCGTCATTTGCACTGCTCTTCTTTCCGCTGCTCTTGGAGCTGGAACTGCTCTTTCCGGTGCTGTTCTTCGTATTGCTCTTACTGTTAGAGGTATCCGCAACTTCAACAACCGGTGTGTACTTGATCGCCTCTTCAAGACCATACTTAACATCCACGTAGTCACTGGACAGGTATGCATCCTGATCATCGATCTCGATCTTGACCCAGCCGTCCTGCTGATCCGCGACAAGGAATCGCTCACTGTTGGAGATCTGTGTGTAGATCGAAGAGTTCGTATTCGGCTCCGTCCGGACATTGACACCGTCCGTATTGGAGATCGCCATCAGTTTTGCAACCTGGAGAGCTTTATCTTTCGCCTGCTGTCCGGTCAGGATATACTCGGATTTGACATAACCGGTGATATTTCCGGAACGGATCTTCAGCCATCCTGCAGTCGATGTGTCGAGGATATCACATCCCGCATTGCTCGGCAGCTTCGCGATAATCTTGCCCTTCGTCTCATCCGGGTTATCACGGACGTTCAGGTAGTTCGATACATTGGAAACACCGAGGTTATCATAGAGGCTTAAGACGGTCTGTCTCATATCCTGCTTGATCGCTTCATCCAGGGCATATTTTACCGTGACATAATCCGCGGAGATATATCCGTCGGAAATCTGGATCCAGCCGTCCTGCTGGCTCTTGATGTCGCATCGCTCATTCTTGAATACCTGGTCCACCACGTCGGCATCCGCCTTCGGCTCGGAACGGACATTTAACTTATCCGCATCGATCACGGCGCGTTCCGCCACGTTTTCAGCAGCCAGTTTCTTCGCCTCATCCCCTGTGTAGACATACTGGGAACTCACATATCCCGTCACACCGCCGGATGAGATCTTATACCATCCTTCTGTCGAAGTATCCAGGATCTCGCAGGCACCGCCTTTCGGAAGTTTTCCGACAACCTCTCCGAAGCTCTCCGGCGTCTTTCTGACGTTCAGATATCCGGAAACCTCCGCGATACCGAGATTTGCATAGCTGTCCACGATACTCTGAACCGTCTTTTCGAATTCTTTTGATTCGATCTCCTCGGCGGAAAGCGTTGTCTCGAGAACGATATTTTTCTCTTCTCCGCTCTCGGATACCGCCTCGGTCGTCTCCAAAGAAGCCGCTGCCGTCTCGACCTTCATGCCGCCAAACGTGTCTTTATGGTTTTTGATCATGGTTCCCGCGACTGCGACAACTGCAACGATCGCAACAGCCGTACCGCCTGCTGCCAGGATCTTCATATACGGCATCGCCGCTTTTTTCTTCTTGATCTCGCGAAGTCTCAGGATATTGTCGCGCTGGCTCGCCTGATGATCCTTCTTCGGGCGTTCAGGCTGTCTGCTTCTGTGAGTTCCTGAACTTCGTTCCGAACGTGTCCTATGTACCGGCTCATGCTCTGCTTCAGCAGTTTCTGCCTGATCCGCTCCCAGAGTCTCAGATTTTTCATTCTCCGGCTCCGTTTCCTGTCCCTGCGCTGCAGTATCATCCGGCTGCTGATCCGCTTCCTGTGGTACAGACTCCGTCTGCATCTGAGGAGACTGTTCCGCCGTATTGCCGCCTGACGGCTGCTCCGCGTTCTGCCCGACAGTTTCATCTGCCGGAACTTCCGTAATCTGATCCTCCTGCGCTGCGTTATCCACGCTCACCGGATCTTCCTTTTCTGTTTCTTCCATCATTTCTCTGTCTGACATGTATGTTCTCCATCATCCGCCCCATGGACGGTTTTCATATCTTTTCGTAACGGCTTCATCCTTTTACCGTCACATCATTTACCTCTTTTTTACTCTACCCGTAATTGTAACAATCCCGGCGGAGCCTGTCAAATTTTTTCCACCGGGATTTATAATAATTTTATTTCAATTTTCTTAAAAATCTGGATTTTCTGCCGGAATTCGCCTATTTTTAATTCTTACCCAGCGTCTGGAAATGTTCCATGCTGCCGTAGAGAGACTTGATCCGCTCAAACTCCTCCCGGTCAAGAAACTCAAGTTTTCCTTTTCCGAACGCCTTCGCCGCCTCGATCATGAAGCGCGCCGCGTCGTCAAGGTCCTCCATGTGCATAGATCCTGTTGCGCATCCGGCAACAATAGTCTCGGTAGTGATCGCCACGCCCACCACCGGCGCTTTGGTGGCTGTCGCAGGCTGCAGGATGCTGTTCAGGTGGAAGATCCCGTTTCCATACGGCGTGATGTCCTGCTGCGTCAGCGCAAATACGTAGGGCAGCTTTCCGGTCGTCATCTGCATGACATCGAGAAGATCTTCGCTGACCCTCAGGATATATCCCTGACATACGGTCGGGGAGATCGCAAAACCGCGGTGATTGATGATCCGGTTGCCCTTTGTGGTATCCACGACGAGGACTGCATCCAGGTCATCCGTCACCTCCTCCTTATTTACCTGCCATGTCTCCACCGGGGAGTTCATAAACGGCACCGGTTCATGTGGAACCGTCGGTGCATCCGGGCAGACATGCGTGGAGACGAAAACGTCCCCCTCAAGGAAATCGCCTTTTGTCTGCATTCTCAGAAGTTTTGCAGCTACTGCGAGTGCTGTCAGTGCACCGTCGCCGTCCGAGACAAATCCTGTCTGGTCAGGTCTCGCGCCAAGTCCTCCGAGACGTCCGAGGATCCCGATCGTTCCCGCACTTCCGCCTTTCGACTTTCCGTTCTTCCCGGGGATCAGGATCCGCACCATGTCCGTGTGACCGTTCGGTCCCGCCAATGGATATGTCTCCGCCTGGCACATCGGGTTGATGGCTTTCAGATACTCTACCACTTCGCTGCCGGACGCTGACGCACTGTCCAGAATATCAAACAATTCGATCAATTCTTTATAAAGCATAAAACATCCTCCTTTTCCTGGTCTTATTTCCATTATTTAAAATAGCCCTGTTCCTCATAGTACCGCCGAGCCCCGTCATGAAGCGGGACCGGGAGATCCAGTGCACGGAATTCTTTGTCATCCATTGCCCGCATGAAATCCTGTCCGGCTGTATACACAGGTCCGTTGACCTCCAGCGCCCAGGCGATCTCATGGGCAAGTTTCTCGTCCATGTCCGCAGAGACACAGACCAGGACTTTCTCGCAAAATGTCGTGATCTCCTCATCCTGGTTTTCGTAGGTTTCCGCCAGGATCGTGATCTTACTGTACTCCGGGTGTCCGGCCAGGATCGCATCCAGCTCTTCGTCCGTATAGGATAAAAAGCGGATCCTGTTCTCCGATGCCAGATCCTTATAAGCTGAAACCGGACTCTCCGTGAACGCATGGATCCCGTCCGCCCACTGGTCGCGGATCCCGTCGGCTCCCCCTTTGATCCCGTAGTACCAGATCTCGGAATTTTCCTCATTGATCCCCAGAACGTCAAACACTTCCCCGGACACTTTTGCAGTCTCAGAACCTTCATTTCCGGCCGCGAGCGGATGTCCCTTTAACTCCTGTACCTCAGAAAGTCCCAGTTCTTTCGGGGATGCCCAGGTGGAGACGATCGGGTAACAGGCCGCGATCGCGCGGAGTTTTTCCTTCTTTTCGCCTTCGCACGCTCCGGTTCCCGTGTATGCCTCCAGAGCCGCCCCCGCCGGAACGATCACCAGATCATACGTTCCGTCAAACAGATGATCCATACTCACATAGGCGCCTTTCGACGGCCATGTCTCCACATAGATCCCCGGAACTGTGTTGCTGATGGTCGCCGCCACGGCTTTTCCGGCCCGGTCCATCACGCTGTCCTCAGTGAAAGTCCCCATAATGAGTTTCCGTGTCTCCTGAGCATCAGACTCCTTCTTCGAACATGCGGACAGCACGCAGGACGCGGCAAGAAGAGCCGCCATTCCCGCACACACCCGTTTCTTCCTGTTTTTCAGCATTTTCATCATGCGATATATCCGTCCACGCAGACAGCGCCATACGGGCGGATGCTCATGCGGTACGCACTTCCCGGTCCCATGGCCTTTTCGATATAGGTGATGTACTCATCAGCCACACGGTTCGGCAGCATCGCCATGATAACGCCTGCGAATCCGCCTCCGTGAACACGGCATGCGCCGCAGCCTTTCTCCTTGATAAATAACTCCGTGAGAGCCAGCGCGGATGTGATCCCCTGCTCCTCAGAGCCCGGAACATAACAGTTCTGGAGCCATTTCCAGGAGGAATTTCCGGATTCCGTGATCAGATCCAGGAATTCGTCGAAGCGGTTCTCCTTTAAAGCCTTTACTTCTTTCTCCACGCGCTTGTTCTCCTCAAAGAAGTGGAGTGCACGTAAAAATGCGCGGTCGCCCGCCTCTTTTCTCACTTTTTCTGCGTTGTCGATCACTTCTTTTTCCGTGATGTCCGCGCAGAACTCTTTGCCGAACACGGCTGCCACGCGTTTCATCTCATTCGGGATTGAGGAATACTCTTCACTCAAGTCTGCATGTCCCTTTCCTGTCTGGACGATGATCAGACTGTGATCCTGCGCGCCGAAATCATAATCGATCTTCTCAACGGCCGGTTTTAACGGGTTCTTGAAGTCGATCGTGATCATGCCGCCGACCGCACATGCCATCTGGTCGAGAAGTCCTGATCCCTTGTTCCAGTATTTGTTCTCCGCATATTTGCCGACATGGGCATATGTAACGACGTCCACTTTGCCGTCATTAAAGAATTCGTTGATCATGGAGCAGATCAGCATCTCATAGGATGCGGAGGAGCTGACCCCGGCGGAGCTGATCACGTTGCTCGTAATGTAGGCATCGAATCCGCCGATCTGATATCCCATCTCCTGGAAACCTGCCAGCATTCCTTTTGTCAGATCGATAGTCCCCGCCATCTTGTCGCTCGGCTTTAAGTTATTGATATTGATCGTGAATTTCTGGTTGTATGTCTCACTGATAATGTGGATCTCGTCGGTTCCGTTTGCTGCCGCACAGGCTACGCAGTCCAGATTGATACTTCCGGCCAGGACCTTTCCGTTGTTGTGGTCCGTATGGTTTCCACTGATCTCGGTACGGCCTGCGGAGGTAAACATGCTTACATTCTTCTCCCCAAACGCCTGTCCGAATTCCTCGAGAACATGCTCATAGCGCTTCTCATTCTCAGCGGCGCCGGTTCCGTACATCTCCTTAAAAAATCCGGACGCTTTCTCGCTCTGTAATGCTTTTTTTGCAGCTTCTCTATCCATAACCCCAATCTCCTTTTCGATCCGCTCTGCGGATATTTTGTTTACGCTAACAACGAGCCAAAGTTCGCGCTTGCGCGAGACCTTGGCGACTGTCGCGATAACAAATTCTTTTTTTCGCTTTTCTTCATGAAAAATTTTCTTTTTTACGGTATGTTCCAGTGAAATGCAGCAAAATCCGATTGAAAAGAAACTTTCTATTATTATATAATACTTCTTATATGTGTTGCAAGGAAAACTTTATCTTCGTCGTGATAAGCTTCCATATCTTTCAGGCGGTGAGCAAGCCGCTCACGCTGGTCCGGCTCATGCGTCAGGCCTCACGCGCATTCAACTTAAATGAACATGAATCAGAAAGGATTTTATATATGTTGCAAACCGACTGGGGCGGAAAACCGTACCACTCTCTCGACTATGAATTAAAGAAGCAATTTGGAAAAAAAATCTATAAGATCTCCTTAGACGGCGGCATGACATGCCCGAACCGCGACGGAACACTCGGCACAGGCGGCTGTATCTTCTGCAGCGCCGGAGGATCCGGGGATTTCGCGGAAAAACGCACCTCTTCCCTTAAGGAACAGATGGATCTCGCAAAAACCCGTGTCAGACGCAAGATATCCGGAAATGACAATTCCTACATCGCCTACTTCCAGTCTTACACGAACACATATGCTCCGCTCCCTTATCTGGAACAGCTTTTCACTGAGGCTGTCTCTTTCCCGGAGATCTGCGGTCTTTCCATCGGGACAAGACCGGACTGTCTGCCGGATGGGACGGTGAAATTATTGGCAGAATTAAACAGGAAAAAACCGGTATGGGTGGAGCTTGGACTGCAGACGATCCACGAGGATACAGCAAAACTCATCCGCCGGGGATATGAGCTTCCTGTCTTTGAGGATGCGTACCGCAGATTAAAAGCTGCGGGCCTCACCGTGATCGTCCATGTGATCCTCGGGCTCCCTGGAGAATCGAAAGAGCAGATGCTTAAAACCGTCCGATATCTCGGAGCTCTGCATGTGGACGGGATCAAGCTGCAGCTCCTCCACGTCTTAAAAGGCACTGATCTCGCAGCTCTCTACCGTTCCGGCGCTTTTCGCACGATGGAGCTGCCGGAATATCTGGAGCTCATCGGAGACTGTCTGAAAATCCTCCCGCCCGATACCGTGATCCACAGGATCAGCGGGGACGGACCGAAGTCTCTGCTCATTGCGCCGGAATGGAGTGGAAACAAGCGGCTTGTTTTGAATTCGATCGTGAAATATCTGAAGGAGCAGAAAATCTATCAGGGAATGGGGCTTTTGTAAGTGCAAAAAAGTCCGGTTTTCATGAGAGAAAATTTCTTTTTCCCACTGAAAACCAGACTTTTAATGTTTTTCAAAACGGTTGCTGCTTTCCTTCATTGTTCTGATCCACAGTCAGTCATTTCATTACAAAGCATGTGATTCCCGTCTGTCATAGACACGTCCTTTGGTTTTATTGTTAATTTTATACCGCCGCGATAATTCCGCCGTCTCCCGCGTAGACCGTTGCAAGACCGGCCATCTCCGTCACGATGATCTCCTTGAATTTTGCAGTCTGCTCAAACTTTTCTTTCACATACTGCGCGCGCTCCGGTGCATTGCAGTGTGCGATCGTAAGGCGTTTATCTTCCGTTGTTCCTGCCTCTTTTACGACGATCTCCACCATTCTCTGAAGCGCTTTCTGAATACCGCGGGCCTGATCGAGCTTGATGATCACACCGTGATCTGCGCCCATGACCGGCTTGATATTTAACTTTGTTGCGAAGAATGCCTGAAGTCCTGTGAGACGTCCGTTCTTTCTCAGCGTATCGAGTGTCTCAAGAACGAAATATGTCTTCTGTCTGTCGCGGTATTCCAGTGCTTTCTTCACGATCTCATCAAACGGGAGCTCCTGCTCACACAGTTCCTGGATATAAAGCGCAAGATTTACCTCTCCCGTGGAAGCCGACTCAGAATCGATCACCGCGATATTCTTCTTTCCAGTTCCGAACTCTTCCTCATAGAGATTCTTCGCAAGAACCGCACTGTTGTAGCATCCGCTTAAGTGGGAAGAGATCGCGATAATAAAGACATTCTCCTCCTCACAGCAAAGAGCATCCTTAAATGTCTCCGGAGACGGGCAAGCGGTCTTCGGGCATTCCGGGCTCTCCTTTACGATCTGAAGAAAACGCTTCTGGTCAAAATTCTCATCATCGATAAACTGGTGATCTTCCACCATCAGCGTAAACGGGATCAATGTAAAATGCGGATCTTTTCTCTGCTCTTCTGTAAGATCCATACAGCTGTCCCCGATAATTCTATAATTCATACTGCTTCCTCCAGCTCTATTTCCTATCACGGCTCTGATATATTTTTATTCATTCCCCGTGATGTAGTATTCAATACCATATATTATAGAGTGGCTTTTATAGAAAGTCAATAGGATGACAGTATTTTGCCGACGCTTCGTATTCTGAATTGGCAAAATCTGCAGCCGCAACGGTATCATACGGAATTTTCAGTTCAGAAACTTTCTGCCATGTACAACAACGGTTTCCAGGTAACAAGTGAAAACACGCTTCGCGAGTTTCCCCTTGTTATCGCGACAGTCGCCAAGGTCTCGCGCAAGCGCGGACTTTGGCTCGTTGTTCGCGTAAAAAAATTCCCTGCCGGACAAACAGGTGTTATCATTTCTCTTGTCTGTCTGGCAGGGAGCATATCAACGTGTGTCCGCAAGTGTCAGGATCACTTTTTACACATCTTTTCTCGATCCGATCATTCCCATCTTCTTCAGATAGGGAGCGACCGTTATTTCATCTCTGCGAAAATCTCCCGCCCGGGATAAACAGCGTTCGGGTACGCGCAGTGATTCCAGTCATACTTCCATGGATCAGAAGTCAACTTCTGTTCCATAATAAGTGCAGGTAAGCAGTTTCGCCATCGCCGCCGGATCGATCGGTCTCGGGTTGGAGCCGGTACATGCATCACCGACGGCAAGTTCTGCGATATGATCTACCTTCTCCTTGAACTCATCCTCATTGATGCCGAATTCTTTTAATGTCTTCGGAATATTCAACTTCTCGTTGAATTCATTGATCTTAGCACAGAGACTGTTGATCAGTGCCTGTCTGGATCTTCCTTCCAATCCCATTCTTCTCGCGATCTCCGCGTAACGATCAGCCGCAACCGTATCTTTCGCATTATACTGAATCACATACGGAAGATAGATCGCATTTGCACATCCGTGCGGGATATGTCCGGTGGAGAAAGCAGCACCTGTCTTGTGAGCCATGGAATGCACGATTCCTAAAAGTGCGTTGGAGAATGCCATTCCCGCGAGACACTGTGCGTAGTGCATCTCTTCTCTCGCATGCTTATTTCCGTTGTAGGATGCCGGCAGATATTCAAGAACCATCTCGATCGCCTGGAGTGCCAGCGGATCTGTAAACGGTCCGTTCAATGTGGAGACATAGGCCTCGATCGCATGTGTCAGGGCATCCATACCGGTATATGCAACCTGTTTGACCGGAAGTCCCATAACGAGATCCGGGTCCACGATCGCAACATCCGGAGTAATATTAAAGTCGGCAAGCGGATATTTCACGCCTGTCTGATAATTCGTGATAACGGAGAACGCAGTCACCTCTGTGGCTGTACCGGAAGTAGACGGGATCGCAGCGAATTTCGCCTTCTGTCTCAGTTCCGGGAAGCTAAACGGAGTGATCAGATCTTCGAATGTTGTTTCCGGATACTCGTAGAAGGCCCACATCGCCTTCGCCGCGTCGATCGGGGAACCACCGCCCATCGATACGATCCAGTCCGGTTCGAACTTGCGCATTGCTTCCGCGCCTCTCATAACTGTCTCTACGGACGGATCCGGCTCAACCCCCTCAAAAACCTCGACTTCCATTCCGCCTTCTTTTAAATAATTAACCGCCTTGTCAAGAAATCCCTGGCGCTTCATGGAACCACCGCCGACAACAAGGAATGCTTTTTTGCCCTTCAGATTCTTTAACTCTTCCAGACATCCTTTTCCGTGATAAATATCTCTCGGTAATGTAAATCTTGCCATATGTTCCGTTCTCCTTTCACAAAGCTGTCCTTTCAGACATTGATGCAGTGTTTATATCGCATATTGAGCGAAAAAGATCTGGCGAATATCCTGCCTGGTTTCCTTTTCCCTTTGAGAGTATTATATCATTGTTAAATAATTAACGCAAGCGATTCCCGGTTTATATTCTGATATTTTTATGTGTTTTAGCTTTACTTTCTATATAAAGCAGTCTGTTCTTTTTTCAGTCTTATAATTGCTTGTCAGTTTTTTTCATTCCACAGCAACTTGACTGATCGTATTTTCCTAACTGTACTCTCTCATATGCCTTGCATAACTCAGCAGACCGATCATTTGTTCAGATTCGGGGCTCACAGGCATTTTCTCCTTCTCAGTATTCCGATGATACAGACCTGCAAAACCTCTTTTTTACACTCGCGAGATTTCATAAATATCTTCCATCGGGATCTTGTCTCCCTCTTCCAGGATCAGCAGCTGCTCCGCCTCGTCCACTCTTTTTATATGCCCCGAGGCTGTCACATATGCACCGCCATCCTTTTTTTCATCGGGGACGAAGAAGGTCACCGTAATTTCAGGGTGAATCTCCTTCTCTTCCAATATCAGCCGTATTTTCTCATCCAGCTTCTCTTTTTCATATTCATCTAGCTCGATCCGCTTTTCCGTGATCCGTTCCGTCTCCCTCAGGACCGCCCCGAAACCGGTGAGTGCCGCAAATGGAGCAAACTGGGCTGCCCGGTCCCCGATCGGCATCCGGGGATGCCTTGACCTTGTCGGATATGGAAGATCAATGATATCTCTGTATGTCTCCCACGCACTCATGCCTTGTGACCTCCGATCTGGCTGTTTCTGGTTACCGCTGTCGCTCCCTCTTCCAGGTTCATTCCCTTTAGGATCGCGTTTTTTCCGAACTTTTTCTTGATCTCCAGAACCGCCTGCTGCATCCGTTTTTCCCGTGCCAGATCTTCCGCTTCCTTCTTTTTCTGTTCCAGCTGCGCTCCGTAATCAGTAAAGAGATCCAACTGTTCGTACGTTTCCTTCTTTTGCTCCGCTCCCTCACAGGCAACATGGTTTGCAGAGAGCGCGATCCGCCGCACCAGAAGTTTCGGATTCATGATCTCATCGTAAAGAGACATCACTGCGTCCGTGATCCGCTTTGTGGAAGAAGTATGTCCGCCAAGATTTTTAGAACCATGGGCATGTTTCGGGATTCTTCTCCCGTAACGGTCGGTAACAATCTCACCGCCATAATTTCCCTTTCGTTTCGGATCTGTCAGGTTCTCGATATCGTACCCCACCGTCAGGACCACCTGATCCGTCGTCAGTTTCTTATCCACAAGATCCAGCGCCAGAAGGTCTGCCATCTCCCGGACAACAAGTTTCGCTTTTTCAACGGTATAAGGGCAGGCGAGAACCTGTCCCGATCCGACACTGTGATTTTCCGGTTTATATGCCTTAACGTCCGCGATCGTACACGGTTCATATCCCCAGGCGTGATCGATCAGAAGTTCCGCATTGACTCCGAACAGCCGGTACAGAAGATCTTCATTATAATAATCCCCGTCACTTCCGAGTGAACACCTTGCGATATCCCCCATCGTATAAATTCCCCGCTCTTCCAGCTTTTTCGCATATCCACGTCCCACGCGCCAGAAATCCGTCAGTGGGCGGTGATCCCACAGATTTCTTCTGTAGCTCATCTCGTCCAGTTCTGCGATCCGGACTCCGTCCGCATCCGGCTCGATATGCTTCGCCATGATATCCATAGCGATCTTGCAGAGGTAAAGATTTGTTCCGATCCCGGCTGTCGCCATGATCTTTGTCTGTTTCTGAATTTCACGGATCATTTGGACTGTCAATTCGTGGGCCGTCGCATGATACGTTTCCAGATACGAAGTCAGGTCGATAAACACCTCATCGATCGAGTACGAATGAATATCTTCCGGAGCTATATATTTTAAATAGATCTGGTAGATCATCGAACTGATTTTCATGTAGTGCGCCATCCGCGGCGGCGCGGCGATAAAATCCAGGGCGAGATCCGGTCTTGCTGCCAGTTCATTCGCCTCGCAGGAACTTCCCGTAAATTTTCCTCCGGGAGCGTATTTCTTTCTCTCCCGGTTCACCTCCGACACTCTCTGCTCCACCTCAAAAAGGCGGGCACGCCCGGGAATCCCATACGCTTTCAGGGAAGGCGACACCGCAAGACAGATTGTTTTCGAAGTCCGGCTCCGATCTGCAACGACAAGATTTGTCGTCATTGGGTCCAGATTTCTGTCTACAACCTCGACGGAGGCGTAGAATGATTTCAGATCGATTGCAGCGTAGATCCTGTTTTCTCTGCCTGTCGTATCTGCCATTGCTATTCTCCCCTCCCATTGTTTTTTCTACAATCTTATTCAGAGTTTCTGCGCATTCCTGTTATTTTAAGCCACCAAACTCTTCGTAGAAGTATTCCTCTCTGTCTTCTTTTATTTTGCACTCACAGGAAGAAGGACCCGCAAAAAATCCCTGTGCGGCCGCGCCGGATCCGCCTCAAATACCTGGATCCGCCCATTATCAGGTCCACGGTCTTTAAACGCAGGAAACATAAATCCGCAGACCGGCATTCCAGGCTCATAATCCCCTCTCACCGGACATACCGCACAGATCAGGAAACGGTAAACTTCCTCCGATTCCCATAGACTCTCCTTATCCTTTGCCTTTCTCGGCACATCATAGTTCCCATGAAAGAAATATACCGCATAATCCCCGGACGCCTGATACTTTTCCCCAAACATCTCATAAAAAATATCCAGCAGTGCATCATTCTTTAACTCACACTCCCGAAGCGCACAGAGCAGCTGCCATACACTCCCCTGCTTCTTCTCCTCCGGGTCAAAAACATACTCCTTTAACGCAACATTCGTTTCAGAAAACGGGATCATCTTCGCGATATCAAGGTTCTTTTGCTGATCCGGCAGGGAAAGCTGACGGAAATTTTTATTAAAGGTCCCGTCCACAAATCCATCTTTATCCAGATACGCACCGGCGATCCGGTCAAAGCAGTTTCTTTTTAACGTCATTCTCCTCGTAAGTTCCAGCATGTCATCACGGTTGATCGTACCCATATATTTTCTCCGCCCTCTCTTTTTTCCATTCCTGTTTTCTGTTATTCCTGTATTCCGAAATTTTTATTCCGACTTATTTCTCTTATTTCTCTCTTGATCGATACTCCTATTATACAATCAGAACATATGTTCGTCAAGCTTTTCTATGTTTTTTCTTCTCTGCCCATAAAGTTCTCTGGCCACAATAGCTTAAGCACGGAAAACGCAAAAAGATCCGCCAGCGGGGATCATTGTTATGATTCGCTGTCGGATCTTCCTTTGTCTTACCATCTCTTAGATCGTGTGAATTCTCACATACTCCCAGGTATATGTGCCGCTCTTTCCTTCATCTTCCAGGATAAACGGTGTCACTTCCTGATATCCTTCGTCTTCCATCATATTCGCTGCCTCAAGACATGACTCCAGATTATTCTCAAAATCTACGGAGATATACGGATTCTGGTCACAATCGGCCTTTCCGTCCTGATCTAAATGCGCAATTGCATACTGCATATTGATAACTTCCTTTCTTCAATATTATTTTCTGAACTGGTGTGATTATACCATATTGCCGCGACATTATCAAGCTAAAATCAGTAATAATTATCATTATTGTCAATTATGGCAATCCACTTGCAGCCTGCGGAATATCACCTCTCTCCGCTTCGCTCAAAGATCAAATGTGTTCTTGTAAGTGATACCATTCCAACACTTCCATCAGATTTTCCCGCCGTACACGTTCACCACCGCGGAGCATCATATCCAACATATCGTCTTCCTCCGCTGTGCGGTCCTTCTTACCCGCAAGTGCTTTCCCCGCAGTCCGTATCATGAGCTCCATCATCATGCGGTACATCCCATGAAGCTTATTCACATCAAAATTTCCCTGTATGGTAAAAAGCGGGCACTCCCCTGGAATGCAGTTCTTTTTCCGGACAGCGTCCGTCTGCGTTCCCGTACGTCCCATTCCGACGGCACAGACAGCCTGCACCTGATAATGCCTGACAGCCGCTGAATATCCTTTTATGGTACCTGCCATGATCCAGCCCAGGCAGATCACGTCTACACCTGGTCGGATCTTTTTTTGTGCCTCTTTCATTGAATATGCAGGAAGTCCTGTTTCCTGCGCCAGGATCTTGGCATATTGCTCTGCACTGCCGGTATTCGTAGTATAAATGATCGCCTCCATATGATTCTCCTCCAACAAATAAAAACATGCTTCGCGAGTTTCCCCTTCTTATCGCGACAACCGCCAAGGTCTCGCGCAAGCGCGGACTTTGTCTCGTTGTTCGCGTAAAAAAAGACACAATGCGGGATCGATTTCTCGATCAGCACTGCGTCTTAGCGTCTGGCTCTTTCTCTTGTTCCAATTGGGCTACCACTTCTTCCATGTGGTGGGGCATAATATTTTGTCAGCTTATACTGAACCGGATCACACATCAGGTCTCACTTGCGCTCAACCTGAACCTGGATCATATAATTTTTTGCATCGATCAATGTTTCGCTTTTACATTTCGGGCAGAACAACGGAAATGCCCTGAGTTCCGTCTCCCAAAGCAGCTGCAGACGTGTTTTTGCCCCACACACCGGACATCGGATCCAGAATCTTTCCCGCCCTGTATATTCTGTCATTTTACATCCATCCTCTCTGCTTCCATCCGCCTGATAAAACGGTCGATATGTTCCCTCAGCAATCCGGAAACTGCACTTTTTTCCTCTGCGCCGTCATAAACGCTGTAGAGCAGAAACATCGGACCATAAAACTCCAGGGCAAGCTGCATGGCAGACGCATCGCTGTCCGTCATCTTCCGAAACACCGCCGCCATATACTCCGCTGGCCCGGTCGCCAGATAATCATGATACAGCTTTTCAAGTTTCGGATTGCGATACTGCTCCAGCGTCAGCATCTTCCTGAAATTAGACGCGAACGGTTCCTCCGTCCAGTGGGCAAACTGCGCCATGCTATATGAACGGATCATCCCGATCGGCGTGTGAAGATACGCCTCCGCGAAACCATCCGGCTCCGTCTCCGGCATCTCGTACTCTTCCGCCCGCTCATAATCCATCTGATTCATCCGCTCCACGATCCTGTCCAGGATCTCCTGTTTTCCCGTGTAGTGCTTATACAAAGCTCCCTTTGTAATTCCCAGCTGCTTTGCGATATCATTCATGGAAGTCCCCGAATATCCGCTCTGCGCGAACAGCTCAAGGGCAGCCTCCAAAATTCGTTCTTTCATCTCTCCAGCCATGACCTGACTCCTTGTTTCTTGTAACCGTTCGGTTACTTTGCATTATAGTAACCAATCGGTTACTTGTCAAGAGGTTTTCATTTTATTTTTCACTCCCCTCAAACTGCAGCAGCGATAGTGCTTTCTTTGTACGAAAACAGATTTGTTGTAAATCCGGCTCTGGAAATAGATTCCGAAATATCGCATTTTATTTATTCTTTTATTTCGAACTTTCCATGACCCGGTATTGTCATACTTATGAGATTATTATATCATTATGGAAGATCCTGATATGAAAATCAATGAAAACGTTTATTTATATATGCGTAGAAAGGAAAACAAAACATGGACATGAAACGTAGAAGAGACATGCAGATCGCGTACATCGCAGATCAGAGTGTCATGGAGGAAATGGCAAAATGCAGAAAGATCCTGCAAAAGCTTAACTTTGCAGACCGCTCCGATTTTGATGAGATTTCGGAGACAGTAAAAGAACTTTTAGGGAAATCCGAAAATGCCTGGATCAATCCGCCTTTTTACTGCGATTACGGCTCCCATATTGAAGTCGGGAAAAATTTTTATGCCAATTACAACTGTACGATCCTGGATGTCGCAAAAGTAAAAATCGGTGACAACTGCCAGATGGCTCCGAATGTTGCGATCTATACAGCCGGACATCCGATCCATCCGGATACCCGCAATTCCGGGTTCGAATACGGGAAGGAAGTTACCATCGGGGACAATGTCTGGCTGGGCGGAAATACCGTCGTGTGTCCAGGCGTCCACATCGGAAATAACGTTGTGATCGGCTCCGGAAGTGTTGTCACAAAAGATATTCCTGACTGGTCGATCGCTGCCGGCAATCCCTGTCGCGTCATTCGCAGGATCACCGAGACCGACAGAAGAAAACTGTTCCATGAGGAGGAGATCGATGAGGAAGCATGGGAGATGATATGTGCGCAGAACAAGTGAGCCTATGAAAAAGTCTGTAACAAGATCATGAAGGGCAGGAAGTTCAAAAGGAAATCCGGATGATCTATCATCCTCGTATCAAACCATACAGACTCACTCCGATCATAACCACTGCAAGTCCAACAAACACCGAATAAACCACCTTGCTTCCCCTGGATTCCGTATTTCTAATGCAAAACACAAGATAACAGATCCAGACAATATAAGCGACAAACAACAGGCCGCTCATATAAAAAAACATCGCCAAAAAGAACAGAGTATTAACCACCTTCATGCCATTCTCAGAAAAAAGGATCTCTTTTATTTTCCTCATAGTCCTCACCTCCATAAATTTTGCCGATGTATCCTCTCTTTACCAAAGTTTCATTCAATAATCGATAAAACCGCTCCAGTTCAAGATCCATCTATGATCAACCGTGTTCTGGACTTTCGACAGTTAAAATGTGCGTTGTTAGACTCATAAACAATAATCAAAGTGCTGTCATTAACTTTTGATCATTTATCTAATATCCCACTTCTATACTTAAAATTAAATGGGAAATAATATATCTCAGTCGTGTTTTTTCCTCCTATTGAGTTCCATATATAAATTTTGTATGTGAAACTGGAATAGACAATAGTCCCGCCATCCTCAAATACTTGTTTACTCCATGGAAAAAATAAAAACCAGGAAACAATAAGAGTTATTACTACCGTCCATAGTATACAATGTTTTTTCATTTTGTCCCCTCCATTTCCCTTTGATTTTGTGTACCAGTGTACAGGTTCTCCATTCATATCACGATCAAACAGCTTTTATGGTGATGCGTTTTTTCTTCTTTGCTCATCTATCAACCATACTATTTATGTATTGAATAATTACCGCGTAATCTCCTATTTTCCAGACCGAATGTTGAAATGGAAATTCATTATTCAAAATAATAATTAAACCTGAACTTTTTACAGTATAACGAACACTTCGCTTGCCAGAATAGTCAATATTATAACTTTGTTCTCCTGAACGTGATTGCGGAGTTATGTATATTTTCTTTGGGGTTATATCCTTTATTAATTGAGTAAGTCCGCTTCTTTCTTCTGTCAAAGTCTGGTTGTGATAGATTCCTTTATAATCATACCATTCAATGGAAATGGTATCAGAATCATCAAGCCAATTTCCTTTTAAACTCATGTTATTCCAAAGCAAATAAACTATCAGTAGGCACAGAATAGATATTAATGCAATTATGCGTATCTTTTTAATCAGGATCATCTCCATTCTTTAAATGGTGAGTATCACGTTTTCAAGACTAGAAGTAACGACATAATGATTAGGATACTGCGAAAATGGTTCATCACCAGGCAGAAATATAATCTGCATAAACTAGCTCCTTGTAATATTACAAAAAGTAATTACTTTCTTTATTACTGTAATGTGATATGCCCTAACACCCATTCAATGTATTGATCATATTCTTTTTCTATATTAACCACGAGTAATTTATGATCTACTACCATTGCATAACAGTCCGACCAGTCATATTTTGATCCCGGGCAATAATATGTGGAATTCCCTCTAATATCTTTTTTCGTGAATATGTCCGGATTGCTTTTTATTACAGCGTTCAGTTGTTCTTCGCCATTGTCCGAATCATATGTTGCCAACTTTACCTGAAATCTATCGCTATCTATCTCACATTCATATGTTACTGCCGTATAGCTCTTTGCCACAGAAACAGTTTTATCTACTGCGCTGAACGATCCATTATCTAAATTGCTTTCCTTGTTAAAATTAAGCACAAAAATATCCATGCTGTTGTTTGCTGAAAAATCCTCTATAGAACCATACTCTGTGTTTACTATAGATTCTGTGATATTCTCATCTTCATCTCTTTGAAATATTTCAGATAACATCTGGGTATTGTGCGCTCCTACACCAGTTAATGTTAATCCCACTGCTAGAATGAAAATAAGAATAGATTCTGCTATGCACCATTTATCTTTCGATAAGACTGTTTTAAATTCAGGATATGTTCGCTTTAAATGGTATAGGCGAAAAATACCGGCTATGAACCAGATCACCGCAACCCCAACAATACTATTGGATAAAAAATCACCTTTTATTATTTCTAATGAGAGTAAAATTTTTTTTATATACAGGCTCACCAAGATACAGCACATCCCAAAAAGAAAAACTCTCCATGTTTTTATTGATTTATCCATAATAGTGACCTCCTTATCCGGGGGCATTCATCTTAACGGGGCTTTGTTAATTATATTTTTCCTCTGTCTCATTCAGGAACCGATAAAACTGTTCCAGTTCAGAATCGATCGATTCATCCATGACATATTTCTGCCTGTTCACTGTGATGTTTTCCCCGCAAAAAATAATATCATATTGATATGTTTCCGTTGTTATAATGGCTCTTTTGCTCCAGCCAGATGAGTTGATGATTGAAAATACAGGTTTCTTTTTTCTTTCATTAAACAGACTCGTAAATTCTTCGATCTCCTGCCGGTCTGTTATTCTCTTTTTATAAGGTGGGGATACGAGTATGATCTCGGTGACTTTTTCTGCGTTTAAATCATCAAGCTTAGTTATTTTTCCAACAAAAACTACTATGCCTATGATGATCAGAACAAAAATGATATATCTTATTTTAATTTTCTTCTTGCTCATACTGCCTCCCCTCCGGGTGACTGAATAAACATACGGCTGTCAGGAAACCAACTATCGAAAATATATATACATGTTTGGGATATATCGTAAAAAAGGCATACTCGAATGTTGTGCCAAGCGAATGTGGCACAAATGGATGAAATTGATGCACGATCATCGCTCCCGTTGCAAGTACATACACCCCTGCGACAGCAGTAATTAAAACTATCAGCATTCTCTGCACTTGCTTATCAAGAACAATTTTACTTTTTACGAGGATAAAATAACTTAGGAAATATCCTCCCATAAAATAAGCAATAGGATAAAAATAGAACCACCAGAATAAGATTTTCTTATAGGTAAAATTAGTCCGCACATCCTCGCGGACCTGATTGTAAAACAGTAAAAGGAACAGATCAACAGCAAATATTGCCAACATAATTTTTTCGCGTCTTTTCATTGATATCCTCCTCTCCGAGGGGCAGTCCACTTTGCGCTTTTCTCTTATTTAAATTATATTTCAATTGCTGTTTTTTTCAATATACCTCCGTATATCTTCATAATTTGTAATATATTATTTATATTTTAGTTAATTATCTGTAATTTTATGTTCTATATGCAACATCACGCCCATTTTCCGATTCACCGATACCTTTCCTTTCAATCTCTTCAAGCACCCACTCCGCCATATCACGAACCTCACAATATTCATCCTGACATACTTTTTTAATAACCGGAAGGTATTTCGGATCATAGTTATTTAACATCGCGTTCAGCGCATTCGTTTTATACCGCCACTCTTTCCCCTGCGGAATATACCAGAGTTTGGGCTGCACGACGGATCGCAGCCAGCTGTATTCCGCCAGAACGATCTCTGTATCCGTAAAATGGCTGCTCCACGCTTCGAGTTCTGGGAATTCTTCTGTATCTTTCCATGCTTTTCTATTATGGGGCCATGCATCCTGGCAGGCATCGCAGCCGTAGATCCATTTTTCGAATTTGTTCTGCAGCGGTTCCGTCCTTAGATCCCAGCCATCCCATGTTGTCAGGCAGGAAACGCAGGTGTTTCTGCACATCATGTACGGCGCTTCCAATGATTCTGTCGGACAGGATCGCATGCACAGGTTACATTTCTCAGCGCATGGTCTGATCTGATTCTCCACAATGTACTGAAGCGGCTCATCAATTAAAAAAGCCTCCAGATACTGATAAGACCCTTTCTCGGTATAAAAGAAATTGTTTTTTCGTATGATTCCAATTCCCGCCTTCATTCCTGCCCACCGCAGAGCTGTAATTCCAAAGTCTCTGTCAGTCGCCACCTGAAGACCGCAGTCTGCAAGGTATTTTTCAAATGCCACGCTTGTCTTATAACCTTCTGAATCTGTATGTCTTCTTCCGTCTGTCAGATAATATTTTGCAACACGGCCTTTCATTCTTTGTCCCCACCTAATTTCTTTTTCTTCCAACTGAGTTTGCCACCGGCAGCTTCCGGTGACAATAGCAGTAAAAAAGTGCGTTCTCACCTCATAAGCAGCTTTACCAGTTCTTTTTTTCTTTGCTGCTGTCATGCTGCGATTTGCGCTCCTCAACCATTTTTACAAACCACTCCACCATTGCTGGATCCTGATGTGAGAAAAAAGCACTTGTGGCAGTATCCATCTGTGAAATCTGGTTCATATCATTCTCATCAAGCGCAAAGTCAAATACATTAAAGTTTTCAATCATACGTTCTTTATGTACAGACTTCGGAATTACGATCACACCTCTTTGGATATGCCAGCGGAGCATTACCTGGGCTGTTGTTTTTCCATATTTCTGTCCAATCGTTTTCAGGACTTCATTCTCAAAAAGACCGTTTCTTCCTTCGCCAAATGGTGCCCACGCTTCCAGCCGGATATCATATTTGTCTGCCCATTCTTTTAATGTTTTCTGCTGGTTAAGGGGATGCGTTTCCATCTGATTTACCATTGGCTTAATATTTGTGAAGTTTGCAAATTCTACCATGCGGTCTGTATAATGATTGGAGATACCGATTGCATGGAGTTTTCCTTCTTTGTACAGTTCTTCCAAAGCACGCCATGCGCCGTAAGTATCACCAAACGGCTGATGCAGCAGCATCAGATCCAGATAATCTGTACGCAGTTTTTCCACAGATTCCAGCACAGATTTTTGCAACGGTGTACAAAGGGAACATAATAAAAAACTTAATAATGGACTGCCAATCTTACACAAAGTACCGCCCAAACGAGACTACGGGCGGTATTTTTGTATCATGGCGGAGAAAGGAGGAACTTCCCACGGGGGCTTGACTGAAAAGTTGAGCCCCTTTTTTCATGCCAAAAAACAGGAGGTAAATGCTTATGGCAGATGATAAAACCACAAAAACGCCGGAACAGCCGGTAACGGATAGCGGGCCGGGCAAGGAAACACCGCCTAATCCCCCAAAAGAGCCGGAGAAGGTTTCCGTTTCCCCGGAGCCGGAAAAAAAGACGGAACCAGAGGTAAAGACCCCACAGGTTTCTGTCTATAACTTCGCTGAAATTATGAAGGAAAAGAAAGCCGAGGAACGAGCGGCAGCTCCCGGCGTGGAAAAGCCTGACCCGGCAAAAGCGGAGAAACCGGAAAAGCAGCCGGAGGCTCCGAAAAAAGCAGAGGAAAAACCCAAAGAGCCGGAACAGCCGAAGCGCCGGGGCCGTCCCCCGAAAGCAGATAAGGACAAGGACGCAGCCTCGAAATCCAAAGCTCCCGCACAGAAAACGGAAAAGGCGGTCAAAAAGGAACCGGAGAAAAAAACGGCTCCAACGGTACAGGCCGCTCCCGCTCCGAAGGAACCCGAAAAACCGAAGGATGCTCCACGCCGGGGCAAGGAGCAGATCGTCTATATCAAGCTGAACGAACTCCACGCCTTCAAGAACCATCCCTTTGAAGTCCGGGACGATGAAGAAATGCGGGCTATGGTGTCCAGCGTTAAGGACAAGGGCGTGACCCAGCCCGCTATCGTCCGTCCCCGTGAGGATGGCGGCTATGAGATCGTGTCCGGCCACCGCCGCCAGAAAGCCAGCGAGCTTGCCGGATATGCGGATATGCCCTGTATCGTCCGAAACCTGACAGACGATGAAGCCATCACGCAGATGGTCGAGGATAATCTCAACCAGCGTGAAGAAATCCTCCCCAGTGAGCGGGCCAAAGCCTTGAAAATGCAGCTTGAGGCTATCAAGCACCAGGGCTCCCGCACTTCGGGCCAGATTGACCCGAAGGACGCAGGAAAACGCTCCAACGAAATTGTGGCCGAGCGTAATAAGATGGCGGTCAAACAGGTGCAGCGGTATATCCGGCTCAATGAGCTGGTTCCCGACTTGATGAAGCTGATGGATGAAAAAAAACTGGGCTTTACTACGGCGGTGGAGCTTTCCTATATCGGCAAGAAGAACCAGAACTATATCGCCGTTGCCATTGACAGCCAGCAGTCCTCGCCTTCACAGGCGCAGGCAAAGCGTATGCGGGAACTGGACGAAAAGAAGCTGCTCAACGGGGATGTGATCGACGGCATTATGATGGAGGACAAAAAGGAGGTAGACAAAGTGATTTTGACAGGTGCGGAACTGAGCAAGTATTTCGGCAAGGAAACTACGCCGAGGGAAATGAAGGACCAGATCATCAAGCTGCTGGACGACTGGAAGGGTCAGCAGAAGGAACACGAAAAACCGGAGAAGAAAACCGAACAGGAAAAGTAAGCTAAAACTTCGGGTCAGCATGGCCCGAGGATTGCGGGGCTCTGCCCCGCGCCCCGAAGCTCTGGAGATATAAATGATTCCCCGTCGCCAGTTATTCCGTAGCATAGCCGGGAAAATCAGTCAAGGGCAGCGCCGCCGCAGGCGGTGCCAGAGGCACCCTTGACGGATTTCTCCCGGTTATGCTTTTTCCCGGTCAAGCGACGGGGATATAAATTCTCCAGAGCCGTTCCCCTTCCCGGGGGAAGGGGCGGAGGGATTGGGCGAACTCTTGCTTTTCCCTAAACCAAAACAGAAATGGAGGCTCAACCAATGAAACGACCTTTAGCGTACCTGACCGCCGCATGGAGCGGCGAGCCGGATGTTGATATGGAGCTGGCGGCTCACTACTGCCGCCTTGCTTATGAGGCGGGCTTTTCCCCGATCTGCCCGCTCTTGTACCTGCCGCTGTTTTTGAATGACAGCGTTCCCGAGGAACATAAGGCCGGGATTGATATGCGCCGGGATATGCTGCGGCGTTCTCATACCCTGATCGTCTGCGGCAGCGTTGTGGACGAGGATGTGAAAAACGATATTGCGGTTGCCGGACGGCTGGGCATTGCGGCGACAACGCTGGAAGGGGTGCTTGCCGTGAAGGGACACGGCACCCCGGGCCATGCCGGACATTAAGCTGGGGAGCCTTTTCGACGGGATCGGCGTGTTCCCTCTGGCTGCTTCCCGGTGCGGTATCCGTCCGGTCTGGGCCAGCGAGATTGAAAAAGCGCCCATCTCCATAACCAAAAGGCACTTTCCCGATATGGCGCATTTGGGAGATATTACGAAGGTGGACGGCGGGAAAATCCCGCCGGTCCATGTGATAACCTTCGGTTCCCCCTGTCAGAACCTTTCTCTGATCGGCAACCGCTCCGGCCTTGCCGGGGCAAAATCAAGCCTGTTCTATCAGGCGTTTCGTATCATACAGGAAATGAGGGATGCTACTGATAACCTATATCCAGCTATCGCTGTTTGGGAAAACGTCATGGGAGCGTTTTCTACAAATGACCGGATGGACTTTAGAGCCGTCCTATCCGCCTTCTCGGACACCGAAGTTCCAATGCCTCCTTCGGGAAGATGGGGAAATGCCGGAATGGTGCGAGGGGGAACGCCTGATGTGTGCTGGCGGCTCATGGACGCCCAGTATTGGGCAGGCACCCGAAGGCTGGCACGAAGGCAGCGGATTTTCGTCGTGGCGGATTTTGGAGGCAGACGTGCCGCAGACATACTATTTAAGCCCCGTCCAATGCTCCCACTTCCTCCGCCTTGCGGAGAGGGCGGGCGGGCCGCCGCCGAAGGAGATCGAACAGCTTCTTTTGAAACAGGGCGGCAGATACCAGTCATCCACCCCTTTCAGTGCTTCCGTATGCGGGGAGCGGCAAAAAGGCAGGAAGAAACGGCCTTCCGAAACAGCTTCGGATTACCAACTGACCCTTTTCCCACTCTTTTAGCCAGTGACGTGACGCCCTTCGCCTTCTGGTATGAGGGCGACCCGGAGGGCGGCTGTATCCGTTTTCTGACGGAAACGGAAAGCGAACGGCTGATGGGGCTGCCAGAGGGCTGGACAAAGTACGGGGCGGACGGCGTGGAGATCCGGCCTCTGCAACGCTACAAGGCGCTGGGGAACGCGATTGCCCTCCCTTGCGCCGATTACATTATGGCCGGGATCTATGAGGTGCTGGCTGACCGGGCCGGAAAGGAGGAATGAGCCCATGTTTGAAGCCTATATAACCAACACCGCCCTGTACCCCTTGATGGGGATTGAGGTAGGGACAACGGTACATTTCCCCACGACGACACAGGAGTTGCAGGCCGCCCTTGCCAAAATCGGGATAGACGGGAAACGGTACAGCGAAGTGTTCTTTACCAGCTTTGACAGCGATGTGCTGGGGCTCTACGATCATCTCTACGAATGTGAGAACATCGACGAGCTGAACGAGCTGGGCCACGCCCTGCTGGAAGTACGGGATAAGGGCGGACTGGAAACCTTTGAAGCCGCTCTTGTCTTGGGAAACCACACACGGAGCGTGAAGGATTTGATAAACCTGACGCAGAACCTTGACCTTTACCGCTTTTACCCGGATATTTCCGATGATGAAGGGCTGGGCCGCCTTTACGCCGACGAGCTTGGGACCATCGACATACCGGAGCACATTCAGAACTACTTCGATTATGAAGCATACGGGCGGGATGTGCGTATCAACGAGGGCGGCGTATTCGCTCCCGGTGGATATGTGTCGGCAGTCCCGGAGGGCTTCAAGGAGTATTACCACGGGCCGCAGGACATTCCGCCGGAACACCGGATATTTGCCTATCCTGAAAAGGCCGAACCTGTCCACTCCATTCTCGTTGCACTCAAACGGTTTCAAGAAGCCCCGCCCGCTCCGAAAAAGGACAAGGCGGGGCCTTCCCATGAAGAACGGTAGGACTTCGGGCCAGCATGGCCCGAAGCATGAAGGAGGTGCATACCATCAACTATTACCCTATCAATGAAGGAGCCGCCCGCCGGGCAAAAGAAATGAACAGCTTTTCCGACTACAAGGAAGGGAGCGCAACGGCGGAATACCGGGCAATGGTGGACAAGGCCGCCGCCATAGCGGAAAAGCAGAAATCCCGGGTGGCCCCCATGTACCATGAGAAGATCGACCATTTGTTAGACACCTATGCCCGAAAGCTGGCTGAAAACATGAACCAGGGCTTTGCCATTGACGCAAGGGTTCCCTCTGTGATGATCGCCGGACCTGCCAATTTCCCGGTGGGGAAGAAGGAAAAACAGAACCGGGCCCGGGACAGCAACATGGAGGAATGGCAGTATATTCAAGGGCTGCTGGATAAGATACGCAGTACCGGCATGGGCGGGATCAGCGCCGATGACCCGGCAGCGATTGAAAAGCTCCAGAAGAAGCTGGACGGGCTGGAACGCTCCCAGCTCATTATGAAGGAGGTCAACGCCTATTACCGCAAGCATGGCAAACTGGATGGCTGTGCGCTGCTGTCGCCGGACCAGATCGAAAAGCTGAAAGCAAGCATGGCGTCAAGCTGGCGGAGCGACCCGAGGCCCTTTGAAAGCTACCAGCTTACCAACAACAACGCGGAGATCCGCCGGGTAAAGGCCCGTATCGAACAGCTTTCCAAACAGGCACAGCAGGAATTTTCCGGCTGGGAGTTCGATGGGGGTCGTGTGGAAATGAACCGGGAGGACAACCGCTTGCAGGTGTTCTTTGACGGAAAGCCTGACGCGGACACCCGGGCCGAGCTGAAAAGCAGCGGCTTTCGTTGGGCTCCCAGCGTGGGTGCATGGCAGAGGCAGCTCACGGACAACGCCATCCGGGCGGCTGACCGGCTGGAATGTATCAAGCCGCTGTCCGGCGAAAAGCCCTCCCAGCTTCAAAAGAAGCCCTCTATCTTGCAGACCATGCGGGAACAGGGCGAAAAAGTCCAGACGGAGCCGGAAAAGAAAGCTCCGTCCGGCAGGGATGCCGAGCGGTAAGCCTCGGGCCACATTGGCCCGAGGCTTTCTGTTCCCCGAGATTGTACGGGGGCCTCCCGGATAGCGGGAACCCCGACGGAAAGGAGGTTTTATGCAGGAAGAAGTAAACCAAAAAACGGTTGCCCTTTCGATCAGGACAACGAAGCTCACGGGAAAAGTGCTGGCTGCCGCTCTTGGGAAGGTGGTGCGGACGCTGCAAAAGCACCACCGGAAGGCGCTGACCCCACAGGGACGCCAGAGTGTGAAAAAGCTGATGAACCACTATGGCGGCAAAAGCGCCATGCCCTATGTGGGAGCCCCGAAGGATTTTGACCGGATCGCGAAGGAGTTCCATGTGGACTACGCTTTCCATAAAGTGAGCCCCGGCCATTACCTGCTGTTTTTCAAAGCCAATCAGGCGGACGCTATCACGGCGGCCTTCCAGAAGTACAGTGCAAAGGTGCTGGACAAAGAGCAGGACAAGCCTTCTATCCTCGGCCAGCTTCGGAAATTCACGGAGCAGATCAGGACGCAGGCAAAGGAGAAGCAGCGGACCAGAGAGGCGGTGAAGGACGGACGTTGAGTGACAAGATCAGAAAATATGTGCTCCCCAACCTGCCGTACCTCTTTGTGTTCTGGTTTTTTTCCAAAATCGGGACGGCCTACCGGACTGCACCCGGCACAGACTTCGGGACAAAGCTCATGGGGATGCTCGACACCTTCCCGAAAGCCTTTGAAACCTACTGGCCGGGGCTGGGCGGTATTGACCTGCTGGTGGGCCTTGCCGGTGCGGCTGGGATGTATCTGCTGATACAGTCAAAGATCAGGAAGGCAAAAAAATTCCGGCGGGATGCGGAGTACGGCACCGCCCGCTTTGGAACAAAGGAGGATATAAAGCCGTTTGTAGACCCTAAATTTCAGAACAATGTCATTTTAACCGGGACGGAGTTCCTTACCATGAACACCCGTCCGAAGGTACCTGCCAATGCCCGGAACCTAAACGCCTGTGTCATCGGCTCGTCCGGCTCGGGAAAGACAAGGTTCTGGCTGACCCCGCAGCTCCTTCAAGCCCATTCCTCGTATGTGGTGGTAGACCCGAAGGGCGGCACCCTCGACCAGTGCGGGCGGTTCCTGCAAAGGGAAAAATACAGGGTGCGGGTGTTCAACAGTATCGACTTCTCCAAATCCATGCACTACAATCCGCTGGCCTATATCAAGACGGAAAGCGATGTTTTGAAATTCGTTACCGCCCTGATTGCCAATACCAAAGGCGATGGCAAGGAGGGCGACGAGTTCTGGACAAAAGCCGAAACCCTTTTGTACTGCGCCCTTGTGGCCTATATCGTCTTTGAGGGGCCGGAGGAAGAACGCAACATGAATACGCTGGTGGAAATGATAAACAGCATGGAAGTCCGGGAAGATGACGAAACCTTCAAAAATGCGGTTGACTATATGTTCGATGGGCTGGAACGCCGCAGTCCCCAGCACTTCGCTGTGAGACAGTATAAGAAATACAAGCTGGCCAGCGGTGTTGTATGCTCTAAAAGACTTCTTAATCAAGCGGTTGGGAAGTCTCTTAGAACACACAACCTAAAACCGAAGAAAGGAGCGCAAGTTATGAGAAAAAACGAGAAAATCACAGCTCTGTACGAACGACTGAGCCGTGATGACTTTGGCAAAGATGATGACCAACAGCGTGAGAGCAATTCCATTTCCAATCAAAAGGCTATGTTGGAGGAGTTCGCCGCACGGCAGGGCTTTACGAACATTGTCCATTTCACGGACGATGGCATTAGTGGTACTTGCTTTGACCGTCCCGGATTTTTGGCAATGATGAAAGAGGTTGAAGCCGGGAATGTGGAGTATCTGTGCATCAAGGACATGAGTCGCATGGGTCGTGACTATCTGAAAGTCGGTCAGATTATGGAAATCCTGCGTCAGCGTGGCGTTCGCCTTATCGCCATCAATGACGGCGTGGACAGTGCCAGAGGGGACGATGATTTTACCCCTTTCCGCAACATTATGAACGAGTATTACGCCAGAGACACCAGCCGTAAAATCCGTTCCACTTTCCAGTCCAAAGGCAAGTCCGGCAAGCACCTCACAGGCACAGTCATTTACGGCTATCTCTGGAACGAAGCCAGAGACCAATGGTTGGTTGACCCCGAAGCCGCAGAGGTGGTCAAGCGTATCTTTGCCATGACGATTGAGGGCTACGGTCCGTATCAGATCGCCAGCAAGCTGAAAGAAGAAAAAATTCTCATTCCGTCCGCTTACCTTGCCCAGCACGGCGAGGGCGTGAACAAGAATAAGACTTTCAAAGATGTGTACGGCTGGGGTTCTTCCACCATCTGCAACCTTCTTGAAAAGCGTGAATATCTGGGACACACCATCAATTTCAAGACCCGAAAGCACTTCAAGGACAAGAAAAGCCATTATGTCCCGGAGGACGAATGGACGATTTTTGAGAATACGCACGAAGCCATTATTGACCAGCAGACCTTTGACCTTGTGCAGAAAATCCGTGGGAATGTCAGACGCTACCCGGACGGCTGGGGCGAAGCAGCTCCCCTCACAGGCTTGCTTTATTGTGCCGATTGCGGCGGCAAGATGTATGTCCACCGTACCAACAACGGCAAGCGTATTTCTCAATATACCTGTTCCCAATACAGCAAAGTCCCAGTTGGAAAGCTCTGCACGACACAGCACCGTATCAATGAAGATGTGGTACTGTCCCTTGTTTCCGAAATGCTCAAAGCTATTGCCGAATATGCCAAGCATGACAGAGCCGAGTTTGTCCGTGTGGTGCAGGAAGCACAGTCCAGCCAGCAGACGGCAGAGGTCAGGAAACAGCGGACACGCCTTGCCACAGCAAAGCAGAGAGTTTCCGAGCTGGAAGTCCTGCTCTGCAAAATCTATGAGGACAACATTTTAGGCAAGCTGTCCGACAGCAGATACGCCACTCTGGACGCTCAATACGAAAAGGAACAGTCCGAGCTTACCGCTGAAATCTCTGTTCTGGAAAAGGCTGTCAAGAGCTATGAGAAGCACGAAAAGGACGCTGACCGTTTTATCGCTCTGATTGGTAAGTATGAGAACTTCGACAAGCTGACCATTGCCATGCTCAACGAGTTTATCGAGAAAATTCTTGTGCATGAGCGTGACCGCAAAGGAAGTATACAGACCACACAGGAGGTTGAGATTTACTTCAATTTTGTTGGGCGTTTCGTTCCCCCGGCGTTTGGAGAAGTGGAGCTGACCCCGGAGGAATTAGAAGAAATCCGCAAGCGAGAGGAACGCAAGGACAGACTTCATCAGAACTACTTGAAGCGTAAAGCCAGCGGAGCGCAGAAGCGATACGAGGATAAAATCAAGGAGCGGAAAAAGGCAGAAATCGAAGCCAAGAAAGCCGCCATTCGTGCAGAGGACATTGCAAAGGGCGTGTTCGTCCCTGTCAGCAGCTTACCGCAGAGAGAGCCAATGAAAGGAGTACAATCAGCATGAATATCACTTACACACAGAACGGCGATTATCTTATCCCGAACATCGTTATCCGCAAGACCAAGCCCATCGGACACTACGGCAGACTTCGCAAGGCGTATCTGGAAATGCACCGCCCGATACTGTTCAATGAACTGGTGCTATCCGACAAGCTCTTTGAACATTGTGCCGAGATTGACGAAGCGGCACGAAACCGCATGGAGCTGATCGTGCGGTCACTGGCAGAGCAAAACGGTGTGACTGAGCAACTGAAAGCCGATAATCAAATGGAATGGGTGCGGCAGATGAACGCTTGCAAGGCACAGGCAGAGGAGATTGTGAAAGCAGAATTGATTTATGATTGAGTGAGGAAGTCCGGGCAGAAAACTGTTCGGACTTTTCTCATATATTCCAAAGTTGCGATAGAATTGTTCACGAGTTTTATGGTATAATTTGAATGCGAAAAATCGTAGAATTGGAAGTTGGTAGGAGGTTGCTTTATGAGCCTTGATAGGAAAATAAATCGCATTCAATTTCTCTCAGGAAATTCGCTAAAGGTTATTGCTGTACTGACAATGCTTATTGACCATCTATGTAAAATTGTGCTGCAATGGCTGCTATCAAACTACTGGGGGGCTATGGCAGATAACGGGCAAATGTCGTGGGAGAGATTCCGAGAGATAGATTATTTCATACGGTTTGATTTGCAAAGCATTGGGACGATTGCTTTTCCGCTATTCTGTTTTTTGCTGGCAGAAGGATTCCAACACACAAGAAGTAAAAAACGCTATATTGGGTTGATGCTTGCATTTGCCCTTATTTCGGAAGTTCCATTTGACATAGGTTTCTTTAGTGCGTATTCACGAATGGAAGATACATTTCCGTTTTACTTGAAGTATCAAAATGTATTTTTCACCTTGTTTTTAGGCTTATTGACATTGGTATGCCTTGAAAGATTTTCGTGTAAATCAGACCTACCGGTGGATAGAATAAAATCAGCAGTCCTGCAAGTTCTCAGTGTAGTGCTTTTTTCCGGCATTGCGGAAGGAATCCATTGTGACTACGGTATGCAGGGGATCTTATTCATATCAGCATTTTATATTTGCCGTAATCACCGAATCTATCAAGTGTTGCTGTTCCTTTTGGCTTACATGGGGACAACGGGGAATCAACCGCCTTTATGTACGCTTCTTGCCTGCTTGCTTATTCTGCTATACAACGGAAAGCGTGGTAAACTGAAGCTAAAATACTTCTTCTATGTTTTTTATCCAGCACATATCCTTGTCCTATATTTGATTCAGATAGGACTCGGAAAATACTTACTGAAATGACTAATTGCAGTTTGTCGAGAAATTAAGCCGGAGCAAACCCCTTTAGGAACTAAAGGGCGCACTTCTATACTCTCTGTCGAGAGTAGTGCGCCCTGCGGAGCTTCATTCTCCGTCAGCAGAAGAAAACTGCATGACCGAGAATGTTGCGTCACTTCGTTCCGTCAAGGTGGCTACACCCCCTTGCGCCGCTAAAGCGGCTATCCCCTGTGGACTTGCCGTCCGCAAACGGTTTTGACAAACCGTTCGCCGCCAGCAAGTTTGAAAATCAAGAATCTTAATTTGATAAAGGAGTGTGATTCTATGAAAAAGAAATTACCCATAATCCTCTTGGGTGTTATTTTGGCTTGTGTGTTGGTTTTCGGTTTCCTTTATGCAAACAATGACATTGGTAAAACCGCAAACAGTTTAGAAGCAGACATTCGCCAATCTCAAAAAATTTTGGATGATTGGATTGTTGATGGAAGCATTTCCGACACAATGGCTGCATTTATTTCTTACCCACAGGACAAGACAGACCACACTTTTTCTGTCTATGTAAATCGCCCTGGCTTGTCTTTTGGATATTTCTTCCGTGGTGGTGGAGATATAGTTGAGGTTGATGATTACATTGCAGAGTTTGTTGTTGAGGGAAATAACGAAAGGGCATTTATCTCAATGAATACCCAAAATATTGTTCGACTTGAAGTAGATGATGGCAACGGCATTCAGGTGATTGATATTGATAGTGGCAAGCCTTTCGCCATTGTCCTGCCCCTCAATGTAGGAAACATCTGTTTCTATGATACGAATGGAAATGTTGTGGAATATCTTCGCCAACAACTTTGACCAACTTCAATTTACCGAACTGAACACAACAACTGAATACCGAAAAACTGACCGTTGACTGGTCGCAATCTGCGAAAAGTTGACGGTCTTTTTTTATCCCCATTTTCAAAAAAGGAGGTCACGAAAAATGGCAAAACCGAAAAACCTTGAACAGCTCCGAGCCGAAAAGGAACAGGTCGAGACACAGCTTGCACAGGAACAGCACAAGCTGGAGCGTCTGGAGAACAGAAAGAAGTATCTGGAGAAAGGCGAGAGACAAAAGCGCACCCACCGTCTTTGCAATCTGGGCGGCACGATTGAGAGCCTTGCCCCGGAGTTCAAAGATCTCACACGCACCGAAATGACGGAGCTGATGGAGTACATCTTTTCTCTGCCCGAAGTCCAGCGAGCCGTCCGTCACATGGCGATTACCCACATCAACCAAGCGAGCAGAGGAAAGGAGCAGAAAGCCGATGGCACTATTTCATCTGAGCGTCACGCAGACTAAGCGAAGCGCAGGACAGTCCGCTATTGCTTCTGCCGCCTACCGTGCCGGGGAGCGATTGTATAGCGAGTATTATGGCGAATACAGCGACTACACCCGCAAGGGCGGCGTGATATGCTCCGACATTCTCCTGCCGTCCCATGCACCGAAAGAATACGCAGACCGTCAGACCCTATGGAACGCCGTGGAAAAAGCCGAGCGTGGAAAGACGGCACAGCTTGCATACAGCTTTGACATTGCTTTGCAGAATGAATTTTCCCTTGAGGAAAACATCGCTCTTGCAAGGCAATTTTTATTGGAGCAGTTTGTGAGCCGTGGCATGGTGGTTGACTTCGCTGTACACCAGCCAGACAGAGAGGACGGCGGCATACCCAATCCCCATTTTCATGTGCTTTGCCCCATCCGTCCCATCGAGCAGAACGGCAAATGGGGCTGTAAGCAGCACCGAGTTTACGAGCTGGACGAGGACGGCAACCGTATCCGGGACGCAGATGGAAACTTTGTGTTTAACGCCGTTCCCACTACCGACTGGGGCAGTCCCGAAACGCTGGAATACTGGCGGCAGACATGGGCGGAGCTATGCAACGCCAAGTTTGCTGAAAAGGGGCTTGACGTTAGTATCGACCACCGAAGCTATGAGCGTCAGGGCGTGGAGCTTCTTCCCACCGTCCATGAGGGCGCAACCGTCCGGGCAATGGAGAAGAAGGGCATACGCACCGAGAAAGGCGAGTTCAACCGCTGGATCAAAGCCACCAATGCCGTTATCCGGGACATTAAGAAGAAAATCGCTCACCTGTTTGATTGGATTGCCGAAGCAAAGGTGGAGCTTGCCAAGCCGCAGGCACCCGACCTTGTTTCTCTGCTGAACGCCTATTACACCCAGCGCAGAGCCGGGGCGTATTCCCAGAAAGGTAAAATCAGCAATCTAAAGGAGATGAACGAGACTTTCAATTATCTTCGGAGGAATGGCATTTACTCCCTTGAAGATTTGGAAAGCCGTGTCAGCGAACACAGTGCTGCCACAGAGAGCTTGAAGAAAACGCTGGATGAGCAGACGGCACGAATGAAAGCGATTAAGCGGCTCTATGACAGCTCCGCCGCTTTCCAGAACTTGAAGCCTGTCTATGACGGCTTGCAGAAAATCAAGCTTGAGAAGCCCAGAGCCAAGTACAAGGCAGAGCATGAAGCGGAACTGATACAGTTCTACGCCGCCAGACGAAAGCTGACCGGGGAGTTCCCAGACGGCAAGGTGGATATGAAAAAGCTGTCCGACGAGTATGACGAGCTGGAACAGGCGCACAACACCACCTATGGCGAGTTTAAGACCGTCAGAGACGATTTACACCGCCTTTGGAAGGTCAAGTCATGTGTAGATACTGCCGCCCGATTTAACGAGCGTACAGAGGAACAAAAGCTCCAAAATCGACCCCAAACACGACAGAAAAAGGAGGATATGACACGATGAAAAAATACGACTGGAAGAACGAGTACAACCCCATCCGCAGAACGGCAAAACGCCTTTTGAGCGGAGAAGCTTTGACCGATGGCAGACCGCTTTCCGACCTGATCGAGCTGGACGAACACACCCGGAAATGCCTTGCCTTTGAAGCCACCCTCACCGACCGCCAGATTGATATGTTGCAGGAGCTGGGCTATCTGCCTGTTATCATGAGACAGTACGGCGAGGAATGTGCGAACTGCCCCTACACGCTGGACGAGCGTGAGCATGGCATTTGCAGACGATGCGCTGTTTTCAAGAAGTAAGGAGGACGCCCATGCAGTACACCCAAGCACAGATCGACCGGGCAAACGCCGTCAGTCTGGAAGATTTTCTCCGCACACAGGGAGAGACACTTATCAAAAGCGGACGGGAATACCGCTGGAAAGAACATGACAGCCTGACCGTCCGGGGAAACAAATGGTTTCGCCACAGCCAGAGCAAGGGCGGTTATCCTATTGATTTTGTCATGGAGTTTTACGGCAAGTCCTTTCCCGAAGCAGTCCAGCTCTTAACCGGCGAAAGCGCCGAGGGACAGAGCGAAGCCAGCACAGCACCGCCCACAGCGTTTCACTTGCCCTTGCACAACAGGACAGCCGACAGAGCAATCCAATATCTCACAGAAAGCCGAGGTCTCAACAAAACGCTTGTTGAGGCTTTTCTTCTTTCCGGGGATATTTACGAGGACGCAAAGCGGCACAATGTTGTGTTTGTCGGCAGAGACCGAAGCGGTACGCCGAGATACGCCCATGTGCGAGGAACGGCAGACCCATTCAGACAGGACATTGCCGGGTCTGACAAATCCTATCCGTTCCACTATGAGGGAAACGGCAACCAGCTCTTTGTCTTTGAAGCACCGATTGACCTTTTGTCCTTTATCTGCCTTTATCCGCAGGACTGGCAGACAAGGAGCTACCTTGCCCTGGGCGGCGTTTCAGGCAAAGCCCTTGACCGTTTTCTTTCTGAACGCAAGGACATCCGAAAAGTGTTCCTCTGCCTTGACAGCGACACCGCAGGAAGTGAAGCCTGCACCCGGCTGGCACAGGACATTCCCGGCGAGATCGCCGTCATTCGCCTTGTCCCGGTAAGGAAAGACTGGAACGATGTTCTCCGTCAGCAAGGGGACATTCCCAGCCGCAAATTCATAGCCGAGACAATCACGCTGCGAGAGCTGCCCACCGCCCAGCCTGTCCCCATGCTCCGCATGGCAGATGTGGAGCTGACGAGCGTGGATTGGCTATGGTTTCCGTATATCCCCTTTGGAAAGCTGACAATTATCCAGGGCAATCCCGGCGAGGGCAAGACCTACTTTGCCATGCGCCTTGCGGCGGCTTGCACCAATCGAAAGCCTTTGCCCGGTATGGAGACACTTGAGCCTTTCAATATCATCTATCAGACCGCCGAGGACGGTCTGGGTGATACCGTCAAGCCCCGACTGATAGAAGCAGACGCAGACCTTGAACGAGTGCTTGTCATTGACGATAGAGACACACCGCTGACCCTTGCCGATGAACGCATAGCAAGGGCAATCCGGGAAAACAGCGCAAGGCTGGTTATCATTGACCCGGTACAGGCTTTTCTGGGTGCAGATGTGGACATGAACAGAGCAAACGAGGTGCGCCCGATATTCCGCAGTCTGGGAGACATTGCACAGGCTACCGGGTGCGCTATCGTGCTGATCGGACACCTCAACAAAGCCGCAGGAACGCAAAGCACCTACCGGGGATTAGGGTCTATCGACATTACGGCGGCAGTCCGCAGTCTGCTCTTTATCGGCAAGCTGAAGGACAGCCCCACAACGAGGGTGCTGATCCATGAGAAAAGCTCCCTTGCGCCGCCCGGACAGTCCATTGCCTTTTCTCTGGGAGACGAGAAAGGGTTTGCGTGGATAGGAGCTTATGACATTACCGCTGACGAGCTTCTTGCCGGGACGGACACCGCCAAGACCGAGAGCAAGACCGCACAGGCGCAAATGCTCATTCTGGAACTGCTTGCGGACGGAAAGCGTATGCCGAGCGCAGAACTGGAAAAGGCAGTCAATGAGCGTGGGATTTCCTCACGCACCATGAGGACGGCAAAGAGCCGTATCGGGGACAGACTTGTGACCGAGAAAGACGGCACAGCATGGGTCTGCTATCTCCGAGACTGACAACAGGAACACGGCAAGCATGGCAAAGACGGCAAGGTTTTTATAGATACCTTAATGTTGCCGCCTTGCCTTGTTCCCTCATACCGACACCGCTCGATGATGAACAGTCACCGGGCATTTTTCATTTACAGGAGGATTTTGAATGAACAATACCGCAACCAACACCGCCACTTGCCCGACTGTCAGAAAGCAGATCGGCAAGACAACCTATATCGTCCGTGTCCATTTCAGCCAGACCGCAAAAGAGACGATGGAGGACAAAATCAAGCGTCTGCTCCGTGAGGAAGTCCGCAAAATGTGACTTCTTTTTGAATTTGATGAAAAAGTCCTTGACTTTTCGTCTCTGGCAAGACAGCTAAAAGCATACTGATTAGCTGCGGAGCCAGACTTGCCCCCTTTGACATTCCCCAGCTTCGGGAGATCATGTCCTATGACGAACTGGAGCTTGATAAGCTGGGGGATGAAAAATCAGCGCTGTTCTTCCTTATCAGCGACACGGACACCACCTACAACTTTTTGGTTGCCCTCGCTTTTTCGCAGATGTTCAACCTTCTGTGTGAACGGGCTGACAATACCTATGGCGGGCGTCTGCCCTACCATGTGCGGGTGCTGTGGGACGAGGCTGCCAACACCGGGCAGGTGCCGGGGCTGGAGAAAATTGTGGCTGTCATCCGTTCCCGTGAGATCAGCCTGACACTCTTTTATCAGGCTATGAGCCAGTGCAAGGCATTGTACAAGGACCATTCTGAAACCATCATGGGCAACATGGACAGTATCGTGTTCCTCGGAGGTCGGGAGGCTTCCACCCTAAAGGATATTTCGGAAAACTGGCTGGGCAAGGCCACCATCTCCATGCAGACCGAAGGCCGGAGCCGGGGGCAGTCTGAAAGTTACAGCCAGAATATGCAGCGGCTTGGCCGGGAGCTGATGACTACCAGCGAGATCACCACCATGCCCGGGGATAAATGTATCTTGCAGCTTCGGGGGCTCCCGCCCTTCCTGTCCCCGAAGTATGACTTGAAAAAGCACCCGAATTACAAGTACACAGCCGAATTTGATAAAAAGAAAAACGCCTTCCGCTTGGAAAGCCTGTTCCGCCACCGGCCATTGAGACTAAAGCCGGAGGACGAATACACGGTGTACGAAGTGGACGGCTCCGACACGGACGAAGAAGCTGACCTGTTGAACTTCGATGATCTGGACAGCGACGAGTTCGTGTAACTTCGGGCCATGATGACCCGAAGCGCCGCCGATGTGGGCGGCTTTTTTTGTACCCAAAACCATCAAACAAACAAAATGGAGGAACGTATATGGAATTTTTCAATCAGGCAATCGACATTCTTAAAATTCTGGTCATGGCTCTTGGCGCCGGTCTGGCGGTGTGGGGTGTCATCAACCTTCTGGAAGGTTACGGGTCGGACAACCCTGCGGCAAATGCTCATGTGCGGTAAAGTAATAAAAAGATTTAGGTAGCCGCCTTAACTATTCCTAAATAAGATAATATGCACAGTATTTTCTCGTAAATAGAAAATAAATTATTGCATTTTACCAATTATTATGTTAAAATGACAATGTAACAAAGAGCTATGTATTTTTAAGGAAAGGGAGGAACTTATGAATTTAAGAAAATCTATTTTAGCACTTTCAGTAGTAGCTGGAATTGTAGCTGCTCCAATGACTGTATTTGCCGCTCATACTCATAGTTAGGGTTCTCCCCAGTACTATGGATATGAAGATGAAATGCCTGGTATATATGATGACTGGGATAAATGTGCGACACGTCATGTATATAATTACAAACAATGTTTAATTTGTGGAGAAGTAAGCATTTATGAAGTTGAGACGATTGAAATGTCTCACAAATGGGTGAATGGTGCATGTGTATATTGCAACAAAGGTTACGCGAAAGAGATAAATTAACATAGTATCATTACCGGCAAGTTTATAATCAAAAAATAGAAAGCATTGAGAATATTTCATAATTTCTTGAAAGTACTCTCAGTGCTTTCTTTGATAATATGAAAGGAGAAATAAATGCAAAAAAAACAACTTTCTGTATTAGTACTAATTATTTTATGCTTTTTATTAGGATGTAACAGAGAAACACCAAAAGATGAATCTCAACAAAATTATGAAGATGAATCTAATATTTCTAAAACAAATGGAGAAGAACTTGTAAATATAAACAGTGAATTGTTAGGTTCGACTCCTTTTGATATCCAAATCGATAAAACAGCATTGCAGACTAGAAAAGAAACAGAAACAGAAGTTACAATAAAGACAAATTTAACAGACTGGGGTTATACTGTTTCTTCTGAAAAAGGGAAAATATCTGATATAAATAAAAATTCATTCATATATATAGCACCTAAAGATGAGAGGGATGATACTATAAAAATACAATTATCGGACTATGAAAATGGCATATCATATGAATATACAATTCCACTTATTTTTGCGGGAAACAATGAACATTCTTTAGATAAATTCAAGGAAAATCTTTCAAGATTACCTAATAGTTAGTAAAGAGTCGATAGACTAAAGTACCACCATCCTCTTTTATTTCAACTGAATATCCATCCCGCCGCACCGCAGCGGCACATGAAGCAGTAAATCCGAAAAAGATTTGCTGCTTTTTTTGCGTCCATTTTTGGCAAATTTCCAAAAGTTCCGTATTAGACAGTGAAACCAAAAAAGGCTGCCATTTTTTTCAGACAGCGGGCAAAACGCAGCTTCCGAAACGCCTTATTGTCGGGAAAGACCGAGCCGCCGGAAAAGTTCTTGCCGGAAAGTCCGTCCATTCTGCTCTTTTGTGGTTTGTAGGGAGTAAGGGAAAAACGCCAGCCCGCAGCCTTTTATAAAAAAAGCTGGTTATAGATTTTCTGAAAAAGTGGCAGTAGCAAGTGAACGGCAGGCCGGCAGTTTCTTAGAGCAAGATTCTACCGAGGTGCCAAAATTCGCTTATCGCTCATTTTGCCCCTGCGGGAATCTTGTTGGGGAGTGCCTTCCCCAAACCCTGCTTATGCGGCTTGCGCCGCTGAAAAACCCCTCAAAATATTTTTCGGATTTTTCAAAAACAGTTCCGCTTCACACCCTGTTTTTCTCCTATTAGTGAGAGGACACCACGCACAGAAAGGAGGTCAACCACCTATGAAACGATACAACACGCCGCACCGCAGCCGGGTAGTCAAAACACGCATGACCGAGGAAGAATACGCCGAGTTTGCCCAGCGGCTTTCTGCTTACCACATGAGCCAAGCCGAGTTTATCCGGCAAGCCATAACCGGGGCAGCCATACGCCCCATCATAACCGTTTCCCCCATCAATGACGAGCTGCTTGCCGCTGTCGGGAAGCTGACCGCCGAATACGGGAGGATCGGCGGCAACTTAAACCAGATAGCCCGGACGCTGAACGAGTGGCACAGTCCCTATCCGCAGCTTGCCGGGGAGGTACGGGCGGCGGTTTCCGACCTTGCTGCCCTAAAGTTTGAAGTCTTGCAGAAAGTGGGTGACGCTGTTGGCAACATTCAAACATATCAGCTCTAAAAACGCCGACTATGGCGCAGCGGAAGCCTATCTCACATTTGAGCATGACGAGTTTACCATGAAAGCCACCCTTGATGAAAACGGGCGGCTGATACCGAGGGAGGATTACCGCATTTCTTCCCTCAACTGCGGGGGCGAGGATTTCGCTGTTGCCTGTATGCGAGCCAATCTCCGCTATGAGAAAAACCAAAAACGGGAAGATGTGAAAAGCCACCACTATATCATCAGCTTTGACCCACGGGACGGGACAGACAACGGCTTGACCGTAGACCGGGCGCAGGAGCTGGGCGAGCAGTTCTGCAAGGAGCATTTCCCCGGACACCAAGCCCTAATCTGCACCCACCCGGACGGGCATAACCACAGCGGGAATATCCATGTGCATATCGTCATCAACTCCCTGCGGATTTACGAAGTCCCGCTTCTGCCCTACATGGACAGACCAGCCGACACGCTGGAGGGCTGCAAGCACCGCTGCACCAACGCCGCTATGGAATATTTCAAGAGCGAAGTCATGGAAATGTGCCACCGGGAGGGGCTTTACCAAATCGACCTCTTGAACGGCAGCAAGGAACGGATAACCGAACGGGAATACTGGGCGGCAAAGAAAGGGCAGCTTGCCCTTGACAAAGAGAACGCCGCCAGAGAAGCCGCCGGACAGCCGACCAAGCCCACCAAGTTTGAAACGGACAAGGCGAAGCTGCGCCGGACGATACGGCAGGCACTTTCCCAAGCTGGCAGCTTTGACGAGTTTTCTTCCCTTTTGCTGCGGGAGGGTGTGACCGTCAAGGAGAGCCGGGGGCGGCTTTCCTACCTCACGCCGGACAGGACAAAGCCTATCACAGCCCGAAAGCTGGGGGACGATTTTGACAAGGCTGCTGTCCTTGCCCTGCTCACGCAGAACGCCCACAGAGCTGCCGAACAGACCAAAGCCATACCCGAATACCCTGCCGCAGTTAAAAAGCCGTTACAAGGGGAAAAAGCTGCAAAAACCACCCCGGCAGACAACACCTTGCAGCGCATGGTTGACCGGGAAGCCAAGCGAGCCGAGGGCAAGGGCGTGGGCTATGACCGCTGGGCGGCAAAGCACAACCTAAAGCAAATGGCAGCTACCGTTACCGCCTATCAGCAGTACGGCTTTTCCTCCCCGGAGGAACTGGACGAAGCCTGTTCTGCCGCCTATGCCGCCATGCAGGAAAGCCTTGCGTGGTTGAAGCAGGTGGAAAAGACGCTGAACGGGAAAAAGGAGCTGCAACGGCAGGTGCTTGCCTATTCCAAGACCCGCCCTGTCCGGGACGGGCTGAAACAGCAGAAAAACGCCAAAGCAAAAGCAGCCTACCGTCAGAAGCATGAAAGTGACTTTATCATAGCAGACGCAGCCGCCCGCTATTTCAGGGAGAACGGCATTTCCAAGCTGCCGAGCTATAAATCCCTGCAAGCAGAGATTGAAAGCCTTATCAAAGAGAAAAACAGCGGCTACAACGATTACCGGGCAAAACGGGAGGAGTACCGCCGCTTGCAGACTGTCAAGGGCAATATCGACCAGATTTTACGCCGGAGCGAGCCGCAGCGCAGAAAGGAGCAGAGCCATGAACGGTAATATCCCCCGCATGGACTACCGCCAGTACCGGGCAGCCCGCCGCCTTGTGCATGAGTGCTGCAACTATGACAGCGGGAACTGCCTGCTGTTGGAGGACGGCGAGCCTTGCGTGTGTGTACAGAGTATCAGCTATTCGCTGCTCTGCCGCTGGTTTACCGCCGCTGTCCTGCCCCTTGATGAAGCACTGGAAGCCGCCCTCTTGCGCCGGGGAAGCCGGAAACGCTGCGCTGTCTGCGGGGCGTTCTTCTTCCCAAAATCCAACCGGGGGAAATACTGCCCGGACTGCGCCGGACGCATGAAGCGGATAAACGCCGCCAAACGGAAGCGGAAACAAAGGGAGAAATGTCACGCTTTAGGGCATTTCAAACCCGCATAAATCAAGGCTTTTTTGGAGGGTGTCAAAGGGTGCGTGATACATTTATCCTTTTCCCTTAAAAACGCCCCCTAAAAGCGTAACAGAACCCACAGACAGACACCACAAGGAGGTGAACCCTATCGCTGATTATATGACCGCAGGAACGGAGCTGCCCGCTTACCTGCCTTACCCCCGTTTCCTGCTGGAAACAGACCTATCCCACACCGCAAGAGAGTTATATGCGCTGCTGTTAGACCGTTCCACCCTTTCGCAGAAGAACGGCTGGCAGGACAGCGAGGGACGGACATACATTGTCTACCCCATAGCAGAGATAGCGGAAATGCTGGATAAAGGCTGCACCACCATAAAGGGCGCACTGAACGAACTGGACGCTGCCGGGCTGCTGGAACGCAGACGGACGGGCTTTTCTGCCGCCAACCGTCTGTATGTGAAAGTGCCGCCTATCCCAGTGGTACAGTTTTCCGACCAACTGACGGACGGAAAACCGCCCCTCATAAGGGCGGGAAACCGACCAACTGACAGCCGGAAAACTGACCTTATGACGGTCGGAAAACCGTCCCCTAACCAAACTAATATAAACAACCTAATAGAGAGCCAAACAAAAGGAGCGAGTGAGGGGCAGCCCCCCGCCGCTTATGGCAGATATAAAAATGTATTTCTTTCTGACACAGAACTTTTGGAGCTGGAACAGGACTTCCCCGGCAAGTGGGAGTATTACCTTGACCGCCTTTCCTGCCACATCGCTTCCACCGGGAAGCAGTACCAGAGCCATGCAGCCACCATTTACAAGTGGGCGCAGGAGGACGCTGCCAAAGAGAAGCCAAAGAAAGGCATACCGGACTATTCATTCAAGGAGGGAGAAAGCCTATGACCGATACAATCCACAACACCATACTGCCTATGACCGACACCACAGCCGAGCCGGAGGATTACACCGGGGAGGACGGGCTTTTATACTGCGGCAAATGCCGGAAACCCAAAGAAGCCTATTTCCCGGAGGGCAAGACCTTTTTCGGGCGTGACCGCCACCCGTCAGAGTGCGACTGCCAGCGGGCAGCCCGTAAGGAACGGGAAGCCGCCGAGAAGCGGCGCAGCCACCTTGAAACGGTGGAACGGCTGAAACGGCAGGGCTTTACAGACAAGACCATGCAGGACTGGACATTTGCCAACGATAACGGCAGCTGCCCGCAGATGAAGAACGCCGCCGGATATGTGGCACGCTGGGAACAGATAAAGGACGGGAACTACGGGCTGCTCTTGTGGGGCAGGGTAGGCACTGGGAAAAGCTATTTTGCCGGGTGTATTGCAAACGCCCTCATGGAGCAGGAAGTCCCGGTGTGCATGACAAACTTTGCAGCAATATTAAACGACCTTGCCGCCAGCTTTGCGGGCAGGAACGAATATATTTCCCGCCTTTGCAGCTTCCCCCTGCTCATCATTGACGATTTTGGAATGGAGCGTGGCACAGAATACGGTCTGGAACAGGTCTACAATGTGATTGACAGCCGCTACCGGAGCAGGAAGCCGCTGATTGTGACGACCAACCTCACGCTGGAGGAATTGCAGCACCCGGAGGACACCGCCCACGCCCGGATTTATGACCGCCTGCTTGAAATGTGTTCCCCTCTCTGCTTTACCGGGGAGAATTTGAGGAAAGCCGCCGCACAGGGAAAAATGGAACAGCTGAAACGGCTGCTTGCCGGAAAGGAGATTTGCCTATGACCGACACCCAGAGAAACAAACGCCCTGCCCGCCGCCCGGACTGCGTGACCGAAACGAGGATAGGCAACACAATCCTTGTGGTGTCTGGCTTTTTCAAGGAGGGGGCGACCGACACCGCCGCTGACAAGATGATGAAAGTGCTGGAAGCAGAAGCCGCCGCCGGATATTTGACCTGTGATAAGCCTGATTGAAAAACCGTCATTTTTACCGACCGTAAAGAAGCAGATTTGACGCTTTTGCCGCTATACAGACAGCCGCCCAATGTGGTACAATCAAGGTACGGAATAGTGGGGCTGGCTGTCGGAAACGGAGGAATTTATGTTAAGACAGACCACCCAGCAACTCATTACCGCCCTTTACCCAAGACTGTCCCATGAGGACGAGCTGCAAGGCGAGAGCAATTCCATTTCCAACCAAAAGAGGATTTTGGAAACCTATGCCAAACAGAATGGATTTTCTAATCTGCGCTGGTACACCGACGACGGTTATTCCGGTGCGAACTTTCAAAGACCCGGATTTCAAGCCATGCTTGCAGACATTGAAGCAGGGAAAGTCGGGACAGTTATCGTCAAGGATATGTCGAGGTTAGGGCGAAACTACTTACAGGTGGGAATGTACACAGAAATGATTTTCCCACAGAAAGGTGTCCGCTTCATCGCTATCAATGACGGAGTGGACAGCGCACAGGGGGAAAATGATTTTGCCCCGCTGCGGAACATTTTTAACGAATGGCTGGTGAGAGATACGAGCAAGAAAATCAAGGCAGTAAAACGCTCTAAGGGCATGAGCGGAAAGCCCATCACAAGCAAGCCCGTCTATGGCTACCTCATGGACGAGGACGAAAACTTTATCATTGACGAGGAAGCCGCCCCGGTGGTACGGCAGATTTACAGCCTTTGCCTTGCCGGGAACGGTCCGACCAAGATAGCCCGTATGCTGACCGAGCAGCAAATCCCCACGCCGGGGACGCTGGAATACCGCAGGACGGGCAGCACCCGCCGCTACCACCCCGGCTATGAGTGCAAGTGGGCGACCAATACCGTGGTTCATCTGCTGGAAAACCGGGAATATACGGGCTGTCTGGTAAACTTTAAGACCGAGAAGCCGTCCTACAAGCTGAAACACAGCATAGAAAATCCCCCGGAAAAGCAGGCGGTTTTTGAGAACCACCATGAGCCTATCATTGACCGGGAAACGTGGGAACGGGTGCAGGAGTTACGCAAGCAGCGCAAACGCCCCAACCGTTATGACGAAGTGGGCTTGTTCTCCGGCATACTCTTTTGTGCCGACTGCGGCAGCGTCATGTACCAGCAGCGATACCAGACGGACAAGCGCAAGCAGGACTGTTATATCTGCGGAAGCTACAAGAAACGCACCGCCGACTGCACAGCGCACTTTATCCGCACTGACCTCTTGACCGCTGGCGTACTCTCCAATCTGCGGAAAGTTACCAGCTATGCGGCAAAGCATGAAGCCCGGTTTATGAAGCTTTTAATCGAGCAGAATGAGGACGGGGACAGACGCAGGAACGCCGCCAAGAAAAAGGAGCTGGAAGCCGCCGAGAAACGCATAGCCGAGTTATCTGCTATCTTCAAGCGGCTGTATGAGGACAGCGTAACCGGGCGCATATCGGACGAGCGTTTCACAGAGCTGTCGGCAGACTATGAAGCCGAGCAGAAAGAACTGAAAGAACGTGCCGCCAGACTGCGGGAAGAACTTTCCAAAGCGCAGGAAGCCACCGCAAACGCTGAAAAGTTTATGAATGTGGTACGCAGGCACACTACCATTGAAGAACTTACCCCTACTCTGCTGCGGGAGTTTGTGGAGAAAATCGTTGTCCATGAAAGCGTTGCCCTTGACGGGAAACGCCGGGGCAAGTTACGCAGACAGGAAATCGAAATCTATTATTCTTTTGTCGGCAAGGTAGAACTGCCCGACACCTAACCGCCCGACCTATCCGACATACCTCATGTGCCGGATAGGAACGGCAAAATTTTTTACACTTCTATTACTTCTTTATCACACATAAGCAAAATCACAGGGCATTAAGCAGTTCATGGCTAATTAAAGGGAACAAAAAGAAAGGAAAAACCAATCCAGACGGTATCAGCGGCAGGCTACAAGAATAAATTGTGATTTCACAAGATTGGTGCTATAATAAGAGAAAAGTTCCTGCCGGGGCAGCCGCCCCGGTGGTATGGATAGAAAGGCAGGAAAACAATATGCACATCAGCTATAAACCACTCTGGCACACACTGTTAGAGCGTGATATGAGAAAAGAAGATTTAAGGCTTGCCGCCGGTATGACAACGAATATGATTGCCAACATGAGCAAAGAGGGAAAGCACATCAGCATGGACACATTAGCCCGTATCTGCGAAACGCTGAATTGTGAGATTACCGATGTGATTGAGTTAGTACCAGACGAGCCTGCTTCCACAGGAGGTAAGGAACATGAGCGAATTGAAACCAAGAATAACGGAAAACGGAATTGATTATATCCTTGTCGGAGATTACTACATCCCAGACTTGAAGCTGCCGGAAGAACACCGCCCCATCGGAAAGTATGGACGGATGCACCGGGAATATTTAAGAGAAGTCCACCCAGCCAGATTGAACACATTGATACTGACCGGAGAATTGTGGACATATCTTGCAGACCTGAACGAACAGGCACAGGAACGGTTAGACACCATCATGGAGCAGATGAAAACTGCCGAGGGCGTGACCGAGGACTTGAAGCGTACCCGTCAAATGGAATGGGTGCAGCGGTGCAATAATATCCACAACCGGGCAGAAGAAATTGTTTTGCATGAGATGATTTATTCATAACGGTATGATAGAATGATTATGACAAATCGGAATTTTGTGGAGGCACATCAATGGAAACAATTTACGAAAAGTATATGGCACTTCCCATAGATAAGGGATCTTTATGTTTAGAATATGGAGATATTGCAGACCCGTATTTTTGCTATCCCGTCAACGCAAATCCAATCGGATTTGAAGGATGTATTCTGTATTGCTTTTTGCCGGAATATGGAGAAATGGTATTTGCCTGCAATCCAGAAAGTTGTGTAGACCAAAATGTATATCCATTAGCGGCAAATTTTGAAGATTTTATCCGTTTAATCTTGGCTTGTGGTACTGCTAACCCATTGGAGCAAATCGTTTGGATGGATAAAAATAAATTTGAAGAACACATGGCAAACGAAGAAAAAATACTGACCGATGAGCAGAGGACAGCGGTACAACAGCTACAGCGGGCATTAAGTTTGTTACCAATAGAAAATCCGTTTGAATATGTCAAATCCATTCAAAAAGATTTTGATGGTAGTAAAATACAATACAGTGATGAATACTATGAAGTTACCGGCATAGAGAACCCTAAAGGAACTAACACCCAAGATAAGCATTTAGTTGAATTTGAACCTGTCGTTTTTGAATTTAACCGCAAACAAGATAGCGACTAACAACTTCCAGTTTTTGAAACTGAGAAATCGCAATTTTATGAGGTGATCATATGAGCAAAAGAAAGAACTTGACCAATAGGCTCATTGCTGTCCTGCTGATTGTTTTGGGTCTTATATTTGGTGTCACATGGAATAGTGCGAAGTTTTGCATTGGAGATGAAATCTTCATTGCCTTGGGTATATCTCCTTGGTCAAATGGTTCAAGTGGAACACATTATCCTGCTATTATTGGTAGTTTTATTATTTTGGTTGGAACAAGTATCTTGAACTTAACTTTGCAAAAGAAAGCTCGTTTTTGGATTTGAAGTGACCCCCAAAAGTTAGACAATATTTTGAAGTAAAAATTGTTCAAGCAGCCGAAAGGGCTTGCTGTCTGTGAATTGCAGGCGGCAAGCCCTTTAGCTTTGCCTTGATCCTGCGGTTGTTGTAGTAATCCAGATATTCGATCAGTTCCTGTTTGAAGTGTTCCATGGATTGAAATTCTTGCAGATATAACAGTTCACTTTTGAGCAGTCCGAAGAAATTTTCTATCACAGCATTGTCCAGACAGTTTCCCTTGCGGCTCATGCTCTGTCGGATCCCCTTCTCGCGAAGCATCCGCTGGTACTGCTTGTGTTGATATTGCCAACCCTGATCAGAGTGGAGAATCAGGCGTGTTCCGGCCGGGATCTTTGCAAACGCCTCGTCCAGCATGGTGGTTACCATGCTGAGTACAGGATGATCCGATATGGTGTAACTGACCAGATCGCTGCTGTGCAGATCGAGAATCGGGGACAGGTAGAGCTTCTCTCCAAACAGGCTGAACTCCGTCACATCCGTGACCCATTTCTGATTCGGCTTTTCGGCATGGAAATCCCGATTTAGCAGATTTGGTGCGATTTTGCCCACTTCTCCCTTATAAGAGCGATACTTCTTCATCCTGACACGGCAAACTAAGCCCAACTCTTTCATAAGCCGCTGGACAGTCTTGTGGTTCACAGAGAATGTACGCTTGCGAAGTTCTGCCGTGATCCGGCGATAGCCGTATCGACCCCTGTTTTCATGGTAAATCGTTGTGATTTCTTCCTTAACAGATGCATATTTGTCTTCTTTCTGCATCTGCTTCAAATGATAGTAGAAAGTTGCACGGGGCAGTTGAGCGATTGAGAGCAGAATACTGAGTGCGTGTTTTTGCCTTAGCTTCTGAACTACCAGCGTTTTTTGTGCTGGTGTCGCTCGTCTTCCAAAACCAAGGCTTGCAAATTTTTTAGGTAATCGTTCTCCGCACGCAGTCGCTGCACTTCGGCCAGCAGATCTTCTTCTACCTGCTTCGGCAGCTGCTTTGGCGGACGACCCTTACTGCTGCGGCCACGCCGTTCGACGGCAAAGCCTTCCGGCCCTTCCTCCAGATAGATTCGCTCCCATGATTTGATTCGATCTCTGCTGTTTACCTCAAATCTACGACAGGTTTCGCTGTAACTTAATTTCTCTTCCTGCATAGTTTCAATCACCAGTTTTTTGAATTCCGGCGTATATCGTTTGTTTGGTACTCCTTTTGGCATAACAAAACACCCCACTTGTTAGATAGTATACCATACTGTCTAACAAATGGGGTGCAGTTCAATTTGGGCGGCTGTTATTCTATCTCTCATTTTGTTTAATTTGTTTTTCACTTATATGTAAATATAAATTCCAGTTTTTGAAACTGAGAAATCGGAATTGACCGAGCTCTTTGAGCGAGGGATACTTCTTGTCCGAAGGGCAAGAAGGTGGGCGTGAAAAAGATTAGAACAATCGGAATTTTGGGAGCAGGAGAAATCAAGATTGGAGGATAAATTGATGAACAAGATTTTCAAATGTCTTATTCGATTTTTGATAGAAGTGATAGTTATGACAGTTTTGATTGTTGGAATCAACATATTTACGAATGGTATGTATCTTTGGGGATTGCCCCGCATAAATGATATTCAGTCTGTAAATATCACGTATCCGAGTATCACGGATGATGTTAAAGAAATTTCAAGCCGTGAAGATATTGACTTAGCCTTAAAGCTAACAGGATTTCTGAAATATGATTTATTTGAGAAAGTGAATAGCGAAGAAGAACCTACTATTACAATTACTTATTTTCTTAAGGATGGAACAAGCAAAACAATCTCCGCTAATAACACTACTGTCTGGTGGAACAATAGAATTCATGTAATCAAGGACGAGGAAATGTTTATCAACCTAACAGAGGGAATTTTCTTTCTGGAAGATTTACAAACAAAGTAAATCAATTCCAGTTTTTGAAACTGAGAAATCGGAATTTGAATGGGAGATGAGACTATGGAAAAAATCAAAAGTTTGAATCGCTATCAAAAGGGTGTCCTAATATTTATGATTGCTATGGCACTGGTATTTGCGTTGATTTATCCCATGACAATCTCACAAGTTGGATTTGAATATAAGAACACAATTCTTGTCCCAAGTCAAGAAGATGGCAGTACGGTGTATTCCGGTAAAATCCAAGGAAAACAGGCACATTTTACGGTGTCGAAGGATAAGACCGTTGTATTTCAGTATGGCGATAAAACCTATGGCCCTTATACAGCAAAAGAAGATCCTACAGCTATTCCGAGGAACGAAGAAATGGCAGAATATATGACCGGTATGGAGCTTCGTCAAGGAGGAGATATTTTGTTTCGTGGGGGTGTTTTGGAGACAGGGGATTCATATTGGCTATACAATGAGGACGGAACCTTAGATAACTTTGGATTTTCTTATGTAACCAGTGATGGGATCGAGAGGGATGAAAACGGGGACGTAATTGATTCCGTGGAGCCATCTGCAGCTACTATACTGGAACTGATGAACGCTCCCGAGCTGACACATAAGGGCGAATGGTTTGCATGGTTTGGGGCTGTGTTTATCTGCGTTCTCAATACAATTTCTATTTTGTTTGCAGATGAGCTGTTCCGTTGGAGTTTGGCATTTCGGATCCGCAATGTCGACCACGCAGAGCCGTCTGATTGGGAAATTGCAGGAAGATATATCGGCTGGACTGTTCTGACGATCATGGCATTGGTACTCTTTATTATGGGGCTGCAATAGTACAACTTCAAGTTTGTCGTTCTAAAAATTCAACTGAATAATCCCAGCAAAAACCGCTGCTACATGGAAGCCAACAAACCATGCAACAGCGGTTTTTCTTTACCGTTTTTTCCTCTGGCTGATAGGCGTTCCCATTTTCTTTGACTTTTTGAGAATCCGAATCAGCCAGCGAAATTCTTCGTCTGACAGATTTTTATAGTTGATACCAAGCTGCTTGCAGTAAAGTACAACCAGCTTTTCATCCCGGCTGCCCTTGAAATTTTCGACCGCTTCCAGATTTTCTTTCAGTTCATCGGCAACGGTGGTCTGGGGCGCACTCTCACTGTCCTTTTTGTGGGCTTCCCGAATATCCCGGATAATGAGGTTGAGGTCATCCAGCACCATGTGGCTGAAATATTCATCATCGCTGATATGGGCGGCTTGCAGCACTTTCAAATGGGGGTCATCTTCGCCGGGGCGATACCGTTCAATGATTTCATGCCGGACGGTATCGACAAGGGCGTTGAGGTTCTGAATCTGCATGGTGGCAATCCCATCCACATAAATCTCAATATCCGCAAGAAACTTGATAAAGTCCTTATGGGTGGCAAGTTCGCACAGCAGACGGTTGTTAATCCGACCGCTTTTCAGAAGTACTACCATCTTATCACTCAAATGCAGCTCCCTTAATGGCGTGTTGATCTCCGCCCGGTTTTCTGTCCGGCAAAAGAGATAATCGAGGGACACCCCATAAAAATCTGCCAGCAGGATAAGGTTGCCATGATTGATTTCCTTATAATCCTCTTTTTCATAATTCCCAAGAGCTGATTTGGAAATGCCTGTCAGCTTTGATAATTCTTCCAGATTTAAGCCTTTGTCCTTGCGGAGTTCCCAAAGGCGTTCCTGTATGCTTGTTGCTCCTTTCATGGGCGCACGCTCCTTTCCGGTGGTTTGATTGCTGCCGCTTATCTGGATTATATCACACTTTCCGCAATCGTGGAAATTTCTGATTTTTACCCCTGATTCCTACTTTGTGGATATACGGCACAGGGCACAAAAATGTTCTATGATACAGGTAGTTCATCGATGGATTATTCCAATCGAATGACCAGCCTGTGTGGGATATGCTTCCCCGGCGATGTAGTGCCATGACTTTTGGCAGGGATATGGAGGAACCCTGACCGAAACGAGCATACCAAAGGGAGCGATACGCCGTTGTGAGATTCAGGGGAGGAACGACACCGGGGAGAACTGGCGAACTGACACCGAAATGATACCGAAATGATACCGAAACACGACAACCTGATAGGGGGATAGTCTACCCTATCGCTGATACTTCGGGAGATTTTAGGCGGTTCTATGACTGTAATTTTGCCGAAAATCGCCCCGAAACCATACACTAAAACGGGAGGAAGCGCAATATGCCGAGAATGAGCAAAAAGAGGAAGCATGAGCTTTCCTTTTACCTCAATGACCGGGGGCGTGTCACTTACAACGAATTATGCCGGAAATGCCAGCATGGGTGCAGGCAGAGCTTCCGGGCGGTTGTGGTTGACTGCCCCCGTTATTTATCCAAACGAGCAAGGAAAAAGGAGGAAGACACCGAATGAATTTTGAATTTATGACGATAGACACACCATTGCCGCCCTGTATGCCCTTTCCCAGAGCGTTGACAGGATTTCCAGTCAGCAGCACCGCAAAGGTCATGTACTGCCGGATGTTGGACGCTATGCTCTCCAATGGGCAGGAGGACGAGAACGGAATCCTGTTTGTCTGCTTCCCTGTCACAGCCATTGCCGCAGTCCTGTCCCGCAGTCCCATGACGGTCAAGCGTTCTCTGAATGAACTGGAAACCGCCGGACTTATCATGCGGGTGCGTCAGGGCGTTGGAGAACCAAACAGGATTTATGTGCTGATACCGGGAAAGGAGGACGCTGCCCTTGCCTGATACCTCAAAGCTGGAAAAACTCAATCGGGAGTTGGAGAAAAGCGAAAAGAAACTGCGGAAAGCCATCAATGATGAAAAGGCATTGCAGCACCAGTTAAAGCAGCTTACCCGAAAGGAACGGACGCACCGGCTCTGTACTCGTGGCGGTATGCTGGAAAGTTTTCTGCAAGAGCCGGAACGCCTGACAGATGATGATGTCATGCTGTTGTTGAAACTCATTTTTCACAGGCAGGACACGCAGGAACTATTGAAAAAACTGCTGGAACGGGAGAAGCCGGAAACCCCTTAGTTTACTAAGGGCGCAATTATACACCACCCAGAGGTTGGCGCATTGCGTTCTCCGAAGGCTCCTCGCCGGAGGGCTGTGATTTTCCGCAGTCATGGTCTGCTCCAAATCAAACAGGGGACGCTACGCTTCCCCTGCGCTGGCTGCCGCCAGCTACCCTTTTGTGGACTTGCCATCTGGGGACATCTTGCATTGCAAGTTGTTCCCAGCCGACAAGTTTCATAAAATACGCTATCTTTTCGATAGGCAATGAAGTATAATAAAATTACCAATAAATCAAAAATTGGCGAAGGAGTTGATTGATGGACATGATTAGAATACTTCAATTTTTAGTATTGGCTTTTGGTTTAAAAGAATTGTTTAATGCAATGGAATATCACAAACAGAAGAAAAAGAAATGGGTAATTGCCTCTTTATGTATGGGCATTTTTGCCTGTGCTTGTGCAATTATTTCAATAACAGGTATTCTGTAAGTCGGAATTGATAAGGAAAAGGAGGATACACAGATGAAAACAGTAATTCTTTATAATATTATTTCTCTTATCATCATCTTTGTTTTGATTTTTGTCCTAAGAATTGTCAGTAAGAGTGATTTACGTAAAAATCAACAACTTATTATTAAAGTCATTACAACTATTTTAATTGTTTGTGTAATAGCATTTGTGCTTTTTATTGATGCAATAGCAGTTGGCATTATAGGACCTGTTCCAAATTAACAATCCCAGTTTACCATCCGCACATCGGGTCAATTTGCCCCGAACTTTCACAACTAAATACCCGCCGCCCATACAGCGGCACACCAAGCAGGAAATCTGAAAAAGGTCTCCTGCTTTTTTTCTGCCCAAAATGAGGTGGTAAAACGCCACCCCATCCACCAATTACCGAAAGGAGGGACACGAAATGCCCTGTCCACACAACGAAATCACGATTGTGCAGCGCAGCCAGCGACAGTCTGCGGTTGCCGCCGCTGCTTACCAGAGTGGCGAAAAGCTGTTCTGTGAATACGACCAGCAAGTGAAGCACTACCCGGAAAAGCGTGGTATCGTCCACAATGAAATCCTGCTCCCGGCAAATGCCCCGCCGGAGTATGCAGACCGCAATACCCTATGGAACGCCGCCGAAGCTGTGGAAAAACAATGGAACTCCCAGCTTGCAAGGCGGTGGGTGCTTACCATCCCCAGAGAGATACCGCCTGACCAGTACGCTGTCCTTGTCCGGGAGTTTTGCCAGCAGCAGTTTGTTTCCAAAGGCATGATTGCTGATTTTGCCATCCATGACCCCCATCCGCCGGGACACAATCCCCACGCCCATGTCCTGCTCACTATGAGGGCAATGGACGAACATGGGAAATGGCTTCCCAAGAGCCGCAAGGTTTATGACCTTGATGAAAGCGGAGAACGGATAAAACTTCCGTCCGGCAGGTGGAAAAGCCACAAGGAGGATACGGTTGATTGGAACGACCAGAAGTATTGTGAAATCTGGCGGCATGAATGGGAGGTCATCCAGAACCGCTATCTGGAAGCCAATGACCGCCCGGAGCGTGTGGACTTGCGTTCCTATGCCAGACAGGGGCTTGATATAGTCCCCACTGTCCATGAGGGGGCTGCTGTCCAGCAGATGGAAAAGCGTGGTATCCAGACGAATATCGGCAACCTGAACCGGGAAATCAGAGCCGCCAACAGTCTGATGAAGTCCATCCGGCAGCTTATCCAAAACCTCAAAGGCTGGATTACCGAGCTGGGTGAAAAACGGAAAGAGCTGCTTGCGCAAAAAGCGGCGGAGGAAGCAACGCTTCTTCCCAATCTGCTGATGAAGTATATGGAGATACGAAAGGAAGAACGGAAGGACTGGACAAGGGCTGGACAGAACCGGGGGACTTCACAGGACTTAAAGGCAGTCAGCGAAGCCCTGTCCTATCTCCGGCAAAAGGGGCTTTCCACTGTGGAGGACTTAGAAGCATTTCTGGAATCTTCCGGGAAATCAGCCGCAGATTACCGCAATCAGATGAAGCCAAAGGAAGCCCGCAGCAAAGTGATTGACGGGATTCTTGCCAGCCGGACAGACTGCAAGGAATGTAAGCCTGTCTATGAGAAGTACCAGAAGATATTTTTTAAGAAAACAAAGGAGAAATTCAAACAGGAACACCCGGAGGTTGCCCGGTATGCGAAAGCCGCCGCCTACCTTGCCAAGCACCCGGACGATAAGGACAGTACCCAAAAGGAGCTGCAAGAGGAGCAGGAAACGCTTCTGGAAGAAATTGCAGCCCTGAAAATACCGCTGACCGAGGTACAGGAGGATTTGAAGAAGCTGCGGGACATTCGCTACTGGGTACGGAAAGCCACCCCCGGCACAGAAGAAAGCAAAGAGCCGCCCAAGAAACAGCCTATCAAAGAAGTCTTGCAGGATAAGGCAGACGAGAAAAAAGCACAAAGAACCGCCCCGGCACAGGCGAAACACAGACAACAGGATATGGAACTTTAACAGGCACTTGCCATTTTCAATCAGAGAATGTCAGGTGCTTTTCTTATTTTCAAGGAGGGATAGATTTGAATGTATTTGAAGCTGTGAAGCAGTCCGTCACAACAAGACAGGCTGCGGAGCATTATGGAATCCATGTAGGGCGGAACGGGATGGCTTGCTGCCCGTTCCATAATGATAAAACCCCAAGCATGAAGCTGGATCGGCGTTACCACTGCTTCGGCTGCGGTGCGGATGGGGATGTGATTGATTTTGTCGCCGCCCTGTATGGGCTGGGAAAGAAAGAAGCCGCCGTACAACTGGCAAATGACTTCGGGCTTTCTTATGAGGACTGGAAGCCGCCGGGAAAGGTAAAAAAGCCCAAGCCCCGGCAGAAATCCCCGGAGGAACAGTTTCAGGAAGCAAAGAACCGCTGCTTCCGTATCCTTGCCGATTATCTCCACCTGCTTAGGGCATGGAGAAAGGATTATGTCCCGCACTCCCCGGAGGAAGCCGTTCATCCCCGGTTTGTGGAAGCCTTACAGAAGCAAGCCCAAGTGGAATATCTGCTGGATGTGCTGCTGTTCGGGGAGACAGAGGAAAAAGCGGCTTTGATTACGGACTACGGAAAGGATGTGATACAGCTTGAACAACGAATGGCAGAGCTTGCAGCCGCAGACGCAGCAAGAACTAAAAAACACCATGAACGCTATGCAGCCGCCCCAGAGCATTGAGGAAATCAAGGCGGGGCTGGAAACCACCGAGAAAGGCGGTGTCCGCCAGAGCATACGGAACTGCCTGACCGTATTCCAGCGTGACCCTCTGCTTTCCGGGGCTATCGCATACAACATCCTGACCGACCGCAAGGACATCATAAAGCCCATCGGTTTTCACAGAGAAAGCACAGCCCTGAACGATACGGATATGAAGTATCTGCTTCTCTATCTGGAAGAAACCTATGGGCTTACCAATGAGAAAAAGATTGATAATGCCATCGGGATTGTGGCGAATGAAAACAAGTACCATCCCATCCGGGACTACCTAAGTGCCCTTGTGTGGGACGGGACAGAACGAATCCGTTTCTGTCTGCGGCACTTTCTGGGGGCTGACGCAGACGATTACACCTATGAAGCGTTGAAGCTGTTCCTGCTGGGTGCAATCTCACGAGCCTTTCAGCCGGGGTGCAAGTTTGAAATCATGCTTTGTCTGGTAGGCGGTCAGGGGGCTGGAAAGTCCACCTTCTTCCGTCTGCTGGCAGTCCGGGACGAGTGGTTCTCCGATGATTTGCGGAAGCTGGACGATGACAATGTGTACCGTAAGCTGCAAGGTCACTGGATTATCGAAATGTCGGAAATGATGGCAACCGCAAACGCCAAGAGCATTGAGGAAATCAAGTCATTTTTAAGCCGGCAGAAAGAGGTTTACAAGATACCCTATGAAACCCACCCAGCAGACCGCCCCCGTCAGTGCGTGTTTGGCGGCACTTCCAATGCCCTTGACTTCCTGCCCCTTGACCGTTCCGGCAACCGCCGCTTTATCCCCGTCATGGTGTACCCGGAGCAAGCCGAGGTTCACATTTTGGAGGACGAAGCCGCTTCCAGAGCCTATATCGAGCAGATGTGGGCAGAAGCGATGGAAATTTACAGAAGCGGCAGGTTCAAGCTGGCTTTCAGCCCTGCCATGCAGCGGTATCTCAAAGAACACCAGCGGGATTTTATGCCGGAGGACACCAAAGCCGGGATGATACAGGCGTATCTTGATAAGTACACCGGGAGCATGGTCTGCTCCAAGCAGCTCTATAAGGAAGCCTTGAACCATGCCTTTGACGAGCCGAAGCAATGGGAAATCCGGGAAATCAACGAGATTATGAACCAGTGCATTTCTGGCTGGCGGTACTTCCCGAACCCAAGAATGTTTTCCGAATATGGCAGACAAAAGGGCTGGGAGCGTGAAAACCCGGCAACGGACTCCGGCAACCCGTCTGAAAAAACGATGGACGGTTTTGTGGAGGTCACAGAACAGATGGAGCTTCCGTTCTGAAAATGGCAGCCCGTTGCACCCCCTGTTGCTATCCCGTTGCCGAGCCGGTTGCCGGGGAAAATCCCGAAACTATCGGCTTTTCTCCCCTATGACAACCAAAACAACAGAAAAATAAAAGAAAAGTATAAATAGTAACCATCGCCAGATTGAGATTGTTTGCAAGGTCTTTTGAAGCCCGTTGCCGGACTTCGTTGCCGACACCCTCTGTCTGGCTATTTTCATGTATGGAGGATAACTGCCTATGGCAAAAAACAAAACAGAGATTCATGTTACAACGGTGTTTGACGGGGAGCTGGACGCAACCGATGTGTTCGTCAGCCTGATTTCCCAGAAATACGGTAAGACAAATACGAAAGAATATCTTGCTAAAAAGAAAGATATGAAGCATAATGAAGATGAGGTTCAAAAGAGCCAGATACCGTCTGGATTGTGTGGGTAAATGGCTATGATGAACGAAATGGAATACAGAACAATCGGTTCGGCACTTGCCGGGGGCTATCGTGCAGCGGTCTATTGCAGACTGTCAAAGGACGATGACCTGCAAGGCGAAAGTGCCAGTATCGCAAACCAGCGTGATATGCTGGAAAAATACTGCGAAAAGCAGGGATGGGAGGTTGTGGCAGTCTATCAGGACGATGGCTTCACAGGTCTTAATATGGAGCGTCCTGATTTACAGAGAATGTTGAGAGCCATTGAGCGCAGGCAAATCAACCTTGTCATCACGAAAGACCTCAGCCGACTGGGGCGTAACTATCTGCAAACCGGGCATTTGATTGAGGACTTTTTCCCAAGAAATGGTGTCCGCTATATCGCCATGAATGACGGTATCGACACCCTGCGGGATAACAACGATATTGCCCCGTTCAAGAATATCCTGAACGAGATGTACAGCAAGGATATTTCCAAGAAAGTCCATTCCTCTTATCTTCTGAAAGCGCAGAAAGGACAGTTTACCGGGTGTCTTGCCCCGTTCGGGTATCGGAAAGACCCGGAGGACAAAAACCATCTGCTCATTGACGAGGAAACCGCCCCGATTGTGCGGCTGATTTTCGGATATGCCCTAAACGGTCATGGTCCGAACTATATCCGCAGACGGCTGGAGGAAGAAAAAATCCCCTGCCCCACATGGTGGAACCGGGAACGGGGGCTTCGCAATACCCGCACCAAATGGGAAAAGAAAGACCCGGAAAACGGGCGGTATATGTGGGACTTCTCCGTTATCAAAGACCTTTTGATGAATCCCGTCTACACCGGGGCGATTGCTTCCCAGAAAAAGGACTACCGTTTCAAAATCGGCACGATTGGGGAAAAGAAGCCGGAGGACTGGATTGTGGTGGAGGGACAGCATGAACCGCTGATTGACCGCATGAGCTTTGACATTGTGCAGAACAAGCTGAAATCCCGCCAGCGTCCGGGGCAGACCAATGAAATCAGCCTGTTTGCCGGACTGATAAAATGCGGTGAGTGTGGGAAGTCACTGACGATACGCTACACAAACGCAAAACATCCCCAGCAGATTTACTCCTGCAAAACCTACAATGCCTTTGGAAAGAACCACTGCACCCAGCACCGGATTGATTATGACACCCTTTACAGCCATGTGCTGCGGAAAATCCGGGAATGTGCCAGAGCCGCCCTGATGGACGGGGAAGCGGTTGCCGACCGCTTGACCAATACCTGTGAAGCCGAGCAGCGGGAACAGCGGGAAGCAATGGAACGCTCCCTCACAAGGGACGAGGAACGGATTGAGGTTCTGGACAAAATGGTAATGCGGCTTTATGAGGATATGATTGCAGGGCGTATCAGTGAACAGAATTTCAACACCATGCTGGAAAAGACACAGACCGAGCAAGCGGAGCTTAAAGCAAAAGTGTCCGAGGGCAGAAAGCGGCTGTCCGATGAAGTCCAGCTTGCCAATGACGCAAAACAATGGGTGGAAGCCATTCAGGAATACGCCAATATCACAGAGCTGGACGCAGCCACCCTCAACCGCTTAATCAAAGAAATCGTCGTGCATGAGCGCATTGACGAAGATAAAACAAGACACATTTCTATCGAAATTCATTTTAATCTCAAACCCATCCCAGAGGTGGAACAGGTCACTGCCTGACCTGTCCCGCCGGGACGGTTCTCTTAAAAACACCATATAGATTTTTTGTACGCCGCCGCCCGCCATCGAGCAGAGTTTTACACCTAATTGGGTATAAACCAGCTCATGGCTGGCGGCGGTGTCGTTCTGATCGGCCTTCAGCTTATCCCTCTGCTGTCCGGTCTGTTCAGCTAAGTGTCACCCGTTGTCCCTTTTTCCAGAAGGAGCTGATGTATGGACTTTATCATCGACGCAATCGTTGAATGGCTGAAAGGTCTGCTCGTCGATGGTATCATGGGAAATCTGGACGGCCTTTTCGATAACGTCAATCAGAGCGTTGGCGAGATCGCCACACAGGTCGGCACGACCCCGGCGGACTGGAACGCCGGGGTCTTTTCCATGATACGACAGATCTCTGAAACTGCCATCCTGCCAATCGCCGGGGTCATCCTCACTTTTGTAATGACCTATGAGCTGATACAGATGCTCATAGAACGCAACAACCTCCATGAAGTTGACACATGGATGTTTTTTAAGTGGGTGTTCAAAACCTTTGTGGCTGTGATGATCCTGACGAATACCTTCAATATCGTGCTGGCGGTCTTTGATGTGAGCCAGCATGTGATACAGCAGTCAGCGGGCATTATCCAGAACGGGACAGAGATCACGCCGGATGTGCTGGACAGTCTACGGACAGAACTTGAAGCGATGGAGTTGGGTCCTCTGTTCGGACTCTGGCTACAATCCTTCCTGATCCAGCTTACCATGATTGCCTTAAATATCGTGATCTTCGTCATCGTATATGGCCGTATGACTGAAATCTATTTACTCACAAGTTTAGCGCCTATCCCGTTTGCCACAGTCCCCAACAGGGAAACCGGACACATGGGGCAGAACTATTTCCGCTCCCTCTTTGCGGTGGGCTTTCAAGGTCTGTTGATCTTAGTCTGTGTCGCAATCTATGCGGTGCTGATCCAGAGTATCGCCACCGACGGCGACCCCATCGGGGCGATCTGGGACTGCGTGGGATATACGGTGCTGCTGTGTTTTACCTTATTCAAAACAGGCAGTCTTGCAAAATCCATCTTCGGCTGCCATTAAGAGACTTCGGGCCATGCTGACCCGAAGCGGAAAGGAGGATCATGCCGAAAGAAAAATTTTCGATAATCTATGCAGATCCACCGTGGCGGTATGAGCAGAAAAACAGGCAGGGATCAGCAGAGCTTCATTATCCCACTATGAGTATTGAAGAAATTTGTTCCCTTCCAGTGGCCGACTTGGCTGCAAAAGACAGCGTTTTGTTTCTGTGGGCAACATTCCCACAACTGCCGGAAGCCTTAAAGGTCATTAAAGCATGGGGCTTTTCTTATCGTTCTGTGGCTTTTGTATGGATAAAGAGGAACCGGCGCTCCTACTCATGGTTTTACGGTCTGGGGTATTGGACCAGAGGCAATGCAGAAATTTGTCTTTTAGCAGTAAAAGGACATCCGAAGCGTAAGTCTACCGGTGTTCACCAGCTTATTGTTTCCCCGATAGAGCGCCACAGTAAAAAGCCGGACGAGGCCAGGCGGAAAATTGTAGAACTGATGGGCGATATACCACGAGTGGAATTGTTCGCCAGAGAAAAAAAGCCCGGATGGGACGTGTGGGGAAACGAAGTTGAAAGCACTGTAAACTTGTAACAGCTTCGGGTCATGCTGACCCGAAGCGGAAAGGAGAAATCCATGCAGGAAAAAAATGCGGGCGGAACACCAGCTGCCCCTATAAAGCTGGATGTAAGCGTGCGGGTCATCGAACCTGTGAAAAACCTCATGGGCTTTGCCAGCGTGAAATTCAATGACTGCTTTGTGGTGGAAAATCTGAAAATCGTACAGGGCAGCAAGGGGCTCTTTCTTGGGATGCCCAGCCAGCCAGACGGCAAAGGCGGCTACCGGGATATGGCCTACCCTGTCACAAAGGAGTTCCGGGAACAGCTCAACACCGCTGTTCTGCAAGCCTATGAGGCAAAGCTGGAACAGATGGCGGAGCGTGGCTCTGTGGGGCGTGCATCCATCAGCGACCAGCTCAAAGCCGGAAAAGCGGCTGCCGAACAGGCAAAGGCAGAACGGCCTCCGAAGGAAAAGCCCAGCCGCAGCGCAGAGCGTTGACCTCGGGCCATGCTGGCCCGAAGCAGAAAGGAGGCGGGAACCATGCCACGCAAACGGACGGGCTATGACGCGGCCTGCTATTACGACGGAAAACTGCTGGGCCGCTGTACCAAAGCGGACAGCGATGCCTATACCCTGTTGATGAACGCCTGCGGCGGGGAGGCCGCCCGTGTCCTGCGGGAATACGCCTACTTTTCCCCGGAACTTCGCGCCATATTGGAAAAGGCGGCGCTCATGCAGGCGGACCGGAGCCGGACGGGCGGAATGTTCCATGCGCCGAAAAGTTCCCCGTGGGGTGATGTGCAGAGCTGTGAAACCCTCTGTCCAGGGGTGTTTCTGGTATCTACCGCCAGCCACGGCGGAACGATGGTGGCAAACGAGGTAGCCGCCGTCCTCTCCCCAGCAGCGAAAAAGTGCGGCTTCAAGGATAAGGGCTATATCTGCTATGAGGAGGACGCGCAGGAAAGTGTGGTGCTCCGGGAACTGTTGGACAAAAAGCTGTGGAACATACCTGACCGCATTAAGGACAAAGGGCAGTTTGAAGAAAACCTCAACCAGTCCATCCGGCAGTATAATCCCGAATACTGGCGGGCAAGGCAGAGCGGACGTAAGGCCGCCGAAGCCGCCCGCAGTACAGCCCCGGCCAAAGAGGCCGCAAGATGACCTCGGGCCATGCTGGCCCGAAGCAGTAAAGGAGGTGTACCCAAATGGCCTATGTGCCAGTACCAAAAGACCTTTCCAAAATTAAGACAAAGCTGGCCTTCAATCTGACGAAGCGCCAGCTTGTTTGTTTTTCCGGCGCAGCGGCGGTGGGGCTCCCGGCCTACCTGCTTTCCCGTGACAGTATCGGGAACAGCGCCGCCATGTTCCTGATGATCGGCCTCATGCTCCCGTTCTTCTTTCTGGCTATGTATGAGCGGGACGGCCTGCCATTGGAAAAAGTGCTGAAAAACATCATCCGCACCCGGTTCCTCTATCCCCGGGTGCGGCCTTACAAAACCGAAAACTTCTATGCGCTGCTTAGCGCCAGAAAGGAGGCGCAGCCGATTGCAAAACAGCAGAAGGGCCGGAAAGCCCGCAGGCAGAAAGCCTGAAAAGCAGGGCCTTACCGGCCTGTTCACAAAGGGAAAGAACATTCCCACCACCGCCCAGCAGACCCTCCCTTACCGGGAAATGTACCGGGATGGGGTGTGCCGGGTAACGGACCGCTATTACACCAAAACCATTGAATACGAGGACATCAACTACCAGCTCGCACAGTCCGAAGATCAGGCGGCCATCTTTGACGGGTGGAGCGCCTGCCTCAACTACTTTGACAGCAGCCTTCCGTTCCAGCTTTCCTTCCTCAACCACCGAAGCCGCCCGGGCAGCCGGTACAGCGTGAACATCCCCATGCAGGATGACGATTACAACAGCGTCCGGTGTGAGTATGTGGAAATGCTGGAAAACCAGATCGCCAAAAGCAACAACGGCATTGTCCGCACAAAGCTCCTGACCTTCGGCGTGAACGTGGACGACCTTTCCACCGCCAGGGCAAGGCTGGAACGTGTAGAGGCGGACATTTGCGGGAACTTCAAAAAGCTGGGCGTCAAGTGCCGCTCCCTTTCAGGGCTGGAACGGCTGGAGCTTCTTCACGGGCAGCTCCACCCCGGCAGCGGCTCCCCCTTCCGGTTTTCATGGGATATGATCCCCAAAACCGGGCTTTCCACCAAAGACTTTATCGCCCCGGACAGTTTCGATTTTCGTTTCAGCCGACTGTTCCGGGTGGGGACGACTTGGGGCGCTGCCTCCTACTTGCAGATTTTGGCCTCGGAGCTCTCGGACAAGCTGCTGGCGGAGCTTTTGGAAATGGATGCGGAAATGACCATCACCCTCCATATCCAGACCGTTGATCAGGCCGCCGCCGTAAAATCCATCAAGGCCAAAGTCTCCGACATTGACAAGATGAAGGTGGAGGAACAAAAGAAGGCAGCCCGGTCAGGGTACGACATGGACATACTTCCGCCCGACCTCGTAACATACAGCAACGACGCAAAGACCCTTCTGGAAGATTTACAGAGCCGGAATGAAAGAATGTTCCTGCTGACCTTCCTTGTGGTAAACATGGCTCCGACCCGCCGGGAGCTGGACAATGACCTGTTCACGGTGTCCGGTATCGTCCAGAAATACAACTGCACCTTGAAGCGGCTGGACTTCCAGCAGGAGGACGGTTTTCTTTCCAGCCTTCCGCTGGGCCATAACGGCATTGAGATCAAGCGCGGCATGACGACCAGCTCCACGGCCATTTTCGTTCCCTTTATGACGCAGGAGCTCCGCATGGATGGCGAAGCCGTCTATTACGGGCTCAACGCACTTTCCCATAACGTCATCATGGCGAACCGGAAAAAGCTCAAAAACCCCAACGGCCTGTTCCTCGGCGTGCCTGGCTCCGGCAAATCCTTTGCCGCAAAGCGGGAGCTTGTGAATGTGTTCCTTGCCACAAAAGACCGCATTATCGTGGTGGACCCGATGGGCGAATATTCGCCCCTTATCAGGCGGCTGGGCGGACAGGTCATCGAGATCGCCCCGGACAGCCCCCACCACATCAATCCGATGGACATTGATTTGAGCTTCGACGAGGAAAACCCGATGGCGCTGAAAGCCGACTTTATCCTGTCGCTGATGGAGCTGATCGTTGGCGGCAAGGACGGCTTGCAGCCGGTGGAGCGTACCGTCATTGACCGCTGTGTGCGCCAGATGTACCGGGAACACTTGCAGGACCCGGAAACAAGCAAAATGCCGACCCTCCAAACCCTGTATGACCTGCTCTGTTCCCAGCCGGAGGGCGAGGCGGTGCGGCTGGCGACGGCTCTTGAAATCTATGTGTCCGGTTCCCTTAACGTGTTCAACCATGAAACCAACGTGGACTTAAACCGCCGTCTGGTATGCCTTGACTTAAAAAAGCTGGGAGCCGGGCTTCGGACGATTGCCATGCTCATTATGCAGGACTTGGTAAACTCGCAGGTGTCCATGAATTTCCTCCGCGGTATCGCTACATGGTGCTACTTTGACGAATTTCATGTGCTGCTCCGTGACCGTCTGACGGCAAGCTATTGTGTAGCGATCTGGAAAATGCTGCGGAAAAAAGGGTGCGTTCCGAGTGCTTTAACGCAGAACGTAAAGGATTTTCTGGCAAGCCCGGAGATCGAGAACATCTTTGAAAACTCGGACTTCCTTGTGCTGCTCTCGCAGGCACAGGGGGACCGGCAGATTTTAGCCAAACAGCTTGGGATCAGCCCCCACCAGCTTTCCTATGTGACCCATACCAATTCCGGCGAAGGGCTGCTGTTCTTCGGGAACACCACCATCCCGTTTGTTGACCGCTTCCCGCAGAACACCGAGCTGTACGCCATTATGACCACCCGCCCGGAGGACAAAAAACAGGAAATGAACCGGGCATAACACACTTCGGGCCATGCTGGCCCGAGGTTTGGAAAGGAGGGATACATCATCGGAAAGAAACCGGACAAACGGAGTTTTCAAAGGCCGGGGCCGACGGAGGATACCGGGGGCAATCGCCCCGGACCGGCGGAACGGGAAGGGCCTTCCCCTGCACCATCCCGACGCCTGCGGTTTGAGGACGAGGATACCGGGCAGGACAGCCCTTCGGGCCACGATGGCCCGAAGTCCAAAAGCGGCAAGTTTCAAGAGGACAGCCGCAAAAGCCGTCCCTCTGACCGCATGAGGCAGGAGGATGAAGCGGGCGGGCCGCAGGATACCAGCAAGGCACAGGAGCCGGAGGGCTCCGCAGAGAATGCCGGGAGCAAAAAGGACAAGTACCAGAAAGCACAGGCAAAAGCGGAACACGCCGGGAAAAAGCTGGGAAAGGCTCGGGAGAAACTGGACAAGACCGAGGCAAAACGGGCAGCGAAGAAACCGCCGGGGCTTGCAAAAAAGGCAGTCCGGGGAGCCCGTACAGAAGCATGGTTCTATGTCCACAACAAGATCCACGAAGTCGAGCATGAAAATGTGGGTGTGGAAGGAGCCCATAAGTCGGAACTTGTGGCCGAGGCCGGAGCCCGGAAACTGACCCGGTATGCCAAACGCCGCTGGCAGGAACACCCGGCCCGGAAGGTGGCAAAGTGGGAACGGAAGGACATAAAAGCCCGGGCCAATATGGATTTTCAGAAGATGGCCTCCGAGCACCCGGAGCTTGCCAGCAATCCGCTTTCCCGTGTGCAGCAGAAATGGAAACTGAAACGCCGGTATTCCAAAGAAGCAAAGGCGGCTGCAAAACAGGGCGCAAAGGCCGCAAAGAAAACCGCTGCCGCTTCGGGAACTGCGACCCGGCGGGCGGCGCAGTTTGTGACCCGTCATCCCGTGGCGGTGCTGGTCCTGCTCCTGCTGTTGCTGCTCTGTTTTCTTGTGTCGGCGGTAAGCTCCATCTTCCCCACGCTTGGCAGCGGCCTTGCCAATGCGTTATCCGGCACCTCCTACGCCTCGGAGGATACGGACCTGCTGGGCGTAGACGAGGACTACACGGCGCTGGAAAACGAGCTGGCGCAGACGGTGGCAAACATCGAAAGCACCCATCCCGGCTATGACGAGTACCGCTATTCCGTGGACGAGATCGGCCATAACCCCTATGAGCTGGCGTCCTATCTCTCGGCAAAGTACCATGTGTATTTCCGGGAACAGGTGCAGGACGAGCTGCGGGAGATCTTTGAGGCACAGTATGAACTGACCTTGACGGAGGAAGTCGAGATACGCTACCGCACCGAAACCAGCACCGACCCGGAGACAGGGGAAACCACCACCGAGGAAGTCCCCTATGAGTATTACATCTTAAATGTGACCCTCACAAACAAGACGCTGCCTGCCGTGATCCTGCCGAGGCTTAACGAACAGCAGCGGGAAATCTACACCGTTATGCAGCAGCTCAAAGGCAACAAGCCCTATCTGTGGGAAGGGATTTACAACGGCGGCGAAGATACCGGCCCCAGCTATGAGATACCCGGCGAGGCGCTGGATGACCCGGCTTTTGCGGCGCTCATGGAAGAAGCCACAAAGTATATCGGCTGGCCCTATGTGTGGGGCGGCTCCAGCCCGTCCACCTCCTTTGACTGTTCGGGCTTTGTCTGCTGGGTGTACACGGCCAGCGGCGTCCACAACCTGCCCCGTACCACGGCGCAGGGCATTTACAACCAGTGCGCTATCATTTCTCCCTCCGAGGCAAAGCCCGGCGACATTATCTTTTTCACGGGAACCTATGACAGCCCCGGCCCTGTGTCCCATGTGGGGATTTATGTGGGCGACGGGATGATGCTTCATTGTGGTTCGCCCATCCAATACGCAAACATCAATTCAAGCTACTGGCAGACACATTTCTATGCCTTCGGGCGTTTGTGAGCCAGAGGAAAGGAGTCCTTGCATGAACAAGATCGACAAGCTCGATAAGGAACTGGAAAAAGCCCGGGAGAAGGCAGCCGAGTGGCAGGCCAAAATCCGGGAGCTGGAAAAGCAGAAACAGGAGGAAGAAAACAGCCAGATCGTGCAGGCGGTGCGCTCGCTCAAACTGACCCCCGCCCAGCTTATGGCTTTTTTGAATGACCCCAAAAACAGCCTTACCGCTTCGGGCCATACTGACCCGAAGCCGGAGGCACCCGAAAAGGAGGACACAGCCCATGAAGAAAACTAAATACCGCAGGCTGGCGGCGATGGCTGCCAGCCTTTTGTGTTGCCTGATCTTTACGGTCCCGGCCTACGCCCAGAGCAGCGAGCCGCAGCCGGAGACAGCTCCCGCCCCGGTGGAAACCGAAGCGGAGCCGGAAACCCAGAACCCCTTTACCCCGGACGGGACGGGAACCGTGGTGGACAACGCCACCGACGAGGACGGTAAAGAGTTCTACACCATCACCACCGCAGACGAGAGCGTGTTTTATCTGGTGATCGACAAACAGAAAACCAGCGAGAACGTCTATTTCCTCAATACCGTTACCACAGACGACCTTCTGCCTCTTGCCGAACAGGGTAAGGAACCGCCCCAAGAAGTGACCCCGGAGCCAGAGCCAAAGCCCACCGAACCTGTGGAGGAAGTACCGGAACCCGAGCCGGAGAAAAAGGACAGCCCCCTTCTCTCTCTGCTCCTGATCGGTGCGGTGGTGCTGGCCGGCGGTGGGATTGGTTACTATTTCAAGATTTACAAGCCGAAGCATGAGGCCCCGGATTTGGAGGATGATTACTGCGAATATGAGGACGGGGAGCTGGAGGAGATCGCAGAGGAACCCGAGGACGAAGATACCCCGCCGTGGGAGGAAGATACGGAGGAATGAGAATGAATTTTACAAGCAGCCCTTTTGAACGAATGATGAAGGAAGTACCGCACCCCGGCTGGGACAATGACGATCCTTGTAAGGGATGCCGTTACTACAAGGAGTGCAAAGGAAAGAAAAAACAGTGCCGGAAGAAGTTCCGGGCGCTGATCGTGGAGCCCCGCCCTTCGGGCCATCGTGGCCCGAAGTCATAAATGGACGCCCGGGAGCTGACCCGTGACGAGAAGAAGAAAATCCGCACTCTGGTCACGGGGATGTGCGCCAACTATGACCGGGAAAGCGGCCTGTGCCTTCCTCTTGACTGTGCCTGCTATATGCTGCACAAGTGCTGGACAGGGGCGTACTGCCGTTATTTCCGTGAGGCTGTCCTGCCTCTTAACCCGGAGCTTCAAGCGTCGCTGACAACGGAAGGCATCTCCCCGGAGCTGCGGGCCTGTGCGGTCTGCGGAAAGGCGTTTTTGCCCGAGGGGCGTCAAGCCTACTGTTCCGACGCCTGCAAGGCCGAAGGGAACCGCCGGAAAAGCCGGGAACGCATGAGGAAAATGCGGGAGAAAAGGCCGGGCGGCTGTTACGATTTGCCGCCTCCAAAGGCTTGACATTCCGGGCTTTTTTGAGGGTGTTTCCGGGGTGGGAATATCTTATTACATTCCTCCCCGGTCTGCCCTCTTATTTCGTAACATCCAGCACTTCGGGTCATGTTGGCCCGAGGCACAGAAAGGAGGGATCTCTTGGAGACAGTACAAGGATATGTGATTTTGAAAGCTGCCACCTTTGAAACTGGACACGGCTTTGCGCTTGGGCATAATCCGGGAGCGCCGAGCCCCTTTGTGACCTGGCAGTTTACCGAGGGGGAAAACGGCCATCGGGATTACTACTGGGGCCGCTATGGAAACAGCCAGGCATGGGCGCAGCGGGATTTTGACCGCCGGGTGGACGATTATCAGCAGCTTTACCATGCGGCGGTCAAGCATACCGAGCTGGGACCGGAAGGCGTTTACCGCTATTATTCCACCCAGCGGCCCGTGGACATAGGAACTTACCCGAAGCCGCCGGATAACCAGCCTCTTTCCATTGTCAACTACGACGATGACAGGCGGCGTCCTGTGGCAGACGGCAGGCTGATGGCATGGGGCGAACTGACCTACACAAAGCCGCTGACCGAAAAGCAAATGGAGGATTATGAACTGAAACCAGCACCGGGCAATCCTGACCGGGTGCGCTCATCCATTACCGCCCGGCTCAAAGAAGGAACCAGAGGGCAGGAACCCCCGAAGGAGCCCGGCCAGAAGCGGAGCCATAAAAACCATGAGGAACGATAAAGGAGGATCGCCATGCACGAAAAAGACAACTATCTGAAAACCGCCGAGCTCTCCACGGAGCAGAACTGCAACATGATTGACGGCGTACCCAACAACACGCCCATCCAACCCACGCCCCCGGAGCTGGACGCAAAACCGCTGGATAAGGTAAAGGAACCCAAAAAGCGCCGGAAAGGCCGGGAGCTGGAACGATGATGGAGAACCGCAAGCGGAATGTCCATCTGCACGTCATGGTAACGCCGGACGAGCTGGCAGCCATCCATGAACGGATGGCCGAGGCGGGCATTTCCAACGCCGGGGCCTATGTACGGAAAATGGCTCTGAACGGGTATATCCTGCACATCGACCTTGCGCCCGTAAAAGAATTGATCTCTCTGCAACGGCGCTGTTCCAACAATCTCAATCAGGTCGCCGTACACGCACACACCTATGGCGTGTACCCGGAGGAAATCGACGGATTGAAGCGGGACTATGAAAAGCTGTGGGGCGAGGTGTCAAAAGTGCTGCGGGAGCTTTCCGAGCTGGTGGCAAAGTAAGACGAGGGCGGCAGGCTTCCGTTGTGGGGCTTGCCGCCCTGCTCTTTTTTTACCACTTCGGGCCAGCATGACCCGAAGCCCGTCATAAAAAATTCAGATTTTCAAGATTGTAGAACCAGCTCTATAATGATATAATAATTCAAGAAGGGAGGCTGATACCATGCTGAAAATGGTTATTCGCATGAATGATGATAAAATCACAGCCGAAAATAAGTACCGGCTGGATGGCATTTACAACACAATCAATCATACATTCCAAACCGTGGGCCTTCCCCGTATGGAGGATGGTTCCGGCGCTTTGGTATTCCGTGACTGCGGCAGAGCGAGGGATTTTAGTCTGTTCGGCCGGATCGTCAATACCTTGAAGCGGCAGACATGGTTCATGGATAATGTTTCTGTGTGGCGTCTTTGTGACAGTGACGATTCTGACAGTCCAGATGATTTCAATGAAGAAGATCTGTTGACCCACTATCAGGAAAAAACAGCAATGAGGGCTTGAGTTTTGGAGAGAAAATATTTCAAAGCCTTAAATTTTGATCTGGACACCCATCAATTAAAAGAGCATTACCCCGGAGCCAATTACCGGCAGGCGTATGACGACTTGCGCCGGTTCTTCAAACGGCATCGTTTTTCTCACCGTCAAGGCTCCGGCTACATATCGGATGATAAGCTGGCAACTGCTGATATATACGACTTGATGGATGAATTAAGCAGACAGTTTCCGTGGATTGGAATATGCGTGAATAAAATTGATGTGACCAACGTGGGACGGCAGCACGATTTGACAGAGCTCTTGAAACCAGCAGAGGATATTGTTATCGACACTTCGCTGCTGACAGTTCCCGATTGCCCGCAGCAGGAAACAGAATAGCAGAAATTTGGCAGGACATGAATGTGTCCTGCTTTTTCTGTTTTCGGGCCATCATGGCCCGAAGGTTTGGGACAGGATTCACTAATCTTTCGCAACATTTATGTCCCCGGGCAGGCATGATAAAATAGAGGTAGGAAGGATAGATAAAGGAGGTTTTGGAGATGAAGATACTGCTGAAAATATTGGTTGCTCCCTTTGCTTTAGCGTTGTCCCTTCTGGCGGCTCTGCTGGTATTCCTGTTTGATATTTGTGCCGTCCTGCTGACGATTGCCTCTGTGATTCTGGTGGTGCTGGGTGTCGCTCTCTTTTTCACGCCGACGCCCATAGGCGGGATTGTATTTCTGTTTCTTGCCTTCCTTCTTTCGCCGTATGGACTGCAAGCGGCGGCGGGCTCCCTTCTTTGGGTGCTGGACGGAGGCAAATCCGCTCTGTACCGGTTTCTGGCAAGTTAAGCAGCCTCGGGCCATACTGGCCCGAAGTCGGGGCGGTCTGAATGGGCCGCCCCTTTCTCATGGAAAGGAGGAATGATTTTTGGCTACCACAACTTTGTTACAGCGCCATGCGGGCGAAGGCGAAACGATTGCTGAGGCTATCCGGGATTGTCTGGACTATGGCAAGGACCCGGAGAAAACAGAAAGCGGAAAGTATATCTCCGCTTATGAATGTGATCCAGCCACCGTGGCGGACGAGTTCCTTTTGGCAAAGGCCAGCTATGCCGCTATGACGGGCCGGGAACAGAAGAAAGAAAATAATGTGCTGTGCTATCAGATACGACAATCCTTCTATCCGGGCGAGATCACCCCGAAGGAGGCGAACCGTATCGGCTATGAGCTGGCTATGCGCTGGACAAAGGGGCGGCACGCTTTTATCGTTACCACGCACACCGATAAGCAGCACATCCATTGTCACATTTATTACAACTCCACCACCCTTGACTGCACCCGGAAATTCCGAAATTTTTGGGGCTCCAGCTTCGCCCTTCGGCGGCTCTCTGACAGGCTGTGCCTTGAAAACGGGCTGTCCATCGTGGAGAACCCGAAGCCCCGGAGCAAGAGCAAGTATCGGAACTATGGGGAGTGGCAGAAAGACCGGAAAGGGCCGCTTTCCTATCAGGACCGACTGCGCCTTGCTATTGATACTGCGCTGGCGGAACGCCCCGCTGATCTGGACGAATTTCTCAATTTGATGAAGCGGGCCGGGTATGAGGTCAAGACGGTTCGAGGCGGCGGTATCAGCTTCCGGCTGACCGGGCAGGGACAGGAACGCTTCACCCGTCTGCGTGCCTCCACGCTGGGGGACGGCTACGACTTGCAAGATGTTCTGTCCGCCATTGAGGGCAAAGAAAAACGCCCCGGGCGCTCGGAGCGGAAAATCAGTCTGGCGGTGGATATTCAAGCAAAGCTGGCTGCCGGTAAGGGGCCGGGATATGAACGCTGGGCGAAGGTATTTAACATTAAGCAGATGGCCGCCGCTCTTGCCTATATACAGGACAATAACCTGACCGATTATGAGCAGTTGGCGCAGAAAGCCACCGCGGCGGCAGACCGTTTCCATGTTATTTCCGAACAGGTCAAGCAGACGGAACAGGCCATGAAAACCAATGCCGGGCTAAAGGCCGCAACGGTTCAGTATGCCAAAACCCGCCCAGTCTTTGAGCAGTATAAGGCGACGAAGTACAGTCGGAAATTCCTTGCGGAGCATGAGGCCGACCTTGAACTGTACCGGGCTGCACAAGCGGAAATGCGCTCTCTGCTGGGCGGGGCGAAGCTCCCTAAAATGGATGTGCTGAAGGAGGAAGGCCGCAAGCTCACAGCAAAGAAAAAACAGCTCTATGGAGAATACCAGAAGGCACGACGGGATATGCAGGAGATCGTCACGATCAAGGCGAACATTGACACTCTGATGGGCTACACCGAGCCGGGAAGAAAGCAGGAAAAGGAGCGTTAAGGTTATGAAAATAAGGAGCAAAGCGACGCTGACACTTCGGGCCATGTTGGCCCGAAGATACGGGTTTGGGGCGAGCCCCAACAAGCCGCCTTTCTGCCACTTGTGGCCACAGAGGCATTGCTTGCCATTTAGCTATTTAGCAATATACTGCAAAAAAGATTATTGAGTTTATACAACATCTATTGTTTTACGCAATACCTCCTTAAAATATCTATATTAAGAAAATTCGCCACAAATTTTCGGTGATTTATCAATCGCTTTTCGAGTTTTTATATGTTTATGCAAAAAGAATGATATTTTTTTTATATCAACAAGTTCTCTTTCTTTTTATCGTTTTAACTCAAACATCAAAACACAAAACTTGAATACCCGGTTTTTATATCAGAAAAATATACGATATATGTTGATAATTAACAATTTATTAAGTTTTATTTACCATTTTTAGATTATATTGCATATATAGGGATTCTGTGGTATACTACAGTTAGTTATAAAAAGCTCATAACCGATTAGTAAAGGGAGGGATACCATTGGGGCTATAGAGGAGGAGAATTTGAGAGAATAGTGCCTTACATAATGGTGGGCGCTAAAAAATCTGAGTTTGTTACTATGGTAAAGTCTCAAGAAGGTCATTTATGAAGAAAGGTTTGAAAAAGGCATTGGGTCTGTTGGTAGCGCTGAGTCTCATGGTAGTTGGTAGCGCATTTAGTGCTCTTGCTGCTGATTCTCCAGAACAGAGACAAACATTCAGTGTCGATCTGAATAATTTTGACGAAAGCCAGCCCTATTCGGAAACATTACATTTCGAGAAGGACGGTCAGCCGGTAACAGTGACACTTAGCTATACGCCTCCTTTAACTCGTGATCCTGCTACTGAAGGAACGTGGAAATCGGATGCATTTTGGGGTGTCGCAGGTATGGATTACAGATTTGACTTATCAAAGAGTGGTAGCCAGTGGAAAATTTCTAATGCACGTGATTTAAATACCTACTGTGTTGGCGGAACGGTTGAAGATGAAAGTTTAGCCATTGGCCGTGCAACATCTACCTCAAGCAAAGCGGCCGAAGTGACTGGCTCTATGAGAGCAAATGTAGTCGGCGGAGTAGGAACACTTTCTTTCGCTTTAAGAACGGAAGTTTTTAATGGAGAAGTTTCTACCGTATTAAATTAAGAATAATATAAGTAGAGTCCTATTCAAAAAGGTGTTGATGTAAATATGTCGGCAATGTCTATATTTTTTCTAGTTGTATGCTCCGTCCTTGGACTTGGTGTTTTATACTGTATAGCTCGAATTATAGGATGGCTATTCAATCAGATAAAAAATAATGCTGATTAAGTGAAAGCAATTATACAATTTAAAAGGGTTGTTGCAAAGAGAAAAGTAATGTTCTGTATATGGTAGATTTAATAATTGACATATACTATATATAGTAAATTGAGTCTGTTTTGTAACAACCTTTTTAAAAGAAAATTTTTAGTAACAATTAGATAGAGTAGAGGTACGTTAACCATTAACATATCCTCTACTCTATTTTTTTATTTTTGCCTCCTATCTACGACAAATTTTGCAAAAAATACATTATATGATAATAAAAGAACTACGAGATTTTTACGCGGAGGTTGCTAATAACATGAGTTAGATTATTGAGAAAAAATAGATGAAGCAACGCCCCTTTTGCTTTACCTCCTCCTAGATGGGAGGAGTTTTATTCCAATTTAAACTTTTTTAAGGCTCAAACAAGCTGTTATTTGTTTGAGCTTTTTTTATGTTCGACACCTTATTTCAGGATTTGCTATCGAAACAGAGCCAGTCTTGAGATAAGCTGTCGAGGCTTTTTTAGAACGAGTAGCCATCTTTACTATTTTATAGATTTTTCACTGTTATTTTTTGAAAATTTCAGAAATTTCAGCCTACATATACGCTCCCCGCCGCTTCTGTTTTGTTGTCCATCCATCACAAAACAAAGCGGAGGTTCAATATGGCTATTATAAATTTACGGGACTATTACCCTTTTTATACGTCAGACTACTTTATGGAAGTACCAGAAGATGTTGTTGAAATGTTCAAGGAGTTTGACCGGAAGGAAGCCGCTTACCGTCTGCGTACATACCGGCACAAAGCCTATTACTCCCTGGATCGGAATGATGGAATTGAGCATGAGGCGCTTTTCGTTGCGTTCTCTCCCTATGAACTGTATGAGCGTAAAGTGACGATACAAGAACTCTATACCGCCATCTCACGACTGCCCGACAAACAGGCAAAGCGCATTTACGCTCATTTCATTCTCGGCTTGACGAAACAAGACATTGCCCGGGCCGAGGGTGTGGATGAAAAGGTCGTGCGGCTCGCCATTGAGCGCGGCCTTCGGAACTTGGAAAAAATTTTAAAAAAATTTTTATAAGGTGTACCGATTTCGCCTCAAAAATGAAATGGCTTATGAGAGGCAGTCAAAGCCTCGGGCCACATTGGCCCGAAGCGGGACACGCCTCACGCAGATTGAAAACTGAATAAAAGATAGACGGATACGAAGGGTGCTTGTGTCCAGTGACAGGCCCGCCATGACCTCTATTTTTACACTAGAGAGAGCGACCAGGCCCATGCCGTAGGCAGACTGTGGCAGGTCTGCCGGACAAAACACAAAACCCGGATACTTGCGATTAGTCACAATCCGAGCGTGCAGCGGTGTTGCGAACCGTGAGCCGTCGCAGGTAATGAGATCGCCTTGCCATCAGAATGGGGAGAGCTGAAATGCTATGGGACAAAAAGCCAACTGTCCGTCCGGTCTATCTGAAAAAACTTTCTAACCTGTGGGGCCCTTCCTCTATTACTGTCTGATGATAGGGCAACCGTTCTGGCTGGGCCCCATATTTTTCTATGAACAGGAGAATTTTATGAAGGAAAATATATCTAGTCCAGAATTAACGCTGAATATATGGAGTAATGACGCCTGCCGGGGCTATGTGATTATGGCCATGCAGGACTGTGGATTCACCCATAAAGATATTAGCCGTGTAGTAAATCAGCTTTATGGAGTGTTTGACTTATACACACTCAACGAGGCTGAACAGAAATATTATAACGGCGATTATTAGCTTCGGGCCAACGTGGCCCGAGGCTGGGGAAAGCTCAAAGGGCAGTTCCTTCCAGGGAGCCGCTTTTTTAGGTTTCCCCAGCAGACAAGAGGGAAGCTGGCCGCTGTTCATCCGTACTGAAAAGTGGAGGTTTTCGATGGTTCAATCTGTTACATACCAAAGCGAAAAACAATCCGTATATTTTCAAGGGAAACTTATCGTATTGGAAAATCTAATTCCGGTACTATCCCCGGATGAAAAGAACAAGCGAAAAAGAGAAATCGAAAATCACTTATATGATGTGTTCAGTAAATACACGGACAGATTTTACTAATCAACCGCAACATTGTTGTCCGGGGCTGCCTATGGTATAATATAATTGTAAGGTTGGTAGCTCCATTCCATACGGAAGGAGCCCAATATGGACATTATCAGAGAAGATTGTATATACGCGAGACAGTCGGTAGACCGTAAGGACAGTATCAGCATTGAAAGCCAGATTGATTTTTGTAAGTATGAGCTGAAAGGCGGAAGCTGTAAAGTATTCAAGGATAAAGGCTATTCCGGGAAGAATACGGACAGGCCGGAGTTTCAAAAGCTGTTAGGAGAAATCCGAAAGGGCCGGGTGCGGCGGGTAATCGTTTATAAGCTGGACAGAATCAGCCGTTCCATTCTGGACTTTGCAAACATGATGGAGCTGTTCCAGGAATATGACGTGGAGTTTGTTTCGTCCACAGAAAAGTTCGACACCTCAACCCCAATGGGGCGGGCCATGCTGAATATTTGTATCGTATTCGCACAGCTTGAACGTGAGACAATCCAGAAACGCGTCACGGACGCTTACTACTCCCGGTGCCTGAAAGGTTTTCACATGAGCGGACAGGCCCCCTATGGTTATCAGTTGGAGCCGACAGTGGTTGAAGGTATCCGCACAAAAAAGATGGTGGCAGACCCCGAAACTTCCCAATATGTAAAGCTCATGTTTGAAATGTATTCCGAGCCGGAAACGTCTTTTGGTGACATTACACGGTACTTTGAGGAACAGAACATCAAAGTTTACGGTAAATCGCTATTCCGTACCTTTATTTCACAGCTTTTAAGAAATCCTGTTTACGCACAAGCAGATTTAGAACTCTACGAATTTTTTAAAAGCCAGGGGGCGGCTATTGTCAATGACGCTTCCGATTTTGCCGGAACCAATGGCTGTTATCTCTATCAGGGCCGGGACGTGAAGGAGGATAAAGACAGGAGCCTGAAAGACCAGATACTTGTAATCGCTCCACATGAAGCGCTCATACCGTCTGATGTATGGCTGAAATGCAGGAAGAAGCTAATGACAAATAAGAGTTTTCAACAAGGACGTAAGCCGAAAAATACATGGCTTGCCGGAAAAGTTAAATGCGGGTGTTGCGGATATGCCTTAAAGGCAACACACGTTCCGAACAGCGAAGGCTATTTTCGCTGTAGTAAACGGACTGAAAATAAAGGCTGCCCGGGCTGTGGTAAAATCCGTAAATCTGAATTTGAGGAATTTATTTTCAGTGCTATGCGGGCGAGATTTAAAAATTTTCAAGTCCGCCATAGCCGGGAGGAAAAAGTCAATCCCAAACTGACCGCCCATCAAATTGAACTGGCGCAAGTTGAAGCCGAGATTGAAAAACTACTTGATACGCTAACCGGAGCCAACGCAACACTTCTTGCCTATGCTAACAAAAAAATTGAAGAACTGGACACTCGCCGCCAGACCATTTCAAAGGAGATTGCGGAAATGTCCATTGAAACAATGTCACCCCAAAAGGAGCAGGAACTCTCTTATTACCTCGACCATTGGGACAGCATTGAATTTGACGACAAAAGGAAAGCCGTTGACGGCCTGATTATTTCAATCAGCGCAACTAGCGACCACGTTCAAGTAGAGTGGAAAATCTAAGCTCTAACTTCTGGATTATCCCACTCTACTTACTTTCAAATCTATCTTTTCTTTTTAATCTTGTTTGTACCCCTTGTACACCGTTGCTTTACACTCTTCATATCCGAAATGTTCGATCCATACCTTGGAGGTTAAAAATATTTCTTTTCTGTCAATTCCTGACTTTTCAATAGCCTTTCCAACCTCCTCTTCATTAAAATAACTCTGGGCAGTATCAATGCTGCGATATCCCACTTCCAATGCATCCCGCACGCATCGTTCACACTCATCTTTCGTAACCTGATATATTCCATTTGTTCTCCCCCTGCCTGTTGATTCATTTTTTTTCATCATGCTATAATCCTACCAGCCGGTAGCTGCTACCGGTCAAGGACTTTTTGAGATCCAAGCTGTTAAATTCAGCATTTTGAATTTAATTTTATGTTTTTAGGAGAATGTTATGTATTCCATGAAAGAGGCCTGCAAATTAACCGATATGACCTACGAAAATTTGAAATTTTATTGCAACGAAGGACTTGTTTCCAATGTAAAAAGGGATAAAAGAAATTATCGGGTGTTTGATGATCACGATATTAAATGGATCCAGAGTTTAAACTGCCTGAAAAATTGCGGTATGAGCATTGCTGAAATGAAAGAGTATCTCGCACTTTGCCTTGAAGGAGAAAAATCTATTCCAACGCGAAAAATTATTCTGCAAAATAAAAGAGAAGCTCTGCTTCAGTCTATCGAAAAATTGCAGCAGGCTGTCGCATTTATTGACTGGAAGCAGAGCTTCTATGATAAAGTCTTGTCTGGGGAAATGATGTATTATAGTAATTTACTGCCTGAATTAAGAGAATAACCCCTCGCTTTCAGCTCAGTCAATTCCCAGCGCCGATGAGTCTCCGGGCACAGGCGCGCCTGGATCCCGGGAGCTGGCTTCCTCTTGGCTCGCAGGAAAATGCGTTGGAAGACAGGGAACACTTGTCTGAGCGTCAGCGAGTTGTGTTCCCTGTTCTCCGTCCTTAGCATTTTTCTGCAAGCTTAGAGGAACCCTTCCGGAATCCCACTAAGCGTCTGCGCCCGGAGACTCATTGGCGCGTACCTCTTGCAAAAAATGTATAAAGAAAGCAAACTCGTTTCCTTAATATTGAAATCCCCCAAAAACAAAATCATTCAGAACCAGATCAAAATGCAGCGATATGTCCGGCTCCGATCACACGAAAAGACCGGATGAAATCATCTCTATTCATCCTCCAACATACATCCTTCCGGCGCATACATCCCAAACAGCCAGTCCTCCAGCGCATTCAGGTTATCATCGGAGTGCTCGATCTCCCTCGCGTACCGCCAGGAGAGTTCCTCCACATCCTGCATGGACAGTTTTTTTCCATTTTCCATCCAACGGACGATCAAAAATTCCTGAATCCACCGGACAGAGAACAGCGCCAGCTCCAGTTTGGAACAGACCATATCGTCATAGACGGCTCCGCAGAAATATGTATACACAAAGAACATCAAAAGCTGCTCGCCCAGATTTTCCCACTCTTCCTTATGGCTGCTCAGCGCCCCATACATCCGGTGAAATTCCTCACAGATCTTAAAATATTCCTCTTTGCTTCCCTGATACAGCCACTTTTCCGCCCCGTCAAGCACCTGATCCCACTCCGGGCGCAGACGTTCCAGGCCATAAAGCACCTGAAGTTCTTCCTTCTGCCACTCCCACTGATGAAAAGATGCCGCATCCACGCCCTTTTCTGAGAGACTTTCCGATATAAACTCCCGCAAGGTTCCCTCCCTGTGATGGCGTTCGCATTCCTGAAGCAGATCATCGATCTCAAACTCTCTTCCTTCCTCCATACAGATCTGGTATCTCTCCGCCAGCTGCTCGCACGCTGCCATACGCAGTGTCAGCGGCAGATTTCGATCCTGTAAAACAGAGAAAAGAACATCTCTGGTGTCTTCCAGCCTCGAAAACATCATAAAATCAAACTCGTCAAAATCATCCTCCTCGTCCGTCTCCTCCTCAAGAAACCGGACCGGCTCCCTGCAGGAAAGAATGATCTTCGCCGCCTCCGGGCAGGAAAGGGATAAGGATAATTCCCTGAGTCCCTCAAATTCCTCCGTGTGTCTCGGATAAAGGCGGCAGGTATCGCAGAGCGCGTCCGGTCCCAGCGCCTTATAGAGATCACACAGATTCTCATCATTCAAAAACGCGCACCGCCTGTCATTCTGACAGAAGCACTCCTCTTCCCAGTTGATCGAATTATGCAGACGTTTTCTAAACTCCCCCTGCACGCTTTTATACTTCTCAAGAGAATCCTCATCGATCATGATCTGCCATCCCGCGCAGCAGGTATCCGGGCAATCTCCGGCTGTACAGACAAATTTATCGTAAAAATGTGGTTTTAAATATCGCATCGTTTATTTTCCTTTCTGAATCACATAACTCTCCAACTGCAGCTTTTCTTCCGTCGCATATCTGCGTCTGCCGTTAATGATATTCCCTGTAATAATCATCCGGATCTCCGTATTTTAAAACAGCTTCCTGCTGTTCTTCATCACTCAGACTCCTCATAAACAGCCAGTTTTCCTCATACATATAATGCGGATACCGAAATCTCGTTCTCACAAATGTATTCGTTACATACAGGGCAATGTGTTCATCATACTGTTCCACTTTCTGCTCAAATCCAAGACTGTAAAGAAACCAGTTCCATGCAAAAAACAGGAACAGAAAAACCGCCGCCACGATCACCGGTATCCTGATAATCCTTCTCATCCAGCCGTCGAATTTCTTTCTGCTCCACGCCAGCAAAAAAAATGTCCCCGCTGTCAGCACGATCTGCCAGAACACGCAGAGCCCAAGTGCAATGGCGATCGCCCTGTCAGGGATATAATACCAGCCATCACGCAACCATTTTTCACCTGAAAAAAAGAGAATTGTGACCACACCGAACACACCTGCTGCAGCCAGCAGTATATAGAGCCATTTTTTCTGTATCTTCATGTCGCACCTCAACGAAATCTAAATTCTTCAGCTACCATAATATCATAAAAAACAGGTGTAATGCAAAAAATTCGTTTTTCTGCACTACACCCATCCATCATTAACACCAATCAATTATAAGTTTCCGGAAGCAATCGCTTTACAACGTTTTTTACAGAAGGCAATTCCATAAAGTGTGATATCTTTTCGACCATCATTTAAAAGATATTCCTGATAACGCCGGTCATTGATCTGATCCAACGCCGCCTTGCAGGCCTGCTCCATCTCATCGTAATTCTTCGTATATTTCAGTTCCACAATAATGCCTGCATTCGGATCTTCCGTTTCTACGATAATATCCGCAAATCCCTCTCCTGCCTCGACATTAGATTTTACAAGCCAGTCTGCATTTCCCGTCAAAATACCAACAAGAAGGTTATGATACGAGATTTCTTTTTTCCCTTCTCCCGTTTTTATATCAAAAACACTGATGGAATTGCTCATGATCCGATTAAGGTACATCTCAACTCCGTCCGTATTTCCCTCTTCAAAAGCTTTCCAGAAAGCAGTTAACTGCTCCGTATTGCTGAAGATCGACTTTTTAAACCACTCCTGGATCTGCAATTTAAACACTTCACAAATCTCCCGGTTTGGAATCACGAGCCTGTACGCGCCATCCTCTGTCATTCCCGTCTGTGTGAGATATCCAGTGGTAAATAGAACACTCCAGAGATTTTCGATGCTGTTATCGATCTCATCATATGTGAGATCAAGACGGAGCGTCTTCTCAATTGCATTCCCGGCAATCAACTGTTCGATCTCATTCCGGGTCGTTCTGTTTGCCTTATCCACAAAGCGCTTTACAAGGTCATTCCCGCTGGTATTGATCCAGTATGCTTCTGGTCTTGCATTCGGATCGTCCTTGATTCGGTCGATATGATTAATGACATCCCACGGACAGTACACGTCAACATTGCCAAAACGATAACCGTCGTACCATTCCTTCGTTTCCGAAAATCTCGCTTCCAAGTGATAATCCGCGAGAAGTTTCTGTACTTCTTTATCTGTAAAACCAAACTGTTCATCAAACCGCGAATCCGTAATCGACAGGATCTTAAAATTATTTAATCCCGTAAAAATACTCTCTTTAGAAACCCTGAGACATCCAGTCAATACTGCAAATGCTAAAGCCTCATTTGTTTTCAGTGCCCTTCCGAACAGCGCCCGGATCAAAGCGACCATCTCCCGATAATAACCATGCTGAAAGGCCTTATCAAGCGGTACATCATATTCATCGATCAGAATAACCGTCTTCTGATTAAAATACTTATACAGAAGTTCTGAAAGCGTCTGCAGAGAGCCGTACAGTACATCATCACTCATCTGATAATGTCCATCTGCAAATGCTGTCAACACTCTGTACTTTTCCCTGTCACGATCCGATAAATTTGTGTCCTTTGCCAAAAAAGGAAACCTCTCTGCCTCCCTCGCAATGAGTTCGACCATCTGATATTTCGCTGTATCAAAATTCAATCCCTCTGCATTTTTTAATGAAAGAAAGATCACCGGGTACTTTCCCATATGTTCAGAACAGATCTTTTCATTGGCACAAATATGGAGTCCGTCAAAAAGCGACCGGTCCGTCCCGATTTCAAAGAAATATTTCAGCATGCTCATATTGAGTGTTTTTCCAAAACGGCGCGGACGGGTAAATAAATTAACTTCCCCCCAATTCGAAAAGAGCTGCTCGATCAAGCTCGTCTTATCGACATAGTAAAATCCATTTTGACGGATCTTTTCAAAATTATCGATGCCAACCGGCAGTTTTAAAAATTCATCCATGATATCAGCTCCTTCCGTTGCTTTGCAGCTAATTACAACTTTATTTTCCACTACAGCGCCGTCCCTCTCTTCGGCACAAACATCCCGGACATGTCTGTCTGTTCCAGTTTCAAAAGCCCGATCTTCTTCTCAATTCCGCCCGCATACCCGGTGAGACTACCGTTCGTTCCGACCACCCGGTGGCATGGAATCAGGATCGAGATCGGATTGTGGCCGACTGCGCCTCCGACGGCCTGAGCGGACATGTGCTTTTTTCCTGTCATCTCAGCAATTTTTCTGCCGATTTCTCCGTAAGTCATCGTCTTCCCGTATGGGATCGTAAGCAGGAGCTTCCAGACCTCTTTCCGGAATTCTGATCCGTCCGGCGCCAGCGGCGGAAGAAACTTCGGATCTTTTCCTGCGAAATAAAGATCCAGCCACTCTCTCGTCCTCTTCAAGACAGGAGTTTCCTTCTCCTCTGTCCCGTTCTCTTTTAACCCGGAAGCAAAATACTTCTGCCCCTCAAACCAGACTCCCTTTAATCCATCTTTATCCGCCGCCAGATAAAGGATTCCAAGCGGTGAATCATAATGCGATACAAAGATCATATTCTGTTTCTCCTTAAATTTATCATATCCGCCAGCTATTTTGTGTCTTCTTTATCATGCTCTCTTTCCAAGCCACACAGCCACCCCGAAATGCACCAGGCAGACCGCTGCTCCCAATACAAACACCCACTCCGGACCGACAAACTTCCAGACAGCGCCTAAAAGCCCGGAGACCGTCACTGCCAGCACATGATCCACACTCAGTCCGAAGGACAGGTTCTCCATCACGTCCGCCGGAGAGTCGCTGAGTTTTTTCATTAACATCACATGAACCGCGTTGAAATGATCTGCGATCATAATAAAAATATATGCCGTGAACGCAAAGATCTGCTCCACTCTCCCCGTAAACACACCTGACGTGATCCCATGGACTGCCCAGGCCGCATACAGAAAGATCGCCCCGATCGTCACACTCTCCAGAACAAGTCCCTTTTTCACACCGTACCGGTCAAGAAATTTTCCGATCTGCGGAGCAATCATACTGCTGCCAAAATGCGCCGCGATTCCAAGAAGCGCCACCGTATCTGCCCCCATCGCAAGGAGCTCGATAATGATCCACGGTGCAAACACCAGACGCATCCGTTTCTGGAAACCATAAACTCCCGTAACGATATAATAAGGAATGTATTTCTTCTTAAGCGGCAGTCCTTTTTTCTTCTCATCATGCTTCCGCACATCAAGGGCCGGAACCTCTCTTCTCAGTCTCCACAGGAAGAATAACGCCGCCGCAACGACTACAAGTGACACGCAGAACGACGGAACGATCGATCTGTCCGCCCGGAACCAGAACGCCCCGTACCGGAACCCGATAAATACAAGCAATGATGCCGCCATGGACCCCATCGTCGCATATCCCCGGTATTTTCCGAGAAACGTTCCCGTCTTCCCCTCATCCGCAAGATCCATCGCGATCGCATCCCGGACCGGCATGACAATATGATCCCCGAGAGAATAGGTAAACACAAACAGCTGCATTAAGAGATATCCCGGAGATAAGAGTCCAAGGACAAACATTCCCACCGCGTACAGGCAGAAACTAATCATCGCTAACGTCAGATTTCCACATCCCGACAGCGCCGTGATCACAAACACTCCCACAACTCCCGGCAGCTCCCTCGGGATCTCCAAAAGCCCCCTCTGCACCGAGTCCACCTGATACACGCCCTTAAAATAGTTCGAGATAATGCTGCCGCCAAATCCGTTCGCAAACGTAAACAAAACAAAAGCGATCAAAAACAGCCGCCTTGCCCTCTCCTTCTTCATCTGTTCCGCCATGTTCATTTCCTCCATCCAGATATCTCTTTCTTTCTCGTAAAAACATTATCTAATCCCAATTATAATACATATCTCTCATATGAACAAGCGTTCTTTCCCACAGTAACAACGATATACATCATCCAGATCTATACTTAAATCTTCAATCCCCAGCGCAGGTCAGCCTCCGGAACCGGGTGCCTGATTTACAGGCCTGGCTTCCTCTTGGCTCGCAGGAAAATGCGTTGGAGGAAATGGGGCGCTTGTCTGAGCGAAGCGAGTTGCGTCCCATTTTCTCCGCCCTTAGCATTTTTCTGCAAGCATAGAGGAACCGCCTGGAAATCGACAGCACCAGGAGCCGGAAGCTGACCTGCGCGTACTTCCGCCAAGTTGACCCAACCTCCCTTTTCCCAACTCAAACCAACAAAAATACCGGAACAGCAGTCTCCCCGCCATCCCGGTATTTCTCAATTCCTATAAAATTCCCCCAGGAACCTACTCCCCGAGGTCCACCATCACATCAGAAACCTCAACCTTCTGATCGATCAGTCCACTCTCAAGCATCCAGTCGATGTTCTCCTGCCAGCACTCCTCCGTCTGTGTCAGGAACGGAACATCCTCCGTCTCCATAAGCGGCAGCAGAGTCTCACAGGATTTCTCCTCAACGCTCTGTGTCAGCGGGAAATTCTCCTCATTCTGGTTGTTCATGAGGATCGCGAGGCAGCCGTCCGGATCCTTCTTAAAGTCCTCAAAGCCCTTTGCAGATGCACGTAAAAAGCCCTTTAAGACCTCCGGCTCACTCTCGATCATCTCATTATTTGCGAGGAACACTTCCTCATAATAATTCGGAATGCCATATCCGTTTGCCATGAAATAATTGACGTCAAAGCCCTCTTCCTCCAGCTGCGGAACCTCATGGTTCACAAGACAGCCGATGGTGGCATCCACGTTGCCGGTAGTCATAGAGCTCATCAGGTCAAATCCAACGTCGATCAGATTTACATCTGACGCATCCGCGCCCACATACTCCATCATGGTCTTCACAATGGACTCACTGAGAGCTGTTCCGCCGTATCCAACTGTCTTTCCGACAAGATCGGACGGGCTTGTAATGTTCTTATCCTTTAAAGAAAGTACAATGCTCAACGGAGACTGCACGATCGCGCCGATGGACTTGATCTTCGTTCCCTGATTTGCAACCGCCTGGATCACATCCTGCTGATAATACATTCCGATCTCCGCCTTGCCGGCAGCGACAAGAGCCAGAGCATCATTCGCGTTTGCCGGGAAGCGGACCTTCACATCAAGCCCCTCTTCCGCATAATATCCGCGTTCGATGGCGGTATAAATAAAGGTATGGATCGCGTTCGGATACCAGTCCAATACCACGTTGACCTCACGGAGATCCTTTTTTTCACCGGAAGCTGCTGTTGTCTCTGCCGCGCTGCTGTTGTCCGCTGAAGCCGCTGCCGTCGTCTCCGCTGTCTTTGTCTCACTCTTACCGCATCCTGCAAGTACTGTCATACTGAAAGCCGCAGCCATCACCGCTGCAGCGATTCTCATTCCTTTTTTCATGTCATTTCCTTTCGTTATCAAAATAATTTGTCCTGTTCTTTCACTGGTCAGCCAGAATTTCATGTTGTATTTTCTACTCATTTCTCCAGTGAATGATCCGTTTTTCAAGCAGTGTGACCACCCAGACAGCCGCCATCGCTGCCACCGATAACAATAAGATCGGTGCGAACACTCCGGCTCCATCAAGCTGCGTCATCATCCTCCTGCTGAAGTATCCAAGTCCGCTCTGAGCTCCCAGCCATTCACCGATGGCCGCTCCGATGATCGATAACGGAACCGCCATCTTGATCGCTGAGAAAAAGCAGGGCAGGACAGCCGGAACCTTTAACTTCATAAAAATCTGGCGTTGATCCGCGCCAAAGGTAAACAAGAGCTCTTCCATCTCCGTCTTCACCGACTTAAATCCGTCGAATACCGTGATCGTGATCGGGAAAAATGTGATCAGCACCGTCACAAGCACCTTGCTCCAGATTGTATATCCGAACCAGAGTACAAAAAGCGGTGCCAGAGCTGTCGTCGGGATCGTCTGGGACGCGATGATAAGCGGATAAAGTGCCTTTTCCGCTGTCTCGCTGGCATCCATCAGAACGGCCAGACCAAGGCCAAGAATAATGGAGATCAGAAGTCCGATCCCCACCACCGACATCGTTGCCGGAAGGTGTGCCTTAAATAACGGACCTCTAAGCTCCCAGAGCCGTACCACCACCTGGGTCGGTGACGGCAGGATATACGCCGCATCGATTCCCATAGCCGCCGCCTGCCAGAAGATCAGCAGAGCTGCCACCAGAATCGCCGCCGGAAGATTCGTACTCAGAAAATTATGGGTCTGTCCGCGCGAAGCCCCGGAAGGAACCCGCGCATGATCCTTCTTCATCTTCTTACTCATGACGTCTCCTTCCTCAGCATACCGATCAGCTCCTCCTTCAGGGACAGTATCTCCGGTTTCCGAAGCTCGTCCCTGGATCTCGGATATTCTGCCGGAACATCAATGGACCGCAGATGGGTGATCGGTGATTCCTCTACAACCAGGATCCGGCTGGACAAAAAGACCGCTTCCTCCACATCGTGCGTGATAAAAAGGACTGTCTTTTTCTCCCTCTCCCACTGCTCTAAAAGCCATTCCCGCATGGAGATCCTTGTCAGGTAATCGAGGGCTGAAAATGGCTCATCGAGAAGCAGAAGGTCGGAACCCGTGAGCACCGTTCTCGCAAACGCCGCTCTCTGGCGCATGCCGCCGGAAAGCTCCTTCGGCATCTTGTCACCCCAGTCCTTAAGACCAACCGATTCCAGCGCCGCGTCCGCTTTCTCTCTCATCTCCGTTTTCGAATATCCGCCCCGGATCTCCATCGGCAGCAGGAGATTCTCCCTCACGGTCCGCCATGGAAATAAAAGATCCTGCTGCGGCATGTATCCACAGTAGTTTCTCTTCCTCTCAATGGACTCTCCGTCCACCAGGATCTCGCCGGAAGCCGGCAGAAGAAGCTTGTTCACAAGCCGGAAGATCGTACTCTTACCACAGCCGGAAGCGCCGATGACGGACACGAATTCCCCGTCCTGTACATCGAAGGAAAGGTGGTCAATGATGGAGAAATCTTCCACATCATATTGAAAGCTTACATTGTCAAATTTCAGCATCCTACTGCCTCATTTCCCATGCCATATCCCAGAATGCCGCCTCGTAGCGGGAGCATGCTGTAAATATGTCCACGAGATGCTGTTTCCGCTTCTCGGAATAGTCCTCCGTCAGGCGGTTCATCAGATCTGACAGCACCTCATTGTCCTCGTGGTAGGAATCGGACGCATATCCGCTGACCCATTCCCCATAGAACTCATGCTTATCTGCAGCCGGATACTCCGCAAGGATCTTCTTCGCGATAAACTCATAGCTCAACGCGCAGGAAAGGATCGCCGCCATGACCTCCGCCTCTCCTTCCTCGTAAGCGACACGAAGCATATAAGAGGTATAGGACAGATTATCAAGAGCGACCGGTGTCTGCTCCGCCTCCTCCTTCGCGATTCCAAGTCTCGTCATGTACGCGCGGTGGATATCCATCTCACCGTCCAGGATCGAATGGGTATAACCCGCGAACAGGCGCATAGCGTCGAGGTTTTTCGCCTTCGCCGTGCCGATGGAAAATACCTTTGTATAGTCAAGAAGATACAGATAATCCTGTATCATATAATATTTAAATTTTTCATGATCCAGACTGCCGTCCGCGATTCCCTTTACAAAAGGCGTCTCGTTATAGCCGTCCCAGATCTCCTTTGTTGCCTCTAAAAGGCGTTCTGTCATTGTCATGCCTGTTCCTCCGCAAATCCTTTTCCGCGAAAATCAAATCCATGGTCCATCGGTCCGGATCCATGTCCGAGATCCAGCATGGCTGCCAGCGCTCCGGAGATGTAAGCCTTTGCGCGTTCCACCGCCGTATCGAGATCATAACCCTTCGCCAGATTGGAGGCGATGGCGCTCGATAAGGTGCAGCCGGTTCCGTGGGTGTTCGGGTTGTCGATACGCTTACCGTTGAACCAGCGGTAGCTGCCGTCGCGGTATAACAGGTCGTTGGCATCATTCAACTGATGACCGCCCTTGCAGAGGACCGCGCAGTGATAGGTCTCACTGATCTGTTTTGCCGCCGCGATCATGTCCTCGGCGGACTTTACTTCCATCCCTGATAAAACCTCTGTCTCCGGGATATTCGGGGTCAGAACTGCCGCCATCGGAAACAGGTATTCTTTTAATGTGCCGATGGCATCGTCGCTGATCAGCTTTGATCCGCTTGTCGCCACCATGACCGGGTCCACAACGATATTTTCTGCTTTGTGTTCATGAAGCTTCTTTGCGATGGACTTGATCAGTCCCGCAGAAGAAACCATTCCGATCTTTACCGCGTCCGGACGGATGTCCGTAAATACGCTGTCGATCTCCTGTTCCAGGAATTCCGGTGTTACCTCGAAAATCCCCTGGACGCCGGTCGTGTTCTGGGCCGTCAGTGCTGTGATCGCGCTCATTCCGTATACTCCGTTTGCGATCATCGTCTTTAAATCGGCCTGGATGCCGGCGCCTCCGCTGGAATCGCTTCCAGCGATCGTTAATGCTGTCTTCATCATAAAAACTCCTTTCAGGCATCAATAACTTTTTATTAGGCGACGCAAGGTGGTGCCCCCAATGTGCCGCCGCGGAAATGTTTTCCGCTTGATCTATTCCAAAACCCAGAGGGAAAATTGCTGCTCTGTGAATTTAGAATTCATATTTTCAGGCAAGTAGTATTTTTCTTCTGGCTTATTGGCTTGTTTGAATGTAGTGTTTAAAAAATTATATTATAAGATTTCTCTTACCGCCTCTTTCAGTTCTCGTGTCGCCTTCTCAATATCCTCTGCCGCAAAGATCGCGCTGACGACTGCGACACCATCCACACCGGTTCCCTTAAGGGGCTCTATACGGTCCTTATTGATCCCGCCGATGGCGACTACCGGGATATCCACCGCCTGACAGATCGCAGAAAGCGCCTCCGGTGTCACCGCTGTGGCGTCCTTTTTTGTTCCTGTCGGATACATCGCTCCGACACCGAGGTAATCTGCCCCGTGCTTTTTCGCGAGAAGTGCCTGCTCCACATTCTTACAGGAAACACCGATGATCTTATCCGGTCCCAGCTTTTCTCTCACTTTTCCAGCTTCCATATCGCTCTGTCCCACATGAACGCCGTCCGCGTCTATCTTAAGAGCGATATCCACGTTGTCGTTGATCACAAAGGGAACATGATATTCGGCACAGAGCTTTTTGATCTTCTTCGCCTCTTCTAAAAACATCTCCTCATCCAGCTCTTTTTCCCTCAGCTGAACAAAGGTCGCGCCGCCCTTTAAAGCCTTTTCCACCTGACTCTCCAAAGTCTCACCATTTAACCACGCGCGGTCCGTCACCGCGTAGAGCAGCATATCTTCCGGTCTGCAGTTCATATCTTCTACCTCCTACAATACATGAAACGCGCCTCGCACATTCCCGCTCCTCGCGCGGCCGCTTGCGACGATCTACATCTTCACGCGAGTGCACAGCATTGGCACGTCAGTACCTTTTGTGTAACAGGGAATTCCCCGGAATTTCCTGTTACAACAAGTGAAAACACGCTTCGCGAGTTTCCCCTTGTTATCGCGACAGTCGCCAAGGTCTCGCGCAAGCGCGGACTTTGGCTCGTTGTTCGCGTAAAAAAAGGAGACACCCGCAGGTATCTCCACTTCTACTCGTTCTCTTCAGCAGCTTCCTACGTTGGCATGATCCAAATCAGGTATACGGGTCTTGGCGATGCAGCCAACTCTCAGCCTGATCCGTCAGGCTCCCCGGTCTGTTTATTTTCTTTTTTTGACAAGATTTACTATATACTTTCCGAGCGGAAAAGTCAAGTTTGCACCCGGTTTCGTACATGATTTTAAGATTGCGGATTTTGCATGGATCCATCGATATTTTTCATGTATTCCGTGCAGCCTGCTTACAGCCTTGTGTTCCCCGCCCATCGCTTTTTCCCGGCGGCCTTTCAGAAATTTCCTCTCTTGCCTTTTTTCGCCTCCTGTGCTACAATCCAAATCGGTTAACGGAATGCAGCATGAGGGGGAGCGCCCTGGTGCTGCGGTCAATTCAATTACTTGATGACGAAGACCAGATTGCGAGGGAGTCCGTGTTCCGGGCTGAGAGGATCCCAGAAAGGATCGACCGTCCCATGCCGCGGATCCATGTCCGCGGCTTGTCAGCATTCTGCCTGAAAGTCATTTTTACGGCATGCTGCAGAAGGCATGCCTTTTTCTTTATCCGCCTGTTTCTTCCGGATTCATGGCAGCTGAACGCGTTCTATTTCTTATTCGGAACGATCACGCTCTCACAGTGTCCTGACCATTAGCGGATATTGAAACTATTTCACCGTATTTCCCGGTGTCCCATTCTTTCAGCAGAAAATATATTCTGCCCTGACGGGCTATGGAGGTATTATATTATGAGAAAATTTGTTGTACCGGCTCTCTCCCTGGCACTCTGCCTCGGACTCACTGCAGGATGTTCTTCCAAAACGGACGCACCGGCTGCTTCCACAGGGGAGACCACAGCTGCCGCTTCTGCGGAAAGCACTTCTGAAGCAGCCGCTTCCGCAGAGACAAAATCCATCGATTCCTTAAAGATCGCTTTCTCCCCGTACGCGGACGCAGATACGATCACGACAGCAACAGAGCCGTTAGAGAACCTTTTAAAAGAGACACTGCTTGAAAAAGGCTACGATGTCAAAGACATCGACATGACCGTCGGAACAAGCTACACTGCTGTCGGTGAGGCACTGAGCGCAGGAAGCGCTGATCTCGGATTTATCTCCGGAGGAAACTATGTCCTGTTCTCCGATGACTGCGACGTTCTCCTCACGGCTCTCCGCTACGCCATCAACAAGGACTCCGAAGATCCGAAGGAATGGAACGACGGCACCATCGAGGAAAACACAGACAAAATGAGCACATATTACCGCTCCATCATTCTCGCGGGACCGAGTGAAAAAGGTCAGGAGCTCTTAGCAAAAGTCAACAACGGCGAGGAACTTACCTGGGATGACTTAAACAGCGCCACCTGGGCAGTCATGGGACCGACCTCCGCGTCCGGCTACATTTATCCGTCCTTATGGTTAAACGAGCGCTACGGAAAGACCATCGCTGACCTCGCGAATGCGGTCCAGTCTGATTCCTACACCACATCCCTTGCCCGCCTCGCCTCCGGACAGGCAGACCTCATGGTCTCCTACGGCCATATCCGCACAAAATATGCGCCGGACTGGAAAGAGAAATTCGGCGGCACTGATGATATGGTAAAGCAGACAGGCATCATCGGCGTCACAGAGGGAATCTACAACGATATGATCGCATACAGCAAAACTTCCGAGCTCATGCAGGACGCTGACTTCCGTCAAGCTCTCGGTGATTCCTTCATCGAGATCGCAGGAACTGATGAAGGCAAAGACATCATCAAAGTCTTCAGTCAGGTCGGCTACGAGTGGGGCGATGACGCGAACTATGACGGGGAACGCGCCGCACAGGAAATGTTAAAGTCTATGAACTAAACAGATCCCAATTTTTTACTGATTCATTATTTGTAAGGCAGGTATCTTCATGGAAATCGTTCTTCAGAACATTGGAAAACAATTTAAAAACGGGACACGCGCCCTGGACCATGTAACCTTTACCATCCCTCAGGGCGAGTTCGTCTCCGTGATCGGTCCGTCCGGAGCTGGAAAAACCACCCTGTTCCGGATCTTAAACGGCATGGAGACGCCGGGGGACGGGGCTGTCCTTTTTGATGGCAGCGACATATCGTCCATGTCCGGAACCGCCAGGAAGAATGTAAAGAGATCCATCGGCACCATCTATCAGGATTTCTGCCTCGTGGAAAATTCCACCTGCCTTGCAAATGTGCTCACTGCCTGTCTGCCGGATATGGGATTTTTCCCCGCTGTGTTCGGAATCTACGGAAAAAAGCGCCGGGCGGAAGCACTGAAATTTCTTGACCGCGTGGGACTCTTGGAAAAAGCAGAAGAACCGGTAAAAAATCTCTCCGGTGGTCAGAAACAGCGCACCGCCATCGCGAGAGCCCTCATGCGTCATCCAAAAATCCTGCTGGCTGATGAGCCCGCCGCCTCCTTGGATCCGGTCACCGGGCGGCAGATCCTGACACTTTTAAAGGAGATTCAGGAAAAGGATGGCGTCACGATTCTTATGAACAGCCATAACCTTGAATTTTCTCAGGAGTTTTCCGACCGGATCATCGGGCTGAAGGACGGAAATGTGGTTTTTGATGGAACGCCATCGGAAATGAATGAGGAAATCTTGAGAAACATTTATCTCAGTCTCGAAGACTCCCACCTATCTTAGGTGATGAGTAATAGAACTCTGCTATTTATGCATTTATCCACCCCAACGGATCCTTGCAGAGAAGCATTTCAGAGGAGGAAGCAATCCATGTACAGAAATCGAAAAAAATATATAAAACCTGCCGGCTGGATCCTCTTCCTTCTCTGCTTTTACGCCGCCGCGTCCTTCACCGGATGTGATCCGGCTCTTTTTATTTCAAGGAGCTCCCATCTTTCAGATCTGGCGGCCGACATGATGCGGCCGGATCTCTCCTATTTTCCGAAGATCCTGCTGCCGCTCTTTTACACGGTCCAGATGTCCGTGACAGGTACCGTGACAGGATCCGCTCTGGCACTGATCGTTTCCCCTTTCGGCGCTGTGTCCCTGCATTTTCCGTCCTGGGCAAGGCGTTTGCTGCGTCTCCTGATCCAGATACTCCGGTCTTTTCCGGCGCTGATCCTGGCGCTCGCCGCGACCTTTCTCTTCGGACTCGGAACCTTTGCTGGAACCTTCGCGATCACGCTCTACACCTTTGCGATCATGACTAAGCTCACCTACGAGGATGCGGAACATACGGACACAGCTCCCTATCAGGCCCTTATCTCTATGGGCTGTGCCCGTTTCCCGGCATTTATCCATGCCGTCCTGCCGGAGATTTTGCCCGCGTTTCTGACAAACGCCCTGTACCTCTTTGAGACGAATGTGCGGCACAGCTCTATCCTCGGATACGTAGGGGCAGGCGGGATCGGCCTGATCTTAAATGAAAAGATCTCCTGGCGGGAATTCCACAAAGTCGGAACGATCCTGCTGCTGCTCTTTCTCACCGTCTGTGTCATCGAGTACGCAAACCGGTATTTTACAGCTGTGATCCACAGCGGACAGATCGCAGAACTTTTTTCAGGCAGAAAGGACTTGTCCAAAAAGACCCGTATCTCTGGACGGATGATCCTTTTCGGTTTTGCAGTGCTCTTCCTCTTCTGCCTAGCGACACAGACTCCGCCGGATTTTTCAAGAACAAGTGCCGCTGCCTTAAAAAGTATGGCAGCCGGACTCACGCATCCGGACTGTAGCTTCTTTTTCTCCGCAAAGAAAGACGGGCTCGGCTATCTGCTTCTTGAGACCATCTGCATTGCCATTGTCGGAACAGCCATCGGTGCTTTCCTTTCCGCACCCCTTGCCTTTCTCAACACAAGACGCTTTGTCCCTGCTCCGACCGCTTTTTTCTTTAACCTGATCATCATGGCGATCCGGTCGATCCCGTTTCTGATCTATGGTCTGATCTTTATCCGGGTCTCCGGTCCCGGCGCCTTCACAGGTGTCCTGACGTTAGCCGTCTGCAGCATCGGACTTCTCACAAAGCGCTTCACCGAATGTCTGGAGACCATTGATCCCGGCCCGTACCGGGCGCTCCTCGCCATGGGTGTCCACCCGGTTCCAGCCGTCTTCCACAGCGTTCTCCCGCAGATCGCTCCGGCGTTCTGCTCCGCCGTCCTCTACCGCTTTGACGTCAATATCCGTGAGGCGTCCGTTCTCGGACTCGTGGGCGCAGGCGGGATCGGCGCACCGCTTATCTTCGCGATGAACCAGTACGACTGGAATAAGGCTGGAGCGATCCTTTTGGGACTGATTCTGCTTGTGTGGGGTGTGGATATTCTGTCTTCACGCAGATAAAATAAATCCCTGCTATTTCATCTCTTTTTAGGACTGTTTGCAGAAATTCCATCCTGCCCAGAAATATGCTTTCTACAACTGACGTCCAGTATGAACTACATAGATTTTATAAATAGTAAAAAGACCTTTTGACACAAAATAATCAACGATGTCAAAAGGTCTTTTATTCATTTTTTGACCCGGACACACAGATCATCAGCCGCCTGTGCTCAGGTTCCACCTTTTACCGGATAGTCAGCCCGATGTATCGCCTCAGCTCGCCGGTTTCACCCATTCTGTCGCACCTGTCGACGCAGCAACAGGTTTCAGTCCCTGTTTTTCTACAAATTGATGGAGCATCTCCGCAGTCTCAGCGCGGGTAACCGTGCCCTTCAGATCAGGAAGATCGCTGCCGGCTGCCATGCCATCCTGTGTGGTATCATGGCCCCTGACCTGTGCGTAGCGATAAAAGATCGATGTAAGCTGTTCACGCGTAACAGGATCATCTGGCCCAAATTTATTGCCGCCGCAATCTCCCATAATGCCGTTTTGCTGTGCCCAGGTTACCGCATCGTAAAGCCCTACGGTGCCGGGACCGTACTCCACATCGGTATAGTGATTCTTTCCATCAACAACAGGGCTGCCCGCCATACGGTAGAAGATCACCGCGATCTGGGCCCGGGTGATATTGGTGTTCGGTGCAAAGGTCGTTGCGCTGATTCCGGACATCAATCCCTTCTCATAGACAAACATCACATCCTTATAAAACCGATCATTTCCATACACGTCCGTAAATGGATTCGCCCATGTATCTGAATTGCTCTTTATCCACCCGGCGTAAACCGTCCTGTTTCCGATCATCCTGAGTTCCGTGATCCTCTGTGTCAATGCCTGATCAGAATACCAGCCGGTAAAATCATAGCCCTCACGGGTCGGAATATAATCGGAAAGGCTGACCGTCTTACCGTAGGTTCCCCCAATTGCACTTATGCCACCGCCACCGTTCGCATGGAAGTTCAGCGTATAGCTGGTGGTATCGTCGCTGCTTCCGGAACTGCTGCTGTCCTTTTTCGGGGTCGTCGGGGTCGTTGGAATCGTCGGGATTGTCGGTGTCGTCGGTGTCGTCGGTGTCGTCGGGGTCGTCGGGGTCGTCGGTGTCGTCGGTGTCGTCGGGGTTGTCGGGGTCGTCGGGGACGCCGGATCCTTCGGTACCACCTGTCCTGCCGCAATTCTGATACCACAGCCCTTACAATAGGTGTCCCCCGTATAGCCATCCGCGCTGGCAGTGGCCTCAACTCTGCCGCGCACCTCGGTGCCGCCCGTGTGGTGATCTGGATTCAGCTCCCCATAAGCCGCGCCGCAGACAGAACACACCGCCTGATCTTTGCAGGTGGCTGTTCCGCCGAAGTGATCTTCCCTGATATCCTCTGCCTCACAGCGGGAACATTTCTTCCAGTGCCGGGTTTCATTATGCTGCTGCACACTGAAATCATGACTCAGCGCATCCATCGTTTTTGATTTTGTTGCGGAGCAGACTGTGCAGGTATAGGTTTTCTGACCTGCGGTTGTACAGGTAGGCTGTATTGTCACTTCGCCGCTATCCCACTTATGTGTTGATTCTTCACCGATGACATTACAGTTTGAGCATTTCTTCCAATGTTTTCCGGCATCGCTCTGCCATTCGCCCCATGCGTGAATCTCCGGTATCACGATCACAAGTCTCCAGCTGGCATAAAGCACCACATTCTCCGTAACAGGAAAAATATCTCCCGGGCATCCCGCTTTCTCTCCATCAGGATTATCCAGCGCCCAGCAATCAAGGATCGCTGATTGATATGTAAAACCAGACTCCGGAAGAACGTAATCCCCGGATATGCCTTCCACTGACTCCATACGTCCCGATGCTCTGCCTCCATCAAAAGAGACTGTGTAAGTTTCGCCCTTTACCTTCCAGTTTATCCATGCAGCTTCAAATTTGTCTTTATACGCGTCAGGAACATATATCGTCAGATTCTCCGGCCATGATTTACCGGGCAGATAAAATGCCAATGACAATTCTGCTTCTTCCGGATCTTTCCAATGGGTGTGAACTTGCCCAAGTTGCGGGCAATCATAAAATGCGAAGCCCCTCACATCTTTGACACTACCTGGAATATCAATCTGCCTGAGGGTGTTACAGCCCTGAAAAGCGGCAATCCCTATTGTTTTGACTGTTTTTGGAATTTGCACCTCATTGAGTGCTATGCATCCACTAAATGCATGTTTTCCAATCGTTGTCACTCCTTCCTCTATGACCACCTTGTTAATCTTAGACTTTTTGTCCTCCCAGGGACATCTTTTACCGGAAATAGTATTGTCGAAATCAGGCATTTCCCCTTTACCGGATATCGTAATGGTCTTATTGTCTCTGCTGATCGTCCATTTAATATCTGTGCCGAGGATAGGATTCTGGATGTCAGGAAACGGTCCATACAGCACAGCCGCAACCTTCAGATAGCGTGCGATATCAAGTATGACCGACTCCTCAACGGAAAGCTGTATCATTGCGTCCTCAACAGCTTTAAACTGAAGCCTTACCTCCTCGAGGTTATCGTTATTGATATCTGTTACGTCCGGCAAAGCATCGATCATCTCCTGTGCGCGAGCGATAGAAGAGACTTTCCGCGCATTGGACCGGGTTGCGATCGCTTTATTTTTCATAAGCGCTTTCGCAGTTATTGGAGTGCTTTCGCTGTCATATTGACAATTTAATTCTTTTGTGATGCAGCCGCTTTCCTCACTGCATACATGGCCGCACTCGGTGGGCTCCACCGCATCAGATGGGGTGACCACTTGTTCCGTTGTATCCTTCTGCGGGTAACATTCCGGCGCATGCTCATGGACACATGTTTCCGTCCACGTATAACACTCCGGGGTATGTTCATGGCTGCCCGCTCCTTTTCTCATTTCTGCCGCCAATACAGGCACAGAAACCAAAGAAAGCATCATACAGATACCGAGCAGTGCCGCATAGATCCGTTCTCTTTGTTTCTTTTGTTTTTCTGGCTTTCTCATTGATTTTCCCCCCATTTCTATGGTATCTGTTTCCTTTTTCTGAATTTGATATATAAAACAGTGAGCACAACTGCCGCGGTAAAGGAAATGACCGCTTCCAGCACATATCCGCCCACACCCTCATGCAGCAGGATCGCCCCGTACATTCCCGCGGCATCCATCGGCTGGCTCTGCACCGTACCTACCGTTCCCAGAAGGGACAAAAACAGCAGAGCGCACAGTACAGACAGACTGCGAATGCTTCGCCGCGCCTGTCGGCGGCGATATTCCGCTATCCGCTCTTTTGCCAGCGAAACACGCTTTTGTGTATCGTACATGCACACAAAACCTCCTTTCTGAACACTCAGCTTAAGGGTCTTTCACTTATATAGGTACAAAAATCCGGAAAAACTCTCACCCGGGAAGTAGATTTTTCAAAAAAAAATGAGAGCTGCGTAAAAACAGCTCCCAAAAATCACAAAATAAAGTTATATTACGGTGTCAGACGGCAGGCAATCAGCTTTCCCGCTGCCAAAATCACTACAGGCAGAAGATAGGCAATATACTGCACTGCACCGCCGTAAGCGATCAGCAGATTATAAATCGCGTGAAGCGTGATGGCTGCTCCCAGCAGACCGCAGGTTCCGGCAATCTTCAGCCAGGTCCGCTGCCACACATACGCGAGACCTCCGCCTACAATGGCTCCGCAGATCACATGCATCGCTCCTGTTCCGATCCCCCGGAAAAAAATAAAGGAAAAATGTCCGGCTCCATTTTGGATCAGATAGCAGATATTTTCAAAAGTGGCAAAAGAAAGGGCGACCATCACAGCAGTAATTCTGATCTGTTCCGCTTTCGGCTCAAATACCAGAAGATAAAAAAGCAGAGGCAGAAGCTTCATGACTTCCTCCACCACCGGGGCAATCTCCGCAGTGGCGGCAAGGTTGTCCGCACCATAAAGCGCGGCAAAAAAGGTATTGATATAAGCGGAAAGCAGACACGCCCCCATTCCCGCAAGGCAGAACAGAAAAAATTTTGTCTGCCGTTTTCCCATGCACAGGGCGGCAATCAGTAACGGCGATGCCATACAGATAAAAACATTTTCAATATACGTCATTCCTGCACCGCCTTTCCCGTTGCCGGCAGCAAAGCGAACAGGCAGCCCGCCAGCAAAAGATCAAACCAGCAGTATGGGCTGAAAATGGAATCTCCCGGCCAGAAGCAGCCGGAAGTCCAGAGGGCATATTCTAATGTCACATAGCAAAGGACCCAGATATGAAAATATTTCATACTATTTGCAGCTCCCCTCTGCCTTCTGGCATAGACAAGCCCCCGGATAGAAGAATAGGAAACAACGATCATCATACCGCACCAGAGCAGATTGGAGAGGATATCTCCAAAGGTGCAGTAAAATATGCACAGCGGAACACCGGCGAAGATGGCGCTCAGAGCTTTCCTGCACGGAAATCTCCGTTCTTCTGCCGAAGAAAGCGTGTATTGCAGCATGGAAAGGAAAATGACACTTGCTACCCAGCCGAACTCTGACACATAAAAGACCTGCGGCGTTTCGGAAAATAAAAGCAGATACAGTGTCCAGTAGAGAGAGCCAAGGAAGAAACAGCCATAAAAGCAGGTCAGCAGGAAATACTCCTGTTTCCGGCTTTTCAGATACCGGATACCACCCAAGCCAAAGCCCAGCAGGGTAACCGCGGCCTGCAAAAGGTTACTGACGACTTCCATCTGCATTTTCCCCCTTTTGCTCCCCTGTCTGTTCTTCTTCATTCAGTCTGCGGATGCGGAAACATAAAACCGTCACGCACACGCCGAGGACAAAGGCGAGCAGTCCGACCACGATATATCCAGGTGCAGAGCTGCCGCCCAACATCGTCGCAGTTGTTTCAAAGTTAGAGGCGGTTCCCATCTCGATCTGGCTGACAATATCAGGCATGGAAAGGGAAACACCTGCGATCACTGCAAGACATGCGGCCACGCAGCAAACTGCGGCAGCCCATTCTCTCCGCAGTCTTTTTTTGTATTCTTTTTCCGCAATACGACGTTTTACTTCCGCGATCCGTTCCTCATTACTTCGCATTGGTAATTCCCTCCCGCTCCAGTAATCCGCGCAAGCGCGCTTTTCCCCGGTATACCATATTGGTGATCTGCTTCTCACTTTTTCCCATGACCTCGGCAGCCTGCTGGTAGCTCATTCCTTCAAAATATGTCAGATAAAGAGCTTCCCGATAATCCGGTTTTAACTCGTCCATGCAGAAGTGCAGAATCTGATCCCGTTCCCTGGTCCGGATAACCTCCTCCACCAGCGTCTTTCCATCCGGCTCTTCCGTCAGGTCATCAAGGCTGAAGAAAAGCCGACGCCTGCTTTTGTGGCGCAAAGCCATGTGCCGCGCTGCTTTATACAGGTAGGCCTTAAGGCCACCGTCCCTGATACGCGGCTTTTTTGTGAACAGATAGGAAAATACTTCGATCATCAGGTCCTCCGCTTCGTGGACATCATGCAGATAGCCATTGATGTATAGGGTCAGCGGGTTACCGTATTTTCTCATTAAAGCCTCAAGTCCTGCTTCATCGCCGCGCAGATACTGCCTGTAAAGTTCTTCATCAATGACCATGCTGTTCATTTCCTTCTGTCTGAAATACTATACACAGTATATGTGGGCATCGGCATAATTTCAAGTCCTATTTTACTTCAAACTTCGCCCCGTGCTCCAGCTCATCCCCGTCCATATGATAGATCGCGTCGATAATATAATTCCGGTATGTTGCGTTCCCGTCCTGCGGTGTCAGCCGTTCATGGGCGATCTCCCCTGCGAGTCCCATGGCACAGACTGCCGCTGCTGCCGCCTCAAGCGGATGCTCCTGATTTGCAGTCACAAATGCTGCTGTAAGAGCAGAAAGCTGGCAGCCGGTTCCCGTGATGGAGGACATCATCGGATGGCCATTGTAAATACAGTACGCTTTTTTTGCGTCCGCCACGAGATCAATAGCGCCTGTGACCGCGATCACAGCCCCTGTCCTCCCCGCGAATTTCTTCACGAATGCCACCGCCTCATCAAGGTTATCTTCGGTTACACGGTCTGCGATATCCGCATCCACACCCTTTGTGGTCCCTGTTCCCACTGCAAGCGTCTTGATCTCAGAGATATTTCCGCGGATCACGGTGAATTTTACCGTTTTTAAGAGTTCGTTTGCCGTCGATGTCCGGAGTGTCGATGCCCCGACGCCCACCGGATCCAGCACTGCCGGGTGTCCCAGCTCATTGGCCCGCATTCCCGCGATCTTCATGGACTCGATGGTACGGCTGTTCAGCGTACCGATATTGATATTGAGGCCTGCGCAGATCGTCTGGATCTCCGCGACCTCCTCCTTATCGTCCGCCATGATCGGGGAAGCCCCGCAGGCCAGAACCATATTTGCGCAGTCATTCACCGTCACATAGTTCGTAATATTGTGGATCAGCGGGCTCTTCTCCCGCACCTGATCAAACATCTGTTTTAACATGCTTCTCTCTCCTCTACTGTCCCATTGCTTCCTGCATCCCTGCAAGGATATTGGCTTTCTTTAAGCTGTAGATCAGCACACCGCTGATCACTGCACCTCCGGCAGTTGAAACAAGGAACGGGATCACATATGCATAAAATGCCAGACCTGCCGCGCTCTTTCCCATAAGGAAGACCGCTACCGGATAGGCCGTGAGTCCGCCAAGAACAGAGGTTCCAAATACCTCACCGATCAGTGTCGCCGGAATATTCTGTGTCTTCTGATACACAAGCCCGCAGATCAGCGCGCCGAACATACTGCCCGGGAATGCCATCAGGCTTCCAAGTCCCAGAAGATTCCGGATCAGCGCCGCCGCGAATGCCGCACCCAGTCCGTATCCCGGTCCTAAGAGGACTGCACAGAGAATATTCACCATATGCTGTACCGGGGAACACTTACTCCCGAATACCGGGAATGAAAATAAGCTTCCTGCCACTGCGACAGCACAGAAAACGGCTGCAACCGCTAATTTTTTCGTATTTGTCTGTTTCATGTTTTATTCCGCGTGACCGGTCCTTCCTTCGGACCGTCACACATTCCTCCTTTGAAAATTTTCCGCAGCCGCAAAGCTTCCCTGCGCAGCTGCATTTTTAGGAAACGTCTGTACGACAACAGCGCTTCCACAGGCGAAGTACCATGTACTCCACATAAAAATGTACAGTTCCCCTCTCCGGATCACTGTATGGAAGGCGGTCGATGCTTACTGGCATCCTCTCACGCCGGAACACGGCTTCCCATCGCTGATCTCATACATGGCCCAGGGCGCTCCCCCTCGGCCCGCCGCCTGCTGGCGGATCCCGTTTCCTCCTTTCTCAAAGTATGGTTTTGTTACTTTTTTCTGCCACCCGTTTCGGAAACACAATGATCCTGAACTTTTTAAGTCAGATGACATCAAAACAGGAGACACCCTTCACGGCATGTCCCCTGTAAAAATTCATATCATGACTTCCTACGGCGGCATTATCCGCATCAGGTTAAAGGGTCGAAGTTCGATTACTTCCTCTCAGCCCGCCAACGAGCTCCCCTGTTTTTTGTAAGACTTATTATAGCGCATCTTCGAAAATTTGCAAGTAAAGAATTTCCTATTTTTCTTTTTCCTTCTTTGTCCGCACGTCCTGATCCATCTGAGCTTTCGCCTTTCTCGCAACCTTCCCGGCCGTGCTCATCGTACTGCCCCGGACGATCATTCCATTTCCAAAACGCCTGCGGATATCGTCGAACGCCTCATCTGCTTTCTTCTGTTTTTCCCGTTCATCAGGATTCTCAAACAGGGAGATCTGTCTGAAATCATCCGTTGTAAGATCCGTCAGCGCCATTCCGATCAGCCGCAGAGGCTCACACTTCCAACATTCATATAACAGTTTTTTCACCTGCGCAAAGATCTCATCCGTCACATCCGTGGGATCCTCAAAAGCTCTCTGATGTGACCTCGTCTTAAAATCCAGTGTCCGATAGGTCACCGCCACACAGCTGCACTTTTTCCCGTCTCTGCGCATCCTTGCAGCCACCACATCACACTGGGCGAGCAGAAGTGCCAGTGCCTGCTCGTATGTCACAAGATCCTCTTCCACGGTTGTCTCCGCGCTGTAGCCCTTCGCTTCCTCCCGCTCTGCCCGAACCGGGGAATCATCGATGCCGTTGGCATACCGGTAAAGCTGATGCCCGGCCTTTTCTCCCAGAATCCGCTTAAGCTCAGCTTCCCCGCTCTGCGCCATATCTCCGATGGTCTTAATTCCTTCCTGTAAAAGTCTCTGCTCCGATGCCTTTCCAAGAAACAGAAGATCCCGCACAGGAAGCGGCCACATTTTTTCCGGGATCTCGGACGGAAATAGCGTATGAACCTTATCCGGCTTTTCAAAATCCGATGCCATCTTCGCCAACAGCTTATTCGTTCCAATCCCGACATTCACCGTAAAGCCCAGCTCATCCCGGATCTTATCCTTGATCTCGTGGGCCACCGCCACCGGATCCGGATAGATCAGATGGGTACCGGTCATGTCGAGAAACACCTCGTCGATCGAAAAGGACTCCATCGCAGGCGCATAGGACGCGCAGATCTCCTTAAACGCCCGGGAACACCTCTGGTACAACGCAAAATCACCCGGCACACACACGAGATCCGGACATTTCCGCAGTGCCAGTGCCACAGGTTCCCCTGTCGTCACCCCGTACTTTTTCGCCGGGATCGATTTCGCCACAACGATGCTGCGTCTTAGCTTCGGGTCCCCGCCGATACAGGACGGGATCTCCCGAAGATCCGGCAGCCCCTCCTTTACGCGCTTCGCCGCCTCCCAGGAGAGGAAGGCGCTGTTCACATCCACATGAAATATCAACCGTTCCATACTGTTTTCCTCATACCAGAACTTTCTAAGACTTCTGTCTCCTCATTCGGTCAGGCACTTCAAAGGAAACCTTTCTATGATCATGTCTCAGCTCATCCTGCCGCACTGCCTGCTCACACGCTTTTTTCTCTCATGATCCAGAAAAACGTGCACGTAAATATAATTCCCTTTACGATCGACGTGGACGTAAGCGCCCACCAGATTCCGTCAAGCCCCATGATACCGCTAAGAACGATGGCAAGCGGTATTCTGGCACTCGTAAGCACAATACTGATCACGCTGCAGAGTCTCGTTCTTCCGAGTCCCGACAGTGCTCCGATCGTCGTCAGCTCCACGCACATAAATGCCTCGCTGAATCCAATGATCACGAGATAGCCCACAGCTGTCGCAACCGCCTTCGGCTCATGAAAGAAGATATCCGCGATCGCATTTGGGAAACAGATAAATACGGCAGAGACCAGCACTCCCCAGATTCCGACCGTCCACAGGGATACCTGATATCCTTTCCGGACGCGTTCTCTCTCCCCTGCCCCATAGTTCTGGGCCACAAACGCGTTTAACGCCGCCGCGAAGCCATCAGCCGTATTCCAGGAGATCGATTCGATCTGACCGCCAACTCTCTGCGTTGCCACTGCCTCCGCACCGTATCCGGACACCATTCGCGTCAGGATCATGGAAATTCCGCAGTACGCCATGCCCTGAATCGCGGTTGGAATTCCGATCCTGCAGATCCCCCTTAAAAACTCAGCAGGGATCTTCGCAAAGAGCCGGGTTCCTTTTAACACATTCTCCTTCTTCCGCGCAATGATCCCAAGGATCATGATACTCATCACGATCGCCTGGGCCGTCACCGTAGCGATCGCCGCCCCGGTTACACCCAGTCTCGGAAATGGCCCCGGTCCGAGGATCAGGACCGGATCCAGGATCATGTTTGTCACGAGTCCGATCAGATTTGCCACAAACGGCGTTTTTGAATCTCCCTGAGCCGTATAGAGTCCAGTGAGTGTCAATGTCAAAAATGAAAATACGATCAGTCCGCAGGCGATCTTTGTGTAAGCCAGTGCTGCCGCCTGGGCCTCCACATCCTCAAGTTTAAAAAATCCCACCATCTGATTGACAAATATGAGACAGAGGACCGCATACGCGATTCCCATTGCCGCTGAAAGCTGCACTGCAGCCTGGGCAAATCCGTGGGCTTTTTCCCGGTCCCCGCGCCCGATACATTGTGCCACCTGAACCTGTCCGCCCATTCTCGCCATGGACGCCAGCCCCTGCGAAAGCCAGGTAAACATTCCACCGACGCCGACTCCCGCTACTGCCTTTGATCCCAGAAGGCCGATCCACGCCATGTCCGTAATGTTGTAAAGCGTCCCCAGAAATGCCGATGCCATGATTGGGACAGCAAGCTTCACCAGCGTCTTCATAATAGGCCCCTTTGTTAAATTTCCTTCCATACCCCAAATTCCTCATATATTTTTTTGATTGTCCAGTATTTCTATTATAGCTGATTTCTTCTGCGATGCAAACATATCTTTTCCTTGTTTACATTCTACCATATCTCTCAATGTACGGCAAACACTAGTTCTGTATCTTGATAAAATTTTGGCACACCTGACTTATCAAAGTAACGAGATTGATAATAATATTCAGTACGGAAAAGCACAAACCAAATTCAAGACAATAAAATTAGAACGATAATTTTTACTCGGAGCTAATAATAGTCCCACCTTACTTTGAGACAAAGTGTCCCAAGGCAGAGCCATTCTTGTTGTCCTTATGAGGCGGAGTTATAATAGCATCTGTATTCAGAACTACTTTCAAAACACGCAAGAATTATTAAAACATTATTGATCCATTTTGTTATTATGTTCAATGGAAAGGAGGGAACACAAATGGGCAATCAATCAGTCATCAGTATAGCGGCAGTCATTGACTATATCGAAAATCATCTTGACGGTAAACTGGAATTAGAAACGGTTGCGGAGGCTGTTCACTATTCAAAATATCATTTGCACCGACTATTTACCGACACCGTAGGAATGACAATCCATGATTATGTGCAACGCCGACAACTTACAGAGGCGGCAAAACTCCTGGTTTTTTCGGATAAGCCTATTATCGAAATTGCGTTTATCTGCGGATACGAGAGCCAGCAATCGTTTTCATTAGCTTTTAAGGCCATGTATAAATCGCCGCCTGCGGAGTATCGTGAAGAACGGAGCTTTTATCCTTTGCAGTTGCGGTTCATTTTACATCGAAGAACGACGGCTATGGAATTTACAATACAGGATATTCGGTTAGCAGAAAAGAAAGATATTGTCGATTGGATGAACTTAATGCGGCTTGTTATTGATGGGTATCCTGTAATGGATGAAGATGACTACTTAGCTAAGCTGGAAGAAAGTATTGACGAAAAGCGTGCGCTTGTGCTAAGGGAGGGAGATATTCTCATTGGAGCGATGGCATTTACCTATTCTCCAAGCAGTATAGAATTTCTTGGCGTACATCCGCAATATCGAAATCGCGGACTTCAAAAGTTATTCTTGGATGCCTTATTGGAAACATATCTTCCAGGGCAGGAAATCAGCACAACAACCTTTCGAGAACAGGACAAGGCCGATACAGGGCATCGAGATATGCTATTGCAACTTGGTTTTGCCGAAAAAGAATTGCTGACAGAGTTTGGCTATCCAACGCAACGCTTTGTGCTCCCTCCTAAAAAACAGGAGGATATGTAAAATGGATGACACACAGCGCACCGGCTGGCAGAAAAGAATACTTCTTTTCTTGACCAGTCAATGTATCACACTCTTTGGCTCTACGCTTGTTCAGATGGCGCTTGTCTGGTATGCGACCATGCAAACATCCAGTGGGGCGTGGGTTGCCGCATTTACAATCTGTTCCTATCTGCCGCAATTTCTCATTTCGTTTGTAGGCGGCGTATGGGCAGACCGATACCATAGGAAAAAATTGATTATAGGCGCAGATATGCTGATTGCTTTTGCCACGTTCATAATGGTTTTGGCGATTCCGCATATTTCATCAGAGCCCGCTCTGCTTGGCGGTCTGCTTGTTATGTCGGTCATTCGATCTTTAGGGGCAGGAATACAAACTCCAGCGGTCAACGCTGTTATTCCACAGCTTGTCCCGGAGGATCAGCTTATGCGGTACAACGGCATCAATGCAACCATGCAGTCTATTGTCAATTTCGCGGCTCCGGTGGCGGCAGGTGCAGTTTTTGCAATCAGCACATTGAGAACTACGCTTATGATAGACATTGTAACGGCGATCTTGGGAACGGGCCTATTGTCCTGCTTAGCACTTCCGAAACAAAATACTTCCATTGAGAAGGCCAGCGTCTTTTCTGACATGAAAATTGGCGTCAAATACGCTTTTGCAGACAAACTAATTGGAAATCTTTTAATCATCTACGGACTATTCACTTTCTTTTGTGTTCCAGCAGGCTATCTTGCAGGACTTCTTGTTCGGCGGGTATTCGGTGATACTTACTGGTATCTTACCGCAGTAGAAGTAGTCGGGTTTGCAGGCATGATGGCAGGCGGAGTTGTTATGAGCACCTGGGGAGGATTTAAGAGCCGGGGGAAAACTCTATCAGTCGGACTTTTGGCGTTTGGTTCCTTTGCAATCGGAATGGGCCTCTCACAGAATTTTATTCTCTACCTTGGCTTGATGGTATTTTACGGAGTTGCATTGACGATGGTGCAAACGGCAATTACCACTATGCTGCAAGAGAAAACAAACACCTCTATGCAAGGGCGTGTCTTTGGATTACTCGGAACAATGTACTCCGGCTTTTTGCCGATTGGTATGGCTATATTTGGCCCATTGGCGGATATTCTTCCTTTGCAGTGGATTATGATTGGATCGGGTATTGCGCTTATTATAATTGCGGGTGTTACTTATTTTAACCGAGAACTCAAAGCAATCTAAATAGAAACAACCGCCCAACGGGATAATAAAAAAACCGTTGTTTTGGCGGCTGGCTATCTGTGCGCCTAAACAAAATACAAGTAGCCTTACGGCGGTTTTGAAATAACAAATTTCAGACCGCCGTTTTCTTTTGAAAAATGAGAATACGGAGGGCGTATTAAAGTCGCCCTTTTTTAAGGACACGGCGGTATCTTGGAGGTATCGCCGTGTCCATTTTTGCCTTTTTTCACAGTACCCATGATCTACACCAGCTAAAAAAAGCGCAGCTCCCCCTCCGGGACAGTCTGGTTATGAATGTGAAATTAGACAGTACATAAATGAATATGTAACTTCATGCGTCCGTGTGGCTTCATGCCGCCCGGGCGCTTTTTTGTACTTCGAGACAAATTGTCCCGAGGTGCGGGGCGGCTCCCCGGGGTGCCGCTCCCCGCCGAGCCCCGTTTCGGTCACTCATCCACCCAACACCGAAACGGAGGTTTATTTATGACTACAATCAATCTGAAGAATTTTTATTATTGGTACACACAGGATCAGTTTATCGAGGTTTCTGACGAGGTAGCCGAAGTGTTTGTGTCCGATGCCCGGCACGAAATGGCCTACCAGCGGCGGCTCTCCCGGCATAACGCGCAGTATTCTCTGGACTGCGATGACGGGATCGAATATTCCGCCTGCCTGCATGAGCCAATGCCCCAGGAGCTTCTGGAGCGCATGGAGCTGTTCATCCATCTGTGGAACGCACTCAACTCTTTACCGGAGATCCAGGGCCGCAGGATTGATGCCCACATCATTCTCGGAAAGAGCATCAAGGAAATTGCCGAGGCCGAGGGCGTACACGAGGAGTCTGTCCGCCAGTCGATCAAGCGTGGCCTTGAGCGCATGAAAAAAACTTTTTGATTTTTTCATTTTCCCCACTTGGAAATGATGAAAAAATGTCTCGGTTTATGAAAGAAGATATTCTTCTTTTCGCAGATAAACAGCGGCGGCCCCGGGCATAGTCCGGGGAGCTGGGCGGCGGGTACGCTGTGACTTTTTCTTCGGAAGAACGAGCGAACAACACCAACGCCGCAACTGGGACGGGCCACCCCACGGCCACGATCCGGCATAGGACAGGCTGGCCGCTTGTCCCTCCGGGCCGCCCCCTTATCTGCGAGGAAACGCCGCTCTGAGCATGGTTGTCTTTGGACAGGGCAAGAAGATGGGAGCGGCGTTCTCTATTTTATACTTACATGGAGTGAGGCCAGAGGGCAGCATCGCTTGGGTGCTGCCCTCTGGCGTTTCCCCACGATATGCGGGAGGCGTATCCTATTTTTGATAAGGAGGTTTTACCGTGAGATTAACGGCAAAGGAACTGGAACAAATGAAAAGCGTTGACATCGGCGCAGTGGCTCCCGAGTCCCTGCCGGATGTGAGCGGTATGGCCTTTGACACCTCTCTCCCCCGGGAGGAGCGGATCGCTCTGTTTTTGCAGGCGGTAGAAAATCCATACTGCTTTTGCATCGGCGGGATCGGTGTAAAAATTGAATTTGCGGAAAGCGGGCCGTCCTTACAGGACACATTGACGGACTTCCTGCTCCGGCAAAAAAGCGGGCTGTAACTTCGGTTATGGCCCGTTTCTACTTCGAGACAAAGTGTCCCGAGGCGGAGGCATCCTTGTTGTCCCGCCCGGGCAGAGGTATAATATAGATGTAATGTGATAGGGAAGGAGGAACAATGGCACGAACAAAAAACAGAGGATTGCAACAGAGTTTCTCTCCCTCTTATACCGTCCGCCGCTGGCGGCTGGGCAAATATATCCGGCTTTCCAAGGAGGACTTGAAAAAGGGAAAGGACGACAGCAACAGCGTCATCAACCAGCGTGATCTGCTCAATGACTTTTACCAGAAGCATATCGGAGAATTTGAAAGTGTTTCCGAATTTGTAGACGATGGACACACAGGAACGGACGCCAACCGGGAGAATTTCCAGCGGCTCCTTTCCGATGTAATGAGCGGGAAAATAAACTGCGTGGTAGTAAAAGACCTTTCCCGTTTTGCAAGAAATTACAGTGATGCGGGAAGTCTGATTGATAACCTGTTTGTGCAGATGGGTGTCCGCTTTATCAGTCTTGCTGAAAATGTGGACAGCTATCTCAACCCGGACAGCGTTTCCAGTATTATCGTCCCAATTACAAATGTGATGAACGCTCAATACTGCTACCAGACCTCAAAGAAAATCCGCCAGGTATTTGACTACAAGCGGCGCAACGGTCAGTACATCGGCGCATTTGCTCCTTATGGATATGTGAAGCACCCAAAGGACAAGCACCGGTTGATCATCGATCCCGATGCCGCTGAAATTGTCAAACTCGTTTTCTCTTTGTTCTTAAAAGGGACATCGAAACGGGCCATCACTTTGTATCTGAATGAACACGGCGTACCCAGCCCCTCGGCTTATAAACTGCAAAAGGGCATACCCGTTTCAACAAGAGGATATAACGATCCTATGTGGGGAGCCCGTATGATCCACTCCATTCTGACGACCCCCACCTATACCGGGGATTTGGCACAGGGCCGCAGTCGGGTAAAAAGCTATAAGGTACACGAGGTTGAAAGCGTTCCCCGTGAAGAATGGGTGGAAGTAGCTGGTACGCATGAGGCAATCATTGATTATGAAACCTTCGATAAGGTACAGGCCCTCTTACAGCGTGATACCCGCACTTCTCCAAAAGGCCGGGAAGTCCACCTGTTCAGCGGTTTTCTGAAATGTGCTGACTGCGGGCGGGCAATTACCCGGAGCGTAGGCAACAACAATAATGTGTACTATGCCTGCTCCACCTACAAGAACCGCTCCCGGACAGCCTGCACAATGCACTCAATCAAGCATAATCGTCTGGAGGCCGCTGTTCTCTTTGCGATACAACAGCAAGTCCATTTGGCTGTTTCATACTCGGAAATGATTGCCCGCATTAACACCGCTCCGGTCAAAAAGAGCCAGTCCATCCGTTTGGAAGAACTGATTGCTGCGAAGGAGCGGGAACTGGCAAAAATCAGCCGCTACAAGCAGTCCCTTTATCAAGACTGGAAAGACGGGGAAATTCCCCAGCAGGACTACCGGGATATGAAAACCGATTATGAGCGACAGACCATCGCTCTTACGGATGTGCTGGCCCGGCTGAACGCTGAACGGGCGGAACTGGCAAACGGTGTAAAGAGTGAACATCCCGCACTGGTGGCCTTTACAAAACATCAAAATATCGACCAGCTTTCCCGGGAACTTCTCGTTGAGCTGATCGATCATATCAAGGTTTATGAGAATGGAAACATTAGTGTGAGATTTAAGTTTGCGGATGAATTTAGACGCATAGCAGAATACATTGAAATCAATACCACAAAACCCGCAGTAGCGGGCTAACCCCCGCTACATACCCCTTTGACAGTGTGTTTTCCTAATAGGAGCTAATCATATGGAACTTGCAAACCCCAAACAGATACCTGAGCTGAATCTGATACAGGATGTCAGCCTTAATGGAGTAAAGGTTCTTCTCGCAGAAGATAACGAGCTGAATGCGGAATTGGCAATCACGCTGCTCGAAGAAGCAGGTATGCATGTAACTCGTGCAGTAGACGGACAGGACGCAGTTGCTTGTTTTGCCAACAATCCAGCAGACACATATGATGTGATTCTAATGGATGTCCTGATGCCTAAAATGAATGGGCATCAGGCGGCAAGGGCAATTCGTGCAATGAGCAAGGAGCGCCCAGACGCTGCGAAAATTCCAATCATCGCACAATCTGCAAATGCTTTCAAGGAAGATGTACAGGCATCCTTGGATTCTAGAATGAACGGACACATTTCAAAGCCATTCAATATAGATGCAGTGACCACTGCAATAAAACAAAATATAAAGAGATAGCAGATTGAGCAACAATCCGATAACTATCAGAGCATCGTTCAAGTTTATTTGGACGGTGCTTTTTCTATACCCATTTTGCAGAGAATAGGTGCGCTATGGCGGGAAGTAGAACCAAGGGTATCACGGTCGAAATCGGTGGCGATTGAATATTCTGCAAATCCATCATCTGGCGCTGCATCAGTAGACTGGAACCTACCGGGCAGGAATGCCACGCAAGAACCGTCAATGAGACGGTATTGGAGAATGTGGTAGTTCAGGCTATCAACACGCTCCTTGGTGATAAGTCCACCTACCAGGCGCAGCTCCAGCAGAACATTGCAAAGGTGATCCGCAGTGCTCAGCAAAATACCACTGATGAGATCAACGAGAGACTGCAGGAACTCCAGAAAGAGCTTCTCAAAAAAGCTAACAACAAGGAAGCCTACGATGAGATTGCCGACGATATCTTCCAACTTCGGGAACAGCGAGAAAAATGCACGGTTGACACTGCGACCAGAGACGCACAGATTGCTCGCATCAATGAACTGCAGGATTTCATCAAGCAGCAGCCCGCACAACTAGAAGCCTTCGACGAGGCCCTGGTAAAGCGCTGGCTTGAGCGGATCATTGTCTGGGAGGACCACTTCACTGTGGAGCTTAAGTCTGGACTGAACATTGATATTGAAGGATAATCCCAATAGATGCACGAAACCCTCTCGACCATGATGGCCGGGAGGGTGTTTTCTATATCAACAAACTTGAATTGAGATTTCATATATTCCAAGGGATTTAATAACTGTTATATTTTATTATCAAATATCTCTCAATCCCTTGAAAACACAAAGTTTATCGCAGGTGAGCTTTCCCTTATTGTTTCCCTTGCGTTATATCGTCCCACCAGTGTTTACGAACTCTGATAAGGGCAAAAACAAGGGCAAGAAAATTATATAAAACAGTATAACACAAAATAAAAGTGACATTGTGAACTGATTGAAATGCTTCTGATTTTTGCAACAAATGATTGATTTAACGATAAGGAGATTTGATACGATGAGAACAATATTTGCAGAATACAATCCCAAGCGCAACAGTATTGATGTTTACACCTCTGTTGGCTATATGCTCCGCATTGACTGTTGGGAAGCTGAAAAGAACTTAAAAACCACACCAGGATCAGACTGTGCATTAAACGCACTCGCCATTGATGAACCTCTTGAATATGCCAAATTATATCTTGATGGAAATTTGCAGATGTGGGTAGATGCGGAAGACTCATTAGATATTTTTTAATTTTTAAACAAATACAACAGTTTAAATCGCTATTAACCACAATATTTCCGGAAAATTCATCATAGGTTTGTGCAAATGCAAAGAAACGGCGACTCTGAAAATCAAAGCCGCCGTTTCATAGGCGCGTGAAAATGTGTCTGCTCTGCGACGGCTTTTTTTCTTTTGCCGTCGCGCTGCAGATAACCTATTCGTTCTATTTTGAACTTCTTTTATGCTACCTGATGTCTGCAATAGGAATGAATCGCCAAGAATGTAAACACAAATAATTCAATTCCTGCCGAAATCAAAATAACATGCGGTGTCCAGAAACTCATTCCTCCAATATTCAGATAATTGAAATCTGCAAGCTGATAAAGGAAATTGTTCTGCATACCAATTCCGGCAGATGGAAATATGGTAGAGAGCCATGTTGCTCCCATCGCCACATAAGCAAAAAGCGGCATGAGAAGAACTACAATAGAGATCAGCAAAACTGTCAATGTGTCTTTACATTTTGCAGACAGGAACAACGTACAGCTAACCGTTGCTAATACAGAAAGCAAGCCCGCTGCTGCGAGAATTATCTGCAACTGCCCCAGATTAATGTTTGGCAGGTTAATGATAGAGTATCGCATCTGAAACGATGTTTTTAAGCAATCCGTCCCGAACGCTGCATCTAAAATCAGAATGTGTACCGTGATCCCGACAAGGAAAGTAACAACGAAAAGTGTAAATGCCGCCAGAATTTTGGTAATTGCTAATTGTTTACGCCCGTATTTGGTGGTTCGCAGGATGCTGTCACCGCCCGTTTGATATTCTCCGGCAAAAGTAGGAGCTGCGATTGCCACACACAAAATAGCAAGGAACAAAATATAAAGCTCAATATAATCAAATGCATCTTTAGAAATTCCAGAATGAAGATAAAATGGCGTATCAAGTTCTGAATATTTTTCAAGAGCTTTCTGTTGTGCGGTTTCGTTTTCTCTTTGTTCATTCCGCATGACATCCTGTAAATGTTCTGCGCACTTTTCATAATATGCTCCGTCAATGTCATTCGGGTCAATATCCATTAAATCAGCACCAATGCCTGTTAATGGATCAGCAAACGCTTCGGACAGACCCATCAGCAAGTGACGGAACGGGACGATTTTTTCAATAAATACAGCCAGAGGAAAGCCCTCTTCCTCGACTGGCCCATATTCTCGAACGCAGCTTTGATAAGTTTCCAAAGCCGATTTGATCCTATCCGGGGTCACTTCACCAGCGGATGTTTTATATAAATCTTGTTTGTACTTGATAGCTGCCAAGCCATCTAATTCTGTAACCGTGCCATCTTCGTTTGGACGGTTAATACCCTCAAATGAAATAGGCAGGTATGCCATGGCTACGGAAAGCAAAAGTGCGATTGCAAGTAAAATCAGGGTGCGCCGTGACTTCAAAATACGTTTTAGTTCAAGTCTAAAGAGCCGCATATTATCTGTCCTCCTTTTCCAAGTCTGTCTGCGGGAACAACCACAGATACAGATCTTCCAATCGTGGCTCCGTTGTAACAGCCCCATCAATTTCCGAATGTTCGGACAGATAACGAATAGAAACCTGATTGTGATCTTCGCCTCGCTGATTGATAATGCGCAGCCGCATTTCACATTCCGGCAGCTTTGAGGTCGGAATTATGCAATTCCAAACCTTGCCCTCAATCCGCTTGACAAGTTCTGCGGTAGTTCCGACATCAACAATTTCTCCGGCTTTCATAATTGCGTTGCGCGTAGAAATATATTCTATGTCAGATACGATATGGGTGGAAATCAACACGATTCGATCATGCGAAAACTCGGAAATGAAATTCCGCAGACGCACGCGCTCCCCGGGATCAAGTCCTGCTGTCGGTTCGTCCATGACAAGTATCTCCGGGTCGTTCAACATAGCCTGCGCAATACCAACACGACGCTTCATGCCGCCTGACAGATTGGAGATTTTTTTCTTTTTCACATCGGAGAGCGAAAGAATGTCCAACAAATGATTGATCTTTTGGGTGGTTGCCCTTGTAGGAATATCTTTCAGCGCAGCCATATACTCCAAATAATCTTTGACCGTAAAATCCCGGTGATACCCAAAATCCTGCGGCAGAAAGCCAAACTTGCTTCGGTAGACTTCACCTAACTCTCGAATGTCTTTTCCGTCATAGTAAACCGCTCCGTTGGTTGGTGTCATAATATCAGCAATCATGCGCATGAGCGTGGTTTTCCCTGCACCATTCGCCCCCAAAAGTCCCCAAACGCCGGGAGTCAATGTCAGATTGACATCATTTACTGCTGTTTTGTCTTTGAACTGCTTGCTTAAATGCTCTATTTTCAGTTCCATGCTTACACTCCTTTCTTTTGCTTCAGCTGAACAATAAAAAGCCCTTGTTCGATAATCATTGTACCGAACAAAGGCTTTTCAATCTCAAAAATCACACGCTTAAATTCCTAAGTAATTCCTAAGATCACATTCTTATTTTCCTAAGCGGAAAGTGGTAATGTAATCACAAAGTCTATGGTTTCGTTTTGACTGGATGCAGTAATCTTTCCACCATGTAAATGTATAATTTCTTCCGCAATAGAAAGACCAAGTCCCGCACCACCTGTATTAGAAAGCCGAGCATCATCCAAGCGATTGAATTTTTCAAATATACTGTTAAGCTGTTCCTGTGGAATTGTTTTTCCATGATTTTCAAAAGTGATCTGAATATCATGCTCTAACCGTTTGGCGGATATAGTGATTTCTGTCTGCGGGTAACTATATGACGCAGCATTTCGTAAAAGATTACTGAAAACTCTCGCCAGTTTTTCAGGGTCAGCGTTCACGGATAAGTTATCCTCCGCAGTAAATACCGCTGTATTGCCATTTGCGGAGAGTGTCGGATATATTTCATCTATTACCTGCGCAATCAGACAATGTAAATCCACAGTTTCTTTTTTGATAATAACCGTATGTGCATTGTACTTGGTAATTTCAAAAAGTTCATTGATGAGCTTTTCAAGGCGCTCTGCCTTATTCAACGCCACTTTTACATACTTTTCCTTTTGCTGTTCAGGCATGTCAGGGGCTTCATGGAGCAGGCTCAAATAGCCGATTACTGTTGTGAGAGGGGTGCGTATATCATGTGCCAGATACATAATAATTTCATTTTTCTTTTCTTCTGCCTGCTTTGCAGCCTGCTTGCTCAACAGAACAGACATTTTAATCTGATTGAGCTGTTCCTCCAGTTCTTTCAGTGGCTCAGACAACGATACTGTATGATTGTTCTGCTCATAGACCGTTTGGGTTGCGTCAATTACTTCATCCAGATAGCCCCACGGCTTTTTCCAATAGTAATTGAAGATACATATAAAGCCGAGCATCAGATACAAAATAAAAAGCAGATCAAGCCGCCAGTAGAGCCATGCAAAAATACCGTTGTCAAATTTTGAAAAGATGTAGTCCAAGATAAGGGTCAAACCATATCCAACAACGGTATAAACCAGCAATGATAGGTATAAGCGCACTTTAAGGCGCTTTTCTGTTGTCATTTCTTTATTCGACATGAGAATACACCTCCTACCGATTAGCAAACAGAAGAAAGCCAAGCAGACCAATCACGACAACACTTACTATGCCTGCCAGAATGGAAAACAGTCTGTTTGCTTTTATTCTATTTCCGATTAACCGGGCTGCCATCGAATATACAGCAAGCCCCAAAAGACCACCTGCCGTATTTGTAAGTACATCAGTAATATCAGAACGTCCGACTGCTAAGATATACTGCATAGTTTCCAATAAAAAACTTGTTCCAGCAATCAGCATGAACTTCACATATAATTTTGTTCTTGGCAGAAGCATTTGAAGATAAATGCCCATAGGAACAAAAATCAAGAAATTTTCGAGTACCTCTGTTAAGTGAAATGCTGCGCCAACTTCTTTGTCATAGTGAAAAGGAATAAGGTTTATACTCCTTACTTTATCCAGATCACTGATTGAAAACTGTAGTTTGAACAGTATGATCCAAACCAGAAGTGCCAGATAAATTAAGAATAAAATAGTTGCCAAACAATTTGATTTTCTCTTCATAGCGTTCTCCTTTCGCTTAAATTTTGTAGCCGACACCCCAAATCGTTTTAATATACTGCGGAGTATCGGAAGTATCGTTCAGTTTCTCGCGCAGATGCCGGATATGCACAGTAATTGTGCTGCTGTTTTTAGAGTAGTATTCATCTTTCCAAACCGCATGAAACAGTTCCTCAATGCTTACAACATTTCCAGCACTTGACAAAAGGACGTGGAGAATAGAAAATTCTGTCGGGGTTAGAGAAACAGGTTCCCCGTCTAACAGACATTCATGGGTCTGCACATTCAAGCACAATTTGTTATAGGAAAGTTCCGATGGAATTTTCTCTGTGATGATACCGGGTGAATATTTCTTGTAACGTCTTAACTGCGCTTTCACTCTGGCAACTACTTCAAGTGGGCGAAAGGGTTTTGTCACATAATCGTCCGCTCCCAATGTCAGCCCCGTTATTTTATCCGTTTCCTCAATTTTAGCCGTTAGCATTATGATTGGATAAGTGTATTTCTTTCGGATAAGCTGGCAAAGTGAAAAGCCGTTCATATCCGGGAGCATAATATCCAGAATGGCAAGATCAATGTCGCCGCTTTCAATACACGACATGGCATCCGTTGCGCAGTAAAATTTATAAACGATGTAATTTTCGTTTTTCAAGTAGACCTCCAACAGATCCGCTATATCTTGCTCGTCATCTATAATCAATATCTTTTCAGACATATTTTCAACTCCTTTGCTCATATTTCCAATTAAGTATAGCAAATACAACATCTAAATTCACAATGGATTGCCTGAGAAATTATTAAGATTTTCCTAACTTTCGAATTTAGGCAACTCAAAATGCTAACGTAATTTACATATCAGTTTTTTATGTGTCATACATATTCTCCAATATACTTCCATATAATGCACAGATTGACTTCACAATTGCATGCCATGAAATATCAGCAGCATAAGAATAATTTTTTTGATATGTTTTCCATAAGGTCTCCATAACCGGACTTGATTCAATTTCATCAAATATTTCTCTTATATCCTCAGCTTCTATCAGGTCTAATGTTCCCCTTTTTTTGGCTGTAGCCACAAGTGCAGTCCATAAAACTTGTTTTTGGAGTTGTTCTCCATACAACTTTTGTAAAATATAAATATCATAAAAATCTCTCATTCGTGTATTTGTAACGTTTCGACTAACAACAGTTTCCAATTTTTCAGCCAATACCGTTTCCAGATTATATGCCCATACCTCAATAGTGCGGTCTTCAAGCATAAGATTAAATTTGTACTTGATTTCTCTTGGTGTAATTACATCCCCTGTAGAAATATCAATCTTTAATGGTGTGATTACACCATCAAATTTCGTTTCCATGCTTACACGAACACCAGGATAATCTGCTTCTTCCATGATTTCCGATATCCGTTTGACCCGAAATGAAACACCATCGTCCAGTGGAATTGATATAATTTGGGATATAATCATTTCTACATCCTCCACACTAACATTAGTGCCTTTTATGGTAGCATCCAGATCCATAGTAGCTCTGGCATCCAGACCAACCATTGCCGCCACAAGCATTCCACCTTTTAATATAAACTGGTTTTTATACTCTGATAAAGAAATTCGTTCTAAAAAACGTTCCATCATATAATTCCGCATCAAAATCTGTGCATCTGCGGATTTTTTCTTTGACATATTACGAATTAAATCCTTTAATTGTCTTGCCGTTGTTATCATCTAAAGTAACACCTCCAAATATGGTCTAAGTATGTTTTCAACATGAAACATAGCTGCGTATTTCATAAGCATCCGTAAGTTTTTATCCTTACGTTTTGCATATTGTTTCAATGCGTCTTGAAAGACCTGCATTTCAACATTTTTTCTGCTACGAAGCAGATCACAAATTGTTCTCTCCATGTCATAAACGGGAACGGAATGTCCGAATGATGTCTGCATAGCTATGATTCCTATTTCATGTAAATCCTTTTTTACTGTGTACACTTGAAAACCGTCTTCCTGCAAACGACTTGGATTATATCCAGTTCTTACTGTTATGGTGTATTTCAAAGGCTCTCTGTCCGTTAAATCATGAAAAAACAATGCAGTTTCATGAGAAAATACAGCTTGACCACAACGTAAATGCAAAAGGTACATTGCATCTGTCCACGTATCCGGCGATACATACACACCATGAGCAGCTTGTTCTAATCCTCGTTCCTTCACATATGCATAAAACACAGACTTACTAATTCCATTATTTAGAACTTGAAATGTCTGAATTGTCCCTCCACATTCACGCAACAACAAATCTAATTTTTCAAACTGAGTCATATGCTTTCTCCTTTCGTGCTAATATGATAATATATATTAGCACGAAAGTAAAGACATATAGTACCAATAAAATATCGGTATTTTTGTTTTAATGATATCCCCTTGTTTCTCGCCATCCCTTTACATACCACCTGATTCCAACATATACCAGTTGCACGAATAATAAGAGAAATAGCAGATTGATTGGCAATGTTGTCTTTATCCACTTCCCAAAGTAGATAGCTGTTGCCATGCTTATAAGTATTACCATTATGGTAATCATATCCCAACAGCACTTCTTATATAACTCTGCAATCTTTATCTCTATAAATGCTACAAGTATTCCAGCACCCACCAAACATCCACCGCAGATCAGTATTCTTATCAGCCAATATACAATTCCGGCAACGACAGGATTGGATATTCCATTACTAATCTGTGCCATGTTCTTTCCTGTCAGTATAATCCACCCTGCAATGATCTGTATAAAAGTGGCGATTGTATCAAAGAATACCACGCAATCAGAAATAAATATTTTTGACCGTATCATCTGAAAAAGAGTAGTTGATACGGAATACCATATCAGCAGAAACATCAATGCTTCATACATGGCTGTTTTTGTTTTATATCTGCCTGCCAGTTTTTCTCTCTGCGTATCATACTTTTCCTTGGCTTTCAGATAAGCTGTCAGGTTACAGTTCCCACACTTTTGATAGAGTACTGGCTTTTCAACCGGTATCTCTACTTTTTTCTGATGAGAGAGTGCATAGTCCCGTTCCTGTTCTGCCTGCCTTAGCTTATCTTGACATTCCTCTGTCATGATTTCGGCAGCGTGCGTTTTCTCTTTCTCTCTCTGCAACAATTCTTTTGTTTTCCTCAAGTCGTTCTTTAAGGCTTGAATGTTCCCTGCTCTGTTCTCGCTGTTTAACCTCTCGTTCAAGGTCAGCGATTCGTCGAGCTGCATTTTCAGTTCCCGGATAGTCCTGTCTTTCTGGTCGAGTTCTTCCTGCATCTGCTCTGTCAGCAGAAGCAACTCTTCCAGTTGATCGTCGCTCTTTGAGTTTCTTAATTCGTTCATCAATCGACCTTCCTTTCTCTAATTGCTGTTCAAGTTCAGTAATTCGCTGTTCTGTTTCTGCAATAGCCGGTTCTCGCTGTTTAATTTCTGTGCCAATTCCTGCCATTGCTGATTTTCGTCTGTAAGCTTCTGTATCTGGTCTGTCTTTTCTTCCAGAAGTATCAACAGTTCTTCTGTATCCGGCAAGATTTGAAGCAGTTCTGATAATTCGCTCTCTAATTGCTGCAATCGTTCTTCCTTCTCCTGAAAGCACATCAGCTTCTCGTCCTTTTCCTGTATTTCCTGAAGCATCTCTGTCATGATATTCTGCTGTTCCTCTATCTGTGTAATCATTGCTTCCATCATGGGAATTACTTCTTTGCTTTCTTCTAATGTCATTCAACCACTCCTTCCATATTGACAATGCACCGGATACCTTACCAAAGGTTGTGATTACCTTTTGCAGTAGTGCATTTTGTTTTTTAATCATCTGGTTTTCCTCTACCTTCCATGAACCATTCCATATCTGTCCGGTGAGATATTTTTCCTCAATCTTTCTTGCATCCGCACCCTCATGAATCGTAGGGATTTTTAATTTGCCCTGTCTTTCATAAGAGCGGTGGTCAATCTGATTGTCTATGGATAAATGCCGGTTACACATCCCAGCCCATTCGCTTCGCCATAACTCACAATTCTTTGGATTATTCCAGCCGGTAGCATCGGTCAGAACCCGTTTCCATTGTTTTCGGTTTCTTGCCCCGACTTTCTGTACTCCGTTTTCATCAAGTACCGGAATGCGGATTCCATGCCGGTCAGGATTTTTCTTATCCTGCCACCAGTCCGGGTGGGATTCATCAACCACGATATTTCCGTCAGTATCTCTGACAAAATCCCAGTCCTTGACTTCTTTGCTGCCCCATGAATGATCCAGATTGAATGGTCGCATGGTTACAAGTAAATGCACATGTGGGTTTCCATCGCCCTTATCGTGTATGCTCCAGTCGACACACATTCCCTTATCCACGAAAGTCTTTTGAATATATTCGGTTGTATAATCAATCTGTTCCTGTCTGCTCCATTCTTTCGGCAGGGAAAATTCAAATGAGCGTCCAAGCTGTGCATCTGCATTTTTTTCTATCTTCAATACCTCATTCCATAGACGCTGTTTCTGAAATGTGATTTTAAACTTTTCCAGTGCGGCATCTTTATCATCCGCTCTTTTATAACGGATAGACTGTTGAAACCTTTTTATATTTTCTTCCGGTACATGCAGCCATTCAGGAGGTGCATTTTCGCACATCATCAGACTGGTGTAGACGACTTCCTTTTTGGAAGTATAGTAACTGATTCTGCCTGTTTCCTCATTCTTCATCACATCTCCATTAAGATATGCCGATGCGGATATGACAGATTTTCCTTTACTGCGCCCGACAATCTTTACTGTAAAGTGAAATATCGCCATGATACGATTCCCCCTTTCTGCCGTATCCGGCATTGATTTCCGACAGCATCTTCTTCTGGTTTGGCAGAAGTGAAGCTGTCGGAACGCCCTCTGCGCAAGAGTGCCCCCTGCGGCATGAGCAGGTCTGGCTGAAAGCCCCGCCGACGGAACGAGCCCGGCAAGCGTAAGCGCAGACCGGTTGCCACTTGTGGCAAACTTATAAGGACGACCTCTGGTTGTCCATAAGTGCGCCCTTCATTCAAAGGCAATGAAGGGAATGGAAAAACCACTCCCTCCGCCATTACACTTCCTCCATATCTGTAAGTGGCTCTTTCTGCATCGCCTTTGAGAAAAACTTTCCGTTTGTTTCCTGCCTTTTTAAGAAGCCTATCAACTTTGGTAAATCTTCCTCCTCAATCGGACAGCCAAGAACCGATTCCACTGCGCCACCAATCTGACAGAGCCTGTGGGTTCGTTTTTTACTTTCCTCTGCTTTCTTTCGCTTTTCCAGTTCCTTCCGCTGTGCAATGAGCTTTTTTGTAGCTTCAATGCTTTCCTGTTCCTTTTTCTCTAATGCACGTATTCTTTCTTCATAAGTCTTTGTTGATTTCGCCATATCGTCTTCATCCTTTCTTTTTCCGATAAACAACAGTTCCCGGTTGCATATCAGGAGAAGCACATGGTATAATCCTCTTGCGTGTAGGTATATCATGGCTTCGGTCTGATAGAACCTTTGGCGGTTTCTTAGGAAGCCGCCTTTTTAAGTTGCCACATTTCTTGTGACAGCTTTTACATTTCCTTTATCCCTCAGATCACGCCCCTCGTTGGCTTCCATGAACTTTTCCAGAATGTCAGTTTTAATAAGGACTTTTCTTCCGACCTTTAATACCGGAAGCTTCTTCCATTCAACCAGCTTTCTCAAAGTGTTTCTGCCAATTCCTGTATAGTCGGCTGCTTCCTCGATGGATAATGCAATCTTTCTTTCCGTCATCTTGTCACCTCCCGTTAAATTGCATTATGCAATTTTTGTTGTGCTGTTAGTATAGCGGTTTTATATTGCGTTGTCAAGCGTTATGAAATTTTAAAAATAATCATTAAGTTGCATATTGCAATTATGTGAGGTACATGCTATAATTCATACATACCGAAAAAGGAGGCAATCAGCATGAAAGATAAAGAACTACGCAAACTGATAGGCAGCAGGGCAAAACAGCGTCGTCTGGAATTAAATCTGACACAGCCTTATGTTGCAGAGAAGATGGGAGTTACAGCTTCCACAATCCTGCGTTATGAGAATGGTTCGATTGACAATACCAAAAAGATGGTGCTGGAAGGTCTTTCGGAAGCACTTCATGTATCTATTGAATGGCTCAAGGGGGAAACCGATGAATACGAAACCGATATTACGGATAAGAAAGAATTACAGATTCGTGATGCAATGGGCGATATTCTCAAACAGTTACCTCTCGACCTTAGTAAAAAGGAAGATGCTTTTTCCAAAGATTTACTGCTGTTGATGTTAAAGCAATATAACCTGTTTCTTGAATCATTCCAGTTTGCCTGCAAGAATTACAAGGGCAACACGAATGAAGCGGATATTGCAAAGGCAATGGGATTTGAATCGAATGATGAATATAACGAGATTATGTTTCTCCGGGAGATCACCCATACCGTTAATGCCTTTAATGATATGGCAGATATTGTAAGGCTTTATTCCAAGAAACCGGAAATGGCAGAACAAAGGCTTGAAAATCTTTTATCAGAAGTTTTGTATGAGGATTCCGATTCGGTATAGAACGACAACCGGAGTTATGATATACTTACACGCAAGAAGCATTTCATCAGTTCCGATTGTCTGATATCGAAAGGAGACACACGATTATGGCAAAAGGATCTGTAAGAAAAAAAGGAAAGAAATGGTACTACCGCTTCTATGTAGAAGATGCAAGCGGCAATCTGGTTCAGAAAGAATACGCTGGAACAGAAAGTAAAAGTGAAACGGAAAAACTGCTCCGTCAGGCAATGGACGATTACGAAAGCAAGAAATTCATTGCAAAGTCGGAAAATATTACAATTGGAGAATTACTTGATATATGGGCAGAGGAAGAATTAAAGACCGGTACGCTCAGTAATGGGACAGTCCAGAATTACCTCGGTGCCATTACCAACATCAAGAAGCATCCAATTTCAGAGAGAAAGTTGAAAAATGTAACATCTGAGCATTTACAAGCCTTCTTCGATCTGCTTTCCTTTGGTGGCACTTATCCAGATGGTTCAGAAAGAAAAGGTTATAGCAAAGATTACATTCGTTCTTTCTCGGCAGTATTACAGCAGTCATTCCGATTTGCAGTATCACCAAAGCAATATATCACTTTCAATCCGATGCAGTATATTAAGCTGAAATACCAGACGGATGAGGTTGACCTGTTTTCTGATGATGACATGGATGGCGGTATACAGCCAATTCCACGAGAGGATTATGAAAGACTGATTGAATTTCTACAGGATTACAATCCACCGGCAATACTTCCAATCCAGATAGCTTATTATGCAGGACTTCGTATCGGTGAAGCCTGTGGTCTGGCATGGCAGGATGTAAATCTTGAAGAACAGTGCCTTACGATCAGACGCAGTATCCGATATGATGGTTCAAGGCACAAGAATATCATCGGACCCACCAAACGAAAAAAGGTAAGGATTGTTGATTTTGGAGATACACTGGCAGAGATTCTTCGCAATGCCCGAAAGGAACAACTTAAAAACCGAATGCAGTACGGAGAACTTTACCACAAAAACTACTACAGAGAAGTAAAAGACAAAAACAGAGTTTACTATGATTTCTATCATCTGGACGGAACAGAGAATGTTCCAGAAGATTATAAGGAAATATCATTTGTCTGCTTAAGACCGGATGGAAGTTTGGAACTGCCAAGCACGTTAGGAATTGTTTGCAGGAAGATTGCTCAGAAACTGAATGGATTTGAAGGATTTCATTTTCACCAGTTGCGACACACCTACACAAGCAACCTTCTGGCAAATGGAGCAGCACCAAAGGATGTGCAGGAACTGTTAGGGCACTCAGATGTCAGTACCACCATGAATGTCTATGCACACTCTACAAGAAAAGCCAAGCGGGAATCTGCAAGGTTACTTGATAAAGTGGCAGGCAATGACTAAATAAAACTTTCCCTTATTTCCCTTACGATTATCTCATAAGGGCAAAAATAAGGGAAAATACATATCGTTTCGCTAATGCACAGGCTGGAAAGCCTGTAAAATAGGGAAAGTTAGAAATATATTTCGGCAAACGTGAATTTGTTTATTTCTTCTTTTTCGGTTTTGGTGCTGGCAGTTCGTCATACATAGAACCAAACAAACCTGCCAAAAATCCCTTATTATCAACTTCATCTACCAACAACATCTCTTTTGCTCCCTCATAGGGTAATTCATATGAAGCTGTCGGCATATAACTAATTGCTGATTTTACTGGTTTAACAAGTAATCTATCATCATAGATACCACCTACAATCTTTCCTCGATAATAAATAATAAATTCTCCCATCATAGCTCGATAAGTAATTTCTTCTAACTCAGATAGCTGCCCTAAAATAAACTCTAAATATTCTTTGCTTGATGCCATAATTTCACCTCAACTTATAATTTACTTAATAATATGTGCTGTAATAATTGTATAACTATATGAATTGATAGTGATTTTGACATTTTCAATTTCGCAATACCAATTTTTACCTTGTTTGTATATATGGCAATTTTCATCCAACACCTTATTTTTGCAATACTCAACAACATCTACTATATCTATTTTTAGATTTCTTTTAATTCTATCAACTCCCAGTTCAGTTGTATGAATTTTGTTAATATTATCGAGTAATATTTTTTTATCTTCCATTCTTCTTTTCCTCAAATTGTAATCTACCGAATTTTCCCTTCACATCTATTCCGCTGCCTACAAACACCCAAAATGGTCGAGTTGCCGGATTGGTTGTCAGCCCTTTCTGTTTTCCAAAATCCGTGACATCTAATCCACTGTCCCAAATCGCGACATCTAATTCGAGGTTACAACCTGACACATATTTTGCCGTAGATATGTTTCCATATAAGAAAACCGGACCTTTTCAGATGTCGGGCCTTACATCCCAACTTCCGAAAAAGCCCGGAAATACGCCGCTTTCTGGCACTTATTTATCTTTTCTTGACATCAAGACTACCGTCTCCACGTGTAATAGTTAGGCTATAACCAAACAAACCCACATTTACTAAAATTCCTTGAAATTCAATCCTTTTGCAGCCATCTTATCTTCTCAACGTTGTATGTTTGATTAGGCTATTATATTATTCTAGCTTTTTTTCTATAAACTTAAGTGTACGCTGTCCGATTTTTTCTTTATCAAAACTTTCTACAATGGCTTTCATTGTTTCCGCACTCCAAAATATCTTGAGTTTTTCTTTTGCACGGGTTATTGCAGTGTAAAAAATAGAATGCGATATTTTTTCTGCATTATAAGAGGGAATAATTATCTTTACAGAGTTATATTCTAAACCCTGTGCCTTATGAATAGAAACAGCATATGCGATTTGAAAAGGAATAATTGTCTTGAATCGTTCTTCCTCTGGTGCCGATTCATCATCGCTTGCGATTACTTCTAAGCGTATTCTTGTTCCACGATCTGTCACATCAACAAATTCAAAACTTTCGTTTCTGCATTGCCGCTCTGTTAAAATAGTGTCTATATCAAGCGTAAATAATATAGCTGAATCTCTTTTCGAGATATCTACAATTCTTCCTTTTAAATTGTTATATAATATAGGAGAACGCTTGGTATCGAGAAAAATCACTGGGTCTCCGACTTTAAATGTCCACTCAGCCCACGTATATACTTCGCTTTTAGTGTTAGCATTTTGAAAATAAAGGTTCATGTTGTTCAAACCAAATTTACCGTCATAGTTTAAACATAGTACAATTTCATCTTCATCCTGAGATACGAATATTTCTTCTCCTATATCAGCTGAAAAGGGACCATCTATTGCAAGTTTTTCAGTAATAATAGGTTGAATTTTTCTAACTTCATCCCATAAGCCCTTTAACTCTTTTTTGTCCGTTCTCCAAGTATTTAAAAGTTCAACATTGGCACCATCCGTTTTAATAATATCCTTGGCATAATAAAACCAGTTACCGAAATCAATGGACTCAATTTGATAAATATCTCCAGCTAAAACAAGCAATGTACTTTCATCAATTTTTTCAAGCAACCTCTTCATTGTTCTATTGTCTATTGTACTGCATTCATCAACAAAAACTATGTCATAATCTGTAAGTGTAATTGTCTTTGTAAAGCTATCAATACTTATAAAATCAGAATCAAGACCCGGATTTTCTATACGTCTTTCCAAATTCTGCAAAGCAGTATGCGTTTTCGTAAGAAAAAGTTTCTTTGATTGATTCATCATATTTGAAATGTAATTAATCAATGTTGTCTTTCCCGTACCAGCTGCTCCGTAAATGAGCATTACTTGAGAACTTACAAATAACTTTTGCAAGGCAACCTTTTTTAATGGATCTTCGAAATTTATATTACATTGCTTAAGATATCGTAGGTTGGACTCCCTTTGTCCTCTATTACTTATTTTTGAAAACTTTAGCAATTTATTAAGTATAAATATAGTTGTAGTTTCGTAGGAAGCAATTGATAAAAATCCATTTTCTTCATTTATCATAAAACCGTTACTGCATTCCCACTGATCCAGACTAGAGTTGTACTTTTTTATCGCTTCCCGGCTTGCTACCGAATCAATATCAAAATACAGCTCCCCCGTTTCACGTATCATACTTTCAATCGTTAAGTACGGACGTACTGTATCAAACTCCGCAGAGCCATTTGTTATTTCAAGGATATCCTTTATATTACCCTTACTGGTTTTCCTTCCGGCTAAATTTGAAATAAAGGGTTTTTTCTCAAATGGATAACATCTACTCGTAATATAAAGATCATCAGAAAGACAATACTTATCAAACGTATTAGGAAGCACGAATTCTAACGTTTCTTCCCGCAGGTTTAGTAATATGTAGCGTATTGTATGCTTTCCTTTTTTGTTTGAAGAAAGTGAATAATCTCTTCTCAGTTTAATCAATACATCCTTAAATGTATTAGTGTTTGTCTCTCCATAGATTTGATCCAAAGCATTTTGAAAGTTATTTTCATGTATATTAATTAAATCAAAAAGATTCATGCCTGTTCTAGTGAGAAAATTCATCAATGCGTTGTACTCACCATAATTTTTATTTAAGTTAATATCAATTTTTAAGATTTTCCCTAACTTATTCAAACATGAAGGATCAATAGACACCTTCCAATTCGTTACTACTTTAATTTTACTTTTTGCTCCCCAAAGGTTAATTTCTGCATCGGCATATGCAATCTGTATTGAGTAATTAGTTGATATATTTTGCTTGCTATATACAGTTATACGATTAAATTTCGTTGCATACAATCCGGCGAGCTGTAACGTGATTTCAAAATATCTTTCCCCATTAACAAAGAAAGGTGTCTTTTTTTGAATATAATATCTGGAAGTCCTCGGTGCTTTTGGTGATAAATCAATTGCACAAATGCTCGAAGCTACCATTTCATAATACTCTACATCAAGAGTATCCGTATTCAAAGGAAATCTTTCCAGATTTCTCAATACATCAATATTGAAATTAGTTTTTAAGAACCTTCTAATTTCCCAAAGATAGTTGTAGTATTTCAGCATCAACCTTTCTGATTGACCTTCTTCTGGAATTCTTGATCCAATATATTTAAGACCTTTCAAAAAGTTACTCAAATATTTAGTTTCAATATTAAATTGAGATAACTCCCATGCCAATCTTTCATTGACATTCATATATCCCAGATTTATTGCATTTAAAACTAAAACAGCATAACACAAATCATATAATCCATTCACAATTCTTCTGGATATACAGTCGCGAGATTTGTTACCATCACTAATTCTATCAATCTCTAGTGATATATCCTCACATCTAGTTTCAATGATTTTTACAGCTTCTTCTTTTCTGAGATTATCCTTATCTAATTTACTCAGGAACAAATGGATATCGATAATTTTTTGAAGTTTATGACAGAACATATTAACGCTTTCATCTGTATCTTCTATCTCATCTTCAGAACTGAGTTTAATTGTAGTACTATTTTTTCCAAAGTCTATAGATTGGATAAAACTGGGAGACAAATATTTCCAAAAAACACGTTTCTTGCCTCTGACATCCGGATTTAAAACAATAAATAAAATTCCTGGATCTGCAGTTACTTCACTAGCTATAAAAGCTGGAAATGCTAAGCTTGTCAAGCTATACGAAATAATTCCATCAACGTCTTTATAATTATGCGTTCCTTTTATCTGAACTATAAAGTTCTGTTCTGGACATCTAGATATTTCGGGTTCCGAAACAAACTCAAATGTACCATCATGATTTGGCCACTTATCATCACAAGAGAAATCTGTATTAATTTTTCCATCTGAAGTCAGGAATGTTTCTAAAGTTGAAACTGCTGCACGATCTTCTGCTGAACGTTCAGAATGTGTTGCAATATGGCGCCTATATAACTCATTATTATTTGATTGCAAAAAATCACCCCATTTTAGTTATTATTTTTCTGGTTATATCTTCAAATGCTATTTGTTTTCGATTTTCTTTTTTGAACTATATTTCTCATTTTTTCTCTGCCATCCATTCTCATCTTTTACCATATTACTTCTCTGTTTCTTTTCAATCTGCACAGCCTCAAACGCTTCTTTTGAAATTATCATAGGATTATTATTCAAAGACAGATATTGAACCTCACTTTTACCCGATTTTAGAAGCCGGACATCTCCAGTATATTTCTCATTACTAAGCATTACATCAATCGTTCTCTTACACCATTTCTCTTTTCCGGTAGGTGAGAGAATATTCCGTTTTTCCAGCTCTTTGATAATTCCTATAACACTTTGACCGCTAAGATACAAATCAAATATCAGTTTAACATTTTCAGCTTTTTGTTCATCAATAATCAACTTGCCATCCTTATCATGTTTATATCCATAGCACTTCCTGTCATACAGTTTTGAAGTTCCTGACGCTGCTCGTTGCTTAATGCCCCATTTTATATTTTCACTACGGGATTCATTTTCAGTCTATGCAAGCGATTCAATTATTGAAATCATTAAGTCGCTATCCGTATTCGCAGTATCCAGTTCCTCCTGCTCAAATATTACACGAACGCCTAATGTTCTCAGTTGATTCAAGGCATCCAAAATTTCTACAGTATCCCTTCCAAATCTGCTGATATTTTTCGTAATTACTATCTCAATCTTCCTCGAATCGCAATCTTCCAGCAGACGATTGAATTCTTTCCTTGATGAACCTGTCTTGCTGGTAGCAATATCCATATAAACACCTGCCAACACCCATTGCGGCATGGCAGCCGTCAGTCTTGTCAAATGAGATACTTGAGCAGTCAGCTTTGCAGTTGCTCCATACTGTTTGTGCTAACACGACAATAAATACCGACATGTTGCTCTCTCTTCGGTATCGGAGGTATAAAATGTACCTTTGAATTTCTCTGCATATTTTATTCTCCTCCCCTCTGACGCCTAATCAATATAAACCAATAATAACATATAGTAATTAGCCAATTCAATAATCCTATCAACTCAACCTATGCCAATGTTCATCTTGTCAACTCAACCATACCGAAAAATCGCAGTAGACCAGTTCTCTCAGACACAAAAAAGAGAGCATGGAGCAAACCTATAATATTTACTCCAAACTCTCGAAATCCCTTTATTTCAAGACTATTTGCAGTTCTTATTTCTGTACTTTTGACATCAAGACAACCGTCTCCACATGGCACGATACCTTCTGATTGATGTCTGGTTTTGTGCCCGTTCGTGGAAACAGATCCTGTCAAAAAGGAAACAGATCCACGCCTTCTGAAACCGCTCATTCACAGCTGCACGCCAATGCTATCTGTGGCAAATTTGACATCCATATCATGGTCTTAACCATTGGAGTTTATGGGAACAAATCAGCATAAGGTCTTTTCTACCTATATAATGCAAGGCAATTTTACGCTGTTGCTCTCTGCCACTGTCTCGACAGTTGAGACAGTGAAGAACGCTCAACTTCTACACAATCCATCCGCTCTGACCACGAATTTATCATACACTCGCAGGGAGTTGAGTTGCCGGATTTCACCGTCTCGACCTGGAATCTGGTCATCATTTTATCTGTATCACATATGCCCTAGTTTCCATTAGATTTGAACTATCCGGAAATTCCGAATAGTTCATTTAAACTAATTTGCGAATTGGGTAAATACTGTTTTTCCAATTTCGTCCTGTGAATAACCACTACCAGCAGTTACCCCAAATTATCGGATAACCAAACCCTCTTGTAATGATGAGTTATTCGAATTTTTCGAATGACTAAATTCTGTTACAGAGACCGCTATAAACAAACCTTTCCTTATTTTCTTTGTCTTCATGCCGGATCTCTTTTACATCCATTCTACTGCCGCAGGAAGCGATACTTACCTTTTCCGTGTCCGTATACCGGCTCAATGATTCCATGTTCCACCATTTCCTTCAGAAGATCAGAAGCTCTGGATGCTTTAATATCAATCGCCTTCATTACATCTGACCGTCCAAAGATCGTCTGCCCCGGAAATGTCTCACGCAACTTCAAAATATGGCTTGCCGTTTTCGGTTGAAAAGCAGCTTCAATGTCCGCTTTTAAATCGTCAATGTCCGGTTTTGCAGTTTCAATGTCCGGTTTTTCTGCTTCCTTAAAGGTGCGGCTGATATGCAATGTCTGGTTATGAAGCGCGTGATTCTCATTCAGCAGAAGATTGCGTAGGAATACCTCAAGGAACTCCGTCGTTTCGTGAATGCCGTTTTTCAGGTCATTGTAATTCGCCCTGACCAATGAATTACGAAAATACCATGCGTTCTCGGCAAAAGTATCGTTTGTCACATCAAAGCCCAATGTGCGCAGATACTTGATGAAGAATACCGCCGTCGTTCTTGTGTTACCCTCTCCAAAAACATGGATCTGCCACAGTCTGGAAATAAAAAACGCAAGATGCTGGATGATCTCATCCATCGAAAGACTCTTATAAGAGAACTTTTTCTCCTCTGAGAAATCATAATCTAATGTCGCCCGAAGCTCAGTGGCACTTCCATAAAGTACTGTCGCTCCGTTCAGCACCCATTCCTTCTTCGTGATGTTATAATCCCGAATGCGTCCGGCGTGGGAATAGATACCGGTAAACAGTTTCCTATGAATGGAAAGATACTCATTCGGTGTAAAGCTGAAAGCCTTCTCGGAAAGAAGTGTAGCGATCCGCGCCGAAACCTTGTCGGCCTCCTCAGTGCGGTCTGACGCATCACGGGTAGGATTTTCCTCGTAGTAGGTCTGCAAAAGCGCATTAGCCTCTTCAAGGGAAATCTCGCCCTCGATATTCCGGACAGCGGTATGCACCAAATATTCTGATGTCTTCAGTCCGTCAACCGCCTGCAGGCCAATGGCCGTATGCCATGCATAGCCTTTGTCCCGCTTTGCAGGCTCGGATTCTTTGATATATTCCTTAAATGGATCTTTGTTCACTTCATATCACCTCGCTGTTATTTTTTAACCTTGCCATTTTTATCTGCCATTATCATTTTCCTCCTCCGGCGTTTTGTCAGAAACTACTTCCACAATATCCGCAATATCACACTTTAGATACTCGCATATCTTTACAAGTACATCTGTAGTGATATTTGCACCTTTACCAAGCTTTGCTACAGACGCAGAACTAATTCCTGCCTTCTTAGCAAATTCGGTTTTCTTCATATCCATTTCTACAAGTTTTACCCATAATTTTTTGTATGATAATTTCGTTTTGTCTCCTTCGGGAGGTCCTTCCTCCAACTTGGCAAAAAGCCATACTCGTGGCCATCTTTCTCGTCTTTATAATAAGTGGTCACTTTAACTCCAGCTGCTTCAAAATCCATATCAGGCATCATCACAGTAAATCCTGTCACCAGCAAGGTTCCGTATAGTTGGCCTTTTATCATGTATTGTCAGTTTGATATCTAAATCATGAATTCCTTTAGCTAGCCATTTGGAAACGTCAAATAAAACTGCCTCATATTTTTCAAATTGGCAACAGTAAATCCTTTTCCAAAATCTTGTGTCATTTGTTTTGACAACTCTTTTAGCAAGCCTGTACCATACTCCGCTTTCTCATGTCCACCTTGTTCTTCAATGATTGACTTCCCGATATTCCAGTAGGCTTCAACCATTGCAAAATTGGCTGTTTGATAAACCTTGTTTCTTGCTGAAATTAAAATTTATTTGATTTCCTTATAAAAAGATTCGCACATCATATCAAAGCCATCCTCTCATTTACAAATTATTTATTAACTCTCCTTCTTAAATTATCAACTAATATTTTACAGCACTTTTGCAACAGCAATTTTCGTAAGAGTATCCGCTTTTTCTCGCCCTTCAATACCACTTACTTCTGCCATTAATTCATTTGCCACCCGTTCTCTATCATACTTCAATCGTTCTAACATCGGCTTATGCTTTATTTCAAAACTCTTAAATATATCATCCCAAGTAAGCGCATATACTTCACAATTATCAACTTGGAATACTAACCCAACTTTTCCTTTATCTTCAAATGCTTTATATTGGCTTTTAACATAATCATCTACTTCTTTACATACAGCGATAAACTTCCATTTCCGTAATTCACTATTGAATTGAGGCTGTCTCCTAACGTAATCCATATAATCTTCTATTTGGCGTAATATTTTTTTCGTTAACAGAACTTTCGGTGCTTTCAATTCAACAACAATATTTTCTTCCAGAGTTGTTTCAAATGTTGTTTCGATATTTCGCGTATTACACAGAAAAATGTCCATACGTCGTTCATTTTCCGCATCTGAATTTAATTTTGCTGTAATATCCTCTTCTCCATACAAAATATTCCTATACTGCTCCAATGCCTTTTGCATTCTCTGATCAGCACTTGCCAAATTATGCTGTTCACCAAAAAGCCAAAAATGTCGTTCTACAATCTTCTGCACATGATCACGTTCATTTGCAAACTTTGTCAAATCATACACAATACTTTTTAATAATTCTATTACTTTGTACCTATCCTCAATAAACTTGATAGTATCAATGATATTCTCCAAAGATGTCTTTTTTAATATCATTGAAAAATCAGATCTCTGTTGAGGTGATAATTCCACAACCTGCTCTATTATAGTTAAAACATTTTCTCTCTCTTCAGAACTCAAAAGCAAATTCAAAAAACCTAATAACGATTTTTCTTGAATTTGTTTTAATTTATGAAAAATTAGTGGCTCCAATTTAAAAATTTCTTTTGTTACCCTCTTCAAATCATTCTTACGCATTTGTCCATATACATCTTTTGGAAATTCCGGAAACGTTTTTCTTTCTGTTATCATTGCTTCGACCGCTTCTTCTGCCTTATCCGATAAATATACACTGATTTTTTTCTCAATAAGCATTTGAATCTCTTTATGCAATTTTTTCAGAATCTTTTTCTCATCTGGATGTTCGAACATATTAATTTGGGTATCATCATGATCGCTTATAACATTTTCCTTATCATCAAAAAATTCTGACTTCACAAACACACTATGATTAAAATTAATCGTATTCCGATTAAAAGTTGTAGTTCGCTTTCCTTTCAGCACGTTCTTGTTATCAAAATAATAACAACAGAATTTTTCAGAAATTGATTCCTGCCATACAACTAAGTTAATCTCAAATCTATATCCTTCAATTGTAACCATAGATTTTTCGCTCAACTCTGTGTTTATATACTTTTCATAATCAATCTTTTCATCATTAACTACTATTTCTACATTCTTATTTTTATATAGGTACAAAAACCAAGCAAAATCTTTAAGTAATGCTGGCTCAATTATTTCAAAGCCCATATTCTCCGCAGTTAATGTATTTATATTGGTAAATTTCACTTCTGTTCCTGTTTCTTGTCTGTCAGATAACTGTGGTTCAGAACAGTCAATAACCTCTTTTTTATCACTGGACATATTAATATCATATTCTTTATAAACATTGTTATCTTTATAAACAGTATGCCACTCTGCATTACTTGAAAAAGCAATAAAAGAGAATCGCCCTTTCCCTTTATTTGCCTTAGATTTCATTTGTAATGACAGTAAATTCTTCTTTGATGCCAGAAAAGCACCAAATGTCTCCTCCAATTCATCGTAATTTATTCCATCACCGTTGTCCTTTATAATTAATTCCTTAACTCCAAACGCTTCGTTAAGTGTATATTCTATACTAACTCTTTTAGCATTAGCCTCAAAACCATTCCAAATATATTCACTTATAGCAGCTTTGTAATCACTTGTAATTCCAGAAGAATCAATACTCTGATTTTTAACGCTTACAGGTATAATCATAATATTCGCCTCCCATATCATAAGTATACCATTATTTTTAATGGTACGCTCATGATTTTAAATCACCTCAAAGTGCTTCAACGCATCCTTTATCGCTTCCACTTTCTCCGCTGTCGGATGCTTCCTCGACTGTTTCAATTCTTCTACCGCATTAGGAGCATCGTACATTGGCAAGCCTAAATCTCTCTTTACCTCTGCGATATATGCGGTATGTACTTTGAAACCGTATTTAGCTTCTATGTACTCCTTTATCATTTTGTAGGTCACTCGCTCTTTGGGCTTGTAACTTTCCGCTCTTTTAGCAATATTATCAAGTGGAACTTTTCCCTCACCCTCGCCAAACTCAACTTTTACGTTGATATGTCCGTCTGGCTTTTTGTGGGAAAGCAGTACTACCGTCTCCACATGGCACGATACCTTCTGATTGATGTCAGGTTTTGTGCCCGTTCGCGGAAATATATCCTGTTAAAACGGAAACATGTCCACAGCTTCTGAAACCGCGCATTCACAGCTACAAACAGATGCAATCTGTGGCAAAAATGACATCCATACCACGGTCTTGACTGTTGAAGTCTACGGGAACAAGTCGGTATAAGGCCTTTTCTACCTATGATAATGCAAGGCAAGTTTACACTGCTACCACCTGCCACTGTCTCGACCATTGAGACAGTGAAGGCCGTTCAACTTCTACACAATCCATCCGCTCTGACCGATGATTAGCCATACACTCTCAGGGAGTTGAGTTGCCGGATTTCACCGTCTCGACCTGGTATCCTGTCATCTTTTTATCGGTATCGCATATGCCCCAACTTCCATTAGATTTGAACTATCCGGAAATTCCGAATAGTTCATTTAAACTAATTTGTGAATCGGGTAAATACTGTTTTTCCAATTTCACCCTGTGAATAACCACTACCAGCAGTTATCCAAAATTATCAGATAACTGAAGCTTCTTATAATTATGAGTTATTCGAATTTTTCGAATGACTGAATCCTGTTGCAGATAAATGCTATAAATAAACCTTTCCTTATTTTTCAAGCAATTTTATCATTCGCTGAACAATATGTTCAACCTGTCCGGATTCCACTCTCTGATCAAAAGCACCATTACAAAAATGATCTTCTCGCAATAGCATCGTCAACAAAGCTGAACACAAATCATAGTCAGCGCATTCCAGGCGTTTTAACTCTTCGTTACAATTTACAGGCTCTGTGGTCATATAATCCCAGTAGTTTGTTTTTAGGTCACCAGTCTCTTCAAGCACCTCATAGCTATTGGTAACATTTATATTTGAGAGCAACTGCCTAAACTTCATTATCTTTTCTTCGTTTGTCATCCCTTGCTCCTCTCCGGTAAATCAAAGTGCGTTTCCGCAATGGTATTCAGTTGCTTAGCAATATCCGCAAAAGGCTTATTCAAGTCTAATGTTCTGACGGTAATCTGGTTACCGTGCATTTGATACACGTTGTCCGGTTGAATCTCTTCTTCCGTTTTTGCATACAGCAACATCCCGGAAACCTTATGATCTTCATCTCCAAATTCATAATCGCGATTCTTCACATACGTGAATATCTGGTACATATTATTTGAATGGAGCGTATGTTTGTCATACTGCGTTTGAGTTGTATGACTATAATATTTCGCATCAATAATCAGTACGGTATTACCTTTTTGCAGATGAATATCACTCTGCATTACCGGTAGCATCGTTCTGATTCCGTCGTCCACAGACCAAGGTATCTGAGAGGCACTGACTGACAGCTCAGGAAAATGCTTACTGTAATATTCAAGAATAAATTTCTCATACAGCCTACACATGCGTTGCTCATCCACAAATGATGCAAGCATATACTCTCCAGCATCTGTTGTGATAAGCATACCCTCAATTATCAGCTGGCAAATACTTATAAGCATCCTGTAAGTCTGATTATTTCGCTGAAATCTAATAAATGACCACCGTATGGAGGTTGGCTCAAGCGTATCAACGTCGGAAAAGAATAACATCTTCTTTTTCAAATCATCCTTGTACTCCGCCTTAACCTTTGCATTTCGCAGTAACAGCATAACCGTCGTCTTAATTATTTGATTGAAAAGATTATTCTCAGACAACTCATCATAATCACATGTCAGTAACTGCTTACGTACCAGTCGATTCTTAATTGTTCCTGGCATGTTAATCTTTCCGCGCATTACCGGGAGTTCCTCCTGACGGTTTATATACTCCCGGTAGAGGCCTTGTTTCAGCTGAATTCCAATCCCTCTTGCAAGAATCGCAGCCAATAAATCATACATCTCGTCAAACGATTCAACTGCTACATCATCGTAGTTTTCCTGATTCAACGTTTGAAAAGCATAGGACAGCATATAATATATATTTTTGATGAATATGCTCTTATCTTTTGTCATTGAAATACACCGTGCAAGATGTTCTCCCACCGCTGTAACTTTGAACTTTCATCAAACCAGTATTCACTGAGCATCGGTAAAATATCAAAATCAACAACGTCCTTCATCCATTCTTCTGTGCAGTCATCCGCATTACAGAAATAGCTATGCCCTATGCAGAAGCCTTTACCCAGAGACTTATCCTGAGCTATTTCCTTGTTGAGTTCCTTAATACGCTCAATGAGAGTGTTGAATGTTTCATTTGCAAAGCTATTCTGATAATTGATAAATCCCTCCGAATCAAAGCCTGGTTCCATATCGAAAAAGCTGAATCTACGTCTTAATGCATAATCAATCATTGCCAGACTTCGGTCTGCGGTATTCATCATTCCGATAATATGTAATCTCTTAGGAACCGAAAAGCTCAGGCCATTATATGCAAGCGTTGCTTTTTTATCTCGATAATCTGCCTCTATCAGCATCAGCAGTTCTCCGAAAATCTTACTCATATTTCCACGGTTGATTTCATCTATGATGAAGAAATAGTCTTTATCTGGATGGTTTGCAGCCTTTTGGCAAAAACGATAGAAAATACCATATTTTAGTTCAAATCCATTTTCCACAGGCTTATAGCCCATCATGAAATCTTCATAAGAATAATTCTGATGGAACTGAACAAATTCGATACGGTCATCATCTTTTTCACCCATCACAGAGTAGGCTAACCTTTTAGCTGCAAATGTCTTTCCAACTCCTGGTGCTCCTTGCAGAATAATGTTCTTTTTCTTTTTCAGAACCGCTGCAAGCCTATCGTATTTGGCTTCTGTCATATAGACTTCTCTTAAAAAATCTGTTTTCGTATATTCGGTATTGCCTTTCCCTGAGGGAGCCGGATTTTCCTCTCGGATCATGTCGATGATAAAATCATATTCTCCACGTGTAAGCTTAAACAAGCTACCCTGTGTCATAGAGAAATATTCCATCTTCTCAAGCTCTGAGCATTCTTTCAACGTCGAAAAATCAATAGGAGAGGAAAGGCCTTCTACTTTCTCAAAATAGATTTTTTGCCCATCTTGCTCCGCACTAACGCGCAGAATTGCAACGATCTGCTTTACTGGTGTTGATTCATAACCAATTACCATATCGCCGGCCTTAGCATCTAAGAAGTTCTGAAAAATCCTGCGTTTATTTCCATTATCGTTATAAAGGGTATAGTCCTGAACCTCACCAATTGGCATACTGGACATACTCCATATTTTAGGATTTGCATTTAAAAACCAGTAGCGCAAACCTGATGCATCATTCTTCAGAAGTTCTTCTTTTGTAATGTCAAAATAAGGCTTTAAGATATAGTCTTCAAAGAGCTGTGTTTCACTTTTAGGAACAACAATGCAAGTCGAGTTCTCGTTTGGCGTCCACCACTTTTTATTTCCAGAATAGGCACTTGTATCACGAGACTCCGTAATAACCGTATAACTTCTCTCATACCAGCCATCCTGCTTTTCTGGATTTTCATTTACTTCATCCGAATCAATACGTCCCAAAAGCCGTATGCTGTTTCCACGGCACAAATAGAAGAAATCACCTTTCTTCATTGTAGCCATAAAATCTTCGCCCTGAGATACTTTTGATTTACCCTTTGCAGCTGTATCCTTATGTACCACAATTACTTGTCTTTTTTCAAATGCTGCTGCCTCTACATCAGAAATACAGTCATTACCATGGCTTATCTTCCAGAAATTAGGCTCTAAATTTGCATACAAATTCACCTTAGACAAATCAACTCGTCCAAGAGCTTCTGCAAGCTCATCTCTAAGCTTCCAAACATAAGATCCTTCTTCATCCTTTTTGGCTGCTTTGCCAACATAAAGAACTGGCCACCATTTACTTTCATCGTTATCCCGCGACATGATTGGGCAGTTTGTTTTATTTACAATCCTTCTGGCCAACGCTGATGATCCTGAATTATAGAAATTCTTGCTTTCACCGTATTTTATCGCAAGCTGAGTGCAGGTAGCCTTCCCTCCATAATCAAGAATGCGCTTCATTATTTCAAGGCTACTGTCTGTAAATATATCCGCATCATTAAGCAATACTTCCCAATCATCGACTGATAATGCAGGAGTATAATCTGTCGGCCACCATTCATCTGATGTCGGTGCAGATTCATCTTTATTAAGGTATCGACTTATAAAGAATCCAACATCAATTGTCAGTGTTTTTAATTCTGGATCTGGATAGCACGTTCCCGTTATTTGTGATGCAAGCATATTTTTGAGTTCTTCATCTTGCTTCAACTCGTCACAGATTTCATTATAGAAAGCAAAAAAATTACGAATGTTATCTGCATACGCACCCTTTTTGAACGTATAATCGCTTTCCAGCTCATTAGAAACTGCCTTGATCTCTGTAAGTTTATAAATGTAATATTTATCCGGATAACGCAGCCACAAATAGGTGCATATTGCATTCTCATACTGATAATGCTGTGCCGCACCATTGCCATATCTTTCGAGAAGGCTATTCGATTTCTGCTTGAAAGAGTCAATACGTTCATACACATCTTTGCCTTCATCAAAGAGCTCGATGAACATTGCTCTGACTTCTTCCTGTGCTATCTCCGCAAACTTAATAATCATTTTGGCCGGAAAGTTATTTACTGAAGCCAGCAGATTGCCTGTCTGCGATAACGCCTTTGTAAGCATTGCCGCAAAATCATCCGCATTAACATCCCAGTTCACCTGAAAGCATTTTACAGCTTCCCACTTATATTTTTCATCCGGCCACTGTGTCTGTATAAATCGTTTCTTGTATTCAACAAGCGCTGACTTTAATCGCATTTTATTGAACATTGCAAATCACCACCTTATCATTTTGCATTCCGAAGACTCTTGTATATCTCAGCTGAGAAAATACCAAGAACCTGCCGCTTCATCTCATCATTGGAGAGAAGCATGGAGAAGAAGTCCTGATTCTGTGACAATCCCTCAATCAAAGCGTCGTCAATATCATCAAAATAGGAAAACTCAAAATCCTGCTGCGTATTGTTGCGTGCACTTGTCTTCAACTTTTCTGACTTCATCAAGATATCACGAATTTGTAGCATCGCTCTAACCACTAAATCATTGTCATAATTCTTACCAGTGCGGCTGTTAATTTCATCGATGATCTCAGATAGTCTCTTTTCCTTGTCTTCTGTCAGTCCAAAGTGTTCTGCTGTCGGAAGCTTCATAACCGGATCGGCAACGAGATCAGCCGACTTATGCTCTTCGCCCTTCTTCTGTACGAAATTAGTAGCCTTAATCTTTCCATCCAGATTAAAACCGCCGCCTGGATGTTTGATGTTAATATAAGCCAGCAGATAGGATACAAAGTTATATTTCTTATGTAAATCTGTATCTTCAAAGCTGGACACCTGCAGCAGAAATTCATAGAAGCGAACAAAGCTTCTCATATCAGCTACGCACTGGCGTTGTGTATTGTATTCATAATGTTCAATCAGCTTCTTGCTCTTCTGAAGGAAAAAGGTCAATCTCTGTTTCTGCTTACCATTCACTTTGTCGGCATACAGGATATCGTTAGCCGCTTCGATATCAGCCGGATCTAATATGCCATAAGCATCAATCTTAGCTTCCAGATCATATACCGCACTCGGTGTTACAGAATTGGCCAGTAATGTCGTTGTATAATATGGTGCGAAAGCAGATTTGATATCTTCATAGCTATTTACAAAATCTAGCACGAACGTCTTTTTATCATAAGGTGCACAGATACGGTTTAACCGGGACAATGTCTGTACCGCATTGACACCTTTCAGCTTTTTCAGAACATACATGGCGCAGAGTTTCGGCTGGTCAAATCCGGTCTGATATTTATTTGCTACCAGTAGAACCTGATATTTATCCGTATCAAATTCCTTTGTAAGACGATCCTCCGGAAATCCATTCAAAGAGCTTTCCGTATACTCCTGCTCATCATCCGGAAGCTTTACTTTTCCAGAGAAAGCCACCAATGCATGAATGCCCTCGTATCCTTTCTTCGCAATGTAATCTTCAAATGCCTGACGATACTTTACTGCGCTCTGACGAGAAGCGGTAATTACCATTGCCTTAGCCTGACCGCCTAATTCCTGCATGACCGTGGTGCGAAAATGTTCTACAATCACTTCTACACGCTGCGCAATATTGGTATCATGCAATTCTATGAAACGTGCAATCTGGCGCTTCGCATCATTGGTCTTACAGCGCGGATCATCCTCAATTTCTTTGTTAATCTGATAGAACGTTGAATACTCCGTATAGTTCTGCAGTACATCCAGGATAAATCCCTCTTCAATCGCCTGCTTCATGGAATATACATGAAATGCTTCCTTCTGGCCCTTTGTGTTCTGATGCCCAAAAAGCTGTATGGTAGTAGGCTTCGGTGTTGCTGTAAAAGCAAACATAGACACATTGGCCTGCTTACCATTCCGCTTGATTTCGCTGGAAATCATATCTTCCACATCCGCTTCCGTATCTTCTCCGGATCCAAGCGTCATCGTGATAGCAGCCATATCTTTACCGGCTGTCGAAGAATGCGCCTCGTCAATGATGACGGCAAACCGCTTGTTCTTCAAATTAGCTACACTATCAACGATATATGGGAATTTCTGAATCGTTGTTGCAATAATCTTTGTATTGCCATTCAACGCAATCGCCAGGTCCGCGGACACACACTTATCATCCATCACACGGATGAGTCCTGCCTTGTGTTCCATACCCATGATGGCTTTCTGCAGCTGCCTATCTACAACAACTCGGTCTGTAACAATAACAACATTGTCAAAAATAATCCTGTTGTTTGGATCATGCAGTGAAGTTAACCGGTGTGCCAGCCACGCAATGGAGTTGGTCTTTCCGGATCCAGCGCTATGCTGAATCAGATAATTCTGTGCTGTTCCATTCTCACGTACATCTGCCAGTATCTTACGTATAACATCCAGCTGATGATAACGTGGAAAAATCAGATTTTCCGAGCGCTTCACTTTTCCGGTTTCTTCATCGACCTTTTCTTTTACTTCCACAAAGATAAACTTGCTGATCAAATCGAGAATCGTATCCTTGGTAAGGATATCCTCCCACATATAGGACACACTGTATTTATCTTTAAATGCCGGATTCCCAGCCCCTGCAGTAACACCATGACCATTCCCCATGTTAAAAGGCAAAAAGAATGTAGCCTGACCATCAAGCTTTGTGGTCATATATACTTCTTCTAAATCCATAGCAAAATTCACAAGAGTTCCCGCTTTGAACCGGAAAAGTCTTGTCTTTGGATTTCGGTCAGTACGGAACTGATAGATGGCATCCTGATAAGACTGACCCGCCGCATTACATTTCAGCTCAAAAGCCATAATTGCCAGACCATTCAGGAAAATAACCACATCGATTCTTTCCTTGTCGCTGGCCCAGACCTCCTCCATCACAGAGAAAATATTCTGGCTGTATTTCTTCGTCAATTCCGGATTAAAGGTAGTCGCGGGCTTCGTATACATGAGCTCAATCTTCTGATTCGAAAGCTCAATGCCATGCTTCAGCACCTCAATCAGGCTGCCACGTGTCTTCGTAGTCTCCGCATTGATGAAGCTGACAATCGTCTCTTCCAGATCATCTTTGTAAATCTTGCGCAGATACTCCATGGTATCCGATTGAGTATCATTCAGAAACTTAAAGAGCATCTCTCGATCCACGGCATAATAACGGTCAAAATTCGCGGCTTTACGGACTACAAAACCATTGTCCTTCTCCAAACGCTCCAGCAAAAATTTCTGGTATTCCTTCTCAGAGAGAATGGATGCCTGATGGATCAGGCGCTTATGGTATTCTGAGGCTCTTTTTGCAGTCCCATCTGCATCCTGTTGTTCCACATGAAGCTCAAGTATATTTTTATCATTCATTCGCTTTAAGCCTCCTCTCTGATCCATCTGCCGGTTTTCAAATTGATAAACTCATCCAACTTGATTTTTCCTTCAAAATCCGCCCCATATTCACCGGCACGAGTCTGGTCATCAAACTTGAAGCTGTTGTTATAGTATCTACCGGTCTTAGTTTTCCGAATCAGATCATTGTCCATCATAAACTGAATCACACGCTTATGATTCTCAATGTCATCACCATTCAAGTAAAAGCAAACCACTCCCGTCGGAGCAAGCTGCACTTCCATGTCGGTACACTTGCACTCATAGCATACGTGCTCCGTAATGGCCTTCTCGCATATCTGCTGTGCAAAGGACTGATCTTCAAAAAAGTACATCCACTTGCCGCATTTGTGTTTTTCGAGCTTGCCCTCTTCACCAGAAAGATACCAGTACCATCCACCTTGTCTGATCATATAGCTGGCACCTCCTTCTTTCCTGTGACGTATTCGTAAATCAGAGATTTCTTATATTCGTCCAGCGTTTCTATCTGGGATTTCTTTTCAGTAATTACAGCATCCGTTTTTTCTAAAGTTGCGTCTATGTACTCACCAATGGCAATCTGTTCTTCTATGTTTGGAACTGGATATGGCAAATCAGCAAGCTTATTCCACCTAAGATCACATGAACGTACACGGATGCCCGTGGCCAATGCGACAAAAACATCACTATAAGCCATACTCCGAAGGTAATACATGATATATCTCTTGTTTTGCTTGGTATCCATCACATTGAGAACTGGTGATGCCTTTCCTCTGGAATCTGATATACCAATAGCACCTGCAAAACCGTCCATACCATGCACTACAAGATCACCTACATCAATACCCTGATAGCCAATTTCTTTATCAGACATCGTAAACCCATCCTCGCGACGATTACTTCTTAAAGTAACTTCGCCATCCCTAAAGCAGGTAATAACACCATCATCCTTTTTAACTGGTTTCTGCAAATATTTGAGAAGGTATTTTCCTCTAATAATGTTCCATGTAGCTGGAATCTCGCCAATCCACTCAATTCCACTATCCTTCATCTCCACATCTGGATTCAGCCCTTTAGTTACGGCTTCCGTAATCACGGAACGCTTATATTGCTCCAATGTATCAATCTGCATTTGAATATCTGCTGTAAGAGCATCTATCTCGGCGCACTTAGCGTCAAGGAAATCCGCTATTGATACCTGCTCTGCATAACTCGGCTCGAATACCATAAGCTTTGAAAATTCAGAATAGTTCAATCCTTGTCGTACACCATTTCCCATGTTGTAAAACACTTTCATTACGTCATAAGCATGAAGTAAATAATGAAAATATCTCGAATCAACATGTTTAATAGGGCACAGATCTATATATGCAGAAGTGATAATTCCATGTTCTTTTACCAACCCTGTTCTCAGGCTTCGTTTGTCATTCTGTAAATCTGTAGGACGAATGATTATATCGTCTGCTTCCACTATGTTGTATGTGTTAAAGCTTTCTGGTAACAATCCACCGTTTGCATTTATATCTTTTCTTATAACACGACCATAGCTCAGAGACAGAAGATTATTCTCATTTCCAAGGCTATTTTTATTTTTTCTCTCTCCGAAATAACTATAAACAGGATGTATGTCCCATGTAGCCGGAATCCCTCCAATCCACTCAATCCCACTATCTTTCATTTCACGCATATCATCACCGCCTTACTCGAACAACTTTGACACACGTTCAGAAACTGAAAGCTCCAGATCCATAAACTTCACTTCCAGTTCTTCGCTTGGTGTCGGCTGCTGATACTTATAGAAGTAGCGTGTAAACGGAATCTCTGCGCCAGTCTTTATGACTGGTTTCTTTTTGCCCAGATCCTCTTCAAAGAATGCCTTAGCATCCGGGACATGCGGCAGTACTTCTCTCGCCATATAATCGTCGATGCTTTCTTCCCATTTCACCAGTTCTGTATCTTTGGTTTCCTTATCAAAGAGAATATTGCCTTTTTTATCTTTCTGAATTTCAGCATCCTTATCCATGACAGACAAACCATCCGCAATCTTATCAAGCAGTTTCTTGTCTGCTGTTGCATTAACAAGGGCCTTTGTCAGCACCGGCATAAATGCTTTTGGTGAATCATAAACCTGTTCTGATACTGCCGCCTGCATCGCTTCAATGATTGCTTCATAAACCGGCTGGTTGTTCTGGTAATTTTCCAGCTTCTTTAAATCCTTACCGGACAGTTCTTCCATATTCTCCAGTTCATCCACCTTTGTCTGATCGTAAAGAGAAGAAAGAGAGCCCTTTGACAGCATTGCTTCAATTCTCTCTCCGGTAATAGCATAGCTTCTCTGAAGCGGCTGCATCACAGTGTACTCACGATAGATAAACTCTTCGTTTTTATAAATCTTGCAATACTCATTTTCAGCAAAGTCCGCATAGAGTTTTGTAATATCAGTACGATTCTCCGGTGAGATTTCATTTTTCTTATCACCAAGAGCTTTACGTAGCTTGTTATAAAATCCTGACGCGTCGATCAGCTGAATCTTCCCTTTTCTCTCACGTCTCTTATTCTTAGAAAGTACCCAGATGTATGTAGCGATACCTGTGTTGTAGAAAAGATCCGTAGGTAGTGCAATAATTGCCTCAATCAGATCGTTCTCCAACATCCAACGACGGATCTGGCTTTCACCGGAAGCAGTTCCACCAGAGAACAGGGGACTACCATTTTCAATAATCGCAGCACGACCAAAATTGTCATCCATCTTATCTATAGCAGACTGCAAGAACAACATCTGCATATCGCCAGAGCCAGGAAGGCCCGCACCCCAGCGACCGTCGAAGCCTTTTGTATATTCATCATTAACTGCCTGCTCTACGCCTTCTGCTGCATCCTTGCCGCCCCAAGGGGTTCCAAAGGGAGGATTTTCAATAACAAATCGCATCTTGGTTTCCTTGAATCGATCAGCTTTCATCGTGTCCTGATAGCAAATGTTTTCTGCGTTCTGACCTTTAATCATCATCTCAGCCAAGCAGATCGCATATGATTCTGGATTAATTTCCTGACCAAACAGGCGCACATCCGCAGACGGATTATAGCGCTTGATAAAGTTGTAGCTGGTGGAAAGCATACCTCCGGTTCCACAGGCCTGATCCAATACAGTAATGACCTTTCCATCGTCAAAAATATCATCACAGCCTTCTGCCAGCAGAATATTGACCATCAGTTTGATGATGTCTCTGCCGGTATAGTGATCACCGGCCTCAGCATTTTCTGAAAATCTTCTGATCAAATCTTCAAAGATGTATCCCATCTTTACGTTATCGATTGTCACTGGATTCAAATCCAATTCTGAGAAAGCCTTTACAACGCTAAGCAATCTGTTGTTCTTATCCATTTTGTCAATTTGTTTATCAAAATCTAGACTCTTAATAATATCCTGAATATTTGCAGAAAATCCCTGGATGTAGGACTTAAAGTTTGCCGCAAGATGATCGGCATCATTTATCAACTCTGCCAGATCAAACTCACTAGTATTGTAGAAATGGTATCCATCAGCTATACGATACATAGCCTTTGCTGGGTAAGTAGGATTAGCTTTAAACTGCTCTACTACTTTTTGCTTTGTTGGTGCCAATGCGCACTCAAATCTGCGGATGATAACCATCGGAATAATAACATCCTTATATTTGTCACTCTGATATGTACCGCGCAGCTTGTTTGCAATAGACCAGATAAAATTCACCTCTGTAGAAACGTCAATCGGAGAGTCGTCCCACATTGCGTCAATTGTCTGCTTTTCAGCCATTGCTGTATCCTCCATTCATCGGGATCTGATATCCCTGACTAAATTCATTTTAATTCTTATCGTGTCCCATAATCAGGACTCCGTATTCATCATCATTTTGTAATGCTGCTCCTGCTGCATTGCCTCAAAAATCATCTTGAACACTTCTTTTATCTGCTCTGCATCAAATCCCGTTTCTATGATATTGAAACCATCCGCAATCAGTGCCGGACTACTATCAATATAAGAGAGAAGCGCCGACGCCAGTTCGTGTTTCGTATAATCCGGCTTACTACCACTGGTATCTACGAATTTGTCTTTATTATCATCAAGGACAATCTTCTGTAAATCGGCTCCGGCATATCCACAAATCTGGATGAAGTAGTATTCCAGAATGTGATGTACCACATTCGTAAGAGTATTCACGGTCTTCAATTCTTTGTATTCATCCCATAGAGCTGCATAAGAGTTCTGAATCGGATTATAGTTTTCCTCATCCGTCGGTGCTGTGTGGCTTTGTCTTACACAAAGTTTAATATGTGAAATATTATCTGTTTTGCGTATGAGATAGAAAGATGTACTTCTATATTTGTTTACCTGACGTGGCGTTATCTCATTATGGAAATAGACATTGTGAGTCAGAATAAAGATCTGTTTGATAAAGTTACCTTCAATTTTCTGATTCAAATAATCCGTGTTATTCAGACAGATTTCAACCATTTCGCGCACCAGTGCACTTACGATGAGAAGCGCACTGCTATCCATGCTGGAAACCGGATCATCAATCACTACAATCTTATCCTTCACTTCCTTGTCACTGAAACTACCTCTTACAAGGTGGTAAAAATATAAGAAAGCTATGAAATTCCGCTCGCCCTCAGATAATTTCTCAGCAATCGTTCCGTCTGGGCGAATAACCTCGTATGTATTCTGCACATCTTTCTTTGCACGAAGATTAAACCCCTGGAATCCAGAAGTCTTTAATATTTTGTTGATACCCTCAATCGTGGCCTCGGTATTAACAACCTGCTTATTCAAGTTGCTAATTTCAGTTGTGATATTTCCATCCTTTGTTCTCAGATTATTCAGCTCTGTTTTAAGTGCATTTAATTCCTTATCCGCATTAGCAAGCGTATCATTATATTCTTTTACAGCATCTTGAAGCACAAAAGCCAAATACTCCCACACTTCTTTGCTGCATTTTGATTGCTGGTTCTTCTTATCACCCACCAGGGTATTGTGAGCCTCTATCTGAACATTCATCTGATCGATGATGCTGCCGATTTCCAGCAGTAAAGAATCTGTATCCTCAAGCGATGCTACCGTAGTCGGCTCTTTAACCTTGGCCTCAATTCTCTGTGAATTGATGGTAATCGCATCCTTGAAGTTCTTTACCTTTGCCTGATATTCATCTGTATTCAGTCCTGGCAGAACCTCATCAAGATTGCTTTCAAATGTGCGCACTAAACTGCTCATTTCAGATACATAAACTGACTGAAAATTACTGATTGCTACAATATCCTCCTGATACTGAGCATCGAAACATTTGAGCAGATCATCCTCAAATGACACCGGTAATTTTTGCTGGCAGTATGGGCATTTGCCATCCGTTTGTCCAGCATAATGCGTATGACCTTGTCTTACCCAATCGGTTGCATTTAATTTCTTGATAAAGTTTGCAAACGGCGTTTCACTGCTGCTAGCAACAACTTTTCCTATTAAATCAAATCCAGGCAGCGAAGCATAAGAAACTTTTCCTGCCTTAGTGAATTTGCCGTACTGCTTATCATCACCGCCCCAAAGAGTCTTTACTCTTTCTTCAAGTGCAATTCCATCATGATGAACCGGAGTAATCTTTAGAATTTCACCTGCAAACAGAGCTTTCGTCTTCTTACCCTTTATAGCTGCATCAAATGTTGGTCTAAGTGTTTTGCTTTGATTCCAGCAGGCTTCCTGAAATACTCCTAAAGCACCTTCTTTTTCCTTTCTCTTTGATTCAGCTGCTTCGGACTTCTTTTTATACTCTTCCGCAACCGCACTCTTATCAGCTTGAAGGGCCTCTATCTTTTTTTGTACTTCTATATTTGTTTCGCAAACGGTAAATACACCGGCCAGATTGCCATAGTTGGCGAAATTGGCATCAATAAATTCTGTATTGTATGTAAGCACATCATAGTCTGATGCTGACTTGCCATTTTTCCATTCTATTCCTGTATTATCACGAAGAGATCTGGCTATTGTGGATTTTCCCGCACCATTCTTTCCGTAGAAAAAGTTCACGAAAGTCGGCTCAATTACTTCTCCAGTAAAAGTCGCATCGTTTAAGGTTATTCTTTCAATTGCTGATTGCATCTTTGGCTTCATAGAATACACCGCACCTCTTTTCCTTTATTCCTTAATTTTCCCTGTTCTAACCCACTCATCGACTTCGGAAATTTTAAACTTATATCTCTTACCTGCTTTGTAAAAAGGCAGCTTTCCTTCTTTTATCCATGTTCTGACGGTATCCTGGCTGAGACTCAGATGTACTGCTACATCCTCAAGGTTTACCCATTTTTCTACGTTCATTTCTTCGTATTCCTTGCTCATTTTCTACCTCCATTCATTGCTGTCTGCGAGCTGTATTACATAGAGAAAACTTGAATTCCATTTTCTCTTAAAACTTCTACCATATTGATTCTTTTGATTGCCCAATGCATTCGATTAAGCTCATTAAAATTTGAATTTCCCTGCAGACCTAATTCAAATAAAAGCTCATTTAGTTTCTGCTGGGGAATCGAATTCAAAAACTGATAGTATATCTTTATTCCATTATCTTGAACTTTTATATCGGTGATAATTCCATAGTGAGCGTAATGCGCTTCATCTGTTTTCCCATAACTATGGTTTTCAGTGGCTATGATTGTTGGAAACGTTTTTATTTCAGCTATAGCCTCCGGTGTCAGTGCAGCATACTGCTTTTTCAATTCATCTGACGTACTCTCCGTAATAGCTCTCTCTTTATCAACCATCACATGATTTGTTCCATCAAGGACATCTCCAGCGACGACTATCAAATTATAGAAATCGAGATTTAGTGTTACTGCTATCGCGTAACCTTGCTGCATCCCCGGTATAGGATTCGTGATCAGGATTGTAGGCCTATATTCGTTTTTCACATTATCTGCATGAGCAATAAGCGTATTATGATCGCCCGGAAGGTTAATTTCCGTCGGAGTGTTATTTTGTTGAAGCACGGTAGGCTTATTTAACTGAAGCTTATTTTCCATCCTTCTTTCCTCCATAGTAATTATTTACCGTGTCAACATGGTTGTAGAAGCTATTGTTATTGCCGGTAACGTTAAAAGTGAAATTCATTTGTGGAGCTTCTTTTATATCTTGTCCCTCTACATCCGACTGCTGTTCTTCATATGTCTGTTCCTGATCCGCCTCTATTATTTCGACAATTTCCGGATCTTTGCGTTCTGCTTCAATTTCTTCTGCATAAGTCAGTTTCACTTCTTTTTTCCAATCCTCACCCATAGTTCCCACATATGTTCTGGGTGCTCTGTTTTTTGGCGGACACCAGAAATCAAAGGTTTCTTTTCCAATCGTTGCAGGATCGGTACGCATAACACAAAAGTGCAGAATTCCCAGCAAAAATGTCTGAAAGCAAAAACTCTGGCTTTTGATAATATCTGCTTTCGACATGCCCATGCCATCCTGTAAAGCGTAGAATAGCTGGTTTGATTCTATTGAATCATCTTTATCTATCGTATCGATAAGGGCCTTGACCAGCCTCTCGTCTTTTTTTGTACTGTCTTTTACGTGAAGAAACTCATCGCAAAATTCAATCATTCGATTCAACGCAACCCGATAATTTTCTTTTATGCATTTATCAAATGCCGTCAAAGCAACTTTATTGCCAAAAGGAAAATAAGTGCCTCCTTTGTTTTTGCAGCTCTTGTATTCCGACGTATTCCCTTTAATAGTTGTCATCATACTTTCTAGCGGCTCCTGAAAATCAGGCACCAAAACCTTAGATAATCCTATCAATACTTCTGGTTCAGACAGCCCATCCTTCTCTCCCGCGTAATGTTCTCTTACTCCGGCCCGTGGCTTTCTATCCTCAAGCAATAAGGTGAAGAACGTGCCGCCGCAGAGTCTTATATTCTCTCTATTCGTCATTGATTGTCCCTCTTTTTCAAAACACCAACTCTACTAACTCTGCCAACTATGACACGTTAACTCAAGCAACTATTGGATGTCCTTGTGAGCAAATCACAGGGACTTTTTTATTTTGATGCAGGATTTTCTCTGGTACGCAAATCAGATTAAACCCCAATAAACCTTAATAAAGTATATCACAATCCACACTCCTTTTCAATTGCACGCAACGTTTTGTGATGATAGGAAGATGCGAATTTCGTGATAGCCAAATGCCCCTGCGATTGCTCAACAAAGCCAATCACAGGAGGAAAATTTATGTCAAATCATGAAAATCTTAGTACACCATTCATCTATCTTCGCTCTACAGGAGAGAAAATCTCCGTCACAAAGGAACAGCGTGATGCTTTCTATAAGGAAGCCGACCGCATCCGTCATAAAGAGCAGCATCATCATCGTTGTATGTGTAGCAAAAAACATCTCTGGGAATGCGATGGAGACTGTATCGGATGCAAATATCATGCAGCTGGAGATACGCTTTCACTCGATATTCCTACCGAAGACGGTGAAGCCAATATGTACGATTGCATTCCTGATTCATCACCATCAATGGAGAATGTAATTGCAGACAGGCTCCTTCTCAACCAGCTTTTTAATAGGTTGAGAGAACTTGATCCGGATGCTGATACCATCATTCAGTGCTGGCTTGATGATTACAAGATCTCAGATCGTGCAATCGCTGAAAAGCTCGGTCGCCCGCAGCGTACCTTCGCTGATCAGATGAAGAAGATCCGCACGGAGCTCCGTAAGGTCCGTGGCCATTAATCCTACATATCGTATGTAGCAATTCATCCCTCTTGGCATGCCATCAACCGATGCCCGGAGGGATTTTATATTTTTTCAACTTTTCTCCGCTCAAATCCGCCACTCATCTCCAGTGGAAGGTGTAAGGCACGAAACAACAAGCCTTAACCATCACAGAAACGGAGGTGAAGCACATGAAGAAGTCCAACTTCGATTCAGGCGATAACGACACGGAGCTGATTGCAGTACTGAATGCAATCTCCCACGTATCCGCAAGAATGGCGAGAAACATGACCATCCTCGCACAGCAAAGACAATCAGAGAAAGGAGAACATTGCTATGAGCAAAATGAGCGATATGGCTATGACCATCGAAGAGCTGCGCAGTGCAGCCGCTGCTATTAACGAAGCAGCCAGCTGGTTAGCAGAACAGTTTGGTAGCACTGCTGATGAAGCACCTGCCAAAGAGCCTGCTGCCAAGAAAGAAAAGAAACCGGAGCTGAAGCTTGAGGATGTACGAGCTGTCTTAGCAGAAAAGTCCCGTGCCGGGCATACCGCTGCTATCCGTACATTACTTCAGAAGTATGGTGCTTCCAAGCTATCTGCTGTTGATCCGAAGCACTATGAAGCCTTGTTACAGGATGCGGAGGTACTTGACGATGCCACCTAAAGGACATGCTATCTTATCTGCTTCCTCTTCGGACCGCTGGCTCCACTGCCCGCCTTCTGCAAGGCTCTGCAAGACCTACGAAGATAAAGGCAGCGATTATGCTGCGGAAGGCACCGATGCTCATGAGCTTTGTGAGTACAAGCTAAAGAGGGCCCTGGGGATGGATGCCAGTGATCCGACGGAGAATCTCACCTGGTACAACGAGGAAATGGAGGACTGTGCCAATGGCTATGCCGCCTACATCCTTGAAATGGTAGAGGCTGCCAAGGAAAGCTGCGCTGATCCGAAGGTTCTGATTGAACAGCGTGTAGATTTCTCTCGCTGGGTGGAGCAGGGCTTCGGAACCGCTGACTGCATCATCATTGCAGATGGCACCTTGAGAATATGCGATTACAAGCACGGTCTTGGAGTCCTCGTAGATGCGACCGATAATCCGCAAATGAAATGCTACGCGCTTGGAGCCCTGGAGCTCTTTGATGACATCTACGACATTAATAATGTCAGCATGACCATCTACCAGCCAAGGCGTCAGAATATTTCCACCTTTGAAATTTCCAAGGATGCGCTGTACAAGTGGGCGAATGAAGTATTGAAGCCGACCGCAGATCTTGCCTTTGCCGGGGATGGAAACTTCCTCTGTGGCGAATGGTGTGGTTTCTGTAAGGCCAAGCACGAATGCCGTGCCAGAGCGGAAGCCAATCTTACGCTGGCTCAGTACGATTTCAAGCTTCCACCTCTTTTAGAGGATTCGGAGATTGAATACATCCTCTCCCGCGCAGATGAGCTGGTTGCCTGGGCATCCGATATCAAGGAATATGCTCTGCAGCAGGCCATCAGCGGTAAGGAATGGGCTGGCTGGAAGTTAGTCAAAGGAAGATCCAACCGTAAGTATTCCAATGAGGAAGCGGTCATCCAGGCAGTTACAGATGCCGGATTTGATCCATATGAAAAGAAGCTCCTTGGTATCACTGCCATGCAGAAGCGTCTTGGCAAATCCAGATTCGATGAGCTGCTTACCGCCTATATTGAAAAGCCTCAAGGTAAACCGACGCTCGTACCGGAGAGCGATAAACGTCCGGCAATGAACAATGCAAAAACTGATTTTATGGAGGAAAATTAAATGAACAAGAATGTAAAAATCAACAATCCTATGAAGGTAATCACTGGCCCTGACACTCGTTGGTCTTATGCCAACGTCTGGGAGCCGAAATCCATCAATAGAGGTACACCGAAGTACAGCGTATCTCTGATTATTCCGAAGTCTGATACCAAGACCATCGCCAAGATTGAAGCTGCCATCGAGGCCGCTTACAAGGAGGGCGAGGCCAAGCTCAAGGGCAATGGCAAGTCCGTACCTGCCCTCTCTGTCATCAAGACGCCTCTTCGTGATGGCGACATGGAGCGTCCGGACGATCCGGCCTACGCCAATGCCTATTTCGTAAATGCCAATGCAACCTCTGCTCCTGGCATCGTGGATGCGGACCGCAATCCAATTCTTACTCGCTCCGAGGTTTACTCCGGTGTGTATGGTCGCGCCAGCATCAGCTTCTATGCATTCAACAGCTCCGGTAACAAGGGTATCGCCTGCGGTCTTAACAATCTGCAGAAGATTCGCGACGGTGAACCTCTTGGTGGCAAGGCATCTGCTGAGTCTGATTTCGCATCTGATGAAGATGACGATTTCCTTAATTAATGGAGGTGGCGACTATGGAAATGTTGCAGACTATTCTCGTTGTTATTCTTCTTGCAATCTGGCTGTTGTTCAGTGTGGTATTTCTTATCACTGCGATCCAGAACCTCATCAATGACCACAAGCGTGAGATTCGCGAACAGGAAAGTGCTAAGCGTGATCTTGAATATCACGAAGCCCGCATGAAGGTTTACGAGAAGACAAACTAATCTACCGAAAAAGAATCCAAGGAGGTGATTTGATGGGACACACACCCTTCGGTTACCGGATTGAGAATGGCAAGGCAGTGACAGATGAATCTGCTGCCGCTCAGGTTCGGGATCTTTACAAGCATTATTTAAGCGGTCTATCCCTTACCAATGCTGCGAAGGAAGCCGGGCTTGACCTTCTCCATGCAGGTGCCAAACGCATGATGCTAAACAGGCATTACCTCGGAGACGACTTCTACCCTGCCATCATTGATCCGGCATCCTTCGATGCCGTCAGTGCGGAGCTTACCAAACGCTCCACAAAGCTCGGACGGAATGACCGCTATATTGCACCAATCATAAAAAAGCCACCGACAGCCTTTCGACTTGGTGACATTACAGAAAATTATGAAAATCCGGTCAGGCAGGCAGAATACCCATACAGCCTGATAGAAAGCGAGGTCAAATAATGGGAAATGTTATGGTCATCCCTGCAAAACGGCAGGTCGGAAACACTGCCAAACAGCAGGATGCAAAGCCAAGGCTTAGAGTCACGGCGTATTGCAGAGTCAGTACTGACAGCGATGAACAGGCTATAAGCTACGATGCTCAGGTCGAGCATTATACAGAATTTATACAGAAAAACCCGGAATGGGAATTTGCCGGTATCTACGCCGATGATGGTATTTCCGGCACCAACACAAAAAAGCGTGAGGACTTTAACCGTATGATTGACGACTGCGAGGCCGGAAATATCGACATGATTATCACCAAGTCCATCAGCCGATTTGCCAGAAACACGCTGGATTGCCTGAAATACATCCGCCAGCTGAAGGATAAGAACATTCCCGTCTTCTTCGAAAAGGAATCCATCAACACAATGGATGCCAAGGGTGAGGTCCTGATTACGATTATGGCTTCCCTGGCGCAGCAGGAATCACAATCCCTCAGCCAGAATGTAAAGCTTGGACTCCAGTTTCGATACCAGAATGGCCAGGTACAGGTAAATCACAATCACTTCCTCGGCTACACCAAGGATGCAGATGGCAATCTCATCATCGATCCAGAACAGGCAGAGGTGGTAAAACGCATCTACCGGGAATACCTGGAGGGCTACTCGATGGACCGGATTGCAAAAGGTCTGGAAGCAGACGGCATCCTCACCGGCGCTGGCAAAACAAAATGGTGGACCAGCACCATCAGCAAAATCCTCCGAAACGAGAAATACATCGGCGATGCCCTGCTTCAGAAAACCTATACCACAGACTTCCTGAACAAGACCAGAGTGAAGAACAATGGCATCGTTCCACAATATTATGTAGAAGGCAATCATGAAGCAATTATTCCGAAGGACATTTTTTTGCGGGTGCAGGAGGAGCTGGTACGCAGGCGAGTGGTCAAGACAAGCGCCAATGGCAAAAAGCGCTCCTACAGCTGCAACCACTGTTTTGCTCAGATTGTCATTTGCGGCGAATGCGGTGAAATGTTCCGCAGAATTCACTGGAACAATCGCGGCTGCAAATCCATCGTCTGGCGCTGCATCAGTAGACTGGAGCCGACCGGGCAGGAATGCCACGCAAGAACTGTCAATGAGCCGGTATTGGAGAATGTGGTAGTTCAGGCCATCAACACGCTCCTTGGCGATAAGTCCACCTACCAGGCGCAGCCCCAGCAGAGCACTGCAAAGGTGATCCGAAGCGCTCAGCAAAATACCGCTGATGGCATTGACGAAAGACTGCAGGAACTCCAAAAAGAGCTTCTCAAAAAAGCCCATAACAAAGAGGCCTATGATGAGGTTGCTGACGAGATCTTCAAACTCCGGGAACAACGAGAAAAATGTACAGTTGACACTGCTGCCAGGGACGCACAGATTGCCCGCATCAACGAGCTGCAGGATTTCATCAAGCAGCAGCCCGCACACCTGGGAGCCTTCGACGAGCCCCTGGTAAAGCGCTGGCTTGAGCGAATCATCGTCTGGGATGACCACTTCACTGTGGAGCTCAAGTCCGGACTAAAAATTGATATTGGAGGGTAATCCCGTAAATGCACGAACCCCTCTCGACCATGATGGCCGGGAGGGTATTTTTTAGTTATTCAGCTGGACAACAAAATTCGCTGCATTTTTTTCAATTTCAATATTATATCTTTTTACTGCTTCATCCGCGATATGAGTAACATAAAAATTCTCATCATGTTCTGAATTTCTACCTTGCGCCATTAAAATTCTAGGCGACAAAGGTAGCACTCCTTGCAGCTTTCCATCCAGCCTTCTAAATACAAAAACAGGATTGTCACTGGTATTAAATGTCTCAGGTCCATCTGCAACAAGAAAATGAAAGGATGTATTGGATAAATTTGCCATCGCATGTGTATATATCACTCCAGAATCATTTAAATATTGACGATAAAATTTCAATAACAAATTATGTTTCATTTCTTCTGCAGCATTGTCAAGTATAGGAAGTTCTCGTTCTTCTTCAGGAATGTCTATTTCATCTAAGCGAAGAACTTCCTTGCAAAGCCACTCCCATGCATCGTTAAACTGTATGTTAGATTTAATACTTCTCCAATCTAACGCCGTATAAAATTTCATTAAATACTCTTTATTAGCATTGGAAATAATTCCGTCCGCCGAATTAAATATTGAATTTTCAAGTTCTGAACGAACTGTACCCCACGCATCTTCATATTTTAAAGACCATAATTCTTCTATATCTCGTATTTTTACTTTCTCTATTTCCGCTTTCAGTTTTTTCTTACTTACAACAGATCCGTCCTTTCTCTGGATCGCCCAATTATCAAAGTCGTAATAAATCTTATTCAATTCAAGATTATCAGAAACAACTACCTTTCCATAATGAACTTCTAAATCTTTGAGGCACGCAAAAATTTTATCTGCATCTTCTTTGGTTACGATGGGCATCCCAGCTACAATCGAATGATAGTTTGTTATTCCTGCTATATTATCTTTATTTCGCTCAACTACACGTTCCTTGTTCTCAAGAAAACGTATATATAAAGTACCATTCCCGTGTTCCCATGCAGATAGGTATGTTCTTGGAATCAAATGATGATACTTTGCTTTTGTCTCACCCTTTGAATCTCCTCCATTCTAAGCTTTTATTGGATAACACTAATTTTCTCAATCAGTTCCATATCGGCAGGTAACCAGTCAACGCTGTATAATTCATCTTTACTAAGCCAACGCGCATCTTCTGCTTCTTTGAGTGTTATTTCACCATCAGTCACAATGCACCAGAAGCAGTCCATACTTAAATGAAATGATGGGTAATCATATTCAATAGTGTCTATCAAATCGCCAACTTCGATTTTCACATCAAGTTCCTCTTGAATTTCCCTTACTAAGGCTTCTTGTGGCGTTTCCCCAGGTTCGATCTTTCCTCCAGGGAACTCCCATTGGCCCTTAAATTCACCGTATCCCCTCGCTGTGGCAAAAATCTTATCTTCGCTACGAATCACTGCAGCGACAACTCTAATCGTCTTCATATCTTCCTTATATAAACTCCAGCAACTTCTTTTCCATGCAGAATTCATACCCCATCTTTTTTAATCCAACCTTATCAAACTGAACGACTATCAAAGTTCCTTCAATCGCTGTAATCTTGCCAAGGCCAAATACTTTATGTTTCACCTGTCTTCCGACAATATCGGTTGGTATTTCCATCTGCGGTTTTTGCTCCGGTTTCGGAACAATCGGTGCAACAAATACAGGCTTCTTTGTTCCTTTTTTCTTGGCAGCAGCCATCATTTTTGTATACTCAGCATCAACATTCTTACCGCGATTTTCGTAGTCATCCATATCCTTAAACACGAACATTTGCGGCTTCTTTACATCATTATCTGGTACAGGCCTTATCGGGAACATCCATACTTTTCGAGCATTACCATCTTCACCGGGCTGCACATCTGTATATGGCTTGCTCACAAGTTCTATTCTTCCGCAGTAGATATATTCTCCAGCATCTATAACTTCAAACAGATGAACGTCGACTCCATTATAATCAGACTCAGCCAATGTGGCATTCTGCGCCCAATGAATGTCTTGGTCGCCTGATTTGCCCATGCCCGTATAATGTAAAACCCCGCCAATCCACTTATCATGATAAAGACCTTTTGTATAATCCGATACGATAACAAGTGTATTCGTTGTTCTTGACCGGCGCATACCTCCCATATTTCCGCATTTGAATATTCCAACAATATCTGCGTTCTTTACAATTTGTCCTATTTTTATCCCAGGATTAAACATAAATACGCCTCCAATTCTTAATATCTATTCCACTGCCTGCAACCACCCCAAATGGTCGAGTTGCCTGATTAGTTGTCAGCCCTTTCCGTTTTCCAAAATTCATTCCAAAATCCGTGACATCTAATCCGAGGTCACAACCTGACACACATTTTGCATTAGATATGTTTCCATATAAAACAACCGAGCCTTTTCAAGAGTCTGGCTTCAAATCCAAACCTCCGAAAAAGCCCGGAAATACGCCGCTTTCTGGCACTTATTTATCTTTTCTTGACATCAAGACTACCGTCTCCACATGTATCAAGATTGTAACGAACATCAAGATGATATTCCTCAAATTCTCTCGTTTTATCATTACCAAGCTCTGTAGTCCATGCACCCTTGCTTTCCAAGTATGCCTGTATGCTGAGTTTATCATCCTCATTCATGTTAGTAAGAGCAGCCACAAGCTCCTGCGTATCCATTCCACGGACATTTACAAGGCTGAACTCCGTCAGATCTTCATTCTGTATCAGCAGGATACACTCTTTACTCTGTTCCTGTTCCATCTCACGATTTAGTTGCAATTCCCTTAATGCTCCCTCAATTCCTGTAATAAGTTCCGATGCCGTCTTTCGTATAGTATCTAGGGAAGATTTCAGTTCCTTCATATCCTTACCACTACTCCACCCTGCAATATAACCAAAGGAATAATCCGAGGTATCTATGCCAAAATGCTGGCATACCGTATAGGCAACGCTTTCTGCTTCTACTTCTTTTGTATTTCTGTCCTTTGCAGGTTCTTCTATCAAATCATCCCGATTGATTTCCTTATTATGCAGCATGGAATGAGCTACTTCATGCACCATTGTCTTTAATGTCTGGCTCTCACTCATATTCTCCTGCACTGCAATCCGCTTTTCCTCGGTATGGAAATATCCTTTGGAATCGCCAGGAATATCCTCAAAACCAATAGGAACCGGGGCAACATTCATAAGTGCCTGCACAAAGTCCTCATATCCCTCCACTGTTGATAAAAGTTCCTGTGCTTCCAGTTCCGGAATTGGCTTTCCGTCTGTCTGCGATACATCAAATACAGACACGGCACGAAATGCTGGAATCGTGACCTCTACCTGCTCCTTTTGAGGCATACCGTTTTCATCAAACATCATTTCTCCTGTGACAGGGTCTAATTTATCCCGTTCCTCTTTAATTTTGTAAGGTGCAGGGGCAAGAATACGGATTGCCTTTTCTCCTTTGTTAACGTGTCTTTCAAAATTCTTCTGCCATGCCTTATATCCGGCTACAAGTGTTGCTTCTGGCTTTTGCATGGCGATAAGTAACGTATTGTTAAAGCTGTAATTATGAAATTTTGACATGGTGGAAAGATAAGTCTTGTACTTTTCACTCTCAAAAAGTTCCTTTAATCCTTCCTCCAACTTGTCTGTAATTTCCTGTACTTTTTGTTTTTCTGTTCTTTCGTCTGCCATAATAAACCTCCATATTTTCATTTTTTTGCACGACAAAAGGCAGCCCGCTATGGACTGCCTTCTGCATAATCACACTATTAAAATTAAACTGCTATAATACTTTCCAGTATCCTGCCTTTTTTGAACCAACCCGCTCTATATACCCATTTTCTCTTAAAAATGATATATTGTTTTCTACTGCTGTTTCACTCACGCCTAATATGCTATGAAGTTCCGCAGTTGTAATATTCGGATTATCTCTCATTTCTGCAATAATCTTTTGTCTTCTGGAATTTAAAGGTTTCTTATCCCCAACCTTTTTCCCAACTTTATTCCCAACCTTATTTATTCTCTCAAATGGGATAGTAACAACAATGGAATTCTCCCTAAATGAAAATGCATCTTTTCCATACATTTCCGTAATTTTAGGAACCCCTCGTCCGGACTTCTCACTTATATGCAGTTGAAGAAATATCTCGGACAACTTTTCATTTACAGGGATTGATTCTCCTAAGAAAAATCCCTCCATGGTCTGTGCCGGAGCAAGTGTTCCTCTCGATAGTATCTCTATCCGGTCAGAGAAAACCGAAATCATAGGTTCATTTCCTTCCACCCATTTATTGTGCAGGACGGCATTTATGACAGCCTCACGAAATGCCTTGTTATCAAATAACGGAACCTCCTTTCGTTCAACGACCCTGTCTGTCTCATCCGCCTGAATCAGGTTCAATACATCTCCATAACGCAACAACTCATCCAAACTGTATAATAAACAGTCATTTCCAAATTCACGTACAGAGAAAAGATTAGAGCCTTTTGTTTCTCCATCAAAAATAGATACACGAAGCGGAAAATGAGAGTTATCCGACAGAAGCTGCGCTAATATATTAAACTCGCCTTCTTCTGTTTTTAGCCCCAGATTCTTAATAAACGTCTTTTGATTTAGAACAATACCTTTGGAACCGTAATATCCAAAGAGTTTTTGAAATGTAAGTTCCTGGTATTTTGCCGGTACTGTTTCTATCGTTTCGGTTCTTCCATCCAGTATTTTGAAAAGTTCAATTTCTCTCTTAGGGTAATCTTTCATATTACATTTTGATGATCCTATCCTTAAAAACCTCTTTTCTTTAAATGCCGTAGGAATCTCGGTTGCCGCAGGAATTACCAAACCAACGACTCTCTTTCCATAAATTTCTGTTTCTTCAAAACTAAAATTTATGCTTGGTGACAGATTTCTCGCAAGATAATTCTGATACGGTTCCTTGTTATATTCACAATACTGATTAAATGTTGTTCCTACAATTTCATGGGTTGTATCATTTACACCCCAAATGAAATACGCATATTTTTTATAATGAAAAGCCGCCGCATTTGACAGGGCAGATACATATTCGCCTAATGCCTCAGGCTGAAACCAGTTTTCCTTAAATTCAAACCATTCCTGTTCATCACTTAAGGCACATAAATCTAAAACAATTTGTTTAATATCCATTAGTATGCTCCTTTACCCAACTTTTATTCCCAACCAGAATAATTATAACATGTTGGGAATAAAGTTGGGAATAAAAATAAAAAAACTTCAGATTTTCTTATAAGGTTTCTTCTTTTCCCTTTACCTTTTGTGGCATAGGCTTTTCTGTATCTCCTCCTGCAACCTTTGCTTTCATCACCTCCAGCTTCGCCTTCAGGGATACTCTTTCTGCAGGTACATCTGCATACTGTCTGATGCTCTTATCCTGCCCTATACCCACTGTTTTCTCTGCAAGCGGAGTATTCTTCGCCAGACGGTCTGCAACCTCTTTTTCGCTCTTTGGAGCTTCCGGCTCATCATCCATATCAATCCCGTCATTTCCCTTTTCATCCATGTTAAGCAGGGCATTCAATGCTGACAGACGCTCTAACTTCTCTGCAAGTTCCGCTTCCTGTGCAAAAGGCTTGGTCACCTCCACCTTCGCGGTTTCAAGCTGATGCTCCACCGTTTCAAGTTTTGTCTGGGCTTCCATGAGCTGCTTTGGCATGGACTCCAGTGCATGGTTAATACGGGAGATATTACCGAGTGGGTCTGAACCGACTTCCAGATTGTGGGAAAGCTGTCCTTTCAGGTTCATTACAAATTTGTGGTTGAACGCATCAAAGGATACTGCCATCTTAAAACCTGCATATTCGCCAATGACCGCAGGGGCATTGACTGTTTTTATTTCCTTGCACATCTCCACAAGGGCTGTTCCGGCTTCTTTTTTATCTGTATAGAGCGTATCCCCAACTTTCATGGAAAACTGCTCTTTGTCCACCGGAAGATTTGCTTTTGCAGTCTGAATATCCGCCTGCATCCCGCTGATACGCTCCTTTAAAATTGTAATCTGCTGAGGATAATGCTTTGCAATGTTGTCCTCCAAACGGTATTTCTGACTGGTATGGTTTGCTTTCATAAGTTTCAGTTTTGAAACCTGAATATCAAGGTCCATCTTTTCCTTGATGTAGGGATTTCCTGTTGCCAGAGCCTTGACCTCCGCATAAGTAAGGGCTGCTTCATCCACATCCTCACAGGAACGTACCGGAGATTTGCTTGTCATGATCTGACCGATGAATTTCTGCTTGTTCTCAATGAGCTGCCACGAATAACTGTCAAAGGTTCCTTCCGTCACATAGCGGAAAATCTTGACCTTGGGATTAAGATTGCCCTGTCGTAAAATACGCCCCTCCTGCTGTTCAATGTCAGAAGGACGCCAAGGCACATCGAGGTGGTGCAGTGCGATAAGCCTGTCCTGCACATTGGTTCCGGCTCCCATCTTCTGTGTGGAACCAAGTAAAAAACGAACCTGTCCGCTTCTTACTTTTCCGAACAGCTCCGCTTTCCTAAGCTCCGTATTTGCTTCATGTATAAATGCGATTTCTTCCGGTGGGACACCCTTTTCGATCAGCTTGTTGCGGATGTCATCATAAACATTAAATGTACCATCTCCTTTCGGTGTTGACAGGTCACAGAAAATAAGCTGCGTTGACTTCTGCTCCTTTGTCTGTTCCCATATTTCAAATGCCTTTTCCACACAGGTGTTTGCCTTTGAATTTTCATCATCCGGCAGCATATCATTGATAAGCCTCTGGTCTAATGCCAGCTTTCTTCCGTCATTGGTAATCTTTAGCATATTGTCCTCATAAGGCTGTACCTGTCTGTCACGCACGGCTTCTGCCCTTTCTGCCAAAGATGCCACCATGTCTTTCTGATATTCACTTGGCTTTAGCACCACATTTTCATACTCTGCTTCCGGCACAGGGAGATTTAACATATCCGGTGTCTGAATATCGGCACTCTCCTTAAAAAGTGCAATCAGCTCCGGGAGATTAAAAAACTTTGCAAACCTTGTCTTTGCCCGATATCCGGTTCCCTCCGGTGCAAGCTCAATGGCGGTCTGCGTTTCTCCAAAAGAGGATGCCCAACTGTCAAAATGTCCCAGACCTAACTTCTGAAGCGTACCATACTGAAGGTAACGCATATTGGTGTAAAGCTCCGTCATACTGTTTGAAATCGGCGTACCTGTTGCAAAGGTCACGCCCTTACCGCCCGTCAACTCATCTAAATACTGACATTTTGCAAACATATCCGAGGACTTCTGTGCCTCTGACTGTGCGATTCCTGCCACATTACGCATCTTAGTATAAAGGAACAGATTTTTATAATTATGGCTCTCGTCCACGAAAAGCCTGTCCACACCAAGCTGCTCAAAGGTCACTACATTATCTTTCCTTGATGCATCATTCAGCTTTTCAAGCCTTGTAAGAAGTGATTTTCTTGATTTCTCCATCTGCTTAATGGTGTAGCGTTCTCCGTTGTCGGCTTTTGCCTGTGCAATGGCAAGCTCAATCTCATCAATCTGCCTTTCAATAATGGCTACCTGTCTTTCCTGCGAAAGTGGAATTTTCTCAAACTGACTATGCCCGATAATAACCGCATCATAATCTCCTGTGGCTATTCTGGAACAGAATTTCTTACGATTGGCAGGCTCAAAGTCTTTCTTTGTTGCAGCAAGGATATTGGCTCCGGGATATAACCGTAAAAAATCACTTGCCCACTGCTCCGTCAAATGGTTCGGAACCACAAATAAGCTCTTTTGACATAATCCAAGACGCTTGTTCTCCATGGCTGCCGCTGTCATTTCAAAAGTCTTTCCGGCTCCCACACAATGGGCAAGCAGGGTATTATCCCCATAAAGTACATGAGCCACTGCATTTTTCTGGTGAGGCTTTAACTCAATATCCGGTGTCATGCCGGGGAATTTCAGATGTGAACCGTCATATTCCCTTGGTCTGGTGGAATTGAAAAGCTGGTTATATTTTGCCACAAGTACCTGTCTGCGTTCCGGATCACGGAACACCCAGTCCTTAAATGCTTCCCTTATGGCTTCCTGCTTCTGTGATGCAATGGTGGTTTCCTTTTTATTCAGGGTCCTCTTTTCCTTGCCGTCCTCCTCTATGGTATCGTAAACACGGCTGTCCTTTAAATTAAGGGAATCCTCCAGAATGGTATAGGCATTTCTCCGGCTTGTACCGTAGGTCATATTTACAAGGGAATTGCCATAGTCCGCATTTTTTCCCTTTATGTTCCACTGTCCTGTCACATCGGAGTACTGTACGCCCACGACATTTCTGTCTAACAAATGCTGCGGCGTTTCAAAGGTCTCCCTCATAAAATCCTCAATATACTTCGGGTCAATCCATGTGGCACCGATACGCACCTCAATTTCGCTGGCATCCAGCTCCTTCGGCTGTACCTGTGTGAGTGCCTGCACATTCACGGCATATTCCGGGTGGCTCTCTGCATAGACCTTTGCTGTTTCCAGCTTGTCACGGACATTTCCACTTAAATACTCATCTGCTGTTTCCCACTGATCCGTCAAGGGATTCTGGAATATAATTCCTGTCAGCTCCTCCTTGACCGTATCCACATCTTTTCCAGTCAGCTCTGCCATATAATCGAGGTCAACTCTTGCTTTTTCCGATAAGGACACTGCCAGTGCTTCACTTGCCGTATCCACACTTGTGACAACCTCTGCCTTTTTAATGGTACGCTTCGTGAACATATCCGCTTTGCCTTTGAAATTGCCTTCATCGTCCAATTTTTCAAGAGAACATAACAGACAATAGCTGCTGTCCTGATTAAATGCTCTTTTGTTGGTCTGCGAGTTAATTAGACCGTGTTTCTTGGAAAAAGCATCATATAAACTTTTTAACTCCGCCTGCTTTTCCTTGATTACTGTATCCGGATATTCCTCTAATTGCAGATTGATAAGCTCCTGCGTACAGTTTCGGATACCCACCATGCCCTTGATACGTTCCTGCATGGAAGCTGACATATCCACAGGCTTCATAATGGAATTTTCACGGTAATACACCCTATCATCCACAAGAGTGTAGCTGTAATTCTTGACATCCGGGTCCGCTGGAATGGTGGCATCCGCAAGCTCATCTGCCAGCTCATCCAGTTCCACCGCTTCTATCTCTCCGTCAATATGGCTGACCGCTTCCTGTAGCTGCTGTGCAAATGGTCTTGTGGTATCAAGCATACAGGTACTTTCCATACCATACGGTCCGCTGACCATTTCCATTTTTCCCACGATCATCTCTGGGTGTTCGGCAAAATAGCTGTTCATGGCAATGCCGTTCTCATCCTCTGACAGATGCACCCAGTCCGGCTCCAAATCCATCACACGGTCACGCTTCTTTAAGAACAAAATATCAGAAGTGACCTCTGTTCCAGCATTCTCCTTAAATGCCGTGTTGGGCAGTCTGACCGCACCAAGAAGCTCTGCTCTCTGGGCAAGGTATTTTCTGACCTCCGGACTTTTCTTGTCCATTGTTCCCTTACTGGTAACAAAGGCAACCACACCGCCGGGGCGAACCTTATCCAAGGTCTTTGCAAAGAAATAATCATGAATTAAAAAATTCTGTTTGTCATACTGCTTGTCTGCCACCTTGTACTGTCCAAATGGCACATTTCCGATTGCCACATCAAAGAAATCGTTCGGATAATCTGTCTTTTCAAATCCTGTAATCTTAATATCAGCATTTGGATATAGCTGCTTTGCAATCCTTCCCGTGATACCGTCAAGCTCCACGCCGTAAAGTCTGCTCTCCTGCATCTTCTCCGGCAGCATTCCGAAGAAGTTTCCGATACCCATTGCCGGCTCCAGAACATTTCCTTTTTCAAATCCCATTTTATCCAAGGCATCATAGATACTGCGGATTATGGCAGGGCTTGTATAATGGGCATTTAAGGTACTCTCCCTTGCTGAAGCATACTCCTGATCGGATAACAGTCCCTTTAACTCCTGATATTCATTCGACCAGGCACTCTTACTTTCATCAAAGGCATCCGCAAGCCCGCCCCAGCCAACATACTGAGATAAAATCTCCTGTTCCTCCGGTGTTGCGATACGTCTCTCGCTCTCTATTTTCTCCAGTGTGCGTATGGCTTCCACATTTCTGTGGAATTTTTCCTTTGCAGTGCCAATTCCTAAATCATCATCCGTGATATGGAAATTGACGGCTCCGGTCTTATCAATCTGCGGTTCTGCCTGCTTCACAGGAACTTCGATGTCCGGCTCTAATGGTGTATCTGACACTTCCTCCGGCTTTTGGACATCCTGTCTGGAAGTTTCCCTATTTTCTCCAGACAGCTCATTTTCTTTCTGGTTAAATTCTTTCCATACCCTATCTGAAACTGCCGAAAAATAAGGAGACTCATCTTCCATAATACTGAACTGAATCTCCTCCATATCCTCTACGCTTTTTGCACCTGCTATTTTATCATGGTATTTAAAATACAAGGATTCACGGCTGATAATGCCCTCAAGACGCTCAAGTTCCGGCTCAGACATTCGTTCCCAAATATCATCCTTCTGCGTATGAATGGTATAACCTTCCCCGTCATCGTGATGCTCTAAAGTATATTGCAATGTGTCATGTTCCCCACGAATATCACATTCAAAATCATAAACCGTGGTTCTGGTTCCTGCAGAATACTCCCTGTTAATCAAAACCAGATTTTGCACATCTTCTGCTACTAATGGTGCTTCCTCTACACCATCCTGAGCATTATCACTGCCTTCAATCCGTGCAAATACCTCCGCCTCATGACGGTCTATATCCCTTTCTACCATCTCGTTGAGATAATCTTCCTCTACTTCTCCCCGCTGTGGCTGATAATCATACTCAAATGAAACACCATTTACCTCTGCATAAAAGAATTGCTTATCTGTTACGGAATTTCCAAGCACATAGGTTTCTTTCTCAGTCCCCCATTCATCGACTTTGATACACTCCTGTCCATCAATCGTGATTTTCTCAGCCGCCTGTGCTGCAAGCTCTTTCTCCTGCTCGATATACCGTCTTGTCTGGTTGATAAATCCATTTAATACAGCAGGGTGGGAATCCACAACCATATCCTCATTTTTCACCATGGCATAAGGCTCAATGGCTTTTGCCCACTCCTTATTCTCCGGAGAAAACCGTCCGTCCTGCCTTTTGTGCATGACAGAATTGGCAAGCACATAGCTTACCCGTTCAGAGCCATATTCCTGAATGACTGCTTCCGCTGTATCCTTTGGCAGACGATACCCGTCAAACTTTTCAGCGATTGCTTTTTCAATGGCATTCTTGCAGGCTACTTTAGTTTCATGCTCCATCTTTGCCTGTGCCTGCTCCAAAGCCTTCTGCACCTGCTCCACTCTGTACTGTGCATAGGCTTCTTTTCCTTCCGTAGATAAATACTTATCTTGTTCAATGAGCTTACGGATACGCTTTTCCACAACCTTCCAAGGCAACAGCACTTCTGCGTATGGTTTTCCGATATTTCCCTTTTTCAGTTTTATTCCTTTTGCATCGTGATCCTCATAGCTATGGTCTGCTCCGGCAAGTGCATGGGTGCTGCCGCCTGTTCCATATTCATTCTTTAAGAAATTAGCTGCATCTTTGCTGTCATGCCCTTCCTTAAAATAATCATAAATGCGGAAAGACCCATGTGAAAAACCGCTCCCCCTGCCAAGCCTGTGGTCAATCTCATCCTGCGTGATAAAATCCTCGTGTTTAATTTCCACATGTTCAGCAGACGGAAATGTCAGCTTGTCTACCAGAAGGTTGTCGAGTTCGGCACGAAGTTCCTCTTTGAGCATAATAGAACGGAAACGCAGTCTTTTTTCTCCGGTCTCAAGCTGATGCAGGGCATGATCCATGTGGGCAGCTATCCTCTCCACCTCTTCCGGTGTAGAAAGAAGTTCCACCAGTCTTGCATGGGCATCCGGGAAATTGCCTGCCTTTAATTCCAATTCTTCCGGCATTTCTCCCATACCGTCACGAAAAAAGAAAAATAAATGGTATGCAATCCTGCTACGCTCTACCTCATCCACAAGGTATGCTTCATTGGCACCCATATAGGTGCCATTCTCTACCTGCCTGCGGATATTCTGCTCAATATCTTTCCATTCCATCGTAAGTATCGGATGCTCCGTTGCTGATGTACCGTATCCAACACTCATACCGCCTTCATCAAACCATACAGCTATCTGCTTTCCGTCAAACTCAAAGCCTTTTCCGGTGGTTCCATATTCTTTTTTCAGAAAGGCAGTCATTTCTTCCGGTGTCTTTCTCTGCTGGTACTTGGCATAAATACGTTTGCGGCTGTCATCCCTGCCTCCACCGCTTCTTAAAATATCATCAATCTGTTTCTCCGGCAGTACAAAGCCTGTCGGCATAACACTTTTTTCTTCTGCCTGCTTCATGGCAATGTTGCCGACCTGCTCCGAAAACATGGTAAAAAGGTCAAGCTGTTTGAACATACCATCTGTATCAATCTGCTCTGCCACTTCCCCCGGAAGTAAATAGACACCATCCTCGATATAAGAATTGACCCAGTATCTTGCATCTTCCCATGACAGCCTGCTCTCTGCTTCACGGGTCAGATAATTGCCTTTCCACATGGTAAGCCCGTCCTCATCTGCTCGATACCCGGCTCTTACATCCCCAATATACAGCTCTGTAAATTCCTCCATACGGAAAGAATTTTTCAGATACTCCGTCTGTAAAACCGCATCCTGCTCTGACTGGAAATATCCCGCAATCTCCGGTCTTTTATGGATAAGGTGATTATCAAAACATAAGATTCCCTTTTGAAGCTCTGTGAAATCTTCGGTTTTATCCGAAAAAGAACCGGATAATGAATTGCTGTCACTATCCGGCTCCTGCATGGTAATATTAGCTTGTTCCTCACTGCTTAAATGTAGATCAGTTCTGTCAGCACGATTTCCTCCGCTGAGTGTCTGATGTTGTTCATCTTCGCTACCCAGCTCATCTGATCGGCTGCTTTCAGTTCCTCGTTCACTCCTTCCGACTTCGCCATCTGTCCGGTCAGAAGTTCCATTCTCTGTTCTGCCTGCTCCTGTACCTGCAGACAATGTGCTTTCAGCTCCCCTGTCAGAATCATTCCCTGATAAATCCCTCTCCTGTGCTCCTTCAGAAAGTTCTTCCTCATCAGTCCGTACTTGGTCAGTGCCTGTTCCGGCTCCTCGTTCGCTGTCAGGTTCGGAATCAGATAATCCCCGTTCTTTTCGTATGTCAGTTTCATTGGCAATGCCCTCCATTTCTGTATGATTTTCAGTTTCCTTTGGTTTTTCTATTGTCGTTTCACTTTCACGCTTTAAAGCTTTATAGTCTGCTTCTGGTGCATTTGCAAGTCCTTTTTCAACATTTTCTTCATGGCTTCCAATATGCTCCCCAGCCGCTTTTTCTCTTGCCTTATTTCGGGCAATCTGACGCTCGTATGCCCCTATTGTCCTTCCAATTTCCATAAGCAGGGGCTTACACATTTCCGTAGTTGCATTTCCAATGACAGCTAATGACTTTGTATTATTAAATTCGTGGATATATTCAAAATTCATGTCATCTTTCCACAAATCCATATCGGCACCGCATCGGGATAGCAGGGTAAAGGAGATACTGGAAGCCAGCGTTTCCCTCAACCTGATTCCAAGATTCAGTTCATCCAGATCATCAAGGAAACTTCCTTCTTTCACATAGTTTAGCTCCGGTAAAAGTTCCTCATAATAATCCTGGGCAATCCTGTCAGCTATCTCCATAATCCTCTCTTCAAAAGGCATATTTACATCAGTTGGACCATAAGTCTTTTCAAGCTGTGCAAGCACAGGAGCCTTATGTTCCTCCTTAAGTTCCCACAGATATGGGTCACGCCCGATTCTTCTTGCCTTATGCACATCTGATACATCAAAGACATATTTTAATCTCGGACGTTCACTGTCCGTATCAATCAGGGCAATTCCTTTCGCTCCACGGTTGACCCAGCAATTCATCTTTTCATTCCACGTTTCAAGTGAAGCACAGGCTGTAGCATCCGGTCTTTGGGCATACATTAACATCTGCTCGTTAAAGGGATATTTATACAGCCTTGCAGCCGTGGTCAGAAATCTGGTCCATTCATTTTCGTTTTTTACAATATCCGCTGCTGTCATTTCTGCCAGTGCAGATATATAATGATATTTTCCTGCCATAGATACTCCTTTCGATTCAATTTGTCCTAATAGCAGAAAAGCAGCCCAAAGTGGCTGCCTTCCTGTGTTTTATGTATGAAGTGGCTAAATCACCGCTTCTTTCTTTTTATCTGCTGTCGGTTGTTTCCTGTCCGTATCCATCTTCATCACATCATTTTTCTTTTCTGCAAGTCTCTCTTTTAGTGAAGGACGTTCTTTTTTCTCATCACGCTTTTCCTCTTTCTGTTTTGCACGTTCCTCTGCACGGTCACTGCGAAACAGCTCATGTTCTTTTGCATCATATTCATACACATGATCTGAAAGTCGTTCCTCTGGTGCTACCTGTGTCTGGTTCACTTCCTGCACCATCTGTTCAAGGTCTCTTAACTCCATTCCGGCATCTTTCGGGATAATCAGCGTTTCATGCACAGATGAGGGCAGTACATAGAAGTCTCCAACCTTGTCTGCAATTTCCTGTCTGGTATCATCATTTAATATAGTGGCAGCTCCATTTACCTTCGTGTCATTTGTCAGGACAAACATTGTATCAGGAACATCCGGTATCATCTGGGATGCCATTTCTCTTGCCTCTGATATATCCATATCATTATCCCTGGCAATGTCCCCAGCCATCATTTCTATAATGGTCTCGCTCATTCCCTTGAAGCTGTATGGTTGCAAAACATCCATGTTCAAAAGAGCCTGTTCGTGCAACTCCTCAAGGGTAATCCCATATCTGTCCATCAGATTATCTGTAATCGTTATGGTTGCAGTACCTTCCGCATTTTTGTCCATTAAAATCTGATACACAACCGCCAGATCTTCCACCTTGGTGTATGGTTTATCCTCAAGGAACTGCCTGTTGGCTTCCTCATTGATGAGCTTGCACACAATCTTGTCTTTTACGTTATCAAAATCAGTAACCGCAGATACATCCATGTCATGGTCAATATAATGTGCCTGATATGTGGCTGCAATCTGCCCAAGCACATCATCCATCTCAGCTCCATCCTGTATCTGCTCAAAATACGGATTCAGATATACGGTTGGAGAAATATTGCTTTCTTCCGTCCGGATTGTCAGACCATCCAAAACACAATCATTATTCTTTACTACCTGATGAACAGAAACCGTTGCATCTGCAAATTTCTCCGGTAAAAAGTCCTGTATCTGCTCTTTTACCTGTTCTACAAAATCCTTATATTCCATTACTTTCTCTCTCCCTTCCCGGTATTCTTCTGTGATTTGTCTGCCAGCTTTGATGCTTTCGTTCCATACAACTGATAACGCTTCATCATGCTCTGCTTGTTTGCTTCCGCAATTTCTTTTTCTAACTGTTTCATTCCTGGTTTCCTCCTTACTCTGCATGTGTTCCAAAAGAAAAAGATGTATTATCCTGTTTCTTTGTACTGAATTTTGCTTTTACATCTGCTACCTTATTTTCTAAAGCACCAAACATAGCCTCTACCTGCTCCGCTGTATATTCATAGGCGGACCTGTTGGCAAGGTGTTCCAATCTTCCAATCGCATCAATCGCTTTGTTCATGCGGTATTTTCCAAAACGGATGAACTTCTCCGCTTTGGTTTCATTATTCTTTGCCGCAGGCTCCTCATCCTGTGTTCCGGCTCCGTTTACAGTTACATTTTCATTTACTTCATTCATGTTCGTATCCTCCATTTTCTGTGCTGTTACTTACTTCTTTTTGCAAACTCCAGCTTGACCTTATACTGTGAGCCTTTGATTTCCTTGCCATCTTTGGTATAGGAATAATCCTCAATTCCTTCTGGAATCAGGTAAGCATCGTAAGTGCCTTTCTTTCCCTTTAAACCCTTGACGAAAGTCTTTTTCCCCTCCAGCATACTCTTAATCTGCGTATCGGAAAGTACAGTCCCCATAGCCTTGCCGACATTCATACCACACTTACTTTTGCAGTAAGCTCCATATTTTCCCTTTACCACATCCCCGCCACATTTCGGGCATTTTCCAAGGGCTTCCTGTGCGCTCTGATTTCCTCCAAACATGGATTTCTGTTCGTCACTAATGCTGTGATAAGTCTGCACAAGGTTCTTTACCATATCCGCAATTCCATCCATAAATTCCTGCATGGAATACTCGCCCTTTGCTACAAGGGTAAGGGCATTTTCCCAATCAGCAGTAAGTTTCGGGGACTTCACCACATCCGGAAGCACCGTAATCAGCTTCATTCCATCCTCTGTTGGGATCATCTGCTTTTTCTCACGCTTCACAAAACCGTCCTTTACCAGCTTTTCAATGATGTCCGCTCTGGTGGCAGGTGTGCCAAGTCCTTTACGCTCCACATCATCTCCCATATCCTCACTTCCGGCTCGCTCCATTGCTGACAAAAGGGAATCTTCTGAAAGCTTTTGTCAAGGGGGTGCGTGGATATTTTTCATATTACTTACGCAGATTCTCTCTCTGCTTCTGCCTGAATAATGCGTTTCAACCTGTCCTCCGCAGTCAAACCGCTACTATGGTCAAAAAACACTTTGACTTTATAATTTGTTTTGCCTTGCTTAATCACAAAAACTCCATCCGGTTTGTTTTTCTCCGAATGGTTATTTTGGGTGGGTAGTGTACTGTTCACAATATTTGTCATACGATATTCCTCCTTAAATGAAAAAAGCCCGACAAGGAAAGGTCTGACAACGAAGTTCCGACAACGGACATCAGAAAACCTTTTTTCTTTATCGGGCGATACTATCTTTTTACTATTTCCTTTTTCTTTATAATATTGGTTGTCATGGTTGTCAGAGAGGGAAAAGTGCCGCAATATCAAGGCTTTCGGGATTTTTACCCGACAACCAGACCGACAACCGGCTCGACAACCGAAGCGACAACTGGCTTTTATTTTTGCTTCAACCATTCTTCCGGAAGCCCTAACTGTTCCATTTCCTCTGTCGGGATTTCTTGAAAACCATCCATGCTGTTGTCAGGCTCGTTGTCGTTCCTGATACGCTCCCAGCCTTTTTGTCTGCGGTAAGGCTCTGGAAAATACCTCGGATTGCTGAACGCCCTCCAGCCTGTGACAGCGTTATTCATAATGTCATTGATCTCTCGCAGTTCCCATTGTTTCGGTTCGTCATAATCATGCCCCAGTGCTTCTTTGTAAAGCTGTTTGGAGCAGACTATGCTGCCGGAATAGCGTTCCAGATAATCTAAAATCTGTCCTGCCTTTGTGTCCTCCGGCATAAAGTCCTTTTGGTGGGCTTTCAGATAAGCGTTCATAGCCGGACTGAATCTCAGACGGAAATTGCCGCTTCTGTAAATCTCCATAGCTTCTGCCCACATCTGATTGATATACTCTCTGGAAGCCTGTTCATCCGCCAAAATATGAACCTCAGCCCTTTCAGGATAGACCATAACCGGAACGAAGCGGCGGTTGCCTGTTCGGTCAAGGGGAAGAAAGTCAAGGGTATTAGAAGAACCTCCAAACACACATTGTCGTTTTCTGTCTGCCGGATGTGTTTCATAGGGTATCTTATAGGTTTCCTTTTGTCGGCTCAGAAAGGACTTGATTTCTTCAATGCTCTTAGCGTTGGCAGTTGCAATCATTTCCGACATTTCAATAATCCAATGCCCCTGCATTTTGCGGTACACATTTTCATCATCCAGCTTTTTCAAATCATCAGAGAACCAGTCATCATTGACCGCAAGCAAACGGAAGAAAGAGGACTTTCCGGCTCCCTGACCGCCTACAAGACAGAGCATTACCTCAAATTTACACCCCGGCTTAAAGGCTCGTGAGATAGCACCCAACAGAAACAACTTCAATGCTTCATAGGTGTAATCATCTGTATCAGAACCGAGAAAGCGGTGCAGACAGAAGCGTATGCGTTCCGTTCCGTCCCATTGCAAGGCATTGAGAAAATCACAGACAGGGTGGTAACGGTTTTCATTGGCAATAACCGCAACTGCGTCTATGATTTTCTTCTCTACGGTCAATCCATAGTTTTCTTCAAAATATAGGAGCAGATATTTCACATCCACATCCGTCAATGTCGGGCTGTCACGATACCAACCGAGGGGCTTCACAATGTCGATTCTTTCGGTCAGAAGATTTTTTCGGATAGCCCCTTTCAAAAGCGGGTCATATTGCAGAACACGCTTATAATTTGCGGCAGTATTATAAACCTTACCTTTCTCGCTCTGCTCTAAGCTGTTTCGGATTTCTTCTACTGTGCATGGTTCTGTCTGCTGACAGTTCTGCAATTCGCTGTTCAAGTTTTAACACCTCCTTTCTCTGTTCTGCCACAAGTGCTTTTCGTTCCTCCAATGAACCATACAGAAGAATATCAAGCAGATATTCGATATAGTTCTTCTTATGCAGTGCTTCTGCAAACAGGGGATTCCATTCCTCATCCGGCTGTTTAGGAGCGTATTTCTTTTCCCATTCTCTAAGAAGATGAAAATAATCCGTCAGCACCTTGTAGCAATGATTTTCTCCTTTTTGATACTTCTGTTCCGGTGTCGGCTCACGAATACGAGGGCGGACACTGGGCTTTTGTCGGCTGTCATAGTTAAGACCAAAATCTTCAGCAAGTTTGACAGCAGCTTCCCTCAGCCCGATACCGAATAGCTTCGCTGTGAGATCAACAGCGTCTCCGGTTGCTCCGCAGCCAAAACAGTAATAGCGTTCATCCAGCTTCATACTGGGGGACTTATCTGAGTGAAACGGACAGCACGCCATACCTGTGCGACCCACTTTCAAGCCATAGGCTTCTGCGGCTTGTCGGGCAGTAACATTTTCTTTTACAACTTCAAATACATTCATGTGACTCCTTTCCTGAAACGAAAAAAGCACCTGTCATTTTCAAAACGAAAACAGCAAGTGCCTTAGAGTTCCATATTTAATTTTAGGTGCAAAAAAGCAGGAGACCTTTTCAGATTTCCTGCTTAGCAAAGCTGTGAAGATTTAATTGTGGTTGGGTTGCCAGTTATACAAACTGGAAATTTTCTTTTTAGAATGAATTATTTAATTTCTACAATAGCACCATATTTCGTATGCGGAAGATATTGTACCTTTAAATAAGTATTTTTATCAATATACCTTGAAAATACTGTGATTTCGATTTCATCATCTTTAACTTTATCATATAGAAAAACACTTCTTCTTTCAGAAGATATATCTGCACCACCATGAGATTGTTCAGTTACATATCCTTCTGCATAACTATACTGTTTGTTTATGATGTAAGGCATATCTAAAACAAAATCTTTCAAATATAAGATTAAAAGAATAGCTACTATAACAAGAATGGTATTAGCCAATCGAAGAAATATTATATCATTTTTTCCAGTATATTCTTTTTTTATCGCTTCTTTATCAAAAAATATCGAATAGATAAGTTTTCTTTTTTTAATTAGATAGATAATGCAAGCAATTAACGCTATAACAAATAATGAAACTCTTATAAACAATCTAAATATAGCAAAATCCATAATATCATCCCCTTAAACTTCAAGTTTGTTGCTTACATTATACTTCATCAACCTAAAGAATGGAAGATTTTTTCTTGCCTCCCAAAGCAAAAGCACCTGTCATTTTCAAAACGAAGACAGCAAGTGTCTTAGAGTTCCACATTCTATTTTGAGTGCAAAAAAGCAGGAGAACTTTTCAGATTTCCTGCTTAGTAAAGCTGTGAAGATTTAATTGTAGTCAGTTTTTCTTATACCATCCGAAATTTATACTTTAATGTTCTCTCATAACAAAAATCAATTTTGTCCTCCAACAAAAATACCGTTTGGGGGATTATCCCATATAAAATTATCCTCAGCCACTTCGCTCTCCAATGCAATTTCAATTTTATACAAACCTACTGCCTTACTATCACTATCATTTTGACTATACATATAGAAATTCATGTGATACTTTTCGCTTGATGTAGATATATTATACATTCCGTCAAGTTCAATTATTTTTTTTCCGTGATCACTGTCACTTGAAGAGGCACAATCTCCTTCAAATGTTTGTATATCTCCTTTTAAATACTGAAACAATTCATTGCTTTTCACATCAATATTTTTGATATTTTTTCTACTATTTTCTGAAAATAGTTCTTTCAGTTTCTGCGTATCCTGTTTTCTACATGCTTCTATTATTTGCTCCATCATTTTATCTGCTTCCTCTTGTTCTGATGTAAACCAATCAGACATATATTTCTCTCTATTCATACATCCTCCTATACTAAAAATTATAATACAACAACTAATTATCGTTATAACCTTTTTCATAAAAATCTCTCCTCTTACCAAGTATATATTACCACTTTATTTAGTGTATCAAACTCAAACATTACAAAAAACACCAAGAAAACTAAGTGTTTAAACCATTTCATCTTATCCGCTCCTTTACTATTCCATATTTTGAATGAGGGAGATACTCAACTACTAAGTGTTCTCCTTGATGAATACCTGTACTATATACTATTACAGATTTTTCCTGTCCAGTATCATCCTTTATTGATATACTTCGCTCTTCTAGCCTTTCCTCATCACTATAATTCCAAGACTCTACTATTCCTTCTGTAACTGTATACTCTTGCTTGACTAACGTCGGAATATCTAATATAGCAGGAATAACTATGCAATAAACCATAAATATCAAACCTATCCCAGAAATAATTTTAATAATTTTATTAATATTTTTTTCGTGATTTCGTATCCAATCTCTGGTGTCACCAGGTGCCTGCTCCCATTTTATAAGTCTAACCTTCTTCCATATCCAATATAGGTATATTATTAAAAAGATAACTATAACTGTAACTTTTCCATACAAGCAAAGTAAAATTATTTCCATGAGAATTCCTCCTTCTACATTATCGGACACTCTATCATTTCATTTAATTTTTCCTCTCTTAGTAACTCCGAAAGCTTTTGTAAATATTCTGTAACATAAGAGATTTCTGTTTTTTCTAATGGTTTCTCTTTATCTTTTAGCCTTGATTTAGTAATAGGAATTAATGTATTCGTAACAAAATCCGGAAATGCAGAAATAGCTTCTAACGCAAAAAATTTCTTACTATCATTATACTTCATCAACCTAAAGAATGGAAGATATTTTCCTGCTCCCTAAAGCAAAAGCACCTGTCATTTTCAAAACGAAAATAGCAAGTGCCTTAAAGTTCCATATCCTGTTTTTTGCTTTTCGCCGGAATTGTCCGGCTGACTTCACGCTCTGCCATTTCCTTCTTCTTGCGGCTCAACTGCTCTATAATGGAACTTTTGGCTTTCTTCTTGATTTGCTCCGTTCCGGCTTTTTTGACCTCCGGTTTCATCAGCGTAGTTTGGATTTTCTGAATAGTTGATTTCATAGCATTTGTGATTCTGGCAATCACGCCATCCAATCGTTTCACTGCATACTCAACTTCTTTCTTTGAAGCCTTACGCTCAGGGGAGAGAACCCACGCCTTAGACTGCTCCACCAGCTTAATATCCTCCTTGTGCGTTTCCAGTTTTACAGTATCAGCAACGACCTCAACCGCCTTGTCATAGGCAATATCGGCAACCTCGTCCACCAAAGCTTCCACATCTTCAATCTTCATCGTGAGTTCTTCCAACTTTTGCTCCTGTGCTGCCAGTTGCTCCTTTTGCTTGAAAAGAATATAGTCCTGTTTTTCCAGATATGCACGACCACCATATTCCGGTTCTTCTTCCAGTTGTAAGCCATGCTTTTTCGCCACATCAAACAGCAGCACTCGGCAAGCTGAATCGAAAGTCATCTTGCGGTTGTTTTTTCTTCCGACTGGCTTCTCCGGTTCCGGCAGTTCAAACCCCAATGCTTCCAAAGCCTTTTCCTGTTGTGGGGCAATCTCTCCATATTGATTTTCACAGTCGAACACATGACGCTCGTGAATATGAGGGGTGCTTTCATCCAAGTGCAGCGCCCAATTCAGGATATGGACATGAGAGCCGAAACGCTCATTTACGATTTCCATAAATTCTGTGACAATCTCAATGAGCAGTTCCGGTGGAACATGATTATCAAGTGTTCCAATCTGATAGACCGTTTCCTCTGGACAGGTCTTTTTGCTTTTGAGTAAATCACCGGTTTCCTTATTCCTTTCAGGGTGTCGGTTCTTCACATTTCTTTCGTTTTGTCCGGTTACAAAATCACGATACCGCTGACGATAAAAAAGCTGTTCCACATCTTCAAAAGTGGCAGACAGCTCATTTTCCTTATCGGGATTTTTGAAATTGCAGAAGCCATTGTAACAGTCCCAATAGAGATTTTGTTTGGCTCGTTCTTCGTCAATGTGTTCGCTGTTGGCAATGTCAAAACTGCGGTCATTGTGCTTCGGATTATAAACGCCATTCTTTCCAGCTCGTCCATTGTGCCTTGTTAATTTCACATGAGTTCCTCCTTTTCTTTTTGATTTCCCCGACAGGGGAGAAGGGCAGCGAAGCTGATTCCTTGCGGCTTTCTGCGTCAAGTAATACCCAGTACTAAGTGGCGAAACGCCACTTAACTGGGCAAGGCTGCCGCCCTTGACCTGCACAGGGGTATTGCATTCCCTGTACCCATGCACAAAGGGTTGCACCCTCTGTACTCCCGCCCGAACAAACTGACTTCGCCCCGTCCCAAGCTCTGTCAGTTCCTTCGGTTTTACAAAACAGTCCACCGGACTATTTTGCAAAAAGAAAAACCGACGCATGATCGCTTTACGCTCAATACATCGGTTTCTTCATCTGACCTTAACGGTCATATTCAGTTGTGGCAGATTAGACAATTTGAAAAATTACTCTGGCATATCTACTGAATAACTTAGATTGTTTCCTCTCTTGTCGCTCTTTAAATCATCATAATACCATAGATACATCGTTCTGTCATATACATTGATTTCAATAACACCATCTGGCTTTTGACCTTCTACTTCTAATGAGTAAATTTCCTTATCATGTGCATAGCCAAAAACAAATCTGGTATCTGGATAATTTGGATTCAAGTCCTGTTGAAAATCACTTAATTTTAAAGATGAATGAATTAGTTCTGTAATATCAGATATAAGAATGCTATCCGCTTTAGTTGTAACCGGTGTAGCATTCATAAACGCATATTGTACAGTTGCTTCCTCCACCTGTTTTTTGCAGCGTGCCATCACAAAACCTTGAACGGGATCATTATCGCTTCCTGCCCGATAGAAAATCGTATCATACTGTTTGCCATTCCATATATGCAATATTTCATCAACATGATTAAGAAAATCTTCTGGAACAGAAAATTCTTCATTTTCAGCATTCAAAGGAGAATTCAAAATAGCTTCTTCGACAGAACTATAATATATGAGTTCAGAATCCTTTTTATCGTAATCACTCAAATTGAATTCGACATATGCATTGTCTTTATTGTCATCTTCCGGAACATAAGTATAACGACCATTTTCAATATGGTCATCATAATCAACAAACAGTCCAATACATATCAGCGCTGCAAAAATCAAAAAAACTATTCCTACAATGATTAGCAATATTTTCAAAAATTTTTTCATACAAAAGTCCACCTTCTTGCTTCATTTCAGTAAATTATATCATACCGATATGAACAATTCAATTCACGCTCTATCAAGTAGTTTTTTACTTACCTATAACGCACATTTCCGCAAAATCCATAGTCTCCGATACTTTCCTCACAGGCGATATACAGTCGGAATTCTGTCAGCTCATGAAATAAGAAAAACCGACGCATGATCGCTTTACGCTCAATACATCGGTTTCTTTATCTGACCTTGACGGTCATATTCAGTTGTGGCAGATTACAGGTAATCTACAAATTTCCCAAAACAAAATAGGATATTTATTTTTATTCTATTCAACTACATACCCATATTCTGTGTGTGGTAAATACCTTACAGTTATCTTATCTCCTAAATCGCTACCTGTTCCCCAATATTTTAATGAATGTTCTTCTCCAGTTTTCTCGTCTCTAATATGTATTCTTCTTTCACTATTAGAGTTTTCTCCTGACATTGCACCTTGTGTAACTTCTCCGGTAACTTCAACTAAATTGTTAGATAGTAAATAAGGTATATCCAAGCAACAAGGAACAGTTATAAATATACCGAGAATCAATAACCCAACAACTGCCATCACATTGATTATTTTTTCCCATTTTTGATATTTTATTTTTTCTTCTTCATTGACAGCCTTTCGTTTTATAAACTTCCCATTTTTCTTTCTATGCAAAACATACATAATTAAGACTATAAATGATACTATAATCACTCCAAAAGTTCTAAACATCAATAATGCCATAAATTTGTACTCCTTTCAAAGCGACACGCTATTTATTAACAGCTTTATCAGCTAATCTTTTATCTCCCCATGGCGTTTTCAGCATAGGCTCATTATCAATAATTCCTGCTCTTAAAATTTCAAGGGGTTTTTCTAATTGTAAGATGTTTTTATTATCTATAATAATAGCAGTTTGAAATTCCTCAAAACTTTCAAAAACTCTGTCTTGAAATATAAAAGATATATTTTCTTTACATTCCTCTGCGTTAGCAGGTAAAACACAGGAACCCATCACATATTTTTTCTCATTATAGGAAAACTCAATAAGAGTAAAAGCCATATCATTATCATAATCAGACTTGATAATTTCCATTAGATCTTTTGCTTCAATAATGAGCGTTGGCTTTTCATTTTTCTTAAAACCAAACATGAATAACACCTCCAAGAATTAACTTTATCTTATTTTTCATTATACTTCATCAACTTAACGAATGGAAGAAAAAATTTGTGTGCAGAGTTCCTGTTCAAGCCTTGTAACGCGCATTTATGCAAAATCCATAGTCACCGATACTTTCCTCACGGGTGATATACAGTCGGAATTCTGTCAGCTCATGAAATAAGAAAAACCGACGCATGATCGCTTTACGCTCAATACATCGGTTTCTTCACCTGACCTTAACGGTCATATTCAGTTGTCTAACATCGTACTGTTATAAAATCTATGTCATTTACGATTTTTCTTATGCTGATTTGCCCAGTAAGATTTTACAGGGATTCTTCTTCTCTCTATATCCTCCATAAATTCTTCTTTGTCAATATTACTATCAATGGTAAATAATTTTTCTCCATTTACATATACACGCATAGAACCTTTCTTTCTCTCGCAATAGGTAATGTCTTCAAAGTGAAAAGTTCTCTTTCTGCCAAAAGTTGAACGCCATGTGATTTCATCTCCGTTCACTTCCAGTTTCCACATTACCATATTGACTATTCCGCTTATGCCTACTAAAAAAAATATTCCAAATATACAAATGACAAACATATCTTCTTTTTCCCTAAGACTCATAGCCGTACAACAAGCAAAAAATATTGTACCTACGATAAATGCCACGACAAGGAATTTCTCTGTTTTTATTGTATAATGCGTTCTAATTATTCCCTTTTTCTGTTCTTCCTCTCGTTCTTTAGCTCTCTTTTGTTGAAGATTTACAAGATATTTCAAAAGAAGAAGTACAACTAAATAGGGACCTATTTGTGTAATTATATTAAAACACATTCGTAAAAAATCATTCATTTTGCCCTCCATAGTCCCAGATATATAAAAATGATTGTTTGAAATCGAGCATTAAAAACCTCAATTTTTCATATTTTATTATACTTCATCAACTTAAAGAATGGAAGAAAAAATTTTGTGTGCAGAGTTCCTGTTCAAGCCTTGTAACGCACATTTCTGCAAAATCCATAGTCCCCGATACTTTCCTTGCAGACGATAGGCAACGGTCAAAACATCAGGTCTGCACCTGACATTTTAACCGCATATCAGCCCTGATTATCACATTGTCCCTGCTGGCTGTTCAGCCCATGCTTTTTCGCATATTCGCTGGCTTTCTGTCTGCGTTCCTCACTGTAAGGCGGCAGGAAGCGGATAGACAGACGGGACTTTGCCAGCTCATAAGAAACACCGCCTTGAACATTGGATTTTTCCAGTCTGCAAAGGTCAGGGTACTTCTTAGCAAAAGCAGCCAACCTCTTTTTCAATCCGGCGTTGTGGGTGTAGATATTTGCCTTGTCCTCGCCCTCATTAAAGAGAACAATTGTTTCTTTCTCAATCTTCGTAAGTCTCGCCATAGCAGCCCTCCCTATGGTTTTTCAACACACGCAGCTTGCAGTAAAAGCAGCGATACCACCTTTCAACACCTTCAGCACTCAGCTTAACGGAAAGCATATAAAACAGCTTCTTCGCCACTGGATCGGGTGCAAGGGCAGCTACCATACGCAAACGCTCGACAGTTGCTTTCAGGTTCGGACAGCCAAAGGCATAAAGGGCTTCCATTTCATTCCGGTTCATCTTCATTGTGTTTTCCTCCTTAAAGTTTGATAAATGAAAAGCGACAGACACTTCATAAGGAAATACCTGTCGCTTCGTTTACGATATAAATTTGTTGGTTTTGGACTTGATAAAATCAGCAGTAAATCATTTCCTGTCTGATGATTTCTTCGGCTCGGTTACGAATAGAGTTCATGGACTGTACCCACAACATCTGATTGTCTGCTTTCATGGTTTCGGTCACACCCTCGGCTTGTTTCATCTGCTCAATGATAAGGCTGCATCTTTCCGTTGCCTGTTCGTCCAGGTCAGCAAGGTAAGTATGCAGTTCGCCGGATAAACAGAGGGCAGAGAACCTTGTAGGGCGGTACTGCTCCAAATATGTCCTGTGCAGTCTGCCCCACATACCGATAGGGCGGTGTTCCTCCGGTAGCTTCAAGTCCGGCACATAGTAATCGCCCACAAGAACATAGTCCAGACCGTTGCTTTTGTCATGGATTCGTGATTTCAATTCTGTCATGCTATTTTTTCTCCTTTCACTTTTTGCCGATTTGATTTGCTTGTGGCGTTCTGTTCAACACACACATTGCTATCAGAACTTTTTTCTTCTGCTATACGCTCATGCTCCGCAAATTCTTTTGATTTCTCACGAATCTTTTTCATATACTTACGATTGGATTCTCGTTTTCTGCGAAGTCGTTCCGCCTCTTTTTCAGCAGCAATCCTTTCTTCCTCTGTTGGTTCATGCTGCTCCACAGGTACTTGAAATTGCCCGACATAGTTAAGATATATCTCCACCTCTGTGGTGCGGTCTGCACCTTTTCCTTGTGGCTCGTGAACCAGAATTTTGTCGATAAATTCATTTATCATGGCAGGAGTAAGTTCTGTAATGTTCTCATACTTTTTAACCAGCTTTAGAAAACGCTCCACATTATTTTGACCGCCTATAATCCGTTGCATATCAGCGGTGTCAGTCTCAATAATCTTGTTTAGCTCGTTCTGCTCATTTTCATAATCAGTAAGCATACTCTGAAAAAGCCTGTCCGGCAATCTTCCAATCACGTTATCTTCATAGATTTTCCTGATAAGCATATCCAGTTCGTGAACTCGCTTCTGATTTCTTTCAATGCGTTTTTTTACAGTTTCAGAAACAGCAATATCTTTCATCGCCGATTCTTCTTGCAGAGAATAGACAAACTCCTGCTCATTCAAAGAAACATAATGGCAAGTCTCTTGTATGGTTTTCAGAATGATGCTTTTAAGTGCTTTTGTTGAAATATGGTGGCAAGTACAATGCCGGTCATACTTCTGATAAGCAAGATTATATGTGGAACATTCATAACAATCTGCCGGATTGGAATAACTTGTCCTTTTTTCGCCTTTGGCAGTATAGTATATTCTTTCTCGCCCTTTCCGCTGCCTGTGATTATACATCGGCGCACCACAATCAGCACAGTAAATCTTTCCGGTCAGAACATTAGGCTCGCCCATAGGATCTGCTTTTCTTACATTCTGTCTTAACTTTTGAGCAAGCAGCCATGTTTCTTCATCGACAATAGGCTCTTGTGTATCATCAAAAACCACCCAATCTTCCTTATCTGCCCTTTTCGTCTTTTTGTCCTTATAGGAATTTTTGAATGTCCTGAAATTGACAGTCTTTCCGATATACTCTGGTCGGGCAATCAGAGTAGTAACCTGATTTCCTCGCCACATATACGGATTTTCTTTGTCATAGTTGCTTGCATGATTTCCAAGTCCCTTTTTGCCAAGATAATAAGATGGTCTTTCAATTTTTTCTTCTGAAAGTTCTCTTGCTATCTGATAAGGTCCTTTTCCCTCAATAGTCATGCGATAAATTCTGCGGACTACTTCAGCAGCTTCTTCATCAATAATCCAATGGTCGGGGTTTTCGGGGTCTTTCAAATAGCCGTATGGTGGGATATTACTTGTATGAGCGTTGCCGGAAGAACCTCTGGATTTCAGTACAGCTTTAATTTTCTTACTTGTGTCCCTGACAAACCACTCATTCATGATATTCAGAAAAGGGGCAAACTCACTGGTTTCTTGACGGTCACTGTCAATACCATTATTGATTGCTATAAATCGAACTTCCTTTTCTCTAAACAGAATGTCAGTGAAAAAACCTACTTGCAGATGATCTCTGCCGATTCTGGACATATCTTTGCAGATACAGGCAGTGATTTCTCCGTTTTTAACACCTTCAACAAGTCTGTTCCATGAAGGTCTGTCAAAGGTCGCTCCACTCCAACCATCATCGGTAAAATGAACAAGATTCGTAAAACCATGTTTCATAGCATAATCTTCAAGCATTTGCTTTTGATGAACTATACTGTTACTCTCTCCAGCATTATCATCATCACGAGACAGTCTTTCATACAAAGCAGTAATGCCATTGCTTTTATCTTTTTTTCTTCTCATGCTGAACTCCTTTCTTCAATTCCTATCCACTCCTTACGCTCACAAAATATCACATCCGTAAAGTGCTTCGGCGGTGTGGTATAATGCTCGCTAATCTTCGTCTGTACCCCGTCAAAGGTCTGCCCCTCGGAAAGCTCCGGCAGTTTCTTATCCTCCTGCTCCTTATCTTCCGTTGTCTTAAAAGAACGCTTAAAGGCATCCTCAAAATCTTTCCATCCGTTTTTTAAGACCGACTTGCCGGAAGTGACAAAGGTGTATCCCCCACAGGAAAGCTCTGCCTTGACTGTTTCATAAAGATATTTCTCCCCCGTAGCACACAGCAGTCTGTTGGCCACAAGGGATAAAATTTTTCGCTCCGTTTCCGGCAGGGCTGCAAGGTCAGCTTTGGCAATCTCCATTGTGGGGATAATCGCATGGTGGTCTGTGACCTTTTTGCTGTTTAACACTCGCTTAATATCCGGATTGAACATCCTATTTTCCTCAAACAATATGGAACCAAAAATTGCTTCAATCACATTTCCGGCGGTCTGCTCCATATCGTCAGACAAATACTGGCTGTCCGTTCTCGGATAGGTACACAGCTTCTTTTCATAAAGGCTCTGGGTGTACTCCAAAGTCTGCTTTGCTGTAAAACCGAATAGACGGTTGGCATCTCTCTGAAGCGTGGTAAGTTCATAGAGCTTCGGTGGTGCCACCGTCTTTTCTTCCTTTGCCACAGATGTAACAAGAGCCTGTCCGTTCAGACAAGCTCCTGCCACATTTTCTGCTTCTGTTTTATTGTCAATCCTCTCTGTGACTGCATCCACGCCACCGCAGAGGATATGAGCCATAAAATACTGCTCTTTCTTGAAATTCATAATCTTTGCTTCACGCTCTACAAGCATGGCAAGAGTAGGTGTCTGTACCCTGCCCACCTTTAACACCTTGCCGCCATATAAAACGGTAAAAAGCCTTGTACCGTTGATACCCACAAGCCAGTCCGCTTCCTGTCTGCAAAGCGCAGAATGATATAAGTGATCGTAGTCACTTCCCGGCTTTAAATTCTCAAAACCTTCCCTTATGGCACTTTCCTCCATAGATGAAATCCATAAGCGTTTCATGGGTTTGCTGCATCCCGCCTGTTCATACACCAAACGGAAGATAAGCTCTCCTTCCCGTCCTGCATCTGTGGCACATACCACGCTGTCTACTCTTGTATCATGCATCAGCTCCTTTAATACCCTGTACTGAGCAACCGTGTCTTTCTTGACCTCATGCTGCCAATGCTCCGGTATCATAGGCAGGCTGTCGTAGGTCCACTTTTTCCATGCATCAAAATAGGCATCCGGCTGTGCCAACTCAACCAGATGCCCCACACACCATGAAACGATAGAACCGTTTCCCTCCATGTATCCGTCTTTTCTCTCATCTGCACCAAGCACCTTGGCAATTGACTGTGCCACACTTGGCTTTTCTGCTATCACTAACTGCATTATTCTTCCTCCTGTTCCTCAAAGAAATCATCATCCGAACTTCCCTCTGATTCCTCATCTTCGTTCTCATATTCTTCGTTATCTTCCTCGTCCTCATCTTCATCCTCGATGAAATCCTCTTTCTTTTTGCGTACTACTTTGAAATAATACGCACCTCCGATTACTGCCACTGCAAGACCTCCCATAAGGATATAGGAAATCATAGGATTTGCCTGCTCTTTAACCTCCGTTTCTTCCGGTTCCTCGGTGCTTTCTGTATCTTCTTCGGTTCCCTCTGTATCTTCCGCAGCTTCCTCCTGCTTATTTTCCTGTTCTGCATTATTATTTGGCAATGCACTTTCAGAAGTCGGGATTGAAGACTCTAATGCGGCGGAGTTTTTCGGTAAGGTCTCACTGTTATCAGATGTGGTATTCAGCAAGTCATTTTCCGTAATCTCTGTCAGAAAATAGACCATTTCTTCCTCACCATCCCTGTCGATAATCAGATAAAACACCTTGTCCGACGCTGTCTGAATGGTATAAAATTCCTTGCCCTGCCCGGACTGCTTACTCTCCTTATCCTCATTCTCTCCTTTCTCCGAAGCATCCGCTTCCGCCATTGCCTGCTTTTTCTGCTCCGCAGGACTTGTCTGTGAAGTGGTATTTCCATCACTGTCTGTCTTTGTATGCTCTGTTACGGTTCCCGTGGCACTTCCCGGCTTGGTAGCTTCTGCATTGACCGGAAGCTGTTCTGCCGGATTTTCATCACTTTCATCTGCCGGGTCTTTATAGTATGGATTTTTCGTCTTGTAGACCTCCGACATATTTCCGGCATTGTCCATTGCTGAAATGGTAAAATACTCATACCCCGCATCAAATTGCTGCAGGCGGATATTCAAAGTTCCGTTTGTAAGGTCTGTAAATTCATATCCGTTGACATAGACTGCTTTTGCTCCGGAATCCGTATCATGTACCTGCACACTCAAAAGTCCGTCACTGACCGCAGCATTAAGCGTAGGCTTTGTGGTATCAATACATTTGATTGAACGGCTTCTCTCATAGGTATTTCCCTTCTGGTCAGTGACCTGCACATACACCGTACAGTTTTCAGAAACCTCCAGCTTTCTGTCCTCTGTCACATCCGTCCAGCTTCCATTCTGTCCTACCTTTGCCTGTATTTTTGCAATTTCAAAATTTCCTGTGTGTGCCACATCCGCAACTGTAAATGTCACGGTTGCTTTGTCATTATGCCATCCATCCGGCTGATTGATCTGGATTGTGACATTCGGCTTTTTATATGCACAGAGCTTATAATCCTTCACGCATACTTCGCAATTATGGTCATATTCATACGCACCACATTTATCCTCACAGGTACATTCCGGTTCTTTAGTGTCATTTCCAGATACCGTACCTTCCTCTGTACTGCTTTCTGTCTCATGTTCTGAACTGTTTTCTTCAGAACCGCTTTCCGTTTCCGGCTCTGTATCATTCTCGGTTCTGTTTTCCTCAGAACTACTTTCCGGCTCTGTATCCTCCGCATGAACACTCACTGCATAATTCCCGTTCATGGCAAATCCCAAAGCGGGCATACAAAATAAAACTGCTGATAAAATAAGCGATATCACCGCCTTAGATGATAGTTTCATTTTTTTCATGGCTTACTGCCTCCTTTTCTGATTGTTGTGTCTGTTCTTCCTGTTCCTTTTTCTTTAACAGATGAAGGATTTCTTCCTCACTGACTTTGTTCAGTAAAATCAGCCTTTCCAGAGAGATTTTATTTTTCTCAATGAATTTCATCTTCTCCGCATCCTCCGCCATCTGTAACTGCTCCTCTAAGTCCTTCTGCCTTGCCTGCAATCCTGCAAGCTGCTCCCGGACCTTCAGAAGCTCTTTTTCAATTCTTTCCTTTGTCATTTATCCTCACTTCCTGCTTTTAATTTAATCTTCCAAAACTGTAGAAATGGCTCTGCCAGTATGGTGTATTGATAGAAGCATATTTGATTGGGTCACCGCAGTGTATCATCACACCGTTTCCGCAATAGATACCTACATGGCTGACAGGTCCCGGTGAATTGTAAGTACCTGTAAAAAAGATAATGTCCCCTGCCTTGGCATCTGCCGCTGACACCGGAGTACACTGGTCATATATGCCCTGTGCTGTGGTTCTTGGCAGATTATGTACGCCGCTGTTGGTAAATACCCAGCATACAAAGCCGGAACAGTCAAAGCTTGTAGACGGAGAAGAACCGCCCCAAACATACGGATAGCCAAGATATCTTGCCGCTTCTTCCATAAGTGCCTGTACTGTCGCATCATCATAGGAATCCGGTGGTATGACACTTCCCGGCGAACCGCCACCGCCCGGAGTTTCTCCATAAAGAGTTCCCTCACCCACATCAAAGTAAAATAACGGGTTATAATACTCCCCGTTATACAAACACTCGATATGAAGGTGGCTTCCGGTACTGCTTCCCGTATTTCCCGTTGTTCCTATGGTTGTTCCGTGTGTAACAGTCTGTCCGGCACTGACACTTAATGTATCCATGTGTGCATACTTGGTGCAGTAACCATTGCTGTCCTCTATCACAACATAATTACCATAAGAAGCATCATAGGTTGCTGTTGTAACCGTTCCATCCATCGCTGCCAGCACGGTTGTCCCTGTGGGCACCGCTATATCCACACCACGGTGAAACTGTTCCTGCCCTGTGACCGGATTGATACGGTAGCCGTAATAACTCGACACATAGCTATACCAATACAGATTGAGCGGTGTATAAAACTGCTGTGTCAGTCCATGGGTTTCATTGTAAAGAGCATAGATTTCTTTCTGCTCCTCATTCATGTGTCCGGCTACCACCACACCTAGGTCGGTGGCTGTCAGTGTTACTTCAAGTATGGTTACAGTGTATTCTTCCTCCGTCTCCTCACCCGTTTCCGGATCTGTTACAGTCCTTGTCCTTGTTTCCGTCGTAGGATTTAAGGTCAGCTCATACATTTCTTCAAAAAGGCTTTCTATCTCACTTTGCACTTCACTTGCCGTAAATTCCGTATGTACTGCCGACAGATAACTGATTAAAATAAACGGATCATGCCCTATGGCATCCAGATTGTAGCGGTATTCGTCATAATCCGGATAGTCCGTTTCTATGTTATTGATTTCTTTCTGCAATTCCATTTCCAGCTCGGAAAACGCCAAGTCCGCAGCATCAATCTCCGCCGGAACACTCATATAGCTTCCTGCCAGTGTGGTACTCATACCATCTGAGAACATCGCCCCACAGGACGATATGGCTGTCATGATCATAATCAGAATCAGTGCAAAGATACCGATTGTTACCAGAAGCGAAACATTCCTGCTGGCTATCTCCTGCATTTTCTTGGCAACCTTGGTAACAAAACTGGCTGATTTTGCAGCCGCTTCCTTTGTATTCTTTGCTGCCTGTCCTGCCCGCCTTGCCTTTGCATACTCCCGCTTGATCCGCTGTTTCTGCAATCGTTTCTGCATCTGCTTTTTCAGGGTCTTTTCCTGCATATCCGGATTTTCTTCCAAAAACTTCTGATACCGGAAATTGACCTCTTTCTTAAACTGCTTTTTCTCCAGCCTTGCGACTTTCTCTTTCTTCCTTTGCAATCCGCTTTTATGGTTGCGTTTCACAAAATAATAGACATCCTCTGCTGTCTGCTCCGTCTTATGTGCTCCTTCCACGGCAGAATTTTCTTTCTCCACTTCGGCAACCTTGCCATGGGTAAAATTGGAATATTCTGCACCTACCCTGCCTGCAACCACTTTTACCGGACTATCCGGTTTGAATTGCTTTTCTTTTTCCACAGCAGTCAGCACATACTTTGCTTTTCCTGTCTTTTCATCAAAGACACGCTCAAAGGAATACTCCTTTTTCTTAGGTATCTTCTTTCTTGCAGCTTCGGTCTTTTTCCCGGCTTTCTCTGCCTTATTTTGCAGTCTGTCTAATTTTTTGCTTCCATGAAACTCCGGTTCCATCCCTTCCGTAAAGGTTTTGTCCTTCGTCTGGAAATCACGTTCAAAATCAGATTGTTTTGTACGTTCCCTGTTCTGATACTCCCATCTGTGGTATTTTCCTTTTTTCTCGGATTGGTGGTAGGTATCCCTGCGGTGGTAATCATCCTTTTGCTGATGTTCCTCCTGCTCCCTGTCACCATCCTCCGTAAAAGTATTGTTTTCCTGCGAAAAATCGCTTTTCCTCTTACTGTCCGCATCCGTATTCTCAGACTTCAAATTCTTCTGCTCTGCGGAAGGATTTTCACTGTGTCCAAAAGTGTCCTGCTTCTGATACTGCTTTTTATTTCTGCGTTTTGTTGACAGCCCTGACTTCTGGACATTCTGTCCAAAAGCTTCAGACTGTTCCTGTTTCAGAACATCTCCGGAAGTGTCATTTGCATCTCTTGGCTGATGTGTCCCGGAATGCTTATGCTGTACTTTTTTCGAAGCAGTTCCCTTTTCGGAACCACCTTTAGAAAAAGCACTCTTATCCCTTGCAAACCCAGCCGACTTGTCTTTTTTATTCTCTGCCACTAATCAACATCCTCCTGTTTTACACTTTCTTCCGGTTTGGTATTCATAATCGCATAGGTCTTTGTGTCTGTCGGGTATTTATCCACAAAAGGAATCACCACGTTATCAAACAGAATCAGACCGGAACCCGGCTCTGAATTGGTCACATGGGAAAGCTGTTTTTCCGAAAGCCCCAGCTTATCTGCAAGTATCGCCTGATCCTTTGCATTCTGATTCAGCAGATAAACAAAATCGGAGTTACCAAGAATACCCTCGATTTCCTCCGACTTTAAGAAGTCGCCCACATTCTGTGTCAGACCTGTCGGAATACCGCCCCATTTTCTGAAACGCTTCCAGATTTCCACCGAATAAATGGCAGTCTGCCTCTCCTTTAGAAGAAGGTGGAACTCATCACAGTAATAACGGGTAGCAATTCTTCTCTCCCTGTTCTGTGACACCCTGTTCCATACGGCATCCTGTACGATGAGCATACCCAGCTCTTTCAACTGGTTTCCCAAATCCCTGATATCAAAGCACATGATACGATTCTTACTGTCCACGTTAGTGCGGTGATTAAAATAATTCTGCGAACCATGAACATACAGTACAAGGGAATTGGCAATACGCTCTGCTTTCGCATTCTTATGGTCTAAAAGGGCATTATACAAATCCTCAAGGATAGGCATATTCTCCGGCACCGGGTTTTCAAAATAGGCATCATAGATATGACGGATACATTCGTCAATGATACCTTTCTCATCATTCTCCAGACCGTCCTTTCCTCCGGCAATCAGATCACACAGGGTAATGATAAAATCACTCTTTAATTTCAGAGCTTCCTTATCCCCCTTGTGGCTTAACTGAATATCCATCGGGTTCAGATAGTCTTTGGAATTGGTTGCCAGCTTTACCACCTGCCCATGCAAAGCTCCCACAAGGGCAAAATACTCGCCCTCAGGGTCACAGATAATCACATCATCCCTTGTCATAAGAAAGCAGGATAAAATCTCCCTTTTTGCACTAAAGGACTTACCACTACCGGGTGTTCCTAAAATTACTCCGTTTGGTGTACGAAGTCGCTTTCTGTCTGCCATGATCATGTTGTTTGACAAGGCATTTAAACCATAGTAGATTGCCGGTGCAGGCATGAATAATTCCTGCGTACAGAACGGCACAAGAATAGCGGTACTCTTTGTGGTAAGCACACGCTCAATTCCCGTATCATTGCATCCAATCGGTGCGGAAGCCATAAGCCCCTGTTCCTGTAAATACTGCAAACATCTTAAATTACAGTTTGCCTGCTGGATAATGCCGGACACCCTCTGCGTAATATTTTCAAGCTCCCTTTTGCTCCTGCCGTAACAGGTAATAAGGAAAGTCATTTTAATAATCTTCTGGTTACTGGTGTTCAGATCGTCAAGCAGCTCCAGCGTATCCTTTTCATAAGTGATAATATCCGTAGGAAGAATATCCATGTCATATCCACTTCGGACTGCCTTTTTCTGCTCCTCAATTTTCATCTTCTGAATATTGGTCAAAGCACCCTTTAACATCTTGATTGCCTTGACCGGGTCCATTGTCTGCATATGCATGGTAATAGTCAGGTTATCATCAATATCAAGGAGCTTCTTTAACAGTTCATCATTAAAACGTGGTGCAATGATATCCAGATAATGGACACTGCCATACATCTTTCCTGCCTTAAACCGGCTCGGATAACGGAAGTCAAAGCCCGGCGGTGCAATGTAATCCTTTACGCTCTTACCGGACTCTGCCAGCTCCTTAAATGAAAAACGGAAAGGCTCCATGGTATCCTGATTAAAATACTCATGCAGGATACGCAGACGTTCCTTTCCGTCAAGGCTTTTGGCGTGGGTCCCAAGGTTTAATAAGTTTTTGATAACATCCTTTTCAATGTTATTCAGTTTTGATTTCGCTTCCTTATATCCCTTACACTCCGTACCAAAAATAAGATATTTTGATTTAATGATACCGTTGTTGCCCTTTGCAGCCTGATTCTTTAACATTTCCGTATATTCCTCACGGATATCGTCAAAATCATCTCCCTGCAAAGGAATGTCAAACTGGTCTATCAGCGTCTGCTCGTTGACCTGCCTGTTAAATAAAAACAGCTCAAACCAGATAGACGGGTCAAAATAATTGATGAGCTTGCTGTACTCCTCTAAAATTTCCCCCTGGTCCTCTATTTCCAGAAGGTCATAATTTATATCATAAAATTCCACCATTTTTGTGTAGAACTCAGATGTCACCTGACAGATACCATCACGGAACATCTTTTTAAAAGTAATGGTGTTCTGTGCCGTAGTTGGCTTTTCCTGTTCCTTATGGTTTCCTGCAAGAGTACGCTGAAGCTCTTTTAGCCTTTTCTTTTCAGAAAAACTTAAGCCCGCTTTAGGCTTGGTATTTTTCCCTTTACTGACCTGCGGTTTTGCCTTTGGCTTTTGCTTCAAGGTAACGCACCTCCTTCTTCATTTTCTCCTGTTCCTCTAACTGATTGTAGAGATTTTCTGATTTATAGGGGCGTATTCCCGGTGTGAGGAATTTCTGCCTTATCATAAAGTACAGAATCTTTTCTGCCGGAAAGCCGTCCTTTTCGTACATTGCCAAAAAGAAAAACGGCAGCATGACAGCCACCATGATCAGTGCGGATGCCTGTGTCCCAATGATATCTTTGGTACAGATATAAAAAGGAATCCCAACCGCACCTGCCGCACCAAAACAGATGAGCTGGCGTTTTGTCAGATTCATTGCCACCTTTGTCTTGATGCCGCTTAAATTCTTCGGCACTGCGACTGATATTGCCATAAACAGCCTCCTTCCTGATGTATAACGCTGCTTTAATGTGCATAAAAAATAGATTTGCTAAGGGAACCTGTCTTAAATAAGCTGAAGCACAGGATAACGGTATATGCTGCCACTGACCACAAAGCCGTGTGTAGATTGCTCGCAACCGCAACGCTGGATACCAGCACCGCATAGATTGCCACACATACCATGATGAAAAATCCCTGAAATGCCAAAGCACAAAGTCCCTTGATATAATTACTTCCGATGCCGCCCCATTCCCGGTTGCTGAGTGTCGCAAACGGAACCGGAGCCACTGAAACATAAAGGTATATTTCAATCATTCGCCCATATAGCATGACGGTGATTAGCAGGGAAATGATTTTCATACATAAGCTGACAATCATGGTCTCTATTCCAAGTCCTATCAGTTCGCCTATCCCCATGGTGGAGAGCTGGCTGTTAAACATGGACTGTAACGTACTCGTCACATCAAGTGTCGTGGAGCCTGTAATAACTCCTGCCGCACTTGTAACGATATGGTTTCCCACATCAAAAATTGCCATGGTAATGTCAGAGGTATAGCTGACAAGCAATACTGCAATACATGCTTTCACAAGATAACGGAAGAAAAACTCACTCCCCATCTCATGCATGTTATTCTTATCCATTACCATGGTAATCAGCTCATAGCAGAGAATCGCACTAATGATCATCCCTGCTATGGGCACCATGACTGTATCTGACAGATTGTCTATCATGGAAAAAATACCTGCGTTCCAAGAGCTGGGTGTCTGCCCAACCTCTCCGGCGATTGTTCCTACTTTCGTATTCACGTCAGTAAACATCGTTTCGAGATTGTCCAGCACCCATCCTTGCAGCATTTCCTTTATAAATTCAGTGATTTTCTCAATAATTGACCCCATGAATTATGAGAACAGTGTTGAAAGCTGTGGAATCACCGTCTGTGCCACGATAATGATACCGCCTCCGGACATAAGCTGTTTTATCCCCAATTAGGTGTAAAACTCTGCTCGATGGCGGGCGGCGGCGTACAAAAAATCTATATGGTGTTTTTAAGAGAACCGTCCCGGCGGGACAGGTCAGGCAGTGACCTGTTCCACCTCTGGGATGGGTTTGAGATTAAAATGAATTTCGATAGAAATGTGTCTTGTTTTATCTTCGTCAATGCGCTCATGCACGACGATTTCTTTGATTAAGCGGTTGAGGGTGGCTGCGTCCAGCTCTGTGATATTGGCGTATTCCTGAATGGCTTCCACCCATTGTTTTGCGTCATTGGCAAGCTGGACTTCATCGGACAGCCGCTTTCTGCCCTCGGACACTTTTGCTTTAAGCTCCGCTTGCTCGGTCTGTGTCTTTTCCAGCATGGTGTTGAAATTCTGTTCACTGATACGCCCTGCAATCATATCCTCATAAAGCCGCATTACCATTTTGTCCAGAACCTCAATCCGTTCCTCGTCCCTTGTGAGGGAGCGTTCCATTGCTTCCCGCTGTTCCCGCTGCTCGGCTTCACAGGTATTGGTCAAGCGGTCGGCAACCGCTTCCCCGTCCATCAGGGCGGCTCTGGCACATTCCCGGATTTTCCGCAGCACATGGCTGTAAAGGGTGTCATAATCAATCCGGTGCTGGGTGCAGTGGTTCTTTCCAAAGGCATTGTAGGTTTTGCAGGAGTAAATCTGCTGGGGATGTTTTGCGTTTGTGTAGCGTATCGTCAGTGACTTCCCACACTCACCGCATTTTATCAGTCCGGCAAACAGGCTGATTTCATTGGTCTGCCCCGGACGCTGGCGGGATTTCAGCTTGTTCTGCACAATGTCAAAGCTCATGCGGTCAATCAGCGGTTCATGCTGTCCCTCCACCACAATCCAGTCCTCCGGCTTCTTTTCCCCAATCGTGCCGATTTTGAAACGGTAGTCCTTTTTCTGGGAAGCAATCGCCCCGGTGTAGACGGGATTCATCAAAAGGTCTTTGATAACGGAGAAGTCCCACATATACCGCCCGTTTTCCGGGTCTTTCTTTTCCCATTTGGTGCGGGTATTGCGAAGCCCCCGTTCCCGGTTCCACCATGTGGGGCAGGGGATTTTTTCTTCCTCCAGCCGTCTGCGGATATAGTTCGGACCATGACCGTTTAGGGCATATCCGAAAATCAGCCGCACAATCGGGGCGGTTTCCTCGTCAATGAGCAGATGGTTTTTGTCCTCCGGGTCTTTCCGATACCCGAACGGGGCAAGACACCCGGTAAACTGTCCTTTCTGCGCTTTCAGAAGATAAGAGGAATGGACTTTCTTGGAAATATCCTTGCTGTACATCTCGTTCAGGATATTCTTGAACGGGGCAATATCGTTGTTATCCCGCAGGGTGTCGATACCGTCATTCATGGCGATATAGCGGACACCATTTCTTGGGAAAAAGTCCTCAATCAAATGCCCGGTTTGCAGATAGTTACGCCCCAGTCGGCTGAGGTCTTTCGTGATGACAAGGTTGATTTGCCTGCGCTCAATGGCTCTCAACATTCTCTGTAAATCAGGACGCTCCATATTAAGACCTGTGAAGCCATCGTCCTGATAGACTGCCACAACCTCCCATCCCTGCTTTTCGCAGTATTTTTCCAGCATATCACGCTGGTTTGCGATACTGGCACTTTCGCCTTGCAGGTCATCGTCCTTTGACAGTCTGCAATAGACCGCTGCACGATAGCCCCCGGCAAGTGCCGAACCGATTGTTCTGTATTCCATTTCGTTCATCATAGCCATTTACCCACACAATCCAGACGGTATCTGGCTCTTTTGAACCTCATCTTCATTATGCTTCATATCTTTCTTTTTAGCAAGATATTCTTTCGTATTTGTCTTACCGTATTTCTGGGAAATCAGGCTGACGAACACATCGGTTGCGTCCAGCTCCCCGTCAAACACCGTTGTAACATGAATCTCTGTTTTGTTTTTTGCCATAGGCAGTTATCCTCCATACATGAAAATAGCCAGACAGAGGGTGTCGGCAACGAAGTCCGGCAACGGGCTTCAAAAGACCTTGCAAACAATCTCAATCTGGCGATGGTTACTATTTATACTTTTCTTTTATTTTTCTGTTGTTTTGGTTGTCATAGGGGAGAAAAGCCGATAGTTTCGGGATTTTCCCCGGCAACCGGCTCGGCAACGGGATAGCAACAGGGGGTGCAACGGGCTGCCATTTTCAGAACGGAAGCTCCATCTGTTCTGTGACCTCCACAAAACCGTCCATCGTTTTTTCAGACGGGTTGCCGGAGTCCGTTGCCGGGTTTTCACGCTCCCAGCCCTTTTGTCTGCCATATTCGGAAAACATTCTTGGGTTCGGGAAGTACCGCCAGCCAGAAATGCACTGGTTCATAATCTCGTTGATTTCCCGGATTTCCCATTGCTTCGGCTCGTCAAAGGCATGGTTCAAGGCTTCCTTATAGAGCTGCTTGGAGCAGACCATGCTCCCGGTGTACTTATCAAGATACGCCTGTATCATCCCGGCTTTGGTGTCCTCCGGCATAAAATCCCGCTGGTGTTCTTTGAGATACCGCTGCATGGCAGGGCTGAAAGCCAGCTTGAACCTGCCGCTTCTGTAAATTTCCATCGCTTCTGCCCACATCTGCTCGATATAGGCTCTGGAAGCGGCTTCGTCCTCCAAAATGTGAACCTCGGCTTGCTCCGGGTACACCATGACGGGGATAAAGCGGCGGTTGCCGGAACGGTCAAGGGGCAGGAAGTCAAGGGCATTGGAAGTGCCGCCAAACACGCACTGACGGGGGCGGTCTGCTGGGTGGGTTTCATAGGGTATCTTGTAAACCTCTTTCTGCCGGCTTAAAAATGACTTGATTTCCTCAATGCTCTTGGCGTTTGCGGTTGCCATCATTTCCGACATTTCGATAATCCAGTGACCTTGCAGCTTACGGTACACATTGTCATCGTCCAGCTTCCGCAAATCATCGGAGAACCACTCGTCCCGGACTGCCAGCAGACGGAAGAAGGTGGACTTTCCAGCCCCCTGACCGCCTACCAGACAAAGCATGATTTCAAACTTGCACCCCGGCTGAAAGGCTCGTGAGATTGCACCCAGCAGGAACAGCTTCAACGCTTCATAGGTGTAATCGTCTGCGTCAGCCCCCAGAAAGTGCCGCAGACAGAAACGGATTCGTTCTGTCCCGTCCCACACAAGGGCACTTAGGTAGTCCCGGATGGGATGGTACTTGTTTTCATTCGCCACAATCCCGATGGCATTATCAATCTTTTTCTCATTGGTAAGCCCATAGGTTTCTTCCAGATAGAGAAGCAGATACTTCATATCCGTATCGTTCAGGGCTGTGCTTTCTCTGTGAAAACCGATGGGCTTTATGATGTCCTTGCGGTCGGTCAGGATGTTGTATGCGATAGCCCCGGAAAGCAGAGGGTCACGCTGGAATACGGTCAGGCAGTTCCGTATGCTCTGGCGGACACCGCCTTTCTCGGTGGTTTCCAGCCCCGCCTTGATTTCCTCAATGCTCTGGGGCGGCTGCATAGCGTTCATGGTGTTTTTTAGTTCTTGCTGCGTCTGCGGCTGCAAGCTCTGCCATTCGTTGTTCAAGCTGTATCACATCCTTTCCGTAGTCCGTAATCAAAGCCGCTTTTTCCTCTGTCTCCCCGAACAGCAGCACATCCAGCAGATATTCCACTTGGGCTTGCTTCTGTAAGGCTTCCACAAACCGGGGATGAACGGCTTCCTCCGGGGAGTGCGGGACATAATCCTTTCTCCATGCCCTAAGCAGGTGGAGATAATCGGCAAGGATACGGAAGCAGCGGTTCTTTGCTTCCTGAAACTGTTCCTCCGGGGATTTCTGCCGGGGCTTGGGCTTTTTTACCTTTCCCGGCGGCTTCCAGTCCTCATAAGAAAGCCCGAAGTCATTTGCCAGTTGTACGGCGGCTTCTTTCTTTCCCAGCCCATACAGGGCGGCGACAAAATCAATCACATCCCCATCCGCACCGCAGCCGAAGCAGTGGTAACGCCGATCCAGCTTCATGCTTGGGGTTTTATCATTATGGAACGGGCAGCAAGCCATCCCGTTCCGCCCTACATGGATTCCATAATGCTCCGCAGCCTGTCTTGTTGTGACGGACTGCTTCACAGCTTCAAATACATTCAAATCTATCCCTCCTTGAAAATAAGAAAAGCACCTGACATTCTCTGATTGAAAATGGCAAGTGCCTGTTAAAGTTCCATATCCTGTTGTCTGTGTTTCGCCTGTGCCGGGGCGGTTCTTTGTGCTTTTTTCTCGTCTGCCTTATCCTGCAAGACTTCTTTGATAGGCTGTTTCTTGGGCGGCTCTTTGCTTTCTTCTGTGCCGGGGGTGGCTTTCCGTACCCAGTAGCGAATGTCCCGCAGCTTCTTCAAATCCTCCTGTACCTCGGTCAGCGGTATTTTCAGGGCTGCAATTTCTTCCAGAAGCGTTTCCTGCTCCTCTTGCAGCTCCTTTTGGGTACTGTCCTTATCGTCCGGGTGCTTGGCAAGGTAGGCGGCGGCTTTCGCATACCGGGCAACCTCCGGGTGTTCCTGTTTGAATTTCTCCTTTGTTTTCTTAAAAAATATCTTCTGGTACTTCTCATAGACAGGCTTACATTCCTTGCAGTCTGTCCGGCTGGCAAGAATCCCGTCAATCACTTTGCTGCGGGCTTCCTTTGGCTTCATCTGATTGCGGTAATCTGCGGCTGATTTCCCGGAAGATTCCAGAAATGCTTCTAAGTCCTCCACAGTGGAAAGCCCCTTTTGCCGGAGATAGGACAGGGCTTCGCTGACTGCCTTTAAGTCCTGTGAAGTCCCCCGGTTCTGTCCAGCCCTTGTCCAGTCCTTCCGTTCTTCCTTTCGTATCTCCATATACTTCATCAGCAGATTGGGAAGAAGTGTCGCTTCCTCCGCCGCTTTTTGTGCAAGCAACTCCTTCCGTTTTTCTCCCAGCTCGGCAATCCAGCCTTTGAGGTTGTGGATAAGCTGCCGGATGGACTTCATCAGGCGGTTGGCGGCTCTGATTTCCCGGTTCAGGTTTCCGATATTCGTCTGGATACCACGCTTTTCCATCTGCCGGACAGCCGCTCCCTCATGGACAGTGGGGACTATATCAAACCCCTGTCTGGCATAGGAACGCAAGTCCACACGCTCCGGGCGGTCATTGGCTTCCAGATAGCGGTTCTGGATGACCTCCCATTCATGCCGCCAGATTTCACAATATTTCTGGTCGTTCCAGTCCACCGTATCCTCCTTGTGGCTTTTCCACCTGCCAGATGGCAGCTTTATCCGTTCCCCATTCTCGTCAAGGTCATAAACCTTGCGGCTCTTGGGAAGCCATTTCCCATGTTCGTCCATTGCCCTCATAGTCAGCAGGACATGGGCGTGGGGATTGTGTCCCGGCGGATGGGGGTCATGGATGGCAAAGTCAGCAATCATGCCTTTGGAAACAAACTGCTTCTGGCAAAACTCCCGGACAAGGACAGCATACTGGTCGGGCGGTATCTCTCTGGGGATGGTAAGCACCCACCGCCTTGCAAGCTGGGAGTTCCATTGTTTTTCCACCGCTTCGGCGGCGTTCCACAAAGTATTGCGGTCTGCATATTCCTGTGGGGCATTAGGTGGGAGCAGGATTTCATTGTGGACGATACCACGCTTTTCCGGGTAGTGCTTCACTTGCTGGTCATATTCACAGAACAGTTTTTCGCCACTCTGGTAAGCAGCGGCGGCAACCGCAGACTGCCGCTGGCTGCGCTGAACAATCGTGATTTCGTTGTGTGGACAGGGCATTTCGTGTCCCTCCTTTCGCTAATTGGTGGACGGGGTGGCGTTTTACCACCTCATTTTGGGCAGAAAAAAGCAGGAGACCTTTTTCAGATTTCCTGCTCGGTGTGCCGCTATGTGGGCGGCGGGTATTTAATTGTAAAAGTTCGGGGCAAGTTGACCCGATGTGAAGCTGACAAACTTGAATTTATTTTGGCAAATCATCTTCCGCTTTAAAATTCACATTACTGTCATCGATCGAGATTGTGATCGTGTAGTTATAGATTATACCATCTTCTGTTTCCAGCCTAAATGTTACCGCACCACCTCCGAGATACTGAAAATCAGGTTCGTCAGACATTCTTGCATATGTGCCATACTGTTGAAAGTATCCGTCTGCATCAAAGAACGCAACATTGCTTGTTTGCTCCTTATCGTTCCGGAAGAGTACTGCACCAACACGGTCACTAGCATGATCTGGAATTAAAACACAGTCTATGTATTCCCAATCTGTTTCTTGCACAAGAGAGAACATCGACACAATATCTTGTTCAGACCAGATTTTTCCTCCATTCAGATTACTGATATCTGTATTCTGAACCGGATTGCTGGCAGAATCTGATGTTTCTGGCATGGCGTCTTTGCTGCTGCAGGCGGACATTCCTAATACACAAACCGTCATGAAAATAAAAAGCAATGCTCTCTTCATATGAACACCTCCTCAAATCCCGATTGTTCTAATCTTTTTTACGCCCACCTTCTTGCCCTTCGGACAAGAAGTATCCCTCGCTCAAAGAGCTCGGTCAATTCCGATTTTCTCAATTCTCCAAACTTGAACTTATTCTTCAAATTTTTTATGACACTTTGGACATTCTTTAGGGATCGGCCTATAACCAACAAGCGAGCAACCGCAATAAGGACATTTCATCATGGTGAGGTGATATACAATACCACCAATAACAGCCATTGCACCGATTAGTAGGCATAGGTTTACTCTGTACTCCTTTGCCGTCATTGCTCCTATTACTGCGAGCAATATTCCTATCATCAAAATGATCCAAGAAATGGCAGCCTGCTTTTGTGGGCTATTGTTTTTCATATAATCACACCCCCTCTACAAATTCCGATTTGTTGTCATCTTCATTATACTTCATCGCCTATCGAAAAGATAGCGTATTTTATGAAACTTGTCGGCTGGGAACAACTTGCAACGCAAAGTGTCCCCAGATGGCAAGTCCACAAAAGGGTAGCTGGCTGCAGCCAGCGCAGGGGAAGTGTAGCGTCCCCTGTATGATTTGGAGCAGACCATGACTGCGGAAAATCACAGCCCTCCGGCGAGGAGCCTTCGGAGAACGCAATGCACCAACCTCTGGGTGGTGTATAATTGCGCCCTTAGTAAACTAAGGGGTTTCCGGCTTCTCCCGTTCCAGCAGTTTTTTCAATATATCTTGCGTGTCCTGCCTGTGAAAAATGAGTTTCAGCAACAGCATGACATCATCGTCCGTCAGGCGTTCCGGCTCTTGCAGAAAACTTTCCAGCATACCGCCACGAGTACAGAGCCGGTGCGTCCGTTCCTTTCGGGTAAGCTGCTTCAACTGGTGCTGCAATGCCTTTTCATCATTGATGGCTTTCCGCAGTTTCTTTTCGCTTTTCTCCAACTCCCGGTTGAGCTTTCCCAGCTTTGAGGTATCAGGCAAGGGTAGCGCCCTCCTTTCCCGGTATCAGCACATAAATCCTGTTCGGTTCTCCCACGCCCTGACGCACCCGCATGATAAGTCCGGCGGTTTCCAGTTCATTCAAAGAACGCTTGACCGTCATGAGGCTGCGGGACAGGACTGCGGCAATGGCTGTGATAGGGAAGCAGACAAAAAGAATCCCGTTCTCGTCCGCCTGCCCTCTGAAAAGCATAGCGTCCAACATCCGGCAGTACATGACCTTTGCGGTGCTGCTGACTGGAAATCCTGTCAACGCTCTGGGAAATGGCATACAGGGCGGCAATGGTGTGTCTATCGTCATAAATTCAAAATTCATTCGGTGTGTTCCTCCTTTTTCTTTGCTCGTTTGGATAAATAACGGGGGCAGTCAATCACAACCGCCCGGAAGCTCTGCTTGCACCCATGCTGGCATTTCCGGCATAATTCGTTGTAAGTGACACGCCCCCGGTCATTGAGGTAAAAGGAAAGCTCATGCTTCCGCTTTTTGCTCATTCTCGGCATGTTACGTTTCCTCCCGTTTTCGTGTATGGTTTCGGGGCGATTTTCGGCAAAATTACAGCCATAGAGCCGCTTAAAATCTCCCGAAGTCTCAGCGATAGGGTAGACTATCTCCCTATCAAATTGTCGTGTTTCGGTATCATTTCGGTGTCAGTTCGCCAGTTCTCCCCGGTGTCGTTCCTCCCCTGAATCTCACAGCGGCGTATCGCTCCCTTTGGTACGCTCGTTTCGGTCAGGGTTCCTCCATATCCCTGCCAAAAGTCATGGCGCTACATCGCCGGGGAAGCATATCCCACACAGGCTGGTCATTCGATTGGAATAATCCATCGATGAACTACCTGTATCATAGAACATTTTTGTGCCCTGTGCCGTATATCCACAAAGTAGGAATCAGGGGGAAAATCAGAAATTTCCACGATTGCGGAAAGTGTGATATAATCCAGTTAAACGGCAGAAATAAAACCACCGGAAAGGAGCGTGCGCCCATGAAAGTTGCAACAAGCATACAGGAACGCCTTTGGGAACTCCGCAAAGACAAAGGCTTAAATCTGGAAGAACTATCAAAGCTGACGGGCATTTCTAAATCAGCCCTTGGCAGTTATGAAAAAGAGGATTATAAGGAAATCAATCATGGCAACCTTATCACGCTGGCAGACTTCTATGGGGTTTCCGTCGATTATCTGCTGTGCCGGACAGAGAACAGGGAGCAGATCAACACGCCACTGACGGAGCTGCATTTGAACGATGAGATGGTGGCACTGCTGAAAAGCGGTCGGATTAACAACCGTCTGCTCTGCGAACTTGCCACCCATAAGGACTTTATCAAGTTTCTTGCGGACATTGAGATTTATGTGGACGGGATTGCCACCATGCAAATCCAAAATCTCAACTCCCTTGTTGATACCGTCCGGCATGAAATTATTGAACGGTATCGCCCCGGCGAAGATGACCCGCATTTGAAGGTGCTGCAAGCCGCACATATCAGTGATGATGAGTATTTCAGTCACATGGTTCTGGATGACCTCAACCTGATTATCCGGGATATTCGGGAATTCCACAAAAAGGACAGCGAGAGTGCGCCCCAAACTACCGTTGCCGATGAACTGAAAGAAAATCTGGAAGCGGTCGAAAATTTCAAGGGCAGTCGAGATGAAAAACTGGTTATCCTTTACTGCAAGCAGCTTGGTATCAACTATAAAAACCTGTCAGAAGAAGAATTTCGCTGGTTCATTCGTATTCTCAAAAAATCAAAGAAAATGGGAACGCCTATCAGCCAGAGGAAAAAACGGTAAAGGAAAACCGCTGTTGCATGGTTTGTTGGATTCCATGTAGCAGCGGTTTGTGCTGTGGTTATTATTTCATTCGTTTTCTTAATATTCGGCGATAATTTGTTTCTCCCTTTGGTGCGTCCTGTATAATTTCCAACACACCATCTTCAAGCATTTTATCAATGCGATTGGAAATCCATACATCACTAATTCCAAGTTGATATTTTCCTAAAACATTACCTATGACAATAGCCATTTTGAATTGCTCTGGCTGTTCCGCAATTTCACGAAGAATGAAACTATCATATATATCTTCTGAAACGCTTTGCAATTTACCATTTAACATTGCACGCAAAGGTGCATTTTCATTTTGAAGTTGATTCCATTTCATAGTACAAGCTGAAAGAAATACAGGATTAGCTTTCTCTTGTAGAGTTATATAGTTTCCCCATTCGCCAGGAGAGACCTCGCCCCATGCTATTTTGGATGTCATAGTATTTTCTTTTCCATATTCCCATGTAGGTAACTTAACCAAATAAATTGTTGTCTGGCAGTTTAATGGTTGAAGTTGTTTCATAAGCCAATACATACCACAAAGCTCATCTGGATTATAGCTATACCAAATGCGAATTTCTTCCCCAGCTACATATCGTTCAATCACTGAGGTCAATGTAGTTTTAATTTTCTGTATTTTTTCTTCAACCTGATAATCTAAATCCTCTACAAAGCAGACAGACAGCATTTTCTTGAAAATATTTTTCCGCTGTTCGCCAATTCCATTATCAGAAATATCTCCCACACTAAGAGCCATATCAAAACAATAAACATCACTGCTCTTGCCTCCCAATGGAATAGCATTCTCCCAAGCAATGCGTTCTTGTTCCTGTGCTTGAAGCTGTGCCTTTTTCATTTCATCTGAAGATGGAACACTCCCGTCTTCGTGCCTCATAAATATTGAAACAGCACTTCCTCTATACTTTCCCTTGCCGTAAGTTTGGGCAATTTTCAAACTTCCACAGGCACTTTCACCAAATACAATTTCAATCATCTTATATACCTCCGATTTAATTGCTCCCGTTATGAATAAATCATCTCATACAAAACAATTTCTTCTGCCCTGTTGTGAATGTTATTGCAACGCTGCACCCATTCCATTTGTCGGGTACACTTCAATTCCTCTGTCACGCCCTCGGTAGCTTTCATCTGCTCCATGATAGTGTCTAACCGTTTTTGTGCCTGTTCATTCAGGTCTGCAAGATATGTCAACAATTCTCCGGTCAGTATCAATGTATTCAATCTGGCTGGGTGGACTTCTCTTAAATATTCCCGGTGCATTCGTCCGTACTTTCCGATAGGGCGGTGTTCCTCCGGCAGTTTCAAGCCTGGAATGTAGTAATCTCCGACAAGGATATAATCAATTCCGTTTTCCGTTATTCTTGGTTTCAATTCGCTCATGTTCCTTACCTCCTGTGGAAGCAGGCTCGTCTGGTACTAACTCAATCACATCAGTAATCTCACAATTCAGAGTTTCACAGATACGGGCTAATGTATCCATGCTGATGTGCTTTCCCTCTTTGCTCATGTTGGCAATCATATTTGTTGTCATACCAGCAGCAAGCCTTAAATCCTCTTTTCTCATATCACGCTCTAACAGTGTGTGCCAGAGTGGTTTATAGCTGATGTGCATATTGTTTTCCTGCCTTTCTATCCATACCACCGGGGCGGTTGCCCCGGCAGGAACTTTTCTCTTATTATAACACCAATCTTGTGAAATCACAATTTATTCTTGTAGCCTGCCGCTGATACCGTCTGGATTGTGCATTCCCTTTCTTTTTGTTCCCTTTAATTAGCCATGAACTGCTTGATACCCTGTGACTTTACTGATGTGCGATAAAGAAGTAATAGAAGTGTAAAAAATTTTGCCGTTCCTATCCGGCACTTGCGCATTGTGTCGGATAGGTCGGGCGGTTATTCGGGCAAGTCCACCTTGCCAACAAAAGAATAATAAATCTCAATGTCCTGTCTGCGGGTCTTGTTCTCGTCATAGCTGCACTCATGCACAACGATTTTCTCTACAAACTCCCGCAGCAGAGTAGGGGTAAGTTCTTCAAAGCTGGTATGCCGCCGGACAACATTCATAAACTTTTCTGCGTTCACGGTGGCTTCCTGTGCTTTGGAAAGCTCCGCTTGAATAGCAGCGGCTCTTTCTTTCAGCTCCCGTTGCTCTGCTTCATAGTCTGCCGACAGCTCTGTGAAACGCTCGTCTGATATGCGCCCGGTCACGCTGTCCTCATACAGCCGCTTGAAGATAGCGGATAACTCGGCTATGCGTTTCTCGGAGGCTTCCAGTTCCTTTTTCTTGGCGGCGTTCCTGCGTTTGCCCCCGTCCTCGTTCTGCTCAATCAAGAGTTTCATAAACCGGGCTTCATGCTTTGCCGCATAGCTGGTCACTTTCCGCAGATTGGAGAGTACACCAGCGGTCAAGAGGTCGGTGCGGATAAAGTGCGCCGTACAGTCATGGGTGCGTTTCTTGTAGTTGCCGCAGATATAACAGTCCTGCTTGCGCTTGTCCGTCTGGTATCGCTGCTGATACATCACGCTGCCGCAGTCCGCACAGAACAGTATGCCGGAGAACAAACCCACTTCATCATAGCGGTTTGGGCGTTTGCGCTGTTTGCGAAGCTCCTGCACCCGTTCCCATGTTTGGGTGTCTATGATAGGCTCGTGGTGGTTCTCGAAAATCACTTGCTTTTCCGGGGGATTTTCTACACTGTGCTTGACTTTGTAAGAAAGTTTTTCTGTCTTGAAATTTACCAGACAGCCTGTGTATTCCCGGTTTTCAAGGATATGCACTACGGTATTGGTCGCCCACTTGCACTCATAGCCGGGGTGGTAGCGGCGGGTGCTGCCCGTCCTGCGGTATTCAAGCGTTCCCGGCGTGGGGATTTGCTGCTCTGTGAGCATACGGGCTATCTTGGTCGGACCATTCCCGGCAAGACAGAGGTTGTATATCTGCTTGACTACGGGTGCAGCTTCCTCGTCAATAATGAAATTTTCATCCTCGTCCATGAGGTAGCCATACACAGGCTTGCTTGTGATGGGCTTGCCATTCATGCCTTTTGAGCGTTTTACTGCTTTGATTTTCTTGCTCGTATCTCTCACCAGCCATTCGTTAAAGATATTCCGCAGCGGGGCAAAGTCATTGTCGCCCTGTGCGCTGTCCACTCCGTCATTGATAGCGATGAAGCGGACACCTTTCTGTGGGAAAATCATTTCCGTGTACATTCCCACTTGCAGGTAGTTTCGCCCTAACCTCGACATATCCTTTACGATAACTGTCCCGACTTTTCCGGCTTCAATGTCCGCAAGCATGGCTTGAAAACCGGGTCTTTGAAAGTTCGCACCAGAATAACCGTCGTCCGTGTACCAGCGCAGATTGGAAAAGCCGTTCTGCTTTGCATAGGTTTCAAGGATACGCTTCTGAGACGAGATTTGTCAAGGGTATTTTTCCCATATTGTAAAGATAAATAAATTTGCTGATGATTCTGTGAAAAACTAAACAACAATATTAAAATATTAGTTGATATTGATTTTTGCCCATCCAAATGCTATAATGTTTTCGAATATAGCAGACAGGCTCTCACATAGAGTGGCAAACTCTGCGAAAAATATTGACATATTTTTTGAAATCGGCGTATTGATGTGGACTCTCCACCCCGTACATTTACCAGTGCTACAGAGATTTGCCTGCACTTATGACGGATGCGTATCTGAGAGCGGATATGGAAGTTGCAAATCTAATGCATGTTGTGCGTAATCTGCATTAACAAACGCAACGAATCGGAAGAAGCGTCATGGGTAATTTGGAGCCTATACTGGGAATATTTAATGAATGATCCCGACAAAACTATTTTCAGCTGGCGTTATTATTTATCCGGTTACTTTGGAACGGAGGTGCAAGAATTTCGGAAGATGTAATTGGATCGAACGTTTTCTGGCCCTATTTGCGGTGTTTCCTGATTTTTTAAAACTTATCCCAAAAAGGAGAAAATATCATGAGCAAAATGAATAAGAAGCTTCCAGCGCTGTTTCTGACACTTGTTCTGGTGCTGGGTATGACGGCCTGCGGCGGCAAGACCACGGATGGCACGACCGGCAGTACGGACAACACTGTGACCGCAGAAGAGGAAGATCACAAGACGCAGAACACCAAGGTTGACCCTAATTCCCCAATCACCGAAGAAATGCTTCGCAACCATGCAGTCGCTCCGGCAGAAGACTTCACCTATGATGTAGAGGATGATGGTATCAAAATCAGAAGCTATACGGGCAGCGATACCGTTGTTGTCATCCCTGAAGAGATTGAGGGCAAGCCGGTTACGGGTTTCTATGATTACGTTTTTGCCAACAATAACCCTGTGCGTGCGGTATTGATCCCGGAAAGCGTAAAAGAATTAGAAGAAGTATTTACGAACAATGAATCAGTGGAACTTGTAATCTGTGAGGGTGTAACCGTATTCAGAGGACTGACTTTTGGGAATTGCTCTAACCTGCGTCAAGTCATTCTCGGCGAGAATGTGCAGGAATTAGTAGGTATTGGTACATTTACCAACTGCTGCCGGTTAATGGAACTCCACTTTACAGATGCACTAACCAGTATTGATGACGAAGAAAATTTTTACGGTTGCGACAACCTCACCATCTACGGTCCGGCAGACAGCTATATTGAATCCTTTGCCAAGGAGTATGGAATTCCGTTCGTAGTGGAGTAACACATTTAATCTTCAAAAATTCCTCTTATCATGTATCTAAAGAAAAAACATCTGCCCAGCGGCAGAAAAGAAAAAAACCGCTGCTGGGCAGACCCATTTTCACGCTTAATTTATATTCACTGGTGGCGGTTTTGAGAAATCAAGGCCGCTGCTTTCTTTCTGTCATTCCCAGCAGTTAAAGGCATGGCGGCCCACGGGAGGACGCCGCCATGCTGTTTTACAATACTGAACAGGAACGGGATTCACCGTTCCTGTTCGTAGTGTTTGGGTTTCCTTTGCCGTTGCGTCTTTGTCTGTTGTTTCTGTCGCAGGCGCTCCCGGACGGAGTGTGCTTCCGCTTCCTCATGGAGCAGATTTGCAACATCTCGCTTGCTGTCAAACATCATCAGCGAATCGTATTTCTCGCCGTAGGCGTCCTGCACACGAGTAACCGCAGAGCGTTCTTTTTCCCCACGGATGGAAAGCCGTGCCTCCATCAGCTCACCGGCGTCAAATTCTGAAGCCTGTTCCTTCAATCCGCTGTATTCCTTCAGTGCGGCATCCAGTTCAGCAGAATACTTTGCCTCCTGCGCTTCCAGTTTTTTCAGCGCACTTTCCATTGCGGCAATATCCTTCTTTACAGAAGAAATACCGGTATCATCGGCGCAGTCCAGAGAACGGAGCAGCATTTCTTTCTCGGTATTCAGTTCCTCCAATTCTTCAGTCAGCTCTGCGATACGGTGGGAAAGGTCATGCAGCTTGGGTATCTGATAAAACGGCGTTTCTTTTTTCTCCGCAAGCAGATTTTTACATTCCTTGCTTTTCGCCTTGATCTGCTGCACCAAGCCCGTATATCGCTCTAACTCTGGCTTGATTGCCTTGACACGCCTACCGATGTTGTGCTTGCCAATGCCGATATGACGAAGCTGATAACTGAAAATCAGCATACTGCCTCGCAACTTTTCCATTGCCTCCGCTATGGCAGGAACGCTGTTCTTCACTGTCTGCATCAGCTTTTTGACCGTCGCTTTCAATTCCCGGAGCAACGCATTGTCAGCCTTGATCTGGCGGTTGATTTCACAGCGGTCAGAGATGATACCCTTCTTCTCCAATGCACGGGCAACCACTCCCTCGTGAATGGTAGGCTGCTCGGTCAAACCTCGGTCTGCATGGCTGCGGTGGTCAATGCGTTCCTCGTGCCCGGCGCGTTCCAGATAGCGATTGGACGCATCTGCCCATGCCTCCCGCCATGCTGTAAGCTGTTCTTCGCTGTTCCAGCGCTCGGAGATAGGATTTTGCCTGCCGTAGCGGGTGCTTTTGGGATGCTTGTCAGCCCGAACAAGCCCCTGCACCTCGGCATCAGACGGTGTCATATACACCTTCTTTTTGCCGACCTTGTAGGGATATTGCTTCTCCCATCCATCGTTTTTTGCCGTCCTGAACTCAGCAGCGGTGAAGCCCCGTTCCTCGCCGTTTTTCATGCAGAGATATTCCTTCTCGGTCTTGTACTGCCACTTGCCTCGTTCATCCAGCGGGCGCACCGTCAGCAGAATGTGGGCATGAGGATTGCGACCGTCGGTGTCGTGGATGGCTGCGTCGGCGCACATTCCATCGGCCACAAACTGCTCCCGGATAAATTCTTGCAGCAACTCAATCTGCTCCTCACGGTTCAGCTCTATGGGCAAGGCAACGACAAATTCCCGTGCCAAACGGCTGTCTTTGGCTGTCTCCACTTCCTCCACGGCGTTCCAGAGCTTTTCACGATCTTGCCATTCCTGCGGGGCGTATTCCGGCAGGAAAACCTCCTGCCAGACAAGCCCCTGCTTTTTCGTGTAGTCATGCTGTATCCCGTCGTAATCGTTGTAGAGGCGGGAACAGCTCAGATAAGCGGAGGCGGCCACTGCGGAGCGTCCTGCGCCCCGGCTGACCACCTTCGCTTCCAGATGATAAATTGCCATGTCTCGTTTACCTCGATTCCTTTTTTCTGTTTCTCTTTCGCAAAAGAGAAAATGGACGGGCAGGAGGCCCGTCCATCTCTGCGGCAAAGCTGCCGGTGGCAGGTTTGCGCAGGCGGTTGGAGAAATAGTGTCGGTTGAAGCGACGGTATTTGCCCAATCGCGCAGACGATGACAGCAGCACTTGCAGGTGCTGTGGCATTGTCTGGAGGCTGCCGCAGCAGCCGCAGTCCCCCTCGGAGAGCGCACGGCTTGCCAACGGCAAGTACCACCGTCCCTTCAGGGTGGTGAGTAAGTGCGCCCTTACGGGAGAAAAAAGAGGGAGGCCCCCAGTTTCCCGGAGACCTCCCAGCGGAATTCAATCGTGCTGCGGTAGCTTCTGCATCAGATAATCCTCCAGCGCAGACGGCTCCATCGTCCGCACCTCCGGCAGCACCTTTTCCAGAATTGCACCCTCCTGAATGAGTCTGCGCGTTCTGGCTTTGCGCTCCTTGACACGATCCCGCGCCTGCGCTTCCTCTAACCGGTGCTGTGCCTGCAACAATTTCTTTTCCGTATCCGTCATGTGAAAAATCCTCCTTATCTTCGTTTCTGCCAGACGATTTCATAGCCCAGCGCGTCGGCAAGCTGGACAGCCTCGACATAGCGCAGGGATTCCCGCTGGAGCTTATTGGACAGGTTGGAAACACTGTCAGACCAGCCGTGTTCGTCCCGCAGCAGATCGACAACCTCCTGCATGGTCATGCCCTGACGGACGATGTACGACTTGATCTCATTTCTCAGTTTGGATTTCATCAACTTTTTACCTCCATATTTTCGTGATATTGGTTTTTGAGTAAGTGAACTGTGTACGCCTTGCGGTGAAAAATCTGCCATGCCGCAAATCCGCTCAGATTTCCGTTCGTGATGCCCTGTACGCAGCAGCACCCTATCGGCTTCATCGTCCGGCATGAGAACATACAGAACAGCAGGATATGCCACAGTCCGGTGCAGCAGCTTCACGCTTCGGTAAATCACCGGGTGGTGCAATGCGTTCGACCTGCGGCGAAAATCTTCACGGATTTCACAAGCATTGTTTTTTGGGGCTGCAAAATTGAGCCGCCATGTACGGCTCGGTACAGAAAAAAACCTTGTGTACGCTTCTGTACGCCGGTTTTGTGTACCAGCCGTCGGTTCAGCGGCAGATTTTACACGCTGCCGTGAAATACTCCACGATGCGCTCAAGCAAAATGGTTTTTAAGAATGGAATCAAAAACAGCCGTACAGAGTGTACGGCGTGTACGGCAATTTTGAAGTCCGCTCCTCATTTTTAATACGGCGGCGGATTGACCACCTCAATGCCCATAAAGCCACGCACCCGCTTGCCGCCGACGTGGACATTGTTGGTGGCCTCCACGTTATAAAGCCGCTCATTTTGTGCAAGCTCAGAGCTGACCCGGTTGGCAGACATGGGCTTCTGTGCGTTATCATCGCACCATCTTGTATAGGCTTCATAGATCGCCTTGGAGCTGGCTTCGCTGTCTGCCCGAAAGCGGATATATCCCTCGGATTGCAGAAACTCGATCACGTTATTGCTGCTGCGCTTGACCGTCTCCATGTTCTCTCTTGCCTTGCCGGAAATGCTGAACTGATAGTTGTTCCCGATCAGCCGGCGCAGCCCCTCCAGACACCAGAGGAAGATGCCCTTCTTTTCCCGCAGCAGCTTATCCACCAGAAACGGATCGTCTGCTCTGCCTGCGGGCCGGTCTTTGGTGGTCAGCACGATCTGGCGGCGAAAGAAACCGTCGGACTTGTCGTGCAGGGCGGTCAGCGCACCGTTGCCGAAGCAGAGAAAGCGGACATAGAGTTGACTTTGATAGCTCTGAATACCCTTGCGCTCCATATCCATCTTGCACTCGGAGGTCACGATGGATTTGATATAGTTGGTCTTGGGCAGAGCGCTCATATCCATATCGTCATCTACCATCAGGAGCTTGTTTTCCAAATCCGCACGGCTGAACCGGTTGCTCTCCACCTTCTGGATGCTGGTGGTATTCATGCTGTCGCCCAGCAGCGAGCGCATGACAAGACCAATGCGGCTTTTGCCCTCGCCGCCCTTGCCGATCAACATGAGCATTTTCTGCCCCTTGGTGGTCGGCAGCAGGCAGTAACCCAAAAACTCCTGCAAGGTGGGAATATCCTCCGGTTGCAGCAGCTCGGAAAGGAATTGCAGCCACTTTTTCGGGGCGGGTGCGTTTGGATTATAAGCGACGGTCAGCCGGTTGTTGCAGTAGCTCTTGTCGGCGGTAAAGCTGCCGTCCATGAAATACGTTCCGTTGGCAACATGGATGCGGTCCGTCTCAATGGGCAGCGGCGGCGAATACGCTTGCAGCTTGATGCTGGCCAGCAGATTTGTCACGACTTTGGACAGGCCGGAGGTCAGCACGCCGGAGATTTCCTCCAGAATAAGATTGCCGATCTGTCCCTCGTCCTCAATCAGCCCGTCTACCGTGAACAGCCGCCCGCGCACACATTTCATGGGGTGCTTCTCCAGAAACTGTTGGCAGAACAGCACCTCATTGATGTGTCTGCCGTCGTACCAGTCAGGCCACGCCTGCGGTGTCATATCCATCTTCCAATTCCTCCTTGTGAATTTTCTCTAATCTCCGTCGTAGCCTGTCCAGATTGCCGTCTGCCATCTGCTGCTGCACGACTTTGGCGCGTTCGTGGGAATCCCCGACGCACAGAATATCCAGATAGTATTCCGTTTCGTCGAGCTTGTGACAGGCTTCCATGAACCGTGCGTGAACAGGCGCGTCAGGAGATTGCGGCGCATACCGCACCTTCCAATCCCGCAGCACACGGGCGTAATCCGACAGAACAGAAAAGTACAGCCGCTCGTTTTCCATGAGCTGCTGTGCTTCTGTTCGGATGCGTTTTGCGTGGAGCGCCGCTGCGCTGGGCGGCTTGTCCGGGCTGAGATGAAAATCTGCCATCAGCTTCCGCGCCGCATCATAGGGCGAAAGCTGAAACAGCTTGCCTACAAAGTCGATTACGTCTCCGTGCTCCCCACAGGCGAAGCAATAATAGTGATCGTCCGCCACATACAGGCTGGGGTTCCGTTCGTTGTGAAAGGGGCAGAGGGCTTTGCCGTATCGGTTCACATCGATCCCATACAGTTCTGCCGCCTCCCGCAGATTGACATTTTCTTTTACGATTTCAAAAATACGCATGATACCTCCATTTCTGCGCAAAAACGGCGGCCTGCCCGATCTGGGGCAAGCCGCCGTCTGCGTCTTTTCTTATGCTGTTTTCGTTTCTTTCTCGTTCTTAGCTTCTCGCAAGGCTTTCTTTCGTGCGCTCTGCCGCTTGATCTGTGCTGCATACCGACAATCGTCACTGCAATATTTCACATCTGACCTCGTTGTGATAAACTCCTTGCCGCAGCTTTCGCAGGTACACGCCCGGCTGCGGCTCTCCGCCGCCTCCTGCCGGTAAAATTTTGCACGGCAGTTGGGGCCGCAAAACAGGGTATTTGTCCGCTTGGATGCAAATTCCTGCCCGCAGCACTTGCAGGTCAGCGTGAAGGGCTGACCGACAGCGTGTTCTCCAGCCTTGATTTTCTGATACCGCTCCCGGCTTTTGATGCGGTGCCGCTTGAGCTGTTCCTGCCGCTTGATTTCTTCCACGGTCAGCTCCGGTGCGGGTAACTCGAACTGCCCGATAAAGCGAAGGTGAATTTCTACCTCCTGCACCCGGTCGCCGTCGATGCGCTCTGGGGCGTGGACGATGATTTTCTCAATAAATTCGTTGATCATGGGCGTGGTCAGCTCGGAAAAATCGGTGTACTTCCTTGCCAGCTCCAGAAACTGCTCCACACGGGCGGTGTCCTCTGTGAAAGCGGACAGCCTTTCTTCCGCCTCTGTGACAGAGGCTTGCAGCGCTTTCTGCTCGGCTTCGTAATCTGCCAGCAGACTGTCAAAGCGCTCATCGGTAATGCGCCCGACAGCAAAGGATTCATAGAGCTTTTTGATGATGGTGTCCAGCTCGGCAATGCGTTTCTTGTCCTTGCTCAGCTTCCGCTTGGCATCCTTGGCCGCTTCCGTCTGCCGGAGCTGGGAGGCAGAGCGCACCTTTTCCATAAACACCTCCTGATTGGAAATCGCAAAGGTGCTGACCGTGCGGATGGTGTCCAGAATCAGTGTGCGCAGGGCCTTGGTGGAGATGTAGTGACCAAAACAGGCACTTGTCCGTTTCTGATGCGCCAGCGTATAGGAGGAACAATCGAAGAAGTCGGAGGGATAGGGATTATTCTCCGTGCCGCCTTTGGAGCGATGGTTATACATCTTTTCTCCGCAATCGGCGCAGTACAAAAGACCAGTCAGCGGATTCGCTTCACCCAGCGTGTCGATGCGCTTGGGCGTCTTGCGGAGCTTTTGTGCAAGCTCCCATGTTTCCCTGTCCACAATAGCCTCGTGGGTATCCTCAAAGATCAGCCAGTCCTCCCTGGGATTCATCACGGCGTTTTTGTCCTTGTAGGACTGCTTGTGGGAGCGGAAATTCACCGTATGCCCCATATACTCCGGCTTGGTGAGAATCTGCCCCACGACATAGCCACTCCAGTTATAGGGGTTGGAAAATTCCTCCTTGCTTTTCCAGATGCCCTTGCCCTGCTTGCCGAAGTACACGGCGGGCGTCTCCACCTTATCCTCAAAGAGAATACGGGCAATATCGTAGGGTCCTTTGCCCTCGATGGTCAATCGGAAAATGCGGCGCACCACGGCGGCAGCTTCCTCGTCGATCAGCCAATGGTATTTGTTCTCCGGGTCTTTCTTGTAACCGTAAATGGCACAGTTGGTGGTGGGCTTGCCGGATTCTCCCTTGACGCGGATGGCGGTTTTCTGCTTGCGGCTCAGGTCGCGCAGATACCACTCGTTCATGATGTTGAGGAAGGGGGCAAACTCGTTGCTGTTCTGGTCATCGCTGTCCACGCTGTTGGCGATGGCCACAAAGTGGACGCCGTGCTGTCGGAAGAATACCTCCGTGTAAAATCCGGTTTGCAGATAGTCACGCCCCGCCCGGCTCATATCCTTGACGATCACATGGGCGACTTTGCCTGCCTCAATATCTGCGATGAGCTGCTTCCATGCCGGGCGCTCGAAATTACCGCCGCTCCAGCCGTCGTCCGTATAGTGTCGGCAGTTGGTGTAGCCTTTCTGCTGGGCATAGCTTTCGAGGTATTTTTTCTGATTCACGATGGAATTGCTATCCCCGGCGTTGTCATCGTCGCGGGACAGCCGCTCATAGAGAGCGGTAATTTTGCTTTCAGTCTGTTTCACGCTCATGATGCGCTCCTTTCAGACTGTCGGCTCATTTGTGGTGTCTCCATTATACCATAGGTTCCGTCGTTTGTAACCATATCATTGCGTACAATCCGCAAAATTTTATCCTCCATGGTCTCGCCGCCACTTTCGTTGAACACGACTCTGACCTTGTAGGTGGTGCCGCCGATCCGGCGGATGATAAACTGTTCTCGTTTGTTCTGCTCCATAGGCATCCTCCTTGCGTGATTGGTTGGTTTTTGATATAATGTGTTTGGTTCCGTTGGCTGTAAGCCAACCGTGTCTTTCGGTTGCTTTTCCATGCTCCATATCCTCCTTTTCTTCGCTGATGGCTCGGAAAGTAACCTGTGTAACTTGTGCTAAGATTACTTTCTCTACTAATAGGAGAAATACGGGGTGTAAACCGGAACTGTTTTTGAAAAAAAGAAAAATATTTTTTCGGGGAGGTGAAGCTGTCGTGGAGCCATGGGAGGATGAACTGCTGTGGGATGATGATTTTTCCGAGGAGGAAAAAGATGCCGAGGAGCAAATAGAGAAAACCGGCCTTGAAATGGATGCGGACGGCTTTGCCGATTGGGAGGATTCCTCTGACGGTGCGCCGGAGGACGAGACACTGGAGGAAGCGCTTGCAGAGGAACGCACGCTGGAGCTGGAAAGCGAGCTGGAGCAGGACGAGCATCCCAGAGACTATCATGCCGAGCTGGAGGACGAGGAAGAGGAAGCCGCACCCACCAGCGAAAAACGGCTCAAGCGGGAAATTCGTGCAGAGGCTCTGCGGCGGCTGGAGGAAGCAGCCCGGACGGAATCCGATTTTCTGACTGTGGTAGACGAGTGGAACAAGCTGGACAGAAATCGGGAACGCCGAGAGCGTGACCACGAAAACCTGCGCGGGGATGTTCCGTTGGAGTTTCAGGCAGTGCCTGATCCGAAGATCACCCCTCTATGGATGAATCTGCCAAGATTCCGCCAGCTCTGTCAGGGAAATTTTCTCGATATCATCTTCTCCTGTCCCTACGAGCTGCATGAGCTGACAGCAAGCCGTTTTCTCTCCAAGCTCTTTTTCACTCTCAGTGATGAGCAGAAGGAGGTGCTGTATTACCTGTTCGTCAAGCAATACAGCACCACAAGGCTTGCTGCCATCCGCGGGCAGTCCGACCGAAACATCCGAAAGCTGCGGATGACCATTCAGAAAAAGCTGCAAAAGCGGATGTATGAGCATCTGAGCGAAAAGCTGGAAAACGATCATGGCCTTACCCTGCGGGAGCGTGAGTTCATGGAGGAATATGAAGCGCTGCTGCAAACCATGGGCAAGGATGCCGTGATTCGCCGGGAGAACAAAACAAAGCCGAGAAAAAAGAAAGCCGCCCTTGACGATGCCAAGGACGGTTGATACAATAGTAATATGGTTAATATATAGATAGATTACGATTTGAGAGGAACAGCGTCATGAACAATCTGTTTGCGCAGTCCCGTTCCCATTGGGTGCGGTATGACCGCTATGAGATCAAGACCGGCAAGGACGGAAAACGCTATATCACGCCGGAAAAGGCGGCAAAGCCCGACGTCTATAACCCGCTGAAGGAATCCTCCGAGATGGTGTTGGAGGCGCTGAACGTAGGGATGCTGATGATGAACCGCAGCCCGGAGGATGCGGTGGAAAAGGCAATTTTGACTTTTGTGACCCACTACGGTCTGTTGGGGCTGATGACGGCACTGCCCACCACGCCGTCATTTATGGACTATGAGGCAGTCTATCTGCCGAAGAATCACTTCATCAAGGAAGAAAGCATGGCGACAGAGGATTATCTTGCTCTGTTCTATCCCTTCGATAAATTGGATGTGGTGAAAAAGGGTGTGGAATCCAGTTGGAATGTTTCCGGGGATAATATGATGATTGCTCTGACGATGACCTTCATGGAGGAACCAATGGCGAAGAACATGAGCTTCCAGCGGGAGTATGCCGAACCTTATGACTGGGTAGCGCAGCAGTTCAAGGATTGGGCGTTCACGCTGACCACCTCCGTTTTGTACTATAACGACTACGACAGCATTGACGAGGATACAAGAAATCTTTACCGCAAGGCCATGGCTGCCTTCGGCGGCATTGCGCCTACCTATCATATCGAACTGCTGGAGAAACCGACCATCTATTGGGACTTTCATTCGCTGCTGCTGGGCATCCAGATGATGTTCAGTTTCATGCTGGTGGACGATGCAAAGCCCCTGCGGCTGTGCAAGCACTGCCAGAAGGTATTCCTCGGCAGCCGGGCCAATTCCGCATTTTGCAGCGCCCGGTGCAAGAATCAGTATAATGTCTATAAGAGCAGGGGGAAAAATAAGGGACAGGACGGTGAGGAAAATGGATGAGAATATGGCACTTACTCCATATGAAACAAGAGAAATTTTGTTTTATAAAACCGACAACGGCGATGTCAAGGTTGAAATCCTGCTATATCAGGAAAATTTATGGCTGACGCAGGCAAAGATGGCGGAGCTGTTTGAGGTGCAGAAAGCTGCCATCTCAAAGCACCTGAAGAATATCTTTGCCTCCGGCGAATTGATGGAGGATTCAGTTGTTTCCGTTTTGGAAACAACTGCGGCTGACGGAAAAAACTATCCCACGCGGTACTATAATCTGGACGCGATCATTGCAGTCGGCTATCGGGTGAACTCCAAAAAAGCCACCATGTTCCGCATCTGGGCAAACAGAATCCTGAAGGAGTACATTATCAAGGGCTATGTCATGGACGATGAGCGCCTGAAAGAGCCGCAGAACTTCTTCGGGAAGGATTATTTTGAAGAACAGCTGGAACGCATCCGCGACATTCGCTCCAGTGAACGGCGCTTTTATCAGAAAATCACGGACATATACTCCCAATGCAGCGCAGACTATGATGTGGACAGTCCTGTTACAAAAGAGTTTTTCGCCACCGTACAAAACAAACTGCATTACGCCATTACAAAGCACACCGCAGCGGAGATCATCTATGACCGGGCAGACAGCACGAAACCGAATATGGGGCTTACAACATGGAAAAATGCACCGAGCGGCAGAATCCGAAAATCCGATGTTGTGATAGCGAAAAACTATCTGGATGAAACTGAGATGGGAAGCCTGAACGAAATCGTCACGATGTATCTGGATTATGCCGAGCGACAGGCGCGCCGTGGAAACATCATGTATATGCGGGATTGGGTCGCACGGCTGGATGCGTTTTTGCAGTTTAACGAGGAAGAAGTGCTGCATCATAAAGGAAAAGTGACAGCAGCCATTGCAAAAGCCTTTGCCGAGAGCGAGTTTGAGAAATACCGTGTCATTCAGGATCGACAGTATCAGAGCGATTTTGACCGACTTGTAGCCAGCACTGAGGAGAAGGATTACGATTGAGGGCGAAAATGTTGCGATTGAGGTTGCGATTGACCAGTTGAACGCAAGTCAAGGTACGATTGCAAAGGATTCTGTTACTGCCGCAGGGAATCTCATTACAAAACTGAAAAATGCGGATTTGATTGAGCCTGTCAGCGGCTTTGGAAAGGGCAAATACAAGTTTATAGCACCAAAAGAATAAAGATAATGCCCGTTATCGGCCATGCAGCCAATAACGGGCATTTGTCATTCATATACAAGCTCGGTCAAAACAATTTCCTCCGCGCGGCTGCGAATGTTGTTCATGCGGCGCACCCATTCCATTTGGTCGGCGGCTTTGAGCGCTTCGGTCACATCTTCCTGCCTTGCCATATCGGAAACGATGATTGCCATACGCTCGTTACAGGCTTGGTCGATCTCGGCAAGGTGCCGATGCAGCGTTCCGCTTGTGAGCAGGCTTGCATAGAGAACCGGACGATGTTCTTTCAGATAGCTACGGCGCATACGCCCGTACTTGCCGATCTGGTATTCTGGTTCGTCCGGCAGCGCAAGGTTCGGGATAAGATAATCACCCTCCTGACGGTAAGTGCCGCCCATTTCCTCAAATAGAGATTTCATAAGAATTAGCTCCTTTTTGTGTTGATTTGCAGCGGTTATAAGGATTATTCTACTCCTTTCCTACAACTGCTGTTCCATTCACCACAAATGAGCCGCAGTCATATGTATTAGGTGGGAGAAACCACCCTTTACATAGTAACTCTTGATTGGAAATGGAATTGCTTTCGCCTTGCAGCTCGTCCTCATGGGATAGTCTTGGGTAAAGGGCGGTAATTGGTTGTTGGTTGGTCTGTCTTAACATAAAATCCTCCGTTTCCGACAGCCAGCCCCACTATTCCGTACCTTGATTGTACCACATGGGGCGGCTGTCTGTATAGCGGCAAAAGCGTCAAATCTGCTTCTTTATGGTCGGTCAAATCGCCGTTTTTTGTGTAGCAGCTTCCGCTTCCAGCACTTTCATCATCTTGTCGGCTGCGGTGTCGGTTGCGCCCTGCTTGAAGAAGCCGGAAACGGTAAGGACGGAGTTGCCCATGCGGATTTCCGTCACACAGTCCGGGCGGCGGTCTGTTTTGGTGGTGCTTGTCTGTTTCGTTTCTGTCATAGGCTCTCCTTTCGCTGCTTCATCAGTTGCTTTAAGCGTTCCAGCTTTTCCTGTGCGGTTTCCTTTCGGAAGTTGCTGCCCGTGAAGCGGACGGGGGCGCACATGGAAGTCAGCCTGTCATAGATACGGGCGTGGGGCGTGTCCTGCGGGTGCTGCAATTCCTCCAGCGTGAGGTTGGTCGTGGCGATCAGCGGCTTGCCGCTTCGGTAACGGCTGTCAATCACGCTGTAAACCTGTTCCAGCCCGTATTCTGTTCCTCGCTCCATACCGAAATCATCAAGTATCAGCAGAGGGTAGCTGCAAAGGCGGGAAATATATTCGTTCCTGCCCTCAAAGCTGGCGGCAAGGTCACCCAGTATCGTTGCAAAGTTTGTCATGCAGACGGCAACCTCTTTTTCCATAAGGGCGTTGGCGATACAGGCGGCAAGGTAGCTTTTTCCCGTCCCCACGCCGCCCCAAAACAGGTAGCCGATATTTTCAGCCTGCATGGTTTCCCAGCTCTCCACATAAAAGCGGGCGGTTTCGGTCTGCGGGTTTCTGCCGTTGTCATGCTCAAATGTCCAGTTCCGCATAGCAGGGTCGGTAAAGCCCCGGCGTTTCAAGTCCTCCACTTTTTCAAGGTGCTTCTGTCGGCTTTCGGCGGCTTGCTGCTTTTCACGGGCTGCCCGCTGGCAGTCGCACTCTGCCGGGTGGCGGTCACGCCCGAAACAAGTCTTTCCCTCTGCAAAATAGGCTTCTTTGGGCGTATGGCACTTACCGCAGTATAAAAGCCCGTCCTCGCCTGTGTAGTCCTCCGCTTCGGCGGTAGTGGCTGTAATGTCCGTAATCATAGCTTCAATTCCGTTTTTCATAAGCTCTCGCCCTCCTTGCATGAATAATCGGGTATGCCCTGTTTCGGGGCAGCCTTGCCTTTGGCAGCGTCCTCCTGCGCCCACTTGTAAATGGTGGCTGCATGGCTGTGGTACTGTTTCCCGGTGGAAGCGATATGGCAGGAAAGCCGGTCAATATAATACTCCCACTTGTCGGGCAACTCTGTTTTTAGCCCGGAAAGCTCTGTATCGGTCAGTATCACATTGTTGTATCTGCCATAAGCGGCGGGGGCGGGGTGTCCCGTTTCTCCCTCTCTCTCTTTTTCTATCTCTATCTCTTTCTCTAACTCTATCTCTATCTCTGGTGGACGAATGTCGGACAAATGTCCGCCTTTTGTCCGGGGCGGTAAAAGTGCCTTGTTTTCCAGTCTTGCAGCCCGTTTCCGCTCGGCTTCGGTAGAGGACTGTCCTATCATCAGCTCAATGTCGGTCATATAGAAAGCCCCGCTGTCAAGCTGCTCCACAAGCCCCAACTGCCGGAAAATCTCTAAAGCCCTCTCAACCGTCCCTATCTGGTGGCGGGTCAGTGTCGCTATCATCTGCGCTGTGTAGGGGATATGCTCGTCAAGCTGCAATTTCCCGCCGTTTTTCAGCGATTTTAAGTACAGCTTCAAGAGGATATTGGAGTATAAAATCCCGTCTTTCATATCTTCCAGCAGCACAATGGAGTCGCTGTCAAAAAAGTTCTCTTTCAGCTTGAGGTAGTAATACTTGCGGTTATCTGCCATTGTCCCTGTCCTCCTTTTTCCGGCGTTTGGAGTAGTAGTGGGGGCAGAGTATGATAACCGCCCGGAAGCTCTGCTTGCAGCTATGGGTACAGCCCCGGCAGAGGTCATTGTATGTGATACGATCGCAGGTGGAATTCCCGACTTTCACTTGCCGCAGGAAAAAAGACCATTCCAGCCGCCGTTTCTTGCTCATTCTTGGCATGGGTGCGCTCCTTTCTGCCGTTTCCGCTGGTGTGGCGGTATCGGCGGTAATTCTGTATCATCTCGGTATCATTTTCGGGTTTTTTCTGCCCTATAAGCCCGTTAAAAAATCCTTTGGTATTTGCGGATAGGGTACGGGGCAGCCCCCTTGTTCTGTATAGGTTCGGGTACATTTTGGGGCGGTTTTTATCGTTCCTGTTCCTGCCTTTTCACAGGCTTGCGCTCCCGGTGTAAAATCTGGTCGATATTGCCCTTGACAGTCTGTAAGCGGCGGTATTCCTCCCGTTTTGCCCGGTAATCGTTGTAGCCGCTGTTTTTCTCTTGGATAAGGGTTTCAATCTCTGCTTGCAGGGCTTTATAGCTCGGCAGCTTGGAAATGCCGTTTTCCCTGAAATAGCGGGCGGCTGCGTCTGCTATGATAAAGTCGCTTTCGTACTTCTGACGGTAGGCTGCTTTTGCTTTGGCGTTTTTCTGCTGTTTCAGCCCGTCCCGGACAGGGCGGGTCTTGGAATAGGCAAGCACCTGCCGTTGCAGCTCCTTTTTCCCGTTCAGCGTCTTTTCCATCTGCTTCAGCTCTGTAAGGCTTTCCCGCATGGCGGTATAGGCGGCAGAACAGGCTTCGTCCAGTTCCTCCGGGGAAGAAAAGCCGTACTGCTGATAGGCGGTAACGGTAGCTGCCATTTGCTTTAGGTTGTGCTTTGCCGCCCAGCGGTCATAGCCCACGCCCTTGCCCTCGGCTCGCTTGGCTTCCCGGTCAACCATGCGCTGCAAGGTGTTGTCTGCCGGGGTGGTTTTTGTGGTTTTTTCCCCTTGTGACAGCTTTTTAACCGCGGCAGGGTATTCGAGTATGGCTTTGCTCTGTTCGGCGGCTCTGTGGGCGTTCTGCGTAAGCAGGACAAGGACAGCAGCCTTGTCAAAATCGTCCCCCAGCTTCCGGGCTGTGATAGGCTTTGTCCTGTCCGGCGTGAGGTAGGAAAGCCGCCCCCGGCTCTCCTTGACGGTCACACCCTCCCGCAGCAAAAGGGAAGAAAATTCGTCAAAGCTGCCAGCTTGGGAAAGTGCCTGCCGTATCGTCCGGCGCAGCTTCGCCTTGTCCGTTTCAAACTTGGTGGGCTTGGTCGGCTGTCCTGCGGCTTCTCTGACAGCGTTCTCTTTATCAAGGGCAAGCTGTCCTTTCTTTGCCGCCCAGTATTCCCGTTCGGTTATCCGTTCCTTGCTGCCGCTTAGGAGGTCGATTTGGTAAAGCCCCTCCCGGTGGCACATCTCCATGACTTCACTCTTGAAATATTCCATAGCGGCGTTGGTGCAGCGGTGCTTGCAGCCCTCCCGTGTGTCGGCTGGTCTGTCCATGTAGGGCAGAAGCGGGACTTCATAAATCCGCAGGGAGTTGATGACGATATGCACATGGATATTGCCGCTGTGGTTATGCCCGTCCGGGTGGGTGCAGACTAAGGCTTGGTGTCCGGGGAAATGCTCTTTACAGAACTGCTCGCCCAGCTCCTGCGCCCGGTCTACGGTCAAGCCGTTGTCTGTCCCGTCCCGTGGGTCAAAGCTGATGATATAGTGGTGGCTTTTCACATCTTCCCGTTTTTGGTTTTTCTCATAGCGGAGATTAGCCCGCATACAGGCAACAGCGAAATCCTCGCCCCCACAGTTGAGGGAAGAAATGCGGTAATCCTCCCTCGGTATCAGCCGCCCGTTTTCATCAAGGGTGGGCTTCATGGTAAACTCGTCATGCTCAAATGTGAGATAGGCTTCCGCTGCGCCATAGTCCGCATTTTTAGAGCTGATATGTTTGAATGTTGCCAACAGCGTCACCCACTTTCTGCAAGACTTCAAACTTTAGGGCAGCAAGGTCGGAAACCGCCGCCCGTACCTCCCCGGCAAGCTGCGGGTAGGGGCTGTGCCACTCGTTCAGCGTCCGGGCTATCTGGTTTAAGTTGCCGCCGATCCTGCCGTATTCGGCGGTCAGCTTCCCGACAGCGGCAAGCAACTCGTCATTGACGGGGGAAACGGTTATGATGGGGCGTATGGCTGCCCCGGTTATGGCTTGCCGGATAAACTCGGCTTGGCTCATGTTGTAAGCAGAAAGCCTTTCCGCAAACTCGGCGTATTCTTCCTCGGTCATGCGTGTCTTGACTACCCGGCTGCGGTGCGGCGTGTTATATCGTTTTCGCATGGTAAAACCTCCTTCGGCTGTGCGTGGTGTCCTCTCACTAATAGGAGAAAAACAGGGTGTAAAGCGGAACTGTTTTTGAAAAATCCGAAAAATTATTTTGAGGGATTTTCCAGCGGCGTAAGCCGCATAAGCAGGGTTTGGGGAAGGCACTCCCCAACAAGATTCCCGCAGGGGCAAAATGAGCGATAAGCGAATTTTGGTACTGCGGTAGAATCTTGCTCTCCGTGACTGCAAACTTTCTCTCACTTCCGTCCGCCACTTTTTTGGAAAACTGCAACCACAAAAGTTTGTTTCTCTTTTTCTGCTACTACTAATCCTGTAAAGGGCATTCCTGCCCGCTTTCGCTAAAATGACACCGGACGCAGTGGTTTCTACCCGGTGTTGGAGAAATCCTTTCTCTTTGCCCTCTACTACGGGTAAATGCTCCAAATGCCAAACACCAGGGCAGAAAAATTCCCTCCTCGCTTACTACTACAACCGGCAGGGGGCAAAATGGCCGGGAGCGGAGCCGGACAACAAAAAAAGCAGTAAATCTTTTTCAAGACTTACTGCTTTCGCTGGCCGCGTCGGTGGCGGCTGGTATTCAGTTTTTATGACTTGTCCGGTGGTTCGTCAAGCCGGAACTTGAATTGACAGTCAATTAACCGCTGCTTTACATAGTCCTCCACCTCGGCGTTGACCTGCCCGTTCACTTTTGAGAAATAGCGGATATATCCGGCGTAGTGGAGCAGGACAGCGTTCACGGCTTCTGGGTCGCCCTCACGGGCTTTGAGGATTGTTTCATAGGGGAGAAGTCTACTCATACCGGCTCACCCCCATTTCTTCGCGTAGCCGCTGCAAGGCAAGCTGGATATGCCGCCCCGCTGTGCTGCGTGACCGGCCAATACACGCGCCGATCACGCGCTGCGGCTGGCGCAGAAAGTAATAGCGCAGGATTTCTTCCCGCGTCTGCTCCGGCAAAACAGAGATCGCGTCGGCAAGGGCGGCGTTGCAGAGCAGGACGGTCTGACCGCAGACGGTAAATGGGTATTCCTCGTCCGGCTCCGACGCGGCAAACTGGACAAACTTCTCGTTCATCAGATAGTCAAGGGAAACTTGCCGTTCCCATTGCCGTTTAAGCTTCAAAATCTTGTCCAAGGCGGCACAGCGGATAACAGTCTTGCAAAAGGCGTTGTACCTGCGCTGGATATATTCTTGATAGGCTATCTGGTCGGTCATGGAAATTCCCCTTTCTGAATAATAGTGCGGGGCGGTGGCACTTCTTGCTGTCGCCCCTTGATTGCCTACCAGCAAAGGCGGGCGGGGCTGTCAACGGCTGCGCATATGCGCCGTTCATCTTGACCGTTGACTGGCTCGGCTGGGTTTGCTATTTACCCGACAAACTTGAATTTATTTTAAGCTATCACGTTTTACCTTCTTAAGCCTTACTATCATTACCATAGGAATTTCTTTGTTGGTTTTAAAACATTCTTCATAAAATCCATCAATGACAAATCCAGCTCTAAAACAAAGGTTAAAAATATCTTGTATGGAACGATGATAATAAATCTGCTCTTTCGGTTGCCCTTCAATCGCTATATCATAGTAACTGTGCGGTGTCATATATTTTTCAGTCAACGTGACAAAACAAGGGTGTTGCGTTGCAAAGACAAAAATTCCGCTTTCCTGCAACAGTTCATAAACAGCCATAAGAAGTGGTTCAATATCCGTAATATCCATAATTGCCATATTAGAAACTGCTTTCGTAAAGGCTCGATTTCTTTTTAATTCTAATATACTTTTTCTATCGGTCGCATCCGCCACACAAAATTCAATTTGTTTTGCATATTGTGATTGCCGTCTTTTAGCCAATTCTATCATTTTTTTGCTGTAATCAAAAGCGACAACCGAAGCGCCTCTTTGTGCAAGATACGAAGAATAATTTCCATTGCCACACGCAATATCCAAAATGTAATCCGCAGGATTAGGAGATAGAAGTTCCGTTACTTTGGGACGCACTACCTCTCTGTGAAATTCATTAGATTCGTCACCCATTGCATTATCCCAAAATTGTGCGTTCTCCTCCCAGATTTTTTTACTTTCCTCTGTTCCCATGTTCTCTCCCACTCCCCAAATTTGCTTTTTTGCTTCCATTAAATCTTCCTTACTATATTCCATTGTTACCCTCCATAACTTCTGATTGTTGCCGTCTTGACGATTATGTATCTTTACATTACCTTCTGAAACATATGGCGCACCTTGTCCAGGCGGCTGTTTGGACGGCGGGGCTGGATGACCGGCTGACCGACAGCGGCCTGATATCCTTTCAGCTCTGTAAGGCATACGCTCCGCCCGTTGGTGTAAAAGGCCAGATCAGTACGGTATGCCTGTATACAGCGGGCGGGAATCTCGCCAGTAAAGACAACTTCATCCTTTTTTACCTGGGCCGTTTCGATGGTGGCACAGTATTTCGGTGCATCATGATAAGCCCTGGAAAGGTATTCCTGGGGCGCATAGAGGATGAAGGAGAGATAAGGTTCCAGCAGCTGCGTCCCCGATTCCTTCAATGCCTGTTCCAATACAATCGGGGCCAATGAGCGGAAGTCCGCCGGCGTGCTGACCGGACTGTAATAAAGCCCGTATTCAAAGCAAATCTTACAGTCCGTTACGTTCCAGCCGAACAAGCCCTGCTCCAGCCCGTAACGGATACCATCCCTGACAGCGTTTTGAAAACTCTGGTTCAAGTATCCCAGCGAAACCCGGCTCTCGTATTGTACACCGGAGCCAAGCGAGAGTGGTGTAACAGACAGTCCTATGGATGCCCAAAACGGGTTGGGCGGCACCTCGATATGGATGGTGTGGCTGGCTGCTTTGAGCGGCCGCTCCATATAAATGACGGAGGGTTCCTTTACCACTGTTTCAAGCTTGTATTTTTCCGACAGCAAAGCGGAAACAACCTCCAACTGCACCCGGCCCAAAAAAGAAAGAATGATCTCATGGGTGATGGAATCCACTTCGCAACGCAAAAGCGGGTCAGTATCCGCAAGTTGCGTAAGAGCGTCCAGCAGCCGTTCTCTTTGCGCTGCCGTTTTCGGCGCAATCGTCGTCCGCAGCATGGGGAGGGGGTCCTCGCGCCACCTTTTACGAGGGAGCCGGGTTTGGTCCCCTAATACATCGTTTAACCTCACGCTGTCGCTGGGAAGGATAACAATTTCACCCTGATAAGCGGTGTCTGTCCGAACAATTTCCCCTTTGGATGGAATACGCATCTCTGTGATTTTCAGCTTTTCTCTCCCGGCCAGGGCCACCGTATCCCGCAGGCGCAGCGTTCCGCTGTATAACCGTAGATAGACACGCCGCTGGCCGCAATCGGTGTACTCAACCTTGAAAACGCTGCCGCATAGGGCGGCGCCCCCCTGTTCCCCAATCGGTTGGAACAGCCCTGTCACCGCATCCATCAACGGTTGAATGCCAAGGCCATTTTTGGCGCTGCCATGATAGACTGGGAACAGGGAGGCGTCTTGAACCCGCTGCTGTTCCTCCCGCGCAAGTTTTTCCCGGCTGATTGGTTCTCCTGCGATATACTTTTCCAATAATTCATCGTTATTTTCGATGACCGCATCCCATGCTTCTATGTCGGTATTTTCCTCCAGGACTATTTCCGGGGACAGCGACACCGTCTGCTTGATGATAATATCGGCGGAGAGCTTATCCCGAACAGACTGAACCACGCTCTGCAAATCAACGCCAGCCTGGTCGATCTTGTTGATAAAGATAACGGTGGGAATGTTCATTTTCCGCAGGGCATGGAACAGAATACGGGTCTGGGCCTGCACGCCATCTTTAGCGGAGATCACCAAGATGGCCCCATCTAAAACAGCCAAAGAGCGGTACACCTCCGCCAAAAAATCCATGTGGCCGGGCGTATCCACAATGTTAACTTTACATCTGTGCCACTGGAAGGAAGTGACTGCCGCTTGAATGGTAATCCCACGCTGCCGCTCCAAAAACATGGTGTCCGTCCTCGTTGTCCCTTTTTCGACGCTCCCCGGTTCTGAAATGGCTCCGCTGGCATATAGCAGGCTCTCCGTCAAGGTCGTCTTTCCAGCGTCTACATGGGCAAGAATTCCAATATTGATTATTTTCATGTGATTGTCCTCCCTTTACAGCCCCAAAGGGCATAAAAATCCCCAGCAGTAAAATACTTTTACCACTGGGGATTATAAGTTGCGGACATACACATATACAGCATACACCTGTTTGTGATTGCTGTTTTTGGGGATATGTCAAAATTGATAAGGCAAAAGTATTCTTAAATTGGGTACAAAAAACTAAGCCCCTACAAAAGGAGCTATCATAATCCTTTGTTCCCACTATTTGATTATAGTTTTATTTAAGAATACCTTGCCGCATATTTTTTACTCCTTTTCTGGATTAAATCATTGTATCACATCAGTTTTAGGAAAGCAAGTACCTAAAAGAAATTTTTCTTCCCCTTATATGTAACAATCATACCGGCTTCCTAGCGTTCAGAATGTTTTCTGCTGTCTGCTGTGGTGTTTGGTTGGAATTGTCCAACCAAAAGCCGATCCGTGGTGTTGTCTGCATTTTACTAAATACAAATTCAATGTATACAGAAAGATATAAGGAGTGGGAGGGATTCCGCCGTAGTTGGCATTGTAGGAAAATCCAAAAGTTTAGATTTTCCCACAATGCTTATCTTTTGGTCTTTGGTTCGGAATAGTGTAGTGCTGGCGGTCTATCTCTTGTTTTCGGTTGCTTGCTTCCTTACCGTACATGAGCATTTGCACCGGGATTATCATTACCATATCCCTCCAGGAGATTGATAACTCCCCAAACACCTACACCTGCTCCGATCGCGGTTACTACCGTCTTTAATCCTGTTACTGCTGTTGTAAAAAATGACATTTTAATCTACCTCGTTCTTTCTCTAATTTTTTACATAAAGAAAGAGTTTTGAGATGTAATAAAATACAAGTCAAAACTCTTTTGCTTCTGGACACAATGTCCAGAGGTTAATGGTTCCATATTCAGTTTTCGGTTCTGCACTTTTAGACATCCTGTCCAAAAGCTGCCGTTTCAGTTGTATCGCCCCCAACTTCTCCGCAATCAAAGGCATCATCTACCTCCGTATCCGGTCTGACTTTCATGCGATGCAGATGCTTCACATAATCCTCAATGTCAAAAGCATTTTTCGGGTCATAATCGGACAGCTCTTTGTACCGCTTGTGCTTCGTTATATCAAACTTATCTGAGAAAAAAGGTCTCACGCCCCTAAGCTGCATGATACATTTTCCACCATCCATGACCGCTATCTCATCCTGACTCATCAGCTCTTTTCCGGTCTTTTGATAATTCAGACCGTAGGACTGGCTCGTACCTCTTGTATCCGATGTATTATAAAGGTCAATCGTTTCTTTACCCAATACTTCCGCCAACTCTTTTAACGTGGTCTTTTCCTTTCCTCCAAGGAATAAGGTGGTATCACAGTTGCCCTCTATAGTGTCTGCATTGTCCTTATAAATCGCCTTGAGCTGGGATTTTGACTGCAAAATAATAGAAGCTGATATTTCACGGCTACGGATTGTAGCAATCAGCTTCTCAAACTGTGGAATCTGCCCGATGTTCGCAAACTCATCAAGGAGCATACGCACATGAACCGGGAGCCTTCCGTTATAAACATCATCTGCTTTATCACAAAGCAGGTTAAAGAGCTGTGAATACATGATTGATACCACAAAATTAAATGTGGCATCGGTATCGGAAATAATAACGAATAATGCTGTCTTTTCCTCTCCCAGAGTATCAAGCTCCAGCTCGTCATATTCCATAAGGTCACGCAGCTCCTTAATATCAAATGGTGCTAACCTCGCACCGCAGCTAATCAGGATTGATTTCGCTGTCTTTCCAGAGACGAAAAGTCAAGGACTTTTTCATCAAATTCAAAAAGAAGTTACATTTTGCGGACTTCCTCACGGAGCAGACGCTTGATTTTGTCCTCCATCGTCTCTTTTGCGGTCTGGCTGAAATGCACACGGACGATATAGGTTGTCTTTCCGATCTGCTTTCTGACAGTCGGGCAAGTGGCGGTGTTGGTTGCGGTATTGTTCATTCAAAATCCTCCTGTAAATGAAAAATGCCCGGTGACTGTTCATCATCGGGCGGTGTCGGTATGAGGGAACAAGGCAAGGCGGCAACATTAAGGTATCTATAAAAACCTTGCCGTCTTTGCCATGCTTGCCGTGTTCCTGTTGTCAGTTGCGGAGATAGCAGACCCATGCTGTGCCGTCTTTCTCGGTCACAAGCCTGTCCCCGATACGGCTCTTTGCCGTTCTCATGGTGCGTGAGGAAATCCCACGCTCATTGACCGTCTTTTCCAGCTCTGCACTTGGCATACGCTTTCCATCTGCCAGCAGTTCCAGAATGAGCATTTGCGCTTGTGCGGTCTTGCTCTCGGTCTTGGCGGTGTCTGTCCCGGCAAGAAGCTCGTCGGCGGTAATGTCATAAGCTCCTATCCATTCAAAGCCTTTCTCGTCTCCCAGAGAAAAGGCAAGGGACTGTCCGGGCGGCGCAAGGGAGCTTTTCTCATGGATAAGCACCCTCGTTGTGGGGCTGTCCTTCAGCTTGCCGATAAAAAGCAGACTGCGGACTGCCGCCGTAATGTCGATAGACCCTAATCCCCGATAGGTGCTTTGCGTTCCTGCGGCTTTGTTCAGGTGTCCGATCAGCACGATAGCGCATCCGGTAGCCTGTGCAATGTCTCCCAGACTACGGAAGATGGGACGGACTTCATTTGCCCGGTTCATGTCCACATCTGCGCCCAGAAACGCCTGCATCGGGTCAATGATAACCAGCCTTGCGTTGTTCTCTCGGATTGCTCTTGCGATGCGCTCATCAGCAAGGGTCAGCGGCGTGTCTCTATCATCAATAACAAGCACTCGTTCAAGGTCTGCGTCAGCTTCCATCAGCCGGGGCTTAACGGTATCGCCCAGACCGTCCTCGGCGGTCTGATAGATGATATTGAAAGGCTCAAGTGTCTCCATACCGGGTAAGGGCTTTCGGTTGGTGCAAGCCGCCGCAAGGCGCATAGCAAAGTAGGTCTTGCCCTCGCCGGGGTTGCCCTGTATGATGGTCAGCTTTCCAAATGGGATATACGGAAACCATAGCCAATCCACGCTCGTCAGCTCCACATCTGCCATACGGAGCATGGGGACAGGCTGGGCGGTGGGCAACTCTCGCAGCGTGATTGTCTCGGCTATGAATTTGCGGCTGGGAATGTCCCCTTGCTGACGGAGAACATCGTTCCAGTCTTTCCTTGCCGGGACAAGGCGAATGACGGCGATCTCGCCGGGAATGGACTGTGCCAGTCGGGTACAGGCTTCGCTTCCTGCGGTGTCGCTGTCAAGGCAGAGGAACACTTTTCGGGTGTCCTTGCGTTCAGAAAGGAAACGGTCAAGGGCTTTGCCCGAAACGCCGCCCAGGGCAAGATAATTTCTTGTCTGCCAATCCTGCGGATAAAGGCAGATAAAGGACAAAAGGTCTATCGGTGCTTCAAAGACAAAGAGCTGGTTGCCGTTGCCCTCATAGCGGAACGGATAGGACTTGTCAGACCCGGCAATGTCCTGTCTGAATGGGTCTGCCGTTCCTCGCACATGGGCGTATCTCGGCGTACCGCTTCGGTCTCTGCCGACAAACACAACATTGTGCCACTTTGCGTCCTCGTAAATATCCCCGGAAAGAAGAAAAGCCTCAACAAGCGTTTTGTTGAGACCTCGGCTTTCGCAAAGATATTGAATTGCTCTGTCGGCTGTTCTGTTGTGCAAGGGCAAGTGAAACGCTGTGGGCGGTGTTGTGCTGGCTTCGCTCTGTCCCTCACCGCTTTCGCCGGTTAAGAGCTGGACAGCTTCGGGAAAGGACTTGCCGTAAAACTCCATGACAAAATCAATGGGATAGCCGCCCTTGCTCCGGCTGTGGCGAAACCACTTGTTTCCCCGGACGGTCAGGCTGTCATGTTCTTTCCAGCGGTATTCCCGTCCGCTTTTGATAAGCGTCTCTCCCTGTGTGCGGAGAAAATCTTCCAGACTGACGGCGTTTGCCCGGTCGATCTGTGCTTGGGTGTACTGCATGGGCGTCCTCCTTACTTCTTGAAAACAGCGCATCGTCTGCAAATGCCATGCTCACGCTCGTCCAGCGTGTAGGGGCAGTTCGCACATTCCTCGCCGTACTGTCTCATGATAACAGGCAGATAGCCCAGCTCCTGCAACATATCAATCTGGCGGTCGGTGAGGGTAGCTTCAAAGGCAAGGCATTTCCGGGTGTGTTCGTCCAGCTCGATCAGGTCGGAAAGCGGTCTGCCATCGGTCAAAGCTTCTCCGCTCAAAAGGCGTTTTGCCGTTCTGCGGATGGGGTTGTACTCGTTCTTCCAGTCGTATTTTTTCATCGTGTCATATTCTCCTTTTTGTGTCGTGTTTGGGGTCGATTTTGGAGCATTTGTTCCTCTGTACGCTCGTTAAATCGGGCGGCAGTATCTACACATGACTTGACCTTCCAAAGACGGTGTAAATCGTCTCTGACGGTCTTAAACTCGCCATAGGTGGTGTTGTGCGCCTGTTCCAGCTCGTCATACTCTTCGGTCAGCTTTTTCATATCCACCTTGCCGTCCGGGAACTCCCCGGTCAGCTTGCGTCTGGCGGCGTAGAACATTTTCAGTTCGTCGGCGTGTTCAGCCTTGTACTTGGCTCTGGGCTTCTCAAACTTGATTTTCTGCAAGCCGTCATAGACAGGCTTCAAGCTCTGGAAAGCAGCGGAGCTGTCATAGAGCTGCTTAATTGCTTTCATTCGAGCGGTCTGTTCGTCCAGCGTTTTCTTCAAGCTCTCTGTGGCAGCACTGTGTTCGCTGACACGGCTTTCCAAATCTTCAAGGGAGTAAATGCCGTTTGCCCGGAGATAATTGAAAGTCTCGTTCATCTCTTTTAGGTTGCTGACCTTGCCTTTCTGCGAATATGCCCCGGCTCTGCGCTGGGTGTAATAGGCGTTCAGCAGAGAAACAAGGTCGGGTGCCTGTGGCTTGGCAAGCTCCGCTTTTGCTTCGGCAATCCAATCAAACAGGAGAGCGATTTTCTTCTTAATGTCCCGAATAACGGCATTGGTCGCTCTGATCCAGCGGTTGAACTCGCCTTTCTCGGTGCGTATGCCTTTCTTCTCCATTGCCCGGACGGTTGCGCCCTCATGGACGCTGGGAAGAAGCTCCACGCCCTGACGCTCATAGCTTCGGTGGTCGATACGAACATCAAGCCCTTTTTCCGCAAACTTGCCATTGCATAGCTCCGCCCATGTCTGCCGCCAGTATTCCAGCGTTTCGGGGCTGCCCCAGTCGGTAGTGGGAACGGCGTTGAAAACATACTCGCCGTTCTGGTCTCGGATACGGTTGCCGTCCTCGTCCAGCTCATACACCCGGCGTTGCTTTAGCCCCCACTTGCCGTTCTGCTCAATGGGACGGATGGGGCAAAGCACATGGAAATGCGGGTTTGATATGCCGCCGTCCTCCTTGTCCGGCTGGTGTACGGCGAAGTCAACCACCATGCCCCGGCTCACAAAGTTCTCCAACAAAAATTGCCTTGCAAGAGCGATGTTTTCCTCAAGGGAAAATTCATTCTGCAAGGCAATGTCAAAGCTGTATGCAAGCTGGGCGTTCTTCCCACGCTCGGCTTTTTCCACGGCGTTCCATAGCGTCTGGCGGTCTGCGTATTCGGGCGGTGCATGGGACGGCAGGAGAATGTCGGAGCAGATCACGCCGCCCTTGCGGGTGTAGTCGCTGTACTCGCCGTAATACTCGCTATACAATCGCTCCCCGGCACGGTAGGCGGCAGAAGCAATAGCGGACTGTCCTGCGCTTCGCTTAGTCTGCGTGACGCTCAGGTGAAATAGTGCCATCGGCTTTCAACTCCCTTTCTCTGTTTGCTTGGCTGATGTGGGTAATCGCCATGTGACGGACAGCTCGCTGGACTTCGGACAGGGAAAAGATGTGTTCCATCAGCTCTGTCATTTCGGTGCGTGTGAGATCTTTGATCTCCGGGGCAAGGCTCTCAACCGTGCCGCCCAGATTGCAAAGGCGGTGGGTGCGCTTGGTGCGTTCGCCTTTCTCAAGATACTTCTTTCGGTTCTCCAGACGCTCAAGCTTGTGCTGTTCCTGTGCAAGCTGCGTCTCGGCTCGTTCCTTTTCGGCTCGGAGCTGTTCAAGGGTTTTCGATTTTGTCATTGGGATTGACCTCCTTTTTTGAAAATGGGGATAAAAAAAGACCGCCGACTTTGTGCGCAGAGGGCGCAGGTCAACGGTCTGATTTTCGGTATTCGGTTTTTCAAACTTGCTGGCGGCGAACAGCATTTTATGCTGTTTGCGGACGGCAAGTCCACAGGGGATAGCCGCTTTAGCGGCGCAAGGGGGTGTAGCCACCTTGACGGAACGAAGTGACGAAGCATTCTCGATCTGGCAGTTTATTCTCTGCCGACCGGGAATGAAGCTCCGCAGGACGCACTACTCTCGACAGAGAGTATAGAAGTGCGCCCTTTAGTTCCTAAAGGGATTTTATTGGTTCAGTAAAATTGAATTGGTAAGTTATTCTTGTTTTTCCTCTGTTGTTTTTTCACTGATATTTTTTATTTCTTCCTGAAGCTTTTTGATTTCCTCGTAAAGCACTACCGCAGCACCAACAATCAGCCCTGCCAAAAGGATTAACCCGATATAGATAGGGTAAATAAAACTTAGGTCTGCACCACCACCGCCCATGATTGGTTTGAGTAAGATTCCCCATAGCCCGCCTAATAGCACCACAGCAATAAACATTGCAGCCATTGCAGCAATCACTTTTTTCATCTGTCTGTCCCCTTTCAAATCCTGATTTGTTGCTCAATTTTCGTATTTAAATCATATCATAAAATCCATGAACAATTCAACCGCAACTTTGGAATATATGAGAAAAGTCCGAACAGTTTTCTGCCCGGACTTCCTCGCTCAATCATAAATCAATTCCGCTTTCACAATCTCCTCTGCCTGTGCCTTGCAAGCGTTCATCTGCCGCACCCATTCCATTTGATTATCGGCTTTCAGTTGCTCGGTCACGCCGTACTGCTTTGCCAGCTTCGGCACGATCAGCTCCATGCGGTTTCGTGCCGCTTCTTCAATCTCGGCGCAATGTTCAAAGAGCTTGTCGGATAGCACCAGCTCATTGAACAGTATCGGGCGGTGCATTTCCAGATACGCCTTGCGGAGTCTGCCGTAGTGTCCGAGGGGCTTTGTCTTGCGGATAATGATGTTCGGGATAAGATAATCTCCGTTCTGTGTGTAAGTGATATTCATGCTGTTTGTACTCCTTTCATCGGCTCTCTCTGCGGTAAACTGCTGACAGGGACGAACACTCCCTTTGCAATATCCTCCGCACGAATAGCGGCTTTCTTGGCTTCGATTTCTGCCTTTTTTCTCCCCTTGATTTTGTCCTCGTATCGCTTCTGCGCTCCGCTGGCTTTCCGCTTCAAGTAGTTCTGATGAAGCCTGTCCTTGCGTTCCTCACGCTTGCGGATTTCCTCTAATTCCTCCGGAGTAAGCTCCACTTCTCCAAACGCTGGGGGAACGAAACGCCCGACAAAATTGAAGTAAATCTCGACCTCCTGTGTGGTCTGTATACTGCCTTTGCGGTCACGCTCATGCACAAGGATTTTCTCGATAAACTCGTTGAGCATGGCAATGGTCAGCTTGTCGAAGTTCTCGTACTTGTCAATCAGAGCGATAAAACGATCAGCGTCCTTTTCGTGCTTCTCATAGCTCTTGACAGCCTTTTCCAGAGCAGAGATTTCGGCGGTAAGCTCGGACTGTTCCTTTTCGTATTGAGCGTCCAGAGTGGCGTATCTGCTGTCGGACAGCTTTCCTAAAATGTTGTCCTCATAGATTTTACAGAGCAGGACTTCCAGCTCGGACACTCTCTGCTTTGCGGTGGCAAGGCGTATCCGCTGTTTCTTAACCTCTGCTGTCTGCTGGCTGGACTGCGCTTCCTGCACCACACGGACAAACTCGGCTCGGTCATGCTTGGCATACTCGGCAATGGCTTTGAGCATTTCAGAGACAAGGGACAGTACCACATCTTCATTGATACGGTGCTGTGTCGTGCAGAGCTTTCCAACTGGGACTTTGCTGTATTGGGAACAGGTATATTGAGAAATACGCTTGCCGTTGTTGGTACGGTGGACATACATCTTGCCGCCGCAATCGGCACAATAAAGCAAGCCCGTGAGGGGAGCTGCTTCGCCCCAGCCGTCCGGGTAGCGTCTGACATTCCCACGGATTTTCTGCACAAGGTCAAAGGTCTGCTGGTCAATGATAGCTTCATGGGTATTCTCGAAAATCGTCCATTCGTCCTCCGGGACATAATGGCTTTTCTTGTCCTTGAAGTGCTTTCGGGTCTTGAAGTTGATGGTGTGTCCCAGATATTCACGCTTTTCAAGAATGTTGCAGATGGTGGAAGAACCCCAGCCGTACACATCTTTGAAAGTCTTGTTTTTGTTCACGCCCTCGCCGTGCTGGGCAAGGTAAGCGGACGGAATAAGCACCTTTTCCGATTTCAGTTTGCTGGCGATCTGATACGGACCGTAGCCTTCAATCGTCATGGCAAAGATACGCTTGACCACCTCTGCGGCTTCGGGGTCAACCAACCATTGGTCTCTTGCTTCGTTCCAGAGATAGCCGTAAATGACCGTGCCTGTAAGGTGCTTGCCGGACTTGCCTTTGGACTGGAAAGTGGAACGGATTTTACGGCTGGTGTCTCTGGCATAATACTCGTTCATGATGTTGCGGAATGGGGTAAAATCATCGTCCCCTCTGGCACTGTCCACGCCGTCATTGATGGCGATAAGGCGAACGCCACGCTGACGCAGGATTTCCATAATCTGACCGACTTTCAGATAGTCACGACCCATGCGACTCATGTCCTTGATACACAGGTACTCCACATTCCCGGCTTCAACCTCTTTCATCATTGCCAAAAATCCGGGGCGGTCAAAGCAGGTGCCGCTAATGCCATCGTCTGTGAAATGGACAATGTTTGTAAAGCCCTGCCGTGCGGCGAACTCCTCCAACATAGCTTTTTGATTGGAAATGGAATTGCTCTCACGCTGTTGGTCATCATCTTTGCCAAAGTCATCACGGCTCAGTCGTTCGTACAGAGCAGTGATTTTCTCGTTTTTTCTCATAACTTGCGCTCCTTTCTTCGGTTTTAGGTTGTGTGTTCTAAGAGACTTCCCAACCGCTTGATTAAGAAGTCTTTTAGAGCATACAACACCGGCAGCAAGTTTGTACTTTTTGTACTGTCTTACTGCAAAATGATTGGGTTTATCCGCTTCCAGCTCCTCAAACAATAAGTCCACGGCATTTTTAAAATTCTCATCGTCCTCCCTGGCTTCGCTGGCATCAATCATATCAATCAGCATTGCGAAATTCTGCTCCTCTTCCGGAGCTTCATACCAGATATAAGCGATAAGTGCCGTATAATAGAGCTTTTCAGCCTTTACCCAGAAGTCCTCACCGGATTGCTGTCCCTCTCCTTTGGTGTTGACTATAATCGTGTTTACAAGTTTCAAAATATCCTTTTCGCTCCGAATGTAGGCGAAAGGATTGTAATGCATGGATTTAGCAAAGTTTATGGTATTCAAAACTTTTATCTTGTACCTGCCCCTCTTTAGCATCTTTCCACACTCAACCAGTACTGTTCCTTTCGGATCAGTGACAACATAAGACGAGTGCATCTGCATCAGGTTCGGCTTCACAAAAAAGCGAGTCTTACCAGAACCAGAACCACCGATAACAAGAATGTTTTTATTTCTTGCATACTTCGGCTCTTTCGGTCTGCCCGACATCATCAGCCGTTCTGTCTGTGTCAGAAGGACATTATTTTCAAACACAGAGTCCATATATGGCTCTATGTCCTTGGCATTTCCCCACCTTGCGGAACCGTATTCTACACCCTGCCGGAACTTCTTGGCATTCTTGGCTTTGTAATACACCACAAGGCGGAGCGCTATGCCGCCTGCCACACCAATCAGTAAATCTCTTGGGTGGAAGCTGGGCAAAGGATTGGCAAACAGCTTATCAAAACGGTTCATGACTGCCATCATCTTATCAGAAGCATTTGTACCTTCTGATACTCTCCACATCCATGCAACCTTATCACAGAAATATCCAACAAAGATATAGGGCAGATTCAAAAGCACCAGCTTCTTGGTATCCATACCGCCTACTTTTGCTTTCAGATTTTTCGGGATAGCCTTCAGGTCTTTGGTTATGCCTTCAATGATGTTACTCAAAGGCTCTGCCCCCTGTCCTTATTCTTTTCCCGGCTCCGTTCTCTGTTCTTATTCTGTGATACTGCATCCCTGAAGCGTTTCAGTTTCTCCCTTACGGAAGTTCTGCTCTTTCGTTTCTCATTACCATAAACAAATTCCTTGAATGCCTGTGCTACTGCATCGGCATCCCTGCCCTTGAAAAATACCACATATTTCGGCGGGGCCGTTGTCTTGTCTTTCTTGACGGCGAAATCAACATTATATTTACGAGCTACCCGCTCAAAGGATTTGATATTGCCGTCCGTCACTTCGATAGACGAAACTCCCACACCTTCGCCAACCAGCTTTTTCACAGAAGTTTTACCATGCGTTTTCTGTGCTTTCTGCCTGCGGTGGTTCAAATACATCCGCATTGCAGCCTTCAAGACGTTGGCATCCAGTTTAGCGGTCTTAATTACAAGAGCGATTGTTTTCTGCGTTACTTCCTCTTGCATAAGTACCTCCGATCTGCATCTTCCTGTGCGTATGCTTCGCTAAGGCGGAACATACAGCCGATGTAATAAATACCTCATAATTCTCCTTTCCGCTTCTGGACATCGTGTCCAAAAGCAATAAAAAAGGCAGCTACAAATCTCTCGACTTATAACTGCCCTGACGCTGTTTCTTTTATAATCTGTTTCAAATCAGCAACTTCAAACTTACTTTGAAATTTTGATTACCAATTTCTTATTTTACATGCCCCCAACTTAATCAATTCACTATACTTTTCTTCACGTAACATTTCTTCAAGCTTTTCCCTCATATTCACTTCTCTTGAATCAATCTTCCTTGTATTAAATAGATTGATAATGAACTGTTCAACAACTTTATCATCTAAAGTTTGAATTTCACTTTCCCCAAATTTATAAAGAATGTAATAGTAAAAGATGCTATGTTCTCCTATATTTTCTCCATTTATCTTTATTTCATCACTTCCAATATTGTCCTCAACAAATCTTTTAAGCCCTCTCTTATGAATGACATCCGTATTTAATAAGTCTTGTAATTGATTTAGTACAAAATCAACCACATATTGATTACCACCATGAATTCCTGCCACTCCTTTACCCAATATATGAAGAATATCTAAAACAAAGAGATTATAGTTAATATGTTGATTTTGGGGCATCATTACATGACATTGCAATCCCCCAATTTCCTGTGCCGGAAAATCAGTACTCTCACTCATTCCATTAATCATGTCTGAAACAATATCATTATAGTCATGAACACATAAACATTCACGCTCTCTATTTCCTGAACCATCAATGTTAATCTTTTGCAATATGCAATTATTCTCACAAAATGTTGGTATATGTTTACATACCTTTATATCATATACTGCAACTCCAAAAATATCCACTAATACACTAATGCCACCTTGATTATCAATATAAGCTAACATAGCATGACTTCCATCATGACAAAATTCGCTAAATTTGTCGAGTAGCATTTTATCTGTGACCATTTTTACAACTTGGTCATTGCCACCGTCTAGAATATAGGCTATTATATCTGAAAAATCCTCGTATTTATCTTCCACTTTATTTTTCAGACAATACCATTCATATGCGATCTTCGCCACTTGCCTATGCATCGCTTCACTAAAAAAGACCTCATACTTAAGTGGAATATGTGATTCTATCACTTGAGTATTTATATCTATTTGTTCAATATCGCCTTTATTAGTCTTTTTTGATTTTGCTATCTGTTCAATCTTTTCATACGGTCCAAATGCTGACTCATTATTCTCACTCCACAGAATTTTCTTGTTTATAAAATCATGTTCTTTGACCACCTTTTTATCATGATATCGTATCCCTGCAATCACATAATCTGCTTCATAAGTCGGAAAATGATTACTTTTTTTCGATTTAATATTTAAATAATTCAATAGAAAGGCTAATTTCTCAGCCACCTCTGATTCAAATTTTTTTGTCATTCCACTATTATGCTCCACATGACACACACACTTGTTTATTATCCTTGATGCGGTTAATGCATCTGGTATAATATCTGAATCAGACAAATCTTTGGAAGTTCCACAATAAATACATTTTGGTTCACCCATATTTTTTTCTCTCCCTTTCGTAACGCATAACTTTTTAATAATTATCAACAATATTATCTAAAATCACCGATAAAAAATCTGCATACATCATTCCATCTTTTATCTTTACATCATCCAGCATCAATGCCTGAAACAAAACATCACCCACATTCTCCAGTCTTACCATTTCATATTCTTTTTCAGTAAAACCTTCCACCTGCCAATCCTGCACAGCAGCTTCTTTTCTTGCCACCAGACAATGCGTATATAGTGCCATGATATATTTATCCGACATCAGAAAGGCGTATGTTTCGTTCCCCTGATATGTATATCGGCACTTTTCCAGATTTTCTTGCGGTATATCAAAATAACATCTGACCGTTTCCAAATATACATCTCCATTATACTGCGGCTTTAGCTTCTTTGCATACCTTCTGATTGTTGCAAATATATTATTTCTTTCCATAGCTGTCTTGGTTCTCTTAAATACGGGCTTTTTCCCTCGCAGGTCCATATAAACATTATTAAGGATAGTCTTTCCGGCATACTGCTTGTAATCACCTATCCGTAACAAATACGATAATACCTCCAGCAGTTTCTCCTTTGATGTTATCTCCTGATACGAATAATCTCCAAATTCAATATGATCCAGCTTCAAAGGGCAGCTCCCCTTCGCTATCTCACGCTCCATTACCCTGTTAATATCTCTCATTGATTCCATCTATATATCTCTCCTTCCCCGCTTCTGGACATCGTGTCCAAAAGCACAAAAAAAGCAGCTACAAGTATTTCACTCATAACTGCCCTAACGCTGTTACCTGATTATTCTATTCCTGCCGTTTTTGCAAATCCGGCTTTTCTATTCATAAGTTCCTCTTGTTTCTCCTTTGGCAGACACTGGAATATCTCATTATATCCCATTCCTGCCATTGGTGTTCCTTTTGCCAGAAGGAACAGCTGCGTGTCAAACCATTCCTCCCACAAGTTTTCAAACATGCTCCGGCTATCCGTAAAGGTAATTGCATCTTCAAAACCTTGCGGTGGTCTATAATACTGTAACTTGACAAAACCATATCTTCCAGCATCCACAACAAGTATATTTTCAATCTCATACAGCTCTGCAAAAGCATCTGCAACTTTTCTGCATTTCTCCCTTTCATCGTCTGTAATGTATTTTTCTTTCACGATTAACCATCCTCCTGTTTCAAAACCACACTACCTGCATCTATATCCTCATTCTTCTGAAATAATCATTATCGTTTTTACCATTTGCATATTTTATGGTGCATACACGCACCATATTATTATAAGTTCCCTGCCATTAAAATACAAGGTAGGAAAGGAGTTGCCTGTATGATTAAATACGATCCCCTTTGGCAAACGCTTAAGTCTAAAAACATCAGTCAGTACCAGCTCATTAAAGACTATGGCATTGACAAAGCACAGCTTCAGCGGCTCCGGCAAAATATGGTAGTAAAGACCATTATTCTGAACAGGCTATGTCAGATACTTGACTGCCGGATTGAAGATATTATGGAATATGTTCCAGATGACAAGTAGAGGTATTGTTTATGATTGATTGACAATGCCTTTTTTGTTGCTCTTTTTTCTTTTACACCTTTGGACATTGTGTCCAGAAGTGTCCTGCTATTACTTTTATTATCTCCGTAAATATAACGATAATCCTCACAAGAACAATAATACCACCAATCAGACCTCCAACGATACAATTCAGTGCCAGTATTCCCATACTTCCTGCAATACCAAAATTCTTCGGCACAAGGAACATGCACATTTTTCTGATACCATAGGGACATCCTACCAAAATCCAATAAAGGAAATAATCAAACCCTTCTGCTTTATTGCAAACCTGATAACAGGTAATCATCCACAGAACAAGAACGCATACCGGAAGAATTATTTTAAACAATGCCTTTTTCATGCCAGCCACCTCCGTACATATCGTGCTGCACTTCCTGCTGATAATAATGGTTTATCGTTGAGGGTGCGTTATAAAGAGCAGTAACCATATATGCCTTGATATTTGTTATTTTCGTATTCGTATCGTGCATACAGCCAATCACATACTCCAGATGTCCACTGTTCAGCTTCAGGAATTTAGATTTTACAAGCTCATAAGGATAATCCTCCCCTGCAATCCGGATTGTTGTACGCTTTACGCATACAACCTCACAGATAACCTCAAAGAGCTCCTCATACAAAGCCTTGTTCTGCCAGTCATCGTACTTCATGTGATGCTCATATTCGATGTTATCCTTAATCAGTTCTATGTATGCATTGACATCATCCATCAAATCAATCCTTTTTTCCGACTTACTCTCATTACCAGATTGATTGATAGGATTGGTATAACTTATATCAGTATAACTCTGGTTAGTTTGATTATAGTTAGTATAAATAGAGTCTGCTTTATGAACTTCTGCAAGTTCACTTTCTGAACCTCTTGAAGTCTGCATTGTGAACTTCTGGTGTTCTAAATCCTGAACCTCTTGAAGTTCAATTTCTGAACTTCTGGAAGTATGCATATTAGACTTCTTGAGGTTCAGTTTTTGAACTTCTGTGGATTTATCAGCATTATCGGTCTTTTCCTCTGTCTTTGCATCAGTAATTGTAGAAAAATTCTTCACATAAATTATGTCCGGCTTTCCAAGTCCACGGCGTTTCTTTTCAATCAGACCGATTCCGTTTTCGGTATCAAGCTCTTTCATAATCTTAACGCAGGTTGCCTTTGCACATCCCAAATCTTCCATAATGGCATCCACCGTATAAATAATGTACGCCCTGTTTTCATCATCCAGCCACCCGTTTTTCATGGATAAAGACATTCTGTCAAGCATCAGCCCATAGAGGAGCTTAGCATCACTGCTAAGCCCCTTAAATCTCTCGTCTTTAATCAAAAGTCGGGGAACACGATAAAAAGAGAACTGCTCTGCTTCAATTCCGTAGTAATAATCAAAGTTTATTGTATCGCCCACTTTACCGTGCCTCCTTTACTGCTTATTCGACGCCTTTCCGGTGTTCCATTCTTCCAATAGCTGATAGATAATATTTTCTATGTCCTCACTGGAATAATCCTCCGTAAAATATCTGCTGATTTTATCAGCCTTAATTGTAACTTTTCTTTCCTTTGGCTTTTCCTCTGTCAAGATCAGTCTTACCATTGGCAGAGTCAACTCGCCGTTTTTTCCATATTCTTTTAACTTTGATGATTGGGAAGTCGAAATAGCTGCACCCGTTTCTTCAAGAATAACCTGCACCCATTCCTGTGCCTGCTCTGTCAGAAAAGATATGTCAACACCCTGTACCAGACCGATTTTTTTCTTATCAACCATATCCAGCAATTCATCTGACAGACGTGCAAGCCATATATAACGCTGAACCGTCTTTCCACTCTCTCCGGCTGCTTCTCCCACTTCATCAAGGCTGCTTCCATTTCCTTTTTTGCCCTGATGCTTCATGGCTTCATACTTCATGGAATAGGCTTTTGCCTTTTCACTTGGGAGAATATCTTCCCTCTGGATATTGGTATCCACCATAATCACTGTAGCTTCATCATCATTGTAATCTCTGATAAACATAGGCATGGTGGAAAGACCTGCAAGCTCACAGCCGTGTTTTCTACGATGTCCGGCGATTATCTCATAACCGCCCTCTGCCCTTGGTCTTGCAATACCGGGCATAAGCACACCATAGTTTCTGATGCTCTCCACTGTTTCCTGCATCTTTTCATCATCCAGCACTTTAAAAGGGTGTCCTTTGAACTCATAAAGCTCTGAAAGAGCTATCTCCTGTACCTGATCGGTGCCCGCTGTCATATCAGAAGCACCGAATAAATCATCAAAACTGTTTAGCTTTACCTTTGCCGCACTTCCTGCCTTACTCATTGCCAAGCACCTCCTCCGTCAAAGACTGATAGGCACTTGCCACTTTTCCTTTAGGATCATGCTGATAGATGCTGACGCCCTCTGCTGAAATCTCCGCAGCTCTTACGGAAATCGGAATGCTATTCTCAAATATCCTTACTTTGCTTCCATAATTCTCAATCAGTAATGCACTGATGTCCTTTGCATAATTTGTCCTGCTGTCAACCATGGTCAGCAAAATACCCTCAATGGACAGCTTCGGATTTATCTGACGTTTCACCTTACCAATCGTCTTAATAAGCTGTTCCAAACCTTTTACTGGCAGATATGCCGCCTGTACCGGAATTAAGATACTGTCTGCACAGGCAAATGCATTTATGGTTATCATGCCAAGTGACGGCATACAGTCAATCAGGATATAATCATATCTTTCTTTCACCTGCTCTATGTAGGAACGCATCACAAGCTCTCTGCTCATGACATTTACCAAAGATACCTCCAGACCGGATAATTCGATATTGCCCGGCATAAGATCAACTCCTTCCTCATGCCTTAAAATCCCGTAATCATCCTTTATTTCCACATCATTGATGATATTCGCCATCACAGTCGCAAGTGTTTCCTCCAGCTTGTCCGGCTCTGTAAATCCCAAACTTGCAGTCAAACTGCCCTGTGCATCGGCATCTATCAGCAGAACTCTCTTTCCCTGCTTTGCCAGTCCTATTCCCAAATTACTTGTTGTGGTGGTCTTTCCGACTCCACCTTTCTGATTTGCGATTGCTATTATTTTACACATGATACATTCTCCTTTACTCTCTGCTAACTTTCTGCTACATTAGTCTTTTTCACTTCTACATACGCTCTGTAAAACTTCTTTGTCCCTTTATTCGGGTATAAATCTGAAAACTCTGTCACTTCGATTTTGGAATTTCTTTGCAAAATCTTCCCAAACCATTTAATATCATTCTTTGTTCCCATCAATCGAACTTTTAACATCAATCTGCTCCTCCAAACAGGGCATACAGTTTCCGGTTATAGGTTGCATACTCCGGATACCGGATTTGTATTGCCTGCCAAAAATATGGTGCATAGGCACAGCAAAACAATTCTTCCACTGTGTACTGCCTGCACTCGTTAATCTGCTCCTCTGCGTCCGTGTAATCATCCACGCTTGGTGTGGCATTGCAATATAAATTAAATGCCATTCTGACTACTTTCACGCTTCCGCTGGTCTGCCAGCCTTCATGCAAACATTCTGTCTTTACACAGCCTGTTTTAAAATCATAAATGCGGTTCGCATTTCTTCTGGTATCATCGTTAATGCCAAGACAGTAGCAAAGTGCCTTGTGGTACACATCCTGATACCTTACTTCTTTTAATTTCTCGTAGTAGAATTTCTCATGTGCTTCGCTGATAAAAATAATTTCTTGGGCTTTTTCAGCTCCTGCTCCTAACGCTGTGTTTGTCATTGTATGACCTCCTTCTAAAGTGAATTGAAAAAGGCACTCCTAATGGAATGCCCTAATATAAAAAATAGGGACACTCTTTCAAGTATCCCTACGTTCTATCAACATATCTGATAGTTCTCTATTTACTTTCATATTCAGAATTATTTGTGTTCCCACAACCGAGGTCTAATGCCACAACAACCGTTACCTTCCTCACAAGCTCTTTTTCCTTGTGATTTTCAGCAATCCTGTTGAAGCTGAAAAACTCTACAAAGTGCGTAAATTCAAGGATTTCTACATATCCTTTCTGTGTAGTCCTACCACAGTCTCGACTGTTGTTTCAGTTTCCAAGGGAAGTTCTTTCACTTCCTCGCCATCAACAGGCACAGGGAAGTTGAATACAATCTTCTTTATCCAGCTTCCGTCTTTTCTCTTTTCCGGGAACATCTCAATTCGCTCAATAAAGGCTTTCATAAACTCTTTCTGTTCTGCTTCCGTTGCGGAATGGTAGACTTCATCAAATGCCAGTAAGAGCCGATAAATGTTATCGCCGGAGATTTTCTCCTGCTGGATGCTGCGTATCTGACTTTGCAATTCGCCAATCTGAACTTCGATTTCTTCTATCGTATCATACTGTTCATCATATCGGCGCTGCAAATCCAAAATTTTTCTGTCATAGTGGGCATCATTGATGTCCAAAGTATCCATCTGACGCTCCAAGCGGCTTTTCGTTCCAAAGGCTTGCTTTAGCTGTCCTTGCAGAACGGCGATCTGCTTTTCCATATCCTCTGTATCAACCGCCGTTCCAATTTTCGCTTGAATTGCTTCTATAAATCGGGGATTGCTGACCATAGCGGAGATGACCTTCGCCACAAATTTGTTGATTTCCGTCTGCTCGATATTCAGCCGGAAGCTGCACTCATGTCCCGTCGGCGTAACCGTATTTTTGCAGTAGTAATAATACCGTGTTTTCTTGTCCTTGCTATGAGCCTTGGCAATATTGCCGTACATACTCTTTCCGCAACACGGGCATTTCAAAATACCGGATAGGATGTGTGCGTGGTCTGGATTGTTGACCTTTTCCCGCTTAAAGGAATTGATCTTGCGCTTTTCCTGTGCCAGATACCAATCTTCTTCGGAAATGATGGCTTCATGCTGACCATCGTAAACAGGGAACTCCGACTGCTCGACCACGTGCATCTCATTTCTTGTACCTTGCCTCTTTTCGGTTCTCCGTCTGCCATAAGCAATTTTACCCATATAAACGGGATTATCCAGTACGTCCTGCACGAAGTTCCTTGAAAATCCGGGGATGGTGTTATTTTGCCGCAGCTTCTTCACAAACCCGTTGCGGTTGAGATATTTAGCAACTCCGGCAACGCCCTCATTGGTATGGATGTAGCGGTCATAAATAACACGGATTACTTCCACTTCATCCTCCGCAATGACAAGGTTTCCGCTTTCCAATTTGTATCCATAGGGAGCGAAACCGCCGTTCCATTTGCCCTCACGAGCCTTTTGCTCCCGTCCTGCCATTGTCTGTGTGCGGATATTCTCTCGCTCGATTTCCGCCACCGCAGACAGCACGGAAATCATAAGCTTTCCGGCATCCTTGGAGCTGTCAATGCCATCCTCCACGCAAATCAGGTTGACACCAAAATCCTGCATGAGCTGCAAAGAGTTCAGAACATCGGCTGCATTTCTGCCAAATCTGGAGAGCTTAAAGACAAGCACATAGGAAACGCCGTCTTTGCAGTCCTGGATGTCGTTCAGCATCCGTTGAAACTCCTGCCTCCCTTGGATGTTCTTGCCGGAAAATCCTTCGTCAGAATACTCCCCGGCAACGACCATATCCTCGTATGCCGCATACTTCCGCAACTTGTCCCGCTGGGCATCCAAGCTGTATCCGTCTACCTGCATGGAGGTGGACACTCTCGTATATAGATAACATTTAAGTTGCTTCTTTTTCAGAATCGCCACCTCCTTCGCTCATTTCTTTTACCATCAATCCCTCGTTGCGGATATAATACTCCAAAAGTCTAAGCACATAATCCGGTGCATGGCGGTTGTCCAATTCCCACTCGGTCATAGTCCGGTAAGGAATATGGACGAGCTTGCAAAAATCCTTCCGGTTCAGTCCTGTGCTTTCACGCAACTTAATAATTCTGTTTTTACAATCCATTCGTCTTTTCTCCCAAAAAGCAAAAATACACGTTGCGTACATATTATAGCATAGCCGCAACAAGTACGCAACGTGTAAATTGTAAATTTTTACGCAGCCTTATCCGTCAAAGGCTGCGCTTGCTTATCATCCTTGGAACACTCCACCGTTTGCGGTGTATCCTGCTCTAATTTATCCAAAACCTGATGCCCGTACTTCTGGAGCATCTGGCTCATAACATCCACACAGCGGTCAAATGCCGCATTATATTTCGCTTCCTCATAATATTTCTTCAATAGGCGATTCCTCCATCAAAGTTCCATATCCTGTCCACGCTTCCGGTCAGGGTGTTTGTGTTCCTGCGTTTCCTTTCCTCTGATGAGGATAGAATTGATAAAAGCCCGAACCCTTTCGGATGCAATTTCCAGTGCATCCAGAAAAGGCTGGGCTTTCTGTTTCAGTTCCATATATTTTTCGTTTACTGCTTCATACCGCTGTTTCCAGATGGAAACCGTCTTTTCAGCGGAAGCCAGTTTCTCCTTCAAGCGCTTGTTGTCAGCATTGGCGATAATGCCGTTGACCGCATAGCGTTTGAGCGTGTCGCACTCATCCGGTGTCAGCGTGATATTATTTCCGAATGTGGCTTTCTTTCCCATCGTTTCAATCTCCTGCACCGTCAGAGCAACGGTCTTTGCTGTTTTGGTTTCCTTTTGCAGAGCTTCCAGTTTCTTTTTCTGTTTCTCCGTGGCAGCTTTGGCATTCTCCAAACTCCGCTCCGCCTGTGCTACCTGCCCGGTCACAGCTTCCAACCGCTGCTGTTCTGCCTGCACCTTGAACTGGGTCACAGTCAGATGTTCCTCTGTACTGCCACGCTCTCCACGCTCCACATCGGTATAACCGGCGTTTCGCATGAAATTGAAAAAGTCATCCTGCAACACACTGTAGGATGACTTCAAAATCTTTTTCCCTTTTGCGTTGAGCATGGGATTTCCGTCCTCGCCAAGCACCGGCTTGGACTCCCATTTCTTGCTGCGGCTGACCTGTGTGATGACCTCCTTGATGGTTCCCCGGAGGGCTTCATCCTTGCATCGCTTCGACCAAAGGATCTGCTTTTCCACCACCGGGATATAGACCACATGGAGGTGGTAGTGGTACACATCCTCGCCCAGAGCTTCGGACATTGCCCGGTTGCGCTCATCGGCGTGCATCACAGCGGAGAGGATATACTGCTCACCACCGACAATCTCCACGGCGGCTTTATAGGCATCGGCATAAAACTGTTTCGCAAATTCATAGCCGCCGTAGTTGTAGAAATAAGCGGAGTTCACATCAAACACCAACTCTCCGTATTTGATGGCATCCGGTTTCAGACCTCTGGTGGAGATCACGCCATCCTGTTCCATCTGCTCGAACATTTTTACATAATCGTCAGTGGGAGACTTGAAGTGAACATTCAGCGCAGTACGTTCCGGCACGATGTCCTGATTGCTGTAGCTGTCCTTTTCACGCTCATTGTGTTCCTGTACCTTCGCCACATCAGCCGGTGTTTCCAAGTCCTGATTTCTGGCTACGGTACGGTCTATTCCATCATTTCTTGCCATTGGATTTTTCCTTTCTTTGAGATTTGCAGACAGCGGAAGGCTGGAGAACGGCACTTTTTCAAAGTGTAATAACCCACTATGACACTTTCATCCATACTGGCTGCAAAGTGCCGTGGGCTCTCCGAGGGCTCTCCCGAGGGGGAATGCGGTCACTGCGGTGACCTCTGCTGACCAAGGCGAAAATGTCTGCGCCTTTTCCCATGGTCAGCCCGTCTGCATGAAGCTGTTCTGTGTCAACTTCCTCTTGCAGTCGGTGTCCACAGACACTTTTTCAAAAGCCTGTGGACATAGAAACAGCCCGAACGAGAGGATGTGTGCTGTTTCTATAACAAGCGTTTTACGCTCTTTTGCTGCGTACATACATACCAGCAATGGGATTTACTCGACCTGCCGCCATTCCTCCGGAATGTCCTCCGGTACGTACGTACACGGCGAATCTCCGTAAAACCCATTTATATGAGGTCGTGCAATGGCTTCCACTCCCATGAATCCCCACACCCGCCGTCCGGCTGAGTTGGTGATGTTGTTGCAATGCTCCAGATTGAATTTCTTGGCATTGGCAATCATGGCGTCGCTGAAGCTGCGGGCTTTCAGCGGAGCAAGAGAATTTTCCTCGCACCACATCCGATAGATTTCATAGAAATCCTTGGAGCTGATGGACGCATCCGCTTTACGCCGGATGTATCCCTCGGAATCCATGAAATCAAAGATATTGTTGTTGTCACGTTTGACCGCTTCCCGGTTTTCCCGGATACGGTCACTCTCCGTAAACTTAAAGTTGTTGGCAACAAGCCGCTGCAAGCCTTCAAATGCCCACAGGAAGATACCCTCGGCTTCAGCTTTCATCTTCTCTGCAAGATCAGGATCGTCAGCTCTGTCCACCGGCTTTTCCTTGGTGGTCAGCACAAGCTGTCTGCGATAAAATCCGTCACTGCGGTCATACAGGGCTTGCAGATCACCGTTACTGAATGCCAGCAGCCGGGCGAACATCCAGCCCTGATAACTCTGCTTGCCTTTGCGTTCCAAATCCATCTTGCCTTGTGCGGTCACGATAGATTTTACATAGTTGGTCTGGCGCAGGGCTTCCATCCGCATATCATCATCCACGCACAGCAGAATGTGTTCCAGATCGGCACGGGCGAAGCGGTTTTCGGAAATCTTGCCGATGCTGCCGTCTTTCATATTCGTGCCAAAGATAGCAGAAAGCACAGCTCCGATTTGGGATTTGCCCTCGCCGCCGTTGCCTTTAATCACCATCATGCGCTGCCCCTTGTTGGAGGGAATCAGGCAATAGCCGATAAACTCCTGCAAAGTTGGAATGTCCTCGACGTAAAGCAACCCATCCAGAAAGTTCAGCCAGATCACCGGCGCAGTAGCATCGGGATTGTAAGCAACCGGCAAACGGCTCCGCACGATAGCCGGTCTGCCCTCGGTAAATGTGCCGTTCAATAGCAGCGTACCGTTGGACACATGAATCCGATCCTGCTCCGGTGGAAAGTCCGGCACTTGCGCTTCCAGTTTCAGCACTTCCAGAATGTTGGTGATCTTCCGGGGGATATTGTTTACGGCACAGAATTTCAGCTTGTCGTAAATCTCCCCACGCAGAGGAAGATCGTCCGTCACTCGACCATCGGGCGTGAAAAAAGCTCCGTTTGCGAAGATGATCCTGCGCTCTTGCAGAAATTCTTCACAAAACAGAGCTTCGTTGATGTTCTGCCCGTCAAACCACATGGGCAAGTTCATATCAGGCGTTTTCCGGTTCTTCGCCATGGTGCGCCACCTCCTTTTTCTTTCGTGCGGTATACTTTTGCAGAAAAGCAATTTTGCCGTCCTGCATCAGCTTGTCCACCAATGCCACCCGTTCTTCCAGATCACCCACCGTCAGCACATCTGCCATATATTCGATATGGCAGTGCATCTGGCAGGCTTCCACAAAACGGTCATCCAGAGCATCTTCCGGTGTCTTGGGAGCATAGCGCACTTTCCAATCTTCCAACAGATGCAAATAATCCGTCAGCACCCGGAAGCACAGCATTTCATCCTCCCGGAACTGACGGATATAGGGACGCTTCGGCTTGACCATAGCTGCGGCAGTGGGCGGTTTCGGGTCAAGCCCGAAGTCCAAAGCCAGCTTTTGCGCTGCTTCATAACTGCTCAGATTGAACAGCCTTGCCACAAGGTCGATCACATCCCCTTTGGCTCCGCAGCCGAAGCAGAAAAAATAGTCCTCATTCAGCTTCAAGCTCGGATGCCTGTCGTTGTGGAACGGGCAGCAAGCCATGCCGTTGTGGCTCACTTTCAGCCCGTAGTGTTCGGCGGCTTGCTTGACGCTGATTGCCGCCTTGATGGTTTCATAGATTGTCATAGAAAACCCTCCGTTCATAATATTCTGGAAAGCACGAAGCACCCGCCGTGATTGGCAGGTGCTTCGCTCCTTCTATTATGGTTATGACGGATTTTTCAAAAAACAGGCTAATGACAGGACAATCCTGTTTCAAAAAACAGGACAACTTATCTGAGGACGTAGATTTCTTCACATTTACATGATATAATTAGAAAAATGAAAAAACAGGACAGGAGGGCAAGCATGAATCAAGAATTGATGACATTGGATTTCTGGCAGGATACGGTCATATATGAGAGCAAAACATTTCCTGTCGGTACGCTTGCCTGTGATGCACTGAATGTTCCTGTGAATACCATTGCAAAAATAAACGAGCAATGCGAGAAAATCAATCTGCTGCTTGGAATATTAAACGCCGGACAGGATGCTTCTGCACTCTGTCCTATTGCAAAGGAAGCTGCTCTGACGATGCTCGATATTCTCAGTCAAACACCGCCGTTCTCCTATATGAATATCTCAAAGCACAGAGAACGGATTGAAAAAGCCTTTACTGTGGACAATGCGCTGAAATATGTGGAGTTTGCCATAAAAGCCGCAACCAATTCTTTGCAATTTGAAGAAATCCAGAACTTTACCGATGCGATGATGCTTCAACGCTATACCGCAGTTTTCGGGCATCTGGCATACTCCCTTGGGGAATACCAAACGGCCATGCTTGATTTTGCAGAAAAAACAGACGGCAACGAAGCAGACCGCACCGCAGAGGGTTTTGCAAAAATGTTCGGCAGCTATTTCCCGCCGGAGTTTTCCATCACGGAAGGCAATGCCTGGATGTCTACCCTGAACAATTCCGTTCAGTATGTATCCGTCATCCGTCCCGGCGAAAAAGTTGCGAAGCTGGTCAAGCGGATGCACTATGTATCCTTTGTAGGGATGTTCCGGTCTGATCTCTTTGAGGGCCTGTGTGTTGGTCATGCACCGAAGAAATGCAAAATCTGCGGCAAGTGGTTTCTGACCACCAACGCACGGCACACCAAATACTGTGGCGGCTATGCACCGGGGGACAAGCTGCACCGCACCTGTCGGCAGATCGGCAACCTGAAAGGCAGAGAACAACGGGAGCTTGCGGACGATCATCCGGTGAAACAGATTTATGAGAAACGGCTGAACACCATAAACCGCTATGTGAAGCGTGGTACTCTGGACGCTGATCTTGCAGAGGTTATGAAAAAGCTGGCAAAAGATAAGATGCTCCGGGCATTGAGCAATGTAGCCTATGCCAAGGGAGCTTATGAAAAAGAAATGGACCAGGCGGCTTTGAAAAAGGAAGCAAGTGCAAAAATATACAAAGAAAGGGACAAACATGAATAGAAAAGAACTTAGTCAGAATCATTGGAAATACTACTTAATGCTCGAAAAGCGTTTTGTTGAATCAATAGAGTTTGTAGAACTACATGAGGACAATTTTGATGCATTTTCTAACGGATATGCCCTCTTAATTCAAGCCATAGGGGCAGAGTTGGATACTGTATTCAAAGAGTTTTGCGGTTTCAATACAACGGATCGAAAAACGGTTGCAGACTATGCACAGTATATTTTGACCAACACACCGGATATAAAAAATCAAAAAATCAGTGTACAGGAATACGATATCGAAATACAACCGTTTATGAATTGGGATATTACCCAGCCCGCACAGTCGTTGCAATGGTGGGGAGCATTTACAGATGTCAAGCACAACCGCTATGAGCAGTTGAAGCAAGCAAAGCAGGAGAATGTACTAAATATCTTGGGAGCTTTGTATTTGATAGAAATGTTGTACTTGAAGAAAATCACTGATGGGACAGACGAATTTGATGTGTTTGATGAATCTTCCAACTTGTTTAGTTTGAAAAACTGGACTTCTAAGGCTGTGCCGCTGAGCCAAGCTTTTGCCGTGCTAAGTGATATGATGGACGACGAAAATAATACTACTAACAAAAAGTTCGATGCATAATTACTGTCGATATTGATAGAGAAAGAACCGAAAGGAGGTGCGCTATGCTGAGTGATTTTTCATGGGACATGACCGGATACATACCAAAACACGCTGTCAATCCGCACGGTGACGGCATCATTCCTTATGCGGCAGAGCGCATCTTCCAACTGGAACCGGAGCCTCCAGCGGTGGGCAATCTGAACGAATATATCCTGTCTGCCTTGCAGGAAAAGAATTTGATATATTTCTCATTCTTCCTACACCACTACGAGCCGCAACTTAACAAGCGCATCAAAGACTTTCTCGGTGTGGATGGCGGCGATCTGTATGACACAGACCGATTTATAGATATAAAGCTCTCCTGCCGGGAGCAAATGCTCCAAAAGCTGATGGACTATGACCTTGCCAAGGGTGCAGAGTATGCTACATACATTTTCCCGTTCATCCGGGATGCTATGCTCCGTTTTCGCATGGGCGAAGAAAAATGGTCGGTGTCCTCTCTGACCAATTACAAAATGGTGCGGTCAATGGCTTGGCTGTACCACAATACCAAGGATGCGGTCAACGAATTTTCCAAGAAATACAACTGCGATCTTGCCCTTGCGGAAGAATATCTGAAAGTTGTCCGTGGAATCCGCAATCAGCAGCCATTCTATGTGACAGACGAGAACGGCGAGGAAACAGGCGAGGATGTAGCCCTTGACGATAGCTGGAACTATACCGATATCCTCTGGAACGGCATACAGGCAGAAAAGGTGCAGCGGGCATTTGAGAAACTGAATTACCGGGAGCAAACCTTGCTTGAAAAGCGGCTGGCGATCTGTATGACCTGTGGGCGTGTCGGCTCATGGAAGAACCGCCCCACCTTTGAAGAACTGGCGGTTATGTTTGAGGGCAGTACAGCCAGCGGTGCAGAACGAGCCTACCGAAAAGCAGTGGACAAGTTGACGGAATTGTTGGTTGCCGAGGGCGCAATCCATGCAGTCCGGCTAAAACAGAAATCCAAGATCAAGCGAAAAAAGAAAATCGCCGCCGCAATCTACGAATACCAAGCAGACTGCGACGGCGAATGGGGTAAGATTTCATTTGATTTTGAAAGCAGCACAGCAGAGATCATCCATCTTGCCGATTGGGATACGATAAAAACCAACCGCTTTGCGAACAAGGCCGTAGCCTATCTTCTGAACTGTGAAAATGAGAAACTACCAAAGGAAACAATGGTGGCATTTGAACCATAAAAAGAAAAACCGCTACAACATCCATCCCACTTTGGAATGAGAATTGCAGCGGTTTATTTGCTGGGAACTAATTATTCGATATTTGTGATTTCCCAATCATCATTTACCAGATGGGTAAATCCTTTGTTTTCTTCTTCATCTGGAATTGATGCTGTCCAGATGATTTCTCCGTTTTCACCCAGGGCAGTTATTGTTAATCCTCGCAGATCAGTGTAGCCATCGAGATTTTCGAGCCAGATGCGTTCGCCTTTCTTGAGCAGAGAACCATCTGCATTTTCAAAGCCGCCACTGGAATTTGGCATTGAAAGCTTGATGCTCTTAACGCCTTCAGAGCCAATGGTCAGATAAAACTTAGAAATTTCATCCTCTATGGACGGGAACTGGATTTTCTGTCGTGCTTCTTCGGTAGCGAAGATCCACCACTTGCCATTCATAAAGAGTTCAATGGTTCCCTCAGTTGCCCCGTATTGATAACCATATCCTGTACCAAAATTGGATTGATTGTCAACGCTGGGCTGTTTATTTCCATCAACCTGGGATGTGATTTCTCCATCCATAACACCACATCTTGCTTCTATTTTGCTTTCATGGCCAGTATCAAGATACAGTGTCCCGTTCACCATAACCATAGGGATTAAGTCCCATGTTTCGGTTTGCTTTATAACCTTGATTCCATAAACATCCGCAATTCGTGCAGGATAAGTTTCAAGGATTTCACCGGAGTATTCAATTTCAATCACATCTCCGATTTCAGGTTCTGGTGATGGATGAGCATTTCTGATAGGTACTTCAATTCGGTCTGCACTATTCAGTTCCCAGCTACCTTCAACAGGCTTCACAAGATAATAACCATTATGATCTTCCAGAATTTCAGCTTGGAAAACCTGATGCGCTTCGTTGGAAAAACCTTCAATCTGAATACAATTATTCTTGAAAACCAATCGACCAGTTTCTACCAGTTCATCAGTATTATATTTCTTTTTATCTACATAGAGGTATCCGTCAGCTTCATTAAATCTGAGGGTAAAATCGAAATATCCTCGATCAGACAGTTCATAGCTTGCTCCGTTTGCATAGTCATAGATGGTGACACGGTTATCAATCATGCCAGATCCCCAACTGATTATAGAACACAACTCAGGCAAGCCGTCGCCGGTGAGGTCGCAGAAATAGGCGTTCCAGATGGGCATCCCGGTATACAACGAAGTGATTTCGTTACCCGTAACAGCCATCATTTCTCCATAAGTCCAACGGAAAGTCACATCCGGGAACTCTGGAAGATTAATCTCATGGCGACCACCCCACTGCATCTCATCTGGTGTTTCAAGATAGTCAAACCATTTTGTAACAGACGGTACAGGTTCAGCAACTGCGACATCTCCTCCCACACAGATTCTACTCAAATAATCTTGGAACTCTCCGTCGGATACAACATACCGTTCTCCGTTCCACTCGATATCTACCATATCATTGTCGGAGAGAGAATAACCGTTTATCCGGATATATGTGCCATCCTCCAGGAGTGCGCTGATTTGATATCCCGGTGTGAATCCACCATATTCATCGCTCTTCTTCGTGTTCTTGACCCCGGCCAGCCGAGAACTCAACTCACTAATCTGTGCGGGATTCATTTCAATAGCCACCGCGTCATCCGCATTTCGCATATCAAAATGATTTGCAGAAACGATGGTGTGTGTTGCTTCATCGAATTGGAATCCCATCGGGTTGGTCAAAAAGCAGACCGCAACGATCACACAGGCAATGACTGCCAGAATAATAATCCAGAACGCAGGTTTCTTATAATTCATCACAGACTTCACACGATCTTTAACACCAACTTCACCAAAGGCAAGTGGGCAGGCCGCAATCATGCGACGGTTGACGCTGCAGACCACAAGAGCCTGTGTATAGTCGGCTCTCTGTTCGTTGCCAAGTTCCTTGATGACCTTTTCATCACAGGAAAACTCAATGTCACGGCAAAGAAGTACATAAGCCAACCACATCAAAGGATTGAACCAATGAATCGTCAGCAGGAGAAAACCAAGAGGCTTCCACCAATGGTCTTTGCGGCGAATGTGCGCCTGTTCGTGGGCAACAACGTGCTCCAGATCCTGACCATTCATGTTGAACGGGAGATAGATTCTCGGTTTGATAATGCCCAGGACAAACGGAGAACTTACATTCTCACTCTGGAAAATGTTGCCCTTGTAGCGAACAGCGGTATCCACTTTACGACATAGGCGCCAATAACTAACTGCGGTATACAAGAGAAGGGCGCCGACACCAATCAACCAGATAATATTCAAAATCGGAATCCAAATCTGAAGCGGGTTTGCACTCGTCAATACATGCTGTGGTGGGGCAAATGAGGATAGAACAGGATTGACCACACTATTGATCGCCGGAACACCGCTGTCTATTGTGGGTTTGGCCGCCATTTCAATATCCAACGGAATTGTTTCTGAACTTGGGATAAGGCTTAATGCGCTCTCAAAAGAGAGCGGGCAAATCAATCTGACAGCCACGATACCCCAAAGCAGAACATTGACCCACTTGGGAGCTTTCTTCAAAACAAGCCTGAGTATCAGCACAGCCAGGATAAGCCAGCTTGCAGATATACTCATGTTGATAATTTTCAAAAAGAGTTCGTTCATTGTGAACCTCCTTTCCTGATGCGGTCGATCATGCGCTGTACCTCATCAAGCTCATCTTCGGACATAGCCTGATGCTTTGTAAAAGCAGCGATAAAGGCAGGCAGAGAACCCTCGAATTTTTTCTCAACCAGTTCATCGATCTCACACGCCTGGGCTTCATCTTTGGAAACGAGAGAAGTAACAGTGCCATTGTCGTTCTTCAGCACACCACGCTCTCCAAGACGCTTGATAACGGTATAAGTCGTAGTCCTTTTCCATCCGAGTTGATCCTGGCACAGCTTTACAAGCTCGACAGCAGTAACCGGCTCATGCTCCCACATAATCAAACAAAAACGATATTCACTTTCGTGAATCTTCGGAAAATCCATATTCACGCCCTCCCTGTCTACACCATTAGACTTCACACATAGTCTACCGCATTAGACAGCCAAAATCAATAGAGTTCACAGAAAAGATACAAAAAAATTGCCCGCAGAATTTCTCCCACGGGCAAAGTGTTGGTTAGCTATCAAGCGGTTTGTATTCAGTTACAGTTTTCAAATAGGTTTCGGGATTACCGTTCAGTATCAAATCAGCATATCCAATCGGATCATTGTAGATCAGATAGTCCAGTTCTGACCGCTGATACATATTATCGGCAACCTCATTCTCCACGGCGATGGTATCAATGGCAATCATGCTGCCATCTAAAAATTTCAGTTCCACACAAGCGGTATCCATGTTAAACTCACAAGAAATCAATCTATCCATAAGAAACCTCCATTTTGCGGGATGTTAGATCATCCCAAAATATTTGAATGCTTCTCGGATTGCTTTCTCTTTTTCCGGCGGACACATGGGCTGTCTGGAATCCTCGGACTTCGGCAAATTGTAATTCTTGCCAACTTCAATCCCACATTTCCTCTTAATCTGTGAGATATAAAGGTTGGATACCTTTAACCCGCTATGCTCCAGCACATAGTCTTTGATCTGGGTGTAGGTTGCCCCATCCTGAAATTCGGACATATCCATATCTTCCAAAGAGAACTCAACCCGAATCTTTTTCGAGTCGACCTCACCCTTGGAAAGCAAGACAACCGTCTCCACATGCCCGGTCATCGGGAACTGATCCACAGCCCAAGCCTTCTCCGCCCGATATCCTTTCTTCTTAAAATACGCTAAGTCTCTCGCCAGCGTCTCCGGATTGCAGGAAACATACACGACGCGGTCCGGGTTTAAGATCGCGACGGCGTCCATGAATTCTTCGGTGCTTCCGCTTCTTGGCGGATCCATGAAGACAACGTCGGCGTGGGCATTCTGGGATGCCATCTGGACCATGAATTTTCCGGCATCGTTGTTGTAAAAATGGATATTTTTCTCACCGTTTACCTTCGCGTTTGTGACTGCATCCCGGACAGCGTCCTTATTTAACTCAACGCCGATCACTTCTTTTGCCGCGGATGCCGCAACGATCCCGATCGTTCCAATCCCGCAATAGGCGTCAACGACCAGTTCTTTTCCGGTAAGACCTGCTGCCTCGATCGCCAGGTTATAGAGTTTCTCCGTCTGGACCGGATTGATCTGATAGAAGGATTTTGAGGAGATCCGGAATTTTTTCCCGCAAAGAACATCCACGATAAATCCCGGTCCGTAGAGGACGTGCTCCTTCTCTCCGAGCACCATGCTGGTGTTCCGGTCGTTTACATTCTGGACTACGGTCGTGATCTCCGGATGGACTTTTCTCAGCGCTTTCACAAAGTTATTCTTCGAAGGGAACACCGGCGATGCCGTGATCAGGACCACCATGATCTCCCCTGTCGCATGGGCTATTCGCACCAGAACATGGCGGAGGAAGCCATATCTGGTGTCCTCATCAAATACCTTCATCTTGAACGACGGAAGCAGTTCCCGGATCGTTCCGATGATCTCATCCGCCTTTTTATTCTCGATCAGGCATGTTTCTACCGGCAGAACCGTGTGGGTTCCCTCTTTGTAGACTCCGGAAATGATCCTGCCTTTCCGGTCTCTCGCCATCACCGCATGAACCTTATTTCTGTAATGGAACGGATCATCCATGCCGATGATCGTCTCGACCTTGCAGAACGGGCGGAGAAGGTCTGCAACCTCTTTCTTTTTGTGCTCTAGCTGCTTCTCATACGGCATGTCCAGATACTGACACCCGCCGCAGGATTTAAAATGCGGACAGAGAGAGTTCTTTTTCCCCGATTTCCCGCTATTCTGGTCTCCCCGTGCCCGGGTATTCAGCATTTCTCCGGATTTCCGGTTTGTTCTTCCGTTCCCGTTTGTCCACTCTTTCTTTTCACTCATTTTCTTCATCTTCTTATCCCGGTTTTCTCTATTTTCCATCTTTTGTTTTCTCCATTCTCTTTTTCTATCTTTTATCCGGCTTCCCCTTGATTCTCCCAATCCATCTGATTATAATATCACATAAAGTATATCTTTTTTCCCCGAATTATTCTACATGATTTTACATAAGTTTAGACAGAAAGGACATACACTCATGGAAAACACATGCAATCACGACACTGCTCAGCCAGCTTCCACTCCATCCCCTGTCGCCGAGACAGGCCGTCCGAAAGATTGTTCCGGACGTCTTGAGACAGAGATCCGCACTTACGATCTTCTCGACTCCTTGAATATCCCCTACACCCGCGTCGACCACGAAGCCGCATTCACAATCGATGCCTGCAACGGTGTTGACGAGATCCTCGGGATCCACATCTGCAAGAATCTCTTTCTCTGCAATGCGCAGAAGACAAAATTTTATCTTCTTCTGATGCCGGGCCACAAAAAATTCAAGACAAAAGTCCTCTCAAAGCAGATCGGCTCCGCCCGACTCTCCTTCGCAGATGATGATCACATGAAAGAATATTTAAAGCTGACTCCCGGTTCTGTCAGTGTGATGGGGCTTATGAACGATCCGGAAGGTCATGTAAAACTTCTGATCGACTCCGATGTCTTAAAGGACGAATATTTCGGCTGCCATCCGTGCATCAACACCAGCAGCCTGAAGATCAAAACATCCGATATTCTCGAAAAATTTCTCCCGGCCGTTCACCATGAACCGACGATCGTGGATCTTCCTTGGGAAGAGTAAAAGAAGAACAGGAACATGGCTCCTCAAAAAGTCTTGTTCCTGCTCTTCTTTTTCCTTTATTCTTTATCCTATATCCTTTTGCTGAACGCTATTCTCAGACTTTCCGCCGGACTCGCGGTACTTTCCCATGTATGGGAGATTTCTCTTGCCCGGCAGAATCTTTGTCCTAACTGCCTGTCCGCCAAAAACGGAAGCTGCAGGTCAGAAAGGACCTTTTTTCCCTTACTGCATCACACCGCTCGCATTGAAGGTATAATCCACACCGTCAATGTTCTTCGTCGTTCCTGTCACCATCGCACCTAACTCTGCCGGATCAAGATAGTACCAGTAGCCATCCGGATTTACCCAGCCGCTCATTCGTCCGCCATCGCGGTAGAAATACCATTTTCCGCCTTCCTGCTTCCATTCACCGCTGTCGATCGCGGTTCCCTGTGCAGCCTTCGGAGCATAGTCTTTATATGTGAATTCCAGGCAGACATTTCCGTTGATCCCGTTTACACGTCCCTTATCTGTGCACTGCCAGATCGTACGTCCCTGATAATGTCCGTCCGCACCATATCTCGCAAGCCAGAGATCGTATTTGATCTGGTTTGTATCCATCTCGTTCGTAAACTTACTGTAATCGCTGTAAACGATCGGGGTATATCCGGCCGCAGCGATCGTGTCACAGAACGCATTTACCACATTTGTCAGATCCTGCACTGATAAATAGTCCAGAATATATTTTGATTCCACATCCACGGCAACGGGAAATTTTACCGCATATCCGGACATCTTTTCCAGAGTATATTTTGCTGCCGCTTTTGCCTCATCGACGGTCCGGGTCTGGAGGAACACATACGGGGCCGCCTGAACTCCGTTTGCGGAAGCCCCTTTCATATTTTTCTCATAATATTCGTCCATGGTATACTGTCCTTCATATCCAAAGGATCCCATACGAATATACGCAAAGGAGACATCATCCGCTGCAACCTTCGCCCAGTCGATATCGCCCTGCCATTTGGAAACGCTGATGCCGCGAAGAAGCGCCCCGTCCATATTTTTTCCATTCGCGTCTACGTAAACACCGTTGACCTTTTTCCATGCACTTGCTGGATCACTTGTCGTGGTATCCGTGGAGGCCTTATTCTGGTCCTCGTATCCCGGTCCAACCGGAGTCTCATCCGCAAAAGCTGTAAAACTGCCCTGTGTGATCATAAGCGCTGCGAGAAGCGCTGTCATATATCGAAATTTTTTCTGAAACATTCTAAAACCGCCTTTCTCTTTTCATACGTCTTTTTTCTTGCCAAAAGTCATAACCTTGAGGCTTCTATCATCTGAATATCGATCGTAAACTGCATTCTCCATCCAATGTCTCTCCAAAGCTTCGGCATAAACATCCCTTTTCTTTAAGACGTACCAAGTATACTACAATTTCCCTCTTTTTTTATTAAGAACTTCTTACGTTTTCGTTGTCACACATCTAAGACTTTGTGGCAAAATTCCGTCCAAACCATAGATGCGGACACATTGGCAGATGTTCTGCCAGGAAAAGCATAACATTTTCCTATCTGGTCGACAAACGATCGATTTCATACATAAAAAGCTGTCCTCACCGGACGGCCTTTTCCTCACGCCGAGCGCGATCGCCTGCGCCAATTTTCTTCTTCCACAAGTGCATCTCATTGGCACATCGTGCCCTTTTGCTTAACAGAAAATTCCCTGTTAAACAAATGAAAACACGCTTCGCGAGTTTCCCCTTATTATCGCGACAGTCGCCAAGGTCTCGCGCAAGTGCGGACTTTGACCCGTTATTCGCGTAAATAAGAAAAACCCCTGAAAAATCAAGGGTTTCGAGCGGAGACGGAGGGATTCGAACCCTCGTACCGGGATGAACCGATAAACGCATTTCGAGTGCGCCGCGTTACGGCCGCTTCGCTACGTCTCCGGATTGTCTGCTTTTTGAAAAAGCAGACTATATATTATTATACATATTTTTTTCGATTTGTATAGAGGATTTAAAAAATTTATTTTAATTCCCCTCCGCAAAATAAGCATCCACCGCTCCCGCGATCCCGCTCGCGATCTTTCCCCGGTAGCCATCGTCCTGAAGCCAGGTGTCCTCGTCAGGATTGCTTAAGAATCCCATCTCGAGCACACAGACCGGGATCTCGCACCAGTTGATATCGGAGGAGCTGTCCGTCTCCTGGACGCCTCGATTCTTCGTTCCTGTCGTCCCGCAGACGGTATCCACGATCTTTTTGGAAAGATTGTAGCTCTTGTCATGAAGAGACGCGTTGTAAGGGTTCTGGGCTGTCATACAGGTTGCTAATGCCCCATAGACACCAGAGTTGTCCATGGAATCCGCGTGAAGCCGGATCAGGATATCCGCGCCGCTCTGATTTGCTGCGACGGATCGCTCCGCGCTGCTCATGTTCACATCGTTGCTCGTCCGGATCATGACGACATGGTATCCGCGGTTTGTGAGCTCTGTCTCAAGCTTTTTTGCGACCGCAAGAGTGACCTCATATTCAGGGACGCCGCTCGCCGTTCCAACCGAGCCTTCCGGCATCTTCGCCTTCATCGTCGAAGAGGACGGGCCAATCGGCTCCTTGGAAGTATTGGCTTTCGCCTGGTGTCCCGCATCGATCGCGACGGTATGTCCGTTAAACGGAACTTCCGGAGCAGTCTCCGCGTCATCGTTCGCCGCGGCTGTATAAGCCTCCGCCGCTGACTCTCTCGCTGCCGCGACACTCTCCTCCTCCGACATCTCCGAAGCCATCTCCTCTGATTCGGAGACCGATTCCGCATCCTGCGAGCTTTCGGCCGCCTGATCTGCGCTCATCATCTCCCCGGCAGGATTGCCCAATGCCTGAAGATCAGCTTCATCGGAATTTTCCGTTCCCTGTTCCTCGCCGGATCCGCTTTCTGACTCCGCTGCCGCAGTCTCGCTGCTCAGATCCACCGCCTCATATTTTCTCGTCCCATTGCAGCCGGAAAGCACCAGTGCAAAAAAGACCGCAGAAATAAGGAATCGGAGGAGTCCGTTCCCCTTTTTCATCCTGCTCATAGGATCGTTCCCCCTCCGACTACACATTCATTTTCATAAAATACAACTGCCTGTCCCGGCGTGATCGCACGCTGCGGCTCTTTAAACCGGCATTCCACGGTTCCGTCCGGGAGTTCCCTGATGATACACGGAGATCCCTTGTGGCTGTAGCGGATCTTCGCGAGAACTTCCCGTTCCCCGCCGTGAAGTCCGTCGATCGCCATCCAGTTCACATCCTTGCAGACCAGATGATCGGAAAATACATCATTTCCTTCGCCGATCACAACCTCGTTCGTCTCCGGGCGAATTCCTGTGACAAACACCGGATGGCCCATCGCGAGGTTTAAGCCCTTTCTCTGACCGACCGTGTAATGAGTGATCCCCTTATGTTTTCCAAGGATCACACCATTTTTATCCACAAAGTTTCCGCTTCCCGGAACATTTTCGGCTTCCCGCTCGATAAATCCGGCATAATCATTATCCGGAACGAAGCAGATCTCCATACTGTCCTTCTTCTTTGCTACGGCAAGTCCACGGTCCTCGGCGATCTTTCGCACCTCGTCCTTCGTGTAATCACCGATCGGCATCAAAGTTTTGGAAAGCTGGAACTGGGTCAGGTTATAGAGCGCGTAAGTCTGATCCTTCGCCGCCGTCACGGAGTTCCGGATCGTATAACGGCCGTTCGGAAGCTGGCTGATCCTTGCATAGTGACCGGTCGCGATATAATCGGCTCCGATCTCCAGGCTGCGCTCCAAAAGCGCCTCCCATTTTACATAGCGGTTGCAGGCAATGCACGGATTCGGTGTCCGTCCGTGCAGATACTCCGCAACAAAATAGTCAATGACATTCTTCTGGAATTCTTTCCGGAAGTTCATAACATAGTAGGGAATTCCAAGGGTCCACGCGACACGTCTCGCGTCTTCCACCGCGCTGAGTCCGCAGCATCCGCCGTTTTCCTCAACGGTACAGGAATCCTCTTCCTGCCAGATCTGCATGGTGACACCGATCACATCATAGCCCTGTTCCTTTAAAAGACAGGCCGCAACCGATGAGTCCACGCCTCCTGACATTCCCACCACGACTTTTTTCTTCATTAATATTCCTCGTCCTCTTCATGCTCACTGATATCGGACACCGGCTTCTGTAAGCCTTTGATCTCGATATGGTGCTTTTCTGCATAATCCCAGAGTGCTGCATGGATCGCTTCCTCTGCAAGCAGGGAGCAGTGAACCTTTACCGGCGGAAGTCCGTCAAGTGCTTCCATAACTGCCTTATTAGTTACTTCCATCGCTTCCTCGATCGTCTTTCCCATTACCATCTCGGTCGCCATGCTGCTTGTGGCAACGGCAGCACCGCAGCCGAATGTTTTAAACTTACAGTCACGGATGATATGTGTCTCGTCATCAATGTCGAGATAGATTCTCATGATATCGCCGCATTTTGCGTTTCCGACAGTACCTACGCCGCTGGCGTCCTCAATTTCTCCCATGTTTCTCGGGTGCTGGAAATGGTCCATTACTTTCTCTGAATACATTATTTTTCCTCTTACTTTCTGTTCTTCTTAATGAAATCCTCATAGAGTGGGGACATTGCGCGAAGCTTCTCCACGATCTTCTTAAGGCAGTCTACAGTATGGTCGATCTCTTCCTTCGTTGTCTCCTCGCTTAAGGTAAGGCGTAAGGATCCGTGCGCGATCTCGTGCGGAAGTCCGATGGCTAACAGCACATGGGACGGATCCAGGGAACCGGATGTACATGCAGATCCGCTGGAACCGCAGATCCCGTCCATATCGAGCATGATGAGTAAGGACTCACCTTCGATAAACTGGAACGCAAAGTTCGCATTGTTGGAGAGACGGTTTGTGCGGTGACCGTTTAAGCGTGTGTACGGTATCTCGTCCATGACACGTCCGATCAGGTAATCACGGAGTTCTGTCTCTTTCTTCTTATTATTCTCAAGCTCTGCCATCGCGATCTCGACTGCTTTTCCGAGACCCACGATTCCCGGCACATTCTCAGTTCCGGCACGGCGTTTTCTCTCCTGGGCGCCGCCGTGGATGAAGGAGCGGAGTTTTAAGCCTTTTCTGATATAGAGGAAGCCGACTCCCTTCGGGCCGTGGAACTTGTGTCCGCTGGCGCTTAACATGTCGATATGGTACTCATCCACATTGATCGGTTCATGGCAGTATGCCTGAACTGCGTCGGTGTGGAAGATAATTCCGTTTTCATGGGCGATCTCACCGATCTCTTTAATCGGCTGGATCGTTCCGATCTCGTTGTTTGCGAACATTACAGAGATCAGGATCGTATCCGGGCGGATCGCCTTCTTTAACTCGTCGATGGAGACGGTGCCGTACTCATCCACCGGGAGGTATGTGATCTCGTAGCCGCGCTTTTCAAGATATTCACAGGTGTGAAGGATCGCGTGGTGTTCGATCTTTGTTGTGATGATGTGTTTTCCCTTGGATGCATATGCCTCCGCAGTTGCGATCAAAGCCCAGTTGTCGGACTCGGAACCGCCGTTTGTAAAGTAGATCTCATTGTCCTTTGCGCCGAGAGAATTTGCGACCGTCTCTCTTGCCTTTGCGAGCGCTTCCTTACACGGTGTGGAAAACTCATATACCGCAGAAGGGTTTCCGTAATATTCTGTATAAAACGGCAGCATGGCTTCCACGACTTCCGGACGTACCTTTGTCGTAGCCGCGTTGTCGAGATAAATTACTTTCTTCATTGTTCCGCCTTTCTGTTTTAAGAGGTTCAAAGCCTGATAACACTATTAGTTTATGCCATGACCCGCGAGTCAGCGCCGCAAAAAGCGCGGACAGGCCACAGATATTTTACATTATATACGAAACCCCTCAGGAATTTCAACCGGTATTCTCATGTTTTTTCAGAAATACACAGTGAATCACTAAGTATTAAAGAATTTGTGATGATTTCAGTCTTCATATCAGTCATCCGTCTGCGATAAACCGGATTCATATCATTCCCCTGCTCCCACATATATATAACCGAATCCTTCTGCCATTTCGGAGCTGCCATGCCTTCTTCCCATAAGCCCCATCCACTCATCACCGGAACAATTCTTCTCACAGCCGCCGGTCTACTCTCCCGCGTCCTCGGCTTTTTCTACCGGATCTTTCTCTCCCGCACGATCGGCGCCGAAGGTCTCGGGATCTATCAGATGATCTTTCCGGTCTACGGGATCTTTTTCTCCTTGTGCGCCGGCTCGATCCAGACTGCGATCTCCCGTTTCATCGCAGCAGAGCCGGAACATGCAAAGCGGACGCTTGTTTCCGGATTTCTCCTTTCCTTTTCCATGTCACTCTCCGCGGCCCTTATGATCCGACATTTTTCCGGATTTCTCGCGGGATCTGTCCTCATGGAACCGCGGTGCGCCCCGCTGCTCTCCGTCATGGCCTTTGCAATCCCCTGCACTTCCGTCCATGCCTGTATCTGCGGCTACTACTACGGAAAGGAAAAGGTGTCTGTCCCTGCAGCCGCCCAGCTCTTTGAACAGATGATCCGGATCTTTACGGTCTTTCTCCTGGCATCCATCTGGATCGAGAAGAAGATTCCGATCACGGTGTCGCTCGCGGTATTCGGCCTGGTGGCCGGAGAGGCCGGATCTGCTTTGTTTGTCCTGATATTTTTTCTTCTTTTTCATGAATTTCATGGAAATAAAAATAATTCAGCAAATTTCTCCGATCATGCCGCGCACAAACCTCATAAATTTCAAAGTACCGCAGATATTCCGGGACTCCTGGATTTCTTGTCTCCCATGAGTGCTCTCCTCGCTCTCGCCGTCCCGCTCATGGCCAACCGGCTGATCCTGAACCTCTTACAGAGTGCCGAGACGATCATGATCCCGGAGCGGCTCACTGTCTACGGCCTCACAAGGTCCCAGGCTGTCAGTACATATGGGACTCTCACCGGCATGGCAATGCCGTTTGTCCTCTTTCCCTCCGCTCTCGTAAACTCTCTGGCTGTGGTCCTGCTGCCGTCAACCGCCAGACACCAGTCTGCCGGAAACACCTCCGGCATCGCGGACGGGATCTCCATGTCCTTCCGCTACAGCCTCTACCTCGGGATCTTCTGCATCGGGGTATTCACGGTCTTCGGCGAAACTCTGGGGCTGCAGATATTTAAAAGCCAGGACGCCGGATCTTTCATTCAGATCCTCGCCTGGCTCTGCCCGTTTCTCTATCTTGCCACCTCGTCCGGCAGCATTTTAAATGGCCTTGGAAGGACGAAGCTCACATTTTTCCATCACCTGGTCTCTCTCCTCGTCCGCATCGCTTTCGTGTGGTTCGGGATCCCGGTGTTCGGGATCCGTTCCTGTCTCTGGGGGATGTTAGCAAGCGAGGTTCTCCTCGCCCTGCTCCATATCCTGGCACTCCGAAGGATCACTGCGTTTGAATGGAACGCATGGACCCTGATCGGAAAACCGGTATTCTGCCTGCTCTGCGCGCTCTGGATCTTCCGCCTGTTCCCGGAAGACTTCCCGATCCCGTCCGGTTTTCCAGAATTTTTCCGCACCGCCGTCCGGATCCTCATCCTGTCAGCCGCCTACTTCCTGCTTTTGCTGTTTTTCCACAGGAAACCGCAGCGCTCCGCTGCATAAGTCAAACAAACCATTCCGCTACTCGTCGAACTCCACTGTCACATAGTATCCGCGGTCATTCTGGATGATGTCCTTCACAATGCCCTTTTTGCTCTTCAGACGCTCCGTAAAACGGAACAGCCCCGACATGGCCACCGCCGGCTCGATCATGTAATTGACATTGACCGGTGTGACCGACTCGCTGACATCCACTTCCTGCCCGACCTCAACGAGACCCGGGCGCTCCATTTTAAATACGATCTCTCTCATTTTTATCCTCTTTTCCTGATAAATACAACAGTTCTTCCGATACGCTCTTCTGACAGAAAAACAGATGCCGCCAGCCCGCTTTTGTCGCGTTCTCTGGCGGCATATAATCTTTTTTCTTAGTCAGACATGACTCCCATCTCTTTAAGATGCTGAGTAACCGTAAATTTATCCCAACGAAAATCCATTCTGCAGTTGAAATAACCATTCTGCGAAGGTGTGTATCATCCAGCGACCATCATTTGCATGGACCTGGTTTCCTTATTACTTACCCTCGTAAATGATCGCGGAATCCACATCATATTTCTGAAGTTTCTCTCTTCCTTTTAATCCCGCAAGCTCCATCACAAAACAGATCTTAACGACCTCGCCGCCGAGTTCTTCCACGAGCTTTGCGATCGCCTCCACAGTTCCACCGGTTGCGATCAGATCATCGATGATCACGACCTTCTGACCCGGTTTGATGGAATCTTTATGAAGCTCGATCGTTCCAGTGCCGTACTCTAAGGCATACTCCATAGAAACCGTCTCTCTCGGAAGCTTACCCGGTTTTCTCGCCGGGACAAAGGATTTTCCCATCTCATACGCGACCGGTGTTCCAAAAATAAATCCTCTGGACTCCGCGCCGACAACCACATCGAAATCCACGTCCTTCACCATCGCAAGGAGAGAATCGATCGCCAGCTTAAATCCATCCGGATCCTGTAAGATCGAGGTGATATCGCGGAAAATAATTCCCGGCTCCGGGAAATCCGGAATGCTTACAACATAATCTTCCAGCTTTTTCATAACTTTTCTGGTTCCTTTCTTTCTGACTCACTATTTCTGCAGCGATCCTGATTTCATCTCAACCAACTTGTTAGCTTTTCATTTTCAGGGCCACCGCTGATATTCTGTTTTCGCAGCAATCTGGTCCTTTTTCCAAAGGACCTCTATTGGCGGTTTCCGTTCTCTGCCGGAAACTCTTTTTTATTTTATCACATGTGTATTTTTCTGGCAACCACGAGAAAAAGCCAAAACCTTAGTTGAACGCCCATCTTTTTTGTAGTATAATCGGAAACAGTTCCGATTTGCGTTGTTTGTCACCTAAACGAGGTGGAAGTCTGATCTGACTGAGATAAAATATTACAGAAAGTTCAACGCCCGGCTGTCTTTTCCCATGCCAGGCTGTTGTTTAAATTGGTGAAGCAATTATGAAAATATCTACAAAAGGCCGTTATGCGCTCCGCATGGTCATCGACCTGGCGGAACACACCGAGGATGGGTTTATTTCCTTAAAGGATATCGCCGCCCGCCAGGGACTCTCAAAAAAATATCTGGAGCAGATCGTCCCGCTCTTAAATAAGACCGGAATGCTCTCCACTACCCGCGGATACCAGGGCGGATATCGTCTCGCGAAAGCTCCGTCGGAATGTACGGTCGGTGAGATCTTAGAGACCACAGAGGGCAGTCTCGCCCCGGTCTCCTGCCTCGAGCACACTCCGAATCCCTGCGAACGCTGCTCCGCCTGCGACACGCTCCCGGTCTGGGAAGGTTTAAACCGCGTCATCATGGACTACCTGGACGGCATCACGATCCAGACGATCCTGGACCAGAAACATGAGCTGGAGGAGAAACACAGACTGGCAGCGGAGGAGATCTTAAACAGTGTGAAGGGGCCATGCAAATCATAAGATTGGCAGCGGCGGTATCGGTCAGGTCTTCCACCTCATAATACCAAATGATATAAGCTTCGTAGCTAGTTCCTTCCGAAATAACTGCTGCGAAGCTATTTTTTCTTCGATCAGTTACAGTAGACAGCTACTCTCACCCATCAGAAATACACTCACAGATCATCTTTTCATCTTATATCTCCTGCGTTCCCCCTTATGTTTTGCATAAACCTGCCACCAGCGTTTTCCTGCAGTTATACAGCCACAGCAAAACAGCAGCCACATGCACTTTTTTTGCGCACTGGCTGCTGTTTTTCGTTCACTTATTGAGGGGGAATATCATATTGGGAGTATTTTGCAAGGATCTTATGATCTCCGGGACGATTCCTGCCAGGCATTCATCGTCCCGTACCATTCTGTAAAAGCAGTGGATTATTCCTGTAATGTCTTAAATGCCTCGTCGAGATCCTCGATGATATCGTCGATATTCTCAGTACCGATGGAGAGACGGATCGTGTTCTGCTTGATGCCCTGATCTGCAAGCTCCTCATCGTTTAACTGGGAGTGGGTTGTGGATGCCGGATGGATGACAAGGGATTTTACATCGGCAACGTTTGCGAGTAAGGAGAAGAGTTCCAGGTTATCAATGAACTTCTTCGCAGCCTCTGCACCGCCTTTGATCTCGAAGGTAAAGATGGAGCCGCCGCCGTTCGGGAAATATTTCTTGTAAAGTCTCTGCTGCTCCGGATCATCGGATACGGACGGATGGTTTACTTTTTCTACGAGCGGATGGTTGTTTAAGTACTCAACGACTTTTAATGCGTTCTGTACATGGCGCTCTACACGGAGGGACAGTGTCTCAAGTCCCTGTAAGAAGATGAATGCGTGGAACGGGGAGATCGTTGCGCCTGTATCACGAAGTAAGATCGCACGGATCTTTGTGACGAATGCTGCTCTTCCTGCTGCCTTTACGAAGCTTACGCCATGGTAGCTCGGGTTCGGCTCAACTAAGGACGGGAACTTTCCGCTTGCTTCCCAGTCAAAGTTTCCGCTGTCGATGATCACGCCGCCGATCGTGGTTCCGTGGCCGCCGATGAATTTTGTTGCGGAATGGAATACGATGTCTGCGCCGTACTCGATCGGTCTTACAAGGTACGGAGTCGCAAATGTGTTATCCACTACGAGTGGGATCTTGTGTGCATGAGCGATGGATGCGAGCTTCTCGATATCGACAACATCGGAGTTCGGGTTTCCGAGTGTCTCAACATGGATCGCTTTTGTGTTCTCCTGGATCGCATTCTCAACTTCCTCGTAGTTGAACGGATCAACGAAGGTTGCTGTCACACCGTACTCCGGAAGTGTATGTGCGAGGAGGTTGTAGGTTCCTCCGTAGATGTTCTTTGCTGCAACGATGTGGTCGCCTGCATGTGCAAGGTTTTCAAATACATATGTTGCTGCCGCTGCACCGGATGCAACTGCAAGTGCTGCAACGCCGCCCTCAAGTGCTGCGATTCTCTTTTCAAATACATCCTCGGTCGGGTTTGTCAGTCTTCCGTAGATGTTTCCGGCATCGGTAAGTCCGAAACGTGCTGCTGCATGTTCGCAGTTTTTAAATACATAGGAAGAAGTCTGGTAGATCGGAACCGCTCTCGCGTCTGTCACCGGATCCGGCTGTTCCTGTCCTACATGAAGCTGTAATGTCTCAAATTTGAAGTTTCTCTCTGCTCTTGTTTTCTTTGCCATAGTGATTTTCCTCCTCTTATTCCGGATCGGGACATCGCATTTCATTCCCGAAAAATTTCTTATTTTCATTTACCAACCATCCTATCTGGTTGCAAGGTAATAGTACCATATGTTGGAAAATCTGTCTAATTGGATGTACTCAGGGTCTGCTATAGGTTTTTCCTATTGCTTTATGCTACGTCAAGGCACCGCAGGAATCATGATCTTTTGCACCCTTTCCGGCATTTCTCATACACTGAACATATAGAACGATCGCAAAGAGAGGTCTTTTGGTATTATGAGAAAATTTCTGGCACCGGTTCTTCTTGTGTTTACGGCGGCGGCTCTGCTTGCCGGATGTAAGAAGAACACGGAATCATCTTTAACTCCCGTGACTTTAAATGAGGTTGCCCACTCCATCTTCTACGCCCCCCAGTATGCCGCCATCGAGCTGGGGTATTTTGAGGAGGAGGGAATCGATCTGACACTGGTAAACGGTGCAGGGGCTGACAAGGTCATGACAGCCCTGGTATCCGGGGATGCGGACATCGGGTTCATGGGATCTGAGGCGAGTATCTATACTTATATCCAGGGCGATGAGGATTACGCCGTAAACTTCGCCCAGCTCACCCAGCGCGCCGGAAACTTCCTGGTCGGACGCACACCGGAAGCTGATTTCAAGTGGGAAAACCTCATTGGGAAGAAAGTTTTAGGCGGCCGTGCCGGTGGCATGCCCCAGATGGTCTTTGAGTATATCTTAAAGAAGAACGGCATCGATCCCGCCAAAGATCTCACCATCGACCAGAGCATCAGCTTCGGTCTCACCGCGGCAGCGTTCACCAGCAATGATTCCGACTACACCGTCGAGTTCGAACCCTTCGCGACAGCCCTGGAACAGGAAGGAAACGGCTATGTAGTCGCATCCCTTGGAAAAGATTCCGGCTACGTCCCTTACACGGCCTACAGTGCAAAAAAAAGCTATATTGAAAAGCATCCGGAGATCATACAAAGCTTCACCAATGCGATCCAGAAAGGCCTCGACTACGTGAATACCCACTCCGCCGCAGAGATCGCCGAGACGATCAAACCACAGTTTCAGGAGACAGACACCGAAAAGATCAAGATCATTGTGGAACGTTACAAAGAGCAGGATACCTGGAAAGGAAATACCATCTTTGAAAAAGAGAGCTTTGAACTTCTTGAGAATATCCTCGAGGAAGCCGGGGAGCTTGACACACGGGTTCCTTATGAGGATCTTGTGAATACGGGGTTTGCGAAAGAAGCTGCAGCACAGTAATCCCATCTGCTGCAGGGCATCCGCAATAACAGGCGCTATCTCTCCCCTGCAGAAATCAGCGGCAGTTTTCTCAAGTTTTTGGCATCAAAAAACGGAAGCCCCGGACCGTATCACTCATACGTCCTGACCGCTTCCGCTTTTTCAATTATTTTTTTGTCCGCTCCGGACACGACACAACGATCACCGACAGTAAAATTGCCGCGATCCCAGTGAGCGTCCTTCCGGTCATAACTTCATGGTATACAATAACTCCCACGATCACGCTTGTCAGCGGTTCAAAAGTCGAGAGCATCGAGGCGTTCTGCGCGCCGACATACTTTGTACCAAGCTGAAATGCCGTCGAGGCGATCACACCTGCTGACAGGGCAAAGATGACCGTCAGTCCCCAGCCTGCCGCTGCGATGCCCAACGTAAATTTCCCCGTCTCCAGCGCGATCAGGAATATCTCCACGGTGCCGATTCCGGAAAGCCAGAAACTTAACTTATACGGATGCATGTCCACGAGTCCGCAGTGATCTAACAGCAAAATATACAGTGTGTAGACGATTCCTGAGACAAACGCGAGCAGAAATCCCATCAAGCTGACCGTCCCATCCGCCTGGCAGAGACACAGGATCCCTGTCACGCAGAAAAGACAACTCACCGCTTTTTTTCTGGTAAGTCTCTCATGATAAAATACGATACTTCCAATCAGGACAAGCACCGGATACACAAAGTGGATCGTTGTCGCCATTCCGGACGGGAGGTAATTGTAAGAACTCCAAAGCAGATACGGCGTCAGGCAGTACCCCTGGGCGCAGAAAAACAGCTTTTTGAATTCATCCCGGCTCACGCTGTAATCTTTATGCATCCAGACTGCATTCACGATCCAGAATGTCACTGCCGTTATCATCATACGGAAGAATGTCAACGTGACCGAATTTCCGCCCATGGCGTAGATCTGCTTCGACAGCAGCGGATTCACCCCAAACAGAACCGCTGATAAGATCGTATAGAATATCCCTTTTAATTTCACACTATCGCCATCATTTCAGCTTTGTCGCGCAGTGGCTCGTATTATAGTTCCATCCTGTCTTCTCAAGCTCCTCTATATCTTTCACGACAGCATCTACGAGGCAGTCATTCATGAGCTTTCCTTTTTCCGCTGTCGCGATGGTCGCGTCACCGGTCTGGGCTGTATCTGTGATCTCAGCGAAATCCCACTTGATATCGACATGTTCCGGAAGATGATCTGGCACGACGCATGTTGCCTGATCCGGCTCACACCACTGCGGGAATAAATGGTAAGCGATGGAGGATTCGCCCTCTCCCGCATGTCCAAGTCCGTTCCAGACCTTGAAGGTTCCTTCCGGGACGAGCTTTCCGGCGATGACCCACCATTCCGGCAGGGACGCGATCCTTGCGTCCGGATATTTCTCCTTGATCTTTCTCGCCGCGATCTCGATTGGAGCGATATTTCCGTCATGTCCGTTCATCAAAAAGATCTTATTGATACCGTTTCTCAGGACAGATTCCACGATATCATAGATCACATGGATCATGGTCTCATAATCAAAGGTCAGGGTAAACGGGAATGTGTCATAATGTCCGCTGTAGCCCACAGTAATCGGCGGGAGAACCAGCATTCCCGGCACACGGTCCGCCACCTGTTTGCTGAGTTCGTAGGAGACGATGGTGTCACAGCCCTCTGCCAGATGCTGTCCATGGGCCTCGCAGGAACCGATCGCCAGAATCACCTTATCAAATTTACCTTCTTTTATCTGGTGGGCTGTCATTTTTAATAATTCGTTCATACTGTGTTTCTCCTTTCTAAAATAGTCATTAATTGCGGAAAAGGCGCCTCTGCACGGTCAGAAGCGCCTTTCCTACAAGAGGTAACGGTATAATGAGAAATTGTAAGCTATTTTATTTTACGAGATAGAGGTACGGTCTGCGATCCTTGAAAGACGGAAGTTTCGCGCGGACCTGTTTGATTCTGTCTGTATCGATGGTCGCGCAGATAAGCTGCGGTGTCTCGCCTGCGGATGCAACCGCAACGCCCATCGGATCCACGATGATGCTCTCGCCCATGCTGTTTACGCCAACCTGGTCTGCCGCAACGATGTAAGCGGTGTTCTCGATGGCTCTCGCTGTGATCAGAGTCTTGAACTGATGGGATTTTAACGGACCGCTTGCCCATGCTGTCGGCATGAGAATGATGTCGGCTCCCTTGAGAACCTGATCTCTCGCAACCTCCGGGAATCTTACTTCGTAGCATACAAACAGTCCGATTTTTCCGAACGGGGTATCGATCGGATCAAACAGCTTGTCGCCCGGGCAGATCGTATCAGACTCTTTATATCCGAACGCATCGTAAAGATGTGTTTTTCTGTACACGCCCTTGACCTCGCCTTCACTGTCGATGATCATTGTCGTATTGTGGTTGCGCGGATCTGCCGGATTGTCTACTTTTTCATTCATTCCGAATGCGATCCATACATGGTTGTCTTTTGCCAGTTTCTTCATTTCCGTTGCAAACGGTCCGTCCAGAGTCTGGGCGCTCGCAAGCTGTGTCTCATGCGGAGTTCCCGCCGGATAAAGGCTCATAAAGCACTCCGGGAATACGATAAAGTCTGCATGATAATATTCTACAGCCTCTGCAACTGCTTTTCTAGCGTTCTCAAGGTTGATCTCCGGGTCACCATTCTGCTCCATCTGAGCAACTACAAATCTACTTTTCATAAGAATACCACCTTTATCATTTTTAGCATTACATTAAGCACCAAGCAGTAAATTCGGAAGCCATGTTACGATCGGCGGGAAGAATGTTACAAATAAAAGTGCTATAAAGATCGGAAGATAGAAGGTCTTTGTACCTGCAATTACGTTCTCAAGAGGTTCTCCCGTTACTGTACTGAGTACGAACAGACACACACCTACCGGCGGAGTGGAAGCTCCGATCGTTACCGCGAGGGCAACGACAACGCCAAGGTGGATCATATCAATTCCGAAAGCTGCCGCAATCGGCATTAATACAGGAACCATAACGAGCTGGATAGAAGTACCGTCCATGAAGCATCCAAGGAAAAGAAGGATAAAGAGGATGATCAAGAGGACGACATACTTACTGGAAGTAAAACCAACCAATGCGTTTGTGATAGTTTGCGGAACCTGTTCTTTTGTCATGACCCATGCGATAACAGAACCAACACCTGTAAGGAACATGATGGAGGATGCGGAAGTAATTGTCTTCTTGAGCGCATCAATCAGGTTCTTGAGAGAGAATGTCTTGTAAATGATGCTTACAAAGATTGCATATACGCATCCAAGGATACCGACCTCTGTTGCTGTTGCGACACCGGTACCAACACCGAGGAATAATAATACCGGGCAAAGAAGAGCGAAGATACTTCTCTTTGTTGCAGTGATAAGTTTCTTAAGACTAAATTTTTCTGGTTCTGGGCACTGTACTTTTCCGGTCGCACACATGAAGTAAATCTGTGCCATTAACGCTGCCGCAAGAATAAGTCCCGGAAGAAGACCTGCCATAAAAAGTTTTCCCGGGGAAGTATTGGAAAGGGAACCGAATACCAATAAAACAACGCTGGGAGGAATGATCGGTCCCAACAGAGATGCCGCTACGGTTACACCGGTGGAAAACTTTCCGTCGTATCCTTTACTTCTCATTGCCTTTACGCCCAGCATTCCAAGACCAGCCGCATTGGCAACCGCAGTACCGGAGATTGCTGCGAAGACAACGGATGTAACAACGTTAACCTGTGCAAGGCTTCCTTTCATATGTCCAACAAGAGCTTCACACCAGTCAAAGATTCTCTCAGTGATACCGCCGCTATTCATGATGTTTCCAAGAAAGATGAAAAATGGAATCGCCATAAGTGTGTAGTTGCTCATGCCGCCGGAAATAAGGCTTGGGATAATAACAGGATCAAGTCCGCTGTATTTTATAGCGGCTAACGCTCCGATTGCCATCGCCATGGAGATTGGTGCTCCTAAGAGTACAAATACAATCAGGATGATAAACATGAAAATCGCAATCATTTCTCATCTCCTCCTTTCTTTCCAAAAACCGCAAGTGCTGCTTTGACAGTGTTCACAATGTATTTAATCTCTGTTGTTCCGATTCCTATAAACAGAGCGTAGCTTCTGAATTTAAGAGGATATCTCGCTACAATCGTCACATTGTTGCCCTGTGATAAGTACAATTTATAGAGGTTTACTAATAATATATAGTTCATGAATACGAGCATGGCCGCCACAAAGAGATCAACGATCTTTCGTGCGGAAGGCGAAAGCTTATTGATAAATAAGTCCAGGCAGATGTCCGCATTGTCATTCGCTACTTTCGGGAGACCGAGCATTGCGAACCATAACATTAAGAGTACACTGATTTCCTGTATCCAGATAAAGGAATTTCCCCATAAGTTTCTCTGTAAGATCTCATAGGCGTTTAAAACAATTGCTGCAACGAGTGCAACAACGGCGATCCATCCTTCTACTTCGACGATGCCGTCATATATTTTTTTCAATGTTTTCATACGCTTACTCCTGCAAATTGCTAAGCTTTTGGGAGAAGTTCCCGACCGCTCCGGATCAGGAACCCAGTTCCCTTAAGCCTGTCTGTGTGAATCAGTTCTGTTGATTAGTTTAAGCCAAGTTCTTTAACGATGATCTCGTTGAATTCGCCCTTTGCGGCTAAGCCTTTGTAGTAATCTTTCAGAGCGTCTGCGAAAATGCTGTCATCAAAGTCAAGATCAAATGTAACGCCGCCTTTGGCTTCAAGTCTTGCAATCATATCGTCAACTTCTTTGTCGATGGTCTCATTGGAGTGTGTAGCCGCATCGTTCGCTGCGCGGATAAGTGCATCCTGCTGGTCTGCTGTAAGACTGTTAAACTTGTTGAGGTTCATAACCATCCAGAGTTCTGCCGGATAGCAGTCCATACGTGTTACATAAGGTCCAACCTCGTAGAATGCCATGGACTCTACATTTGAAATCGGGCAGTTAACAGCGTCGACCTGCCCCTGCTGAAGAGCCATATAGCACTCACTGTAATTGACAACGGTTGTTGTTACACCGAGAGATTTCATTGCTTCCATGAATACAGGAGAATCTGCGGAACGAAGTCTCATTGCCTTTAAATCAGCAACGCTTGTGATCGGCTTTGTAGAGCATGTAACGTAGTACGGTCCACGTCTCCAGTCACGGTTTGTGTTGATGAGTTTAAATCCTGCGGACTCAAGCTGCTGTTCCTGTAATTTACCGAAATCGCCTTTTACGATCTCTTCATATTTATCCCAGCTGTCAAATAAGAACGGGTAAGAGCAGATACCTGTGTCTACGCCGTATCCTAAGTAGAAGATACCGCCCTCACAGTACATATCAACAGTACCTAATTGCATGTTGCTGACTACTGTTGTGGAGTCGCCTAACTGCTCACTCGGATATACAGTTACTTCAACGGTTCCGTTTGTGTATTCTTTTACAAGATCAGCGAAATCTTGGAAGGATTTTCCCTCAAAGCTGTCTGCCGCAACCTTTGTTGCTAAAGATAACTTTACGACATCACCGCTCGCTGCTGTGTTTGAAGCTGCCTGTGTCGTTCCGCCTGCTGCCGCTGTTGTCGCCGGTGTAGAGGAACCGCCTGATGAGCATCCGCCGAGCATTGTAGCTACCATACCTGCTGCCAGTACCATTGCTAATGTTTTTTTCATGTGTAATCCTCCTGTTTTCTTTGGTTATGTTAATCTTATTTATTTTTCTCTGCATCTTCCCACGGATTTGCTTCCTCACCGGCGATCTTTAACGCGTCGTTGATGATCGGGAAGTAATCGGACATCTTCTTTCCACTTCTGAAGCCTGCGAACATTCCGTCCGGAGCCTGCTCTGCGCGGTTTCCAGCTTCGCCCATCTCTAAGAGTTTCTCGCACTCTTCCGGTTTCATAACGATTACACCCTCAGCGTTTCCGAAAATAATGTCGCCCGGATTTACAACAACGCCGCAGCAGTTGACCGGTACATTGAAGCTTGCGGTCTTATCTTCTTTAATAGTAGTTGTCACAACGGAAAGTCCTGTAGCGAATACTGGAAGTCCTACGGATACGATTCCTGCGGAGTCTGTTGCCGGTCCATCGATAACGATTCCTGCCATTCCCTGGCACTGCGCGTTTAAGGAGCATCCGTCACCGCAGCATGCGTGAATGTTTTCTCCGCCGCGGTCTACAACGATTACGGAACCCTTCGGTGCATGTTCAACTGCGTAATATAACATGATGTTGCTGTCGCCTGTCATTCTTACGGTAACAGCCGGCCCGATCATCTTGAAATCTTTGGATACCGGTTTGATGCTGGTATTCATATATCCGTTCTTTACAAAATGTCCAAGCTGTGCCGGATCAACCTTCATAAAACGATCGATGAGTTCTTTTGTTAATGCCATAATTTCCTCTCCTTTTGATTCTTTGTAGTAAGCATTCTCTAAACCGCCCTGCGGTCCCGGAGGATCTTATTTTGTTTCGTTCAATGCTTCTGCACTTATATATAGCAACCCATGTGCCAAATTCAGCAAATTCCCCTCTTTTTATAGTTTTGCACATTTTTTTTGGTTATATCTGCCTTTTTGAGTGCTGCTTTTGTGCATTTTTCACAATTTCCATTTTTCTTTTCACCTTACAATTAGTATGTATCGGCTGTTTTAGTCTCATTTTTTAGACATTATTTCGATATTTTTCTCACTTTTGAGACTTCCGTTATGTTTCAGACTTACTCAATTTTCATATTTGGTCCAAATCAGACCATCTGCTTATCAAAAAAACGGAAAAGACTTATAACTTCACTTAAAAATTATAAGTCTTCTCCCTTTATTCCTTAATAAACTCATTCATTTTTCTATAATAGGATGCCACACTGATATCCAGCTCATCACAGATCTCTTTAATCTGCTTCTTCGTCGGCTGTCCTCCATATTTTTTTACTTTATTCTTTAATACATCCACTTCTTTTTCATGGAGAAGCTCCTTTAACGTCTTCTTTTCACCCTCGCCATTCTCAGATTTTAGACCGTTGATCTTTTCTGGAAGAACGTCCATGGAAATCACGTTACTTTTCTCGAACGTCATCATATATTCCACGCAATTTTCCAATTCCCTGACATTTCCCGGCCAGCAATATTCCATCAGTTTTTCGAGAACAAGAGTGGACACTCCGCGGATATCTTTCTCGAGGATCTTATCATATTTTCCGAGGAAATACTGGACAAGAACAGGAATATCTCCCGCCCGTTCCCTTAAAGGCGGCAGATGAAGCGGAACCACGTTCAGTCGGTAATACAGGTCTTCCCGGAATTCCTTCCTCTCGATCATTTCCTCTAAGTTTCTGTTTGTCGCGGCAATAATCCGCACATCCACGTCGATCAGGGAATTAGAATTGCTTCCGATTCGGTCGATCTTTCTCTCACTCAGGACACGGAGAAGTTTTGCCTGGAGATATAACGGCATCTCGCCGATCTCATCCAGGAAAAAGGTTCCCTTGTGGGCCAGCTGGATCTTACCGATTTTTCCGCCTTTTCTCGCGCCGGTAAAAGCACCTTCCTCGTATCCGAACAGCTCACTTTCCATCAGGGACTCCGGAATCGCTGCGCAGTTCATCGCGACGAACGGTCCATCTTTCCTGGAGCTTTTCGCGTGAATCAGGCGGGCGAAAAGTTCTTTTCCTGTTCCGCTCTCCCCTGTGATCAGAACATTTGTGTTGTGACGGGCTGTCACTGTCGCCTGGCTCACAAGCTCCCGCATCTTCTTATCCGCAAAGACCAGCTGATTCTCGATCCCATTTGTATCTCCCTCTGTCTGGTTGATCTGCTCCTGAATCTGGGAGAACGGGCTTATGATACAGAGAACATCCCCGTCGCTCTCATTGACGTACAGACTCTTCACCTGGAGAAGGAACTGGAAATCATCCACGGTCCTGTGGATCTCACGAATGTTGTTCCGGTGTGTCTTTACGGTATTTTCAGCGACTTCCTTCACGTCCTGGAGGAGCATCTCGCCAAGCTTTGGTTCATCTAAATGCAGATATATCTTTGCCAGCTTGTTGATATGACGGATCTCTCCGTTCGATGAGATCAGAAGTGCTCCTTCTTCCATGGTCTCTACCACATAGGTAAGATTGTTATTAAGCACCCTCATCTGATCCACCAGATCTTCCTGTTCCAGCTTGCTGGCAATCAAATTGGATATCTTCTCAATACATAACAGCAGCTGGTCCTCTTTTGTCTCGATCAGTTTCTTCTGTTCCTTGTCAAAGGATGCGAAATACACACACCCCTCAACGTTTTCCTCTGGTCCTACAAGAATCGGATGACCGATCAGTGCGTAATTCGCAAAATCGAATTTCCTGTCATCATAGTAATATTTCTCCATATAAGCCAGTGCATCACGAACGATCACTGGCTTTTTTGTTGCTGCCATCTGGAGGGAAAAACCATTTTTCCACTCGGGCCGCATCTCATCTTCTCTATATGCAGAACCATGGGTCTTGAACCAGTCATTCGATCCGGCAACACGTTCCAGCGGATCAATATTTGTAATTGTAAATTCCAGATTTAATACGGCTGCGAACGACTCACATAGCGTATCCAGATACTCTTTGATATCTGTTAATTTCATAGATATTTCCCCTTCTAACTCTTATAGCCGACAGCTTTCCTCGCATTTACTGCCGTTTTTATCAACTCGGTTTCATATCTGCCTGTATTTTTCTCAGGCTGCTAAAACGCCCCTCTCGAATATATTATAATGTTCGATTATTTTTGTCAATTCGGAACACACCATAATTAAATTCTATATTTCCCCCAATTGCATTCGTTTATCCAGTTATTATTTTGAACAGGTGTCTTATTTTTGTTAAATTTCCACCAAGGCTTAAAAATATAAAATCTCCCTTTCCGAAAATCAGCCACATTGCCAAAACATTCGGAAAGGGAGTTATCTGGAAAAGGTCGCTATTTTCTACGATCTCTTATTTCGATTAGTCAACTTTCATCAGATCTGCAATTTTTCCTTTAACGCCTTCCTCAACCAGACGGTCGATGTTGATCAGCGCATCCAGATATTTACCTTCCGCAAAATTCTTTCTCCACTCTACTTCGTTGCGGTCTGCAGCTTCTGCCTTTTCAACTAATTCCGCAAATCGGTCAGCTGGAGCTACAATAACACCGTCTACATCTCCGTATACGATGTCACCCGGATTAACAACTGCACCACCGCAGCATACCGGAACATTGTACTCGCCGTCGATTCCCTTTAATGTATTTGTTACGGAAGCACGTCCTGTGGAGAATAACGGGAAACCGAGAGCCTTAATCGGACGTGTATCAGTATTCGGTCCATCAACGATAATACCTGCAAGTCCAAGACTCTTCGCAGCCTGAACAACCATCTCACCGACAGCAGCCACACGCTTGTCACCCATACGGTCAATAACAACAACGGACCCCTTCGGAGCACGTTTCATTGCGTAGTAAAGCATTGCGTTATCGTTGCCTGGAAGTCTTACGGTGAATGCCGGTCCGATCATCTTGATATCTTCGCTGATCGGTTTGATGCTTGCATCCATGAATCCGCCCTGAACATAATGTCCGATCTGAGCCGGGTCTGTCTTTAACGCACGTGCAAATAATTCGTTCATGTCCATAATAAATACCTCCGCATTTTAATATTCCGTATTCGGTATGCCAAAATTTTGTTTTTTATAATATCGCCTGCTGGCGATATGTGTGGAACTGTTTCCTTGGTTTTCAGTATTTGGTATACCAAAATTTCATAGTTAAAATATAACACTCAAAATTCATTTTTTCAAGTGCTTTCGACAGAATATTTTATTCTTGTACAAATCATATAAAGATATATCGGGAAATATATACACATTTTACAAGTAACTTGATCCATCTCTGCATGACAACAGAAGGCCATCCGGAATATTCCCGGATATGCCTCAGAACACCAGGTTCTCATCGCTGTTGATCTGCAGAATCTCCGGAACCTTTTTGAGGTGGCCTTCCCATACGGAAATATGGCGCTCCAACTCTTCTCTTCCCTTCTGGTACTCATGGTTCTTCAGACATTCCAGAAATCTACTGTGATTGCTGCAGTAGGTATCCAGAGAGAAGCTTCCATAACGCACCGAAAGAACAGAGGTGCGAATCAACTGGTCACCCAGCTCTGACATAATATGGAACACATTGTCATTTCTTGAGATTCTGGCGATCTGTAAGTGAAACTCGATATCCGCTGCCATCGCCTCATAATGGGACGCTTTTTCTTTCTTTTCCGCGATTTTTTCCATATTTCGATAGATCCGTTCCAGTTCCTCAACATCCTCGTCCGTGATCTTCTGCACTGCCAGATCATAGGACATCAGCTCCAGGGGGCGGCGGATCTCCATAAGGCTCTGCACACTCTTCCACGTCAGAAGACTTACGACCTTAAACTTTCCCTTTTTTGAGATCCAGCCCTCCTGCTCCAGCGTCCTCAAAGCATCCCGGATCGGAGTCCTACTGACAGACAGGGAATCCGCCAGTTCCCTCTCATTCAAGATTTCCCCCGGTTTAATATGGTTTGCGACGATCAGCTGCTTCAGCTGACGGTATACCTTCTCTGAATAAATTTCATTTTTATCGATTGCAGTCAACTGAACATTCTCCATTTGACTCCCCCCCTGCACCTTCGATTTTGAATCCGTTCTAAATTTAGATCCTTTATATATTGTTTTTAGTATACCATAATCCAATCCATCGTCAACAGGTTTCCTGATTTTAAGCTAAACGTAGTCATAAATGAAAAAAGCCTCCCATCATCAGGAAGCTCTTTATATAAAAAAACGGCAAAACGCATAGATCACGTTTTACCGCCCTTTTTTGTAGCCAGCGCTGCAATAAAAAGCGCAACTGCGGCGCTGACGATCTTTACAACAAACATGGCTACGGTTCCTTCCGGGTATGCGATGGAAATGAATGCAAAGTGGTCGCCGATCATGGCGTTTGCACAGGTACAGAAAGCCATTGCCAGAACCTTTCCTCGTTCGTCCATCAGGGCGATCATGTCGTACATCGGAAGCGGGTTAGCCAAGCAGGCTAACATTCCGGTGACGGAAGGACCGTTTACGCCCATGAGCCTTGCGATCATATTGAGGACCGGTGAGAGGATCCTTGAGAGCACATGTACAAAGGGATAAGCGCCCGCAAGAGTGATTCCGATCATGGAGATGATCTCCAGCTGGTCAGCCAGAGGATCCATCCCGGGGATCACGGTGATCCCCAGCGTTGCCTCAACACCTGCGGCCGCAAGCGCCAGAATGATAAAGGCCTGTAAGAGGTTTCCAAAGGCGCGGAAGATGATCAGGGTCTTTTGAGGAAAAAAAATCATTCCACCCGCAAGGAGAGCAGCCAGAACAAAAGCGGGAGCTGCGTTGATCAGGGTGTAGCGCAGCGTAAGACCTGAAAACATGGCTGCCGCGATAGTACCGAAGGGAATGGAGATGATCCCGAAGACGATTCCTCTGGAGACGGCGGGGGCGTCCTCAGGGCGGCAGAGTGTCAATGCCACAGGAATCGTGAAAGCGATGGTAGCGCCGAGAACAGTACTCAAAATGACTCCGCCCAGCATGATCGCTGCGGGATCGTCTGACATGGACGCTGTCATGTAATAGCCTCCCATATCAAGACCGAAGCAGGTTCCGGCAATGATGGAGGGGTCTGCGCCGATTGTGCTGAAAAGCGGTGTCACGAGCTTTAAAAGCAGTCGGCCGACCACAGGGGCGCTGCACATGATCCCCGCCATACCGAGGATCAGGGGACCGACGCTGTTTAATCCCTTTACAAATTCATTTCCAAGCCCGAACCGGTTTCTGAATACCGCCCGGTCCAGAGCGCCTAATACCATGAAAACCATCATGGTGGTTGTAACTATTTTTTCCATATGGAATCTCCTTAATGCATGAAGATTGAACGGGTAGTTTACGGATGATCGGAACTATTATAATCCGGAACCGATTGTCTGGCTATGAAAAAACGGAATTTTTCAGTCCGGAGAACTGAAGTGACGATTAGTAAAATCATTTCGGTTCGAGGTAAAAAGGCGGGCAGGAGATGAAACCTGTCCGCCTTTTTGTAACATGGTATGAAAAAAGATGTAATATTTGTAAATTGCCGATGACAGCCAGTGAGGGAAGCTGCCACATCCGAGGGGGTAACAGGAGATCCGGCAATTATTCTGCGAAAGAGTTTCCTTTCTCGAAGTAGTTTCTGGTCCACTGTGCAATCTTTTTGCTGAAGCAAAGAAGACCGATGATGTTTAAGGTTAATGTTAAGGAGTTACCGAAGTCAGCCCATCCGAGGAGGATATCAACGCCGACCATACCACCGACAAATGCGAGGATAACAAAGCCGATCTGACCGATCCAGCGGCCTGTCTTGCCGAATACGTTCTCACATGTAAGACCGATAAAGGTACAGAAAGCAAGAACTGTGGATCCTGCGAACATCATAAGACCGATAGATGCAATAACCTTACCTGCGCCGCCTAATGCAGAAGTGAAGGCTGTGATCGCAAGTGTGGAACCAGCTTCACCTGTCTGCCAAACACCTGTGCAAAGGATAACGAGGGCTGTGAATGTACAAACAACGATCGTATCGAAGAATACTTCGAAGATACCCCACATACCCTGTTTAACCGGGTCTGTCTCGGATGACTGGGAGTATGCGATAGAGGACTGTCCGTTACCGGCGTCAGAAGAGTAAACACCACGTGCACAGCCGTTGCGGATCGCTGCGGAGATCGTTGCGCCTGCGAAGCCGCCGATTGCTGCAGTACCTGTGAAGGCTCCCTTGAAGATGCTTACGATTGCCGGAACAAGGTTGCCGATATTTAATACTACAACTGCAAGACCACCGATAATGTAGATTGCTGCCATGATCGGAACGAGACGCTCTGTAATCTGAACGAGTGCCTGAAGACCGCCGAAGATGATCAGGGCGATGATGATACAAACGACGATAGTAGCAACGAGACGCGGGATGCCAAGGCTCTCACAAGCTGTGACAACGGAACCGGTATGAACGCCGGCTGCGGTGATCAGACCATAGATCATTGCGATGGACCATGCAAAACCTAACGGTTTGTTGATCTTGGAAAGGTAGTAGTTGGCGCCGCCTTTGTAGCCGCCTTCCGGTTTCTTTTCACGGACTGCGATGGAAACGCATGCCTCCGAATACTTTAATGCCATTGCCACGAAACCAACGACCCACATCCAGAAGATAGCGCCAGGACCACCTGCTACGATAGCGGTTCCGACACCGACGATGTTGCCGGTACCAAGAACGGCCGCGAGGGCTGCGGATACTGCCTGGAAACTTGAGATCGTACCGTGATGCTTACCGGTCTCCTCTTTCATTTCCTCTTTGTTGAACATTCCGCCGACTGTTGATTTGAGCACATCCGGGAAGTGACGAACCTGTACGAATCCTGTTACGAAGGAAAGGTAAAGACCACCGCCGATTAAGATGATGAGGATCGGAATACCCCAGATCCATGCGTTGTAAGCCAACACTGCATTGTAAATAAACATACACACATCCTCCTTTGTGTTTCCTTATCAGAAAAGAACGGATCTCTTTCGCTGTTCTCCGTCTGCTTTCTGAAGTTTCGTATGGAAAGATTTCTGAAAAAAGATCTTTCGCATCGCTGATGTCTGCATTATAGTCCATGAAGGCAACTTGACTTCAAGAGTAATTTTTTATAAAATTTTTATTAAATGTAAAGTATACTTTAGGTTTTGTATAATTTTTGTTAAAAACAGATATTGACAGAAAGAATGCTTGAGAGAATATACTATGTGTACACGACGATGCACAGAACTACAGGCGTGGCAATAATAATGAGCAAAAACAAAAAAGAGAATTGATATGCAGGAGGGTATACAAAATATGAAGAGACCTTTGATTGGCGTAACATGCAACTATGATTACCGCGATACCGTAGGTATGACATCCGGTATGGGAATCGTGGGACAGGACTGGAACTTTGTTGCGGGAGATTATGTATACATACTGGAAAAAGCCGGTGCGATTCCGGTACTGATCCCGGTTTATAAGGACTGTGATGAGGAATCCATCAAAGAATTCTTAAATAAGTTAGATGGCGTGATCATCTCCGGTGGACATGATGTAGGACCGGAGCAGTATAACACACCTACGAAGGGCTATTGCGGAACCATCATCCCACAGCGTGACAACCACGATATCGCAGTAGCAAAATACTTCATGAATGAGATCAAGAAACCGATCCTCGGCATCTGCCGCGGAATCCAGATCATGAACGTGGCTGCAGGCGGAACCCTGTACCAGGATCTCGAGATCGAAGGAAAGTTCGAACATCACTTTGGGGACAAGTACCCGAGAAACTACCCGTGGCATGACTTAAAAATCGAGAAAGGTTCTATCTTAGAGGAGATCTACGGAAAAACCGAGATCCGCATCAACTCCTTCCATCACCAGGCCGTGAAGGATCCGGGCAAGGATATCGAGATCATTGCGAAATCCGCAGACGGTGTTCCGGAAGCGATCGTACAGAAGAACCATCCGTTCTCTGTAGCAGTTCAGTGGCATCCGGAAATGATGTATGATTCTGAGGAGCAGTTAAAGCTTCTGAAAGCGTTTGTTGATGCCTGCAGATAGTACTGGGATTACATCTGACGGGATAAAAGGATAAAGGATCACTATTATAATGAAGCCCCACACATCGAAAAAATGTGTAGGGCTTCGTTTCAGTTTCATATCTCGTTTCGTTCTCTATATCGTCTCTGGCTTATGACCTTTCTTCCATGCCGTGATCGAGTAGATTCTCATGACTTCCCCAATCACCTGGCAGGCAAAGGCATACACTCTCGCTCCGCAGTCCGTGATCGCCCCCATCTGTTCGATCGCCATCTCATATCCGCATTTTTTATAGTCTTCCATCAGATACTCCATCTGGAATCCTCTGCTCGAAATTTCCGGATATTTTTGCTGGAGATTTTTCCTTGATTTCGCAGTTCTGTCATAGCTTAAATATGTACCGTACACACGGACATCCTCTTTAAAATACCTTGCAGCATCCATCAGATAACAGTTCTGATGGTACAGCATATATTCTACTTCCCCACAGAATGTAATGTAGCGGTCCACACAACTGCTTTTTAGCGGGTAATCTGTTCCTGCATCAGCGATATAAAGGATCTGACACTTGATATCGCACTGTTCGATCAATGCCTTGTACATTCTGAGAATTTCCGGATATTTATCGATCAGGATCAGCGTACTGCTCGCCGGCAGAAGTCCCAGATGGTTGTACATGTAAAAATATCCATTGATATTCGCCTCCAGAAAGACTTTTCCGTTCATATCATCCTTCATCAGAGACTCTGTCACACGGTCATAGCATCTCTGGAAACAAAAGCTGAATTCCGGTCCCATATCCCGGTACAGTCCGCGCTTGAGATCCGGATGATCATAGATTCCGGTGTAAAGATTTCCGGTCTCCACGATCCCGTCAACGATCTTCGCTTCATATTTCTTTTCACACGTTCCATTCCCATAACCGGAACACACGAGTTTTCCTGAAATGATGTATCCGTTCTTGATCTCCGCATCCTCGATATTTAACGATTCCCCGCAGTACGGACACGCAAAAAGAGGCAGGGCACTCACCGGCACCCCCGTCACACGCCTCTCGGCTGTTCCCTTTTCCCGGAGATTGTGGATCTCCTCCCCGATCTCCCGGTAGGAATTTTTCAGTTCCTCTATTTCAGAGAATATTTCCTGCTGCTTTGTCTCCAGAATCGTCAGCGCCGCATTGATCGTACTCGGCTCGATCATTCTGGAATGTCTCGTCAGGATCAGATACTGCTGTATCTCTTTCAGTTTAAACTGATGCTTCCGCATCTTTAAGATCAGATTCAGATCCTCCACTTCACGCTCGGAGAAATCGTACTGGGCGCTGGAATCATTCGGGATCAGCATTCCCATACTTACATAGTAGCGGACCGTCGCAACACTGACACCGCATAACTTTGCCAACTGTCCAATTTTCATCGGATCACCTCATTGTCTGCGATATTTTGAGAACTGTCGCTTCTCACCTTTACAGTTCTGTTTTTTGCAGCTCTTTCAGATATCAAGTTCTGCATTTTCTATCTATTATACATAAATAATAAAAAAAAGCGAACTGTTTTTTACCGAAATCTTTGCATTTTCTTAGCGAAATATACAATGTCTACTCCGCCGTCTCAATTGCCTCCCTGAGCTTCTCCAGGCAGGAATCATCCCCGAATCCGACCTCGATGATTGTTTCTGCCCCTGCCATGGAAAGGATCTCAGAAGCGCCTTCTATGAGCTCAGGATCCTCACACAGATCCGTCTTTGTGATAACCCCGATCACAGGTTTTCCGGAGAACAGGGATCCCATCCGCGGGGAAAATGCATTCTGCTCATCGATCGCCGAGCAGAGGAGCAGGATTACATCCGCCTCCACTGCTGTCACGATGAGGGCGCTGTAAAACTGTTTCTGCTCGACATATTCGCCCGGGGTATCCACGATATCATCCCCGATGACCTGGATCGACTGGGTCTTTTTGTAGGAGACCTGCTCCCCGATGAGTCTCTGGCTGAGCGTCGTCTTTCCGCAGCCGATCTTTCCCACCATCATGATCTTCTTCATGTCTTCTCTCCTCCCGCGCACTGTAACATAGGATTTTGCCGATGCTTCGCATTCCAAATCGGCAAAATCTGCGACCACTACTGTATTATACGGAATTTTCAGTTCAGAGAATTCCTACCCGTAAAAAGTAACTTTCTTCCCAACTTACAAGATCCTGATTTTCATCAGGATCTTGTAATATCTGTGAGTGTAAAATGAAGGACTTCTCCAAGGACTCTGAGTACATCCTTAAGGGCCGCATCCACGGCCGCCACATCCCCGCATACGACCAGGGAGCCGGAAAAACGATCGACAAATACGATCTCCACCTCTGCCGCCTTTGTCGCCACATCGGCTCCGATGATCGCCGCCTCACTCGGCGTGATCGTCAGGATCCCAAGAGCTCCACGGGTCTTGCTGACGACGCCGAGCTTTTTATAGAGATCCTCGTTCGGATTCGCGATGAGGTGGGCCATGGTGACCTGCTTGCCGGGTACGAACTCCTGGATGATCCTCTGTTTACTCTCAAAAGGATTCTGCTCTGTCATGATGTCTTCTCCCTCTCAGGTCTCATTATAAAAGTGCCGCGAAGATCTCCTCGCGCGGGCTCGGGATCACTACGCTGCTGAGCGCCAATCCCTTCTCTGTTCCTGCCGCCATTCCACACTTCACTGCTTCCTCAACAGCTGCCACATCCCCGGTCAGGACCGCGAACGATTTTCCGCCGATCCCGATCCCCAGACGCACATCGATCAGTGTGACATCCGCCGCTTTTACCGCCGCATCGGCCGCATAAACTGCCGCTGTAATGCTGTAAAATTCCATGACGCCGACCGCATTCACGCCTTCCGGTGTTGTCGACAGGTTGATCGCCTGGATCACCTGCGGATGAACTCTCGGGATCACAACGGAATCCACCGTGTGCTCTCCCGTCACGCGCTCTCCGGCCTCCAGGGACGCCTGGACCGCCGCCACATCCCCGTAAAACAGGGTCGTATATTTTCCCGGACATACCGGTTTTGAAAACAGCAGGGATGTATCTGCTGCTTTTAAGATCGCATCTGCTGCCTCGATTCCTTTCGCGATGCTGTTGCTCTCAAGAATTCCGATCGCTTCCACTATAGCCACTCTCCTTTATCCTGCCTGACTGCCGGCTGTCTCCGTATCTTTTACGGTTCCTGTTTTTCATAACTCCAGCTCTTTCCTGTCCGGATCTCGATATACGCTCCATCCGGATCAATGGAAACCGTTCCGGACACGGAAGCATGAAGCTCTGATCCCAGACTCTTTTCCGGACAGGCAGCGATCCGCTCTCCTGCTTTCACCGTATCCCCGTCCTTCACAGTCGGAACAGACGGTGCTCCGATCCCCTGTCTGAGGCTTAAGCGGACGCATCCCGCTTCCTCCGGGTTTACAGAAAAGAAATCATCGATCTTCAGGTTCTCATAGGCGCCGACACCGGCTCTTGACGCGACTCGCTCTGTCGGGGCTTTTCTCATCCCGCGCTCCGGACGCGCTGTATATTCCACGCCTTCCGGTCTCTGATAGCGGATCCCCGCCTTCGCAAGCTCCTTTTTCAGCATGGAATTCACGGTTCTCGGTTTCAGTCCCATCGGACACGCGTAGATCTCGCAGATCCCGCATTCACAGCAGAGCGCCGCATTTCTTACATCCGGATCGTTTAACATCTCCCCGATCGGAGTGCCGGAGCTCAATTTTCTCATGATCTTGTTCGGACGGATCGGATGTCCCAAAAGCGCTCTCGGACACATCTGAGAGCAGAAGGAACACTGGATGCAGGCAGATTTTGCCTGATTGATCATGTGCTTTACCGTCACCTGGTTTCTTCTCGCGATCGCGGAATCCTCCGGAAGCACGATGAGTCCCGACATAGTCTTCGTCACATAGGAGTTCGGAACCTCTTCCATGGGGATCATCTTTCCCATCATCGGACCGCCGTTGACCACGATATACCTCGAAAGATGCGTGCCGCCCGCCAGGGCGATGCACTCGCTGACCGGAGTCCCGACCGGCACTCTTAAGATCGTCGGATGGTTGACCTCTCCCGTCACGGTCAGGAATTTTCTTGTAAACGGTTCCCCCTCAAAGGCATCCCCGATCCCGTAGATGGTTGCCACATTGCTGACCACGCAGCCGACGGAAAGCGGGATCGCAGCCGGAGGAACGACCCGTCCTGTCACTTCATAGACGATCGTCTGCTCGTCCCCGGCCGGGAAAAAGCTCTGAAGCTTATGAAGTTTTACAGAGGAGCCAAGCTCTTCAATGGCACGCTCCAGAGACTCGATCTCCCTTGTATATGCCGCTTTTAACGCAATGATAAATTCTTTCGCACCAGTTTCTTCCTTGATCCGGTCTGCCGTCCGGATCAGCTTTCTGGCGCATTTTCTCATGAGATACCGGTCCGTCTGCAGGAGCGGCTCACACTCCGCACCATTCACAATAATTGTCTCGACCGGACCGCCGGAGTATTTTGCATGGGTCGGAAAACCCGCTCCGCCGCATCCGACGATACCGGCTTCTTTTATGATTTCCGTAAGTCCTGCCATGTTAATTCTTCTCCTTTGAAATCTCCATGGAATCGATGATCCCGACGATGGCGCTGTCGATGGGCGCGTCATCCTCGCCGATCGCCCGTCTCGCTGTACTTCCGCTGACAACAAGGACCATCTCTCCGATCCCGGCTCCCACCGAATCCGCAGCGACAAACGTCGCTCCCTTTCTCGTTGTCGTCGTCTCCTCACGGACGATCATAAGTTTATGTCCGTTTAATTTTTCTTCTTTTTTTGTCGCCCAGACATGACCGACCACCTGACAGATCATCATCGTTTTTTACCTCCCTGTCTCCCACACGAGTTCCATCTTTTCCCGGCTGAAAATGTCCTTCGCAGATGGAGTGACGATCACGCCTTTCTTTATCGTCAGCGTGCCGCCTTTCTGTGCAGTCAGTTCTTTCGCGATCGCTTCCGTGATCAGCTTTCCGTTAAATACCGTCTCCGGCTTTTTTACCGGCTCATCACATGGAATGTTTTCTTTCTCCGGCTCCGTCTTCGCAGCCGGTTTCTGTTCGATCTTTTCCTCCGCGTGCGGCTTTGCCGGAGTCTTTTCCAGGCTGCAGCACGGTGTCTGAAGGCGCATTTTCGCAGTCGCATTCTTTGGAAGCATGCACGCGTTCGCCTCATCATAATCAATGTGCATCGCAAGTCCCGCTGTGGAGCTGACTCTGCAGATCACATTTTCAAAAGTTGCCGGACGCTCCCCGCGGATCGTCACCGACACTCTCTGTCCATCGGAAACGCCTGCTTTTGCTGCGTCATCCGGTGTGAGATGAATATGGGCCTGTGCCACGATCGCACTTCCTTTTGCGTCGTAGACGCCTTCCGGTCCAATGATATAGACATCCCCGGCTCCATTTAAATCCCCGGACATTTTGAGCGGGGCCTTAACGCCGAGTGTTCTGGCATCCGTTGCTGAGAGTTCCACCTGCACATAGGGGCGCTCCGGTCCCAGGACTGCCACATTTTCGATCCTTCCTTTTGGAGTGACGAGAGTTACACGCTCCTCACTCAGGAACTGTCCCGGCTGGGAGAGCGGGCGCTTTGGCGTCAGCTTTTTTCCCTTGCCGAACAGCACTTCCACTGCTTTATCCGTCAGATGTACATGTTTTGCGGATACCTCAACGGGAAATTCCAGTTCCGGTTCCCGTCCCGGCATCCAGTTTCCGAATTCGGACAATACGCGGAAGATGATCTCCTGAATCTGTTCTCTGTCCACGTTATTCCTCCATCCTGTCGTAATAGCCGGAAAGCAGGCGGCAGAACACAACATAGACTCCGCTGCTCAACCGGTTTAACGCCTTTATGATCCCATAGTCGTTTTCTTCGTCTTCAAACGCATTTGCCGCCGCAAGCTCCACTTCCCGGATCTCTGCCCGCAAAAGGTTCAGTTCCAGGGCCGTTTTTCCCATCGATGCGTCCGGGATCGGATGATCCATCCCAAATGTCTCCCTTACCTGGTGGGACATCCGATGGATCTCCTTCTCATCCAGGCCGAAGAGAGAAAATCCCGCGATCTCCTCTTCCTTTACTTCTGATCCCAGGACTTCCCTCAGACCGTTTAAAATATCGGCGAGGTCTTTATATAGCCCGGGTTCATTCCGGTACTCCGCCATCAGAAGAAGGACTTTCGCCTGGATCGTATCCACCTTTCCCCGGAAAGCGATCCGGGGATGGGTCTTCATCACAAGAAGATTCCCGCGAAGATGAGTCATGTTCTCCGGTTTCTCCCGGTATCCCTCTCCTGTTTTTGCATCGATATAGGTATGGTCTCCCTGTTTTTTTACCGGCGTCCTGGTCATGGACTTCTTCTCCTCCGGGTCAATGACCATGGACACCCCCTTTTCCCGCAGAAAGTCTTTTGCCATCGGCGTGACAAATGTCCCGGCTTCCACATGGTAGACTCCGTCCTCCGGGGTTTTCCACTTTGCCCGAAGCTCCATTTCTGTCAGTACTTTCATGCGCTGTTTCCTTTACTTTTGTTTACTCTGTGACTACGCTCACGTGCGGAAGAATGGATTCCACTTCGCCGTGCGGACGCGGAATTACATGTACGGATACGAGATTTCCGACTTTTCCTGCTGCCGCCGCGCCTGCATCTGTGGCTGCCTTGACTGCTGCCACATCGCCGCGAACCATAACGGTTACGAGTCCGCCGCCGATATGCTCTTTGCCGATCAGCGTAACATCTGCTGCCTTTACCATCGCGTCGGCCGCCTCGATCGCGCCGACAAGTCCTTTTGTTTCGATCATTCCAAGTGCCTGTAATGATGCCATGTTCGTTTCCTCCTGATATCTTTCACGCAGCCTTTTTCAGGCTGTGACATGTCTTAGATCTTCTGAGATGATCATTCCCCAAGCTTCGGAAGAATGGACTCAACCTCTGCGTGCGGACGCGGAATTACATGTACAGATACGAGTTCCCCTACACGGCCCGCTGCTGCTGCGCCTGCGTCTGTCGCTGCCTTGACTGCTCCGACATCGCCGCGCACCATAACGGTCACAAGTCCGCCGCCGACATGTACTTTACCGATCAGAGTAACGTTTGCTGCCTTTACCATTGCATCGGCTGCTTCGATGGATCCTACTAAACCTTTTGTCTCTACCATTCCAAGTGCTAATAATGCTGCCATAATCAATTTCCTCCTGTTTTATCTGTTCTAATAGTTTAAATTATATATTCTTTCTTGTTTTTTGATTATTTTCCGAGTCCTGCTCCGAGTCGTTTCATGATCTCACGTGTGATCGCCTCGATATCCTCCGGGGTCAGATCTGTTTTGGTACCGCATTCGCAGGCCGGCTCATCCTTCGGGACCGGACTTCCTTTTCTCAGATCCTCCAGTTCGCAGAGTCCCCATGCCACACGGCGGATGTTGATGAGATTCATCGGGGTGATGTTATCGGAAGTTGCACTTCCGCCGACTGCTCCGCAGCCAAGCGTCAGGGCCGGTGCAAGACCTGTGCTCGCTCCGACTCCGCCGAGCGCACCCGGGGTGTTGACAAGGATCCTCGATACCGGTTTTCTTAAGGCGAACTCACGGACAACATCTTTATTTTTTGTGTGGAGTGTCATGGTATGACCTGCGCCCTCATTCTGAAGGATGCGGATGCTGAGCTCACATGCGGCCTCCCAGCCGTCTACCGTGAAGAATGCGATGACCGGGCAGAGCTTTTCTCTGGAGTACGGATTCTTCTTGCTGACATTCATCGGATCCTGTTCGGACACGAGAAGTTTTGTTCCCGCCGGAACCGTGATCCCAGCCATCTCAGCAATTTTCAGTGCCGTTCTTCCGACGATCTTCGGATTCATCGTTCCGTTCGCTCTGAGAAGAAATCCGGAAAGCTTGTCCGACTGCTCTTTCGTCAGGAAATAGCCGCCCTGTTTCTTTAATTCCTCTTTTACCTTCTCTGCGATCTCAGTCTCTGTGACGATGGACTGTTCGGATGCACAGATCGTTCCGTTGTCAAAGGTCTTCGAATCCATGATCCGTTTTACCGCCATCGGGATGTCCGCACTCTTTTCGATATAGGACGGACCATTTCCAGGACCAACGCCGAGCGCCGGATTTCCGGAAGAATACGCCGCATGGACCATCGCTTCGCCGCCTGTGGCAAGGATGATGCTTACATCCGGATGCTTTAAGAGAGCATCCGTCGCCTGGACAGTTGTGAGGCTCACACAGTTGACGGTTCCCTCCGGAGCACCCGCGCGTTCCGCCGCCTCTTTCACGATCTTATATGTAGCTGTGATACAGTTTTTTGCTCCCGGATGCGGGCTGATCACGATGGCATTTCCAGCTTTGATGGAAATGATGCTCTTGTACATGACGGTGGAAGTCGGGTTTGTGGACGGAATCAGTGCCGCTACAACGCCCATCGGAACGCCGATCTCAGTCACCTTTGTCTCCTCATTCTCCCTTAAGACTCCGACCGTCTTCATGTTCTTTACGGACTCCCAGGTAATTGCGCTGCCGAGCTTGTTCTTTAATACCTTGTCCTCCCATTTTCCAAATCCGGTCTCCTGGACCGCCATCTTCGCCAGCTCCTCCGCATGCTCCATACATGCGGAAGCGATGGAAGCACAGATGGCATCTAATTTTTCCTGCGGAAATGTGCAGAGTGTTTTTTCTGCCTCTTTTGCTTTTGCGACCAGGTCTCTGACCTCCTGGATCGACTGCAGATCACGATCAATATTCACGATCTGACCACTCCTTTCTGTTCTGTAGTTCTATCTCATTTTCTAATATGCCAACGGATCCTCAGCGATCCGGCAGACCGCATCTGCAAAGGCATCGCATGCCGCCTGACAGGATGCCTGACTTCCCGTCAGAAGTCCGCCTGCAAAGTTTGTCTCCGTGGGCGGTCCGTAGTAAAGGGAAAGCTCCACATCCGCCGCCTTCAACGCTGCATCGAGTCCCACGGAAGCTTCCAACGGCGGTGCGATCAGATACGCCATCGGTGTTCCCTCCGGCACTCCCGCCTGACTGGAAAGGTAGCTTCCTGTCCGGGAAATACAGTGGGCAAAGTAGACTACCGTTCCCGTTTCATTCGCCTCATAAAAGTGCGCGTCGTTCTCGATCAGGGAGAATGCCGCCTGAAGTCCGCTTCTCACTTCCTCCGGATCCGGTCCGGAAAGGATCCCGATAAACTCTCCCGCAAGTGCCGTGCTGGCATTTCCAGAACCCGCGTACATGCTCTTCGCGTAGGCCACATGGACATCTGCCTTCTTTGTCGCTTCATCCACCGCCGTGTAGGACACATCGTCGCAGTCGGTGGTGAAGATTCCGAGACTCTTATCCCCCGGACGGACATCCAGGTTCTTTAAGAGCATCGGATCCGCATTCGGGATGATCCGCACTGCCAGGATCTTTGTGTTCAGCTGTTTTCCTGCCATGCTGCCTCCTATTTTTTCAGGTCAACACCGCTGGCCTTTTTCTCCAGAATCAGAGCTAAAAGATCAACGATGTAAGCTCCCGCTTCGACCGCCGGGACTCCGTTTTTGTGGATATTGGAAACAACGGTTCTTCTCGCCTCCGGCATTCCGACTGTCGCCATATAGGAAATGTAGGCGCTCATGCTCTCCGCCGTTGCGAGACCCGGCCGTTCTCCGATAAAGGAGCAGACGATCTTTGCGTTAAGAAGCTCTGAGATCTGGTCCTGGGCAGCGACTCTTCCGAATTTTACGAAGATCGGCGTTCCCGTACTGATCCCTTTCTCTTTTAGTCCTTCCATCACGATCGGCAGGATCTTCGGCGCATTCGCCTCGATGGAGGAGGAAGAAAGTCCGTCACTCACGATGATCTGGACATCGATATCATGGACACAGTGTTCGGAGATTGCCTTCTTTGTCTCCTCAGAGAAATCTCTTCCGAGATCCGGTCTCGTGAGGAATACGTTTTTGTCCTCGCAGAGTGTCTTTACCGGGAAAAGTCCCAGTTCCGAGACAAGTTCCTCGCTGACATCCATCATGACCGCATCCCGCGCAGCCGCGTGGTCGGCGCGAAGCTTTAAAAGCGTCTGGGTCTTTAATCTCGGACCGCACCTGCCGACTCCAATCCGAGCCGTCGTCTTCGCCATCATCCTCTGCAGGGCATCCGGATCCTGCGGGCTATCGATGAGAGGCGCCCGCCAGTCCTTTTCCTTCAACTCATCCTCTCCGCTTTCTGACTCTTTCGCCGTTGTTTCCGCCTTAGGAACACTTCCGACGGCCGCCTCGAGGATCTCCTGTTCCTGTTTTTTTCTGTTTTCTCTCACGGAAGCTTCCGCCTTCACATCAGCGACTCCAGAGAGCCCCGGAATTTCTTTTTTTGTTTTGGGAGCGGACGTTCGCTCTTCCTTTCCCGCCTGAAACCCGGCCAGGATCTCTTCCGCGATCCGGTCGATCTCTTCTTTACTCAGCACTCCGATCACCGCCCTTTCTTCATGAAGATCGTCGGATCTCCCGCGTACTTTGTAAGTCTTCCGTTTTCCATGATCCCCATCTTCTCAAGCCACCGCTCGAATGCCGGGATCGGATGTTTCCCCAGGATCTCACGGATCGTTCCGATGTCATGGTAGGCATTTGTCTGATAGTTTAACATAATGTCGTCGCTGGTCGGAACGCCAAGGATGTAATTGACTCCCGCTGCCCCCAAGAGCAGGGACAGGTTCTCGATGTCGTTCTGATCTGCCATCATATGGTTTGTGTAGCAGCAGTCACATCCCATCGGGATTCCGGAGAGCTTCGCCATGAAGTGGTCTTCAAGTCCTGCCCTTATGACCTGTTTGGAATCATATAAGTACTCCGGTCCGATGAAGCCGACGACTGTATTGACCATGAACGGGTGATATTTTCTTGCGAACGCGTAACATCTCGCCTCCATCGTCACCTGATCCGCTCCCCAGTGGGCGTTCGAGGAAAGTTCACTTCCCTGTCCTGTCTCGAAATAGAGAACATTCGGTCCTGCCGCCGTACCCTGCGTCCTCATCAGCTCCTGCGCCTCATCCACAGTCTCCGCGGAGAAACCGAACGCCCGGTTTCCTTTCTCGCTGCCCGCGATGGACTGGAAGATCATGTCACACGGCGCTCCCTGTTTGACCGCCTCGATCTGGGTGGTGATATGTCCCAGTACACAGATCTGCGTCGGAATGTCAAACTGGTGTTTGACCTCGTCAAACCGCTTTAATACCTCCGCGAGACTCGACACGGTATCATTGACCGGGTTCAGTCCGATCAGGACATCTCCACATCCGTAGGAAAGTCCCTCAAATAAGGATGCCGTGATCCCTTCGACATTATCGGTCGTATGGTTCGGCTGAAGTCTTGTTCCCATGATGTCACGCTCTCCGACGGTGGTATTGCAGTGAGCCGTCACGCGGATCTTCTGTGCCGCGTAGATCAGGTCCAGATTCGTCATGAGCTTACAGACGGAAGCAACCATTTCCGCGGTCAGTCCCCGGGAGATCCGGTGGATCGCCTCATTGTCCGCCTCATAGGAGAGGAGCCATTCCCTGAGGTCGCTGACCGTCCATCCGGCGATCTCGCCAAATATTTTCCTGTTCAATCCGTCGATGTTGATCCTTGTGACCTCATCTTCCTCGTAGGGCGCCGCCGGATTCTCGTAGAGTTCTCTCAATGTCATTCCTGCGAGAACATCCTTCGCTGCGATGCGCTCGATATCGGATGCGGCCGCCACACCGGCCAGGACATCTCCGGATTTATGTTCCCCGGCTTTCGCCATCACTTCTTTTACAGAATCAAAGGTAAAGCGTTGTCCGGAAAGTATCGTATGGTATCCCATGTTCCTTTTTCCTCTCCTCCTTTTACCCAAATAATAATGTCTTTACAACTACCGGGATGACAAGACCGTTCATCACCGGCTTTCCGAAATCCACGAAGTTGTTGTCCTCCACGCGGATCTCGTCGATCACCACAATATTTCTTTCTTTTAAAAACCTCTGTCTCAAAAGCTGTCCCAGCGCCTTTGCCATGTCCTCCCTGACAACAAAAAGAAGCGGTTCCCCGGTCGGGATCGTCGCATGCATTCCATCTCCCAGAGCGGCGGCGAACGTCTTTAATTCCGTGTAACCCGGATTTTTCTTTCCGTTCACGGCGAGAACGATCTTCGAGCTGTCACTCTGTTTTAAGAACCAGAGGATCTTTTCTTTCAGTCCTTCGCTCTTTCCCAGCCAGCAGTCGTTTTCCTCTGTTTCCGAAAGTTTGAGTACCGGAATATTCTTCATCGGGAACAGCCCGTCCGCGTAAGCGATGGTGCTTCCGGAGATCGTCGTCGTGTAAGTTCCTGCTCCGATCACTGTGGCCCGGATCGTCTCCTGCGCACTGATCACATGGAATTTTGAGAACAGGCGGCTCCGCCGGATGGCATCTGCTAAGAGGATCCCGATATCCCCGTATGCAAATACATCCATTCCCGGATGGTAGATGCATTCCGCCACACCGCCTGAAAAACAGATGTACCGGATCGGACGTTCTGCGGGGATCTCAAATGTTGAGGAACCCGCTGTCCGGACTTCTTCTAAAAGCTCTGTGGGTTCCGCCGCCCCGAGCATTTCCTCGAGGACTTCCGCCATTCCGTCACAGAGTCTCGAGAGGACCGCCTCATCTGCCGGGTCACCCTCATTGATCGAAAGTCTCAGCGCTTTTGCAATTGCCGCGGCACTTGGGCTCACATAAGTGATTCGTCCATGTTCATCCACGGTCACCTGACGGCCGCCGATATCCATGCAGCCTCTCGTTCCGATCACGCCTCCGTCAAAGAGGACCACGTTCGTGGTTCCGCCTCCAATATCCAGGTTCGCAACGACAACGCCGTTATCCTCCGAATATTTCCAGGCGCCGCTTCCCTGTCCCGCGATCACAGATTCCAGATCAGGACCCGCCGTCGATACGACGAAATCTCCGGCAAACACACTGAGCTCATCGAGGACCATGGAGGCATTCTCTTTTCTCGCCGATTCACCGGTAATGATGGCGGCTCCCGTCTCCACCTGTGCCGGGACAACGCCCGCGCTCTGATACTCTTTTTCGAGGATCTTCTTTAACGCAGCTCCGTCGATCAAGGATCTGTCCAGAAGCGGTGTCCGGTAAACCGGACTCTTATAGATGATCTCCTTTCCCACGATCTCCACAGAAGGAACCGAGAAGTATCCCGCTGTATTTTCGATCGTCAGGTGGCTGAAGATCACCTGCGATGTCGATGTCCCGATATCGATCCCAACGCTCAACATTTTTGAATGTTCCAGGATTCTCACCTCCGTTCACCGAAATTTTCCCAGAAAAGGACAAAAGACCCAGAGCAGAAATAAATTCCTGCTCTGAGCCTTATCGCTGTTGCACCGTACCCTGTTGTGCGGTGAAATATTCAATTTCTTCATTTATTATATTCCAGTCTCCGTGGATTTGTCAATCAAAAAATCGAAGGTGACGGAGGTTCCGTTCTCTCCGCTCTCCACATAGACTTTTCCTTTTAATTTGTCCTTCACGGTCATCTGTACCAGCATCATACCGAAATTTCCCTCATTCCGGATCTCTTCCGTTCCGGTCCCGTTGTCCTGGACCGTCACGGATGCGTACCGTTCTCCGTTCTTTAAGATCACGCGGATTTCCCCGTTTTCCCTTCCCTTAAACGCGTGTTTGTACGCATTTGAAACAAGCTCATTCACCACGAGCGCAACGTCCGTTGCCTGATCCTGGGAAACCGTCAGATCATCGCCGGAAAGTTTCAGATCAATGGGATATTCTGCCCCATATAGGAGCAGGAACTGGTTCTTTAACTTCTCGAGAAACGGCATCAGAGGCGCCGGTCCCTCATCATTTGCCGTGAGGATCTCGTTGATGGAGGCGATGCTCTGGACTCTTGCGATGTTTTCCCGGAACGCCTGCTTCACTTCCTCACTCTCCGACTTTCTCGCCTGGATGTTCATGATGCTGGCGATGAGCTGAAGATGATTTTTTACCCGGTGATGGACTTCCCGTCTCGCATTCCGGACTGCGGTACTCTCAGTCCTCGACGCGACCGAACCAAACGCCACCGACTGTCTCGCCATCGCCTCGTATTTCTGTTCTCTCCGGATATCTTTGCTGATGTCCCGCTCGCCGATCAGGATCCCGATGACGCTTCCATCCTCGCCCTGGATCGGGACTGCATCCTGGCGCACCATATTTTCCTCCTGAGTCACTGCTTTGATATCCCGTACAGGAGTTCTCGTCTCGAGCGCCCGGTAAACCGCCGGTTCGTCCTTTTGCTCAGCTGCACATCCGACAACACTTTTCTGATAGGCTGACGGCATATATTTCGGTCCTGCCTGGGCTGCGACAAACATGATCCCATCCGTTTTGTCCATACAGTCGATAAACAGATCGGCCCCCGCAAGCTCCGCCATCATCGGCAGCATCTGTTCCGTCCGTTTTAAAATCTCTGCATTCTCCTCCGAGAGACCGGTGCGTTTCATGAGTTCTTCTTTTGTCATGCTACGCCTCCTCTTCCAGGAGCTGCTTTGCAAAGGCGGAAACCGTAAGCCCGGCCTTTTCCGCTCCCTTTACGAGGTAACGGTACGCCTCCTGCTCCGTCATCCGGCGCTCCCTCATCAGCCACTTCTTCGCCTGATTTGCCTCGTCCCTCTGGGATTCCACGCGGATGATCGCACGGGCCACGGAAACTAACGGTGCACGCTTTTCCATGGCTGTCTTCTGCATTTTCCGGTACGCATCCATTTCAGAGATATGTTTTGATCTCGCCAGAAGACCTTTTGCCCGTTCGATCACACGGTTCTCCTCCAGTCTTCTGTTCGCCTCACCGATCGCCAGCTTCTGTTTCGCAAGCCGTCTCCCCTGCGCATATGCCATCTCGATCGTCGGCCGCAGATTTCTCGCTTCGACCGGCTTCACGATATAACCGGACACTCCGATCCGGCCGGCCTGTTCCAGAAAGTCTTCATCTGCAAAAGCGGTGCAGATCACAACGCAGCCTGCGAGGTTCTCATTGATGATCGTCTCCGCCGCTGTCATTCCGTCAAATACCGGCATCTCAAGGTCCAGGAGGACCACATCCGGGTTCTTCTTTCTGCAGAGTTCCACCGCGTCAAATCCGTCCGCGCCCTCCGCTACTACCTCATAATTTAACTCTTCCAGCATCTGACCGAGGTCCATCCGGATGATCGGTTCGTCATCCACCACGACCACAGTCTTTTTATTCTCCTGTCTGTCCGCCATTTTTCTTCCTCAGTTATAAAAAAATGTGCCTTGACACATTCTCGCTCCGGGCGCGGCTACCTGCGCCAATCTTCAACTTCGGGCGAGTACGCGTTTCAGGCACGCAGTGTCTTTATCGTTTTTTACAGTCCGTGCAGTAAATGCACCGATCTGCTGAATAGTTACCATCATACAATATTTTTCCGGAAAATGGAACCGCCAGATTGAATTTTCAATCCCGAAAATTTCTACCTGTGAAAAGTACCACCAGCTTCTTCACCTTTCATTCTCCACCACCCTGTCATCCACTTCATATAATCAGCAAATCCGGCAGTGTCCACATTCTGTGCCGCTATGACAGGGACATTTCCGACTTCTTCCCCGTTCAGGCGGTAACTTAAGGTTCCAAGCCGGTCCCCCGCCTTTACCGGGGCGTTTACGTCTTCCTCCAGCATCAGTTCCCGCTCCATGCCGGAAAAATCCTCGCCGTGGAGCCCGAGATATGTAAAAGGTTCCCCGTAGGAAAGTTCCACTTCCGGTTCTTTTCCGCCGTTGACCGGGAGCTTCGGAAGCTCCGGCGGTGTCTCGTCCTTATAGAGCCTGCAGTTCCCATATCCATAATTTAAGAGCGTCACCGCATCTTTAAATCGTGCCTTGTAATCCGGCGCTGCCATGATCGCGGCGATGAGCTCCACACCGTCCTTCTTCGCCGTGGCAGAGAGACAGTATTTCGCGATGCTCGTGGACCCCGTCTTTAGACCGGTCACCTCAAAGTTCGTCGCCATCTTTAAAAGCTTATTCGTGTTGGAGAGGCCGAACTCCTTCGATCCCTGTTTGGTCACATGGGTGATGTTCTCCATCCAGATCGTCGTGTAGTTCGTGATCTGCGGATATTTTGTGATGAGTTCCCGTGACATCAGCGCAATGTCCCGCGCGGTCGTCACATGTTCCGGGGAATTTGTGAGTCCGCAGCAGTCGATGAATTTTGTGTGCTCCATCCCCAGTCCTTTCGCCCGCTCATTCATCATCTTCACAAATGTCCCCTCATCTCCGCCGACAAACTCCGCCATCGCCACCGACGCGTCGTTCCCCGATGCGATGACGATGCACTTGATCAGTGTCTCCACCGTCTGGATCTCTCCTTCCTCCAGAAACACCTGCGATCCGCCCATGGATTTCGCGTGGGCACTCGTCACCACCTCATCCGTCAGGTGGATCTTCCCGGACTGCAGGGCATCGAAGATCAGGATCAGCGTCATGATCTTCGTGACACTCGCCGGGTTTCTCGGCTCATCCGCGTTCTTCTCACAGATCACGGTCCCTGTGGACGCCTCCATGAGGATCGCGGACGGGGCTGTGATCTCCGGGCCGGGATCGGCTCCCGCCGCAGTTTCCGCTGTGATCCGTCCACTCTCCGCTATTTTGCTGTTTCCTGCCCCCGCATATCCGTTTACCGGTCCCATCATCACTAGGATCCCGGCCATGATCCCGCAAAAGATCCTTTTTCCAGCTCTCATGCTTTTTCTCCCGCCCAGCCTGCTCTCGCGCAGGATTTCTCCATATAAAATATGGAGCGGACATTCCTTATTATGCCACTGCTTACAAAATGCTTAATTTTTGTATTTCCCATAGCGGCGAACATGCGGTTGTGTTATGATAGAAGTAATAAAATCGTAACTTGCCATGCATCCGAAAGGAAGCTCCGGGGGAGGTTCCTTTCGGTGTGAAGGTACTGAACAGTTGTTACAGTACACGGGCACTCCATGCCCGCGCACTGTAACAGGATTTTGCCGATGCTTCGCATTCCAAATCGGCAAAATCCGCGGCCATAACGGTATCATACGGAATTTTCAGTTCAGAAAATTCCTACCCGTGAAAAGTACTGAACAGTTACATAAAATCCTTATTGATTACAAGAGGTGATACTTTGGAATACAACGACGATTTTGAGAGACGCCGCGCATATATTTCAAGCCGCGAAAAGATGCGGAAACGACGCCGGACCGTTTATCTTACGATCCTTTTTATGGTCCTCGCTGCTCTGTTCCTTCTGGTCGGCGGCGGGATCCTTATAAAAAAACATGGCGGGCTTCCCGGACTTGTGAAAAAGGAGACAGAAACTTCCTCCGATCCTTCCTCCGGAAACGGAGAGACAAACGTTTCACTGGCGGAGAGCGGATCCGATGGAGATGCATCTTCCGAAACGCCTTCCTCCACAGCTCTGACAGCCGCCTACAATACCGGCGATGCTGCGCTGGACGAGATCTTAAACAGCGCCCATGCAAAATTTGTTACCTACGATTACGATGCCGCCCTTGAGATCCTGAACTCGGCGACAGATTATGCCGAAAACGAGGATGTAAAGGCATTGATCGCGTCCTGCGAAGAGACAAAAGCCACTCTGGTTCCTGCTGATGTGAATAAGATCACCCACATCTTTTTCCATTCCCTCATCATGGACAACTCCAAAGCGTTTGACGGGGATGCCGATGAAAAAGGCTACGATCAGGTGATGACGACAAAAAGTGAGTTCTTAAAGATCCTGGACTCCATGTACGCAAAAGGCTATGTCCTCGTGAAACTTCACGACATTGCGCATGAGGAGACCGATGAAAACGGCAATGCAAAAATGGTGCCGGGAACGATCCTGCTGCCGCCCGGAAAGATCCCATTCGTCATGTCGCAGGATGATCTCTGCTACTATGAGTACATGACCGGCGACGGTTTCGCGAGCCGGATGATCGTCGGGGAAGACGGGAAACCGACCTGTGAGATGGTGATGGATGACGGCTCCGTGTCCGTCGGCTCCTACGATCTCGTTCCGCTTCTGGAGGATTTCATCACGGAACATCCGGACTTCTCCTACCGCGGTGCAAGAGCTGTCCTCGCTTTCACAGGATATCAGGGTGTCCTCGGATACCGGACAGATCCGTCCTATGAGACTACGAACCCCAACTATGAGGCCGATAAGGAGACGGTCCGCCAGGTGGCGCAGTGTCTCCGCGACAACGGCTGGGAGCTCGCCTCCCACAGCTGGGGACATATCAACTTCGGAAAGCGCTCCTTTGAAGATGTGAAGACCGATTCCGATAAATGGGCGTCCCGCGTGGAATCCCTGATCGGAAAGACCGATATCCTGCTCTATCCGTTCGGCTCCGATGTCGGCGACTGGCACCCGTACACATCTGAAAATCAGAAATACGAGTATCTCCACCAGCTCGGTTTCCGCTACTTCTGCAACGTGGACTCCAGCCGGTACTGGGTACAGTTCGGACCGGATTATCTGCGTCAGGGACGCCGGAATATCGATGGCTACCGGATGTACTATGACCTCCCGGAGACGAATCCGACGAAAGATCATCTGAGCGATCTCTTCGATGTGTCGGAAGTGTTCGACCGCGAGCGGCCGGTTCCGGTGGCACCGATGAACTAACATAAAAAACAGACTCTTTCCTCCTGCAAATCGAGAGTAAGAGTCTGTTTTTTATTTTCGTTGGAATCCAATTTTCTGCCTGTCAAATTTCCTTAGAACTGCACGATCTCCTTGATCTCCTCCGCCGGCTCAACGCTCTCCGCGTAGAGGACCGGTCCGACGCCGTCGTAGTCCTGCCAGAACTCGTAAGCGATCTTCGCGCGGACTTTGACCCACTGCTTTGTCTCAAGGTTTCTCGCCTCACGCGCCTTGCAGATGAAGCCCAGGAACGTCATATCCGCCTCGCAGCATGTCATCGCCATACGGCCAGGAACGAAGTAGTTCTTCGGGAATTCCGGGGATTTTAATACCATTCCGGTAAACTCCACGACCTTTCCCTCGTAGCGGTCTTTCTTATCTAGCGCATCGATATACCAGATACCGAAATCCTTCGGATCGATCTTGATCACGTCCGCCTTCATATCGTACGGAAGATCCTCTTCCAGGACTTCCTGCTCGATCTCGCCTTCCGCGTCCTCGAAGATCAGCTCTGCCTGCGGGTTTAACGCCTTTAATCCGCGGCGGTAGCGGGTGATGTTCTCGTCGCTGACTTCATCGCAGCGGTTCATGATCACAAGCTCGGAGTGTTTGACAAGAAGCGCAAGGAGCGGCTTCATGTTGTTCAGATAAAGATCAAAGGTAGAACCGTCAATGATCGTGATCTGCTGGAAGAGCTCCCAGGTATCCGGCAGCTGCAGCTGATCCTGCGGCCACATTCCGTTCCACTCGATGAGGACACGGTCCGGGTCATAGAGCGCTTCGATCCGGCCGTAGAAGTCTTCATCCATCTCGGAGACATCTTCAACCGTCACGATCTTCGTTCTTGTCTTCTTTAAGATCTCCTTATCATACTCCGTATCTCCCTCTTCGCAGAGGATCAGGACTGTTGTTCCGTCGGCCTGGAAATAATCCTGCTGTAAGGTATTTGTGATAAACTGGGTCTTTCCTGCTTCCAGAAAGCCATTGATGACAAATACCGGCATCTTTTCCTGCTGTTTCAATGCTTTATTCTCCTATCTGATTGTATGACAGAAGCTTTTCGCGAGATCCTGATGACGCAAAAAGCTCCTGTCGTTTTTATTTCCTGTAATCGTAACTGTTCAGTGCTCTCACAGCTACGGGCATTCTTTCATATCCGTGTCCGGCACATGCCCGACACTGCGCATTCGTCTCTTAAGCCTCGAATGCTTTCTTTAACTCGTCTTCCTTTAAGTTGGAACCGATCACGCACACTTTACCTGTGTAGATCGGAGCGCCTGTGCGGACTTCCGTCTCCTCCGGAACGAGATCAAAGTAGTACCAGGTTCCGTCTGCATCCGGGAGCATTCCCTTTGCACGGAGAACCTGACCGTATTTCTCGGAATGAGCAAGCTCCTGTAACAGGGACTCAAGTTTCTCCTTTGTGATCGTGCGGTTTGTCTCAAGACCCCAGCTTGTGAATACCTCATCGGCATCATGGTCATGGTGGTGATGGTGATGATGACCGCAGCCGCACTCGCCGTCATGATGATGATGCTCGTGCTCATCCTCGTCGTCATCATCGTCATGGTGATGATGGTGATGACCGCAGCCGCACTCCTCGTCATCGTCATGGTGATGGTGGTGCTCATGCTCGTCCTCATCGTCATCATCGTCGTGATGATGGTGATGACCGCAGCCGCACTCCTCGTCATCGTCATGGTGATGGTGGTGCTCATGCTCGTCCTCATCGTCATCGTCGTCATGGTGATGATGGTGGTGGCCACAGCAGCACTCCTCGTCATCGTCATGATGGTGGTGATGACCTTCTTTTACTTCCTCAAGAAGCTTCTCAGCCATATCATCGGTCGGTTTCTCGATGATCGCAAGAAGCTGCTCACCAGTCAGCTTGTCGATCGGAGTTGTCACGATCGCTGCCTTCGGGTTCTTCTCACGGATCATCTCAACGCACTGTGCAACCTTGTCAGCGTCAGCGACATCGGTACGGCTTAAAACGATCGTTCCGGCGCTCTCGATCTGGTTGTTGAAGAACTCACCGAAGTTCTTCATGTACATCTTGCACTTCTGTGCGTCAACAACCGTAACAGAACCGTTTAATACAACGTCGATCTCGCCTGCAACGTCGCATACTGCCTTCATGACATCAGAAAGTTTGCCGACGCCGGACGGCTCGATAATGACACGGTCCGGTGTATATTTTGTGAGGACTTCATTTAAGGAACGTCCGAAATCACCAACTAAGGAACAGCAGATGCATCCGGAGTTCATCTCACGGATCTCAATTCCGGAATCCTTTAAAAATCCGCCGTCGATTCCGATCTCACCAAATTCATTCTCGATCAGGACTACTTTCTCACCCGCGATCGCTTCTTTCAGAAGCTTCTTTATAAATGTTGTTTTTCCGGCTCCGAGGAAACCGGAGATAATATCGATCTTTGTCATAATGACACCTCTTTCTTGTCACCTGTGCCATGTTTCTGTAGTTCTGACAGGTCTGTTTTCCGGTGTTTCTTCTCATCCGCAGACCGGAACACATGCCGCAGTTTTCAGATCACTGCGAATCCGTCTTCTCATAGCACTTTCATTTTTCGTTACCATTTACTAACTTTAACACATTTTCCCGCAAAGTCAAGTACTGCCGCTTTCCTTTGTTTTTCAGAAAGCGGCAGTATCTGAGATTTTTTCTCATTATGAAGTTTTCCGCAGATCTGCGCATCTGTCTGCGCTGACCGGAAGAAAGCATATCTTTCTTACCGCACCTTCTGCTTCAGGATCTGAACGATGCAGAACACCCCGAACATCACGAGATTGACGACCACCACACTCGCTCCTGCCGGGATCGAATATACATAGGAAAGAACGAGTCCGATGAAGAAACACACCACCGACACGACGCCGGAGGAAACGACCACACCGAAAAAGCTCTTAAAGATCCGCATGGAGGTCAGCGCCGGGAAGATCACAAGACTCGAGATCAGCATGGCACCCATCATCCGCATTCCGAGGACGATCGTGATCGCAGTAAGGACCGCGATCAGAAGGTTATAGGCCGACACGCGCACGCCGGTCGCCTTTGCGAAGCTCTCGTCGAACGTCACTGCAAAGACCTTATTATAACAGATCACAAACATTCCGAGGACGATCACGGAGAGCACCACGCTCAGATACATGTCCTCACGGCTCATGGCGAGGATACTTCCGAACATGTAGCTGCTCACATCGGTCGTCATTCCCGTTGTCAGGGAGGTCACGATAATACCGATCGCCAGGGATCCTGCAGAGATCATCGCGATCGCCGCGTCACTCTTGATCTTTCCGTTTCCCGTGATCCGAAGGAGCAGGACCGCTGCGGCTGCGACGACCGGGATCGACACCGCGAGAGGCGCCCAGTTAAACGCCACTGCGATCGATAAGGCACCGAACGATACATGGGACAGTCCGTCACCGATCATCGAATACCGTTTTAATACAAGGCTGACGCCTAAAAGCGACGCGCACAGAGAGATACAGATCCCGCCGATCATCGCGCGCACCAGAAACGGATAGGAAAACATTTCCTGTAAAAGTCCCATTTAGCTCTCACCTCCGAGGAATTCTCTTCCAAATTCCGATTTTTTATACTCTTCCACAGTCCCGTAGAACTGGACTGTCTGTTTCAACTGTAAGATCTTGTTCGCCTGAGTCACGATGTTCCCGATATCATGGGAGACCATCAGGACTGCGACCTTTTCATCTCTGTTCAGATGGCGGATCACCGCATAGAAATCCTGGGTCGATGCCGGATCGAGACCGGTGATCGGCTCGTCTAAGATCAGGAGCTTGTCGGTCGCGCAGAGCGCCCTCGCGATCAGTGTTCTCTGCTTCTGGCCGCCGGAGAGATCCCGGTAGCAGCTTTTTTTCAGATCCGTGATCCCGAGCTTTTCCATGTTGATCTGTGCGATCTTCCGCTCCGCCGCAGAATAGAACGGGCGGTTTCCGCGCTTTCCGAGACAGCCGGAAAGTACGACCTCCTGGACCGTTGCCGGGAAATCCTTCTGCGCCGGCGTCTGCTGCGGGAGATATCCGATGCCGGACCGTTTTAACTCGTCCGCGATCGTGAGGACTCCCCCGGTCGGCTTTAAGAGCCCTAAAAGGCCCTTCATCAGCGTACTCTTTCCTGATCCGTTCTCACCGACGATGCAGAGATAATCCCCGGGAACGATCTCCATGGACACGTCCTTCACCACATCGTAATTTTCATATCCAAAGTCCACATGTTCACATTTTAATAAAGGCTGGTTCATCGATAAAGTCCTTCCCGTAAATTCACAACATTCTGTTCCATCAGCTGCAGATAGGTAACGCCGCTCTCAAATTCTCTCCTCGTCACGTTGTGGCAGGAGTGGAATAATAACGGCTTCGCTCCGGTCTCCTCACTGATGATCTCCGCCACCCGGTGGCTGGAAAGCTCCAGATAGTAGACCGCCGGGATCTGTTCCTCCCGCACTTTGTCGATCAGATAAGCGATCGTCTTCGCGCTCGGCTCCGTGTCGGACGAACAGCCGGAAAACGCTGCCCGGTAGCGGAGTCCGTAGGTGTCCGCAAAATAGCGGAGTGGGAACTTATCCGCCATGACGATCAGGTCAAGATCCGCACCGTCCACGACATCCCGGAATTCCTGGTCGAGATTCTTCAGCTTCCCGAGGTAATCCGCCTCATTCGCCCGGAAAACCGCCGCATCCGCCGGATCCATCTCCTCCAGCGTATCCGCGATCACCTGCGTGATCTTCATGGCATTCACCGGAGACGTCCAGATATGCTCGTCATACTCGATCTCGTAGGCATGGTCGTCGTCCGCATGGTCATGGTCCTCCGTATCGTGGTCATGATCTGCATGGTCACCGTCTTCCTCGTCATGATGCGCATGATCATGTCCATGATCGTCGCCGGAATCTTCCATTCCTTCTACGATTTCCTCCTGAACGACATCGACATAGTCCATCATCGTGATGACCTTCAGGTCCGGGGCATCCAGGGATCCGAGCACCTGTGTCACCCACTGTTCCATCGTTCCGCCGTTGCAGATCAGAAGATCCGCATTCTGGATCAGTCGGATATCTGCAGGCGTTGGTTCAAACGAATGGCTGTCCTGACCGGCAGGGATCACCATGGAAAGATCCACGACGTCACCGGCGATCTGTCTTGCGAAATCATAATACGGAAACAAGGTCGTCACAACCTTCAGCTTCCCGTCTTCTGGAGTTCCCACATTCCCGTGTGTGTCCCTGACAGAAGCGCACCCGGTCAGGGAACCAAAAAGAAACATCGCTGCAATGAGCCATGCTTCCACCCGTTTTCGTCTTGTTTTCTTAAAATATTTCAATCTGTCTCCTCCGGTATCATCACCCGACTATCTCTTTTAAGATATCCTGCGGCTTTTCAAGCAGAAATTCCGGATGAAATGCGGCAAGTTCCTCACGCCCCCGGAATCCCCAGAGAACTCCAACGGTCGTCATCTTCGCATTCTTTCCAGTTTTCATATCCGTGTTCGTGTCACCAAAATACAGGCACTCCGACGGATCTGCACCGCAGAGTTTCGCCGCCTTCAGCGCCCCTGACGGATCCGGCTTCTTCGGGACACCTTCCTGCTCCCCGATCACCGTGTCGAAATAGTTTGTTCCGAACACGTATTCCACCGTCTTTTTCGCCTGAGCGTCCGGCTTATTGGACACGACCGCGATCTTAAGACCGAGTTCCTTCGCTCTCGCCGTGAGCTCCATGATCCCATCGTAAGGATGCATCTCATAGTTACAGTATTTTCCGAAAATCTCCATATATACAGGTAAGATTGCCTCGTAATGCGCTTCGTCCGTATCTCCGCAGGCGGCCAGAGAACGCTTCATCTGCATCTTATATCCATCCCCGACGATCGTCTTCATCTGAGTCTCCGTCAGAGGACCGAGCCCGAACTTCTCAAGAGCGAGGTTCGTGCAGTAGGTCAGCGCATGGATCGAATTTACCAGTGTTCCATCGAGATCAAAGATCAGACACTTATATTTCATATCTGCCTCCATCAACGCAAAAGTGAATCCAAAAAGGCGGTCCGTCCGCCCTTATTCCGGGCAGAAAATTCCATAAAACCGCCGGTTTCATCGAAATTGTGTCATCCACAAAACTGTGCCACTCATTTTATCACAAACCCGAAAACTTGACAACACTTTTCTATTTCCCTTTTTTCTCATATTTTCACTCCAATATCACGTGGAATTCCATGTTCAGAAAACGTTACAGGATTGTACGAAATTTTCAGTTCACGAAATTTCTCACTATGACAAAGCAACCCCAAAATTTCCTGCCTGTGAGAGCTCCCGCCGCATTTTTGCCGTCTTTTCACTCTCTATTTGCCGCTATTTTGCCACTTTTTATTGACTCTTTTCTGTTTCCATATTAGGATATAGATAAGTTCGTAGAAAAAACGGCAGATTTCATATTTTTTATATGCAGTCTGATACCGGAAAAGGAAATCCCAGGAGGTATTTTTCATGAAAAAGATCTGTATCGCAGCTCTCGCTGCAACTCTGGCACTCGGAACAATGATCACAGCACAGGCTGCTGACACAACAGAGCCGACTTATCCTAAACAGTACCGCAGTGTAAACGGCGGTCGTCTCCGCGGCTTAAAATCCCCGGCTGGCGGTGCGTGGGAAGAACTCGCTGACGGCACCTGGAAATATCATTTTGCAGAAGGTCTCGAAGCAACTGACTACTGGCTGGAGATCGACGGAACCTGGTACTATTTCGGTCATGACAACATCATGCAGACCGGCTGGGTAAAAGATGACGGCAACTGGTACTACATGGACCTTGAGACCGGCGCCCTCTTTACCGGATGGCATGAGATCGGCGGCAAATGGTACTACTTCCATGAGGAAGGCGACGGATTCAAGGGAACTCTCATGGTTGACTGTGTAACTCCGGATGGACACACGGTTGATGTAAATGGAGCTCTTGTAGAATAAAAAAGGAAAAAATTGATCAAAACCGCTTATGGATCCGGAAATCCGTAAGCGGTTTTTTCATGTTATAATTATGAATTCAACCGGTATCCCGCTCCCCAGACCGTCTCGAGGATCTTCGGATTTCTCGCATCGTCCTCGATCTTCTCCCGGATCCTGTTCACATGGACTGACACAGTCGCCGCGTCCGAGACGTAATCGTATCCCCAGACTGCCTCAAAGAGACGATCCTTTGAAAATACGACATTCGGATTCTGCGCCATGAACCTCAGAAGCTCAAACTCAGCGACATTCCCGGCTTTTTCTCCATGGTTCTCCCTCTTTCATAACTTCCCGACCGGAATTTCCGGGCCGGAATCTCTTCGTGCCTCTCGGGCCGCCGCTACCATCTCTGTCAGTTTTGAAGCGGCTGCCCCGCAGAGGATTCCAATGACAGCCCCGGCCAATACATCCGTCGGATAATGGACATACAGATACAGTCTCGAAAATGCGATCAGGCATGCGACGGCCCCAAAAGCCACACCTGTTTTTCTCTTCTTCATAAACCAGGCGGCTGACGCTGCAGCAAAGGATACCGCCGTATGTCCAGACGGAAACGAATAATCTTCCGGTCTCGGGATCAAAAGGATTCTCGCCGGATCTGAAGTAAACGGACGCGGTCTTGCGACCAGAGGTTTCAGAATCACATTGCAGCTCAGTACCTCAAAGACCAGTGCTGTCAGAATGCAGATTCCAAATGTTCTCGTCTTTTTATATAAAGTAAAAACAAGTCCTGCCGCGATCCAGAAGATGCCGCCGTTCCCGAGAGCGGTGACTGCAGGCATAAGCTGATCCATAAGATCCGACTGAAATACCGACTGGATCCCGTTTAAGATATCAAACTCCCATCCCATACTGCTTTCCTCTCTTTCTGAATATGATCTGATGCTGCATGATCCAGCTGAACAGGAACATGGTACATTCCGTCATGAACTTTGCCACGTAGAGAGGAATTCCTCCCCTCACAAGGATCCCGAGGATAATGCTGTCCAGGATCAGGTTTCCGGCTGCCAGCGCTGCATATTCAAGAAATGACTCCCGACTCTCTCCGGTCCGGAATACCAGGCGGCAGTTCATTTCATAATTATACACGGCGCTGAACATTCTTGCAAACAGATTAGCCGCGTAAATTCTTAAAGGGGATCGCAGACTTTTTTACTCGTACCGCAGCGCGTCGATCGGATCCGCCTTTGCGGCCTTCGATGCCGGATAGATTCCAAAGAAAATTCCGACAACCGCCGAAAATGACACTGCAAGAATGATGATCCCCGGCCGGATCACGGCCGGGAGTCCAAACGCGGCACCTCCCGCCGTCACAACGGTCACGGCAAGTACGACGCCGATGATCCCGCCCAGGGCGGACAGGATCGCCGACTCCGTGAGGAACTGGATCAGGACATCCCTGGTCCTCGCGCCCAGCGCTTTCCGGATCCCGATCTCCCGGGTCCTCTCCGTGACGGACACCAGCATGATGTTCATGATCCCGATCCCGCCGACGATCAGGGAGATCGCCGCGATCCCGCCGACCGCCATGGAAAGTCCTCCCATCATGCTGTCAATGCTTCCCATCTCATCCGCCACCGTGTTCGTATAGAAATCTCCTGCGTTCCGCCCTTTTAATTTTCCGAGATAGGCGGTCAGGCGGGACATGAGATCCACCATATCGGTTCCTTCTTTTGCATATAAGCGGCAGTAATAAAACGTATCATTCGGCCAGGTGAGCAACGTGTACGGAATGTATGCGGACCCTGTATCGCTGGAACCGCCCATCAGCAGTTTCTGAAACGCGCTCATCTCCTTTTTATAGACGCCGACTACGGTATAGAGGTCCGTGTCCCCGTAGATCGTCGTCCGGAATGTCTTCCCGACCGCATCCTCCGTTCCAAAAAGTTTTCCGGCGCTCTCCGCCTCCATCACCACGTTTTTCTTTCTTCCAAGGATATCACTCTCGTTTAAATACCGTCCGGCAACCATCGTCACCGGCTGTACTTCCTGATAATCCCGGTCGACTCCCTGAAGATCAAATTTCATGGAAGTCCGACCCACGCGGACATCCGGACTCACACTTGCATAACTGTCGATATATGCGATCTCGTCTGCAAACACTTCCCGGATCTTCTCCAGGTCATCCAATGTGAAATAATCGCTGTCCCGCACGTCCTCGACCCAGTATCCGATCGACACGACTGCCTGCGTCGTTCCCGCATCCTTGTAGAGATCCGCAAACAGTCCCCGCATGGTGTCTCCGATGGAGACGATCGAGATGACGGAACCGATCCCGATGATGATGCCGAGCATCGTCAGAAAGGAACGCATCTTGTTCGCCATGATGGCATGGAACGCCATGACCATATTTTCCCCTAACATGAACTCACCCCGCTCTCTGTTCCGGCTGCCTCCCGGAAATGTCGGTAGAGGCCCTTCATGTGGAGTTCCCCGCTCCCCTTTGTCGGATTCTCATTGATCTCATCTTTGATGATCTGTCCGTCGGAAAAGTGGATGATCCTATCCGTGAAGGCGGCAATGTTTTCCTCGTGGGTGACCACGATCACCGTGGCTCCAGCCTTGTGGAGCTCCGCAAAGATCTCCATGATCTCGATCGATGCCGCCGTGTCGAGGTTTCCCGTCGGCTCATCCGCGAGGATCAGCGGCGGTTCGTTTGCGAGAGCTCTGGCGATCGCCACGCGCTGTCTCTGTCCGCCAGACATCTCGTTCGGCATGTGACCGGCACGTGCGCCAAGTCCCACACAATCTAAAAGTTCCATGGCACGCTCCGTCCGTTTTTTCTTCGGGATCCTCGCATAAGTCATCGGCAGCTCCACATTTTTTAATGCCGATGTGCGTGAGATCAGATTGAAGGACTGGAATACGAAACCGATCTTTTTGTTTCTCACCGCCGAGAGTTCATCCGGCGACAGCGCCGCCGTGTCGATCCCATCCAGATAGTAATGACCGAGTGTCGGGCGGTCGAGACAGCCCAGAATGTTCATCAGGGTGGATTTTCCCGATCCGGAATGGCCCATGATCGCCACAAATTCCCCGCGGCGGATCGTCAGGTTGATCTTTTTTAATCCCAGGACCCGGATCGCGCCCGTGTCATAGATCTTCACGAGATTTTCCAGGCGGATCAGCTCGTCCGTCACATTTTCCGTAAGCCAGGCAGCTCCTCTCCATTTTTCAAACATCTCTTATTCCCCCTGTTTTGCCGCTGAATTGACAGCCATTCCTTCCGGATACTGCTCTCCCGGCTCCGCGATCAGAAGCGAATTTTCGTCCAGCGCATGGCCCTCCTGCGGGATGATCTCCGCCTCCACATCTCCTTCCACGCCGATGGTGACCGGAACCCAGGAGACGACCCCGTCCGTGAGCTCCTGGACATAAGCTGCCCCGTCTTTCTCCATGACTGCCGACACAGGGACTGTCAGGGCGTTTTCCGATTCCTCCAGCACGATCGAAGCGCGGGCGGTGATCCCGGCGATCAGCTTCGTATCGCTGTCCGTGATCCGAATCGTTGTCGGGATGACGCGTTCGGTAGAACCGCCGCCTTTTTCCTCTCCGGTCGGGGAGATCGAGTCGACAACTCCGTGGACCGTTGCGCCATTTAAAATGTCCGCTGATATCTCCGCCTCCTGTCCGAGTGCGACTTTTCCGATCGAATATTCGCTGACTTTGATCTCAAGTTCCAGCTGGTCGAGGTTTTCGATCACGAACAGCGGGGCATCGTTCTCCATCTTGTCGGCAAAGCGGCCGACTTTCGTATTTACGCGGACCACGGTGCCGTCGATCGGCGCTTTCAGCACGGTGTCCTCCAGGGATTCCGTCGCTTTCTCGTAGTCATATTTTGCCTTTTCGATCTGGAGGCGGTAGGAATCGTCCGCGACGGCTGTCCCATTCTTCACGGTATAGGAGTCCCGCTCGCGTTTCGCGTCATTGAGTCCGTTTTCCGCGGTCTCAAGGTCTACTTTCGGCACGCTGCCGCCATCATAGAGTGCTTTTGTCCGGTCGTAGTTCGCCTGTGCGGTATTTAGGTCCTGTATGGCTTTCGCGTAGCCGTTTCGTGCTTCTTTGTCTTTCTCCGCGCAGGTGCTCACTGCGAGATCGTAATCGTTTTTTGCGATATCTGCCGTTTTTCTTACATCGGAGTCATCGAGGACTGCCAGTGTCTGTCCTTTTGTGACTTTGTCCCCTTCTTTTACCGGAATCTCCAGGATCTCCGCATGGAGGTTGGAGACGACGTCCACGCTGTCGGTCCCGGATACCGGGCCGGTGACGGAGAGGCGGTTCTGGATCGTTTTTCTCACAGGGTTTACGGTGTCCACCACCGGGACCATGTCTTTTCCGCCGCCGAGGATCTTTCCGGCTGCGATCCCAAGGACCAGGATGACGGCTGCCGAAACGGCGATCTTCTTTTTCTTTCCACCTTTTTTCTTTTTTGGTTCTTTTTTTCCGCTCATCAGAGCTTCCAGTTCCTGATCGAACTCATCAGGTGAGATTTTTTCTTCACTGCTCATGGTTTACTCCCTTGGTGTTTGTGTTGTTTTTTATACTAAGGAGTAGTATAGCAGGGAAAGCTTGCGTTTTTTGGACTTCTGTCTTTCGGTTTTCTTGCGGAATCTTTACGGTTTGGGGGATTGGCGAGGGGGACGCGCAGGCCACCCACCAGGCGCGGGTGCCGGGATTTTCGGAGCGGTTCCTCTAGGCTTGCGAAAGAATGCTAAGGGCGGAGGTGCGGGGACACAACTCGCTTCGCTCAGACAAGTGTCCCCGCGCCTCCAACGCATTCTTTTGCGAGCCTAGAGGAAGCCAAGCCCCGCAAATATGCACCCGTGCCTGGTGGGTGGTCTGCGCTGGCGGTGGACAAAAGGAAAGATTGATGCATAACGGTTCACGTGTGCAGATATGGATTCATATTTTATAATAAATACTGTTTGTGAGGTGTCCATGACTCCGAAGTTGGAAGTGAATGGGGTGGATTTCTCCTATCATACGTTGGAGGGAGAGACGAAGGCCCTTTCTGATATATCGTTTCATGTGAACAGTGGGGAGTTTCTTTGTATTGTCGGGCCGTCGGGGTGTGGGAAGTCTACGCTGCTTTCGCTGCTTTCCGGGCTTCTGGCGCCGGAGCGGGGGGAGATCCTTCTGGATGGGATCCCGGTCGCGAAGGGATCGTCCGGGATCGGGTATATGCTGCAGCGTGATCATCTGTTTGAGTGGCGCACGATTTTTTCAAATGCTTCTCTCGGGCTTGAGGTTCAGGGGAAGTGTGATCCCGGGCATATCGGGCGGCTGAGAGAGCTTCTTGATGCGTATGGGCTTCAGTATTTTTATGACGCAAGGCCGTCCGAGCTTTCCGGCGGCATGCGGCAGCGGGCGGCGTTGATCCGGACACTGGCGCTGGAGCCGGATCTTCTGCTTCTCGATGAGCCGTTTTCTGCTCTTGATTATCAGACAAGACTCTCCGTCTGTGATGATATCAGCTCGATCATCCGCAGCCGGAAAAAGACGGCGATCCTGATCACGCACGATCTCTCCGAGGCCGTCAGCGCGGCAGACCGGATCCTGGTCCTGACGAGCCGGCCCGGGCGGATCAAGGGGGAGCTTCTGATCCGTTTTCCGGATCATGAGACGAGTCCTTTGAAGCGGCGGAATTATCCGGAGTTTTCTTCTTATTTTAATGAATTGTGGAGGATTCTTGGAAATTCAGGGGAAGGTGATGAAATGGCTTTGGACGGAAATGATCGGAAGTATGGGGGTGTTCCTCTAAAGGATGAAAATGACGGACCGAAATGTGGGATCGGAGGTGGAGCGGATGAAATTTCATGATATCGCTTCTTTTCTTTTTTTCCGGCGGCGGGGTGCGATCCCCACGGAAGCGCTCTCCGTCTCTCCCGCCCAGCATCGCTATCTGGAACAGGAACGGCGGATCCGCAGACAGATTTTTGCCTGCCGGGTCTTGTTTCTGATCCTGTTTCTTGTTTCCTGGGAAGTCAGTGCCCGCATCGGGATCCTGAATGATTTTATTTTCAGTTCTCCGTCCCGCGTGCTCTCCTGTTTTCTTTCCATGGCGGCGGACCGGACGATCTTTTATCACACGGGGATCACGATTCTTGAGACGATGCTCAGCTTTTTTCTCGTGACATGCATCGGGATCTTCGGTGCGGTGGCGCTCTGGTCCAGCAGGCGGCTGGCAAAGATCCTGGAGCCGTATCTTGTCATGCTGAACAGCCTGCCGAAGTCCGCCCTCGCCCCGGTCCTCATCGTCTGGCTCGGCAACAACATGAAAACGATCATCACGGCGGCCGTCTCCGTGGCGGTCTTCGGCTCGATCTTAACGCTCTACAACGGCTTTCTCTCCATGGACCCGGATCAGATCCGGCTGATCTATACGCTCGGAGGGAAGCAGAAAGATGTCCTCACAAAGGTCCTGCTGCCAGGTTCTGTCCCTCTCATCATCAGCAACATGAAGGTCAACATCGGTCTCTGTCTCGTCGGCGTCATCATCGGGGAATTTCTCTCCGCGCAGGCAGGCCTCGGCTTTCTCATCATCTACGGCAGCCAGGTCTTCAAACTGGACCTCGTGATCATGTCTATCGTGATCCTGTGTGTGCTGTCGGCGGTGCTGTATCAGGCGGTGACGATGCTGGAGAAAAGGTGTGTGCGGCATCATTAAGTCGAATGTACGCAACATTTAACGCAGGAATTTCCTGTCAAACAAGCAAAAACACGATTCGCGAGTTTCCCCTTGTTATCGCGACAGTCGCCAAGGTCTCGCGCAAGCGCGGACTTTGGCTCGTTGTCCGCGTAAATAAAAAGACAGCACACGTACTCCTTCCATGTCGACAATCAGAGTTCTGTGTGCTGTCTGTAATTTATTACGTAACTGTTCAGTACCCTCACACCTACAGGAACCTCCCCCGGAGCTTCCCTTCGGATGCATGGCAAGTTACGAGCAAAAATCCATTCCAGATCGGCTTCGCCGATGGGATTTTTGCCTTCCGTCCCATGTTTTATTACGGTCAGCGCAGCAAGTGCGCAGACCTACTGAATAGTTACTTTATTACTTTTTGATTTTCTTAATCCAGGGACTCCCGGTAGAATCCTCCGTAGAAGTTCTCCGTCTTAAATACGTTGATGATCACATGCTCATCCACATCCTGGATCAGCTGGACGATATCGTTGATCTCATAGGAAGAGATCACGGTGTGGAGCAGATACATCTTTTTGTGGCTGTAACCGCCGATCGCTTCCACACAGGAAATTCCGTGGTGGTACTGGCTGACGTACTTTTTCATGATCTCCTCCGCCTTCTCGGTCGTGATCTGTAAGGTCACGCGGTCGTAGCGGTGATGGAAGGTGGAGATCATCTTTGTGGAAATGAACTGGAACAGGATCGAATAACCTGCATATTTCCATCCGAACATGTGTCCGAAGATCACAAGGATGCAGACATTTCCCATGAACACGTAATTCCAGATCGACTTTCCTGTCTTATTTGAGACATAAAGTGCGATAAAGTCGGTACCGCCGGTCGATGCATTTCCTTTCAGTGCGAGAACAACAGAGAGTCCATAAAGAACACCTCCGAAGATTACATTCAGGGTCAGGTCATCAAACAACGGGGTATAATGGCAGACTTTTAAGAAAAAGCTGGCGAAAAATACCTGTAAAAGTGAAAATACGGTAAATTTCACGTTAATGCTGCGGCAGCACATGAGTGCGACCGGGAGATTCAGGACAACTAACGCCAGGGAAGTCGATACGGAAAATCCGTACAGCTCGGTAATTCGGTCGATCAGGATCGCAAGTCCTGTAAATCCGCTGGACAAAAGTCCCGCCGGACGGATAAACGCCAGAATCACATAGGACTGCAAAAGGGCAGATGCCAGAACTGCCACAAAAGAAATCGCACAGCGGAATGCGAAATTTTTCCGCATCCCGCGCACCTTTTTCGTTACATCATTCCACGAACTCATAAGTGGGGTACTCCTTTTTCATACTTTAGATTTTCATGATAACAGGGTCACATGTTTCTCAACATATCGCAGAAAACCTGTCTCCCGGATATTTCTGTGGAATCATTTTTTCATGCCAGACCTCTGTCTATCTGCCGCTTTTTCATGGGGTTTTGAAAAACAGCATTCATAACTTTATCATGTTTTTTCCCCTTGTCAATCCATCCCGGAAAAAACAAGAAAAAAACAGCCGGAGACAAGCTCCGGCTTAAGAATGTTAAAATTTATACTCTTTTGTTTCCAGATCTATACAATTATGTTATAGTTCTCATCTCTGCTCTGTTAAAAGTTCCTTTAACCGGTCGTTCAGCTCAGTCTGATCAGACATTCCTGCATCTTTTCAGTCTCCTCAGCTCTTCTTCTGCGGACAATTCTCCCCGATTGCCGTGAGATACCGGTTGCACGCGTCCTTCATACACGCGATCAGAGGCTTTTGCGTCAGCGCAAAATACCGCTCCCGGATCTCCTTCTCGATCGCCGGAATATCCGTCTTTAAACTTTTTCCGACAAACATCGATGCCACAAACCGCTTTGTCACATCCAGGATCGTATTGCAGTCCAGCTCCAAAATTTTTCCAGTCTCCCGCTCCACGATCAGACTGATATAAAATTCCCCGTGCAGATTGTAGATCGCATCCTCTTTGCTCGGCTTCGCCTGGCCGACCACGAGGATCGTGTTCCTGTTCTCCATAATGTATTCCCCTTTTCCCAAAACTCTGTACTTCCATTGATCAACTTATAACCTTACTGCGTTACAGTACACGGGCACTCCATGCCCGCGCACTGTAACAGGATTTTGCCGATGCTTCGCATTCCGAATCGGCAAAATCTGCGGCCATAACAGTATCATACGGAATTTTCAGTTCAGAAAATTCCTACCCATAAAAAGTAACTTTACTGCTTATTATACCACCGGAATTTCCCTTTTTCCATTGACATTTCCACCCATTTCCACTAAACTAAAGATACAAAAAACAGATTCTTTTATTTATCGGGACTCCTGCCCGGATGCTCCCACCGTAAATAAGAGCCATGAATCTTCCAACAAGGGGATCAGTGGCTTTTTTTGTTGCCCTGATACGAAAAAAGCATTCTCCTTCTCATCACATTCGCGCTGCCGCAAAAGCCCCGGACCGTCCCAGGCGATCCCATCTCCGCTTCCCTGCAGCCCGATCATCAATTGGAGGATATGAACATGACATTCTTTAAAGATCTGGATACCATTATGAAACAGGACTTCGGAAACCGCGGACTCTTAAAAGCACTGCCGGACAACCCGATCCGCGAAACACTTGAAACACTCTCCACTGCCCGCCGCGTGATCCTTCTCACCGGTTTCCCGGTCCGCCTTGAAGACGGAACCTATGTAGGCGAGACAGACGGACCTCTCGGCATCGCCGATATCGCCGCCGCCCTGACAGCACTCGGCGTCTCCGTCCTCGTGATCACCGACGAACCCGCCTTCTCCATCGTGAGCGACGTCGTCTGCTACCGCGCACCTAAAGCAAAACTCATGATGCTGCCAAAAACAGACACCGAAGACTTCATCCGAAGCTGCATCAAAAACTTCTCCCCGACCCACTTCATCTCCTTAGAACGCCCAGGAAAAGCCGCCAATGGCCACTATCACAGCATGCGCGGTGAAGTCCTCGACGACATGATCACCGACTCCGCCCTCTTCCTCTCCGAGGCAAAAAAAGCCGGAGCAGTCACGATCTCCATCGGTGACGGCGGAAACGAAATGGGAATGGGAACCTACCGGAATGTGATCGAGACATTTGTCCCGTTCGGAGATAAGATCTGCACCGCCGAAGCCGCCGATCTCACACTCGCAAGCGGCGTCTCCAACTGGTGGGGCATCGGCATCGCCGCCCTCTGCTCCCTCCTCGCCGAGAAGAGCCTGCTCCCGACCCGCGCCGAAGAGACCGAATCTCTCCGTCTCGCCGTAGCCGCAGGCAGCGTCGACGGCTGCACCCGAAAAAATGAAATGACCGTAGACCACCTCGATCTCGAGACACACCTCGGAATCCTCGACTCCGTCGATGAAATCCTCAAAAAAGAACTGGGCCTCTGTGCGATCGCCTAAGCCAGGATTGCACACAGTCCAGTACCAGATATCAGAAATCTTCAAAACATACCGCATCTGACATCACCACTATCCAGGATCGCACAGCGCAGCGCCTGCGATCCCCACCCAGCACAGCCAATTTCAGCGCCGGCCGGCCTCCGGATCCGGGTGCCTGATTTCAGGGGCTTGGCTTCCTCTTGGCTCGCGGGAGAATGCGTTGGAGGAGATGGGACACTTGTTTGAGCGCAGCGAGTTGTGTCCCATCTTCTCCGCCCTTAGCATTCTTCCGCAAGTCTAGAGGAACCGCCCCTAAAATCCCGAGTGCCCGAAGCCGGAGGCCGACCGGCGCGTACCTTTCGCCATCAATTTCATATTGACATCCCCACCCCCATTCATTATAATAGCTATAAATAATACGAATACCACATATGAAAGGGGGTTATGTTCCTGCGGTCCCTGACAGGACAGCGGTATTTTCATGGAACAACATCTGTCACAATACAAAATCTTCTACGAGGTAGCCCGCTGCGGCAACATCTCCCGGGCTGCCAAAGAACTCTACATCAGCCAGCCCGCCATCAGCAAAGCCATCAGCAAACTTGAAGAAAGCCTCGGAACCAGACTCTTCAACCGAAACTCCCGCGGAGTCCAGCTCACAAGAGAAGGAACCATCCTCTTCCAGCATGTGAACACAGCCTTCGACTCCATCGGTCACGGCGAACGCGAACTCAAACGGATCCATGACTTCCATATCGGAAACTTAAAGATCGGCGTCAGCAACACCCTGTGTAAATACGTCCTCCTCCCCTACTTAAAAGGATTTATCGGAAAATATCCACATGTAAACATCGCCATCGAGAGCCAGTCCACCTACCAGACACTCGACATGCTCGATGCCAGAAAGATCGATATCGGCCTTGTCGCTGAGCCAAAAAACAGAAAAGGACTCCACTTCCAGCCCCTGATGGAGATCAGCGACATCTTCGTCTGTACGCCTGCCTACCTGGAGAATCTTCATTTAAGAGAAGGAAACGACCCGGATATCTTTAAGACCGGAAATATCATGCTCTTAAACCGCTCCAACATGAGCCGGAAACACGTCGATGCCTACCTGTCCGACAATCAGATCGAGATCAACCAGATCCTCGAGACGACTGACATGGAACTCCTCATCGAGTTCTCCCGGATCGGACTCGGGATCGGCTGCGTCATCAAAGACTTCATCGAAGATGATCTGAAAAACGGTACGCTTATCGAGATCCCGCTTGATATCCCGATTCCGAAACGCGTGATCGGATTCTGTTATCATCCACAGGATATTCCTGATACCCTGCGAGAATTTCTGGAATTCTGCCGGACATTCCGCAAAGCCTGATCCATCTGTCTTTTTAGCAGAAAATTTCTGTTGCAAAAAGCCGGAAACTGAATTTCTCGTACAGTCTGAAATTCAGTCTCCGGCTTTTTTTCAATTTACAACCTGCCATCGATTCTTTCTGCAGGATCCCCATCAGGATCACACTTGATCCGATATTCCCATATCCCTAATTTTCGTCGTGATACCCGGTCGCCTCATAGAACTTCTCGAGACTTCCGTACTTGAACACCATCTTAAGCTCACTTCCAATGCTGTTCATCATCGTCTCATCCGGGATCTCATCGCGGTGGTACCAGCCAGCCTCGGAGAGCTCGTCCTCCTGAAGCTTGATCTTGTCCGGTCCATCGAGCTCCGCGAAGAATCCGATCATCTCCGTGTCGGAGAATGCCCACGGCTGGCTCTTATAATAGCGGATATTTTTGACCTTCAGGCCAACTTCCTCCATGACCTCGCGGTGGATCGTCTCCTCAAAACTCTCTCCGATCTCTACAAAACCGGCGATCAGCGCATATCCGCGGTACGGATTGTTGTTCACACGGTATCTGGACATCAGGAGACGGTCCCCATCGGAAATCGCAACGATCACAGCCGGGGAGATCTTCGGATACTCAGTCTGTCCGCACTCCGGGCATACCAGCGCGCGCTCGGTCTTGCTGTTTTCCATCAGGTGACCGCAGCATCCGCAGTACTTTCTGCTCTCCTTAAAGCGGTGAAGCTGGGTAGCAGTGATCCCTGCGAACGCCTGGTACATCGGATGCATCTTCCGATATGCCGCTGTCGGGCAGAGCTCATATGCGTCGGAGACATGTTCCGGCATCTCTGTCACATAATAATAATGATTTCCATCGATCGCGAACAGATAGTACGCGTTCTCTTTCAGCGCTTCTTTGTCTTCCTGGAAATCAGAAAACTTCGGAATCTCATGATTCTCCTCAGCTGTTTTTCTCAAAAGTGTCTTGCTCTTCTTGATAAAGAGGACAAAGTCCTCATCCTGCGCCTTCGGCTGTCCGTAAGTCAGATCAAATTTATGTGGGGCGATTTCCTGGATCATTCTTTCTCTCCTATTCATTAATATAAGTTTCCGCTCTCTGCTCTGTACACAGCTTTCCTCGTTTTTCTCAGACGGAAACCATGAAATTTTCATGCTGCAGTACACGGACACACTCTGTCCGCAAAAATTACCGCATCGTTTTTATGATACGCCGCCCCCGCCCTTTTGTCAATCCGGCAAAATCCGCTAAGATCAGCAAAACTCTTCCCCCGGCACGGCAACCTATGAGATCTATGTTGACGAACATTTTTATTTGTCGTATAATGCCAGACAGTATGCCTTTTTCAGGAATCCTGACTGCCAAAGTACAAACTTTCGGCAGTCTTTCCACATTTGTAACTGTTCAGTACCTTCACACCTACTGGAATCTCCCCCGGAGCTTCCCTTCGGATGCATGGCAAGCTATGAGCAAAAATCCATTCCAGATCGCTGCGCCGATGGAATTTTTCCCTCAAGTCAAGGCTTTCTTACGGTCAGCGCAGCAACTGCGCAGACCTGCTGAATCGTTACCTACATTTTTTCTTTTCTGAAAACAGGCAGGGATGTATGTATGAAAGGAGTCATGTTCTATGGCAACAGAAAACAAGATGGGAGTCATGCCGCTAAACCGGCTTCTGATCTCCATGTCCGTGCCGATGATGATCTCGATGCTCGTCCAGGCACTTTATAACATTGTCGACAGTATGTTCGTCGCACAGCTCAGTGAAAATGCCCTGACCGCCGTATCCCTGGCGTTCCCGGCCCAGAACCTGATGATCGCCGTTGCGACCGGAACCGGCGTCGGTGTCAACGCCGCCCTCTCGAGAAACCTTGGGGAAAAGAACTTTGAACGCGCCAACAAGATCGCGGATCACGCTCTGTTCCTTGCTGCATTGAGCTATGTCGTATTTGCACTCTTCGGCCTCTGCTTTGCAAGACAGTTCTTCTGTCTCCAGACCGATATCGAGGAGATCGTGGATCTCGGAACTACTTATTTAAGAGTCTGCACGATCGCTTCCTTCGGACTTTTCATGGAGATCGCCTGTGAGCGTCTCTTACAGTCCACCGGAAAAACGATCTACTCCATGTACACCCAGGGTCTCGGCGCGATCATCAACATCGTTCTGGATCCGATCCTGATCTTCGGTTATTTCGGAGCGCCTGCTCTCGGCATCGCGGGTGCGGCCGGCGCTACCGTGATCGGGCAGATCATCGCCTTTTGTCTCGGTTTCTTCTTTAACAAGACGAGAAACCATGAGATCACGATCTCTCTCCGTGACTTTAAACCAAACAGCGAGATTATCAGCCATATTTATGCAGTCGGTATTCCGTCCATCATCATGGCATCCATCGGAAGTGTCATGACCTTCGGAATGAACAAGATCCTCATCGCATTCTCCTCCACGGCGACTGCGGTGTTCGGCATCTACTTTAAGCTCCAGAGCTTCGTGTTCATGCCGGTCTTCGGTCTGAACAACGGAACGGTCCCGATCATCGCCTACAACTACGGCGCCGGAAAGCCGGACCGCATCATGGGAACCCTGAAGCTCGCTGCCATGTATGCCGTAACGATCATGCTGATCGGTTTAGCGGTCGTTCAGCTCATACCGGATAAGCTCCTAATGATCTTCAGCGCCTCCGACACCATGCTCTCCATCGGCATCCCGGCACTCCGGACCATCTCCCTGAGCTTCCTGTTCGCCGGATTCTCCATCGTCTGCTCTTCCATGTTCCAGGCGCTTGGTCACGGCATGCTGAGCTTATGGATCTCCGTGTTCCGTCAGCTGGTCGTTCTTCTCCCGGTCGCATTTGTTTTTGCGAAACTCGGAGGACTTCACGTCGTATGGTTCGCATTCCCGATCGCCGAAGTTTTCGCGATCATTTTCAGTGCAGTCTGCCTCGGCTATGTGTATCGGAAAGAAATCCTTCCGTTAAAGGCACGTCAGGAAAAGTAACCGGAGCGGAGCAGCTCAGTCTCCAATGCTTAAAATAACATCATTTATATTTTTCAGAGGTGGAAAACAGATTCCCTGCAGACCATTTTCCCGGTTCCTGTCCGGGGATAAGACAGTCCTGCCGGATTCCTGTTTTCCATCTTTTTTGTCTTTATTTCCCATTACATCTGAAAAATGTGCATTTTCTGTCTTTCCCGCTGTAAGCTGTACATCTCCCCGGATCCACTGCCCTGATATTTTTTCATAAAATTTCTCATTTTAACCTTTTAGTTCAAGACAAACCCGGAATTTTATAGTATGATAGACCTGCCTGCAAAACAAAGGCTTCAGATCTTCACACCGGCCGGCAAGGATCCGCCGTCCGTTTCCCTTGAAAATATATTGAATACTTTCCCATCCGGCTGCCGGCAACGTTTTTTATGTCCGACAGTTGATATTGATCTGTTCTGATTGGAAATATGGAGGATAAGATTGAAAGTATGAAAAATCTGTCGAAAAAACTGACCGGAAAAAAGATCCGGGATGAAATGCGAAGAAGAAAAATGACCGTGCGGGATCTCCAGGACGCGCTGGAACTGGACAGTCCCCAGTCGATCTATAAATGGCTCCGGGGGGAATCCTTTCCTTCCCTCCCGAATATGCTGGTACTCGGTGAATTATTTCAGGTTCCGCTGGAAACACTCCTGATCCGTGAGGACGGAAGTCCCGCCTACCACCGCATCTTTGACGGCGGTTTTCCGTACCATATCGGTCTTCTCTTCCAGGAAAAAGACGATTTTTCCTCAAACAGACGGTCGAAAGCACGTTCAGATCTGTTTGCGGGAAATTACTACACAAAAGCTTTTACTCATTCTCAGGAACATCCGGATCCAGAAGTGCCTCATAACTGACGTTTAAGACCTTTGCGAAATAACGCAGCTCAATATCGGTCACAAACCGCTTCCCGCTCTCGATCCTCTGGATCGCATTCTTATCAAGATCCAGTCCCTTGAGCTGGAGCATGTCCGCCAGATGCTTCTGCGATACATCCGTCATCGCACAGCGAAGCTCATGAATTTTGATCCCGCAGATATTGTTCCTGCCGGATATTGTTTTATTTTTATACATATAATAACACTCCTTGTTTGGCATTCACTGATTGTCACTCCAAACAATATATGTTATTATTGAAACACCGATGACATTCAGTGAATGTCATTTGTGGAAATTATTGGATTATCATCATGAAAAATAATCCTGCTGCCGTTTCCGGAGCAGGTTTCTCAATTCCCAAATATATTTAAAGGAGGATGTCTTTATGGAAATCACAAACGAACTGAAGCAGGATCTCTCCACGCTGGAATCCGCATGCGGAAATTTTCTCGAAAAATATGAATCCGTACTCACAAGCGCTCTGAATAAACAGGAAATGTCCGCCGAGGAAAGCCTGAAGATCGACCTGATGCTGGAACTCATCACACATCTCTCCTCCGCTCAGTTTGCCGCTTCTTATATGCAGAAAGACGTCGTGAAAGAGGGGATCCTGATCCAGGATCCATCCGGCAGCTTCACGCTCGGCGGAACTCCGCTCCCGCCGATGACCGATATCGAAGTGTATGTCCATGACGATGAACTGGACCAGGATGTCTGGAAACGCGTCTTCATCGGCGGCAGCCCGAAACAGCGGATCTGCGGTCTGAAACACCCGAATCTCACTTCCGGGATCCATGCGCGGATCCGCGGCTGAGAGCTTTTCACTCTTCCGTCTCGATGATATCGCGGATCGTCTGCATCGAAAGATCTACGGACGCGATATCATCCGCGCACTGCTTTAATTCCCCGCTCATCATCGCCGCATGTCCGATCTCCTTTTTATATTTCAGCTGGTGTTCCAGGCTCGCCCAGAACTCCATGGCGATCGTCCGGAGCTGGATCTCCACATAAGTTCCCGCCGTTTTTCCGGTCATTCCCCGAAGGATCAGATGGATCCCGCGATACCCGTTTGGCTTCGGATATGAAATGTAGTCCTTTTCTTTGACCAGTTCATAGTTTTCCTGACTTTTCAGCCATTTTTCCACCCGGAACACATCATCCGCAAAGGAACAGATGACCCGGACTCCCACCGCATCATGGACTTCACAGAGTGCCGACTCCAGTGTCTCCGGCAGCGCTTTCCTCTTTAATTTCTCCATCATGCTCTCCGGCGATTTGATCCTGGAACAGATATACTGGACCGCGTGGAATCCGGACCTCTGATCGTCCGGAAACTTCTTCAGCAGCTCCAGCATGTCGGTTCTCGCTGTTTCAACACGGCATCTGAGGTCGATCCTACTGAGCTCCCGCACCTTTTTGACCGTTTCTACCGCTCCGACCGATCGAGGAATTCCGCGACCGGCGGCTACGGGATCGGTCTCGCGATCGCAAAAGCCATCGTGAACACGCACCGCGGAAAGATCCAGGCGTCCACGAAGGATGGGAAGTCGCTGACGATCGAGGCGGTATTTCCGGGATGATGATCAAACAAAAAAGATCCGCCAAAATACCGAAAATTTCTTCCCCCCGGTATCCTGACGGATCTTTTTATGCGATCATGGAACTGTCCCGTTCCTCCGCTCACAGTTTTTCAGATTTCTGCCGCTTTTCTATTCTTTTCCAGCATTTCACTTCATCTTTTTCTTCTCTTCATACTCCCTCAACGCCCGCAGCGCCTCCCCGGACAGCGGGAACAGTACCATGAGGTTGAACACGGTCATCAGTCCGACGCCGACATCGCCGAGGTCCCAGACGACTGTGTAGGCCTGAAGACCGCCGACAAACAGCATGATCAGGGCGAAGATCTTATAAAGAGTCTGATAGCACCAGCGGTTTCCGAAGAGGTATGCCACGTTGGAACGCGCATAGAACAGGATTCCGAGGAATGTCGAGAAACTGAACAATGCCAGCGTGATGGCGATAAAGACCACTCCGAACTCGCCCATATAGTAGCTCATGACTTTCTGGAGAAGGTCCATTCCTGCGAGTCCCATCGTCAGTTCCTCCGGGACAAGCAGCATGATCATCGCCGTGCAGCTGCAGATCACGATCGTATCGATAAATACGCCTAGTGCCTGGACAAGTCCGACCTTTACCGGGTCACTCTCCTCCGCCGCTGCCGCTGCACACGGTGCGGAACCGGAACCGGCCTCGTTGGAGAACAGACCGCGCTTGACTCCGTTCATGAGAACCGCGCCAAAACCGCCCGCTGCGATCTGGCGGAGTCCGAATGCCTCCTCAAAAATCCTCTTGAAAACGCCCGGAACGCTTCCGAGATGCGTCGCGATGATGAACAGGGTGATCACAAAATAACATCCCGCCATGATCGGAACGATCACATCCAGCGCGCGGACCGTTGCATTTTTTCTTAAGACGATCACCGCCGAGAGCACAACAAGAATGACCGTCGTGATCATTGGTGAGATTCCAAATGCATTTTTAAATGCCGATGCCACCGAATTGCTGATGACCTGGCTGATCCCACCCCAGCAGATCAGACCGGACAGCGCAAACAAAACGGCAACGACGGAGTGTTTCAATTTCTTTTTTCTCACGCGCTCCGCATAGCTGTGGATATAATAAGCCGGACCGCCGTGATATCCGCCGTAGAGCGGATCTTTTTCTTTGTATAGATGCGCCAGGGCTGCCTCCACAAATGCCGTGGAGGAACCAAAGATCGCCGAGATCCACATCCAGAACACGGCTCCCGCACCGCCCGCAGAGATCGCAGCGACAACTCCGACGAGATTCCCCATTCCCACACGGGTCGCTGTCGACACAAACAAGGTCTGCACCGGTGACAGACCGCCTTCTTCCTTCTTTTTTCCGCCCAGCGCCCGGATCATATCCGGAAACAGCCGGACCGGAAGGAATTTCGTCCGGATCGTAAAATAGATCCCCGTTGGGATCAAAAGCAACACGAGAAGAGGGATTCCGATCCCATTTCCGTTGCCGATCGGGATCGTGAACAGATCTCCCCACAGGAAGCGGTACACCGCTTCGATGACTGCTAACACCATAATTTTCTTTTCTCCTTTTCAGATCGATCTTTCCGGCTGTTCTGTCATTTCCCCTCTTACAGCCGTCGTTCCAGACCGGCACCGGCAAAAAGCTTCACCACCACGACGCGCCAGTCTGTTAAATTGTCATGCATTGATTTCTATTATACACATACAAGTGTGTCTCTGTCAAATCCTATCGGTGAAGCAGTTCCGGTGCCATCTCATGGAGCAGATCCGCGAGCGCTTTCGCCGCCCTGGACCGGTATTTTCCTGCCGGCCAGACCAGTGCAAGGTCCAGGAAAATCCCCTCTTTTCCGATCCGCAGATACCGGAATCCATCCCGCATGATCCGGCAGGACCGGTAGGTAAAAGCCAGCGCAACACCTTCCCGCGCAACAGCTGCCGCAAACGCCGCGGAAAGGTATGTATCGAGTCCGAGAGGTTCCACACCTGCTTCCCGCAGAGAATGGCGTGCCGTCCGGCCGAGTACCGTGTTCGGCGGACCTAAAATATATTCATACGGGGCGGTATCCTTCAGATCGATCCACAGTTCTTCCGGATCATTCTCGCATTCGTGTGCATATTTCATGACAGGATGCTCTTTCGTAGTGACGAGCATGATCTCATCCCTCATCAGTTCCTCGAATCCATGCTTGATCCGGACCGGAGGTGCTGCGATCAGTGCGAGATCCAGGATTCCCTCCAGGATCTGGTTTTCCAGATCAATACTGTCCATCTCGCTGATCTCCACATGCACCTTTGGATAACGCTCGTGAAATTTTTTCAGGACCGGCGGCAGCAGATACGTTCCCCGGTAGGTGCTGATCCCAAAGATGATCGTCCCGCCTTTTAAGTTTTCGATATCAGAAGCCTCACTGCGCGCTTCCCGGTACTGCTGCAAGATCTGTCTGGCATGAGAAATAAACGCCTCCCCGGCAGCCGTCAGGCGGACTCCTCTGGCAGTGCGGACAAAAACAGATGTACCGAGATCCTGTTCGATCAGACGGACAGCCTGACTGAGACTTGACTGCGCCATAAACAATTTTTCCGCCGCCCGGGAAATGCTCCCCTCATCGGCAACGGTTACAATGTAATCCAGCTCTTTTAAGTCCATAAAACACCTCCGTCAGATATCGGAATTACCGATACCTGGTATCGTAAATTGTGACTTTCCCCTATATCAAGACTAGTATAAAATATAACCATAGCAAAATCAATGTCTCTGAAGACAGCAAAAACACACAGGAGGGAATTTGAATGAAACAGGATCTCATGCAAGGCGTGATCGACATGCATGTCCATACGAATCCGGATCTGCGCCTTCGCGCATACGATGACTTCGAACTCATGGAAGCAGCGATCCGCGTCGGCGCGCGTGCCATCGTCATCAAGACACATCAGGGGACAACCATGGACCGCGCATATCTCTGCAACCGTCACAACGAGATCGTACATGGAAACACGAACAACTTCACCATGTACGGAAGCATCACATTAAACCGCGTTGTAGGCGGGATCAATCCGAAAGCCGTCGATACCGCACTTCGTCTTGGAGCAAAAGTTGTCTGGCTCCCGACACAGTCCGCAAAAAATCACATGCAGAAAATGGGCCAGGATCTGAGCCAGTGCGTGGAAGTCGTAAAAGACGGAAAGATCGTTCCGGAACTGCGCTCTGTACTGGAACTTGTCCGCGATCACAATGCAGTCCTTGGAACTGCCCATATCGCACCTGATGAGATCTTTACCGTCGTCGAGGCAGCCCGCGATCTCGGAGTCAAAAATATCGTGATCACCCATCCGGAGTGGTGGATCGTGGGAATGAGCCATGAAGACCAGCTCCGCCTCGTGAAGGATTACAATGTCATCCTGGAGCGCTGTTACGCACAGAACATGGGCGGCGGAAAATATAAGAGCAATCTCGCAGACAATCTGGAGATCATCAAAGAAGTCGGCTACCGAAATGTCATGGTCGACACCGACGGCGGACAGACGGAAAATCCGCACTGGGAACTCGCACTTGCGGAATACATGCAGTATCTGGTCGATCACGGAATTCCGGAAGAACATGTTTACCATATGACTCACACGATCCCGGCATCCCTGCTCGGCATCAACGAACAGGAGGAATCCGCATGTTAAGTATCATTCTGGTCGCATCCATCGCAGTTGCCGTCGTTCTTGGCTACAAGACAAAGATCAATACCGGATTCTTCTGTATCGCGTTCGCTTACCTGATCGGATGTTTCGGTATGGGGATCAAGCCAAAAGAGCTGATTAGTTTCTGGCCGGTCAGCACGATGTTTGTGATCCTGTCCGTCTCCCTTTTTTACAACTTTGCGGCTGTCAACGGAACGCTTGAGAAGATGTCTGCAAGTCTTCTCTACATGTGCCGCCGTTTCCCGGGCATGCTGCCGTTTGCCCTCTTCTTTGTAGCAGTTGTTCTCTCGGTAATGGGAGCTGCCTACTTTACTGTTCTCGCATTTCTGGCTCCGATCACGATCCTGATCTGCGAGGAAGCAAAAATGGACAAGCTGACCGGCGCTGTCGCGATCAACTGCGGTGCGCTTGCAGGCGGAAACTTTCCGACAGCCTCTCTCGGTGTCGTATTCCGCGGTCTGATCGATACCGCTTACGAGTCAGAACCGGCTTTTGGAACACCGAATTCGTTTGTGGACGAAATGAAGATTTTTGGATTCGCCATCATCTTCTCCCTGATCCTGATCGCGATCTTCCGCTTCGGTTTTAAGAGCAACCGCGGCATCGGCAAAGGAGTTACTTTCTCCAGGCCGGAACCGTTTGACAGGAAGCAGAAGCTGACTTTATACTTGATGCTGCTGATGATGGTGATCGTCCTGATCTTCCCACTCTTAAAGCTCGCGCTTCCGGACAATGCCCTGATCGGAACGATTGCAGGAAAAGTTGATGTCGGTCTCGTTGCTTTCTGCTTTACCATCATTGCCCTGTTATTTGATCTGGCACCTCAGAAAGAGGTCATCGCTCGTGTTCCGTGGAATACGATCCTCATGATCGCCGGAGCCGGCATGCTGATCGCGGTCGCTGTAAAAGCAGGCACGATCGATGCCCTGTCCGCATGGATCGGATCCAATGTACCGGCTGCCCTGATCCCGCTGGCATTCAGTTTCGTCGGTGCGTTTATGAGCTTCTTCAGTTCCACGACCGGCGTTGTTGCACCGGCATTATTCCCGCTGATCCCGGGACTCGCCGCTGCAACCGGACTGAACCCAGCCGCTCTCTTTGCCTGCACGATCCTCGGCGCACAGAGCAGCGCGATCAGCCCGTTCTCATCCGGCGGAAGTCTGATCCTCGGTTCCTGTGGAAACGAGGAAGACCGCAACCATCTGTTTAACCGGCTTCTCTTTGTTGCCGTTCCGATCAGTGTGATCTGCTGTGCAGTCTATAACCTGATCGTGACATTTGTACTGTAGGATCAAATCAAATCATTCAAAAAGGAGAATCATCATATGAATCACAAAATTACAGTATTCCGCGGTGACGGAATCGGTCCGGAACTTGTTGACAATGTGTTAAAGATCTTAAAGGCAGCGAACGCACCTCTCGAATATGAAATCTACAACGTCGGAGAGGACGAATGGAAACGCAACGGCGCACTGATCCCGGAGGAAGCCTACGCATCTTTTGAGCGGACAAAAGTGCTGTTAAAATCCCCGATCACGACCCCGGTCGGAAAGGGATTCCGCTCCCTGAACGTGACACTCCGCGGAAAATATGATCTTTACGCAAACATCCGCCCGGTAAGATCCAACGATGCCGTAAAAACACCGTTCAAAAATGTGGATATCGTCATTTTCCGTGAAAATACGGAAGGCCTCTACGTCGGCGTCGAAGAGCAGATCGATCCGGACACCGTCCATGCGATCAAGATCGTTACACGAAAAGCGAGTGAGCGCATCATCCGTGACGCATTCGAGTATGCAAAGAAAAATGGCCGCAGAAAAGTGACCTGCGTCCACAAGGCAAACATCTTAAAGATGTCCGACGGCATGTTCTTATCCATTTTCAAGGAGATCGCGAAAGAATATCCGGAGATCGAGAGCGATGACAAGATCATCGACAACACCTGCATGCAGCTCGTGATGAACCCGAACCAGTTTGACGTGATGGTCATGCAGAACCTGTACGGAGACATCCTCTCCGACCTCTGCAGCGGTCTGATCGGCGGTCTCGGACTCGTTCCATCCAGCAATATCGGTGCCGATTACGCCATGTTTGAAGCTGTACACGGCAGCGCGCCGGATATCGCCGGAAAGCACCTTGCAAACCCGACTGCATTCCTCTGGTCCGCCTGCATGATGTTAGAGTACCTCGGGGAAAATGAGACTGCAGCGCGGATCCGCAAAGCCGTCGATGAAGTTCTCGCAGAAGGAAAACACCTCACAAAAGACCTGCACGGAACAGCAAGTACCGAAGAGTATGTGGATGCGATCCTGGAAAGATTATAAAACTGAAATCAGAGGGGGCTGCCATTGGCAGCTCTTTCTGTATCCCTGAAAGTAAAAAGACATCACAAAACCTTGTTCGAATGGAATCCACTCCAATTTCCGGTTTTGTGATGTCTTTTTATGATCTTTTATTCGCTCCCGGCATTGATCACTGCCCCTGCTCTTCCACCTTCTTCGGCGGCATCACTGTCAGGTCTTTCACGATCTCCCCTGCAAGGATCAGTCCGGCAACCGACGGAACGAACGCGATGCTGCCCGGGATTGCGCGGCGCTCGGTGCATTTATGTTTCGCGCCCGGCGGACAGATACAGTTCTTTCTGCAGCTGATGCTCATGTCTTCCTGCTGCTCAACCGGCTGTTCCGTGGAGTAAACGACTTTTAACTTCTTCACTCCGCGCTTCTTTAATTCGCGGCGCATGACCTTCGCGAGCGGGCACATGCTCGTCTTATAGATATCCGCCACATGGAACTGCGTCGGATCCAGCTTGTTTCCGGCGCCCATGCTGCTGATGACCGGAACTTTACAGTCGATCGCCCGCATGATGATCTCGATCTTTGCCGTCACCGTGTCCACCGCATCGACCACATAGGAATATTCCGTAAAGTCGAACTCATCCGCATTTTCCGGGAGATAAAAGCACTTTCTGACCTCGACCTGGGCATCCGGATTGATATCCAGGATCCGGTCGCGCATGACTTCCGCCTTATACTGTCCAACTGTCTTTCTCGTCGCGATGATCTGGCGGTTGATATTTGTCAGGCAGACCTTATCATCGTCCACCAGCACAAAGGAACCGACTCCGCTTCTCGCCAGTGCCTCCGCCACATATCCGCCGACTCCGCCGATTCCGAAGATCGCAACCTTCGCCTTCGCAAGGCGGTCCATATTTTCTGCTCCTAAAAGGAGCTGTGTTCTTGAGAACTGATTTAACATCTCTATCTCCAATCCTGTCTTTCCTGCAATGTTACCGGCAATCTCCCTGTTAAAACAACCATTCGACGGGATTTTGCCCCTGAAACCTTTACCATTATACCTACTAATTCGGTATGTGTAAAGAGAAAGATTCCTTCCCATGAAAAGCAGCAGTTTTTCTGCGTCCTGTAACGAAACAGGACACCATCTCTGGTGTCCCTTCCGTACTTTCTGATATTCTCACAAAACTGTCCGAACCATTCTTGCAGTCTGATTCTCTGTCATCGCTGATCCTGCTTTTCTGGAAATCTCCTGCCATGATCCCTGCATGTCATTTTACTTATCCACATGGTTTCTGTCCGTCAGAATGATCCCCTTATATCTCGGAGAGGTGCGCTCAAGCTCATAGCATTCTCCCTCCGGAGTCGGGTACTGATCGATAAAGTCGCGGATCGTCTTCATCTCCTCCGCGGTCAGATCAAATTCCAGTGTCTGGATGTTGGATCTTACATGTTTGGAGTTTCTGGTTCCGACCATGACGGCTCCGACGCTCTTCTGGTTTAAGATGTACTGGGTTGCCACGTTGGCGATGCTGACGCCGTGGTTGTCTGCGATTGCTTTCAGGACCGGAAGGAGCTTCTGCATTCCGTCCCAGCCGAGGGAATCCTCGATGATCTGCATGTATTTCACCTGGGAACGGGTCTCCGGCGCCTCATATGTCTTTCCCATGTAGCGCTCCGCGAGAAATCCACCGGCCAGTGTGCCGTAAGCGAATGTGTAGATGCCGTGCTCTGCGCTGTAATCCAAAAGTGTTCTCTCCGGACGGCGGTCAAAGACGGAATACTGCGCCTGGTTGGATACGACCGGGATACCGGCGTCAACCATCTGCTTTAAGGCGTTTGTATCCATGTTGCACATACCGATGTTGCGGATCTTTCCTTTTTCCTGAAGCTTTACAAGGTCAAAGGCCGTCTCCATCATGCCCGGCACATTGAAATCCCACCAGTGGAACTGTACCAGATCCAGAGCTTCGCGGTGCATTCTCTTTAAGGAGCGGTCCACGATTCCTTCCGTGTACTCCATGTTGATCACCGGAAGAACGTCCTTGTCCGGCACAAATTTCGTGTGGATCTGGATGTCTTCCTCCTGATAATGTCCGCTCGCCTTTAACTCTGTCACAAAGCGGCCGAGGACCTCCTCAGCGCCCGTGTAGATGTCGGCACAGTCAAACGTCGTAAATCCCTGCTCCACCAGCTCGTGGAACGCGCGGATCGCATCGTCATAGTCCAGGTGTCCCTGAAGACAATGCTCCGCGGAGAGCTGCCAGCAGCCATTGATGACGCGGTTGAAGGTATATCCATTTTTAAACTGAGCTTTTTTCTGCATGATCGATTCTCCTTATTATCTAATTCTCATGATATTTTCCCGCATCCGGTCTCATGAGCGGCACGACCGTGCACTGCCCATGACTCTGGATCCGCTTTCCGACTCTTGTGATCTTAAATCTCGCCCCGCAGTTCGGATCCGGGCAGGCGATCTCCGCGTCGGAGAGCATCCAGTCGTTCGGGTCCAATGGCCGTTCTTTTGCCGGAAGAAGCGGCAGGATGGCGCTCAGGGAATACATGGAAAACGATGTTTCCTTCGGAAACACCAGGTTTTCTCCCTGTACCAGGAAATAGTCCCCCACCTTGTGGCTGCACACCATCGGGCGGTCACCGGCGACTACTTCCACCTTGAGATCGTATAATGTAAAGGTATCATCCATTTTTCCATAACCTCTTTTCTCTCGTGTACTCGTTCCAATGTCTGTGCCATCCTGACACTTCATGAGCTTTCATGATCCAGATCCGGGAAACCACTCCCCTATTCTTCTTTCTGGCATCCCCATCCCGTAAGGACAGCTCCAAGGAATACAAAGAACAGGACAAATCCGTAGATCGTTCCGCCCGCAACGATGACCGGGGAAAGACCTGTCAATGCGGATCCGATGAATACGAACACGCTCATGAACGGGATGATCGCCGGAAGACTGTTCGCCGTTCCGTCTAAAAGGTTCGCTCTGCGGTACGGGTGAATGTTTCTCGCCGCTCCGATCTTATTTAAGATCGGTCCGAATGTCAGGATGGAGGCACTCGTCACACCGCCAAGTAAGATCGTTGTAAATGCGATCCCCATCATGCAGACGAGCTCCGCACCTTTCGCTGTACCAGCCATCTTACTGTCGAGGATCTTCTCGGCGATCAGGTTCAGCATGCCTGCGTCGCTTAAAACTCCCATGATGCCGAATACGGAGATGACAAGCGCACAGGTTGGTAAAATATTGTTGATCCCGTCAACCAGGAAGCCGACTGCGGCGTTGTTTGCCGCGTCGTTGGAAAATACCTGCGCCGGAGTAAATAATCCCGCTGCAAGGCCGACAAGCGTTCCTGTCGCAAGACCAACGAGGATGCCTTCATAGATATTTCTTGTTTTTGTCGAAACCGTCAGCATCAGGACAACCGGGATCAGCATGACTAACGAAACCGGGTTGGACGCCGCATCGATGGAACCTCCCTCATAAGTACCGCCAACACCGCCGAAAATCGCGAAGATCACGATCGTGATCAGTCCTGCCACCAGCGAATACTTGATACGGCTTGACACGACACCACCGATATCGGCCGGTTTTCCGTTCTTAAACTGCTGCGTGGAAGCCGAAGCGATCGTCGTGTCGGAGATCGGCGCCAGGTTATCTCCAAAGATCGCGCCGGATACGATGCAGCCGGCCATCATCATCTCGTTGGCACCCAGCATGATCCCCGCCGGGTAAAAGATCGGGAACGCGATAAACATGGTTCCGATCGAGGAACCGGTCGCTGTCGATACGATGCATGTGGCAAGAAATGTAAATGCAACAAAGATCCCGCCTTTCATGCCGACCGCGTTGGCGATCCATACGAATCCGCCGGAAAGACCGCACAGCTTGATCAGGGCGCTGAACATGCCGACGAGCAGCAGGATCACAACGACCGATACCGACGTGATCGAGGAAATTCCCCGGATCGCACTCTCCCAGAACTCACTGTAGCTCGTGCAGAACACGCCGCCGATCAAAAGGGCTAAAAATCCTCCGACTGCAAGTGCTTCCATGTTGAATGCTTTAAAGCCGATGAACAGCACCATGCAGAAGAATACATAAATTGCTACCGGGATCAGGGACATTCCGATCCCGCCGCGAAACTGAAGTTTTCTCTCCTCGCTCATACGATTGCCTTCCTTTCTTCTGTAACATAACTCTTGTCATATACGAAAGTCTCCCGGGAGACTATGCGTTTCTGCATGCCACGATGCATTTTCTCACCGCTCCGGTTTCCGGCTTTCATAAAGGACTGACATTTCAAGTTCAGAAGATCGGGAAATCTTTTTATCAAAAAAGCCCATCCCTGAACTTCGTTCAAGGACAGGCTGTCATATACCTGCGGTACCACCTTGTTTGGTGCCAAGCACCCACTCTTTACAGAATGCAGTTACATTCCTGGTCTCGTAACGCTGACCCTGCGTCTCGGCTACTAAAGATTCCTCTTGATCCGTTCCTCTTTTTCACCTTGCCCTCTGAGGCCCACTTACCACAACACTCTGTCCGGATCCCACCGCCCCGGACTCTCTGGGAGACTGTTCTTTCTGGTACAACTTCCTCTTCAACGGTTTAAAGCAATAATAGCAATATCATACGGATTTGTCAAGAATTTTTTATCGGAAACTGGCTGCTGATATCCCAACTATCTTCTCCCATGCTCTTCACAACAACTCCAATACTCTCTCATAAACCGGAGCATTTTCTTTCACTACGATCATCAGCTTCTCCTTCGCACCGTTTAGCCTGTAAAACAGTGTGCGCACCGTATGAGCCTGCGATCGCAGATACCTGTTTTCATCGTAATAATACTTCTCATCCAACAGCACCGCCAGCCGGTCCATCGTCTTCCCGTTGTCTTCCTGTCGCGAAAGGATCTGAAACCCGTGTTCCCCTGCATCCAACATCAGCTTTTCCGCTTCCCGCTCATCATTTGCATACAGCACTGTGACATTCGGGAAATGCCGGGTGGTCTTCCGGTCCGGAAGGTGCATCAGATTCTGGATAAACGAGGAAAGCTCCACATTTGTCCGGATCCTGTTTGTCAGTCGGAAAAGCTGGATCCCCGGAAGTTTTTCCAGCTCATTCTTCGCACTCCGGTCCGCCTCTTCCGGGGAGAGCTGGTCCTCGCAGTCACTGGAAAAGATAACCGGACGTGTTCCTGCTGCCCGTATGATCCGCTTCAGGGGCTCCTCACTCAGCAGATGCGCCTCATCAACAAAAACAGCACCATAATCCTCAAAACCGGTCTCCTCCGTGATCTCCCGGTCCGACATCCAGAGAATTCGCCTGAGTCTCTCATGAAGCTTCTTCCACTCCTCTCCCGATGTCCCGCAGTGGATCATGCAGACCTTCTGACGCCCGGAAAGTTTCATCGCGATATCGTAGAGAAGCAGCGTCTTTCCCGTCCCAGGAAGTCCGGAAAATGAGTAATATCCGCTTCGCTCCGCGCGGACTTTCTTTAAGATCTGCCGCTCAATATCCTTCTGTTGGGCCGTCAGGAAATATTCCTTCTGCAAAAACCGCTCCGGCTGTGTCAGCGGGGAGATCAGATACCATTCTGCCCGGAAGCAGTCTTCGAGATCTCCCGGCTCATCCTTACCCGGCTCCTTCAACTCTTCACATAGCCGGTCCCAGTCCGCATCCACAAGGTTATCATGATTCGTCAGACGGACCAGACGGTCCTCACTGCTGATATAGGTATAGGACCGGATCGGTCTCCCCAGCACCGATAAGTAATAACGGTTCTGGATCAGCTGCCTGCGGATCGCGTCCCCGGAGACAGCGCCGCTCTTCAGCTCGATGTTCACGATCTGTTTTTCCTTCACCTGGAGCAGGTCAAACTCTTTTCCGAGACGCGGGATCTGGAAAGAATAAAAGAAGCGGAGCCGGTACACCTCCGGCATATGTTCTTCCAGGTGATCCACAAATGCCCGCATACTGTTCAGTTCCCATGTCCGGATCTTTAAAGGTTTTTCCCTGCCCGACAGCTGATGCTCCAGCCTGGAAAGACAGGCGATATTCTGTTTTCTAGTCAGTGCGTAGATGGATATTGATTTCATGGATACACTCCTGAATATAAAATGCGTCGTAAGTGCGCAGACCTACTGAACAGTTACAATGCGCCAATGTGAGCACATCGGTCATCACATCAATATTCTAACATCATGAAACAAAAATTTCATCCTGTCAATTGTTTTATTGATATGGCAGTGACCGTGCACTGTAATGGGAGCTTGAATGTTGACACTGGATCAGCAAACCGTTATTATATAAGTATAATTTAAACAAAATCTTATTTTTGTCAGTATATTATCGCATAAAACCAAGATAAGCAGAATTTTCAGGAGGCCATATGAATAAAGCGGAAAAATCCCAAATAATTGTTCCTGTTATTTGTTTTGTGTGCGTTTTTTTGTCTGCAGTTCTGATATGGAGTTATTATAGCAAGCCCGCTGATGAGGACGGAACCTTAAGCGTTACAATAAAGTATCCAGAATATGAAACTGCCGTTATAACACCGGTTTCTACGATGGAATGTGCCATAGATAACAAGTTCTTACATGAACTTCAACAAATTTCAGAAAGTTCCGATGGAAATACAAATGAACATATTTATAATTATCAATATGACACACTGCCTGATAAAATTTATATAAAGGCACCAGATATTTATGTATTTGAACAAGGCAGATCAAACTCATCCATGACACCATGCAGCGTTGGAAGTGTGGCTTACTATGCTGATGAACCTTGGTTCTCTATCACTTCAGTCACTGTAGATAAATTATATACCGGAGTTTTTGATATAACAATTTCGATCGAGTCATTTAAGGATATCGTTCCAGTAATGGCAACCTTAAAAATAGGAGATATTGTTTTGAATGAAGAAGGAAGTGCACCAGAAAAGGAAATGGCGTTTGAAAACGATAATTATATTTCAGAAACCTTTCAATTTCGGTATAATCGGGGTGCATTAAACGATATCTCTGATTTAGTTAATGAAGCAGCCTTCTGTACTGAAGATGTTTTCCGCAGAATAAGCGGAGCCCAAATAACAGCAAAATGCAATATCCCATCTGTTAAAGTTGTTATTGAGGATTCAGGATCATCTTCCAGCTTGTGATGATGAGCTATGAGAGCATTTCAGATGCATGAGAGCAGAAAAACCGGCGAAGATTTATTCATCGCCGGTTTTCTCAATATCAATCTGTCATTTTTCTTCTGATCCTGCAGATCCAGAAAATTTTCCGGATCCCTTACGCCTCGTCGATCGCCCGTCCAATATCATGTCTCATATACTTATTCTCAAAGGAAACCCACTCCGTCGCCTCATAGGCTTTCTTTCTGGCTTCCTTCAGGTCTTTTCCGGTTGCGGTCACACCGAGGACACGGCCGCCGTTTGTGACGATCTGGCCTTTGTCGTTGAATTTTGTTCCGGAGTGGAAGACATAATAGTCGTCTTTTCCCTTGAACTTCTCAAGTCCTTCGATCGGGAATCCCTTTTTGTACTCGACCGGGTAGCCGTCGGATGCAAGGATAACGCAGACCGTCGCACGATCATTGTCGAACTTTAAGTCTACCTTATCGAGCGTTCCGTCGATGCACGCCTCAAAGACGTCCACGATATCGTTCTCCAGTCTCGGAAGAACAACCTGCGCCTCCGGATCGCCGAATCTCGCGTTATACTCCAAGACCTTCGGTCCCTCCGGTGTCAGCATCAGTCCGAAGAAGATCACGCCCTTGAACGGTCTTCCCTCTGCCTTCATCGCATCAACGGTCGGCTGGTAGATGTACTTTTTGCAGAATTCATCGACTTCCTCCGTGTAGAACGGGCTCGGGGAGAAGTTTCCCATACCGCCTGTATTTAAGCCCTGGTCGCCGTCCTTTGCACGCTTGTGGTCCTGGGCGGAACTCATGATCTTCACGATATTTCCGTCCACAAAGGACAGAACGGAAACCTCACGGCCGGTCATAAACTCCTCGATGACGATCTCATCCCCTGCGGAGCCGAATTTCTTATCCATCATGAGCGTCTTCACGCCCTCTTTTGCCTCTTCCAATGTCTGGCAGATCAGAACGCCCTTTCCGAGCGCAAGACCGTCCGCTTTTAAGACGATCGGCATCTTCGCCGTCTCAAGATACTCCAGCGCCTTCTCCGGGTCTGTGAATGTCTCATAAGCGGCTGTCGGGATATGATATTTCTTCATGAGGTCCTTGGAGAATGCCTTTGAGCCCTCAAGGATCGCCGCATTCTTTCTCGGTCCGAATACGCGGAGTCCCTCTTTCTCGAAGACATCCACAATCCCACCGACGAGCGGATCATCCATTCCGATCACGGTCAGGTCGATCTCTTTCTCTTTTGCAAATGCAACTAATTTATCAAATTCCATGGCTCCGATCGGCACGCACTCCGCCACCTCGGAAATTCCGGCATTGCCCGGCGCACAGTAGATCTTGTCGACTTTTTTGCTCTGGGCGACCTTCCATGCGATCGCATGCTCTCTTCCGCCGCTTCCAACGATTAAAACCTTCATCTATTCTTCCTCCTGTAAACTTCCCTATGACATAAGCCGACTGTCCTGGCAACATGTAAAAATACATATCAGCCAGGACAGATACGATCAGATCTCGTGGTTCGCGATCATGTCGATCGCCTTCGGAAGGATCTTCCACTCCGCCTGCTCCATGACACGGCGCTGAAGAACCTCCGGCGTATCGCCTTTTTCCACTTCAACCGCTTTCTGCAGGATGATCGGACCGGAATCCATTCCCTCATCCACAAAATGCACCGTCGCACCGGTGATCTTTACGCCTCTCGCAAGCGCAGCCTCGTGGACCTTCAGTCCGTAAAAGCCGACACCGCAGAAGGACGGGATCAGGGACGGATGGATATTGATGATCTTATTTCTGTATTTTTCGATCATGGCCGCCGGGATCTTTACCAGGTATCCGGCCAGCACGATCAGATCCAGATGGTAGGAATCGATCTTCGCGACAAGCGCCTCATTAAATTCCTCTCTGGACGCAAACTCCTTCGGGGACAGGCATTCTGCCGGGATCCCGTGCTTTTTCGCGCGTTCTAAGGCAAATGCACCCGCATTGTTGCTGATCACGACCTCCACCTTCGCATTGCGGATCGTACCCGCATCGATCGCATCGAGGATCGCCTGAAGATTTGTTCCTCCTCCGGAAACGAGAACGCCGACTCTTAACATAAGGTCACTCCCTTTTCTCCTGCCTCGATGGAACCGATGATGTACGGGGTATCTCCCGCTGCCTTCATGGCTGCCATCGCCGCACGGACATCCTCCTCAGCGACTGCAACGACCATACCGATTCCCATGTTGAACGTGTTGTACATGATCTTCTCATCGATCTCACCCTTCTGCTGCATCATCGGGAAGATCGGCGGGATCAGATAGCTGTCCTTGTGGATCACCGCACGGACGCCATCCTTTAACATACGCGGAACATTCTCATAGAAGCCGCCGCCTGTGATATGGCTGCACGCCTTGATCGTAACACCTGCATTCTTTACGTTCTTTAAAGCCTTTACATAGATCCTTGTCGGAGCAAGAAGCGTCTCGCCGAGAGTCTTTCCAAGCTCATCATAATAGGTATTTAAGCCCTCTTTTGTCATCTCTTTCTCAAAAACCTTGCGTACAAGAGAAAAACCGTTGGAATGAACACCCGTGGAAGCCATTCCGATCAGGACATCACCCGGCTGGAGATTCTCACCTGTGATCATCTCCTTCTTATCGCAGACGCCAACCGCAAAACCGGCAAGATCATACTCATCCTCAGCCATCAGACCCGGATGCTCCGCAGTCTCACCGCCGATCAGAGCAGCTTCGGACTGGAGACAGCCGTCCGCAACACCCTTGACGATATCCGCGATCTTCTCCGGATAGTTCTTGCCGCATGCAATATAGTCCAGGAAGAATAACGGCTCGCCGCCCGCACATGCGATATCATTCACACACATCGCAACTGCATCGATACCGATCGTGTCGTGCTTGTCCATGATCATCGCAAGCTTTACCTTCGTTCCGCATCCGTCCGTACCGGAAAGAAGAACCGGCTCCTCCATATCCTTGATCTTTGCAAGAGAAAAAGCACCGGAAAATCCTCCAAGACCACCTAAAACTTCCTCACGCATCGTCTTCTTCACATGCTCTTTCATCAGCTCCACAGACTTGTAACCAGCCTCAATATCAACTCCGGCTTTCTTGTAATCCATATGTATTCCCGGCTATCGCAGACATCCAAAAGATGTATGATAGCTTTTCCTTTCCTTAATTTTTCTATATCAGATGATATCGTGTGCAAAATTTTTTGCCCCCCTGATACCGTATTGTTCCACACTTCGTGCTCCTGCAATTTCCTAAAACAGCCATACTCTGCTCATTTTCCTGCGCAAAACGGCTGCTTATTCATGGTTTGGGATGGTGGTATCATCCGATCACTTCTTCATGGAAGCAAGATACTCCTTATATCCGATATTGTCGAGCTTCTCCGCCTTGCTCTCCACTTCCGTCTTCATCTTCTCAGAATAAGCCTTTAACTTTTCAAGGAGATCCGCATCCGAAGCCGCAAGGATCTTTGCAGCAAGAATACCAGCATTCTTTCCGCCGTTGATCGCTACCGTTGCAACCGGGATCCCGGACGGCATCTGCACGATCGAATAGAGGGAATCCACCCCGCCAAGGTCAGAAGTCTTCATCGGGATTCCGATAACCGGAAGCGGGAAGATCGCTGCACACATTCCCGGAAGATGAGCCGCCTTACCTGCACCGGCAATGATCACCTTCATGCCCCTGCTCTCAGCACTCTTCGCATACTCAAAGAAAGTATCAGGCTCCCTGTGTGCGGAAATGATCGTCATCTCAAAATCAATCCCAAACTGTTCCAGTACCTCGGCAGCCTGCGCCATAACCGGCATATCAGAGTCACTGCCCATTACAATTCCAACTTTTGCCATTGTCTTTTCTCCTTATGAGTGTAACAAATATTGATAAGTTCCACTAATATATAGCATTTGAATAACAATAATTCCTTATCAATCATAATACAAGGTTTTTCCATGCACGTCAAGTGGGAATCGTAGATTTTGCCACATCCCCGCACGAGCGTCCCTCCAATCTTATTCCTGCCACTCCTCAGCGATGCGCCCCACGCGAGCATACATCTGCCGCATCTCTCAGCGATGCGCCCCGCACGAGCGCAATCTCTGCCACATCCCAGCGGTGAGCTTCCGGGCTGGAGTGCCTTGATCCGGGGATCTGGCTTCCTCTTAGCCCGCGGGTGACTGCGTTGAAAACAAGACGACACTTGTCTGAGCGCAGCGAGTTGTGTCGTCTTGTTTTCGCCCTTAGCAGTCACCTGCAGGCTTAGAGGAACCATCCCCGCATCCCTGTGCACTCCAGCCCGGAAGCTCACCGCGTACCCTCGCCAATACACAAAAAAAGGCGCCCCCGAACATGCAGCTCACCTGCACCTCCAAAGGCACCCATTTCAACTCAAAAAGCGACCTTACTCCTCCCCCAGCGGCCTGTTCAACTCATCCAGACCCGCCAGCACAAATCTCCCATCAAGGATCAGATCCACCTTCGTCCCATCCTCACGCACAGCCGAAATCCTCTCCAGCTCCTTATATGGGATCGTAATATCCGTATGCACTCCGAAATACGCCTTCGAGACATCTTCCTTCCGCAAGATCGAAACCTCATTGTCCCGCGCGATCATCTCTTTCCCATCCGGATTATACATCGGACTGTCCTCCGACCAGCTGTAACAAGTATCACCGACCGCAAAATGCGGCCCCATCTTCTCCACGATCAGGATCGGCAGCCGGTCCAGGATCCCGAACTTCTCCGCCATCGCATACGCCGTCGTGTTCGTTCCGATCGCAAACTCGCCGAGCGGCAGGATCTCATGTCCATTCATGATCCCCTGCACGATCAGGCGGTGTCCCGCCTCTTTATCGATCTCTCCATTTTCCGCAAAGTTGTCGCAGACTGCAGAAACCACACGTCCGTCTTTGAACTCCATCAGAAGATTCCGGTACTGGATATCTCCGATATAGACCGTTCCCACATTTAAGATTCCGTTCGTCCCCGCAAGCTTCGGTGAAGTGAACACCTCACCGAGGGGAATATTCACATCGGCCACGCAGTTCTCAAACTTCGTCTGCTTTTCCGGATCAGAAAGGGCCGCCAGACGTACCTGCATGTTCGTCCGGTTCTCACCTTTTCCGATCACTTCCACATACTCTGCTGTATCGAGCACATCGATGATCTTCTGCTGCATATCGCGGTAAAGCTCGTAGTCCAAAGTGTTGATTCGGATCGTCTCTTTAAATATTTCCGTGAAGTGTTCCCCAATTGCCGGAACCGGGAACGCAATGATCGTGAAGCTCGTCTCATCTCCCGGAATATACTCGTTCACGACCGGCATGGAAAGATTCCGGTACTCCAGATAAAGATTCTGCTGTTTCTCCGTAAACGCCCACGCCTCCGGCTTGTTCACCGGCTCAAATCCCGGCTCACCGAACGTCTCGATGACCGCCGGTCCCGCATAGACAGCCGCCTCCTTCTTATACTGTTCATACGCCGTCTTCAAAACGCCGATCTTCCGGTCACGGAACGCCTTGTCCATGTAGACCGCGCTGTCATACCGGTGATCATAGTCGTACTGTCTGTTCGGGGAAGACGATGTATAGCCGCCGCGCCCCGCCGGATTCCGGTTGATGCTGCCGACCGCACCTCGCGGGAAGATCACAGAAAGACCTGCTGCCTCGAAATTCTTCACCGCCTGGCGAACCATACGCTCCATTCCGACCGGATACCGGATTGCCGCCGTTTCCTTCTTTGCGAGATCACGTCCCATGACCTCAAACCCGCGGATATATCCGTCTGTATAGGTATCCGCCATCTTCCTGATCTCTTCCTCCGGCAGGCTGTTTAAGAACGCCGCCATCTTTTCCTCCTCCGGGGAGATATACTCGCCGAAGCGGTACAGGTAAGAAAGATCCGAGAGATCACTCTCCATGATGATCTTCTTCGCAAAATCAAGCGTCGGATCGACACCTTCCCGCACACGATAAGTCAATGTCACATCACAGTAATCGCTCGCACTCCAGTAGAGGACGTCCTTGATCTCCTTCGCCGCCGGAAGCGCCTCGCCCTCAAACAGGTTGTAGATCTCGATCAGCGCCTCGTTTCCGATCACGAGATCGAGAACACGCCCCTCAAATGCATAGACGATGTCCGCACGGATCTCCGCATAGAGATAAGAAAGAAGCTTTCCATACTCCTCTCCGAGCGTCTGCACAGCATAAGCCGGATTCGCATAACTTGTCTCATAAGCTCCCGGGAGAACGTCCGCATAGAGCTTCTGATTTAAGGCTCTCCCCTCTTCCAGAGTCATCTTGTCAAGACTTCCGTCTTTCTTTGCCTTCAGGACTTCGCCGCACTGAATGATGAGCTCCGTCACCTTTTTAAAATAATCCCGGTAAACTTCCGGTACTGTCTCTTCCGTCAGAAAATCCCGGATCCGCGCCATGGAAAGGTCATAGCGCTCTCTGATCAGATCTTGTTCCATGTCTCATGCCTCCATTTCATTACAGAGCAAATACGATCATCAGTGCCCACACGAGCAGCAGGATCCCCGCCGCCGCGAGACAGATCTTCGCCAGAATGTAATTTTTCTCCTTCTCCATCATCGCGAAGATCCCGTAGACCACCGATGATACCGCAGTGATAATACTGCAAAAACCCAGAGCTGCTGCCGCAAGCGGCGCATTCCCCTGGGTGTGATAGGAAAAACCGATGGCAGCGGCGTAAAAAAGAAGCGCCGCCGCCACAAGTCCCGCCGCCACAAAACTGTTTTTTGCCAGCGGCTTTTTTATATACGATACTTTATTTCCGATTCGTTCCACTGTATCTCTCCCACACGCCTTTCGCAAGGGCAAAAATAATATACCCGACAAAACCGCCGATGGTATTTAAGAGCAGATCATCCACATCGAAACTTCCAACCTTGCCGACGAGCTGCATCGTTTCCACGGTGAGACTCATGGCAAAGCTTAAGATCACGGTGATATACCAGTGTCTCGTCCGCTCCCAGATGACCGGCAAAAAAAAGCCAAACGGCATAAACGCCAGCACGTTGCCGAAAATATTTAAAAATACCGCGCGCCAGCCAAGAATGTCCCTGTATAAAATAAAACGCCGAATCTCTTTAAAAAGGGTCAGGTTGTAGGAATATTCGGCCCTTGCGTCGGGGCTGCGCCCCATTTCTTCGGCGAAAAACAGGAAATATGTCAGCAGAACCAGATACAGGACGAAAATGACCGCCCCAAGAATCCGATGTCTGTGTTTTTTCATCTTCAAACTTCTCCATTTTTATTTTCTCCCGTTCCCGGGCAGGTGCTTTCCCGCATTCTTTTCGCATTTCTTGCAGAACCGGACCTTACGGGAGAAAAGCAGGAAAGGAGATGCCGCCATTTCAGCCGCATCTCCCGCTGCATCATCTTTCCCTGAAATCAATTTTTTAGAAAGTAATATCTGATTTTCTCTTAAGAAGCAGTGCGCCGTTCACGATCGCGATGATCCCGGCAGCAAGTCCGACAGATGCAACGATGATTCCGACCGCGATGCTCGCTGCGCCTGTGTTTCTCATGGTCTTATAAATCTTTTCCATAGAACCGCTCCTTTATTATTTTACACCATACTGCTCATAGTATGCGTCGATCGCTGCTTTTAATGTATCGTCGATGATCACTTTTCCCTTGTACTCCTTATTGTAAAGGTGCTCAACGACTTCCTTCATGGTTACGATCGCTGTTGTGCGGAAACCGTATTTCTCCTGGATCTCTGTGAGTGCGGATTTCTCGCCTTTTCCTCTCTCGCAGCGGTCAACAGAGACAACAAGACCGAGAACATCGACATCGCCCTGTGCCTTGATGATCGGAAGAGTCTCCTCGATGGAAGTACCTGCTGTTGTTACATCCTCGATGATCACAACCTTGTCACCGTCAGCGATCGGGCTGCCAAGAAGGATTCCCTTGTCGCCGTGATCTTTTACTTCTTTTCTGTTGGAGCAGTATTTGATGTCTGCGCCGAAGTGCTCGTTGATCGCCATGCTGGTCGCAACAGTCAGCGGGATTCCCTTGTAAGCCGGTCCGAAGAGAACATCGAAGTCTGTTCCAAATGTGTCATTGATCGCTTTCGCATAGTACTCGCCGAGCTTGCGAAGCTGAGCGCCTGTGCGATAGAATCCTGTGTTTACGAAGAACGGGGTCTTTCTTCCGCTCTTTGTCACGAAGTCTCCAAATTTTAATACGCCGCAATCAACCATGAATTCGATAAATTCCTGCTTGTACTTTTCCATTTTTCATCCATTCCTTTCAAGATAATATACTGTTTCGCAGATTTCCGATATCGTTATCTGCCGGCTTTTTGTCAGATGGCGTCCCTGCCGTGCAGGAATGCGATCCTTATGTTCAGTGTACGGCGCCGATCAGCTCGTGGATGTCCTCCACGCCGTACTTCTTCATATATGCCTCAATTCCCTCGATCACCTGGATCGTTGTATCCGGGTTGATGAAGTTCGCGGTTCCGACGGACACGGCTGTCGCGCCCGCGAGGATGAACTCCAGCGCGTCCTCAGCTGTCATGATGCCGCCCATTCCGATTACCGGGATCTTTACTGCGTTCGCAACCTGATATACCATGCGGACAGCGACCGGTTTGATCGCCGGACCGGACATACCGCCGGTCTTGTTTGCCAGCGCGAAGGTCCGCTTATTGATGTCGATCTTCATACCCGTGATCGTATTGATCAGGGATACCACGTCCGCTCCGCCTGCCTCAACGGCTCTTGCCATCTCCGCGATGTCGGTCACGTTCGGGGAAAGTTTCATGATCACCGGCTGCTTTGCAACCTTTTTGACTGCCTTTGTGATCTGCTCCGCGCATTTCGGATCCTGACCGAATGCGATCCCGCCTTCCTTTACATTCGGGCAGGAGATGTTGATCTCGAGCATGTCCACGTCGGCGTCCGCAAGGCGCTCCACAACGTCCACATAGTCGCTCTCGGACTTTCCGCAGACATTGACGATGATCTTTGTATCATGCTGTCTTAAAAACGGAACGTCGCGCTTCATGAAAACATCAACACCCGGTCCCTGAAGACCGATCGCATTTAACATTCCGCCGTAAACTTCCGTCACACGCGGAGTCGGATTTCCCGGCCACGGAACATTTGCGATTCCCTTTGTCACAACAGCTCCGAGACGGTCAAGGTCGATCATCTCGCCGTATTCCATACCAGAACCAAAGGTACCGGAACAGGTCATCACCGGGTTCTTTAACTCCACACCGGCCAGTGTTACTTTTGTATTCATGCCTGTTCCTCCTTTTTGATCATGATGCCGGAGGCGATGCGCTCGCGCTGCTCGTCCGGAGTCAGGAGCTCTACCTCTTCGGCGCGGAAGACCGGACCGTCCTTGCAGATCCTCTTGTTTCTCACGTTGCTGTGCTCATCGATGTCTTTGCTGTGGCATACGCAGCCAAGACAGGCACCGATCCCGCACGCCATCTTCTCTTCCAGGGAAATGTAACACTCGATCCCGTTCTCCATCGCATAGGCTTTCAGTGCCTTTAACATCGGAGTCGGTCCGCATGCGTAGATGATATCCGCGGTGAGCTTCTCCGCGCGGATCGCATCGATGACATTTCCTTTTGTTCCGACGCTTCCGTCCTCCGTTGCGATCACAACATCAGCATATTTGCGAAGCTCGTCCGCAAGGAAGGTCTCCTGATCTCTGTAACCGATGACTGCTGTCTTTTCGCAGTCCAGGTTCTTCGCGAGTTCCAGCATCGGCGGGATTCCGATCCCTCCGCCGATCAGGAATGCCTTTTTCTTCTTTAAAGGGAATCCATTTCCCAACGGCCCCATAATATCCAGGGTATCGCCTGCCTTGCATTCGGAAAACTCCTTTGTGCCGGCTCCCGCGATGCGGTAAACGATCCGAAGTCTTCCATTCTCCTTGTCCGCCTCACAGATACTGATCGGACGCGGAAGAAGTTTTGACGGGTCATTTGTGTAAACAGCGATAAACTGTCCCGGAACAGCCGCTTCTGCCATCTCCGGTGCGTCAAGCCACATGCTGTAGATCCCCTCCGCCAGCTTCTCCTGGCTGTGGATCACAGCGTTTACTTTTTTCTGTGCCATGGTTCCCTCCTTATTACAACACATCAGCCACGGACGAATGGCCATGGCTGATGATTATTTTTTCAATGTGGATCATTCCGCAGTTGTACAGCTTTTCTGGTTACAATACTTTTCTGAACAATTGCGTTTTTTCATTTATAATACAGAATTGATATCTGCGATCATGTCGATAACGGCCTGTCTGGATGCCTCTGCAAAGTGCTCCGGACCGAATTTCGCATATTTCTCCTGCTTATAAGCTGCGATGATACCACGGGAGGAGTTTACAACAGCTCCGAGTCCATCTTCGTTAAAGCAGTGCATTAAGTCTTTCGCAGTACCGCCCTGTGCACCGTAACCCGGTACCAGGAAATAAGTCTTCGGCATGAGCTTTCTTAAGATCTTGCTCATCTCCGGATAAGTAGCGCCGACAACCGCACCGACGTTGCTGTAATCGCCGTCCATGCTCGCTTCGCCCCACTCAACGACCTTCTCAGCGACTAACTCATAGAGAGGTCTTCCGTCTACAAGACGGTCCTGGAACTCACCGCTGGACGGGTTGGAGGTTTTAACGAGAACAAAAAGTCCTCTGTCTTCATCGTTGCAGACATTGACGAACGGTTTGATGCCGTCTGTTCCGAGGTACGGATTTACGGTAATGAAGTCTGTATTGAAGCCACGGCATACGTTGCTTCCGACTTTTACGCTTCCGATATGTCCAACTGCATACGCGGAGGAAGTGGATCCGATATCGCCTCTCTTGACATCGCCGATCACAAGGAGTCCCTTGTTCTGGCAATACTCGATCGTGCGGGCATATATTTTAAGACCCTCAATGCCAAACTGCTCATACATTGCAATCTGCGGTTTCACTGAGGGAATCAAATCATAAGTGTTATCGATAATTTCTTTATTAAACTGCCATACAGCCTCGGCAGCGCCTTCCATGGTCTCGCCGAAATCCTTGAATGCTCTCTGTACAATATGGTTCGGGATATAACCTAACATAGGGTCAAGACCGACACAGATCGGTGCCTTTGTCTTCTGAATCTTCTGTATGAGCTGACTGATCATAGTTTCCTCCTCCGATGTAGTTACGTTTCTAAAACACCTTATTCTTACCAATTTTAGCATAAGAGTTTTTCTGTTTCAAGTAAAAATATAGGTTCTGAAAAAATTTCCGCATTTTGCAAAGATTTTTCAAATATTGTGACAGAAGTCTTTTTCTGCATCGTTATGATGTTCAATTCATCTGCTAAACAAAATGGAATGTGCCTCGGCACATTCTCGCGCCGAGCGCGGTCGCCTGCGACAACCTTCATCTTCGCGCGAGTGCGCATCTTAGGCACCTGGTACCCACGCCAGCTGCCGTTCTCTGTTTTTATACTTTTATCAACTGTGGAACACGATCGTACAGACGTATTCCCCGTTCTTGTAATCTTTCTTCGCGAACTGGTCTTCCACCTGGGTCTCCATGTTCATCCAGAGCTCCTCGGCGGCCAGCATGATGTGGGCGAGCATGATGCCGATGTTGAATTCCTTAAAGGCGCGCTTTTCTTTTCCGGAAAACGGGAGTGTTTTTTTCGCAAAGATATAGATCCGGTCCGAATAGACGACAAAGCGCCATGGCTGGGAATTGAATGAGGACGGAGCGAGTCTCGCGGCACGCAGGATCGCCTTCACCTGCTCCCCCGGTTCGTCCTTGAACGCGCAGAGCGCCGCAAGGGAAGCGCGGTGAGCCAGGGAGGAATCGCGGGACGGGCGTCCCGCAGCCCGTCCGAACGCGATCACGAGGAAACGTTTCAGACCGTCTTTTTTCTCCTCTCCGGCCTTCGTCGCCCCGAGATAACAGGTTCCGAGTTCCTTTGATGTGAGGTAAAGGACTGCCTGTTCAGCCGCATATCCGGCATTCCGCACAGACAGCTGGTCATCCCCGCAGTAGACGGCAAGATAGTACGGCGCCTCGACCTTCCAGAGGCCATGGATCTTCTGCTTTCCGTCTGAATTGTCTATGATCTCAAATTTTACCGTTTTCTCCTCATCGAGGAGCGCGATATTCTCCAGATACCGCTCCAGCGCCTCCAGCCGTCCCGGTGCAAGTTTCTCCATCTCATACTCGCGGACCGAACATCTGTTAAAAATCGCCTCATAAATACTCATAACCGCTCGCCTCTTCCCCTCATGCCGGATGATCGATCGCCATATCCGGCAAAACTGTCAATTCCTTTTTTCCATCCACTCCGGTCCGCTCCTCACCAATTCAGTCCGGAAGACGGTCTGACAAGATCCGCCCCGCAGCTGATCACACGGAATCTTCAGTTCAGAAAATTTCCGTTCATGAAAAGGAACCTTCCAACTCTTTGATGAGTCCTTCAAACACCTTCATCGCCTCATTGACGACATCCGGCTTTTCCATGTCAAGCCCGACTAACTTTAAAAGCTCCACCGGCGTCTTTGAGCATCCGCCCTTTAAGAACCGGAAATAACCTTCTTTTGTCTTTTCGTCCCCAGAAAGGATCCGCCTTGCGATCGCCATCGCCGCGGAAAATCCTGTCGCGTACTGGTAGACATAAAACTGCATGTAGAAGTGTGGGATCCGTTCCCACTCATGATCAATATCCTCATCGATCACAGTCTCTTCTCCATAATACTCCGAATTCAGCTCATGGTAAAGACTGCAGAGCAAATCTTTTGTGAGAGGAGTCCCGCTCCAGGAAAGCCGGTAGGTCTCTGCCTCAAATTCCGCGAACATCGCCTGGCGGAACAGCGTTGTGCGGAACCGCTCGGCGAGCTGGTTAATGAGGTAAAACTTCTCCTTCCTGTCATTCGTCTCATTGATCATGTAATTTAAGACCAGGATCTCATTGCAGGTCGATGCAACCTCCGCCACAAAGATCTTATATCCGGCATACGTGTAGGTCTGACTGGCATTGGAGTACCAGGAGTGGATCGAATGTCCCATCTCATGCGCCAGGGTGAGGACGGAATCCAGCGTTCCGTCAAAGCTCATCAGCACGTACGGATGCACGCCGTAAACGCAGTTCGAGTAGGCGCCGCTCCGCTTTCCCTCATTTTCATAGACATCGATCCAGCGGTTCCCGAAACCATTCTTTAAGAGGTTTAAATATTCCTCTCCGAGAGGTTTTAATGCCTTCAGGATCAGTTCCTGTGCCTCTTTGTAGGAGTACGTTTTCTCATACTCATCCGTGAGCGGCACGTAGAGATCATACATGTGCAGCTCCGGAAGGTCCAGGCATTTTTTCCGGAATCCCATATACCGGTGCAGCAGCGGGAGCGCATCATGGACTGATTCCAGGAGGTTATCGTAAACACGCTCCGGGATCTCGTTTTCCGCAAGGTACATGGCTCTTGCCGACGGATACTGACGCATTCTCGCATAGAAATTTCCCTGCTTGACATTTCCCTCGTAGGTTGCCGCGATCGTGTTCGCAAACTGGCGGTATCCTTTGTAGAGGGAATGGAAAGCCGCCTCTCTGACACTCCGCTTTTTGCTCTCGATAAGTTTCCCGTATCTCGCGTGGGTCACCTCAACGAGTTCCCCGTTCTCGTCCTCAACCGGGTCAAATTTCAAATCTGCATTATTAAATAAGGAGAATACCGATGACGGAGTGTGCGCGATCTCGGAAGCAGACGCTAAGATTGCTTCCTCCTTCTCTGAAAGCATATGCGGTTTTTTCGCGAGCAGACGTTCGATCTGGAGTTTATACGCCTTTAACTCATCCGTTTCCAGGAATCCGTTCATCGTCTCATCCGGGATCTCCAGGATCTCCGGCTGGGCGAAGGACGAAGCAGCCATTGCTTTTACCGCAAGAGACTGGACTCTGGACACCAGTGCCTGATTCTCGCTGACAGAGGTATCCTGATCGCGTTTCTGCATCGCATACGCATAGAGGAGAGAGATCGTCTCATCCATCGATTCATCAAATTCCAGGTAACTTTTAAGCAGATCTGCCGAACTTCCGAGTTCTCCCCGGTATGTCTCATACCCCGGGATCCGCTCTTCCACTCCGTCCGCAAGTTCTTCAAACTTCTCCGGCGATGCGATCATGTCCTCCAGTTTCCAGGTATCCTGTTCTCTGATCTCTGAACGTTTCTTTACTCTCTCAGCCATGGTTTTCTCTCCTTTTGCACTTTTTATTTTAGAGCAATCCTGACATGATCGGCACTGCAACGACCGTCATAAGACCTGCTACTGCGATCGACAGGCTGCTCATCGCACCTTCTACCTCACCGAGCTCCAGCGCCTTTGCGGTTCCGATCGCATGCGCGGAAGTTCCGAGTGCCAGTCCTTTCGCGATCGGTTCCTTGATGCCGACAAGCTTAAACCAGCCATCTGCAACGATATTACCGAGGATTCCCGTCAGGATGATGCTGACGATCGTCATCGTCACGATCCCGCCGGCTTCCTCCGATACTCCCATTCCGATCGCTGTCGTGATGGACTTCGGAAGCAGGGAAACATAGTGGACATGTTCCAGACGGAAGATCATGGACATCACATAGACGCTGACGACACTTCCGATGACTCCGGCTGTGATCGCTGCTGCGACTGCTGTCAGGTTCTTCTTTAATAATTCTAACTGCTTATACAGTGGAATTGCAAGACAAACCGTTGACGGTGTCAAAAAATAACTGATATAGGATGCACCTGTGTTGTAATCGGTATAGCTGATCCCGGTCGCTTTTAAGAATGCGATCACAAGGATGATCGCGACGAGCAGCGGGTTTAACACTGGCCATCCGAATTTTTTCTTTAACTTCATACCGATCAGGTATGCGAACAGACTGATAAATACTCCAAAGTACAATGACATTTCTATTTCTCCCTCTTTTTCTGTCTCTTGATGATCCACTCTGCCGTCTTGCCGGTGATGGTCATGACGATGAAAGTGGTCACAAAGGTGATGATGAGCATCGGGATCATAATGGCTTTTAACTCTTCGATCTTATCGATGATCCCGACAGCGGCCGGAATAAACATGACCGGCATCAGATCCAGAAGCAGGTTTCCCGTCACTTCCACATCGGAAAGGGAGATCACTTTCGTGCATAAACCGCCGAGAAGAATGAACAGTCCATACACTCCGGCGGGAACCGGCAGCGGAATGAACATATTCAAGAGTTCCCCCACCATCGTGATCCCGAAAATGATCACAATTTCTTTCACGTACTTCATTTTTGTTTTCCTCCTGTTGTCAAATTCTGTCTCTGTTTTCTGCGATCTTCGCAGACTTGCGGAGAGACAGTATAAAATGGTCCAACCATTTTTGAGACTAGGAACCATTTTATCACCCCTTTTGCATGGCGGCAATAGAAAAAAACACGGAAAATTCCTTGAATTGAAGTATTTTTCTGTATATACTTATCTTCATCTGAACACGATGGCGGCAGTGATTCTATGGTGCGAAATTTGTCTCTCTTCCGCATTTCACTTCTGCATTTTTATCCCCGGCAAATAAAACTCCCGCCGGATCCACATACTTTGTTCCTGAAAGGGAATGTTTTTCACCGATTTTTCCACTTAGTTACAGGAGGTTTATGATGAAATCATACTGCGTCTCTTCTTTAGATTCTTTCCGGAAAGACCAGATCCAAACCATGGTAAATACATGCACAGCTCACGATCACACCTCGCTCTCTTTCCCTTTTGAGGATGCATCCCTGTTTCTTTTTTCTGAATACGACGGGCGCATCGTCTCCGCCATCGCTTTTGTTCCGGTGGATGACCTTCTGTTTGAGTGCTCCGCCTTTACAGATCCGGAATTCCGCGGTCAGGGACTCTTCTCTGCGCTTCTGGATCAGGGGATCCAGGAACTTCCAGAGGATTCCGAACTGCTCTTCTATGTGGATCAGAAAGACCGGAACACTGCCGCTGTCCTTGAGGCGATCGGAGCGGAACAGGACTCTGAGGAACATATGATGGAGCTGCTGCCGGAGGATTTTTCTACTGCTGTCCGGCGAACTGACCATGCGGAATCTGCGGCTGCACCATCCGGCTTTCTCACCGATGTTCAGCTCGAAACTCTGGATATCGACGGGACCCTGACACTCTGTTTTCGATCCGGACATGCCATCGTAAATTTTTCTGTCTTCCCGTCCCACTACTATCTCTACGGTTTTGAAGTGGAAAGATCGCAGCGTGGAAAAGGATACGGAACCTCATTTTTACAGACTGTCCTTGTAGGACTGTTTTCAGACACCGAAAATCTCCTGACGGATCTTTACACCGGTCGGACTGTTTCCGACACCCCGGTCGCGGTTTCATCCCGCACCGGTGCTTCTGGTGATCATAAACGTCCGGTCCTCCTTCAGGTTGCCGGAAATAACACTCCGGCTCTTACCCTGTACAAAAAAACAGGGTTCCGGATCACCGAAACCCTGTGCTGCTATCTCTATTAAGGACGCATTCGACAAACAGCTTTTTCCTCAGCTTTCTTTTGTCGTCTGCCCACTCTTCTCTTTTTTGCATCTGCTGCCGGCTGTTCTTTTCGGCCTACGGCAGATCTTTATCAAACTTGAGGGGATTTTCCCTGCTCTCACGATCTTCGATTTTCCGGCGGAGCGCCAGCATTTTAAGATCCGTCTGTGCGATCACCTCTGCACACTCTTTCAGTTCATCGCTGATCTCACTCGCATCTTCCACATCCTTCTTATACTTCATCTGATGATCCAGACTCGCCCAAAAGTCCATCGCGATCGTCCGGATCTGGACCTCCACGCGCATGTTTTCCCTCCGGTCGGAGAAAAATACCGGAACTTCGATGATCATATGGTAGCTGCGGTATCCGTTGACCTTCGGGCAGCGGATATAGTCTTTTACCATGAGAACGTTGATATCATCCTGCCGCGCCAGCATCTCGGCGACGGTATAGATATCATCCACAAACGAACAGATCACGCGGATTCCCGCCACATCGTAGAGATTTTCCCGCACCGACTCTACGGAGATCGGGAATCCTCTTCTGTGGAGTTTTTCGATGATGCTCTCCGGCTTTTTCACTCGGGATTTGATCATCTGGATCGGGTTTCTCTGATTCCGAACTGCGAGATCGTCGTTCAATACTTCCAATTTTGTCTTCACTTCCCGGATCGCGCATGCGTAGCGCATATTTAACTCCCGGAACTGACGTGCCTCATTTAAAAAGCTCTCCGGGATATCGATCGCTCCCGGCGCGTTGACAGCCGACTGGTACAGTTCACCATTTGGGTTCATACTGATGTTCATTGGTAATTTCCTGCACTTTCCTTCAATATTATGCTCGCCACCCATTTCTGCACAGGTGGTTTCTTTTCATGATCATTCCTATTATACCGGAAAATATGCCATATTACAACGAAAGATTTCCGAACTTTTTATGAAGTTTCCACAACCCTGTTCACCCCATATTCTTTACAACGCCCGCGTTTCATGCTATGATACCACAAAGGGAACAAGCCCTGCCCTTGTGCCGCAACCACTTGAATTCAGGAGGAAATCATTATGAAAACACTTGGATATTACAATGGGAAATTCGGTCCTCTCGAGGAGATGACCGTGCCGATGAATGACCGTGCCTGCTACTTCGGGGACGGTGTATATGAAGCAACACTTGCAAGAAACGGAAAGATCTTCGCCTTAAAAGAACATCTCGACCGCTTTTTCAACAGTGCGGGCCTTCTCAGGATCGAGATTCCTTATACACGGGAAGAACTGACCGCGATCCTCTATGACATGCTCGCGAAGATGGACGACAGCGATATCTTCATCTACTGGCAGATGACCCGCGGAACCGGCATCCGCCAGCACCAGTTCCCGGAAAAAGGCACAAAGCCGAATCTCTGGATCTTTATGAAACCGGGAAAACCGGCAGATTCCAGCAAACGCCTGAAGCTCACCGATGTTGAGGATACCCGGTTCCTTCACTGCAACATCAAGACCTTAAACCTCCTTGTGAACGTTATGGCTGCTGAGAAAGCCGAGTCCATGGGATGCGGGGAATGCGTCTTCCACCGCGGCGATGTTGTCACCGAGTGCGCCCACAGCAATGTCTCCATCATCAAAGACGGGATCTTCAAGACTCACCCGACCGACCACTACATCCTCCCGGGCATCACAAGAATGCACATCATCCAGATCTGCAAAGACAACGGGATCCCGGTCGATGAGACACCGTTCACAATGGCGGAACTCATGGATGCCGATGAGATCATCGTCTCCAGCTCCACAAAATTCTGCTCTCCGGCTTGCGAGATGAACGGAACTCCGATCGGCGGAAAAGCTCCGGAACTCGTAAAGCTGATTCAGGAAAAATACATGGAGAAATTTGAGAACGAGACGGCAAACTAGGTCAGAGTTCCTGATTTCCCACTGCACGATCGCAAAAACGAATCCTGATACCAAAAAGGTCAGAATGGACGCCTTTCCATTCTGACCTTTCTTTATATTCATTTACACGATCTGCCACCGATAGTTCCGTTCGGATTCATGGCAGTTCAGACCTTCTTTACTCTACCCCGTTCTTCTCGCAGAACTCCGCCAGGCAGCACCTGTCACAGTACGGCTTTGTTCGCGCAGTGCAGACAGCCCGTCCATGTTCCACGAGGCGGTGGCAGAAATCATTTCCTTCCTCCGGCGGAATGATCTTCCAGAGCGCCATCTCAACTTTTTTCGGGTCCTTGATCCCGTCCACGAGACCAATCCTGTTTGTCAGGCGGATGCAGTGGGTATCGGTGACGATCGCCGGTTTTCCGAAGACATCACCCATGATGAGGTTCGCGCTCTTTCTTCCGACGCCCGGGAGTTTTAAGAGTGCGTCAAAGTCATCCGGCACATTTCCATGATACTGTTCCCAGAGGATCTTCATGCAGGCGCTGATATCGCGCGCCTTGCTCTTCCCGAGTCCGCAGGGACGGACGATCTCCTCGATCTCGTTCACATCCGCTTCCGCCAGCGATTTCACATCCGGGAATTTTTTATAGAGATCCTGAACGACCACATTGACTCTCGCATCCGTGCACTGGGCCGCCAGGCGCACGCTGACCAAAAGTTTCCAAGCTTCGTTGTAATCCAGCGTGCAGTCCGCATCCGGATACTCTTTTTTTAATGCCGCGATCACCTTCGCAGCAAGTTCTTTTTTCTCTTCCAGTGTTTTTTCCATATGTATTTTCTCCTGTCCTCCGGTTCTGCTGTACGAGCCGCTTTCCGGTATCCGGCTGCGGCTTCACACCTTTTTGGCCGGTCACTTTCTCCCGTTTAACTGATCCAGCACATCCTGGACCGTCATATACTCCACATGTTCCGGCATCTCGATCGCAGCGCCGAAACGATCGTCTACTTCCGATATAAAATATACAATCAGAAAGGAATCGAGACCAAGATCTCCGATCAGAAACGCATCCTTTTTGATCGGCGTATCGACATACGCTTCCAGGATCTCTCCGAGAATTTCCAGTTCCTGCTCTTCCTTCCGTTCGATTTTCATCTTTGCATCCTCATGAAGGTTCATTGATCCACCTCGTTATTTTTTACATGAGCCGCCGATCGTTTCCCGCACCAGGCAGGATCTGACCGCCGCCCCGATCACATTTCGTTCCTTTTAGTATAACGCTGAAATCCCGAGTTTACAATCTCTTTTCTCTTCTCCTGTATGAACAGGATTTCATTGGTTTGATCCATCGTTTTTCCGCTATATAGAATGTGTTTCGCAATAAGAAATCCCATTCTTATTCCTACCCGGGGAGGTTCTTTTTTCTGTTGAAATTCCTTCCCAAAACCTGAATATTTTGGAAAAAGGTATGGACGAAACTTCATTTTTGTGAGAAAATGGAACGGGTATGATGTGATTTTTTTAACGAGCATTAAAAACCATATATTGAAAGGAGTCTCAACATGATTTATTCACATGAAGTAGAACAGATGTGCACGGTTGCGCAGGGCGTAAACCATGGCGCAGCTCCGATCCCGGAGGAAGCGAAATGGGTACAGTCCAAGGAAATCAAAGATATTTCCGGTCTGACACACGGTATTGGCTGGTGCGCTCCGCAGCAGGGTGCCTGTAAGCTGACCCTGAATGTAAAGGAAGGTATCATTCAGGAGGCTCTTGTGGAAACCATCGGATGTTCCGGTATGACTCACTCCGCAGCTATGGCAGCAGAGATCCTTCCGGGCAGAACAATTCTTGAAGCATTAAACACAGACCTTGTCTGTGATGCGATCAATACAGCAATGAGAGAGCTCTTCCTCCAGATCGTTTACGGAAGAACCCAGAGTGCATTCTCCGAGGAAGGTCTTCCGATCGGTGCTGGTCTTGAGGATCTCGGTAAAGGTCTTCGTTCCCAGGTTGGTACGATGTACGGTACTTTAAAGAAAGGTCCGCGTTACCTCGAGATGGCAGAAGGTTATGTTACCGGTATCGCTCTTGACGCTGATGACCAGATCATCGGCTACCAGTTCGTAAACCTCGGCAAGATGACCGACTTCATCAAAAAAGGCGACGATCCGACAACTGCTTACGAAAAAGCAAAAGGTCAGTACGGCCGCGTAGCAGATGCAGTGAAGATCATTGACCCGCGTCAGGAATGATTGGAAGGAGAAGAAAACAATGGCATTATTTGAATCCTATGAGAGAAGAATTGACAAGATCAATTCCGTTTTAAACAGCTATGGCATCGCATCCATTGAAGAAGCTGAGAAGATCACAAAGGATGCAGGCCTTAACGTATATGACCAGGTAAAGAAGATCCAGCCGATCTGTTTCGAGAACGCATGCTGGGCTTACACAGTAGGCGCTGCGATCGCGATCAAGAAGCACTGCCGCCGTGCCGCAGACGCTGCTGCTGCGATCGGTGAAGGTCTTCAGGCTTTCTGTATCCCGGGTTCCGTTGCTGACCAGAGAAAAGTTGGTCTCGGACACGGCAACCTCGGAAAAATGCTCCTGGAAGAGGACACAGACTGCTTCTGCTTCCTCGCAGGTCACGAGTCCTTCGCAGCCGCTGAGGGCGCGATCGGTATCGCTGAGAAAGCAAACAAAGTTCGTAAAAAACCGCTCCGTGTTATCTTAAACGGTCTCGGAAAAGACGCTGCACAGATCATCTCCCGTATCAACGGCTTTACTTATGTTGAGACAAAGATGAACTACTACACAGGCGAAGTTGAGGAAGTTTTCCGCAAATGCTACTCCACAGATCCGGAGAGCCCGCGTGCAAAAGTAAACTGCTACGGCGCTAACGACGTAACAGAGGGCGTTGCGATCATGTGGAAAGAGGGCGTAGACGTTTCCATCACCGGTAACTCCACCAACCCGACCCGTTTCCAGCATCCGGTTGCAGGTACATACAAGAAGGAATGCGTAGAGAAAGGCAAGAAGTACTTCTCCGTAGCATCCGGCGGCGGCACAGGCCGTACTCTTCACCCGGATAACATGGCAGCAGGTCCGGCTTCCTACGGTATGACAGATACCATGGGACGTATGCACTCCGACGCACAGTTCGCAGGTTCCTCCTCCGTTCCGGCTCACGTTGAGATGATGGGTCTGATCGGTATGGGCAACAACCCGATGGTCGGCGCTACCGTTGCTGTTGCTGTTTCTGTACAGCAGGCTGCTGATGAAGGTAAATTCTAAAAAAATCAGGCGCTTCCTTGCGAAGCGTCATACGAAAAACCCGGGGATCATAATTCCCCGGGCTTTTCTATTTATGCGAACAAGGAACCAAAGTCCGCGCTTGCACGAGACCTTGGCGACTGTCGCGATAACAAGGGAAAAACCGCGAATCGTGTTTTCACTTGTTGACATCATCAAAAACTTCACGCTCAACCGTATCTTGCAGAATCTCCGGTTCAGAAATTTCCATCTTTTTGAAGCAGCAATTGCGCCTCGTCCGGGATTCCTTTACTGCTGCATCTGCACTTCTTCCCTCTGCTTTTCCTTCAGTTCCCTCAAAATTCCAAGAACGATCACCACGCCCAGGACAAATGTCAGCGCATCTGCGACCGCCTGGCATAACTGCAGTCCGCGGATCCCGAATGCGGACGGAAGGATGAAGAGCGCCGGGATCAGGAAAAGTCCCTGGCGGCCGGACGCGACAAGTGATGCGCGGAACCCGTATCCGATCGTCTGGGTCATCATGTTGGACATGACGATCCAGGCGGACAGCGGCAGGGTGACGCACTGGAACCGCATCGCCCAGGTCCCGATCTCGATCACATCGAGGTCCTCTTTCCGGAATGCACGCATGATCTGCGGCGCACCGACAAAACTTCCGACTGCAAGAACTGCCAGAAAGACAACCGAGACCTTCACACAGAACCAGAAGGACTCCAGGACTCTGTCATACCGCTTCGCACCGAAATTGAAGCCGCAGACCGGCTGGAATCCCTGTCCGAATCCGATCATGGCGGAGCCGATGAACATCATATACCTGCTCACGATGGAGAGAGCCGCGATCGCCGCATCCCCAAATGGGTTTGCCGCAAGGTTCAGCGCAGCAGTCGCAATACTCGCGATCCCCTGGCGGCAGAGGGACGGGATCCCGCCGTGAAGGATCTCACCGTAGAGGGATAAAGAAAGCGTGATTTTTCCCGGTTTCAGGTGCACACAGTCCTTTCTCAAAAGACTCTGGAAAAACAGGATCCCGAAACTGATGCACTGGCTGAGTGCAGTCGCAAGTGCGGCGCCGGAGATCCCGAGATCCAGTCCGAAGATAAAGATCGGGTCCAGGATCATATTTAAGATGCCTCCGGTCGTGATCCCGATCATCGCGTAGACAGCCAGTCCCTGGAAACGGAGCAGGTTATTCATTGCCAGCGACCCTGTCATGACCGGGGCCGCGATCAGGATATACTTTGCATAATCCTTTGCGTAAGGAGCGATCGTGTCCGTAGCTCCTAAAAGTCTCACGAGCACATCAAGATTCGGCAGACACACGACCGCGAACAGGAGCCCGATCAGGATCGCGGAATAAAAGCCGGTGGAAGCGATCCGCTCTGCTTTTTCCTCATCCCTGCTTCCGAGGACCCGCGATAGATAGTTTCCGCTTCCCATTCCGAGCGTAAATCCAAGTGCCTGGATCATGGACATCAACGAATAACTCACGCCGACGGCCGCCGATGCACTCGTGCCGATCCGGCTCACGAAAAATGTATCCGCCATGTTGTAGATGGAAGTCACCAGCATACTGATGATCGTCGGGATCGCCAGGCTCGGGATCAGCCGGGAGATCGGGGTTTCCGTCATTTTTATGTAGCGTTGTTCCTGGGTCATGGGGCTCTTCATGTTCTTTTTCCTCCGTTTCGTATATTAACTCTGCAAAAGGTGCGGCTGTCCCATCCTGCCGCCCCAGGGCCAGATAGTATAAAGAGCCGCCTGCGGAAGAATCCCCTTCCAACGGCAGCTCTTTCTGTCATGATGACTCAAGCAGGTGCCTTTCGGAACGCATCTGCGTTCCGTCAGGCACAACTCTTTTTATTCAGCTTTCTTACCGCTCAGATACTCGTGGATTCCGCGCGCTCCTGCTTTTCCTGCCTCCATGGCAAGAATAACGGTAGCAGCACCTGTCACAGCATCTCCGCCTGCAAATACGCCCTCACGGGAAGTCTTTCCGTTCGACTCATCCGCAACGATGCATTTATGTTTGTTGATCTCAAGTCCGCCTGTTGTGGAGGAGATCAGCGGGTTCGGGGAAGTACCGAGTGCCATGATGACCGTATCAACATCGATCGTATAATCGGAACCTTCGATCTCGACCGGACGGCGTCTTCCGGATGCATCCGGCTCGCCAAGTTCCATCTTTCTTACGACCATGCCTTTTACCCAGCCCTTTTCATCGGTCAGAATCTCAGTCGGGTTCGTTAAGAGATTGAAGATGATCCCCTCTTCTTTTGCATGGTGAACTTCCTCTGCTCTTGCCGGAAGCTCTGCCTCACTTCTTCTGTATACGATATGAACCTCTGCACCGAGACGGAGAGCCGTTCTCGCTGCGTCCATCGCTACGTTTCCACCGCCGACAACAGCAACTTTCTTACCAGCAGCGATCGGTGTGTCATAATCGTCGCGGAACGCCTTCATAAGGTTGCTTCTTGTCAGGTACTCGTTTGCGGAGAATACGCCGTTTGCGTTCTCGCCCGGGATTCCCATAAATCTCGGAAGACCGGCACCGGAACCGATGAAGACTGCCTTGTAGCCCTCTTCGTCCATCAACTCGTCAACGGTTACAGACTTGCCGATAATTACGTTTGTCTCGATGTCAACGCCGAGTTTCTTCACGTTCTCGATCTCCGGCTGTACAACGCCCTGTTTCGGAAGACGGAACTCCGGAATTCCGTATGTTAAAACTCCGCCCGGCTCGTGAAGTGCCTCGAAGATCGTTACTTCATAGCCAAGTTTCGCGAGATCGCCTGCACAGGTAAGTCCGGACGGGCCAGAACCGATGACAGCGACCTTGATGCCGTTTGTCTTCTCCGGCTTTTCCGGAACGATCCCGTTCTCTCTGGACCAGTCGGCAACAAAACGCTCAAGTTTACCGATGGAAACAGCCTCGCCCTTGATGCCGCGGACGCACTGGCCTTCACACTGGCTCTCCTGCGGGCACACACGGCCGCAGACAGCCGGGAGTGCGGAAGATTTTCCGATCACCTTTGCAGCCTCAGCATAGTTTCCTTCTTTTACTTCTTTTACAAATGCCGGAATATCGATCTTGACCGGGCATCCCTGAACGCATCTCGCGTTTTTGCAGTTTAAGCATCTGGACGCCTCAGCGACAGCCTCTTCCTCATTATATCCGTAACAGACCTCCTCAAAGTTCGTTGCGCGAACCTTCGGCTCCTGTTCTCTTACCGGGACTTTCTTCATTCCATCCATGTCATTTCCTCCATATCACCGATCAATCGTTGCCGCAGTTTCCGCATCCGCCGTGGTGGGTTTCGCCCTCACGGAGTTTTAAAAGGGCACGGCCTTCTTCTGTCTTGTACATCTGCTGGCGTTTCATTGCCTCATCAAAGTTTACGGCATGTCCGTCAAATTCCGGTCCGTCAACACAGGCAAATTTTACCTTTCCGTCAACCGTCACACGGCATGCACCGCACATTCCGGTTCCGTCTACCATGATCGGGTTTAAGCTTACGACTGTCGGGATCTCAAGCTCCTTTGTCAGGAGACATACGAATTTCATCATGATCATCGGTCCGATCGCAACACAGACGTCATATTTCTTTCCCTGCTCATTTACGAGTTCTTTGATGACCTCGGTAACCATTCCTTTATGTCCGTAGGAACCGTCATCGGTCGTCACATAGAGGTTTCCGGCAACCGCCTTCATCTCGTCCTCGAGGATCAGGAGATCTTTTGTCTTGGATCCCATGATGACGTCAGCGTCGATCCCATGTTCTTTTAACCATTTTACCTGCGGATATACCGGAGCTGTTCCGACACCGCCCGCAACGAACAGATATTTTTTCTTCTTTAATTCTTCGATGTCTTCTTTTACGAAATCAGACGGGTTTCCGAGCGGTCCGACAACATCACGGAAGGAATCTCCGACCTGTAATGTGGACATACGCTCTGTGGACGCACCGACTGTCTGGAATACGATCGTGATCGTCTCCTTCTCGCGGTCATAATCGCAGATCGTAAGCGGAATACGCTCGCCTTTCTCATCGATCTTTACGATCACAAACTCACCAGGTTTGCAGTTTGCGGAAATTCTCGGAGCTTTTACGACCATCAGATAGATCTTATCCGCAAGCTTTTTTGCCTCTAAAATAGGATACATATCCCATACCTCCTGTTTTCTCAAACATGTTCCGCCGAAAAGACTTTTCCGGCAGCTGAAATCAGATTGCAACACAGAACTTTTCAGATCATTCTCCCGCCCTCCATCGGAGCTGGGTCTGCAAAGTCACTGACACACACTGAGTTCAGTGTAACATTTTTTAGTCAGATACGCAACATCGATTCTTCCGGTTTTGCGTTTTTTCTGCATTTCTGTATCACTTTTATGCGTCACAGCAAAGAATCTGTTTTTTCTCCCAGTGCCAGAGCCTTCTTTCCCGTGCGCTCATACCGCCGGAATTCATAGCAAAGGTCGAAATACGTCTGCTCATCGCTGTCCGCCGTCACTTCCCAGTCCGGATCTTTGTCGAGATCCGGGAACCATGTATCCGCCATGTACTCGTAGTCGATCCATGTGATGTGGGCCGTGTCGCAGTACGGCAGGAACGCCCTGTAGATCTCCGCGCCGCCGATAATGTAGATATTCTCCGACGCAAACTGTTTTAAATATTCCATGGCTGAAGAGAGATCATGAAAGATCTCACACCCCTTTGCCCTGTAAGACTCGTCTCTCGTGAGAACGACATTGACTCTCCCCGCTAACGGCTGCCCGCCCGGAAGACTTTCCAGCGTCTTTCTTCCCATGACGATCACTTTTCCTTTTGTCTCCTCACGGAAAAGCTTCTGGTCATCCGGGATCGTCACCAGAAGTTTCCCCCTGTTTCCGATCGCCCAGTGTTTATCCACCGCCGCAATGATATTCATGGCTGTTTCCTCCTTTATATTGATGGCAAAGCCACTCTTCTTTCTTTTTTCCCTATTATAGCGAAAAGACGCCTGAATCGCAAGCTGTCATATCCGCATTCCCGATCTGCCCAGAAGAACAGCCCCAAAAGCATGTGATCCTCCTAATTTTCATCTTGTATCCTCCCACAAAACCCGTTATAATAGGGAAAGCATCCGGCGCAGGACAGACGGTTGGAAAATCCTTCCGCTGCTTTCTCTTCCGCCAGACTTTTTTATGAAGGAGAACACCCATTATGATAAAATTTGAACGCACAAGCGTCATGAATTTCGAGAACGCCATGCGCGGCGCAAGAAACCCGATGAACAGCTGGGCACGCATGGACAGCAGCTACGATGAGGATGGAAATTTCGTCTTCGGCCCGAATGACATCGATCTTGCGAAACGTCTCCGCATGGCCGGAAGCGACCACCGCAAATTCATCCGCCAGATCTTCGTCTCCGTGGACATTACAGCTCCGCTCTACTGGTGGAAGGAATATGATACCTACAAAGTGGCGACCGTCGCAAACTCCACGAGTACCATGCACAAGATCCATTCCAAACCGTTCGACATCGACGATTTCAGCCACGACCATATGACTCCGGACACTCTCGCCTACATGCAGACCGTTGTGGACCGCCTTGAGCAGATCCGCCTGAAATACATGAACGAGGGCAAGAACAAAGAGGACTGGTACGATATGATCCAGCTCCTCCCGTCCAGCTACAACCAGATGCGCACCTGCACGATGAACTATGAGACTCTCGTGAACATCTATCACGCGAGAAAGAATCATAAGCTCACCGAGTGGCACACCTTCTGCGACTGGATCGCATCCCTCCCGTATGCGAAAGAGCTGATCATCGCGGAATAAATAAGTTTGCATAAAAAGACTGCCCGGCGCTTTTTTCGTTACAGTACACGGTCACTCCATGCCCGCGTACTGTAACAGGATTTTGCCGATGCTTCGCATTCCAAATCGGCAAAATCCGCGACCACAACGGTATCATACGGAATTTTCAGTTCAGAAAATTCCTACCCGTGAAAAGTAACCTTTTTTCACAACATCGGGCAGTCTTTTTTATGCAGCCTTCCTTTTCAGTCAGCTCCGGCAGCCTTCCGCAGCTGCCTTCTCTACTGCCCGATCGGTACGTTTATCTCCTTCTGGATCGTCAGGGAATAGATGACCGCTTCCTTCACTCTTTTTCCTGTGATCTGGGAGAGCGCCCGGGCATAATACTGAAGCTGGACCTGATAATGGTCCAGAAGAGTCTGTTCTTCCCCTTCCTTCACTCTGTCGGTTTTATAGTCTACGATCACAAGTCCGTCCTTCTCCTCAAACCATGCATCGATGATTCCCTGAATCAGAACGAGTTCATTCGAATCCGCCGCTTTCATCTCCCGGGCCGGAATTCCAAGGATAAACTGGCTCTCTTTTCTCAGTTTTCCCTGCCTGTCTGCCATCTTCATCCGGCCGGCGATCCCGGACCGGAAAAACTTCGCGATCATGCCGGGTGACACCAGGCGGACCGCATCCGGCTGCATTCTCTTTTCAGAGAGAACCCGGTCAAATTCTTTTTTCACATCCTCATACCCGGAAATATCCGAAAAATGGATCAGTTCCAGCATCCGGTGGCAGGCGGTACCGCGGTCTGTTGCCTGTTTCTGACGTGCCCTCTTCTCAGCGGCAGACAGACGTTCTTCCGCTTCCGGAGATTTCTCCGGCTCTCCCTCTGGCCCCCGTTCCGTTTCTTCCGCCGGATCTTCCCGCTCCGAACGGACCAGGAACGCGCTTTCCGCATCATCCGTGAACTGTCCCTGCATCTTCAGTTCCGAGACGGACATCTTCGCATGCAGGGAAAGATCTGTCTCAAACGGATACGGTTTCCGAATCAGTTCCGGAATTTTTTCCGGCTTTTCCCCGCGGAGTTGTTCCAGTTCCAGGTAAAGTTTTGCCTTCTCTTCCTGATTTTTTTCTTCCTCCACAAGGAGATCCTTCATCGGGACATTTTTCACATCGATCGTTCTTTTTGCGCCCCCGGCTGCCATCAAGATCCAGTCCAGATAGGAGGACGCCGCGCTCAGCACGGTAAACGGCAGTGCTCCCACTGATCCGGTCATTCCCCATTTTTCGATCTTGTTCTCCAGGTACTTGTCCCCAGCCGTGATGATGAGCTTTTCTTTTGCACGCGTCATCGCGACATAGAGGATTCTCAGCTCCTCCCCCATGTTTTCGAGGTTGGAGCGCCTTGCGAGCACATTTTTCTTTAAAGTAGGCGCCTTGACTTTCTTCACCGGATCCAGAAAATCTGCCGCGATCCCGAGCTCTTCGTCGATCAGGATCCGCCCTCTTGCATCCTGGCGGTTAAATTTTTTTCCGCATCCGGCGAGGAATACGACCGGGAACTCCAGTCCTTTACTTTTGTGGATGCTCATGATCCGCACCGCATCATCATGTTCCCCGGACCGGGATGCCTCTCCGAAATCCGTGTTGTATTTCTTCAGTTTTTCGATATAGCGGATAAAGTCAAACAGCCCCTGATAGCTTGTTTTCTCATAATCTTCCGCCTTCTGTACCAGCATGGCAAGGTTTGCCTGCCGAGTCTTCCCGGCCGGCATGGCAGCCGCATATTTGTCGTATCCTGTCCGATCAAAGATACGGCCGATCAGTCTGGAGACCGGAAGATACAGGGATTCTCTCCGAAACTCCGCAAGCAGATCCATAAAGGTCTGCAGCTTCCGGAAGATTGTCTCTTCTTCGCTCTCTTCCCCGGTCCGGACCGATGCCATCGTTTCATCATGTTTCCCATGTTTTTCCAGATAGTGCTTCACTGCCCCATAGAATCCGATATCTTCCCCGCGGTCCGGATCCCGCTTAAAGTCCGCCATCACAATGGCAAGCTCCCGGTCCTTCATTCCGCCGATCGGAGATTTCAGCACTCCGGCTAACGGGATGTCCTGCATCGGGTTGTCGATGAGCGCCAGCATATTTAACATCGTCTCAACTTCCACTGCTGTAAAATACCCGGTCCTGGACTCCGCATACGCCGGGATTCCTGCTGCACCGAGAACACTTAAAAATTCCTCTGACCATCCGGAAAGACTCCGCAGAAGGATCACGATATCCTTTTTCTTTAATCGTTCATACTGACCGGTCTTTCCGTTATAGATCTGCATTCCGGATTCCGGATCAGTCAGCTCGCGGATCTTTGCAGCGATCAGTCTCGCCTCCGCTTCCCGTGCTGTGTAATCCGCTTTTTCCTCATCCATGCCGTCAAAAAGAGGATCTCCCGTATTTAAGAGCAGGACCTCCGTCTTTGCCTGGCCTTCTTTGGGCGTTTCCGGAAATTTTGCTCCCGCATACAGGGCCGCATCGTCCGTGTAGCAGATATTTCCCAACTGCTTTGTCATGATCTGATAAAACACATCATTGATGCTTTCAAGGACCTCCCGTCGGCTCCGGAAATTTTTATGGAGCTCGATCTTCTGGTACAGATCATCCTCATCCCCGTAAGATTCATATTTTTCCAGAAAAAGCTCCGGCTTCGCCAGTCGGAACTTATAGATGCTCTGCTTCACATCGCCGACCATAAAAACATTCGGTGTCCCGAACCGTTCTCTGGATACACAGCGGATCAGTGTCTCCTGGACCTCATTGCTGTCCTGATACTCATCTACGAGAATTTCTTCATAGATTCCCGAAAGTTCATCCGCCACTGCTCCCGGTCTGTGATCCGGACTGCCGCCTGTAAGGATTTCGAGTGCAAAATGTTCCAGGTCATTGAAATCCACCAGATTCTTTTCTTCTTTTGCCTCCTGGAACCTGGCGGAAAACTCTTCCGCAAGTTCCAGAAGCATCCGGATCGGTCCCCGGCAGGCATCCATGTCGGAAAACACAGAATCCACATCACCCGGAAGATAAAGGGCTTTCATCTTTTTGATGCCGTCCTTTGCGGCATTTCTGAGCGCTGCCGCCCGCTCTTTCTTCTCCGGATCCACCTGTTTTCCCCTGACAGCCGCCAGACGTCCGAATTTCAGTCCGGCAATCCCATCTGCGATCTCCCGGTAAGTCTCCGCTTCTTTCAGTATTTCCATTGCCCGGATATCTTCCGCCAGCATCGGGGCATACGCCTGCGGTCCGTCCTCCTCAGCGGCAAGTTCTGCTGCCTCATAAAGACCATCCAGAAATTCCTCCGCCTGGCGTCCCACATCCCGGATCAGGAATTTCATCCAGGCCGGTTCCTTTCCGCCTTTTTCCCCGGAACTTTCCTCACTGCTCTCCGAAAGCTCGTCCCGGCAGGCGGCGATCCACTCTCCCGGCCACGGATTACTCTGTGAAAACTCCCATACCTTTAAAATATAGTCCTCGAGACCTCCGTCCGTCCGCCCTGACGCATAAGTGTCCACAAACTGCAGGAACCGCTCATCTTCTCTCCCGTAATATTCCTCCAGGAGCTCTTTCATCACATCGGCTTTTAAGAGCAGAAGTTCGCCTTCGTCCGCCACCCGGAATCCCGGATCCAGATCCAGCTCGTGGAAGTGTTCCCTCAGTAGATTCAGGCAGAAGCTGTCGATCGTGGTGATCTTCGCATGGTGGATCAGCGTGCTCTGCCGTTCCAGATTTTTATTTCCCGGGTCTTCGTCGAGAAGTGATCCGAGAGCCGTCTCCACACGCTCCCGCATCTCCGCGGCCGCCGCGTTGGTGAACGTCATGACGAGCAGTCTGTCAATGTCCACCGGCTGATCCGGATCTGTGATCATGCGGATGATTCTCTCAACGAGGACCGCAGTCTTTCCGCTTCCTGCGGCCGCAGAGACAAGAAGATTCTTATGCCTCGTCTCAATGACCTGTAACTGTTCATCCGTCCATGTTGTCGCCATCACATCTTCTCCTCTCCGTCCTTGCGTCTCCCCGGTTCCGGTTTTCTGTTTCCGCTTTCCTGTTCCTCTGTCTCATTTTCATCTGATTCCTCCGGGTCGATCTCCTTCCAGATCTCCTCCGCCTTCATCGGGCGGAAACGGCGGAATCCATATCCGTCTGTCTTCAGATCAAATCCGCAGACACTGTGGTATGGACAATAGTCACATGCTGTCCTGTTTCCCTGTTTATACGGATTGACCGCCACATTTCCGTCCAGGATCTCACCTCCCATAGTCTTCAGCTGTCCGTTCACAAAATCTGCAAGTCTGGCAAACCGCTTTCCCCCGGCAACAGAGGACTTTACCTCCTGGACATATCCGTCCTTTAACGCAACCGGGATCACATCGGATTCCTTTTCGATGTCCCGGTCCATATGGCGGATCACATCCAGACTGCTGTTCACGAGTCCGTTCATTCTGAGCCTGCGCAGGATCCCGGCTTCGATCTCCTCGTCCGTCATCCCGTCCTCGCGGTCGATCACAGGGTCATCGATATGATAATAAAAGATCCCGGCCGGGACCGCCTGCTTCCCCGGATGCCGGTTTTCCTGCATTTTCAGCGCCGCATCCATATAGACCACGAGCTGAAGCTGCAGTCCGTGATATAAAAGCGCCAGATCAAAGGATGTGCTTCCCGATTTGTAATCCATGATCTTCACATAGACCTTATCCTCATCCTCAAACACATCCATCCGGTCGATCCTTCCCCGGAGATTCAGCGCCTCCCCATCTTTCAGCGGGATCCTCGTGCTGACATCTACCTCGAACTCTTCCGGCTCAAAATCGCCCTTCCGGATCTGGTAGATCAGTGCCCGCACGGTCCGGTCCGTGATCCTCTCCACTTTCTTTTCGAGATATGCATTTCTCGCAGAGCTTTTCATGATCGTATTCCGGTACTTTGCAGAAACCTCCTCCACCGCTTTTCTTACCAGAGTCCGCCGCTCCGCATCCGTGATCGTTCTGAAATCCTTCCCGTGATCCCGGATATTTCTGAAAAACGTATCGAGCGACTGGTGAAACAGATTTCCCATATCGGAAAGATCAAGCTCATACTCTTTTCCTGCACGCAGTCCAAGTCCGTGATTCAGGAAGTGGGAATAGGCACATGCCGCATATCCCTCCATTCTCGTGACACTTCCCCGAAGCAGCGTCCCATAGAGTTCCCGCGCAGCCGTTCTGCCGATCTCTCCTTTTTTATAAGAATAGGCGACAGCTTTTGCAAGATTTTCCATCTCGGCCTCCGTCTCTTTCTCCGAGGAGAGAAAGCGGTAAAGCACTCTCGGCTCTTCCTGCGCCGGATCCATCATTTTCTCCGGCTCCTGCAGCCAGGAAAGCACGGATTTTTTTGCTGCCGTCACGGATACATCCGGACATTTCTCCTCCCCGCTCTCATGGATCACAAGATCCGGGAATCTCTTTTTCATCTCCCCGATCATGCCGGATGGACGGATCTCTTTTCCTTCCGCCGTCACCGCCGGCCAGGAGAGGATCAGCTGGTCGGACGGCTTTGTCATCATGAGATACAGATAAAACCGCTCCATAAAGCCCTCTTCCCTGGCGGTCGGTGCAAGCTCCATGGAATTCTTTTTTAAGATCTCCCTCTCATTGTCGCTAAATAGTCCGCCCTTTGAATGGTCCGCCGGAACAATTCCCTGGCTGACTCCGAGGAAAAAGAGGACTTTGATCTTGTCGAGACGTGTTCTCTTTAAGTCTCCGCAGACCACACGGTCCGCGCCTGCAGGGATCATCCCGACAGAAAGTTCTGAAAAACCGGCGGAGAGGATCTCCGCGTACTCTCTTCTGGCCACATATTCGTCCCCCAGGAGACTTTTAAATTTCTCAAAGAGTTCCGTGACAAGACCGAAAATTTCCTCATACTCTCTCGCCTCGCGGTCCATACCGCAAGTTTTAAACTGCTCCGACAGTTTTTCCAGCTTTTCCTCCGCGCCGAGCATCTCCAGAAGCTCCGCCAGTGCATCCGTGACTGTCTTTACCGGAACTCCCCGGCCGCCACACTGTTCCCGGAGCAGCCGCAGTGGCGCCATGATCTCCTCTTTAAAAGCATTCATTTCAAGAAGATTCAGATTTTCTCCGCCATCAAACGTCCGGTCCCAGACTGCATCCCATTTGGCAAAGCCGCGGATTCCCATCGCACGCACATAGATTTCCATCCGGTCCACTTTCTCAGTCTGATCTGTTACAAGTCCCGTTCGGAGATATCGGAACATGCTCTCGTAATCAAATCCTTTCTGCAGGATATCGAGAGCACTCTGGATCAGGCGGATCAGTGGATTTCCGGAGACATCCCGGTTCTCATCGAGGAAAAGCGGGATCCCATTTTCCTCAAAGCTCTTGGTGATCTCACGGCTGTATCCCGGAAGATCCCCGCATACCAGAGCAATATCGCGATACCGGTATCCGTTCTTTTTTACAAGAGTCTCGATCCTGTTTGTTATAAAGTCTGCCTCGTCCTCAGGATTTTTCGCCTGCACGAGAAGGATTTCTTCCGTGCCGCCGCGGTATCTGGGATACGGATAACGGAAAAACGTCCGTTCCAGATGGTCGAGCGCAGGACTGTTCCGGAAGCGCACCAGCGGACGTTTGTAAAAGATCAGATCGCGGTAGATTTTTATGCCGTTTTCTTCCGCCAGTTTTTTCAGTTTTCCGGTCATTTTCCTGCTCATATCAAAGAGATCGGTCTCATCGGACTCCGCAGAAAGATCCAGTCCCGGCTCCATTGTCGCAGAAACCGTCACAAAGAGATCCCGGCAGATTTTTAACAGGATTCCGATCAGCCGGTACTGGATCGGGGTAAAACCTGTATACCCGTCGAGAACCATAACACTGTCCTTTAAAAGCTCCGACCGCTCCGCCACCTGACAGAGCACATCCAAAAGTTCCTCCAGAGTAATGTACTTTTCCTTTGTGAACTCCCGGAATGCCTCAAAGATCACCTCCATGTCGGAGAGCTTTGCCGAAAGGATCTGACCGACACCGTCTCCTGCCGACTGGATCTTAAGGTCTTCCGGAGTTGCCCCGTACTGGTAGAGTTCCGAGAGCATGGACTTGATCTCCCCGATAAACCCCGGGCGGTTCAGATGAGACGAAAACATGGTAAGTTCGTCCTTCTTCTCCCCCGCAAGTTTCCGCAGGATCATATTTTTTCCCGTATCGTCCAGGACCTCCGGCTGCGGAATCGACAGTTCTGAAAAAATCCGGTAAGCCAGACGTTCAAAGCTCACAACATCAATGTTCATCGTTCCATGATTCGGATGCAGTCTCACGATCTCCTTCTGGGCCTGCATCGTCGCCTGTTCAGGCGTCACCACAAAAAAACGGCCATCCGGCTCCTTCATGGACAGCTCGATGATCTTCCTATAGATATATTCTGTTTTCCCGGCTCCGGAACCGCCCATCACCATGCACAATCCCATTCTATGTCCTCCTGCTCCCTGACCGCATTTCCGCCGGTCAGGCATTATTCAATTTCAGATATGTAAACCGTATATGTTCCGGACAAAAATGTCAAGTTTTTTGTCCGGCTTCCGGCCCATGCTCCGGGCCATGCAAAAGGAATGCCATGTATTTTTTCTCATCCGCTCTCATATGATTAATACAAACCATCCCCAAAAGGATCTATTATTCTATGAGTTCAAAAACAAAGATCATCGTCCTCAGGATGAAGGAGATCATCTACACGGCTCTTTTTATCGGCTTCGCCATCGTCCTCATCATGCTGTTTCTCTTTATGTTCCGCCCTAAAAAGGACAACATCTCCCATGATGCTCCTGATCAGGCATCGGAGAGCTCCTCACAGGCCGCTCCCGCCTCTGTTACATATGTTCCGGGACTTTATTCATCTCCCATCGTTTTAGGCAGCGAGAACGTCAATGTGGAGGTCGCTGTGGATCACACGGGGATCCGCTCCGTGTCCCTTGTCCCTTTAAGCGACTCCGTTGAGACTATGTATCCTCTAATGGCTCCTGCCATGGATCTCATCTCAGAACAGATCCTCGAAAACCAGAGTCTGGAAGGTCTGGAATACCCCGCCGGGTCCCAGTACACCTCCATGGCGCTCGTATCGGCGGTGAAAACGGCGCTCTCCAAGGCATCCGCGAAGTAGATCTCAAATTTTTTTTAATAACCCACTTGACAAATCTCTTTTCCTCCTGTATACTCTTCACCATGATAACAATTTACCACGCTAAATCGAAAGTTCATTAGCATACTGAATCAAGAGCATACAAGGAGGAACCATCCATGAAGAAATTCAATCAGCTTTTCATCTTAGGTACGTCACTTTTATTATCCGCTGCGGCACTCACCGGATGTTCTGGTTCCTCCGCGATGGGCGCTACGATCCCGCAGACAACGGCATCTGAGACAACAACTCCGCAGACAGACGCAGGTCTGGTAGCAGCAGAGACGACCGGTTCCGGCAATCGTTTAAACGACATTCTGGAGCGCGGATACATCGAGATCGCGACCGAGCCGTACTTCGCTCCGAACGAGTTCATCGATCCGACAAAGAGCGGAGATGACGCCTATGTCGGCTCCGATATCGAGCTTGCGAACTATATCGGCGAATCCCTCGGCGTTGAGGTCCGCATCAAACCGATGGACTTCACAAGCGTTCTCGGAAGCATCACGACCGGCAAATATGATCTCGCGATCTCCGCTCTGGCTTACACACCGGCAAGAGCTGAGACCATGAACCTCTCCAAAGGTTATTACTTCGGAGACGAAGATCCGCAGACTGCTTACGGTATCCTGGTCCGCAAGGAAGATGTCGACAGCATCAAATCCTTCAATGATCTCTCGGACAAGGTTGTCGTTGCACAGAACGGTTCCCTTCAGGAACAGTTCGTACAGGAACAGATCCCGAGCTATAAAAAATACAACCGTGTTTCTTCCACAAACGATGGTTTCCTGATGGTCCAGACCGGCAAAGCCGATGTCATGGTCGCTGCTCTCAGAATGGCAAGATTATATCTGGAATCCAACCCGGACAGCAACCTCGTGATCGTTCCGAACCTCTACTTTAAAGTTGATCCGGAGACACAGGGAACAAGAATCGGTATCCCGAAAGGGGAAGATGCCCTGACAGACAGGATCAACGAGATCATCGATGAAGTTGTTGATCAGAATCTCTACAATGAATGGTACGACGAGTATACGGAGTACGCTAAGAGCCTTGGCATTATCGAATAATTCGATCCTTTGATATAACCCCGCGGCCGCGGTCAGGCCGTACCCCTTCACCGGCGTCTTCCCCAGATGCCGGAAGTCATCTCATGAGAGTTCCCCCAGAACTCCCGTGACGAAAAAAGGCGATCCGCAAATTACCTGGCGGATCGTCTTTTTCGTTTCTTTATTTTTTACACTTCCCAGTCAGAATCAAGGAATCCTTCCCCGTAGACTTCCTGAGCCTCGGATACGATCATGAATGCGGTCGGATCGATCCCGTAGACGATCTTCTTCGCACGGTAGAACTGTTTTTTATCAAGCACGCAGATCACCGTCTCGCCTTCCTCTTCCCGGTAGGCACCGCGGCTCTTTAGCAGTGTGCAGCCGCGCTCCAGATTCCTCATCAGCTCCTTTGCGATCTCCCCGGATCTCGGGCTGATCACCGTGATCATCGTGCTCTTATTCATACCATAGAGGATCACATCGATCACATACGTTCCGACTACCATATTGATCAGTCCGTAAAGACCCGATTCAATATTCCGGAACACCGCCATGGACAGGAGAATGATCACGAGATCCGTAGCCATGACAGCCTTTCCGGTCTGCATGTGCGGGCGGAACTTCTGTAAAAGCTTCGCGGCGATATCGCCGCCACCCGTTGTGGAACCGCGCATAAATACGACCGCCAGGCTGATCCCCATGAGCACTCCGCCGAAAAGGCAGGACACCATCTTGTCCCCCGAATACACCGGGAAATACGGCGTCACCAGTCCATCAAGGATCACCGTCATGATCGCCACGGTTTTCAATGTCTTGATCGTCTTTTCCTTCCCCAGATAGATCCAGGACGCGATCAGAAGCGGGATGTTGATCAAAAATGTCAGTGTACCGATCGGCAGGCTCGTCAGACGGTTGAGCAGGATCGCCATACCGCTGGCGCCTCCCGGCGCGATATCAATGTTGTCGATAAAGCAGTGCAGCGCAACAGCCTGGATAAAACCGCCCGCCACATCTGCCAGAAAATCCAGGGCAAATTCTTTTCCCCGTGTCTTCCCCATAAGATTACCCCCTCATATCAAATGCTGCAAAGTCCGATTTTCCGGCATTCCCCACATGCCGGAGCGTGTCTGTCCGCCCTGTCAGCGTTCTCTGTCTTCCGGCTTTCTGCCCGTCCGGACAGAAAGTTCCCGATGCTGACCGGCCGGTCCGCTAGTCCTTATACAGCTCTTCAAACAGTTCCACAGGAACATATGCCTTCACATGGATCCCGTCGTCCTGGTATTCCTCCGAGAGAAGCTGTCCGCTCTTCCGGATCGTCTGGATCCGCCCGGCATTTTTGTATGCAAAGACCTTCTCAAAATAGATCCTGCGGTTTCTTAAGATCACGGCAAAAAGATCGAGCAGTTCCCCGATGCCCTCTCCTGTCTTTGCCGATAACCGTACCTTATAGTCCGCAGACATGTCCCGGCAGGCAGTGTCCGCATCCGGACGGTCCACCTTGTTGAACACGGTGATGATCTCTTTGTCCTTGATGTCCAGTCGGCGCAGCGTCTCGTAGACTACATGCATCTGCATGTCCATCTGCGGATTCGAGCAGTCCACCACATGGAGGATCACATCACAGTACCTCGCTTCTTCAAGCGTACTCTTGAATGCCTCGACAAGGTGATGCGGAAGCTTCCGGATAAATCCGACCGTATCCGTCAGAAGGACCTTCTCCCCACCCGGAAGCACAAGTGCTCTCGTCGTCGGATCCAGAGTTGCAAAGAGCTTATCCTCCGCCAGGATCCCGGCGCCGGTGAGCTTATTTAAGAGTGTGGACTTTCCTGCATTCGTATAGCCGACAATGGCCGCCGTCAGAGTTCCGCTCTGCTCTCTCTGTTTCCGAACCACATCCCTGTGGCGCTCCACATCCTGAAGCTCCGATTTTAACTGGCTGATCCGCTCATGGATCCGTCTGCGGTCCACCTCGAGTTTCGTCTCACCAGGCCCCCTCGTGCCGATTCCGCCGCCGAGTCTCGACAGAGAATTTCTGAGTCCGACAAGACGGACGGCACGGTATCTGAGCTGCGCCAGCTCGACCTGGATCTTTCCTTCCCTGGTCTTCGCGCGGGCCGCAAAGATATCAAGAATGATCATCGTCCGGTCCATGACCTTTGTGTCCAGGGCATCCTCCAGGTTTTTGAGCTGTGCCGGGGAGAGCTCATCGTCACAGACAACTCCGGTCGCTCCGCTCTCCCAGACCATCTCCTTCAGTTCCTGGATCTTTCCCTTTCCAAGGTAGGTTCCCGGATGGATATTTTCCCGGTTCTGGATCACGGTCCCGACGGTCTCCGCTCCCGCGGTCTTTACAAGCTCTTTCAGCTCCTCCACGGATTCTTCCGTGTCATCGGAGTCGTTCGTGCTGGCGGCAAACAGGATCACCCGCTCCTGCTGCTCACCGATCTCTATCAATTCTGCCATTCTTTCTCCTATCTCGTCACAAGAAACGCGATCTCATGATCCGCTTTCTCATCCTGTCCGTACTGTTCCTCATAGCTCCGGAACAGCTCCAGCGCTTTCTCATACTGCCCCAGGTACTCGTAACACACCGCCTGGTTGAAGGCGATCTCCTTCTTCGCCCTGTCATCGGAGAGTGCAAGTCCCGCTTCCCCGTGCTGCAGCGCTTCCTCGTAATCGCCTTTTTTCATCGCCGCCATCATCCAGCGGTTATAGACTTCCGTGCTAGAAAATCCTTCTTCCACCAGCGTCTGGTAGATCTCATCTGCCTTCGTCTCATCTCCGGCCGTCATATAAGCCGCCCCAAGAGCTTCCATCGCTTCAGCATAGCCGGCAGCTGCATGTTTTTCGTCCGCCTTTGTTCCGGACTCCAGACGGTTTTCAGCGCCTTCCGCATCGCCGGAATTTGCGAGACTCACCGCGCCCAGATAATAGTATTCCGCTCTCGGTTTATCCACCTTCACCAGCGTATCATATGTGTACGCCGCGGCACCGTAATCTCCCAGCATAAATTCTGCCTCACCGCGGTATTTTAATACATCGATCTCAAAGGATGAGACATGCTTTGTCTGATCGATCAGGCTGTCAAACTCCGCGACAGCGCCCTCATAATCGCCGTTCTCCATGAGAGCGATCCCGTTTTCCTTCCCCGCCTTCATCTCCTCTGTCACATGACCGCAGCCGGTAAGGAGAAAAAGCATGCCAGCGATGAGAAGAGCTGATGCGATATGCTTTCGAACTTTCGCATGGAACTGCCGGTCTTCACAGACGACCGCAGCCGGTGCGTAGTTCAAATTCAGTACATCTTTTTTTGATTTTTCTCTTTTTTCTGATTTTTGATAATATTTATACATTTTCAATTATATGTTTAATTTTGTTCTTTCTGTGATACTTCTGATTCTTCATCCTCCGCGCCTTCGGAAATATGCTCTGTCTCCTACGCGCGTGTCGTACTTCCGAATCCACCGTTTCTCACTTCATCGGCCTCGTCATCCACCGTGATGCCGTACTCCACAAAAATTCCCTGGGAAAAACCGGTTCCGGCTTCCACTTCCACAGTCTTTCCTTCACGGCTGTCGTTGGTGAGCTTCACCTGGATGTGGCCCTCGTTGTCGGATCCGTAGTAATCGCTGTCGATGATCCCGACGGTATTGTTTAACTGCAGGCGGAACTTAAATCCAAGTCCGCTTCTCGGATAGAGCTTTAACACCCAGCCATCGTCGATCCGTGCGCGGATCCCGGTAAGGATCTTTGTCATCTGACCAGGTTTCAGTGTGAATGCGGCCGGTGCGAAGAAATCATATCCGGCGGAACCTGCGGTCGCCCGTTTCGGGAGACGGATCCCGTCATAGATCTCCTTTATCATATCGTCTGTATCCTGCGGGTGTTCCCCCTGCCAGTCTTTTTTAAACTGCTCAAAGCTTACTTTTTCAAATTTCGCGATTCTCTGCATGTTGTCTCCTCTTACTCTCATTCTGACGCCCCGCTCTTCCTTTCCGGATCGGCGTGCGCTCCCGGATCATTTCTCCTGTCGGACCGTCCGGATGTCTCCCACTACTATACCAAGAGCCCGGTCCCATTTCAAGCATTTCAAACGAAAAATCCGGCAGAACATACCACGTTATCGCGGCAGTGTGTCCACTGCCCGCAGTATATTCTGCCGGATCAATCCGTCTGTGACGTACAAAATCATCTTAAACTCAGATTCTCCGCTGCTATTGCAGCTATCGTGATCGGCATTCGCCGTTCGCCATAAATCTGCAAGCAGTTTTCTGGCTCTCTTGCGCTCATTTCATCATATACGACAGCATCTCCATCCCGAAAATGATCACATAGAAAAGAAATCCGGGATTCAGATACACATATTTTTTATACGATGTCGGCACTCCGTTCTGCTGCCCCATCTGCCACCAGTAACGGCGTCCGTCCCGGAAGAAGAAATAGATCCCTGCCGCGATGAGGAGCAGGACCATAAGAAAACTGGCAAACGAAAACGCCGCTGCCGCCCAGGAAAGCCCCAGCGCATAGAGCCCGTCCTCCACCATCACGAGCAGCATCGAAAACGAATTCACTGCCATATGGAGCAGGACATTGTAAAGGATCCGGTTCGTCCGCACCGCGAGATAACCGAGTACCAGTCCGATCACCACCGCATACAGGAACTGGTTCAGATTCCCATGCATCAGCCCGAACATGACCGCCGTGAATACGACCGCCGTCCGGTCTCCAAATCGTCTCGCTTTTCTTAACAGCACTCCCCTGAAGAGCAGTTCCTCCATAAACGGAGCCACCAGGCAGGTATAGATCACCATTCCCGGCGTCAGTGCATCCAGTGCGTCCATCACCGGGTTCATATCTCCAGCCGGAACACCGGTAAATATGGAAATAAACGAGTCAAGAAAGACTCCCAGGAAGTTAAAGATATAGCCGAGTCCCAGCGCCATGAACAGCGCAGAAACCCATACTTCCGCCGAAAGTTTCTGGGCCGGTCTCCGGTCTGACCGCAGAAACCAGGTCATCGGGATCACCGCAAGGAACGGAAGTCCGATGCTGAAGACATACTGCACGAGGACTCCGGTCCACGGGGACGAAAAGAGCCCGGAGAGCAGACGACCCCCGCCGCTCTCCAGGCTGAACACCCAGTGCTGCACCATGAGATAGAACGCACTGCCCAGGTACTGAAGACCTGAGCAGGCACACATGGCCAGACATAAAACTGTAAATGTGATCAGAAAATCTCTTCTCTTATGCACCATATTCTTCCTTCATGATCTCACTGCTTCTCGCAATGAACTTTGTCATACGCTCCGGAGAAAGACTTCCGTGAGCAAGTTTCGCAAGGTCATAGAGCTGTTCGCAGAGCATCGGTGTCTTCTCTCCGTCCTTGTTGGCAAGAACGTATTTTACAAGACCGTTGTTTGCGTTGATGACTAATGTCTCCTCAGCCGGGAACATATCGGAACCGCCGCCGTACATGCTGTACATCTTCATCATATCCTGCATTCTTCGGCTCTCCTCGGAGACTGTGATCATGGAAGCGAGACCTTCATTTTTCAGCTTCTCGACTTTCACGTTCAGCTTGTCGTTTCCGATCGCCTTCTTAAATACCTCAGCGAGAGTCTCGGCGTCCTTCTTCTCCTGCTCCTTCGCGGCCTCATCGGTCTCCTCCGTCTCTTTGAATGTCTCGTTGACATCCGCATCGATACGCAGGAACTTTAAGCCCTCATTCTTCTGCTCCACATGCTGCATGAACGGGGAATCGATCGGGTTCGGAAGGATCACAGCGTCGATCCCGGCTTCCTTGAACATGTTGATGTACTGGCTCTGCTCTTTCTCGTCCGTTACATAGAAGATCTTGTTCTCGTGTTTCTCCTTGTTCTCCTCAAGGCAGTCAGCGAGTGTCAGATATTTGCCGTCCAGGTTCTTATAGAGGATGTAATCTTTCATCTTCTCATCGAACTTCTCGTCCTTTAAGCAGCCGAATTTGATGAACGGATTGATATCATCCCAGTATTTCTCGTAGTTCTCGCGATCTGTCTTGCACATGCCGGAGAGCTTATCAGCAACTTTCTTTGTAATGTAATCGGAGATCTTCTTTACAAATCCATCGTTCTGAAGAGCACTTCTGGATACGTTGAGCGGAAGATCCGGGCAGTCGATCACGCCTTTTAACAGCATCAGAAATTCCGGAATAACTTCTTTGATGTTATCCGCGATGAATACCTGGTTGTTGTAGAGTTTGATCTTTCCTTCGATGCTCTCGTACTCCATGTTGATCTTCGGGAAGTAGAGGATTCCTTTTAAGTTGAACGGATAGTCCATATTCAGATGGATCCAGAATAACGGCTCCTTGAAGTCCTGGAATACCTTGCGGTAGAACTCCTTGTACTCCTCATCGGTGCACTCGTTCGGATGCTTGTTCCAGAGCGGGTTCGTATCATTGACCGGAACCGGGCGTCTTGCGATCTTATATTTCTCTTTCGCAGGGCTCACCTCAACAGTCTCCTTCGATCCGTCCTCTTTTTCCTTCTCCTCGGTCTTTGCCGGCTCAACGATCGTCTCGATGATCGTATCCTTGTCGGTCAGTTCCTCTTTCTCGATCGTATCGTACTGCGGCTCAGCAGTCTCATCGTTTAAGTAGATCTCGACCGGCATAAATGCACAGTACTTGTCGAGGATCTCTCTTGCGCGGTACTCATTCGCAAACTCAGCGCTGTCCTCATTTAAGTACAGGGTGATCAGGGTTCCGTGGCCTTCCTTAGTGCCTTCCTTCATATCAAACTCGGTACCGCCCTCAGACTCCCAGTGGACCGGTTTTGCGTCCTTCTTGTAGGATAAGGTATCGATCGTTACTTTGTCCGCTACCATAAATGAGGAATAGAAACCGAGTCCGAAATGACCGATGATCTGGTCTTCATTCGCTTTATCCTTGTACTTGTTCAGGAAATCCTGGGCGCCGGAGAAAGCGATCTGGTTGATATACTCGTCAACCTCATCCTCTGTCATACCGAGACCGTTATCTTCGATCTTGATCGTCTTTTCCTTCGGATTTACAGTAACCTGGACTTTATACGTTTCATCGTCCGGGGTCTCATACTCGCCCATCAGAGCCAGTTTCTTTAATTTTGTGATGGCATCGCAGCCATTGCTGACTAACTCACGATAAAAGATATCATGATCGGAATACAGCCATTTTTTGATGATCGGGAATATATTCTCACTGTTGATTGAAAGACTTCCGCTTTTTGCCATGTTAAACCACTCCTTATTTCCATTCGCGCGTCGGGGGACGATCTGTATTGCCGCCCGCCGGACCGCTGTTTTTTATTTTCTCTGTAACCGTTCCATTCTTAAACAGCTACTTTTTTCTTCTTTCAGGACAGCCGGTATCGCCCCGGATCTCCGGGATTTTTAACAGCTGTTCGATTCAACATGACATATTTTAATACCAGAAAATCAAAATGTCAATAAAATTAGCACTCATTTTTGATGAGTGCTAATAAAAATTTTATAAACTTTTTGATTTTTCTCTGTCAGTCACGGAGCTGCACTTCTGCTGCCGGCTTTACAGCCGCTCGCGGATCAGTTTTCACTCTCGATCGGAATAAACACGCGGGCCTGTTCGTCCTGCTGTTTTTTCTTCCGCTCCTCTTTCGCAGCATTGACTGCCATCTCGCAGAGTGCCATCTGGGAGCCGACCGGAAGTTTTCCTCGGCGATCCGGCTTTTCATATGTCCCGTCCGGCTGAAGCACATGGGCCTTTAAGTTGTCCTCCAGCTCCAGCTCCATATATCTGCGAATCCTGTCTTTGAGTTCCTCTCTCAATACCGGGAACATAATCTCGACACGGCGGTCCAGGTTTCTCGGCATCCAGTCGGCACTTCCCATGTAGATCTCTTCACTTCCGTCGTTCTCAAAGATAAAGATCCTCGCATGTTCGAGGAATTCTCCGACGATCGAGCGGACCTCAATGTTCTCGGAAAGTCCCGGGATCCCCGCCTTCAGACAGCAGATGCCGCGGACAACCAGGCGGATCTTCACCCCTGCGCAGGACGCCTCATACAGCGCGGCGATGATCTCCTTGTCACAGAGGGAATTCATCTTCGCGATGATCGATGCCGGCTTTCCGTCTTTTGCATGCTTCGTCTCCCGGTTGATTAGATGCAGGAATTTCGTTCTGAGCCACAGCGGGGCAACCGAAAGCATGTTCCAGTTTAACGGCTCGGAATATCCGGAGAGCATGTTGAAGACCGCAGTCGCATCCTCTCCGATCATCGGATTGCAGGTCATGATTCCGCAGTCTGTGTAAAGTTTTGCAGTGGAATCGTTGTAGTTTCCGGTTCCAAGATGGACATATCTCCGGATCCCGTCTTCCTCCCTGCGGACCACGAGTGTGATCTTTGAGTGCGTCTTTAAGCCGACGAGTCCGTAAATAACATGACATCCGGCTTTTTCCAGCTTTTTCGCCCAGATGATGTTGTTCTCCTCGTCAAATCTCGCCTTCAGCTCGACGAGAACCGATACCTGCTTTCCGTTCTCGGCTGCCGCCGCCAGAGCCGCGATGATCGGGGAGTTGCCGCTGACACGGTATAACGTCTGCTTGATCGCCAGAACTTCCGGATCCTTTGCCGCGCTCCGCACGAAGTCCACGACAGGATCAAAAGTCTCATACGGATGCATCAGAAGGATATCGCCCTTCCGGATGTTCGTAAAGATATCATCGTCATTCATCAGAGCCGGAACCGGCTGCGGCGTATATTTCGGGGTCTTTAAGTGGTCGTACCCGTCAAGCCCGTACATTTTCATCAGGACCGTCAGGTCGAGCGCACCCGGGATCTCAAAGATGTCTTCCTCGTTGACCTCCAGCTCTCTCTTTAAGATCTTTAAAAGTCTCTGGTCCGCCTTGTCCTCGATCTCCAGACGGATGACTTCGCCCCACTGTCTGCGCTTTAACTGCTTTTCGATCTCCTCGAGAAGATCCACAGCTTCCTCCTCGTCCAGGGAGAAATCGGCGTTTCTCATGATACGGAACGGATGGGACGTCACGATATCATAGTTTAAGAACAGCTGCTGCATGTTCCGCTCGATGATCTCCTCCAGGAAGATCACATTCCGCATCTCACGATTGTTCTCATCGGTCGTCACCGGGAGGCTGATGATCCTCGGAAGGACAGCCGGGACCTGCACCATCGCGAACTCCAGCTCCTTGCCGCCCTCTTTTTTCTTTAAGAGCGCCGCAATATTCAGGGACTTGTTTCTGACAAGCGGAAACGGTCTTGAGGAATCCACCGCCATCGGTGTCAGGACCGGATAGACCTCCTCACGGAAATAGCGGTCCACAAATTCGCCCTGCTCCGGGGTCAGGTCCTCGTGATTCTCGATGAGGTTCAGTCCGATGCTCCGAAGAGCCGGGAGCAGCGACCGGTTATATGTGTTGTACTGCTGAGTGACAAGCTCATGGGTCCGCACACTGATCTTTTCCAGCTGCTCCGACGCGGTCATCCCCGCGATATCCGGCTTTTTATATCCCGCATGGACCATATCCTTTAAGGATGCGACCCGGACCATGAAAAACTCATCCAGGTTCGATGCCGTGATGCTTAAGAATTTCAGCCGGTCAAAGAGCGGTGTCGTCTTATCTCTTGCCTCTTCGAGAACACGGCAGTCAAATTCCAGCCAGCTGAGTTCTCGGTTTACATAATTTTTCGGATCATTGAAGCGTGCCGGATCCTGCTCCTTCCGTTCTTTCTGAGCATTCCCCTTTTTTAACTCTTTTTTCATTTCTCTGCCTTCCTGTATCCGGCCGGTCCACGGTTCACGCTGTGCGCAGACGAAAACCGGCTCCGGACACCCTTTCACATCCTGAATTCATCGTGTTTCGCAGCAATATCCCTGTCTGCACTCCGGCATCTAGCTGTATTTTTTATGCCGCAGGACCGGCCGGATCCCGAAGATCTCCTCGAAGAATGCCGCCTTCTGTTCAAAGGATACCGCCTCCAGCGTGATATCGCCCGGATAATCCGTCGTGATCATGAGCTTTCCATCTTTTACTGCCATCTTGCAGTCAGCAAGTTTGTCCCCGTGGCCGCGGTCCATGGAATTTGCCAGACGCAGGATCGCCGTCAGCTTCGCGATCAGGAGCATGACCTCATTCTGCCCGCCGAAGCTGTCTGTCACAGCGTCCAGCTCGGTCTCCATCCGGACCATGTTGTAATCGAAATCCCGGATGTTGTAGCGGACCACATTTGCGATGATCTCACGTTCCAGGTGCGAGATCCCGATGATCTCCGTCGACATGATGATATTGTAGGCGCACTCGTTGGAGTTGCGGACGCTGATAAATTTTCCGCAGGCGTGGATCAGCACGGCAATCTGTAACAGAAGCCGCTCTCTCTGCCCCATTCCATGGTATCTCCGCATCGTGTCAAAGATCTGGAGCACATATTTTTCCACTGTCTCCGTATGACGGCTCATGCACTGGTAGCGCTTCGCCATCGTGCGCGAGGTGCTGATGATGTCATTGTCAAAATTGTGCCGGAATTTCAAGAGTTTCTTGTCCGCCGCGTACTCGGCCGCGATCCCGTCGCAGAGGCGGATCCCCGGGATCCAGATCATCTCCGCTCCTGTCATCTCAAGGAACTTTTTATAGATCACCACGCACGGAAGAAGCAGAGATGCATACTCCCGGCTCACACCGAATGCCTCCTCGATCTGTGTCTCATTCATCGTGACAAGGCGCGCATAGAACTCGTCAAAGCGCTCTCTCGTGACTCTGCGGAGCGGTTTTCCGTGATCCTCATACCGGAACAGATAGAGGATATTTTCTCCGATCCCGATCAGATGTTTGATCTTCTTATCCTTCAGGTACATCTTTTTATAGTTTTCCAGCTCATTGTCCACCATCTCTCCGATGAGATCCCGGTACTGCTCCACCGTCGTATTGACGTCCTGAAGAGTGCCGCGGATCCTCAAAACACCGAGCGGCAGATTTTCCGTGGTCACAAGAAGGTTCCTGTCGAAAAGCGAGATCTGCATGCTTCCAAATCCCACATCCACGATCGCGGTCCCCTGCTGGATATTCTCATCAAACTCATCATCCGAGACGGCGATCGCCTTGTATCCCAGGAATCGCTGCTCCGAGTTGCTGATGATACGGACCTGGATGCCGGTGCGGACGCGGATCTGATCGAGAACGATCCGGTTGTTTCTCGCCTCACGCATCGCACTCGTCGCATAGGCACGGTATTCCGTGACCTTGTAGGATTTCATGATCCCGGCAAACCCCGCAAGTACATCGCAGAGCTCTTCCACCATCTCATAGCTGATCTTTCCGTTGTTGTAAGTATCGCTCCCAAGCGCCGTGACATGGCGGATATGGTCCAGTTTCCGGATCCTGTTCCTGTTTGAGATCTCATAGATCCCCATCTCAACCTCAAACGATCCCACATCGATGGCTGCAAATGTAAGGGCTGCCATAGCTTTTCCTCCTCTTATAAGAATCGGTCCGGAAAATACCGGACCGTCTTTCATCAATAATTTCCTAAAATTCTCATGACGGAAGCTTCCGCCGCGATCCCCGTCAGGGCGTTGCGGACTCCCGCGTCGCTTAAATTTCCTTCAAAATCCACGAAGAAACGATATTCAAAGCTCTTCTCCGGGATCGGTCTGGACTCGATCATCATCATATTGACATTGTTGAAGATGAAGTTTCCGAGAATGTTGTAAAGAGATCCGCTCTTGTGCGGAATCTCAAACGCCACACTGATCTTTCCGGCTTTCTTTGCGTAGACCGGCTCTTTCCCGAGGATCAGGAAGCGTGTCGTATTTCCCTTTACGTTATTGACCTCCTCCGCGAGGACCTCCATTCCGTAGAGTTCCCCCGCAGTGCGGCTCGCAACAGCTGCCTGGGACGGATCCTGCTCCTCCATGACCTTCTTCGCGGCAACGGCTGTGTTTAAGACTGCGATCTGTTTCCATTCCTTATGGGCGGAGAGGAAATCAGAGCTCTGGGCCAGCGCCTGGGCGTGGGAATAGACTGTCTTGATATCGGAGAGCTTTGCACCCGGAACGCCGAGAAGCATGTGGGCAACCGGAACATAGATCTCGCCTACTATGTAATTCTTATATTTTAAGAGCAGGTCATAATTGTTGATCACGAAACCGGCCGTGGAATTTTCGATCGGGAGTACCGCGTAATCGGCGCGTCCTTCCTCGACCTCCTTCATGGTATCTTCAAACTCCGGAACATGGTAGAGATCCGCATCCTCACCAAAGTATGCTTTGGCCGCTGCATGGCTGTATGCGCCCTCAACGCCCTGGAATACGATCCGTTTTCCTTTTTTGGCGATCTCTTCTACCTCGGAAAAACCGGTATCCATTCCCATTCCATGGGCGGATAACAGACCATACTGATACCGGCGGCTGATCGACATCAGCTGGGAGAAGATCTCCTTCACTGCCTCTCTGTTAAAATCGCTGTGCGCCAGATCCTGGACTGCCGCGATCTTCTGCGCCTCTCTCGTCGCATCATAAACGGCTTTTCCCGTTCCGATCTTATATTCTGCAACATCTCCGCAGACGGACATGCGCTCTTCAAACAGGCGGACGATCTCTTTATCGATCACATCCAGCTTGTCCCTGCATTCTTTTAAGTCAAGATTCTTCATGTATTTCTATTGCCTCTGCTTTCTGTCATTTTACAGCACGCGGACCCTTTTTTCCTTAAACGTGATCCGCTCTTTTTCTTCCGGAATTTGTGAAGTGATCGACCGGTATGGTCTTTTATCACTTTTCTTCCTGCATCTCCTTCAGCATCCCGATCAGCACATTTCTCGTATATGCACCCGGATGTTTCCTGTCTTCCGGATCCAGCTCTTTAATATTGATCGGTTTTCCGTAATAAACGGTGATATGGGACGGAGTGATGAACGGAAAATGCTTTTCCAGAACTTCCGCAGTACCTGTCATCGCCACCGGGATCACCGGACAGCCGGATTTTTCCGCGATCTTCAGGCTTCCCTCTTTAAACGGAAGAAGCTCCGTGATATCTTCGTTCGTATTTCTCGTTCCTTCCGGGAAGATCCAGATGGAGATACCATTTTTCACCTTCTCGATCCCCTGAAGGATCGTCTTTAAACCTTCCTTGATATTTTTTCTGTCCAGGAAGAGACAGTTCACGTTGGCCATCCAGGTTCTGAGGATCGGGATCTTCTCCATCTCCTTTTTCGCCACAAATCCGAGCAGCGTCGGAACCGTCGTATAACCGGTCAGAATGTCAAAATAGCTTCTGTGGTTTCCCACATAGAGGACTGCTGTGTCCTTTGGAATATTCTCCTCACCCTTTACGGTGATCGTCACACCCGCAAGCTTTAACAGACACCGGAACACTGCCCGGACAACCCGGATCGACTCCAGATCTCTCGCATGCGGATCTTTTTTTCCAAGTGAAACCTGGGCCACCAGGAACGGATAACTGACGATCAGAAATCCGACCAGAACGACCAGGACCATAATCAATCGAATCATAAGTACAAACCTCCCTTGTCTGATCACAGCCGTCATTTTCCGCGGCTGTCTCTTGTTTCTTACTCTTTTCTGTCTTTTGCGCGCCCCGGAAATTCCGCGGACGTTCACACAGAACGGCGTGTGTTCCGGGTCACATTCCCGGGCACATTCTTTTATCCGGGACTCCCTTTTTTTCGTACACTTTAAAGAGTTACTGTGTTGAGGTTCATATGGATTTATTATACCGAATATGACCTTCATTTGCAACTCAAATACAGGTGAAATCCATCTCAAATCCATCTCAAATTGTAACTGTTCCGTACACTTCGGCCGGTGCTGAACGTGTGCCACTGGCACACAGCCCCTACGGCAACGGGCTTTTTGTCTTCCGGCCTGTCAGATACTCAAACAGGAGACCGGTCCCGAACCAGAACGGAGCGAAGTCCAGGCGGATCACCCCGTTGATCTGAAGCATTCTTCCGGTATAGTCCCATGGGCAGATCCCGAATCTTCTTAAAAGTGATCCGGTGAGATACTCCGTCAGAAAGATCAGCACCATATCAAGGATCCCATGGCGAATGATCCAGTCCCGCACAGAGATTTCCCCGAAGTCCCCGATCCACGCGTCCACTCCTCTTCCGATCGGTCCAAGCAGCACTCCCAGCCCATAGATCGGAAACATGTAGAGGGATGTTCTTCCCATCATTTTCCAGTCCCCGGCCGCAAGACTCTCCGCGGATGTGAGCAGGATCTCGAGTCCCCATCCGGTCAGCCCGCAGATGATAAAATTCTCCACATATTTTCTCCGGATCCCTGTCCGGGATCTCCCTATTTTTTTCGGTTTTCTCCGGCATTTCTGATTCCATTTATTCATGGAATCAGTATTGGTGATTTAAATATGGACTATGCAGATTGTCTGTTGCTTTTCACAGGCAGAATTTTCCGGAGTGAAAGTTTGCCGATGCTGACGCTTTTCCCGCCTGCGGTTCATCTTCCTGCTGGTTTCTCACACATACTGGTTTTTCGCGCTGTCATATGCGTAATCGATCGACGCCATCGCCTCGTCCACCGTCTTCCGGTCCAGATCGAGAGCCCGGCAGAGCTCATCCATGTCCGGATAAAAGTCCCGCAGCTGGGTGTTCAGGTAACTCAAGAGCATCACGGGATCTTTTGGAATATTTGCCATCTGACTCTTCTCCTTCCTTTACTTTCTGATTCCTCCTGTGTTATACTATAACCCATATGTGAGATGATTGCAAACGAAAGGGGATTTTTAAAATATGAAACATCTTCTGCTGCTCGGAACAGGAGGAACCATCGCCTGCAAGAGAGGAGAAAACGGTCTGACACCGCTTCTTACCGGTGATGAACTGTTGTCTTATGTACCGGATGCAAAAAAATTCTGTGAGGTGGAGACCATCCAGGTCTTAAACATTGACAGCACAAATATGCACCCGAAGCACTGGCTGAAGCTTGCTCAGGTTCTGGAAGAGAATTACGACAATTACGACGGCTTCGTGATCTGCCACGGAACGGATACGATGGCGTATACGGCTGCCGCCATGTCCTACCTCGTCCAGCACTCCAGCAAGCCGATCGTCATCACAGGCGCCCAGAAGCCGATCGACCTTGATGTGACGGATGCGAGGACCAACCTTTTAGACAGCCTGCGATTTGCCGCTTCCGACCGTGCTCACGGCGTTACGATCGTATTTGACGGAAAAGTGATCGCCGGAACCCGCGGAAAGAAAGAGCGCAGCAAGAGCTACAACGCGTTCTCCAGCATCAATTTCCCGTATCTCGCCGTGATCCAGGACGAGCACATTTTATACTATATCGACGATAAATGGCAGGACCGCGAGAGCGTCCGCTTCTACCACGAGATGGACAGCCAGGTCAGCCTCTTAAAGCTGATCCCGTCCATGGACTCCAGCCTGCTCGACTATATGGCAGAGCATTACGACGCAGTCGTCATCGAATCCTTCGGCGTCGGCGGTCTTCCGTCCTATGAATCCGGCGATTTCTACAGCTCCATCGAAAAATGGATCTCCATGGGAAAAGTCATTGTCATGACCACCCAGGTCACCCAGGAAGGCAGCAACATGTCTGTCTACGAAGTCGGCCAGAAGATCAAAAACGCCTTCGGTCTCATCGAATCCTACGATATGACCCTGGAAGCCACCGTCACCAAACTCATGTGGATCCTCGGCCAGACAAAAGACCACGACAAAGTCCGCGAAATGTTCTACGAGACGATCAACCATGATATTTTGTGGAATACAGGGAGACGGTAGATTACCGTGACTTTAAAAATGTATTTTAAAAGGGCATATCGGACAGGATTTTCTCCCATCCGATATGCCCTTCACTTATCACTTTCTCTTCCCGTTCAATATCTTTGAATTTCTTACAGCCTCTTATACCCCAATCTGGGGCAAAACATCCTATCATCCTCATAAAATTAAGGTGCTTCTGTGTTTTATTCCGCATCCTCCGCCAACGTATACGGAGTAACCTGGTAAACATAATAATTCAGCCAGTTCGTATACAGCGTGTTCGCCATATTTCTCCACAGGAGCGGCGGAACCGAGAACGGATCGTCGTGCTCGTAGTAGTGGAGCGGAAGTGCCGGATTCAGACCTTTGTTGAGGTCACGGTGATACTCATTGTTTAAGGTCATGCGGTCGTACTCCGGATGGCCCTGGACGAAGATCTGGCTGCCGTCCTGGTTCATCACGAGGAATACGCCTGCCTCGTCGGATTTCGCGAGGATCCGGAGTTCCGGATGCTTTAAGATATCCTCCTCGCGGACTTCCGTGTAACGGGAATGCGGGCACTTGAAGTAATCATCAAAACTTCTCAGGAGCGGAACCCGCTTGTCCAGCGCCTTCTGGGTAAAGATACCGGAAAGCTTCTTTTTCATCAGGTGCTTCGGGATTCCGTAATGATAATATAAGCCCGCCTGCGCGCCCCAGCAGAGATGCATCGTGGAGGTCACATGCGTCTTGCTCCACTCCATGATCTGCGTCAGCTCCGGCCAGTAGTTGACCTCCTCATACTCCATCAGTTCCACCGGTGCTCCGGTGATGATCATTCCATCGAAATGTTTCTTGCGGATCTCCGGGAAAGTCACATAGAATTTATTTAAGTGGCTCGCGGAGGTATGCGTCGACTCATGGGTCGACATCGTCATGTACGTACATTCCACCTGCAACGGGGTGTTGGACAGCGCTCTGAGAAGCTGTGTCTCAGTGTCCTCCTTTAACGGCATGAGGTTTAAGATCAGGATCTCCAGCGGACGGATATCCTGGCTCTGGGCACGATCCTCATCCATGATAAATACGTTCTCACTCTCAAGGATCGCTCTTGCCGGCAATCCATTCTGTATTTTAATCGGCATTTTTTTCCTCTCCTATCATCTTCAGGAAATCCTCTTCGGAAAGGATCGGAATGCCAAGTTCTCTTGCCTTCTTATTCTTTGACGAATTGGATGTCACATCATTATTGATCAGATAACTGGTCTTCGCAGACACGGAGCCTGCGGCTTTTCCGCCGAGAGACTCGATCTTCTCCTGCAGTTCCTTGCGGTTCGCAAAATGTTCAACGGAGCCTGTGATCACGAAAGTCTTTCCGGCCAGCGTCTGTTCCTCATTTCTCACTTCATTTTCAAAAGTCAGATCCGCCAGCAGATGATCCAGTATCTCATTGTTCTTATCATTCTTAAAGTACTTCACCCACGCATCCGCGAGCACACCGCCGATCCCGTCGATGGAGCAAAGCTCCTCCGCGTCGGCCCCGCGCATGGCGTTCAGGTCAAAATCGAAATGGCGGCAGATCACTTTCGCATTCGCAAGACCGATCCCCGCGATCCCGAGTCCAAAGATCAGCCGCGGCAGCGTCGTATGGGACGCAGTCTTCGCCGCCTGAATAAGATTCTCATAGGATTTCTCCCCGAATCCCTCCATCGTCACGATGGCATCGCGGTGACGGTCCAGATGGAAGATATCATCGAATTCATGGATGAATCCCGCTGCGATAAACTTCTCCAGCGTCATCTCGGAAAGTCCGTCGATATTCAGCGCATCCCTGCTCACAAACAGGTCAAAGCTCTTGATCTTTTTCGCCTGACACTCCGGATTTGTGCAGTAGAGGGACTTCACATCATTCACACTGCGGATCTCCGTCGCCCCGCCGCAGACCGGACAGATCTTCGGGATATCACGGACGCCGCTTCTTGTCAGGTTGTCCGAGATCTGTGGGATGATCATGTTCGCCTTGTAGACCGTAATCCTGTCCCCGGCCCCCAGCTCCAGTCTTTCCATGATACTGATGTTATGGACACTGGCGCGGCTCACCGTCGTTCCCTCAAGCTCCACCGGTTCGAACACGGCGACCGGATTGATGAGTCCTGTTCTCGACGCACTCCACTCGATGTAGGAAAGCGTTGTCTCCTGGATCTCGTCCGCCCATTTGAAAGCGATGGAATCCCTCGGGAATTTCGCCGTCCGCCCAAGCGACTGTCCATAGGCGATATCATCATAAAGCAGTACAAGACCATCCGACGGGATATCGTAATGTTCGATCTTCTCCGCAAATCCGCGGACTGCATCGGAGAGTGTCTCTGCCGTCACCTCCACGAACTCGACCGTCTCAAATCCCAGGCCGGAGAGCCACAAAAACTGCTCTTTTCTCGAATTTTTAAAGTCAACGCCCTCCGCCCGCACCAGTGCAAACGCCATAAAACGGACGTTTCTGGATGCCGTGATCTCACTGTTCAGCTGGCGCACGGAACCGCTGCAGAGATTTCGCGGATTCTTGTACTTCGCATCCACATCTGCGATGGAATCGTTTAACTTTTCAAAATCTGAATAGCTGATGACCGCTTCCCCGCGCAGGATCAGCTGACCCTTATACGGGATCGAGGTCGGAATATTGATAAACGTCCGGGCATTCGGCGTGATCACCTCGCCGATCTCGCCGTTTCCGCGTGTGACCGCCTTCGCAAGGACCCCGTCCTCATATGTCAGGACCACAGTCAGCCCGTCCATCTTCCAGGACAAAAGTCCTTTCTGTCCGCCGAGCCATTCCCGGAGCTCGTCAACGCTTTTCGTCTTATTCAGAGAAAGCATCGGCCGCTCATGGCGCTCTTTCGGAAGTTCACTTAAGACTTCATATCCGACTTTCTGGGTCGGACTTCCGGCAAACACCGTCCCTGTCTCCTGTTCCAGTTTCAGGAGTTCGTCGTAAAGCCTGTCATATTCGAAGTTGCTCATGATCTCGCGGCTCTCCTGATAATAGGCTTTCGATGCCTCAGAGAGAAGCGGGATCAGCTCCTTCATCCTCTTGATCTTGTCGTCCATATTTTATGCTCCTTGCGCTCCGGCGCACCCGGTTTCCAGCTTTCCGGGGATGCGGGGGCTTTCTTTTCCGGCTTCTTTTCGCTGTCCTCGCGGACATTTCTCCAGACCTTTCCGGTTCCGCTCTTCTTCTCGAACGGCTTTCTCTCACCATTTTTTACAAACGGTTTCCTGTCGTTCTTCTTTCCCTGATATCCGGAGCGGGCTGTTTTTCCGGCCGCTTTTGCCGGATCCACCAGTTTTCCGATCTTCGCAGCTTCTCTCGCCGGAAGATTCGTCGAACCTTCCACCAGTTTCATCAGATCGCTCAGCTCTTTTTCCGTCAGCTCCCGGTACTCCCCGCGCTTTAATGTACCCAGCTGGATGTTCATGATACGCACGCGTTTCAGATTCATCACATGATAATCGAGCGCACGGCACATCCGGCGGATCTGTCGGTTTAATCCCTGCGTCAGGACGATATGGAACGTGTGGCTTCCGGTCTTCCACGCGCGGCATGGCTTTGTCGTCACGTCGAGATCCTCAATGCGGACGCCTTCGCACATCTGCTTTAAAAATTCTTCCGTCACCGGATGATCGACAGCCACCGCGTACTCTTTTTCATGCGCATTTCCGCCGCGCAGGATCTTGTTGACGATATCTCCCTGATTTGTCATCAGGAGAAGTCCCTCGGAATCCTTATCAAGACGTCCGACCGGATAGATCCTCTGGGGATAGTTTAAAAACTCGACGATATTTTCTGCATGATCCTTATCCGAAGTCGTGCAGACGATCCCACGGGGCTTATTTACGATCAGGAATACCGGTTTTTCCCTCTCTCCCACCGGCTTTCCGTCACAGACCACCTTCTGTCCCGGGCGGATCTGCATTCCCATCACAGCAACTTCACCATCCACCATGACTTTTCCATTCTCCACAAGCCGGTCTGCCTCTCTTCTCGAGCAGACGCCTGCATCACTCAGATATTTATTTAAACGAATCGTTCCTTCCAATCTACTTCTCCCTTTTATTCATAATTTATGATCCAAAATTTATCCTTTCGCCCATTATATCGTTTCTGAGGGGCGAATGCAAGAAAAAAACGCCTGTCAGTCCGGGACATTTCCCAGATCTGGCAGACGCTTTCCTGTCTCACTGCCCCGGTATCCCAGGACATCAGAAAATGCATCTGATAGGAATCGAACCTACGCACGCGGCTCCGGAGGCCACTGCTCTATCCACTGAGCTACAGATGCATCTCTAATAGTATACAATAATTTTTTGATTCATGCAAGGGGATGAGAATTATTTTTTTGTATATTTTTTCACTCAATTTTTCTAAACTAAGGATGCATGCGTCCTGGCACCTTCCGGAGTCCCGCGCGGTCGCTTACGATGATCTGCATCTTCGCATGAATGCGCGGCAGTTCCAGGTGCACTGCTTTTCCATTTCCCGGCTGCCGCGCTTTTCATATTTTTAATGCTTTCTTGAAAACAGATAGTAGGACGGAGTACGGTTTGCGCAGTCCTCTGCAAGAACTTTCAGGCTGCAGTAAACAAAGCCATCTACGGCTCTCGCTTTTCCATCCCTGCCCGGCTCCTCATATTTTCCTTCTTTATAGGACGGATCCAGAATGCACGCCTCATTGTCATCGGCCGATACAACGAGGATGTAATGTCCTCCATGAGTGAACACCCCGGTATACCCTTCCCGGTCTCCGCCGGAATTTGCGATGGCGAGTCCGCCTTTTGCCAGGTGCGCCTTCAGTTCATTCAGATCACTCGTTTCCCCATAATTCAGGTTAAACCTTTCCGCAACGACGGGGCCCAGGATCTTCAGGCTCGTTCCGATCTCACGGTTCGCGCCAACCTCATTGGATAATTTCAGGCAGTCTGTGAGTTCATAGGTTGACAGAGTCAGCGCATCCACCATCATGCACAGACAGCTCGGTCCGCAGCCTGCTGCAGCCACATTCCGCTTCTCCTCCGGCACTCCGCCGTGGTCCAAATTATGTTCATAGGGGATATCTCTGTGTTCTAACTGATTGATATATTTCATTACAACTGCTCCTTCCGATTGCCGCATGCACCATGCTTTTGATTTTCCTATCGTACCACCATAACCTTAAAACAACAAGATATATTTTTATTTCCCGGCTGATGTCCGAGCCTTTTGCAGATGATCACCGATTTTCCCCATATTCCTTCGCGCCTCATTGATTTTTCTTCCCGATTCTGCTACAATGGCATGGAACTTTTTGATAAAGATGCCAGACAGGAGATAGAGAAATGAATGTAACAGATTTTAACTTTGAACTGCCGCCGGAACTGATCGCACAGGATCCGCTTGAGGACCGTTCTGCTTCCCGGCTGCTTGTATTAGATAAAAAGACCGGAGAAATGGAACACCGTCATTTCCGCGATATTCTGCATTACCTGAAAAAGGGCGACTGCCTTGTTATCAACGATACAAAAGTTATCCCGGCGCGTCTCATGGGACATAAGGTCGGAACAGATGCCGGAATCGAAGTTCTTCTTTTAAAGAGAAAATCCGACAATGTCTGGGAAACTCTTGTAAAGCCAGGTAAAAAGATGAAGGTCGGTGCAGAAGTATCCTTCGGTGACGGACTTTTAAAAGGAAAAGTCATCGATGTCGTCGATGAAGGGAACCGCTTGATCCAGTTTGAATATGACGGGATCTTCGAGGAGATCCTCGATAAGCTTGGCCAGATGCCGCTCCCCCCGTACATCACGCACCAGTTAAAAGATAAGAACCGCTATCAGACTGTATACGCGAAGCATGAGGGCTCCGCAGCCGCCCCGACAGCCGGTCTGCATTTCACAAAGGAGCTTTTACAGGAGATCGAGGACATGGGAGTTAAGATCGCTCATGTAACACTTCACGTGGGTCTCGGAACCTTCCGCCCGGTAAAGGTCGATACCATCGAAGATCATCACATGCACTCTGAATTCTATATCGTAGAGGAGTCCGAGGCAAAGAAGATCAACGATACCAAGGCAGACGGCGGACGTGTGATCTGCGTTGGAACCACAAGCTGCCGTACCCTGGAATCTGCAACCGGCGATGACGGGATCTTAAAGGCTGGAAGCGGCTGGACCGAGATCTTCATCTACCCGGGATACAAGTTTAAGATCCTGGACTGCCTGATCACAAACTTCCATCTTCCGGAGTCCACGCTTGTTATGCTCGTATCCGCTCTCGCAGGACGCGAGCATATCCTGAATGCGTACCAGGAAGCGATCAAAGAACGGTATCGTTTCTTCAGTTTCGGAGATGCAATGTTTATTCATTGACCAATGATGTCAAAGATCCCTGTGTGACTTTCCGATCACACAGGGATCTTTTTGGGTTACAGCAACCTTTTTTGTTCTCCGGAAAATTTTCCTGCTCTCCTGCTGCAGGGCACCCGGCTCTGTCAGAGCACATCCTTTTTCCAGAGAATCCAGAATAACGATCAATCCAACGGAAATACCACAGTAAGCAGCATCTTGAAATCTTCTTTTGCAAACACTGCATGCGGTTTCTTCGCCGGCATAACGAGAACATCTCCGGCTTTGCAGATATGTTCCACACCGTCTACGGTGAACTGACCGACGCCTTCGATCACATGAACCATCGCATCGCCGGTAGAATCGTGCGTGCTGATCTCCTCACCTTTGGAGAACGCAAACAATGTCAGACTAACTGCCTTATTCTGGGCAAGTGTCTTGCTGACGATCTGTCCCGGTGCTGCTGTGATCTGAGAAGCAAGGTTTAAAACTTTTTCATGGTCGATATTTTTGATAAAAGCCATTTTTCTTTTTCCTTTCCGTCCGGATCTTACCATGATCCGTCTCTTAAACTGGATCAGTCTTGCCGGATTCCAGGGGCAAAGATCTTTCTGTGGGCAGACTTGCATCAGAGTTCTAACTTTTGCCCCCTGGGATTATATTATTGCTATTTTACCACGATATCTTCCTTTTGTATGTTGTAAATACAACATTTTTTCGTCCGAGTGTCAATTTCAGGGGGCAATTCTTGTGAATCATCACGATTGATTTTCGAACTGGATTTCGATAGAATACACCTATCCTTTTATTTACGCGAACAACGAGCCAAAGTCCGCGCTTACGCGAGACCTTGGCGACTGTCGCGATAACAAGTGAAAACTCGCGAAGCGTGTTTTCACTTGTTTTACATCCGTAACGGTCCAATCCTTTCCTTACAGAAATTTCCATCGGCAGCTTCTTCCCGATGTCTGGCCACCAACCTGTAAACTCCGGGACCAGCTTCATCCCCTGGATCCGTCCGGCTGGATCGTTACACACATTCTATTCTTACACGTCACAAATATCAAATCTATGAATCTGAAAACACATCAGGAGGTATTACAATGAACTACGAAGAATTCTGTGCTGCACTGCAGGAAGAGCTTTTTAACATGCTTGACACCGGCTATTCCATTCACCGGGAACACGTTCTGAAAAACAACGGGGTCGTCCTCGACTCCCTGGCTCTCTTAAAAGCAGGAAAACACTGCTCTCCCGTGCTCTCCCTTGAGATGCTGTACGAACAGTTTGAAAAAGGACATTCTATGTCCGAGCTCTGCGATTACATGGTATCGATCACTGATACGGAACTTCCGCTCTCCGTGGCGGGTCTAACTTCCCTGAACCATTTTGAAGATTTCCGGGACCGGATCACCTGTCGTCTCGTCGCCCAGGATAAAAACGAGGAACTTTTAAAGACGATTCCCTGGATCCCCTGCCTTGATCTCGCGGTCATCTTCTCCCTGGTCATAGAATCTGAAGGGGAAACTCAGATCAGCTCCGTCATCACAAACGTGGTGTCCGCGTCCTGGAACTTGACGCCGGAAGATCTTTTTTCGCTTGCAGCGGAAAATACTCCCCGAATCTATCCGGCAAATTTCCGGCGCCTTGAGACAGTGATCGAGGAATACTTCCCCGGTTCCATCGATTTTGTTCCGGAAGACTGCCCGGTTCCGACGCTCTATGTCCTTACCAACAGTTCCGCTCACCACGGAGCCGCCTGCGTACTCTATCCGGACAAATTAAAAGACCTCGCGGATGCGTTTGGGAAAGATCTTCTCATCCTTCCCTCCAGCATCCACGAGGTCCTGATCATTGCTGATTCTGAAGCTTTTACGGAACGTGATTACCATGTCTTCTGCAATACGATCCAGAATGTCAACCGCGAGTCGATCCTGCCGGAAGACTTTCTCTCTGACCATCTGTACCGCTACCGCAGAGAAACCGACCGGATGGAGATCTACGCTGACAACTCCGAAGCTCTTTTGTAGATCCCGCCTGCCGCACGCCTCCCACAAAGCTTCCAACAAGCTCACCGCCTAATTTCTTCTCGCATGACTTCCTTCATGATAGAGATGTACGAGATTTACGACAGAATCTGTAATAAAGATCGCCAGGGCGATCGCTCCTGCGGTATGAAGTGTTGAGATCAGGTAATGCGTGGAAAGCGCCTGATCTCCCTGGATCAGATAATATACAGTCCGGTAAATCCCTGCTCCCGGAACTGTCGGAAGGATTCCCGCGATCAGGAAAACCGTCACCGGAGCTTTCTTGATCCTTGCCAGGATATGACTTAAAAATGCCATTGCAAGGATCGAAAAAAACGTTGCCTGAAGAGTGGAATGTGTCAGGTTATTGATCACCAAATACGCCCACCAGGCGAAACCGCCGGAAAATGCGGCATATGGTAAAAATCGCTTTGGAGTTTCCGTCAGGATCGAGAACATCGCGATCGCCCAGAACGCACTGAATACCTGTATGATCATAAAAGTCCTCCTTCCAGACTGCGTGCAGCGACAAGTCCTGCTCCGACTCCAAATGCTACCGCAAGTCCCACAACGATCGCCTCGAGGATCCGCGCAGAACCGGCAGCATAATCGCCGTTCAATGTATCACGAATCGCCGTCGTAAACGTCACCCCGGGGACAAGAGGCATAACAGCGCTGACAATGATCGTATCAGAATTCAGCCCCGGATAGGAATGACAGACCGTCATGGCTGAAAATGCCAGCACAAAGGCGCCAAAGGCATTAAAACAGAAATCGTTGAATTTCAGCGCCTTTCCGATCCAGGCCGCGACCGCAAGGCAGACACCGACTACGATCGATGCCAGAAAGTCTCCAAAGGATCCGCCGAACATGGGGGCAAAAAACGCCGAAACCCCAACGTACCCCAGTCCCTGTGTCAGCCAGTCATACTGGATCGTCTTCGGTGACTGGATCTCACGCAGCTGTCTCAGCGCCTCCTCCACGGTGATCTTTCCCTCACAGAAATGGCGCGACACATCATTCACCAGACAGATCCGGTTGATACTTGTACACCGGTCCGCGACACGTTTGACCCGGGTCAGCGGTTCCTTATTCGGATCGCTTAACGTGACAAAGATTCCTGTTCCATATACGATCGTCTCCGTCTGCTCATACTCGGAGCGTTTCAACATATGGTTCATAGTATCTTCCACTCTGTAGATCTCCGCGCCGCTGACAAGCATGAGCTCACCTGCCAGCACCACGGCCTCAAGCAAAGTTTTTTCGTTCATCTGTTACCCCTTTTACCCCTTCAGATTCTTGTTCCGATCCACGGTCAGTAATTTCACAGAGTCTGACATATCAGCGCAAACCTGACCGTGATTTGTTGCACTGTTCTCTTTTCACCCACTTATTCTTCTAATGACTGCTTCCTTTGAGTGCTCGTCAGAAGATGGGAGCTTCTCAATATTTTTGCTCTGTCAAAGATCACAGACGGCTTCCGATCTGGAATACGACAAATGCCGCCATCCAGGCGAGTACCAGCTGGAATACGACCATCCCCAGGGTCCATTTCCAGGACTGTGTCTCACGTTTGATCGTGGCGATCGTGGCGATACACGGTGTATAGAGAAGGCAGAATACCATCAGTGCATACGCGTTGACAGCCGTGAATCCCGTTCCCCCAAGGATTCCGGAAAGTTCTGCCATTCCTGCTGCCGAGTTGATGTTTGTGATCCCGTAGAGTACGGACATACTTGAAACAACAACCTCCTTAGCGGAAATTCCTGAGATCAGCGCTACCGCGATCTGCCAGCTTCCGAGTCCGACCGGTTTTAATACCGGCACCAGGATCTGACCGAATTTTGCAGCAAAGCTGTCCGCAACGTTTGTGATGAATCCGGTCGGTCCCACATTCATGACAAACCATAAAATGATCGATGCGAGAAAGATCGTTGTTCCTGCCTTTGTCAGATAATCCTTTACTTTCTCCCATACGTAGATCGCTACAGTTCTCAAGTTCGGGATCTTGTATTCCGGAAGCTCGATCAAAAGGGCATTTTCCGTCTTGCTGTCTGTCGTTTTATGTACGATCAGCGCAATGATGATCGCCATCGCAACTCCGACAAGGTACAGGGAATATGCCACTAACATCGCCGACTTCGGAAAAAACATATCAGCAAGGAGTACATAGATCGTCAGCCTTGCTGAACATGACATAAATGGCGTGATGAGGATCGTCTTTAAACGGTCTCTCTGGTTTTCCAACGCTCTTGTCGCCATGACTGCCGGAACCGTACAGCCAAATCCTAACAGCATCGGAAGGAACGCACGACCGGAAAGTCCGACCATTCCCATCGTCTCATTCATGACATATGCCACTCTCGCCATATATCCGCTGTCCTCAAGGAATGCAAGTGCGAGAAAAAGAATAAAAATATTCGGCAGAAATGTCAGGATTCCTCCGACTCCAGCAAGTGCACCATCAACAACAAGGGAGATCACCCAGTCGGAGGCACCCGCAGCCTGCAGCCCTGAAAGTACACTCGACGATAAAAGTTCCAGTCCCTGTTCAAAGTAACCTTTCAGGAAATCTCCGACGGTAAACGTCAGGAAAAATACAAGTGCCATGATCCCGAAAAATACCGGAATTCCAAGAACCGGATGCGTCAAAAGACGATCCACCCGATCCGTCATCTGTGATTTTTCTTCTTTGTTAAAGAGACATTCGTTGACAACCGATTCCACATAGTCATACTTTTCATTGATGATCTCTTTTTCCAGAGTTTCCGGAACGATACTCTCAAATTCGATCGGATGGTCCTTCATGACCTCCTTATCGTACTCGAGCATCTTGATCGCATGCCAGCGAAGGTTCGTCAGGTCCGGATATTTTTCACGGAGAAGATCCTCTACTCTCTGGATCCGGTCTTCGATCGTCCTGTCATAGTGAACGATCACCCCCTGCGGTCCTTCCTCATAATGATGTACCACTGCATGCATCAGAACATCGAGTCCTGTCCTCTTTCTCGCTGATACCGGAACGACCGGGATCGAGCCCAGCATCTCCGGGAGACGGTGAAGATCGATCTCCATTCCGCGCTCTTCGATGATATCCATCATGTTGAGTGCCAGAATTACTGGTTTCTTTAATTCCAGAAGCTGCAGCGTCAGATACAGATTTCGTTCCAGTGAGGACGCGTCAACGACGTTGATGATCACATCCACATCGTCCTCCTCGATACAGCGCCTTGTGACGAGTTCTTCCATTGTATAGGAAGTCAGGCTGTAGATACCCGGCGTATCGATCACATGGATCTTTCTGCCCTTATAGCTCGTCTCTCCTTCCACCCGCTCTACCGTAACGCCGGGCCAGTTTGCCACTTTTAATTTTGCACCGGTAAATGCATTGAACAAGGTTGTCTTTCCGCAGTTCGGGTTTCCCACAAAACAGACATTGATCGGTCTTTCTGTTCCACTCATGATGCCGCCTCCTCTTTAACTTCGATCCCGCCTGTGATCCGCCTTCCAAGCGCCAGACGGGTTCCGCGGACTTTGATGATCATCGTTCCGCTGTTTTTCTTGTTCATCACAAGAAGAGGAGTATTCTCATTTACACCCAGCGCCTCCAGACGCCGGTTGATCGCATCTTCCACATGAACCGATTCGACCAGGTACGTTGTGCCAATCTTTCCTTCATAAAGTTTCATCCTGTGTTCATCCTTCATTATCATAGTCGATAGCAGTCTTCCTGTCATCTGGAAATATTGTATTCTTATTGAGAATAATTGTCAATAATCGTACTCCGGTACATTCGTCCGCCCGGTGCGGACAAAGGCATGTGTGCACATATCAAAAAGGGGCTGTCGCACTAACGTGCGGCAGCTCATTTCATATTTCCAACACAAAACGCCGAGCTTCGAAAAGCCCGGCGTTCGTGGTATAATCAGTTTATGCGACTAAACAAAATAATACAGAGAGATTATACCTCTTTTTCTCTGTATTATCAAATCAAACTTCCGCTGGATTTAGAGATTTCTATTCCATCTGATGATCCGGTTCGTCTGGTAAGTGCCTTTGTGGAGGAAATGGACCTTTCTGAACTGTATAAAACTTACAGCAGGATCAGAAAAAATCAGGCAACGCCGCGTCAGATGCTGAAACTCGTCATCTATGCAGCAATGAATCGAATCTACTCAAGCAGGGATATCCAAAAGGCATGCAAACGGGATATCAACTTTATGTACCTCCTGGAAGGAATGCCGGCTCCTGACCATGCAACGATCGCGCGTTTTATCTCCCTGCATTTTTCGGCTTGTGCAAAGGTACTGCTTGCCCAAATGTCAGATCTGCTCTATCTTCTTGGTGAGATCTCAGGAAAGACCATTTTTATTGATGGCACCAAGATCGAGTCTGCAGCCAATAAATATACCTTTGTATGGAAACGGGCTATTACGAAAAATCAGGCCCGGTTATACACAAAACTATCTTCTTTTGTGGCTGAATGCGAAGAACTCTATGGAATCAGGACCGTATACCATGACCGGATATCCATCCACACATTAAAACGGTTAAAGAAGCAGTTGTGCCGCATAAAAGTGCAGGAGGGAATTGTGTTTGTACATGGAATCGGGCGTAGAAAAACACAATTACAGAAATCTCTGGAACAGCTGGATCAATATCTGGAGAAACTAAAGGAATATACAAAAAAGCTGTATACGCTTGGGGATAGAAACAGCTATTCCAAAACAGACCCTGACGCAACCTTCATGAGAATGAAAGAGGACGCGATGCTGAATGGACAGTTAAAGCCTGCTTATAACATTCAGCATGGAGTGGATTCCGAATACATCACATGGATCGATATCAGCCCGCACCCTACCGATACACGTACCCTGATCCCGTTTTTGAAAGACATGGAGAATCACCTGGGATTTAAGTATTCAGAAGTCGTTGCAGATGCCGGGTACGAAAGTGAAGAGAACTATCTTTTCATTGAGGAAAACGGACAGACCGCCTATATAAAGCCGCAGAACTATGAGATTTCGAAGACCCGAAAATACAAAAAAGACATCAGTAGAAGGGAAAACATGGAGTACCATGCAGACAGAGACAGCTACATCTGCCTCAACGGAAGGGAACTAACTGTCACAAATGAACGCAGAAGTAAAACAACTAGCGGATATGTCAGTGTAAAAACTTATTACAGAAGCCCAGACTGCACTGGTTGTCCTTATAAAACGGAATGTATCAAGGGAAACAACTGCAAAACACCTATGGAAAAGCGCAATAAAGTGCTGATGGTTTCAAAAACAATGAGCCAGAAACGCGCAGAAGATCTGGAACGGATCACAAGTGAGTATGGAACGATGCTCCGTATGAATCGCAGTATTCAGGCAGAAGGTTCTTTTGCTGACGTAAAAGAGGACATGAATTTTCGAAGATATCTGTATCGTGGAAAGGCAAATGCACTGGCAGAGAGCATCCTTCTGGCGATGGGACGAAATATCAATAAGCTTCATTGCAAGATTCAGACCGGAAGAACGGGAAGTTATCTTTTTCCATTAAAAAGGGCATAGATTTTGATAGTTGAAAACAAAACAGCCTGAAATAAGGCATGCCGAAAGGGATGCCTGGGAATGAACTGCGTTTATAAAGAATGGCATCGAAAACGTGACCGATTTCGATGCCATTTGGGCATAAAGCAGGGCTGCCGCCCAGCAAAAAATATTTGCTAATGCGACAGCCCCCTTTTTCCTTTTTTATAGCAGTCACATACCTTCGTCTGTAAAATCCTTCCACAACATTTCCCCGGAATACAAAATATTTCTTCTTCCTGCTGTGCGTTCTAATGATCCTCCAGTTCCAGCAGCATCTGTTTCACTTCCTTCATCCGGTCACGCAGCTTAGCTGCTTCCTCAAAGTTCAGTTCCGCTGCCGCCTGGCGCATCTTCTTTGTAAGTTCCTTTACAAGTTTCTCCAGTTCCCTTGCATCCATAGACTCCGGATCTTTCTTAAATTCTTCCTCATTCGCGCTGACTGCCTTTGAAATCGCGATCAGATCACGGACTGCTTTTTTGATCGTCTGCGGGGTAATTCCATGTTCCTCATTGTACTTCTGCTGGATCTCCCGGCGGCGATTCGTCTCGTCGATGGCGGCCCGCATGGAATCTGTGATCGTATCTGCATACATGATGACATGACCTTCCGCGTTTCTGGCCGCACGCCCGATCGTCTGGATCAGGGATGTCTCTGAACGAAGAAATCCTTCTTTATCCGCATCCAGGATCGCAACAAGCGTGATCTCCGGGATATCGAGTCCCTCTCTGAGAAGGTTAATTCCAACAAGGACATCAAAGACGTCCAGACGCATATCCCGGATGATCTCCGCACGCTCCAGCGTATCAATATCCGAGTGCAGATATTTTACACGAATTCCGGCTTCCCTGATATAATCCGTCAGGTCCTCCGCCATACGCTTTGTGAGCGTCGTGATGAGAACTTTATTGTGCTTTTCCACTTCTTTATTGATCTCGCCCACCAGATCATCGATCTGTCCTTCCACCGGACGGACAGAGATTTCCGGGTCCAGAAGCCCTGTCGGGCGGATGATCTGCTCCGCACGCAGGAGTTCATGTTCCGCCTCATAAGTGGACGGCGTCGCCGACACGAACATCATCTGGTTGATATGTGTCTCAAACTCCTCAAAATTCAGCGGACGGTTATCAAGTGCGGACGGCAGACGGAAGCCATAATCCACCAGTGTCTTTTTTCGCGATCGGTCACCAAAATACATGCCGCGGACCTGCGGAAGCGTAATATGGGACTCGTCCACGATGATCAGAAAATCATCCGGAAAATAGTCGAGCAGCGTGCACGGCGGCTGCCCCGGTGCGGAACCCACGAGATGGCGGGAATAGTTCTCGATCCCGGAGCAGAATCCAGTCTCCCTCATCATCTCCACGTCAAAGTTTGTCCGCTCAGCGATCCTCTGTGCCTCCAGAAGCTTATCCTCACTTTTAAAGAAGGTTACCTGCTCCTTCATCTCTGCAAGAATATTCTCAGTCGCACGCATCATCTTTTCCTTCGGAACGACATAGTGGGATGCCGGGAAGATCGCCACATGTTCCAACTGTGCCTTCACCTCTCCGGTCAGCGCCTCGATCTCTATGATCCGGTCCACCTCGTCCCCGAAGAACTCGATCCTGTACGCCTCACTTCCGGAGTATGCCGGAAATACTTCCAGCACATCTCCTCGCACACGGAAACTTCCTCGTTTAAAATCCATCTCATTTCTTGTATACTGGATATCGATCAGTTTGTGGATCACTTCATCTCTGTCTTTTTCCATTCCAGGGCGCAGCGAGATCACCATGTTCTTATAATCGATCGGGCTTCCCAGACCATAGATACACGATACCGAAGCTACAATGATCACATCATTCCGCTCAGAAAGGGCCGCTGTCGCAGAATGACGCAGCTTATCGATCTCATCGTTGATCGCGGAGTCCTTTTCAATATAAGTATCCGTCGACGGCACATAGGCCTCCGGCTGATAGTAGTCGTAATAGGATACAAAATATTCCACCGCATTATTTGGGAAAAACTCCTTCATCTCCGAATAAAGCTGTGCTGCCAGCGTCTTATTGTGCGCGATCACAAGTGTTGGTTTATTCAACTGCTGGATCACGTTCGCCATCGTAAATGTTTTACCGGATCCAGTCACACCGAGCAGTGTCTCAAACTGATTGCCTTCCCTGAAGCCTTTTACCAGCTGTTCGATTGCCTGCGGCTGGTCACCGGTCGGCTGATATTCTGATACAAGTTCAAAATGATCCATGGTTTCCTCCTGATTCGGTCTATTTCATCTTTTTTAGTTTCATGCTTCTTTCATATTATTCCGGTCTCGCATCCTGGAATTAAAAATATATTTAACTGCTTTTAAGTATACCATGTCTATATAGAAATGTACAGTTATTTTCGAACTTATGTTCTATTTCTCATTTGCTCCCGCTATCCTACGCCCCGCACGTATATTGCACGTAAAAAGGCGGCGTCCCCATTCTCCCTCTATCGGAAGTCGGAAACGCCGCCTTAGCGGTTCATATTATGGGAAACTGCTGTTTCTCATTTTTTAAATCAGTCGTCCAGCTCGTCCTCGCCTACAATCTCGTCGTACTCTTCAGTGTCGAGAAGTTCATCGAACGCATCAGCAACGATCTCGTACTCCTCGTCGCTCTCGATGTTCTGGATATCCGGAGTTCCATTGATCTCTGTGTAGCGGTATAAGTATACCTCGCCATCCTCAGCCTCATTTCCGTCTAACGGAAGAAGCGCGATATATTCCTTATCAGCCGCCTCAAAGATCGTAAGGACCACGCACTCTAACTCGGTTCCGTCATCCAGTGTCAGAGTCACGGTCATCTCCTCATCGTTTGCAGCATCCTGATTCATATTTTTGTCCTTTGCCATAATCTCAAATTCCTCTCATTTCCGGCATCCTGCCGTTTCTTGCAGCGGTTCTTTTCTGTCACGGCTGCCATTTTTTATAGGATACCAGTAAACTGCCATAAAATCAATAGAAAGAATTGCTACTTTTAAAAAGAAGCGGTCAGTACGTTACTGTACACGGTAGGAATTTTCTGAACTGAAAATTCCGTACAATACAGTTGTGACAGCAGATTTTGCCGATTCGGAATGCGAAGCATCGGCAAAATCCTGTTACAGTGCGCGGGCATGGAGTGCCCGTGTACTGTAACGTCAGTACTCAACTCCCCGTCTCGCCATGATCCCGCGGTCAAACGGATGCTTTCTCTTACAGATCTCCGAGACATAATCCGCTGCCGCGATCAGCTTCTCCGACGGATCTCTCCCAGTGAGAACGATCTCCAGCCCGTCCGTCTGATCTCTTCCGGGGCGGTTTTCAAGAAATTCCAGGACATCGCGTTCCGGAACCATCCCGTAATTTACAGCCGCCATGATCTCATCAAACACCACCAGATCCGCATGTTCCGCGAGTTTCACCGCTTCGCCAAACAGCTCTCTGTGGTATGCCGCACATTCCCTTTTCGTCTCTTCATCCATCGACCGGACAAAGCCAAATGTTTTCCGGCACGGGATCAGCGTAACCTCCGGGATTTTCTTTAAAATTTCCACTTCCCCGGAATTGTCCGTCTTTAAAAATCTCGCGATCACCACGCGTTTTCCGCATCCTGCCGCCCGGACGGCCAGTCCGACCGCCGCGCTCGTTTTTCCTTTTCCATCTCCGCAGTAAATATGAACAAGTCCCATGTTTCTCCTCGCTTTTTAAAACAGAGTGCAAAGTGCAGTAATTCCGTGAGGAATTTGTCAACTTGCTCTGACCAGAATTGCTCACCAGGTCCCACGTACATTCGACTTGATCACAGTCCTGCTTCCTCCACAAACCGGGAAACATCCGTCTTCCTGTGATACCGCTCCTTCACCGCCGCTACATGAAGCCGGTCCTTCGCACGTGTCAGGGCGACATAGAACAGCCGTCTCTCCTCCTCGATATCCGCCGGCAGACCCGCTTTATGGTGTGGAACGATCCCCTCATTCGCATCAACCACAAAGACGACCGGATATTCCAGTCCCTTTGCACTGTGCATCGTTGACAGAGTCACGCGGTCTTTCGTCTCCTCGCGCTCTTCCTGATTCTGCTTCTTTAATTCTTCCTCATACCGGGCCGCATGTTCCTTCCACTCCACAAAGGTTGCAAATTCCGCCGCGCTCTCCGCGAGCTTATCTGCCGTCTCGAAAAGTTCCTCCGGCTTCATTCGCCTGAATTCTGCATAGGACCGCAGATAGTCATCGTATCCGATCGCCTTCCGGATATAGTTGACTGCCGCCACAGGCTTTAACGGCGCCATTGCGCGAAGATCCGCCTCCAGGTCACAGATCCGCTCCTCCATCCAGTCCCTATCCTGGTAAAAGGATTTCAGGCGGTCAAAGGATACGATCGGCGTATCAAAGGCATCCCTGCTGAAATACCGGTTTGGCCGGTTCATGATCCTGTAAAAATCGGATCTTTTCCTGCTGCCCGCCGCGATCTCCATGTAGGCGAAGAGATCCTTCGCGATCCAGTGGCTGTAAAGATTCGGGATCACATCCCGCAGCTTAAACGGAATATTATAGCCCATCAGCCGCTCCGCCATCAGGCCGGAATTTGCCCCTGTTCGGAACAGTACCGCGATCTCGCTCCACTGATACCCGGCATCATGGTACGCGCGGATACTCTGCGCCACCGTGTCCATCTCATGTCCGGGATTATCGAAAACCCGGAAATCCACCGGACGTCCGGATCCCCGGAACGGCTCCAGCTTCTTATCAAACCGGACCTTATTGTGCTCAATAAGGCGAAGAGAGGTCTCCACGATTTCCTTTGTAGACCTGTAATTCGTTCCCAGAAGCACCCGTTTTGTCCCCGGAAAATCCTTTTCAAAGCCGAGCATGATCTCCGGCTTCGCCCCGCGGAACCGGTAGATCGACTGGTCATCATCTCCGACGATAAAGAGATTGTTCTCCGGCAGTGCCAGCATCCGGACAACCTGATACTGAAGAAGGTTAATATCCTGGAACTCATCCACGAGAATATACTTAAACTTCTTCTGCCATGCTGCCAGGATGTCCTTCCGCTCCGTAAACAGCTCATGGCACATGACGAGCATATCGTCGAAGTCGATCTTTCCCGTCGTTTTCAGCATCTCATCATACCCGTCATAAAGCTTTTTAAACCACTCTTCCGGGCAGTTCTGGGAATAGTAGTACTTCAGATCCAGGCGCTCGCCTTTTACGTAGCTGATCTCATTGATGATGGAGGAGATAAATTCCGCCTCGTCCTCGACCTCCATCTCTGATTCATCGAGAAACTTCTTAAAATACTGGCGTTTTTCCTCCCCGCTGATCACATTTCCGGCAGGGAAACGGTACGCCCACTTTAAAATATGGTAAAAGACCGAGTGAAAGGTTCCAAAGCTCACACGGGAACCTGCTGCCTCCAGAGACGTCCCGCAGGCTTCGCGCCTCCGGGGACCAGGATCAGCAGTTCCAAAAAAGGGCTTTTCCGCCCCCGTCCGGCTCCCGCCTGCTCTCTGCTCCGCCTGTTTCCGCTTTTCGTCTTCTTCCCTCGCCAGTCTCAGAAACCGTTCCTTCATCTCCGTGGCCGCCGCTTTTGTGAACGTAATGACAAGAATGCCGGAGGGGTCAACGCCCGCCTCCAGCAGTCTCTTGATTCTGTGTGTAATTACTGTCGTTTTTCCGGACCCCGGACCCGCGAGGACCATCATCGGTCCATCCCGGTGTTCCAGGGCCGTCATCTGTGCCTGATTAAAATCCATTATTCTGCTGCTTCCAGAAGTTCGATTCCCTTCTTAATACGAGCCAGAGACTCCTCTTTTCCGATGATCTCCATGATCTCAGTAGCGCCTGCCGGAGTCATCTGCTTTCCGGACACTGCGGTACGGATCGGCCACATTACGAAGCCTGTCTTTACGCCCTTATCGGCAACGTATTTGGAAAGAGCCTCAAAGAGAGCGTCATTGCTGAAGTCATCCTGCGCCTCAAGGATCGGAAGAACTTCCTTCAATGTCTCTAAGGAGTTCTCTTTTGTTGTCTTCATCTTCTTATGAACATACATATCTGCGCTGTATTCCGGCATTTCCTCGAAGAAATCGATCTGATCCGCGATATCGAGCAGAGTCTCAATTCTTGTCTTTACCATTCCGGCGATCTTCTTTAAATTCAGCGGTTTCTTGATCACAGCCTCAAGGTACGGTTTTGCGATCTCGAAGAACTTGTCATCATCCATCTTCTTGATGTACTCACCGTTCATCCAGCGGAGCTTTGTCATATCAAAGACAGCCGGAGACTTGCTCATGTTGTGGTAATCGAACTCTTTTACAAGCTCCTCAAGTGTAAAGAACTCCTGGTTGTTTGCCGGAGACCATCCTAAAAGGGCAACGAAGTTTACGATCGCCTCTGTTAAGAATCCCTGCTCAAGAAGATCCTCAAAGGAGGAATGTCCGCTTCTCTTACTTAATTTCTTGTGCTCCTCGTTTGTGATGGTCGGGCAGTGTACATAGATCGGAACCTGCCAGCCAAATGCCTCGTAGAGACGGTTGTATTTCGGAGAGGAGGAAAGGTACTCATTTCCGCGGACAACGTGTGTGATCTTCATCAGATGGTCATCCACAACGTTTGCGAAGTTGTAGGTCGGATATCCATCGGATTTGATGAGGACCATGTCGTCGAGTTCTGCGTTGTCTACTGTGATATCTCCGTAGATCTCGTCATGGAATGTGGTGGTTCCCTCTTTCGGGTTGTTCTGGCGGATGACGAACGGCATTCCCGCCTTTAAGTTTGCCTCTACCTCTTCTTTGGAGAGATGCAGGCAATGCTTATCGTAAACCATGATCTCCTCACCGTTTACGGTCTTCTTTAATGTATTTAAGCGCTCCTGGGTACAGAAGCAGTAGTAAGCCTCACCTTTTTCCACAAGTTTTTTCGCATATTCCATGTAGATCCCGGCTTTCTGACGTTCACTCTGAACGTACGGACCGTAGCCGCCGTCCTTATCCGGACCTTCGTCATGGACCAGGCCTGTCTCTGCCAGTGTGCGGTAGATAATGTCCTCGGCGCCCTCAACGTGGCGCTCCTGGTCTGTATCCTCGATACGGAGAATGAAATCTCCGCCCTCGTGCTTCGCGATCAGGTATGTGTAAAGAGCTGTTCTTAAATTACCTACATGCATCCGGCCGGTCGGGCTCGGCGCAAATCTTGTTCTTACTTTTTCCATAATCCATACTCCTGTTAATATATATTTATCCGCGGATAAGTCCGCAGACAGACATTCTTATCATTTCCATCCTCTACACCGTCATATCCAGCAGATGGCACGCCAGATTAAAGTACACCATCAGGCTCACCGCATCCACGATCGTCGTGATCATCGGCGACGCCATGATCGCCGGGTCAAGTTTTAATACTTTCGCCCCGATCGGCAGCGTGCATCCGATCGTCTTCGCGACGATAACGGTACAGAAAAGACTCATCACAACCGTCAGACAGATCATCGTATTTCCCGGGTACTGGATCATCAGGCGGATAAAATTGACCACCGCCAGCACAAATCCGACGATCAGACCGACCCTTACTTCCTTCCACACGACTTTCAGGATATCCTTCGGCTCGATATCACCGACAGCCATACCACGGATGATCATCGTGCTGCTCTGGCTTCCGGAGTTTCCGCCGGTATCCATTAACATCGGGATAAAGCTCACGAGAAGCGGGATCGCCGCAAAGGCATTCTCGTATTTTACAAGGATCCCACCTGTGATCGTACTGGAAAGCATCAAGATCAGAAGCCACGGGATCCTGTTCTTCGCCAGCGTGAATACGCCCGTCTTTAAATACGGCTTTTCACTCGGCAGCATCGCCGCCATCTTCTCGAAGTCCTCGGTCGCCTCTTCCTCCATGACTTCCATGACATCGTCGACCGTGATGATCCCGACCAGACGGTCCTCACTGTCCACGACCGGCATGGAGAGAAGTCCGTACTTGTTCATCGTATCGGCCACAAGCTCCTGGTCATCGGTCGTCTTCGCTTTGATGACGTGCGTGTCCATGATATCGCCGACCTGGCGCTCATACGGCTGAAGGAGAAGGTCCTTTACCGTGATCACACCGTCCAACATCCTTTTTTCGTCCATCACATAGCAGGTGTAGATTGTCTCGGAATCTACTGCGTGATGGCGGATGTAGGCGAAACACTGCTCCACCGTCATGTTCTTTTTCAGTCCGATATACTCGGCTGTCATGATACTTCCGGCACTGTTCTCCGGATAGTTTAAGAACTGGTTGATGAGCTTTCTCGTCTCCGGCTTCGTGTTCTGTAAAACACGGCGGACCACCGTCGCCGGGAGTTCTTCCACCAGGTCAACGGCATCATCCACATAGAGCTCATCCACGATCTCGGAAAGCTCCTTATCTGTGATGCTGTTGATGATGTGGCTCTGCTTGTCCACCGGAAGCTCGGCAAATACCTCGGTCGCCAGCGCCTTCGGCAGCATCCGGAACACGATTACGGTGCGCTCAGAGTCCAGTTCTTCGATGAACGATGCGATATCCACCTCGTTCAGTTCCACAAGCTCTTCCTTCAGCAGGCGGTATTTTTTTTCCTCTGCCAGCTCCAGAAGATGCTCCATGTCAAATGTTTCATTTCCATCATTCGGCATTTTCTTTTCCCCCACAATCTGTTATTTCTGCCCGGAATTTCCGGCAAAGATTCATGCGATCATGGAGACAAAGCCATTGCATCCGGTAAATCCAAAGACACCGGTTACAACTGAACAGATTGATTTCGGCAACACACATAACAGCAGCCCCCGGTCATGCGTATTGCCACCGGTTCAGGGTGTGCGTCTGCCTCCATCGTATGACTTCGACCTTCCATTATGTGTTCACTTCCTTTCTCTGTCCTTTCCATTATAAGAAAATTTTACCCAATTGGCAACCTGTTACGCAATTTTTCGCACAAAAAAGGGTAAAAAAAGTCCCAGGAAACACCTGGTTTCCTGGGATTCTGAAACTTGTTTTTGCAGATTAAGCTCTGGAAAGGTACTCACCAGTACGTGTATCGATCTTAACGCGATCACCCTGGTTTACGAATAACGGAACGTTGATCTGAGCGCCTGTCTCAAGAGTAGCCGGCTTTGTTGCGCCTGTAGCTGTATCGCCCTTGAAGCCCGGCTCTGTATCTGTTACTTCAAGCTCTACGAATAACGGAGCCTCAACAGAGAATACCTTGCCGTTGTAGGAGCAGACTTTAACAGTCTCGTTCTCTTTTACGAACTTTAATGCATCGCCAACAACATCTGTGGATAATGCGATCTGCTCGTATGTGTTAACATCCATGAAGTTATAAAGGTCGCCGTCTGCATACAAATACTGCATGTCCACACGGTCGATTCTTGCTGCCGGGAATTTCTCGGTCGGACGGAAAGTTCTCTCAACAACACCGCCGTTGATCACGTTTTTTAATTTTGTTCTAACGAAAGCAGCGCCTTTACCCGGTTTTACATGCTGGAACTCTAAGATCTGTACGACCTGTCCATCAATTTCGAGTGTAACGCCATTTCTGAAATCACCTGCTGATACCATAAATGATAATCCTCCTTAAAACTGTTTCCAATTATTTTATTTCACATTTCACGCTAATAGCTGATTCTATCCTATTCTATACTATTCTACTGCGGTTTTCAACTATTTTTTGCAAAAATCCCCGGCTGTCTGCCCCATTTTTTTCAATCGTTTCCTGTAAAACGCGAGAACTATCGCCTCGAGATAGCGTTTCAGGACGATCTGGATCTCCTCTTTGGGATTGATCGGCTTTACGAGGATCGAGTAGAGGCCTGTCCGGTTTGCGCCCCAGACATCCGTAAAAAGCTGATCCCCGACGAACAATGTCGTGTCGCGGTCTGTTTTCATCCGTTCCATGGCCCGCTCATATCCTTTTCTCGACGGTTTTCCGCCCTTAAAAATATAGGGACTCCCCACCTTGTCAGCGAACGGAGATACCCGCGGCTCTTTATTGTTGGAAAGGATGCAGGTCGAAAACCCGATCGCGCGGAGCCGCTCAAACAATTCGATCGCCCGCGCATCTGCCGGTGCACCGTGGGGAACCAGCGTGTTGTCCACATCAAAGATGATCCCGCGATATCCTCTCTCATAAAGTTTTTCGTATGGGATCTCATATGCACTGTCCACATAGTTTCCCGGATAAAATGTCTCAAACATACTGCTGCCCTGCGTTCGGCTTGAATTTTTCAGCCCTTTGCAGTTTTCTCCCCATCTCTTATTTATTGTTCAGGAACTTCGCGAGCTCCTCCATAAATGCGTTCACATCCTTAAACTCCCGGTAGACGGACGCGAAACGGACATAGGCAACCTCGTCCACCATCTTTAACTTTTTCATGACAAGCTCACCGATCGTCACGGACGGGATCTCCCGCTCCTCCATACTGAAGATCTGTTTTTCGATCTCATCGATCATCTTCGTGATCTGTTCCGAAGAGACCGGGCGCTTATGACAGGAAAGAAGGATTCCATTCTCGATCTTCTCCCGGTTGTACGGTTCTCTGGAGTCGTCTTTCTTGATGATCATAAGCGGCATTGTCTCTAATTTTTCATACGTCGTAAAACGTTTCCCGCACTCTTCGCACTGACGGCGGCGTCTGATCGAACTGTTGTCATCCGCCGGGCGCGAATCGATGACTTTTGTATCCTGTGCACCACAAAATGGACATTTCATGGGATTTCCTCCTTTGTGCGGCTGTCTGTTATATTCCGGTCACAGCCGCATTTTTATATCATATCTTATCATATAACAATCCTGTTCTGCAAGCCTGTACACTCATTATTTTTCAGGCACCCGGATAAACATGTTACAGTACACGGACACTCCATGCCCGCACACTGTAACAGGATTTTGCCGATGCTCCGCATTCCGAATCGGCAAAATCCGCGACTCCAACGGTATCATACGGAATTTTCGGTTCCGAAAATTCCCAACTAGGAAAAAAAGCGGATAAACTTCTCGCGCATCTTCTGCTGTGCCTCCAGTTTTTTGATCTTCTCCGTGCTCTTCGCAGGCACCCAGGCCTTGTTGGCATTGTAATAAAAATTGATCTGCTTCCAGTATTTCTCCGGATACCGGAACAGATAGTAAAGCACCTGCCGTTCCAGCTCCGTGATCGGCAGCACGCGCTCATACGTCTCCATGATCTGTCTCCCCAGGCGCTCATTCCAGTCATGTTTTTCCATGATCTTTCTGAGAAAATAGTACAGGTCCTCCATCTGCACACCCAGGTGCATCTGGTTGAATTCCGTCACTGCCGTATATCCGTTTCCGATCAGAATATGGTGGTAGTCCGGCTCCCCGTGGCAGACCGCATATCCGTTCATGATCTCCTCACCATGTTTTTCATACAGCCGTTCCATTCCCTGCTCCGCTTCCTCTGCCTGCACCGCGAAACACTCAAAATTCCTGATCACGCAGAGCTCAAACTCATTTTTCTTCCGCTTTCCCCGGATAAACGTTCTCGCCCTCCTGAGCTCCCGGTTATGGCGTCGCATCGCTTCAAAAAGCGGCGGCGAGACCATGGATCTCATATTCCATTCAGCCTGCCTCTTTACTTCGCGAAACTGCCGGTGCAGGAGCGCCAGCGCCCGGGCCGCCGAGAGGAGCTCCTTCTCATCTTTCAGATCACATTCCCGGTCCGCATACCATTGTTTCACAATATACCGGCTTCCATCCTCCGCCGAAGATAAAAGTTCTCCCTCGGAGTTTCTCACATACTGATCTGCCTTTACCGTCTCCATCCCGTCCAGAGACTGCAAAACCGCCTCCTCGAACTCCAGACGGTTCACGCTTCCCCGATATTCCTTTAAAAGCCGCAGCCCCTGATCCGTCTCCAGGATCCAGGACCCGCGTCCCCGCCGCAGTGTATTCACCTGAAATCCATACGTTTTCTCTGCCTCTTCTTTCCAGTCGATCACGATTTGATCCCCCCATATCCCGTTCTGACCTTTTCCAGCTTTCTGCACAAGATATGAGAAAACCATGGTGATTATTCCCACAAACATACATCCGCAACAGCAAAAGACACCTGCCGGATTCCCGGCAGATGTCCTTCATACAATGTTCTTCTGGTATTATTTGAATTGGCTGATTTTTTCTAATAATATATCTTTTTTATTCAGTTCTGGATGTTCGATCACAATGTTCAAAAGATACAGGAGTCCGTCTCCGATCTCTTTTCCATGTTCCAGTCCCATCGCAAGAAGATCACCGCCATTGACCGCAAGCTGTTTCAGACTTACGCAGTCCCCCGCTTCCCTGATCTCCTCAAAAAGATGCAGGATCTCCGGGACGCTCCGGTCTCCGTCCATTTTCTTTAACTGCATGGCACCGAGGAACTGGTACTCCGTAACCTTACTCAGGGCTCTTCTGATCTCGATCTTATCCGCACCAGGAGGTGTCTGAAAAACATTCAGCATGTTTTTCACGTTCCCGATCGTATCATTATCAAGTTTCAGGCCTCGTAAGATCTTCACCGCTTCTTCCGGCTTCATATGGCGCAGAAATCCGGCCCACCGGTGGGACTTATCCGCCGTGAGGGAGGAAACGCCCTTCCAGCATGTTTTAAGGATCTCCCGGTCATTCCGTTTTTCCTGCATCATGCTTCCGCTTTCTGGCTCATTCTCCCGGAGTTCCCGCTCAAAGACCTCCGGAAATCCCGGGGCCACATACGATGCGATCCCGGTCTCCTCCACCATCCAGATCTTCTCAGGATGATCCGAGAGCAGGAGTTTCGTGAGCTCCACCTGGATCCTCTCCTTGCTGACATGGACCAGGTTCGGCGCGATCTCGGCGATCGCCCGGTATGTCTCATCCTCGATCACAAAATCAAGCTGGGCGGCAAACCGGACAGCCCTTAGGATCCTCAGCGCGTCCTCCGTAAAGCGGTCCCTCGCACAGCCGACGCACCGGATCACCCGGCGTTTCAGATCTTCCATGCCCTCAAATTCATCCACGATCCCCGTCTCATGGCTGTATGCCATGGCGTTGATCGTAAAATCCCGGCGTTTCAGATCTTCCCTCAGATCCGGCGTAAATTCCACGGTCTCCGGATGTCTCCCATCCAGATATTCCCCATCGATCCGGTATGTCGTCACCTCATAGCCTTTTCCATGCTTGATGATCGTCACCGTGCCGTGCTTCAATCCCGTATCGACCGTCTTTCCGAAGATCTCCTTCACCTGCTCCGGCTTTGCAGAGGTTGTGATATCCCAGTCCCCCGGGATCCTTCCGAGAACGGCGTCCCGGACACAGCCGCCGACGATAAACGCCTCATATCCGTGGCTTCGTATATTGTCAATGATCCATTCCGCCTCATAAGGCATCTCAATTCTCACTGGTCCGGTACCTCCTTTTTCTTTATCGGAAATTTCATTTCGAAACTCCACAAGATTCTGTCTGCACTGCCTGCCCTGCCGAACCGTTGCTCAAAAGACCGACCCGGATTTTCTTCTTACTTTGCAAGCTTCCCTAGGATCGGGATCAGCCGTTTTGCAAGCACAGCCGCCAGAATACATAAAATAAAATCCTCACCGACCGTCAGGAGGAAACAGTTGATAAACACAAGCTTCCAGCCGACACTCACGCCGAGGACAAAATTGCTGCACACATAAAAATAGATCATTCCGCAGGCATAATCCGTGAGAAGTCCCCAGAACGCGGAAAACAACAGCCAGAAGAATGATGTGCTCTTTCTGATCTCATATACACGTCCGGTCACAAAAGCAGCCGCCGCAAAGCCGATCAGGAATCCGAACGTCGGTTTTAACAGATACGCCGGTCCGCCGCCCGTCGCAAAGATCGGAAGTCCGCAGAGTCCGATCACAAGATATGTGATCACACTCGCAAACGCCCGCTTTGATCCCAGGAGCAGAGCCGCCAGCAGGACAAAGAAAAACTGCAGCGTAAAATGCATCGGCACCGGCTGGACAGGGATCGTGATCTTAAGAAAAGCCCCGACGGCGATGAGGGCTGTAAACAGCCCCCCGAGCGTCAGGTCTTTGATATCCCATCGTTTCATTAATATGCTTTGCCCCAGTAAACCATCTTGGTTGCCGGTTTGCCGCAGCATACGCAGGTATCAGCAAGCTTTTCCTGCTTGAACGGCATACATCTGGATGTAACGCCTACCTGCTCTTTTAACTTGTCCTCACACTCCTGGCAGCCGCACCACATTGCACGGATGAAGCCCGGCTTGTTGTCTGCGATGTCCCTCATCTCTTCCATGTTGTGGGCATCGTAAGTATGCGCGTCACGATGTGCTTTCGCACGCTCGTACATATCGTGCTGGATCGTCTTTAAGAGCTCGTCAACCTTCTCTGCGATCTCGCTTAATGCAACTGTGATCTTCTCGTGAGTATCACGGCGGACAAGAACTGCCTGTCCTGCCTCGATATCCTTCGGTCCGAGTTCTACACGAACCGGGATTCCTCTCATCTCGGACTCAGAGAACTTCCAGCCCGGGCTCTTGTCGGAATCATCAACTTTTACGCGGAAGTTGGAGAGAACCTCTTCCACTTCTCTTGCCTTCTCGAGAACGCCCTCCTGCTGCTGGCGGATCGGAACGATCACAACCTGTGTCGGAGCTACGTTCGGCGGAAGTACAAGACCTTCGTTGTCACCATGTACCATGATGATCGCACCGATCATACGGGTTGTCATACCCCAGGATGTCTGGTGAACATATTTTAACTGGTTATCTTTATCAGAATACTGGATTCCGAATGCCTTCGCAAAACCATCCCCGAAGTTGTGGCTGGTTCCGGACTGAAGTGCCTTACCGTCATGCATTAAGGACTCGATCGTGTAGGTTGCCTCTGCACCTGCGAACTTCTCCTTGTCTGTCTTCTGTCCGCGGACAACCGGGATCGCAAGGAAATCCTCACAAAAGTCAGCATAGAGATTTAACATCTGGATCGTTCTCTCCTGAGCTTCCTCAGCAGTCGCATGAGCTGTGTGGCCCTCCTGCCATAAGAACTCTCTGGAACGGAGGAACGGTCTTGTCGTCTTCTCCCATCTCACAACGGAACACCACTGGTTGTAAACCTTCGGAAGATCACGGTAGGAGTGGATGTCTTTCTGGTAGAAATCACAGAACAGAGTCTCGGATGTCGGGCGGACACAGAGACGCTCCTGAAGCGGCTCAAGACCTCCCTGAGTCACCCATGCTACCTCCGGTGCGAAACCTTCGACATGGTCTTTCTCTTTATCAAGTAAGCTCTCCGGAATGAATAACGGCATGTAAACATTCTTTACGCCTGCTTTTTTAAAGCGCTTATCAAGCTCATGCTGGATATTCTCCCAGATCGCATATCCGTCCGGTTTGATGACCATGCAGCCCTTTACGCTCGCATAATCACATAATTCTGCCTTTTTTACAACGTCTGTGTACCACTGCGCGAAATCGTCTTCCATGGAAGTGATGGATTCCACAAGTTTCTTGTCTCTTGCCATTGTTTTCTCCTTTATATAAAAATTCATTGTCTGCATGTCTCTCTGTTTCAGATGCGGAGAATTTCCTGTTAAAAAGGAATGTGTCCTGGCACATTCAGGCGTCTCGCGCGGTCGCTTGCGACAGCCTTCATCTTCGCGCGAGTGCGCATCTTAGGCACGCAGTGCCTTTTTGTTTCACAGGAAGTTCCATCGGAATTTCCTGTGAAACAAAAAAGGCTGCCGCTCCCCACGCAAGGGACCGACAGCCGGCGTTACCACCCAAATTAGCTTCCGCCTGTCGCGGAAACTCTCCTCTGATATCCGTTAACGCCGGATCTACGCTGTACTTAACGATGCAGTCGTTCCGCAGCAATCCCGATCTCCGTGATATTAGCTGTCCATTACGACATTTTCCATCTCTCGCACAAAGCTCCGAGGCCGGTTCAACAACGCGCACATAAAAGCTCTCACCATCCGCTTTCTCTCTGGAATGCCGCCCTTCATCTACTTTCCCTCTTCAATGCCTGTCTGATATGCATATATGATGGATTTTAATGGATTTTCTCCCGTTTGTCAAGACTCCGCCGCGGATTTTACCGGTTCAGCAAAACTCTAAAAGATCAGCTTGATCAAAAGCCATACTGCCGCGATGCATAACAGCACCAGCGCAAACGCCGTAGAAAGTCCGAACACGACAGCTCCGATCGCGATCGATACGATAAATCCAAACAGACTGAGGACCGCACCAAGAAGCTTTCCGCAGACTCCGAGGACAAGACCGACACATTTAAAGATCAACACAAGGAATACAATTGCAAATAAAATTGACATTTTTTACCTCCCGCCAGACCGCCCTGCCAGGAAAGTACCCTCCGGAACCAACGATTCCCGAATGCAAACCTGACAAAAAGCGGTATTTTTCTTCGGCTTATTATATTCCCGTTTCCTTAATTTGTAAATGAAAAGTGACATACTCCCTAGATGTGGGAGAATTCTTGCTGATTCTTGTTAAATCTCCAAATACCTGATCCTCTCCCCCGCATCTCTCTGATAAACCCGATGCGAGATTGAGATCACCGTCCGCCCCTCAGACGCACTCTTCAGCGCCCGGAGCACCATCTCCTCCGTATCTGCATCCAGATTCGCCGTGATCTCATCGAGAAGCAGGATCCTCGGTTCTCCGGCAACTGCTCTTGCGATAGACAAAAGCTGCCACTGTCCCTGAGAGAAGATTTCCGGTTTACATAACGTGTCATATCCCTGATCCAGCCCCATGATCGTCTCGTGAAGCCCCACAAGCTCTGCAGCTGCCTGAACCTCCGCATCCCCGATCGCCGCATCAAACAGCGTAATCTGGTCGCGCACCGTCCCCGGGACCATGTGGAACGACTGCTCCACATAACCAAACTTCGTCCGCTTCTCCCTGTCCGGGATCCGGTATGCCTCCTCGCCCTCGATCAGCGCCTCACCGGAATTCGGCCGGTAAAGTCCCAAAAGCAGCTTAAAGATCGTACTCTTTCCGGCGCCGGTGCGCCCCGTCAGCGTCACCTGCTCGCCTGGGTAAATTGCGAAACTTAAATTTTTCAAAACAACATGGTCATCGTAGCCGAAAGTAATATTCTTAAATTCTACACAGGGTTCTTCTTTCGATCCCCCGTGATCCATGCACGTTTCTCCCTCTGTGTTCTTCTTTTCCTTCCGCTTATCTCCGGTATCAGTCTCTCCGTCCTTTTCCTTTCCCGGCTCCGATTTTCCGGCATGGTCCGGCATGGTCTCCTTCATGTTCTCCCTCTCCGTTTTCGCCAGGAACTCATTGATCCTGTATACACCGGCAACCGCCGACTGGATCGTCTGGATCTCCATTCCGAGATTCTCGATCGGGGAGAACACCTGGGAAATATAATTGATGACTGCAACCGACGTTCCCACGGACATGCCGAACAAAGCCAGGACCTTCGCATTTCCGGACGCGGCGAGCAGCATCACGGCCGCAACGGCGACCGCGTTGAGAAACAGGATCACCGGTGAGTAGACTGCATCATAGAAGTTTGTTTTCTCGATTGCAGAATAACTCTCCCCGATATAGTCATCATACCGTTTCTCCATGTACGTCTCTTTTCCCAGCGTGTGGATCGTCCGGATACAGCGGATCGTCTCCGGAACATGGTTTGTGACACGGCTCACCGCCACACGGTTTGCAAGCTGCGCCGTGAGCATCCGCTTCTGTACGATCCTCGTGAACACAAAGATCACCGGGATCAGAATGATCAAGAGCAGTGCGAGTCCGCGGTTCTGGAACCAGATCACCGCAAAAATGCTGACGACTCTGCATGCATCCGCGAACATGCTGATGATCCCGGAGGTAAACAGCGCTTCCACGGTGTCAACATCGCCGACAAATCTGGAAACCACAGCTCCCGGTTCTTCCTTATTTAATGTGTCTGCACTCAGTCGGACAAGCTTATCGGAGAGCTCGCTCCTGAACGCATGCGTCATCTTCTGACCAAAGACAGTGAGGAAACTCTCTCTCAGGGACTCCAGCGCCCCGGTCAGGAAGATCAGCAGAAAATACTCCGCCGCCATGGAAAATCCCGAAAAATTTCCGCCGGCGATCCGGTCAATGATTTTTCCGAGAACAAGAGGCGGAAGCAGCGAAATGGCAACCGCTCCCGTCACCGTCAGAACGATCCCGATGGAAAGCCATTTTTCCCGCGTGACCGTTTTTCCGATGATCGATGCCGCACTGATATTCTTCTTTCCACTCATTGCTTTTTCCTCCTTTCCCCACCGTTTTCATTCCCATCAGACGATGATCTCCTGTTTTTCCGAATTTCTCCTGACGCCTTGTTTTCAGCTCCACATTCCTTTTTCTGCATCTCTTCTGCATCATTCGCAGACTCTTTCTCCGCAGCCTGCGCGTGATACAACTCGGCATACTGTTTATTTTCTGCCATCAGCTTCTCATGCGTGCTGCATGTTCCCGTCCCGTGTTCCATCCAGATCACCTGGTCGAACTCCGGGAACAGATACAGTCTGTGGGAGATCAGGAATACGATCCGGTCCTTCGAGAGCTCCTTCAGATGTTCAAACACCTGTTTCTCCGTGCTCCTGTCCAGAGCCGAGAACGGATCATCCAGGATCATCACCGGCTTTCCATGGCAAAGCATTCTCGCCAGGGCAAGGCGCGCCGCCTGACCGCCGGAGAGACGGACGCCGCTGTTTCCGACAACCGTATCTTCCCGGTCCTCCATCTCCCGGACCTCCTCATCAAAGCATACAGCACGCAGCCATGTCCAGACATCACTGTCATCTCCCAAAAGAACATTATTTCTGATGCTGTCGCCCAAAAGTTCCGGATCATGTCCGAGATATCCGATGAGTCTGCTCCGCCCCTGTTCCGTACAGGAGGAGAGTTCTCTGCCGCCATATGTCAGATGGCCTTCATACGGATATTCGCAGAGAAATGTCTTTCCGAGCGTCGATTTTCCGCACGCCACCGGACCCGTGATTCCGATGATCTGTCCAGGTTTCGCGGTGAAGGAAAGATCCTCAAAGATCGGCGCACTGCCCGGATAGCTGAATGTCAGATGATCTGCGGAAATGACGCCGTGTTCCGTATGACTTTCGCCTGTTTTTGCACTGAATTTTTCAGTCTGCTCTGCGATCTCATCCTCCTCCTCAGCCTGAGCAGCCCGCTCCATATACGGATGGATCCGCTTCCAGGACACCTGTGCCTTGTGGACCGCGTTGAAGAGTTTCGCCGCCTTCGAGGACTTGTCGGAAAGCTTCGTATAGCACGCGAGGAAGGTCGTAAATGCTGCGACATCCCAGCTCGTCCAGCCGCTTCCAAGGATGTTCTTAGAGCCAAAATACAGGATCATCACGGTTCCCGCCATCGCGATCACCTTGTAGACCGGCGGCAGGGCCGCGTTCCAGATATTGGCCCTGACTGCCGCACGCTCATACTCTTTCAGATGGACCTCATAATCTTCTCCCCGCTCCTTCTCACATCCGAACACCCGGTATGTGATCGCGTTTGTGATCCGGTCCAGTGTCGCTGCATTGAGTTTTCCGGTCTGTTCCTTGTAAGCAGCCCCCGTTCTCTGGACGATCCGTTTCATCTTCTCCGCGATAATATAGGAAAACGGCGGAAAGATCAGTGAACAGAGTGCAAGTCTCCAGTCGTAGTAAAACAGCATTCCCATATAGCCGAGAAGCGCCACGCCCGTGTCAAAGATCTCCGTCGTGAACTTTCTCATGCCTTCCACGCAGTCGTCCACATCGGAGATCGCCTTCGTGATGACATTTCCCGCGCCCTCTTTCTCCAGCTCCACACGCGATTTATGTACCAGCGTCCGGTAGAGGATCCTCTTCATTCTCCTGTTCACATTGTTGGCAAACCGGCGCACATAAAACCGCTTGATGTATCTGGCCAGCTGCACCAGCCCGATCACGATCACGTAAGCAGACGCCAGCCGGAGCATTGCCGGGAGCCGCTCCGCCCCGCTCAGGATCCTCATCAAGCAGCCCGCCATTTTTCCTTCAAACCATGGTCCCGCCATGAGACCCAGATTGTAGATCAGTCCAGACACCGTGATCAGCGCCAGGACCTTCCATTCCTCCCGGAAATAATCCAGGATCCGGTCCGGATGAAGTTTCTTTTTATTTATGATGATCGTTTCCTCTTTTGTCATGCTTCACTGCTTGTTCCTTCTGATGGTCTGTATACCGGCCGCAGGATTCCTCTTTCTGCCGCTCTGCGACGAGCTTAGAGACCGTTTCAAACCCCGCACGCCTCTCATTTTTCGAACGCCAGTAAAGCTTATCCAGTGTCTCGCAGAATCTGTTCCTCTCGTCCTCCGGAAGTTCGGATAAAAGCCATTCATAAAAGATCGTCTCGATCTCCGCCTTTGAATTTTTTAGCTTCTCCGCCTTCTTTGTCGCAAAAAGCAGCTGACTCCGGCCGTCCGCCGGATTCGGCTTCCGTTCCAGATATCCTTTCGCCTCGAGACTCGCCGCCCGTCTTGCCGCGGCTCCCTTATCGATCTTTAACTTTTCCCGGACCTCCGTCTGGGTGATCCCCGGATTGTGGCGGACAAGATGGATAAAATCAAATTCCGCCGTTCCGATCCCCTCTTCTTTCATCGTCTGCACCGTAAATTTTCCGACCTCACGGGCGATCTTCGTCATCTTTCTCTCCGTCTGATCCATATATGATCTCCTTTCTGGCAGAATTCTTTCCGTCAAACCTTTCCGCCTGTTCAAAACGCGCTCTATGAGCTTCTCCTGCTGTTGCAGCCGTCTCCGGTCCCACCCGCAGATATGTACTTTTTAGTTGTACCATCAACCAATTTGGATGATAGTACAACTATCTAATTTTGTCAACTGCAATTTGTTTCTTTTCCTTCGAAAATAACGTCTTTCCTTTATTTTCTTAGAATTTCAGTGCAAGAAACGTATCGCAGCAAAAGAATGATATTATTTTAACAAAGTTTGCTATTTTGTTGTTGATTTTGTCCAATTTTCATGTATAATGGAATTGAAAGATATCATTATTGCCTGTAAAAATTCCAGGTAATGGTACCTGTTCAAATCTGAACATGTACAAAATTTTCATCAAATTTATGAAAAGAGGTTAGATAAGCGATGGCAAAGATTGATTTAAGCAAGTATGGCATCACCGGAACCACAGAGATCGTCTACAACCCGTCTTATGAAATGTTATTCGAGGAGGAAATGAAACCGGAACTCGAAGGCTATGAAAAAGGACAGGTCAGCGAACTCGGAGCAGTTAATGTTATGACCGGTATCTACACCGGCCGTTCACCGAAAGATAAATTTATCGTTGTGGATGAAAATTCCAAAGATACTGTATGGTGGACATCTGACGAATACAAGAACGACAACCATCCGGCTTCTCAGGAAACCTGGAAGGCAGTAAAAGATATCGCATTAAAAGAACTTTCCAATAAGAGACTCTTCGTTGTCGACGCATTCTGCGGCGCAAACAAAGATACCCGCATGGCGATCCGTTTCATCGTTGAGGTCGCATGGCAGGCACACTTCGTAAAGAACATGTTCATCAAACCGACTGCTGAAGAACTCGAGAACTTCGAGCCGGATTTCGTTGTTTACAACGCATCCAAGGCAAAAGTTGAGAACTACAAGGAACTCGGCTTAAACTCCGAGACAGCCGTTGTCTTCAATATCACAAGCCGCGAGCAGGTTATCATCAATACCTGGTACGGCGGAGAAATGAAGAAAGGTATGTTCTCCATGATGAACTACTACCTTCCGTTAAAGGGCATCGCTTCCATGCACTGCTCTGCAAACACCGATATGGAAGGCAAGAACACCGCGATCTTCTTCGGTCTCTCCGGAACCGGTAAGACAACTCTTTCCACAGATCCGAAACGTCTCCTGATCGGTGATGACGAGCACGGCTGGGACGACAACGGAGTATTCAACTTCGAGGGCGGCTGCTACGCGAAGGTTATCAACCTCGATAAAGATTCCGAGCCGGATATCTACAATGCGATCAAGCGCAACGCTCTTCTCGAGAACGTAACTCTCGACAAGGACGGCGTGATCGATTTCACTGACAAGAGCGTAACTGAGAACACCCGTGTCTCCTATCCGATCGACCATATTAAAAATATCGTCCGCCCGATCTCCGCAGGTCCGGCAGCAAAGAACGTGATCTTCCTCTCCGCAGATGCATTCGGCGTACTTCCGCCGGTATCCATCCTGACTCCGGAGCAGACAAAATACTACTTCCTGTCCGGTTTCACAGCAAAACTTGCCGGAACCGAGCGCGGAATTACAGAGCCGACACCGACCTTCTCCGCTTGCTTTGGTCAGGCATTCCTCGAACTCCATCCGACAAAATATGCGGAAGAGCTCGTTAAGAAGATGGAAAAGAGCGGCGCTAAGGCATACCTCGTAAATACAGGCTGGAACGGAACCGGAAAACGTATCTCCATCAAAGATACCCGTGGAATCATCGATGCGATCTTAAACGGCGATATTTTAAACGCTCCGACAAAGAAGATCCCGTACTTCAACTTCGAAGTTCCGACCGAGCTTCCGGGCGTTGACTCCAAGATCCTCGACCCACGCGATACATACGCAAACGTTGCTGACTGGGAAGAGAAAGCAAAAGACCTCTCCGGAAGATTCATCAAGAACTTCGCAAAATACGAGAGCAACGAAGCCGGCAAAGCACTTGTTGCCGCTGGCCCGCAGATCTGATCTTAAATTTATTGGAACTGCTTCCATTTCGCAATTTCAAAGGACGCTGCAAAATCTGCAGCGTCCTTTTTTTAATCTCAGCCGGACAAAACTCCCTCTCCTGTCCCAAGCTCTTTTTCCCGTTCCCAGCACTTCTTTTTATTGATCCTTTCTCCAGTTTTCCATTCTGTACTCTCACATAGCCCGGAAAATCCACGGTGTGATCCTGTAGCCAGATTTTCCTGTGTTTTGCTGCTGTGGCTTTCCATAAATCATAAGCCTGTAAATTTATTCTTCTGACCCCCCAGCAAATACAGACTGAAAGCTAAAAATCTTATTCTGTTTTTTAAATAATCCTTGCAATATGGTATTTCTTATGGTATTATATCAGCAACAGTTACTATTATTATTTTAGATTATTCACAAGGAGGTCCTCTATGAGCGTAAAATTCTATATCTGCAATCACTGCAAGAATATCATCACAAAAATGAACGATTCCGGCGTCCCGGTTGTCTGTTGCGGAGAGAAAATGACGGAACTGATCCCCGGCACTTCGGACGGTGCACACGAAAAACATGTCCCGGCCTTCGAAGTAAACGGAAATAAAGTTTCCGTAAAAGTCGGCTCTGTGGAACATCCGATGATGGAAAAACACTATATCCAGTGGATCCTGATCGAGACAAATTTCGGAACCCACTGCCGTTCTCTTACTCCGGAAGACAAACCAGAAGCAGAGTTCTTCCTCGCTGACGGTGAAAAGCTGATCGCAGTTTATGAGTACTGCAATCTTCATGGACTCTGGAAAGCGGAAGCATAACTCCCGCACTGCCCGAAGCTACTCTCTCATAAAAACAACGGAAGCTGCCCCGGCAGTCCTCAAAAATGCGCGTTTTAAAAAGCAGCAGCTGATATTTGATCTGCTGCTGCTTTTCTTTATCCATCTTAACTTTTTCTCCCTTAATCCACCTTCAGCGCATTCGGATAGATCTTTTTCAACACGTCATCCCCATAATGCTCATCCATCTCCTGCTGCCAGGACGATGTCGCCGGGATTCCCTTTTCCCGTTCACTGCTCCGGATCAACGCCAGTCCGGAAACCGCCATATCCACACAGAAAAAGACAAGGAGCAGCCATGTCGCGATCTTTCCAAAGCGGATCGGGATCTTCTCGATCCAGGCGGACATCACCGGGTAAACACCTTTGATCCAGACAACCGCCGCGATCCCCCAGAAAAAACAGTACAGAAGGTTGATGCGCCCGCCAAGGTTAAACGGGATCTTACTGTAGTCCCAGAATACTTTTCCGAACATGATCTCCGTCATGACGCTGCAGGTATATTCATACGCGCCTCCTAAAAATGTGCCCATAAAGAACAGAAAGCGGTCCGAATATTTCCGGTAGCGGTACAAAAGCATCGTCGCCGCCGCGAGAGCCACTCCCCAGACGATACTGAACGGGCCCCAGACAAAACTGCTCCGGCTCATCCAGATTCCTGCCGTCAGCCGGCAGAAGATCGTCTCCACGATATCTCCCAAAAATGCGCCGACAACAAGCAAAAGTGCGATCTTATAGAAACAGAGTCCGTAGGCAAAGACGGTCTTTCTCTGCTCGGCCTCGGCCTGAAGCTCCCTGCGGTAAGCCGCTTCCGGGTACGCATTCTGGATCCTTCGGTCCACCCAGCCGTAGATCCTGCGCTCAAGTCTGGAACTCACACCGGTCAGCCAGGAGTCAACGCCCTGCCACTGGCGGATCCTCCGGCTTCTTCCGGACAGGATGCACAGAGTTGCCGCGACATCCAGGATCAGGATCCCGCTGAGGATCCAGATCACAAGATGGGCCGGAGTCATCGGGATCATCCGGAATACGTCAATCAGAAGCGGCGCTCCCCATCGCATGGTGACAAATCCCAGAACGCCCCAGATCACGGAGACCGGAAAGCAGATATAGCCATCCAGATTCCATTTCACATGAGAATAGTCCCACCAGCGCTCATGGTACATTTTTTCGATCACATGACCGGCGATCCATTCCGCCAGCGTGGAAAAGATCATACTTCCAAGAAACAGCCAGATCCCCCTGAGGTCTCTGCATACCAGCATCAGTGCAGATCCGGTAATTCCATAGATCACACAGAGCGGTCCGTTTACAAGGCCTCTGTTTACAAAGCGTTTCTGCCTCACCGCCGCTGTCACGGTCTCAAGAACCCAGCCGGAAAAGCTGTAGGCAAAAAACAGCCACAGCCACTCATATCCGGAATATCCCATCCTTCATCACCTGTCCTCTCTGTAATTTCACGGCTCCCACCGCATCAATAATATCCCGCAGACTTTTTCATTCCCTCATAGTCTTCCTCTTCTTTCTCTCATCTGATCCGCCTCTCCGGCTTCGTCTGAATAGATCTTTTACTATTTTACCACATAATCAGAAAACCGGAAATCCAATTTCCACAAAATAATCCCTGCATCCGCAGTTACAGTTTTCTTTTATTCTGTTTTTTTCCTATTTACCTACCAACATAAAGGATATTTTTGTAATATTTTCTCCTCCGGGATGGATCCGTCGGGAAATTTCTGATGGTATTCCGCATCCATTTCCGATTTTTCCGCCAATTTTTCACATTTGTCCGTATAGTAAAGACATTCAGATCTTGTTCTCTCTTACTTTTTCACTCCCCTTTTGTAATCTCCCTTTTATTTTTCCGGAATCCTGTTTTTTCCTTTATAATCTCATCTGAACTCTGCATTTTTTCACGTTGTATCCAGTTTTCGCAGAATTTTATTAACCGAATCTCATTTATTTCCTTATAATAAATGGTTCATCTTTTCAAAAATTTATGTTATACTAAACAAGTTCGTGTCAAACGGACAAATACAATTTTATATCAAAGGAAGGTCTCTTATGGAAAACACCAAGAAAATCGACTGGTACACCCTGGCCTTCATGGCATTCTCCACGGTTTGGGGATTCGGAAACGTGCTGAATGGCTTCGTTTACTTCAACGGAGTACAGGTAATCTTCAGCTGGATTCTGATGTTCGCTCTCTATTTCGTGCCTTATGCCCTGATGGTAGGTGAGCTCGGCTCCGCGTTCAAACAGTCCGGCGGCGGCGTGAGCTCCTGGATCCACGAAACGATCGGCCCGAAATGCGCTTATTACGCTGGCTGGACTTACTGGGCTTGCCATGTAACTTACATCGCAAGTAAAGGAAGCGGCGGATTAAAGGCATTAAGCTGGATGGTATTCCAGAACGGCTCCACTTACGACACATTCCCGACGATCGCTGTACAGATGGCAACACTCGCTGTCTTCCTGTTCTTCTGCTGGGTTGCAAGCCGCGGCTTAAACCCGTTAAAGAAATTAGCGACGATCGCTGGTTCCAGTATGTTCGTAATGTCCATCCTGTTCATCTTAATGATGTTCGCAGCACCGGTCATCAACCCGAACGGCGGTTTCGTATCTGCTGATTACACAGTAAAAGGTCTGATCCCGCAGTTCAACGTGAACTACTTCACATCCCTTTCCATCCTTGTATTCGCAGTCGGCGGATGCGAGAAGATCTCCCCTTATGTAAATAAGGTAAAAGATCCGTCCAAGGGATTCCCGAAGGGTATGATCATGTTAGCCGTTATGGTTATGGTCTGCGCGATCCTCGGAAGTATCGCGATGGGCATGATGTTTGATCCGGCTGTCATCAACGAGAGCACAGACAGCTTCAAGTCCTACGTTTCCAACGGCGCTTACTGGTCCTTCCAGAAGCTCGGTGAGTACTACCATGTTGGCAACCTCCTGCTCGTTATCTACGCAGCATGCAACGCCATCGGTCAGTTCTCCACACTTGTATTAAGTATCGACGCTCCGCTTCGTATACTTCTTGACAACGAGGACGCAAGACAGTTCGTTCCGTCCGGCCTCTTAAAGAAGAATGAGCATGGCGCATACATCAACGGTATCAAGATGGTTATCTGCTTATCCGGCAGCATCATCCTGATCCAGTCCTTCGTACCGGGTGCTGCATCCGTTCTGACTCAGTTAAACAAACTGAACTCTGTAACCATGCCGCTTCGTTACTTGTGGGTATTCGCAGCATACATTGCTCTCAGAAAATCCCTCAACAAGTTCAACCCGGAGTACAAATTTACAAAGAACCAGACAGTTGCCCTTGTTGCAGGCGGCTGGTGCTTCTTCGTAACCGCAGCTTGCTGTCTCCTCGGAATGTATGTTGAAGGCGATATCGCTTCCACAGCATTAAATGTAATCACACCGGTAGTGCTCACAGCACTTGGTCTGATCTTACCGGAGATCAAAAAGCAGGAAACTGCGAAAGCAAAATAAGTTTCATCTAAAAAAACGTGTGAAAATGAGTAATCATTCTTCACACGTTTTTTATTTACACAAACAACGAGCCAAAATCCACGCTTGCGCGATACCTTGGCGACTGTCTCTTTTTTCACACCTCTTCGATCCGGTGCAGCTCCCACACTCTCACATTCACCGGCTCAACAGCGCCTCCACAGTACGGGCAGACACGGTCTCCAAGTCCCGCGATCGGAGCCCCGCAATGCGGACAGCTGACGCCGATCGCAGTCTCTCCGTCCCTGATCTTCGTGATATCCTGGATATAGACGAGTTCCATATTAAAGCGGTGCTGCTCTTTTTCCCGCTCCACATTTTTCTTTTTATCCGGCGTCCTTAATGTATGCAGATACTCCACAGAGGACTGGATCCTGATCCTGCACTTTCCCGGGTTTTTGTCATATCTGGAGATCTCCGTCTGATGGACATGGATCGCGTCAAATTCTTCCCGGATCTCTTTCTCCTCCATCTCCTCGATCTTCAGGCGAACCTGATCTTTCAATGACAGGGACACGTTTCCAAGATAAGAAAGATCCCGGTGCTCCAAGGCCTCCAGATAGCCTTTTAGCTGATTTTCACACCTCTGTTTCCACTCCGGCCAGTGAAACTCCGGGAAATCCTTCTCGATCCGAGGAAGTTCCACCCTCGTCATTCCGGACACCGACTTCGGTGTATCGTCCTCCAGCGCTTCCTGACGTTTCAGCCCTTCGATCAGATTCGAGGTTCCGAAAAATTCCCGCGAAATCTGCCGGATCTTAAACATCACAAAAAAGAGAGCTCCGATCAGACCCAGCCCAGTCACGATCGCAACGATGAGGATCGCGTTTCCTGCTGTCATATCGTTTCCTCCTACTGTAAGGAATCCTCCAAACAGACCCCTTTCGTTATCGTGGTTTCACCATGTATTTTCAACTGCTGACCACATAGTCAAAACAGGGCAGCCTGCCAGAGTTTCACTCCAACCGCCGCCCTGAAATCACTTATTATTTATTTAAATAATCAATCGCAGTCTGCGCTAACAGAGAAGAACCTCTCCAGAGGATATCCTCGTCCACATCAAAACGGCTGTTATGTAACGGCCATACCGGATCCTGATCCTGTTTAGCGGTACCGAGCCATACAAACGCGCCTTTCTTCTCTTTCAGATAGAAGGAGAAATCCTCCGCCGGCATAGCCGGGAGTTTTACATCCACAACATCATCTTTGCCGAAGAGCTTGATTGCTGTATTGCGGATCAGCTCAGCGTCCTCCTCATGATTTACAAGTGCCGGATAGCCGTGGCCATAGTTGATATCAGCAGTTGCACCGGACTGTAAGCAGAGACCATCGAGAGTTTTTCTCATAGAATCCTCGATCATCGCGCGGGTGTCCTCATTTAATGTACGAACGGTTCCATCCAGTGTACAGTCACCTGCGATAATGTTGTATCTTGTTCCTGCGTTAAAAATACCGAATGTCACAACAGCATTGTCAAGCGGATCAACTTTTCTGCTGACGATGGTCTGTGCGGCCATAACGAACTGGGAACCGAGAACAACAGCGTCAATACCCTGATTCGGTTTTGCGCCATGGGCAGTCTTACCATGGATATTGATCGTAAAGTGGTCTGTTGCAGCCATTAACGGGCCTGCCTTCACCCCGATCTTGCCGTGCGGAAGATCCGGCCATACATGAAGACCGAATACAGCTTCCACATCATCCATATATCCGGAATGGAGCATTCCTCTGGATCCGCCAACCGGAGACATCTCCTCCGCAGGCTGGAAGATCAGTTTCACCGTTCCGGCGATCTCTTCTCTTCTCTCACAGAGAAGCATTGCAGCACCAAGAAGACCCGTCATGTGGTTGTCATGTCCGCAGGCATGCATAACACCGTCATTCTGGGACTTATAAGGAACCTCATTCATCTCCTGGATCTGTAATGCGTCCATATCCGCACGGAGAGCAACGACTTTACCCGGTTTCTTTCCCTTGATAACTCCGACTACACCGTATCCGCCGACATTTTCATATACTTCGTCGCATCCCATCTCCTTCAGATACTCTGCAACCTTCTTTCCGGTTCTTTCCTCATGCTGGGAAACCTCCGGGTGCATGTGAAAATCTCTTCTGATTTCAGATAATTTCGGCATGAAAGCCTTTGCTGACTCCGTAATTGTGCCCATTTTTATGTCCTCCTTATTTTTGAAGTCTTAATGAAAAGAACCCGGCGACAGTCCGTCTCCGGGTTCTTCTGAGTTCTCTGAATTATAAACCAAGAGCCTCTTTAACTTTAGCAACGATATGAACACCGATGTCCTTAGAAGCATCTACAGACTGAGCACCGATGTGCGGGGATACGATGAAGTTATCGCACTCGAACAGCGGGCTTGCGAATGTATCGTTACCTGTTAAGCCGCTGCCTGCAAGTTCGTTCTCCATAACGTCTGCTGCGTAGCCGCCGATTCTGCCCTCTTTCAGAGCTTCATACATATCAGCCTCGTTTACGATACCGCCACGGCTCATGTTAAGAACAACAGCGCCGTCTTTCATCTCAGCGATGGATTTCTTATTGAAGAGATTCTTTGTCTCCGGTGTCAGCGGTACATGGATAGAGATGAAATCAGCAACCTTGATCAGCTCGTCGATAGAAGCCTTTGTTGCGCACTGCTGCTTAAATACGTCGTCCGGAAGGAACGGATCGTAAGCAACGATGTTCATCTTGAATGCACGGCCAAGCTCACCTACACGCTGACCGATACGGCCAAAGCCCATGATACCAAGAGTCTTGCCTCTCAGCTCGCGGCCTTCGAATTTATATTTATCCCACTCGTGTTTTACTTTTACATCGTAGTTTGCTACGAATGTTCCACGGGAGATATCTAACATCTTGGAGAATGTCAGCTCAGCAACTGCGTTTGCATTTAAGCCCGGTGCGTTGAATACCTGGATTCCTTTGGATTTTGCGTAATCCATATCGATGTGGTTTAAACCAACAGAGCAAACACCGATAACCTTTAAGTTCTTTGCAGCATCGATGATCTCTTTGTCGATCTTCGGGTCTACACGCATGATCAGGACATCAACATCACCGATCTCTGCAATAAGCTCCTCTTTGCTGCACGGAAGATTAGCAGCTGTCTTAACATTCATAACTTTGCTGAGTTCCTCAGCGATTCCACCCCATACTTTGTCGATAATAAGACAATTCATAATAAAAAACTCTCCTTTCAGGACAATGTTCCTTTCCTCCATCAACCACATGGAGGATCATACCCCGTACTCATCTATCTTACTTGAAGTACATTATTTTGTAAAGTATTTTCGCGAATTTGATTTATTTTCTTAATAAAGAATATTTTATTCCCATTGAGCATTTTGTGAATAAAATGTTCTTTTTCCCCGCTTCTGCTTTACTGTTTTTCTCTCACAGACAAATATCCGGAATCTGCACCAAACATTCCCATATATTTCATTTTTCTGCAAAAACAAACAGTAAATTCTCTCATCAGCAGTAATTCTGATCCATTTTCCAATAAATCAGAAAAGGGATGCCGTCGGGCACACTCCCCGACAGCATCCCCTATATTCAGTACCTAGTGCCCTTATGCAGTTTTTAGAAACCGCGGGCTTCGATATCCGAGGTTCGCTTCAAACTACCAAGCGATACCCTGAGCCATCATAGCATCTGCAACCTTCTGGAAACCAACCATGTTAGCACCTGCAACCAGGTTGTAACCAAGGCCGTACTTCTCAGCGCACTCAGCAGAACCATCATGGATCTCTGTCATGATCTGATGAAGCTTATCATCAACTTCCTTAGCTGTCCAGGAGATTCTCTCGCTGTTCTGGCTCATCTCGAGAGCAGATACAAGAACACCACCAGCGTTAACAGCCTTAGACGGAGCAACAACCATGTTCTTCTGATCCATTAAGAATCTAAGAGCTTCGTTTGTTGTCGGCATGTTAGCAACTTCGATGTAGTACTTGATGTTGTTAGCAACGATTCTCTTAGCCTGTGTAAGGTCTACATCGTTCTGTGTAGCACACGGCATGATGATATCAACTTTCTCGCCCCACGGCTTGTCTCCAGCTACGAACTTGCAGCCGAACTTGTCAGCGTAGTCCTGAACTTTGTTACGTCCAGAAGCTCTCATCTCAAGCATGAAGTCGAATTTCTCTTTTGTTGTAATTCCATCCGGATCATAGATGTATCCATCCGGGCCAGAAAGTGTAACAGGCTTAGCACCTAACTCAGTTAATTTCTGTACAACGCCCCAAGCTACGTTACCGAAACCAGCAACTGCAACTGTCTTACCCTCTAATGTGTCATGCTCATGTTTCATAACAGACTCAAGGTAGTAAACAGCACCGAAACCTGTAGCTTCCGGACGAATTAAGGAACCACCGAAGGAACGAGCCTTACCTGTTAATACGCCGTTCTCGTAAGCTCCTCTAAGTTTTCTGTACTGACCGAACAGATAACCGATCTCACGTCCGCCAACACCAAGGTCACCAGCCGGAACATCGACATCCGGACCGATGTGACGATATAACTCTGTCATGAATGCCTGGCAGAATCTCATAACTTCTCTATCGCTCTTGCCGTTCGGATCGAAGTCGGAACCACCCTTAGCGCCGCCGATCGGAAGTGTTGTTAAGCTGTCTTTGAATGTCTGCTCGAAACCTAAGAATTTCATGATGGAAAGGTTTACGCTCGGTGCGAATCTTAAACCTCCCTTGTACGGTCCAATTGCTCCGTTGAACTGTACACGGTAACCTGTATTTACATGAATGTTTCCGTTGTCATCCTCCCACGGAACACGGAACTCGATAACTCTCTCCGGGATTACCATTCTCTCAAGAAGGGCAACCTTCTCATACTCCGGATGTGCATCTACAACCGGACCTAAGGAAGATAATACTTCTTCTACAGTCTGGCAGAACTCCGGCTCGTTAGCGTATTTAGTTTTTACGTCCTCAATTACCCTCTCAACATACTTGCTCATCTCGCAAATACCTCCTTAAATGTTGGTTCTTAAACCCCTGTGCCATTTTGCACTAATAAAAGACTTTCCTTTGCTCGTGAGTCTCAACCAAGTCCTTAATTGGATTTCCGAGAAAACTTTTGTATCTTTTGTATATACAGTTTAAATACCATATATAATACGTTGTTTTCACTATGTATACAGGATTTCTCGCTGCATCACGTGATCCGAAAGCTTCTGTATTTCCCTCAATACGGATCTTTCGAATCCCTTGATTTATTTAAGACTCATTTTGCTTACGTCCTTTATTTGTCTTTATTCTAACATACCCTTTTGACTTTGTCAACAATCTGTGGTACGATTCTTACAAAAGCCGATTTATCGACATAGCTGTCGTTAATAGCATGTCTTTATATCATTTTTTCATATATAAAAGGAGGTTCGGCCATGATCAGTATCAGCATCATAAGTCCTTTAAAATCAATGGCTGTCATCGATAAAGCGATCGAACACAACGATTTCGGATGCGTATTTCACAAGTATGTCTACGAGAGTCTGGAGGAAATTAAGGACATATATGACCAGTGTAAAGACATCTCGGATGTCCTCTTCTTCTCCGGTGAGCTCGGATATTCCTATATTCTGACGCATGTGGACGACCTGAAAGTCCCCTGCACCTTTATTTCCTATACGGAGAAGACGCTCCTGTCCATTCTTTTAAATTTCGTGATCCATTACCCTGATGTTCCGCTGAACAGACTTTATATCGATTTTCTGACTCCGGTCAATGATTTCATGAATCTGAAAAAATACCTGGATCCGGAGCACATGCCCTACTGCTTTGAAAATCCCGTCTATAATTATGAGACATTAAAGGAACGCGCCGTAGAGCTGTGGAAAGAGAAAAAGATCGATATGATGTTTACGAGAACGACCAATCAGCTGGAGGTCCTCAATAAGCTCCAGATCCCGTACATCCACTTTCTTCCGACCGAGGAGATGGTCCGCGACTCGATCCGCCACGCGGTAAACTCCATCCGCTTAAAGCAGAAAAGCCAGCTCAACAAGCTCGTGATCCTCATAAAGCTTGTCTATCCGGATAATATTTCTTCCCAGGACAGGGAATATCTGGAGATCACGCTGCACAAATATCTCCTAGATTTCCGGAAGGAATACAATTACGATTTCGTCATTCACGCCGTCTCTAACCGGTTCGAGCTCGCTCTCGACAGTGATCTCTATAAGAGCAGTTTCAGCAGGATCCAGGATCTCATCGCTTTCCTGGACCAGAAGGGCGACCTCGAATTCCGTCTCGGTGCCGGATTCGGAAAATCACTGGGCGAAAGCCATTATCAGGCAGATCTCGCACTGCAGGAAGCAGTCAAATACGGAAAGAACGATGGTTTCGTCATCTCCGGCGAGGACAACGCTCTCACAGGACCGCTCTCCCTCACCAGATCCTTAAACTACAGTTATTCCAACACGAAAGCGCTTGATTACTCCCAGAAGAATGGGATCAATGAGAGTAATCTCTTAAAGATCGTCGGTCTCTTCCAGATGGATAAAGACACGGTCATGACAGCCGCCTCCCTCTCCCAGTGGCTCAATATCACAAGCCGCAGCTGCAACCGGATCCTTCAGCAGCTTCTCGACTCCAATTTAATAGAAGAGATCGAGTCGCAGAAGCAGGAGGGAAAAGGCCGTCCGACAAGGCAGTACCGGTTCTGCAAGGGCAATTTTATACGGACGTTTTTCTGATCTTCATGCCAAATGCATGGAAACAAAAAAGACACAGCCGGGACTGCATCCTCTCCCGGCTGTGTCTTTTTATCTTCCTATTAGAATATTTCCCGGCACACTTCTTTGCAGTTGCTCTCTTATGCTAATGCAGCGAGCTCTTTTCCAAGTGCCTTGCAGTTTGCAAGTGCATCGTCATCCGGTGTTTCCTGGCAGATCACGCCCTCACCACCGACAACAGTTGCGCCTGCAGCTTTCATTCTGTCTTCCCAGTCTCTCATCCACTGGCCGTCTCCCCAACCATAGGAACCGAACAGACCGATCTTCTTGCCAGCTGCGAAAGCCTCAACTTCTGTTACGAACGGCTCCATCTCGCCTTCCTCAAGAACCTCAGCTCCCATTGCCGGGCATCCGAGTGCGAAAGCGGAAGCTTCCTTTAAGTCATCCATGGAAACGGAAGAGATATCTGTGACAACAGCCTCTTTTCCTGCCTCTGTGATTCCTTCGCCGACTGCTGCAGCCATAGCAGCTGTATTTCCTGTCTGGGACCAGTATGCAACAATAACCTTATCCATTTTTGATTTCCTCCTGAAATTTGTTTTGCGGTAACCCGGACCTCGCCGTCCGCCGCTTTTATAATTGGAACCGGCGGTATTTAAGATGCCGCCAGGATATCCCTGATTTCATTCCCGTTTCCGGTCATGCCGATCACATAATCTCTCGCCTGATCATAAGCTTCAAATGTTTTTAATGTATCTTCCAGATTTCCATATACTTTCCAGTATCCGGAGTACAGAAAATCTCTGCCTTCTTTTTCGATAAATCCTTCCACATCCACCGGCGGATAGCCGAGGACAAGTCCGATCTCATGCGGAAATCCGCGCTTTCCGTTCATATGATCCTGATAAGCATCCGCGATCCTGTTCAAAGTTTCTTCCAGATCCGGATTTTCATACCCGAAAGATGTCATCAGTTTTTTTACATCTTCGCGCTCCAGGTATGCCGCAAGCATTCCCGGACGATATAAAAGGATGGACAATCTTCCCTGAAATTCGTAGAGCACTCTGCAGCAGACCGGTGATCCTTCAAAGATCCGGAGCACTTCCTCTTTCTGATCTGAGCGCACATTCAGGAGATTTGATAATTTGATCCCTGTGAGAAGCGGCGCGCACTGCAAAACAACCTGCTTCTTCGTTCCGTTCACCGGGAGCTTCTGTACTGCCCCGAAGATCTCTTCGCTCATGCGTATACCGCCTTTCTGAACATCACGCGCTATGCTTTTCGAGGATTTCAGCCAGTGCTGTTCCGCTGCTCGTATGACAGCGGACGATATCGGTACGGTCCTCATCCACCTCGTCCAGTACGCAGCGTACCATCTTGTGGGATACCGTATTTGTAAACAGGATCAGAAGATCCGGTCTTCCGATCAGCTTATCGAGTCCTGTCTTCATCTGGGTAAAAACTTTCGCTTTATATTTATGATTTTCACAAATTTCTTTATACTGTCTGACCATGCGGTCATGTCCGCCGATAATAACAACGCTCATGTAATATTCCTCCTTTGCTTAAAGGTTAGCTCCGTCTAACTGATGATATAAGGTTAGCATAAACTAACTTTAATGTCAATATCTGCTATTGAGAGTTTTTCTCATTAGTTAGTTTTAGCTAATCGTATGCTCCTATCGCATTTATCCCGCCACGCGAAATGGCAGCGAACAGCCCGATCACTCATGCTGCCGATCCGGACTTTTCGGTTCAAAAATCTTTATAGATTTTCAAAAACAAGTGGAATTAACTTTGACTCAGTCCATATCTTGTGTTATAGTAGAAGGACGAATTATAACTGTTCAACAGGTCTGCACTCGTTGCAGTACACGGGCACTCCATGCCCGTGAAAAGGCAACCTTGCACACACGTTATGCTGACTGTGATAAGACATGAACAGGAAGATAAAAATCCTGTAAGCTTCGTTTAACTGACTGACACCTGCAGACGCAGCTCTGTTTAATCCGGAGATTTCCGGCACAAAGCTGCATGATGTTCCAATATATGGGGGTAATTATTTGAAAATCCAGGAATCCGCTGAAAACTATCTTGAGACAATTTTAATGTTAAGTGAAAAACAGCCGTATGTGCGTTCTATCGATATCGCGACCGAGCTCGGCTTCTCGAAACCAAGCGTCAGTGTCGCAATGAAAAATCTCCGGGTCAACAATCTGATCCTGGTAAATGACGAGGGACACATTACACTGACCGACGAAGGCCGCCGGATCGCCGAGACGATCTATGAGCGCCACACGGCCCTCTCCAAATGGCTGATGGACCTCGGAGTCAGTGAAAAGACAGCTCTCGAGGACGCGTGCCGTATCGAGCACGATATCAGTGCTGAGAGCTTTGCGGCGATCAAGGAACATATTAAGAAATATTCTTCTGAAGCGAAGAATTGAGTAATGTAAAACTTCTCTCGAAAGTTCCATTTTCATTATGAACGTCCTTAAAAATGTCTGAAATGCAATTCAACAAAAAAGCGCAGCGATCACAGACTCCAATAAGTCCATGATCCTGCGCTTTTTATTGCCGCGCGCGATTTCCCGCACACTTTTCTTTTTATTGCTCCTCAGTCCTTATAAGCGAATCCCGCAAAGGACAGCTCGCATCCGCCTGCCACGCGGCGGAAAATATTTACAACCGTACTCATCACATCGATAAACACATTGTCCTTCGTCTCAACTCTGACCCGGCTGCGGTCATCAATGATCTCGGCATCCCGGATATCCGGAAGTTCCAGGACTTCCCGCATGATCTCCGATGCCTCCTGCTCCGAAATCTTCTTTGAAAGCTGATAAAATCTTCCCATGATCTGCTCCATTTCCCTCCCGCAGGAGTTGCGTTAAAAGCGGCCGTTCCCATCGGAAGTTTTTCATATGATCCGGGTGGATCGCGAGCCGTTTGTTAGGTGCTGCTAACTATTTTTATCATACACCTTTTTGCAGAAAATGGAAGATTCTTATTGAGAACTTTTCTCATTTAAGTAAATTATCATTTATGACATGCAATTTTTTTACACACACACTATGGCGACATTTTACCGATATTTCGCATTTCAGATCCGTAGAATATCTGAACACAGGGCTTTTCCTGCCATGACTTTTCCAGAATCTTTATAGTGCAGTACTATTTCACCCACACACCACTTGCATTGACCTTATATCCATCCGGAGTTGTCGTATTCGTCAGCATATATCCGTCAGAGCCCATATAGTACCAGAGTCCGCTCACCGGCGACTGGAACCAGGCATTTGTGAGGTAGCCGCCGGACTTTTTGTCCACCCACCAGCCTTTGGAATTGCTCTTCCACTGGTAGAGAGCACCTTTGCTGTAGAGGTACATATTGGAGAGCACACCTGACGCGCAGACATTATTGATCACAAATCTCTGTCTCCATGTCTTTCCGTCGGAATCCTTCGCCTGGATTTCAAAGACACCGGCCTGTCCTGTGTAGGAGGACTTTCCTTCCGACTTTCTCGCGTTCCAGTCCAGTGTATACTGGAGAGTACCGCCTTTCTTTACCGTTCCGAGAGACGCGCTGAAATCCCGGATCGGATTTCCCATCCCATCATATGCCCTTACCGTATAAGTCGCACTCGCTGCCGCCTCCGTAAACGTCACGACGGTTCCTCTCTTCACGATCGGCGCATCCTCCGTCTCTTTCTTTCCCGATGTATTTGTCACAGTCACATTCGTCGTCCCCACATAGGAACTGTCTGCACTCTCAACTCTCCAGGTAAATCCGGCAAACGCCGTGATCTGGAATGCCGCCGCGAAGATGCAGGCGAAGATAGCTGTCTTGATCGATTTTTTCATAGCGATCCACCTCACTTAAATTTAGCACTCATTCCATTATAGCTTATCTCCGAACGAAATGCAACTTGACGAGTCTTACGCTTCTCTTATGAAAAAGTGGCAAAATGAGGGCGGAAGGAAATGACATGAGAAAATATTCTTTGAATCTTGAAACCACTTTCGTCGGGAGTTTGACACTTGTCTAAACTCCCGTTCTGTCAGATTTTTTATTTCATTTTATCGTATTTTCCAAACTTTACCAGTCAATCATAACATACTTTCCTTTTCGCTTCAAGTTCGCAGGTTTCCCCATAAAATCCTGCAAAATGCCCTTTCTCCCGCCCTTTCACATTGACATCCCCTCTCAGTATGCGATATAATTCTTATTAACTATCTTCAAAGATTTTAAAGGGCAAAATCATCATTTTTTTGCCCCCAGACATCTTTTAAACGCTTACTTGAGGGGGTATATTAAGTTTATGAATGGTGCAGAAGCTATGGTAAAATGCCTCGAGGAAGAGGGGATCACCAGGATCTTCGGATATCCGGGAGTTGCGATTTCTCCTTTTTATGAGGCCTTATATAATGCCGGTACGATCGAGCACGTTCTCGTCCGCCAGGAACAGGCTGCCGGACACGCCGCAAGCGGCTACGCACGTATTTCCAGAAAGGCTGCTGTCTGTGTAACTTCTTCCGGTCCAGGTGCGACAAACCTGATCACAGCTCTCGCGACTGCCTACGCCGACAGTATTCCGCTGATCGCGATCACCGGTCAGGTAAATTCGAACCTTTTAGGCCGTGATGTGTTCCAGGAAGCCGATATGCGCGGCTCCACAGAATCTTTTGTAAAATACAGCTACCTTGTAAAAAGCGCCGATGATATTCCTCGTATCTTCAAGGAGGCTTTCTATATCGCTTCCACAGGAAGAAAAGGTCCGGTCCTCATCGACATCCCGTGTGATGTCCAGATGGACCTCTTAAAGAAATCCTTCGACTATACGTCCGAGGTCAATATCCGCGGATACAAGCCGAGCACAAAGGGAAACAACCCGCAGATGCATAAAGTAGTCGCAGCGATCAACAAGGCGAAAAAGCCGTTGATCTGTGCCGGCGGCGGCGTGATCCTCGGAAATGGTGAGGAATGTGTCCGCCAGTTCTGCGAGAAAAACAATATCCCGCTTGTCACAACGATGATGGGAATCGGTGTCATGCCGAAGAACCACCCGCTCTACTTCGGTATGCTCGGAAACAACGGAAAACCTTACGCAAACCGCGCGGTCGCAAACAGTGACCTTCTGATCATCGCGGGCGCAAGGATCGCAGACCGCGCCGTTCCGAAGCCGGAAAACCTGGAACAGCAGGTCAACATCATCCACATCGATATCGATACCGCTGAGATCGGCAAAAACCTTGGACCGACGATCCCACTGGTCGGCGATATCAAGAATATTTTCGACCGCCTCCTGCAGGAGAATATCTCCATCGACACGACACAGTGGATCGAGACACTCCACGATATCAAGAAGAGTACCGTTGACCACCGTGTTTTCAGTGACAAGCTCGTAAATCCGATGCTCTTAGTCCAGCATCTCTCCGAGAAAATGGATGATGACGCGATCTATGTTGCCGATGTCGGACAGAACCAGCTCTGGTCCGCCGACAACTATGTGATGAAAAACGGCCGTTTCCTCACGAGCGGCGGTATGGGAACTATGGGCTACTCGATCCCGGCTGGAATCGGAGCGAAGATGTGTACTCCGGACAAGCAGGTCGTCGTTGTCTGCGGTGACGGTTCCTTCCAGATGTCCATGTACGAGCTTGGAACCATCGCAGTAAACAAGGTCCCGATAAAGATCCTTGTCATGAGAAACCACTATCTCGGTCTCGTCCGTGAGCATCAGGAAAAGACTTACGAGGAACATTATTTCGGTGTCCAGCTCTACGATTATCCGAAATATGCCGAAATCGCCGCTGCCTACGATATGGAATATTTCCACTGCGACAGCAACGAAACTCTTGACGCGGAGCTCGACCGTTTCCTCGCCTGCGACAAAGCATGCCTCATGGTCTGCGAAGTCGACAGCCACAATAATACGAAATAAGGAGAACGCAAGATGAAAGGTATTTTTTCTGTACTTGTAGAAAATAAAGACGGTGTTCTCTCCCAGATATCCGGTCTCTTTGCGAGAAGAGGCTTCAACATCGACAGCCTTGCCGTAGGTGAGACCGAACGCCACGATATTTCCAGCATGACGATCGTCTCCACCGGCGACCAGCGCACGGTCGATCAGATCGAGAAACACTTAAACAAAAAGCTTGACGTGATCAAGGTGCGCCGCCTTGAAGAGAACCGCAGCGTCCTTCTCGAGATGATGCTCATCAAGGTCTCCTACTCTGCGGCAAACCGCAGTTCCCTGATCGAGCTCTGCAGCGTCATGGGTGCAAAGATCGTCCACGTCTCCCCGAAGAGCATGGTCATTGAGTTCCATGCCGCTCCGGATGTGATCACGGACTTTATCGAGCTTGTGAGAAGCTTCGGGATCCTGGAGCTCCAGAGGACTGGAACGATCTGTATGTCAAAAGACTGATTCCCCATTATCGCGACAGCCGTCAGGGTCTCGCGCAGGCGCGGATTTTGGCTCGTTGTTCACGTAAATCAAAAAATGTCATGAACGGAAGCTTTTTACTCAATGCTTTCTTTCATGACATTTTTTATAGCTCTTCAGCTGATTGCTGCAAACAGTGATACCGCTATTTATAACTTTCTGACGATACCGGATATTTTCGATGCCAACATCCGAATGCAGCTGTCAATGACAGATCCGTAAGTCCCTTTTAGCTGCGCTCTGCCATAAATTTCTCCACTTCTTCATATGTAGGGATGCTCGGCGCCGCTCCACTCCTGCTGACCGCGATCGCGCTTGCCGCACTCGCCGTTTTTAGGATTTCCGGGATCTCTTTTCCTTTTGTGAGTCCCGAAAGGAAATATCCACAGAACGTATCCCCTGCCGCGGTCGTATCCACTGCTTTTACCTTATAGATTTCCTGTTTAAAGCACCGGGTTTCATCAAAATACCAGGAACCTTTTTCTCCCAACGTCAGGACAAAAGCTGCTTTCGGATATTTTTCCTTTAATTTTCCCATGATCGTTTCCGGCTCTTCACTCTCTGCACCGGAAATTTCTTTCCCCTCGATCTCGTTGAGAATAAAATAATCGATAAGATCCATCGGGATCGTCTTCAGATTCTCATTGATTGGTGATGGATTCAGGGCAATCTTTGCCCCGGCTTTCTTCGCCTGCTCCACGGCATATCCCACATTGGAGATCTCATTCTGGAGAAGGACGATATCTCCTTCACTGATTTCCCTTAGAGCATCGTCGATCATGCCCATTGAGACAGCATCATTTGCTCCCCCGCAGATAATGATATTGTTCTGCCCGTTTTTGTCCACCTGGATCACGGCATGACCGCTTGCTCCTGAAAGAATCTTCGTTTTTCCTGTATGAACTCCGGAAATTCTAAGAATTTCCAGAAGCATTCCTCCGTCAGATCCCACAGCACCTGCATGGTGTACCTCCGCTCCGGAACGCGCAGCGGCGATCGACTGATTCAATCCCTTACCTCCGCAGGCCTCAGAATATGTATGCACTTTGATCGTCTCCCCCGGCTGGACAAAATGTTCCACACCGTAAATCCGATCGATGTTCAAAGAACCGATATTGATAATTTTCATAACATTCTCCCCGGGATCTCCCGAAAACTCTTTTGTCAAAAATCCCCCAGAATCGCTTCCGGGGGATTTTATCTTTTCATTTATAATGATACAGATTTTCGTTCTGCGTCAGTCAGATCCTATTTGTAACCTTTCTCATGAAGAGCAGCCTGTGCAGCAGCAAGTCTTGCGATCGGTACACGGAACGGTGAGCAGCTTACGTAGTTTAAGCCAACCTTGTGGCAGAACTCTACGGAAGACGGATCTCCACCGTGCTCGCCACAGATACCGCACTTTAACTCCGGACGTGTTGCGCGTCCTTCTTTAACAGCGAGTTCTACGAGACGGCCAACACCAGTCTGGTCAAGTCTTGCGAACGGATCAGACTCGTAGATCTTTGCTTTGTAGTAAGAATCAAGGAACTTACCGGCATCATCACGGGAGAAGCCGAATGTCATCTGTGTCAGGTCGTTTGTACCGAAGGAGAAGAACTCAGCTTCCTCAGCGATCTGGCCTGCAGTAAGAGCTGCACGCGGGATCTCGATCATTGTACCGATGTGGTACTGCATATCGGAGCCTTTCTCTTTCTTAACCTGCTCAGCAACTTCAACAACGATATCTTTCACGAATTTGAGCTCTTTCTTCTCGCCAACGAGCGGGATCATGATCTCCGGAATGATATCATATCCATCTTCTTCTTTTACTTCGATCGCAGCTTCCATGATCGCACGTGTCTGCATCTTTGCAAGCTCCGGATAGGTAACTGCAAGACGGCATCCACGATGACCCATCATCGGGTTGAACTCATGAAGCTCATCGCATTTCTTCTTGATCTCGTCAACAGTCTTGCCCATATCTTTTGCAAGCTCTGCCATCTCTTCCTCTGTCTTAGGAGTGAACTCATGCAGCGGCGGATCTAAGTAGCGGACTGTCATTGGTCTGCCCTCGAGCGCCTTGTACATAGCCTTGAAATCGCTCTTCTGGTACGGAAGGAGTTTGCTTAACGCTTCCTCTCTTGCCTCTACAGTATCGGAAACGATCATTCTTCTTAAGTTGTGGATTCTCTCCGGATCAAAGAACATATGCTCAGTACGGCAAAGACCGATGCCCTCTGCACCAAGTTTTACAGCGTTCTTTGTATCAGCCGGTGTATCAGCGTTTGTGCGGACGCCAAGTTTTCTGAAGGAGTCAGCCCAATCCATGATTCTCTTGAAGTTTCCGCCTACGGATGCTTCCTGAGTCTTGATATCGCCGTTGTAGATCTTACCTGTTGTACCATCTAAGGAGATGTAGTCTCCCTCGTGGAAGGTATGTCCGCCGAGTGTGAATTCTTTCTTCTCCTCGTCGATCTTGATCTCGCCGCAACCGGATACACAGCAGGTACCCATACCACGGGCAACAACAGCTGCGTGGGATGTCATACCGCCGCGGACTGTTAAGATACCCTGTGCAGCGTGCATTCCTTCAATATCCTCCGGGGATGTCTCAAGACGAACTAAGATAACTCTCTCGCCCTTGCCGCCGATACCAGCTGCCTTCGCGTCATCTGCTGTGAAGCAAACTTTACCAGCTGCAGCACCCGGGGAAGCCGGAAGAGCCTGTCCGATCACTTCGCCTGCCTTTAACGCAGCCGGATCGAAGGTCGGATGTAATAACTGATCAAGGGATTTCGCTTCGATTCTGCAAACAGCTTCCTCAGGAGTGATCTGTCCCTCATCTACTAAATCGCATGCGATCTGGATTGCAGCCGGAGCAGTTCTCTTACCGTTACGTGTCTGTAAGAAGTAGAGCTTGCCTTCCTCGATCGTGAACTCCATATCCTGCATGTCGTGGAAATGGTTCTCAAGCTTCATAGCCAGTTCCATGAACTGTTTGTAGCACTCCGGAAGATCTTTCTCAAGCTGAGTGATCGGCTGCGGTGTACGAACACCGGCAACAACGTCCTCGCCCTGTGCATTGATCAGATACTCACCGAAGATGCCCTTTGCACCTGTGGATGGGTTACGGGTGAACGCAACGCCTGTACCGGAGGTATTTCCCTTATTACCGAATACCATGGTCTGTACGTTTACTGCGGTACCCCAGTCACCCGGAATATCATTCATACGACGGTAAACGATCGCACGCGGGTTGTCCCAGGAACGGAATACTGCTTTTACAGCGCCCATTAACTGTTCCTTCGGATCCTGCGGGAACTCTTCGCCGTTCATAGCCTCTTTGTATACAGCTTTGAACTTCTCAGCGAGTTCCTTTAAATCGTTAGCGTCTAACTCTGTATCATAGTGAACGCCTTTTGCTTCCTTCATCTCATCGATGATCTTCTCGAAGTAGGACTTCGGAACTTCCATAACAACGTCGGAATACATCTGGATGAATCTTCTGTAGGAGTCATATGCGAAACGCGGATTTCCTGTCTTCTTTGCGAAGCCCTCAACCGCTACATCGTTTAAACCAAGGTTTAAGATGGTGTCCATCATACCCGGCATGGATGCACGCGCACCGGAACGTACAGATACGAGCAACGGATCTTCTGTATCACCGAATTTCTTTCCATTTACGCCCTCGAGCCATGTAAGAGCTTCGAAGATCTGGTCCTGGATCTCTTTTGTGATCTGCTTTCCGCTGTTATAGTAATCTGTGCAGGCTTCTGTTGTTACTGTGAATCCCTGCGGAATCGGCATACCGAGATTTGTCATCTCAGCAAGGTTACAACCTTTGCCGCCGAGAAGATTTCTCATAGCTGCACTGCCTTCTTCAAACTTATAAACCCACTTTGCCATAAGTTGTTATTCCTCCTAGAATTAGATTTAGCTTAGACTTAAGATGTCTGTGGCTGCCCTCATTTCTTTGCTCCCCTTGCGGTACCCCCCATGCCCCATCACACGATCTCTGGTTTTAGAGATTTCGCACAAAAAAATTGAGTGTCGGAAAAAAGGTCTGTACATATTATAAGGGATGTTGCCAAAATTTGCAACATCCCTTTGTAAATCTTTCGTGATTTTTTCACATATTTTCGTGTTTTTTCGCAATACTCTTTAGGCATAATTGTGTATATTTTATATTCAATTTAGTACAATTAACCAATGAGCACTGCGATCAGGATCCCCAGGATCGCCCCGGCAACTACCTGCAGCGGCGTATGTCCCACGTATTCCTTTAATTTTTCCTGGAGAAATACTCCATCAAGGTTCAGAATATTCTCAAAAAATACACTATTCAGCAGCTTCGCCTGTTTTCCCGTCTCCCGTCTCACGCCCATCGCATCGTACATTACGATCATCGCAAGGACAAAGCTGACGGCAAACTCAAAACTTCCGACTCCGTATTTCATTCCGGAAGCTGTTGTGAGCGCGCAGACGGTAGCCGAATGGGAGCTCGGCATTCCGCCTGACCCGAAGATCCGTTCAGGATTAAAAGACCGGTTCAGGACCATATCGATCACGGTCTTTAAAAACTGCGCGACCGTCCACCCCAGCACAGCACTGATCAGCACCTGGTTTCCCAGAAGTTCATTCCATATCGTCATGTTTTCCTCTTTTCTGTAAGATCATTATCAGGCGGCTATTCAGACAAGTGAAAGCACGCTTCGCGGGTTTCCCCTTGTTATCGCGACAGTCGCCAGGGTCTCGCGCAAGCGCGGACTCTGGCTCGTTGTTCGCGTAAATGACATTCCCGCCCACATGGATGCGTGGGCGGGAATGGATTGTGTGAACAACTTAATATCCGATCAGCCAGTCGTATAATTCCTGATATTTCTTTGCAGAGCTGTTCCATGAAAAATCTACAGCCATTGCCCGGTCAATGATCTTGTTCCACTCCCGCTTCTTATCGTAGAAGATATGTTTCGCATAGCGGATGATGTTTAACATTTCGTGGGCATTGTAGTTTGCAAAGGAGAATCCCGTTCCTGTTCCCTCAAACTCGTTGTACGGCCACACCGTATCCTTTAAGCCGCCGGTCTCACGGACAATCGGCACCGTGCCGTACCGGAGCGCCATGAGCTGGCTCAGTCCGCACGGTTCAAATAAGGAAGGCATCAGGAAGGCATCGCAGGCCGCATAGATCTTGTGGGACAGCGGCTCGGAATAATAGATCTGCGCCGATACCCTGTCGTGATACTTCCAGTCATAATGGCGGAACATATTTTCATAGTTCTCATCGCCGGTTCCGAGGACCACTAACTGGACATCGTCTGTACAGATCTCGTCCATAACGCACTGGATCAGGTCGAGACCTTTCTGGCTCGTGAGTCTCGAGACGATACCGATCATAAATTTCTTATCATCTCTGGCAAGTCCGAGCTCTTCCTGGAGTGCGCGTTTATTTTTGACTTTTTCTTTTCGGAAGTTCTTCGCATTATAATTCTGAACGATATCCGGGTCCGTCTCCGGGTTGAATACATCGTAGTCGATTCCGTTTACGATACCGCGGAGATCATTGGCGCGGGCGCGCATGAGTCCGTCCAGTCCTTCCCCGTAGAACGGAGTCTTGATCTCCTCCGCGTAAGTATTGCTGACCGTCGTGATCGCATCCGCGTACACGAGACCGCCCTTTAACATATTTCCGTCTTTATAAGCTTCCAGCTTATCAGGAGTAAAGAAATAGTCCGGAAGACCGGAAAATCTCTGAATCGTCTTCACATCCCAAACGCCCTGGAATTTCAGGTTGTGGATCGTCATAACGGATTTGATCCCGCGGAAGAATTCGCCCTCGCCGAATCTGCCTTTCAGATATACCGGGATCAGTCCGGTCTGCCAGTCGTGGCAGTGGATCACATCCGGTCTCCAACCGATTACCGGGAGTGCGGATAAGGCCGCCTGGGAGAAGAATGAGAATTTTTCCAGATCGTAATACCAGTCTCCATACGGCTTATCTCCCCAGAAATAGCTCTCGTTGTCGATAAAATAGAAGGTGATCCCCTCATAAACATATTCAAGAATCCCGACATAACGGCTCTGTCCCAGATAGTCCATATAGAAATGATTTACATAAGTAAGGTTGCTCAAAAATTTATCTTTGATGCAGAGATATTTCGGGATCATGACCCGAACATCAAAATATTCTTTATCAAAACACTTCGGTAAGGAACCCACAACATCGGCAAGTCCGCCCGTCTTGATAAAAGGTACAGCTTCGGAAGCGACAAACAATATTTTTTTCATGATAACCCATCCTTCCACTTTTCTTGCGTTACCGTTCACCGATATGGACCCGGTAACGTGATCCCGTCGGTCTTTCCATCCCCTGTCGGCAGGATCCGCAGCCAGAACTGCATCATACGGGATCTTCCGTTCAAAAGATCCCTGCCAGTGAACAGCGCTCTGTGCCCCGCTATTAGATTCAGTATAACACATCCCTGTAAAATTAGAAAGTGGGTCTTTTTTGTTTTTTCAGATTTTTCAGATTCGTTTATAATCCAGTCGGATTTTGTCTGCAATCAATGCAATAAATTCTGAATTTGTCGGTTTGCCTTTGCCGCCGTTTACCGTATATCCGAAGAGGCTGTTCAGTGTGTCGAGCTCTCCTCTTCCCCAGGCCACTTCGATCGCATGGCGGATGGCGCGCTCCACGCGGCTCGGCGTCGTTTTATGGGTCTTCGCGATCGTCGGATATAAGATCTTCGTGACCGAAGACAACATCTCGGTATCCCGGACCGACATGATGATAGCATCTCTCAGGTACTGATATCCCTTAATATGTGCCGGGATCCCGATCTCATGCAGCATCTGGGTCACATCCGTCTCCAGATTCTGTTCCATGTAGTTCTCCTTGTCCAGATAAGGCTGTACCCGTTTCATTTCCGTATGTACATTGCCCGCCGCTTTCGCCCGTCCGCGGCAGACTCTGCGGATCTTGTCCAGGATCACGTCGCGGTTGAACGGTTTCATGATATAATAATTCGCTCCGAGGCGGAACGCATCCTCTGTCACATCCTGACTGCTGGCCGCCGTCACCATGATAAACGAAGGGTGGTTCTTCATCTGCGTGTTATTCTTTATCTTTTCCATGACAGAAATTCCGTCAAGTCTCGGCATGATCACATCCATGAGGACAATATCCGGATTTGTTCGGACGATCATATTGTATGCGTCCTCGCCATTATCTGCTTTTCCAACCACATGGATCCCGTCCTCTTTCTCCAGGATCTCGCCAAGTAAATTCAAAGTCTGTCTGTTGTCATCCGCGATCGCAATTGATAATTCTGCCATAATGTTCCTCCTGTTACACTCTGCGTTCTTTTTCTTTCATTTCCCCTGATCCTTTCGGATAGCCGCCGCGATCTTTCACGTTTTGATCTTCTCCGGTAGGAATGTAGAGATTATACGATTTTCTTTCTGTCGAATTCAAGGTTAAACAGGTGTGATTTCGGGTTTTTGCTCGTCATTTTCTGACTATATTCTATTATTTTGTAAATATCTAAATATTTTTCAGCATTCTCTTAGCGGATCTTAGCGAATTTTCGAGTCGAAACAGTTATACAAAAGAATGTGCCTCGGCACATTCTCGCGCCGAGCGCGGTCGCTTGCGACAATCTTCATCTTCGCGCGAGTGTGCATCTTAGGCACGTAGCGCCTTTTTGTTTAACAGGAAGTTCCTTCGGAATTTCCTGTTAAACAAAAAAGGCCCCGGCATGTCTCCATACCAGGGCTTCGTACTCTGTGAGTATTCTTATTTGATCGTGAGCAGGTAATTCGCAAACTGCTGGGCAGTACGGCCGGAAAGTCCGCCGCCGCGCATCTCGAAACGGTTCGCCTCGTAGCAGATCTCCTCGTCCGTCATGATATCCGGAGTGATGCCTGCACGTCTCGCAAGTGCGATCGCCATCTCGTTGAAGCCTTCCTTGTTCGGCTTCGCATAGTAGATGGAAAGTCCAAAACGGTTGACCAGGGAGAGTTTTTCTTCCATAGTGTCGGAACGGTGCAGATCTTCGCTGTGCTCCATATCCTCTCTGTCCTTCCATGTCTCCTTGATCAGATGACGGCGGTTTGATGTCGCATAGATCAGGACATTGTCCGGCTTCGTCTCAACGCCGCCTTCAATAACGGCCTTTAAGAACTTGTACTCGATCTCAAATTCTTCGAAAGAAAGATCATCCATGTAGATGATGAACTTGTAATTGCGGTTCTTGATCTGGGCGATGATCGTCGAGAGATCCTTAAACTGGTGCTTGTAGATCTCGATCATGCGCAGGCCCTGCGGATAGAACTGGTTGACGATCGCCTTGATGCTCGTGGATTTACCGGTACCGCTGTCGCCGAACAACAGGACGTTGTTCGCCGCTTTTCCGTCGCAGAACGCCTGGGTATTCTCCACAAGTTTCTTCTTCTGAAGCTCATATCCGATGAGGTCGTCCAGCATCACGGCATCCATGTTGTTGATCGGGAGGAAGCGGACGGAGCCGTCTCCATTCTCAGCAATGCGGAACGCCTTGTTGAGACCGAACATGCCGACACCGAAGTCCTTGTAGAATTCCGTCACATATTTGAAGAAATCAGCTCCGGACTCAGCCGTCTCAAGCTGTTCACTTAAATTTCTCACCTTTTCGCTGACATTTTTATTGTACATCAGCTCTTTTTTGCGGATCGCCTTATAGTGAGTCAGCTGGGTGAAGCAGTCGATGGAAAGTTCTTTTTCCATCCAGGAGAAATCATAGTCGAACAGCTTTTTAAACATCTCAAAGTCATGAGTCACAAAGTTGTTGACCGTTCCGTCCTGAGCCCCCATCTTTTCACAGACGAGGCTGAACGGATTCTCGTTCGTGATCAGCAGGAAGGTCAGGTAATTATGCCATAAATTTTTATCAAATGCATAGTCTGTCGCAACCGTCAGAAGATTTTTTACCTGATGGAATACGCGTCCGCGCAGTGCGTCTTTGGACTCTGTCTGATTTTTTAATTTTTCGCAGATATCCGCAAGCTGCCAGAGGATCGAGTCTTCCGGCAGGCTGCCGTATACGAGCAGGTTTGATACGATCTCATTCATATGGTTTCCTCTCTTGATGCAAAGGACGGCGCAGCTTCTCAACAAGCCCGCCGCCCTTTTTCATTTTCTTCAATTTCGATGTACATCTTCTTGTCTGCTTTCGCGGTCAGGAAGCTTCGGGCGTCCGCCCTATGAATCCTTCGCCTACTCTACGATCGCACCTTTATCTGCGGAGGATACGTTCTTTGCGTAGCGTTTTAAGTATCCGGTCAGCTTCTTCGGCTCACGGATCTTCATGGTCTTCTTTCTCTCTTCCATCTCTTCATCAGAAACGAGAAGCTTTAAGCTGTAGTTTGGGATGTCGATCGCGATCTTGTCGCCGTCCTTGATGTAAGCGATCGGGCCGCCTGCAGCTGCCTCCGGAGAGATATGTCCGATTGCTGCACCACAGGATGCGCCGGAGAAACGGCCATCTGTCAGGAGAGCAACGGTCGTATCGAGTTTCATGCCAACGATCGCGGATGTCGGGGAGAGCATCTCTCTCATTCCCGGGCCGCCTGCCGGTCCCTCGTAACGGATGACAACGATGTCGCCCGGAACGATCTTTCCTGCGTAGATCGCAGCGATCGCCTCTTCCTCGGAGTCAAAGCACTTTGCAGTACCGGTGTTGACTAACATCTCCGGTTTTACAGCGGAACGTTTTACGATCGCGCCGTTCGGAGCAAGGTTTCCGAAAAGAACGGCAAGTCCGCCTGTCTTTGTGTACGGATTGTCGATCGGACGGATAACTTCCGGATTGCGGTTTACTGCATGTGCAACGTTCTCAGCAACCGTCTTTCCTGTTACAGTCTTGCACTGTCCCTGGATCATTCCTGCATCGAGAAGCTCTTTTAATACTGCGGAGATTCCGCCTGCTTCCATCAGATCCTGCATGTGGTGATGTCCGGCCGGTGCAAGATGGCACAGGTTCGGAGTATGCTCACTGATGTCGTTGATCATATGAAGGTCAAGAGCGATATCAGCCTCGTGAGCGATCGCAAGAAGATGAAGTGCGGAGTTTGTGGAGCAGCCGAGAGCCATATCGGTTGTCAGCGCGTTCTCGAATGCTGCCGGTGTTACGATATCACGCGGACGGATATCATCGGCAAGCAGCTTCATAACCTGCATACCAGCTGTCTTTGCAAGGCGGATACGCTCTGCGTATACAGCCGGGATCGTACCATTTCCCGGAAGTCCGAGACCAAGAACTTCTGTTAAGCAGTTCATGGAGTTTGCGGTGAACATACCGGAACAGGAACCGCAGCCCGGGCAGGAGCTTCCCTCGATCTCAGCGAGTTCCTCATCGTTGATCAGGTTTGCTTTTCTTGCGCCGACAGCCTCAAATACAGTATTTAAGTCTCTCTGGTTGATGGAGAGCATCGGACCGCCGGACACGAAGATACACGGAAGGTTCAGACGCATTGCTGCCATTAACATACCCGGAACGATCTTATCACAGTTCGGGATAAATACGAGAGCATCAAAGCAGTGTGCCTTTACCATACATTCGATGGTATCAGCGATCAGCTCACGGGAGCTCAAAGAGAAATGCATTCCGTCATGTCCCATGGCGATACCATCACAGACACCGATCGTATCGAACTCCATCGGGGTTCCGCCTGCAGCGAGAACACCGTCCTTTACGGCACGTGCGATGTTCTGTAAGTGCATATGACCCGGAGCGATCTCGTTGAAAGAGTTTACGACGCCGACGAACGGGCGGCGCATCTGCTCATCGTTGTATCCGTCTGCCTTTAAAAGGGAACGGTGCGGCGCATGTTCTACGCCTGCTTTTACTTTATCTGAATTCATTGTTTTTCTCCTTATGAAATCCAGAGCCAGGCGGTGATGCCTGGCCCTGAAGAATTTTTTAGGGTTTCGCTGCCCCGCAGTGCCACACTCGCGGACTTGCGTTTTCCGCTAGTCCGCAGTGGCACACTCACGGACTTGCGTCCGTTCGTGCGCGGGCATTCGCCCTATAAAGCCGTCGGCAAAGATTCACTTATGTGCAAGCACAACGTGAATCTTTCCCCGCCGCCTTTGCACTGCTCATTTTCCTACGCGACTATTTAGCCTCGTCAAGATCCTGTGTCTGCTTCCAGCCCATCTTTGCTCTTAACTCGCGGCCTGTCTTAGCTGCAAGTGTATCAGCGTGTGCTGCTCTTGCTGCGTTGAAGGTTGTTCTGCCAACCTGGTTCTCAAGGATCCAGTTCTTAGCGAATGTACCATCCTGGATCTCTGTTAATACCTGCTTCATAGCCTTCTTAGCTTCGTCGCCGATGATTCTCTTACCGCTTACATAGTCACCATACTCAGCAGTATCGGAGATGGAGTATCTCATTCCCTCGAAACCAGCGTTGAAGATCAGGTCTACGATCAGTTTCATCTCGTGGATGCACTCGAAGTATGCGTTCTCCGGCTTGTAACCAGCTTCTACAAGTGTGTTGAAACCAGCTTCCATTAATGCGCAAACGCCGCCGCAGAGAACTGCCTGCTCACCGAAGAGGTCTGTCTCTGTCTCTTCCTTAAATGTTGTCTCGAGGATACCGCCTCTTGCTCCGCCGATGCCTGCAGCGTATGCTTTAGCAACTTCCATGGAGTTTCCGCTCGGATCCTGCTCAACAGCTACGAGACACGGAACACCCTTTCCGCCAACGTACTGGGAACGAACTGTGTGGCCCGGTCCTTTCGGAGCGATCATGATAACGTTTACATCTGCCGGCGGAACGATCTGTTTGAAGTGGATGTTGAAGCCGTGAGCGAATGCAAGTGTCTTGCCTGCTGTCAGGTTGTCTTTGATGTCTTTCTTGTAGAGAGCTGCCTGCTTCTCATCGTTTACAAGGATCATGATGATGTCTGCTGCCTTAACAGCGTCTGCTGTGAGCATAACTGTGAAGCCATCCTCTTTTGCCTTTGCAGCAGATTTGGAACCTTCGTAAAGGCCTACTACAACATCAACACCGGAATCTCTTAAGTTCAGTGCGTGTGCATGACCCTGGGAACCGTAACCGATAACGGCTACTTTCTTTCCATCAAGAAGTGATAAGTTACAATCTCTCTCATAATACATGGTTGCCATAGTTTTTCTTCTCCTTATTCTTCATTGTGATCGACACGTAATGTGTTGTCTATCCCTAAACCGATCGCGATCTCTCCCGACCGGCTAAGTTCTAATATACCAAAATCTCTGACTTTTTCAATAAAAGATTCAACTTTTTTGCTGTCTCCGGTAATCTCGGCTGTCAGATGCTCTTCACCGAAGTCTACGACTTTTCCGCCGTACTCGTTGATCAGATCCAGTACCTGATGTTTGCTGGAACCTCTGTGGCTTCCTGTCAGGTGCATTTTGATGTACATATGCTGGGCAAATACGGTGTTTTCCGGCTCCAAAAGTGTTACAGCACGGACATCGATGAGTTTTTCCAGCTGACGGACCACCTGATCCTTCATATATTCATCTCCTGTGGAGACGATGGTAATCCTTGTATAATTCGGATCATCAAGCGTTCCTGCAGAGATATTATCGATATTATAGCAGCGCTTTGCGTAAAGACCGGCGATGCGGTTTAAAACGCCGAAGCGGTTGTTTACGATCATGGCGACCGCAAACTTTTCAACTTTGTTTTCCATGGTCACCTTATCCTTCCACAATCATGTCTTTGATGGATCGTCCCGGCGGAATCATCGGCAGGACTTTCTCATCCATATCAATGTGACAATCGATCAGAACCGGTCCCTGGGATTTGTCAGCTACATCAAGGGCTTTCTTTAGATCCTCCATCGTGTAGACCGCGTATCCGTCAGCACCGAAGGCTTTCGCCAGAGCCGGGAAGTCCGTCTTTCTGTCCAGGATCGTCTGGGAATAGTGACAGTCGTAGAAAATTGTCTGCCACTGTCTTACCATTCCGAGAACATCGTTGTCAAAGAGGACGATGGTGATCGGAAGCTCCTGGCTTACCGCCGTTGCCATCTCGTTTAAGTTCATTCCGAAGCTTCCGTCTCCGGTGAAGAGAACGGTTCTTCTGCCTCTCGCTGCGATGCATCCGCCGATGGCTGCACCGAGACCGTATCCCATGGTTCCGAGACCGCCGGAAGTGAGAAGCGTATGCGGCTTTTCAAACGGGTAGAACTGCATGGTCCACATCTGGTGCTGTCCGACGTCGGTAGCGACCACTGTGTCCTCGGTACAATGTCTGTGAACTTCCTCGATGATGGCTTCCGGTCCGTAAGGTTTCGGTGCCGGGAGGATCATCTCGTTCTTATAGCCCTCAAGCTCACTCACCCACTCCGGATGCCGTTCTTCCGGGAGCGCTTCCAGAATCTTCGTAAGGATCTCCTTCACATCGCCCCAGAGGCTCACGTCAGGGCTGACGTTCTTTCCGATCTCCGCGCGGTCGATATCGATATGGACCGTCATACATTTCTTTGTGTACTCGTTTAAGTCACCTGTCGCGCGGTCGGAGAATCTAACACCAACTGCCAGAAGCAGATCACATTCGGACTGGGCCTTGATGGACGGATATTTTCCGTGCATGCCGCACATTCCAAGATTCAGCGGATAGGAGGCCGGAACGGAGGTGATTCCCATCATCGAAAGACCGATCGCCGCGTCGACCCGTTTTGAGAGCTCCAGGACTTCTTTCTGGGCTCCTGCTGCCACGACACCGCCGCCTGCGTAGATAAACGGCTTTTTCGCCTTTTTGATCATCTCAACAACTTCACCAATGTCTCCGCACTCGGACTTTCTCGGCTTCTTTACAACACTTGGGACTTTTAAGTCCTCCACATACTCGTATTCCGCAGACTGGACGTTCTTCGGAATATCAATGAGAACCGGTCCCTTACGTCCGGAATTCGCGATCTCGAAGGCTTCAATAATCGTCTTCTGAAGATCCTTAATGTCCCGGACCATGAAGTTGTGTTTTACTACCGGCTGTGTGATCCCGACGATATCCACCTCCTGGAAAGAATCCTTTCCGAGACTGTTTACCGCGACGTTTCCTGTGATCGCGACCATCGGTACGGAATCGAGGTAGGCATTCGCGATCCCTGTCACCAGATTTGTAGCACCGGGACCGCTTGTCGCCAGGACCACGCCGGTCTTTCCGCTTGCTCTCGCATATCCGTCAGCGGCATGGGCAGCTCCCTGCTCATGGGCCGCTAAGACATGTCCGATACGGTCAGACGCAAGATAGAGTTCGTTATAGATATCAAGCACTGCGCCCCCCGGATATCCGAAGACCACTCTCACGCCCTGATGGATCAGCTCTTCCACCAGGATCCGCGCTCCGTTCATTTTCATAGCTGTTTTTCCCCTCATCTTATTTCTTTCAGAATGTCCGACTCTGTCAGACATTCCCGTCTTTTCTTTTTTCGGTACGGACAAATGTCCGTATCAAAATTCAGGTATAAAAAAGCCTTACAGCGTTACACTGTAAGGCTTTGCTTTCTTTCGTAACTTGTTCTTTCAAGTTTCTATCAGGCAATCCCGGATTCAGTATAACGCAAATAAGCATTCCCGTCCACGACGATAATGCTGACGATAATTCGAATCACGACTGCGAGTAGAATAAGATTCGTCATATCTTTGCGTCTCCTTTCCAGTTGCCCTTCAGCAATGTTACTATGTTTTATTATAAGCACTTTGTCAGAAATTGCAAGTAGTTTCTTTTTATATCTTGTATGAACCAGAGTTATGTAACATCGCTGGCTCGTCAGTGCCTTTTTATTTAACTGGGAATTCATCGGAGTTCCCTGTTAAAAGAAAAAGCTCTGCAGACACCGGGATTTCCCCGGCCTGCAGAGCTGCTCCTATTTCAAATTATTTTTACAGTTTTGAATATCCATACGGATTGATCAGCGCATCCAGTTTCTTTCCTTCCTTACATAACGGGCAGTTTCTGTAGTCGCTGTACTGGTAATCCGGAACATCTTTTAATCCGAATACCGACTTGATCGGAATTCCGTTGACATTCTCAAGTGCGCTGAATACTGCGGAGATCCCCTGAATAATTCCTCCATAGTACTGGACACCCTCGATCGCCTTGTTAATCGTCAGACCTGTTGTCACGGTCGCGGTGAGGATCAGCACATTCTTTCCATTGATCATTGCGCGGTAATTGTCCTTAAACACGATCTGGCTGTTGCTGTTGAACTCCGGTTTGATAACGTAGATCGTCTTATGGGCGTTCTTCGACATGAAACCGCCTTTTGTCAGCTCCTGCGCAAGAAGCGTTCCGATCACCTCGGTCCCTTCCATGCATACGATTGTATCGACGATCATATCGTACAGATACATATGTACGAGTGCCTGGGCAATTCCTCCCGCCTCACTCAGACGGCTCTTTACCGTCGTCAGGTCAAAATAGTAATTCGTGTGGGCATGATTCGTTGCAAAATGTCCCTTTACGATTTTTAACGGGGTATCTGTACCGGTCGTCTGAATTTTGTCATACTTTAACTCCATACACGATCCTCCTTATTCAAATCTCACGTTTACTGTTATTTGACTATATTATACCGAATTTTCAGATACTATTCAAGGAATTTTCCTGTTTTTCATCAGGTTTTTCGTCACTGTTTACGCCTTGCGCAAACAGTAACGGTTTTTCTCCCTGTTTTTCTACCACGCAAGGACCTCATGTCCGGTCTCTGTCACGAGTACCATGATCTCCCTCTGGGCAGACGGAAGCCTGTCATCGGTATAGATCGTCCAGCCATTGCTGTCATCCACAAAGATATCCGGACGGCCCATGTTGATCATCGGCTCGATGGTAAAGATCATCCCCGGTGCCATAAGCATCTCCTCGCCCCGTCTTGTCACATAGCTTACAAACGGGTCTTCATGGAACTCAAGGCCGACACCGTGGCCGCCGACTTCCTCGACAATGGTGTATCCGTTCTTCTTCGCATAGTCATGGACTGCCTGCCCCATATCTCCTAAGAATCCCCACGGTTTTACCTGTTCAAGACCTTTTTCCACAGCTTCGTTCGTGACACGGACAAGTTTTTCCTTTTCCGGATCCACGTTGCCGATCAGGAACATTCTGGACGAATCAGAAAAATATCCGTGAAGGATCGTGGAGACATCCACGTTGATGATATCGCCGTCTTTTAAGACAACATCCCCGGACGGGATTCCGTGGCACACCTGATCATTGATGGAGGTGCACACGCTCTTCGGGAATCCCTCATAATTTAACGGTGCCGGAATCCCGCCGTGCTTTGTCGTAAAGTCGTATACCCACTGGTCGATCTCCTCCGTGGTAATTCCCGCTCTGATGTGCTCCGCCACATAGTCAAGGACTGCCACATTCAGTTTTCCGCTCTCACGAATCCCCTCGATCTGTGCCGGTGTCTTGATGATCTTGTGGGACGGAACCTCGTGGCCTGCGAAGCGGGCACGACTGATCTTCTGGTCAAATGCCATATGGCACTCACAATATGGCTTCCCGCTTCCACACCAGCATGGATCATTTTTTCCGATTCTGCGAAACATAATTTTTCCTCTTTTCTATCTGTTTTTGCATTTCTGCATCGCACAGGATTTTCAACAAAAAATGTGCCTGGCACATTCTCGCGCCTCACGCGGTCGCATGTGACAATCTGCATCTTCGCGTGTTTGCACATTAGAAAATTCCTGTCCGTGTACAGGAATTGCGTTTGCGAATTCTTTTATTTTCCTGTATAATATCCTTATCTATCATAACGTCGGAGACTCTGTTTGTCAAATAAGTCTCCTGAGAAAATATGCCGTTAATATCACGGCGTGGATTTTCCGGACTGAAAATCCCCCGCGTTGCAGAGGCGGCTTTAAAGAAAGTGAGGAATTTACATGAACGTACTGATCACCGGGTTCGACCCCTTCGGCGGAGAACCGATCAATCCGGCATGGGAAGCCGTAAAAGCCATGAAAGACGAGATCGCCGGGGCAACGATCACAAAGCTGCAGATCCCGACCGTAGTCGCTAAATCCATTGCGAAAGTCCATGAAAAAATGCAGGAGCTCCACCCGGATATCGTTATCAGCATCGGCCAGGCCGGCGGACGGTTCGGCGTGACTCCGGAGCGTGTTGCGATCAATGTAACAGATGCAAGAATCCCGGATAACGAAGGAAACCAGCCCATCGATGAGCCGATTTTTGCAGACGGAGATGCTGCCTATTTCTCCAATCTTCCGGTGAAGGCGATGGTTCAGGAGATCAGGAACGCCGGTTATCCTTCTACCCTCTCCAACACCGCAGGAACCTATATCTGCAACCATGTCATGTATGGAATTTTATACTATATCCAAAAGGAATTTCCAAATGTACGCGGTGGCTTTATCCACGTTCCGTATGCCGTTTCCCAGGTTGTCAATAAACCGGCGACCCCGTCTATGGCCATTGCGGATATTACGGCTGCATTGGAAGCGGCTGTGAAGGCCGCTGTTGAATATGAGCAGGATATCAAAGTGGTCGGAGGAGAGACGCACTAAAAGTCACTTCTGTCGCACAAAAAAACTTCATCTCCGGAATTTTTTCAGGCTGTGATATCAGTCTGAAGGTTTCCAGAGATGAAGTTTTTCTGTAACTGTTCAGTAGGTCTGCGCACTTGCTGCGCTGACCGTAAGAAAACATAGGCTGGAGGGCAAAAATCCCATCAGCGAAGCTGATCTGGAATAGATTTTTGCGTGTAACTATGAAGGTACTGAATAGTTACGTTTTTCTTTTATCCGGGTTCCGGACTGCCTTTCAAAGCACCCGCCCGGAATCCAGTTTTCTGATTATTCTTTTGTTCCTCTCTCCGCAGACGCGTTGAGCTTTCCGTCGACCACGTCGATCTTGATCGTATCTCCGGTATGGACACCATCCGACAGGATCAGGCGGGCTGCCAGAGTCTCCACATTCTTCTGCAGATATCTCTTAAGCGGTCTTGCGCCGTATACCGGATCATAACCGTTGTCCACGATAAACTGCTTTGCAGTATCGGAAAGTGCAACCACAAGCTCTTTATCCGCCAGACGTTTGTTGATATCGGCAACAAGCAGATCGATGATGCTTCCGATGTTGTTCTTTGTGAGCGGCTTGAAGAGGATCGTCTCATCAAGACGGTTTAAGAACTCCGGACGGAAGTGGGCACGCAGATCGTTCATGACCTCAGCCTTTGCCTCCGGCTTAATATCCCCATTCTCATCGATACCGTCAAGCAGATACTGGGAACCGATATTGGAGGTCAGGATAATGATCGTATTCTTGAAATCCACGGTCTTGCCCATGGAATCTGTGATACGTCCGTCATCGAGGACCTGGAGCAGAACATTGAATACATCCGGATGTGCCTTCTCGATCTCATCAAACAAAACGACACAATACGGTTTTCTGCGGACTGCCTCTGTGAGCTGACCGCCCTCATCGTATCCGACATATCCTGGCGGCGCTCCGATCAGACGGGATACGGAGTATTTCTCCATGTATTCACTCATATCGATCCGGACCATGTTGTTCTCATCATCGAACAGACTTGCCGCAAGTGTCTTTGCAAGCTCTGTCTTGCCGACACCGGTAGGTCCGAGGAACAGGAAGGAACCGATCGGCTTTGTCGGATCCTTGATCCCGGCCTTGGAACGGATGATCGCGTCTGTAACCTTCTCGACTGCCTCATCCTGACCGACAACACGTTTGTGGAGCTCATCGTCCAGATGAAGAGTCTTATTTCTCTCGCTCTCCGTGAGCTTTGCAACCGGGATACCGGTCCAGCGGGAGATGATCCTTGCGATCTCATCTTCGGTAACGCTCTCATGGACAAGGCTCAGATCTGCGTTCTTTACCTTCTCCTCCTCTTCCTTCAACTCTTTTTCAAGCTGCGGAAGCTTACCATACTGGAGCTCTGCTGCCTTATTCAGATCATATTTCTGCTGTGCATCCTGGATCTGACGATGGACTGCCTCGATCTCCTCACGGATGGAGGAAAGCTTATCAACCGTCGCCTTCTCGTTCTGCCACTGAGCCTTCTGAGTCGCGAACTGGTCATGGAGCTCCGCCAGCTCCTTCTGAAGATCCACAAGGCGTTCCTGACTTAAATGGTCTGTCTCTTTCTTAAGAGCCGCCTCCTCGATCTCAAGCTGCATGATCTTTCTGGAGAGTTCATCCAGCTCCGTCGGCATGGAATCGAGCTCCGTCTTGATCATTGCGCAGGCTTCATCCACGAGGTCAATGGCCTTATCCGGAAGGAAACGGTCGCTGATATAACGGTTGGAAAGAGTTGCCGCCGCTACAAGAGCGGAATCGGTGATCTTTACGCCGTGATAAACCTCATAACGGTCCTTCAGTCCACGAAGGATCGAGATCGTATCCTCGACCGTCGGCTCATCAACCATAACCGGCTGGAAACGACGTTCCAGAGCCGGATCCTTCTCAATATATTTCCGGTACTCATCCAGAGTTGTCGCACCGATACAGTGCAATTCACCACGGGCAAGCATCGGCTTTAACATATTGCCGGCATCCATGGAGCCTTCCGTCTTTCCGGCTCCGACGATGGTGTGAAGCTCATCAATGAACAAAATGATCTGTCCCTCGCTCTTTCTCACCTCATCGAGAACGGCTTTTAAACGTTCCTCAAACTCACCGCGGTATTTCGCGCCCGCAACAAGGGCACCCATATCCAGCGAGAATAATTTCTTGTCTTTTAAGCCTTCCGGTACATCACCTCGGACGATACGCTGTGCAAGACCTTCTACAACGGCGGTTTTACCAACACCAGGTTCACCGATCAGAACCGGGTTGTTTTTCGTTTTTCTGGAAAGGATCCGGATCACATTCCGGATCTCGGCGTCACGGCCGATCACCGGGTCCATCTTCTGATCTCTTGCCTTTTCTACAAGGTCGGAACCATATTTATTTAAGGTATCGTAGGTTGCCTCCGGATTATCGCTGGTAACTCTCTGGTTGCCGCGGACCGTGGACAGAGCCTGTAAGAATTTATTCCGGTCGATCCCATAAGTACGGAACAGTTCCTTCATAGCCTTGTTCGGCTGTTTTAACAGGCATAAGAACAGATGCTCAACGGAAACATATTCGTCTCCCATCGCCTTTGCCTCATCCTCGGCATCAATCAGGACTTTATTAAGATCCTGGGTCAGATAGACCTGTCCGCCTCCGGATACCTTCGGCAGCTTTTTAAGTGCTGCTTCCGCCTCATCTGTAAACTGCTCACCGGAGATTCCCATCTTCGTGATCAGCTTTAAGATCAGGCTGTCATCTAATTTTAACAGACTCACCAGGAGATGTTCCTGGTCGATCTGCTGATTTCCATATTCATAAGCCAGCTTCTCGCAGTTTTGGACTGCTTCCACTGATTTCTGTGTAAATTTGCTGATATTCATGATCGCAAGCCTCCCTTCAATTCTGAAGTACTTGTTGTGTTTGTTGTCAGTAATACCGCCCAGCGAAATTTTCATCCGCCGGGCGGCTTAATCTTTCAGATACGTGGCAGCTTCGCATACGTTTCTGTATCGTTACCGCTCGGGACTGTCAGATCACCCTTCGATGGAAATGTGCTTCGGACCTTCAACCTTCTTCTCTTCCTCTTTCGGAATCGATACACTCAGGATACCGTTTTCGAATTTCGCCTTAATCTCCTCTTCCCGAATCTCCTCGCCAAGATAGAAGGTTCTGCTCAGAGCACCTGCATAACGTTCCTTGCGGATGTATTTGCCTTTCTTATCTTCCTCGTCCTTATCAAGACCTTTCTCGGCACTGACGGTCAGATAACCATCCTTCAGTTCAATCTGAATCTCATCTTTCTTAAATCCCGGAAGATCGATATCAAGCTCATACGTCTTTTCTGTCTCTCTGACATCTGTCTTCATCAGTCTGGATACATTCTTACCATACAGCGGATCCTTCTTTTCTGTAAAGAACTTCTCATCAAACGGGAACATATTATCAAATAAACTTTCTCCAAAAATACTCGGCATATACATAAATCATTCCTCCAATCAGAATTCCTGTTTTCTTGTTTGTCATCTATCTGAAAGAACTTCAGAAGATTTTCCAATCTTGGGAACTCCTTGAGATCCTTTGATTTTTTCTCTCTTCCTTTGTTCTGCATGTAATATAACACATATTATTAGCACTGTCAAGAGGCGAGTGCTAATTTTTTTGTGAATTAATTGTGTATTTCATTGACACATTGTAACTTTTCAGGCTCATCGTAGAACGCATTCTATAGGTAGTCGCCAAGCATCTCTCCCACACACCTCTCGATCTCATCAATAATTTCCATACACCGGTTCTTCTTCATTCCAGCCGTAATGCCAACAGCTAATAATTCTTTTCTTCCCGGATCTTTTCCATTTCCGTCAACGGTCGTTGTGTGTTCCCCATAGTACGTATTACTATAAGTAAGATCGTATGCAGGGCTCAGTCTCCACTGATCTTTTTCTTCATCATACAAATAGGTGAAATTTTTTGAGTGGTCATCTCTGTTATGCGCAAAAACATTAAAACACATTCTTCGAAACATACTTTCCACATCCGCATAATGATCCTTCGTCAATATCTTCGTAAGTTTCATCAGACTGTGGTAATCAAGACTCGGCTGTTCAAAGTCCAGTTCGAGAAGCGCTGCTGCTGTCAGCATATGGACTCGCTTTATTCCATTTTGATCAGGGACTCTGTCAAACCGCCTGGTTCCAAAATAGCCTTTACAGATTCCAGATGGGAACAACTTTGTCTCACTCATCGTAATTTCACATTTCCGGGCACAGCATGAATAATCATACTCCATTTTTCCCGCATCTTTTCCATCTACATGGGCCGGAAATTTTATGATCCACTCTTCATTTCCAATCGAAGTCATGATCTTCGGCCTTGTTCCTCCGCTCGTTCCTCCAAGCCGGTACAATTCGTCAAGTTTGTCTGTATATTCTGTGTTCAATATTTTCTGACACTCCCGCGCCAGTTCATCCAGGTCAGGATTATCCCGCTGCTCTGGAAATTTTCTTTCCGGATAATACGTCAACGCACCCATTCCTGATTTTCCAACGATTGCCAGTCGGTCTAAAACCGTCAGTTTATCCGGATCCTGTTTATGCTCACGAAGCAGACGATTTAGCAGCAATCTTCCCCAATTATCCGGAAGACTGTCCGCAAACACGCCATAAAGGCCGCCAAAATAATCCTTTGTGGGCACAAACACCTGCTTTTTTAACGGCAGCGAGAACGGGCTGATCGAAAATCCATGTTCCAGCCATTCATCGGTGTACTGAAATGCTGCTTTTCGATTTGCTGTCATGGCCAATGTCCCCACAAGTTTTTCATCATAATACACCTGCAGCGCATTATCTTGTTTCATTTATGACCTCCTTTATGTCTCTGTATGGTACCTGCGAAAAAATATTCCTGAGTTCATCCGCAATATCCAGTGCCATTGCGATTTTCGTCAGAGACAACAAGGATATCTGACCGGTAGACTCGAATCTTTTAACAGAACCATAACTCACACCGCTCATCGACGCCAGCTTCTCCTGCGAGATTGAACGCCGTTTTCTAATATTGCGAACCCTCTGCGCCAACTTCAGATCCAGTTCTTCCGCTGTCTCCCATATAAAACCTTCCATAGTCTTTCCCACTTTCGATTTCGTTTTTCGTACATTTATTAGATAATATTTTATCTATTTTTACATGATTACATTCAAAATATATAATATATTATCTGTTATTATTTTACCATCAGTCAATATACAAATCAATAAAAATGTAACCCACCCCATTCTCACTATGACCTCTGCAATCTCCATTTGCCTGCAGACACATATCAATTTTTTCATTAAAAAAGACCACTGTTTCCACAAATCGCTCTGTGAAAACAGCGGTCTTTTCCTGAATGGTCAATGCTCCCCATTTGTCTCATATACATACAGAGAGAATCGATCCCCATTTATGATCTGAATTCCCGCATACAATGGCTCATTCTCCTGATCGTATGCTGTACTTCTAACGAACATCAGATAGTCGCCCTTTCGGACTTCGAGTAATTTTGCTTCCTCCTGTGTTGCTCTGCAAAGCTCGATCAGTTTTTCCGAGCTTGTAACCTGCATTTCTGCTTTCTCTTTTAAATAATCAAAAAGGGAATTATCCTCAAACTGAGCTTCTAACAGGAACGCATATTTTAACGGAAAATAGTTTTTTTCAATCACGACCGGTTCTGAATCCGCGAATCTCAGACGTGATATAAAGATCACTTTACTGCCCGTCTCAATTCCAAGCCTTGCCGCAATCTTTTCATCTGCATCCACAATTTTATTTTCCAGCATATGTGCCCCCGGCACGACTCCCATCTGCTCACACATCTCGCTGAAGCTCTGAAGACGTTTGATATTTCTGGAAAACTTTGGCTTTGTTACGAAGGTTCCCTTTCCCTGTTTCCGAGCAACAAGTCCTTTTTCCATGAGGGAACCGATTGCTTTTCTCACGGTGATCAGACTGACACCATACGTCTTTGCCATCTCTGATTCCGTCATGATCTTATCCCCCGGTTTATATCTTCCGCTTTTGATATCCTTTTCCACTGTATCCATAAGCTGAACATACAACGGAGTCATCGCATCCTGCTTTAACATTCATTTTCCCCCACTGTCTAAATTCTTTTCAATACTATTTTAATAACAGCTCAGACAAATAGCAAGGACAATTTTCTTTCCAGAGCAGGTTCCCCGTTCGATCCACAGATTTTTACAGGCAGTCACCAGGCTCCGGATCCTCAAACGGAACGCCATATCCAAAAGCGCCTCTCACCATACATGTCTTTGCTGCAAATTCGGCTCCTTTTTCCATTGCTGTCTCGATTCCTTTTCCATCTAAAAGCGAGAGTAAAAAGGCAGTTGTAAAAGAATCTCCGGCTCCCAATGTATCGATTGCATCAACAGGCTTTGGGATCTGTCTGTAATACTTTTTTCCGTCAAAAGCGAGGGATCCGCGTTTTCCCATAGTTGCCACTGCAATTTTACAGCCTTCCGATACAAAGCGCTTACATGCTGCCTTTGCGGTCTCCTCATCAATTTCTCCGCAGGAGAAAAATGCGTAATCAACAACAGGCGCGATCTCTTTTAAATAATATTCCTCATTCCAGTGACCGGAAAAATCATAAGAAACCGGAATTCCAGTTTCTCTTACTTTTTTTAACTGTGAATCAAAGTGACCATTATTACTGGTATGAACAAGGGAAAATTCCCTGATATAGGAAATATCCTCCGGCTTTAGATCCAACGGATGCTCATTTACGATCCCTCCGCGGTTGCTCATGATAAACTGTCTGTCACCATTTTCAAGCCGGACTTTTGCGTATCCATTCTCGCCGGCATATTGCCTGCATCTGGAATGATCGACCCCGATCTCATCAAGAACAGAAATAATGTGTTCTGCCACTCTGTCCTTTCCAAAAACGCCGAGGTACGCAGACTGCGCCCCCAGCATTTTTGCATATACAGAAAAGTTCATGGCCTGACCACCCGGATACATGATCTTTGCAGGATAATACTGATCACATACATTATCTCCGATGCCAATTACCTTTATCATTAATACTCAACCTTCCACATATATCTTCTTTCATCCATTGAATGACCTGTTTTTTCTGCCAGCTGAGATACATAATACCGCTCAATCGGGATCATGACAACCGGATTGAAGAATTCTGCAACCGAAGGATCGATTTTTCCTCCATTCAGCTTTTCAAAATCAATGATAATAAAGTTCTCAGCATATGTATTCAGGAACTTCAGGCATCTCTCATCGAGCGCTCTTGTACGTCCCTCACTCATTAACAGGATCATCGGGAGCTTCTTATCGGTTGTCTCAAACGGTCCATGGAAGTACTCACCTGTGTGCAGGCATACCGCATGTTTCCACTGCATCTCCATAAAGTGACAGCAGCACATGGAATAAGCAACTCCATAGTTCGGACCGGATGCAAGGACATAGAAGACCGGCTCATGTTCGACTTTTTCAGCCCATGCCTGTGCAGCCGGAAGACAGTTTTTCTTTCCCTCTGAAACGATCTCATCAATATACTGATACGCATCCATTGCTTTGTCATATTTATCCCAGTTTTCAAACTGATGGAGAACTTCAAAGCCGATACGGAGCGCATTTGCCTGATTGGAGTCGCTGTAATCCTGATGATCTCCGTTTGAATATGTCACAACATACTGACCGACCTTTGCCATACCAGTCTGCATATTTCCCGTCATGGCAATTGTGATTGCTCCCGCTGCATTTGCTGTTTCGACAGCTTTTACAGTCTCCGGTGTAGCCTTAAGAGAACAGATGACTGCGATACATCTCTCATCTAATTCTTTCGGGGTCGCATGTACGAACTCATTGCTGGTATAGGTTGTCGCACTGAAATTTTTTGCTTCCGACTGGATCAGGTAGAGTCCCGGGAAAATAGCTGCCTTTGATCCACCGCAGGCAACAAAATACATATGCTTTAATCCGCCTCGCTGATCCATCTTTTCCTTAATTTCCGCAATGATCTGTTTTACTTCCATAGTTGATTTCCTCCTCTGCGCATTTTTCGCATGTTATATTTTTACAATGTTTACTGATACAGAAAGCAGGCAACGCTTCTCTTTGTTCCATCGTCTCCCGTGATCTCTGTTAATTCCGGACGACTTTGTCTGCATTGGTCTGTTGCCATCGGACATCTTGTACTGAACAGACATCCTGTCGGCGGATTTAACGGACTCGGCAATTCTCCCTGAAGAATCACCTCATCCCGCTTCGCGTGGATATCCGGAACCGGAATTGCTGACAGCAATGCTTTTGTATACGGGTGAAGAGGTTTCCCATAGAGCTCCCTCTTTCCTGCATATTCCATGATGCGCCCCAAATACATGACCGCCACCTTGTCGCAAAGATACTCCACTACGCTCAAGTCATGAGAAATGAAAATGTACGTTAAATTTCTTTCTTTATGAAGGTCCTTTAACAGATTCAGCACCTGTGATCGAACTGACACATCCAGCGCCGATACCGGCTCATCACAAATGACAAGTTCCGGATCGTTGATCAGGGCTCTTGCGATCACGACTCTCTGTCTCTGTCCGCCAGACATTTCATGCGGATATTTTTCAAGATATTTATCACTGAGACCGACCTCCCGCAGGATCTTCCTGACCTTTTCCAGTTTTTCTTCTTTCGTATATTTTCCCGCCACATCCAGCGGTGCCATAACGGATTGAACAATTTTTTTCTTTGGATTTAAGGACGCATACGGATCCTGAAAAATAATCTGAATTTTTTCCCTCAGCGGACGCATCTGGCGTTCGTTATAATTTGTAATATCTTCTCCATGGAACAGGATCTGTCCTCCAGTTATCTCATGAAGCTTTAAAATGGACTTTCCTAACGTTGATTTTCCACAGCCCGATTCGCCTACAAGGCCTACGATTTCTCCCTGATTGATCTTCAGGTTAATGGAATCCACCGCTTTTACTGTAATTTCCTTTCCATGTACTTTTTTTACCGGAAAATATTTTTTTACATCCCGGATTTCCAATAAAGGGGTCTCCATTATTCCACCTCCCTGCTATCCTGTATCTCGGGATCCATAAACCGGAAGCATCGTACAAAATGTCCTGCTTCTCCCTGCATTCCCGGGTCTTCTTTTTTGCACTGCTCCGTTGCATATGGACATCGCGTGGAAAATCTGCATCCGGCCGGCATCTCATCCAACCCCGGAACCGTTCCCTCGATCGTAAACAGATGATCTTCCTGACCACTTCCAAGCTTTGGAATTGATTTCAGCAATCCCACCGTGTATGGATGCATCGGATGATCAAAGATATCTTCTGCGGTTCCATATTCCACTGATTTTCCAGCATACATGACCATGACATGATCTGCCATTTCTGCCACCACACCCATATCATGTGTGATCAAAATCACCGATGTGTCTGACTCCTCCGCAAGCTTCTTTAAAATTCTGAGGATCTGGGCCTGAATCGTCACATCCAGGGCCGTTGTCGGTTCATCTGCAATCAAAAGCTTTGGCTGGCAGAGCAATGCCATTGCGATCATTACCCTCTGTCTCATACCACCGGACATCTGATGTGGAAATTCCCTGATCCGCTGCTCCGGAGAAGGAATCCCCACTCTGGCAAGCATTTCAATACACTGTTTTAATGCTTCCTTTTTTGGTATCTCACGATGATGGGTCCTGATCATCTCTAACATCTGATCTCCGATCCTGTATACCGGATTCAGAGACGACATCGGTTCCTGAAAGATCATGGAGATCTCATTTCCCCGCACCTTTCTCATTCTGGCTTCTGATGCCTTTGACAGATCTTCCCCTTCAAACAGGATCTGGCTGTTTTCATCAATTTCGCAGACAGAAGGAGATACCAGACGCATAATCGAAGTGGCCGTGACGCTTTTTCCGCATCCTGACTCTCCAACAATCCCGATCACCTTTCCCCGGTCCAGTGAAAAAGTAACATTATCCACTGCTGTCAGCTTCTTTTTTCCTACTTTAAAGGAAACCTTCAGATTTTTAACTTCCAGCAAATGTTCATCCATCTGCTCCCCTCCTGTCATCATCCTTCTAAATTTGTGACAAACCCGTCACCGGTTTCTGATCATTCTTTTACAGACCATTTCCAGACAGCCTGGTTATTGACTCCGCCTTCAAATGCGTTATATCCCTGGAATCTCTCCGACTGAACTCCGAAAATATATCCGTTGTAGAGCATTACCAACGGCATCTCATCCCAAAGAAGCTGCTGATATTCGTTTACCAGTTCTTTTTTCTTTGCTTCGTCTGTTTCAGCAGCAATCTTATCCTGAAGCTCTGCGTATGCGGTATCTGTGATCTGGCAGTATGTCGCATTCTTATTGTCATAATATCCGGACATCCAGAGCGGATAGGACATTGCTGTTGAGCCGCAAATTCCAAGATCATAAGTGCCATCCTGAAGTCCTGAGAACATCGTTGCAAGCTCAACTGTCTGAACATCGATCGTAATTCCCGCCTCTGCAAGATTCTGCTGAATGATTGCTGCCATACTCTCTCTTGCGGAGGTTACTGCCATTTTAAGTGTTCTTGATGAATCCCATCCGGCCTCTGCAAGAAGCTCTTTCGCCTTATCTACATCTCTGGACCAGGTGAGTCCGCAATCATATTCCGATCCCGGGATCACACAGGTTGCCGGTGCAATGCCTTTTCCCTGCAGATTCTGCTCGATCAGAAGATCCTTATCAATTGCATAGCTCATTGCCTGACGAATACGCTTATCTGATACATTCTGGTTATTGATCAGGAATACGCCTACAAAGGTCGGTTCACTTGATTCTGTCACCGTAAGTCCCATATCCTTTGCCGCAAGTGCATCATCAGTCGTTGGCTGCTGATAAAATCCATCCATCTCTCCTGCTGCAATGGATGTGATCGTATTCGTGGAAGCGATCACTTTCAGAATCAGTTTGCCAAACTGCGGCGCACCAAGCTGATAATCCGCAAAAGATCCCAGCTCCAGCTGGCTTCCGGAAAGCTCAGAGATAAAGGTGCAGGGACCGGAACCGATCGGTGCTTTCCAGAACTCATCATCTTTCATTTTTTCAGGTGCGATATCACCAAGAAGATGTTCCGGAAGTACATAGAAATACTTGTTATGAAGGATCAGCCAATCCTCGACCGGAGTAACATTCTTAAAAGAAATCTTCAATGTATAGTCATCCACAGCCTCAACTCCGACGGATTTTTCAGCCGTTTCAAGACCATTATCATCGGTTCCTGCCCATGTGTTGAACTCACTTCTGAGTCCGTAATCAAACTTCGGATTTGTGATCAGCTGTGCGGTAAATACCCAGTCCTTTGCGGTTACCGGCTGACCATCGTGCCATTTTGCATTTTCATCTAAGTGAAAGATCGCAGCTTTTCCATCATCAGCAGATTCCCATGATTTAGCCGCTCTCGGTGATACTCCGGAACCTGCTTCCTCAATAAATGCAAGGCGGTCATACAGCTTGTCGCAGACCAGATTCTGATAGATCGATCCGGATGTAGATCCGTAAGGATTAACGGTATCCCATGCAGTTGTCAAACCGTATGTAATGACCTTATCGGAATAATCTCCCGTCTTATCCGTCGCCGTTGACGCTGCTGTTGTTCCTTCCGCTGCAGATGCAGCCGCTGTCGTCTCATTTCCGGAGCTGCCTCCGCATCCGGCGAGAAGTCCTGTTGCCATGGCTGCCGCAAGCATCCACGCTGCAATTTTTTTACCTGATCTCATAATGATCCTCCTTTAAATTTTTTGATATATACTGCCCTATTTTGTTTTTGGATCAAGGGCATCTCGTACACCTTCTCCGATAAAATTAAATCCTACAACAACGAGAATGATGCAGATTCCCGGTGGGAACCACACCCACGGACGTGCCGTCAATACAAGAAGATTCTGCGCTGCAAATATGATATTTCCCCAGGATGCCTGTGGTGTCTGGACACCCATTCCGAGAAAGCTTAACGAGGATTCTGTTAAAATTGCGCCTGCTACCCGGAATGAAATATTTGCCCATACCGGAGGGATCGCATTTGGCAGTACCTCTGAAAGCAGAATCTTTGGAGTACTCATTCCAATCGCTTTTGTTGCCTGAATATATTCACGTTCCCGGATCGATAAAACATTGCCGTAAATCAGCTTTGCTATTGCAGTCCAGCCCAGGACTCCGATCACCACCGTGACCGTAAGGATCGACGGTCCGAACACCGCAACGAGAACAAGAATCAGGACCATCGTCGGGAATGACATAAATGCATCTGCGACACGCATGATGACAGTTTCTGCAATTCCTCTGAAATAACCGGCGATCAGTCCTAACGGAATTCCGATCAAAACTGAAATGATCGTAGACATGATTCCGACAAACAGTGAGATTCTTCCTCCATATAAAAGCCTTGCGAACAGATCTCTTCCCACATCATCCGTGCCCAGAAGATGGCCTGGACATGGGGCTTTGTTGAATCCTACCGCCCGGTCGGTCGTATATGGGTCGAGCTTCATGAATATTGGCATCAGGATAACTGCCAAAACAAGAAAGCAGACAATGATAAGACCTAAAACAGCTTTCCGGTTATGCATAAATTTCTTTACTGCCTGATTACTTAATATTTTTTTCATGCCCTGGTGCCCTCCTATTTAAATTTAATTCGCGGATCCAACGCAGCATAGATCAGATCCAGAATCAGATTTACAACGAGAACAACGACACAGATCAAAACAGCGACTCCCATGATCACCGGATAATCACGACTTGTGATCGCAGTGATCATCAGACTTCCGATCCCCGGCCAGGCAAATATCTGTTCTGTTACAACAGCTCCTCCGATCAGAAACGGGACAGAAAGGCTTAGGGTTGTAACGATCGGAATCAGTGAATTGCGAAATGCATGTTTGATCACAATGACGACATTTCTAAGTCCTTTTGATCTTGCTGTTTTTATGTACTCCTCATTCAAAACCTCAAGAACACTCGATTTTGTCTGTTTGATATAATTTCCGATTGGCTGGATTCCACACACGAACGCCGGAAGTGCCAAATGATAGAGAAGATCCTTCCAATCACCACCAGTTCCTGCCGAATACATGCCGCTCGTCGGAAACAATTTCATTTTTACAGCCAATACATAGATCAGAAGAAGACTTAAAAAGAAGTTTGGCACAGATGCTCCGATAAAAGCAACAAATGTACTGATATGATCCCATATCGAATTCGGTTTACAGGCTGAAACCACTCCAAGCGGAATTCCTATGATGATCGCACCAATAATACCGGTTCCAGTAAGCAGTAATGATGGGATGATACGCTGTCCGATCATCATGCTGACTGTCTGGGAGGTACGGTATGATGTTCCAAGATTTCCATGCAGCAGGTCTGCCAGCCACAGAAAATACCGGACAAGAACCGGCTTATCAAGTCCCAGTGAAGCTTTCAACGCCTCCAGATCGCTGAGTGACATTTCTCCGGATGAAGCCAAAATTGAAAGCGGTCCTCCGGGAGCAAGATTGATCAGCAAATACACCGTAAATGTAATTCCAAGAAACACCGGTATTGCATAAAAAAGTCTTTTTATAACATATTTTATCAATCAGATTCTCTCCCTTCGGCTTATTGTTTATTTAACATATCGTTTAGAATTGCCAGATGGAGCTTTACACATGGTTCAACGGATCCGATATATCCGTACTCTTTCTCACTATGATCATTCGCTCCATGCGGTCCCATTCCATCCATAACGATCGCATTGCCGCATCTTGAAAGATGGTTCGCGTCAGAGAGTCCTCCGCGGTCTTTTTCCTCAAATGGAATTCCATATTCTTCGGCAATTTTTCTGACCCGTTCGATATACTTTTTCGCTTCCTCTGTTTTTATAAACGGCGGAGTTTCCTTCTGCATCGTGATCGTTGTTTTTACTCCGGGAACAAACGGTTGTCCTTCTGTTATTTTATTTACATATTCTTTCAAGCGGATTCTTTCGCTGTCATCCCTGAATCTCATTTCAACACTGATTTTTGCATGATCTGCAACTACATTTCTGGCTGTACCGCCATTTGCAATCCCGACATTTACCGTCGTATCTTTTTCTCTGTCCGCCAGACTCATTAATTCTACAATGTAATGTCCCATCTCAAGAACCGCAGACGCATTTTCTACTTCAAACATAAAGCCCGCATGGGCCGCCTGACCTTGAAACTCAATATCATACGTCAGGGAACCTTTTCTCGCAAAGCAATGGCGGGTTCCATTTTTTCCGGCAGATTCCATGACAAAAATGTGATCTGCTTTACAGCCGATTCGATCCGTGATCTCTTTTGAGTAGATCGACCCGATCTCTTCATCCGGATTATAGACCATTGCGATATTCAGGCATTTCTTCTCAGTTTCCGGTAAATTTGCCGCGATATGAAACATTGCAAGATCACCGTTTTTCATATCACCAACACCCGGACCGTAGTAATTTTCTCCTTCGATTCGAAATGGTCTTTTCTCTGCCGTCCCGTCCGGAAATACCGTATCCATATGACCGATATACATCGCATCATAATGTTCGGATACATGATTTGTAATAAGAAGAACCTGACGACCTCCATCGGCAGGAATTCGTTCTACGTTCCAGCCGATCTCCTGATACCAGCCAGCCAATTTATCTGCCACCCGGTTGATTCCGGCTACATTTCCGGAGCCGCTGTCAATGTTGACCAGCTCTTTCATCTGTTCCAAGTACAATTCCAGATTCATGTTTCCCCTCCCTTTCGCCTTCAAAATCTATTTCAAAATTCACATCTCTCATCTGAAATACATTATATATCATATTATAACCATTTGTCAATATGTATCATTATATATCGTATTATAATTTAACTTTGTATATTATGTTCAATCAAAATCCACTGCTTTACATTTTTTTCCGTTTTTGCTATAATAATGCTACATCGTGTGGCGTTTCTGCGTAAATCCAGTTGCAGAAGCGCCACACTTTTTTTATCTCCGTGGGAGTTAGGTCTCCGACCGAGATAAATGCTCCGCAAGGATGCGCAGTGATTCTGATAGGAATACCAGAATCAAGCGCCAAGTCTCACGGGTGTTCGATTTAAATTGAAAGGAGGTGGGAAGTGAACGATAAAGAACAATTTTATAGACAGATCGTGTTGCAGAAATGCGTAAGTCCGGATTTAAAGGAGCTTACGCATTTCTTATTTTTTTAAGAAAAAGGAGATCATTATGGAAATTGGAAATCAGTTTTTGGGAACAGAGCGTATTGATAAGCTGATGCGTCAGTATGCAGTTCCCTGTATCATCTCATTGTTAGTAGGTGCATTATACAATATTGTTGATCAGATCTTTATTGCAAACGCCAGCTACCTCGGCTCTTACGGAAACGCAGCTAATACCGTTGTTTTTCCGTTGACGGTTGTTGCACTGGCTATCGCCGTGATGGTCGGTGACGGCTGCTGTGCCTTTGTCAGCATGGCGCTTGGCCGGAATGAAACAGCCCGGGCAAAGCGCAGTGTCGGCAATGCGGTAGTTTTGATCATTGTAGGAAGTCTTATCCTGACCGCCGTATATCTGATCTTTGCAAACAGCATCATCGCCATGTTTGGCGGTACGGTCAATGAGGAAACCTACCGGCATTCACAGGAATATTTCTTCTACATTACTCTTGGGATTCCGTTTTATATGTTCGGTCAGGCTATGAATCCTATTATCCGTGCAGACGGGAACCCGAAATTTGCCATGATTTCCACACTGGCAGGCGCTGTTATCAACATCATTCTTGACCCGATTTTCATTTTCGGCCTTCAGTGGGGCATGATGGGTGCAGCTGTAGCCACAGTGATTGGTCAGGTGGTGACGGCAATTCTCGCTGTCTGGTATCTGGTGCACATGCGGATCATCAAGCCGGAAGCCGGTGACTATGCACTTTCTCCAAATATATTCGGACGGATGCTCACCCTTGGTATTACCAGCTTTCTCTCTCAGATCAGCCTTGTGGCCGCAATGGCAGCGATCAACAATATGCTCCGTAAATACGGTGCATTGGACGCTGTGTTCTCACAGGAGCAGTACGCACAGATCCCCATGGCAGTCGTCGGGATCGTAATGAAATTTTTCCAGATCGTCATTTCTATCGTAGTCGGCATGGCTGCCGGCTGTATTCCGATCGTTGGCTATAACATGGGTGCAGAAAAGACCATGCGTGTGAGGGAGCTGTTTACCCGGCTGCTTATTTCCGAGGCTTTGGTAGGTGCAGTCGCGCTCATACTGGCGGAAGGATTCCCGCATCAGCTTATCGCTATTTTCGGCGCTTCTAATGAGAGCAGCTACTATACCGATTTTGCTGTTAAGGCATTCCGTACCTATCTTTGCATGATGATCTTCGCGTGTGTCAACAAGGCATGTTTCATCTTTTTACAGGCCGTGGGCAAGGCATTGACATCTACCATGCTTTCCATGTTCCGTGAGGTAGTATTCGGAGTCGGCTTCGCATTGCTCCTTCCGGTTTTCTTCGGTCTGGACGGTGTTCTGTATTCCATGCCGGTTTCAGATATTCTGACCTTTATTATCTCAGCAGTGATTATCATAAAAACATATCATGAATTAAATGTGAAAGGAGCATAAGACGTATGAAAAACAGAGTGATTACGATCAGCCGTGAATTTGGCAGCGGCGGACGCAGCATCGGAAAAAAAGTGGCAGAACAGCTGGGCATCCCCTGCTATGATGCAGAGATCATTCAGGAAATGGTAAAAGAAACCGGTTTTACACCGGAGTATGTAAAGGAAGCCGGTGAATATACGCCCGGCAGCTTCCTCTCATCTGCATTTTCAAACCGCTTATTTGGCCTCACAAATGAAGATATTCTGTGGGAGCATCAATATAAGGTCATCACGGAGCTTGCACAAAAAGGCCCCTGTGTAATTGTTGGACGCTGTGCTGATTACATTTTACAGGATAAGGCCGACTGCCTGAAAGTCTTTATCCACGCAGATATGGATTTCCGTGCCCGCCGCATCGTCGAGGTTTATGGAGAACGTGAACAGTCCCCGGAGGAACGCTTGCGCGACAAGGATAAACGCCGTGCCGCATATCACCGGTTCTATACCGACATGAAATGGGGGTACGCACAGAATTATCATCTGACACTCAACAGCGGTGTGCTCGGAATCGATCAGTGTGTAAACATCATCACTTCTTTATATTAGAGATATCCTTCACACTGCATTTCATTGCAGACAGGAGCAACATCTAATCTATTCCCTTTCCGGATCCGGAAAGGGAATTTTGTATCTATCCGCGCAGATAAGTGCTATAATATAATACTAAGATCATGCGGTCCGAAGTCCGACGCAGGCTTGTCTGTAGGAATACTTTTGCCCCTGGGCCCACCAAAGACATGATTCAAGTCGGAGACCTGACTCCCACCGAGACAAATTTGCTGTTACTCACCACTAAAAAATGCGGGCGTCTTCTCGACCGAGATAAAAGAATCAATAAATAAAGAAGAAAGTGATGGATAAAAATGCAGACATATACTTATGTTTCCAAAGGAAAATTTGAATTAATGGAAAAACCGAAGCCGGTTCTTATAGATGAACGGGATGCCATTGTAAAGGTAACACTCGCCAGCATCTGCTCAAGTGACCTGCACATTAAACACGGAAGCGTCCCCCGCGCAGTGCCGGGTATAACTGTCGGACATGAAATGGTCGGTATTGTTGAAGATATCGGCAGCGCCGTAACGAATGTGAAGCCCGGTGACAGAGTCACGGTAAACGTGGAAACCTTCTGCGGGGAATGTTTTTTCTGCAGGCATGGTTATGTAAACAACTGCACCGATCAGAATGGCGGCTGGGCTCTCGGATGCCGGATCGATGGCGGACAGGCAGAATATGTTCGTGTACCGTTTGCAGATCAGGGGTTAAATAAAATCCCGGATCATGTTACAGACCGTCAGGCTTTGCTGGTCGGAGATGTTCTTGCCACCGGTTTCTGGGCAGCTCGTATTTCTGAGATCAAAGAGGAGGATACGGTATTGATCATCGGAGCAGGACCTACGGGCATCTGTACGCTGCTCTGTGTCATGCTGAAGAATCCGAAACGTATCATCGTCTGTGAAAAAGACGAAGGCCGTATCCGCTTTATCCATGAGCACTATCCGGAAATCCTTACCGTATCACCCGAAGCTTGTGTGGATTATGTCCGTACCAACAGTGACCATGGCGGAGCAGATGTCGTTCTCGAAGTCGCAGGAGCCGAATCCACGTTTCGCCTTGCATGGGAATGTGCAAGACCAAATGCGGTCGTGACGGTCGTTGCTCTTTATGACAAGGCTCAGACACTGCCGCTGCCGGATATGTACGGCAAGAACCTCACGTTCAAGACCGGCGGTGTAGACGGCTGCAATTGTGAGGAAATACTGCGGCTGATCGCAGAGGGCAGACTGAATACGGAACCGCTCATCACACATACATATCCGTTAGACAGGATCGAAGAAGCATACACACTCTTTGAAAATAAGATGGACGGTGTGATCAAGGTAGCCATCGAGTGTTAATATGCTTCCAATCCGGTTTCCTGCGCACTGTATTTAAGTGGTCTTCCCGGTAACCGGATTCATTTCTCTATAATAACACAACCCACTGCATCCATACGGAAACAACATTCGCTTCATATCCCTGATATATTCCTCTTCCGTATCCACATGCTCAAGGATATCCAGAGCTGTCTTCAGGTTCCGGATATCCTTTTCCATAAAATCTACATAATTTCCACGCCCCACAAGCTTCAAATGGGTGATTCCGGCCTGTCGCAACCGATACAGTGCGCAGAGTCCACAGCCTGTCGCACCGCAGAGATAGCCATCGGGATCATACATCCGTTCCTCATCATCTTCTTTCGTTTTATCTGTGCTATGCTCATCATTCGCATCTTTCACTGTGCTCTCCGTCCGTGAGATCAGCTTCTCTGTTTCTTCACATTCTTCTTTTTTCTCTCTATTTCCTTTAACTTTTCCTATCTTATACGGGACCCGGCACAGATGCCCCATCTCGTCGCAGTGCAGGGAATTACAGAACGCCCCCGAAAACTGACAGAGCTCGTTCAGTGCAAATGCCTCAAATTCACATACGCCCCTGCTGCCCTTTTCCCTCTCATGCCGGATCACCGACTCCATGTCCGCGAAGCTGTTCTTCCTGTGAAAGATAAGCCGACTGACATCCAAGCGGTCAAATACATCTATCATCCGGCTGTTTACCTCTGCCGTCTCCCCACTCAGATGGATCTCACAGCGGATCCCATTATTTTTCAGGTAGATCAGCAGCGCCGGATCCGCGATAATAAAGCTTGAAAATCCAAGCTCCGTACACCGGTGAAGGACATCCGCGATCTCTGGGTACTGCTCCGGTGTATAATAAAGCGAATTAAATGTCAGATGTACCGGCTTCCCATATTTTCTCACCAGCGCCGCCAGAATCCTCAGCTCACTCTCCGCCCCGATCTGCACGTTGATGCCAAGAACCTCGCGGCGGTTTAGCGGCAGCACCGTCCCGTATTTTTTATTCCATTCATAAGGTACGTATCCGCAGAAAAACTCATCTGCCCCGGCCTCGACGTACCGCACATATTCATCGATGGATCCAAGTCCCGCCGTGATCTTCATTGTATTTCTCCTTAAACTCAGCTTCTCAACTTCTGAAAGTTCGCACCTGCCACATTTCGTTTCTTTTTTCACAAGTACAATTCTGACTATCTGCTATTTTTAATTGCATATTAGTTACAGCAAATTTACTACAATTCTATCAATTCTTTTCTCTTTCCAACCTTCTGTATCCGCCATTCCGGAAACTGAACTCCCATCCAGCGCAAAGAGCGAATTATACCGCCCCACCATCTTCAAATGCTTCGGATACAGAAAGACTTTCTCCCTGCAATATCCCGGACACGATTCCGGCAGTTCCTGCTTTCCCCGCTCTCCATTTTTACACACAGCATACAGCGTGCAATACTGGGAGGTGTTCGTCTGATAAAACGGAACGTGGATGCTGTTCTTTCCTTCCGGAAATTCCTGCCTGTATCCGCAGGACTCCCACTCGTACCGCCGGATCCCGAACGTGTCCCTCAGATACGTCCGGTAAAATTCCGCATTCAGGCTGTTCTCCCGGAAATATCCTGTCTCTCCCTGCTTGTATCCCATCCGTGGATCCTTTTTTCTTTTATTTAACAGGGTCCCCATACAGGGCACAAAAGCTTCTTTTTCTTCCTTCCATTCCTTCCGCTCTCTCAAAAGCTCCAGCAGGCCCCAGTCGTTTGCCGCGATCTCCAGAAATGTCTCCCGGTTTCTGCACCATTCTTCCAGCTCATCCAACAGGTTTTCCACCGGTTTCTGCATAAATTCCCGCAGATATGAAAATGTAACTGTCACAGCCAGACCTTCCGACTCTGCCTTTTTAAAGATCTCAAACAACTGCCGTTTTTCAGGAAACAGCAGATGGCAGAAGGCATTTCCCACATAAATCCGCTCTGGAACCGGCATTCGTTTTCCCAGCTCTTTAGCCCCATTCACGTTCCAGTACAAGTCCATAAAATCGCGGAATTTCATGGATAAATACCGCTCATAAAGCTCCGGACGGTCCAATTCCACAGCAACTTCGATATTCTTCCGTTCCTGCTCTTTATATTCTTTGTATTCTTTATATTCTTTGTATTCTTTATGTTCTTTGTATTCTTTGAGTTCAAAATCTCCTGCTGCGATGCAAGTTTCCCTTATACCTGACTGATTTTCGATTCGCGTTTCCAGCCTCGCCCTGTCTTCTCCTTCACCGAACCACTCTTTTTTCTGTTCAATGAAATTCTCCGCAAACTGTTCATCCTTTTTTGCCGGATACCCGGTAAGCGCCATTGCAAGTTCCCCGTCCTCGCACTCCAGCTTCAGCCGCACAAATCTATCATACCAAAGGATCAGTTTTCCAGCGCATTCCCGGTATTTCTCCTGCTCCACAAACACCGAATACTCATATACCGGAATCCCCGGTCCATCTTCCACACGCACTTCCATCTCAAAAGAACGAATCTCAACTTCCGTATACGGATCCCCGCTTTTCTTCTCCTGACTCCCCGCCTTCAGCCCGTTGAAACCATCATAAAAACAGATCCGGAATCCCTTTACTTCGCGGATCTCATCCAATGTCCGAAAACAAAATCCTTGTTTCGCAAGCTCCGTGATCCGGATCTCCTGCCCGTCTGCAAATCCCGCCACAAGTCCGAACGGGATCATAAAAACTCCGTTTATTTCTCTCTTCCCTGACACTTTTCGTTCCCCAATTCAAATCTTTTTACAGTACCATAGCTCACGCCGCTCGTGAATTACCCACCACTTAATTTTGAAGAAATTTGAAGTGGGGGCTTCTGGGGAATCCTTGGACTCCCGTTTAAGAAGTTTGATCTTTGAGTTTCCGCCCGCTCTCAGGCGATCCTTATTCTTACAGGCGTATCCACATCGCCTCTATCATATAGAGCCCTTAGGCTCACAATGTTACATTTACGCATGATATTTAAAGCACCATTGACATCAGCGTTGATCCGCCTTCCAGAGCGGTCCTGATACAGGCCACGGCAGATCCGGCGACCGGAAAAGACCGGTGGCACAAGTCCTGCTTCTCCATATACGGGCATTTCATCCAGATCCCAGAAGGATGCCATGGAAGTATAGCTTTCCTCCTGTTCCACGTAGCGGATCCCATTCATTTCACACAGATATTTCAGTTTCCTGCGGAGTATCCCGAACGGAATTCCCACAAAGACCTGGTTCATCTGCCTGCCAAGATCTGAGGAGCGCTGGAATGTGGTATTGTAGCCCACGATCAGGGTTCCGATATCGTTCCGGATGCAGTAGGTGACCACCTGTTTCGCTGCTTTACCCATGTAGTCACGGACCTGGTTGTTTCTCTTCCTCTGCAAAACGGCCTGACGTCTGGTTGTTTTCTTTCCGTAGTGCTGCTTGTCTTTGACGCTCTGCAGGCAGGTGTTCCGCTTGTTGAACCACTGGTTGATGGATTTTAAGCGTTTCCCATCGATGAGGAAGCTTTCCCCTCTGTTGGAAACGGCCGTCATGAGATTGTCGATCCCGAAGTCGATCGCCAGTGCATGGGTTGGATTCAGATTTCTCTGAGCCGCTTCCACCTGATAGGTGTACTGGATCTCAAAGAACCTGGCGTCTGCTTTTGGGATGATACGGATCTCCTTAATGGTTTTATCTGCCAGGACCGGCGGGATGGTAATGGTGACCGGTTTATGATGCTTCTTATACGCTGCTGAGTACGGAAGGACAAACCGGTTCCCATTCAGTCTTACAAACCCGACGATCAGGGTTGCGTAGCCGTCTTTTGGAAGGTATTTGGGCAGCCTGCAGGATGAAAACGGATACTTCCCCTGCTTTGCCAGTTTCAACAGACCGAAGAAAGACTTAAAAGATCCATCCACTTCCTTAAGGATCTGCTGGGCCATGTTGGAATTCAGCAGCCGATAGTTTTCGGAAGTCTTTAAGATGGCGTAGTTTTTCTCATATGGAAGATACCGGCTATGTTCAAAGTAATGCTGCCGTACCTGGTGGATGGCCTGGTTGGTCAGGTTTTTGGCTGTGCGGCATAATTCCCGTAGAATGAGGAATTCATCTTTGGACAGATGCTTTAGCTGCTGGCATACGGTCAAATACAAAACGGTTCCTCCTTTCCTAATTGGCGCAGAACATATGTTCTGTGTTAATTATAGCACATGGTTTCACAAAAGGGAAGAGAAAGAATTGTAATTGCTTACCGTTTTACATCTGTCTGTGTATCGTTATAGTGGCATTCATCCCGCCACCTACGAGGAATGGGGGTATTCTGCCGATTTTATGATAAACCAATAACGTGCAGTTGTACCTTTTATATAAAAGAATGTGCCTTGGCACATTCTCCCGCCACGCGCGGTCGCTTGCGACAATCTGCATCTTCGCGCGAGTGCGCATTTTGGGCACGTCAGTGCCTTTTTATGTAACAGGAACTTCCTATGAATCTCCTGTTACATAAAAAAGGACCGCTGCCCCACAGATCTCTCTGCAAAGGCAACGGTCCTTTTCAGCTACAGGTTATTTTCATTGATACCATACACCGCAGGCAGCTTTCACTGTCTGCCGCGCTTCCTTAACCTTCGATCGCAATACGCTTAGAAGTTTCAACCTTCTTCTGCTCAACCGGTTTCGGAACGGACAGGCTTAAGATACCATTTTCAAATTTAGCCTTGATATCTTCCTGCTTTACATCTTCGCCAACATAGAAGGTTCTGCTCATTGCTCCGGAATAACGCTCCTGACGGATATAGTGACCTTTCTTATCTTCCTCATCCTTATCAAGACCCTTAGCAGCGCTGACGGTCAGATAACCATCCTTCAATTCTGCAGTGATCTCATCTTTCTTGAATCCCGGAAGATCGATGTCCAGTTCATAGGAACCTTCATTCTCCTTGATATCAGTTTTCATAACTCTCGAAGCATTCTTTCCATACAGCGGATTCTTCTTAGAAGTAAAGAAGCTGTCATCAAACGGGAACATATCATCAAATAAACTCTCTCCAAAAATACTCGGCATATACATAAATCATTCCTCCAATCAGAATATCTGAAATCTATTGTCTGGGAGATTCTGAAAATCTCCAGGACTTTTTGCATCCCTTTGATTTCTTTCTCTCTTCCTTTGTTCTGCATGTACTATAGCACATATTATTAGCACTGTCAAGAGGTGAGTGCTAATTTTTTGTGAATTAATTGTGAACTTTTTTTCCTGCTCAAATATTCCTTTTTTCAAAATCCGCTGGAACAGTTAGAAACTATCTGGCATCTTCTTATTTCTCTCACACTCCTCGTGCATAATCATGATCATACATGCATTGGTTTTCTGCAGTAGCACAATGTGATGTGCAATGGCAGGAAAATTTAAAGGACATAAATTAAGAACATCTTGAATTATTTTTCCAAACGCCTATAATATTGATAAGTTATCCATTTTGATGACAAATCTTTACTATCAACCGTAACGCTTCCGGACAGTTTATTCTATCCTCTAACAGTTACCCCTACAACCTGACAGGTATCGCCTTTTCCGGATATTTGTCAGCTCACAACAAGAAAGGCAGAAGCAAATGAGTTACAGTGTATATCTTCCTAATTACTCCATCGGTGAAAATTGTTACAAGGAACTTCCATACGTCGCAAGAAACTATGGAAAAAAGGCAGTCGTGATCGGCGGTAAAACAGCCATGGAAAAAGCAAAAGATGCGCTCCTGGAAGGCATCAAGGGCTCCGATCTTGAGATCACGGATTTCATCTGGTACGGCGGTGATTCCAGCTACGAGAACGGCAATGCATTGATCGCGAATCCGGCTGTCCGCAACGCAGATATCATCTTTGGTGTCGGTGGAGGAAGAGCCTGCGACACCGCAAAATATGTAGCAAACGAACTTGACAAACCACTATTTACTTTCCCGACCGTTGCCAGCAACTGCGCGGCCGTGACTGCCATCTGTGTCATCTACAATGCCAACGGCACCTTCCGGGAATATTATTATCCGAAGCTTGCTGATCATACCTTCATCAATACCGCTGTTATTGCGGATTCTCCTTACGACCTCCTCTGGGCCGGAATCGGCGACGCACTCTCCAAAGAATGTGAGGCTGTTTTTTCCAGCAAAGGTAAGCACTTAAGCCATACTCCGTTAATGGGTGTCCAGCTCAGTAAAGTCTGCACACAACCGCTCCTGGATTATGGAAAAGAGGCACTCGCATCCTTAAAAGCGCACAAAGTCAGCGATGCCCTCATACAGGTCACTTTGGATATCATCGTCTCCACCGGTATCGTTTCCAATATGACGACTCATATTCCGGATTATTACTACAATTCCTCCCTCGCGCACTGTGTCTATAACGGCTCCACGATCACGCGTCATGGTCACGAACACCTGCACGGCGAAGTCGTATCCCTCGGTGTTCTCTGCCTGCTCACCTATGAAGGCGCGAACGCTCTCCGTGATACGATCATGAAATTCAATGCCAGTATCGGTCTTCCGGTATGCTTCGATGATATCGATATCACTGAAGATGAATTTGATCTCATGGCAGATAGAATTCTCACTTCCACCGAATGGCAGTACCGCCCGCAAGATGTGACCCGTGAGAAATTTATTGCATGCATGAAAGAACAGAATAAGATCGGACAGGAATTTAAAAAACAGACTATGCTCTTATAAATGTACCGTGGAATATCTACATGCCATTCCGTCAGGAAAGTCATTAGAAGCTTTGCACAAGGCATTCATGAAGACGAACATATTTGCAGACTTTCCTAAACTCAGAGGTAAAATTAATGAAAAAGTTAGGATTAATTGGTGGAATAGGGCCAGAATCCACCATTGAATATTATCGCAGCATAGAATATGGCGTACAGAAAAAAAGTGGTCAAAATTTCTTTCCCAATATCACCATAGAAAGTCTTAATGTATTCGACGTACTCAATTTATGCAAAAAGCAGGATTATGATGGGTTGACAGATTATCTTCTCAACGGTATCAATCAACTTTCTGCAGCAGGAGTACAATACGCTGCTCTAACCGGAATTACAACACATATTGTTTTTGATGCATTATCGAAAGTATCTCCTGTACCGCTTGTTAGTATGGTAGATACCGCAAGTGAATTTGCCAAAGCACACAGATACAGAAAAGTTTGCCTGTTAGGAACTCTTCCAACCATGAACGGAACCTTTTTTCAGCAATCTTTCGAATCTAAAGGGATCGAAGTCATTACACCGGATGCGGCAGAGAAAGAGTATATTGGTAGAAAAATTGAAACAGAACTGGAACTTGGAAAAGTTGTATCTGATACTCAAAACAACTTTCGAACAATTGCAGAACGAATCATTCAAGATGAGAACGTTGACACAATCATACTTGGATGCACAGAACTCCCATTGATTTTCAAAGGAATTGATTTATCAGTTCCATTCCTTAATGTGATGCAAGTTCACATTGATTCACTCATTGATTTAATTATGTCGGAATAAATACTTTCACCTATACCGCTGTTATTGTGGATTCGCCTTACGACCTCTTCGCGCGAGTGCGCATCTTTGGCACGTCAATGCCTTTTAATGTAACAGGGAATTCTTCGGAATTTCCTGTTACATTAAAAATAGGCTTCGCCTATTCAACTCATTACAATCACCAGTGCGTTTCCCTCGAAGAAATGTACGAAAATGCAATGTCCAAGTTTCGCGAAAAGCGGGCTTTTTCAATTCAAGAAAGCGCCACAAGCGGTCTTTCCTATGTTATCTGAATGCGCCTCAAAAAACAGTTTTTACATCTGTATTGTAATTCCAGCAAGAAAGGATTCCTCACCGGGAACAAGATCGAGATCACCGCCATGGCTTTCAATGATTTTTCGGACAGAGGAAAGCCCGATTCCATGATCAGCAGATGTACCCTTTCGGGAGAGGAATGTTTTTCCCTCCTGCAAGGCCAGACCGTCGTAAGTGTTTTCAATCTTCAAAAAGTACATATTGCCTCTGGTTTCGCCTGCAATGAAAACGCGGCGCACCCCTTGCTTTTGGCGACTGCACGCCTCAACGGCATTGTCCAAAAGATTGCCCAGCACCGTACACAGTTCCACATCGGTAAGAGGCATCTGATCGGGAAGATCGAGCCGCACCTGAAATTCTGTCCCTTGTGTCTGCGCCATGCCGTAGTAGTATTCAATCAGTGCATTTACGACGGGATTTTTGCAGAACGCAACATGGGAGTGGCCCGATGATGCCGCAACCTGTTCCTCTACCTGTAACAGGAAGGAGCAGATCTCCGTCTGTCCATGTTCAGAGGCCATGCGGTCTATGGTGCGCAGATGGTGTTTGATGTCGTGGATCAGCCTTCTGTTTTCTTCCGCTGCCTCTGAAACCTGACGGCTGTATTCGGTCTGCATAGAAAGCTGACGGATGACCTGCTTGCGTTCTTCCTGAAAAATCAGGCTGTTTCCATAACCCTCTACCATATCGCGCCAGAGGGAATAACCGATGGCGGCTGCTATGAAAAAGCTGCCCCATTCCAAAAACCAACCGCCGATAACCGGCTCATAAACCGGCAGAAGGCGATCCCATATAAAGGCGCAGGTTGCGGCTGCCGCAGCATAGAAGATCGGCCTGCTCCGTTTTTCTCCTCTGTGAATGGCAAGCACAGCGATGATAATCAGATAGAGCGCAGATGCCGCCTTATAACAAAAGACCGATGCAGAGAAGAAACGAATAGCTCCAAGGGAGAGATGGGAAGCCATCATGCCATACAAAAACGCATATACCAGGAAGGCAGCACCCACTCCATTACTGATGGCCGCAGGCAGGAAGCCCGGCCTGCATATCCGGTTTTGAAGAACTACGATCAGCCAGGTAACCAGATAGATACAGAACAGTTCAATCGTGTACCAGGGGAATATGGGAACCGCAGCCAGCATATGAAGCACAGGATAGGATGACAGGCCGCACATGGCAAGGCAGATCAGTCCGAACAGGAATGTATTTTTCTGTTTCATCCGGCGGCTGAAATAAAAGGACAGCAGCGCACAGACAAAGGTAACTGTACAGCCAAACAGGCAGAATGCAAACCGGATTCCTCTGGTTGTATTGACCGCCAGCATCGTTCCGAAAGCAGGCGGATAAACAATCCCTCCGTAAAAGTGGTCATAGTTGCTGACCGCTATGGTGAGTGTGACCGGTTTTCCGCCATGAAAAGTGACCATGCGGTTTTGAACCAATGGTGTCCCCTGTGCAGGTTCCCCCATTTGCAGGATCAGGTCATGATCCAGATAAAGGTTGTAAGCAGAAAACACTTCCGGGATTTCCAGCGCATATGTTTCCTTCCGTTCCGGCAGGAAGAATGTCATCTTGTAAGTCCCGCAGCCATAGGGAGAAGGGTTTGCAGGGCTGGAGAAATTGGTCTGCTCTCCAATGGAAAGGTAGCGCATATAATGGCTTTCATCTTGTATTTCTTCCGGGGTCAAAAGCGCGTCAGGATAAAATGCCCAGCCGGATACCAGAAAGCGCACCGGTGACTTTTGAAGTTCTTCCTCAGAAAGCGCCAGAATCCCATTTGCCGCTTGGGTTGTGTTCTGGCTATATTTATTATTGAACTGATACAGGCCAAGAAAAAACAGGGATGAGCACAGGCAGACCATACATAAGGCAGCATATTTTTTTACCGCAGAAGATACCATCTTATTTTCGCCTCCTCCTTAGGAAAAATTCACCGGCTGACAGAAGAACCAGACAGACCGGAATGAAAAAGAATATGGGCGACCGGCTATGCTCTGTGTCGGCGGCCTGTGCCAGGGAAGCGGTATCTTCCTTTCCCACAATGGAGTATGCCCCTGTATGGCTGATCTGAAAGGAAGCGGCTTTCGCCGTATCGTCATAGCCGGTCATGGGAACTTCCACGCCGCTTTCATCACAGAGGAACAATGTGCCGGCTGCCGGGTCATTTGGATAGGGCAGCATGACAGAAACATCCGGCAGGGAGTTGAGCACAGTTCCATTGATGGAAAACGAAAAAGAAAAACCGCCATCCGTATCCTTTTGGATGATGACTTCAATCTGATCTTCGTTTTGGATACCCTCCGGCAAGGCGTCTTTGGGTATGCTGATGGTGATTCCCTGTTTGGAAAAGACGGCTCTTTGCTCCCCTGTTTGCAGCATCATCAAAAAGCGTGTGCCGGAAATCCGGTCAGTGGTTTCATCGAAGAACTCCGAAAAATCAGGGCTTTTGGAATCCGCACTTTCCGGGGGAACGGTCATAGCGCTTTGCACCGGCTCTTTCCGGTTTTCCGAAAGCTTCCAGGCAGAATCGGGTACGGTAAGCTCTGAAGCGCCGGCAATCGTCTGCACTTCAGGGGGCTGCTGCAAAGCGGTATCTTCCTCTGTATCACCGTTTGCCTGTTCCGATGGGAAATCGTCTTTATCTATATCTATGGAATCATCGGAATCCATTCCACCGTCATTTGTTACAGGCGGTTTTGGAGGCTTTGTGGAGGGCCTGTCTGCGAAACCGTCATCCTGATCGTCGGTATCTTCAAGAGGCGGCTGAATGATGGTATCGGGTGGATTTCCGCCTGCATCCCCTCCATCCCGGTCGCCTTCATGATACCCTTCAAGGACAATTTCATCTGCGTAGGTAAAGGACAGGATGCCGGTCTGTCCGCCGTCATAATCAACCTGAAGGCGGTAACTGCTGCCCGGCATCAGCAGACGTGTGGCAATCGAGAGCATTTCCTGACCCACATAAACGCCACTTTCCAGACGGTTCCATGAACCGTTGTTTTCGGACAGCCATACGCTGATCTCATCCAGTCCCCCTGGCGGTGTGACCCAGGGAAAATAAAGGCTTCCTCTGCGAACCAGGAAGCAGTTGATGTCTGGGCTGCCCGGAGCCTGAACAGAAACAGGAATTGAAATTTCAGGGAAAGCAATTCCCTCTGCAAACGCAGTATTTGCTGGTGCGGTCAGCCTTCCTGTTGCATAGTACAGTCCCACAGTATTCAGATCAATACCGGAAAAATCCCATTCCACCACAGCGGTGTAGCTGGTTCCATTTTCCGCATAGCATTCCAGATAGTAAGGGGAAAAGGCAAACAAATTTTCCAGCGTTTCGATTTCGCTGCCCTGTTGAACCGCAAACGCATCCGTATAAGGATACCATTGCTCTATGGAGGTGATGACAGCAGGCGGCATTTCTTCCACCCGGACGGAAATCTGAAGCTCCTGCAAGACAGCTTCACCAAAGGCATACCCCTCCGGCAGTTCAATCCGGCCTGCTGCGGTATATTCGCCTGGAGTGGTCTGGTCAATGGCCGAAAAATCCCATACGACAGGAAATGTTTCCTGCCGTATTTCTTCACCTGCTGTTACAGTGGCGCAGACGGTTTGATACTGAAGAGCCAGCTGATAAATTTCCTCCAGGTCATCATCAGACGGTGTGGTTCTAAGGGGCAGGGTGAAATCTGGCAGGGAGAGCAGTTCGTCTTCATTTTGTATTTCTGTGACAAGGACGAGGGATACTTCTTCCGGTGCTTCCAGGGTTCCGCTATCCAGTGTCTCCGGAGCCTTGCTTTTTAAAACCGGCAGAATCTCCCTTCTTTCATCGGCATTGGCTGGGGTTGCAGTTTCAGCGGCAAATGCGGGGATACTGCCGGTGAAGCAGAGGAGGCAGGCCAGACAGCCCCCCAGAATACGCCTGTGTATTTCCTTTATTCTCATACGATACCCCCCATTCCAGAGAAAACATATTGACGGTAGGTTTCCCGCAGCTGTTTTCCATTGCGGAGGGCAATCGGAAGTTCCTCCCCGTTTATCAAACGGAAGGCCTGGCTGTCAACCTGGCTGATGTAATCCATGTTGATTAAAACACCCCGGTAGCAGGGCAAAAAACGCTTGTCCTTCTGCAATGCGGCAGTAACCTCCTGAAAGCCTCCGCTTACCGGTATCACGCGTTCCTCCGTATGAATCCGTGTCATACGGTTTTGATAATCTATGTATAGAATCTTCTCTGTGGGAAGTTCCAGCTTTTGACGGTCAACCATAACCGAAAGTGTCATCACTTCATAGGGCGGTTTTAGCTGGCACAGCTCCATCGCTTCTTCAAAATCTTCCTGATGGAGCGAAAGCGGCTTCAGCAGATAATAGCTGGCGGACAGGCTGTACCCCATACGGGCATAATCTTCTGTAATGGTCAGAAAAACGAGCTTACAAAGCCTGTTTTTCTGGCGCAGCCTTCTGGCGGCCTCCATTCCATCCATGTTCTCCATATAGATGTCCATAAAGACAAGTTGAAAATTGACCTGGGCGGCAGCTTTCAGAAAATTCTCTCCGTCCTCAAATTCTGTCAGCGTATAGTCCAGCTGATGCTTTTTCATATAATTTTCCAGGCAGACAGACAGTTCTTCTCTGTCCTCTGCTCTGTCATCCACAATCGCAATCTGCATCGTGCCATCTCCTTTGCACAATAATCCAATATTAGTATAACATAAAACCGCAGGAAAAAACTTGCGTCTTAAACAGGAAACCTGCGTCTTAAACAAAGTCGGTTGCATTTCTCTTGACAAGATGCTACTCTAATTATACTACCAGACTTTCCGATGAGAAGGTCTGGTTTTTTTATGTGACAGGAAATTCCGAAGAATTCCCTGTCACATAAAAAAGGCACTAACGTGCCAAAGATGCGCACTTGCGCGAAGATGTAGATTGTCGCAAGCGACCGCGCAAGGCGCGAGAATGTGCCAAGGCACATTCTTTCTTGTTTTTCTTTTCAGGAAAGGAGGCTCAGCATGAAAATCGCACTTTGTACGGAGCTGAGAAATGTGGAATGGTTTGAAAGCAGGCTGCGCTCCCTTTTTGATGGGGATGGACAGCTTGCGATTGACGAATTGTGGAATGAGAACCAGCTTGCCCAGGCACTCCGGCGAAGCCGGTACCATGCGGTTGTCATCGCCATGACCGGGGCAAGGGGATTGGAGGCTGCCATTCAGGCAAAGCAGCTGGCACCGGAAACACCGCTTGTCTGGTGGAGCGATGATAAAAACTTCGCCCTGATCGCGTATCACCTGCGTATCCCTGTGTTTCTTCCGGCAGACTGCTCCGATCAGGAGCTATATGAGGCAATAAAACCCATCATGAAATGGAGGTGCGAAAATGCGAATTGCGCTATGCAGTTATAGCCAGAAAGAAAAAGAAACCGCTTTGCTGATGAAGCTGGGCAAAGTAGACCGCTTTGATAACGGCGTGTTTTGTACCTATGCCATGCAGCGGGATGGGCCTTATGATGCTGTGGTGGTCATGGAGGACGGAGCCAGGGGGATGAATTTCTGTATGAGCATACGAGGGTACAGCAGGGATGTCCCTCTCCTGTGGATCAGCGACCAGGCAGAGTTTGAACCCCAAAGCCGCAGGATGCAGGCGGACACCTTTTTGGTAAAGCCTGTGACGGAATATCAGCTGCGGGAGGCGGTATCCCAGCTGCTTCAGAAAACAACGAGAAGGAACGAACAACCTGAGGAGGATGAATAAAATGATGTGGAAATGGAAACGGCCGGCCGCATTTTTACTGGCGGCGGCAATGATTTTTACGATGCCGGGAGTTCCGGCATCTGCAGTGGAAGCGGGTGCGTCCGCCGTCCATACGGGGTTGTGCGAGCATCACCCGGAACATACAGAGGACTGCGGATATACGGAGGGAACCAAAGGGGCAACCTGTGAACACGAGCATACTGAGGATTGCTACACCCTTGTGAAGAAGTGTATCCATGAGCATGACGAAAGCTGTTACCCTGTTTTGGAAGGCAGCGTATCAGAAAATACGGCGACCCCATCTGAAGCAGAGAAGGCCCAGCCGACCGCGTGTACCCATGAATGCAGTGAGGAAAGCGGCTGTATCACAAAAGAATTAAGCTGCCCTCATGAGCGCGGCGGGCATGACGGTACCTGCGGTTACATCCCGGCCACAGAGGGGTATACCTGTAAGCAGTGCAATTCCAAGGACAGTGGGCTTGTTCCCGGTGTGTCCGGGAATGCTCCGAGGGAGTGCATCTGCGAGACCCACTGTGAGCAAGAGGCGGTCAATTCAGACTGTCCGGTCTGCTCTGCGGAAGATGCGGATCTGACAGCCTGCAAAGGCACAGCGGAAGCCGCCTGCATCTGTGAGAAATTATGCGGCGCTGATGCTGTGAACCCTGACTGCACCGTCTGCTCTGCTAAGGGTGCAGACCTCTCCGCCTGCCTTGGAAAAGAGGAGGCGGCGCTGGCTGCGTTTGCGCTGCCGCAGGCCAATCATACCCACTGCGTTTGCGGCGGGAATGGAGATGTCAACGGACACGAACATGATACTGCTGTAACATGGACAACTGCCGATTCCCTGCCTGATTCTGCTGGTAAATATTATCTGACGAAGTCTGTGTCGGGGAGCTGGACTGTGCCAACGGGTGAGGTCAACCTCTGCCTAAATGGGCAGACGATTTCCGGCAGTATCACGGTCGGTAGCGGCGCGACGCTGACGCTGACTGACTGCTCCGGCAATGGAAAGGTTCAAGGCGAAGTGACCGTCAACGGCGGCAAATTTGAACTGTACAGCGGCACGATCACCGGCGGCGTGCAGGTCGGTATAAAGGGCGGCACCTATCAGACCGGCTCGTCCTTTACCATGTATGGTGGAGAGATTACCGGTAATAAAGCAGACAGCGGCTCCGGCGGCGGTGTGTTCCTTGTCGGCACGACGAATCAGACCGACCCGCCAAGATTCACCATGCATGGCGGAACCATTTCCGATAACACTGCGGGTGCGTCTGACGGCGGTGGCGGCGGCGTATATGTGGGTGAGAAGTGCAGCTTCACCATGGACGGCGGCACCATCACCGGCAACACAGCCACCAAGGGCAACGGCGGCGGCATCTATATCCACTTTAACGCCGGCCGTGTTTCGATCTCCAACGCCACGATCACCGGCAACAAGGCGTCCGCCACGGGGAATACAAGTTATGGCCACGGGGGCGGCATTTATTCGGAGAGAGGGGTAACCGTCGAGAATGTGACGATCACCGGAAACAACAGTACCTTTGAGGGCGGCGGCATCTATGGAAAGGGCGCTATTACCCTCACCGATGCTACCGTTACCGACAACTCTCAATATGACGTTTACTACGACGGAAGGGAAAGCAACACTCCTGAGCTCACTATTTCCGGCTCGGTGAAGGCCGGTTATTACGCCAATGAAGCTTGGAAGCTGCCCATTCTTGTATCAGGCGCATTGAGAGAGGATTCGGTCATCCGTGTGGGCGTGCGTGAAGGCATAAATCTTGGGGCCATCGCCGAACCGGCAAGCGGCGTGACGCTCAGCGCCGAGAACTTCAAGGCGGACGCCGCCGGCTGCGTGACCAGCCTGGGCGATGACGGCAAGGTCTATCTTGTGCCCTGCACGCACGAGATGGACGATACCGGCTACACCTGCAAGAAGTGCCATACGCAATTCGACGCGCGCGTGGGCGATAGCGCCTATTATCAGACGCTGACGAAGGCGTTTGATGCAGCCAGAGGCAACACCGTGACGCTGCTGCGGGATGTGACGCTCGCAGGAAATTGCTCTTCTTCTTACACCTACTCAGCGACGCTGGATCTGAATGGCAAAACTGTCAGCAGCGAGCGTTATTACATTAGTGTCGGAGGCGGGAACAATCCCAGGACTCTGACGGTCATGAATTCCGGAACAGGCGGCGGAACGCAGGCGCTCGATGTCACGTTTTACGTTTCCTCCAACGGAACGCTGGCGGTTGACGACTCCTACACCGGCGAGATTTCGCGCGTGGAGCTGCAGGCCGGCGGCGCATTGGAGCGCTTTGGCGGCGAAATCGGCGAGTTGGTTTTAAGAGATGCTGCGATTGGCTCCACAAGTACGGGCTACGGCCTGAAGCTGTGGAATGGCAATACAAACGCCTGCACCATCGGCAAGTTCACGGATAACATGACGAGCAAGAGCCTCACCGTTAAAGACCTGCTGGGAACCGACTACGCAAAGTGCGAGCTGCACGGCGAAAAGGGCGGTACATGGAGCAGCGTTGATAAGAGCACCAAAATTGCAGAGTTGACCGGCTATACAGCGTACAAGGTACAGTTCCCGGAGTGCGTCCATCAGTGCGCCGATGACAGCAACCCCGTATGCTCTGTGTGCAACAAGAAACTGTACACGAAAATTACCGCCCAGAGCACCGACGGCACGACCAAGACTGCCTACTTCACGGCAGACAGTGCGCTGGAACACGGCTATGTAGAGGCCATCCAGACCTTGAACGGCTGGAGCAATGAGGGCTGCACCGAGCCGACGCTGACCCTGCTGCGGAATATGGATGTTTACAACACCTCCATGCCGCTGACCGGCACACTGACGCTGGAGGGCGGAACGCACACCGCCAAGAATGTGACGGTCGCCAAGGGGGCGGACGTGACCTTTGCCAGCGGCAGCTATCAAGGTGCGACCATCGACGGCACGGCGACGGTGAAGGAGGGCGTCACATTTACCGACGCCTCCGTCGAGGTGAACGGTACGCTGAACGCCAAGGGCGGTACCTTCACTGGTAATGTCAAATTCAACGGCAGCAGCATCGCGAACATCAGCGGCGGCAGCTTTAATAATGAAAAGAAATATGGCGGCGTTACGTTTGACTACAATGTCACGGGGACGATCACCGGCGGCACGTTTACCTTCGCGGATTTTTACACCACCAAAGTCAAGCTCTCCGGCGGCACATTTACGATGATCAAAACCAACGGCGACCGCAAACTCGCCGACCTGCTGGCGGAGGGCGCGGCGTATTACGGAGCAAGTGATAATCAGGCTGTGACCAATGATAGCGTGAATACGCTGGAAAATGTCAAGGTCGTGTCGCATACGCACAACGGCGGCGCGGACAGCAAGGGCATTTGCAGCATCTGCGGCAAGCAGATGACGGCGTCGCTGACCGTCGGCGGCAAGACGAGCTGGTACGTGGCCTTTGCCACTGCCATCGAGGCGGCGAACGCGGCGGACGGTGCAAAGACCATCACGCTGTATCAGAATGTGGATGACACTGTCTACGGGAAGCGGACCGCCTATGAGCTGACCCGCGGGCCGGTGACGCTGGCGACCGGCGGGAAAAGGGTCGATGGTGTGGACCTCATCGCCAAGGGCATTTCTCTGACGGTCACGGGCAGCAACGGAAGCTTCTATGTGACGGTGGACGGCAAAGACGCGGAATTGACCGTCAACGACAAGGATACGAAGCTCGCCATTGTCACGGCGCAGAACGGCGGAAAGCTTTCGCTGAGCAACGGCACCTTCAGCCGTGTGGCTGTAAAGGACGACGGCAGCAGCGCCAGCCTCAGCGGCGGCAGCTACGGCGAGATCACGAGCGATGCCGGCTATGTCAAGCCCTACGCGCTGCTGGCGAAGGGGTACGCTTACAAAAAAACAAAGGATAACCAATGGCTCCCCAACGCCAATTCAATCCCGTCAGAAGTCACCGTTGAAAAAGCCCCCTTCGCGGTCGAAAAGATCTATCCGGATAACGATACGAACTACACCGGAAACTCGGCGTTTGCGACGGACGGCAATATCACGCTGACTGCGGTAATCGCGCCCGAAACGGAGGGCGTCACCTACTACTACTGGTGGGAGCTGTTTGACGAATCAGAGAACGACTGGACCATGAAATTCAGCAATGTTAATACTGCGACGCATACCGGCGGGCAGAGCAAGACGCTCACGATTTCCGGGCTGCCCGTAGACAAGAGCTATCAGTACCACATTTTCGTCCAGTGCAGCAATGGCTATAATTGCTACAGCGAGCCGTTCACCGTGACCCGGCATCAGCATAGCTGGACGTACACGGCAAGCGGCGCGACCATCACCGCAAGCTGCACAGACACGACTTGCACCAGCCCGAACGGCGGCAGCGTGACCATCAAGGCCCCCGCCGAGCTGACCTACAGCGGGGAAGGCAAACCCGCCACGGTGGCTGCAAGCAGCGATTGGCAGGGTCCGGCGGCGAGTGGGGTCACCATCAGCTACACAAAGATGGGCATGTATGGTCCAGGGGCATTGGAAAACGGCGCGCTCCCCACCAACGCGGGCGAGTACACCGCCAGCATCAAGGTGGGCGAGGCGACCGCCAGCGTGACCTATACCATTGGCAAAGCTACCCCCAAGGCGGAGGACTTCACCTTCACCGCCCCGACAAGCCTGACCTATGACGGCAATGTCAAGAGCGCGACGGTTTCTCCCGCAAAGGCCGGTACGGTCGATGTCATCGTAAAATACTACGATAAAGACGGTAAGGAAGCCACACCTCAGAACGCGGGCGAATACACCGTCAAGATCGATGTAGCCGAGAGCACGAACTATGCTGCGGCCAACGGCCTGATGGCGGATGGCTGGAAGTTTAGCATCACCAAGGCGGCCGCGCCCACGATGCAGCCCATAGAGCTGACCGTTATCAACGGGCTGGCAAAGACTTACTTGGTCAATCTTCCCGCGCTGCCGATGCTGGGCGATAATTGTAAGTACGGCTCCATCAAATATGAGGCCTGCAACTTCGATCTGATTGGAGAGGGCGGCTACGCAAATTCGACGGCAATGATCACATCAAACGATGAGTTCCAGTTGACTGTCCCGGCTGTCGAATCTCAGACCGAAGGTTCCGTCGGAACCGTAGGCGTCAAGATCACCACGGACAACTATCAGGACATGCTCCTGACCGTTGAAGTCATCGCGAAGAACAAGATCGTTCCCGTGCTGGACGGCGAGATCACCGCAACGCCAATCACCTTTGGCCAGATCCTGCGCGTCAGCACCATTACTGGCACGATGAAAGACGACGGCAAGACGGTCGAAGGCACTTTCGAGTGGACGAATCCTAGTACCAAGCCCGACAAAGCCGGCGACTATCAGGCTGAGTGGATATTCACCCCGGCGGAGGGCTATGAGGAATACGCGACCGCGACCGGAACTGTGACCATCAAGGTGAACAAGGCTACCCCCACCTTCAACGCTCCCACGGCGCAGGAAAATCTGACCTATACCGGACAGGAGCAGGCGCTGATTACTGCGGGCAGTGTGACCAGCGGTGGCACCATGCAGTACAGCCTGACCGAGAACGGCACATACAGCCAGGACATCCCTGTCGGCACCGATGCCGGAGCATATACCGTGTGGTATCGGGTGATTGGCGATGCAAACCACAACGATACCACACCCGCCAGCGTGGCGGTCCGCATTGGGCAGAAGCCGCTGACGATCACCGGGGTAACGGCTGCGTCCAAGCTTTATGATGGCACGAAAAACGCGGGCATCACCAGCGTGACCTTCGACAACGTGATCTTGAACCGAGACACAGACTACAACGTGACCGCCAGCTTTGACGATGCCAGTGTGGGCAACGGCAAGAACGTCACTGCCACAGTGACCCTGATCGGACCGGCAGCGAAGAATTACGCCCTGGAGCAGAGCAGCTTCACCACGACTGGCAACATCACCAAGGCCGCTGCGCCTGACTTCACCAAGGCAACCGCGCTCGTCATCGTAAACGGCCACGAAAAGACCTACACCGTGACGCTCCCCGCCCTGCCCACGCTGGAAACGCCCAAAGAGTACGGTGCGCTCACCTATGAGATCGTCGAAATCAAACTAAATGACGGCTACTACACCGGCGGCGCGAAGGTGGAAAACGGCAAGCTGACCCTGCCCATTCAGAAAAATGACGTGGAAACCACCGGCTCTGTGGGTACTGCGACCGTAGTGATCAAGAGCGCAAACTATGAGGACATCACGCTGACCGTCAATGTCAATGCCACCAACAAGCTTGTCCCCACTGTTACGGCACCTACGGCAAACGCCCTGACCTACAACGGTGCAGAACAGGCGCTGGTTACAGCAGGCAAGACCACTGGCGGCACGATGCTCTACCGGCTTGACGGTTCTGAGTGGAGCGAACAGATCCCCACAGCGAAAAACGCTGGGGAATACACTGTTTGGTATAAGGTTCAGGGAAACGCAGAGTACGCAGATGTGGCAGAACAGAACGTGACTGTGACCGTAGCGAAAAAGTCAGTTACCGTTACGGCGCTTGATAAGAGCGCCTACACCGGCAGCACCGCGCCCGATCTGAGCAGCCCGGAAGCAGATAAGGACTACAAGGTGGAGGGGCTGGTTGGTGCAGATACCCTGAGCGGCACGGTAACACTGGACTACGCACAGACGCCGGATATGAGCAAAACCGGAAAAACCGCGATCAACATCACTGGTACGCTGTCAAATGACAACTATGAGATCACCTATATTTCTGGAACGTTGACCGTTTCCAAGCAATCTTCCAGCGACGGCGGTTCCTCCTCTGGTGGTTCGGGCAGCGGTGGAGGTTCCTCCTCCGGCGATTCTGACGATTCCGACAACAATGATAACACCAACCAGCCGGAGTACAAGCCTCAAGCCCCTGTAATCGGTGAAACCAAACCCATACAGCCGGATAAAAACGGCAATGCGGCAGTGGACAACAGCTCTGTCCAGTCCGCCATCGACAAGGCCAAACAGGATGCGAAAAAGAACGGCACCACAGAGAACGGGATTGCCGTTACCGTTCCCATCACCCAGGCGGCAGGCCAGACCTCTTTTAACGTGACCATCAAGGCACAGACATTGGATCTGCTGGTTAAAGAAAACGTCCGGCAGTTTACCGTAGCAACAGACCATCTGGTTTCGGTTAATATCGGGCTGGACACTCTGAAGCAGCTGGATAGCGTCTCCGCTGGTGGGGACATCATTCTCCGGGTAGATAAGGTAGATGCCCTGCGCTCCACCGAGGCCAAAGCCGCTATCGGCACAAGACCGGCCTACGATCTGTCGCTGGTGTACCTCTCCAGCGGCAAAGAAACACCGATTGCCAACTTAAATGGTCACACTATATCGGTGCGTTTGCCCTACACACCGGCAAAGGGTGAGCAGACAGGTAATCTCTATGCAGTCTATGTAGACGACGCGGGCAAGGTGGAATGGATCACCAGATCCAGCTACGATGCCAGCCTGAAAGCGGTGGTTTTTGAAACCGGCCATTTCAGCGTTTACGGCGTGGGCTACAAGAACCCTGCCCCGGCCTTTACCGACATTACCGGCCACTGGGCAGCAGATAACATCCTCTTTGCAGCCAGTCGGGGACTGCTCTCCGGCACAAGTGACACCACCTTTAGCCCGGGCACCGGTATGACCAGAGGAATGTTCGTCACCGCCCTGGGGCGGCTGGCGGGCATCAACCCGGACAGCTACAAAACCGGGAAATTCACCGATGTGAAAGCCGACGCTTACTATGCGCCCTATGTGAACTGGGCAGCACAGACCGGAATTGTGACGGGTGTTACCGCCACCACCTTTGCGCCGGATACCAACATCAACCGGGAACAGATGGCGGTGATTATGAAAAATTACGCTGCAAAGCTGGGCTATGATCTGCCCCAGACCTTAAAGGCTGTGACCTTTGCGGACAACGCAAACATCAGCAGCTGGGCGAAGGATGCGGTCAGAGCCATGCAGCAGGCAGGCATCCTGGCCGGGAAGAATGGAAATAAGTTTGACCCCAAGGGAACCGCTACCCGCGCCGAAGTCGCCACCGTACTGCGGCGGTTTGTGGAGATCGTCATTGACTCGCAGACCGCAAACGGCTGGCAGCAGAATGACAGCGGCCAGTGGAGCTATTACAGAAATGGGAAGCCGGTGAAAGGCTGGCTCTCCGACGACCAGAAGTGGTACTGGCTGGTCAAGGCTACCGGAATGATGTTTGCCGGCGGCTGGAAGCAGATTGACGGAAAGTGGTACTACTTCTACACAGATGGAACGATGGCGGTGAATACCACCATTGACGGATATACCATCGGCTCGGATGGTGCAAGAAAGTAACCTACAATAAAAAACGATTTGCCGGTATATCAGCGGACAAAGATAAACGCGGTCGGGTATCAAGAAACCCCGCCGCGTTTATTTTTTCTCTTGTTTTTCTCTGGTGTCCAGAATTTTATCATAAAATCGGCAGAATCCCCCCCATCCCTCTTAGGTGGCAGGATGAATGCCGCTATAATGATACATAGACAGATGTAAAATGGTAAGCAATTACAATTCTTTCCATTCCCTTTTGTGAAATCATGTGCTATAATTGATTCAGAACATATGTTCTGTCCCAATTAGGAAAGGAGGACCCGTTTTGTATTTGACCGTATGCCAGCAGCTAAAGCATCTGTCCAAAGATGAATTTCTCATTCTACGGGAATTATGCCGCACAGCAAAAAACCTGACCAACCAGGCCATCTACCAGATACGGCAGCATTACTTTGAACATAGCCAGTATCTCCCATATGAGAAAAACTACGCCATCTTAAAGACTTCCGAAAACTATCGGCTGCTGAATTCCAACATGGCCCAGCAGATCCTTAAGGAAGTGGACGGAGCTTTTAAGTCTTTCTTCAGCCTGTTGAAACTGGCAAAGCAGGGGAAGTATCCATTTTCATCCTTTTCTCTGGCATAGCGGATTGAGCTGCCAAAATTCCTGAATTGACTCCATGTATCTTGCATGAGTTTGTCGAGAAGATCATTGTCCATGCTGCCAGCGATCCGAAGGGCAAGAACCGCACCCAGGAAATTGACATCTACTATAAGGGCATCGCAGCGTAGACATTCGAACCGTTCGAACCCGTCAGGGCTCGAACATAGAAAAAAGAGCCATCCATCGGATGACTCTTTTTTCTATCTCTTTGAGAGCACGAGACGTCGCAGAACATCCGGGGGACGTTCGACTGCGACGACCGGAGCAGCGCGGAGACATTCGAACCGTTCGAGCCCGGCAGGGCTCGAACATAGAAAAAAGAGCCATCCATCGGATGACTCTTTCTTCTATCTCTTTGAGAGCACGAGACGTCGCAGAACGTCCGGGGGACGTTCGACTGCGACGACCGGAGCAGCGCGGAGACATTCGAACCGTTCGAGCCCGGCAGGGCTTGAACATAGAAAAAAGAGCCATCCATCGGATGACTCTTTCTTCTATCTCTTTGAGAGCACGAGACGGGATTCGAACCCGCGACCCTCGCCTTGGCAAGGCGATACTCCACCACTGAGCCACTCGTGCACACATACCTTCAAAACCACATATTGAAATCCATCTTTACCGTTTCATCAATTAACCAGACCTTCCTGGATAAGCCCTCGACCGATTAGTAACAGTCAGCTCCGTACATTACTGCACTTCCACCTCTGCCCTATCTACCTCGTCGTCTTCAAGGGGTCTTACTTCTTAACGAATGGGATATCTCATCTTGAGGGGGGCTTCACGCTTAGATGCCTTCAGCGTTTATCCCTGCCAGACTTGGCTACCCGGCCATGAGCTTAGCAGCTCAACCGGTACACCAGCGGTCCGTCCATCCCGGTCCTCTCGTACTAAGGACAGCTCCTCTCAAATATCCTCCGCCTGCGCCGGATAGGGACCGAACTGTCTCACGACGTTCTGAACCCAGCTCGCGTACCGCTTTAATGGGCGAACAGCCCAACCCTTGGGACCTACTTCAGCCCCAGGATGCGATGAGCCGACATCGAGGTGCCAAACCACTCCGTCGATGTGAACTCTTGGGAGTGATAAGCCTGTTATCCCCAGGGTAGCTTTTATCCGTTGAGCGATGGCAATCCCACTTTCATACCACCGGATCACTAAGTCCTAGTTTCCTACCTGCTCGACCCGTCGGTCTCGCAGTCAAGCTCCCTTCTGCCTTTGCACTCTTCGAATGGTTTCCAACCATTCTGAGGGAACCTTTGAGCGCCTCCGATACCCTTTCGGAGGCGACCGCCCCAGTCAAACTCCCCACCTGACATTGTCCCCGATCCAGATCATGGACCATGGTTAGAAACCCAGTAACGCAAGGGTGGTATCCCAACAGCGGCTCATACGAAACCGGAGTTCCGTACTCGTAGCCTCCCACCTATCCTGTGCATGCATTACCGAATCCCAGTATCAAGCTGGAGTAAAGCTCCATGGGGTCTTTCCGTCCTGGCGCAGGTAACCAGCATCTTCACTGGTATTTCAATTTCACCGGGTGCATTGTCGAGACAGCGCTCAAATCATTACGCCTTTCGTGCGGGTCGGAACTTACCCGACAAGGAATTTCGCTACCTTAGGACCGTTATAGTTACGGCCGCCGTTTACTGGGGCTTCAATTCAAAGCTTCGATTGCTCTAACCTCTCCTCTTAACCTTCCAGCACCGGGCAGGCGTCAGCCCATATACATCACCTTACGGTTTCGCATAGACCTGTGTTTTTGCTAAACAGTTGCTTGAGCCTATTCTCTGCGGCCAGATCTCTCTGGCACCCCTTATCCCGAAGTTACGGGGTCATTTTGCCGAGTTCCTTAACAATGCTTCTCCCGCCGGCCTTAGGATTCTCTCCTCATCCACCTGTGTCGGTTTACGGTACGGGCACATGATACACAATAGCGGCTTTTCTCGGCAGCTGGAATCGGATGCTTCCCTACTTTAGTTCGGTCCGCGTCACGTCTTTGGCTTATCAGGCGGATTTGCCTGCCTGACACCTCCTACGCTTGCCCGGGGTTCTGTTCCCCGGTCATCTTATCCCTCTGCGTCCCCACAGTTCTGATATCATGTGGTACAGGAATCTAAACCTGTTGTCCATCAGCTACGCTTCTCAGCCTTGCCTTAGGCCCCGACTTACCCAGGGCAGATCAGCTTTACCCTGGAAACCTTAGATATTCGGCCTGGAGGATTCCCACCTCCATCTCGCTACTCATTCCGGCATTCTCTCTTCTTAAAAGTCCACAGCTCCTTATCGGTACTGCTTCGCCCCTTTAAGAATGCTCCTCTACCAATGTATAAATACATTCCTGAGCTTCGGTGTTGTGTTTCAGCCCCGGACATTTTCGGCGCAGGACCTCTCGACTAGTGAGCTATTACGCACTCTT
>NZ_CM171584.1:872500-885000 GCF_057397225.1 Pilosibacter sp. NGB245 | reverse complement strand
CTGATACATTTCCTACACTGCAGACAAAATATCCGTCCGTCCAAAAAGTATGTTCTTTCCAGAAATGTTTTCGTAGATAATCCGGATATCTTTTCCAAATATGATAGGTTGTATAACTCTTCATCAGATTTACTATTTTACTGATAGACATTGTTGGTTCTGTTTCTATCATGTAATGAATATGATCTTTATCTGTCTCCATATATCTGATAATGACTTTATGCTTTTGACATATCTCATAAGAAAACTGCTTTATATCATCTGATATTTGTTTTGACATCAGCAATTTCTTTCTATACTTGCATACGAATATGATACTGTAACAAATATTTGTGTCTGTTTTTTGATTTCCACGTTTCCATAACGCAAGTATAGCACAAACCTCCGCTTCCGGCTACCTTAACCCACCGTCTAAAGCCAGTGGGATTGCGGTAGCCCTATTTCAAGTCGGACGTCCGTGGGACTTGGCGCGTGATTCTTGTCATCGAAGCATTTCTCTCAATCGGAGACCTAACTCCCTCTGAGACAAATTTGCTGTTACATAAGAAAAACAGGACATTGGGGGTAGTTCCATTGTCCTGCTTTCTTTTATTTGTCTGCTTTTATCATTGTTTATAATTCATCAGCACCAAGAATCAAGCTACATTTATTATAGTGTGTCTCCCAGTCTGATATTGGGGGCCGCTTTAGATATTCATTGCAGTTATATAGAATCTGATATCCATATACATATCCATTTGATCTCCTGGTTCCCTGATCACAATCTGTCCCGCTTTCAGTTTGACCGTTTGTCCATCAAGGAACGTAATTTCTGTATGCCATTCATCAATCGGCACCTTTGGATTAGCCTTCCCGGTCGCGATATAATCTGTCTGAATCTCTGAATAGTATGCTCTCAGGTTTGTCCAATCGGCAGCCACACGCGCCTTGTGAAGCTGCACGCTGAAAATTGGAATTCAGGATTGTCTTCCGCTCGTCAGATCGGTGCCGGCGTCTGTGCCAAAATTGAAATAATCGCAACTGCTGCCAAAATACCTGCGATGACTGCCACCGCAATGATGATTTTTCTTTTCATAAATGTTCTTTTCCTCACTTTCCAACCCTTATACTTGCTCTTTGTAATCGTAGCGAAACGTATCTATCATCCTTTTATGCCCGCCAGTGCCAGAAACTTTTTATCCGACTGAATGCCATGAGTCAAAAACTCTCCATCTCGGAACAGAGCATAGGTGGTGACCGGCGCAGGTACATTCTGAGCGGCTTCTTTGTCGGTGATGTGGATCGCTTGAAATGGGATCCCGTGTTCCTTTGCCGCCTCCTGTACCTTCGGCACCCAATAATAGGTGAAAGGGCACTGGTCGGTGTAATAGAGGACAAAGCCCGTTTCGCTGACTTTCGGGTGTCTGGCACAATCTTTGAATCTCGGCTGCTCTGCATCCTCTGCAAGGGGCAGGTACATGAGGTTGATCTCGCTGTCGGATAAGTCCGCGACCTTAAAGCCTTTATACTTCAGGAATTTCGGATCAGCTAAAAATTCCCGCTTCCGCCCCTCGGCGCACAGAATGCAAACGCCTTTCTTTCCCTGTTCTTTCGCGTCCCGGATGCACTCGGAAAGCAGTTCTGAGGAATAGCCGTGTCCCTTCATGGAGCCGGAAACCCACAGGCAGTTGATGTAAAGCCAGCCGCCTGCTTCAATGGACACCCATGCGTTTTCCGCCGGAATATATTCGATAAAGCACTTTCCGCGCTCCTCGCTGCGATAAAAGACAAGTCCCTCATCAAATCGCTGCTTCAGCCACTCCTTTTTCGCAAGAGCCTGCTTGCCGGACATGGCGCAGCAGATGTGCTCCTTGTCGATGTTCTCTTTCGTGATATGGATATATTTCATCGATCATCACCTGACTTTCTCCATAATTATTGCATGATATCGGGAGCAAAAGCCCCCGATTTTGATGCCTGCATAATTATATGTCTCCCCTCTGGAACAGCTGCCCGGAAAGCTTTAACTTTTCTTTTTTCGGGAAGGTCGCTTCAAACTGTTCAAAGGCTTCCGGATTCTTCTCACAGGCAAAATATCCCTCCGGATCCTTATAAGTACCGGTAATGCTGTCCAGAAATCCGGGAATCAGTTCCTTGATAAGAAAGTAATCGGCCTCCGGGTCATCAGCGTAGCGCACGCCCTTGGTCTTTGCTGGGACAAAGCCGGACTTGCCGTAAAAATCAATATTGCCGGTAATGGCAAGCGCCCCTGCGCCCATTTCTCCTGCTTTTTCCATGGAATAGTCAAGCAATTTCTTTCCGTAGCCCTGCCGTTTGTATTTTGGTGCAATGCCGATTGGGCCGAAGGTCATGATCGGCACCTTTCTTCCATCATCGCAGTCAATTTCTGACCGCACATAGATGATCTGTCCGATCAGCTCTCCATCCAGCTCCATCACGAAGTCCAGCTCCGGCACAAACGCCGGATCATCCCGATAACAATGCAGTACATAGTGTTCCATACAGCCGGGTCGATAAACATTCCAGAATGACTCGCGAGTCAGGTTTTCGACAGCTCTGTAATCGTCTTTGTTTTCTAAGCGAATCGTAATATTCTTTTCTGACATTTTTCCTCTCCTTTTATTATACGCTTTCTTCCTCCATCTTCTTGCCCTTCGTACAAGAAGCATCCCTCGGTTTAAAAATTTGGTCCATTTTGCTTTACTTCCACGGTTTTCCTGTGACATATCCTTTCTCCAGCCAATAGGCATCATCAATCGCAGACATTTTCTGTTTCTTATGTAAAAACTGATAGAATGTAAACAGGCATCTCACCTTGAATGATGGTGTTAGATGTTTGGCTCTGCGCCGGACATTCCGTGCAGTCCGCACCACCTTCCTTTCTGCCGATCTGCGGAACGATGCAGGCAGATCTGTCCAGTCATGATCCCACACTTTCTGCGAAAGAATATGCGTTCTGGCGATCCCCCAGTAGTCGGTGCTGTCTTTAATTTCCCGGACGGTGGATCTCATGCCTCCACCTCCGGCTGTATTGATCACGACGGCCTGCTTCTTTATGAACGACAGATCCGGCCGGTGGATCAGCCAACGATACGCGAAATGATCCAGCAGTATTTTCATCTGTCCCGGAGCATGGAACACATACGTTGGGGTACAGAAGATGATCAGCTCAGACCGTTCCATGGCAGCAAGGATCGGGGCAAGTGCAGAAGCTCCGCCGCATTTTTGCTCCTGTCCTTTGATACAGGCATAGCATCCCACGCAAATATGGGGCATGTCCCGTGGCAGCTGAAACTCAAAAAGCTCATCGTCCGCCAAAAGCTCCCTGATGAGCAGCCGGGCAATGTTGTAGGTACATGACTGCGCCTTCCGGCCAGTGGAATATATAACGGTAATATTCATGTTGTTTTTCCGTTCTTTCTGTAACCAGACTCCACCTTGGAAATAAAATGGTCGATATGGGCGGCCAGCAAGGAAGATACCGATTCTTTTTCCTCTGCCCCGTCGTAAACGCTGTAAAGAAGATACATCGGACCATAGAATTCCAGAGCTAACTGCATGGCATCCTCATCAGAATCGGTCATCTTTCGGAAGATCGCCGCCATGTACTCCAAAGGCCCGCCGGCAAGATAGTCGTGATGGAGCTGTGCGAGCTTTGGATCACGGTATTGCTCCAGTGTCAGCATTTTGCGGAAATTGGAGGAAAACGGTTCCTTTGTCCAATGGTCAAACTGCGCCATGCTGTATGTGCGGATTTTTTGAACCGGCGTGTGAAGATAAGCTTCCGCAAAGCCGTCCGGTTCCGTTTCCGGCATTTCATATTCCGCGGCACGCTCATAGTCCATCCTGTTCATCCGTTCCACGATCTTATCCAGAATTTCCTGTTTGCTGGAATAGTGCTTATACAGGGCCGCTTTCGTAAATCCCAGCTGCCCCGCGATATCATTCATAGACGTCCCTAAGTAACCGTTCTGTGCAAAAAGCTCCAGAGCAATCCTTAAAATCCGTTCCTTCGTTCCTTCAATCATAATGTTCTCCTTAAGCAAAGTAACCACTTGGTAACTTTATTATAGTTACCGAGTGGTTACTTGTCAAGAGCCAATATAAAATTGTACTTCTATCGATTGCGGTTGGGCAAAGGCAGACTGGAAGTTGTTTACTGTTTCTTCTTTACAACGAAACCAATAACGAACAAAATAATTGCAGGAATTACCAAAAACAAAGCTTTTACTAACACCCACAAATAAAAAGGCGCAGAGTTTAGCGATGTTGAGTATTGAGTATAATCAACGATGCTCTTAATAACAAATACAATCAACAGAATGAGACTCACAATGTTGCATATCATAGGTACTTTCTGTTTCATTCTAAACACCTCCATAAATTCTAATTTATCTGCGTGTTCCGTCATCATTAAAATTTTTTTTCAAAGCTTGCTCTGTCGGATAAATTGATACAATCAAAATAATACATTGAATTGTTACAAGGATTCCCCCTGCAACCCCAATCGTATTTTCATCACTATGGTATAACGGAATATGTACCAAAGCAGATGGTATAATCATTAACCATCCTATTTTCCACCAAAGTTTTCCACAATAGTCGTGGGCAAATTTCCATGTATCCATATTTTTCCTCGAACGAGTTGTTCTATATCCATACATACCATTTATATGCTTTGGACAATGTTTCCACATCATTCTTCCTACAATAACCATAACAATGGGAATTATCATATCACATATTAACATAAACCACCAAAAGCACATAAAATTCACCACCATAACTCCCGATTATACTCTTTCTCCTGCCCATCTTCTTAATCCTTCATTTCCTACATATTCACATAGCTTGAAGTATCTTCGGTTACACTCGTGATCTTTACACGATCCGCTTCCACATGACAACTGTAACAGACGATCTGAACACCTGCCTTCGCAGCCTCCACAAGCGCCTTCTTAAACTCCGGCTGTGCCGCCTCATTCGGCAGCACCCGATGAATTCCATTCATCTGAATCACAAAGGCGATTGCTGTGTGGCAGCCTTCCTTTGCCGCCTTTGTCAGCTCATGTAAATGTTTTACCCCTCGCTCCGTTGGTGCGTCCGGAAACAATCCGATGCCCGGATGCAGATCATCCGCCAGCGTGCAGCCCTTCACTTCCGTCAGGAATTTTTCACCGTTTTTTTCCATGTAAAAATCAATTCTGGAGTCTCCGTAAGTATATTCTGCCTTCACAAGATCATAATTCAGGCTCATGAACTGCTGCTTCATCAGAGCATTCGGCGCCAGACTGTCAATATTCACCCATTTTAACTTTGGCTTGTATACAGAGATCAGATCGTATGCCGTTTTTCGGTTCATATTCAATGACTTCTGCAGCGTCACCTTCGCTTTCGGCACCAAAAGCTCCTGCAAACGACCCGTATTTTTCACATGAACCAGCTCCGTCTCCCCATCGATCAAAACCTCCGCTGTGAAACGATTGATCCTGCGGACAAAGCTTCCTGGGACGGCATTCTCATAAATAATTATCGGTTTCTGTTTCATCATATATCATCCTCATGCCTGCAAAAGCACCCATCCTCATGCGACCAGATCACGCCGACGGCCTGCAGATAGGCATAAACCACCGTGGTTCCCACAAATTTCATACCATGCTTCTTTAAGTCTTTGGAAATTGCATCCGATAATTCCGAACTTGTTTTTCCGGTTTCCCGGATCACTCTGCCCTCCGTCCAATGCCAGAGATACTCTGAAAAGCTGCCATATTCCTTCTGAATTTCACGGAATGCCTGTGCATTGGTAACGGCAGCCTGTATTTTCAGGCGGTTGCGTATGATGCCGGGATCCTTCCGCAGGGCTTCCAGCTTTTCCTCCTTGTAATCGCAGACCTTTTCAACATCGAAGCCGTCAAAGGCTTCGCGAAACGCTTCGCGCTTATTCAGGACACATTCCCAGGACAGTCCTGCCTGAAAGCACTCCAGGATCAGCATTTCAAATAGCTTCCAATCATCATGCACCGGGACGCCCCATTCCTCGTCGTGATAACGGATATACCGTTCATTTTTCGGATTTGCCCAGCAGCACCGTATTTTTCCATCTGCCCAATTCATTCGCAGCTCACCTACCTATTTTTCCTGTCACGATTTTCCGAACACTCTCAACAAACTTCTTCACCATCGGATTCTCTGAGTTCTTCTTGTAATAAAGATATGTCTTCCTTAAATTATATGGCGGGTCCGATCTCCGGAATAGCAGATTGTCGTATCCCGAGCTGGATTCCAGTGCATATGATGGGAGCCATGTAAACCCAAATCCGGCATTGGCCATCACCAGTTTTGAATTACAGGAATTCACATAGACAGCATCTTTAAAGGTAAAGAATCCCTTAAATTCAATCTTTAACTCCGATTCAGGAACAGACTTCATCGTAATCATGTTCTGCGTTTTTAATTTATCCAGCGGCACCGGATCATATGCTGCCAGAGGACTATCCTTATGTAGCACCAGAACATACGGGCTTTCATCTATGATCATGGAGCCCATATTCCTGAGTTCCGACGTTAAAAACTTGTGAGAAAACGAGTCATTACACAGGATAACGTCAAATAATCCGTCCTGAAAATCTTGGATCAGTGTGAGGGTATGTTCCTCCATACAGGTAATTTTAACTTTCCCTTTATTTTTCTCCATAAAGGAGTTCATAAATTTACTAAGCAGGGCATGTTCATAAATCCCGATTCCAATTTTTAACTCAGACTGTGAGTCCTTCTGAACATTCTGTATTTCTTCCACCGTCTGATGGTACATTTTTATTATCTCTTTTGCCTGACTGTAAAATCTTGTTCCCGCATTTGTAAGAAAAACCTGTTTCGTATCCCGATACAGCAGCTTAACTCCTAATTCTTTTTCCAGAACACTGATCTTATGACTCATAGTTGTTTGCGTGATGTGTTCCCGCTCTGCCGCTCTTGTAAAATTAAGACACTCTGCCAGACTGATAAAGCACTGGATATTCTCAATATTCATTCTCAATCTTCCCTCATATAATCCAAATTTGCTTCCTGATATCTCAATATAGACCTTCCACATTCATTGTCTTCCAAAAACATCTTTCACTTTCATATCATTGTTGAAATTATACCTTTATTACGCTTCATTATCAATATTTTTAATAAACTAACCAATTTTTTTCGTTTCAAATCTTTTCGTAAGATTGTTATAATAAAGACAATCAATCTGGTCGCGCGAACGGAACAATGCAAACACAAATACAAACCTTTTACAGGAGGGACTTTTATGGAATTCACAGAAGAAATCAGACAACGTTTTATGAAAGTATCGCCGGCAAACATCGGACATCAGATTACTGGCGGATTCATGAAAATGGAAATCAAACCGGTTGCTGATGAGATGAAAGTATGCGGACCGGCTTATACAATTCAGGGATTTGAGCGTGACAGCACTTCTCTATACTACGCAATGCAGAAAGCACCAAAAGGATCTGTTCTCGTGATCGACCGAGGAACAGAGACCACATATGCCTGGGTCGGCGAATTCGTTGCAATCATGGCTCAGCAGTGTGGCATGGCAGGTATCATTATCGATGGACCGGCAACCGACAAGCTTGCTCTTAAAAAAGGAAGCTTTCCGGTATTTTGCACCGGTTTCTCCCCGATTACCAGCATGGTAACTGGTACCAGTAAGGGTGCAGTACAGATTCCGATCTCCTGCGGCGGCACAGTAGTAAAACCTGGCGATATCATTCTCGGCGACGCAGACGGCGTAATTGTTGTTCCGGAAGACTTCCTGCCATATCTTGAAACAGCAGAAAAGAAAGAGGCAGTAGAGATTGCCCGCAGGGAATTTCTCGCAAATGGCGGCATCTACAACAAACGCCCTGACTTCGATGTTGTAAAACTCTTTGAGTATGATATGGATAAAAACATCCAGAATATCAAGAACAATGAGTGTAAATACGATTAATCGCTTTACTTTTACCGAGGAGGAATCAATATGTCAGCACAGGCCATTATGACACTGGTATTGTTCTTAGCAGTGATCGTTCTTTTAATCTGGCAGCCGGTCAGCCCAATCGTCATTGGTGCAGGCATTCCAGTTATTCTGGCTGTCTTTAACGTTGTAGAACCTTCGAAAGCGTTCTCACAGTTTTCCAACACAACTGTCATCTTCTTCATGAGTCTCCTTGTTGTTGGCGGCGCAATCTTTAAGACAGGTCTCGCCGATTTCATTGGAGAGAAAGTCATCAATCTTTTAGGTACAAATGAAAAAGGCGTAATTGCCGGAACTGCCCTTATCGTTACTGCTCTTTCTGCATTCTTAAACGATACCGGTACTACTGGCTGCCTTATCCCGATCGCCAGCGCGGTTGGTAAAAAATCCAAAGTGTCTTTATCAAAAATCTACATTGTACTTGCCTTTTTCGCAAGCCTCGGCGGTATGATCACTCTGATCGGCGGCGGCGGACATCTCGTAGTCCAGGAATTCCTCGAGGAATCCGCTTATGAAGGATTCACATTCTTTGAATTCGTCCGTATCGGTCTTCCGATCGCATTGATCTCCTTCATCTGGTTAATGTTCTTCGGCATCAAGGATCTCGCTGTCCGTGAAGTTGATGAGAGCAATATCCCGGATACTGCAGAGCGTAAACCTGCTAAAATGGTATTCGTTGCATTGATCTTCTTATTCATCGTTTACTGCATGGCAACAAAGCTTTTGGCAATGCATGTAGCTGCCGCACTCGGTGCTTTCCTTGTAGTTATTACCGGATGCATCAGTGCTGAGGATGCTGTAAAGTCCTTCAGTGTCAACACCTTCTTTCTGGTAGCCGGAATCTTCACATTAAGCAGCGCAATGTCCTCCACAGGTGCAGCCCAGTACCTTGTAGACTCCATGTCCGGATATATGTCTAACATGCACCCGATCGTAGTTGTTGCTTTAGTAACCTTGATCTCGGTTGTAGGAACAAACTTCATGATGGGAACTTCCCTCTGTGCGATCTTAACACCTATGTCGATCATGATCGGTGAAGCCTGCGGAATCAGCCCGCATGCACTTGCAATGTGCGTAGCGATCGGAACATCTGCTGCTTTCTGCACACCATTTGGTACCGGCCCAAACCTTCTTGTATATGAAATTGGCGGATTAAAATTTAAAGATTATACAAAAGCCGGCCTTCCTTATGCAATCTTTACATTCGTGATCTGCACAGCTGCAGTTTACTTCTTCTACCTTGTATAATCCATAAACCTTGAAATCCGCCTGTTATGCCGACAGGCGGATTTTTTAACAGCATCCATTGTCAAGCGGATATTCGCAATCCGCTTCGCTACTTGCTCATAACCGAATAACTGCTCCGCAGTTTATCAGAAGGAGCTTGCACTCCTCCTGATACAAGCAATTCCCCACCCACTGCTTATTGCTTTTCGCAATTGAAGCAGGAGACTTGCTTGATTCGGTTAAATTTTATCATTTGGAGGTAAATCCATGACACTTCTTGAAAAAATCGAACAGAATAAAGAAGATCTTTTAAACATTCGTCACCAGATTCACCGTCACCCTGAAACAGCCTTTGAGGAAATTGAGACAACAAAACTCATCAAAAAAGTTCTCGATGATGCCGGTATAGAAAACCATCCGAACGGAGATTCCACAGGAGTCATCGGCCTTATCCACGGTGCAAAAGAGGGGCCTGTCCTTGCGATCCGTGCAGATATTGATGCACTTCCGATCAAGGAAAACACGGGACTTCCCTTTTCTTCTGAAGTTTCCGGCAAATGCCACGCCTGCGGCCACGATCTCCACACAACCGTCCTCATCGGTGCAGCAAGATTATTAAAAGAATACCAGAATGACCTCTGTGGAACCATCAAACTCATCTTCCAACCAGCTGAAGAAGTCATGACAGGAGCCGCAAAGACCATCGCAAATGGTGCTCTTGAAAACCCGAAACCCGATTTCATCCTCGCCTGCCACACATGGCCGGATATGCCTGCAGGTTCCATCGGGGTGAGAAAAGGCACCATGTTAGGTGCATCTGATTCCTTCAAGGTAAAGGTGATCGGTAAAGGCGGTCATGCTGCACATCCGCAGAAAGGGATTGATCCGGTCGTGATCGCTGCGCATATTATCACACAGCTCCAGACCATCGTTTCCAGACGTGTAGCAGCAATCGATCCGGTTGTTGTCACTGTCGGACATCTCGAGGCTGGAACCGCAGCAAATATTATCCCAAATGAGGCATACTTTGAAGGAACGGTTCGCACCCAGAGCAATGAGACCAGAAATCATGTTGCTGAAATTCTGAAACAGCTCGCTATTGGAACTGCCCGGGCGATGGGTGGAGACGCAGAAGTCTCCTACACTTTCGGCGTTGGACCGACGATCAGTGAAGACCACCTTGTGGACGAGATCAGCGAGGCTGTGACAGAGCTTCTCGGAAACGACAAGCTTCTTCAGGTTCCGTCCCCGTCCATGGGATCCGAAGATTTCGCAAGATATCTGGAGCACATCCCGGGTGCTATCTTCCGCCTTGGTACCCACAACGATACCCCAGAATCAAAATTGGCCCTTCACAACGCTTCCCTCTTATTTGATGAGAAGGCAATTCCTGCCGGTGTTGCCACAATGGTTGGCGCCGCATTTAAGATCACCGGCTCCGACATGAGCGTTTTACTGAAATAGCTTTCTCTCACAGGCGGGTCGCCTGCGACATCATTCCATTCCGCCGCAGTGCGATCCCCCGGAGGGGCTTTTTGCTCTATAGGAATCATAGCTTTCGCACTTTAACGTAACATTATCTTTCCTATTAGAGCAAAAAAGACCACTGAACAGGATTATCCCCTTCAGTGGTCTTCTGATTTATCTCAGCCCTTCATTCGATCATCTGTAAAACTTAAAATCCATTTTCATCCAGTTTTAACACTGTCTGATACAGAACATCCGCTCCCATATCTATATGTTCCGGTTTTGTATATTTGTCGCCCTGATGACTGATGCCCTTGACACTCGGAACAAAGATCATACCGATCAGGACTCCTTCGTGGGCCATCGAATTTGCGTCATGGCCTGCACCGCTTCATGCCTTTTACCGTTGCCTTATAGTCGATGATGCTGACGATTCTGCTGACGACTCCCACATCTATTCCCGTATGATCGAGTTTATCGCCCTGTTCGATATGATATTCCAGATAGCACTCATACTTGCTGATATCTCGCTTTGCTGCCTTTTTGCTATTACTCACTACCTAAAAGAGGTGAGAGTCTTCTCGACTGAGATAAAAAACGCGGAAACCCTTGTAAAGCAAGACTTCCGCACTATTTAAAAAAGCACAAGACGTCGCAGGCGAACGTCCGGAGCGAAGACAAGACTTCAAACCGTTCGAGCCCGGCAGGGCTCGAACATGCGAAAAAAGAGGAGGTATCCATCGGACATCTCCTCTTTTTCACATCTTATTGAGAGCACGAGACATTGCAGAACGTCCGGGGGACGTTCGCCTGCGATGACCGGAGCGGAGCGTAAACATTCGAACCCGCGACCCTCGCCTTGGCAAGGCGATACTCCACCACTGAGCCACTCGTGCACACATACCTTCAAAACCACATATTGAAATCCATCTTTACCGTTTCATCAACCAACCAGACCTTCCTGGATAAGCCCTCGACCGATTAGTAACAGTCAGCTCCATGCATTACTGCACTTCCACCTCTGCCCTATCTACCTCGTCGTCTTCAAGGGGTCTTACTTCTTTCGAATGGGATATCTCATCTTGAGGGGGGCTTCACGCTTAGATGCCTTCAGCGTTTATCCCTGCCAGACTTGGCTACCCGGCCATGAGCTTAGCAGCTCAACCGGTACACCAGCGGTCCGTCCATCCCGGTCCTCTCGTACTAAGGACAGCTCCTCTCAAATATCCTCCGCCTGCGCCGGATAGGGACCGAACTGTCTCACGACGTTCTGAACCCAGCTCGCGTACCGCTTTAATGGGCGAACAGCCCAACCCTTGGGACCTACTTCAGCCCCAGGATGCGATGAGCCGACATCGAGGTGCCAAACCACTCCGTCGATGTGAACTCTTGGGAGTGATAAGCCTGTTATCCCCAGGGTAGCTTTTATCCGTTGAGCGATGGCAATCCCACTTTCATACCACCGGATCACTAAGTCCTAGTTTCCTACCTGCTCGACCCGTCGGTCTCGCAGTCAAGCTCCCTTCTGCCTTTGCACTCTTCGAATGGTTTCCAACCATTCTGAGGGAACCTTTGAGCGCCTCCGATACCCTTTCGGAGGCGACCGCCCCAGTCAAACTCCCCACCTGACATTGTCCCCGATCCAGATCATGGACCATGGTTAGAAACCCAGTAACGCAAGGGTGGTATCCCAACAGCGGCTCATACGAAACCGGAGTTCCGTACTCGTAGCCTCCCACCTATCCTGTGCATGCATTACCGAATCCCAGTATCAAGCTGGAGTAAAGCTCCA
>NZ_CM171584.1:722500-867500 GCF_057397225.1 Pilosibacter sp. NGB245 | reverse complement strand
GAAACATCATACCGCTTCCCCTAACCATGGTCGCGAGAATGAACATGGCATTTACAAACGCCCGACCGCGTTCTGATCTCATGAACTTTCGTATCTTCTCAGCCATCTACACCTCCCCTTCCGGTAATACCTGCAGTGCATCCTGCACCGTGATGAACACCGGATCATCGGTCCAACTGCCATTTTTGCGGTTCTGAGCTGCCGTCATGACCGGATACTGGAGCATGATCTTCTGGTGTACATAATTGAGCCAAGAATCGATCCACCACCCAGGTTCATTATTTCCCATATTATAAGCCACATATCCGCGGCAATTCTCGCCGCGATGAGGCATGGAAAACTCGGCAAAAATGCTGCTCGATTCCCTGCTCTGATAAAACGGCCAGTTTTCTCCCGTTTCATACGTGCTGTCTTCCAGTACCGCGTACTCCGCCTGATACGATGTTCCGTTTCTGTCATAGAGAACCTGCCCAGTCAGATCACCCTGTCCGATCCATGCGCTCCCGCTCTCCCGGTAAGCAGGAAAGAGCTGCAACGCCTCTGTCCCCCGGAAACGTACAGCTTCTGTCCAACGGAAATGATGGATCACCTTCCATGTTCCTTCTTTTTCCAGTTCCACGGCAACCCCGCTGAGTCTCAGTTCCTTCTTTTCATATTCTCTCGAATACTGCGTATAGCCATCCTGTGAAACTGCAACTTCCACTCCATCATTGATCGGATAATCATTTGTCTCAGTAAGAACCCGTCTCGCATTCCGGCATTCCAAGAGATCTTCCTCCTTCAGATCATCCAGGATCGTTTCCGGAAATCCAAGGGACAAAAGATGTGTCCGGATCTCCTCGCACTCCGCATTTGTCGTCGTCTCTTTCTCTGCCCAGTTCATACGGTACGAACCCAAAAATCCATATCCGATCAAAATCCCTACAGCCGTCACAAGAACAGCAGCCCACGCGCATTTTCCATTCGGGATCCGCTCCGGATATTCTTCCAGAATATATCCGACTTTTTCCAGGCGTGCTGCCATACGACTGGTCGCCATAAGGATCTGGATATAGTTTGCCAGAAAAATAAGTCCAATGATAAGATCATTATAATTTCCGCCAGCGATATGTGCGAGACACGCGACAAGCGCATACCAGAGGATCAGATGGATCAGATTGTTTTTTTCCGCCTTTTCACCACGTTTCTTTAATTCGATGGTTAAACCGTAAAAGAAACAGATAAAAATTAGCAGCGGCAAGATTCCAACGAGAATAGAAACTATCTTCCAAGCTTCTGCTGCTTCGATTCTTTCCCTGCCGATATATGTTCCAACGATCAGAAGAAATATCGTAAGAAGCAGTTTGATCCCAGCAAGCCCATATGCACTCCGAAACCATCGGTTTTCTCTCCTTAATCTCCGTAGTCCCAGAAAGATCATCAAAATACCGATCGAAGGCAGGATATAATTTAATAGAAGAAAGTTCAGCGTGATCACACACATTCCCATCCCAACCAGGATATTCTCATACGTCTGCTGCCAGAGACTTGTCTTTTGATCCACCGGCTTATTTCTGCCGTTTTCATACTGGTCTTTTGAGAGATGTCCAGCGTTTTCCTGCGGACTCTCTTTTCCATTCTGTTCCTCTGTACTCTCCCAAAACGACTCCTGCATCCAGATCCTGGTATCCATGCGATCCCTCCCTTTTATCTCAGTCGAAAATACTCCCACATCTTTCAAGTGGTACATAACAGTAAGCAACCAATGCAGCCCATTTTATATTTCGACACGATCCACCTCTTCTATCTATCAATATACCATAACTTTTTCCACTATCAACCTGCAGTGTTCAATTTTAAGAAAAGTGTAATCTGTGTGGCAAATTTATGGCATTACAATTACATTCCTCTTACATATTCTTACATCTTATTTTAATGTATTGTGTTTTCTGATATTTTCTGATACTGTGAATTTAGCAAAAAGGAATGTGCCTTTATATGTAACAGGAAATTCCTCAAACTTTTCTGTTACACATGAGAATTTTGCAACAAAAGTCAAGGTCCAGAAAGGAGTTTCTATGAATTTGAATCATCTGATCATCCCTATCACCATTGCAGTCATTCTGATTCTGATCCTTGTCCTCATCGCATGTGGATATGTGAAAGCTCCGCCGGATCAGGCCTATATTATTTCCGGTCTTAAGCATGACGCAAAGATCCTCATCGGACGTTCCGGAATCCGGATCCCGTTCTTTGAACGGATGGACCGTTTGTATCTCGGACAGATGACCGTCGATATCAAGACGGAACAATCTGTTCCGACAAATGACTTTATCAATGTCAATGTCGATGCGGTTGCCAAGGTACGGATTACCCCATCTCAGGAAGGAATCCGTCTGGCAGCAAAAAACTTCTTAAATAAGAAACCCGAGGATATCACCATGGATCTCCAAGATTCCCTTCAGGGAAACATGCGTGAGATCATCGGTACTCTCTCCTTAAAGGAGATCAACACCGACAGGGATTCCTTCTCTGATCAGGTTATGCTAAAGGCATCGAAGGACATGGATAAGCTGGGAATCGAGATCCTGTCCTGTAATATCCAGAATGTCACTGACGATAATGGATTGATCCGGGATCTTGGTGCCGACAATACCTCAAAGATCAAGAAAGATGCCGCGATCGCAAAAGCCCAGGCAGACCGCGATATCGCTATCGCCCAGGCAGAAGCGAACAAATCTGCCAACGATGCCCGCGTACTTGCGGAGACAGAGATCGCGGAGAAAAATAATGAGCTGGAGATCCGTAAGTCGGAGCTTCAGAAGCACTCCGACACGAAAAAAGCGGAGGCAGACGCTGCTTATGAGATCCAGAAGCAGGAACAGGAAAAAACGATCCAGACAGCTACCGTGAATGCCCAGATCGCAAAGGCAGAGCGCGAAGCAGAGCTTCGGAAGCAGGAAGTTGCCGTACAGCAGCAGCAGTTAGACGCGGAAGTCAACAAGAAAGCCGATGCGGAACGCTACAAGGTCGAGCAGGAAGCGGCGGCGATGCTTGCAAAACGCCAGCGCGAAGCGGAAGCCAGAAAATATGAGTTAGAAAAAGAAGCGGAAGCCATGCGTACAAAGGCAGATGCCGCAAGATATCAGGCGGAGCAGGAAGCCGCCGGAATCCGTGCCCGCGGAGAGGCGGAGGCGGCTGCGATCCAGGCAAAAGCCGTTGCTGAGGCGGAAGGTATGGAGAAAAAAGCGGAAGCTTACGCGAAGTACAATAACGCTGCTATCGTCGAGATGTTAGTAGGCATCATGCCGCAGATGGCCGCAGAGATCGCGAAGCCATTGTCCTCTATCGACAAGGTCAATATCTACGGAACCGGCGGTGCAAACGGCACAAACGGAAGCGGAGTCAGCGAGATCTCCGGAAATACAGCTGCTGTCATGCAGCAGGTGTTTGATACTATGTCTGAGGCCACCGGTGTGGATTTCCGGGATATTCTGAAGGCACAGACATATGACGCAAAGGTAAACAGGAACATCAATGTCAGCGGACTTACGATCCCGGCTGTACATCATGAACAAACTGCAGCTCCCACAGACGCAGAACCTGAACCTGGTACTTCCGATTTAAGTTCCGGCACGGGTGATTCAGCAATACCGTCCACACCAGACACTGAAACCGTTCCGGAGAACCACACCTCATAATTACATTATTTAGTCCCGCTCCTTCCCCAGCATGGTAAATGTAGACTTACAGACTGATTCCAATCGTCATACCCATACTCCCCCTACTTACCCCCGGCAGTGTCTCTCACAGGACACTGCCGGGGTCTTTTAAAATATAGGACGATCCCACGCGGACGCCCACTGAACCTGCCGCAAGCGGCAGGTTCGGATGCTCCGTACAATGAATGTGCCCTGGCATATTCTCGCGCCCCGCGCGGTTGCTTGTGACAGTCTACATCTTCGCGCGAATGCATATCATTGGCACGTGACTGTCTTTTATATAATAGGGAATTACTCGGAAGTTCCTATTACTCAAAAAAGACACCCACCTCCGGCCATCTCTGACCAAAAGTGAGTGTCTCTATAAGGGAAACATAAAAAATTGTGAAGCTGTTATTACAGCACAACACCGTCTTTAAAAATAGAGATCTCGCGGAAGCCTTTCTCCTCGGCTTTTGTCTGTTTTCCGCCGGCAACCTCGATCACAAGCTGCAGAAGTCTCTTCGCAGCATCATCAATGGTCTCGCCGTCAGCGATCGGACCGGCATCGAAGTCGATCCAGCCTTTCTTTCTCTTCGCAAGCTGGCTGTTTGTCGCCAGTTTTAAGGTCGGAGCCGGTGCACCAAACGGTGTTCCGCGACCTGTTGTGAACAGGATCATGTGCGCTCCGGCAGCCGTCATGGCTGTTGCAGATACCAGATCATTGCCCGGTCCGTAAAGCATGTTAAGACCTTTTGTAACTACCGGATCACCGTAGCCGATAACGTCCATGATCGGGGCTGTACCGCCCTTCTGGACACATCCGCAGGATTTATCCTCAAGGGTGGTGATACCGCCCTGCTTGTTTCCTGGGCTCGGGTTGTCGTATACGACCTCGTGGTGGCTGATGAAGTAGTTCTTAAAGCCGTTGATCATGTTGACGGCTTTGTCGAATACTTCTTTATTTACACAGCGGTTCATTAAGAAACCTTCCGCTCCGAACATCTCCGGAACCTCTGTAAGCACAGTAGAACCGCCTCTGGCTGCCATCATATCGCTGAAACGTCCGACAGTCGGGTTTGCGGTGATGCCGGAAAGTCCGTCGGAGCCTCCGCACTTCATGCCGACAACAAGCTCACTGACCGGAATCGGCTCTCTCTCAAACTGCGCTGCGTATGCGGAACATTCCTCGAGAAGCTTTCTTCCTGCCTCAAACTCATCATCCACTTCCTGACAGGTCAGGAATTTTACACGGTCATGGTCGTAATCGCCAAGCTCTTCCAGGAACTGCTCGTGGGTCAGGTTCTCACAGCCAAGTCCTAATACGAGAACAGCGGCTGCGTTCGGATGACGGACAAGGGCTGCAAGAAGCTTTCTTGTCTGTGCATGATCTGCGCCTGTCTGGCTGCAGCCGAACGGATGCGGGAATGTATAGAGTCCGTCAATGGTGCCTTTCACAAGATCCTGATTGTCGCGGACCATTTTCTTTGCGATATCATTGACACAGCCTACGGTCGGGATGATCCAGATCTCATTGCGGATCGCCGCGCGGCCGTCTTTTCTGCGGAAGCCCATAAAGGTCTCCGGCTCAACTTTTTCCGGGAAGTCGAGGGACGGAGTATAGGTATACTCCATCTCTCCTTCCAGATTTGTCTTCACGTTGTGGGTGTGCATCCATGCACCGGCCTCTGCGTCTGCTGTCGCGTGACCGATGGCAAAGCCGTATTTGATGATATTCTCACCGTTCTTGATCGGTTTTAACGCGATCTTGTGGCCCTGTGGGATGTCCTCAAGCGCTGTGACTGTGATGCCGCCTGCAGTGACCTCCTCACCCTTTTTGATCGGGTGAAGAGCGACCGCTACGTTATCCAGTCTGGAAATCTGAATTACTTTCATATGTTAATTAAAGGCAGCTTGCAAATGCAGCCTTTGCTCCTTCCGTGCGAATCTTCTTAAGGTCAGCGACAACCTTCTCCTCAAGACCAGCGATCTTTGTGAGATCCTGATCCCACATCTTCTCGTTAGTGAGAACTGCGTTTACAAGAGCCTCTGCGGAGTCATCCTTGTGCGCATAGTAGAACTCAAGTGCCCATCTGTCATCGCTTACGGTGTACTCGTTGCCGGCCGGACGCTTGCAAACAAGACCTGCGTCTGTCAGAGCCTGGATGTCGTTGCTGTAGAATGCGATATAAGCCGCTAAGGACATGGTCAGGCACTCCGGAAGCTTACCGGTCTCTTTGATGTACTCAAGGAAGGACGGCATGTTTCTTGCTTTCCACTTAGATGTGGAGTTTAAGGAGATGCTCATTAACTCATGGTCAACGAACGGGTTGTTGAAACGATCCTGTACTGCGGATGCGAACTGCATTAAGTCGTTCTTGTCAAGCGGAAGTGTCGGGATAACCTCATCGTAGAGCATCTTGTTCATGAAGCCCTTGATGACCTCGTCATGCATACAGTCACGAACGATGTTCTCGCCTGCAAGGTAAGCGCCAAGTACGAAACCTGTGTGAGCGCCGTTTAAGATTCTAACTTTTCTCTTCTTGTACGGGCTCATATCCGGTGTTACGAATACTTTGTCAAGAAGTCCTGCTTTCTTGAACGGAAGAATGTCGTTTAACTTCTCATCGCCCTCGATGACCCAGACGCCGAATACCTCGCCGACATCTGTAAGCGGATCAGCGTAGCCGTTCTTCTGCTCAAGCTCAGCAACTTCGTTTGCGTCTTTGATACGGCCCGGAACGATACGGTCTACCAAGGAACCGCAGAATGTGCAGTCTTCATTTACGTACTTCTTGAATCCGTCCTCAAGTCCCCACTGCTCAATGTACTGGTTTACGCACTTTAAGAGCTCTTTACCGTTGTTGTCGATCAGCTCGCAGGCAAGCATGATGATACCTTTCTTTCCTGCTTTGTAACGATGATAGAGAACCTGAGTTAATTTTGCCGGGAAGCTGGACGGCGGGCAGTCATCCTGTTTGCAGGACGGATCATACTGGATACCGGCCTCTGTTGTGTTGGAAACGATGATCTCAAGGTCGTCGCTTGCAGCAACCTCCATCATCTTCTCGTAATCCTCTTTCTCATACGGATTTAAGCAGCGGTTTACGCTGGAGATCACTCTCTTAGCGTCTACCTTCTGTCCGTTCTCGCTTCCGCGAAGGTACAGTGTGTAGAGACCTTCCTGCTCGTTGATCATCTTTGCAAGACCTGGAGCGATCGGCTGTACCAGGCAGCACTTTCCGTTCCAGCCTGCCTTCTCATTTGCAAGGTCGAACCAGTAATCTACGAAAGCACGAAGGAAGTTTCCCTCACCGAACTGAAGAACCTTCTCCGGTGCGTCCTTTAATACATATCCATCATAACCAGATTTTTTAAGAACATCATAATTTAAGCGTTCCATAATAATTTCCTTTCTTCATATAAAAGAATTCATGGTATATAAATCAAAACTGCCAGACGGGGCATCATACCGATCCCCATCTGGCAGCAAGTTTACCCTAATAGAACAGATTTACAAGGAATGTGGTAAACGGCTCGACCCAGGTAAGGAGCATCAGGTTGATAATAAGCAGGATGTAGAACGGTACTGCTTCTTTGATGAATGCCGCGGTCTTACACTTTGTAATAGAGCAGGTTACGAACATCAGGGTTCCCATAGGCGGTGATAATGCGCCGATGGCGTTATTGAAGATGTAGATCATTGCGAACTGGATCTCGTTGATTCCGTACTGTGCAGCGATCGGCGCAAGAAGCGGAACCAGAATGATCATGGAAGCGTTACCTTCGATGAACATACCTACGATCAGTAAGAAGATGTTTACAACGATCAGGAATACATATTTGCTGTGGATGTTTGCAAGCATCCATGCTGTCAGCGCCTGCGGGATTCTCTCTTTTGTGAGGATCCAGGAGAATACGGACGCAGCGGATACGATGAGCATGATGGAAGCTGTCGTGCAGACAGTCTCCTTTAAGCCCTGAATCATATCCTTGACGTGCATCTCATGGTAGATAATTCCCAGAAATGCAGCGTAAAGAATTGCAACTGCTCCGGCCTCGGTAGCTGTGAAGATACCGATACGGATACCGCCGATGATGATGATCGGGAGGAGTAACGGCAGAATTGCTGGTTTTAAAGCGGTCCAGAACTTGGACCAGGTTAATTTCTCTGTTGTTAAGATACCATATCCACGTTTCTTGGAGACAACGCCTACAAGGATCATCATGGAAACGCAGAGGAGACCTCCGACACCAAGACCGGAAATAAACAGCTTACCGATGGAAACGTTTGCGATACATCCGTAAAGGATCATTGCGATTCCCGGTGGGATCAGCGGTGTGATCATGGAGGAAGCGGCTGTTACAACACTGGAAAACTCCAGAGAGAAGCCCTTCTTTGTCATCTCCGGAACCATCATTTTGGACTCCATCGCTGCATCGGCGATGTTGGATCCGGAAAGTCCGCCCATAACGGTGGATAAAAGTACGTTTACCTGTGCGAGACCGCCAGGAAGACGTCCTGTTACAACCTCACAGAAATCCATGATTCTCTTTGTAACACCGGTGTAGTTCATGAAGATACCGGCACAAACGAAGAACGGGATCGCCATAAGGGAAATTTTCTCAGTACCAATGATTGCCTGCTGGGCGAAGATAACGGTATTGATTCCCGGGTTCATTACGAAATAAACCATGGAACCGCCGAGGACGGCGATGAATACCGGAACCTTTAAGAAAAGAAGGACCAGCATCACAATTGCAGATAACATTAACACATTACTCATTGCTGCTTGCTGCCTCCTTTGCCTCAGATTTTACGCCGCGGAACAGGGCGTAGAAATAGCTGATGATCATATCAAAATAGGATACGATCGCGATACCGTATACCCAGGAATACGGAATTTTTAACATACTGGTGGAACGTCCGCTCTTTACGAACACCTGGATGAAACCGATGCTCTGCATGAACAGATATCCGATTACAACTACAACTACGATGGAAATCAGGATTTCCATGATCTTCTGCATGCTCTTCGGCATCAGGTCGACGATCATCTCGATCGCAACATGGTTGCCGGAGCGGAATGCTGCACCTGCGCCTGCAAATACGATCCAGACCATACATGAGGTCTGAACCTCCTCAAGCCATGTAAATGGTGCGTTGAAGATATATCTCCATACAACGCCGAGGAATGTCAGGACGATCAGGATCGCAAGAATAATGGAAGCGACAACGATATCAAGATTCATCAGGATCGCTGAAGCTTTATTTTCTTTCTTCTCCATAGATTTTCAGACTCCTATCAGGGAAACTGCCCCGGCGGATAAATCCGCCGGGAACAGCTACTTTATGCATTTACTGCAAAATGGATTATTCAGCGCCCATAGCCTTTTTAACTGTGTCATAGAGGCCATCGCTCCAGCCAAAGTCAGCACCCATCTCATAGAACGGCTGTGCTTTCTCCTTGAATCCGGCAAGAACTTCCTCGGACGGCTCAACAACAGTTACGCCTTCGTCTTTCATCTTCTGAAGGTACTCAGCGTCAGCAGCCTGCTGTACTTCGTTGTTGTACTCACCAGCTTCTTCTGCTGTCTCAAGTAACCATGTCTGCTGCTCTTCCGGAAGGCTGTTGAACCAGTCAGCGGATACAACCCATGTTGTGAAGTTCTTTACATGTCCGTCAAGGATTAAGTATTTAGCAACCTCGTGAAGCTTTCTGCCGTACAGAGTTGCAAGCGGGTTCTCAGCACCGTCGATGGTCTTTGTCTGAAGAGCCTGATAAACATCACCAAGTGCCATACCTGTGGATGTTGCGCCAAGTACATCGAAGCCCTTGGACTGGATCTCGTTGGACGGAACACGGATCTTTAATCCCTTTAAGTCATCAACTGTGTTGACCGGAACGTTTGTAAGAGTATGTCTCTCACCGTAGATCCAGTTGGAAGCGATGATCTTTAAGCCTTTTTCTTCAAGCTTGCCACACTGCTCTTTGTACCAGTCGGAATCAACCAGTTTCCAAACCTGATCCCAGGAATCGAACAGGAACGGTCCGAATACGATACCGAAATCCGGTACACCGTAGTCAGCGTAGAAAGCACCGTCTGCAAGTGTGCAGACATTCTCGCCGAGAAGCATGGAGTCGATTAAGGAAGACTTATCACCAAGCTGGGAATCCGGGTAGATCTCGATTGCCATCTTGCCGCCGGATTTTTCTTTGATGATCTCCTGAGCTTTCTCCCAGCCCTGTCCAACCGGCTCGGAAATGGAGTTCTCGAAAGCGACCTGAAGAACTGTCTCAGCATCGGAAGAACCGTTATCTGCTGCAGCTGCTGTAGTATCTGCTGCTGCGGCTGCTGTTGTCTCAGCTGCCTTTGTTGTCTCTGTTGTGGAAGAACTGCTTCCGCAAGCGGTAAGTGTTGTTGCTGCCATAGCACCTGCCATGGTTAATGCCATAACTTTTTTGAGTTTCATAATGTTTCCCTCCGTTTTTGTTTTAAAAACATTTATCCGGTCTTCTGCCCGATCCCCATCAGGCAGAAGACCTCGCACCCCGTTTCCCGGGGAAAGCTTCATGATTTTTGATTATTTGGAAATCTTGGAAAAATCAAATACAACCTTTAACATATTGCCCGGGTTGTGCGCAAAGTCATCGAATGCCTTTGCAGCATCATCAAACGCATATGTATTTGTGATGATCTTGTGGAGCGGTGCCTTGCCTGCGTTCACGATATCGATCAGCTCTAAGAAGTCCTTCTTTAATGCGTTTCTGGAACCGAAGACATTTAATTCCTTCTTCTGGATCAGTGTGAAGTTGAAGTCAAGGTTCTTCTTGCCGACTCCGATCAGAACCATGCGTCCACCGAAGCAGCAGGCATCGATACAGTTCTGGAATGTGGACGGAAGACCAACTGCCTCGATCGTTACATCAAAGCCGTTGCCGTTTGTGATCTCAGCAACACCTTTCTCGAAGTTTTCCGGAGAATCATTTAATAAGGTTCCGTCAACACCGAAGTCCTTCGCCATTTCAAGCTTACCTGCGGATACATCGGAGATGTATACAGTAGCGCCCTTCGCTTTTGCTGCAATCGCTGCGAGAACACCGATGGTACCGGCGCCGACTACGAGAACTTTGTCTCCTTCTTTTACGTTTGCGCGGCTCACGCCATGGTAGCTGATGCAGAACGGCTCGATTGCTGCAAGAGTCTTAGCGTCCATTCCCTTACCGTCATACACACGCTCGATCGGCATTGTGATGTACTCCTGGAAAGCACCGTCTCTCTGACATCCCATTGTCTGGTTGTCCATACATGCGTTTACGATTCCGTGCTCGCAGGAATAGCAGTGTCCGCAGTTGAAGTACGGGTTGCAGGTTACGATCATTCCCGGCTTGATGCCATACGCGTTGTTCTCATCTGCCTCGATAACCTCAGCGGAGAACTCGTGACCCGGGATTCTCGGGTAATCAAAATATGCGAATGTTCCACGGTAGGAACCAAGATCGCTTCCGCAGATTCCACCGTAAAGGATCTTTAATAAAACTTCTCCTTCTTTTCTTACCGGCATCTCTACATCTTTAATAGAAACCTGACCCGGTGCGTCAATATACATTGCTTTCATCGTTGTTTCCTCCTTAATTTTACGATTTTTGCCTTCTATATAATTTTTCAAAATCAATTTTGTTGTATTCTTTGTTGTATACAACAGATTATAATACTTTTTACACCAATGTCAATAAGTGTTAAGAAATTTGCACCACTTTTGACTTTTTCAACAAAATCGAGCTTTTGGGCTTGTGCAAAACGCCAATTGACGTTTTTAGCAAAAACCGTCGACATCTGCTTGAAAACGATTTTGTTTTGTGTTAGTATGAGTCTATATATTTTTTATTGAGAAGAAAAAGACTGGAGTCCATTATGCCTAAAATAAACCTGAAAACCCTGGCGTACAATACGATCCGTACCAAGATCGTCACTTGTCAGTATGCGCCGGGTACTTTTTTGAATGAAGAACAGCTTACCACTGAATTATCTCTGAGCCGTACCCCGGTGCGGGACGCGCTTGGACGTCTCGAGCAGGAAGGTCTTCTGGAAATTCGCCCGAAATGCGGAATCCTCGTTCGTCCTCTTACCTTAAATGACATTGATATGATCTTTGAAGTCCGCATGATGTATGAGCCGTATGTCCTGACCCATTACGGAGCAAATCTTTCCGTCTCCGCTTTGAATGAATTCTATGATATTTTCAAGAAATGGGATCCTAACAAAGAAATCTATCGGGACAAGGATTCCTTCTATGACCTCGATTATCGCTTCCATGCGTTGATCATGTCCGCCTGCCCGAATGAATTTATCAACAGAAGCTATGATACGATCCAGACGCAGAATGAGCGTTTTCGATATATGACCGGAAATGTTTCGAATTTCCGTCTGGAGGCAACTTTCAAGGAGCACATGGCGATCGTAGAACCGTGCCTGAAGGGTGACTGGGAAAAAGCAAAAGAGCAACTCATCTACCACCTTGAACAATCAAAAGCTTCCGTGTTCCGTCTTGTTGCAAACGCCGAGACAAACAACCTCGCACACCGTATGACTCTTTAAACACTCAAAACCACAAAATCCGGATCTGGTATCTTCTGAGGAACCAGATCCGGATTTTCTTTGTTCTTTCAAAATTTGCTGTGATGACACCTGCTTTATTGTCCGTATGCCATGTAAACAGTGTGAAATTACCTTAGTAGGATTTTATAACCTCGTCCCGATCAACTCCGTCAGCTCCTCCAGTGTCGCAACCGAATTGATCTCATTTCTCAATGCCGCGGAATTCGGATACCCGGCGGTGTACCAGGCGACGTGTTTTCTCATCTCCCGCATTCCCGCCAGCTCGCCCTTAAACTCCATCATCATCTGGCCATGGCGCAGAATCATGGCTTTCAGCTCCTCCACGGAAGGTCTCGGGAGAAGCTCGCCCGTTTCGAGATAGTGGGTGATCTGCTTAAAGATCCACGGATTTCCCTTCGCACCCCGGGCCACCATGATCCCGTCACAGCCCGTCTCCTCCACAAGGCGCTTTGCATCCTGCGGTGTAAAGACATCTCCGTTTCCGATCACCGGGATCTTCACAGCTTTTTTGACCTCGCGGATGATATTCCAGTCAGCTTTTCCAGAGTAATACTGCTCTCTCGTTCTACCATGGACAGCTACCGCCGCCACACCGGCACTCTCGGCGATCTTTGCGATCTCCACGGCGTTGATGCAGGTATCGTCAAAGCCCTTGCGGAATTTCACAGTCACCGGCTTTTTCACCGCTTTCACGAGTTTCGTAAGGATTTCCTCCACCAGCTTCGGATTTCTCATGAGGGCAGAGCCTTCACCATTCTTAACGATCTTCGGCACCGGGCAGCCCATGTTGATATCAAAAATATCGTATGGACCATCCTCCAGGCTCGCCGCGATATCCGCTACAATATCCGGATCAGAGCCAAAAAGCTGCAGGGACACGGGACGTTCCCGCTCATCCACCTTTAAGAGCTCCTGAGTATTTTTATTCTTGTAGAGGATCGCCTTCGCGCTCACCATCTCCATGCACACCAGACCTGCTCCCTGCTCCCTGCAGAGGATCCGGTACGGCATATCCGTCACGCCCGCCATCGGGGCGAGGATCACATTGTTTTCAAGTTCCACATTTCCGATTTTTAACGTCATTGAATCAAAACTCCCTCTGCGTTTACGTACCGTCCGTCCGGCGCATAAGCGTTGGTTAACATGTCTCCGTCTGGTTTCTGGAAGTAATACCAGCTGCCCTGAGAGTTGACCCATCCGTATGCCATCGTTCCGTCCGTGTTCAGGAAATAATATTTTCCTTCTTTCAAGAGCCAGCCCGTCTGCATAGCTCCTTTGCTGTTTAAATAGTACCAGTTTCCATTGACATTCTGCCAGCCGGTCTGCATGATTCCATACATATCCAGCAGATATGTCTTTCCATCTACATAGCCCCACTGACTCGAGACCGGATTTCCGTCCGGCTTATATAAGGCCCATTTCCCGTCAGCCCGCTGTCTCCAGCTGCCACCGCGGTATGTATTGTGGATGTAGATCGTGCTGTTTTCTGTTTTTGCGTACTGCTGTGCCGCCTCGTTTCCCGGGCCTTTCGAGTACACGTAATCTTTCTCGCTGCCAAGACCGCCTCCCGGATTGGAACCGGACGCTCCTGGGCCGACATTGGAAGTCCAGCCGTTGTTGTAGGCCGGGTTGTTTTCCGGCAGCTCCTGATAATATATGATATCGTGATCCTCCATGCCCGGACCAACGTTGAAAGCATAGGCAGTCATCCCTGCTGTTCCGGAGTCTGTAAGACTCAAAAGTACAGCACCTCCAATTCCGATCGCTGCCGCCATCATCGTTTTCCTCGCTTTTCCCTTATAAACATATCCTGCACAGCGGCTCATTTTGTTTCGTATGCGTTTCCAGCCTGTTCTTCTCATACCGCTTCCTCCGATACCGGTGTTATTCTCCTTCTTTTTCCAGCTGGTCTTCCAGCTTGCCGCCGAGAAATACCACGCGGTAGAATAACTCCAAAGATTCTAAGAGTTCTTTTTTTTCTCTCTGGTACTGGCGGATCTTAAGACCACTTCCGATCTCATCGAAGAGATAGTCCTGGTCCTCCGCTTCCACACGGAATTCGAGGTTTCCTTCCGGGGTGAATTCCAGAAAGAGAATGCCGCCCACATCCTCAGTAAAGAGAACGCACATGATCTGAAGTTCCTTTTTGATGTTTTCCGGGAGAAGTTTGAATTTTTCGTTGAAGTAATATTTCTGCTGGTATGAGTTTGCGCCGCAGAGGATGATGTTTTCCTGTTTATTGTTGTTTTCTGCCATGATATATGTTTGCTCCGTTTCCTGTCATATAGTGTGATTTTTATATTGTTATATTACCTGTCCAGTCTTTTTAAAGCTTAGTTGTTTCGCGAAACTTACAGGTATTTTAAAATATCAGATATTGAATCGATATGATAATCCGCCTTACTCTGGTCGAATCCGAACCGGTCATCTTTAAGGCCTGCGATCGACATTCCAGCGCGGTATGCCGCCTCGATGCCCACGGTAGAATCCTCCACAACAAAGCACTCGTCCTCACGGATTCCCAGAGTATCCGCTGTATAGTGATAGATCTCCGGATTCGGTTTGCTCTGTTTAAACTGCTTTCCACTGACGATGAGGTCAAATTCCGGGCGCATGCCCACCTCCTCCACGATCCTCGAGATCAGCTTCGGACCTGTGGAGGATACCAGTGCGACTGTATAGCCGCGGCGCTTTAATTCCTGCACTGTGGTCTTCATCTCCGGGCGGAAGATCTTCCGGTAATCGATCCGGCTGTAAATGTCTCTTTCGGCCCACTCCTTGATCAGTGTTTCCCAGGTCTCACCGTTATTCACGGCCCGTTCCATCACAGTCCAGCTATCCTGTCTGCTGCGGCCTACCATCTGGTTGATGTCTTCCATTGTCACCGCCGGGTTCTTTTCTTTTGCAAACTCCAGCAGGTATTTCATATATACAAATTCACTGTCTACCATGACACCGTCCATATCAAAAAGGACGGCGCGGATCGGGCGTGTGATCTTCATTTATTGTTCCTCTCCTGTTACATTCCACAAATCAGATTTTCCAATTCGAAAGCTCCGTATCAAACAATTCCGCCTGTGGATCCTGCTTTTTTCAAATGTCTGCCCTTTTCTCATTTCCGGAGCAATTTTTCAACCGTTTATCTCCAACGCATGATTACCTGCAGAACCCGCCACCGGCAGTTCCCTGCAGATACATGGCACAGAAAAGAAAAAGGCGGCCTACGATCAAGCCGCCTATATTCTATCGTATTTCCCTCTATTTTGCAATAAGTCCGCGCATTTTCAGATAGTCGATCACGCACTCCACCATCTCATCGTAGGAAAGTTTTGTGGTATTGATCATCAGATCATAGTTTTCCAGATTCTCCCAGCTCTTTCCGGTATAATAACGGTAGTAATCACGGCGTTCCCGGTCGATCCGTTTGATATTCTTTAAGATATCTTCCTCCGGGAAATATCCCTTTTCACGGACCTTGTTGATCCTCTCCTCGATCTCTGCGTACACGAAGATCCGGACAAGATTTTCAGTTCCGTCGAGGACATAGTCGGCACAGCGGCCGATAATAATACAGGATTCCTCCTGCGCCAGTTTTCGGATGACCGATGACTGAAACCGGAACAGGTTATCGGAAGAGATCAGGTCAGAACCCAATGACGGGGTTCCATTCTCCGGGATCAGGGAATGGATGATCCGGTATAACAGCTTATTTCCGGCCTTTTCATCCGCCAGGTGGAAATAACTCTCGCGGATTCCGCTCTCCTCGGAAGTCATCTTTAAGATCTCCTTATCGTAAACATGGAGCCCAAGACGCTCACCGAGACGCTTCGCCATCTCCGCTCCGCCGCTTCCGTACTGTCTTCCGACCGTGATCACAAATTTTTTATTCTCAGCCATAGATGCCTCCTTCTTCCCCTTCTGCCTTTCGGCAGTTGTACCTAAAAAAACGCGGGAATACTTTTTATTCTATCTGTATTTTAACATATCTCCGCAGGGATTTTAAGTCTTTTTTGCGATGTTTTCAGTGTTTTTCAAGTTTTAACAAGTAATGTCGGATATCCCAGCTTTCGAAGCTCCTGCTCCTGCCGCACAGCGTTTTCCATGTTCCGGAATGCCCCTGCGCGGACATAGTAAAATCCATCCTTAAAAGTCATGAACGCAGGGAATCCCTGAGCTTTCAGCCGTTCCATCTCCCTTTCCGCGTTGGTCCGCACCCGGTAGATGCCGGTCTGCACCATATAGAATCCCGGTTCCTCCACATCTGACGTCTGCTTTTCCTGCTCCGCAAACGTCCGCACGATTCCATCCGCGATCGCATCTGCGGTCTGTCTCATATTTGCATCGAAGAAATCATTGTCGTTCTCATTATCGATAAATCCAACCTCCACGAGAACCGCCGGAAGCGCCGTGTCCCTGAGGACCACGAGATTTGGCCGCTCGCTTATCCCCAAGTCTTTCCAGCCTGTCTTTGCAAGTTCCTTATTGATATTCCTCGCAAACGTCTCTGCATCGCCGCCCCTCCCGAAGATCAGACTCATCGTCCCGGAACCTGTTCCCGGCACCGGCATGGCATTCCGGTGAATGGATAAAAACAAATCTGCCGCAGATCGGTTCCCGATCTCCGCCTTCTCATATGGGCTGTTGTATACATCGCCAATCCTCGTGTACTCTACCCGGATTCCGCGCTGCTCCAGGGCATTTCCGATATCGTAGGACAACGCCAGAGTGTCGTCCTTCTCCCGTCTGTTCCCATATATCGCCCCCGGATCACTTCCGCCATGTCCCGGATCAATAATGACACTGTTCTGCTTTGCCAAAATTATTCTCCCTTTTTCATGGATTTATGATATCATATTCATAAATTACCAGACCTGCGCCATCCATGTCTTAAAACTTTTTCTGGCAATCTCATGAAAGGATCTCATTACTATGCTAATCGTATTCAACCAGATGATAAGTCTCTTTCTCTTAATGCTCACCGGCTATCTCGCCAATCGCTTCGGCGTGATCGATAAGACCTTTGAGTCGAAGGTCTCCCGTTTTATCGTCAATATCTCCCTGCCCGCAACGATCTTAAACGCGGTTACCGGGTCAGACATGGCCCATGATCAGGAGATGCTGCCGATCTTTATTGCAGCGGCCTCCATCTTCTTAGTGGCCCATGTGGTCTGCCACTTTATCCAGAAGATCATCTGCTGGAATCCAACCTATGAGCTGATGCTAAACTACAGTAATCTTGGCTTCATGGGGATCCCGATCATCTCTACGATCTACGGCGGAGAGTATGTGCTGCATGTTTCGATCTTCATGATGACGTTTAATCTGAGTCTGTTCAGTTATGGGGTATATCTATTATCGCGGGATGACGCAAAAAACAGACATTTCAGCGTCAAAAAGCTTCTCTCCCCCGGAATCCTGTCCGCCTTCCTTGCGATCGGCATTTATCTTTTAGATATCCATCTCCCGCAGCATGCAGTCAGCCTGTTTTCCACTGTGGGCGCCACAACAACACCGTTAGCGATGATCGTCATCGGCTCCACCCTGGCCGGGGTCAGATTTTCCACTGTATTTACTGACCGGGAGCTGTACCTCTTCTCCTTCCTGAAGCTTCTTGTTCTCCCGGTGATCACCTTCCTCGTCCTGAGATTCTTTATCAGGGACCGCACACTTTTAGAGATCTCTACGATCCTCTCCGGCTGCCCGATCGCCGGGAACGTGTCCATGCTCTGTATGGAATATAACCGGGATGTGACTCTCGTGTCGAGGGGGATCTGCATCTCCACACTGTTGTCCATGATCTCGATTCCGATCGTGGCGGCATTGGTCGCGGTTTTATAAGAAGACTAAAAAGGACATCTGAACCAGAAATACCCATCGTATCTCTCGTTCAGATGTCCTTTTCATGTTTCGTATGTATTCCTAGTCCTGTACCTGCACGCCTCTCGGACCTACGTGGGTGGCGAATACCACCTGCGTGCTGGTCTTTCCGAATTTCTGGAGCTGACCAAGGAAGCTGTCGAGCTGCATCGTACTTGCAAAAGCAACTTTCATGATCACAGAAAATTCTCCCGTCACGCTGCTGCATTCCAGAATATTTGGAATCTCTTCCGCATAGTGATAGAATTTCTGCTTATCCTCCGGAAGCACATTGAGGTTGATGAACGCAAGGATGTGATATCCGAGTTTCATCGGGTCGATCTGTGCCTGGTAGGACGTGATGATCCCATCTTTCTCCAGTTTTTCAATTCGCGCCGAAACCGCAGGGGAAGAAAGAAACGTCTTCTCCGCGATCATTTTCAGGGATGCTCTCGCATTGTGCTGCAGGATCTGCAGAATTTCGCGATCAATATGATCCATAATTCTCTCCTTTGTCCCGGTTTTCAGGTTTTTGTATTGTGTCACATGTCCGGAACTTCTTCTCTATATACAGATAACCGACCAGCGGCTCCGCGTTGCTGCGGTATATGACCACCGGTCAATTACTGGGTTTGTGTTTTATCCGCGCTTACCGTGCGCGTCTTTGCAGGCACGAGTGTACTCAGATCTCTCCGTGAAATACTTCCGCTGCCGGTCCTGTCATAAATACCGTGTCTTTTTCTCTGTCCCAGCGGATCAGAAGATCGCCGCCGAGCAGAGTCACGCGGACTTCGTCATCGGTAAGACCATTTAAGATGCACGCGACCACAGTCGCACATGCACCTGTTCCGCATGCCAGAGTCTCTCCGGAGCCGCGCTCCCAGACACGCATATTGACATGTCCGCGGTCCACAACCTCCACAAATTCTGTATTGGTGCGGTCCGGGAATCTCTCATGACTCTCAAAGGACGGACCGATCTTTTCGATCTCCAGATCCTTGATCCCGTCCATAAATACTACCGCATGCGGATTTCCCATGGAAACTCCGGTAAAGCGGTACTCTTTTCCGTCGACCGTGATCGGTTCTCCGATTTCAGACGTCGGAACCGGACGTCCCATATCCACCGTCACAAGTTCCACCTTTCCATCCTTTACTTTCATGGACAGGTGCTTGATCCCGGACGGAGTCTCCACGTCGATCTCCGGTTTATCTACGATCCCGTGATCATAGGCATATTTTCCTACACAGCGGATCCCGTTTCCGCACATGGCACCACGGGATCCGTCCAGATTATACATATCCATCTGGCAGTCCGCTACATCTGACGGTTTGATCAGGATCAGACCATCTGAACCGATCCCGAAGTGACGGTCGCTGACCATCTTTGCCGTCTCACAGGGATCTTCCACTGTCTCTTCAAAACAGTTTACATATACATAATCATTTCCGATGCCCTGCATCTTTGTGAATTTCATATCTTATTCTCCTATGTGCTCCATACCCTGCGCGAGGATCGTCTGGATGTGACCGTCCGCAAGAGAGTAGAGAACACTCTTTCCTTCCCTGCGGAACTTGACAAGGCGCATCTGTTTCAGGATCCGAAGCTGGTGGGAGATCGCGGACTGTCCCATTCCGAGAAGACTTGCGATGTCACACACACATAACTCCGACTGGCTGAGCGCATACAGGATCCTGATCCTCGTGGAATCTCCGAAGATCCGGAAAAATTCCGCAAGATTCTGGAGTTCCTCGCCTTCCGGCATCACGTCCATCACCTGTTTTACCACCTTGTCGTGGACATGAATAAACTCACAGTGCGGGGCGATCTTTTCGTCCTCTCTGATACTCATGTTCCTGCTCCTTTACTGCTGCCGCCCGCATCCCGCAGCCGGCAGTCATCTCCCGCAGTGATCAGCGCACGAGAAGTTTGCTCACCTCGTACTGCTCCTCCGGGATGTCTTTCTTCATATTTAACGCTTCCTGGATATCGAAATCTACAAATTTTCCGTCTTTGTAGGCAACGATCCGGTTGCTCTTTCCTTCCGCGAGAAGCTCCGCCGCGCGGGCTCCCATGATCGATGCGTACACACGGTCCTTACAGGTCGGGGTTCCGCCTCTCTGGATATGTCCGATGATCGTAGCTCTCGTCTCAATCCCGGTTGCCGCTTCGATCCTTCTCGCCATGGAAGTGGAGTGTCCGATTCCCTCAGCGTTGATGATAATGTGGTGTTTTTTGCCGCGCTTTCTGTTCTCGATGATCCGGTTGATCAGGTACTGCTCGTTTCCGTCATAGCGCTCCGGAAGAAGAATATCCTCCGCACCGTTTGCAATACCGCACCAGAGAGCGATATATCCGGCATTTCTTCCCATAACCTCGATGATACTGCATCGTTCATGGGATGTGGATGTATCACGGACTTTATCGATCGCTTCCATCGCCGTATTCACCGCGGTGTCGAAACCGATCGTATAGTCGGTACAGGCAATATCGAGGTCGATCGTTCCCGGAAGACCGATGGTGTTGATCCCGAGGGCAGAAAGCTTTCCGGCACCGCGGAAGGAACCGTCTCCTCCGATCACGACGATCCCGTCAATTCCATGTTTTCTGCAGACTTCGGCGCCGCGCTTCTGACCTTCCTCGGTCGTGAATTCCTCACAGCGGGCCGTGTAGAGGATCGTACCGCCGCGGTTGATCGTATCCGCAACGCTCACACTGTCCATATCTACGATTTCTTCCTGAAGGAGTCCGGCGTAACCACGCATGATCCCCTTTACCTTCAGTCCTTTATTGATAGCGGTTCTTACAACCGCACGAATTGCCGCGTTCATTCCAGGGGCATCGCCGCCGCTGGTCAATACTCCGATCGTTCTGACTTCTTTCTTTGCCATACTGGTTTTCCTCCAAAAAAGATTCTGTCGATCATTCGCCATATACGTACATATTTTAATACACTTTCCCCTTCTTTTCAATGACCTTTTGCACAACCTTGACATTTTTTTCACCAAGAATCCGGTACAGGCGGCCGAGGAGATCCGGCCCTGCAAGAACTGCCCAGTTTTCGGAAAGTCTCCGCATCTTCCGCTCTTCCTTCAGATACATGATCACTCTGTCTTTTCCATCGGAATCCCGGAGTGCCGCCATGACATCATCGATATGGCTCTCGTAGAATGCCTGGTTCTCAAACTGGAGCCAGAGTTCATTCGGGATGTCCGTAAACGGGATCACTTCCTCGCAGATGAGCTTTCCGACCGGATCGTCGCCGATGGATGCCCGGCCGCGGACAAATACCTTGTTTTCCTCGGTAAATGACGGACGGTTCTTCTCGTAGATCTTCGGAAACACGAGGACTTCCACTGTGCCCACAAGATCCTCGATCGTGATGAATGCCATGAGCTGGTTTGTCTTTGTAGTCTTTACCTTTTTTGACGTGATCATTCCGCCGATGACCACATTGGAATTATCCTCCACAACGGTCTTTCCATCCTCGTCAACGACAAAATCGGAGGTTTTTGCTGTCACATTTTTCTCCCAGAGTTCCCGGTACTCTTCCATCGGATGGCCGCTGACATAGATGCCGATCGTCTCTTTTTCGAAGGCTAACAGCGTCTGCTTGTCGTACTCTCCCACGTTCGGGAATGTGATCTGGAAATTGTTCTTTTCTTCCTCCGGGGCGAGATCAAAGAAGCTCAGCTGGCCTTCCATGACCGTCTTTTTCTCCCTGGCTTTGCTCTCCAGCAGGTCACCGGAGACGATGAGCTTCTGTTTTCTCGTTCCCGGAAGCGTATCCAGCGCACCCGATTTTATGAAGCTCTCAAGTGTTCTCTTATTGACTTCCTTGTTCGACATTCTCGACACAAAATCTTCAAGACTCTTAAAAAGTCCTCCATTCTCACGCTCGGCAATGATCACGTCCACAACGGCGCGCCCCACGCTCTTGATCGCGGAGAGGCCATAGCGGATGCCGTTCCCCGATACGGAGAACCCGCTGTATCCCTCGTTGATATCCGGCGGCAGGATCGGAATTCCCATGTTCCGGCAGGCAAGGATATACTCGGAGACCTTCGTCGTGTTGTCCATCACGGAGGTCATGAGCGCTGCCATAAATTCCTTCGGATAGTAGAATTTCAAAAATGCCGTCTGATAAGCGACTACCGCGTAAGCTGCTGCATGGGACTTATTGAAGGCGTATTTCGCGAAGTCCGTCATGTCATCGTAGATCTGGTTCGCGGTCTTCTCATCGATGCCGTTCGCGATACAGCCCTTTACGCCCTCCTCGGCGTTTCCGTAGACGAAGTTCTGGCGCTCCTTCGCCATGACTGCCGCTTTTTTCTTCGACATGGCACGGCGCACAAGGTCACTTCGACCGAGCGTATATCCGGCCAGGTCCCTTACGATCTGCATAACCTGCTCCTGGTAGACGATACAGCCGTAGGTCGGCTTTAAGATCGGCTCCAGCTGCGGGCAGGTGTAGGTGATGGATGCCGGGTCATTTTTTCCCTTTAAATACTTCGGGATGAAATCCATTGGACCCGGACGGTAGAGGGAGATTCCGGCAATGATATCTTCCAGTGTTGTCGGCTTCAGTTCCTTCATGAAGGTCTTGAAGCCGCCGCTTTCCAGCTGGAACACGCCCTCGTTCTTTCCGGTCCCGAGAGAATCCATGACTTTTTTATCATCATAATCGATGTGTTCCAGATCAAGTTTCACACCATAGTCTTTCTCGATCATCTTCACAGCATCCTGGATCACGGTGAGCGTGCGCAGTCCCAGGAAGTCCATCTTTAAAAGTCCCAGTTCTTCCAGCGTCGTCATTGTAAACTGGGTCACAATCGTTCCGTCGGCGCCTCGCGATAACGGGACGTACTCATCGATGGAGGTCCTTGAGATCACGACGCCAGCCGCGTGCATCGAGGTGTGGCGCGGGAGTCCTTCCAGCCGCTTACTCATATCGATGAGCTTTTTCACCTGCTCATCCGACTCATAGAGCGCCTTCAGCTCCGGATTCTTCTGCAGCGCCAGATCGAGCGTGATGTTGAGCTCTGCCGGCACCATCTTCGACACCTGGTCACACAGGCTGTACGGAAGGTCCATGACACGGCCCACATCGCGGATCACACCGCGGGCCGCCAGGGTACCGAAGGTCACGATCTGCGCCACCTGGTCTTTTCCGTACTTTTCCACGACATAGTCGATGACTTCCTGACGGCGCTCGTAGCAGAAATCCACGTCGATATCAGGCATGGAGACTCGTTCCGGGTTTAAGAAACGCTCAAAGAGAAGCTGGTAGCGGATCGGATCGATGTCCGTGATCTTTAAGCAGTATGCCACGATACTTCCCGCCGCGGAACCGCGTCCCGGTCCCACCGCGATCCCGTGGGATTTCGCGAAGTTGATGAAGTCCCACACGATCAGGAAGTAGTCCACATATCCCATGCTCTTGATGGTTCCGAGTTCATAGTCGAGGCGGGCGCGGAGTGTCCCGTCATCATCCGGGTAGCGCAGTGCAAATCCTTCATCGCAGAGGTGGTTTAAATAGCCCCAGGAATCGTATCCATCCGGCACATCAAACCGCGGCAGTTTTGTGACGCCGAACTCGATCTCCACGTTGCAGCGTTCCGCGATCTTATGGGTGTTCTCGATCGCTTCCGGGGCATACGGGAAGAGCTGCCGCATCTCCTCCTCGGATTTTACATAGTACTGTCCGCCCTCGTAGCGCATACGGTTCTCATCGGAGACTTTCTTTCCCGTCTGGATGCAGAGCAGGATGTCGTGGGCCTCCCAGTCCTCGGCGTTGATATAGTGGCAGTCGTTTGTCGCCACTAACGGGATGTTCAGTTCTTTTGAGAGGCGCATGATCCCCTGGTTGACCTGGCGCTGCAGCGGGATACCGTGGTCCTGGAGTTCCAGGAAATAGTTTCCCTCACCGAAGATCTCCAGGTGGCGCTTTGCCGCCTCCTTCGCCTCCTCGTAGAGTCCTTTTTCCAGATATCTCGGAACTTCACCGGCCAGGCAGGCGCTCAGCGCGATGATCCCCTCGTGATACTCCCGCATGACCTCCTCATCAATCCTCGGTTTGTAGTAGAAGCCGTCCACAAAGCCTTTGGAGACGATCTTCATCAGATTCTGGTAACCGGTATTGTTTTCCGCAAGAAGGACCAGATGGTAATACCGGTCCTCACCGTGAACGGTCTCCCGGTCAAATCTCGATCCGGGGGAGACGTACACCTCGCAGCCGATGATCGGTTTGATCCCCGCCGCGCGGGCCGCACGGTAAAAATCGATCACACCGTACATGACACCGTGATCGGTGATCGCCATGCTGTCCATGCCGAGTTCCTTCGCCCGGGCCGCCAGCTCTCCGATTTTACTGGATCCGTCCAGAAGACTGTACTCTGTATGGACGTGCAAGTGTGTAAATGCCATCTGTCTCCTCCGTTTCTTTCTCATTTATCAGAAAAAGACCGCCGCCCCGAAAGGCGGCAGTCCCGTTGTTTGAATATATTTTTTTACGGACTTATTCCTTAGTTATTACTCAGATATTTTTCAATATCGTTTACTGCTTTTTCTTCGTCCACTCCGTCCGCTGTCACGATCACCTGCTCGCCGACCGGAAGATCAAGGGTCATCATGCCCATAATGCTCTTCGCATTGATCTTTTTGTTATCGCTCTAGACGTAGATCGTGCTCTCGTAGCTGCTCGCAAGCTGTACTAACATTGCGATCGGACGAGCCTCCAGACCAGAAGCAAGTTCAATGGTTACCGTACGTTTTGTCATAATAATCCTCCTCAATTGCACAAAAGAATGGAAGTAACCAATTTCCATTCAGCTATCTGTCCCCTGGTCCCGCAATTTTTCCGCCATCTCACCAAGCTTTCTCAGGCGGTGATTGACACCGGATTTTCCAACCGGCGGTTCCAGGTCTTCGCCCAGTTCCTTCAGTGTCGCCTCAGGTTTCAGAAGTCTTGCCCGCGCGATCTGCGCAAGACCATCCGGGAGACTTTCAAATCCCACCGTGTCGCGGATAAATTCGATATCCTCGATCTGTTTCACGGCAGCAGACACTGTCTTGTTAATATTTGCCGTCTCGCAGTTGACCTGGCGGTTTACATTTCCGCGCATTTCTTTTAAAATGCGGATGTTCTCCAGCTCCATCAGTGACAGATGGGCTTCCATCACATTCAGGATATCTACGATCTGGCTTCCCTCTTTAATATATACCACATAGTAGCGTTTGCGGATGACAATTTTTGCATCGATATCAAACGTCGCCATAATGGACTGGATCTGGCGCGCTTTGGGCTCTGTCGCGCAGACGATCTCAAAATGGTAAAACTTCTCCGGATCACTGATCGATCCTGATGCGAGAAAAGCGCCGCGCAAAAATGCCCTGCGGCAGCAGGGGTTCTGGACGACCACATTTCCCACCACAGAAAGATTCTCCCCAATCTCCCCGTCTTCCGATAGAAGTTTTGTGGCTTTCAATACACGGAGCGCGTCCTCATGCTGTTTGACACAGACTGAATAGATCCTGTTTTTCCCAAGATGCGCGTTCCTCCGTATAGAAATGTCAGTTTCTATATTAAATGTTTTTCTCAATAATGTAAAGCACTTTCTGGCAACCGTCACATTTTCTGTATGGATCTTGATGCTGTAATGATCGTCTCCGGAGATCTGGATCCGACCGCAAAGACTTAAGATCGCTGCGATCTCAGCGATCTGGCAGTGCCTTGCTGCGCTCATATGCCTGGAAAGTTCTTCCTTGATCCTGGAAGAGAAAGACATGACTACTTTCCTCCATCCTTCCCCGCGTCTCTGTGTTCCAGCCGGATCTCATACCGCCCGGACTCCGTCAGACGCTTAAATACTTCTCCTGCGATCGTCACCGAACGATGACGTCCGCCGGTGCACCCGATCGCGATCACAAGCTGCGTTTTTCCTTCCTGTTCATACTTCGGGATCACAAATTCCAGAAGGTCATTCAGTTTCTTCAGGAATTCTTCCCCGGTGCCGCCCTGCATCACATAGTCCTGCACCGCTTTTTCTGTTCCCGTGTGAAACCGCAGTTCTTCCACATAGTAAGGATTCGGGAGGAACCGCACATCAAACACGAGGTCCGCGTCCGCCGGGATCCCGTATTTGAAGCCGAAGCTCAGGACCGTGATAAACATGCTGCTGTGTCCGTCGTTTCCCCGGTAAAGATTCTCCAGCTCATGGCGCAGCTCCTTTGTCAGAAGTCTGCTGGTGTCGATGACCTGGTCGGCCTCTTTTTTCAGGAAAGCGAGTTTTTTCCGCTCCAGCTCGATCCCTTTTTCCACGCGCCCCGTCCTTGAGAGCGGATGGCTCCGTCTCGTCTCCTTAAAACGCTTGATCAGGACTTCATCGGAGGAGTCCAGAAACAGGATCGAGAACGGATATTTGTTCTCTCTCCATTTCCGGATGATCGTCTCAAGATACGGCAGTTCCTCACCGCTGCGCACGTCTACCCCTAGGGCGATATCCTGTTTTTCGCTCTGTCCGTTCATGACCAGCTCCGCAAATTTTTCGATCAGAAGGACCGGCAGGTTGTCGGCACAGTAAAATCCCATGTCTTCCAGTGTTTTTAATGCCGTTGTCTTTCCGGCTCCCGACATTCCGGTCACGATTACAAGTCTCAACGAGATCTTCCTCCCTGTATTCTTAGAAAGCTGCTGTACACAGAATCTGCGAACGCAACTATATCCCGCAGGATTTTCCATTCGGAAAACTCCTGCCCGTAAACTCTCCTAGAAATCCCCTAATAATTTTACTTCCATCTCCAGATCCACGCCGGAATTTTCCTTCACCCGTCGTTTCACCTCATTGCAGAGTTCCAGGATATCCGCCGCCGTTCCATGATCCTTATTGATCACGAAACCTGCGTGTTTTTCGGAAACTGCTGCGCCTCCGACAGAAAATCCCTTCAATCCGGCATCCTCGATCAGCTTTCCGGCAAAATATCCCTCCGGCCTCTTAAAGGTGCTTCCGGCGCTCGGATACTCTAACGGCTGTTTTTCTTTTCGCTTTGCCGCGAGTTCTTCCATCTTTTCCCGGATCGCGCCCGGATCCCCCGTTGTCAGGCTAAACGCTGCGCGCACTGCGAAGAGACCACGGCGCTCCAGCGCACTCGTTCTGTATCCGAGCTCCAGCTCCTCATTCTTCAGCCGCTTTACCGTCCCGTACCGGTCCATCACGTCCGCCCACAAGAGCACGTTCTTCATCTCGGAACCATATGCACCCGCGTTCATCATGACTGCGCCGCCGACGGTCCCGGGAATGCCCGCCGCAAATTCCAGACCGGTAAGCTTCTCTCTCGCCGCCGTGTTCGCAAGCTTTGAGAGCATCACACCGGCTCCGGCGATGATACTGTTTTCGTTTTTCTGAACTTCCAGCTCTGTCAGCCGCTCCGTGCTGATGATCGTACCGCGAAAGCCTTTATCTCCCACGAGAAGGTTGCTCCCGTTTCCGACCATGTACCACGGCTTTCCGGACGCTTTACAGTCCAGAACTGCCTCGCGGAGTTCTTCCTCTGATTCCGGAATCATGAACCGGTCTGCCGGGCCGCCGACGCGGAACGATGTGTGCCGCGCCATCGGCTCATTTGTTCTGATTTCCATGAATGTTTCTCCTTCTTATATAATTCCACCTGCACTTTTATCCAGAGCAGGCTGTGCGATCATTCGCTGCGTTTCGCGATGTTCGCCTGCACGCGGTTGTAGAGTTCCTGGGCCGCATTGTATCCCATCTTTTTCTGACGGTAATTGACCGCCGCAGACTCTACGATGACTGCCAGGTTACGTCCCGGACGGACCGGAATGTTGTGGCAGATCACTTTATTTCCAAGGAATTCCGTGTACTGGTCTTCAAGACCGAGGCGGTCATATTCCTTATTCTTATCCCACTCTTCGAGTTTGATGACCATGTCGATGGACTGGGTGTCCTTGACGCTCTCGACGCCAAACAGGGTCTTTACATCGATGATGCCGATCCCGCGCACCTCGATCAGGTATCTTGTGATATCCGGGGCAGAGCCGACAAGTGTCTCGTCGCTGACCTTGCGGATCTCCACCACGTCGTCGCTGACGAGACGGTGACCTCGTTTGATCAGCTCCAGAGCCGCCTCACTCTTACCGATCCCGCTCTCACCTGTGATCAGGACGCCTTCGCCGAATACATCGACAAGAACTCCGTGGATACTGATGCACGGAGCAAGCTTTGCCTTTAACCAGCGGATGACCTCCGCCATCGTGTCGGATGTCGGTTTCGAGGAGAGAAGGCATGGAACACCGTAGTGGCTGCAGAGTTCTGTAACCTCCGGCTCCGGAATCTGATTTCTGCAAAATACGAGGCACGGGATCTTGCTGGAGATCAGCTTGTCATACATCGCAATCCTGCGCTCTCTGGAAAGTCCGGAGAGATATGCGATCTCCACATTTCCGATCATCTGCACGCGCTCGTTGTCAAAATGCGCGTAAAATCCGGTGAGCTGAAGCGCCGGACGATTGACATCCGGGTGGGAAACGACGATCTTTTCGGAATCCAGCTCCGGTGTCAGGTTTTTGAAATCCATTTTTTCTATTAATTCGGCTATGGTAACTCCGTACATGATGAAGTTCTCCTTTCTGTATCTGTCTGCTGACATACATAACCTGCGATTGTTCTTTTTGTTCCTGTTTTAACTCCAAACCGGCAGTCCCGCAGAGTCTGACGGCTTCGCATCGTGCTGACTTTGAACACTTCTCTTCAGTCTTTTTCTCTCTGCGCACAGTTATCTTCATCCTATCATATCACGGGCAGAATGTCACGAAATTGTTACTTCTCACGGGTAGGAATTTTCTGAACTGAAAATTCCGTATGATACAGTTTTGGGGGCACGAAATTTTCATCTACTCTGAGATCTGAGGCATACGGTCTTTTTCACGGAAATACGTATACACACTCTCCGCCGCGCGCTTATTCATTCCCTCTGTACTCTCAAGTTCCTCCAGGGAGGCGTCCCGCACCGCTTCCAGTGACTTAAATCTCCGCATCAGCGCCTTTCTTCTCGCCGGACCGATCCCTTCAATATCATCCAGGATCGAATGGACCTGCGCTTTGCTTCGCAGACTCCTGTGATATTCGATCGCAAACCGGTGGGCCTCATCCTGGATCCTCGTCACAAGCTTGAATCCCTCGGAATGGCGGTCGATTGGGATCTCCACATTATTATAGTAGAGGCCTCTCGTCCGGTGGTTGTCGTCCTTTACCATGCCGCAGACCGGGATATCGAGCCGCAGCTCATCGAGGACCTTCAGAGCGATATTCACCTGTCCGCGTCCGCCGTCCATGAGAATCAGATCCGGGAATCTTGTAAAGCTTCCGAATCTTCCGTCCAGTGCTTCCTCTCCGTCTTCCCGGTTCTTCCTTTCTTCTTCCAACTCCTCCATCCCGTGGGTAAACCGGCGCGTCAGGACCTCCTCCATGGACGCGTAATCGTTCGGGCCCTGGACCGTCCTGATCTTAAATTTCCGGTAGTCATTCCTCTTCGGTCTTCCATCCTCAAACACCACCATGGAGCCGACCGACTCAAACCCGCTGATGTTGGAGATATCGTAGGCCTCCATCCGGCGGACTTTTCCAAGTCCCAGCCACTCGCCCACCTGGTTCATGGCGCCGATGGTCCGGAGCTCCTCCCGCTTGATCTTATCTTTATCCTGATCGAGCACAAGCTTCGCGTTCTTCTCTGCAAGCTCCACCAGGCGCTCTTTCTGCCCTTTTTTCGGGACCAGGAATTTTACCGCCTGCCCGCGGCGCTTCGTGAGCCATTCCGCGATCAGGTCCATCTCCGGGAACTTTTCCTGAACCCAGATCTCTCTCGGGATAAACGGAGTTCCCGCGTAGAACTGCTTTACGAAGCTTCCGATGATCTGATAATTATTGTCCGCCGTAGACGCGGAGACACGGAAATGTTCCCGTCCGATCATCTTTCCGTCGCGGACAAAGAATACCTGGACCACCGCATCCGCCTCATCCCGCGCCATGGCGATCACATCGCGGTCCTCCATGCTCTGGCTCGTGATCTTCTGCTTCTGGGCGACCTGCTTCACACTGTTTAAGAGTTCCCGGTACTCGATGGCCTGCTCATACTCCATCGCATCGGAGGACGCCATCATCTTCTCCTCCAGCATCGTCAAGACCGGCGTATATTTTCCGTCCAGGAACTCGATGACCTCGGAGACGGACTTTTTATATTCTGCCTCGGAGATATAGCCCTGGCAGGGTGCCGAGCACTGTTTAATGTGGTAATTCAGACACGGGCGGTCCTTTCCGATATCTTTCGGAAGGTTCCTGCTGCATGTCCGGATCTTCCAGAGCTTGTGGATCAGATCGATCGTGTCCTTTACCGCCCCGGCGCTGGTGTACGGTCCGAAATACCGGCATTTGTCCTTCTTCATCGTTCTGGAGAACAGGACTCTCGGGAACGACTCGTCCGTCGTGACCTTGATATAAGGATACGTCTTGTCATCCTTTAACATCGTATTATAACGAGGTCTGTGTTCCTTGATCAGGTTGCACTCCAGAACGAGTGCCTCCAGCTCCGAATCTGTGATGATGTACTCAAACCGGGCGATCCTCGAGACCATCTTTTCGATCTTCGCAGTCTTGTTGCGGCTGCTCTGGAAATACTGGCGCACACGGTTCTTTAAGCTGATCGCTTTTCCTACATATATGATCTCATCGTGCTTATCATGCATGAGATAAACTCCCGGCGATGCTGGGAGTTTTTTCAGCTCTTCTTCTATATTAAAGGTCGGGCGCTCATAAGAATTTTCCTTTTCTGTCAACGCAATCTCTCCCCGTCAAACTTTCTGATCATCGCCAGGTGGCGCTTGATGAACATGATCTGAGACAAGCTATCATCACAGCCAGCCGGCGGATTGATGTCCAGGACCAGACAGATGTCATCGAGTTCCTTCCGGGTCGCATGCGCGGAAAGCTTCGTCAGACATTCCAGCATCCGGTCGTAATTCTTCTCGTCCATCGCATCAAAGAAGTCCAGAAGATCCTGGCTGACCGTCGGTTCTTCCTCCGGCGCCTGTCCGGCTGTCATCTGCACGTTCCTGCTTTCGCTGGCCGCTGCTGACTGTTTCGCTGCCGGATTTTTTGCGTCCTGATCAATGGTTTTCGCATCATTTTTTTCCGGCTGGGCATTTTCAGGAGCTGATTTCGTTCCGGACTGACCTGCATCTTTCGGTTTCACGAGACGTACTCTCTCAAACCTGTATTTCTGGGCCGCATCCGGGTATTTCTCCCGGTCGACCTCCTCTAAAAACATCGATAACGGGCGCACCCACACCTTGAAATCCCCGTACAGAGCCTGGTAGACGACCATCTCCTCCCCGGTCTCCGAGTGGGTTGCGACCGCAATGATCTGGTATAACTTATTTTTAAAGTGCCGGTAGAATTCTCCCGGCACTGGTGTTTTACGAATCTGTTCCATTTTTTGTTCTCCATTCTGCCGGGTCCGGCCGCCCCTTTCAAGACGGTGTCTCCTTTGGCATAAGGTTCTATGACTTTACTCTCTGCTCTGTCAGGCCGACAGGCGTTTTTCAGACGCCGGCCGGTCCAGACATAAAGTTTTGTGACTATATTTTTCGATTTCTGCTGTATGTTGCAGAATTTTCAGTTTAGGAAATTTCTGCCCGTGTACAATAGCATACTTTTCTATTGCTGCGCGGTTTCTGCCGCGGACTCAGCCTCAGAAGTCCCGTCTGCATCTTCACCCGCTGTCTCGCCTTCTTTAGAAGTTTCTGTCGAAACTTCCGCCGCAGCCGCGCTGCTTCCGTCCGCAGAAAGTCCCTCTAAGTGGTATTTATTCGCAGCGCTCCACAGCATCCATTCCTCATATCCGGCATCCTGCACCGCGCGGACTTCCTCTGCGACCTCAGCGGCCCCGTAGGTGATATAATTGCCCTCTCCGAGGTATGTCGCCGTAAAGTCCTGAAGCCACGGGCGCACAATCGCCTGGCGGCTCTCATGGTTATCGGCTCTCGACGCGTCCAGCAGGACTTTTCCGGACTTCTGGAGCGCTCCGAAGATCGTCTTATAAGGTTCCATGTCCGGATGCTCCAGCCCGAAGTTTCCGGAGCTGTAGTGGGACGGATAGATCATCGGACAGATATAATCGAGGATCTTCGCCATCTCCGTATAATCCTGGCCGACAGCGCTGGAATCCACTCCGCTCCCGATGATCGTGCCGAACACATCTGCCGACACGAAAAGTCCCTGGGATGCGAGATTTTCATATAAATAATTGGCACACTCCAGGATCGTATCCGTCTTGGAACGTCCCCGGATCACCGCATCATCGTAGACGACCTGTCCGGCCGATGCCTCATTCGGGAATCTCAGATAATCGAACTGGACCTCATCAAAGCCAAGTTCCTTCGCCTCATTCCCAACTTCCAGAAGATAATCCCAGACTTCGTGGCGATACGGATCCACCCAGGCCATCCCCTGGCGATCCCGGTACAGACTTCCGTCCGGCAGTGTCAGACTCCACTCCGGCTTCTTCTCCGCAAGGTAAGAATCCCGGAAAGCCGCAACTCTCGCGATCACATAGAGATCCCGTTCCTTCAGGCTTTCGATCAGGCTTTTCATATCACGGACGTAAGGAATGCTGGCACCGATCTCATTCACGGTCGCAGCGCTCACCGGGCATGTGATCCTCCCCTGGTCCTCCTTAAAGTCGATGACCACCGCGTTGATCCCAGCCGCCAGGGCGCCGTCCAGAACTCCGTTTAAGACTTCCTCATTTCCGGCCACAGGACCTGTGATGTAGATGCCGCGGACTTTCTTCGCCTCACGCCCGGGAAGCGCCGGGTTCGAGGAATCCACGATCCGCACGGAGATTGTTTTGTTCTTATCTTCTCCGGCATCCTCGATCACCAGGACACCGCTGGTCTCCTGCGCACGCTCCGCTTCCGCTGTTGTCTCTGCCGCCTCTGTCTCCTCCGCTGCCGGTCTTCCGCATGCTGATAACAGCAGGATCCCCGCCATGGAGAACGCAAATAGCATTTTTTTCATATTTGTCCTTCCTGTTCTTCTCCCATAGTTATCATCATCATAGCATAAGTATATGGATTTTGGAAAGAAAAATTAAAAAACTACTGTTCAAAATGATGTTTTTGGTGGATAATAGATAGACGGGTACAATAAAACAATATGAAACCGATCCAGACGTCCACCCCATGACGGCTTTGTCCGCCCGGATGTCTTTCAGGAATGCCCTGAACCGGATCTTTTCATTTATCATGATTAAGAGGAGAAGAGAACAAATGATTAAGCAGGGTTTCGACAACGATAAATACCTCGCCATGCAGTCTGACCATATCCGTGAGAGAATCAGCAAATTCGGCGATAAATTATATCTGGAGTTCGGCGGCAAGCTGTATGATGATTACCATGCATCCCGCGTGCTTCCGGGTTTTGAACCGGACAGCAAACTCCGCATGCTGATGCAGCTCGCTGACCAGGCGGAGATCGTCATCGCGATCAACGCCGCTGATATCACAAAGAACAAAGTGCGCTACGATCTGGGCATTACATACGACCTCGACGTGCTGCGCCTGATCCGAGTATTCACCGACCGCGGACTCTATGTCAGCAGCGTCGTGATCACCCGCTACGTTGACACACCGGCGATCCAGCAGTTCAAACACAAACTGGAAAAGCTCGGTCTTAAGGTTTACCGCCACTACGAGATTGACGGCTACCCGAGCAATATCCCGCTCATCGTCAGCGATGAAGGTTACGGAAAGAACGATTATGTCGAGACAACACGTCCGCTCGTCGTTGTCACAGCTCCGGGACCGGGAAGCGGAAAGATGGCAACCTGCCTTTCCCAGCTCTACCATGAAAACAAACGCGGCGTAAAGGCCGGATACGCAAAATTCGAGACTTTCCCGATCTGGAACCTCCCGTTAAAGCATCCGGTAAACTTAGCTTACGAGGCCGCTACCGCTGACTTAAACGACGTAAACATGATCGATCCGTTCCATCTGGAAGCTTACGGAAAGACTACCGTCAACTACAACCGTGACGTTGAGATCTATCCGGTGCTGAGCGCGATCTTTGAAGGGATCTTCGGCGAATGCCCGTACAAGTCCCCGACCGATATGGGGGTCAACATGGCCGGACTCTGCATCTTTGATGATGATGCGTGCCGGGAAGCTTCCTGCCAGGAGATCATCCGCCGCTACTACCAGGCGCTTGAAAAAGTCGTAAAAGACGATTCCTGCCAGAACGAAGCATACAAGATCGAGCTCATCATGAAGCAGGCAAAGATCTCCCCGAATGACCGCCCGGTTGTTCCGGCTGCCATCGAACTTGCGAAGAAAACCGGCGCTCCGGCAGCTGCAATGGAGCTTCCGAACGGAAAGATCGTTCTCGGAAAGACAAAGGAACTCCTCGGTGCTTCCGCAGCTGTTCTCTTAAACGCTGTGAAAGAACTCGGCGGGATCGACCACTCCATCGACCTGATCTCCCCGGAGTCCATCGCTCCGATCCAGGAGTTAAAGGTCCGCTATCTCGGCAGCGTCAACCCGAGACTGCACACTGACGAGGTGCTGATCGCACTCTCCACCTGTGCCGCTACTGATGACAACGCCCGGATCGCGTTAGAGCAGCTCCCGAAACTCCGCGGCTGCCAGGTCCACACGACCGTTATGCTCTCCAATGTTGATAAAAATATCTTTAAGAAACTCGGCATCGATGTTACATGCGAGCCGGTTCAGGAAGATAAGAAGATCGGGTAAAAGAATTACATTCCAATGATAAATCCATTGTTCCGGGGGACAAGCATCCGCACAGACCATTTATCACATTCATAAATTACATCTGAGATGCGCTTGCAGCTACTCCCACAAAAAGCTTATCTGGCTGAGACAAAATCCGCCATTCTGCCATGAAATTAGTTTTCATGACGGAATGACGGATTTTTTACTCTTTTTCCTTACTTCGCAGCCTGGCACTTCTCGTACGCAAACAATGCCGCACCGAGTGCTCCGCAGAGCTGCGCCTCATCGCAGATATAGAGTTTCGCGCCGAGTTTCTCCTCCAGCGCCTCAACGATTCCCTGGTTCTGCGCAACGCCGCCGGTCATCATGTACTCGCCAGGATTGTTCTGTCCGAGGCGGGCCGCCAGCGCGCCGACCTTGGAAGCAACGGACACATTCAGACCGTGAATGATATCTGCCACATCTTTATTCTGTGCCACGAGCGATACGACCTCCGACTCTGCGAACACGGTACACATACTGGAGATCACCACATTGTTCTTCCATTTCAGACCTCTCGTGCTCATCTCCTCCAGGGAAAGTCCCAGTGTTCTCGCCATCATCTCCAGGAAACGTCCCGTTCCGGCCGCACATTTATCGTTCATCAGGAAGTTCTTGACCGCGCCGTTCTCATCGATGCTGATCGCCTTGATGTCCTGTCCGCCGATGTCGATGACAGTGCGGACATTCGGATTCAGATAATGGGCGCCTTTCGCATGGCAGGTGATCTCCGTGATGCTGTCGTCACCACTGTCGATGTAGGCACGTCCGTATCCTGTCGTATCAATGCGGACGATCTCTTCCTTTTTAATTCCCGCTTTCTCCACGGCCAGCTCCAGGCTCTTCTCCGCGCTCATGGTCGCTCCGCCGCCGGTCGGGATGATCATCGTGGACTTGATCTTTCCGTCCTGATCCAGGATCACAACATCGGTACTTGTGGATCCGCTGTCAATTCCCGCTACATAATAAACTCCTGATGCCATCTTCTCTCTTGCCTCCTCGCTGATTCCTTTTCCCGGGTCCATGTCCTCCGAACCTTCGATCGTCTCCGAGAATGCCTGGATCCTCGTCAGAAGCTGTCCGGCACTCTGGCTCGTAAAGTCCGTCTCGATCTTCAAAAGCGGGACTTTGATGTTTTTCTTGATGCTCGCGTACTCAAATCCATAGTAATCGCAGAATTTGATCGTGTGATAAATGATCCCCTTTAAATTCGGGTCCAGATAGAGAGCTGTTCTCCTTGAACTCTGGTTCATGCGGAAGCACGGCATCTGCCCCAAAAGTCCGTCCGCATAGGCGAGGAACATCGCGTCCTCATCCATCTTTTCCAGTTCCTCCGAAGTCACTGTCAACCGTCTTCCTCCGGTACAGGTGAGGTTATCCACATCCATCCGGATGTTTTCCCGGATCATGTCTTCCAGGACACCGCTGACACGCACGCCGAGAACGCCGATATATGGTTTCGTCTCTGTGCGAAGTTTCGCGAAAGAATGGAAAAATGCAGCTTTATCAAATGTTTTCCCGGAATACTTCTCATACGCCTCTTTCAGGCGGCGGATCGCTGCCGCAAACTTTTCCTTCTCGCACTCATTGTCGTCATGCGGGAGATCCAGCATATACAGAAATTTGCATTTTCCTGTGCTCGCAACGATATCGTACACGCGGCGCATGGAGTCACAGCAGTTCACCATGACAAGCTCATCCGCTTTTCCCTGCAGAACTGCCTGGATCACGGATTTTCCGAATCCGCAGAGATTTGCATGGGCGATCTGGTCCGACATCTCGAAGTTCTCCGGCATCTCCTCCAGGACCGCGCATGTTTCCCCGAAGCCCGCAAACAGCTCGATCGGGGTGTATTTACAGACATAATGTATCATGAAATTTTCTCCTTTTTGTAATCAATTCGTTTTTGCAAGTCAAAGGATGTTCGCAATCCTCTTTCGCTGCTTGTCTGATCTTGTCAAATGTGTGTTTCATTCAGAATCGATTACTCACTTTTCGCCTTCTCCAGCATTTCAATGAATGCCTGAAGTCTCGTTGAAACCTGACCGTCGCTGGTGTTGGCCGGATTGCATCCGTCCCCGTCGAGGATCATGGTCGGCAGTCCGTCTTTCTCCAGGGAGCTCTTGATCAAGCTCGACGCGCCGATCGTTCCCTTGCATCCCCAATGGGCAAACAGGATCGCGCCGTCCACATCCGTCTCCTTTGCGAGGTTCTTTGCGGCCTCGATCCTCTGGTTCACATTCCCGTTATAGATGCAGTTTACCATCTTCTCCGCCATCGCCTCGTACGGATCCTCATGATGCATCTCCTGGAATCCATCGGCGATGAAATCGCAGGCGCGGATGTGCATCTTCTGATTGTAGTTGAATACTTCCTTCACCGGCTCCTGCAAAAACGGCATGATGTGCATCCAGAGAACATGGAGTCCTTCGCCCTTCGGGGCTTTCTTCACATCCTCAAGGAGAAGTTTCGTGTATTTCACTGCCTCTTCCGATCCGGCCATCAGATGGCACATGAAGAGTGCATACAATTCATTCGTCAGGGATGTGACAGGATCGTGGTCCTTTCTCAGGGCAAGCTGCGCCCGATAGTTTTCAGATGCCTTCCTGCTGTTCGCGACCGCCTTTGCGACTGCTTCCTCCGTGATCTTCTTTCCTGTCACTTCCTCCAGGAATCCCTTCAGCTTTCTCAGCTGGTCCGCAACATATTTTACGGAGTCCTCATTTTTCTCATACGGAACATCGATATAAAAGCCCTCGCATCCGAAGTTATCTTTCAGATACGGAAATGTCATCATGTTGCCGTCACACGCAAGGTTCGTGTAGACCGTGCATTTCGGTTTCGGGAGAAGTCCGCTGAGCGCCGCTCCGAGGAACACCCTGTGGTAGGAGCACATGGTCTCGGGGAATCCCTCTTCCTCCGTTCTTCTCAAAAATGCCTGCTCACATTTCGTTCCGGCGATAAAGCAGGACAGTGCCTCCACCGAGTACGGGGTAAGGCCTGCTGCCGCCACGAGCTCGCCCGGGACAAAAATGCTGACCATCGCCGCCTGCTCCGGTTTTGCAAGCGCTTCAATGATGTTCTTCATAACGATCTTCGCCACATACTGTCCGGATTCCGGCAGTGCGCGGTCCGGGAAAAGCTGCAGCTTTTTCTCCTGCATGCGGTAACCGGTGAGGAGGAGTCGCCGTGCTTTCTCCGGATCCTTCATGGCCTCTGTTCCCACGATATTTCCGAATTTGTCTACGATATTCATTGTAGTTCACTTCCTTTGATGTCTTGTTGTGCGGGTCCTGAATCTTACCCGCTGTCTTTTATCTGATGAACTGCATTTTGCAGAACATTCATAATCCGCTCACTTTGCGTAACTGTTACCATTTTGTTAATAAAAATGGCTGCTTATTCATGTTTTATCGAGGCTGGGAATTCAGGGATCCGGCATCTGTAAACCGATATCGGATCCCCGGATTTTGAGCCCTGATATTTTATTATAGTCATTTTTTTCGAAAAGTAAAGATTTTCGAACGATTGGGGACTGCGTGAAGTCCATGTAGCAGGATTTTCAGAAAAAGGATTGATTTTTTCCAGTGATATACTTAGAATAAAAAGCGAAGCTGTTTCGGTTCCTCTGTGTGGAACGCGAGGCAGCTATATTCATGTGAAAAAGAATTTTATTTTTACCTTCAGGAGAACCTCATTATGAATCAGAAAACAAAATATACACTCCGCACCTGCCTCGGCGCAGCCTTCGCAGCACTGCTCATCAACCCGTTGGCCTCCTATGCAGGAACATGGTCCAATCAGGGAGGGCCGAACCAGTGGAAATACGATCTCGGAGACGGCTCCTACGCCGCAGACGGCTGGTACTGGATCGATTCCGACCAGGACGGCATGGAAGAATGCTACTACTTTGATAAAAAAGGCCAGCTGCTGGCCGGAACAAGAACTCCGGACGGCTTCCAGGTCGATTCCGATGGCCGCTGGACTGTAAACGGCATGGTGAAACAGCGGGAGACTCCGCCGGAGGACCTTACGACCGGGATTCATGAGACGGCTGACGGTCTGATCTACCGGAATGAGAGCGGTGAGCTCACGAAAAATGGCTGGCAGAATGCAAACAACAACTGGTACTACTTTGATTCCGACGGATATGCCGTCAAGGGCTGGCAGTATATCGATGGATACAAATTTTATTTTGACGAAACTTCCTGCTCACTGATCCAGGATCTTGAAGGAATTCTCGCCGCACCGTCCTTCCGGATCACTGTTGACCGCTCCCGCTGCCAGGTTACCGTATATGCACCGGATGGAGACAACGGTTACATTATCCCATACCGCACCTTTATCTGCTCCCCGGGAAAAGCAAGCACTCCGACTCCGGTCGGAACCTTCAAGCTCACGAACAAGTACCGCTGGCATGCTCTGGTAGAATCCACTTACGGACAGTACTGCACAAGACTCGGAAATACCAGCATTCTTTTCCACAGCGTTCCTGGAAAGACCACCAGCATCTATAATATTCCGGCAGAGGAATACAACAAACTCGGGGAACCTGCATCCCACGGCTGCATCCGCATGACCGTAGCTGACTGCAAATGGATCTACGATCACTGCGCATCCGGAACAGTCGTCACCGTTGGCGACAACCTCGCCGCCCCGTTTGAGCGCCCGGCGGCAGAAAAGATCCCGGCTGAGCAGAACTGGGATCCGACGGATCCGGATGTTGAGAAGTAAGTGAGGGAAAACAAGAACCTGGCAGCCGCCAGGTTCTTTCTCGATTATATATTTATATGAGGATTCCATTGCAGTGATCTATTTCATGCTGGATGATCTGCGCTGTCCATTCGGAATATTTTCCATGCCTCTTGACAAAATTCTGATCCAGGTAATCCACCTCGATCTCCTGGTACCTCGTGCATGGTCTCACACCGCTCAGCGACAGACATCCCTCTTCCGTCTCATACGGTCCACTCTTCTTCGTGATCACCGGATTGATCATTGCAAACTGAAACGGTCCCACTGCCACAACAATAATATTCTTCTTCACCCCGATCATATTCGCCGCCATCCCGACACACCGGTCCAGATTCGCCCGCAGGGTGTCTAGAAGGTCTGTCACCACCTGCTTATCGGCTTCGGTCGCGTCCACAGACTTCTGCCTGAGGAACATGGGGTCATGAATGATCTTTTTTACCATATGTTTTTCCTTTCTTATTACGATTCACGATTAGCTGTTCCGCAGAGTCTGATCTACATACTAACAGCTGGCTACACTATACCATCCTTTATCGTTTTCCATATCGAGTACACCATTCTGCCTCTCATCGAGTTACAGTACATGGTCACTCCTTTCCCATGCACCACAACAGGATTTTGCAGATGAAAACCCGTTTCAATAACTAATCCAAAAACTTTAATAATCCCTCACACCCGGCCGTCACATCCCGCCAGGTATCATCAAAATTCCCCGTATACCACGGATCCGCCACATCCGGCACCTTGTCCAGGTTCCGCTTTCCTGCTTTAAGCTCCTTCCAGCCATCTCCGGCAAATTCCAGCAACTTATAGATCTTCTTCTCCGGATCACCGCCCGCGATCTGTGTTATATTCCGGATATTTGCCTGATCCATCCCGATCAGATAATCGAATTTCCGGTAATCCTCCCTCTCCATACATCTCGCAGTCTTCCCCGCGCAGGAGATGCCTGCCGCTGCCAGCTTCTTTCTCGTTCCGGGATGTACCGGGTTTCCGGTCTCCTCATAGGAGGTCGCCGCGGATTCGATATAAAATTCAGCGGAAAGGTTGTGTTTTGCTACGAGGTCTTTAAAGTAGAACTCGGCGAGTGGGCTTCGGCAGATGTTGCCGAGGCAAATAAAAAGTATTTTTATCATCTTTTTATATCTCCATTTAAGTCTTGTATTTCTTCTCAAACACTTGATATTTCAGGGTTTTCCGACTTTTGAATTTTCCTTTCTTTTTAAGGTATCTTCTCAAATCTTCTCGTATTTTCTTATGTTTTTCCCTGCAATCTTGGTAAATCCGTTGGTAAAGCAAGCGTCCTTACCAACGGGCTTTTTTAACTATTCGCTATCCGATATACTTCTTCCTTTGCATCATCAAAATTTACATGGGTGTAAGTGTTCAAGGTTACACTGATGTCTGCGTGACCCATGATATACTGCAAGGTTTTTGGATTCATCCCGGATTTTGCCATATTAGAGCAAAAGGTGTGCCTGCATACATGAGGGGTAACTTTCGGCATCTGGATACGGTAAATTTTATTGTATTTCTGAATGATATGCTCCAGATACTTCTCCCAATGAAGGGCAACCATCGGCATATCGTTTTTATCCAGAAACAAAAATCCGGCATATCCTTCCACCATCGGCTCAACCTTTGGCGTCTTTCGGTTGGCAATGATTCTGCGAAAACACGCTGCAACAGCTTCTGTCATCGGTACATATCGAATACCTTTGTCTGTTTTCGGTTCTTCGATCACATACTGCATCTGTGCAGTACGCTGTAGCTGATGGTCTACCTTGATACGCATTTCTCCATACTCAATTTCTGAAACTGTCAGCCCACAGAACTCTGAGATACGAAGCCCTGTGTGAAAAAGAATATAGATTGCATCATAGTATCTGCTGAAATGCTTATCTTCCTGAATAAACTTCAGCAAATCTCTCTGCTGCTTTCGGGTAATCGCTTCTCTGGTAACAGAATCATTGACAATGACAGATGCAAGCTCAAATTCAAATGGATTTTTACGAAGCAGGTCATCATCGACTGCCATCTGAAATGCCGGTCTTAGAACTCCCCGGATAGAATGAATGGAACTGTATCCCCGTCCATCAATCTGCTGGAGCTTAATCAACCATGCCTTTGCATCTGACAAACGCACCTTATCAATTCGCAGATTCCCAAAACTCTCTTTTTTCAGCATATTGATGACCGTTTTATATCCGGCAACCGTATTGTGACGAACTCCTGTTTTCAATGAAACATATTTTTCTACCAGTTCCAAAACAGTATAGTTGCCGCCGTTTGTTACGATACGGTCAAACAAATCCGCTTCAATCTGTTTTTCTTTCTCACGCAGGGAAGGCTCCCGCTTCTTCCCTTTTGGCATTGGGTCATTCTTGTCCAAACGCCAACTGTATACATTTTTCTCTTTTCCGTCCTCATCAATATAGCGGAACCGATACCTCCCATCTTTACGCTGGTACTCGCCCTCTCGCAAAATCCGATTACGGTTATCTCGTCTTTTCTCACTCATCGTGAACTCTCCTTTCAAAAAAGAGAGCCAGACTTGCGCTCTTATCATAGCACAAATCCAGCTCTCCGCATAGTTATATCATGTGAAATCGGTAAATCTGTCAGCTCTGTTTACACAGCAGTAGCCTGATCCAGATACCTCTCAAATTTCTCACGCTTAATGAGGGCACGATTGCCGTTCATCACATAAAAATCCTCATTGGGATGTGTGTCAATAAGCGTTCTCAATTTTCCTTCGCCGATATGATAATATCTGGCTGCTTCCTCAATGGTAAGCGTATATCTACGCCACACCGGAACATCCGAGTAATTTTTTCCTTCAATATTCATCTTATTATTCGCCATAGGCAGTTATCCTCCATACATGAAAATAGCCAGACAGAGGGTGTCGGCAACGAAGTCCGGCAACGGGCTTCAAAAGACCTTGCAAACAATCTCAATCTGGCGATGGTTACTATTTATACTTTTCTTTTATTTTTCTGTTGTTTTGGTTGTTATAAGGGAGAAAAGCCCGGAAATAAGGGGTTTTCCCCGGCAACCGGCTCGGCAACGGGATAGCAACAGGGGGTGCAACGGGCGGTCATTTTCAGAATGGAAGCTCCATCTGTTCTGTGACCTCCACAAAACCATCCATCGTTTTTTCAGACGGGTTGCCGGAGTCCGTTGCCGGGTTTTCACGCTCCCAGCCCTTTTGTCTGCCATATTCGGAAAACATTCTTGGGTTCGGGAAGTACCGCCAGCCGGTAATGCACTGGTTCATAATCTCGTTGATTTCCCGGATTTCCCATTGCTTCGGCTCGTCAAAGGTATGGTTCAAGGCTTCCTTGTAAAGCTGCTTGGAACAGACCATGCTCCCGGTGTACTTATCAAGATACGCCTGTATCATTCCGGCTTTGGTGTCCTCCGGCATAAAATCCCGCTGGTGTTCTTTGAGATACCGCTGCATGGTGGGGCTGAAAGCCAGCTTGAACCTGCCGCTTCGGTAAATCTCCATAGCTTCTGCCCACATCTGCTCGATATAGGCTCTGGAAGCAGCTTCGTCCTCCAAAATGTGAACCTCGGCTTGCTCCGGGTACACCATGACGGGGATAAAGCGGCGGTTGCCGGAACGGTCAAGGGGCAGGAAGTCAAGGGCATTGGAAGTGCCGCCAAACACGCACTGACGGGGGCGGTCTGCCGGGTGGGTTTCATAGGGTATCTTGTAAACTTCTTTCTGCCGGCTTAAAAATGACTTGATTTCCTCAATGCTCTTGGCGTTGGCGGTTGCCATCATTTCCGACATTTCGATAATCCAGTGACCTTGCAGCTTGCGGTACACATTGTCATCGTCCAGCTTCCGCAAATCATCGGAGAACCACTCGTCCCGGACTGCCAGCAGACGGAAGAAGGTGGACTTGCCAGCCCCCTGACCGCCTACCAGACAGAGCATGATTTCAAACTTACACCCCGGCTGAAAGGCTCGTGAGATTGCACCCAGCAGGAACAGCTTCAACGCTTCATAGGTGTAATCGTCTGCGTCAGTCCCCAGAAAGTGCCGCAGACAGAAACGGATTCGTTCTGTCCCGTCCCACACAAGGGCACTTAGGTAGTCCCGGATGGGATGGTACTTGTTTTCATTCGCCACAATCCCGATGGCGTTATCAATCTTTTTCTCATTGGTAAGCCCATAGGTTTCTTCCAGATAGAGAAGCAGATACTTCATATCCGTATCGTTTAAGGCGGTGCTTTCTCTGTGGAAGCCGATGGGCTTTATGATGTCCTTGCGGTCAGTTAGGATGTTGTATGCGATAGCCCCGGAAAGCAGAGGGTCACGCTGGAATACGGTCAGGCAGTTCCGTATGCTCTGACGGACACCGCCTTTCTCGGTAGTTTCCAGCCCCGCCTTGATTTCCTCAATGCTCTGGGGCGGCTGCATGGCGTTCATGGTGTTTTTTAGTTCTTGCTGCGTTTGCGGCGGCAAGCTCTGCCATTCGCTTTTCAAGCTGTATCACATCCTTTCCGTAGTCCGTAATCAAAGCTGCTTTTTCCTCTGTCTCCCCAAAGAGCAGCACATCCAGCAGATATTCTACTTGGTCTTGCTTCTGTAAGGCTTCCACAAACCGTGGATGAAAGGCTTCCTCCGGGGAGTGCGGGGCATAATCCTTTCTCCATGCCCGAAGCAAGTGAAGATAATCGGCAAGAATACGGAAGCAGCGGCTCTTTGCTTCCTGAAACTGTTCCTCCTGGGATTTCTGCCGGGGCTTGGGCTTTTTCACCTTCCCCGGCGGTTTCCAGTCCTCATAGGAAAGCCCGAAGTCCTGTGCCAGCTGTACGGCGGCTTCTTTCTTTCCCAGCCCATACAGGGCGGCGGCAAAATCAATCACATCCCCATCCGCACCGCAGCCGAAGCAGTGGTAACGCCGATCCAGCTTCATGCTTGGGGTTTTATCGTTATGGAACGGGCAACAAGCCATCCCGTTCCGGCCTACACGGATTCCATAATGCTCCGCAGCCTGCCTGGTTGTGACGGACTGCTTCACAGCTTCAAATACATTCAAATCTATCCCTCCTTGAAAAAAAGAAAAGCACCTGACATTCTCAATCTGAAAATGGCAAGTGCCTGTTAAAGTTCCATATCCTGTTGTTTGTGTTTTGTCTGCACCGGGGCAGTTCTTTGTGCTTTTTTCTCGTCCGCCTTATCCTGCAAGACTTCTTTGAGGGGCTGCTTCTTGGGCGGCTCTTTGCTTTCTTCTGTGCCGGGGGTGGCTTTCCGTACCCAGTAGCGGATGTCCCGCAGCTTCTTCAAATCCTCCTGCAACTCACTAAGCGGTACTTTCAGCTCTGCGATTTCTTCCAGAAGTGTTTCCTGCTCCTGTTGCAGTTCCTTTTGAGTGCTGTCCTTATCGCCCGGGTGCTTGTCAAGGTAGGCGGCGGCTTTCTCATACCGGGCAACCTCCGGGTGTTCCTGTTTGAAATTCTCCTTTGTTTTCTTGAAAAATATTTTCTGGTACTTTTCATAAACAGGCTTACATTCCTTGCAGTCTGTCCGGCTGGCAAGAATCCCGTCAATCACTTTGCTGCGGGCTTCCTTTGGCTTCATCTGACTGCGGTAATCTGCGGCTGATTTCCCGGAAGATTCCAGAAATACTTCTAAGTCCTCCACAGTGGAAAGCCCCTTTTGCCGGAGATAGGACAGGGCTTCGCTGACTGCCTTTAAGTCCTGTGAAGTCCCCCGGTTCTGTCCAGCCCTTGTCCAGTCCTTCCGTTCTTCCTTTCGTATCGCCATATACTTCATCAGCAGATTGGGAAGAAGTGTCGCTTCCTCCGCCGCCTTTTGTGCAAGCAGTTCTTTCCGTTTTTCGCCCAGCTCGGTAATCCAGCCTTTGAGGTTATGGATAAGCTGCCGGATGGACTGCATTAAGCTGTTGGCAGCTCTGATTTCCCTGTTCAGCCGATATTCGTCTGGATACCACGCTTTTCCATCTGCCGGACAGCAGCCCCCTCATGGACAGTGGGGACTATATCAAGCCCCTGTCTGGCATAGGAACGCAAGTCCACACGCTCCGGGCGGTCATTGGCTTCCAGATAGCGGTTCTGGATGACCTCCCATTCATGCCGCCAGATTTCACAATACTTCTGGTCGTTCCAGTCAACCGTATCCTCCTTGTGGCTTTTCCACCTGCCGGACGGAAGTTTTATCCGTTCTCCGCTTTCATCAAGGTCATAAACCTTGCGGCTCTTGGGAAGCCATTTTCCATGTTCGTCCATTGCTCTCATAGTCAGCAGGACATGGGCGTGGGGATTGTGTCCCGGCGGATGGGGGTCATGGATTGCAAAATCAGCAATCATGCCTTTGGAAACAAACTGCTGCTGGCAAAACTCCCGGACAAGGACAGCGTACTGGTCGGGCGGTATCTCTCTGGGGATGGTAAGCACCCACCGCCTTGCAAGCTGGGAGTTCCATTGCTTCTCCACCGCTTCGGCGGCATTCCATAAGGTATTGCGGTCTGCATACTCCGGCGGGGCATTTGCCGGGAGCAGGATTTCATTGTGGACGATGCCACGCTTTTCCGGGTAGTGCTTCACTTGCTGGTCGTATTCACAGAACAGCTTTTCGCCGCTTTGGTAAGCAGCGGCGGCAACCGCAGACTGCCGCTGGCTGCGCTGAACAATCGTGATTTCGTTGTGTGGACAGGGCATTTCGTGTCCCTCCTTTCGGTAGTTGGTGGATGGGGTGGCGTTTTACCACCTCATTTTGGGCAGAAAAAAAGCAGGAGACCTTTTTTCAGATTTCCTGCTCGGTGTGCCGCTGTGAGGGCGGCGGATATTTAGTTGTAAAAGTTCGGGACAAGTTGACCCGATGGGTAGATGGTACACTTAAAAATTATGGTTCTCTTGTCATTAGCTCATTAGCATAATGATTAAGAGCTTCACAAGGTTCATATTTGCATTTATAACCAATACCGTCAATTATAATAAATGGATTGTATGCTATAATCTCCACTTGAGAACCATCTGCCAAAGACAGAGTGAAAATAACTGCTTGTCCGGCATATTCTGTATATGAGTTGTCCTTATTGTAAATAACTACCTCATTGAGATATGATACTAATTCCTCTGTTTCTACTATCTGAATTGTTGTATCAGGTGGCGATAACCGAACACTTGCCGAAGTAATATCTGCTGCCTCTAAATCTTTGAATGGTCTATGAGCAGAAAACAAAAGAAAGCTAATACCTATACCGATTAAACATATCAGTGCAATTAACAAAAACTTTTTATGCTTCATTTGATTCTCCTTTACACACTACTATGAAATTTCTTTTTCATCATCTCTTGGTGGTCGGACATAACATAACATTTCTTTTTCACAAGCACCAAATTTTGAGAAATTGGATTTCGCTTCTTTTAGCGTTATTCCATGATTTGAGTCACTTGGTTCACTATCAGAAGTAATGAATGGGTCATTCTCCCAAAAACAAATAGGACAAATATACCCACAATCTTCATTTGCCGGAACATTGTAGGTAAAATATCCACAACAAGGACATTGATATTTTTTCATATAAACCTCCCGTTTAAGCCTTAACCACAAATTCCCGATTTATTGCTTACTTCATTATACTTCACTGCCTATCGAAAAGATAGCATATTTTATGAAACTTGTCGGCTGGGAACAGCTTGCAACGCAAGGTGTCCCCAGATGGCAAGTCCACAAAAGGGTAGCTGGCGGCAGCCAGCGCAGGGGAAGCGTAGCGTCTCCTGTATGATTTGGAGCAGACCATGACTGCGGAAAATCACAGCCCTCCGGCGAGGAGCCTTCGGAGAACGCAATGCACCAACCTTTAGGTGGTGTATAATTGCGCCCTTAGTAAACTAAGGGGTTTCCGGCTTCTCCCGTTCCAGCAGTTTTTTCAATAATTCCTGCGTGTCCTGTCTGTGAAAAATGAGCTTCAACAACAGCATAACATCATCATCGGTCAGGCGTTCCGGCTCTTGCAGAAAACTTTCCAGCATACCGCCACGAGTGCAGAGCCGGTGCGTCCGTTCCTTTCGGGTAAGCTGCTTCAACTGGTGCTGCAATGCCTTTTCATCATTGATGGCTTTCCGCAGTTTCTTTTCGCTTTTCTCCAGCTCCCGGTTGAGCTTTTCCAGCTTTGAGGTATCAGGCAAGGGCAGCGTCCTCCTTTCCCGGTATCAGCACATAAATCCGGTTTGGTTCTCCCACGCCCTGACGCACCCGCATGATAAGTCCGGCGGTTTCCAGTTCATTCAAAGAACGCTTGACCGTCATAGAGCTGCGGGACAGGACTGCGGCAAGGGCTGTGACAGGGAAGCAGACAAACAGGATTCCGTTCTCGTCCTCCTGCCCTTTGGATAGCATAGCGTCCAGCATCCGGCAGTACATAACCTTTGCGGTGCTGCTGACTGGAAATCCTGTTAACGCTCTGGGAAAGGGCATACAGAGCGGCAATGGTGTGTCTATCGTCATAAATTCAAAATTCATTCGGTGTGTTCCTCCTTTTTCTTTGCTCGTTTGGATAAATAACGGGGGCAGTTAATCACAACCGCCCAGAAGCTCTGCCTGCACCCATGCTGGCATTTCCGGCATAATTCGTTGTAAGTGACACGCCCCCGGTCATTGAGGTAAAAGGAAAGCTCATGCTTTCTCTTTTTGCTCATTCTCGGCATATTGCGCTCCCTCCCGTTTTTGTGTATGGTTTCGGGGCGATTTTTGGCAAAATTACAGCCATAGAACCGCCTAAAATCTCCCGAAGTATCAACGATAGGGTAGACTATCCCCCTATCAGATTGTCGTGTTTCGGTATCATTTCGGTGTCAGTTCGCCAGTTCTCCCCGGTGTCGTTCCTCCCCTGAATCTCACAGCGGCGTATCGCTCCCGTTGGTACGCTCGTTTTGGTCAGGGTTCCTCCATATCCCTGCCAAAAGTCATGGCACTACATCGCCGGGGAAGCATATCCCACACAGGCTGGTCATTCGATTGGAATAATCCATCGATGAACTACCTGTATCATAGAACATTTTTGTGCCCTGTGCCGTATGTCCACAAAGTAGGAATTAGGGGTAAAAATCAGAAATTTCCACGATTGCGGAATTGATATGATATAATCAATTCAACGGGTATAAATGTCGTTAGAAAGGGGGAACTGCTTCAATGAACGGAGCTACTACAATACAGGAACGGCTAAAAGATTTACGATTAAACAAAGGATTAAAACTGGAAGAACTGGCAGAGCAAACGGGTATTTCAAAATCGGCTCTTGGCAGTTATGAAAAAGATGACTATAAGGAAATCAATCATGGAAACCTTATCACGCTGGCAGATTTTTATGGGGTGTCCCTCGATTATCTCTTTTGCCGGACAGAGAACCGGGCGGAGATCAACACGCCATTAAGGGAGCTGCATTTGAGTGATGAGATGGTAGCACTTCTGAAAAGCGGTCGGATTAACAACCGTCTGCTGTGCGAACTTGCCACGCATAAGGACTTTATCAAGTTTCTTGCGGACATTGAGATTTATGTGGATGGGATTGCCACCATGCAGATTCAGAACCTCAACGCCCTTGTCGATACCGTCCGGCATGAAATCATTGAACGGTATCGCCCCGGCGAAGATGACCCCCATTTGAAAGTGTTGCAAGCCGCCCATATCAGCGATGATGAATATTTCAGCCACATGGTGCTGGATGACCTCAACCTTATTATCCGGGATATTCGGGAAGCTCACAAAAAAGACAGTGAGAGTGCGCCCCAGACCACCGTTGCCGATGAATTGAAAGAAAATCTGGAAGCGGCCGAAAACTTCAAGGGCAGCCGGGATGAAAAGCTCGTTGTCCTTTACTGCAAGCAGCTTGGTATCAACTATAAAAATCTGTCAGACGAAGAATTTCGCTGGCTCATTCGGATTCTTAAAAAATCAAAGAAAATGGGGACGTCAATCAGCCAGAGGAAAAAACGGTAAAGAAAAACCGCTGTTGCATGGTTTGTTAGCTTCCATGTAGCAGCGGTTTGTGCTGTGGTTATTCAGTTAAATTTTCAGAATGACAAGTTGGAACTTAGAAGTTACTATTTGACTTCCTTTGTGATTTCAGTTGTCTCTAATTGCACTTGATAAGTGTTTTCTTCTCCTCTCAAATTGGTTGTTTTCAATTCAAACCACAAATTATCCGTCAACTTATCAGCATCTCTATCTTTGAGAATGTCACCATAAATTTTTCCAATATTTCCAGATAAATCTATTGTCCCACCTGTCTGGTCATCAACACTATTAGAAAGCAAAGGTTCTTTTTCACTTCCATTGATATAAATGGTAGTTGAATATGTGGTAATATCGCCAAAATCATCTGATGTCACTTTCAAATCGCCACCATAGCAAATTTCATCTTTGCCATCTAAAATCTATTACCATCTCTAATACCAGTTCTTATTAAAAAAACTTAGAAAGTTTCATGCTGCAAAAGAAAGACACTTTCAGTTCACTGGAAGTGCCTTTCTCTTTTTACCGAATTAATTCACATATCGAAACAACGGACCAAATGGTATTATATTTCTTCAATGGCTAAACACGTAACCGCTATATCCCTGATAGGCATTTTCGGTCTTATAATTCTCCACAACCCGGTATTTGCGGTCAGGTGTTGTTGTGTCATACTGGCTCATATACACTCCGTCATCATCTACCCAATAGTAATTACTATTGACTTCAGACTTAATATAACACTCCACAAACAGATAACCATCCGGGCCGAAACAATAATCCTTTCCAGCAATGGTTTTCCATTCGCTTTTTGGATATATGTAACCTTTCTCAACATACCACCATCTATTGTTATCGTTATAGTCCTTTACCCAGCCCTGAACATAATTGCCGCTGATCCATCCATCGCTGAAATGGAACCAAGGATCTCCGTTAATCAATACACGGCTGGATGCCTGAATCTCCGCACCAGTATTTAACTTTTTTACAATGGATGCATTAGTGTTGGGAGAGGTTCTGACATTTACATTCGTTCCCTGTACGGTCAATTTCGCAGAGATTGCAATCTCTTCCATCGGTTCGATTGCCCCATAAGTCGGACGTGCAAAGGCAACAATTTTATAACCGCTTCCATTCATGCTACGCGTTCTGCGCATAACCGCACCGCCATCTGCAATATTCCCGCCTGTGTTCCCCTCAACCGTATCATAAGAGCCATCGTTATTACGCTTAATTACCAGACCAGCATGATTTACATTACGGTTGCTTGCTGCGCTGGATGTCTTAATCAAGACAATATCGCCTGCCTGTCCCTGTGAAAACAGGCGCCCATCGTTGTAATGAGAATAAACAAATTCTGTAGATGCGGTCTTTTGACCATCGCAAAATACAGAGGAGGCATTACACATCCGGAAGACATCCCACAAAAAAGTAACGCACCATGGATATGCCTCTCCTTCAACTTCCTCTCCATAATAATCTGTATTAAAAATAACATTATTACTTCCAGGCGGCGATTCACTAACTCCTTCAAATTCTAATGCTTTGCTAATAATAGTATCAATTAATGACATAATAAAAGCTCCTTTCATCGATATGTTATTTTTATAACCGGTTACATCAACTAATAAGGAGCTTTTGCTCAAAACAGAAACTACATAAATCTATTTTTTGCTATTATTTCCGTAATAATCTCTATAAAAGAACCGAAGCAGTTCTTCCAACTGAGTTAACTGCTCCATAACATCGTCATCATCTAAACTGGATGTTCCCATGTAAATCCTCTGTGTTGTATCAGATAAAATTTTTCCCATCTGGTAGTATTTTCCATATCCGTTATTTTTATCGGCAAATTCTGAATAGATTGTCTCCTCATAATGTCCATATTTTATTCCTCTTTCCAGCAGCTCTGTGCTGGAAAAGTAATCCGGATATTGTTCCTTTATAAATAATTTTGCATCTGTATCCCTTTTGTTTGCTTCCTCGTTATCGATTGCTTCCACAATATAATAACGGTCTTGATCTGCATCAGTTTCTGCCTGTTTCAATAACTGTTCTATTCTTTCTTCTGATGCTTCAGTTGGTTCTTCCATATACTCCGCTTCTGATAAACCCGCTGTTTCAGATGGTTCTTCTAATGCTAAAAGAACCTCTTGTTCTAAACTCGATTCTTTTGTAGCGGGAATATCAAATTCTTCTGTTTCCGTTTGGAGTATTACTGATTGTTCCTGAGACTGTTGTAAGGTGTTTTCCTCGATCCGATTCGTATCTCTCGAACATGCAGTTCCAAGCATACAAACTCCTAAAGATACAATTAATAATTTCTTCATTTTATCTCATCCTCTCATTTTTTATTATTATAAAACCATTTAGTTTATTGCACCAGTGACAAAATAATGACAAAATTTCAGTTGTTAATATAATACTTAAAGTTATAGCATCATAACTTATTTGTCTCTTCAAGCAAAAATTATCTGACTTGGTAGTCAATATTTGCTCAGATTTAGGAATATCTGCCTGCCCAGAACTTAAAACAGATGGTACAGAACCTTTACGTTTCATTGACTTTGGCAGTACGCTTGAGTTTTTCATAAATAAATGATCTGATGCAAAATCCTTTAAATCTCATTTTCAAGATTTAAAGGATTTTTTGTGTGTCAGTTTCCATTTTCTTAATTTTCCCCTTATTACCAGATGTACGCGTACAAAGCAAAAACAAATTAGGAGGAAATAAAAATGGCAACTTGGTATAAGATTAATGCAAGTGCAAAGTTAACAGTTCGAGCGGATAGCCTTAATGTTCGCTCAGGCCCACAGCTGTATGACTTTGTTAAATCGGTGAAAGCCGGTGAAGTAGTTCAGGCAACCGAACGCGCCTTGATCAGCGGAGATCCCTGGTTTCATATCAGTGACGGCTGGATTAGTGGTAAGTATGTTGAGGGTTGGGTAAAAGATAACAATAACAATAATAGCTGGTGGTATGTAGAAAAAAATTACGGATATCCGTCTGCCACTTGGAGAACCATTGGCGGGAAGGATTACTGCTTTGGAAAAGACGCTTATCTGTTTGTTTACTGCTATATTAAAGCAGCAGATGGCGTAAATTATTACTGGGTAGATGATGATGGTGTCTACATGCCCGAATATACTACAAAAACACCTGACCGCAATAAATACAGAGTTGTTGAGAACTATGCCACAGAAAATGCATACTCAGGAGCTGCTCCATCGGCCGATAAAGTCTATGCCCGTAATGACTATCAAACTGAAAGCCAGATGAAAGTAAATGCTCAGTATATTTTGAATTACCTGAGAGCTAAAGGGTGGACAAAGAATGCTGTTTGCGGTATGCTTGGAAATATGCAGTCTGAGAGCACAATCAGTCCCGGCCGTTGGCAGGATGGTGACGCAGGCAATATGAATTTGGGGGTTGGCTTAACTCAGTGGACAAAAGCAACAAAATTATACGATTGGGCTGCTAAGAATAATCTGTATCCGCTCGACATGGATACTCAGTTAAAGCGTATTTTATTTGAGGTAACTACAACCGATCCCAATGAGATACAGTATACGCCTAAGTCCCCACAGTATCCTCTTACGTTCCAACAGTTTACTAAGTCAACACAAACGCCTTACGACCTTGCTTGTGCGTTCTTGCATTGCTATGAAAAACCAAAGAATTCTCAGCAGGATGCAACGCGAGGAGCCCAGGCAACTGAATGGTTTAACGCGTTATCTTAAAATGGAGAAGAGAGACCGGATCATCCGGTCTCTCTTCTTTAAGAGGAATCGTATTTATTCATTCCAGTAAATTTGCTCTGGCAAATAATAATCCTGTATGTCACTGTACAAAAGTTCAGCTTCAAAATGGTCGCTCCCAGACGCATGTATCGCAGGCATGCTAAGAACAATTCCCTCAGGTTTTAAAAAGCACCTCATACTGTCAGCATTAGTAAAGGGACTTGGTAATGTATATTCTGAAGTTTGTAATTTCATCATCTCTGAAAATTTTTCCTCACTGTATGAAGTAATTGGATCAGAGGGAAAAAAAGCTTTCTCAAAAAATACCTTCTCAAATTCCGCATTGACTGTATATAAATCTTTTAGGGTAATTAATTCTAACGATGTTAGATCTATATTGAGAGCATATAAGTCAGTAGTTGGAAATTGACTTACCTCTATGTCAGTATTCCCCCAAAAAACAACACTAATTATTTTTGAATTTTGTAAGGTAACAGCGGATTGATAGTTTACGTCTATCCTCGGGTTTTCTGGAAAGAGCGAAGGGTCGAGGGATGCCATATCCTGTACTTTGGCCAAAATCAGTGAATTTATTTCTTCAGCTTTACTTCCATAGAAAGCTGGATATTGGATTTTAATGGTACTATTCTGATTTGGTGCTTTTGTATATAGTCTCATCTCATATGTATTTTCAGATGTAACCTCAGATGAATTATTTGCCGTGTCATTTTTATGAAGTGCATCGGTTTTTGTACGATCTCTTTCTTCTACAGAAGCTGCTGCTGATCCTTCCATATGCTCCGGCTCTGACAAACTTACTGTTTCAGCTGGTTCTTCTGACAATAAAATTATTTCTTGTTCTGAACTTGATTCTTTTGTAGACTGAATCTCAATTTCTTCTGTTTGGAGCATTACCGATTGTTCCAGAGGCTGCTGTAAAGTATTTTTCTCTGCCAAATTATTATCTCTCGAACATGCAGTTCCAAGTATACACACTCCTAAAGCTACAATTATCAATTTCTTCATTCCAGCTCATCCTCCCAGTTTTCTATAATTATAAAGCCATTTAATATTTTGTACCAGTGACAAAAAAGTGACAAAATTGCAGTTGTTTAATATAATACCCAAAGTTATAGTATCATAACCTATTCGTCTTTTCAAACAAGAATTATCTGACTTGGCAGTCAATATTTACTCGGAGTTACAAGGAACTAATGTAAATGTCAGAACTGCCCCCAGACTGATTCGTTGTCAAAACACTCAATACAGGTACGGTAATTCAGACCACCGATCGTGTACTGATTAACGTAGATCTTTGGTTCCATTTCAGTGATGGATGGATCAGCGACAACTATGTTCAGAGCTGGGTAAAGGATCACAACGATAATAATCGATGGTGGCATGTGGAAAAGGGTTACAAATATCCTGTTGTTGCGTGGAAAACCATTGCCGGAAAGGACTATTGCTTCGGCATGGATGAGGGTTACCCCAGCAATACCTATTACCAGTATGATACCACCACACATGACCGCAAATATCGGGTTATAGAAAACTTTGCAGCTGAGAATGCTTATCAGGGTTAAAACTAACAATTCTCTAAGCTCACTGACTTAGAATCATAGAACCGCCGCATTAAAGATTAATTTGCTCTTAATGCGGCGGTAACTCTTCCATAAAATCATCTGCACTGTTTCAATTATAATTCATTTCTGGAGAATCCAAAGAATTATAATATTCTGCTAGTTCTGAATCTATGGATGAATCCAGTATATATTTTGTATGATTAATCGTAATACATTTTCCCGAAAAAATGATATCATATGTATATGTGTTCGTTGAGATAATAACTCTTTTGCTCCAACCACTTGCATTTCCTACGGAAAAATTTGGTCTCTTTTCTATGTTATTTATAATTGATTTACTTTGTTTGTAAATCTTCCAGAAAGAAAATTCCCTCTGTTAGGTTGATAAACATATCCTTGTCCTTGATTACATGAATTTTATTGTTCCACCAGACAGTAGTGTTATTAGCGGAGATTGTTTTGCTTGTTCCATCCTTAAGAAAATAAGTAATTGTAATAGTAGGTTCTTCTTCGCTATTCACTTTCTCAAATAAATCATATTTCAGAAATCCCGTTAGCTTTAAGGCTAATTCAATATCCTCACGGCTTGAAATTTCTTTAACATCATCTGTGACACTCGGATACGTGATATTTACAGACTGAATATTATTTATGCGAGGCAATCTCCAAAGATACATACCATTCGTAAATATGTTGATTCCAACAATCAAAACTGTCATAACTATCACTTCTATCAAAAATCGAATAAGACATTTGAAAATCTTGTTCATCTATTTATCCTCCAATCTTGATTTCTCCTGCTTCCAAAATCCCGTTTTGTCATAATCATTCTATCACACCGTTATGAATAAATCCTCTCATGCAAAATAATTTCCTCTGCCCGGTTGTGAATGTTATTGCAACGCTGCACCCATTCCATTTGAGAAGTGCGCTTTAATTCCTCTGTCACGCCCTCGGCAGCTTTCATCTGTTCCATGATAGTGTCTAACCGTTCCTGTGCCTGTTCGTTCAGGTCTGCAAGATATGTCCATAGCTCTCCGGTCAGTATCAATGTGTTCAATCTGGCTGGGTGGACTTCTCTTAAATATTCCCGGTGCATCCGTCCATACTTTCCGATGGGGCGGTGTTCTTCCGGCAGCTTCAAGTCTGGGATGTAGTAATCTCCGACAAGGATATAATCAATTCCGTTTTCCGTTATTCTTGGTTTCAATTCGCTCATATTTTTAATCTCCTCATTCTGGCCCATTTTTTGCAAGTCTGACTCTCCAGAAATATTGGTAAATCTTTGGTAAATTTGAGATCGAAACACAAAAAACGCTTAAAATCGAGGGTTATGAGACGATTTGAGACGTTTCATCATGCCCGGTAAATCCTGCCGAGGCAGATAAATAATACTTTTATCATAGTTTTGTTTCTCCTTGATTTACCCCGGAATGCCCTGTTTTGTGAGGGATTTCGGGGATTATGGTTATATGCTCTGAAATTACAGATTGTGGCAAATCAGAGCAAGATTGAGCAAGTTGTTACTACCTGTTGCTTTCTTTGAATTTCCGAAACACTGTTTCAGGAACCCATGTCTTAACTAATAATATATTTTGTACCCTTGCCTTTTCCTTCCACTGTGATCACACCTTTTTGACACATTTCTTTCAGTAGCTTTGTTGTCTTTGATTTACCAAAAGGTACATACGGCGCAACTTCGCTGATCGGCTTCAGCATCGTCTTGCTCAAAAGCTTATAAACTACAATTTCATCTTCTGTCAGATCAGCATTTTTTTCAAATATCGGAAGCACAATTTTTATAGCATTTTCCGAAACTTCAAAATCCGGTTTTATCAAAGCTTCCGCATAGAGTTGTTTTATTCTTGTACTTCCCGTTCCAAATATCTCTACAAATCCTAATCTATAAAATACATTGGCAAGATTTCTATTTCTTAAAACATAAAGCTTTCCAGACAGATATTCTTCCTCTGTGATTCCGGACGGTAATCCACCAGGAGAAACAATATCGATTCGATCATCAAACATCGAAACTCTGATTTGTGAATCCACATCCCATACTCTATGAATCAGAGCATTGGCGATTGCTTCTCGAAAAGCAGCTTCCGGTATTTTCTCCATTTTCTTTCGATCAGCACCTTGTATTACTTCGTATTGATAATAGTCTCTGAATACCTCGATTGCCTTTTCATATACCTCTAAAACCGATATATTTTCAAAGGTTGATCTCTTTTGAATGATACTGATGTTTTCTCCGAATTTGACAATATCAATTCCGGGGAAATGATTTTTATCTGCCAAAAGTCCTGCCGCATTATTGAATCCATTTACATCGTCATATAAGTTCAATGTTTTCAACGTATCCTTATCAAAATTTTCAATCCGGACAGTTTCTTTCAGTTTACGATGTAAAATTTCAAAGGACAGTTCCTGATCTTTGCAAGGCAATTCTTCAAATCGAATGTTTTTTCCATCCAGTACCAGCCTTGAAAACTCCAGAGTGTCTACTTCTATCGTTGCTGTATCATTCCGCTTGTAGGCTTTCGATTTATATAGATACGGCTTCTGAAGTCCACTTTTCACAGTAAGTTTTATCGTCTGGTCATTATTCTGTATTTCAAGCGTATAGTCCGGCTGCGGTGTAATGCTGTCATTGATTTTATTTTCAATATCCAGACAAGCTTGCTTGACATCCGGCAAACCTTTTATATTTCCATCATCATCTACACCAAAAAGAATAGTTCCGCCATCATAATTTGAAAAGGCACTGACTGTTTTTAAAAACGTGTTCGTAATCGTTTCCTTGAACTCCAATATTCTTGTTTCACGCATATCAATCGCCTCCATTTTGCTCTTATTGAATATATTATATGCAGAAATACGCAAAAAAGCAATCGTATTTTTTTACGATTGCTTTTTTGATTGTCTTGTATTCACCCTTACTTTTATTTTGCCGTTTTTTTGTCATCCTTGTAGATTGATGTCATTAAATCACTAATTTCCCCCCATCCTGTTTTTATTTCTCAAAAACTATGATACAATCATTAGAAATAGCCGACAAAATCCAAGGAGGAAATCAACGTGGAGAAAAAACGGATTCGGGACTTCGGAATTGTACCCGGAAGAGTGAAAACAGGAAAAAGAAATGCGATTACGGATGTACCTGGTGTACTGGTAGGACACTGTACTGTGAACACGGAAGAAAATCATACCGGTGTGACTGTGATCGTCCCTGGACCGGATAATGCATTTGCAAATCACTATACGGCGGCAGCCTATGTCCACAATGGCTTTGGGAAAAGTGCCGGTCTGGTACAGATAGAAGAGCTTGGGACTCTTGAAACACCGATTGCCCTTACAAATACGTTAAATGTCGGAAAGGTTTGGGATGCACTTGCCGGTATCGTGATCGAACAGTGTCAGAACGATGGGCTGGAACCCATGAGCATCAATCCGGTCGTTGGCGAGTGTAATGACTGCCGGATCAACCAGATCCAGAAACGTGCAGTTGGTGAAAAAGAAGTGCGGCAGGCTTTTGAGGCTGCTGCCGAGGAATTCGAAGAAGGGGATGTCGGTGCCGGTGCCGGTACCATCTGCTACGGCATGAAGGGTGGAATCGGATCTGCATCCCGCGTGATCTGTATTGGTGAAAAGGAATACACCATCGGCGTTCTGGTTCAGTCAAACTTTGGTGCAACCGAAGATTTTGTACTCAACGGAGAGGCTGTTGGTCCAAAAATTCTGGAATGGAAGCAGGAAAAGAATGATATGGCTGCATCCGAAGAAGATAAAGGTTCGATCATGAGCATTCTGGCTACGGATCTCCCATTGACAAGCCGTCAGCTCAAACGGATTCTGAAAAGAACAGGAGTTGGCATCGCACGAACCGGCGGTTATACGGGACATGGAAGCGGAGAAGTCATGATCGGCTTTACAACCGCAAATCGGATCCCATCCGGTCGCGAAGAGGAACTTCTCCAGATATCAGCAATTCCGGAGCATGTGATCAACCGGGCTTTTCTCGCTGCAGCGGAAGCTGAACAGGAAGCGATCCTAAATTCCATGACGGCTGCAAAACAGACACGTGGAAGAGAGGGAGAGTTGTATTACAGCCTTGCAGAATATCTTAACGACAGGGAAGTCGAAACCTCAAAATAGACTTGAAGCACCATTTCCGGCATATCACCGGTTCTGGTGCTTCTTTCTTTTGACATGCTTTGCATAAGAAAGCTATCTATGCTTCCAACATCTTGTCTCCATTTCGTGCACCTCCGTTACCAGTATCATAACAGAAAACCGATACTACGGAAAGCAACGCGCTGTTTCCTACTCCTCAGCCTCCATATCAAACAGTTCCAGTACACACGCCCTTTTCGCCTGTGTACTGGAACTGGATTTTGCCGATGCTTCGCATCCTGAATCGGAAAAATCTGCTGCCGCGACAGTATCATACGGAATTTTCAGTGCAGAAAATCCCTACCCTTCAAAATCCATATCAAACATACTTATCTGTTCCATCTTGAAGTCCGATAATACCATCCTTTTGGGATCATCGCCTTTCACGTGGGTCACGTCAACTCTCTGCACTCCATTTCGGATGCTGGATTCGATGAGTTTCAGTACATAGATGTTGTCAAACCGATTATAGATGGAATCGCCTCCGAGCCCAGAAAGGCAGATCAGCTGCGTATTCGTCTTTTTCGCCATCTCGATCAGCGGTTTCAGAAGATGTTCCGCGTTTGTCTGCGCAAACGGGTTGTCCATGATTAGGACCTTTCCTTCCTCGCCGGAATTAAAGATGTCGGTCTCATCCCGCCTCATATAGCTTAAGAGACAGGTCAGGATCACAAATGCGGACAGGAAACCTTCGCCGCCGGAGTTTGCCGATACCTCGGACCAGGAGATCGCAACCTCCCGTTCCGCCTCGATTTTATACAACCGGATCTTCACATTCTGGATTCCTACGATGTCATCATACAGCTTTTTCGTCGTGATCACCCGTCCCAGGAACTCCGTCAGATTTTCATTCTTCTCGATCGTCTCGATTCCCATTTTCACCACATGTTCAAAATAATCATGCAGCTTCAGGCGGAAATGCTCTTTTTCCGTCTCCCAGTCCGGTACCTGGATTCGCAGCATTTTGAGGCTTCTGCCACGCACAGAGATCGTAGAATTTTTGTCAATCATGCCGATATTCGCATTGATCTGCTCAATGTATTCCAGGAACATCATTTCCAGATTTTTCTGCTCATCATCGATATGCGCAAGGTCGATCTTCAGTTTTTCCAGCTGATTTTCGTATGCCTGGCGGTTCAGCTCAAACTGACGGGACAGATTCTGCGGACTGGCAGTCTGCGAGAGCAGGCTGTCAAACGTTTTCCTGAAATAATCATCCGCGTACTCTTTACCGGACGCAATCTCGCGGATCATTTCTGACATGCTGAGTCTGCATTGATCCAGAGCTTTGGAAATCTCCGCCATTTTTCTGCGAATCTCTTTCTGATACGTTTTAACAGCCTCGATCTCCGCATTTCGGATATCCGGAATCTGTGCCTGGATGGCAGTCAAGGCATCCTCTTGCCCCTCTTCTGTCTGCGTGAGCATTTCAGCTTCCGGAAGCATCTCATCCTCATATTCCGCTACAACCGCAACCTGTGCAGACAGCTGGATATTTCTCTCCTGAAGACGCGACTGCTTCTGCAGCTCTGTCCTGAGATCATATTCTTGTAAATTCCAGCGTTCTTCAAAGTTTATGTCTGTAATCGTCTTTCGATCGACCGGCTGATCAAATCCCGTTTCCTTTTTCAGGTTTTTCATATTGGTCTCGATCTGATGTTTCAAAACACCCAGTTGTTCTCCCAGACTGACATTCTTTTCAACTGCCTGATTCAGCTCTTTTTCTGTCTGCTTTTTCTGACATTTCCAGCTGTCATACTGTTCTTCCGGGCAGATCAGTTCCCGGTACTCCTCCTCCGGAATCCGGCTGTCCTCATTTTTCTTTTGAATATCTTTCTTTTTCCCCTGGATTCTTCCGATCCAGTCATTCTGCGCTTTTCGAAGTTCATCGACACTATCCGATATTTCTTTCGTCAGTGCATAATATCTCGCTTCCAGTTCTGCCGGATCCGCAGATTCCTGACCGGTACGTTCATGATTTCCGGCTGTTTCAGTAAAAGTTTCAAATTTTTCTTTTTGTTTCTGCACACGGTCGATCTGCTCCGAAATTTCCTTCACCAGCGCCCGGAGTCCAATCTCCTGTTCCTGAAGCTCTATCATTCTGATCTTAAGAGCACTTTCTTTCGCCGTCAATTCTGTATTTTCCTTGTTCAGGCGTTCCAGACTCGTCCGCTCTGTCTCGTACTGCTCATATTTTTTGCAGAGAATATCAAACTGGTGCTTCTCCCTGTTCAGCTTATCGATCTGCCGTTTCACCGTCTCCGCAAGCTTTTTCGTCTCTTCTTTTTCTTCATCCAGTCTGCCCTGCTCCCGCCGGATCTCCTGGAGACGTTCTTTCACTGATTCACTCTCTTTTTTCTGATCCGTAATCTCTTTTTCTGTCTGCTGATACAAAGTGGTACTGAACGTCTGACTTTCAATTTTACTCCTGTAGTTTCGGTAAGTTTCCAGGTCCGATTCCTTGTCCCCGATTGACTTTTTCAGACTTTCAATCTTCCTCCTGATCGTGTCCAGAATCTTTTCCAGCTCCTCCCGATCAAGAAGATGTGTATTGAACATGACATAAAAATGCACATTTCCATAGACTGCAAATCTCGCATCCACAGATTGCCGCTCCTGTTCCAGTTCGTCTTTTATGATGATCGGGATCGGAAAGCTCGTATACAGTTCCTCCTCATTCTTTCTGAACCGTTCAAAATCCGCCCGCTCCATCACAACAGAATACGGAATAAACGGATTTTTCTTTACAAGCTCCGCATTCTCTGCCGCCGTCCGTCCGTTTTTCGTGAGCCATTCCATTCCGTATACCGGGTCGATTCCGTTCTGTTCCAGGTAGGTCCTGATATTTTCCGGAAGCTCTGTCGTTTTTCCTTCCTTCAGCTGCCGGAGCTGTTTCTCCTGAGCGGCTTTTTTCTGGATCAGACTGTCTCTTTCCATGTCCAGCTCTTTCATCTTTCCGTCCAGCTGATCCAGAATCAGATTTTTCTGATCCATATGGGCTTCATCCATGCCGACATACTTCATGATTCTCAGGCGTTCATTCTTCTGTTTCTCCAGATCCAGAAGTTTCTTAGAAAGACTGTCCAGCTGATGTGCGAGATCGTTGGCTTTTAAATTTCCATCCACTATTTCCCGGGAAAGTCTTTTTTGTGTCTGTTCCTGCTCGAGAAGTTTTCTGGCATATTTTGCCGATTCATTTTTCTTTTCCTGAAGCCCTGCTTCCATTTCTTTCCGAAAAATCTCCAGTGCACCATCCACATAAAGACCTACGATATTTCGTCTCAGATCTGCACTGAATTCTCTGTTAAAGGTGTCTTCCACCTCATCAAAGCTTTTCACTCTTGAAGTCAATGCACCGATATCTACGCCTAATTTTCGGATCTTCTGCTCATTTTCACCGAATTCCTTCTCTACTTCCTTTTTCGTATTTTCAGTCTCGACACGATTTTCTTCTTCCCGCTTCTTCTGTTTCTCCAGCTTCTCTGCCTTCCCGGAATACAGCGCATACAGCTGACTTCCGATCTCATCCTTTGATTCTTCCGTCTTCTGTAAAAGCACCTGCAGCTTTGCATCTACCTCGGCCTTCTGACGTTCAAAATCCTTTAATTCCTGATAGAGCTTATGAAGATCATACCGGTCGATCTCCCGTGTCAACTGATTTTTCCGATAGGTCAGCTCTGTGATCGCCGTCTCCTGCTGTGTTCTCTTCGCAAGGAGTGCTGTCTTCCGGTCCTCATCAATGTAAATTCCATATGAGAGCTTCTCATAAACGATCCGTCTCTGTTCCCTTTTGATCTGGTCTATTTTCTCCTGTCCGGCAGCAATTTCCGTCTCCAGCCGCTTCAATTCTCTCTGCAGCGCCTTCACATAAAGGATCATCTCTGTTCTGAGAGCCGCTGCATCATGATCTTTCTGAACATAATCATCGATCTGGACTTTCAATGGCTTCGTGTCCTCAAAATACTGTTCAATGATCCCTTTCCGCTGAATTTTCGACTGATTACTCTTGTATTGTTCAATAAACTGGAACGCAAGTTTCCGGAACTCATCCGTCTTATTCTTTTCCTGGTTTAATTTATCTTCAATAGGGCGAAGGAACCAGTTTTCCACCAGATTCTTCTCATCTTTGGCATTCTGGAAAAGCTCTGAAAGTCCCGACTCCTTCTGGTTGACCTTTCGGATGATGCTCTCCCATTCTTTATTGTTGACCTGATACTCGCGAAGTTTATTAAAATACTGGCCTCTTCCATAGGAGCTGGTCATGTCATACAGCCGAAAGTTTCTCGACTCACTTTTACTGATCTCCTCCAACAGGTTTTTGCATTCAGAAAATCCCCTCAGGATCTTTTTGCTACCTTCCTGTCTGATGACCGGAAGATTCTCAATATCATAGCTGCAGGCTTTTGAATAATTGCCGGTAAAAGTGTACATTTCCAGCTCTTCCGCGTCATTGTCTTCCCGCTGGCTTTTCCTGACCATCATACCTGCCAGGAAACGATCGGCTTTATTATCCAGGATCCATTCTGTCATGATAAATGTCGGCCGGTTCGTCGTAAAATAGCTCTTAAACGGCCGGTCTCCGAAATCACGATATGAGCGGTTGACAAAAAGGCTCACAATCATCTGTACCAGCACGCTTTTTCCGCCGCCGTTTCTCAGGGAGATGAGTGTGTTCTGACCATTGAAGTCAAACATCTCGTCATCAATTTTGATGGTGTTATTGTTATAGTTCAGGTTTAAAATACGGATCCTCGCTATCTTACTCATATGTTTCCCCCAATGCCTCCATGATCCTTGCATAGTTTTCTTTATTCAGGATCTTATACTCCATCACGTTGTCCAGCTTTGCCGTCGTCTTGATCATCTCATCTTCCCGGACGAAAACGATCAACCCTTGCCGATCGAGAAACTCACAGATAATGCTCACATAGCCTTCCTTTGTATACTTTGACCGGCTTCCCGTTTCCGCGCTTTTTAAGGACTCATAGGCCTCGCTCATACTCTTGTAATCCAGGACGTTTTCATACATTTCTGTGTAAAGATTTGTTCCATCCTGTTCCCGCTCCTGTTCAAGCGCAAGTCCTGCTTTCAGACGCTCTGATACGAGATTCTGCAGCTCCCCGAGTTTTAAAAATTCCCTGGATTTACTGGTACCTCCCTGTCCGTCATAAAATTCCACCAACAGCGTCAGGATTACGAACTGTGCCAGATAATAATCCCGGTCTGTAGCATTCGGTTTACATAATTCTTTTTTCAGGTCTGCCTTCGTAAAACCGAGGTATTTATTGTCGATATCCGGCATCAGATAGATCGTCGTCCCGTACCGCTCGATTCTGCAGTCTGCAATTTCCGCCTGATTTTTCACGAGATTCATGATCTCTTCATGTTCCACATACGCGCGATACAGATCATTGACTTCCGCATCCAGGTCACTCAGTGCCCCGTGGCACAAAAGATAATAAAATATTTTCTGGCTGTATGTGATCATCTCTGCTTCGTATGCCATCTTCTATCTCTCCTCATACCGGAATCCCACGTTGGAACATCTGAAATTTCTTCTGTTTCCGTTTTCATCCATTACATTCTTAAAGTACACATGCGCACTGTCTTCCATCGGGAAAATAAACATCTTTCCGATTTTCCGGAATTCCCGGTCTTCCATCAGACCAAGTAACATCTCATTCAGTACAAACCCATCTGACGCATCCATGAGATAATCCGATTGTTCATTTTGAAGTGCTCCGATATCGATTGTGCCCGCTGTCAGGAATTCGATGATCACCTCGCGAAAAATCTCTGCAGTCGGAAGAAGCTGTGTCCGTTCTTCTTCTGTACACACCGTATTTAAGATTTCCAGCGTCATTTCTTTATATTTGAGAAGCTGTTCCAGGATTCCCTTCACACAGCCCTCATATTTTTTCATCCGTTCTTTCCTGCGCTCTTCTTTCTCCCGGTTGTACTCCTCTTCATCAAAATCCAGCTCCACGGTCTCGTCTTCCACATCCGCTTTTTTTAACTTTTTCTGATATTCCAGCATTTTCTCCGGATTAAAGATCTTCCCCACCCGTCCGGTAAATAACGGACTAAAAATTTTATCAACATTTTTCAGGAGCGAGACATCTTTTAATACCTTATCATACACATCGCTCCGGAACGGAAACCGCTGGACCAGTGTCATGTTCGAGTAATTTTCCAGCTCTTCATCATATAATTTCTTCAGATCAAAATGCTGACCGAGGATTCTCTGGTGTTCATCCAGAGTCTGCGTCAGATATCTTCCGATCACACGAAGATTGTTCAGGTTGCCCTTTTCTTTTTCCGTGAATGTTTCCGCATTCATCTGTTTTTCTTCAAATTCTTCAATTTTCTCGTCGATAAACTGCCTGTGAAGATTGAATTTTTCTCTTGTCTCGACTACAGTGTTGATGTTGTCCTCCACCAGCTGCCCATATTCTTCTACTGAATAAGCCAACGCATTTCTCCGGACCGACAGGATTGCCTCCTCGATCTTCTGGCTCTGTTTTCTAAGCTGACTGAAGATATTTTTGATATCTTCCACAGCCCTGTTATAATCTGCCTTTTCCAGATGCAGCTTAAAGAGCATTTCATGGACCGAAAGTTTCAGATTATTTTCCATTTCCATCGTGGAGAGCATCATATTGTAACCCTCGTCCGTCAGGTAATAGGATGTTCTTCTGACGCCACTCTCCAGATACACGACCTTGTTGTCGATATAACGGATGTTGATTTCCTTATATGTCCGTTTTTCATAGTCAAAAGCCTTAAAATACATGGAAGAACCGCTGTTTCCAAGGATATCCTCCACCATAAACCTCGCAAAGTCCCGACTCTGCTCAAAGCTCAGCTTTTTCGCATGGTACTCGTAACTGATGTCCTCCACGAACGCCGCAATATCGTCCATCGTGCAGTTTTCTTCCCGCAAAGAATACTCCATGATAAAAAGCAGCAGTGTAAACAACATATTCATCTGCTCATCCCGCGTCTCTATGCCGTAATCCTTCCACTGCTGCTTTCCAAAGCTATTGCTGCAGAGCAACGCATACCTCCCGACAAATTTCATTCGCTGCTCAAAATTCTTTAAAAAATCTTTCTCGATCATCTTTTATCACCAGTTTTGTTCATTTATCATAACCTTTCCGTATCTCTTCTGTCGGTTGGCTACCAGTCATGCTCATTTAGAATTTCCTGTGGAATATATTTTCCTGCTGACAGGATTTCATGGATCTGTCTCCTTCTCTCCTCATCAAACACATCCAGAAATACCGTTCCAATATTCGAATTCTGCTTTTCCTTCATGTCAGGAAGAGCTGAAAAACCAATCTGAAGCGCCTTATCCAGCATCGCCTCGTATGCTTTCCGGAAAAGTTGGATCATTCTGGCACTGCCATTTCCCTGCCTGTCCCATTGGTACTCTTTCTGCTCCAGAAGATGTTCATAGATCAGAATCCCCTCATAATCAAGATCTCCGAAATAGAACAATTCATTATCCCCAAGGAAATAGGATTCTGCCCCATTCACATAATCCGCAAACGTCTTCCAGATTCCTTTTCCTGCCCCGTAGATCACAGTACCAAACTGTTTTCCAAGGATCCGGTCATGCCCCGCATTCATACAGCGCCGGATATCAAAAAATGTGTCTTTATTCTCCACGATCAGAATGTTCTGAGGGGTCTGTTTGGACCGGGAATAATAAGAGAGCGGCTCAGAAGTCTCATAAAATGCCAGCTGTTCCCGACTGATCCCAATTTTCCTGCAAAATTCGAGACCGCCCTCTCTCTGGAAAAACTTTTCCCGACGGAAGATCTCGAAGCTCCGCTCATTCATCGTCTCCTCGGTATCAAGCAGTTTGGAATGATCTTTCAGATAATCACTCAGAATCTGAAGTTTCTCCTTGTCCGTCTCATAGCATTCCGGATGGTTCCTGTAATAGGAAGTATTGATCAGAGGATGATACTTATACTTCAGTTCCTCATAGATATCCGTATAATCCGTTTTGTCTTCATATTTCCAGAAGCTGAGCGGAAGCGCCGGTCTCCGGCCGTTGCTCTTCGCATTTTTCATCGGAACAAGCTCGTCTCTCCTGATCAGCTCCATCACATATGTATAGAATTTCTGATAGTCTTCCGACTCCGGATACTCATTGAGCAGGTCCTGCAGGTATACTTTGTGTTTCTTCATTCAGAGATTCCTTTGCATTTTTCTTTCCATATTTTCTGAATCCATCACCATCTGCCCGATCGGGTTATCCGCAGATTCGCAGGATCCTATGGATATTTTCCATATGTTTGACTTTCTGTACCTCTTTGAGACACAGTATATCACATTAGGTGTCCTATAATTTGGTCTTGCATATCGAAAGCAAAAAAATTTATCAGATTTCTTTCTCCATCCACTTCTCAATCTTCCCCACAACTCCAAGATCCGCCGGCAGCCAATCCACGCTGTATGGCTGCCCTGCAGCATTCTTCTCTAGTCCCTACAACTGATCATACTTCGCAGACTTCCCCCGCGCCTTTTCCACCGGATACTTTTTCTCATTCATCCCCATTTTCATATTCACGATCTCATCTGCATCCAGCCCCAGCTTGTCTAAAAGGTTCTGTGAGTAGACGATCACATCTGCCAGCTCTTCTTTCACATGCTGAAGATCATACTCCTCATCACTCCACTGAAAGCATTCCAGAAGTTCTGCTGCCTCAATGACAATGGATTTTGCCAGATTGGCAGCAGAATGGAACTGGTTCCAGTCGCGGTCATCGGTGAATTTTCGGATCCTGTCTATGGTTTCCTGTCTCATTGTATTGCTCCTCTATTTTCGATTGTGCACGCAGCTCCCTTAATCCTCCAGCCTCGGTCCGATCTCCTTCGGGATCGGGCATTCGTAGATGCCGTTTGTCTCGGCCAGCCATTCGTCGTGGGCTTTCTTTAAGATTTCCGGGCTTTCCATGGTCTTTAAGGCGGCCAATGCTATGGCCTCACCCGCATTTAACATTGCCTTGTGGGCGATCTCCGTGTTGCCGTGTGCGGTCATCTGCCAGGTGTGGGCGGCAGTGCCGAGAGTCGCTGTCGCCGTGGTACACATCGCCGTTGGGATCACATAGCTGGCATCGCCGACGTCGGTGGAACCCGCCTGGACCTTTCCAGTCCATACAAGCGGAGAGATCCGGGTGTGGAGCGGGCGGGCTTCGATCTCATCCAGATGATCTGCACCGAAGAGTTTCCGCAGGGACGCTCGCTTTGCCTCCAGTTCCTCCGGCGTCGCGGTCTCATGGAAGAATCTGGATGCCAGCGCAAAATCCGCCTCATCGTAAGCCGGAGCGCCGATCTCCTCCATGGACTCATGAAGAACTTCCGAGAGTACATGGTTCGGGATGTAATCGGAAAGACCTGCATAGAGCTCATATGTCATCTCAGTCCCTGTCATCTTTGCGGCGCCTTCTGCCACATCAACCACACGCCTGTAGATTTCCTTTACCTGCCAGGACTTTGGCGCGCGGATGAAATAGTGGACGCGGCTGTGTCCCTGGACAACATTCGGGGCGATTCCTCCGACATCACGGTACGCGTAGTGGATCCTCGCGTCAGAGATGATATGTTCCCGAAGATAATTGACACCGACGCTCATGAGTTCCGCCGCATCCAGCGCAGATCTTCCGAGTTCCGGAGCTGCCGCTGCATGGGAGGTCACACCTTTGAAGTTAAAGAAGACGCTGACATTCGCCAGAGTGGACTCCGACCAGATTTCGTTCTTATCGCCCGGATGCCAGGTGAACGCCGCATCCACGCCGTCAAAGATTCCCTCTCTTGCCATGATCGCCTTGCCGTCGCCTTTTTCCTCGCTCGGGCATCCAAAAAGGACCACGCTTCCCGCTTCCGGATGCTCCTCAAGATACGCTTTCACTGCAAGCGCTGCCGCCATGGCTCCCGCACCGAGCAGGTTGTGGCCGCAGCCATGTCCGTCCGGGTTCTCCCCTTCGGCTTTCTTTCTCATCGTGCAGCCACCTTCCTGGGACAGCTCCGGAAGAGCGTCATATTCCGCTAAAAATCCGATCACCGGCTTTTCTGTTCCATATGTAGCTTTAAATGCCGTCGGCATGCCGCCGACTCCCATTTCCACCTGGAATCCTTCTTTTTTCAGAACATCCTCGTAGAGTTTTGCGGTCTTAAATTCATGAAAGCCTGTCTCCGCATAATCAAAAATTTTGTCACTCACCTCGACGATCAGGTCTTTTTTGTCCGCAACTGCTTTTAAAACAAATTCTTTTTTATCCATCGCTTCTGTCCGGAATCCGGATCTTCCTTTCATTATTTTTTTGTCTGACTGCTCTTCACGAGCAAAAATTTTTCAAGTCGTATTTCCATCTGTTGCAGCGGTAGCAGCAGACTTTACTGCTGACTTTCCACATCTCTCCTGTTTGACAGATTCATTGTTTTCATATAGACTTAATTATACTATTTTTATGATTTTTTTACAACAAAGGAGCTACCTCCAAATGAACCTTCAAAACATGCAATATCTCCTCGAGATCTCCGACTCCGGCTCTCTATCGGCGGCCGCAAAGCGGCTGTCTGTGACCCAGCCGTACCTGAGTAAAGTTCTCCGTGAGACAGAAAAAGAATACGGGATCACGATCTTTACCCGCGGAAAAACAGGGATCATCCCGACGGAATCCGGACGTCTGTTTCTCGATATGAGCCGGGATCTCCTTGAACATGCAGAGCAGTTCCGCCAGACATTCCGGGAGCACCTGGACTCCTGCCGTCTTCGGATTGCTGCAGACTGCTGTTTTCCCGAGAATGATGCCCTGAGTAAGACGATCCATGCCTTTTCTGATCAGCACGATCGGACATTCCGCCTTTTTTACCGCGAGCTGGCAGGACACGAAGTCATCCGGGAACTCGATGCCGGACATGCAGATATCGGTTTCATCGTGTATCCGGAATCCCAAAACGAAAAGGTACAGGAGCTTCTGGCTCTTCACAGTCTGGAAGAACAGATCCTGTTTCACTCTTCCCTTCAGCTTTTCTGCCGGAATGCCCATCCGGTTCTGAAGGATCCAAATGCACTGACTCCGGAGCTTTTCGATCAATACAGTTTTGTTCTGCATTCCGCCGAAGCGGCATCCCAGATTTCTGCAGAAAGCAGCATTCTGAACGGAATCCAGTCTCTTATCCGTCAGGATCAGCTCTCCGGGATTACCTATGTGAACAGCCGTGCTTCTTTTTACAGCATCGTCGAGCAGACGGATTCTATCGGGATCGGCATTGCTCCGCTTCATGACCGTGAAAATTCCCCTGAGATCACCGCGCTTCCGGTTCCGGAGTGGTTGTGGCCCGAGAGCGGGCACGATCGTGAGCTTGTTGCTTCCTGCATCTTCCGCAATCGTGTACGCCTCTCCCCGGCAGCCCAGATGTACCTTGCTGAACTCTCCCGCCTGTAAAGGAAACAAAGCCTGGCACCTTCGCGTACCGGGTGCAGTCGTTTGCGATAAAAAAGCTCCCGAAAAGAACCACATCATATCTATAACATGCGGTTCCCATCCGGGAGCTTTTCCTTTCTGCCCAAGTCTCTCTGCTTTTCACAGCCAGATCCTCAGGCACTCGATCTTAATTGTTTCGCAGCATCTTCCCTGCGCTTATCCCCACACTATGGGATCTTACATCATCTTATCCACCATGCCCATCAGCTCATCACCGACGGCTTTGGACTTCGCCTCAGCATCATCAAGGGAGGTTCCCTTAACGCCATAGTAGAATTTGATCTTCGGCTCGGTTCCGGACGGACGGATGCAGAGCCATGCGCCGTCGTTCATATCATAGTAAAGAACATTGGACTCCGGAAGACCTGTCTCCTTTACTTCGCCCGTCGCAACCTCTGTGATCGTGTTCTTCTTGTAGTCACGGACAGAAGTTACCTCGTAACCGCCAAGTGCCTTCGGCGGGTTCTTGCGGAAGTTCTCCATAATTTCCTGGATCTTCGCAAGTCCCTCAATTCCTTTTAAGCCGATGGATTTTACGGTATCCTTATAGTAACCATACTTCTCGTACATTGCGACCATCGCATCCCATAAGGTCATGCCCTTTTCCTTGTAGTAAGCGGCAGCCTCACAGAGAGCGGCAGTTGCGGAGATCGCGTCCTTATCACGGGCATATGTGCCGATCAGGCAGCCATAGCTCTCCTCCATACCGAACATATAGGTTCCCTTGCCGGTTGTCTCTTCTTTTAAGATCTGCTGACCGATATACTTGAAGCCGGTCAGAACCTCGACAAGCTTGCAGCCATAGTGTTTCGCAACGGCGTCAACTAGATTTGTGGTAACGATGGACTTTACGACCTCGCCGTCAGATGGGATCTTTCCTGCTGCCTGTTTCTGGCTTAACACATAGTCACATAACAGGGAGCCGGACATATTTCCGGTAAGCGGGATATATTCACCGGACTTTGTATCTTTTACATAGACACCGAGACGGTCTGCATCCGGGTCCGTTGCAAGAACAAGGTCCGCGTTCTTCTCTTTTGCAAGCTTCAATCCGAGTTCAAATGCCTCGGCAGCTTCCGGATTCGGGTAGCTGACGGTCGGGAAATCTCCGTTCGGAAGTTCCTGCTCCGGCACAACATAGACATTCTCGAAGCCGATCTCTTTCATAACGCGGCGGGCCGGGATATTTCCGGTTCCGTGAAGCGGTGTGTAGACGATCGTGATGTCTTTCTGCATGCGGTTGATCGCTTCCTGGTTGACTACCTGGGCTTTTACCTGGGCGATATATTTGTCATCGATCTCTTTTCCGATCACCTGGAATTTTCCGCTCTTTAACGCCTCTTCCTCGGTCGTCGTTTTCACGGTGGAGAGATCCTCGATCGCAAGAACTTCAGCCGTTACCCCTTTATCATGCGGCGGTGTGAACTGTGCGCCGTCCTCCCAGTATACCTTATATCCATTGTATTCCGGTGGGTTATGGCTCGCGGTGATGTTGATACCGGCGATGCAGCCTAACTCACGGACTGCGAAGGACAGTTCCGGTGTCGGGCGCAGGGATTCGAATTTATACGCCTTGATGCCGTTTGCGGCGAGTGTCATTGCAGCCTCCATGGCAAATTCCGGGGACATATGACGGGAGTCAAACGCGATCGCAACGCCCTTGTCTGCTCCGCCCTGTTTGATAATATAGTTGGCAAGTCCCTGAGTCGCGCGGCGGACTGTATAGATATTCATACGGTTGATTCCGGCACCGATGATTCCGCGAAGTCCTGCGGTACCAAACTCCAGATCCATATAGAAACGTTCCTTGATTTCGTTTTCATCGTTCGCGATTGCGCGAAGCTCTTCTTTCGTCTTTTCGTCAAAGTACGGATTGGCAAGCCATTCCTGGTAGATCTTCATGTAATCCTTCATGTTTTGACTCCCCTCATGCATTATTTTCTTTTGGCAGAAACGGTAATTTCTGCCGCCTGCAATATAAATTTATTATATTACATCTTGGACGAAAAATAAAGTTGTTTCCGAGCCGAAATGTGAAGGATCGGATCATGCATTCAGAATAAAATATATTTTTTTCTGATATGATCCATATCCATTCAATATCATAACTCTCAATAATCTACTTGTTTCATACCGAAAAAACTCCTATAATGAACATATATGGTATCGTTCATGTTTTACCGAAAATATTATATAGTGAGGGATTACATATGGAAAATTTTAAAAGTAAATTTGTGACTGCAGAAGCTGCCGTTGCGGCTGCTGTAAAAGACGGTGACTGGGTCGACTATGGATTCGGCGGCGGATATCCGGAGCTTCTTGACAAGGCGCTCGCCGCAAGAAAAGGTCATTTAAAAGATGTGAAAGTTCGCGGCGGTCTTGTGATCCGCCCGCGCATTGAGGTCGTTGAGGCTGATCCGGAACAGGAGAGCTTCTCCTACTACAGCTGGCATATCGGTGACTATGAACGGAAACTCCAGACCCGTGGTCTCGTAAAATTCATGCCTGTGGTACTCCGCCTTCTCCCGACGCTCTACCGCCAGCGCTATATCCGGACAGATGTTGCCTTCGTCCCGGTATCTGCCCCGGATGAGAACGGCTACTGCGGTCTCGGCATCTCAAACTTCGCATGGAGAACCATGTTTGAGAGTGCAAGAACTGTGATCTTTGAGATCAATGAACATTATCCGAAGCTTCAGGGTGTGGACGGTTCCCACCGTGTCCATCTCTCCGAGGCGGATTATATCGTAGAGGGCGAACATGAACCGCTTCCGGTAAGAACCTACAAAGCTCCGTCTGAGACAGATATCCAGATCGCAAAGCTCGTCGTAAACGAGATTCCGGACGGCGCGGTTCTATCTCTCGGCGTCGGCGGCGTTCCGTTCACTGTCGCGAACATGTTGGCGGAATCCGATCTCAGGGATCTCGGCTGCCATACCGGTACGATCAGCGATGCCTACTTAAATCTCTGGAAGGCGGGAAAGCTCACAAATGCAAAGAAAGAATTTGACACCGGTCTCTCCACATGGAACCTCGCAATGGGCTCCCAGGAGTTCTATGACTGGATCGCAGAAAATCCGAAGCTTTTTCACCCGGCTGATCTCGACTATGTCCATGATCCGCAGCGCATCGGAACCATGAAGAACGTCATCAGCATCAACGGCGGTGTACAGCTTGACCTTATGGGTCAGGAGAATGCAGAATCCGCGGGAACCCGACAGCTCTCCGGCATCGGCGGTCAGATGGACTTCCTTGAGGGTGCCTACCGCTCCATCGGAGGAAAAGGATATATCTGCATCAACTCCGCGAGAAAGGCAAAGGACGGCACCTTAAAGTCCAACATCGTTCCGTTCATCCCGGGCGGCTCCACTGTCTCCGCACCGCGTACCATGATCCAGAGCGTTGCGACCGAGTATGGTATCGCAAATCTCTCCGGAAAGACCTTAAGAGAGCGCGCCGAGGCCATGATCGCGATTGCGCACCCAGATTTCAGGGATGAGCTGGAGCAGTATGCAAAAGAGGCGTTCCACTAAAAAATAAAAAGTTCCATATTGAAAAAATCTGCGGCAGAATCCGATGATATTCCACTCACCGGATTTCTGCCGCAGATTTTATCTCAACCATATAAGACTCCTGCCTCATTGACAAGGATCTACCTGCTCCATCACAGACGTTTTTTCTGTGTATCCTAAAACTTCTCATCCCTGCACAAGATGTCAAAATCCTGCATGAGTTTGTACTTTCAGGACAGTAAAACTTTGTTATAATGGAACATATAGAAACGAGAGGAGATTGTTGAGTATGAACAGCCCATTCTGGTCCCTTGTCATGCGGTATTTTCTGGAATTTTTTTCAATGGTGCCCTGTGCGGTCCTCTGCTTTCTTCCGGTTCAGGACCGGCTCCGCATAAAACCGCTGAATATTTTTCTCACCGGTATCCCGCTCTCGATCCTCTGGGCTTTCGCCGGAGGCCTCGTCTGCGCAGACTTCGGGATTGCGAGAGACTTCTGGATCCTGCCGTCCTTTATCCTGTTTGCGGTATTCTTCCATCGGGTCTGTGATCTCGCCCTCTGGAAGCCGTTCAGTATCCTGATCGCCGTCTGCGCGGTCTTCTCCTGTATCACAAACCTGACACTCGTCGCAGATGCCCTCATTGACCGGACGAACACCTCCGGTCTGTTCACGCTTCCGGGCGCGGGGATCCACCTGCTGCTCTCCGTTCTCATCATGGCCATCGTATGGTATCCGGCAACCCATGCCGCGAAATGGCTGGTGGACGATATCGAAATGGCGAAGACCTGGTATATATTCTGGGTATTCCCGGCGGCATTCTTCTTGCTGAACCGTCTGATCCGTCCGCGCTACTACGAGACGCTCTACACGAACCGGGTCATGAAGTTTTATCCGATTTTAATTCTGGCGCTTCTGACATTCCTCCTGCTCTTCTATTTTATGTTCTACCTGATGGCATCGGAGATGAACCAGAACACGAGACTTTTGAGGGAAAATGAGCTTTTGCAGCTCCAGAGCGCCCAGTACCGCAATCTCCAGCGCTCCATCGACGAGACGCGGATCGCCCGCCATGATCTCCGTCAGCATCTCACGGTGCTCTCGGGATACGCGGCGAACAAAGATCTTGACGCGATCTCAGACTATCTCGCGTCCTTCCGGAAACATATGATGCCGGAATGGCTGCCTGCTTACTGTGAAAATCAGGCTGTCAACGCGATCCTTAGCTACTACGCGCAGATTGCGGAAAAAGCCGGAACTGCTCTGGAGATCCAGGCACAGATGGAAAAGGAAATACCGGTCCCGGAACCGGAATTCTGCGTGCTTTTGGGAAATTTACTGGAAAACGCGGTGGACGCATGTCGGGAAAACAATGAAAGCGGCGCGATCAAGGTCCATATCCGCCAGACCGGCACCTCCCTCATAGCCATCACGGTGGACAATCCCTGCAGAAAGCCTCCAGTTCTCGAAGGAAAGCGTTTTCTCTCCACAAAGCACAGTGGCCTCGGCATAGGTACCCAGTCTATCCGTCTCATCGCTGAACGGCACCATGGAGATGCACGGTTTGAATGGAAGAACGGGATGTTCTACGCATCGGTGATCTTAATTCCGTCTGCGGAGTCATGATAGAAATAGCAAAATGTTTCCGGGCAATTTCGATCGTTCACTGTAATTTTTCAAACTTTTTCTTGACTATCTTACATTAAAGCAGTAAAATGATATCGTAAAAAATCGAAATACGCGTAGACGAAGAATAGTAGGCTGCAGGATTCCCCACAGAGAGCCGTGGTTGCTGGGAGCACGGCGGGATGAAACAGTCCGAACTCGCTTCTGAGCGGTTCCGCTGAACTTGAACGGTAGGCGGAAACGGGTTCTCCCGTTACAGGGAAAGGGTATCCGGCCGGTACCCTGTAAAGCAGCGTCTTCTATGGACGAATCAGAGTGGTAACGCGGTGAAAATCATCGTCTCTTCATGCAGCAATGCATGGGGAGATTTTTTTTTCGCTTAAATATCGCATAAATGCCGGAAGTGAAGCGTATTGCTCCATTTCTCACGGATTTCGATCAGTAAAAAGTCTCAGTGTTTCCATGCGGTGGCACTGAACATCACACATTTACTATACTTAGGAGGATCTAAATCATGATCGCAGTTGCATCTTTAATCGTGCTGATCGCGGTTATCGCCTTCAGTGCTGTCACAAAAAAGAATGCCGGTGTTGTCGGTCTTGTCGCGGCATACATCTTCTCCATCGCAGCGGCAAAATGCGGCACCGAAATCAATGTCTCAAAAGTCGTGACCGGAAACTGGCCGACGAGCGTATTCTTTATCGTCCTCGCCACCACATTCCTCTTTGGTATTGCAACCTTAAACGGCACCACGCAGGCACTTTCCAAGAACATCGTATGTCTCGCAAGAGGAAACGCGAAGATCCTGCCGGTGATCTTCTTTCTCTTCGGCGCGATCATCTCCGCGGCAGGCGCAGGCGGACTAATCGTCGCAGTCATCATGCCGATTGCCCTGTTCGTCGCAGTTGAAAACGGAATCTCGGTTTTGATGATGAGTCTTGTCACCATGGGCGGTATTATGGTCGGAGGCCTGTCCCCCCTCGCCATCAACGGAATCGTGGCACAACAGCTCTCCGCGGAAAACGATATCATCGTTGAAAGCCTGTCCGGTTACCTTCCGCTCTGGGGCGCATACGCCACAGCCATGACGCTCTTCTCCATCGGTGCCTACTTCCTGCTCGGAGGTCTTCACCCGAAAAAGATGGAAAACGCTGCGGCACCGCACTTTACAGGATTTGATAAGAATCAGACTCTGACACTCGCCGCGATCCTCGTGGTCCTCATCGGTGTAATCTTTTTTGGACAGAATATCGGACTGATCTCTTTCGCGTGCGCGGGTGTTCTCTTAATGCTCGGCGCTGTCGATCAGAAAAAAGCCATCGCAGCTGTTCCGTGGAGCACGATCATCCTGATCTGCGGTATGTCCGTCCTGATCAGCGTCGTCAATACCTGCGGCGGCATCGCATTCTTATCTGACGGTCTTGAGAACATCATAGGCGAGAGAACTGCCCAGCCGATCATGATGGTACTCGGTGGACTTATGGGCGCTGTCTCCAGCGGTACCGGAGTCGTTATGCCGACCCTGATCCCGCTCTCTGCGGAGCTGAGCCAGACCTTAGGCATCTCCTCCATGAGCATCGTGATCGGTGTCATCGTCGGAACCAACGGAGTCGTGATCAGTCCGCTGTCCACGGTCGGCGGCATCTGTGTCGGCTGCGCGCCGGAGTCTGTTGATAAGGACAAGCTTTACAACCAGCTGCTGCTTGCGGCTGTCAGCTTTATCGTGATGAGCGTTGTTCTTTCCTTTATCGGAGTGTTCCGGATCTTTGGTTAAAGCTTCCGCGTTCCGTTTTACGTATTATCCGTATAAACATGAAGATCCGCAGGTTCCCATTTTGGGATCCTGCGGATCTTTTTTGTTCATGTCTTATTTTTCTTTTATTTCAAGTCCATCCCATGCACCGTCTTTGTCGACATAATATCCATCTGGTGTCCTGATCTCTCTGTACATGGAGCCAAGCGGCACAGCTCCGGATGTCTTTGACAAGTAGTACCATTTTCCATTGATGAACTGCCAACCTGTGAGCATCGCTCCGCTCGCCGGATCGAGATAATACCAATGCTGGTCTGACTCATCGTAATGCCAGCTTGTCTGCATTCCGGTGTTCTCGTCGATCAGATACCACTTTCCGCTGGCGTTATCCTGTGCCCATCCGCTCTTCAGATAGCCGTCAGAACCGAAAGCCCACCATTTTCCGTCTTTCTGGATCCAGCCCAGCTTTTCACCGTTCTGATCACTGGTCTTTTCTCCTGCCGGATAGGTGCCGTCCTTGAATTCGAACCACCAGCCCTTATTATCGCGTTTCCAGGTTCCCTGTGCATCGTTTTCGGAAGAGCTGCTGTTAGAAACATTCTTTCCAAAGTTCGTTGCCGCCGGGTTCTTTGTGCTGCCGGAACCGCCGGAATTGTCGGAATCATCGGATCCACTGCTTGCCCTGCGGACTGCATGAAGTGTTCCGTTCTCAAAGTGGATCTCGTAATTTCCAGATGTCAGACCGGACAGCAGGATCGAGTAATCGCCCGCCGCGCTGTCTGGCGCATATTCACAGGTGAACTGCAGGCTCCCGTTCAGTACATCCGCGGTATCTGTTCCCGCAAATCCTTCGTAGAGGACTGTGTACTCCGGAATCGCATCTCCGACTGTGACATTCTGATCCACTGCTTTTACGCTGAGCGGAGCTTTTTTAATCTCAAAGGAGAATGTCTGGCTTCCAGCCTCGTAGTTCTTTCCGGCTTCCGTATGAACTTCCACCGTGTAGATTCCGGCATTCATCGGCGCTTCCGTTAAGATCTCGCTGCCCTTTTTGAGCGTCACGGTCACGTTTCCATCGCTGTCCGTCCATGTCTCCGGCGCGGTGTTCTTCGCGTCATAGGCGCGGTTTAACTGATCCAGATTTCGAAGTTCGAACTCCGGCTTCGCCTGGGATACGGTCAGTTTTCCTGGCTGATATGTGATCACATAGTTTCCATTTTCCGCTATGAGGCCGGACGGGATGATCTCGTACTCGTCCACATCGCTGCCAGCCGCATAAGCGCACTCGTAGGAGAGTGTTCCGCCGAGGACTTCTGTGTTTTCTCCGTTTACGAAACCTTCGAACGTGCTGCTGTATACCGGCGGTTCGTCCTTATAGGTCACGTTTCTTGATTCTGCCGTCACAGTGAGCTGTGCCGGGGTGATCGCAACGGTTGCGGAGCCGCTTATGGTGTCAAAGTTTTTCTTTGTCACCGTGTAGTATACGGTATAGCTGCCTGTGTTCTTGTATACAGGGCTTTCTGTGAGCGTGCAGTTATCTTCGGACTCACCGTAAAGGATCTCACCGTCTCCAGCGTTTCCGGAAAGGGTGATCTTGATTCCGTGGGACTGTCCGTCGTAGATTCCTGTATATCCGGCTGCGTCAACGCCTGTGATCGAGGCATTTTTGATCTCGATTTCAAAGCTGCCGGATACGGAATCATGGTTTGCTGCGGATGCAGTGTAATATACCGTATAGATGCCGGCGTCGGTGAAGGCAGGAACAGTTTTTAATGCCTGCGTTTCGTCTGCGGCCTGTACTGCTGTGAGACCGTAGCGGAAGGTGATAGCCGTGCCACCGGTCGTACTTCCTGTTGCCGTGACTTCCGGCAACTGTTCCCTTCCATTGTAGGTCAATTCCATCATCTGCCGTACAGAAACATTCTGAATTTTGGCATTTTCGATCTTTGCACCGCTGCAGGAGACATTGGAAAGCTCACTCGTTGTAAGTTCATAGCGATCCTCAAATTTGGAATCCAACGCAATGCCTGTAACATTCACAGTGTTTGTTCCAGCGTTCTCGGATGTCCATGTGAAGGTTCCCTTTGCCTCTAATGCCGCCACATCCTCTGAGAGGATCGGGTTTCCGTCAGCGGAGCTGAGGGTGAGCGTTCCTTCAGCATCTGTATTGCAGTCATAGATCTTTGATTTAACCGCACTTACGGAAGGAACAAGCTTTGCTTTGGATACCTCAAATTCAAACGGAATGCTTTCCGCTTCATTGTAGTTTTGGCTCTGGTTTACGATTGCCTTTACATACCATTTTCCAGGTTTGTTCGTATTTTTCCACTCTTCAAATGTACCATTAGGATCCTGGCTGTAAACAAATTTGACCGGGTTGTCATCTGCTGTGTATTCATTTGAACCATCAATGTTTTTCAGTGATGCGTTCGGACTCGGAGTCTCACCATATCGAATATTATCACAGGTAACATCCACACTGGTATACTGTGCGCGAGAGACATTTATCTCAGACAGAAGTACTGGTTCTGTCTGTGCCTTAATATTTTCGCCTTCCGTGCAGGTGATTCCAATATAATAGATACTCTGACCATTCTCGGCTGCTTCCGGCACATCATAATGGCCAAAGCTATTTCGTGAAACAACTTCTGTCAACTTTTCGTCTTTATAAAACTTAAATTCTATTTTTCCGTAACCGGTAATGATTGTATTACTGCCTGCGGTACTGTACTCGGTTTTTATAATCGGACTTAATGTTTCATTATCGTCCTCACCATACTTAATACTTGACTTTGTGATAAACCAATTCGGATTAAAATCTGCTTTTTCGATTGTAATATCATCAATCCATAATTTTTCAGCACGCTCAATACCTGAATTTTCTGAATTGGTAGACACATATACCCCATACGTTCCCGCCCAATGCGGCTGAACGAACTCATCAGTGTACACCTCGCCTTTTTTCTTTTTGTATTGAGCAACACCACCATCAATTCCAAATAATCCTGTATTCTCCGATGTCGGTATTACTTTCACACTATGTACAGTGCCGTCATATGTAAATTTTTTAGCACCTACAATCTGAAAATCAGCTGCCGTCAGAACACGGGCTTTTGTGGTGAATGTTACTGCACGGCTATCAGAAACATCCATATTGGAATTTTCTGCGACTAAATAATAGGTATATTTCTTCAGCGGATCGAGGCCTGTGAGTGGAATTGAAAATGTACCATCTTCCCCTACTTTAACCTGCGTGAAATCACTCCGTTTTTCTGTACTTTTGGCTGCGTTTCTGAGTTCTTCACCTGTATATATCTGGTAGTCAGATTTATTTGTGTAATATACAGTTGTTCCGGCTGTATTTCCTTTTATGATAGCTGAGTCCTTAGTAATATCTTCTTCGGATACTGACGCATCGATAGAAACACTATAACCTGCGTAAAGTTCAATTTCAGGGACCGTACCCATTGGATACATTTCTCCATTAACAAGTTCAATAACTGTTTTTGTAACATCTGTCGCAGTGCCATTCCTGTTTGATTTTTCTTTATACCTCCATACCTTACAATCTTCGCCATCCGGTAAACTGATATTGCCTAAGTAGCTCCGATTGCCATCATTGAGATTCAGAAGATATTCATCATAAAATGGATTATTTTCATCTTTTCCAGTATAATACTTCACATGAACTGTATAAAGATTCGGTGCGCTGAATGCATAAATCTCAGCGGTTTTCGGATCTTCAGAGACCGGATTTGCGTTATAAACTACGCAAATTGGATTAGATCCGCCAGTCAGCTCAATATGTTTGATGAGATTCTGATAATTTGAGGTCGATGCCTTAAAAAGCTTCACATACGACTCTTTGGTATTGGCATCCAGCGGAGAACTGATCAAAATCTTTTTATCTCCTGTTACCGTTGCCTTTGTAAAATCGATTTCATTTTTCGAATATCCACTTTCGATCTGCATAGATGTGAACGGGAAATTTCCCTTGACCGTGAAGTTTGCAGCTTCGCTGACATTTATTTCTCGTGCCATATAAACATCCGGCCGATTATCCCCACCTGTAATCGTTCCGCCTGACAAGTTGATTTCATTAAGGTGAGCGTGTCTTAAGCCATACACTCCGCCTGTAATCGTTCCACCTTCCATCGTGAACGTTGCATGGTCTTTCTTTTGCCCGCTACTTCTATATATATACACAGCCGTATGATTATCTGATTTGATTTCACCGCCCTTAATTGTTACCGATACTCCACCTATTGCCTGGATTGCATAGCGATCACCTCCAGACGCTGATTTATCCCAAATTTTTGTGTTTTCACCCTCTACTGTAAGGTTCGCAGCCTCCAATACAATTACAGCATCTTCTGCATTTTCCTTTCCAGTGATCTGTCCAGCCATAATATGGATCTCACTGTTAGTTCGTCCATAAAATCCACTGCAGTTAATCTCTGACTGCAAGGTTCCGCTTCCTGTTACATTAACTTTTCCAGTAATTGCACCTTTTAAAGTTGTTGTCTTATTTTCATCCACACTTCCAGTATCAATCGTTATGTCTTCTTCAATTGGTGTTGCTATACTTCCGATTGTAATCTCTGGACCTGTTGTACCTGTATTTACTGAAACAATATCGTTTAAAATATCGGATACCTTCTGATTTTGAGCAGAATATGTAACTGTTCCGTTATACTCTTCTTCGTCTGTTGTTACCTCATAATAGACTTCATAGCTTGTTCTATCCGAAGACAATGTAATTTTCGCGAGTTTAATCGCCCCAGATTTAAGCGGACTTGCAGATGCATTTTTATCAACAAAGCGAATATAATTACCTACTGCTTTCAGAGTATAATTTATATACTCACCTGCACTACCTGTATCAGACGCATTAACAACCTTTAATTTTATTTTATTACACAAATATTCAATATTGGTTTTCGATCCCTTAATCCAGTTAGACACAGGATTCACTTTCATAGTTGTATCACTTGGAACTACTAAAAAATTTTCTCCAATACTTTGTACCTTTTCCGCATTGATAACTGGATATGTCGAAGCCCCTCCGTAATAAATAGAACCACTTGTTGTTCCTGATGCAGATACATCAATATCTCCAGATAAAGTCAACTGCGTATTTTTTATCATATAAATTGCAAAAGCTTTTCCTTCTGTATTTCTTGCGAAAACTCTTCCTCCTCTGATAGAGACCTCTCCACATTCTTTAATTGCAGCAATCATACTCGTATCATCTTTTATATTGTTGAGTTGTCCCCCACATATATCTATATCTTTTATATATGCCAGTTGTCCATTCCATGTACCGCCTATTATTTCAACACGACCCTTTCCTCCGTTTCCAAAAACATTTCCATTAATTGTTCCTTCTTTTAAAGAAATTACGTCATTTTCATACATATAAAAGCCATCTACAGACTCAACAGTACCGCCATTTTGTTCAAAAATAACTGTAGAATTCTTAGCATTAGACCTACGAATAACATACGAACTTGTTGTTATATCAGCCTCATTGTGTATAATAAATGTGTCATTTGAGCCAATAATAAATGCTTCAGCTGCACTCGTATATGTGCCTTTCAAAGTCAATTCGCAGCTTTCCGTAAGTGTCGGCGCTCCGCTACTAATATTGACATTATCAAAATTAATATTTATGTTCGTATCTGTACCGAAACTCAAAATCTTGTTGAACGCATCTGTCAGACTATTTAAGTTTTCCCCATCTTCTGTCAAGCTTCCGCCAACAACCTTAAACTTCCCATCTGTCTGGCTGATCGTATATATTCCTTCCGTAACCGGCTCCGCATTCATCGCACGCTTAGCCATTTTTCTCTTCGTCGCCGGGTTCTCTTTCCCATTCGATGCTGTCGCGGTCTCCTTCTCAAGGTCGGACTCGGTCGTCTCGTTTGAATCCACAGTTGTATCCCGCTTCTCGTCCGCATTGGACGCGCTGTCTGTCTCGGCCTCGATTTTTTTATTCTCTTCTTCCAGATTTTTTTCCAGCGCAGGGATTGTCTCCGCTGTCGCCATAATTCCCATATCGCCATGATTGACCAGAAGGACCGCAATCAGGACTGCTGCAGACATACGTTCATACCATTTTCTCTTTCTCATATTCATTTCCCCCTTTATGACAGGTTCTTTCGGATTATACTTGCAAAATATCAGACCATTCCACGATTCATAGATAATTCTATTATATGTTTTTTCTGTTCCATACGCAATTCTTTCTGCACAAGATGTCAAAATTCCGCATAAAATGTCAAAATCAGGAATGATTCTCAGGAAATAACTCCCGTTTTTTTCATGTATAAACTGTCCTGTTTTCGTGAATCATTTTTCTATGAAAACAAATTGCGGAGGTTCTTATCATGGCAGGATATAAGGTTGAAATCTGCGGGGTAAATACTTCTAAACTCCCGCTTCTGACGAATGAGGAAAAAACCGACCTTTTCAGACGGATCCAGAATGGAGATACGGACGCAAGAGAAATATATATTAAAGGAAATCTGAGACTTGTCCTGAGTGTGATCCAGCGGTTTTCAGGCAGCAGTGAGAATATCGATGATCTGTTCCAGATCGGGTGCATCGGGCTTATCAAGGCCATCGACAATTTTGATCTGTCACAGAATGTGAAATTTTCAACTTATGCGGTTCCGATGATCTTAGGTGAGGTACGGCGGTATCTGAGGGATAATAATTCGATCCGGGTGAGCCGGTCACTCAGGGACACAGCTTACAAGGCTCTCTCTGCGAGAGAATTTCTCACGAAGAGAAATCTCAGGGAACCTACGATCATGGAAATTGCGGATGAGGTTGGGATCTCAAAGGAGGAAATCACCTACGCGATGGACGCGATCCAGAGTCCGGTAAGCCTTTATGAACCGGTTTACACGGACGGAGGGGATCCGCTCTGTGTGATGGATCAGATCAGTGATAAGAAGAACCGGGAAGAAAACTGGGTGGAGCAGCTTTCTCTGAGTGAGGCAATGAAGCGGCTGCCGGCAAGGGAGCGGAAGATCATTGATATGAGATTTTTCGAGGGAAAGACGCAGACGGAAGTAGCGGGAGAAGTCGGGATCAGTCAGGCGCAGGTATCCCGGTTGGAGAAGAACGCACTGAAGAGTATGAGGAATTATCTGAATTAAAAAAGACGTTTTCACGTGGATATCCAACGATACTCCGCTGTGAAAACGTCTTTTATTTACATGATTTTCTTAATTTTCAGCTATTCTGTGCCTTACCGGCACACGCTCTTTCTTATTTCGCTGTCTCCCCATATCTGGTCAGCAGTTCCATATAGAAGTCGATGCTGTCCGCCAGCTCTTCCACTCCGGTAAACTCGTCAACGGCATGAACATGGTGGTCTCCCTTCGCGTAGATCGTGGAGAAACGGTATACACGGTCACTCATGTCATAGACAAATCTTGCGTCTGTTCCGCCGAGCATCATCTCCGGACACGGGATCACATCGCCGTAGATCCTGCTGCTGATCTCGACGAGAAGATCCTTGATCGCTCCGTCATACAGAGATGTCGGCGACGCGTTGCTGCCATTGAGGACACGGACTTCCACCTCCTCCGGCACGATGTCTTCCAGATGTTTCTTTACACTCTCAACGGTATCCCCGGTAAGGATGCGGCTGTTTACGACAGCTGTGACCTTCGCCGGAAGAATATTCGCCTGAGCGGAACCTGAGAGCATCGTCGGAACGACCGTCGTGTGGAACATTGCATCGAGAGCCGGATCTTTCTTGAAATACGGAACCAGCTTCTCAAGATTTTCATCCGGATTCTTGAGAAGCTCTGCAAGCTTCGGATTTTCTTTCACCATATACGGAGCAAGAACTTCAAAGCGGCGGCGGATCGTATCCGTCACACGGTACGGCATTGGATTCTCCTGAATCGCGATCAGTGCTTTTGCGATCATGGTCGTCGCGAAATTCTCGCCCGGACGGCTGGAATGTCCGCCTTTTGCCGTGTAGGAAAGTTCAAAATCCACATATCCTTTTTCGCAGAGTCCGATGGTGCAGAGTCCTTTCTCATCGATCCCGTAATCGCTTCCCGGGCGGACTCCGCCGCCTTCATCTAAAACAGCACCGAAGTGGATTCCTGTTCCACGGAGCGTCTCCGCCGGAATCTTTCCGCCGGCTACCTCCTCCATATATCCATAGGAGAGATACAGATCATAGTCCGGTTCGTAACCCTTTTCAAGAAGTGCCTCAACAGCCTCCAGCTGTCCGATGAGGTTGCTCTTGCAGTCGCTGGAGCCGCGTCCCCAGATCTTTCCATCCGCGATGGTTCCGGAGTATGGCGGATACGTCCACTTTTCAAGGTCACCTTCCGGGACAACATCCTGATGCGCCATCAAAAGAAGCGGAGCAGCGCCGGATTTTCCGGTTCCCTTCCAGTGATAGAGAAGTCCGGCCTGATCGGTATGTTCCAGAGTCAGATGTTTATGTACCAACGGATAGGTTTCCTTTAAATATTCATGGAATGCGTCAAATTTTGTATAGTCAGTCAGTGAATTATCCGCGTTTGATACGGTTGCGAAGCGGACCGCACCTGCAAGGTGTTCTGCGCTGATCTGCGGATCGATTGTATGTTTTCCCATATGCTCTTCTCCTTTTGCTGTCAGATCCTGATTGTCCTGTAACTTTTCTGCAGCTCTTATTCTGCTTTCTTCTCCGCCTTCTCGCTCATCGCCTTGGAGTTTACGATAATACGCAGGTGGGAACCTTCTCCACATTTGCCTTTTTCATCATGTACTTCGATATCGAACCAGAGCTTTCTTCTCTCGATGCTGCGAAGCTTCGCTGTAGCTGTCACTTTCATGCCAACCGGTGTCGGTGCTAAATGGCGGCAGTGGATCTCCGCTCCGACTGTCGTCTGCCCCTCTTCGAGGTAAGATTTTGCAATCTCCAACGCCGCATCCTCCATCAGCGCCACCATATTTGGTGTGGAGAGGATTTTCGAACCGGCGCTGCCGATACGTTTTGCGGTCATCTCATCTGTGACCGTCCAGGTCAGGCTGTATGTCGGTGCATAGAGATCTGCCTTATCTGTCAGGATCGCAGCAACCGCTGTGCATGCCGGGCAGTCACAGAATCTTGCGCCTTCTGCTTTGATCTTCTTCGCATGCGCCTCGATTCCGGCTGCCTTCTCAGCGCCGAAGATCTTCTTTCCATCCTCAGATCCTGCGAAAGCGATCAGACCGTCGATCGGGATAATATCTGCCGCGATCTCCTCGATCAGCGCTTTTGCCGCCTCATCCTGTTTTTCCGTATTGACAGCCGCAAGCCAGTTGTTTGCGGCTTCCTTTGCCTCAGCACAGCAGGACGACGCCTCTGCAAGTGCTTTTACTTTCTCGATCATTGCCTCTGTTTTGTTCATCATTTATTCCTCCGTTCATCTTTTCAGACTACCGCTTGTGCCGCCAAATCAATTTTTCGGCTGGACGCTTCTCTGAATTTCATCTTCAGGAACAGTCCTGTTCCCATTCTATCGCAGATATTTTAAAAATTCAATCAGCTTTTTTATCTGTTTTCAGACCTTTTCCCGGTATTGGGATCGTTTCTCTCAAATTTTCACCGGATTATTTCCAGAATCACAGATTCTCCCTGCTGCACGCCTGCAGCTGGTGTTCATGCTCGTACTTCTCCTTCGTCGCAAGCCCTCCGCGGATATGCCGTTCCGCCTTATTGATATCCAGAACCACCCGCGCCTGCGCTGCCAGAGAGGGATCGATATGGATCAGCCGGTCAGTCACATCCTTGTGCACCGTACTTTTCGAAATTCCAAACCGTTTTGCTGTCTGTCTCACCGTCGCATTCTCATCAATAATATAGTTCGCGATCTGAATCGCCCGCTCTTCAATATATTCCTTCATAGGGGTTGCCCCTCGATGATATTTTTACCATCTTATTACCTGATGTGAAAATTTATACGCGGGCAGCGAGAAATACAGGATAAACAACAAAAGTGCAGACCTGAGAACTTTCCGTAAAGAACTCAGATCTGCACATACCTTTTCCGTCTGTATTATTCTTTCTTCTTACTTCACAACGATCTGGCAGCTTCTCATAGTCTCCAGAGCCGCTTCATGTCTTTCCCTCGTAACGCCTGCCGCACATGCGGAATCCACAAAGACCGGTGTCTCCGGAAGGAACGCTTTGATCAGGAGCGCGTTTGAAACCACACAGATATCCGTGCAGAGTCCCACAAGCTCGATGGACTCGATCGGTGTCTTCTTATTTCTCTCAAGAAGATCTTCCGCCAGCTCCGGACATCCGAAGGTAATTTTCTCGTAAGTCGCCGCGTCACGCTCTATGGCGATCTTCTCAAGCTCCGGGATCAGGTCCCAGCCGTCTGTCCCCTTAATACAGTGAGGAACCGGAAGAAAATGTCCCTCCTGAGTATCCATATAGTTCTCGAAATGTGTATCCTTCGTAAAGATCACTTCCCCGTCAAACGTTTCCGCCTTTTTGACAACAGCCGGAACGATTGCCTCCGCATCCTTACTGCCGAGACTTCCATTCACAAAATCCTTCTGCATGTCCACAACGATCAAAATTTTTTCTGCCATAACTCCCTTTCCTTTCTCCGAATCCGGATCTATCTGATTCCGAGGATACCCCAGATCACCCGGCATGTCAAGCCATTTTCTCCCGACGATCCCCTGATCAAAAAATGCTTTCCGGGCATTCTCCCAAAAAGCATTTTCTTTCTTCCAATCTACTATTATGGAGATTTCTCACGGTTCACTGATTCTCCTGGCTGCCACCACAAACCGACCATCCTTCGTGTGATAACTGCATGTGGACAACATCAGGATCTGCTCCCCGTATTCCGGGATGATCCCCGTTTCATAGTCAGAATTTTCCTGAAGCCATGTGATCAGCTTCCCGTATTCCTCCTCTGAAAGATCCCCTCCGGACCGGTAATAGCGGAATCCTTCCTCATCTTCGTAGAGGACTCTGCTCTCCGCAGCTGCAAACACCTCATACTCCCGCACTTCACCATCCACAAAAAACTCAATGACCGGATGTTCCGTCTGCCATTTCTCCGACTTGTAGTCATCCAGGGTCCCAAACATGGAACCATTTTTCATGTTGTGTCCATACACGATCATACAGGTGCTGTCCTTATCCGACAACTGCCCAAGGAACGGGGTTCCACCCGACGAGCGGGATCCGTCAAACGCTCTATGCAGGTAATATTCCGGATCGGATGCTCTGCTCATTACCGGATAATCGATCCGCGTTCCCGGGATTTTCAGCCATCCGACATAGTCCGGGTTCTGCTCCGCCAGAGACGCATAACCGGCAGCCTCCCTCAGGAGTTCCTGTTTTTCTTCTGCCTCCGCCGTATTTTCCACTTCTGTCGTGTGATCATCCGCCGGATCCACGATGGAGTCCTTCTGTTCCGCAGTCTCCATATAGTCAGAAGCGGCTTCACTCAGTTTCCTGAATGCCGCCGCCTCCTTTCGTGCCTCGAAGATATCACGACCTGCCATATAGGCGGAGAAACAGAAGATCCCGCCGAAAATAAGGACTCCGATCCGATACCACAACGGATTTTTCTTTCTTTTCATTTCTTAGCTCCCCATGTTCTGATCCGCCTGCAGTCCTGGATATCCACGGCCCTGCAGACTCCTCACTCCTGTTCTTTTTTCCTGGTCATAAAGAGGATTCCCGCAGCCGAGATCCCCATCATCAGGAACCAGAAATTCCGGTGTGTTTCATCTCCCGTCTTTGGAGCATCCGGATCCGGTCTTCTTAATTTCTTCAAAACTGTAGCTGTCACGAAAGTTCTTTTTCGATCTTCTTTATAACAAATAAATAAGAAATTCCTGTAAATAAAGCTGCTGCGATCCATGCCGCCGGATCTGCGAAGCACGCCAGCGGATAACTCAGAAGCTGGATCGCCGCCATTGAGACCAGCAGTCTCGCGATCAGTTCCGACACACCGCCCATCATCGGGAGAAATCCGTAACCGCAGCCCTGCATAATGTTGCGGAAAATAAAGATCGTGCAGAGCGGCAGGAAAAAGACCGCCGTCATGTAGCAGTATGTTTTTGCCCACGGCATCATAGCCCCAAGGTCTACGTCTCCTGTAAAGAAGAGCCCGAGACACGGCTTTAAGAGTGCGCACATCAGTGCCGCTGCGGCAACGGAGTAGACAAATTCCGCGAGGAGCGCAGATCGCACGCCTGACTTGATCCGCTTGACATCTCCGCTTCCATAATTCTGACCACCGTAGGTCGCCATCGTCTGTCCCATGGCGATCATGCCCTGGATCACAAGACTCTGGAGCTTCGCCGCAGCCGTATAGGCCGCAACCGCCACGGAGCCGAAGAGGTTGATGGCGGACTGCATGATCATAGTCCCCGATGCAGTGATCGCGAACTGGAACGCCATCGGGATCCCGGCCGCAAGCTGGTTTCTCGTGTCATTTCCGTGGATCTTCCAGTGTTCCCTATCAGGCTTTAAGGATGGAACCTTAACCCAGATATATCCCACGCAGAGCACCGCCGAGATCGCCTGGGACAGATTCGTCGCCCAGGCAGCCCCCGCTACGCCCATACCGCCTCGGATGATAAAAAGCAGATCCAGTCCCACGTTCAGACAGGCGGAAAATATCAGGAAAAACAGCGGGACCTGACTGTTTCCGACCGCACGCAGGTACGAAGAAAACAGGTTATAGAAAATATTCGCCGTAAGTCCAATGCTGATCCCCATAATATAGGTATAGGCATCACGAAAAATATCTGCCGGTGTGTTCATCAGATGGAGCAGCGGATTCATAATGCACACGCAGAACACCGTCATGATGATCGCTGCGATCACAGACAGGAGAATTCCGTTTGCCACACTGCGTTTCACGCCTCTGGCATCATTGGCACCATATCTCTGCGCAGTCAGGATCGAGAATCCTGCCGTGATCCCCTGTGCAAATCCCGTTGTCAGGAACATGATCGTTCCGGTTGAGCCGACCGCCGCCAGCGCTCCCGCGCCGACATATCTGCCCACGATGATCGTGTCCGCCATATTGTAAAGCTGCTGGAAAACATTTCCGATGACCAGCGGGATCGTAAACCGCAGGATCACCGGCAATGGTCTTCCCTTTGTCATATCAAGCTGCATGGTTGTTGGTCCTTTCCTCTTAATCATAGTTACATTTCCGGTTTTATCTGATACTATTTCCGCCAGATCATGCCTACGCATACAGTTGGAAATTTCTGCAGGCGACAGTCGCCAAGTTCTCGCGTAAGCGCGGACTTTGGCTCGTTGTTCGCGTAAAAAGAATATGCCTGGCTCTGTGAAAGCCAGGCATGGAACCTGTATTTTCCGCCTCCGGTCGATTCACCGGCGGTGTTTTGCTCAGGTCACTATTCTGATTTCTTATCGTTCTTTTTTTCATGGTCACGCCCGATCATTCGCAGAATGAAATCAACGGTACCGTCAATTCCGTAGCTTGCGCTGTTGATACAGAGATCGTAGTTGTTCGCGTTTCCCCAGCTTCTTCCGGTATAGAAATTGTAATAATGCGCATGTTTTTTGTCAAGTTTTTTCAGGAAATGGCGCGCTTTTTTCCGGTCTAATTCGGAGTTTACCTCGATCGCGCGCTGGATCCTCTGCTCGATCGGTGCAGTGATATAGATACTGATATGCGGAATACCGTTGTTCGTTAAGATCGCATCGGCACAGCGGCCCATGATAATAAAGTCTTCCTTTTTCGCCATATCACAGATCAGGTCGCTCTGGTTGAAGAAGACGGCATCCTGACGGTTCAGGCCGTGGTAACGGCTGAAATATTTGATATGATCCTTCAGGGACATATGGGTCACTGCCTCAAACTCGCTCGCCGGACTCTGCTGCAGTTCCTCAGAGACGTGGGCATATCCCGCCGCGTCACGGATCGTCTTATCCTTCTCCGCGTCGAGGCGTTTTAATACTGCCTCGAAAATATCGGCATCGTAATAGTTAATATGAAGCTTATCCGCAAGTTTGAAGCCGACATCGATTCCGCCGCTTCCGTATGTCCAGCTGATGCAGATAATCAGGTGGTCGTCGTTGGAGAAACGGTTCGCTACGTTGAAACTGTTTAACTTCGCGAGGATCGGGTCGATCACATCGCCGCTGGCGAAGCTTGTCGGAAGACTCATGACCTCATTGAGGATGCGGTTGTACTCGGTCATACACATCGCGCGTTCTTCTTTATCCTCGATGGTGCGGGCCATGTTCGCGATCAGCCCAAGCTCGCTGCGGACCAAATGTCCCTGCGGTCTTGTTGTGAGTAACTCTGTAAGTTCGTTGACGCAGCGCTCTCTGTCACGGTTGAATACACGTCCCAGGGAGGAACCAAGGTGGACATAGACCTCCGCGTCCAGATCGTAGATATGTTCTGCCAGTTCTTTGATTTCTTCTTTCGTTGCAGCCATATTTCCTCCCCCTTCCTATAAAAAGAATACCAGAGTATCCACAATGAATACCGGAACAAGAATTCCAAGGGACCAGATCAGATATCCGAAGAACGAAGGCATCCGGATACCGTTCTCATCCGCAATGGATTTGACCATAAAGTTCGGCGCGTTGCCGATATATGTATTCGCGCCCATAAATACGGCACCGCAGGAGATCGCTTCCAGCATCTTGACCGGAACGGTTCCGAGGGCCGTCACCATGCCCTGTGACAATCCTAATGCGCCTGCTGTTGTCAGGAATACCAGATAGGTCGGCGTATTGTCGAGGAAGCTGGATAACAGACCGGTCGCCCAGAACATCTCAAACGGTTCTGTGATCCCAAGCTCCGCTCCGTTTGCCTTTAAGATCATAAGCGCCGGCTGCATCGTAATAAAGATACCGACGAACAGAACTGCGACCTCGTGGATCGCGCCCCAGGTAAAGTGGTTCTCTCGGCGGATCGATCCATCCGTCGTCTTAAAGGACAGGAATGCGGATACAAGGATGATCACGCACTCAATGATCGCCGGATAGGATAATGTAACTTCTCCGAACACATGAATCCCGAGGACATTTCCTGCGGCATCCTGAAACATCGGCATGGACGGCAGGGTACCGCTTAAGATAACGGCGATCACGATCATAATGATAAAGATCAGGTTGTGGCCGCCGCGGATCTTCACTTCAGTACCCGGTTTGCTGATATCCGGTTTTAAGCCTGCCGCAATATCTTTTCTGTATGCCTTCATATCAAAATGATAGAAGATGAACAGCAGGATGATCATATTGAAGATCAGGATCGGTAAAAGCTTTAAGCTCCAGAAAAACGGGACACCCCGCATGAATCCCATGAGCAGCGGCGGATCTCCGATCGGAGTCAGGCAGCCGCCCATATTTGATACCATAAAGATAAAGAAGATCACGATATGACGTCTTCTCTTTCTCCACGCGTTCATCTTGATGATCGGACGGATCATTAACATACTGGCTCCGGTGGTTCCGATCCAGCTGGATAACAGGGTTCCGAGTGCCAGAAGTCCCACATTGATCCTCGGGGAACCAGCGAGATCACCGGACAGGGTAATATTACCGGACACACAGAACAATCCGAAAAGAAGGACGATGAATGTCAGGTAGTCGTTTATGATACATTCCAGTGTCGTCTCCGCCGCCTTCGGCACACCGTACTTCACGGCGAACGGGATCAGGAACAGCAGGGACCAGAACACGACCGCGTGCGGCTGGTGCGCCTCCCACCACTCTGCTTTCACAAGCGGAAGAACCGCAATGCAGAGCAGGAGTCCTGCAAATGGAATACAAAGCCATAACGGCGTCTGTGCTGCCGCCCCGGCAGCCTCTGGTTCTGCCGCAAGCGCTGTAACTGCAGTCTGGTTTAAGACCGCCAGAAGTCCTGCGCAGAATGCAAATAATTTCTTCATGGGTAAACCTCCATGTAATCAGCTTTTATGAGCCATTACTCTTTTTTTCGCTCAACACGGCTACTGATTATAACAACTTTCCCGCACAAATACAAGTACGATTCTTCCAAATAATTGCCAAATTTCCGCTTAGAAAATCAGCACTTTTGCTAAAATGGAATATATTTCGTATTGTGAAATTTCAGACAATGGGATTTTATCTCATTTATTTTACAACGTTAAAACATTGGCCTGGCAGACCGCCGCATTCCGTTATTCTGCGCCATGTACTGCTTTTTTCGCGGGTTTTCACGCCCTGCAAGAATGCCGTAAATGGTATTCTAAAAAAGCAGCACGGTTCTTTGATGGATGATCAGGTACCGAAACTGCTTTTGTTTTATTAAATATATGTGTTTTATGTATTTTTACTACACTAAGAAAAATTCCGTAATGAATACCATCGCGCAGCAGATCACCGCAACGGACAGGAGACTTCTTCCGCACCACGCCGCGATGATTCCGATGACCAGCGCCAGCGCCGCCGACACCGTACTGTTTGTGGCGGAGAGGATCGCCGGGAACGTCATAACAGCTAACGTCACATATGGGACGTAATATAAGAATGACTGGATAAACTGATTTTTAATCGGTTTCCGGATCAATGTGAGCGGCAGGACACGGATCAGATATGAAACGCCCGCCATCACCGCAATATAGAGATAAATATTCTTTTCCATGTTTTTTATGTATTTCCTCTTAATTTAACGATACAGTTTTCGTAAATACTTCTTTTTCTTACAAGTAGAACTGCTTTCTACTATATATACAGTTAAGCTCCCTGTTTTGCTGCACCTGCAGAAGAATTATTTTTTCCTTCCTGGTTTTCTTCTTGAACCTCGATCTCACTGTCCTCTGCCGGATGCGGGAAGAGAATCGCTGCTGCGGATGAGAGCACAACAGTCAGGATGATCGTTCTCGTACCGCTGGAGATCGATGAGATCACCGGAAGATTCTCCGCAAGATAACTCGCCGCAAAGCTGATCGCGATGAGTCCTGCAAGGATCCGGCTCTTTCTCGCCGGCGGAATGATGATCGCAAGGAACATTCCATAGAGTGCAACACTGAATGCGCTCACAAGACGCCACGGCATCAGATTACCTGCCAGCGCACCGAGGGCTGTTCCGACAGCCCAGCCGGGAAGCGCTAATGCGATTGCCCCGTACATATACCATGGATTTAAGTAGCCCGGTCTTGCGATCGTAATTCCGAACAGCTCATCGGTAATATCAAAAGCCATGAGAAGCCTGTGGAAAAACGGCATATCCGGATCCATTCTCTGGCTCATGGCACAGCTCATCAGTAAATATCTCGCATTCGCGATCAGTGTCACGATCGCCATCTCGATATACGCAGCCCCCGCAGCGATCATCGTAAAGCCCGCGTATTCCCCTGCGGACGCGTTGCAGAGTGCGCTTGTGATCATTCCCTGAATCGGTGTCATCCCGACATTCCGCGCCACGATTCCCAGTGAAAAAGATACCGCAAAATACCCGAGCGCAATCGGCACCCCGTCCCGGGCTCCATCCCGGAATGCCCGCCGGTTTCCAACACTGGCGATTGAAAACTTGTTGTTCCCCATAATATTCCTCCCTCAAACAGAAACAGCAAACATCCTGTCCTGTTTATGCGCTGCCACCACTGTATTGTACGGAATTTTCAGGTCAGAAAATTCCTACCTGTGTGCAATGACCAAACATGTACAGTATACTCTTCTTCTTTACATTCGTAAAGTCACTGTTTATAATAATTACAGAAGTTTTGCAGTTGTTCCCATCCCGCAGGATAGGCAGTGACTCTGATCGGATTTGTCAGCTTCGCTGACCAGAATCACGCACCAAGTCTCTCGGATGTTCGACTTGAATTGCAGGGCGGCACTTTGTATACAGTTTTTTCTGTCTTTTGCCGCATGCATGATATTTATATAAGGAAGGAAATTGATCCATGTCATTCATAAAAAAAGAACCAGTCCTTTCCGCGGCAGCGGTTCTGGCGGTCCTCTCCATGTTTTTTGTCGCTCCGTCACCGGAGTATCTGTCTTACATTGACTTCCGCACTCTGGCACTCCTCTTCTCCCTGATGACGGTGGTCGCCGGGCTGAAGGAGATCGGTCTGTTCCGTTATCTCGGATCATCCCTGCTCGCCGGAATGCATTCCACACGCCAGCTTGCCTTCACCCTGACAGCACTCTGCTTTTTCTCCAGCATGCTGATCACGAACGACGTGTCCCTGATCACATTTGTCCCGTTTTCCATACTGATCTTACATATGGCAGGACTTCCGGAGCTCATGATCCCCGTGATCGTCCTGCAGACCATCGCCGCGAACCTCGGCAGCATGGCAACACCCATTGGGAATCCACAGAACCTGTATCTCTACTCTTCCTTTGGCCTCTCTGCCGGTGAGCTTGTGGGATACATGCTGCCGTTAACGGTACTCTCAGCCCTGCTGCTTGTAGCTGCCGTTTTCCTGCTGAAAAATAAAGTAATCACCCTCAGCCGGACCTCCCTTCACCAGGACGGCTGTCCCACGAAGACTTCTCTGATCTTCTATCTGGCGCTTTTTCTCGTCTGTCTGGGCTGCGTCGTTCGGATCTATTCCTGGCCGGTCATGTTTTTCATCATCCTGGCCGCTGTTCTCATAAAGGACCGCTCGTTGTTTATCCGGGTCGACTACTTTCTGCTCCTGACATTCGTCTGCTTCTTTATCTTTATCGGCAATATGGAACGGATCCCTGCGATCTCCGGACTTCTCACGAAGCTGATCTCCGGTCATGAATTTCCGGCAGGTGTTCTCTTAAGCCAGTGCATCAGCAATGTCCCCGCGGCAATCCTGCTCTCCGGCTTTACCGGTGCAGTGCGTCCTCTGCTTTTTGGTGTGAATGTCGGCGGTCTTGGGACCCTGATCGCATCCATGGCAAGCGTGATCTCCTACCGGGCCTACGCTGAGATTCCGGAAGCAAAGTCCGGAACGTACATGATGGTATTCACCCTTTACAATCTCATATTTCTCATAATTATGTGCGCGGCGGGGTGGATGCTGCTCTCTCTGTAAATCAAGTGTGCGGATGGTTAAATCATTACGTCTGTAACAGAATTTCATATTGTGATATAGAATGCAATACTTTTTCGCTTTGTGATATTGTTCAGGATTTTTCGATTCTGGACAATATTTTTTTGCAAATTTTACGTTAAAACCAGTTTCAAGGGCTTGACATTCTGCGTGAAATTCCATATAATGAAATCAGTTCCACAATATGGTATGTTGAGAGAGTAAATAGGGGAGGAGATATTCTATGGCAGACTTGATCTACGAAGTACACAACCACCTTGCACGCATCACACTGAATCGTCCGAAGCAGCTCAACTGTTTCAGCGAGGAGATGATCCGTCTCTGGACAGAAGCGTTGGAAGATGTCCGTGACAACGATGATGTATATGCACTTCTGCTTTCCGGAAGCGGAAAAGCGTTCTGCGCAGGCGGTGACGTCAAGGCAATGGCAGCCGGTGACGGATTCTTCGAAAGTCATGAAGATATCTCCTCCACAGCCCTCGCAAGAAAGAATTCACTCTGGAAGGGAATCCAAAGAATTCCGCTTCTTTTAGAAGAAATCGATAAACCGGTGGTTGCCAAGATCCATGGTGCCGCAGTCGGTGCCGGTCTTGACATGGCTCTCATGTGCGATGTGCGGATCGCCGGGGAGAACGCTTCCATGTCGGAAAGCTATTTTAATGCCGGAATTGTACCTGGTGACGGCGGAGCATATTTCCTGCCCCGTCTCGTCGGCCGGGACAAAGCTTTAGACCTGTTCTGGACAGCCCGCACATTAAAGGGAAAAGAAGCCGCAGATATGGGTCTCGTTACCCACTGCGTCCCGGATGCAGAGCTTGACGCATTTGTGGAGCAGTATATGGAGAAGCTTCTGGCAGCGCCGCAGCAGGCTATGCGCCTCACAAAACGCGCAGTCGTACAGGGTGAGCAGAGTTCTCTGCGCGCCTCCTTAGATCTTATCTCCTCTTTCATGGGAATCGTCACCGAACTCGACGACTACCGTCAGAGGACCAGCGCCCTCGTTGCGAAAATGCAGCGGAAAGCGCAGTAAAACAGCCCATCAACAATCCTTAATTTCAGATAGAAACCCATCACACAAAAAGCGGCTCGTCCCATTGCGGGAAGAACCGCTTTTTGTATTTATGTATTAACTACTTCTCTTCTCCATGATACTTCTCTGTATGTTTCGTATTGACTGCCTCGCAGATCCTCTTTAAACCTTCCTCAAGAGTTGCGCGTGGGCATGCAAGGTTCAGGCGGATAAATCCATCTGAATGCTGTACAAACATATTTCCGCCTTCGAGAAGAACGCCTGCCTTGTATGCAAAGAACAGCGGAAGAACTTCATCCGGTTCAAAATATTTGCTGAGATCTACCCAGGCAAGATACGTTGCCTCAGAAATACGGAAGGTTGCTTTTGGAAGATGCTCTTTTAAGTATTCCTGCGTAAATTCAAAGTTTCCATCAAGATAAGCACGTAACTCCTGAAGCCATGCATCTCCGCCCTCGTATGCGGCCTGGGCAGCTGCAATGCTCAATGGGTTATCAAAGTTATAATGTTTGGAAAGCCAAATGTTTTTTAATCCCTCATCACGGATCATGACATTGGAGATCATGAGACCTGCAAGGTTGAATGTCTTACTCGGCGCCATGCATGTTACAAGCTTTTTATAGTCCGGCATAACCTTTCCCAGCGGAATATGCTTCTGATCAAGCCGGAGCAGATCACAGTGGATCTCATCAGAAATCACCCACATATCGTTCTTTTCAATGATCTCACCGATTTTCTTTAACTCCTCTTCCTTCCATACACGTCCACTTGGGTTGTGAGGATTGCAGAGGATAAAGAGCGTTGTTTTCTCATCTGCCGCTTTCTTTTCAAGATCCTCATAGTCAATGGTATAGTATCCATCTGTGTTGATCAGATCGGAGCAAACAGACTCGCGGTGGCTGGCATCTGCCGCATATTTAAAATATGCATAGGATGGGGTCAGGAAAAGAACCTTTTCATCCGGTTTGCAGATATACTCAACCATCTCAAACAGAGCCGGGATAATACCGTTGGACATTACCAGTTCTTTGCGGTCGAATGTCCAGTCGTATTTGCTCTTGCACCATGCCGCGAATGCGTCATAATAGCTCTTCTCAAAAACTCTTGTGTAACCGAAAATACGCTTTTCCAGTCTCTTTTTAATTCCGTCGATGACAACATCCGGTGTGGCAAACTCCATATCCGCCACCCACATACGGATAAACTCTTCATCCTGATACGGAAATTTCATGGTCTCATCCGCATGGAAGATATAGTCACGGAAACCATCCGTGTTCATTGCATTCGTATGACGTCTGTCAATGATCTCATCAAAATTATACATATCGTTTTCCTCGCAATTTCATTATTTTTACTGTAATGATTCCTATTTATCTACTGGATTGTTACAGCCTGTCTGATCTTTTTATACTCTTCAAACTCACTGTCTGAGCAGTAGATCATGTGACCCGGGCTTACTTCGTGGTAAGATGGTCTGTTCTCATCACTGTAATTGTGAATCGACGGGTCATAATGGATTTTTACCCTTTTCTTCTCCTTGATCGGATCCGGTTCCGGAATCGCCTATAAAAGCGACCGGGTATACGGATGCAGCGGGTAGCGGAACAGCTCATCCGCATTTGCCATCTCTACAAGCTTTCCAAAGTACATAACTCCGATCCGGTCGTGGGAAAATATCATCCAGATCATACCAATACAGACTCCTGTGATCATATGGAAACGTATCGTTTTCATGGAAAGCTTTGTCATTCGTTTTCTCCTTTCCTCTTGTCGTTTTTTGCACAAAAAAGAGGGGATGCTGATCTCTTTTTGTGCAATATGCTTTGCTATGAACACATTGTACCAATCAGCATCCCCTCTGTCAAAACGCCTATTGTTTCCTCAGAATGGATTTTTTATATTTATTTTTGAATGAAAATAAACTTTTTTGACCGATCCTCCAAAATTATATCCTTCTCACCAAAAAATCCCCTAATTCTTTTTAGAATATGATTTTTAGGAAACCTGCCAGTTACATTTTTCATACTATCCGGCATTGTTTTTTCCGTCAGGTGATCGCCATCATATTGTAAAGTTTCATCACCCGGATGTCCTCTTTTGATATTTTTAAAGAGGATAAAAGTGCATCATCCTCTTTCAGTTTTTCTTTTGAGAACAGCATCTTTGCTGCGATCGGCATCATAGGTCTGGATGAAAACCCATTAAACAGTCCCCATTTTGTATCTGAATCAAGATATGACGCCAGTAACTGGGCGCTTGCCTTCTCCATCGGAGAGTCCTGATTTACAAGGTGGATATTAGTAACTGCGTTATAATGTTCCATGTATCCCCAGTATGTATTTTCACATTTCTGGTAGTGCGCGTAATCCTTAAAATTCATATACATCATAACTTTATCACGGTTTCTTTCGTCTTTTGAGAGAAGGTCAAATACACAGCGTATTAACTGATTGCTCCTTCCATCAAATATATATCCATAAAAACGGTTTCTTCCCCGAAAGAATGCCGGACAAAACTCGTTCTGCATTTCCTTTCGTTCAAATGATCGCTGTGAGAGAAGCTGCTCTACATGGACACCGATCGCGTCCGCGATCTCGTAGAGCGTTTCAACGTCCACGGCAATCTCTCCTTTTTCATATTTCGAGATCGTTGATTTACTTTTGCAGATCTTTTCCGAAAGTTCGTCCTGCGTAAGATTCTTCGCTTTTCTGTAGTTTCTTATAAGTCCTCCGATCTCCCGGTTTAATTCCGACATTGTCTTCCCTTCCTTTCCCGTAATAGTACCGCCAGCGGTCCCTGCTCTTCATCTCTTTCTGTGTTATTGCAAGTGTCGTTAAAATCCAGATTTTGATAAAATATGACTGTTTTCTTTCCTTTTCCCTTTATTTTAGCACAATACTACTTTAAATTCTATTCCAAATGTAAAATTTTTGCAAAAAGTTTCTTTTAAAGAAACTATTGGGATTTTGACTTTCTTCTCTGAAATCATTAAACTGGAGATATCTTAAACGAAAAGGAGATTCGCCATGCTGTGTATTAAAAATGGTACCCTTCATACCGCAGTTTCAAAAGAACTGGTTTTGGCTGATATTCTTATTGATGCCGGTCCTTGAACATAAAATCCCATTAAAGGCTCATGCACACCAGGCAAACGATATTTTCAATGCGATCCGTGTCGCAAAAGAGTTTGGTCTTGATATCACTCTGGAGCATGTCACTGAAGGTCATCTCATTGTAGATGAGCTTGTAAAAGAAAACTTTCTTTATAATTTTGCTTCCTCAATATTCATTATATAGCCCCCTCCCTGGTCTTTCCAAGGCGGGGGGCTGGTTTATCGTATTTAGCGAGTCCGCTCCTCTTCCATCACCTCATGGACCTTCTTGCGGATCATCGCCGCCTGATGCGGCGTAAGTGTTCCACCTCCCATTCCCCAGGTGTGGGAGACAGGCACAAAGTCTGCTTTCGGCATCTCTCCGAAAACAATTTCAAAGCAGACGCAGGCAGAAATATAATTTCCAAGATTATTCTGGTGTCCAAAATCTCCTGTTTTCTCTTCTGCGAGATATGGATCTCCGATTCCACACTTCACGACTTCATGATATGCTCTCACCACCGGTGCCAGCAGGATTCCCTTATTTTCCGGTTCTTCACAGAGATGTCGGTACCACTCCATATTTCTCTCCACCATCTCCTGCTCCGACAGGGTCAGCTGATATCTCCATCCATCCCGTTCATACCAGTCTCCCACATTTCCTATTTTCCATGGTTTCGCTGTCTTATCCCGGAAAAATCCATACTGATAAGCATGAGGTGCCCACAGAACCATCTTCGCGTGTTTTTCTTCTGCCCTTTTCTTCAGGATTCTGACTGCCTTCTCCATATTTTCCCGCAGAGAATAGTCCTCTGCTCCCGGCTTTCCGCTATGGGTTGACAAAGCCTCATCACTGTTTCCCGCAAAAAAGCAAAAATCATATTCCTCATTCGCGTCTAATACCTTTTGGCACTGCTCAGCACGTTCCATGCTCTCCGGGATCAGTCCCGCATACTGGGCAAGTCCCGTTCCTCCCCAGTAGCTGTATGCCACCTGCGCATGGTATCCGTCCGCCTCCGCCATCTGACGAAAATATTCATATGTACTGTCCCAGAGTCCCGTAAAGCTGTTTCCGGTGAAAGCCACTCTCGGTCCGTCCGCAATATAACTTAATGTTACTTCTGCTGCCGGATCCTCAGACACCCAGGTATGGGACCGCTGCCATGTTTTCCTTTTTTCTTCATCTCTCCATACAAGCGCATGAAAGGGTTCTCCACAATAAATTCCCGATTTTTCATCATACAGTCCCGGATCTATGATCTGTTCTTTTCCTTCATAAAAGGAAGCCGCATGAAACGGAGGGATATTTTCTGTACGATCTCCGCTCTTCCATGTTTCATGCGCCTCGATTCTCCCGATAAACTCTGTCCGTTTTTTTCCAGCGTATTCTGTTGTTACCGTAATATTCCCGACACGGAACGTGTTATGATTTGCGACCTGGATTTCTATTTCTTTATCTTTTCTATATGTTACTGTCATTTCCAGATTATCATAACTATATCTCATAGATGATCTCCTTCCTGCAATTGCCCTTTGTGGCTGATTGATTCCCCGCTTACCCTGTCTCTGTGTCTTAGAATAAGACAACAGCCGCCTCTGAGATCAGGGACGGCTGTCGATTGCAACCGCCTACAATTCTAAGCAGTTACTAAAAATAAGGGGTATATGAAAAATTATATAATGAGGGGGCTAAATCACATATCTTTGACAGAACCGTCAAAGTACCGTTTTGCGGAGTTGCTTCCACGCTCATGAAGCGGATAAAGCTCCGATGCGTTCTCCGAAAGTTCCACACCGATACCAGGTTTGGATGGGATTTCCAGATAACCATCCTTGAATTTTAACGGTTCCTTCACCATTGCATCTTCCTGACCATTCAGGCAGAATCCCGGGAGCTCCTGAATTCCAAGGTTTGGGATGCTCGCGCAGATCTGCAGGCAGGCTGCCGTGGATACCGGTCCCAGCGGATTGTGCGGGATCACGAGAACATCATGCGCCTCCGCGATCGCCGCCACCTTCTTTGCAGTGGTGATCCCGCCGATCGCGCATACATCCGGTCGGACATACTGTGCTGCATGGCGGCTCATCAGGACCTCAAATTCCCTGAGACTCGTGAAGCGTTCCCCTGTTGCGATCGGCACACCGATCTTCGCTGCGACTTCTGCCATTGTATCATAATTATCCGGCGTCACCGGATCCTCCAATACCATCGGGCGGTACGGCTCCACAGCGCGTCCGAATGCAACTGCCTCCGGAAGTGTCATTCCGCGGTGTGCTTCCAGGATAAAGTCGAAATCATATCCCACTGCTTCCCTGCAGATCTTTACTTTTTCAAGCTCCATCCCGATCCGGCCGGAGAAATACTCATCATGACCGTCTCTTAATGACTTGTCGTTTCCGTTTACAAAGATCTTCGCAGCTGTAAATCCCTGTTTTTTCAGGTCGATATACCACTTTGCAAGCTCCTTCGGATCTTTGTCCCGCACCATCGGGGATGCATAGACGCGGACCTTGTCTCTTGTGAGACCGCCAAGCAGCTCATAGACCGGAACGCCGAGTGCCTTTCCTTTGATATCCCACAGCGCGATATCGATCGCTGAGATCGCACTCATCACGACAGATCCCCGGAAATAAACAGACCGGTAAAAATTCTGATTGAAATCTTCGATCCGGAATGGATCTTTTCCTATTAAATATTCTTTGAACTTTTCGATCGCCGCAGCTGTCGCCATCAGGTAACCCCAGTTGCCCGCCTCACCGAGCCCGACGATCCCTTCATCCGTGTAAACCTGGACGAAAAGATAATGCTTCGCAAAAATCAGTTTCACATCTGTGATCTTCATTGTTTTTCCTCCTGACAGACTTAGAACGCCGGATATACCGTCATTGTGTAGAAAATGTTCACGACTGCGAGCAAAATACAGATCAGCCAGCCGCTCTTAAAGAGTGCCTTCAGGTCATATCCGCCTTCTCCCATGCACATGGCAACAGCCGGAGTCGCCATCGGAGTCATGAAAGCAGTCTGACAAGCGGATGCCACGCACATGACGAGTCCCATCGGCGCAGCCCCCAGGGACTGGCAGGTCAGAAGACAGATCGGGATAAATACTGCCTGGACAGAACGGTTTAACATAAACTGGGTCATCAGGAACGGAATTACAAAGAACAGTGCTCCGAGAAGGTAATTGTTGTGGGTTCCTCCGACTGCTGCAGCAAGCCATCCCCCGATCGCCTCGCCTGCTCCGGTGTTCACAAGACCATTTCCCAGGGCGAGCGCTCCTGCGTAGAGGATCAGCATTTCCCACGGGATCTCTGACAGTGCTTTTTTCTGATCTACAACTCCGAACATTGCCATGAGGATGCTTCCCGCGAGTGCGATCCACCAGGACGCAATGTGAAGCTGTGTGGAGAAGATCAGACCGAGCATGGTGACGATGAAGATCACGATTCCGATCCTGTCAACGGTCGGCGATAATTTGCTGGAGATATCTTTCTGCTCCTCGATCTCGGCCAGATCGGAGACCGCCTGCTGCGGACACATCTTCGGTCCGATCGTCATCGCCCAGATCAGGCAGAGGATGATCACCGGGAATCTCGCGAAGAAAAAGCTGATCGGGGTAAATTCCAGCCCGGTGAACTGATATGTCTCGAGATATCCGTTAAACTCTCCCGCTTTCTGGATCGAAGTCGGAAGCGGAAGTGCAAAACAGCAGGCAACCACGATCACCATCAGCGGGAAAATGTATTTTGAACGGCTGTATCCCGTCCTGTCACATAATGCGCAGAGGAGCGGACCAATGATCGCGTAGACCACCATCGGGCTGTTCATAAAGTTTGTCAGGAGCACTCCCAGCAGGAGATATCCGAAATATACCTTCATAAAAGAACCATTTGTCAGCTTCAGGAGCCAGTCACACATCAGTTTTACAAGAGATGTGCGGCGGAATCCCGACGCCACCATGAAACAGGCGCCCATCAGGATCGTGTTGACATTTGCGAATCCCCCAAGTGCTCCGTTCGCATCCACACACCCGGTAATGTAAAGTGCGCTGAGTGATAAAAGTGCCGTGACCCACATCGGGATCTTGTTGATGATATAGCTCAAAAGTGTCAGTGCAAAAATGACCATACAGATGACCAGTTTGTTATCCATCTTGTACTCCCCCGTATTATCTGAACCTGCAGCGATCTATGGAAGCATCTCTTTGATCTGCTGCTTTCTTCCAGTTATTTGATGAAACTTACCTGCGGATAGATTTCCTCTAACGCCTTGTCTTTTTTCTCATTAAATGTAACCTTATTTTCCTCGAAGAGATTTCTTCCGTCCGGATCGATCGAAACGATGAGCGGTCCCAGTTCGTTTACCTCACAGTGCCACAGCGTTTCCGGCATTCCGAGATCCCTCCACTGTGCCTCCACGATCCTCTCTACATGAGTCGCAGCCACAACCGCGCATCCGGCCGGGAATACACAGTGGATCGCTTTGAAATTCTTACATGCACATTCCGTATTCGGTCCCATTCCGCCTTTTCCGATGATCACGCGAACCCCGGTCTGTTCCACAAACTCTTTTTCAAACTTTTCCATTCTCATACTTGTCGTCGGTCCGATGGAAACCATCTCAAACTGGTCATTTTCAAGCGGCCGGATGATCGGTCCGGCATGGAAGATCGCTGCATCCTTTACATCGACCGGGAGTTCCCTGTGCTCTTCCACGAGACGGCGGTGTGCCACATCACGGCAGGTCGTCATGCTTCCGTTTAAATATACGATATCACCGACATGGATTCCTTCCAGATCCTCAGCGCTGATCGGTGTTGTCAGAATTTTTTTTCCGTTCTTTACCTCAACCATTATAAAGTCACCTCCGAATGTGTTGTGATCGTGTAATTTAAGTCTTTATCAAAGATAATGTGTCCGCGGCGGTGGGACCAGCATCCAACATTTACTGCTACACCAATGGCAGATGGATGTCTTGCGGTATTCTCGATATTAACACCCATAACAGATGCTTTTCCGCCCATTCCCTGCGGTCCGAGACCGATATCATTGATACCTTTTTCAAGAAGTGCTTCCATCTTTGCGGCGCGCTCATTCTCATTGTGGCTTCCGATCGGACGCATCAGTGCTTTCTTGGAAAGAAGTGCTGCGGTCTCGACAGATGTTGCGACGCCGACGCCAACAAGAAGCGGAGGACATGCATTTAAGCCATAGCTTGTCATAACGTCAAGGACGAATTTCGCGACGCCCTCATATCCGGCACCTGGCATTAAAACCATCGCCTTTCCAGGAAGTGTGCATCCGCCGCCTGCCATGTAGACATAGATCTCACACTGGTCGCTGTTCGGGACGATATCCCAGAATACGGTCGGTGTTCCTTTTCCGACGTTCTTTCCGGTGTTGTACTCATCAAAAGTCTCGACACTGTTGTGGCGGAGCGGGGCATCCACAGTCGCACGGACAACCGCTTCCTTTAAAAGGACTTCCAGATCATCGATCAGCGGGAACTTTGTTCCGCATTTTACCCAGAACTGGATCACGCCGGTATCCTGACAGCTCGGTCTGTTTAACTCAGAGGCTAATCTCTGGTTTAAGTTCATTGTCTCATAGATGGACTTTGCAAGCGGGTTTGTCTCCGCCTCTGCTAATTCTGAAATTTTTGCCTTTACATCGTCCGGGAGATGCTTTCCGATATAGTCCGTAAAATGGGCGATATATGTGGTAAGTTTCTCCACCTGCTCCTCTCTGTTCATCATATAACCTCCTTAAAATTTTTTGACTGTCCGTGCTTTAATTTTGACTTCCGGCAGCCATTTGCTTTTCGTCTGCATGTTGATTTCTTGTATTTGATATTTTATTTTTTATCATGTATACAATTTATGCATTTAAAATAAAACAGTATGATGAAAAAGTCAATACCAATTTTACTTTTTCATCATACTGTCTAATTTGTAGCTTATGTTTTTGTGCATTATAGATAAATTGTATTTATTCTCTGTACCGTGTCAGCATATCCTCCAGGCTTCTCCTGATATGTTTCTCCATCTGAGTTCTCGCGGTCTCCGCGTCCTTCGCCGCAATCGCCTCATAAATTTTCTTATGTTCCGCAAACGATTTCTTCGCGTACTCCCTCTCCGTCGTCTGGACTCCCATGGAAAGTCCATTCCAGAGTTCTGAGAGCATTGTCACAAGCTTCTCATTCCCCGACGCATTCCAGATCTCGTAATGGAACGACTGGTTCATATCCGAATATCTGCTGCTGTCTCCGGAAGCGATCATCTCCTCCGATACCTTCAGACAGTTTTGCAGGGCAGAGAGATCTGCCCCGGTTTCCACGCAGAGCACACAGGCGTACCCTTCAAGCACAGCCCGGATCTGATAGTGATCCTGCAGCGTCTTTTCCGTAACCCCTAAAACGGTGGCTCCTTTATTCTGTTTCAGCTCTAAAAGCCCATCCCTCGCGAGGATCTGAAATGCCTCCCGCACTGGAGTGATCGACACCCCAAGCTCCTGAGCCGTCGCCTCGAGCGCCAGCGTCTCGCCTTCCTTAATCTGTCTCGATATGATCGCCTTTCTGAGCGCCGAAGCAACCCGCTCCCTCGCAGGCATCAGTTTTACCGGTTTTAATCCAAGCATATGATTCCATCCATTTCAAATATTATGGCATAAGTATACTTCCGAAATCCGGACAGCGCAAGTAGCTTCACGCTAATTTCCAGCACTTAGGCAGTGGCATATTTCCCATTTACTGTCTCACAGGCCCATTTAAGTTTTTCCGGAAGTATCGCTCCCTGACACACAAGTTTCAGACGGATAAAACCTTCGGAATCCCCATCAGACCACGACAATACTAAAACGATTCACATAACCTATAACCACAAACTCTTTATTGTCACATTTCAAAAACCGATATATAATGGATATAGCGCCAAAGCACGCACAATTTTCTTATTATCATTTTCACAGGAGGATTTACCCATGAGCGACAAGACCGTCGTATTAAACGCAAAAAAAATGAACTTTGACGGAAAGCTCGACTTTTCTGTTCTCTCTTCCGACGTGACCGTCTACGATGATACCACACCGGAACAGCTCTTGGAGCGCATTGAGGGCGCTGATATTATCGTCACAAAGGAGATGCCGGTAAACGGTGACCTTATCCGCAAATTTCCAGCTTCCGTAAAGCTGATCTGTGAGGCCGGTACCGGATACAACAATCTGGATCTTGATGCCGCAAGGGAGAAGGGGATCACCGTCTGCAATATCCCGGCATACAGCTCCGAGCGCGTAGCCCACACAGCGATCATGATGATCTTAAATTTAAGCTCCACCATGCAGGTCCAGATGAAAATGCTGGCAAACGGAAACCATGATAACTTTACGAAAAATCTCCAGGTTCCGCACGTTGAGGTAAACGGAAAGACTTTAGGAATCATCGGTGCCGGACATATCGGAAAGACTGTAATGAAGATTGCAAAAGCTCTTGATATGAATATTCTCGTGTATACAAGAACACCGAGAGCCGACGAAGACGGCATCCGCTATGTGGATCTTGAGACAGTCTTAAAGAACAGTGACTATGTTTCCCTGCACTGCCCGTTAACTCCGCAGACAAAGCATATGATCAATAAAGAGACTCTTGCGCTCATGAAGCCGACCGCATTCCTGATCAATACCTCCCGCGGTGCTCTCATCGATGAACCGGCTCTGATCGAAGCGCTTGAAAAGCACCAGATCGCAGGCGCAGGCCTCGACGTCCAGGAAACTGAGCCGCCGAAAGCCAACAACCCGCTCTACACCCTCGACAACGTGATCCTCACCCCGCATATGGGCTGGAAGGGGCTTGAGACAAGACAGCGCCTTGTTTCCATCCTTGCCGGAAATGTAAAGGGATTCCTTGAGGGAACACCGGTAAATGTAGTTTCATAACTCAAATATAAGGAACTTTTCATCTTTTAAGATGAAATAGTTCCTTTTTTTTATTACTGTTTGCGCAAAGCGTGAATCGTAACTTTTTTTAACTACTGTACAGAAAGAATCCTTGAAATATTCTCGCAATTCATGTATGATGGAGCTATGATTTGAAAAGAGGAGGAATTCCCATGATTTGTATCAAGAACGGAACACTTCACACAGCGGTATCAAAGGAAACTTTTATCGCTGACATCCTGATCGACGGCGGAAAGATCGTGAAGATCGGAAAAGATCTCTCTGCTGACGGTGCTGAGGTTATAGACGCCACCGGACTCCAGGTTTATCCGGGATTTGTTGAGGCCCACTGCCATATCGGTCTTGACGGCTACGGGATCGGCTACGAGGGGCATGACTACAACGAACTGAATGACCCGGTAACTCCACAGGTACAGGCGATCGACGGAATCAACCCGTTTGACCCGTGTATGAAGATGGCCGCGAAAGCCGGTGTTACCTGCTTCGCAACCGGTCCAGGCAGCTCCAACTCCATTGGCGGAACCTTCGCTGCTATCAAAACGGTTGGAACCCGTGTTGACAATATGATCGTAAAATTTCCGATCGCTATGAAATGCGCTTTCGGTGAAAACCCGAAACGCTGCTACCAGAAACAGGGAATCTCCAGCCGTATGACAAATGCCGCAAAGATCCGCGAGGCTTTAAATAAAGCGAAGGTTTACAAGGCAAAGATCGAGGCGGCCGGTGATGATGCTTCCAAGCTTCCGGCTTACGACCAGAAGTCCGAAGCTCTGATCCCGGTATTAAACCATGAGATCCCGTTAAAAGCTCATGCCCATCAGGCAAACGATATCTTCACTGCGATCCGTATCGCGAAAGAATTCGGTGTCGGCCTGACTCTGGAGCACGTGACAGAGGGCCATATGATCGTGGATGAACTCGCGAAGGAAAATCTCCCGCTCGCGGTAGGTCCGACCTTCGGACATGCCTCCAAATTTGAGCTCCAGAATAAGACCTGGGAGACACCTGGCATTCTCGCGAAAGCCGGATGTCATGTTTCCATCATCACAGATGCGCCGGTAACTCCGCTCCACTACCTGCCGCTCTGCGCAGGGCTCGCTATCAAAGCCGGTATGGACGAGTATGAGGCACTCCGCGCCGTAACCATCAACCCGGCCGAGCATATCGGCATCGCTGACCGCGTCGGTTCTCTGGAAGAAGGAAAAGACGCCGATGTTGTCATTGTTGACGGCTGCCCGTTTGATGTGACAGGTGTGATCCAGCATGTTTTGATCAATGGTGAAGAAGTTTAATGAGACTGCCTTTCATTGATTATTTCTCTGAATTTTTAGATTCATAAATGATAAAAACTCCCTCTCTGCGCGTTTATCCCATAAACTGCAAAGAGGGAGTTTTCTCACTTCACCTGGCTGTTCTCTTATTTATTATTTTGTCTTTCCGTCCCAGCTGCCATCTTCCGTCACAAAATACTCATCCGGCGTTTTTCTTCCGATAAACATCATTCCTCTTGTTCCATCAGAAACCGGATTGAAGAAATACCATCTTTCATTGATGAGTACCCAGCCAGTCTGCATTCCGGAATTTTCGTCCATATAGAACCAGCCCCTATAACCGGCATCATAGAAAAGTCCAACACGCAGATATCCCTGCTCATCAAATGTATACCAGCTTCCGTTGATCAGTTCCCACTGATGCTCAACCGTCTGCATATTATCGTGCTCTCCCACGATCATCTTTCCTGCCGCATAACTGCCATCGCTGTATCTCAGCCACCAGCCATTCTTATCCTTCATCCAATGGCTGTGTCCATCGTTTACCGCTTTGTTCGCAGCGCCCGGGATAATTCCCTTTACAGGATCAATATATCCCTTTTTACTGTCACGGCTGATATCCGGCTTTCTTTCACTGATCTCCGGTTTGGAAGAGTCTGAACTGGATGAACCAGTTCCACTTCCTGGTCTTGAGCCATTGTTTTCTCCGGAATTTCCACCATCTCCAGGCTTTGTGCCGTTATCTTCTCCAGCATTTCCGCCATCTCCAGGCTTTGTGCCGTTGTCTCCTCCAGTATTCCCGCCATCTCCGGGCTTCTCCGGTCCGTCCACAGGCGGCTTTTCTGCCAGTTTCGGAGTTCTTCCGGAAACCTCCGCCGCAGGTCCCGCATTTTCTGTCTCCGTCTCCTTCAGACGGATCCATCCGTGATACAGGGTATCCGGCTGGCAGTCATCTTTCCGGTTGTTGTCTGACCAGGTGGTACCGTCAAAACTGTACTCTGCGCCCTCAACAGCCCCGATCTCAGCTGTGAATGTTTTTTCATCATCATTCAGCTGGAACGTAATCGTTCCCGCAATCGGATGCTGCTCATTCTTGTCATTCAGAGAGATTACGACCTGAATATCCGGTATCTCATAGTTTTCCGTAAGAACGCCACTGACCCGGATCACTGCTGATGCTCCGATCTGTGATCTGTCATTCTTCTTCAGCGCGAATTTTAACTGCGTCCCCTCTACGGCAATTTTCTCTTCCAGGATGCCGGACTCATCAGATATAATATCGGCATTTCCGCCAGAAATCTCTCCACAGTCTTCCGGGAATCCGGAAAGAACGATCTCCTGCTCTCCGCTTATTCCATAGCTGTACGCCTCAGAGATCTCCGGAACAGAGGGCGCTTCGGCTTTTTTGATGCTCTGTCCATCAAGAATGAACTTTCCTGCTTGATCCAGAACGTAATTCTTTGCATTTTCCGTATCGGATAAGGAAACCTCTACAAAAGCTTTTTTATCTGTTCCCGCATTTGCATCTTCAAATTCTGCTGCTGCAGAATAATCCTTTGACTCCAGAGTATCTCCGTTTGCAAGACCGCCAAAGCTTACTGATCTCACATTCACGTCAGTTCTTCCGTCATAGATTTTTTCCTCCAGTACAATGCCCGCCACAATCACCGTTTTGGGAATAATATTCCAGGAAGAAATATTCTCTCCTTTCTGTGAGTCATCCTCATAAAAAGCTTTTACAAGATAACTTCCCACTGTTTTCGGTGCTTCCGTACCCCATGTATTTCCACCATCCACACTGTACGTGTAAGCCCATGTCTCATCTCCATCCACATTTCCCGCAAATGTTCCCTTCGGAACTGGTGAGCTGCCATATTCCACATCAGGTACCGTCACAGATATCTGCTTATCCACGATCGTTTTGTCTGCCACTGTCACCGTTTTTGTCTCGGAAGTTTCAATATATCTGCCATCAACAGCAGCTGTTTTCGCCGTGATCGTGATGATCGTCCCGACAGCGGTCCCAATAGGGATCTGGATCTCATTTCCTGAAGCAGTCTGCTCAGCTCCATCCCCGATCTGATAAGAAATTCGGATCTCCGGTACATCCTCAAGTGCAGGAGAAAACGCATTTTTCGCTTTTGCCGAAACAGTTATCCGCTTTCCTGCAACCTGCGTCTCCCGGTCAAGCTCCATAGTGAGATCTGGTTTTGCCGCCGAAACAGTAACCGAAACTTCTTTTTCAGTCGCTCCCGTGTAGTTTTTCGTATCCTCCGGGGTAAATACTACTGCGCAGGATGTATCTGGATAAAGTACAGAATCTGGATCCTTAAAGCTCCATTTTCCATCCACGATCATCTGCTTCTGCCCTGATATATAATTTGGATTGATCACCTTTCCTCCAGAGATCACCGCATCTTTCAGGGACTGTCCATACTGAATATTTACCACAGGATCCTCCTCGACTCTCGGAGTTGCCGGCAAAACTTTAATCTTAATTTTATTGTAGATCGTCTCATACGTATCGCGGTACTCTGGCTTTGGCGTAAAGTGGCACAGAGCTTCATCTGTTCCCACTTCCGGCCATGCGACATCAAAACCAAAGTCGCCAGGTATAGCTCCATATTCTCCGCCCTGCAGTCCGGCATTTGATGCCCGTTGACCATAATGGATCTCCCTTATAGCTTCCGGCCATTTTACAATCTGTGGATTACGTTTTTTTACAGCCACTGAGATCTGTCCACTCTTGACCCGGAATCCGTTTCCGTAATATTCCGCATAGATCTCATGTGTTCCCAACGGGAGAAGTTCTTTTTCGATCTTAAACGATGTTTCGCCTCCCGTTGATGTGATCGGACTTCCCACCGCGGCTTTATCTACATAAAACCGGATCTGTCCACTCATTCCTTCCGGAACCGTCATCACAGCCAAAACAGAATCTCCAACTTCAATTTCTTCTGAAGTAACCGCAAGACCTGTCTGGATCTGTTTCACTGTTACCTTGGCGGATGCAGTTTTATTATATGACCTTAAGCTCGCTGTCACGCTGAGCGTTTCCGCTTTCTCATCCGCACCCACCGTCAGGATTCCCAGCGAACTGATCTTTGTATCGCTGCTGGTATTTCCGGATACACGCCAGTCCACCGTCGGATCTTTTGCTTTTTTAACAGCTGCGGTAAACTGTTTTGAACTTCCAGGATACATTACCTCCGTCTCCGGCGTCAGTGAGATCGAAGCGGTCTCTCCGCTCTCATCGGCCTGAAAATAAATGACCGCGCAGCGTCCCATCCTTGTGGTCTTCTGATTGATCTCCTGCGCTGTAACCTTCTCATCTGCGGAACTCAGTCCGTGCATGATCAGCGCTTTCTGATCAATAGAAAACTCCACATCATCATTTTTTGAGCCTGCCCCGACACCGCTGGTCGTATTTTCGCCAGAGCTCCTGCTTCCTCCCTTTGCGTCTGTCCTTCCGCCGGTGATCGTTATCCTGCTCTTCGCCCAGCTATTATATCCGATTCCGATACCGGCAGAGCCCTGGCCTCCGACAGCCTTTACGGTTCCGCCGGAAATACTGATATTGACATTTCCGCCTGCCTGGCTTGCGCTTCCGATGCCGGCACCTCCCCAGCCGCCGTCAGCTTCCACGGTACCTCCTTCGATCGAAATGGAGAAATTTTTGTTTTGTACACGCGCGTCTCCGCCGATTCCTGCCGCTTCATATTCACCTTTAGCGATAACTGTTCCGCCTTTTACAGTAATGGAACCTCCTCTGATTCCGGCATGATTGATCTCGCCAGACTTATTTCCTTCTGCACGCAGTGTTCCCGCAGAGCTTCCATCCCCCTGAATGCTCGTGATCGTGAGATAAGAATTGTCCTGCACATACACACAGTTCGATTTTTTGGAACACATGGAGTTTTCCCCATCCAGGATCAACGTCACATTTGCTTCATTCCTGATCCTGAGCGCATAGTCTCCATTCACTTTTACGCTATGGAGCGTAATTACAGGTGTTCCGCCCTGAACCGTGATCTGGTTTCCAGTCGTCTCAATGCCCTCTTTCAGGGAGATCTCGTATTTTCCGCTGCCCGTTATGGTCAGTGTTTCGTTCTCATATTTATAATCTGTTCCCAGGATTCCGCCGCTCACGATGAAGTCACCGGTGAGTCCTTCGCCCTTATACTGGGCTGTGACCACAGCATCTTCTGATCCGATCGTGAATTTTGTCGTGCTGCTGTAGCAGTTTTCAAAGGTTCCTGAGCCAGAATCCAGCGTCCATGATGAAAATTCTGATCCCGCCGGTAGAAATGCCGTGATCTCGATTACATCTCCAGTTCTATATGCTCCGCTTCCAGTTCCATTATTTACCGTGAGGCTGTGCCCGGAAACATAGACCGCCTTTACGGACAGGCTGCTGTTTACTTTAAGCTGTGCCGTTTTCTGACTGGCCGTTCCGTTTAAGAATTCTCCGTTTCCGTTCGTGATCTCCCAGCGATCGAAACATAATTTATCCGAAGATTTATCTTTCGCTGTGATCGTGACAGTACTTCCCGGCGCATAGTTTGCCTGTTCCGGGGTGATGGTTCCGTCAGCAACTGTAACAGAATATCCACCTGTATAGTTCGCCTTGATCTCTGTATCCACATCGGACATCGTAAATGTTGTTCCGGAAGACAGAGGATCACCAAACGTTCCGCTTCCATTTTCAACCGTCCATCCTGCAAAATACAAGGTTCCTCCGGCTCCATCCTCGATCTTGGCACTCGCACTGATCGGCACTTTCTCACCCTCCGCAAAATTGGACTCTGTTGAAACGATCGTTCCTCCCGTAACAGTAAGATTATGCGGTGTTCCAAACTTTACACGCATATACGTCTCTGACGCGGGCTCATATTTTCCTTCCCCGCGCAGCCCGAGAGCCGCGCTTCCCGGAGCTGAGTTTCCTGTATACAGTGTCGCTGTTTTTCCATTTTCAGGCGCTATCGTGATAGGACTCTGACAGATTTTTCCTGTGTCTCCGGACACCGTCGCTGTGACATTTCCTCCTGTGATCCGGATATTCGGCACCGGATTAACATAAAGGTCTGTCGATCCAATACAATAACCGCCACCGCTCTTGATCAGATTTACATTTCCGCCGGAAATGACCAGGTTATCTGCACTCCCTGTACTTGCGTTGCCGGCAGCACCAGCTCCCAGACAGGTTCCATCTCCATTTGACCGCAGGGTCAGATCACCGCCGGAGATCGTAATATTTTTTCCTACCGGCACAGAATTTACATAGCAGCTGCCACCGATCGCCGCAGACCCGGAGCCGGCTGTGGCATCCAGACTTCCGCTTCCTGTTATCTCCAGCGGAGTCCCATGATTATCGATCGCCGCCGCAAGCTCAGCGCCCTTAAGAATATTTCTGCCCTCCAGCTCTAAGGTCACTTTTTCAAGTCCCGCATCGATATCAATTGCAGGAACCTTCGGTGCCTTCGGATAAATATTGAGCTGTTTCAAAGTAACGGTACAGCTGCTCTTGATCTCAATAAATTCACTTGTCGCTGTCCCAGAATCTTTCATTGTAACTGTATATGGACCAGTTCCGGCGATCTCAACTCTTCCGTTTCCAAAATAGGTAACGCCTTCTTCCGGAGTAACGGTAAGCTTCCCATTTCGTGTCTGTTCTCCATAGCTGATCTTCACACGTCTTCCCTGATACTTGATGGTCTGCTCATTTCCAATATTGACCGTGTATGTTTTGGTTGGATCAACTCCAAGAAATTCTGCCGTTGCTTTTTCTTTTTCGCTGGCTTTCAATGTAAAACTATTTTCCGTACCATCGACCGTCTCTGGACCGATTGCAACAGCCTTCACTATACTGTTATACTCTCCGCCCCGTGCCTCTACATCTCCACCGGAAATCACAACAGTTCCCGATGTTCCCTTATATCCACCACCGATTCCAGCTCCAACAGATGCTGCGGCATAAACGGATCCACCAGCGATTGTAATCGTATCACCGCCAATTCCCGCCGAACCAGATCCGATTCCGGCTCCACTGTCCGATTCCGTTCCTTTTTCCGGACCGTTATCTGTCAATCTCATTCCGGAACAAGCTGCCACCGTTCCGCTTTCGATCGTGATCTTGCCATGTCCCTCTCTGCTGTTTCCCCCGATTCCCGCTCCATAAGCGCGCGCAAACGAATACAGGACATCCTGATCAGATCCTGCCCGGATCGTCAGGCTGCTTCCTTCCGGCACATGGATCGCCGCGCCGGAGTTGCTGACTGTATACAGGTTATTCCTTCCGGAGAGAACCAGCGTCACATCCGCTCCCTTTTCAAGTTCAATACAGGACATTTGAACTGTATTCGCATTTGCGGTTTCAATTGACACACCCTTTAAAGTGATCGTCGCAGAAACACCCTCCTTCACCGTGATCACATGATCCGTTCCAGTCGTCTTTTTATATGTGCCGCTGATCGTGTAATCGCCATCCCGATCAATGATCACTTCCCCATTCTTCAGATCATACTCCTTTGCGGCACTCAATGTCCTGAGAAGCGCATTGGAGTCCGATGCCTTAAGCTTCAATAATTCATCTTTTTTCGCCCTCTGCGGTTTTCTCACCGTGTCTGACTGTGTCGCTTTCTCCTTCACTGCATCACTCGCCGTATATACTTCAAAATCAGTATCCGGTCGAATCATAGCTGATTCCGCATACACTGGTGATATGATCGTGGATCCCACCATCACTGCCGTCAATAATCCTGCCATCCATCTTCTAAAATTATATCTCATGCGATCCGCCTCCCTCTTATCGTCAAGTCTCTGTCGCCAGAATATCATTAGAAAACAAGGCGTGTCAATCGGTTCGACACAAGATGTCAAAATTCTGCACGAAATGCAAAAGAAAAGACCAGGAACATCTCTGCCCCTGGTCCTTCAAAAAATCCTTTATCATTTATCCTGGATCCATATCAGTCATTCTCAAATACCGGCTCAGTCGGCTCACCGTAATCTTCCGTGGAGCTTGCTGCCTCGTCATTGATATGCGTCAGAATCCCGCTGGAATTCACTTTATATTTGTTTCCATCGCGGTCCTTTACCGTCGTATTCTTGGAGATACGTCCGGAGCTGTTTACCACATACGTCTGATAACTGCCGTTTCCATTCGGAATGCTGATCAGCGCATAGCGGCTGGAGCTGTCTGCCTGCTGAAGTTTTCCCATATAATAAAGGTATCCGTTCTTCACGCCGTTTGTTCCGCGGCCTGCATAGGTCCCTTCATTGAAATAAAACGTGGTCTTATTTCCATCGCCTTCCTCGACGGTCATTTTTCCTTTTACTGAGGTTCTGGATGACTTATCAAAGTAGTAGGACGTATATTCGCTGGTCGATCCGATCCGTACCTTCTTTAATCCTTTGACCGGATTTCCTTTCTGGTCGAAGAGATACGTCTTTCCATTGATGCGGACAAAATCGCTCGTGGACGCTTTTCCGTCTTCCGGTCCGGTCTTTGGCTCACCGTTTTTATCAAAATAATACCATACCACCGGCTCATCCACATTGTCCTGAAGCTGTTCCGGCGGGTTTAAGGAAAGCCAGCCTGAGATCGCCGCGCCGACTGTAGCGTTCTGGATCCCGCTCTCCGCGAAATATCTCCAATCCGCAATCGAACTCTTACTTGAATTTTCCGGATCACCTTCTAAATACACCCAGCCGGTGCGCATCCGTCCGTCTGCGTCAAAGCAATAGTATTTTCCATCGATCTTTGTTACCTTATACTCTCCGCCGTCATCGCTGGTCGACGGGCTCTGCTTCTTTCCGCTTGCGGAAAAATAGAACCAGTACTTTCCATCATCGCTTTCCGTTCCGTAAAGGCTGCTGTCCTCATCCTTCGGCTCCAGATATCTCCATCCTGTCACCATCGCTCCGCTGGAGCTTAAATAGTAATCCCCATCTTCGGTCCAGCCGGTCTGCATGATTCCGTCAGCGTCAAAGTAATAACTTTTTCCATCGATCTTCTTCCAGGTGTCCTTTGTGACTTTTCCGCTGGAACCGAAGTAGAACCAGTAGGTCTGACTGTCTCTGCTGTACGGGGACGCGATCTGCATCCACTTATTCGCCACCATGATTCCGTTAGCATCCACATAGTAATCGTTGTCGGCCCAGCTGTTGACCGCCATTTCACCGCTGTTGTTTAAATATCTCCAGAGATTGTCCGCGCCCTTTTTCCACTCATTCGTCACGCGGTTTCCGTTTTTATCAAGATACGTCCATATATTATTGGAAAGCGCCCAGCCTTCCGCTGCGTAGGCGTTCATCGTCAGACATCCGAAAGTCAGGACCGCCGCTGCTGCCAGTATTCTTAACCCTTTTTTCTTCACTCGCTCCGTCTCCTTCCTGTACCCCAAAAGGCGCATAACTATCGCCAACATCCATTCCGGATCAGCTCCGCCGATGGGATTTCTGCCTTCCGGCCGTATTTTTCATTTCGCAATACATCTGATTTTATTTTACCAGTAACTCCCTGATTATTCAACAGAAAATACCTGTCAATTCTCTTAAGTCCCCACCACAGTTCTGCCGCATTCCCGCCACAGAAAGACACATTTTCCGTTCATGTTCCCCATATTTCCGCCAACATCCCGCATTCCATCCCCACTCCTATTTGACAGTATCCCCCGAATCTATTATACTGGTATATCATAGGCATTTTATGCCCCTGATCCGTTTTTACGCAAAAAAAGTCTAAAGAAAGAGATGGAATACAATTATGTGGATAGCAGATGGATGGAAGGACTATGAAGTCATCGACTGTTCCGGCGGTGAAAAGCTGGAGCGTTGGGGAAAATATATTCTGGTCCGTCCGGATCCCCAGGTTATCTGGGATACCGATAAAAAGGCACCACAGTGGAGAAAGATGAACGGCCACTACCACAGAAGCTCAAAAGGCGGCGGCGAGTGGGAATTCTTCAGTCTCCCGGAGCAGTGGAGCATCAACTACAAAGGCCTGACCTTCCAGTTAAAGCCCTTCAGCTTTAAGCACACCGGTCTTTTCCCGGAACAGGCGGCAAACTGGGACTGGTTTGGCGAAAAGATCAAAAACGCGGGACGCCCGGTCAAGGTCTTAAACCTCTTCGCCTACACCGGCGGAGCAACGCTGGCAGCCGCGAAAGCCGGAGCTTCCGTGACCCATGTTGACGCCTCCAAGGGCATGGTCGCCTGGGCAAAGGAGAACGCGAAGTCCAGCGGCCTTGAGGACGCGCCGATCCGCTGGATCGTAGATGACTGCGTAAAATTTGTAGAGCGTGAGATCCGCCGTGGAAACCACTACGACGCGATCATCATGGACCCGCCCTCCTACGGAAGAGGCCCGAAGGGCGAGATCTGGAAGATCGAGGACGCGATCTACCCGTTAGTAAAGCTGTGTGCAAAGCTCCTCTCCGACAAGCCGTTATTCTACCTGATCAACTCCTACACAACCGGACTTGCTCCGGCCGTGCTGACTTATATGCTCGGAACAGCCGTTGTCCCGCAGTTCGGCGGAACTGTAAGATCCGATGAGATCGGACTTCCGGTTACAAGTTCCAAACTCGTACTCCCGTGCGGCGCTTCCGGACGCTGGGAAGCATAATTAACTGAAAGGATCGGTAAACATATGAAGATCATCATTGTCGGCTGCGGAAAAGTCGGCGTGAGCCTTGCGGAGCGCTTAAGCGCCGAGGGCCACGATCTCGTTATGGTCGATATGAATCCGCAGAAAGTGGAACATCTTTCCAACCAGTTTGACGCCCTGGGAATCGTTGGAAACGGCGCCAGCTTCAATATCCAGCAGGAGGCCGGAGTGGAAAGCGCGGACCTCTTTATCGCTGTCACCGGCGAGGACGAACTAAACCTCCTCTGCTGCCTGATGGCGAAGAAGACCGGACACTGTGACACCATTGCCCGCGTAAGAAACCCGCTCTATAATAAGGAGATCCGCTTCATTCAGGAAAAGCTCGGACTCTCCATGATCATCAACCCGGAGCTGACGGCGGCCAGAGAGATCTTAAAGCTCTTAAAATTCCCGTCCGCCATCAAGATCGACACCTTCGCAAAGGGACGTGTCGAGCTTCTCCGTTTCCGCTTAAAACCTGAGATCGGGTTCGGCGGAAAAACTATCATGGATATCATGAGACAGTTAAAATGCGATGTCCTGATCTGTGCCGTTGAGCGCGGATCCGAGGTCGTGATCCCGAACGGAAGCTTTGTCCTTCAGGATACGGATATCCTCTCTATCGTGGGATCTCTTGAAAATACGGCTCAGTTTTTTGAAAAGATCGGTCTCCGCTCAAAATCCGTAAAAAATTCCCTGATCATCGGCGGCGGCACCATCGCCCACTATCTGGCCCAGGACCTCTTAAAGATCGGGTTCCGTGTCCGGATCATCGAGCAGCGAAAAGAGCGCTGTGATTACTTAAGCGAAGTGATTCCCGGCGCTGACATCATAAACGGGGACGGAAGTGATCGGGATCTTCTTCTGGAAGAAGGCCTGACCTACGCTGATTCCCTTGTGGCCCTCACCGGACTTGACGAGGAGAATATCTTCCTCGCCCTCTACGGAAAGCTCCACTCCAACGCAAAGCTCATCGCAAAGGTCAATAAGATCGCCTTCGATGACGTGATCGACAGCTTCGGTATCGACAGCATCATCTACCCGAAGTACCTGACGGCAGATTATATCCTACAGTACGTCCGTGCCCGCCAGAACACCATCGGCTGCAACGTGGAAACACTGTATAAGATCCTGGACGGCCGTGCCGAAGCACTGGAGTTCTCCATCAAAGAGGATTCCGCTGTCACGAATGTGCCGCTTATGGACTTAAACTTAAAGGACAACCTTCTGATCTGCTGCATCAACCGAAATGGTCAGATCCTTACCCCCCGCGGTCAGAATATAATCAAGGTCGGGGATACCGTGATTCTCGTGACCACAAACCGCGGTCTCGGTGATATCCGGGATATCTTAAAATCATAAAGGAGCGATTCCATGAATTATTCGATGATCTTTTATATTATCGGCTGGATTCTGGACGTGGAGGCGGCGCTTCTTGTGCCATCCCTGGCAGTCTCCCTGATCTACCATGAAAGCTGCGCACTGGCATTCTTCATCACGATCGTCCTCTGCCTGATTCCGGGTGTGATCCTTGTCCGCAAGCAGCCGAAAAACAAGGTATTCTACGCAAGGGAAGGTTCCGTGACGGTTGCCTTAAGCTGGATCGTCATGAGTATCATGGGTTCCATCCCGTTCCTCTTAAGCGGATCCATCACAAATCCGGTGGATGCCCTGTTTGAGACTGTGTCCGGATTTACGACGACCGGTGCCAGTATTCTTCCCGCCGTGGAACCACTTCAGCACGGCATCCTGTTCTGGAGGAGCTTTACACACTGGATCGGCGGTATGGGAGTTCTCGTGTTCCTTCTCTGCCTGCTTCCGCTTACCGGAAGCGGCTATCATATGAACCTCATGAAAGCAGAGAGCCCGGGCCCCTCTGTCACAAAGCTGGTCCCGAAGGTGCAGTCCACCGCAAAGATCCTCTATGGGCTCTATCTGTTCCTGACGGTTATGGAGTTTGTTCTCCTGCTTGTGGGACAGATGCCGGTGTTTGATTCCCTGTGTACCGTTTTCGGCACCGCGGGAACCGGAGGTTTCGGTATCAAGAATGACAGCTTCGGAAGCTATTCCACCTACCTGCAGGGCGTAGTTACCGTGTTTATGATCCTTTTTGGCATCAACTTTAACGTGTACTTCCTCTTCTATATGAAAAAGCCGAAGGAAGCACTGCGCTGCGAGGAGGCGCGATGGTACCTCGGGATCATTGCCGCGTCGATCCTTGTCATCACGTTTTTCGTCCGGGATTTCTTCGACAGCCTGTTCCTCGCGTTCCACCATGTTGCGTTTCAGGTTGCTTCCATCATCACGACCACCGGCTTCGCCACCGTGGATTTTAACCTCTGGCCAACGATCCCGAAAACGATCCTGGTGCTCTTAATGTTTATCGGTGCCTGCGCGGGAAGTACCGGCGGCGGCATTAAGGTGTCCCGTGTCGTGCTGTTATTCCGGTCCCTGACAAAAGAGCTCTCCCAGAGTCTCCATCCGAATCAGGTCCGCAAGATCCATTTTGAGGGACGCGCGGTGGAGCATGTGGTTCTCCGCTCCGTAAATGTCTTCATTGCGGCATACATCCTGATCTTCGCGATCTCCGTGCTGCTCATCGGCATCGACAACTACGATCTTGTGACAAACTTTACCGCTGTCGCGGCTACCTTAAACAACATCGGACCGGGATTGGAACTTGTAGGCCCGGCCCAGAACTTCGGGCTCTTCTCCAACTTCTCCAAGCTGGTTCTGACCTTTGATATGCTTGCCGGACGTCTGGAGCTCTTCCCGCTGCTGCTGCTTTTCTATCGTGGTACCTGGAAGAGATTCTAATTAAGCACACATTCCCGATAATAGATGTAATTTTGACAATTTGACTGATCCGTGTTGAAAAATCTGATTGCCGGAAATAAAAAGTGGATATCCCAGAGTCACATCATGGACTCTGGATATCCACTTTTCTTTTTGTTTTTCTGTCTTTTTTCCACCGAACAGCGGGCAGACAGATGACACTCAATCGTCCATATTGTATCATCCAAGTGCCACGTCAAGCATCATCATCAATGCAAACCCGACCGCAAACCCGATGGTTCCGATATTCGAGTGCTCTCCCTCCGCAGTCTCCGGGATCAGCTCCTCCACGACCACGTACATCATGGCACCTGCAGCGAAGGCGAGAAGATACGGCAGGACCGGAGCGAGGACCCTGTACATCAAAACGGTGAGGATTGCCGCCACAGGCTCTACAACACCGGAAAGCGTTCCATACAAGAATGCCCGGTTGCTGCTCATTCCCTCACCCTTGAGCGGCAGGGAAATGATCGCGCCCTCCGGGAAGTTCTGGATCGCGATCCCGACGGACAGGGCAAACGCACCGGCTAAGGTGATCCCGCTGTTTGCCGTAAGAAGTCCCGCGAACATGACACCAACCGCCATTCCTTCCGGAATATTATGAAGGGTCACCGCAAGGACAAGCATCGTATTTTTTTTTAACGTGCAGGACGGACCTTCCGGTTCATCGCACCCGATGTGAAGATGAGGCACATGCCCGTCAAGGAACAGCAGGAACAGGATGCCGCAGAAGAATCCGGTCACCGCAGGCAGAAACGCCAGACGTCCCAGATCCGCGGAAAGATTCATGGACGGGATCAGAAGTGACCACACGGATGCCGCCACCATGACACCGGCCGCAAAGCCCAGAAGACCTTTTTCCACATTCTGACGGATTCCCTTCTTCATAAAATATACGCACGCAGCTCCAAGTGTCGTCCCCGCAAACGGGATCATGATCCCAAGAATAATATTTCCGATATTTTCCATCGTTTTTTGTCTCCTTTGATCCGCGAAGGTCGTCCGGGCCCCGGCACGGCTCTCGCAATCTTCCTTCTATAAGCTATGCGGTTTCCAACCGAAAAGATCCAGGCCACGAAGCGACGTCCGCCTCTGACCTGGATCTTTTATAGAGTTTCTATGGAATAATGAAGTAATACTGCTAAAATTAAGCTGCTACAGAACGGCGGGATGCCTTCTTCTGGTTCTTATATGGATCCGGACGGAACAGCATATAGAGGAATCCGAGAAGAACAACAACAGCTGCTGCTGTGCCGATTCCGAAGGAACCGCCTTCCATAAGAAGTCCGAACTGGTAGAACATCAGTGCTACACAGTAAGCGAATACGTTCTGGAAGATGATTGCAAACCAGAACCACTTTCTGGACTGCATCTGCTGGGCCATTGTGGAAATAGCCGCCAGACACGGGGAGTTTAACAGGTTGAATACAAGGAAGGAGAAGGCTGCTGCCATTGTCGGGAACCAGTCTCTGATCGCGGCTGCGACAACGTCTGTCTCCTCGGAGAGATCCTCGCTGACATTTGCAAGGACACCCATTGTGGAAACGATACCCTCTTTTGCGGAGAATCCGGAGATCGCCGCTGCAACGCACTGCCATTTGCCCCATCCGAGAGGAGTGAAGATCCATGCAAGAGCGCTTCCGAGGATTGCCATGAGGCAGTTCTCTGTATCTTCTACCATACCGAAGGAACCATTCTCGAAACCGAAGGTGGAGAGGATCCACATGATCACGCAGGCAAGGAACAGGATCGTTCCGGCTTTCTTAATGAAGCCCCACAGACGCTCCCAGGTGTGCATAAGAACGGTCTTAGCAGACGGGATGTGGTATGCCGGTAACTCCATAACGAACGGAGCTGCCTCGCCGGAGAACGGTTTTGTCTTCTTTAACATGATCGCTGCTACAAGAACGCAGACGATACCTAACGCATACATTAAGAATGCTGTATTTCCCGCATCGGAGTAATCTCCGGATGTCCAGCCGACCATGATGCCGCCTAAAAGAGCGATAACCGGAAGCTTCGCACCGCACGGAATAAATGTGGCTGTCATAATGGTAAGACGTCTGTCGTTATCGTTTTCAATGGTCTTGGAGGCCATGATACCCGGGATACCGCAGCCGGATGCGATAAGGAGCGGAATGAAGCTCTTACCGGAAAGTCCGAAGTGACGGAACACACGGTCCATGACGAATGCGATACGTACCATGTATCCGCAGTCCTCAAGGATGGAAAGCATTAAGAATAAGAGTGCCATCTGCGGCAGGAATCCGAATACAGCGAAGAGTCCGCCGAGGATACCGTCTACAACAAGGCTCTGGATGAAGTCGCTTGCACCTGCCGCTGCGAGTGCTGCGCCTGCCCATTCCTGAATGCCGCCGCCGAATGTATCATTTGCCCAGTCTGTACCCATGGTACCAAGTGTACTTACGCAGATGTAGTAAACGAACCACATTACTGCCGCGAAGATCGGGATACCTAAGATACGGTTTGTAACGATCTTATCGATCTTATCGGAGGTGGAGAGCTTCTTGCCGGATTTCTTAACGGCCTTATCGATCACGCTTCCGATGTATGTATAACGCTCGTCTGTGATGATGCTCTCTGTATCGTCATCAGTCTCTTTCTCAAGACGGGTAACCTCCGTGTTGACCGCTGCCATAGCGGATGCCGGAAGATGTAACTGCTCGATGACCTTGCTGTCCTTCTCAAGAAGCTTGATCGCGAACCATCTCTTCTGGTCTGCGTCCACAGCGTCACCGACAGCCTCCTCAACCTTCTCAATCGCGTTTTCTACGCTTCCGGAGAAGATGCCGGCCGGGTTCTTCCACTCGTTCTTCTTCGCTGCCTCGATCGCTTTCTCGACAACTTCCTTAAGGCCTGTGCCCTTTAACGCGGAAGTCTCAACAACTTCACAGCCGAAGATCTCGGAAAGCTTCTTCACATCGATCTTATCCCCGCTCTTTGCAAGCAGATCAGCCATGTTTAACGCGATTACAACCGGAATACCGATCTCGAGGATCTGAGTCGTCAAATATAAGTTTCTCTCAATGTTTGTTGCGTCTACCAGATTGATGATCGCCTGCGGTTTCTCGTGAACGAGATAATCACGGCTTACAACTTCCTCCAGTGTGTACGGGGAAAGGGAGTAAACACCCGGAAGGTCTGTGATGATGATCTCTTCACCGCTCTTTGAAGATTTTAATTTACCTTCTTTTTTCTCTACTGTTACACCCGGCCAGTTTCCGACGTACTGGTTCGCGCCTGTGAGGGCATTGAACATGGTCGTCTTACCACAGTTCGGGTTGCCGGCTAATGCGATTTTAATAGCCATTTTTCATCCTCCTATTTTCCTGCACTTGTGTTGTCACTGTCCACACTCCGCGGGGACAGCAACCGTGTTTTGCCAATGTTTTGCATACACATCAGGTAAAACATTTATCCCGTCATCAGACTGTAACGACTTCGACACTTTCCGCATCGTCTCTTCTCAAAGACAGTTCATATCCACGGACCGTGATCTCGACCGGATCACCGAGCGGCGCTACTTTACGAACGTAGATCTCGCTGTTTTTGGTAATGCCCATGTCCATGATTCTGCGGCGGAATGCGCCCTCTCCGTTGATCTTTACAACTTTAACCGTTGTATGTACCGGAACTTCACGTAATGTCATGTCTTCTCCTTTCTATCCTTGTGAACCACTCCTGCGGTCCGGATCCATTCCCCCTGCCTTTTGTGAAATTTTTCCAAAAGTTTCCGATTAGTTGTTGCTAATTAGTGCATGCTAACCTATGGGGAAAAAGCAAAGTGGGAAAACTCCCACTTGAACTTTCATCATCCATAACTGCCCATTCTTCCCAGTCTGCACTTCCCTGCGGGATAATGCAAACTGCTGAACAGTTACCATCTTTTTTCACAGCTACTGCACCATAACGTGCTTTGCCATCTCCTTGTTGATCGCAACTCTGGAATCCTTGATGTTTACGATCAGATTTCCGTTGAGTTCAGAGATCACTGTCACTGCTGCGCCATCCACGAAGCCAAGATTCGCGAGGAATCTCTTTGTATCCTCCGCTCCGCCGACACGCTGGATCATGCCGGTCTCACCGGCACGTAAAAATGTCATTGGCATCATGTTTCCTCCTCTTTACACTCCCATCCGCTCAGGCTTTATGAGCTTTCGGAGCTGTATCGTAATGGACACTGCCGCATCCGCTGCAACCGGAGCAGGAACCGCAGCAGCCTCCGCAGGAACCGCTCTTCTTCTGTTTTCGGATGCTCTTTATCACACCGATCACGGCCATGGCAACCAGCAACAAAACAATTACATCTGTAAGCATTTCCATCACCTCTCACCAAACCATTTATGGGAACAGTTGTATTGATAACGAATATCAATTTCAAGTGAATTATATGACTTCATATCCCGCTTGTCAACTGGTATTTAATAATTTTTTAAGATTTTACAGGATGGTTTTACTTGCTTTCCGACGACTTTCCATTTAAAATGATAATATATCTGCGCCAATATTTCTGTCTTGTCTGAATTTATTTCTATAATTCCAAAATTCATCAACAATATAGATATATAGGTCCAGATGATTTTATTTTTCGACCTTTTGTGACTCTTTCAGAAGCCAGTACCTTTCCGGTATTTCACCGTTCCCGTTCTGGCAGATTCCGAAAACGCCACAGCAATATTATTATCAGGAGGTTTCTAACATGAATAACATAAGAAAGCTTACAGATTCCCTCTTCTGGGTCGGCGTCAATGACCGCCGCATTGCTCTCTTTGAAAATGTTTATCCGGTTCCTACAGGAATGTCCTATAACTCTTACGTTCTTCTGGACGAGAAGACAGCACTCTTCGATACCGTGGACGCGTCCTTCACCCATGATTTTCTCGAAAATGTGACCGCTGCCTTAAAGGGCCGCACTCTGGACTATCTCATCGTAAACCACATGGAGCCGGATCACTGCGCATCCATCGCCGATGTGATCGCCGCTTACCCGGAGGCAAAGATCGTATGCACCGCAAAGGCTGTGGGAATGATGAAACAGTTCTTTGATTTTGATGTGGACAGCCGCGCGATTCCGGTAAAAGAGGGCGATACCATCTCTCTCGGCTCCCATGAGCTTACCTTCGTGATGGCTCCGATGGTACACTGGCCGGAGGTTATGGTTACCTATGAAAAGACAGAAAAGATCCTGTTCTCCGCTGATGCCTTCGGTTCCTTCGGCGCTGTCGACGGAAATATCTTTGCTGATGAGATCGACGATAAGGGTGCCTGGCTCTCTGAGGCGAGACGCTACTATACAAATATCGTTGGAAAATTCGGCATGTCCGTACAGGGTCTCTTAAAGAAGGCTGCCGGACTCGAGATCCGGATGATCTGCCCGCTCCACAGCGTGATCTGGAGAGAAGATCTCCCATGGCTCATCGATAAATACCTCAAATGGAGCTCCTATACGCCGGAAGAGAAATCTGTAACGATCGCCTACGGCTCTGTTTACGGCCATACGGAAAAGGCTGCCGATATCCTTGCCGGAAAGCTTGCTGACCGCGGCATCCGCCATATTTCCGTCTTTGACGTCTCCAAGACCCATCCTTCCTACATCATTGCAGACGCGTTCCGTACCTCCGCAATGGTCTTTGCATCTATCACCTACAATGGCGGTATCTTCTGCAATATGGATACGCTTCTCCACCAGCTTGCAGCCCACGGTCTTACAAACCGTACCGCGGCCCTGATCCAGAACGGAACCTGGGCGGCAACCACCTCAAAGCAGATGGGTGAAATCCTCGGTACAATGAAAAATATCCATGTGCTCGAGGCAGATGTAACCATTAAATCAGCCCTGAAAAATGATCAGGAAGCTGAGCTTGACGCACTTGCAGACGCAATTGCCGCATCATTACAGTAAATGGAGGAAATGCCAATGAAATATGCCATCGTTTATTCCAGTAAAACCGGAAATACTGCAGCACTCGCAGATCGTCTCCATGATATCCTTCCGCATGAGCACTGTGTTTATTTCGGTGATACGTCCCATTACTCCCCAGAGCTTGGCGCGGACCTTATCTTCGCCGGTTTCTGGACCGATAAAGGAAGCTGTGATGACAGGACACGGATCTTCTTAAAAAACCTTCAGAATACAAAGATCGCTCTTTTCGGCACAGCCGGATATGCCGCTCCTGATTACATCCACTCGATCTTAAAGCAGGCCGAGGCAAATATTCCCGTAAACAACACTGTTCTTACAGGCTTCGTCTGCCAGGGGAAAATGCAGCCGGCAGTCGCCGATAAATTTGCCGCAATGCTCGAAAAGGACCCGGAGGACGCAAAGGCAAAGCTTCTTCGCGACACATACAATGAAGGCCTCTCCCATCCGAACGAAGAGGACTTCGCAAACTTTAAGAAATGGGCAGAAGGCTTTATCCACTAATTGATCGTCATATAAAACACACTGTATGGATCCAGCATGGCAGTCAAATTCAAGTCGAACGTCCGTGAGACTTTGCGCGTGATTCTGGTCAGCGAAGCTGACATATTCTTATCAGAATCACTAAATGCCGGATGATCGGTCTTCCCGATCACCCGGCATTTTTTCATACTCAGACTTTGATCCAATCAGTCTTTCACTCTCGGCAGCATTCTTCCACCGTATCCGATTGCAAAGATCTCACCATTCTCATTTTCGAAGAATCTCACGTAGCCATCCTTATCCGGGTTGCGCACGATCCCTAAAAATTCCTGCACCGGCACAAATCGAAGAAGCGTCTCTCCCTCTTTGACTGCCAGATTTCCATCTTTTTCAAAGATCGTGATATTGTTATCTTCATCTGAACGGAAGGTGCCGCACATCGCCTTTCTCTTTTCCGCATCCCACTCCGTCTCCTGATAAACAAATCGGTCCTCGATCGGATTTCTTCCATGATACATCCGCATTGCTGCATCCGCGATCGTGCTAACCGGCACGCCCGACGTGTTGCACAGTACCATAACGCCCACTCCGGCATCATACGACCAGGATAAATTTGACGAAACTCCCGGCAGGCTTCCGCCATGCTCCATAACCGTCAGGTCATCCAGCTTCTTCTGCGAAAGGCCAAAGCAATAATGGCTCTCCGGGCGATAATCGATTCTTGGGCGGCACATCGTCCGTACACCCTCCTGGGAGAGGATCCTTGTTCCATCGATTCCCTTTCCGTAATTCAGATACATGCAGATGTATTTTTTCATGTCTGCAAGCGTAGATTTCAGGGAACCGGCTCCGCCAAGAGAAAATGCATTGTCATGGTAATCTCTGCCGGAGGTCATGACACCTTTTTGCATTTTGTAAAGAATTGCCGCATTCGCATCTGCTGCCGGTCTTACATACTCTCCGCAGCTCCGCTCCATGTGAAGAGGCTCAAGAATATGTTTTTTCACATATTCCGCAAAGCTGTTCTCCCCGCCGACACGGCGCACAATCTCTGACAAAAGTCCAAAGCCATCATTGCAATAGCTCATGTAGTTTCCCGGATCTCCGATCAGACCGCCGTTTTCCTTTGTCTGGGCATCCAGCAGCTCAGCGACTGCCTTTGTTCCTTCCAATGCGATCTTCTCACAGAACGCAAAATCCCCTGTCTCATTCTCATCCAGTCCTGCCTTCTGCGCAATCTCATTGATGATTGTGCGGTGCATCGGATAAAAGCCCGCTGTGTGACATAAAAAGTGCCATACCTTTACCGGTTTCTGATTACGGTTTGTAAATTCCGGAATATATTTGCTCACCGGATCATCCAGATTTACTTTTCCGGCTTCGACTAACTGCATGATCGATAAAGCCACAAAGGATTTCGTGACAGACGCTAATCCGAAGATCGTATCCTCATCGATCGGCAGTTTTCTCTCCTGATCCCGGTATCCAAAAAACTTTTCATACTGTGTATTTCCATTTCGGTCAACGATCGCAACCGCGATTCCCACTGCGTTGGAACGTTCCTGTATTCTGGATACAAGTTCCTCAAAAAGAAATCTTGACGCATTTGTGATTTTGTTCATGGGTACTCCCCTCCTTTTTTCTGTGCGCACCTGATGATGAGCCGATTCTTACACAGGTGCGCTGTCTTTATATTGATTATATCGATTCCGATCGTTTTCTTCAAGTTCTTCCCTGTCCCGGTCAATTTTGCTCAGGTTTAAAGTCTGATCGTTCCTACGCCGTCTTTAATTTCCATCTCAGTTCCGTAAGGTTTTGAAAGCTCTGCCAGGTATGACAGTACGTTCTCATCACCGGTCAACACCGGAACTCCTTTTTGCGGCCTTTTTTCTGTCATTCCAAGAGAAATCGGATACAGTTTGATTTCTGTTAAATGTCCATCTTCCATGGTCCAGCCTGCCATCACGGATAACCAGATCTCCGGAAGCACTCCGTATCCGGCCGTGCCATTTTTACTACGGGCATCCATATAAGCACCAACCTTGGTATCCAGCGGCATTTTTTTATTTATGTATGCATCGTAAGGCTGCTTTTCCACAGTTTCTGTCTCAAAGAGGAAATTTCCCAGACTGTAGAAGATAGGCGCTCCGTGATAGATCTCAATTCCACGAAGTTCATGCGGTCCGTGTCCGATTACCGCATCAGCTCCTGCATCCACACATCTTCTTGAAAATGTCTCAAGGAACATGGATGGAACCGTTGTGTCTTCCCCATCTGTCTCATGACCATGAAAGCTTACAAGAACGATATCTGCCTGTTTTTTTGCCTCAATGATCTCCTTCTCGACACGTTCCATATCAGCCGGGAACGGAACGCTCTCGATCCAGTCTTTTTCATCCAGAACAAATTTGTATGTTCCAAAGGGCAGTGTTCCGGAAGCCGGCGGATTCTTATATCCGTTTTTTACAGACCGCTCCATCGTTGAGTTGATCTTTGTAAGCGCCGCCAGTTCTTCTGCTTTCTTATAATTCTCTTTTGTGACATGGTAAATCGTTTCATAACGAAGCGGATTTAATCCAGGTCTTCCGATCAATTCCGCGCTCTGTCCACCAGCCATTCCTGACTCATGGAAGCTTGAAGAGACCGCAATCATTGCAACACGTCCGTTTTTCGTCTCCAGATAGCATGGTTTTGATGCCTCGGAAAGATTTTTTCCTGTTCCGGCAAAGATCATGTCTCTCTCTTCAAGATTCCGGATGGTCGCAAGAACGCCTCCATGACTGTAGTCACAGGAATGATTATTTGCCGTATTAAACAGATTAAAACCAAACGATTTCATATCATCAAGGGTTCTTGGATCTGCCATTGCCCAGGTTCCTCCGGAAAATGCTGCCGGATATCCTTCCTCATTGTGGAATGTCATCTCCAGATTCGAAAATTTCACATCATACTGACTGATCACGTCTCTGACCTGCTCAAATCCTTCATAACCGCCTTCCGGAAATCTTCTTGTGATAAACGCATCTCCTGTAGCGATCAGTGTCATTTTCTTCATAATCTATTTTTCCTCCACAACAGAATTAGTCTCTCCGTCGATTCCTGCTGCCATCATCAATACCATAAATGCCTGCTGAACTGCCTTATATGAGTCGGTGATCGGAAACTTTTCATGAACACTATGATTCATTATATTCTTTCTATTTTCATCCGGTGCAAACGCACGTCCAAGACAGATCGATGGAATTCCTTTCGAAACCGCTACGTTCGCATTTGTGCAGCCGCCTTTATGGAATACCGGTTCAATATCCAGAGACTTCAAACCAAGCCACGCGGATTCTACCAGTGGTGTATGGGAATCCTGAACTCCGCCCGGAACCTGACTGATCAGTTTTTTATCCCATGTGATCTCATCTTTTCCCCATTTTTCTGTTTCTTCCCGGCATGCTTCTTCGATCGCGTTAAAGATTTTTGTGCGAAGCTTTGTAAGCTCCTCCGGTGAATTTGATCTGAAATTAAATTTGATGGTTGCCTGCGATGCGATCGCATGCACTCCGGTCGCAGTTCCACCGTGGAAATTTGAGACACAGAAGCTTGTCTTCGGATCTGATGGAACTGTAAAATCAGCGATCTTCGCAACTGCTCTGGCTGCTGCATGGATCGGCTGTGCCATCTCGCCAAACGCTCCAAACGCATGACCGCCGATACCATAAAAGTTGACCTCGTAGGTCTCTCCGCTTGTCGCCTCGAAGATCAATACACTCATGTCATTGTTATCAATTGTGAGTGAAATATCAATGTCATCATTATCATTCAGGAAATCTTTCATTCCGCCGAGGCCGCCCATACCTTCCTCGCGGGTAGTTGCCACAAATACAATGTCTCCGAATGTCTTGATCTCGTTCTGATTCAATGCTCTTAAAAGTCCCAGCAGCATTGCCAGTGCTCTCGTATCATCACCGATTCCCGGTGCGTAGAGGAATCCGTCTCTCTCCTCTACACCATGTACCGTTCCAAATGGAAAGACTGTATCCAGATGACCCTCGATCAATACCTTCGGTCCTTTGCCGCTTCCTCTTCGAAGGCCAACAACATTTCCACCGCGGTCAATGTGAACATTTTCAAGACCGAGCGCTTTAAATTTTTCCATCATGACCGCTGCGCGTTTTTCTTCCTCCCCAGTCGGAGCCTCTATGAGAACCAGTTCTTTCTGCTCTTCAATCGTATTCCTCTCATCTTCCTGTATAAATTTCATAGCTTCCTTTACACACGGAATACTCATTGTATATTCAAACTGTTTTTTTACCCGCTCTGATACCTGATACATGCTTCATCCTCCTTTTGTGATCAACAACTACTGGTAACAAAAATGATATAAACACGACAAAAGCGCTCCTTTTTAAGAAGGTCTTTCAGGCCTTCACCATAGCTTCATATGGCTGATTCTTAAAAAGATGCGCTTTCTTTTATAGGTTAATTATATATTAATTATATTTATTGTTCAAATATTATTCATGAATAACTTACATTCTCATTTCGAATGAATTTGGCACAATTTTATTTATTCTTCTTTAATATTATTAAAGTATTTTTCTGTGTATTTGCAGAACTCCGTCAATTCTTCTGTCATTTTCAGATCTTTCTGCAGGATCAGATACAGAGATCGCTTGAATTCGTTGTTATCGATCGGCCGATAACAGACATTTTCAAAATCTGTCTCGCTTCTCAGGTGATCTCTCCAGGAATACCTTGGCCAAATGGCGATTCCTAGCCCCTCCTGCACCATGCGCCTCAAAATATTAACAGTATCACATTCAAATGCAATATCCGGAATAATCCCTTCTTTTTCGAATATTGCGTCTGAAATCGTCCGGATACTTCCTCCACTTCTCAACATAACAAATTTTTCATTTCTGATATCCGACAACCTGACTTTTTCCACATTTCTCAACCACGAATCTTTATGAAACGCGAGACACAATGGCTCTTCCATCAATTTTACTGCATTGCTGAACACATACTGAGGCAGTGTACTTCGAATGCAGACATCCCATTTGGTTGCCTCTCTGCGATCTAATACCTGAAAAAAAACATCCGGATTTTCCTCCCGGAATTCGCGAATCAGTTCCGGAACAAGCAGTCCTCCGGTCAAAACATTCAAACGGATCAGTTTCTTCTTCTGTCTATTGTGGAATTCCAACGGAAGCCGTTCTATTTCCTCAAGCAAAGGAACTACCCTTTCCTGCAATAAATATCCATCACGGGTAAGCACACAGGATCTTCCGTTTTTCCGTAGCAACTCTGTTTTTAATTCGCGCTCCAGTGATTGGATCGCTTTACTGATGGAAGGCTGGGATACATTCAATTCCTGCGCCGCCATCGTGATATTTTCATATTTCGCCGCATATACAAAATATCGAAGCTGATATAGTTCCATCTTTGCCACTCCCCCGTTTGTAATGCATAATGTAACTGTTCAGTGCCTCACAGTTACGGGCAAAAATCCCATACTTTACTAAAACAAGCACAGCAGGTGCAAAAGCCTGCTGCTCACAATACAGAATCCAGATCCTACCCCACCATCTGCACTAATATTCCTCCAATCGTCAGCATCAGCGCTCCGCAGGATCTTGTAACGATCTGTGCAAACGGCAGAAGCTCCATTCTATGTGCACTGCTCAAAACAGCCACATTGCCGGAACCGCCCATATTTGTTGTACACATCCCCGCTGCGATGGCAGATTCCAGTGGGAAAAAGCCAACCAGCTTTCCAAGAACTGACGCCGTAAACGTAATGATCCCCACGATGAGTACCACCGTGATCAGATATAACGGTGTCAGAGTCTTTAAAATTGTATTCAGATCGATCAGCGTAAAACCGATCCCCGCAAGTGCCGCCGCCGTCCAGCTCTTAATGGCAAACTGCCCCCACTCTCTCGCCGCATCCTCCAGCTCTTCGGACATGATGCCGGTTCCCTTCACAAGCACGACCGCAATGATCATCCACGCATACGTCGGGATCACAGGAACAAACCTGTGCAAGATCGCGCCAAGCTGATAAAAGGCGAACGCAATGATCATCCCGGTGCATAAAGACGCAAATGTCGGCTTCAATGGCGGTGTCTTTTTCACCGTTTTTCCATCATTCACCAATACACCGTTTCCGGTCGTCTCCGGATGTTTTTTTCCGAAGTTGTTTAAAAGACCGCCAAAAATAATCGCCACACAGTTTCCAAGCACTGTGGCCGGTGCCATCTTTGTCAGCACATCCGCCGCTTCCACGCCGAGCGCCTGGGAGTACATGGCAGAAAGAGGAACTGTACCCGCTGTCATTCCACCGCTGGTCATAGGCACTCCGATATAGAGGATCCCACCCCAGAAACCTTCCCCAAGGATGATCCCCATAATTCCTGAAAGCAGAATTCCCATAGAAAGAGAGATCACCGCCACCGGCAGAAGCTTCACGGTAGCCCTGAGCAGAAGATTCCGGTCGATATTAAAGAGACTGCCGCAGATCAGCGCCGCGATATAAAAGATCAGGAAGCCACTGTCATTGACAAAATAATCGAGCGTCTCAATCGTCTGCTCAGGAATCAGTCCGCCTGCCGTGAGGATCGCAGAACCGAGAATACAGATCACAGATCCTCCGAGATACGTCTTCACCACCGGTACGTTATTTCCAATCGCATTTAAGCCCTCACCGAATACCATCAACACTAAAAACGCCGGAACCAGACTCTTCGGGACACAGCCCGTAAACATGCATGCCGCCGTCAGTGCCAGAATAAGGACATACAATGGCAGCGGAAACCCCGCCACTTTAAAATCCTTCATACTCAACCTCTCTCTGTCTTCTTTAAAAATGTCTTTTTTAAAAGCTCCGGATCGCGTCGCTTCCATCATCCACGGTCTTCTCCAGACGCTTGATGATCACATCATATCCCGCTCTGTCATTTACCTGCACATGTACCCGGTCACCGACCTTATGCCCCAGAAGTGCCCTTCCAAGCGGGGACTCGGAACTGATCAGTCCCTTTAAGGAATTTCCGCGGATCGTCGTAACGATCTTATAGGTCTCCGTCTCATCGTCATCCTCAAAATACACGTCCACCGTGTTGTAGAGGCCGACCTCATCGTCTTTTGACTCATCAGAGACCACCTTCGCCGTCCGGATCATTCTCTCCAGATACCGGATCCGGCTCTCATTCTTGTTCTTGTCCTTCTTCGCTGCATAATATTCAAAATTTTCACTTAAGTCGCCCTGGGCTCTCGCCTCTTTTACTGCCTCGATCGCCTCTTTCCGGACTACAAGCTTCCGGTATTCGATCTCCTCTTCCATCTTCTTTATATCATTTTTTGTTAACTCATCATACATAGTTTTTCCACTTCTTTCCTGAATTCTTTTAACACTATCTTATCTCATTCCTGCCTTAAAAACAAGCCCTGAGAAATCCGGCCCCTGCAAATATACCGGCAGTCTTACCCTGTGCGCATCCTTGGCACGTTCGTGCCTTTTGTGTAACAGGGAATTCCCCGGAATTTCCTGTTACATAAAAAGAGCCGGTCCACAATAGGACCAGCCCTTTTATATGGGTAAACAAAAACAGGTAAACCTTATTGAATTTTATGCCTTTAACCCCACAGATGATTCTGCCAGGCAAATTTGATCACAGTGAGGATCACTACGACTAACATCACCGGTTTGATGATCTTCTCGCCCTTCCTGATCGCCAGATTGACGCCGACGAGGTTTCCTGCAATGGCACAGAGTGCTGCCGGACATGCGATCTCGTAAGCGACATTTCCCGTTTTCACATAGCTTACAAGAGCGATGGCGTTCGTAAGTACAATGAGGACCTTACCGTTACCGGACGCGCATCTCGCATCATAGTGCATGATCATCGTAAATGCGATGATCGCTACGGTACCGATCCCCGGTCCGAAAAGACTGTTGTAAAATCCCATGATCACGCCGACGATCAATGCCTGAACAACTGTTTTTTTTGAGATCTCGCTTCTCATGATCACGTTTCTCGCATCAGTCTTTCTGAGAACCATGATGAGGGCGATCACCGGAAGTGCCACCGTGATGGCCTTCTGGATGCTCTCCTCCGGAAGGAGAAAGATGATCTTTGTTCCGATCCATGCCCCCGTCATCGCCGTGATGGCTGAGACCAGTGCGATCCTCAGATCGACCATGTTGTTTTTAAAATACTTGATCGCCGAGACCAGATTTCCGAGACCCGCCTGCAGTTTGTTGCAGCCGTAAGCCGAGCGGACCGGCAATCCGATCATTAAGTATGTCGGCAGTGCGATCAAGCCTCCGCCTCCGCCTATGGAATCAATGATACCCGAAATAAAGAAGATCGGGCAGATGATAAGCAATGTTTTTAAGTAACTCATTTCCTTCTCCCTTTTTGCACAGCCCGCGTTCTTTCATCATCTCCGGGAAACTGTCTCCGCTGTTCTGCTGTTCGTATTTGCTGTTATTTTGATCCGTCAAAAGCTCTCTTCCCGGCACATAAATTCTTTTAGTCTCTCTCAAGATCGTCTTGAATATATCACGTTTCTCCTATATAATCAAATTTATAATATTGATATTTTTCATTAAATATATTTATGCATAAAAGGAGTCCCACACATGTTCCAGTCAAAAGACTACATCTACGAGATCTACCGCTGCGGCAGCTTCTCCGCCGCGGCCAAAAACCTCTACATCACCCAGCCCGCCATCAGCATTGCAGTAAAAAAAGAAGAACAGGAGTTAGGCCAGCCCATCTTTGAGCGTTCTTCCTCCCGTCTTCTTTTAACTGACGCCGGCCGCGCCTACATCGATGCCGTGGAAAAGCTCCACCGCATTGAAGAGGATCTGAAGGTCTACTGCAACGACCTCTCAAACCTCAAAACAGGGGCTCTGAGGATCGGCGCCTCCAGTTTTTTTCTCTCCAGCATCGTTCTCCCGGTCGTTGCCGAATACAGCCGCCGCTATCCCGGAATCTCTCTGGACGTTCAGGAAGCGCCATCTCTTGAATTACAAAAGCGTCTCGCGAATGAGGCGCTCGATATCCTCGTGGATCCGGTGGACCAGCAGGGTGACACCTTCGACTCCGTCATCCTCTTCGAAGACCACTTTCTCCTCGCTGTCCCAGATGCTCCAAATTTCTTTGCCTCTATGGGAATAAAAAAAGACCTTCTTCCTGCGGCATTCACCGCCGATGAGATTCGCCGCGGTGTTCATTTAGATCCGGCTGCGCCTTCCGTCTCCCTCTCTTCCTTCGCAAAGGCCCCTTTTCTGCTGCTCCGCCCGGAGACCATTGCCTACGAGCGCGCCGTAAGGCTCTGTGCCCAGAATGGCTTTGCCCCAAATATCCGCCTGCAGTTAGATCAGCTCGCCACCGCCTACCGCTCCTGCGGTGCCGGTCTCGGTGTCACACTCCTGTCTGACACCGTTGTCCGCATGTCTGACCACGATGAACCCGTCGTTTTTTACAAACTGGACTCCGATGATGTAAGCCGTGACATCGCTGTTATGTGGAAGAAAAAGAGATATGTATCAAAGGCTATGGAAGAATTTACGAATCTGGCGGCAGAGATGTTTTCCGGCTAAATACTTATAACGTCCTCAACCGTCCGTATATATTCTTTACATTCCTTTTCAAACTGCTCAATCAGTTCCTTTTTCTTTAAAAATGCATGCAGGAATAATACTGAAAGAATTAGGAATCCGTAAAAGTTCCGGTATCAGCTCCGTTGTATCCGTCACCATAAGCGGCAGGTCTAACGGGTTCATCTGCTTCTCATGCCACTCCACAAACCCCGTTCCCCAATCAAAATAGATTTCATTGAAACGCTTTAACTGCTGTGCTTGCACAACCTCAGGGTAATCAGAAACGCTTTTTGAACTAAGCAGAAATAACGGTTCCCTAAAGATCGGCACAGCCTCCACCGCCTTCGAATAAAAGACACGCGGGGTAATTCCGATGTCTGTCTCCCTGTTCTCCACCATCGAAATAATGCGGTCTGTCCAGTGTGTCGCTAATGTGATTGAAAGTTTTCCTTTCCCAAGAAGTTCTCTGTAAACAGTGTTTTTCTATATTTATTGTGAGATAAATTTTCTGTTAAAAAGCTGCTGCACAACTTTCTGGCAGCAGCTTTTCCTTCTTAATCTAATATTTTATACTTCCTACCCCCGCAATGATCGCAATCTCCACCGGCGCTTCTCCCGGAAGGACCGCAACACCGACAGCCGCGCGGCTTCCAACACCAGATTCACCAAGCTCCTCGCAGAAATACTCAGACGCGAAATCCGCGATCTTCGGCTGCTTTGTAAAATCCGGCTCAGAGTTTACATAAACTGTAATCTGCATGATCTGTACGATCTTCTCGCCCTCTTCCAGCTTATTTTTTGCAGCTGTGAGCGCATTCATTTATATAGTTTTCCAAATTTGTCCATTCATTCAATCATCTATAAAATTAAAATCCATTTTCATCCAGTTTTAACACAGTCTGATACAGAACATCCGCCCCCATATCGATATGTTCCGGTTTTGTATATTCGTCACCCTGATGGCTGATACCCTTGACACTCGGGACAAAGATCATACCGATCGGAACTCCTTCGTGGGCCATCGAATTTGCGTCATGGCCTGCACCGCTGGGCATGATGATATGGCTGATTCCCTTTTCCGTGCAGACATCGTCGATCAGTTTGATCAATCTCGGATCACACGGTGTGGAATATTTGGCACCGGTATTTACAAATTCAAACTCACAGTTCGGAATCTCTTTTGCGAGTGCCTGAATATCTGCATAGAACTGATCTGTTACAGCTTTGTCCATATGACGCATCTCAAAGTTCGCCACAGCCTGTCCCGGAATTACATTTTCCTGTCCGGGTGATACAGAGATCTTTCCGACCGTAAATACAAGCGTGTCGTTCAGTTCTCTTGCCCGCTCTTCTGCTGCTACGATCAGCTTTGCCATTCCGACAAGCGCATCTTTTCTGTTAGCCATCATCGTTGTGCCCGCATGGTTGCTCATGCCTTTTGCCGTTACCTTATAGTCGATGATGCTGACGATTCCGCTGACAACTCCCACATCGATTCCCGTATGATCGAGTTTATCGCCCTGTTCGATATGATATTCCAGATAACACTCATACTTGCTGATATCTCTCTTGGCTGCTTTTGCTTTTTCCGGACTGCAGCCAAACTTTGCTAATTTTTCCGCATATCCGGGAATGTCCGGATCGAGCATCCCTGTCACACATCTGCTTCCAAATGTGCCGCCAAGAATACTGGATTCTTCCATGTTAAAGCCCCAGATCTCCAATGGATGGCGCAGGGTACGTCCTTCTTCCTTTAAGCGGGCCGCAACTTCCAGGGCACCGGTCACACCCAGCATTCCATCATAAACACCGCCCTGCATAACTGTATCCATGTGGGAACCGAGCACGATGGATTTTGCTTCCGGGTCACTCCCCTGCAATACGCCATGAAGATTTCCCACCGGGTCAGTCTCCACCTGCATTCCCAGCTCCTGCATGCGTCCTTTTAAAAACTCAAGCACTTGGAAATATTTTTCTGAAAATCCCAGCCGTGTGATCGAACCGTCTTCATTCCGCCCAATATTGCCCGCCTGTTGGAGCAATTCGTTTAATCTGCTCATATTTGTAAATTACCTCCTCAATTAAATTTCCACGTATCGTCCTCAGATTTCTCCTGACGAAACACGGAAGTATCTCTTATCAGCCAATTCCCCCAAGCAGTGCCCCCGCCACAAGAGCGATAAAAGCCGCCGGCACCAGTACAAATCTCCCCAACGGGATAAACCAGCCGCCGATCGGTTTATTGGTTCCTTTATTGACCGCGGTAAGCGCAAAGTCCTCTCCGGCAACCCAGAAGAACATGATCGCCGCCAGCATGGCACCGAGCGGGCAAATATAGATCGACACTGCATCCATCCAGCCGGAAACGATTCCCTGGATCATGAGCGCGATCGCGCCTCCGAACACGGCGATCACGATCACGGCACTTCTTCTGTTCAATCCAAAACGCTCCTGCATCATCTCCACCGGTGCCTCATAGAGGTTTACCAGAGAGCTTAAACCGGCAAACAGGACGCAGATATAAAATACCAGCTCCACGATGCGTCCGCCCGGCATCCCGTTAAATACATTTAAAAGATAGATAAACATGAGACCCGGTCCGCCGGAAGAAAGCTCTGCCCCGCCGGCTGCCATTCCCGGAATGATCACGAGAGCCGCAAGCAGCGCCGCCAGGGTATCGAAAACTGCCACATTTCTCGCGGAACTCACTACATTTTCCTCGTCACTCAGATAGGAGCCGTAGATAACGGTTCCGTTTCCGGCGATGGACAGGGAGAAAAATGCCTGTCCGAAAGCATAGATCCACAATCTCGGATTCAACAGCCCCTGTGGATTCAATGTAAAAATATACCGGTATCCATGTCCGGAACCCGGCAGTGTGAAAATGTAGGCGCCAAGTCCCAGAAACAATACAAACAGTAGGGGCATCATGACCTTATTCGCTTTTTCGATTCCGCCTGCGATTCCATAAGCCATGATCACGCCCGTCACGATCATAGCGATCACCTGCCAAAGGTTATTTCCGAAGGACGATGCCGTTCCATCGAAGAGTCCGCCGATTGCGTCCATATCCTGTCCCATCCGGAACAGCCCGCCAGTGATCGCAAGAAACGCGTATTTAAAGATCCATCCTACGACCACCGTATATCCGATCGCCAACGCCAGAGAGCCAAGAACCGGAATCACACCGATCACCTCACCCGTCCGCTTATTTCCGGTGCGGATCTCCGTACATTTGCCAAATGCCCTGATCGGTCCGCTCTTTGCCGCGCGGCCAAGCGCCATTTCCTCGATCACGCCGGTAGACGCAATTAGAACTACAAATAGAACATATGGAAGTAAAAATGTCATTCCACCCCAATCCGATACCATATATGGGAACCTCCAGATATTCCCCATACCGACTGCCGACCCAATGCAGGCCAGCACAAATCCTGTCCGGCTCTTAAAGCCATCCCTATGTTTTCCCATACGCTTACAACTGCCTTAAAACAGCTATGCCCCTTTCTCATGATTCATATTAAAAGCTTCTTTTTTTTTAAACTTCTCCAGTTCTGTGATCGTCAGCGGCTGCGCAAACAGATATCCCTGATACATCCCCGGATCCGCCTCACGGATAAACCGAAAAATTTCTTCGCTTTCGATTCCCTCTACACAAACCGATACGCCAAGTGCCTTTGCAAAATTAATGATCGACTGGACCATGATCTGATCGGCAGGCTGCACCAGAATATTTCGGATAAAGCTTTGATCGATCTTGATGCAGTCAAAATCCAGAGTTTTCATCAGATTGAAAGAAGAATATCCGCTTCCAAAATCATCTGCCGAAATCCCAACTCCATATTTGTGAAATTCCGCAATATGCCATTTCAGGATCTGTTCATCCAACGCCTGACAATGCTCCGTCAATTCCAGGATCAGATTGGAGGCAGGAAAATATTCTTCCTCCAGAATATCACACACATCCTGCACGAACTTTTCCTGTGCAAACTGCCGCCAGGAGACATTGACACTCACCTTGAAATTCCATGAAAATCGATAGTGACTTTCCGGATCCGTCTCAAATATATTCTTCATGTCTGTTTTTCCTTTAATCAGCTCGTAAGCAATGATCCAACCTTCCTGCGTGTCATTAACAGAATTGGATTTATGCCATCAACCAGCATTTCCGAACATATTTTATCATACCATGCAATCTTATGTTTTACAAGCATTTGAAATTGTTGCGACGACCGGAGTGGAACGTAGACATTCGAACCGTTCGAGCCCGGCAGGGCTCGAACATGCGAAAAAAAGAGGAGGTATCCATCGGATATCTCCTCTTTTTCACATCTTATTGAGAGCACGAGACGTCGCAGAACGTCCGGGGGACGTTCGTCTGCGACGACCGGAGTGGAACGTAGACATTCGAACCGTTCGACCCCGGCAGGGCTCGAACATAGAAAAAAGAGTCATCCAATGGATGACTCTTTTTTCTATCTCTTTGAGAGCACGAGACGTCGCAGAACGTCCGGGGGACGTTCGACTGCGACGACCGGAGCGGAGCGTAGACATTCGAACCGTTCGAACCCGGCAGGGCTCGAACATACAAAAAAGGAGGTATCCAACGGATATCTCCTTTTTTGTATCATTGAGAGCACGAGACGGGATTCGAACCCGCGACCCTCGCCTTGGCAAGGCGATACTCCACCACTGAGCCACTCGTGCATAGGTAACATACCTTCAAAACCACATATTGAACATCATCAACCTTTGAATCTCCACTTGACCTTCCTGGATAAGCCCTCGACCGATTAGTAACAGTCAGCTCCGTACATTACTGCACTTCCACCTCTGCCCTATCTACCTCGTCGTCTTCAAGGGGTCTTACTTCTTAACGAATGGGATATCTCATCTTGAGGGGGGCTTCACGCTTAGATGCCTTCAGCGTTTATCCCTGCCAGACTTGGCTACCCGGCCATGAGCTTAGCAGCTCAACCGGTACACCAGCGGTCCGTCCATCCCGGTCCTCTCGTACTAAGGACAGCTCCTCTCAAATATCCTCCGCCTGCGCCGGATAGGGACCGAACTGTCTCACGACGTTCTGAACCCAGCTCGCGTACCGCTTTAATGGGCGAACAGCCCAACCCTTGGGACCTACTTCAGCCCCAGGATGCGATGAGCCGACATCGAGGTGCCAAACCACTCCGTCGATGTGAACTCTTGGGAGTGATAAGCCTGTTATCCCCAGGGTAGCTTTTATCCGTTGAGCGATGGCAATCCCACTTTCATACCACCGGATCACTAAGTCCTAGTTTCCTACCTGCTCGACCCGTCGGTCTCGCAGTCAAGCTCCCTTCTGCCTTTGCACTCTTCGAATGGTTTCCAACCATTCTGAGGGAACCTTTGAGCGCCTCCGATACCCTTTCGGAGGCGACCGCCCCAGTCAAACTCCCCACCTGACATTGTCCCCGATCCAGATCATGGACCATGGTTAGAAACCCAGTAACGCAAGGGTGGTATCCCAACAGCGGCTCATACGAAACCGGAGTTCCGTACTCGTAGCCTCCCACCTATCCTGTGCATGCATTACCGAATCCCAGTATCAAGCTGGAGTAAAGCTCCATGGGGTCTTTCCGTCCTGGCGCAGGTAACCAGCATCTTCACTGGTATTTCAATTTCACCGGGTGCATTGTCGAGACAGCGCTCAAATCATTACGCCTTTCGTGCGGGTCGGAACTTACCCGACAAGGAATTTCGCTACCTTAGGACCGTTATAGTTACGGCCGCCGTTTACTGGGGCTTCAATTCAAAGCTTCGATTGCTCTAACCTCTCCTCTTAACCTTCCAGCACCGGGCAGGCGTCAGCCCATATACATCACCTTACGGTTTCGCATAGACCTGTGTTTTTGCTAAACAGTTGCTTGAGCCTATTCTCTGCGGCCAGATCTCTCTGGCACCCCTTATCCCGAAGTTACGGGGTCATTTTGCCGAGTTCCTTAACAATGCTTCTCCCGCCGGCCTTAGGATTCTCTCCTCATCCACCTGTGTCGGTTTACGGTACGGGCACATGATACACAATAGCGGCTTTTCTCGGCAGCTGGAATCGGATGCTTCCCTACTTTAGTTCGGTCCGCGTCACGTCTTTGGCTTATCAGGCGGATTTGCCTGCCTGACACCTCCTACGCTTGCCCGGGGTTCTGTTCCCCGGTCATCTTATCCCTCTGCGTCCCCACAGTTCTGATATCATGTGGTACAGGAATCTAAACCTGTTGTCCATCAGCTACGCTTCTCAGCCTTGCCTTAGGCCCCGACTTACCCAGGGCAGATCAGCTTTACCCTGGAAACCTTAGATATTCGGCCTGGAGGATTCCCACCTCCATCTCGCTACTCATTCCGGCATTCTCTCTTCTTAAAAGTCCACAGCTCCTTATCGGTACTGCTTCGCCCCTTTAAGAATGCTCCTCTACCAATGTATAAATACATTCCTGAGCTTCGGT
>NZ_CM171584.1:165000-717500 GCF_057397225.1 Pilosibacter sp. NGB245 | reverse complement strand
CCTCCAGAGCAATCCTCAAAATCCGTTCCTTCAGTCATAACGTTCTCCTCAGCAAAGTAACCGTTCGGTTACTCCAACATAGTTATCGATCGATTACTTATCAAGAGCCAATGTAGACATTGTACTTTTCGATCACGGTTGGGCAAAAGAAAACTGGAAACAAATTGAACCCGAAACAGTATTTTATTATTTTTACACTGATAAGATACAAAAAACAAAATAGTTCCCAAAAATCCTATTCCCTGTATCAATAAAAAGCGCATTTACATTATTCCCCCTCACAATCTGATTCCCAATTCATTACATATTCCGTTTCGCCGGTGAATTCATCCATCCTTTCCGACTGGATCGTAAATCCTTCTCTTTGGTAGAAAGACATTGCCCTGACATTCTTCTGATATACGTTTAACTGCAATCTGACTTTTTTATCCTTGATATAATCCAGCAAACTTTTGCCTATACCATGTGACTGCATTTTATCCGAAACAAAAATACCTTCAATGTATTCATCCCTTACGCCTAAAAATCCATGAATCATTTTATCATCTTCATACACGTATACTTCTGCCTGTGGCAGCATTTCTTTCACTCGTTCATAATTACTTGTCCAGTATTGTTCTGAAATAAAAGAATGTGCTTTCAGATTGGTCTTTAACCATATGTCAGCGACTCTATTTATATCTGTCTTCCGTAACTTTCTAATCATAGCAAGCCTTCATTTCCTACATATTCAAAAATCTTGAGGTATCTTCGGTTACACCCGTGATCTTTATACTGTCAGCTTCCACATGGCAACTGTAACAGACGATCTGAACACCTGCCATTGCAGCCTCCACAAGTGCTTTTTTAAACTCCGGCTGTGCCGTCTCATTCGGCAGCACCCGATGAATTACATTCATCTGAATCACGAAGGCGATTGCTGTATGGCAGTCTTCCTTTGCAGCCTTTGTCAGCTCGTGTAAATGTTTTACCCCCCGCTCCGTTGGTGCGTCCGGAAACAATCCGATGCCCGGATGCAGATCATCTGCCAGCGTACAGCCCTTCACTTCCGTCAGAAATTTTTCTCCATTTTTTTCCATGTAAAAATCAATTCTGGAGTCTCCGTAAGTATATTCTGCCTTCACAAGATCATAATTCAGGCTCATGTACAGCTGCTTCATCAGAGCATTCGGTGCCAGACTGTCAATATTCACCCATTTTAGCTTTGGCTTGTATACAGAGATCAGATCGTATGCCGTTTTTCGATTCATATTCAACGTCTTCTGCAGCGTCACCTTCGCTTTCGGCACCAGAAGCTCCCGCAAACGCCCCGTATTTTTCACATGAACCAGCTCTGTCTCCCCATCGATCAAAACCTCCGCTGTGAAACGGTTGATCCTGCGGACGAAGCTGCCTGCAACGGTATTCTCATAAATAATTGTCGGTTTCTGTTTCATCATATCTCATCCTCTTGCCTGCAAAAGCATTCATCCTCATGCGACCAGATCACGCCGACGGCCTGCAGGTAGGCATAAACCACCGTGGTTCCCACAAATTTCATGCCTTGCTTCTTTAAGTCTTTGGAAATTACATCCGATAATTCCGAACTTGTTTTCCCGGTTTCCCGGATCACGCTGCCCTCCGTCCAATGCCAGAGATACTCTGAAAAGCTGCCATATCCCTTCTGAATTTCACGGAATGCCTGTGCATTGGTAACGGCTGCCTGTATTTTCAGGCGGTTGCGTATGATGCCGGGATCATTCCGCAGGGCTTCCAGCTTTTCCTTCTTGTAGACGCAAACCTTTTCAGCATCGAAGCCGTCAAAGGCTTCGCGAAACGCATCCCGCTTATTCAGGACACATTCCCAAGACAGTCCTGCCTGAAAGCACTCCAGGATCAGCATTTCAAAAAGCTTCCGGTCATCATGCACCGGAACGCCCCATTCCTCATCGTGATAACGGATGTACCGTTCGTTTTTGGGATTTGCCCAGCAGCACCGTATTTTTCCGTCTGCCCAATTCATTCGCATCTCACCTTCCTACTTTTCAAGTGGTACCATTCCAGTATGAAATTTCTGATCCATTTCTCAGTAAATGAATCATCGTTCTATATGTTTTGTAATGACAGCTATTAAAATACTCATATCAACCGGCCTCGCCACATGGTCATCCATTCCAGCATTCAAAAATTCCATGTGATACTTTCCTCTTTATTATTCTCTAAATGTATTATATTCTCATTTATGATAATGTCAGGAAGAACATTTTTTATACAAAGCAAAGTGAAGCAAGAAAGCGGCAATGCTTTCTGAACTGTCCTCATTTTCCATACTGTTCGTTCCAACCTTTTCAATGTTCTGCATTATCTGATTCGTTCAAAAAACACCCCCGTTAATTTTCCAACAAAGCATGTGATCGTTGCAGATCGACAAATCATTGTTTAATTGTATCTTCATCATACTTAGTTAAACTGACTTCGTCAACGCTTTGGAAGCACACTGCCATTTGGGTAAAATGTCCTGCTGCTTGGGAAAATATAGCCTTTATCGGCACATTCCAGTGCCTTGATAAGAGCAACCGGAACACTTTCCGCGATTTTCTTTTGTCACTGAGAATGAACTGCCGGGAGACTGTTTCCTCCATGGTATAAGAAGTCAGGCTAAGAAAACTTCTGAATGGGTATACATTGCATTCATAAAAAAAGGTTCTGACATTGAAGCACAGCTCCATGTCAGAACCCTTTTATTTCACAAATTATTTTTTGGGGTTGCGTCGCCCGCTGTTTTCCGAGCCACGCACTTCCTCATGGTAAAAGTAATCCACAATGACCGGGTGCCCAGGCTCTGCTCGTCCGTAGGGCAGCTCGTTGTCCACGAAGGGACAGCTGTTTTCTTTCGCCAGCCGTTCCGCTTGATCCTCCAAACCACGGAAGTAGCTTCTGTCTCCCTTGTTGTAGATAGCGTCGTACAGCGGAACCAAGTCAGGATATTTTTTACGTATATAGTCAAGGATGTCTTTTTTGAATCCGCCTCGCAGGTTTAGATTTTCTAACCATATCAGGTCGCATTGATTTCTGACCTGATGGAAGATAGCCTCGAAATCCGTGATACCCGGAAAGACAGGGGCAATAAAGCAGACGGTGCGAATGCCCGCATCATAGATCTGCTTCATGGCATTCAGCCGCCGCTTGATGCTGACGGCATCGTCCATATCATTTTTAAAGCCTTCGTCCAATGTATTGATCGACCAGGAGACCGTGACCTTTTCCAATTTTTTCAGAAGGTCGATGTCACGGATTACCAAGTCTGACTTGGTACAGATGAGAATTTCTGCCTCACTGCCCCGGAGCTGTTCAAGAAGCTTTCGGGTGTTCTGAAACTGAGCCTCCTGGGGCAGATAGCCATCGGTCACAGAACCGATGACTACGCGCTGCCCTTTGTACTTTTGCGGATTTTTGATTGCTGGCCAATGTTTCACATCCAGGAATGTACCCCACGGTTCGGTGTGCCCGGTAAATCGCTTCATAAACGAGGCGTAGCAGTATTTGCAGCCGTGGGTACAGCCCACATAAGGATTGACGGAATAGCCGCCCACCGGCAGGGTGGATTTTGTCATAATATTTTTGGTTTCTACATCCTGAAGCAGAATGCTGCTCTCTCTCACTTCCGCCATGTCTTCTGTTCCTCCAATACCCGGTAAAAAGCCGGGGGAAATTCTTGTACCATCTGTGCCTCTCCCATGATAGGAAGCAGATCTTCCTTCATGAATACAGGGATGCAGTCTTTAATACAAACAGCCGCCGCTGATGCCTCCTTACCGTTTTGAGATTTAGCCTTCTGCCGCAGGTGCAACTTTCCCGAAGCCGTTCCATGCATACAGCCCCTTCTTGTCCTCATCGCCCAGGAACTTGTCCACCTGACAGATGTGCAGGATATGGTCGCCAACTTCCACCGACTGCTGCAGGGTGGCCACCATCGCCAGACGGGTATCCACCGGAATCTGGATGTCACTGCCCTCCACAGCCATCATCTCGATGTTGTTGTCGGCCACCTTGTCGGTCTTGGCGCCGGTAGACGCTCCGCAGGCCATTACTGCGCCAGCCAGACTCTCACCTGGAACAGCGACGATGACTTTGCCGGTCTCCCGTACCTGCTTACCGGTGTGAGACTGTTTGCCAGTGGCGAAGCCCACCATAGGCGGATTGAAGGAGAGGTAAGACACAAAACAAATGGGAGCCAGGTTCGTAGAACCGTCCTCCTTTTTAGAGCAAATCAGTGTCAGCGGATTAGGGGAGGTCAGAACAGTAGCCTCCATAATGTTCAGTTCTTTCATAAAATTCAGACCTTTCTAAGAAATTTCAGTCGTTGACTGCATGGTCAACCAGTGATATATTTATTATATCTGATAGCAATTTTTGTTCAAGTACGCAAATTATTTATACCTGGTATCAAAAAATATACTGCAAAAGACGAGGAAAGATCCAATTATGACTTATGAAGAATTCAAAGAAAAGGTTGGCAGTGTCATTCTAACTGGAGAGGGAAACTGCCCGGTCACGCCGGTGGTTCAAATGCTGCAGGGCAAATGGAAACTCCAAATTCTTTATGAACTGTGCATCAAGTGTCCTATGCGATTTGGGGAACTGAAAAAAGTTCTCAAACCCATTACCAATACAGCCCTGACCAACGCCCTGAAGGAGCTGGAAGCGGATGAATTGGTTCAGCGTATCCAATATAATGAGATGCCTCTGCGAGTGGAGTACTCCCTCACCGAGAAAGGGCGGGACCTGCTGCCTGTTTTTTATGCTATCTCTCAGTGGGGTATGAAGTATATCCCTTGAATAAATTATCCTTGAGGATTCCATCCAAATATAAGAGTTGCCGGAATGGTTTGATGATCTGTCAAATCATTCCGGCTTTTTTTAAGAAACCGTACTCAAATCTATCTGAACCTGCTCCGAAATCGTCATGCCTCGCACGCCTCCCGGAGAGCAGGCAGCAGCTCATCCAGCCGCCCGTCCAGTCCGAAGGACTTCTCTTTGATATTGTCCGCAATGTAGACCTCACCCAGATTGATAGTCACATAAGTGGCGTTTGGCTCGCCGGCCACCAGGCGCATCATCGGAGCCTTGATTAGCTGATTGCGCCAGCCAATGCCCAGCTCCAGAACCATCAATTTCTTCCCGTGGTAGGTTTTCAGAAAGTTTTGGAACCGTGCCTGCGCTGCGGTATCCGAAATCATTCTCTGACCCGCGCCCATGTGGATGTCCATGGGACCTCCGCACTTGGGACAACGCGGCACCAACTCTGTAGGCACATGGCCGCCCTGTTCGGCAGCCGATAATTTTTCGGCCACCTCTAAACTTGAATAGAGGGTGTCGTGGCAGGGGCGGGCACACTGCATCGTAAACCAGTTGCCCTCGATTTCATAGATTTTCGTCGGATCGAAGCCACACAGTTCAAAGTGACCTTCTCCGTTTGATGTGACAACAAAGTAATCTTTCTCTCCCACAATGGCCTTCAAATCGTTCATCACTGGCGTAGGCTGGTACTGCCCGCAGTAATGATGGATGAGCCGGGCCCAGAAGGCCCATTTTTCCTCCTCGCTGGGCCATCCTGCCATCATGCCCTGCAAAATACACCCAAGGCCGTATTTCCGTTTAAAATCCCCAAACAGTCTTTCAAAGGCCGCATTGTCCGCAAACAAATGCAGTCCTTCGGTGATTGACAGGCCGTTACTGGCCCCGATCAGGATAGCGTCCGCTTCTCTGAATTTTTCCGCAATAGGGTTCCAATCAATCATATTCGTTCGCTCCTTTTCTATTTTATGGTTGCTGCAATGGATCGCACCTGCCGGAGGGCAGCTAGAGTTTCCGTGCATCCCGTAGCACCTGAGCAATGTCGGCCACAATGGTCATGCCCTTGTCCTCCAACTGCTTGGGAAGAAAGTCATACTTGTCGTTGACGCCGATATATCGGGCATGAGGAAAGCTGAGGGTCATGTTCCAGAAAGGTTCTTGGATAAACATGGGAGTCATTCGGCCAACGCCCAGCTCCAGAAACAGAATCTTACTGTCTTTGTGTTCCAGCACATAGCGAGAAATTTTTTCGTACTGTTCTTCGTATTTTTTTCCTTGCAGGAAATTCCCATATCCCCGCACCCAGGGGAATGCCTCACCGCCGCAGTGGGGGCACCGTGGAATAAGATCCGTGGGAATCTTCGTGCCATCCCCCATAGCGGCTACCATATCAGCCACCGGCTTTACCGCATCCCAAGTGTCATCGGTACAACAGGCGGCACACTGGAAGAAGCGGTGATCCCCCTGGATTTCCGCCACCTTCTCCTCCGGGTAGAGTTTGACAAACTGGGTATCCTGGTTCGTGGTGAGGATGAAGAAGTCCTTGCCTTTCAGCAAAGCGTCTAAATCCAGATAGGGATGACGCACAGGTGCGGTCTGGGTGGTGTGAAGGAAGGTGGCGAGATACCCCCAATACTCTTCCCTTGTCTTCCAGGGGTGCATCATCCCTGCAAAAGCACCTTTGAAGTGGTACTTCTCAGCAAAAGGCCGGAAGTATTTCCGGTAGGAGTCGTTGTCCTCGTAGTAAAAATTTCCGCCACCGGCAGCGGACAGGCCGGAGGCCCCGCCCACTACCACACAGTCAGCTTCCTTTACCTCCTGTACCAACCGATCGATCTGTTCGCTATACGGCAGCGGCTTTTTGTCAGTCAGCTGATAAGGCGTACTGCCGGAAGCATAGATAGGATAGTGCCTGGAATAATTCATCTGGGTCTGCATGACCAAATCATCATAGAAGTTCATTGTCACCATTCCTTTCGAGTGGATGTTATTTTTATTCTTACTTCAAATCATCTTAGCATCCTCTTGCATTACTGTCAATATGCTGTTATAATAAAAATAACATCAAAGCAAAAAAGGAGATCAGTCCATGAAATATCCCACCCGCCTTAGCGATGCTGTTCATATTCTGGCTTTTATCGCTTTGTACCCAGACTGCGACCTGACCAGTAACAAGCTGGCAGAGAGCATTCAGACGAATCCTGCCTATGTGCGCCAGCTCATGTCCGCCCTGCGGAAAGGAGGGCTACTGGTCAGCGTGAAGGGACATCCCCGACCTGCTCTGGCTCGTGAGCCGGAGAAAATCACTCTGCTGGATGCCTATCGGGCCGTAGAGGGCAACAAGCCCCTGCTCCATCAGGACATCCACACCAACCCTGATTGTGGCGTGGGTGTAAATATCCAACTGGTGCTGCGGGATTTTTACTTGGACATTCAAAAAACAACCGAACAAAGAATGCAAGAAATCACGCTGAAAGATGTGCTGGAACAATATCACATGAAACTCTTCCATTTGGGACAAAAAATCTTCTGAATAGGAAATACAGAACCTCCTTGCGGGACTATACTGAGAACCTGAGAGGCCTATACCCCGTATTTTGCAAATGATTGAAGAGGATCGCTACTGCAAGAAGCCATCCGCAATCCCGTCCTGTTCCGATTTAGAGCATATTTTTGCCCCACTCTTTTCTGCTCCTGTATCCGTTCGAATCTCCCTCTTGAAATTGAAGGTGCTGGAAATTTTGATTTATTTGAGCAACATGAAATCGGAGCATAAAGAACTGACTCAATACTTCTCCCAGCAAACCGAATTGATAAAAGAAATTCATCAACAGTTGACAGAGCACTTGGATCAACGATTTACGATTGCAGAACTCTCCAAACAGTATTTGATAAATACCTCTACTCTAAAGGAGATATTCAAGGCAGTCTACGGCCAGCCTATCGCCACCTATATGAAGGAATTTCGGGTGCGTCAGGCTATGAAATTATTACGGGAAACAAATGCCACTATTGCGGATATTGCTTCCCAGGCAGGCTACCAAACCCAGGGAAAGTTTTCAAGCGCTTTTCAGTCTATAGTCAAAATGTCCCCCAGAGAATACAGGAAAATCCAGAGTATGGCTCCATCTGATTCCTTTAGCAAAACACTGTAATGAGAAATTCTGGTAGACTACTGCCAGCAAAGCCTAACACAAACATAAAAAGCAGAACATTGCAGCATTAGCAATGCTCTGCCTTTTTATGTTCCCTTTTTCTTGATGTTGGCTGCCCTAATGGTCTCAATTCCTTCTGCTGTACCACTGGACAGTATCTCCCGATTCAGCAGTTTACCTTCCTGTATGATGATTTCCGTTCCACCGCGCCGAATAATAAAGGTATCCTTCAATTGAGCCTTTTATTTGACTCAGTTTTTCATAGATTATTTGACACTACCATCACACACGCTCAAATGATAGATATCTCGTCCCCTGAAAAGTAAGTTTCCCAATGTCTCCTTCTGCCAGCATTCCATATTCCCTACCGGAAACCTGCAATTCCATCCGATCACCGCTCTCCACCTGAAATGTTACATAGTAACTGGTACTCGAGATCGTATGATACCCATGCGCACCAGATGGATCACCTCCATTTGGGTGGCTGTGATGCGATACGTTTTCTCGCTTTGCAACTACAGTTGCGCTCACCGACAAACGCGGTGACTGATTGTTTTTATGCCATGTTCCGATTCCTGCTACAAACTGGAAGATGATCATGCCGAAAACCATTACGAAGATAATTGGAAACATAAACTCAAACAGCATAAACATATGACTCACCCCTTCTTCATCTTTCGCTTTATGATTACTCTAAGCGCGAAACATACGATGATCACCGTAAAAGAAGCGACGCAATACAGTAACGCTTCCGTATACCACGGTGCAGAATTCGGTTCGTATAGTTTCGGAAAGCGCTTATACTCATAGAAATCCATACCCGTTTTAATCACAATCACGTAGAAACTCGCATAGATAATATATTTTAATAAATCGTAGAATTTATTCATGCCATCGCCTCCGCGATATACTGTTTTGTCCTTTTGGCATCGACAAATCGGAATTTGTGGAGAGATTTCCTGAACTTTCATTATTTTACAGGTTTTTCAGCCAATTAGATAGTGAAATGATATGTATTTTCCCTTATTTTTGCCCTTGTGAGGAATCCGCAAGGGAAATAAGGGGATTTTTTATTAAGCGTTGCTCGCTACTTTATCAAGAAGTCTTGCGGAATCCCGCTTTGCTTTTCTTGTTGAGTGAGCGTAAATGTTCATTGTGGTACTGACATCGGAATGTCCTAACAGTTCCTGTACATCTTTTGGAGCTGCCCCGTTTGAGAGCAGGTTGCTGGTGTAGGTGTGCCGTAACTGGTGAAAGTGAAAATCTTCAAATCTTTCCAGCTTCTTTGACACTGACCTACATACAATGCCGAGTGTACTCGGCAGTTCCAGACTGCCATCCGGTCTGAGGCAGACAAAGGATATTTCTTTATAATCTGCTGGGACTTCCTGCGTTCCGTCAAGGTGATAGTATTCATAATACACCCTGTTTTTTACATGAACTTCTTTGTAGTAGTTGCGGTGGTAAAGTTCTCCGTACTGCATCCGGCTTTTCAGTTGTTCCCGTCTGGCTGTTTTCAATATTTCAGTCAGCGTATCTCCAAAATCAACAATCCCTACTTTTTTTCGCTTGGTTGTTCCAATCACATTTTTATGCTTTGCACCGTCGTAACGGATACTGCGTTTTATGGTCAGACATTGTTCTTCAAGGTTGATGTCCTGCCATGTAAGACCACAGGTTTCCCCGATACGAAGTCCTGCATAGTATGCAATCTGGATTGGAAGGATCGCAGGTGGATTTTTCTTTTCCAGGTACTTGATAAGCCGTTCATAATCTTCGTGTGAGATCGGCTGTGTGCCTTCTTCGACTTCATCATCGGAAAAGAGATCAACTTCCTCTGCCTGCCTTTTCAGCTTAATATACTGCATCGGATTGAAACTGATTAACTGTTTTGGAAGGCCTCCTATGATTTATATTTTACCATAGAAGACCTTGCTGTTATTAGCTATTTACAGAAAAAGTTCTACTCAAATAACAAATTATTCTATTTTTCTCATTTAGCAAATCTGTTTTAATAGCGTTGACAAATGTGTAAAATGGAACGCTACATTGAATGCTGTGCAAAAGTCACCTCGAAAATCGTTCCCCCAGTCTTGCCTGATTTGATACAAATACTGCCATCATGTACTCTAACGATTTCACGGACAAAAGCAAGACCTAGCCCTACGCCACCCAGCTCCCGGCTTCTGGATTTATCCACACGGAAGAATGGCTCGAACACTCTCTCCCTAAGCTCCTTTGGTATTCCGCTTCCCGTATCTTCTACAGACAGATAAACATGCTTGTTTCTCTGATATGCGGTTACTGTAACCTGTCCGAGCGGATGATTATATTTGATGGCATTCTCAACCAGATTGTATACAAGCCTGTAAATAAGGATATCACTGCCTATCATAGTGGCATCCTCACATTTTCCAATCAGCTTTATATTCTTTTCCACGGCAAGAGGCTCAAGGTCTGCCAAAACCTCTTCAACAATAGCATCCAATATAATTTTATCATCCCTTCCCACCGTCTGAAGCTCACTCATGTCAAGAAGAGTCTTTACCATCCTGTTTAATTTATCATTTTGTTCCGTAACCATTTTTATGGTCTGCAAAGTGTCTGCATCATTTCCCGGGTGAGAGGCAGAATTATATAAATCAAGCTGTACCTGCATTAACGCTAATGGAGTACGCAGCTCATGTGCTGCATTTGCAGTAAACTGTCTCTGTATCTCAAATGCTTCCGACAGACGCTCAAGCATCTTATTATAAGAAATACCCAGCTGGTTCAGTTCCTTAACATTGTTTTCCTCTATTCTTGAATCAGACAGATTCTGAGCCTGTACCTCTTCAATTTTATCTGAAAACTCCCTGATTGGTCTGAGTGCATGCCCGCTTATAAAATAAGTGACGACACCTCCCAAAAACGCCAGCAAAACCGTGATTATCAGACTGTTTCTTTTATAGTCGGTCTTATTATTGTACACCTGAAGCGAAAATTCATCCGCAAACTCATCCCACTTATCGTCCGGTATGCTGATATATATTTCATCTGATTTGTTTCCTTTTTCATCCCCCTGTGACTCTACCGCATCCTGCAGAGAATCGATGTAATGTACACCATTTTTATAGACAAACATAGTCAGGCAGCCACATATAATAGCAATACACAATGTAGTAATGCACGTAAGTCTCCACTGTAGCGACATTTTTTTCATCTGTCAGACTCCTCCCGTATTTTATAGCCTTCACCTACCTTATTCTGAATGGGATCATATCCCAGCTTCGCCTTAAGCTTTTTTCTAAGTGAAGACATATGTACCCTGATTGCTCCGCTAAAGCTGTCTGCCGTGGCATCCCACACATGCTCTATCAGCTCCTCCTGACTCACCGGTCTGCCTATATTGATAAGTAAATATTCCAAAATACCATTCTCTTTTCTTGTCAGTGGAACCGGCTCTTCCTTTGCATATGCCTCGCGTTTAATCGTATCAAACTTTATTTCTCCGCATTTAAGACATATATCATTCTGTACAAATTTCCTTCTTGTCAGGCTTCTGATACGTGCCTCAAGCTCCTGCAGATGGAATGGTTTTTCCATGTAATCATTTGCTCCTGCATCCAGTCCCTCTACCTTATCAGCAATCTGACCTCTCGCAGATAATATCAAAACCTTAGTTTCATCATTGTATTTTCTAAGCTCCTTAAGAAGCTCCATGCCATCCATCCCCGGCAGATTCAAATCTAAAACTATCAGATCATAATTCTCCGACAGTATACATTCAAGAGCCTCTTTCCCATCATAACAGGTATCCACCTCATAACCGGCAGCATACAGACTCTTTGCAACCATATCACATATTTGTTTCTCATCCTCAACAATTAATAATCTCAAAATGTTCTCCTGCTTCTTAACAATAATTTTACAACCTATATTGTATAATACCAAAGTCAGCTGGTCAACAATACAACAAAAAGGAGCAACATTATGTTGAAATACCAAAAAACATGTCAAATCATTCTGCTTATCCTTGGTGTATCCATGATAAGCTATGGCGCAGTCAGAGGTGAGGCGGCTACAGTGCTTGGTAAAGCAATAAAACTATGTCTGGAGTGTGTCGGAATTGGATAAGGAAAAGAAATTACGATCAAGAAAACTGGCAAAAATACGTGGCTGGATACAGGCCGCAGCAACGCTGCTGACCAATATTCATATTCCAAATTTATTTAAGGGTAAAATATATCAGGGCAATGCAAAAACAGTATGCGTACCCGGATTAAACTGCTACTCCTGCCCTGCCGCGACAGGGGCCTGTCCAATAGGGGCATTTCAGGCAGTTGTCGGATCATCAAAATTTAAGTTTTCATACTACATAACCGGATTTTTTATTTTACTCGGTGTAACTCTCGGCAGATTTATATGTGGTTTTTTGTGCCCATTTGGATGGTTTCAGGATTTACTTCATAAAATCCCCGGAAAGAAATTATCCACAGCCAAACTAAAGCCTCTTAGGTACCTAAAATATGTCATTCTTATTGTTTTCGTTATACTTCTGCCGATGCTTGTAACGAACTCTATAGGAATGGGAGACCCGTTCTTCTGCAAATATATCTGTCCTCAGGGGGTTTTAGAGGGTGCTATACCGTTATCTATTGGAAATGCTGCTATCCGTTCTGCGCTGGGAAAGCTTTTTTCTTTCAAGTGTATGATTTTAATTGCAGTGATTGTACTAAGTATCTTATTTTACAGGCCCTTCTGTAAATGGATTTGTCCGCTTGGAGCAATCTACTCATTATTTAATAAGGTCAGCCTGCTCAAAATCACCGTTGATAGCAGCAAATGTGTCGGATGCGGTCAATGCTCAAAGGCATGTAAGATGGATGTGGATGTGTGTAAGACACCGGATCACCCCGAGTGCATACGCTGCGGTGCCTGCATAAAGGCCTGTCCGAAGGACGCCATCTGCTACCGGTTTATGGGAAAATCATGTCAAAAAAAATGACAACAGATAGCTATTAAACATTTTACTATTATTTTAAAGGAGAAATTACTCATGAAAAACAAATTATCATTTATTTCTATTTTTACACTCTGCATAGCATTATCACTTACAGCATGTGGCATAAAGCAAGCTTCCACAACAGATTCTAAGAACACTCAGACTGAAGCCGGCTCAGAAGCATCTGGCAAATCAGATTCCAGGCTTGATGATTTATATCAGCAGGAAAATCAACTTTTTGCAGATCACGCTGATGTGTGGAACAAGGCATTTGGCATGATGAACAAAAGTGACGCCGATCCAAACGGAAATTATGCTGATTATCTTGTCGGTACCGTAGAATCAAACAAGAATTCATTCACAGACGATGAGCTTAAAACACTTAATGAGGATATTGAAACCATACGAAAAATCGAGGAACAGATAGCAGAGCTTGAAAACAAAAATACATCATCAGACGATAACAAGAAGGACAGCTCTAAAGCCTCATCTGTATTCAGTGATTTTTCCGGTGAGGATTTTGATGTCAATAAGGTTGATGACAGCCTGTTTTCCGGTAATGCAGTAACAGTCGTCAATTTCTGGTTTACCGGCTGCAAACCATGTGTCGCTGAATTATCCAAGCTTAACGAATTAAATGATGCTATCAAATCAATGGGCGGAGAAGTTGTTGGCATCAACACTGAGACCTTCGATGGCAATAAAACAGCTATCAAAGAGGCTGCCTCTGTTCTTGAAAGCCAGGGTGTCAAATATCGTAATCTGTCAATTGACTCCTCTAGTGCTGCCGGTAAATATGCCTCAGAAATCATGGCCTTTCCAACAACTATACTTGTTGACAGAAATGGCAATATTGTAGGCGAACCAATGCTCGGCGGAATTGATAACAAGGACAACTATGATGCCCTTATGAAGCAGATTCAGTCTGTAATTGATGCAGACAGCACAAATAAATAGAGGTCTACATATAAAAAGCTCCTGTGCATTGCACAGAGAGCTTTTTTTGAACATTACTATAATGTCAAGGAATCTTCTGCATCTACCCACATCTGTAAATTCCCATCAAGATACAGTCTCGCATATTCTAGTGGTTCATCAATGGCAAGTGTGTTTAATGCACAATCTGATCCGGGTGTGGTTCTCAAATTCTTTTCTGCTTCCCAGCAGTCAATGCGAAGCATATAGTCTGCACTGATATAAACATCAATGCTGTTTCGTCCGGGATTATATTCTGCAAATATTGTTCTCATCGTATCTTATCTCCTTATCGTTCAATCAATTATTTGCTACAAAAATCAGAAGCATTTCAATCAGTTCACCATGTCACTTTTATTTTGTGTTATACTGTTTTATATAATTTTTTTGGTCTCCGCTGCCGCTTCGGTCGGCACAGAGCAGAGGTCCACCGGACCTCTTGTGCCCTTGTATTTTCCCTTATCAGAGTTCGTAAACACTGGTGGGACGATATAACGCAAAGGAAACAATAAGGGAAAGCTCACCTGCGACAAATCCAGTGTTTTCAATGGTTTGCGGAGAATTTAATAACAAAATATAACAGTTATTAAATTTCTTAAAACAGGTGAAATCTCAATCGGAATTTGATGAGGTGATAATATGAGCAAAAGTAAGAAGTTGACAAATAGGATTATTGCTGTCCTATTGATTGTTTTGGGTCTTATATTGGGTGGCACATGGAATAGCGCGAAGTATTGCATTGGAGATAAAATTTTTATCGCCTTAGGTATATCTCCTTGGTCAAATGGTTCAAGTGGAACACATTATCCTGCTATTATTGGTAGTTTTGTTATTTTGGCTGGAATAAGTATCTTGAATTTAACTTTGCAAAAGAAAACTCGTCTGTGGATTTGGACTGCTGTTATTCTATGCTTTATTTTGTTTAATTTGTTTTTTACCTATATGTAGTAGATGATAACTCCCGATTGAGATTTCACCTGTTTTAAGAGATTTGATAACTGTTATATCTTGTTATTAAATTCTCTGCCAACCCTTGAAAACACTGGATTTATCGCAGATGAGCTTTCCCTTATTCTTTCCCTTGTGTTATATCGTCCCATCAGTGTTTACGAATTCTGATAAGGGCAAATACAAGGGCAAGAAAATCATATAAAACAGTATAACACAAAATAAAAGTGACATGGTGAACTGATTGAAATGCTTCTGATTTTTGTATCTGATGATTGATTGAATGATAAGGAGATAGGATACGATGAGAACGATATTTGCAGAATACAATCCACACAGAAACAGTATTGATGTTTATACCAGTGCTGGCTATATGCTTCGCATTGATTGTTGGGAAGCAGAAAAGAATTTAAAAACCACTCCCGGATCAGACTGTGCATTAACTTCACTTGCAGTTGATGAACCACTTGAATATGCAAGATTATATCTTGATGGAAATTTGCAGATGTGGGTGAACGCGGAAGATTCATTAGAGATATAGAAATACCTTTTAGAACAAAGTAGTCTTTCGCCTCTACGAATATAATTGTGAATTAGACGCTTATATCCGAAATAAACAATTGGAACATACCCGACAGGAGAACTTTCTTTGATAAGTCACGAAAAGAAACAGTCTATCAGAAAATGCAATCTGACACATAGACGGGCTCGACACATAGAATAAACAAGAGGACTTTCATTCACCCTGTTACATTTTACAGTTCACCTTTCTTTTTGGATATGTCCACACAATTCATATCATTAGGTTAAATACTTCCTGTTGTGTATTGACAGTAGACTGATTTTCTGATAAAATAAAATTTATGTAAAAGGAGGCGGCGTTTATGTTGCATAGCATGCGTATTAGATAAGCATTGAAAAAAAGGATTTTCCCATTTTCAACATGGGCTTTTTTGTCATGCTTATTTTGCGGATGCTATACAAAAAACTAACGACGTATAGATATAGTATAGACATAGTGCAAGCTATGCCTTAGTTTTGTTGTACTGCTCTGTGCATTATAAATGCAGGTCAATGCTCATGTTGAGGATTGACCTGCATTTTTTTGTGTAAAAAGGACGAGTGAAATATAATGCTTAAAAAATATTGGATAAAATGTCCGATTTGTAACGGAAAGACGAGAGTTCAAGTATTTCATAATACTGTATTAAAAGATTTTCCTCTTTTCTGCCCTAAATGCAAATTGACGCATATCATTGATGTAGAAAAATTAGAGATTGTAATCAAAAATACAGAAAAACAAACTTTTATTATTTAGAAGAAAGGATATAAAAATGAAACGTTTACCTAAATATACGCCTGCGGAAGTACGGAATGATCCATACGGATTTACTTACAAAGAAATGTCGGAAGTTATTGGCGAGAATGAAGCAAAAGCCTTATATGAAGAATTATATAAGCAATTACCACGCAAAAAAAATCTATCAATGTTGGTAAAAAATATTTGCAAAAGCAGTGATACTGAAAAGTATGTTTACGAACTGAAAGACAACAAATACATTGAAACGGTTTTTATCAAGCGGCGAGATGGTGGAACTGTTTGCGTGAGCACACAAGTCGGTTGTCCTGTTGGTTGTATTTTTTGTGAGTCCGGGCGAAATGGCTTTGTTCGTAATCTAACATCGTCAGAAATCGTACAACAGATTATATTGTTGCGTCGAAAAGTAAACCGTATCGTTTTTATGGGTATGGGAGAGCCTTTATTCAATTATGACAACTTGATAAAAGCAATCCATATTCTCCGAGATAGATATGGGCTCAACTTTCCAACCGACGGCATTACCATATCAACAGTTGGTCCGGTCGATCAATTAAAAAAATTGCGCGAGGAACATCTTAAAATTCAGTTGACAATATCTTTACACGCAGCAACACAATCTGCAAGAAATCGTATTATTCCTCACATGCGCATATATGCTATTGAAGATGTTGTTAAGCAAGCCTTATCCTATTCTGAAAGGCATAATCGCAAAATTGTCTTTGCGTATTTGCTTTTACCGGGTATAAATGACCGGCCCTCAGATGTAAGACAACTTGCAAAATGGTTTCGGGGCAAAAAAGTTATGATTAACGTGTTACAATACAACCCAACAAGCAATTCAAGAATTAAAGCACCACAGAAACGGGAAATAGTTGCATTCAAACATCAATTAGAGCAAGCAGGACTTGAAGTTACTATGAGAGTTTCTCATGGCAGAGAGATTAACGCGGCTTGTGGACAGTTAGCTAACACATATAATAAATTCAAAAAAAAATGATTAAAAGTGCCAGACGCATAGACGCAGAGCCGATAACGCATTAGGTCAAAAAACCTATGTGTTATCGGCTTTTTTATTTAATATTGCGCAAAAGCCGCTGTTCCCTATTATAGAATGGATTGCGGGTAGTGTATTAAAGTCGCCCTTTTTTAAGGATACGGCGGTATCGGGGAGGTATCGCCGTGTCCATTTTTATTTACTGTAACCCGCCTAATGCTTTGCGGTCAAAAAAAGCTATGCTCCGCAAGCGGGATATTCCGGCTATGAGTATGAACTGTCAATACATCTAAATACTTCTTACATTTCCTTTGCGCTCGTCCGCGTCTTGCGGACGGGCGCATTTTGCTTTTTTCAACTTTTTTCTGAAAAACGCACTCAAGAGCCATCTCCCGAACGGGTACGGAGCGAAAGGGGCAGAGAGGACAAGCCCTTAACTCCCGTCCTCTACTCCACGCGGGAAGGAGGTGAACTCTATGGAGCTATCTTCTTCCGACAAGGAAAGAATACAACATCAGTACGACGCATTAGCAAAGAAAACTTTGGTTGGCGAAGCGAAAAGCCACCGCCGCACTCTTGCGAAACGCGCAGCACGCGAAGTACCTTTTTCGGATTTGAGCGAAAGCGAACTCGCGCAGCTTTTCACAACGGACGAATACAAAAGCGATTATTTCCGTTTTCAAGTGTCCGGCTTTGATGTACTCGTCAAAAATGAACTGCTTGCCGAAGCCCTTAACGCTTTGCCCGAAAGGAAACGCGACATTATCCTTTTGTCCTACTTCTTGGACATGAGCGACGCGGAAATTGCTGAACTGCTGAATGTTGTACGCACGACGGTTTTCCGGCACAGGAAATCCGCGCTTGCGAAAATCAAACAGTATTTGGAGGGAAAAGCAGATGATGAATACCGTTAGGAAATCTGAAAATCTGTTGCCGTTCCCTGTCATTTCCGCAGCGGCAAACGGCGACACAACCGCCATGTGCGCGATCTTGAAGCATTACGAGGGTTACATAGCGAAACTTTGTACCCGCACGCTGAAAGACGACGCGGGCAATACCTATTCCTATGTGGACGAGGAAATGCGTAACAGGCTGCAAGTGCGCCTTATTACCCGCACCCTTGCTTTTCATGTAGGATAATCTTTTAGCCCATGCGGGGAGCGTGTCCCCTTTCCACGCTTCCCGTTATGGGCTATTTGTCGTTCCGTAACAGCACATCGGAAACGGTGTACTGTTACAGGCCGACAAAGCCTATTGTTCCTTGACAAAGAAAGCGGCCTTTGGTGCGCAGCATAACAGGCAACGGGTACATTCCGTCTGTACCGAGCCGGGCGGCGGGTACGCCATGACCGCTTTTCCCCGTTGGGGAAAAGTCGAGCGAGAACTACCGCGCCGTAAAACAAGTTTAGCAGCTTGTGGGCGACGACATACAAGGCGGCACAATGATACTCCCGCGTTGAACACCCTCAAAGTATTGCGCGGCGCACCCATAAGCATGGGCCGGGGTGAAACTCCCGTGAGGTTGCAGCTAACAACCGCCCGTTTTGCCTTTTGACGAATATAGTTTATCCATACAGGAAAAGGAGGTTTTTCTAATGGATAAAAAACAGACAATTACAACCGAACGCAAAATAGGGAAAATCACCTATCTTGTTCAAGCGTTGCCGAGTGAAAAGGCAACCGATACAATCCATAAAAAGATTGAAAAACTCATTGTAAAGGATTTGCAGAAAAAGCCCGGAAATCCGGGCTTTTTAGCGTCCGAGTAGTGCATTAGGCGGCGGGATATGGTATAATGATAGCAACACATTATACCTGTTTATTCGGCTGTCGGAAAGGAGGACTAATGTTACAGTCGAATAAAATCACCGCCCTTTACTGCCGTTTAAGTCAAGAGGATATGCAGGCCGGAGAAAGCGGAAGCATACAGCACCAAAAAATGATACTTCAACGCTATGCGGACGAACACCATTTTTTGAACACAAAGTTTTTTGTGGACGACGGATTTTCCGGCGTGAGTTTTGAGCGCGAGGGGCTGCAAGCGATGTTGCAGGAAGTGGAAGCCGGACGAGTGGCGACGGTTATTACCAAAGACCTCTCCCGTCTTGGCAGAAACTATCTGAAAACGGGCGAACTCATAGAGATTGTATTTCCCGAAAACGGAGTGCGCTATATCGCGATTAACGACGGAGTTGACACAGCGCGGGAGGATAACGAGTTTACCCCCTTGCGGAACTGGTTTAACGAGTTTTACGCCCGCGATACAAGCAAGAAAATCCGTGCAGTTAAACAGGCACAGGCGCAAAAAGGCGAGCGTGTCAACGGGGAATATCCATACGGCTATATCCCAGACCCGAACAACCGCCACCACCTTATACCCGACCCGGAAACCGCGCCGATTGTCAAACAGGTTTTCGCTATGTTTGTTAGCGGCGTGCGTATGTGCGAAATCCAAAAATGGCTTGCGGAAAACAAAGTCTTGACGATTGGAGCGTTGCGCTATCAGCGCACAGGACAGGCGCGGTATCAGCGGGCAATGATCGCCCCCTATACTTGGCCGGACAAAACGCTCTATGACATATTAGCAAGGCAGGAATATTTAGGGCATACCATAACCGCGAAAACTCACAAGGTATCCTACAAGTCGAAAAAGACCCGGAAGAACGAAGAAGAACAACGCTATTTCTTCCCAAACACCCATGAGCCGCTTGTTGACGAGGAAACCTTTGAACTTGCGCAAAAGCGGATTGCTACCCGCCACCGCCCGACAAAAGCAGCGGAGATTGATATTTTTTCCGGCTTGCTGTTTTGCGCTGGTTGCGGACATAAGATGTATTACCAACAGGGCGTAAATATCGAGCCGCGCAGGTTTTCCTATTCTTGCGGCGCATGGCGCAACAGGGCAAGGACAGGCAGCGAGTGTACCTCTCATTATATCCGCAAAAACGTACTTCTTGATTTAGTGCTGGAAGATATGCGGCGGGTTTTGCAGTATGTTAAGGAACACGAACAGGACTTTATCTGTAAAGCTACCGAGTACGGCGACATGGAAGCGAGAAAGGCATTAGCGCAGCAGCAAAAGGAACTTTCCAAAGCACAGGCGCGTATGACCGAACTTGACACGCTTTTCCGCAAGCTGTACGAGGACAACGCATTAGGCAGACTGACAGATGAACGGTTTGTGTTTCTAACTTCCGGCTACGAGGACGAAAAGAAATCCCTTGCCGCAAGGATAGACGAGTTACAACAGCAGATCGCAACCGTTACCGAGCGAAAAAGGGATATATCAAGGTTTATTCAGATTGTCGGGAAATACAGCGACATACAGGAATTGACCTATGAAAACGTCCATGAGTTTATCGACCGTATTTTGATACATGAATTAGACCGGGAAACCAACACCCGGAAAATCGAAATCCATTACAGCTTTGTCGGACAGGTTGATACCGAGCAGGAGCCGACGCAAGTTGTCAACCATGACCGCCGTAACATGGTAGATGTAAAAAGTATCGCTATCTAACCCCAGCAAAATTCGTACCCGTATAGCCATCGTCCACATAGTAGGTGGGATTTGGAAACCCGTGTTCCTTAGCGTACTTGAATAGATATTCTTTTTGATTTACGATACTGTTGCTCTCGCCTTCACGTCCATCGTCCTGACTCAGACGACAGTACAAGGCGGTGATTTCTTCCTGCTGTCTTTGCAATGCTTTCTCCTTTCCGACAGCAGACACGATAGTATGAAGTGTAGATACAGTATACCACGCCTGCGGTCAAACTTCAACGCTTTAAAGCGATAATCTTTCCGATATTTCTTAATCCTCATCATAACCCTCGGAATCAAAACTGTAATCTGCTGTGTCCCGCATGAATATCCTGCTGAGAAGCCCAAGCAAGTCCCTCCCGTCCTCTCGGAAATGTGCGGTCACTGTATATTCCGTGCCGCCGATTTTCTCGCAGAGCGTTGCCTGTTCAGGGATACGCATAAGGGGCATAATGTTTTCAGCAGGCGGCAGGGGCGGGTACACCCTATTCGGGTTTACCATTGAGATACCCTTATTTTCGTCTAAAATTTCCGTAAGTTCCTGTTCTGTCAGTCTGCTCATCGCAATGCGTCCTCCCTCTTGCGGTCTGTCCTGCCATTCTGGTTTGACCTTTGATTTTCAACCGTATCGTGGATTTGGTTCAAGCAGTCATCAATGTGGGCAGAGCGTTTTTCAATCCCGTCCGCATATTTCAGCCGCTTTCGCAGCTCCGTTATCCGTTCCGTCACCCCGTTTTTTTCTTCTCGGAGCGTTTCTTTCTCGGCGGGTGAAGCACGCCGTATCTTATTCTGCAAATGCCGCCGATAGTTGGTAAGCCTGTCCATTTCCGTCTGGTTCTTCTCCCTGTCGGCGTGCAAATCGGAGAGGGTGGAGATGTTATGCTCCGACATATAGCGTACCTGTGTGGTAATCTCATCCAGTTTCCGAAGCTCCTCTTTCATAAGCGGGCTTGTCGGCTTGTAGTCCGTGCCTTTGGGAAATATCCCCAACTGATAGCACCAATAGTAATACAACGCTAAGATTCCCCTTGTTTTCTGGTGCGGTTTCCAAGCCTTTTTATATTCTTCGGGCATATGGGGAGAGTAGGAAATCTTTGCTTTGTAGTTCCCATATCTTGCCCTTGTGCCTAAATGTGAACGGATAAAATCGGGCGTTAAGCGTTCATCAAGCGTATCTAATCTTGTGAAATGCTTATACTGCGGCAGCTTCATTTTCCAATGCCCGCCCGAAAAATCAACCTCGTAGCCTTTGTCGATTAGATACTTCATCATGTGCGGAATATCCCGACTGCCGCTGATTGCCTCCGCTAAATCTTCCAGATAGACGTTGTAGCGTGTCGGCTTGCCGCTCTTTTCATCCAGATACAGCGGTCTTGACGGTGCTTTCTTCGGGTTCTCAATCACCGATAATCCGTACTCTCTGCACAAGCGGTCTGACGTTTCCCTTAGCCGTTTCTGCTCCGATTTTGAGTAATTATATTTGCTCCCATCCAGATAGGAAACAGAGTTGAAGCAGAAGTGATTGTGGAGATGCCCCCTGTCAAGGTGGGTGACAACGATTATCTGGTACTTGTCGCCCCACATTTCCCTCGCAAGTTTTAAGCCGATTTCGTGGCATTGTTCGGGCGTTACTTCGTCTGGCTTGAAGCTCTGGTAGCCGTGCCAAGCGATATACCCGCCTGTCTTCTGGTACTGCTTTTTCGTTAGAATCATCTGCTGTAACGCTGTTTCTTTTAAACAGTTGATGGCGGAAACAAACTCTCCATTGTCCGTTTTCTGTGGATTCTTCACATAGGAGAACACGTCAAAGAAGTCCTGCATCTCCTTATTCGGCACGGTCTTTTCTGGGTTTTCCACATAAGAAATTAAGTCTTTCAACCGTCCTTCGATGTGCCAGAGGCTCGTTGCCGCCATATCAGACTGCCCCCTGTTCCGTCAATTTTTCCATGTCAAACTGCTGTGGGAGGGTATAATTCCGTTGCAGTTCCAAGATAAAATCCTCAATCTCCCTGCATATTTCATCAGCGGAAGGGGCGTAGGGGATACACTTTTTAAAGGCTACGTGTACTTCGTAAAGCGTGCCTAATAGTTCCCAAAATTCTTTCTCTGGCTGTGGCTGCGGTGCGTTTCCCCTGCATAACTGACGCATAAATTCTGCGGTGGACAGACCGCAGGCGGATGAATACTGCTTTAATTTTTCATGTTCTTCTTCGCTCAATCTAAAAGTAATGCATACTTTTTCTGATTTTTCTCTACTCATTTTTCTTAATCCTCCAGTTTTATTTTTCCTTTTATCGGGGTAGCTAGGGGTTGTCCCCTAAGTTAGTCCACACGCCTTTAGGGTGTGGATTGGATTGTGGCTGACACAATCCGATGCTCGCTATCTCTGTGGACAACTCCGCAGAGCATTTTTCTGTGTAACGGCTTTCTTAATGCCTGCCTTTACCCTCCGAAAAGGAAATCCTATGTCCTTTCCACCTCCGTTCTGGATTTTATTGCCTTTGACTTTTGGATAAATGAAAAAGCCGCCACACTGCATCACGAACGACAAGAGGATTCCCTCCCGCTCTGATTCGCAATGCTATGTAGCGGCTTTGAAATTCAAAACCCATGTCAGCCTTGCCGATTGGCTGACATTTCAATCTTATATCTATGTGCTTATTTAATTTTCAATCTTCCAATTTCCCCATTGGTATTTCAGAATACCATAGCGGCAATATGGCTGTCAAGATTTTGCACAAACTTTTTAGTATTCTCTATGGACAGGGATTTTATTCACTTATTCTAAAATTGGGTGGGAGAATTTTATCCCCCACCCAATAGCCCATAAGAAAGCATGCTGTATTAGATGACTATAAAATCTTCCGCAACTTTTTTCTAAGATGGTCTAACCGTGCATAGATAGCACCCGTCGTTAAATGCACAAGCGGGGCAATCTCTTTTGTGGAATACCCTTTCATTTTCAGCAGAACGATTTGCAGTGTACGCCTGTCCACCGTAAGTAATGCCTGATACAGATTTTCATCTTCGATTTCATCCAGTAAATCTTCAACGGTCTTTACTTCGGCTGACTGTTCCCTGTCTGCCATTCCCTCAAGGTATTCCCCGAAATCGCTTGTCCAATGGTAAAACCGCCTGTTGGAATTAAAGTCTGCCCTGTCGTCAATACGGATTTGTTCGATGGTAGCTTCATCAACTCCATGTTCCCGCAACACTTTTTCCTCGGCTTCTTTCCAGATACGCCACTTCCTGTCCTCACGTCCGTTGTTATATGCCATTCTTTTTTCCTCCAATCAATCTGAATCTTTGAAAACATAAAAATCCAGATTGAAAGGCGGCGAACGACACTTAACACCAATAATAGTCCTGCGGCACTTTCCAACCAAAAACGACAAAAGAAAAACCGCAAAGGCTTTGTGACCTTTACGGTTATGGGAAATACTAATTCTGTTGTATGGAGATTGTACTTCTACCTTCATGGTGGGAAGTACCGTTGCACTGGCAGGGATTTTTTTAACTGGCTTCCCGCCATTCCCTGATGTGCTATGTATAAATAAACTTTGCTTTATATAAGCAGATGGGCAACCGCCCGAAAAAAGGAACATAAAAACCCTCCAAATTTAAAAACAAATTCAGAGGGTAATTTAGGGTATAACAAAATAACCCACCCGAATATCGTTTTTTTTATTTGGTGAGTTTGTTCTTTCAAATACGAAACAAAAAGAGCCGATGATTCGTGAATTGTTCCACAATTTCATCGGCTCTGCGTCTTAAGCGTCTGGCTCTTTGATGACAGTTATCTTCAAGTTGTCAACTTTAATCAATCTTTCTTGTCTGCATTTTGGACAATAAAGGGGATAATTCTTCAAAACAGTGTCCTTCCTAATTTTATTACGGGTTTTGCTCCCACAAACAGGACATAATATCCATTCGCATTTCATCATAATTAGCTTCTAATCCTTTCAAATCTCATTTTATACGACTTATGCAAGCTGTTAGGCTAACTTGTGGAACATATGCCGAACCTTATCTATACGGCTATTCGGGCGGCGGGGTTGGCAAATAAGTTTACCAGTAGCTGGCTGGTATCCTTTTAACTCTGTCAAGCAGACTCCCTGCCCATTTGTGAAATAAGTTAAATCGTTCCTGTATTCTTGAATACATCTGGCAGGGATTTCTCCTTTCAGAATGACCTCGTCATTCTTTATCTGGGTACTTACAATATCTGCACAATACCTTGGGGCATCATGATACGCCCGTGAGAGATATTCCTGCGGTGCATAAGTTTCAAAGTGGAGATATGGCTCTAATAGTTCTGTCCCTGCTTTTTTTAAAGCCTGCTCCAATACGATAGGGGAAAGCAGCCGAAAGTCTGCGGGGGTACTTACAGGACTATAATACAATCCATATTCAAAACAGATTTTACAGTCTGTCACTTTCCATCCATACAGCCCCTGCCCGCAGCCATAGAGAACCCCCTCCATAACCGCATTTTGGAACGATTGGTTTAAATATCCAAGTGAAACTCTGCTTTCATACTGCACTCCGCTTCCAATAGGGAGCGGCTCTATAGACAACCCGACAGAAGCCCAGAAAGGGTTTGGCGGGACTTCTATGTGGATGGTATATTCTGCTTTTCTAAGCGGTCTTTCCATATATATAACAGTAGGCTCTTTTATTTCTGCCTCCACATGATATTTTTCCTCAAGGATGGCACAAATGACTTCCATCTGCACTTTCCCCAAAAAAGAAAGTATAATCTCATGCGTTGTAGTATCCACATAATATTTTAAAAGAGGGTCGCCATCTGAAATTTCTGTAAGTGCCCCAAGCAATATTTCCCGCTGTTCAGATTTCTTTGCTGCAATCGTTGTTTGGAGCATAGGGAGAGGATTTTCAATAAATGTTCTCTGCGGCAACAGCATTTCGTTCCCCAAAATACTGTTTAGCTGCAAAACATCATTTGGTAAAATTACAATATCACCAGAGCAGGCTGTATCGGATGAACATAATTCACCGTTTGTCGGAACACACATCTCTGTGATTTTTATTTTCTCTTTTTCAGATATTCTAATAACATCCCTCAAATGCAATGTTCCGCTATATATACGCACGTAAACAAAACGCCGCCGTTTCTCCGAATATTCAATCTTAAAAACCTGCCCGCATAGTTCAGATTGACCTTCAGGCGTTGATGAATAAAACTTACTGGCAATCACTTCTATAAGCTGCCGAATCCCAAGATTGTTTTTAGCGCTTCCGTGATAAACGGGAAATAACGTTCCGTTTTGGAATCTCCTGTTTTCTTCCTGTTCCAGTTCTGACATTTTAAACGGTTTCCCTGACATATATTTCTCTAATAGTTCATCGTTTCCCATAATTACTGCATCCCACTGTTCCATATCGTCATTGTCCGTTACATTTATATGGGGATGCTGCCCAACCTTTTGCTTCACTATAATTTCCGAAGAAAGCTTTGCTTTCATTTCCCGATATACCATTGGCAAATCAATCCCTTCTTGGTCAATTTTATTGATGAAAAAAATTGTCGGAATCTTCATTGTCTGTAGTGCATGAAACAGTATGCGGGTCTGTGCCTGTATGCCATCCTTTGCAGAAACTAATAATACTGCTCCGTCTAATACGGATAAAGAACGGTATACTTCCGCCAAAAAATCCATATGGCCTGGCGTATCTATAATGTTGACTTTTACATCCTCCCACTGAAAAGATGCCACTGCTGTCTGGATAGTGATTCCCCTTTGACGCTCCAAATTCATTGTATCTGTCCTTGTTGTGCCTTTATCTACGCTCCCTAGTTCTGCAATTGCACCACTGGTATACAATAAACTCTCCGTTAAGGTTGTCTTTCCTGCGTCAACGTGAGCCAGAATGCCTAAGTTAATTATTTTCATGTGATTTTCCTCCTATTAACACCCAAAAAAGGGCATAAAAATACCCAGTGATAAATACTCCTATCACTGGGTAAATAACTCCAATAGCCCCAAAACACTTATATGTTTTCGGGCATATAAAATTACATGATAAAAGTATTCTTAAACTGGGTACAAAAAACTAAGCCCCATATTAAAAGTGAAACGAGACTGCTACTTTTGTTCCCACTATCAAATTGACAGTTTATTTAAGAATACCTTGCCGCATATTTATTAACTCCTTGTATAAAACTGAATTTAATTATATTCCTTAACCCTTTATTTGTCAAGCTGACAAACTAAAGCAGAAAAAGCGGCAGGATTTCACCCTGCCACTAATCATCTGTTTATGCAAAAATAATTTCTTTCCCCACAATCTCCCTCGCACAAGCCCTTATGTTATTCGTTCTTCCAGTCCATTCTAAGGCGTTTTCTTCCTTTAGGCATTCCGTTATGCCCTGTGCTTGCTTCATGCCCTCTATGAGCCGTTCAAAGTGTTCCTGTGCCTGTCTGTCAATGTCGGCAAGGTAAGCATTGAGCCTGCCGCTTGTGAGAAGATTGGTGTATGTAATTTTGCGGTACTCCCGCAGATAGTCCAAGTGCCGCCGTCCGAATAAGTCTATCGACTGTTCCTTTTCGGGTGGTATGGTAAGGCAGGGTAAAATGTATTCGCCTTGCCGTTCGTATCTGCCGCCCATTTCCTCAAAGATTGATTGTACCATTTGTTTTTCCTCCAAATAAGATATTCACTCCATACTCATGTCTGCTATCATTAACACAATTTACGTTTTCTCCTTATCTGGTTTCATACATGTATTGTAATCCTACAATATCACTCTTTAAAAAATAAAAGACTTGTTTTGAATTATTTTTTATAGTATCCTATAATAGTGGTGATTTATATAATTTTAATGTTTATTTTTAAGATTCTCTAACAAACTTTTATACTATCCTATAAAACGGTCAATTTTAAAAATCACGAAATTGCAGGCTTTACAACACTTTGTAACACGATATAGGTCTGTCCGATAATCCCTCTCATATAAAAATAATCAATGCTTCATTTTTAACACAGGAAGATAAAGACATCTCCCTGTGTTTTTCTTAATAATATCCCCGCTCTTCTCGCCAGTCTTTTACATAACATCGAATTCCAATATAGACCACATATACAAGTAGTAACAGTACAATGAGGTTTATCGGAATGACAGATTTTATCCATTCGCCAAAGTAGATTACGATAGCTGTACTCATTATTGCCACCATAATGCTGATGATATCCCAACAATATTTCCGGTAGATTTTTCCCACCTGATAGCCAATCCCAATTATCAGGAATCCCGTTATAATGAATAAAATTCCCATAACAATAGCCGCGATCAGCCAGTACACAATCCCGGAAACGATACTGTTTGAGATTCCATTGCTTAACTGTCCGAAAGAATCTGCTCCTGTAACAAATTCTCGAAACAGGTTTATGATTCCTTTACCAATCGTACCGAAAAAGGTGATACAGTCGTTAAGAAAAACCGGAGAAAGGATAGCTGTGAACAGTGTAGTTGCTATGCTGTACCATGCCAACAGGAACATAAGGCTTTCATAACCTGTTGTCATTTGTTTATATTTTTTCTCCAACTGAATTTTTCGATTATCGCATTTTTCTTTTGCTTTCTGATAAGCAGTACGGTCACAGTTATCGCATTTCTCATAAGGCACTTTTTTCTCGACAGGCACCTCTACCGTCTTTTGGTGTGTCTGTGCATAGCGTTTTGCCTGCTCCGCTTTTTCGTACTTAAATTTCCATGCCACGACTTCTGCGTCGGCTCTTTTCCTGCTGTCTGTCTCGCTGGTTAATTGTTCCTCTGTTTGCTTTAATTTTGTCCGCAATGCTTCGATATTCTCGGCTCTGTTTTCGCTGTTCAATTTCTCGTTCAAGGTCAGCGATCTGTTTAGCTGCCTGTTCAGTTCCAGAATTGTCTGGTCTTTCTGATCCAGTTCGTCCTGCATCTGTTCCGTCATTGCCAGGAGTTCTTCCACCCGCCCGACGTTCTCTAAGTTTACGCATTCGTTCATCAATATCCCTCGCTTTCTCTATCTGCTGTTTAATGTCAGTAATAAGCTGTTCTCGTTGTTCAGCTTCTGCGTTAATTCCTGCCATTGCTGATTCTCGTTTTCCAACTGTTCGATTCTGACTTTTTGCTGTTCGATCTGGGAGAGCAGTTCTTCTGTATCTGGCAAAAGATTCAGAAGCCCGGATAACTCGCTGTTTAAGATCTGCAAACTCTGGTTCTGCTCCTGAAAGGACAGAAGCTGTCTGTCCCGTTCCTGTAATTCCTGTACCATCTCTGCCATAAGGTTCTGCTGTTCCTCGATCTGGTTTATCATTGACTCCATCATGGGAATGACTTCCCGGCTTTCTTCTAAGGTCATTTAACCACTCCTTCCACTGTGATAATGCACCAGATACTTTTCCGAAACTGGTCTGTATCTTTTTCAGCAGTGCATTTTGTCTTTTTATGATCTGGTTTTCCTCTACTTTCCATGAAGCTGTCTGCACCTGTCCACTCTGGAATTTCTCATCAATCTTTCTTGCATCAGCACCCTCATGGATTGTAGGGATTTCTAATTTTCCCTGTCTTGCATAGGAACGGTGGTCAATCTGTTGTTCTACTGATAAATGGTCATTACAGACTTTCGCCCATTCGCTCCGCCATAATTCACAATTCTTTGGATTGTTCCATCCGGTAGCATCGGTCAGCACCCGTTTCCATTGTTTACGGTTCCTTGCACCAACTTTCTGATTACCGTTTTCGTCCAATACCGGAATTCGGATTCCATGACGGTCAGGATTCTTTTTATCCTGCCACCAGTCCGGGTGGGATTCATCAACCACAATATTTCCGTCAGTATCTCTGACAAACTCCCAGTCTTTGACTTCTTTGTTTCCCCATGAGTGGTCGGGATTAAAGGGACGCATGGTTACAAGTAAATGCACATGCGGGTTTCCGTCGCCCTTATCGTGAATGCTCCAATCTGCACACATGCCTTTGTCCACAAAGTTTTTCTGAATATAATCTGTTGTATATTCAATTTGTTCCTGTCGATTCCATTCTTTTGGAAGTGAGAACTCAAACGATCTGCCAAGCTGTGCGTCTGAACTTTTCTCAATCTTCAAAACTTCATTCCATAAGCACTGTTTCTGAAAAGTAAGTTTGAATTTCTCCAGTACAACTTCTTTGTTGTCTGCCCTTTTATACCGGACAGATTTCTGAAACCGTTTGATATTTTCGGCAGGTACATTCTGCCATTCCTGCGGTGCATTTTCACACATCATCAAACTGGTATAAACAACTTCTCTTTTGGAAGTGTAGTAACTGATCCTGCCTGTTTCTTCATTTTTCATTACATCACCATTGAGATAGGCAGACGCTGATATGATGGATTTCCCTTTGCTGCGTCCGACAATCTTTACCGTATAATGAAAGATCGCCATGATCCGTTTCCCCCCTTTCTGCCGTACCCGGCATTGATTTCCGGCAGTTAACATTTCCTGTAAAAGAGAATGGTATCTGCCGGAACGCCCTCTGCGTAAGAGTGCTCTGTGCATAACAGCCTGCATGGAATGCGCCCCTCTGGCGAAGAGTGCCTCCTGCGACATGAGCAGGTCTGCATGAAATGCCCGCCGACGGAACGAGCCCGGCAAGCGTTAGCGCAGACCGGTTGCCACCTGTGGCAAACTTATACGGACGACCTCTGGTTGTCCATAAGTGCGCCCTTCATAAAAAAGCAATGAAGGGAATGGAAACTCCACTCCCTCCGGCATTACACTTCCTCCGTATTCGCAACTGGCTCTTTTTGCATTGCCTTTGAGAAGAATTTCCCATTTGCTTCCTGCCTTTTTAAGAAGCCGACCAGCTTCGGAATATCTTCTTCCTCAATCGCAGAACCAATCACTGATTCCACCGCACCGCCAATCTGACAGAGCCTGTGGGTTCGTTTTTTTGTTTCCACATCTTTCTGACGTTTCTTCAGTTCCCGTTTCTGTGCTGCGTACTGTTTCGCTTTTTCAAGGCTTTCCTGTTCTCTTTTTTCCAACTGGAGCAGACGCTCCTCATAACTCTTTGTTGATCTTGCCATAAATATCATCGTCCTTTCTTTTTTCTACCAAACATAAGTTTCCTGTTGTCTGTCAGACGAAGTACATGGTATAATCTGCTTGCGTGTAGGTATATCATGGCTTCGGTCTGATAAAACCTTTGGCGGTTTCTTCGGGAACCGCCTTTTTAAGTGGAACCGTTTCTTGTGACGGCTTTCACATTTCCTTTATCCCTTAAGTCCCTGCCCTCATTGGCTTCCATGAAAAGTTCCAGCATATCCGTTTTAATCAGGACTTTCCTCCCGACCTTTAATACCGGAAGTTTCTTCCACTCCACCAGTTTTCTCAGGGTGTTCCTGCCGATTCCCGTATAATCCGCAGCTTCCTCAATAGATAAGGCAATCTTTCTTTGCGTCATGTGACCACCTCCTTATAAATTGCATTATGCAATTTCTTTTGTGCTGTCAGTATAGCGTGTTTATATCATCTTGTCAAGCATTACGAAATTATATTATTTATTGTTTAATTGCATATTGCAATATTGTTTGTTATGTGGTATAGTAATGACATACCGAAAAAGGAGGCACATCAGCATGAAAGATAAAGAATTACGCAAGCTGATCGGTAGCAGGGCAAAACAGCGCCGTACAGAATTGAATCTGACACAGCCTTATATCGCTGAAAAGATGGGTGTGACTGCATCTACGATTCAGAGATATGAAGCCGGAACGATTGACAATACAAAGAAAATGGTGCTGGAAGGTCTTTCAGAAGCTCTCCATGTATCTGTGGAATGGCTCAGAGGGGAAACGGACGAATATGAAACCGACATTACGGATAAAAGAGAATTACAGATTCGTGATGCCATGACGGATATTCTCAAACAGTTACCTCTTGACCTTACGAAAACAGAAGATGCTTTTTCCAAAGACCTACTGCTGTTAATGTTGAAACAATATGAACTGTTTTTGGATTCGTTCCAGTTCGCCTGCAAGAATTACAAAGGCAATACCAAAGAAGCGGACATTGCAAAAGTAATGGGGTTTGAATCGAATGATGAATATAACGAGATCATGTTTCTCAGGGAGATCACCCATACTGTCAACGCATTGAATGACATGGCAGATATTGTAAGGCTCTATTCCAAGAAACCGGAAACAGCAGAACAACGGCTTGCAAATCTTTTATCCGAAGTTATGTACGAGGATTCTGAATCGGTATAGTAAGATAATCGGAGTTATGATATACTTACACGCAAGAAGCATTTCAGCAGTTCCGATTGTCTGATATCGAAAGGAGACATACGATTATGGCAAAAGGATCTGTTAGAAAGAAAGGAAAGAAATGGTACTACCGCTTCTATGTAGAGGACGCAAGCGGCAAAATGGTTCAGAAAGAATATGCCGGAACCGAAAGCAAAAGTGAGACAGAAAAACTTCTCCGCAAGGCACTGGAAGATTACGAAGATAAGAAATTTGTTGCAAAAGCAGATAACCTTACCGTAGGTGAACTTCTGGACATGTGGGCAGAAGAAGAACTGAAAACCGGAACACTCAGTAATGGCACAGTGGAAAATTATCTCAGTGCAATCCGTTGCACTAAGAAACACCCGATTGCAGACCGTAAACTGAAAACAGTTACTGCCGAACATTTACAGGCATTTCTTGATCTGCTTACATTCGGTGGCGAATTTCCAGACGGAAAAGTGAGAAAAGGATACAGTAAAGATTATATCCATTCTTTTTCCGCAGTGTTGCAGCAGTCATTCCGTTTTGCAGTATTTCCAAAACAGTTAATCAGTTTCAATCCGATGCAGTATATTAAGCTGAAAAAACAGGCAGAGGAAGTTGACCTCTTTTCCGATGATGAAGTCGAAGATGGCACACAGCCGATTTCACATGAGGATTATGAGCGACTTATCAAGTATCTGGAAAAGAAAAATCCACCTGCGATCCTGCCGATTCAGATTGCATATTATGCAGGACTTCGCATCGGTGAAACCTGTGGTCTTACATGGCAGGACATCAACCTTGAAGATCAATGCCTGACCATTAAAAGAAGTATCCGTTACGACGGTGCAAAGCATAAAAATGTGATTGGAACGACCAAGCGAAAGAAAGTAAGGATTGTTGATTTTGGAGATACGCTGACTGAAATATTGAAAGCAGCAAGACGGGAACAACTGAAAAGCCGGATGCAGTACGGGGAACTTTACCACCGCAACTACTACAAAGAGGTGCATGTGAAAAACAGGGTGTATTATGAATACTATCACCTTGACGGAACACAGGAAGTCCCGGCAGATTATAAAGAAATATCCTTTGTCTGCCTCAGACCGGATGGCAGTCTGGAACTGCCGAGTACACTCGGCATTGCTTGCAGGTCAGTATCAAAAAAGCTGGAAGGATTTGAAGATTTTCACTTTCACCAGTTACGACATACCTACACCAGCAACCTGCTCTCGAATGGAGCTGCTCCGAAAGATGTACAGGAACTGTTAGGACATTCCGATGTCAGTACCACAATGAACATTTACGCTCACTCAACAAGAAAAGCAAAGCGGGATTCCGCAAGACTTCTTGATAAAGTAGCGAGCAACGCTTAAATAAAAATTTCCCTTATTTCCCTTGCGGATTCCTCACAAGGGTAAAAATAAGGGAAAATACATATCATTTCACTATCTAAGGGGCTAAAAAGCCTGTAAAATAAGGAAAACTCAGGAAATCTCTCCACAAATTCCGATTTGTCGTTCCCAGTATACCATGCCTTCTCCCCGCAGAAAAGCATGGCGAAAAACAAAAATGTCCCCGGAGAGCTTGTGCGTATGTTTTTTCAGCGTTTCCGATCTGAATTTCTCAGAACAGAATATCCTCCGGCTTGAACTTATCTTTTTCGGTAATGGGGCGGATCACCTTGCAGGGCACCCCTGCAGCGATGACACCGGCGGGAATGTCATGGGTGACGACGCTTCCCGCCCCGATAACCGAGCCTGCCCCGATGGTAACGCCGCCGCAGACGGTGGAATTTGCACCGATCCAGACGTTTTCCTCCAGCGTAATAGGTGCTGAGGTGCCAATGCCGTGGCTGCGCTGCTCCGGGTCGATGGCATGACCGGAGCAGGCAAGGCATACGCCGGGGGCAATAAAGGCACCTGCTCCGATGTTTACCGGAGAGGTATCCAGAATGACACAGTTATAGTTGATGACCGCCAAGCCGTGGGTATGGATGTTGAAGCCATAGTCACAGTGGAAGTCTGGCTGAATGCCGGTCATGGGAGAGCAGGTGCCCAGCAGGGTCTGCAGGATGCTGTGCCGCTTTTCCTGTTCGTTGGGAGCGGTGCGGTTGTACTCCCAGCACAGTTGCTTTGCACGGTTCTGTTCTTCCGTGGGGGTGTTTTCATAGCCGCTGACGTAGGCGGCAGGGCGTTTCATAATATCCAGAGCGTTCATCGTGTTTGTCCTTTCCATACAGTGTTTTCTCAAGGATTATACCACATTCTCTGTCGGTGTGTAATAGGCTGCTTTTCCCGCCCCTCATTTGTTTGTCCGCTTGCAGGACTACCTACTGTTCGTTTTGGTTTTTTCAGTGCTCTGTGCAGCCTGATTGAGGCAAAAAAATACCCCGTTGGTTTCCCAACGAGGCATCAAAGACGATCATCTCAGCAAATCAGACAAGCTGCATTCTCCTTTGGGGATATTTGCTGTTCTGCGATACTCTTTTATGGCTTTCACCAAGAGCTGTGGGTTACTGAAATACTGCTTCACAAAATCATACGACTTCACATCATGCATCCGAAGATTTGTTTTACAAAATTCGCTTGGTTTTTTTCCAGAACGCTTAAATTGATCATATTCTCACATATTTTTCTTGAGCAGGAGATCTGCCACGGCAAGATCCAAAAGTGCCATGCCAGTAGAATCAAACACCGTGATGTCGGTATCGCTTTTACGACCCGCAGCCTTTCCAAGAATGAGATCACCAAGCTCTCCACAGATTCGATTTTCAGACAATGTGCCCTGCTTCAAGGGAATCTCAATTTCTCCGGCGTTCCTGCAGTGTTCGAGGTCGTCCACAAAAACAATGGCATCCTCAAAAATTTGGGAATCAATTTCTTCTTTGCCCGCCATATCAGCACCAATACAGGAAAAATGTGTGCCGGGTTTGACCCATTCTTTTTGAATCAGCGGGGTGTGGGAAGGCGTGATTGTGATGATAATGTCGCTGTCGGATACGGCTTCTTTCAAATCAGAAACTCCTTCGAAGGTTACCGAGGCTGCCTCAATTGCAAAGTCGGTTTGCAGCATTGCGCGAATCTTCGACGCAAATGCAGCAGCATGTCCTGCGTTATGCGGATTGGCGATCCGGATCGTTTCCAGCGTGGGAAACACCTTCAGCAACGCAGCAATCTGGAAAGGTGCCTGATTGCCGGTGCCGACGATCAAAGCGTTCTGGGAATTCTTTCTGGCCAGATATTTTGCACCAATGGCTCCTGCCGCACCAGTGCGCATTCCGGTCACAGAGGAGCCGTCCACAAGGCCAAGCGGCATACCGGTTTCCGAGCTGAACACGGCAATCAGACCCACAAGATCCGGCAGGCCTTTTTGCACATTTGCTTCCATGAACGCAACCGTCTTGTGGCCGAAAATATGCTGTTCCGGCAGATAACCGGATTTAATATCCATATCTGCATGGCCGGGGTCGAATTCATAGAAAATGGTAGGCCATACAACGGTTTTGTCTTGACTTTTCAGCTTATAAACATTCTCTGTGCATTGGATCGCATCTTCCATCGAAAGATTTTTTCGAACTTCTTCTGCGGAAATATAGGGAATATTCATCGGGGGGCTCCTTTCTTTTACCGGGTTTTCATTGCAATATACTCGCTGATGGCCTTGAGGCCATCGATCAGATCCTGCTTTCCGTAGGCATAACCGATGCGCATACTGTGCGGCACTTCAAAGCAGTCACCGGGAGTCACAAACGCACCGGTCTTCTTGTACATTTCTTCGCAGAATTCGTAGGAAGAAATGTCCAGATCATAATAAACCAATGCCGTAGTGCCGGCTTTCGGCTTTACATAGCTGACGTGCGGTTCGCTGCCGACCCAATCGTCCAGAATCTGCAAATTCTCCCGGACGATCTTTCGGCTGCGTTCCAGCAGCTTATCGCGGTGCTTCAGCGCAGCTGCTGCCAGCATTTCATCGAATACACCGCAGCTCACAAGATTATAATCCCGATGAGAAAGGCAGCTCTTTACAACGCTCATATCGTGCGTTGCAATCCAGCCAAGCCGAAGACCAGCCAGAGAAAAAACCTTTGACATACTGCTCACCGAAATGCCCTTTTCATACAGATCCACAATGGAAGGACACCAGCCATCTTCCTGTGAAAGGTGACGATAGACTTCATCGCACAAAATCCAGGCATCTGCGGAACGCGCAATCTCCACGATCTCCAGGAGCATCTGCTCAGACATCAGCGCACCCGTAGGATTGTTAGGGTTATTGATGCAGATCATTTTTGTTTTAGGTGTCACCAAATGGCGCAGTTTTTCTAAGTCCGGCAAATAATTGTTTTCCTTACTCAGATGAAGGATCTGAACATCTGCTCCATAGGATTCCGGGATGGAATAAAGCTGCTGATATGTCGGCATGATACTCACTACACGATCACCGGGAGAGATCAGCGAATAGAATACATGATGGTTTGCTCCGGATGCCCCATGGGTCGGCACAATATTTTCAATGTTCAGCGTTTTGTAAAGGCCGCAGACACCTTTACGGAATTCTGGCAAACCCTCAATATCGCCATAGCTCAGACGGCGTGCGCACAAACGATTCAAAAATTCCGTCTTATCTTCCCCTGTCAGCTCGAATAGATCGTTCATACTGATGGAGTCCACACATGTTTCAGCGATGTTATACTTTGCGCCGACCTCCCAGGCGTTCATCCATTCTTCTACGGCAAACGGCTTGATTTTCATTGCTTTTTCCTCCTTGTAATGGTACATGATAAAAAAGAAAAGGGCACACAGAGCTTTTCCTTATAACATGGTGAACCATGCCGTACCTACGGAAAAACTCTGTGTGCCCTTTGGCCTCCACCCGGTGGTGGAGAGGGTTTCAATATTCAAGCACCTTCATAATACTACACAAGCTGCACACCGTCAAGACGATTTCCCGAACTTTGGTACTAAAAAGTTCCAAGCCAACGCTCTTAGAAAACAGCTTAGAGCAGCTTAATATTCGTTACAAGCTGATCAAAGCCCTACACACCAAGGCACAAGACTTCAATGGCTTAAATATTTCGTTTCAGTACATCCGATGCAGAAACAGCAGAAACTTGATATACGCCTTCCTCCAGATGCTTACGCAGAAACACATAATATGCCGCTTTATCTCAAATACTCCGTAAAGAATGCGTTGAGCTTTTCAAACGGAATGATGTCCATCTGATCGTAAAGGTCGGTGTGATTTGCACCGGGTATGATGAGCAATTCCTTGTTATCGCCGGTCAGCTTGCTGTATGCAGTACATTCATTTGCCCTCTGGTCTAACTGGATTTCATAACTCCATGACCACTATAGAAATGGCCCAGACAGGCCGGAAGGTCTACTTACTGCACGGAGAACTGGAACAGGCGAGGTTCCTTTCTGCCCTGCGTGCGGTCAGAAAATGCACATCCATCTCCCGTGGTGGAGAACTATTCCCTCAGCCTGTTGTTGTCCGCAAATCCGGCTATGTCCAGCGATACGAGGAACTTATCCGGCAAAAACAGCTTTTCTTTACTCTGGACATCATCAAGAACAAATTGGCAAATGCCTACAAGCAGACGGACGAGGCGGCCATGGCGGAGGAAATATCCGACATCATGGACATCTGCACCGTTAAAAGTATCGTTCATCATTTCTCCTCATTGGAACATGTTATAAGATATTTTTGTGGCGATGCCATGCCATTATTATGAGAGCAATGAACATAGTGGCGGTTTCCGCAACAGGAAATGCAAGCCAGATTCCGTTCAGTTGGAATAATTTGTTCAGACACCATAAGGCAGGAACAAGGAAAAGCAGTTGTCTGCATAATTGAATCGCTATGCTGGAACCTACTTTTTCTGTTGCCTGAAAATAGGTGGAAATCATGGTAGAGAGACCGCAAAACAGATAGCTTGCCGCCATGATTCGCATAGCGGATATTCCAAAGGAGCGCATGGCTTCCGACGCTGTAAATAATTCCAAAAGCTGCGCCGGAAAGAAGTTGACGGTCAATGTTCCCAGTATCATCATACCGGAGACCAAAGCGGTTCCGTATCGGAAAGCGGAGTGCAGCCTATCTCTGTTTCCCGCACCGTAGTTAAACCGCATAATAGGCAAACAGCCCTGAATCAAGCCGTTTACTGTCATAACGATCAGCTGCTGCACCTTAAAATACGCACCGAAGAATGCAATCGCCGTATCGGAATACGCTACCAGAAACAGATTGACGAATGTCACCATAAACGAACTGAGGGCATTCATAATGAAAGATGGTAAGCCAAGGGCGAATATACGGGCAATCATCCTCTTTTGTATATGAAATTCTTTGATCTTTATCCGCACTTTTTGCTTTTTGCCCAGCAGCAAGGCAAATGCCAAAATCATGGATAACAAATAGCCCGCAACAGTAGCCACCGCAGCGCCACGGATTCCCATAGCTGGAAAAACACCAATACCAAAAATTAGGAGTGGGTCAAATACAAAATTAACGACCACTCCTGCAATCTGGAACCACATAGGAGCAACCATGTTCCCAGTAGCCTGTATCATCTTCTGGATTGCGATATGCACCATGTTGGGAATTTGCGTGAACGAACATACGCTCATATAGGCAAGACTCAACTGATAAATTTCTTCATTATTGGTGAATGCCCGAAAATAGGGTTTCATAATCAGTAATGCCAGAAGATTGAGCAAAGCACCAATTCCAAAGGCCAGCAACAATCCATGTGTGACGGTTGTATTTGCATCATCCTGCTTTTTCTGTCCAAGATATCCTGCTATCAGCACATTCACGCCAACGCCGATCCAGATAGATGTCGCATTCATCAAAGTTGTAATGGGAAACGACAGGGAAACCGCCGTCAAAGCATTTTCACTCAGCCGCGCTACAAACGCGCTGTCTATCAGATTATAGGAATATTGCAGAAACATGGAAATCAGCGGCGGTATCGACATTTGCCAGATGAGTTTTCCAACGGGCGCAACCGCCATTTTGTTATTGGTCTGCATACTTTCCCTCTTCTCCACAAATTGTCCGAACAATATAGTTTTGTTTGCGTGCTGCGGGCTGACCGGCTTCCTGGGCCGGATAAGTCCCTGCTTCCAGTCCAGCGTCCAAAGCCTTGGAAGGGACAGGTTCCGATTTATAAGCCCGTACACTACGGCGCGTCTTGATAAGAGACAAAAAATTTTTTTCCATACAGATATAGTCCTCCATTCTGCTAATACTTCCGAGATACAGGCAACAAAAAAGCCACACAACTATCACAAGATAGCTGTGTGGCAAAAAGATGACCGAATCCGGAAAAGTCCACTAAAATTTTGCGTTTATTATTATAGCGAGCTTGAAGGAGTCTGTCAAGCATCAATCATTACGGAATTGTGGCGGCTGTCTGTTGTTTTTTGTGTTACTTTATGGCACATGAGAAATTCTGTCTGGTTTTGTACTCGTAGTGAGTGGGCATGTTCTCCCATTGGGAGGCCACCCACCAGTCCAATTCATTCAGTACGATATTAGATAGGATATTCAAGGCTCGGAATGCTTCTCGATATGGTAAAATATCCGGATCTTCCTTGACTTTTCTTCCCTCAAAACGCAGCATTGCAGCTTGGATACTTTCATCTAAAAATTGTTCAATCTCTGGGTATGCGTTATTATTATCAATGCCTTTTGCCATAACAACACCAAAACAGGCACTCGGCAGTTCTTCAAAAATTTCTTTTTTAACAACGAATCTCATTTTATGCCCTTCTTATCTGCACTTGACCGGAATACATATTTCAGTCACAAATTTTTCACTGTCATTAGTAATGCCATAGTCTATGAGCGTGATTTCTCGCGAAAAACCAACAATCTGTATCTGTTCTTTTGTGATGTAGTCAAGGAGCTTTTCATAGTGCGCTGGAGCTTCTATATGACTGCCTCGAAAACGCAGCCGTACACAAAGTGCTTTGGGAAGAGTAATGGTTTCACCTGTATAAATGTCCTCTTGATCCAGTATTAGAAAAATGCTGTCATATCGATTTACTTTTGATTGCTGCAAATGTTCCGCGGAAATGCCAAGTCCGACCTTTCCAAGAAATACAACGGCTTCGGCATCAGATTGATCCAGCTTTCTAATCGGCACTTCCATATCATGAGAGCCATCTATTTTCAGTGGAGCGTCTACCCAAACAATGCGACAGGACGGAAGCTCTATTAAGGAAACGGTATCCAAAGGCACACTTTGTGCGTCTCGCAGCCAATTTAAGCGGTGGTTAATCTTTTGTTCTATACGTTGTAATTCTTGTTGCTTTTTCAGGACTGCATGCTTTTGCTGTAACAACTTTTCCTCAATACGGCTGATATCCTTATTTTTGAGAAAGTCCTCAATCTCGGCCAAAGGCATATCCAATGCCCGCAAATACCTGATTGTGTTGAGTACTTCAAATTGTTCGGTGCCATAGTAACGATAGCCAGAATCTGAGGAAATGTATTCTGGTGTAAGCAAACCGATATGTTCATAGTGCCGCAAACTACTAACACTGATATGAAACAATTTTGACACTTCACCTATTGGGAAGATATTTTTCCGATCCATATCTTACTCCTCCACCAGAACAAGCGTTGATTTGCGCCGTATGACTCCAAAGGCGATTAGGCAGATCACGACCGATAGCAGTGAGCCTGCCGCGGTAGCCAGTCCCATCGGGAGAAGCGTTGCCGGGAATAATTTTGAGGTCACATAAACGCCAGGCACACGCATCAATACAATGGCGAGAATATTGTGTAAAAACGACAGGCCGGATTTCCTGCATGCGCAAAAAAAGCCGCTAAAACTAAAATGAATGCCAGCAAAAATACAGTCAAAAATGTAACCACGCAGATACTGGCCGCCGAAACGGACCACCGCCGCTCCGTTCGCAGTGCTGGGATCAGTGAACAGCGAAACGATGCCTTCCGCTGTAAACTGGATCGCGATAGAAGCAAGCACGCCAAAGCCTGCGGCGAGCATCACCGCATAGCGCAGCGTTTGAATGGCCCGCTCCGGTTTGCCCGCACCGATATTTTGCGCTCCCAAGGCAGAAACGGTAGACAGCATAGAGGAGGGGACCAAAAAGAGAAAACTGATCACTTTCTCCACAATCCCGACTGCCGCTGCGTCATTCAGTCCACGCTGATTGGCAATAATCGTGATAATAATAAAAGCAACTTGAATCAGGCCGTCCTGAAACGCAATCGGGATGCCGATCCCCAAAATTTTCCCCATGACCGCACGGCAAGGCTTGAAGTCGCTTTTTTTCAGAACAATGCTCCTGCGTTTCAAAATAACGGTAAGGGAAACAACTACACTGATTGCCTGAGAGAGAGTTGTACCAAGGGCTGCGCCCGCAGGCCCAAGGTGCAGCACACCCATAAAAAGATAGTCTAAAGCGATGTTGGCAGCACAGGCTGTGGCAATAAAGCACATCGGGCTTTTGCTGTCGCCCAACCCTCGAAAAATAGAACTGATAATGTTGTAGGATGTAATAAACGGAATCCCGATAAAGCAGATGGTCAAATAGGTGACCGTACCGCTCACCGCATCCGTTGGCGTAGACACGGCAACGACAATGGGATGAACAAGGGATAACAGGATGGCCGTAAGTGCAATGGAAACCACCAGAAACAATATTACCGTATTCCCGATGTTATGCGCTGCCTGTTTTCGATCTCCTGCCCCCACTGCCTGGCCGACGCTGACGGTTGTTCCCATCGATAACCCTACAATCATAACCGTAAGCATGTGCATCACTTGTGAGCCGATAGAAACAGCGGTAGTACTGGCTACACCCTCGAACCGTCCGATGATAAATAGGTCAGCCATGCCATAGAGCGTTTGAAGAAAATACGAGAGCAGATACGGCAATGAGAATAATACAACATTTTTGAACACACTGCCGGTAGTAAGGTTCTTTTCCATATTGCCTAATCCTTCTTTTTTGTTAAACTACCAATATTATAATATCTACAACAGATGTAGAGTCAAGCGCTTTTTCTCATTTTGTAGTACCGTTCAAATGACTTTTTGTAAATTTATTTTTTTCACGCAAATTCTTGAGAATATCTCGTGTTGTGCACAGGACTCAGACCGTTTCGCTATCCTTCTCTGTTATGCCTTGGTCAACGACCAGCCTTGACTCTTAGTCTGGAGCTGTACCATATGGTCAAAGATGCCGCCATCATGCAGTAACTGCGCCGGCGATCCCTGTTCGGCTACCGTTCCATCTTTGAGCACCACAATCTTATCCGCACTGGAAACCGTACGCATTCGGTGAGCGATAATGAGAACTGTTTTATCCTTGATAAGACGTGACAGTGCTTCCTGAATGGCAGTTTCGTTCTCCACATCCAGACTGGCGGTTGCTTCGTCCAGCAGGATGATAGGCGCATCCTTCAGGAAAGCGCGGGCGATGGAAATACGCTGGCGCTCACCGCCGGAAAGGGCACAGCCGTTCTCGCCGATGGTGGTGTTCCACTTGTCTGGAAGCTTCTCGGCAAATTCCTCACAGTTTGCCAGCTTTGCCGCCGCAAGGACTTCCTTGTCGGTGGCACCCTTGCGCCCCAGACGAATGTTTTCCAGTATCGTGTTGTCAAACAAGGTCACATCCTGAAACACGATGGAATGCTTGTAGGCGATATAGCCCTCGCCCCGCTCGCTGGTGGTGTGCAGAAAGCCGCTCCGCAGCACTCCGCGCACATAAGCGCAGATATAGTTTGCCGTGGCATCTTTCCCGGAAAAGGCAGCAGACATTCCCGTTTCCTGTCCGTAGTCATAATAGCCGAAAGCGTGGCCGATATCGTAGATTTCTTTCTCTGTTATCGACTTGACAAGCATCGTGCGCTCCTCCTATTTGTTTTTCTTCTTTTTGTATCCGCAGTCGCAGTAGGGCCCGCCGGAGGCAAGGGTGTACTGCCGCACAAAATTTGTCACACCGCCCGCTTCGCTCATGGTGTAGTCCAGATGGCACAAAGCAGGGGTCAGGTCGTACAGTCCCAGCTCCTTCATCAGCACACAGATGCCGCACTTGGTAAAGCGTCCCACGTAGCCGCTGCCATCCGGGTATTCGTAAAACTCCATGTTCCACGAGTAGGGGTTGCGGTCGGCGGCTTTCAGAGCGGCGGTGGCTTTCATTGCGGCGATATCCTTTGGGGTAAACTTACTTTTTCCGCTCTTGCGGCAGAACCACTGCATGGGCGCAGTCATCATAGATCTTGCATAGTAATCCGTCAGCCTGTCCACCTCCGGGCGCTGCGGCATGGAAAGAATGAACGCCCCGATCATGGCGCAGTTGACCAGATTCATTTTGAAGCGGTCGGCCTTTTCAAATTCCGGCAGCCTGCAGATGATCTGCCGGTATTGCGGCTTTGCCTTTTTCGCGATGGCTCTTGCGGTGGCTGCATCATAGCCCAGCGCCGCAATCAGCTGCTTTTGAAAGGAACCGGCAAACAGCGCCCACATCCCAAAGGGCATTCCAGCGTATTTCATTGCAGATACCTCCCGGCTTCTGCTTCCAGTGCCTGCCATACCGGGTGGGCTGCGCCGTTTTCATCGAAAAATTTCTTGAGATCCCGGTTCAGTGCGCTCATTTCGTCGATGGCGTTCATGGCATGGTCGGAGGCACAGAGCTTGCCCAGAGAGGTGGCACACATCAGCTTGAAAAAGCGCAGGCAGGTCTTGCGGTATTTCTCCCCTTCAAAGTCTTCATCCTCCTTGGGCAGAATGGTGTGCCCGGCATCTCGGATGGCGCGGTATCCCTCGATGTTGGCATCCAGCACACGGTTCAGGTACGCGGTATCTCCCCTGAGCTTTTTCAGGTCGCCGTCTGTCTTATAGCAGGCGAAGGCCGCAGGCATCACAAACGCGGCATGGCAGAGCAGATAGTCCTCCATGTTCGGCTCGTAAATAACCTTATATTTTGTGCCGTGGAAGATGCGCCCGATCAGCTGTTTATTGGAGGTTGCACCCGTCAACTGCCCGATGGTGATCTTCTTCAGGTCGATGGAGACCACCCGGTCAGCCTCCCGATGCCCGGCAGAAAGCGCAAAGGCAAACAGGATGTTCTTTTCCGGCAGTGCCACCGCCAGCGCCCTCGCCTGCACATTGTTCCCCACAAAAACGATGTTCTTCGTCCGGTTCGCCCACAGCGTGTCCAGAACAGAATCCAGCTGTGTATAGCGCAGGACCACAAAGATCACATCGTACATTGCATCCGGTGCAAGTTCAGTCACCACCGGAATGCGGCTGACCGAGGTGCGGAGCGAAAATTTGTCCTTGATCCGCAGGCCATTCTGCTTGATCTCCGCAGCCCAGTTTCCCCGCGCAAGCAGAGTGACATCCTTTCCGGCGCGCAGCAGATTTCTTGCCAGATTGCACCCCAGAACGCCTGCACCATATACCAGAATTTTCATAGCTTGCCTCCAAATCCGATCTTCACGATCTGCATTTTCATCCCGTTGTCCCCGACCTTGGCGAGAAATCGGAAAAAACCGCTGACGGAAGGGTCTTTCAGGTCGTTGTAGCCCATCATATAGCCCCTACTGGATACTTGCAAACGGCTGTCCCATGGGGAAAGCTCGCTTTTCGCATCCGAAACCGCGAAATATGCTCCCACATCCTTGATTTTCGCCGTCCTGAGCCACGTTTTGGCGATCATCTTCACCGCCGTACGGTTGGCAGCATCAAAGACCAGCACTCCGCCGGGGAAAGCGTCCGCCATTCCCTGCACCAGTTCCCGAACCTGCTCCGTCAGGAAGTAATAGAACACCCCGGAGGCAAAGAACACCGCCCCGCCGGAGGCATCGATCTTGTCAAACCATGCGGGGTCTTTCAGGTCGCAGGGGATGTTTTGCTCCCGCTCCCCGGCGGGCAGAAGCTGCTGCCGCAAGGCGATCACATCCGGGAAGTCCAGATTATAGATCTTGCATCTGCCATTGTCGCAGGCTTTGCCGGTGTTATCCAGCCCGCAGCCCAGATTGACCACTGCCGCGCAGGGGTGGTTTTTCAGGTACGCCTGCACTTCAAAGGCAAGGTCATTCTGCCGCATGGCGACCTCCAGCGCACCAAAACGCTGCATCAGGCTGCGGGAATTTTTCTCTGCCTCTGAAAAGTCGTAGTCGATCTGGTCGATCAGACGCACCGCCGTTTCGTCCCGGTAAAGGTTCGGATACAACTCCGTACACAACTTCCGTGAATACAGTGGGAGGATCAACGTCTCCTGCACGGTGTTTTTCTCGATTTTGTATTTCATAGGTTTCTCCCTCAGTGAGTAAAAATAGTCATCATTGCCGCCAGCACCATCGCTATGACTGCCATGCCCACCGTGCCGAATAGCCACTTTTTCTGCTTGTTTTGGGCAGTAATGTAGGGCTTCAGATCCTCTGTTCCGGGGATCGTCCATGCGTTCGTGTGCCCCACCCAGTAACCATCGATCAAAAACCGGTCAATGAAATTCATAACGGACAAGATGACAAGCAGCTGCCAGAAGCCCGCCGCAAAGCTGCGCGCACCGTTTATCCCATAGACACAGACCAGCACATAGCTGATATAGCCGGGGACGCAGACGGCTTTGAAAAGTAGAGAATTGCGCTTGATTTTCTCGTGTGTTGTAAGTCCCAGCTTCACGCACCGCTGCTGCACCGCTGGGCTGTAAAGATGCACCATCCCAACAGCCCCTTTGCAGATGCCCACAGCACAGATAATAAGCAGCAGTGCCCCCAGCCCAAAACCTTCCAGAATCACCTGTAAAAGCATTACTTATTCCTCCTGTATCCGTTTTCATCCCGGTATTCGGAATGTTCCTTTACGTATGGATCCTTATCGCCGCAGATGGTGTAGTCGCACTTACAGCCATTCGCGCAAGTGGTCGTCCGCACCAGCCTTGCGTGAAGCAGCTCCATCGCTGCAAAATCCACATTGCACAGGGCGGGCATGATCTCTGTAAGGCCGTTTCTGATAGCAAATTCCGCTGCGGGACAGGCGGTAAATTCATAATAGATCGGCTTGTTCTTTTCGTAAGAAGCCACCGTCATTTCATAATCGTGCCACTTGTCACAGCCCGCTTTTGCCCGTAGAAACGCCATGTGCATCAGTTTTTTCCAGAACGGCTTATTACAGTTCACGAATTTCAGTTTGCGGAAGGACGGCAGGATCAGATTTTCCTCAATTTCCTCGATCTCACGGAAGGATGTAACCGGTTTGCAGACTACATAGTAGCTCATGATAGCGATACAGTCATAGGTGCCGCCTGCGCCGTTGTGAAAGTTCCGTTTCCCGCCCAGATCTTTGCGCCAGTCCGAAAGGAAATCTACATACTGCCGCTGCACCTTTTCCCATATCATCTCCCGCTCCGCTTCCGGGTAATGCAGGGCGATTTTCGACTGTATCTCCTTCTTGCAGGTTTTGGAGTATAGCACATGGCAGCTACGGTCAATTTGTAATTCGCTGTCCTTCATCTTCCCACACCTTTCAGAAAACCGCTCTTTGCATTTTCTTCGGTGTCGTCCGATTCGTCGTAGGCATCATAGGGCGCCGATGGGTCGTGTACTCGTTTTTTGAATGGTGAACAGCGCTTGTCCTTGTGGGCAAACGCAAAGGCAAAATTGTCCGTCCATCCCGTGTGACCGGTGATGAAATATGGATGCAGCCCACGTGCGCGCAGTTTCCGCTCTAGCTCCGCCAGTGACTGCACAGCCAGCTTATTGTCCTCCGCCAGCGAGGAAATGAAGCTGTAGCCGCCGTCCGCGCCGAACCACAGCGTGTCACCGGTAAAAAGGTACTTATCGTCAATGAGGTAGACCATATGTCCCCAGGTATGACCGGGAACGAGAAAACACTCGATTTTGATGCCGTCAATGTCAAGTACCTGCCCATCGTGCAGCAGTACCTTTTCGCTGTTGATCGTGACCTGCGGCAATTTATAGAGATGATAGATGACTTTTCGCCGCACCTCGCCGGTGAGATACCGGTTCTCAACCTCGCCTATGTACAGCTTTGCATCCCGAAACAATCCCGGACTGTCAGCCTCCACCGCACCCACATGGTCGGTGTCCTGATGGGTGATGAGGATGTGCCGGATAGAATGCGGGTCGATCCCCAGCCAGTGCATCTTCTCTGCCAACCGGTCATAGTTGTATCCGGCATCGATCATAATGGTGGTATCGCCCTTGTGGTAAAAGAAGATATTTGCCACCCACTCCCGCACGCAGGCGACATCCTCATCGATCCAGCCGGTGTTCAAAGGCTTGAAGATCTCCCTGCCCCGGTACATCCGGCTCATTGCTTTTCTTTGAAATTCCGTTGCTTTTTTCGACATGATTACACCTCATTTCTGTGCTGCGATGCACAGCCAGCCCTTTTTGTTTTTGTGGCTCTGAATCTGACAAAATTCTGCCTGTTCCAGATATACTTTCAGGGCAGCTTCGGCATACTGTCATGCTCGGCGATATATGTCAGCATTTCAACAAAGCCTTTCGGCTCACGAATCTGATATTGCATATGATCGTATCCTTCAAACACGGGATAATTGCCGCAGGGATAGGCTTTCATCACCGCCTGACGGTATTTGAAATGATCTTCTATGCTGCCAAACTCGAAATAGATATGCTTTTGCAGTTCTTCGGGAAGGGACGGAAAGGGTTTATCCTCCAAGCTGTCCAGAATATGCCGCCGCAAATTTGTATAGGTCAGATTTTTCCCTGCGGCTATAAATTACGACTTTATGGAATCATCATCACACCACAGGATCTTTTTCAGTGTGCCGCCTTTCGACCAATACAGGCTCTTGATAGCCAGATACAAAAACGGCGTCATCATGCGGCGCGTGCCTTTTCCGATTTGTGCAAACTGCCCGCCGTCGAAAAAAACGTGTCCAATAGGCAGCTTCGTGCTTGTCAAAAACGCCATGGCAAGATCGGCACCGATCGAAGAAGCCACAACCAGTTCAAGGTATTCCACTCCCTGCAATTTCAGATATGCTTCCACCTGACGAGCCTCGTCCGCCTTGCTGACATATTTCTGCCCTTTGCAGTACACGGTGGAGGTGGGTAAAATGCAGAAATACCGATCCTGTAAATAGTTCGCGACCGGTTCGCTGCTCTCCCCCGTCACGCCCATTGCATGAAAAAACAAAACAGCGGGATCATTCCGATTTCCAAATGTCTTAAATTTCATCGTAGTCCTTTCCGGCAAGCAAACCATGCCATGCTCTTCACTGTTCCCAGTGTTACGGTTGCGTACCGTTTTTTCAACCGTTTTTTCAAGCTGGCGGTCGTTTCATAGGGCGGTGTAAAGAACCCCGTCTTTTCGTAGACGTGCCGGACGAACCAGTCCGTCCGCTTGCACTCTCCCGCCACATAGAAGCAGCCGCAGAAGGTTCCGCCGGGCTTCAGCACCCGAAAAACCTCCCGATAAGCGGCCTCTTTATCCGGGAACGCATGAAAGCCATTCAGCGACAAAACAATATCAAACGCACCGTACGAAAAAGGCAGTGTACCCACATCCCCCTGCTGAAAGGTCACATTTTTCAGGTGCAGGCGGTCTGCCTTTTCCTGCGCCTGTCCCATCATATCTGCCGAGTAATCCAGACAGGTGATGTCCGCTTTTGGCAGCGTCTTGTAAAGCGGCATGGTCAGAATGCCGGTGCCCACCGGCACCTCCAGCAGCTTGCCAGAAAAATGCTCCGGGATGCCGGACAGTGCCTTTTCCAGATAGGCATCGTTTTCCACCTTGTTCATGTCCCACACCAGACGGCACACCGCTTTCCCGCTCAGGGTGGAGCAGGTGATCATACCATCATAAAAATTGTTGCCGCCTGTCAGCCGATAGGCACCGCGGATTGCTTCTTTTCGTTTCATGCTCCATCCTCCTTACACTATTTCACCGCTTTTGCGCTGTGACGCAAAGCCAGCCCTTTTTATTTTTGTGGCTTTGGATCTGACAAAATCCTGCTTTTTCCAAATACACTTTCAGATCAGCATCCGTATAGATGGTCATACCGTTAATGATTCGCGTCCATTTGTCGTCTTTTGCTGTTTCGCCGTTTACTTCGTTACAGATGAAAAAAGTCCCGCCGGGCTTCAGCACCCGATAGACCTCTCTGAAATTTTGCGCAAGCTCCGGCCAGAAATAGACCGTTTCAAATGCGGTCACCACATCAAACTGCTCCGCTTCAAACGGCAGTTCTGCTACACTTGCCTGCTGCACAGTACACTGCCCTGCTGCAATGGCACCTGCATTGACCTTTCGCGCTTTTTCTACACTGACTGCCGAATAGTCGATGCCCTGCACCTTGCCCTTGGGACACAGCTTCAGCAGCGTTTTGATGTTCGCTCCACCGCCGCAGCCGCAGTCCAGCACCATGGCATCCGGGGCAGGCTGCAAAAAATGCAATCCCCACGCTGCCATTGCGCTGTGCCCAAAGTTCATCATAGCAACCATGATCTTCCCGCTAAAGCCTACGGGCTTGCGGGTGTTTTCAAAGAAGGACATATCACACCTCCGATTTCACACCTTCCGTATAGGTCAGCGGAAAAGAGGCCTTTAGAACAACACTTTTTCGCACTGTCCAATCATTCTGTTGCAGAAATTTTAGGTATTCTTCACTCGTCCACTTGCTATGGAGAGGAAAGCCTGCCAGATTCATGAAAAAGGCTTTGACCTTGCCGGGAAATGAGTTTTCTGCGTGCGTAAAGGTAGGCGCGATCAGCACACCGTCATCCTTCAGCACCCGTTTGATCTCTCGCAATGATTTTTCTGGCTGAGGCACAATGTGCAGTGCGTTTGATACGATTACCACATCGAATGATTTGCTCGCGTATGGCAGAGAAAACATATCCTGCACGGAAAAATGCAGCTTCGCAGAGTAATTCCCCCGTTTGGCCTCTGTAATCATTTCCGGAGAGGCATCCGTCGCCTCGATGTGTGCCGCTGCTTTTACGATGTGCTTGGCGATCAGTCCCGTTCCGGTAGCCACCTCCAGCACTGTTTTGTCTTTCACGACCGGACGGATCAGCTCATACATTTTCTCGTATACTACCCTGTCATTTCGCATAAAGCAGTCATACAGACCTGCATTTCTGTCCCAGAAATTCTTGTGTTCTCGCATTGCTGTCTCTCCTTTTATAGTTAGATTTATCTAACAAGCACGCACACATCGGCAAGTTAGGTTCGGCTAACTCATGTATTTAGGAAAAGCCGCATTTCTGCGGCCTTTCGGCTTATACAAATAGCTTGCTGCAAGCATCACACATCTGTGTTTTCAGCCACTGAGGATAACGCCTCTCGATCTACTCCTTATGGAAACAGCCAAACTCTATTTTCTCACCATTGCGGTGACTTTTGCCTTCTTATCCATATTATATCGTGCTCACTTCTTTTTTGCAATGGTATAGTATCTCTATTTTGTCATTTCCAAACGCAGAGCACGATTAGATTTTCTTCGCAATCGTAGACAGCTCCTCCTGCATAATGCCACGGGAAGTGCGAACATCGTGAAGTCTCTTACCAAACTCTTTTGCGTCAAAATACATACGTTTCTCCTTCCGCACAGCCGGTACAGAACCGGACCAACGGAAGGTCAAAAAAGGAGCCGCATGACGATGAAGAAAAAATCCTATGCCGATAAAACAGAATATGGGTATCCCATAATTCTGTCTCATGCGGCATTCGGAAGACTTCGCCTGTCAGCGGCTCCACAGCACAGCTATGACTTATAAATGTCATGCTTTGCGAAAATTTTGGTTCCCTGAAGGGAATGTACCGGGTGATTAAGCGAAATCGCTTTATTTTCCTGAATAACAGCCTGGATGAAAATATGCTGCGCATCGTATGCGCACATGAATTAGGGCATGACCAGCTTCACCTGAATATGGCGAAAACCACCCCGATTCATGAGTTCATGCTCTACGACATGAAATCCAAACCGGAATATGAAGCCAACATCGTAGCAGCGGAGATCTTGATGGACAGCGATGAAGTCCTTCGCTACATCTATGAATATGGATACACAGCCGAGCAGATCGCCAGCGCGATGTCCACCGACATCAATCTGGTTGCGCTGAAGGTAGCGCACCTGGCCACACTTGGCTATAATCTACACGCACTGGAACATAAAAGCAACTTTTTGAAATAACGTATCTTCGAGGAGCCTTGACCGGCTCCTCTTTTTTTGTTGCGAATTGTGCAGGCGGTGCTTGCACAATTATTTCCAGATTTTCTTGCATACATTGTATTCGATATCGTTTTTATTTCGGCTCCTTTTTTAGCTCCTTTTCGGCTCCTTTTCGGCTCCCTTTCTTACAATTACTATCCATTTCACATCTGCATGCGATAGAGCCTCACCTTTTCCTTGAATGGCAGCCCCGGATCAATGCCGACTTCTTCCCACATCACACCGAACGGTGCACCGCCATCTGTATATCCAGCGATAAAGGCAAAACGATCATCGCAGTCCTCATACAGTTCTGCCAGTCGTTCCCTCTCTTTCGTTTCCCGCTCCATTCTCCGCTGCCGGAGCCGCTGTTCTTCAGCCCGTTTAATCTGTTCGAGTTGTTCCTGTGTATAATTGACTCCAAGCTCCTGCAAATCTTTCGCAGCAGTCACAGCATCCACATGAAAGCGTTCCCGATAATGCTTGTTCATCTTTTTCAGTGAGCCGGTATAGGTGAGCAGCCACTGCTTACCTTTTCGGAGGCGTGCTTCCTTTCGCTCAGCCTTCGTCAGTTTCTTTTTCTTTGCCATTTGCGGAATCTCCCGGATTTTTTGCTGATGACTTTGGGTTGCGCTTTTTCGGTGCCGTCAGCTCATGACTCAAAGAAAGCAGGTCTTTGATGGCATCATCCAGCTCCGGTTTGCCAAGCTGAATACTGAGCCACTTTTCCTTGTTCATATGATAGGCCGGAAAATAGCCGTCTTGCCCGCGAAGAGAGCCGATCAGCAGCGGATCACTTTTCACATTAAGGACATCAATGATGCCTGCTTCCGGCAGTCCCAACTTATCAGCCGATACTTCCAGAACCACACCATACCATTTGTTATTGTCATTGTGCCGCAGCACAGCATTCCAGTCATGCCAGGGATATTCCGGCTCTGTGCCGTACTGCTGACGTATCCATGTAAATAATTCTTGTCGTGTCATCTTTCAAGTTAATTTTTTACGATAGAATCTTGTACGCTTGATATATCGTGGAATTCTTATCCTGTACACTCGCATAAATTCAAGAATTTCCGCCAAATCAAACGATTTCTCTTTCGACCAGTCAGAATATTTCCTATGTTGAACCAGCCATACTCCAATCATGTAGTAATCCAATGCATCCTCGTCATCTTCGCTCTGAATATCGTGACCACAAAGAAACCGGTACTCAATCGGCGATTGTGCATAAAGCCTACGAAAACGTGCTTTGGATGCTTCTATATCATTCTTTGTCCATTTTCTATACACTCAGCAATCATCCTCATCCTTTGATTTAAGATAGAATCATTCAATCCTCATACCATTCCTTATAGGCCAGTATCTCAGATGCAATCATTTCCGGATAAAGACTGTAATATCGTCTGCAAACCTTCTTGAACAGATTCAGCATTCTATCATCATGGCATACATCAAGCATGTAATCCAACAGATGTTCCACTTCTTTTTCAGATGCCTTCTCTGTAATAATTCTATCTACAAGCGCTTTATAGTAACTATATGACAGCTCACTTGCATCTTGAATTCTCTCTACAATCGCGTTTATATCTAAGTCCTTCATATCGCTCATATATTATTCCGAATACTTCTTGAAATTCTCTGCTTGTTCCAGAACCTCCTTGTAGACATCATCAATGGTTACTGGGGGATAGTCAAATTCATCCAATAGCAGTATTAGATCGACCTGCAGATTTGCCTTAATGTCATCACGGGTAGACCAATCGGTGTATTTAGCTTTGTCATCGACAATGAGCTTAATCCGCTTTGACAATTCAATCATCTTATCGTCCGGGTACTCGAACTCATACTTTTTAGCAACCGCTTTGAGAATGTCATAGAAGGCTTTTTCTTCATAGTCAATCCCCATACCCTTGAAGGAGTCTTTTTCTTTTTTGAGTTCTTCAAGGAGCTTCGCAAGCTGTTCCGCTACATCATCAAGAACTTCGTTAGCGAAAGCCTCATCGCGACGGCGATTATTGTACTCGTCAACAACACGCTTGAGGCGGTCCGAGAACTCCATGCCCATGATGCGGTTGACTTTTTTATACTCATCAATCGCTTGAGAAAGAAGCCTCTGCAATACCTTTATTTTCGTGTTTGGAAGCTGGATTGCATTGATCTTATCCAGATACTCGTCGCTGAAAATATCAACTGAGATATGCTTTCCGGTTTCAAACAGCTCCTCTATACCATCAGATTGAATTGCCCCCTCAAGAAGTTCACGGACGCGGGCATTCATTTGTGAAATGTCGGGGGCATCGCCCTTTGTGAGTTTGAAAAGAATAGAACGCACAGCACAATAGAAGTGCAGATAGTCCTTCTCTCTATCGGAAATTGCATCGCTGGAACTGCATAGATTGAACGCTTGCTTCATACGCTTGACAGCAGCCATAAAGCGAGTTTCCAAATCTTCCGTAAGCTGGACATACTCAACAGCACGGTTGAGGCAAGCAAGCTGCTCTTTTGGTGATCCGTTGAAGTAATCCGTACTATTGAAGTTGTGGAACATCTGTGCCAAAACATCAAGCTGGTCTTTGACAATCGTGACAGACTGTTCGACACCTTCAAACTCATCGGTTTCAAAGTTGGTGTACTTCTTGAGGGCGAGATTCATGTTTTTCTTGATACCGATATAGTCCACAATCAAGCCCTTGTCCTTTCCGGTATAGACACGGTTGACACGGGAAATTGTCTGAATAAGGGTATGCTGCTGGATTGGCTTGTCGATGTAAATTGTGTCAAGTGCCGGTACATCAAAGCCGGTAAGCCACATATCAACAACAATCGCAATTTTGAAATTGGATTTTACATTCTTAAATTGACGGTCAAACTCCTTGCGGTCATCCTTCGTTCCCAGCATTTCATAAAGCTCCGGCTCATCATCTTTATTTCGCGTCATGATGAGCTTGATCTTCTCGATTGGCTTGAGTTCCTTTTTCTCTTTTTCCGTCAGTTGAACCCCGTCAGGGCAAACCTTTTTCTCTGCCCATTCCGGTCTCATTCCAACTATAATCTGATAAAAAGCGTATGCAATCTTGCGATTAGAGCAGACAAACATTGCTTTTCCTGCGACCGTAGCTCCTTCGGCAACGCGGGTCTCATAGTGGTTAATGAAGTCCTCCGCAACTGCGTGAAGTCGGTCAGGATCACCGATGATCGCATCAATATGAGCAACCGCCTTCTGGCTTTCCTCAATCTGATGCTCATTTGCACCTTCAACAGCACAACGGTCATAATAATCTTCAATTTCCCGAACCTTTGCCTGATCAAGAGTGACCCGTGCAGCACGTCCGTCGTAGACAAGGTTGACTGTGATACCGTCTTTGACCGCCTCTGTCATTGTGTAGGCATCGACAACCGGACCGAAGACTTCAATCGTGCCATCCACAGGCGTACCGGTGAAACCGACATAGGTTGCGTTTGGGAGAGAGTCATGTAGATATTTTGCAAATCCATAGGTTCTCTCTACACCTTCAGCAGTGACCTTGACTTTCTGATCAAGGTTTATCTGGCTACGGTGAGCCTCATCGGATATACAGATTACATTCGCTCTATCCGTCAGAAGTTCCAAATCTTCGGTGAACTTCTGGATAGTGGTCATGTACACACCGCCGCTTGTTCTGCCTTGAAGCTCCTGACGCAGCTTTTCGCGGGAATCAATACTTACAACAGTTTCGTCACCAATGTACTTTTTGGATGCTACAAACTGCTTTGAGAGCTGGTCATCCAAATCAGTTCGGTCGGTAATAATCAGGATTGTGGGGCTATGGAAGAAGGTACTCTTCATAAGCATTCTTGTGAGGAAAAGCATAGTATAGCTTTTTCCACAGCCTGTCGCGCCGAAGTATGTGCCGCCTTTTCCGTCCCCCTCCGGTCTGAGATGCGTCTTGATATTCTCAAACAGCTTGACCGCAGCAAAATACTGAGGATAGCGGCAAACGATCTTGAGATCTTTATCTGAGCTATCAGGGAAGTAGACAAAATCCTTGATAACTGCCAAAAGGCGTTCTTTGCGGAACAATCCACTCACCATAGTTACAAGGGAATTGATGCCATCCAATTCCTTATCGTCAGCCTCAATCTTTCTCCACGCATAGAAAAAGTCATATGGAGAGAAGAAGGAGCCGTATTTATTATTTGCGCCATCGCTTATGACGATAAAGGCATTATACTTGAAGAGTTCAGGAATATCACGGCGATAACGCACGGTGAGCTGCGTATAGGCATCCATGATCGTTGTGTTTTCTTTGACTGCGCTCTTGAACTCAAGCACAACAACTGGAATGCCGTTGATGAAGACAATCCCGTCAGGTATGCGCAACTGGTTGTTAATGCCTTCAATTTCAAATTGATTGACGATCTTGAACACGTTTTTCTCCGGCTCATCGAAGTCTATCAGCTCAATGTAAAGATCTTTCTTTGTGTGATCTTCACGGTTGAAGATGAAGCCGTCACAAACCATTTTGCAGACTGCTTTGTTTGCTTCGTAGATCGTGCCGGAAATAGACCTCAGGCGAAGGATAATGCTATCAACTTCGCTTGGGGTAAGTCCCTCTGAGGCATACCTGTTCAGGAGGTACTTCCGCAGATCGTCGATAAGCAAAACCTCAGAGCATTCACGGTGTATCTGCTCACCATTCAAATAGATATATCCTTCATCCTGAAACAACTCCATGATGGACATTTCAAGAGAATGCTCATTGAAGTTTGCCATTATCATTTCCCCCTAACTGCCTCCGTATTTTTGCTTCAAAGGCTTTTTGGCTTTGCTGGAGGTCGTACTCCTGATACTTCAAACCCAAGCGTATCAGCATGAGTGTACAGTCCCAATCATCAATGTTCGAGTATTGCGTTGCATGGTTTACGTCAGTAAGAATGCCGAGAATCAATCCCGTACAATCGAGTGCAAAGTCTATCATTTCCTGTATGTCTGGATAGGAAATTGGGTGACGATCTGTTAGCACCTCGTCGCTCAATATGCGCTGTTCATCGTTATGGGCGTAAAGCTTATTCCGTTGCATTCGGATGTTCTCTCTTTTTTTTCTTAGCGCGCAAAATCGTTTCTGATACAAGGCTAAAAACTCAGGAAAAGTTAAATCAACCTGAACAGGGATATTTTCAGCATTTGGAGCATCAAATATAGCAAAAAGATGTCTGCTCATCTCGACATGTTCCTTAAAAAAGAGTTCCTCCTGTGGTTTTAGCTGGTGCTGATATGGGATTTGATAGGAATACGTTGTTCCCTCATGTTCCACGGTCATTGTTTCTCTGTACTCCGGAAAAAGTGCTTGATTTTCCTCGCATTTAGTAAGGAGAGTTCCAATGGACACAACACCATTTGAGCTATCATACAGTTTGGCAATCTCCATAAAACAGGCTTTCATCAGGGCTTCGTGGATTGTCTGATAGAACGCCGGGGAAATCCTCATCTCCTCCGCGTATTCACGCTGGTTCTTTCGATACTGCTGCAAGATGAGGTAATAGGCTTTTGCGTCGAAAGCTCCTTGATGAAGTTCTTCGGCAATTTTAATCAGCGTTTCCTTATCCATTTTCATCCCTCCCTTCGTAGATAAATGATAATTTAGCGGCTTAATCGGACAGTTTTGCGAGGAGAACGGATCGAAACTCATTAAGTTTCTGGATTTCCATTGTATTTGCTTCAATTTGTTCGTCCAAAGCGTTCATTTTCTTCTGAAAATCTCTGATCACCTTGGCCGGAGGGACAAGGATTTTCATAGATTGGATGTTGTACATAGGCAACTTTGCTTGAACCGCACCGACTGTCAGTAGGTCAATCTCTTTAATTTGCTTTTTATAGCAAAGTGTGTAATAGAGATAGTCGGAAGTAACCGTATGAATACCTGCGAGTTTAACGCAGTTTTCAGTGAGGTTTGCTTTATCAAGAGAGGAATGAATCTTGCCGAACAATCCGATTGTACCAACAATCGAAATGACAATATCTCCGGTGTTTACTATATATCGTGAGATGGCTTGATGCGTTTCTTCATCAATATATTGGAATTGGTCTGTGAGACAGACATAGCGACTTCCTCCAACATCACGAACACGAATATAAGGATGTTCTGTTGGATCATCAAGTAATTCACAGTCGGCAGGAAGGCGTTTGCCACCTTTGACTGTACAGAGGCTATCCAAACTGACGATGCTATAACCTTCGGGAATCTTGTCACACCCATAGTAAGAAGCAAATTGATCTTGGAACACTGCTTGTGCAGTTGCTTCTAAATTATCATTTATCCGCCGCTTTAGTTCGATACGTTCTGAGATGGTCTGATACGCTTTCACAATGCTACGTTGCTTATCAATAGAGGAAACAGGCAGTTCCACTTTGCAAAGCTCATCCCAGTCAAAGATTTCTCTAACACTTCCGTGAGACATATATCTGGCGTAGCGGTCAAACTCCGGTCTGCTAAACCAAAGCATAAGGTATTCTGGATCAAGCGCATTCTTATTCACAACCTCAAATACGGTATATGAACTTGAAATGATGCAATCCTTATCTCGTAGAAGAGCCATCGAAATCTTCTCGCCATTCCGAGATGTAACGGGGCCATACGCAAATTGCCCAGTACGAACAATCTTATAGCTAGACAAATCTGTTCCAACAATATTTGCAATGGAGGGAATAAACTGCTTGCTGATGCTAACACCAAGCAAATAGTCAATTTTCAAATCCCTATTACGTTCGTCAACTGGCTGAATGAAGTCTCCAAGCAGCCTATATCCTTCTTTCATTGTGACACCTCACCCTATGTATTTTCTATGTGCCAGCTTGACATTTTGCTGTTTGACCATAGCATAGTGCATGGTCGTGTCAATTTTCTGATGCCCTAAGAGTTGCTGGACTTGCTCTATGGGCATCCCTTTGTCGATGGCGGATGTTGCCAACGTCCTTCGGAACTTATGCGGATGGACACGAGGCAGATTCAGCCTTTTCCCCAGTTCTCGAAGCCGTCTTTCTACCCCACCGATCTGCAAACGATTATGCGGTGAAGTCAAAGAGACAAACAACGCTGAACAGGTGTCTGCACGGCTTCCCAGATAGTTTTGCAGATGGATTTTCGTTCTGGCATCGAAATAGACGATCCTCTCTTTGCTCCCTTTTCCGAAAACAACGCACTCGCGTTCATTGAAGTTGATGTCATCAAGGTTGAGGGCAACCAACTCACCGACTCGCATTCCAGAGGATGCGAGAAGGTCAATCATAGCGAGATCGCGGACATTGCAGCAATTGTCCCTCATGATTTCCAATACCTCATCGGTGTAGGTTTCCTTGATCACCTTTGCCGTTTTTATTTTGTGAATCCGGCGTACCGGGCTTTTCACGATGTAGTCCTCATCCTCAAGCCATGAAAAGTAGCTGGACAAGATGCGGCGGATATTATCTATCGTGACTTTGCTTGACTTCCGGCTTGCCTGATACTCTGTTAGGTACTTTCGCAAGTCCTCCGTTACGATCTCTTGTGGCTCTTTTTCAATGCCGAACAACATTGACACAATGGTCTGACGATAATAGCTCAAGGTTTTTTCCGAGCAGCCTTCAATACGTTTTGCGTTGATGAAACAGGCAACCGTATCGACCTTAACGTTTTTTGCTGCATCATCCGCGCTGCGGCTTAACTCTATGCCACTCAGTACCCCTTCAAGGACGCCTTGAAGCTGTTTTAATTGTGCGTTGTTCAGATACGGAAGCATCTGACGCTGCACTTCTTGAATTAGTTGTTCTTTCATTGTCGTATCTCCTTTGAATATTCTCAGAGAACGACTTTTCAGTGGCAGTTCTTAGGCTAAAACTCTCGCCACTGGTGAGAGTAATGGACGGTAAATGATAATTTAGCGAAGACAATCAAAGCGGTTTTCAAATCATGGTTTCTTGACTTTGATGCTTTTGACGGTGTAGAGCTTGTACAATCTCAGTATGGTCTTATCCCGAACGGCTGGCATTATGAGTTGCTTGGCAACCTTTGTGATTGTGTTACTAAAGGAACCACACCAACCACATTAGGCAAAGACTTTACAGATACGGGCATCAATTTTATCAAGGGCGAAAGTATCAACGATGACCATAGTTTTAACAAGACTCTGTTTGCCCATATTGATGATAAAACTGATGAACTCCTTAAAAGGTCGCGTATCTATGTGAATGACATTGTTTTCACGATTGCTGGTACTCTGGGGAAATTTGCCTTAGTTGATAGCTCTGTTGTTCCTGCTAACACCAATCAAGCAGTAGCAATAATTAGAACGAGCAAAATCATGCCTGCAATGCTGTATAGCTATTTCATTGGCGAATGGCAGGTCGAGTTCTATAAGAGAAATACGCAGCAAGCTGTTCAAGCCAATCTTAGTTTGGGAACAATTAAGGATTTGCCCATTTTGCTCCCTGACAGCAAGGGGCAGGATCACTATATGCAGCTCGTAACCCCCTTAATAGTGGGAATGCAGAACAATTTCTCTGAAATTGAAAGACTGTATGAGCTGCAAAACCAGCTCCTCGCTCGACTTTCATCAAGCCGCTAAATTATCATTTTCCGCTCTCTTCAAAGCAATGCGATTGGTAATTGCACGGTAGGACTCGACGATCTCACATTGTCTCGCATAGGAGGGGACAGGGAGCTTTATGCGGCAAAGATCATCCCATGTAATTCCGCCTCGAACACTGCCATCTGTCATGAACCAGCATTCACGGTCAAACTCCGGTCTACGAAACCACATCATCAAATACTCTTCATTTAAGACATCGCGGTCAATAATCTCAAACATGAAATACGCCGGAGAAACTATTGCGGCGTTGTCATTCTCATAGAGCGCAATCGGAAGACGTTCATCGCGTCCAACGTGCATTGGGTTACAGGCAAACAGTCCCTTGCTGATTAGCTTATACCGGCTCAAATCTGTGCCAATTACATTTGCGACGGAAGGCATAAACTCTTTGTCGATGCTTATGCCAAGAACAGTGCTGGTGACTTCCTCGGAGTTTCGATAATCAACAAGCCGAATGTGTTTACCAAGAGGTTCATAATTCGATTTCATACCCCAACTCCTTAAATACAGTCAACAGGTCAGCCTTCGACTTCTCTTCTGCAACAAGCAGCTCACGAAGCTCACTTTGCAGCGTCTTCATTTTCGTATCAAAGTCGATGTTCTCATCACGGTTTACAAACTCAATGTAACGGCTCGGAACAAGGGTAAAGCCCTTTTCAGCAACCTCATCGAAGGATGCGCTGTAACAAAATTCAGGCACATTCTGATAAGTTTCTTCATAGCCTTCCTGCTGCCATGCGTGATAGACGCCCGTGACTTTTGCACGGTCTTCTTCTGTCAGTTCAATATACTTCTTTTCATAAGGGCTTCCCATTTGCCGCAAGTCCATGAAAAGGATCTCGCGCTCACGGTTACGGAAGCGTTTTACTTCACCGTTTTCTTCAACCACACGAGCCTTTTTATTCTTGTTCAGAATCCAAAGCGTAACGCTGATGTCCGTGGTGTAGAAGAGGTTTCGGGGAAGGATGATGATTGCTTCGACGAGATTGTTCTCGATGAGCTGACGGCGGATTTTTAACTCTGTACCATCGTCAGACAGTGCGCCGTTTGCAAGCAGGAAACCGGCAACACCGTTCTGAGAGAGCTTTGAAACAATATTCAGAATCCAGCCATAGTTTGCGTTACTCGTGGGCGGAACTTCATAGCCGTCCCAGCGCGGATCATCAATCAGCTCATTATCACCACGCCATTCTTTCTGATTAAAAGGCGGGTTTGCCATAATGTAATCTGCCTTGAGGTCCTTGTGCTGGTCATTGGTGAATGTGTTCGCTGCCATTTCGCCGAGGTTTGCTGAGATGCCGCGAATAGCCAGATTCATTTTGCACAGCTTGTACGTCGTGTTTGTATATTCCTGACCATAGATAGAGACCTTCTTCTTGTTGCCGTGATGTGCCTCTACGAACTTCATTGACTGCACGAACATACCGCCAGAACCGCAGCAAGGGTCATAGAGAATACCGTCATACGGCTCGATCATTTCCGCAATCAAATTGACAATGCACTTCGGCGTATAGAACTCGCCCTTACCTTTGCCTTCTGCAAGTGCAAACTTACTCAGGAAGTATTCGTAGACTCGTCCGATAATGTCATTCTCTTTATCGCCGGTGTTGATCTTATCAATCTCATCCAGAAGCGATGCCAGCTTTGCTGTGTCGATGTGAAGACGTGAGTAGTAGTTGTCCGGCAGTGCGCCTTTCAGTGCAGGATTCGCTTTCTCAATCGTATAGAGGGCGGTGTCAATTTTTAACGCAATGTCATCCTGTTTCGCATTCTCCATGATGAAAGACCAACGGCTGATCTCAGGCAGGAAGAACACGTTGTCCTTCGTATAGAAGGCAACATTGTCAACAAACTTCTCACCGTATTTTTCAGAAATAGCTTTCCTTTGTGCCTCAAACTTATCGCTGGCAAACTTCAAGAAGAAAAGACTGAGAACGACGTGTTTGTATTCTGCTGGCTCAACAGAACCACGGAGTTTATCTGCGGACTTCCACAGAGCTTCCTCCATAGAAATTTCTTTCTTGGGTTTAGATGCAGCTCGCGCCATATTGATTTCTCCAATTCATTTTAATATATCTCGCATTCATCTACACAACTTTATAAAATATCAGTTTGCAAGATTTTTGCATAATAATCCAGTTAATATTATAGACTTATCAGCAGCCAAAGTCAATTTAGAACCACTCTTCTGCAAGCAGGGCTTTCGTGACACGCTGCTTGTTGAGGAAGTCTCCACTCCGTTCCGGTCCGCGCAAAACCGTGGTCCACCGGACCTCGTGCGCCCCCAATCCCCATAAAACGCTGCCTTCGGCATCGAGCTGCTGCGTCTCCGTTCCACTCCGGTCCGCGCAAAGCAGACGTCCACCGGACGTCTTGCGCCCGTTCCGGATGCTTTAACGGCAGTTTCTGCCATAGAAAAAACCGGAGTGAATCATCACCCCGGCTTCAAAAAACATTTACTTGTGCTTGCGGCCTCCACGCTTTTTGTAGTCCTCGTCTATACGCTTTTTCCAGTCTGCGCTCAGCGGGGCACTGCACCGGACAGAGCTGATTGCTTCGCTGACCACCTCATAATTCAACGCAGTTCCTTCACTGTCGCACTGATAGTTGACTGCACGATCTGCGCCGATTCCGAACTGACTTGCGGTCTCTACTGCGTCAATATTAGCACCAAGGAACAAAAACTCCCATCCGTATTTCGCTTTTTGCCGCTCGATCATGGAATCGCACCGCCGATGGTATCCCGTTCCAATCCGCTCATGGAACCGCTGCGGTCTAAGATAAAAACGATCTCGGTTAAATTCTTTCTCATACACTTGTCCTCCCAAAATCTCGCCCTTGCGGGCTCGCTGTCGCGGTATTCGCCAAGGTTTCGAGCAAGCTCGAACTTTGGCTCATTACACGCGCATATGGCTGCTCGGTTTCGTACCTTACAGCCATAGTATAGCGATTTTCTTTTGTGGGGTGGTCGCATGGAAAGCGACATTTCTTTGTCCTTATGCTCCGATCAGGCTCTGGTCAAAGGCAAACAGTGCCTCGTTGATTTCATACACATTGTAGTTTCCTCGTTCGACAAAATATTCTACAATGATGTCGAATTTGCTCGAATGGGAAAGGGTAAAGCCTGCCTTACCCAGCATCTCCTGCATCTGGGCAAGCGGCAATTCCAAAGCCAGGGCAAATGCCAGCACCGTAGGTTTGGATGGCTTGTAGAATTTATCCGAACGGATCTTCGAGAAGAGCTTCCGGTCAATGTTTGCCTTCTTGTAGCACTGGGCATCCGTCATGCCGCTTTCGTCAATCTTCCACAGCAGCATTTCCGAAAAACTCTCATCAATCTGTCCCAGTGCCTCTTCCAAGGATTGACTGCTGCAAGATTTACAGATTGCTTCGGACGGCAGCGGGGCAGGTGCAGCTTCAAAGCAGGATTCCTCTGACAACGCTTCGAGCCGCCGCCTCTGTTCTGCCCGTCTTTCGGTATGTTCCTCCACATACCGGTCATCTATGTACGCCGCGATATCAGCAAACAGTTTTCCGCTAATCTGATATGCCTTTCGGTCAAAGATAACGATGTAGACCATCATCTCATTTTCCAGCAGGAATGTACTGATGGTATCGACTGCAACCTTCAGAGCCTGGTCTTTAGGATAGCCGTAAATGCCGGAGGAAATCAGCGGAAAGGCCACCGACTGACAGCCATTTTCTTTTGCCAGGTTCAAAGATGTCCGATAGCAGTATTCCAGAAGCTCCTGCTCCCGATGCTTGCCATCCCGCCAGCGCGGGCCGACTGCATGGATCACATATTTGCAGGGCAGTCGGTATCCCTTCGTGATTTTTGCGCTGCCGGTTTCGCAGCCATGCAGCGTACTGCATTCTGCAAGCAGCTCCGGTCCGGCGGCACGATGAATGCAGCCGTCCACACCGCCGCCGCCTAAAAGAGAAGTATTGGCAGCATTGACGATTGCGTCAACGCTCATTTTTGTAATATCGTTTCTAATAATCTGTAAGGGCATTGCTTATTTCTCCCCCTTTCTGCTGCCTCGTTAAACATGCTTCTTTTTCAGTTCACGAATCAACATCTCAACCTGTGCTCCTGTAAGGAATGGTGTTTTGATTGTCGATGCCCAGTAAAAATTCCGCTTCAAAATTGTTTTTATTTCATTCGGAGAAAGCGCAGGCAACGCCTTGACATCCCCATTAAATTTTTCCGGCACAATCATTCTGACACTATGATATTTTTCATCAGCCACTTCTGTCGGCGTGTCTGTGACAATCTGTCCAACCGCAATAATTCCTCTTCCTTTGGAATAAAAAAGAGCATAATCCCCTTTGCGGAAGCTGTCGATATACCGTTTTGCATCTCCATATGCCGCTATTTTGTTTCCAAGAATCATCTCGGATTCATTTGTGTCTGAATACGAGATATTCGTATCAAACATGATTCCTTTACACGCAGAAAACTTCAAACGATTATTTTCTATTTCTGTCAGAAACTTCACCCAGTATAAAACATTCTCCGGAATGATATGAGACTTATCCGGATTGATCGCAAATTCATAGATAACCGTTGGATCTGCTGCTTTCACATTTGAATATTTCTGTGCATTCTGAACGTTTCCTTCTGTTGTAAGCAAATACACTTCACCATTCAGGCTGGAATAGTCATCTGTATTGAGATCAACATCACCCTTCTTTACCTGAATGTAAATATGCTTTCGGTTCAGGTCATTTGGATCAACCAAAACGCACTCATACTTTGGCGTAGCAATTTTATTTGTCGATGGAATGCAAACGTAGCCTTTCGTATCATACAGCCACAGCGCAAGTAAATCCTCAACATCTTCCGGCTGAAGCAGACTGTAAAAATGCTTCTCACATAATGAAAGAGCCGGATCGGGATAATTGAATAGATCCAGTGCTGAATCGTGGACACGGTTATACAACATCTGACTGTATTCTTCCACTCCATTTTTCTTAATTTTCTGGATGGTTGAACCCATAATAAATGATGTTGCCACAGCACCAGGAACGGATTCTTCATCTGCCTTATCTGTAGCTGGATACCAATCTATATTGGTCAACTGATTTGCTGCATCCATCTGTACTGCATCCTCGCGAAACACCCAGGTACTGTTCGCCTTAACTCTCGCAATATAGTACTTTCCTTCATTTCTTGAGCGCATCCATAGGAGGTCTCCTTCTTTCACATCCTCTACCATGCGGCATACACTGTCGAATGATTTGTACTGAGTTCTTGCCAGATTACAGTAATCCAAAAATGTATGTATCCCCGAACGTTCTGCCTGGGTTAATTCACGCAGACTCCATCCCATTGCTGCGACATGATTTTTCAAGCAATAGTCGGCAACATTTGTGCCTCCTGTATTCACCTGTAATCTCCATACTGCCATCTTGTCTTCCTCTTTCTTTTTGCATTTAGAACTTTCTCATCATTCGCTTTAATATTATTATATATCGTCCACACATAGAGTTACAGATGCAATGTACATTATTTTGCACATTTCCGATTTGGTCTTGCGGTACTCTGCATAGGAGCTTTTCTTTCGTTCCAGGAGCATCGCATACTCTGCGTTCAGCTCGCTGATGCGTGGATGCTTTTTGTCAGAGTCGTTCTCTTTCTTATAAGCATCGAACGCCTTTTTCACTGCGCTGTTGAAAAATGCCATAAATGTGTACCGCGGCAAAGGAAGGCTACCATTGCACAATTGCCTTTGTGATTCAGATGAATGGAATTCATCGGGTGTTTCCAAATGAGGCGACTGTCGGCAAGGAGGATCTGGAAGAGATGGGAACTTCCATGACTCTGGATCTCCTGGAGGACGGTACCGGAACCATGGATTATGACGGGACGGTCTATGATCTGACCTGGGATGATAGCAGTATTACCATGGAGGATGTGGCAGATTTCTATACGCTGGAGGATGGTGTGCTGATGCTGGCAAATGCCGATACAGAGATGGTATTTGAACGGCCAGGAAGCGTAGCAGCTGTGACTGCACCGGATGAAGAAGAGGGTGAGCAAACAGCCTCCAGCACAGCAGCATCGATAGAGGACAGCTGGACAGTCGTTCCGCTGGCGTCTGCTCAGGAGCTGGTGCCCTATAGCTGTACAGAATTCAGTATAAATATTCCGGAAGGCTGGAGCGTGAAATCTTCTGCCATGTACACCGGTATGTTTCATGCAATTCATGTTTTTGATCCGGAGAATCCGGTAAATCAGATTTTCTTTATGCTAAAAATGGAACCATTATTTTCAGATGAAAATTCCCGGGCGATGATGGCGCTTTCCAGTGATTTGTTTGGAAAATGTCCCATTCTTACGAATGTATCGACACAGGGAGTCTTTGAAATATTCCCACAGTTTGCAGACGCAATGAATGCAACTGCTGACTATGCGGATATTCAGACACCGTACATTGCAGATTTTTCTGTGACAGAGAGCTTTGAAAGTACTCAGGGAATGAGCAGCGTTGCTATTTCCCCCTCCATTCTTCGGGCGGATTTTACACAGAATGGCACAACGGGAGAAGGAATGTTCACGGCGGATGTGGTTCCCTTTGCCATGGGCACGGGAATGGGATATTATTCTGTCTATAATCTGACAGTCCTCAGTGCAGAAAAGGGAACCTTTCAGGACTGGCAGCCTACTTTGAATAAAGTTCTCAGCAGTCTTAATTATACGCCGGAGTTCCAGAGCTTTGCCATGTCCCAGAGCAATCAGGCGGCCTCTACCTCCCAGTCTCTCAGCCAGTCAGCCAGTGAGATGTCCGACAGCATCATGTCTTCCTGGGAAAACCGGAACCGGAGCCAGGATATTATGAGCCAGAAGCAGAGTGACGCTACCTTGGGTTACGAGCGCATCGTGGACACTGAAACTGGAAATATTTACAAAATTGACAACGGTTTCACCGACTGGTATGACGGCTCCCGTTACAAGTCCATCACTGATGATCAGTATACGGATTCGGTGGAAGCAGTGATTCACTGGAAGTAGGGTCATTGATTTTTTAAGGCATTTGCGGTATCATGGCATGGTATAGTTTGGGATAAATAAAAGGGGTAGAGAGGGATTAAGAAATGGAAAAAAGAAACGCAAAAGCCTTATTGCCTATCGCGGTGTTTGTGGTTTTATATCTGGGACTGGGGATTCTGTTTGAATATGGCCTGAATATCGAGATGGGATTTTACAAAATTCCTGTTGTGATTATATTTTTGCTTGCACTGCTTGTTGCATGTCTGCAAAACCGGAAATTAAGCCTGAATGATAAACTGAAAATAATGGGAGTTGGAATCAGCGATCCGAACATTATTACCATGATCATTATATTTATGCTGGCTGGAATTTTTGTGGGTGTTGTTGGAAGAACATCAGCAAACAGTGTGGCATATTTTATTCTGTCACTGATACCGCCTCAGTTTGCGGTTGTGGTGCTTTTTGTAGTAAGTTGTTTTGTATCACTTGCAATGGGGACTTCCGTAGGAACCATTACTTTAATTACTCCGATTGGAATAGCCGTGTCGCGAGCATCGGGGTTTGACCTGCCGCTTTGTATTGCGACAGTCATGGGTGGTGCAATGTTTGGGGATAATCTGTCCTTTATCTCTGATACGACAATTGCCGCATGTAATGGACAGGGTTGTAAGATGACAGATAAATTTAAGGAAAACTTTTTCATTGCACTTCCGGCAGCAATTGTCAGTCTGGTGATTATTTACAGTCTGTCTGTGAAAAATTACAGTGGCGGAGTTGTGCAGGAAGAATATCATCTGATACAGGCCATTCCTTATATACTGGTACTGGCGGGAGGCATTCTTGGCTTAAATGTGTTCCTGGTACTGATTACAGGAATCATAAGTGGCTCCATCATCATGATTGCGACAGGGATGATCGTGCCGACGGATTTGCTTGGAAATATGGGAGACGGGGCAGCAGGCATGTTTGAAACCAGCATGGTTGCCATTCTGGTAGCGTCTATCTGTGCACTGATCAAAGAATATGGTGGATTTGCTGCTCTGCTATATTGGATAAAAAAAGTGTTTAAAGGGAGAAAAGGCGGACTCCTTGGCATGGGTCTGTTGGTAGGTCTGATGGATATTGCAACGGCGAATAATACAGTCGCAATTGTTATGGCAAATCCAATTGCAAAAGAAATGTCAGGAAACTACGGAATCAGCAATAAGAAAGCAGCATCTATTCTGGATACATTTTCCTGTATCTTTCAGGGAATTCTTCCTTATGGAGCACAGATGCTGGTTGCCATCTCAGCGGCTTCCGGCCTGGGTGAGACAGTCAGTGCATTTGATATTCTGCCAAGGTTGTTTTACCCGTATATGTTGTTCATCAGTTCCCTTGTCTTTATTTCTTTTGAAAAAAATGCATAACTGGAAAAACAGATAGAAAAAGAAGGCGAAAGCAATGTTCGGAGAATGTCATGCCCATGTAATCATGGACGGAATCAATTATAAAGCAGCAGTGGCCGCTTCGATCTGCTTCTTATCGGCACCATGATGGAGTTTGACAGATTCTCAATCATATTGAAAATACTGCCATTCCATCCCTGTGGGGTCTGTCCTACCTGTACGGATATATCCGCGACCTGTTGGTTTACGCTGTCAAACATCCCCGAAAGGTTGCTCATAATACCGCCCACCAGCATTTCTTTCAGCCAATTTGTCAGGGCTTCAAGTAAGAAATCCATACGGTGTCAACCTCCTTTCCGCCGCCCCCGCAGAGCTGCGGGAGCGGCAAGGATTTCATACGGAGACGCTTAGACAGAGAAAAGCCCGGAGAGCAGAGGTACAAGGACCATGCCGACTACGGCTACACCAGCGCCGGCCATGAGCTGTTTTATCCCCAATTAGGTGTAAAACTCTGCTCGATGGCGGGCGGCGGCGTACAAAAAATCTATATGGTGTTTTTTAGAGAACCGTCCCGGCGGGACAGGTCAGGCAGTGACCTGTTCCACCTCCGGGATGGGTTTGAGATTAAAATGAATTTCGATAGAAATGTGTCTTGTTTTATCTTCGTCAATGCGTTCATGCACGACGATTTCTTTGATTAAGCGGTTAAGGGTGGCTGCGTCCAGCTCTGTGATGTTGGCATATTCCTGAATGGCTTCCACCCATTGTTTTGCGTCATTGGCAAGCTGGACTTCATCAGACAGCCGCTTTCTGCCCTCGGACACTTTTGCTTTAAGCTCCGTCTGCTCGGTCTGTGTCTTTTCCAGCATGGTGTTGAAATTCTGCTCACTGATACGCCCTGCAATCATATCCTCATAAAGCCGCATGACCATTTTGTCCAGAACCTCAATCCGTTCCTCGTCCCTTGTAAGGGAGCGTTCCATTGCTTCCCGCTGTTCCCGCTGCTCTGCTTCACAGGTATTGGTCAGGCGGTCGGCAACCGCTTCCCCGTCCATCAGGGCAGCTCTGGCACATTCCCGGATTTTCCGCAGCACATGGCTGTAAAGGGTGTCATAGTCAATCCGGTGCTGGGTGCAGTGGTTCTTTCCAAAGGCGTTGTAGGTCTTGCAGGAATAAATCCGCTGGGGATGTTTTGCGTTTGTGTAGCGTACCGTCAGCGACTTCCCACACTCGCCGCATTTTAACAATCCGGCAAACAGGCTGATTTCATCGGTCTGCCCCGGACGCTGGCGGGATTTCATCTTGTTCTGCACAATGTCAAAGCTCATGCGGTCAATCAGCGGTTCATGCTGTCCCTCCACCACAATCCAGTCCTCCGGCTTCTTTTCCCCAATTGTGCCGATTTTGAAACGGTAGTCTTTTTTCTGGGAAGCAATCGCACCGGTGTAGACGGGATTCATCAAAAGGTCTTTGATAACGGAGAAGTCCCACATATACCGCCCGTTTTCCGGGTCTTTCTTTTCCCATTTGGTTCGGGTGTTGCGAAGCCCCCGTTCCCGGTTCCACCATGTGGGGCAGGGGATTTTTTCTTCCTCCAGCCGTCTGCGGATATAGTTCGGACCATGACCGTTCAGGGCATATCCGAAAATCAGCCGCACAATCGGGGCGGTTTCCTCGTCAATGAGCAGATGGTTTTTGTCCTCCGGGTCTTTCCGATACCCAAACGGGGCAAGACACCCGGTAAACTGTCCTTTCTGCGCTTTCAGAAGATAAGAGGAATGGACTTTCTTAGAAATATCCTTGCTGTACATCTCATTCAGGATATTCTTGAACGGGGCGATGTCGTTGTTATCCCGCAGGGTGTCGATACCGTCATTCATGGCAATATAGCGGACACCGTTTCTTGGGAAAAAGTCCTCAATCAAATGCCCGGTTTGCAGATAGTTACGCCCCAGTCGGCTGAGGTCTTTCGTGATGACAAGGTTGATTTGCCTGCGCTCAATAGCTCTCAACATCCTCTGTAAATCAGGACGCTCCATATTAAGACCTGTGAAGCCATCGTCCTGATAGACTGCCACAACCTCCCATCCCTGCTTTTCGCAGTATTTTTCCAGCATATCCCGCTGGTTGGCGATACTGGCACTTTCGCCTTGCAGGTCATCGTCCTTTGACAGCCTGCAATAGACCGCCGCACGATAGCCCCCGGCAAGTGCCGAACCGATTGTTCTGTATTCCATTTCGTTCATCATAGCCATTTACCCACACAATCCAGACGGTATCTGGCTCTTTTGAACCTCATCTTCATTATAGCCTATATCTTTCTTTTTAGCAAGATATTCTTTTGTATTTATTTTACCGTATTTCTGGGAAATCAGGCTGACGAACACATCGGTTGCGTCCAGTTCCCCGTCAAATACAGTGGTCACATGAATCTCTGTTTTGTTTTTTGCCATAGGCAGTTATCCTCCATACATGAAAATAGCCAGACAGAGGGTGTCGGCAACGAAGTCCGGCAACGGGCTTCAAAAGACCTTGCAAACAATCTCAATCTGGCGATGGTTACTATTTATACTTTTCTTTTATTTTTCTGTTGTTTTGGTTGTTATAAGGGAGAAAAGCCCGGAAATAAGGGGTTTTCCCCGGCAACCGGCTCGGCAACGGGATAGCAACAGGGGGTGCAACGGGCGGTCATTTTCAGAATGGAAGCTCCATCTGTTCTGTGACCTCCACAAAACCATCCATCGTTTTTTCAGACGGGTTGCCGGAGTCCGTTGCCGGGTTTTCACGCTCCCAGCCCTTTTGTCTGCCATATTCGGAAAACATTCTTGGGTTCGGGAAGTACCGCCAGCCGGTAATGCACTGGTTCATAATCTCGTTGATTTCCCGGATTTCCCATTGCTTCGGCTCGTCAAAGGTGTGGTTCAAGGCTTCCTTGTAAAGCTGCTTGGAACAGACCATGCTCCCGGTGTACTTATCAAGATACGCCTGTATCATTCCGGCTTTGGTGTCCTCCGGCATAAAATCCCGCTGGTGTTCTTTGAGATACCGCTGCATGGTGGGGCTGAAAGCCAGCTTGAACCTGCCGCTTCGGTAAATCTCCATAGCTTCTGCCCACATCTGCTCGATATAGGCTCTGGAAGCGGCTTCGTCCTCCAAAATGTGAACCTCCGCCTGCTCCGGGTACACCATGACCGGGATAAAACGGCGGTTGCCGGAACGGTCAAGGGGCAGGAAGTCAAGGGCATTGGAAGTGCCGCCAAACACGCACTGACGGGGGCGGTCTGCCGGGTGGGTTTCATAGGGTATCTTGTAAACCTCTTTCTGCCGGCTTAAAAACGACTTGATTTCCTCAATGCTCTTGGCGTTGGCGGTTGCCATCATTTCCGACATTTCGATAATCCAGTGACCTTGCAGCTTACGGTACACATTGTCATCGTCCAGCTTCCGCAAATCATCGGAGAACCACTCGTCCCGGACTGCCAGCAGACGGAAGAAGGTGGACTTGCCAGCCCCCTGACCTCCGACCAGACAGAGCATGATTTCAAACTTGCACCCCGGCTGAAAGGCTCGTGAGATAGCGCCCATCAGGAACAGCTTCAACGCTTCATAGGTGTAATCATCTGCGTCAGCTCCCAGAAAGTGCCGTAGGCAGAAGCGGATTCGCTCTGTCCCGTCCCACACAAGGGAACTTAAATAATCCCGGATGGGGTGGTACTTGTTTTCATTCGCCACAATCCCGATGGCGTTATCAATCTTTTTCTCATTGGTAAGCCCGTAGGTTTCTTCCAGATAGAGAAGCAGATATTTCATGTCCGTATCGTTTAAGGCGGTGCTGTCCCTGTGGAAGCCGATGGGCTTTATGATGTCCTTGCGGTCGGTCAGGATGTTGTATGCGATAGCCCCGGAAAGCAGCGGGTCACGCTGGAATACGGTCAGGCAGTTCCGTATGCTCTGACGGACACCGCCTTTCTCGGTGGTTTCCAGCCCCGCCTTGATTTCCTCAATGCTCTGGGGCGGCTGCATGGCGTTCATGGTGTTTTTTAGTTCTTGCTGCGTCTGCGGCTGCAAGCTCTGCCATTCGCTGTTCAAGCTGTATCACATCCTTTCCGTATTCCGTAATCAAAGCCGCTTTTTCCTCTGTTTCCCCGAACAGCAGCACATCCAGCAGATATTCCACATGGTCTTGCTTCTGTAAGGCTTCCACAAACCGGGGATGAAAGACTTCCTCCGGGGAGTGCGGGGCATATTCCTTTCTCCACACTCGGAGTAGGTGGAGATAATCGGCAAGAATACGGAAGCAGCGGTTTTTTGCTTCCTGAAACTGTTCCTCCGGGGATTTCTGCCGGGGCTTGGGCTTTTTTGCTTTTCCCGGCGGTTTCCAGTCCTCATAGGAAAGCCCGAAGTCCTGTGCCAGCTGTACGGCGGCTTCTTTCTTTCCCAGCCCATACAGGGCGGCGGCAAAATCAATCACATCCCCATCCGCACCGCAGCCGAAGCAGTGGTAACGCCGATCCAGCTTCATGCTTGGGGTTTTATCATGATGGAACGGGCAGCAAGCCATCCCGTTCCGCCCTACATGGATTCCATAATGCTCCGCAGCCTGTCTGGTTGTGACGGACTGCTTCACAGCTTCAAATACATTCAAATCTATCCCTCCTTGAAAAAAGAAAAAAACACCTGACATTCTCTGCTTGAAAATGGCAAGTGCCTGTTAAAGTTCCATATCCTGTTGTCTGTGTTTCGCCTGTGCCGGGGCGGTTCTTTGTGCTTTTTTCTCGTCTGCCTTATCCTGCAAGACTTCCTTGATGGGCTGCTTCTTGGGCGGCTCTTTGCTTTCCTCTGTGCCGGGTGTGGCTTTCCGTACCCAGTAGCGGATGTCCCGCAGCTTCTTCAAATCAGCCTGTACCTCGATCAGAGGTGTTTTCAGGGCTGCAATTTCTTCCAGAAGCGTTTCCTGCTCCTCTTGCAGCTTCTTTTGGGTGCTGTCCTTATCGTCCGGGTGCTTGGCAAGGTAGGCGGCGGCTTTCGCATACCGGGCAACCTCCGGGTGTTCCTGGTTGAATTTCTCCTTTGTTTTCTTAAAAAATATCTTCTGGTACTTCTCATAGACAGGCTTACATTCCTTGCAGTCTGTCCGGGCAGAAAGCAGTCCGTCAATCACTTTGCTTCGGGCTTCCTTTGGCTTCATCTGACTGCGGTAATCTGCGGCTGATTTCCCGGAAGATTCCAGAAAGGCTTCCAAGTCCTCCACAGTGGAAAGCCCCTTTTGCCGGAGATAGGACAGGGCTTCGCTGACTGCCTTTAAGTCCTGTGAAGTCCCCCGATTTTGTCCAGCCCTCGTCCAGTCCTTCCGTTCTTCCTTTCGTATCTCCATATATTTCATCAGTAGATTTGGAAGAAGTGTCGCTTCCTCCGCCGCCTTTTGTGCAAGCAGTTCTTTCCGTTTTTCTCCCAGCTCGGTAATCCAGCCTTTGAGGTTTTGGATAAGCTGCCGGATGGACTTCATCAGGCGGTTGGCGGCTCTGATTTCCCGGTTCAGGTTGCCGATATTCGTCTGGATACCTCGCTTTTCCATCTGCCGGACAGCAGCACCCTCATGGACAGTAGGGATAATATCAAGCCCCTGTCTGGCATAGGAACGCAAGTCCACACGCTCCGGGCGATCATTGGCTTCCAGATAGCGGTTCTGGATGACCTCCCATTCATGCCGCCAGATTTCACAATACTTCTGGTCGTTCCAGTCCACCGTATCCTCCTTGTGGCTTTTCCACCTGCCGGATGGCAGCTTTATCCGTTCCCCGTTCTCGTCAAGGTCATAAACCTTGCGGCTCTTGGAAAGCCATTTCCCATGTTCGTCCATTGCCCTCATAGTGAGCAGGACATGGGCGTGAGGATTGTGTCCCGGCGGGTGGGGGTCATGGATGGCAAAGTCAGCAATCATGCCTTTGGAAACAAACTGTTGCTGGCAGAACTCCCGGACAAGGACAGCGTACTGGTCGGGCGGTATCTCTCTGGGAATGGTAAGCACCCACCGCCTTGCAAGCTGGGAGTTCCATTGTTTCTCCACAGCTTCGGCGGCGTTCCATAAAGTATTGCGGTCTGCATACTCCGGCGGGGCATTTGCCGGGAGCAGGATTTCATTGTGGACGATACCTCGCTTTTCTGGGTAGTGCTTCACTTCTTGGTCGTATTCACAGAACAGCTTTTCGCCGCTCTGGTAGGCAGCGGCGGCAACCGCAGACTGCTGTTGGCTACGCTGAACAATCGAGATTTCGTTGTGTGGACAGGGCATTTCGTATCCCTCCTTTCTATGCTTGGTGGATGGGGTGGCGTTTTACCACCTCATTTTGGGCAGAAAAAAAGCAGGAGACCTTTTTCAGATTTCCTGCTCGGTGTGCCGCTGTGTAAGCGGCGGGTATTTAGTTGTGAAAGTTCGGGACAAGTTGACCCGATGTGAAGTTGACAAACTGAAAGTTGTTTTACTTACGTTCCATAAATCCTATGATTGAAAAAATCAATCCTACAATTCCAATTCCAATAGAGAGTAGCTCCATTCCTGATGAGCAAAGAGTAATTACGATAGCAAAGAGTAATATTGCAATACCTAATCCGATTTTTTTCACTGTAAATCCCTCCTTTGAAAATTCCGATTTGTTGTCATCTTCATTATACTTCACTGCCTATCAAAAAGATAGCATATTTTATGAAACTTGTCGGCTGGGAACAGCTTGCAACGCAAGATGTCCCCAGATGGCAAGTCCACAAAAGGGTAGCTGGCGGCAGCCAGCGCAGGGGAAGCGTAGCGTCTCCTGTTTGATTTGAAGCAGACCATGACTGCGGAAAATCACAGCCCTCCGGCGAGGAGCCTTCGGAGAACGCAATGCACCAACCTCTGGGTGGTGTATAATTGCGCCCTTAGTAAACTAAGGGGTTTCCGGCTTCTCCCGTTCCAGCAGTTTTTTCAATAGTTCCTGCGTGTCCTGCCTGTGAAAAATGAGTTTCAACAACAGCATGACATCATCATCTGTCAGGCGTTCCGGCTCTTGCAGAAAACTTTCCAGCATACCGCCACGAGTACAGAGCCGGTGCGTCCGTTCCTTTCGGGTAAGCTGCTTTAACTGGTGCTGCAATGCCTTTTCATCATTGATGGCTTTCCGCAGTTTCTTTTCGCTTTTCTCCAACTCCCGCTTGAGCTTTTCCAGCTTTGAGGTATCAGGCAAGGGCAGCGTCCTCCTTTCCCGGTATCAGCACATAAATTCTATTCGGTTCTCCCACGCCCTGACGCACCCGCATGATAAGTCCGGCGGTTTCCAGTTCATTCAGAGAACGCTTGACCGTCATGGGACTGCGGGACAGGACTGCGGCAATGGCTGTGACAGGGAAGCAGACAAACAGGATTCCGTTCTCGTCCTCCTGCCCTTTGGATAGCATAGCGTCCAGCATCCGGCAGTACATGACCTTTGCGGTGCTGCTGACTGGAAATCCTGTCAACGCTCTGGGAAAGGGCATACAGGGCGGCAATGATGTGTCTATCGTCATAAATTCAAAATTCATTCTGTGTGTTCCTCCTATTTCTTTGCTCGTTTGGATAAATAACGGGGGCAGTCAACCACAACCGCCCGGAAGCTCTGCTTGCACCCATGCTGGCATTTCCGGCATAATTCGTTGTAAGTGACACGCCCCCGGTCATTGAGGTAAAAGGAAAGCTCATGCTTCCTCTTTTTGCTCATTCTCGGCATATTGCGCTTCCTCCCGTTTTAGTGTATGGTTCCGGGGTGATTTTCGGCAAAATTACGGTTATAGAGCCGCTTAAAATCTCCCGAAGTATCAGCGATAGGGTAGACTGTCCCCCTATCAGATTGTCGTGTTTCGGTATCATTTCGGTGTCAGTTCGCCAGTTCTCCCCGGTGTCGTTCCTCCCCTGAATCTCACAGCGGCGTATCGCTCCCTTTGGTATGCTCGTTTCGGTCAGGGTTCCTCCACATCCCTGCCAAAAGTCATGGCGCTACATCGCCGGGGAAGCATATCCCACACAGGCTGGTCATTCGATTGGAATAATCCATCGATGAACTACCTGTATCATAGAACATTTTTGTGCCCTGTGCCGTATGTCCACAAAGTAGGAATTAAGGGTAAAAATCAGAACTTTCCACGATTACGGAAAGTGTGATATAATCCAGATAAGCGGCAGCAATGAAACCGTTGGAAGGGAGCGTGCACCCATGAAAGGAGCAACAAGCATACAGGAACGCCTTTGGGAACTCCGCAAGGACAAAGGCTTAAATCTGGAAGAACTATCAAAGCTGACGGGCATTTCCAAATCAGCTCTTGGAAGTTATGAAAAAGAGGATTTTAAGGAAATCAATCATGGCAACCTTATCACGCTGGCAGACTTCTATGGGGTTTCCGTTGATTATCTGCTGTGCCGGACAGAAAACCGGGAGCAGATCAACACACCATTGACGGAGCTGCATTTGAATGATGAGATGGTTGCACTTCTGAAAAGCGGTCGGATTAACAACCGTCTGCTCTGCGAACTTGCCACCCATAAGGACTTTATCAAGTTTCTTGCGGATATTGAGATTTATGTGGACGGGATTGCTACCATGCAAATCCAAAACCTCAATGCCCTTGTTGATACCGTCCGGCATGAAATCATTGAACGGTATCGCCCCGGCGAAGATGACCCGCATTTGAAGGTGCTGCAAGCTGCCCATATCAGCGATGATGAGTATTTCAGCCACATGGTTCTGGATGACCTCAACCTGATTATCCGGGATATTCGGGAAACCCACAAAAAGGACAGTGAGAGTGCGCCCCAGACCACCGTTGCCGATGAACTGAAAGAAAATCTGGAAGCGGTCGAAAATTTCAAGGGCAGCCGTTTGGAAAAACTGGCAATGCTTTACTGCAAGCAGCTCGGTATCAACTACAAAAATTTATCGGAAGAAGAATTTCGCTGGCTGATTCGGATTCTCCAAAAATCAAAGAAAATGGGAACGCCTATCAGCCAGAGGAAAAAACGGTAACAAAAAACCGCTGTTGCATGGTTGTGTTGGCTTCCATGTAGCAGCGGTTTGTGCTGTGGTTATTCAGTTGAAATTTTGAAGTGGTAAGTTGTATATTATAATTTCATATTACCATGGAAAAACAAAGTAAAATACCAAAGCACTAATTACCGAAGCGATTAGAAAAAGCTTCTTACTTTTTGCTTTTTTATAGAACATGAAAAGAAAAATTAGTACTCCTATTACATCCATCAATAACTGAAATAGGAATGTATGATGCCCTAAAAAGTAAATAAAAATTACAATTGCTTCTGCGGCTAAAGCACCTACTGGCAGAGAATATAATATAGAATTAAAAATATGTTCTTTATTCCAGTAATATAAGATAAACGCTGCTATTGCACAAGGGATTGAACAAATAGTAAATAATATAAATAGTGAAGTACGAAAACCACCAGAAAATAAAGGTATGAATGTTCCTAATATTGCTTGTAATCCATAGAAACTCAATGTCATTCCAAACATATATAAAAACGAACTAATCCCTGCACAAATGTTTGAAGTACTTGCTAAAACAATGATGGTATTGGTAATAATCCAAAATCCCAATAGTGTTTGAATTGACGAAAAACTCCATAATGTATCAGCTGGGCAATAATCTGTAAGCCTGCAAATACATCCGACTAAAATACCAACCCAAAAAATTGTTATATAGGATTTCATACTATGGGTTAAGGTTTTGTTCATAAATTTCCTCTCCTTCAGCTTTCAGTTTGTAATTGTCATTCTGACATACCGTTTATGAATAAACCATCTCATGCAAAATAATTTCTTCTGCCCGGTTGTGAATGTTATTGCAACGCTGCACCCATTCCATTTGAGAAGTACGCTTCAATTCCTCAGTCACGCCCTCGGCAGCTTTCATCTGCTCCATGATGGTGTCTAACCGTTCCTGTGCCTGTTCGTTCAGGTCTGCAAGGTATGTCCATAACTTCCCGGTCAGTGTCAATGTGTTCAATCTGGCTGGGTGGACTTCTCTTAAATATTCCCGGTGCATCCGTCCGTACTTTCCGATAGGGCGGTGTTCCTCCGGCAGCTTCAAATCTGGGATATAATAATCCCCAACAAGGATATAATCAATTCCGTTTTCCGTTATTCTTGGTTTCAATTCGCTCATGTTCCTTACCTCCTGTGGAAGCAGGCTCGTCTGGTACTAACTCAATCACATCGGTAATCTCACAATTCAGCGTTTCGCAGATACGGGCTAATGTATCCATGCTGATGTGCTTTCCCTCTTTGCTCATGTTGGCAATCATATTCGTTGTCATACCGGCGGCAAGCCTTAAATCTTCTTTTCTCATATCACGCTCTAACAGTGTATGCCAGAGTGGTTTATAGCTGATGTGCATATTATTTTCCTGCCTTTCTATCCATACCACCGGGGCGGCTGCCCCGGCAGGAACTTTTCTCTTATTATAGCACCAATCTTGTGAAATCACAATTTATTCTTGTAGCCTGCCGCTGATACCGTCTGGATTGTGCTTTTCCTTTCTTTTTTGTTCCCTTTAATTAGCCATGAACTGCTTCATGCCCTGAGATTTTGCGCCAGATAGCGATAGGTAATCCTTTGATATAATCTCCAGATTTTCCCCCGCTCCACACCGTGCATGTAACTTTCACCGCACACGGCGTTCCATCGAATTCAACAGCCAGGGTTTTTCATATACGATTTACACACTTTGTAACAGCATAATTATCAAAGAATGATTACAGGCATTTCAGCCATGGTTCGATGTTTGCTAAGTTTTGCAAGTTTAGAATCATCTAATTGCAGTTAGTTCAGATGCTGAACGAGCTTCTATAAACCTCTATTGCCTTATCTACAAACAGGTATTCTTCAAAAATTTCAATTACCATCTCAAAGGTCATCATTTATGCTCAACCTCTTTATCACACTTATTTTTTCTGCCTCCATTATCCAGTATTACCACCAAGAAAACAATGATACCTCTAAAAAGAAAAAGCGGAGGAAGGTGCTCAAATTCTCTGCCCCGTATTGCTGTATCTTTTGATGGATCAGCTCCAGTTCTTCTGCGGACACCCAAAACAAAACCGGAATATCCCGCTTGCGCTTTGCCATGGTTATCGCTTCGGCTCCCGTTTCTTCGGAGCGGCAGGCTTATGGGCAGGCAGCTCCTGTTTGAGCTTATCCCATACTAAGGGACGGGACGGTTCCAGTTTTTCTCTCTGGGGGCACCCTTGACCGGCTAAGGCACTTCGTCCTTAACCCGAACGGAGTTTTTGCTTGCACCTTGCGTAAGGCTCTTCCTTTTCAATCCGACAAACTTGAATTTAACGTTTTCTCGCTAATTGTAAATCAATAGTATCATGGATTTTTATTATACCACCATGGTTGTTAATTGCTTCTTTAATTTTAGCAAAGAACTCTGTTCTTATACTTTCTTCAATTGCAATATGGTTTGAATATGTTCCAAGAAGTTCAATATACTCATTTGCGGAAAATACTCGTTCTCGATAAAATAACTCATATCTAATATCTGAAAAACCATATTTGCTTGCAATCATTGCTATCTCTTTTGCCTGCTGTTCCGTATATCCAGATATTGTTTCACGTTCTTTATTGTAATACTTATTGTAATACAGGTCATAAATCTTATCTATTTCTTGTGAAAGCTCTACATTTTCTTTATCACGATACGGATGGTTCGCAAAACGTGCAAAAGCACCACCATTTTTCAGCATAGAAAATACTTTTTCATATCCGATTTTCTCTGGTACCCAATGAAAGGCAGTTGCAGAAAATACTAAATCAAAGGTATTGTCCTCAAACACTGTATCTTCAAATTTACCTGTAATGACTGAAAATTTTTGATACTCATTAAATTTATTTTTTAACAATTCAGAAAATCGTTTTCCACATTCTACTGCTGTCAATTGACATCCAGTTTCTAAAATTGGAGCCGTTGCTTGGCCTCCACCACTTCCCACCTCAACCACATTGCTATTTTCGTTAATAGGAATATAGTCAAGCAATGTTTGATACAATTCTTTTACATAACCAGGACGTGACTTCTCATATGTAGACGAAACTGTATCAAACGTCCATTCTAATCCTTTCAAAGCTGGCATTGCAACACACCTCCAAATCCAGATTTATATCGCTGTTCTTACTATTTCTATCAGATATTACCTACAGATTCCATAGCTTCATAGCTCAAAACCGTTCATCCGTAAACTGTTTAGCTATGTAAAGTGACGGCCCTTCCTGATGCCGGAATCTTTTCCCACCATGACAAAAATCACCCTCAAAAATACCCCCGAAATTGCTCTCTGGTTGTCCTATATTTAACCACTAAAACTCCAGTGAAAATGGCTCTCGTTTGGTCAAATGAGGTCAAACTATATCAGCCCGTTTAGGTATAAGAAAACCCCGGAAAACCTTGATTTTCCGGGGTTTTGTAAACCTTTTGATATAGTCTGAGCAGTCGATTATCGCTTGCTGAACTGCGGAGCGCGACGAGCTGCTTTGAGACCGTATTTCTTTCTTTCTTTCATACGCGGATCTCTTGTTAAGAAACCAGCTTTCTTTAATACCGGACGGTACTCGATGTCTGCGTGAAGCAGAGCTCTGGAGATACCATGACGGATAGCGCCTGCCTGTCCGGAAACTCCGCCGCCGCGAACGTTAACGATAACGTCGAACTTATCAGCTGTCTCTGTTGCTGCTAACGGCTGACGAACGATGAGCTTTAATGTCTCAAGACCAAGATACTCATCGATATCTCTCTTGTTGATTGTGATCTTACCTGTTCCCGGTACAAGATATACTCTTGCGATAGATTTTTTTCTTCTGCCTGTTCCGTAATATTTTGTGCTAGCCATTATGAATTTCCTCCTTTCAGACCTCTAATTAAAATTTGATTTCTAAAACTTCCGGCTTCTGTGCTGCCTGCTCGTGATCCGGGCCAGCGTAAACGTGAAGTTTTGTGATCATGCTTCTTCCTAAAGGTCCCTTCGGGAGCATTCCCTTAACTGCTAACTCGATAACCTTCTCCGGCTTCTTCTCGAGCATTTCTCTTAAAGTTGTCTCTTTCATTCCGCCTACATAGTCGGAGTGGCTGTAGTAGATCTTCTGGTCTAACTTCTTACCTGTAACTTTGATCTTGGAAGCGTTTGTTACGATCACGTAATCGCCGCAGTCGATGTGCGGAGTGTAGATCGGTTTGTTCTTTCCTCTTAAGATCTTTGCTACTTCTGATGTCAGACGACCTAATGTATATCCTGTAGCGTCAACTACGTACCATTTTCTCTCAATTGTTGCTGGACTAGCCATAAAGCTCTTCATGGGTTGACCTCCTGTTTGTACTAAATCAATCAATGTTCCTTTATCGTAAAATACTGTTTCCGGGGCTTTGGCCACAGCATTTTCAACCGATGTCACAGTTATACATTATATTATACATGGTCGGGTGTGTCAACCATTTTTCTTCAAAATTTCGATTAAATTTTGCCGAAAAACCTATATTTTATCGTGGTTTTGGCATGGTCCGCTTAATCGTTCCCCGATACACGATCTCAGCCACAACTGCTGCCGCAAACTCCGTGATCCAGAACGCGTTCCAGACCGCGCCGCCGCCGAACAGATGGCAGAGAATAAAGGCGGACGGAAGGATGACTACGATATAGCGGAGCAGGGAGATCACAAGGGACTGGACACCCATGCCAATTCCCTCCAGGGCACCAGACGCTGTTACGGAGACCGTTGAGACGATGAATCCGGCGCTGATGATCCGGAGGGCAGCGCCGCCTGCTGCGATGGTCTCCGCGTTGTCGGTAAAGGCACCGATCAGCGTGTTGGAGATCGTAAGGCAGAGCACCGTTCCTGCTGCCATAATTACGCCGGCCATAGCTAACGTTATCTTATAGATCTTCCCGACTCTCTCACGCTCTCCGGCGCCGAAATTGTAACCGATCACCGGCCGCATCCCCTGGATGATGCCGCTGGCCGGGAAATAGAGGAAGGTCTGCAGTTTATAATAGATTCCGAGAATGACCACATAGCTTCTGGAATACTGCGCCAGCAGACCATTTAACACAAAGATCATGACGGAGGGCAGCGCCAGATTGAGGATCGCCGGGATACCGATCCCGTAAAGCTTCTTCATGGTATTTCCGCCAGGGATCTTGTATTTTGCTTCCAGTTTTACCGGAACCGGTCCTCTGAAATAGAAGACAAGGTACACGATGAGTGAGACGAGCTGTCCTACACCTGTTGCCAGCGCCGCACCTGCGATCCCCATCTTCGGGAAGAATGCCAGTCCGAAGATCAGCATCGGATCCAGGATAATGTTTGTGATGCAGCCGCCGAGCAGGGCGATCATGGACACCTTCATCCGTCCTACCGCCTGGAAGATCTTTTCGAAGGCCAGTCCTGCCATGATGATCGGAGAGAACAGGAACGCAATAGACGCGTAGCGCACGCCATAGTGAATGACCTCCTGATCGCGTGTGAACATGCCAAGGAACCACGGCATGATGGCGATGCAGGCCGCCGCCAGGATGATCCCGTGGATCACAGACAGGACAACACCCTGGGTCGCCGCCCGGCGCGCCTCATCCTCTTTTCCGGCACCTCTCGCTGTAGCGATCAGAGCGTTGATTCCCACGCCGAAACCGATGGCCATGGCATTGATGAAATTCTGGATCGGAAATACCAGAGACAGCGCTTCCATGGCATTCTCGCTGATCCGGGCAACAAAATAACTGTCTACTATATTATAGAGGGAATTCACCAGCATGGACAGGACCATGGGCATTCCCATTCCGAGGAGAAGAGGAAAGATCGGCTTCTCCTTCATGAAAGTTTCATTCATGATTCTAACCTCCCATATAATTTTTAAAGTAACGGTTCCATATGTAAAACTTCGTTGATATAAGCAATAAAAAGAATGTACCTCGACACATCATTGGCACGTAGTTCCTTTTTGTTTAGCGGGAAGTTCTATCGGAATTTTCTGTTAAACAAAAAACGCCACACAACCACCCATAAAGCTTTTAGGTGATTGTGTGGCGAAAAAAGTTCTTCTCTAAAAATCCACACGAGTTTTAACGTCTGGTAGAATAACATAGATTTCGGATTCTGTCAACTATCCGGAGCCCGAAGACTCGGTGACCCGAACCTCTCACTCTCGAAGGCCCGAACATCTCACTTCCGCATCTGTCCGGCAAAATCTGCCATGTCCGATGCTGGCAGCTGATCACGCATCTGCGATGCTGCGATTCCTTCTGTTTCACAGCGATTTCGTACCTTGCTTCTTTTTCTCCAGATAATCATTTAACTCCGCGTTCTTCACATTCGTGATAAACATATGACCCGGAGCGTGGGTGATGACGATCGGCGGCTTCGCCCGCTCGATGGCTGCCTGTGGGGTCACGCCGCAGGCCCAGAATACCGGGATCTCGCCCTCGCGGATCTCCACTGGATCTCCATAGTCCGGATGGTCGATATCCTTGATGCCGATCTTTTCCGGATCGCCCATGTGGACAGGACCACCGTGAACATTCGGGAACTTCTCCGTGATCTCCGCCGCTTTCTTTGCGTTCTCCGGCGTCATCGGGCGCATGCTGCATACAAGCGGACCTTCAAACACACCGGCTTTCTCACATTCGATGTTCGTCTTGTACATCGGAACATTTCTGCCCATTGAGATGTGGCGCACGTCGATTCCGGCCTGTAAGAGCGCCTCCTCGAAGGAAAAGCTGCAGCCGATAAGAAAACCAACGAAATCATCCTGCCAATATTCAGAAGCATCTGTCACCTCATCGACCTTCACGCCGTTTTTATAGATAAAGTACCGCGGAATATCGGTAACGATATTCGCTCCCTCGCCCATATCATGAACCAGCGGGGAACCGTCCATGATCTCGAGGATCGGACACGGTTTCGGGTTGCGCTCCGCGAACTTTTTAAAGTCCTCCGCATATTTTTTCGGCAGGATCACAAGGTTTGCCTGTGCGTATCCCCCGCACATTCCGGCTGTCGGTTCTGTGATCTCGCCGTCACGGATCTTTTTCCAGATCTCCTCCGGTCTTGTCGTTCTGTAATCTCCCATTTTACGTTACCCCTTTCTCCTATGCCGTTCTTTTCGTTTCCGGCATCTTAAGTTTCCTGTTTCCCGCGACCCATTCTGCTGAAACGCTTCGCCGATCAGGTCATTTTCCGGTCTGCATCCCCATATTTTTTACCGGAATCTCACAACCTCTTTTTCAAGCTCCACAAGAAACTCTTTTCCATTTACGGAGATCTTATAGGTTCCCGCCTTTACCCATGCGGTCTTGTTCGCCTCGGATGCCGCTGCGATCGCCACCGCCTGCTCATCGTCCGCCGGTTCCACCGGGGTATTCAGTTTCTTCGCAAGCGCGTCAAGCTCTTCTTTTTCCTTACAATAGAGAGCCTGCGCCTCATCCACCGTGACTTTCTCAAAATGGATCTTCATTCCCGGCATGCACTGGGCAAGCACCGGAAGGTCCACAGAGATCACGTTGGCGATCTTTGTGTAGCCACCTGTGGTCTGATGGTCCGCCATCATGACGATAGGATTTCCGTGGGACGGAACCTGGACAGCGCCGAAGCTGATGCCGTCAGTGATGATGTCACCGCCGTTTTTATGCTCGATCACATCGCCTTCCATGCGGCAGCCCATGCGGTCGTACTCGTTGGAGATCGTGTAGGTGCTGTTTAAGAAGGTGTTGATTCCCTTATCTGTAAAACAGTCGTCCTGCGGGCCCATAACGACTCTGAGTGTCCATTCCTTTGCCCCGTAGGACGGAAGTTCATATACACGCTCGGCCATATGCGGGAGCCAGGATGCGGGAGCGCGGAAAGCGATCTCATCGCCGGTTCCTAATTTTCTTCCCTCGTATCCGCCAACCTTTGATTTCAGGTTCGTGGATCTGCTTCCCATAACGACCGGGATATCAAGTCCGCCCGCAAAAGCGATATACGCACGGCTTCCGCCGTACATGCCCATGAAGCTCAACGTCTGGCCCGCTTTTACCAGGACCGCACGGTATCTCTCCACCGGTTTTCCGTCGATCTTTGCCCCGAGGTCGCCGCCTGTCACCGCGATGATCTCATCTTCTGTAAATTTCATCGTCGGGCCCATCATCGTGATCTCGATGACTGCCTCGTTCGTATCATTTCCAACAAGGATATTGGCGAGTGACGCTGCCCTGGTATCCATGACACCCGATACAGACATTCCAGTCTCCTGATATCCGTAACGTCCCATGTCCTGAACCGTTGTCAGGAATCCGCCGTTTATGATCTGAATGCCCATCACTCCGCCTCCTTATCATATACTACATACTGATATGTATCGTTCTCCACCTGTTTTTCGATGGCTTTGTACTCTTCTTCCGTCACCGGTCGGAATTTGATATACTGTCCGGACTCCAGGAGTACCGGTTTTTCCCGCTCGGAATCATACAGCTTTAACGGAGTTCTTCCGATGAGCTGCCAGCCGCCCGGGGATGCCACCGGATAGATTCCAGTCTGCTCTCCGGCGATTCCCACGGAGCCGCCCTCAATCTTTACGCGCGGACTCTTCAAACGCGGAGTCGCGATACGCTTGTCCATGCCGCCGAGGTACGGGAATCCCGCGATAAATCCCAGCATGTAGATCAGGTACTCTTCGGAGGAGTGGATCTTTACGACTTCCTCTTCCGTAAGTCCGTTATGCTCTGCCACATTCGCAAGGTCCGGTCCCATCTCCCCGCCGTAAAGCACCGGGATCTCGATCACCGTTGGCGGCGGGATCTGGATGCTGCCCATGGAGGACAGAACCTGCTCAAATTTTTCTGTCAGTGCTGAGAACCGGATCACTTCCGGCTTGTATACAACAAGAAGGGAACGGTAGGTCGGTACGGTCTCGACGATTCCCTCAATCTGTTCTTTCTCTAACGCGATCTTGAATGCGCGGATCTTCCGGTTGATCTCCGGACTGATCTCATTTCCAAATTCCACGGTGACTGCACAGTCACCGGAAACCAGATATCTTACATTTTCCACAGCGAGTCTCCTCTCTATACATTTGCGGCTGTTTGACATTTGTAAGATGTCAAACAGCTGCACTCTTTTTCCTATAAACTTAAATTTTTAATCTCGACGCCTTCCGCGATCAGTGTCTCACGGATATTCTTTACGAACTCCAATGCCTTTGGGTTATCTCCGTGAACGCAGATAGAGTCTGCCTTGATCGCGATATCGTTTCCGTTGATGGACTCAACTTTTCCTTCTTTTACCATACGGATCACACGTTTGATCGCAAGGTCTTTGTCCTTGATCACTGCGCCCGGAAGCTTTCTTGATACGAGAGTTCCGTCATCGTTGTAAGCACGGTCAGCGAAGACCTCACTTGCAGCGCGGAGACCGACTTTTTCTGCTGCCGTGATCATCTTAGAACCTGCAAGTCCCATGAAGATGATGTCCTTATCTACCTCATAAACTGCCTCACACATCGCGATAGCTAACTTCTCGTCAACAGCTGCCATATTGTAAAGAGCGCCGTGCGGTTTTACATGCTGGATCTTTACGCCATGGGCGGTACAGAACGCCATGAGAGCGCCCAGCTGGTAGCGAACATAAGCTTTCGCTTCATCCGGCGTCACTGCCATATTGCGGCGTCCAAATCCCACAAGGTCCGGGAATCCCGGGTGTGCGCCGACGGCTGTTCCGAACTCTTTCGCCAGAGCAACGGTCTTTTCCATCACCATCGCGTCACCTGCGTGCCAGCCACATGCCACGTTTGCGGAGGAGACGTATTTTAAGATCTCCTCATCCATTCCGATCGTATAATTTCCAAAGCTTTCTCCAAGGTCACTGTTTAAGTCTACACGGTACATAAAATTTCCTCCTTGCTTTCCCTGCCGGTATTTTCTAAATTTCCTATCTACTATTTTAAACGACTTGCATCATAATCTCAATACATAATTAGCCTTAGCCGAACATCTTTAAGATTCCCGGAAGAGCTTTGATTCCGGAGAATCCTGTGAGCAGTACCACGCACACACCTAAAACGATGAGGATCGTCGGATGCTTGTAATCCTCGCCGACGATCTTCTTGTTTCTGCTCGCAAGAAGGATCGTTAAGAGGGTCAGCGGAAGGATCAGTCCGTTTAAAGCGCCTGCAAGTACAAGAAGTGCTGCCGGCTTTCCGAGGATCGCCATGATCAGTGTGGAGGCTGTGATAAATCCGATCACGAACCACTTTTCATTCTTCATGATAAACGGATGAAGAGTCTTTAAAAATGAAACCGATGTATAAGCCGCGCCGATGACGGATGTTGTAGCGGCGAAGAAAAGGACAAGACCAAAGATCTTATATCCGATCACGCCAGCTCCGAGACGGAACGCGTCTGCTGCCGGGTTTGAAGCGTCAAGTGTCACATCCGGGTTTGCTGTCACGACACCGAGAACCGCAAGGAACAGCAGGATTCTCATGATTCCGGAAACGCTGACACCCATTAAAACGGACTGGCGTACATGCGGAAGATCTTTCTTTCCGGAATATCCGGCGTCAAGAAGACGGTGCGCACCGGAGAATGTGATATATCCGCCGCAGCTTCCTCCGAGAAGCGTGATGAGCGGAAGGACAAGGGCCCCCACATCGCCCGGGTGGAAAATACTGCTCACAGCGTCCCCTACCGGAGGTTTGGATTTGATCGCCACATAGAGAACTACGATGATCATGATACTTCCAAGGTATTTTGTCAGCTTATCCATGCTGGCCTTCGCGTCCTTGGAGAGGAAGATCAGGATTCCGATGATTCCCGCGATAAAGGTTCCAACCGTCGTCGGTATTCCGAACAATACGTTGAGTCCCAGGGCGCCGCCTCCGACGTTTCCGATGTTGAATGCCAGACCGCCGAGGGCAACCATGAACGCGATAAAGTATCCGAGCCCCGGAAGGACTTTATTTGCAATATCCTGTCCGCGCATGCCGGACACACCGATCACCGACCAGATATTTAACTGTGTCGTCACATCCAGCAGGATCGTGCAGATGATCACCAGCGCGAAAATGCTTTTATACTGAGCCGTAAATGTGGAAGTCTGTGTCAGGAAGCCCGGTCCGATCGCGGATGTCGCCATCAGGAACGCAGCTCCCATCAAGGTCGTCATGTTGCTGTGTTTTTTCTTTTCCCCCATAAATGAGTACCCCTTTCGTATCTTTTCTACAACTGATGTCTTGATTTTATCTGACTTTTTAGTGACATTCAACTATATTTTTCGGTTTTGGAAAATCTTTTTTAAATTTTCAAAAAAATCGTGCGAATCCGCTCATTTTCAGCGAGCGATTTCGCACGATGTGAATTTTTGCACGTTTTCAATTGTTCAGCAGATCTGCGCCCTTCCGCGAGGGCCGTAAGATTTCAGTCTTCCTTATCAAGTCTTCTCTTCATGGAGAATCTTGTGATCCCCAAAAGGGCCGCCGCTTTTGTCACGTTGTTTCCGCAGAGCTTCAGCGCCTGGTCCATGTAGATCTGTTCCAGCATGGAAACCTCCTGATCGAGACTGATCGGTCCTTTCCGAAGATCCTTTAGCGCAAACGGTTCTCCTGTCCGGGTATCATCTTTCCAGTCCACCCGTTTTAATTCCACATGTTTTTCAAGCACGTCCCCCTGACAGAATAAGAAGCAACGCTCAAAAATATTTTTCAGTTCCCGAACATTCCCTTTCCAGTCATACAAAAGCAGCTCCCGCATAAAATCAGGATCCACATGGGTGATATTCTTTCCAAACATGCCGTTATAATATTTCAGGTAATAATCGCAGAGTGCCGGAATATCCTCTCTCCGGTCCCGTAACGGCGGGATCACAAGTTCCATGACATTGATCCGGTAGAAAAGGTCTTCCCGGAATTCCCCCTGCTTTACGGCGTGTTCCAGATTCCGGTTTGTCGCCGCGATCACCCGGGCATCTACTTCGATGTCCTCCAGACCACCCACACGCTTGAACTTCTTATGATCCAGAAATGTGAGGATCTTTGTCTGCATGGAGAGGGGAAGTTCCCCGATCTCATCCAAGAACACGGTTCCGCCTGCTGCCAGCTCGATCAGGCCCTTCTTCGTCTTCATAGCACCCGCAAAGGCCCCCCGCTCATAGCCAAAAAGCTCGCTCTCCATCAGATGTTCCGGAATTGCGCTGCAGTTGATGCGGACCATCAGGTGGTCCCTCCGGTCGCTGCAGGCATGGATCAGGGACGCCGCAACCTCTTTTCCCGTTCCGGTCTCGCCCCGGATCAGAACATTCACCGTGGAATTCTTTCCGAGAAGTTCGATGTGGCGCCGGATCCGCATCGCGGCGTCGCTGACTCCGATAAATTCCTGCGTTTTTCCCTTTAGAAACTCCAGGGATTCCCGATCCTGCATCTGACCAATGCAGCGGCTAGCGATCCGGTCGATCTCGTCAATATCAAAGGGCTTTAAAATATAGTCGTAAGCGCCGCGCTTCGTCGCCTCCACCGCCTGGGCAACAGAGCCGTACGCCGTCATCAGGATCACCTGGACCTCCTCATCGGCGGAACGGAACGTGGAGATCTCGTCGATCCCGAGGCTGTCCTGCAGGCGGTTATCCAGGAGGATCACCTGCGGATGGAACGTTTTCATCTTCTCGAGAGCGTCCTTCACCGTTTCCGCCGACTGGGTCTCGTATCCCCGGTCCTTCAGTCCTTCCTCCAGCGTAAACCGGATCAGAAATTCGTCATCAACGATCAGTACCTTTTTCATGTTCATCCCTGCTTTCAAAAATCAGGCGCACCGTTGTTCCACAGCCCGGAGCGCTTTCCATTTCCATTTTGCCGTGGTTCTGCTCGATCAGCCGGTTTACGATCGCCAGACCGAGCCCGACGCCGTTAATGCTCTTCGTGTAGAACGGTTCTCTTGCACGTTTCAGTTCCTCTTCATTCATTCCTTTTCCATTGTCGGAGACGCAGAATGTAGTCATACCTCCGTCGGAAGACACTGAGAGACGGATCTTCCCCGTGCCGTCCCGGCTGACCGCCCGCATGCTGTTCGTCAGAAGATTGTACAGCATCTGGCGCATTTCATTCTCATCGGCAAACACCTCACATGCCACGCAGTCTGTCTCGAACGTGACATTCTGCTGTTCGCACTCCTTCGCATAGATGGATGCCACCTCCCGCAGCACCGCATCCGCCAGAAAGACATGTCTGTGGTTTTCCTTCTTTACCGACAGCGTAAACAGGTCATTGATCAGCCCAGTCACCCGGTCGATCTCATGGAGCATGCTGTCGCAGAGAAGCTTTTCATTCTCCTTCACCGCCCGTCCGCCCAGGACCTGTATCCCGGAACGAATCCCGGCCAGCGGATTTTTGATCTCGTGGGCCAGCGCCGATGACATCCGGCTCGTATACTCCATTTTCGTGTAGTTATCAAGGTTTTTCAGAAGATTCTCAAAGGTTCTCGCCAGCTGGCCGATCTCGTCCTTTCTCGCTGTCTCCGGGAAACTGTACTCCCGGAACCCGTCCTTGTTCTCATCGAGCTTTTTACACGCCGCGCCCATGCTGCGGATCGGTTTTGTGAGACTCCAGGCGAGGAACACGCTGACCTGGACGATGATCAGGAGACTGGCCACAGCGCCCACAATGACGTAATTCTGTTCTTCCAGGATCGCGTTCTCGAATGACTTTTTATCCATCCAGTATTCCAGACGCCACCCCAGGGAATTTCCACTGTCCGCGTACAGGAGTTCCATGTTCCCGTCCGGGATCTCCTCGTCCCCTGTGATGACCGTACCGTCGGCAGCCATGATCCGCACCGCCGGATCATGATAAAAATTATACTTCTGCCGGATCTCATCCTCACTCAGTTTTCCCTGCAGATAGTAAATATCCGCCTCCATGCCGCGGATCGTGGTCCTCGCGTACTCTTTTCTGTCCTTAAGCTTTTCCGTATATCCATTATACACCGAAATAGCACAGAATGCACAGACCACCAGAATTCCCACCGTGACGAACGGCAGCATGATCTCATGCTCGATCCTGCAGAACCATGATCGAAACAGTTGTTTTTTCTTTCCGCTCATTCTTCTGCCCCTCTCTTATTCTCAAACATCGGGATCACAACATAGACCGCCGCTGCGCACAGTGTTGCCGGAAATGCCCAGTATATCTGGAGATTCATTTTCCAGAACAGGACAGAGCAGATAAGTCCCGTAAAGAACGCTCCCACCGCCCCGGCTTTCGTTCTCCGTTTCCAGTACAGTCCACCGTAGATCAGAGGGGCAAGCGCCGCCGAGAATAATCCCCAGATGTCCGCTCCAAAGGACAGCATGTCCTCCGGCGGATTTACGGATAAGATCAGTGCAGCCGTGCCACCTATGAAGATAAATACCCGCGCCAGGATGAGGATCTGCTCCTCCGACATCTTCTTTTTTGTGATCTGGGCAGTCACATCGTAGGACAGCATACAGCCGATCAGGTGAAGCTGGGAGTTCGCCGTTGAGACGCAGGCGCCGATCACGCTGATCAGGAAGAAACCGCTGAACGGTGTGTTCATGAGATTGACCACTGCATAGATAAATACGTCATCCGCGGAGCAGTAATTTTTCAGCTGCGGAAAGAGGATCCGCAGTCCAAGACCGATCTGGGTCAGTGCAAAGTACAGCACGCACAGGAATATCAGTGCATGCAGGATCATATGTTTTGCGGTTTTTTTATCCTTCGCCGCCAGGATCCTGACCATATACTGGGGATTCGATGCCAGTCCCATTCCCCAGCCGAAGAACATGGAGATATATACGAAGATTCCAATCTCCGCTGTCTGATTTTCAAAAACGCCCTTGCTCTTTATGAGTTCATGCACAGTCTGATCCGTCAAAAACCAGTGTCCCGGAACGTTTTTTACGATAACCAGATACAGAACCCCGATGCTCACAGAGAGCATAATCAGATTGAGGCAGTCCGACTTCGTGACGGAGTTAAAGCCGCCGAAGCTCGAATAGAGGATAAAAAGATAGACAAGAAAGACAGCTACCTTGTAATTGATATTCAGCAGGCTGGATACCGCAATGCCAAATCCCTTGATCTGGATCATCAGATAGAAAATATAGCCGCAGATCATAAAAATGGCCGATGCTGTCTGCAGAAATTTTGAATCATGCTTTTTTCCAATCAGCTGTGGGATCGACAGGACATCATTCTCATATAGCCGGTCCGTCATCAGATACAGGAGACCCGCGCCGATAAACCACGGGATGACCGACGACGCGATGACAGAGAGTCCGCTGTGGTATACGTTTCCCGTAAATCCCAGAATCGTCGCCGCGGAGACCCAGGTTCCGACAAATGTGAAAAACAGGCGTTTTTCGTCATTTTTTCTCTCACCGACGAAAAACTTGGAGAGAGAATCGCTTTCCGAAAAGGAGAGCTTTCCGATGACCAGGAACACAACGGAATAGATCACAAAATAGATCAGCTGGATCAGTACCTGGTTCATAGCGCTCTCCCCGTATATTCCGTTCCGTAGCTGCCGTCATCCAGCCTGCGGAGTCGGTAATATCCATAGCTTTCCGCCTCCGACACCTCATATCCATCCGGAATCGTCACAAACACTTCCTTCGCCCCATTCCGGTATGCCTGATGCACCATGCGGCGGATCAGGCGAGGGAGTTCTTCGGGTTCGGAGAACCTGATCCGCACGCGGGAAACTCCGTCGGATTCCAAGCTGGTCTGGTCCAGAACAGCGTCCCAATGTTCATTTCTCCCAATAATCTCCTTTGGGATCTCCCTCTCATACTCGATTCCCACAAGTGTCAGCCCCTTCGCCGGAGCAGTCTGTCCCGCCTCTTTGCGGCTTCTTGCCTCCAGTACCTCTTTCACATGTTCCGGCTCCCACTCACCGGTTCCGACTTTTAACAGGGTTCCCGCGATGATCCGCACCATGTTGTAGAGGAATCCGCTGCCGCAAAGGCGGATCGTTACGATGTCCTCATCATTCTTTTTCACCTCGACCCCGTAGATCGTCCGGACCGTCTCCTCCGCCTGGTGGTTTGCGGCGCAGAAGCTGATGAAATCATGTTCCCCGATGAGATATTTTGCCGCCTCATTCATCTTTTCCACGTTTAACGGGTAATAGCAGAAATGGGCGTAGAGGCGTCGCGTCGGGATCTCGATCTTACAGTTTAAGATCTGATACTCGTAGGTCTTTACGCAGTTCTGCTTTCTCGGATGCCAGTCCAGGGGAACCTCCTCGGATTCCACCACACGGATATCCTCCGGAAGTCCGCGGTTTACCGCGTAACAGAATTTATCTCCCGGGATCCGGCTCTCCGTGTCGAAGACCGCCACGTTTCCTCTTGCATGGACACCGGAGTCAGTCCGGCTTGCCCCAATGACGCAGACAGGCTCTTTCAGAAGATCCGAAAGAGCCTTATTTAACATCTCCTCTATGGTAACGCCATTGGGCTGGAGCTGCCAGCCCTTGTATGCGGTGCCGTCATAGGCAACCGTCAGTTTGATTCGTCTCATAGCTTTATTGTTTTCCCTCTGCTGCCCGGGGATTCCCGGGCAAATTTACTTTTATACAAATCCAGCAGCTAATTTGCAGCCGAATCCAATTCTGCCCGGTTTTCCGGATAGAATCAGATATCAAATTACTTTTTCCCGGCTGAAATCGTTCATTTCTTGTAACTATTCAGTACCTTCATAGTTACGTGCAAAAATCCATTCCAGATCAGCTTCGCTGATGGGATTTTTGCCTTCCAGCCTATGTTTCCTTACGGTCAGCGCAGCAAGTGCGCAGACCTACTGAACAGTTACCATTTCTTTACAAAACGACCTTCAGCAAAATTGCCACCACAAAATACACCAGATACGCCCCATAAACCATGTGGTCCCTCTTCGCGTACTTGAGCGGCTTCATTTTTGTTCTGCCCTCGCCGCCGCGGTAGCATCTCGCCTCCATGGCCATCGCGAGGTCCGTGGCACGGCGGAATGCGGATACAAAAAGCGGTACAAGAAGCGGTACCATGGATTTCGCCTTCTGGATCAGATTCCCGCTCTCGAAGTCAGCACCTCTCGCCATCTGCGCTTTCATGATCTTATCCGTTTCCTCAATTAAGATCGGGATAAACCGGAGTGCGATAGACATCATCATGGACACCTCGTGAACCGGAACGCCGACCTTCTTTAAGAAGCCCAAGCTCTTTTCCAGACCGTCTGTCAGCTGGTTCGGCGTCGTTGTGAGTGTAAGGATCGTGGATCCCATAACGAGATAAACAAGACGGATCGCCATAAATGCCGCAAACCGGAGACCTTCCCAGGTCATCTGCAGGAAACCGATCTTAAAGATCGGGGTACCCGGCGTCAGGAACAGGTTAAAGCTGACGCTGAGGAGAAGCAGGAACACGATGGATTTTAAGCCGCGCACCATGAATTTTACCGGGACATTGGAGAGCTTGATGGCAGTGATCAGAAAGATCGTCGCCGCAAGGTATGCCCAAAGGTTGTCCGCGATAAATAAGGTTACGATGTATACAAGAGTTCCAAATAATTTTGTTCTCGGATCCAGCCTGTGAAGCAGGGAATCAACCGGGTAGTACTGTCCAAGTGTGATATCTCTTAACATGTCTTTTCCTCCCCGGCTGTCTTTTCTGTGATGTCCACATTCCCAGAAATTGTTCCGGCGACGTTCCCATGACCTGCGTTTTCGAAATCGGCTCCAGCTGTGCTTACCTGAGCTTCATTTCCGGAACTTTTTCCATTCTTTTCGCGCCAGATCTTAAGGATCGCATTCTTCGCCTCTTCCACCGTCGTGATATCCGGATCCAGCGGGATCCCCTTGTCGATCAGCTTGTGCACCACATAGGTGATCTGCGGAGCCGCAAGGCCAATGGCTTCCAGCTCTTTATAGTGGCGGAATACTTCCTTCGGGGTTCCGTCGAAGACCTTCTCGCCGTGGTTCATGACTACAAGACGTGACACATAGCGCGCCACATCCTCCATGCTGTGGGAGACGAGAATGATCGTCAGCCCCTGCTCGTTATGGAGCTTTTGTACGAGTCCTAAAATGTCGTCGCGGCCTTTCGGGTCGAGGCCGGCTGTCGGCTCATCTAAGATCAGGACCTCCGGCTTCATTGCGAGAACACCCGCGATAGCCACTCGACGCTTCTGTCCGCCGGAGAGGTCGAAGGGGGACTGCTTATAAAAGCTCTCATCGAGTCCCACCATGTCAAGCGCCTCTTTCGCGCGCTTCTCGATCTCCTCCTTCGGGAGTCCCAGATTCTTCGGTCCAAAGCAGACATCTGAGAATACATCCACCTCAAACAGCTGATGCTCCGGATACTGGAAAACAAGCCCCACATGGCTGCGGAGCTCTTTCATGGAATATCCCTCTTTATAAATACTCTCTCCGTTATAAAGGATATCTCCACTCGTTGCCTTTAAAAGTCCGTTTAAATGCTGGGTCAGGGTTGATTTTCCGGATCCGGTATGACCGATGAGGCCGATAAACTCGCCATCATGGATCGTAAGATTTACATCCTTTAAGGCATACTGCTCAAAGATCGTTCCCTGCCCGTATATATGATTCAAGTGTTTAATTTCGATTGCCATATTTCCACCATTTCTCCACTATTTTAAGAGCGGAACAAGTTCGTCCACAAGCTCGTCGATGGAAAGAATTCCATAAGGAAGATCCATTCCGGCTTCCTTTAATTCATCTGCCAGTTCCGTTACCTGCGGCACATCGAGGCTGTATTTTTTCAGTTCCTTGACTCTGGAAAAGACCTCTTTCGGGGTTCCGTCCATCACGACATGTCCACCGTCGATAACGACTACGCGGTCCGCGTCGATGACCTCTTCCATATAGTGGGTGATCAGAACTACCGTGATCCCTTCCTGACGGTTCAGTTCATGAACCGTTTTAATGACCTCGCGGCGTCCGTTCGGGTCTAACATTGCTGTCGGCTCATCCAGAACGATACACCGGGGCTTCATCGCCATAACGCCAGCGATGGCCACGCGCTGTTTCTGTCCGCCGGAAAGCTTATTCGGAGACTGAAGTCTGTAGGCTGTCATTCCCACCGCCTCAAGGCTCTTGTCGACCCGCGCCCAGATTTCCTCCGTCGGAACTCCCATATTCTCCGGGCCGAATCCGACATCCTCTTCCACCACGTTTCCGATGATCTGGTTGTCCGGGTTCTGGAATACCATTCCCGCCGTCTTTCGTACATCCCAGAGATGCTCCTCGTCGTCCGTCCTCATTTTAGAAATATAGACTGTTCCATCCGTTGGAAGCAGGATTCCGTTCATCAGCTTCGCGAATGTGGATTTTCCGGATCCGTTATGTCCTAAAATCGCTACGAAATCGCCTTCCTTGATGTCCAGAGAGACGCCTTTTAACGCATGGCTGACCTCATCCTTGTCTTCCTCTTCATCGTGCCTGATATAGTCAAAGATCAGGTTCACTGCTTTAATGATTCCCATAGAAATCCTTTCTCGTTTTTCATAAACTTCAAGTGACTGCGGCGCCGCATACACCTTCAGGCTGCCGCGACAAATGTTTACACGTTTCTAAATTTTAGTTGATATCTCATAGTAAGTCAAGTGTTTTCGCATGGTTCCAGGAGCTTACCTTTTCAGATATGTGAAAACGGCATGCCACAGGATTTCTCCCATGACATGCCGTCCATCATTCCTTTCTAACTTACCCAGAGCCCCGATGCATCCAACGTATATCCGTCGATCACAGTGGACGCTGCCATCGCTCCGTTCGCGTTCAGGTAATACCACTGTCCCGGTGCTGTCTGGCGCCAGCCGATAGCCATCGCTCCATCGGCATCCATGTAGTACCAGACACCGCCGATCTGCTTCCAGCCAATTACCATCTTTCCGTCACTTCCGAGGTAATACCACTTATTATTGACCAGTCTCCATCCCGTCGCCATATATCCGTTCTCGTCGAAATAATACCAGGTTCCGAGGATCCGGTACCACTGGGAGGTCACAATCTGGCCATTCTCGTCCACATACTTCTTTCCGTCCGCGTAATTCTTCCAGCTGCCCTCCGTGTCGCCAAGGTCATCCAGATACCGGTCAGAGGAGGTAATATAATCACTGTTCCTGCGATACTTCGCGTCGTTCGTTGTCTTTCCCACCGCGCGGATCTCGTAATAGTAGTTTCCCTCTCTTCCCATATACTCGGAGAGGTCCTTGCTGGTTCCCGTTGCATCGATGGTCCGGAGATAATAGTCATCCCGGTATAGGCGGATCTGATATCCCGTCGCATAATCGACTTTCTTCCAGACCGCTTTCATATGGTTCGAAGCGCTCCAGCCGGCTTCATCCGGGGACTCCAGCCATACCACCGGGTAGTAAGTGACTGTGACCTTCAGGTCATCATCCACTTTCACTGCCTTACTCAACGTCGCACCGGAGATCTGGCAGGACTTTGAACCGTAGCTGGAGGAGAACTCTCTTCCGCTGGAGGAAAGAATCAGCGTTGCCGTCACTTTCATTCCAGGATTCCATTTATCTACATCCTTGTTCCACTCCACGGATGTGATCTCGATCCCGTAGCTGCTGCAGCTGATCTCCGGCTCCTCGATCACGCCGGGATCTTCATACTTGTCTTTAAAGGTGATCCTTATAGAATTCACCGTCGGCGCAGCCAGTGCAGGAAGAACCATCCATATCGTCATCACGATCAGAATTCCTGCTGCCGCAAGCCATTTTCCAAAAGTTTTCTGTCTCATAAGGTGCTCCTTTCCTGTATTTTCAGTCTGCTGGAAAATATTCCGACGATTTTCACCGCATAACCGCATGCCCTGCAGGTTCAGATCTTTACTGCGGTTTTCTCCAGATACCGTCCTGATCTAAATAGAAGGTATCGATCACTTCATTGACCGCCTTATGTCCATCCGGATACAGGTAGTAGATCTGTCCGTCGATGTTCTGCCATCCTGTGAGCATTCCGCCGTCGCCGCCGAGGTAATAAGCCTTATCACCCAGCGTGATCCAGCCGGTCACCATAGCTCCGCTCTCGGAGAGATAATACCAGGTATTGTTGTAGAGAAGCCAGCCCGTCTGCATCTTTCCGTCACCGTTCATGTAGTAATAAACGCCGTTCTTCATCTGCCAGCCGGTGAGCATCATTCCGTTTGCGTCAAATAAGTACCAGATATTTCCGATAAATCCCCAGCCGTTCTTTAAATAAGTTCCGTCCGGGTAACGATAATACCAGCGGTTTCCGTCGAGGATCCAGCCGACCTCATTCACATTTGACGGGGCCTGCTGGGAATTTCCGGAATTATTTGTGCTGCTGTTGTTGCCGCTTGACGGCTTTTTCTTTGCCGCTCTCGCCGCGTCATTCTCATCGATATAGACCTCATCGGATATGGTCCAGTCGCTCTTTGACGCGTACTTGGATACCTCATCGTTTGACGGGAGCGCGCGCACCTTAAAGGTGTAGGTTCCCTTGGAGCTCATATACGGAAAGAGATCACAGCTGCTGGTGTGGATCTCGCCGCTCTTGTAGACGTTCTTGCTGCCGCGATAGAGGTACACCTCGTAGGACGCGTCCTCAACGGCCTCCCACTTCGCGAGTCCGAGATCGGAGCTTCCGGACTTTGTGGTCTGCCAGTATGCCTCGCCCGGCACGTCAAGATCGCCCTTTGCCGGTTTTGTCTTTACGGTAACCACCAGACGGTCGGAAGATGTTCTCGAAGCGCTGACAAAAGTTCCGTTCTTTACCTTTACCTTTGAGGAAGTGTAGGAGCTGCTGCTGAACCTATAGTCATTTAAAGTCTTTAAAGTAACTTTCATGGTGTAGGTTCCGCCGATCTTCACGTCGTTCTTTGTGGAATACCACTTTGCGGATACGATATCATATTTATCGTTGTTCGGGATCGATACCTCGCAGTTATCAGAATTGTATCCCACATCGAGATCCGGCAGGGATTCCCCCACCGTCGGTGTCACATCCAGCGTGATGCTGACACTGTTCACATAACTGGTCGCCGCAAACGCTGTCTGCGCCCCGGATACCGCAAACACGACCGCCATGACCCATGCGGCCATCCATGTACTTATTTTTTTCCATTTTCTTTCTGCCATAGAATTGCCTCCCCTCAAGTATCTTTCTTTAACTATATTATAAGGTTGGACAATATCTCCCGTCAACTTACGATATTCTGTCTTTTATCGGCAAATCCGTGGCAAATCAAGACTTTAATCCGTTCTCAGAGCATCAATCGGGTTCAGCTTCGCCGCACGGCTCGCCGGCATGTATCCGAAGATGAGTCCGATGGCAACCGAAACAGTAAATGAGATCACAACTGCCGTCATGGTCGGCGGCGCGTCGATTCCCATGAGGGCGCCGATTCCCGTACTTGCTAAGGCTCCGATCATGATTCCGATGATTCCGCCGATGGAGCTTGTGACCAGCGCCTCGATGACGAACTGCAACATGATCACGCTCTTCTTTGCGCCGAGGGCCTTCCTGATGCCGATCTCCCTGGTTCTCTCTGTCACGGACACCAGCATGATGTTCATGACACCGACGCCTGCAACTAACAAGGAGATACCCGCGATACCGCCCAGCATCATGCTCATCATGGCAATCTGCTCATTTAGGGAATCGAGAAGGGAGCTCATTGCTGTCACCGTGTAGAGGTTTTCGCTCTTCATCTTTTCATAGAGAAAATTTTTAAGTTCTGTCGTGCATGTTTCCGTGTCGTTGATGTCCCGCGATGTGAAGATATAGTTGTTGTTCACAGCATTTCTCGCCATCTTCACAGCTCTGGAATACGGGATCCACACAAAGTCATCCATACATCCGTCATCAAACTCAGAACTGCTCTCCGTCTGCCGTTCCACAACGCCTACGATGGTGTAGCTGTCACCATTTAACTTGACCGTCTCGCCCACGGCGTTCTGGGAGCCGCCGTAGAGTTCCTCCGCCACATAAGCGCCGATGACCGCGACTTTTCGTCTCGCCTCCATGTCGGAGTACTGGAGATTTCTGCCATACTCGATCTCGTAGTCCTTGATTGCAAGATAATCCTCACTGTAGCCGCCGACACTGGTGGAATCCATGGTGTCAGAGTCATGTTTTACCGTGACGCTGACGGACACGTTCGGGGACATGTTCTCGTAGAGGTCTGAATGTTCCTCGTAGAACTCATAAAATTCGTTCACATCAATACTTCTGGATGCCACCGCCTTGTACTGGACCGTGATCTGATTGACACCCATGGAAGAAAAGCTCTCCACCATGTAGGACATATAGCCGTTGACGATACTGACCAGAATGATCACCGACGCGACACCAATGATGATTCCAAGCATCGTGAGAAAGGATCTCATTTTGTTGCCCCAGATACTTTTTAACGCCATTTTAAATGATTGCAGCATACTTTTTCACATCCCCGTCGAAATTGATCTTTCCGTCATGGATCCGCACCACCCGCTTCGCCTCCAGGGCGATGGAGCTGTCGTGGGTGATCATGACGATCGTGTTTCCTTCTTCATTGAGTTTCTTTAAAAAATCAAGCACTTCCCGGCCTGTCCTGGAGTCCAGGGCACCCGTGGGCTCATCCGCCAGGATTAAGGACGGATCTCCTGCGAGAGCCCGCGCGATGGAGACTCGCTGCTGCTGGCCGCCGGAGAGCTGGTTCGGAAGATTCTTCCATTTTTCTTCAAGTCCGACCCTTTTCAGGGAATTCATAGCCCGCTCCCGACGTTCCTTTTTGTCATAACCGGCGTAGAGAAGCGGAAGTTCCACGTTTTCTAAGAGATTTAACTTTGGAAGCAGGTTGTACTGCTGGAAGATAAAGCCGATCATGCGGTTCCGGATCTCCGCCAGCTCGTTGTCGGACATATCCGCCACGTCCTCGCCGCCGAGGAAATATTCGCCCTCCGTCGGGACATCCAGGGCGCCGATGATGTTCATCAGGGTTGATTTTCCGCTTCCAGATTTGCCGACGATGGCGACGAACTCGCCTTTGTTGATGGAAAGGCTGATGCCGTCGTTGGCGTGGACTTCCTCGTCGCCCATGTAGTAGATCTTGTAGATATTGCGCAGCTCTATCAGAGGTTCCTGCTTTTCCAACTCCTCATGAACTTTTGAAACTGCCTCTTCCTGTTTCATCGGCTCTTCTGCGGTATCTATTTGTATTGAGAATTCAGTCTTTTCCATACAATTTATCTCCTATACACTACTGGGATCTTCGTCCGCTGCCACCGTTGCTGCCGCCAGGACCGCCGTTTCCGCCAGGACCGCCCGGTGCACCTCCGCCCATATCACCGCCAGGACCGCCCATGCCGCCCATCTGCATCTGATTGGTCTGCGTCGAACTTCCGGAATCGGAGGAAATGTAGACCTCGTCCCCCTCAGAGAGGCCGGAAAGGATCTCTACATAATCGTCGTTGATGATTCCAGTTGTCACCTGGACCGCCTCGAAGCCGTCCGGGACGTTGCTGCTGCCGGATTTTCCAGAGCCGGTGCTCTTCTTCACATACACTCTGTTTCCACGCATCAGCGCGCTGGCCGGGATCACCAGAGCATTCTCAGAGCTGTCGAGAATGATCTTAGCGTCCACGTTCATGCCAGGAAGAAGACTTCCCGTATCGTCCAGAGTCACTGTCACCGGATAGTTTGTGACACCGTTGGAGTAGCTGCTCTGCAGACTCACATTTGTGACGGTTCCTGTGAATGTCTCACCTTCCACCGCATCCGCCGTGATCTCCACAGACTGGCCGACCTTGACGCTTGAGACATCGAGTTCATCCACGGACATCTCCAGTGTCATGGTGGACAGATCGTAGATCACCGCCATTGTGGTCGTTCCGCTGGAGCTCTTGGAGATCTTATCCCCAACCTTCACGTTTTTCGTGATCACTGTCCCCGAGATCGGCGCTGTGATCGTATAGTCATCCACACTATCCTGAGTGTTGCTCAGCTTGTTCTCCGCGTTTTCCAGGTTGTCATCTGCGCTCTCCACTGCATCTTTGAATTCCTTTAAATACTCTTCCGCCGTCTTTGCGGTCACCTGGAACAGCTCGGAGTTTTTCTCCACATAAGAACCTTCATGAATCAGAAGGTTCTCGATCTCAAGGCTCTTGTTTCCGGAGATTTCCACGCTCAGGGTCGTCTCCGTCTTCGCCGTGAATGTTCCCTCGGCGCTGCAGACAAATCCATCGACTTTTACGGATGCCGCCGTATCTGTCGTAAGTCCGCCAGGATTGGATACCTCAACGGTCACGTTCTTCACGAGGCGTCCGCCGGAAAGTGTCTCCTCCATGCTGCTGACAACCGTGACGGTTCCGGAAATCTGCTCGCCGGTGTCCTCCAATATCACTGCCGCCTCATCACCCACGTTGATCTCCGCCGCCTCGCCGGAGAGGAACGGGACTGTGATCTTCATGACGGAATCATCATAGAGATCCGCGATCTTCGTTCCGTTGTTTACCTTATCGCCCTCTTTGATGTAGAGAGTCCTGATATATCCGGATGCTGTGGAGCGGTATGTATTTCCTGCAAGTCTTGCTGTCTCCTCAGTGTAATCAGACTGTGCCGTCTGGGCGCTCTCCTTCGCTCTCTGAAGGCTGGTCTGAGCAGAGCTCAGATCAGAGTCCATGGAAGACGCGTCGATCCGGTATAGGATCTGGCCTTTTTCCACCACATCGCCCTCCTCAAAGTTTGCCTCGATGACCTCGCCTTCCACCAGTGATGTCACCTCGTAGGTGTCCTTCGGTGACAGGGCGCTGGACGCCGTAAGTTCTGAACTGATGTCCATCCGCTTCACTGTCGTCGTTGACACAGACTGGTCACCCTGACGTTTCTGGCTCGTGGTCTTTTTCTTATAGAGGAAAAATCCGCCAAGCAGCACTGCCAGAACCACTATAAGCACGATCACGATCCTCCCGCTTTTTCCTTTCCGTTTTTTCCGTTTCTTATCTACGGCCACCTTTTCGTTCTCCATACTCGTTCCTTTCCTGTCTATTGAAATCTTCCGCTTCTCTTAACTATGTTCCAAACCTGAATTGTTACAGTACACGGGCACTCCATGCCCGCGCACTGTAACAGGATTTTGCCGATGCTTCACATTCCGAATCGGCAAAATCCGCGGTCATAACGGTATCATACGGAATTTTCAGTTCAGAAAATTCCTACCCATGAAAAGTAACCCTGAATTTTCTCTATTCATGTTTCCACTGCGGTATCTCTATTTTATGTATTGTATGTATATTCGTAACTAATCAATAATCTCCGACAGCATCTACAACCGTATAAGTCGCATTCTCGTCGCTTCCGCTCTTCTCCCACACGATGGCAACCTTGTCATCCACCTCAAACTCTCCGTAGACGGAGAACAGGTACTGGAGCTCCGATCCGCTGATCTGGAACTCATCGCCCTCACCGCCGTTGTCCTGGTAATCGGTGTTTAAGACCACCTTCACCGGTGTGAACGGATCACTGGAATCGTAGTAGATCGCCTTGATCCGGCCCTCCGTGGCGCCTTTGTTCTCGCCGCCGTTGGAATAGGCGAAGATCATCTTTGTCTCCTCGTGGTAATAGAGCACGGTGGCGTAATCGTTGATCTCGCTCTCATCGGACATCTCGCCGTTTAAAAACATGGTAGCGTCTTTCAGGGAAAACGGAACAAGACTCTTTAAGTTCCGGCTGTCATTGTCTAAGATCTTCGGTCCCTTTAAACTGTTATCCAGGATCGAGGATGTATTGATCTCGCCGTCGGAATTGTAGGTCAGGTCAAATATCTTACTGCCGTACTGGTTTCCTTCTTTTGTCTTCGCCTTCATCAGGTTATAGAACAGGTTGATGCAGTCTTCCCTCGTGAGGACCTCGTCAAGATCACGATAGATCCCAGAATCCAGGGACAGGGACTTGAACTTCGCAAGGCGGCTCTCCTGAAGACTTCCGGAGAAATCCTCGTTTGTGTATCCTAAGACTCCCAAAACTGCCTTGATGGCATCCCGCATCGTGATCCCCTCGTCCGGCTTAAAGTTTCCTCCGAGATAACCGGACATCCAGGAATTTGTCGCCGCGGTGCGAATCGCTGAGGAGTATTGGGATTTCGCGGAAACATCTGCGAACACGGACACGGTTCCCGTGGAGTTCGCTGCCTCACGGTAATTGGACGCCTTTACGAGAAGCTCCGCAAACTCACCTCTCGATACGTTTGTCTGATAGTTGCTCGTACTCAAAATTCCAAGCAGTCTCACTGTCTTCTTTCTCATCTCAAATGTGGTGCTGGCCGCATAGGCGTTTACCGTCATCCCCGCGCCCACCGCGCAGACCGTCAGTACCGCCGCTATCATCTTTCCTCTTCTCATTCCCATTCTCCTTTCATCCACCTTGATCGCCAGATCAACATCTCCATGTATTTTTTTCTAATAGTCTCACAGACCCGGTTTCTGTACTTTTAAAGTACATACAGTCAGAACTCCTTGCATTTTTCTTACTGTTTATTTCAATTTCCGTAATAACTCTACCGGAAATTTGTGATTCATCTGTGTTTGACCTGTGTTCAAACTGTGAAAGAAGGCACGCAAAACCGGGCATTTCTGCGTCAAAACTGTGGCGAACGGATTTGCGAGCAGCCGCCTGCCCATCCCTGGCCGCTACAAGCCTACGCTTATATGCAAAGAAGACCCGGCGCAGATACCACTTTCGGTACCCACTCCAGGTCTTCTCCCTATTCTCACACCCCCGGCAGCCGCCCGATCACATCGATCCCGGCGAATACCAGAAGTCCGTTTTTTATGATAAAATTTAAGATCACGATCCCCGCCGCTGCGTAAGCGATCCGGTCATCCAACTCCGGTCGGAATCTCCTGTTTCCCGTGGCAAAATACAGGATCCAGGAAACCGCAGCCCCCACAGCTACCGATGCCATATACGGCACCACCGGATGGTACAGAAAGCTTAGTACCGGATGCCCTGAAAGGAGTGCCCGGACGGCTCTCGTTCCCCCGCATCCCGGACAGTAAAGCCCGGTCATCATCTGAAACAGGCATGGCATCTGGAACCATGTTGGGATCATAATCTGGCTGCGATCTTCTGGCGCAGTCCACCGACCTTTGCTGCTGCCGCGTCGAACTCTTCCCCTGTCATCTCACCGGTCAGAACCGCGAACTCATCTTTTCCTTCCAATGTCACAAATTTCACGTCACCGAAAGCTGCCGCAACGGCCTCTTTCTTTGCTCTCTCAGAACCCTCAAACCGTGCAAAGTACTTTCTGGAAAGCTCAGCCGCCGGATGTACCTCAAGCTTCTCGCTGCTCCAGCCGATCTTCTCCGGCTCATCGCCGAAGCGGACTGCGGAGATCATATCCCCGACAACGGCGCTGGCTGTCGGCAGTTTTCCTGCTCCGCTTCCATAGAACATGGACGCCCCCAGCATATTTCCCACAACGAGGATTCCGTTGAACACATCTGTCACCGCATACAGCGGGTCTTTCGCATCCACGAGGACCGGCGCGACCTCCAGATAGATCTTTCCATCTTTATTCACGCTGGTTCCGAAGAGCTTGATCGCCGCACCCATATGTGCCGCGTAGCTGGAATCCATGGAAGTGATTTTTGTGATTCCCTGGGTCGGGATCTCCTCGTAGTTTACTTCTTTTCCTGTTGCGACCGCAGTCAGGATCGCGATCTTTCTGCAGGTGTCATATCCTTCAATATCTGCCTCCGGGTTGCGCTCCGCGTAGCCCAATTCCTGGGCGCGCTTTAACGCCTCCTCGAAGCTCCATCCCTCTTCATTCATCTTTGTGAGGATGTAGTTTGTCGTTCCGTTTAAGATACCGGAGATTTCTAAAATCTCCTCGCCGCCGAGGCTCTCCACAAGCGGGCGGATGATCGGAATACCGCCGCCGACACTTGCTTCAAACAAGAAGCTGATGTTCTTTTCCGCGGCGATCCGGATCAGCTCTGTCCCATGGGCCGCAACCAGTGCCTTATTGGAAGTCACCACATGCTTTCCCGCGAGCAGGCAGCGCTTTACAAACTCGTAGGCCGGTTTTGTTCCGCCCATGGTCTCCACAACGATCCCGATCTCCGGGTCATTTACGATCTGTTCCACATCATGGATCACAAGCTTCTCCACAGGACTTCCCGGAAACTCCCTGAGATCCAGGATATATTTTACTTCGATCGGCTCTCCAGCCTTTTTCTCTACGCTTTTGCAGTTCTTGTCAAGAACCTCATACACGCCAGAACCGATGGTTCCGTATCCCATAATTGCCGCTTTCATCCGTCTATTTCTCCACTCCTAAAATTTTTACGTTCTGTACGCCCTTTAAGTGCTCGATCTCCTCAACCATACCGGCAACATTTCCCGTATCTGAGAGAACTTCCACGCTGAGCGTTACCGTCGCGGATCCGTTTACCGGGATCGTCTGGTGGATCGTAAGGATATTCGCGCGGTAATCCGCAACGATGTGGAGCAGGTCAGACAGAAGCCCCGGCTCGTCCATCATCTGGGTCACAAGTGTCACTGTCTTTCCTCTCGTGTTGTCGGAAAACGGAAGAATATCATCCTTATATTTATAAAAGGAACTGCGGCTTAAACCGACCTGTTCCGCCGCCTCCTGCACCGTCATGTTTTTGTCCGCCTCGAGGAGACGTTTCACCTCAACGACTTTCTGAAGGACTTCCGGCAGCGCTTTGTCACGAACCACATAATACTTGTTTTTTTTCTCCATATATCAGACCTCGCAAGCTAAAAATTTCTTTTTTATTACCGAAATCATACTTTTCGTCCATTGCTCTGGCACGTTACCATATGTGCGTCCCAGAAAAACATGTGTACGCAAGAATCTTAGCATATTTTGGATGCTTATGCAAGCAGATGTTTGTGTGTTTGCCCCTGCCCTAAAATGAAAATTTAAATTCCACTTCTCCAAAGGGCGGTGGAGTTTACTCTTGCACAGTTGATATTTACTCATGCATACTGATATGATACTTTAATCGTCCTTCTGACAGCAGTAGAAGGAGTTTGACTATGAGTAAATATATCCCAGGCAACCAGAAGCATCTCACCATAGAGGATCGTATCTATATCCAGAATGAACTGGATAAGGGTACATCCTTTAAAGATATTGCCCGCTTTCTCTGTAAGGACCCTACTACGATTTCAAAAGAAGTGAAGGCCAGAAGAGCCTCCGATTGGTTTCACAAAGGGACTTTTCTTAATGCGAAGAACTTCTGTACCAAGCGTTTCCGTTGTAAGAAAACGAATGCCTGCAATAAGATCCTTCTTTGCGGCGTTAAATGTGCTTCCTGTCCCACCTGTAACCAGACCTGTCCGGATTTTCAAAAAGAACGCTGCAGCAAACTTGATCGGGCTCCCTACGTCTGCAATGGATGCAGTAAAAAGATCAATCATTGTACGATTGCCCACAAATATACCTACAATGCCAGATTCGCTGATCGGAAATACCGGGAGTGTCTCAAGGATTCCAGGTCCGGAATCGCTATGACCAGACAGGAACTCCACAAAAAGGATAAGATCATCACTCCTCTGATCGATCAGGGCCAGTCTCCTTACCAGATCGTTGCAAACCATCCGGAATTGAATCTTTCCGTCCGCAGCGTTTACAACTACCTTGATATGGGACTTCTGACTGCCAGAAACGTTGATCTGAAACGTAAAGTGAAGTTTAAACCCAGAAAAGTCCATAAATCACAGATATCTGACCGCCGTGTCTTTAATGGCAGAACTTACGCTGATTTTCAACAGTTGCACCTGGAATCTTTTGTAGAGATGGACACCGTCCACTCCGCTGTTGGTTCCTCTAAAACACTGCTTACCTTCTTTTTTACAAGGGAAAAGCTGTTTCTTGCGTTCCTCATGAACCGGAATACGGAAGGATCTGTACGACTCGTTTTGGACCGTTTAGAAAAGCGTTTTGGTACCTTCGATTTCCTGACTCTGTTTGAATATATCCTCACCGACAGAGGCGCTGAATTCGGTGATCCTGATTCTCTCGAAACCGGTGTTACCGGTATCCAGAGAACCAACATTTATTACTGTGATCCCATGAGAAGCGGACAGAAAGGCGGCATTGAACAGGCACACACCATGCTCCGCATGATACTGCCGAAACGAACTACCTTTGAATTCCTGACTCAATGGGATGTGAATCTAATCACCAGCCACATCAACTCAACACCGCGGGAGAGTTTGAATGGGCGTACACCGTATGATGCCGCCCTGGAGGCTTTTGGGGAAGACGTCTTAAAAGCGTTTCAGCTTAGGCGTATTGACCCTGACAAAGTCATCTTAACACCTAAGCTGATCCGCTATAACCACTAACCCATGAAGAAATCTGCTGTCAGACTGGAAGTAAACTTTTCACATTTTTCAAATGTGGCTGGTGGAATTTAGTCGTGCACACCGACCTCCAGCAGCTTGTTTGCCATACAGAAAAACAGAAAATTTCGCCATAGATTACTTGTATTATAGCATAGATTCCGCTTTTCTTCTTAAAAATCACTAGATTATAAGCAACTTTTAAAAGAGCGGTGGAATTTACTTTTACACTGGAATTTACTTTTTCAAGTCAGCTGTTTGCCCCTGCCGCTTGACATTTCTCCTTTGCAGGACTTACACTTAATTCATATTAAACCTAAGGAGGTTTCCATATGTCATCCATGACCATCGCCCAGCTTCAGACCCACGTATTTTCCGATAAAATGCAGAACATCGAGGCTCTGCGCCCTCTGATCCAGAAAGCAAAAAATTCCGGCGCAGATCTCGTCTGCCTTCCGGAAATGTTCAACTGCCCCTATGAAACACCGAATTTCCCTGTTTATGCAGAAAAAGCAGGCGGACCGGTCTGGCAGGCGCTCTCTGACCTTGCAAAGGAATTCGGGATCTACTTTTCCGCCGGATCCGTCCCGGAATGTGACCAGGACGGACATGTTTTCAATACCGCCTATGTCTTTGACCGAAGCGGAAAGCAAATTGCCCGCCACAGAAAAGTCCACCTCTTCGACATTGATGTAAAAGGCGGACAGTATTTTAAAGAATCTGATACTCTGACTCCCGGAGACTCCGCTACCGTATTCGACACGGAATTTGGAAAAATCGGTCTCTGCATCTGTTTCGATATACGCTTTCCGGAGATCTTCCGACGGATGGTGCTGGAAGGTGCTGATATCGTCCTTGTTCCGGCAGCCTTCAATATGACTACTGGACCGGCACACTGGGAGCTTACCTTCCGTGCCCGCGCTCTGGACAACCAGATTTTTGTCTTCGGAACTTCTCCGGCGAGAGATCTCTCCGCCTCCTATCAGGCCTTCGGTCACTCTATCGCTGTCTCCCCATGGGGCAGAGTCTTAAATCAGATGGATGAGCACGAGGGAATGCAGATCACTACCATTGATCTTGACGAGATCACGTCCGTCCGGGAGCAGCTTCCACTTCTGAAAACACGAATGGAGAATCTGTAAATCAGGTTCTCCATTCGTTTAAGTTTCCTTTTTATGCTTACAGATGCTCTTCCATCTCACTATTGCGATGAACACCGGTGATCGCGTACTCCGCCCACTCCGCAATATTTGTTGCATGGTCACCGATCCGCTCCAGATATTTGGCGATCATCAAGACATCAAGAATCTGTTCCTGAGTTGCCTCACCGTTTAAGATACCATCGGCAAGTTCTTTTTTGACCTCATTAAAAAGGTTATCGATCACATCATCGTATTCAATAACTTCTTTTGTCTTTTTGAGATCTCCGTTTGCAAAGCTCTCGATGCTCTCACGAACCATAGATGCAACGGCTTTTGCCATCTCGCCAAGTCTTGTGGCCTTTACCGGAGCGGAAAGATCGGTCGTCTTTACGATCTCAGCGATATCGCCTGCCTGATCACCGATCCGCTCCAGATCCGTGATCATTTTTAAGGTGGAGGAAATCGTTCTGAGATCACTTGCCACTGGCTGCTGCTCTAACAGGAGCTTCAAGCATTTGCTCTCGATGTCCCTCTCCTTTAAATCGACATTCGCGTCCGCTGCCAGAATCTTCGCTGCCTGTTCCCGATCCATGTTCATCAGTGCCTCGTACGCTCCGTCGATCATGCTCTCGCAAAGATTTCCCATCTCCGCGAGCATCTTATGCAGCTCTTCCAACTGTTTTAAAAATGCATCTCTCATAATCAGCCAAACCTCCCTGTGATGTAACTCTCTGTGCGCTCATCTCTCGGGTTCGCGAACAGATCGCCTGTATTATTGTACTCGACGACCTCACCTAACAGGAAGAACGCGGTCTTATCAGAAATACGCGCTGCCTGCTGCATGTTGTGGGTGACGATCACGATCGTGTACTTATCCTTTAACTCCATCGCCAGATCTTCAATTTTTGATGTGGAGATCGGATCCAGAGCAGAGGTCGGCTCATCCATCAGGATAACCTCCGGCTCTACTGCCAGAGTTCTTGCGATGCAGAGTCTCTGCTGCTGTCCGCCGGAGAGTCCCAGAGCACTTTTATTTAGGCGATCCTTCAGTTCATCCCAGATCGCCGCCTGCCGTAAGCTTCTCTCAACGATCTCATCGAGATCTGCTTTTTTTGTGATTCCGAAGATTCTCGGGCCGTAAGCCACATTGTCGTAGATGCTCTTCGGAAACGGATTCGGCTGCTGGAAGACCATGCCGACCTTGTGACGCAGTGTGATGGCATCCATATCTTTAAATATGTTCTTTCCGTCAAGTTCTACTTTTCCCTCGATCTTCACACCCTCCACAAGATCATTCATGCGGTTTAAGGTCTTTAAAAATGTGGACTTTCCGCATCCGGACGGTCCGATGAAAGCTGTGATCTTATGTTCATCGATCTGCATGTTGATATCCTTCAACGCGTGGAAGGCGCCGTAATGCAGATTCAGCTTTTCGATATCAAATTTCGGTTTTATCGCTGTCATATATTTTTCCTCTCTAAAACTGTCATATGCCGGTCTCATGTATTGTTTCGGCTGTACGGCGTCTCCTTACGCTTCCTCGCCGGAATTCTTCTTCTTTAAGTGATGGCTCCACACATTCGCACCGATGCTGAATGCCAGAACCAGGATCATAAGGACCGCGGAGGCGGTGTTCGCCAGTGCCTTATCCTGACCGTTTACCTGAAGGTTCCAGATCTGGATCGACAATGTCTCTGCCGGGCGGAACGGGTTGAACGGGCAGGTCGGGGCTGCCAGGTTCCAGTTGCCCCAGCGCAGGTCACTTCCGGATCCTGTGGTGTAGAGGAGCGCCGCCGCCTCACCGAATCCACGTCCTGCCGCCAGGATGACGCCTGTCATGATGCGCGGGAGACATGCCGGGAGAAGTACATGGAAGATGGACTGCCATTTTGTCGCTCCAAGACCTAAACTCGCCTGAAAATATCCCGCCGGGAGTCCCTTGATGGCATCCTCGGTGGTCGTCGTGATAAGCGGAAGTGTCAGGATCGATACGGAGAGGGCACCCGCCATCAGGCTCTTTCCCATTCCGAAGAATACGAGGAATACCAGGTATCCGAACAGGCCCACAACGATGGACGGAAGGGAAGAAAGCGTCTCGATACACATTCTTAAAAACTTTGTCATCTTTCCCTGCTTTGCGTACATGGCCAGGTAGATCCCGGCGCAGACGCCGAGCGGTACGGATACAAGAAGTGAAATAAATACAAGGTAGATCGTGTTGAATAGCTGGTTTCCGATGCTTCCTTTTCTCGCGAACCGGAACATTTCCGGCGTTGCTCCCATGAGACCGCCGATGATGACTTTACCGGCAAACCCAATGAGCAGCGCGAAGAAGAAAACTGCGACCAGGTAAAAAACAACTGTCATAACGCGGTCCACGTTTCGTGAACATCTGATCTTATTTTCCATTGTTTACTTTTCCCCCTTTGCCGCAGGCTGTTTTTCTTCTTTCTCCGGTTTCACTGCTGTCACATGGTGGATCAGGAAGATGAAGAACAGGGAGATTGCAAATAACAGCAGTGCCATGGTCCAGAGTGCGGATTTCATCTCGCCGCCTTCCATCGCGTTGCCCATCTGGGCTGCGATCTCTGTCGTCAGCGTTTTTGTTGTCGAGAAGATGCTGGTCGGAAGCGCTGTTGTCTGACCGATGACCATCGCTACCGCAAGTGCCTCGCCGAACGCTCTCGCAAGTCCCAGGATGATTCCGGAGATGATCCCTGGTGCCGCTGCCGGAACAACGATCCGGTAGATCGTCTGCCAGCGTGTGGAACCAAGTCCGTATGCCGCCATTCTGCATTCCTTCGGCACGGAGTGAAGAGCGTCAGCCGCCACACTCGTGATCGTCGGGAAGATCATCACTGCAAGGACCAGTCCCGCTGCCAGGATGGAATGACCGACCTGACGGTCAAACACATTTTTGATCGCCGGAATGAGCACCGTGAGTCCTACCCAGCCGTATACAACAGACGGGATTCCTGCAAAGATCTCGACCACCGGGCGGTAGAACTTCTCACCAAACTTCGGGGAGATCTCCGTAATAAAGATCGCGGAACCAAGGGAAAACGGAGTCGCGATGAGAAGTGCCAGTCCGCATGTGCAGAGTGATCCCACGATGAAAATCAGGGCTCCGATGCTGCCTCCGCCTGTCATATTGTCCTCCGGCGCCCAGTCCGCAGATCCTAAAAATTCCAGGAAGGAATGTTTATAGACCAGAAATGTCGCAGATCCCTTGTATACAAGGAATGCGCCGATCACGATCGTCAGAAGGATCACAAACAGTCCGCAGGCCGTCATCAGATCACGCCACAGATATTCTCTGACGAACATGCTTTTTTCTTTACCATTCTTCATAAGTCCTCCTGCTTCTGATATTCGAAGCAATTTCTATCAATTCAGCTGATGTTTCAGCCGGAAAATATCTTCTGAACTATTTCGGGGCGGGCCAGATTTTTCTGCCCCGCCCCTCTTTGCAGCTACCTGTCCATGTCCTCTCTGCATTCTGCCATCGGCTCATGGCTTTTGCCGCTCTGTCTGGATTAGTGTTCTGTATTTGTCATCTTGGAAGATACGCCGTATCCTAAGGATTCCATCTTTGCGCCGTACTCATCGGACATGATGTAGTCAAGGAATGCGCTTACAACTTCGTCCGGCTCACCCTTTGTGTACATATGCTCAAATGTCCATACCGGATATTTTCCAGCGTATGTATTTTCAAGTGTCGGCTCTGCGCCATCGATCGCTACGGTTGCAACTCCCGCATCACCTGTCAGATAGGAAAGTGCTACGTATCCGATCGCACCCTTCGTATCTTTTACATTCTGAAGAAGAACACCGGAATCATCTGTCTCCATGGAAGTGTTGGAAGCTTCCTCGTTTCCGTCAAGCGCGTATTTCTGGAAGGTTGCTCTTGTACCGGAAGATGTCGGTCTTGTTACAAGGACGATGCTCTCATCCGGTCCACCGACTTCTTTCCAGTTTGTTGTCTTTCCTGTGAAGATGTCGATGAGCTGCTGTTTTGTAAGATCCTCAACGCCGCCTTCTTTTACATCGTTATTTACGATTGGAGCCATTGTGACTACGCATACCTGATGATCAACAAGCTCTTTTGCCTGTGCTTCGTCAAGCTTTGCGGATGCCTCAACATCGGAGTTACCAATATTTACGGTTCCCTCGGAAACCTGCTTTAAGCCCTCTCCGGATCCGCCTGCATCGATCGTGATGGAAACGTCCGGGTATTTCTCGATAAACATGTCTGCCGCATCATCAACGAGCGGTTTTAATGCGGAAGAACCTGCCGCTGTGATGGAACCGGTGAGCGCTGCTGTCTCGGTTGCTGCTGTTGTATCTGCTGCCGCTGCGGTCGTGTCTGCTGCCGCTGTTGTCGCTGCTGCTGTTGTGGATGCTGTACTGCTGCTTCCGCACCCTGTCATCATGCTGACTGCTAATACTCCTGCACCTGCAAGTGCCATTACTTTTCTTGTTTTCATAATCTTCTCCTCCTCAAAGGTCTTTGTTTTTGTTTTTTCTTTCTCTGTACAGTAATATTTTTATCACGAAACAAAAAATGCAAAAACCATGATTCGGTAACTAGTTTGTATAATCTATGTAAATTGTAAATTCATAATTTCGTTTAAAAATATAGCCGGGTAAAACCAGTTCTCTCAAACAAGTGAAAACACGCTTCGCGAGTTTCCCCTTGTTATCCCGACAGTCGCCAAGGTCTCGCGCAAGCGCGGACTTTGGCTCGTTGTTCGCGTAAATACAGAAAAAAAGCGCACCGCCTGACCACCCGGAATTTTCACTCCAGCCTCATCAGACGATGCGTCTTTTCTCTTTATGATCCTGAACTTTTTACATTCTTCGGTCCGCCATAGCAGCTTCCCGCAGTCATTCGATCACCATGATCCTACAGGAGCGGCCTTCCGGTCCTCCTGTGCCCCTTATACTCCTGCTGCCGGACCTTCCGGTGCGACTGCACCGCCCGGAACCGTCACGGAGCTCTGTGCTTCTGACTGGGATGCCGGACCGGCGCTCGTTGTCGCCTCCGGTACTGCCGCGGTGGAATGTTCATATCCCGGTCCGACCGGAACTTCCGCTGTTGTCTCCTGCGGATTTGACGGACGGAATGCCTCTGTGGAGGTCTCTGCTTCATCCGTCGGGCTCGCCGCATGACTCTCCGTCGGTTTCACATAGATATTTCCATGCTCATCCGTCTCATAAGCCGCGCTGCTGCTCTCATGACTTCCGGAAGAAGTCTCGATCGGCTTTCCATCTGGTCCCGTCTCAGTCTCCTTTGTGCTCTCCGATTCTTTTCTCGACTCATTGAGCATGGATTCCATCTGGGACTCTTCCTGACTCTCCTTCTTGCTCTCTTCCTCGGCAGAAAGTGTCGTAGACTCTGTCGCTCCCTTCGGGATATAGCCCTGATCAGTCGCTACATGGTCGATCTCCTTGCCTGCCTTGCTGAGTCCTGTAGCCGAGGCGATCTTGCTGCTGATCGTCTGAACAGTGCTCGACGGTGTGTAGTTCTCCTCCGCATAGAGGAAGTTATGGAGACTTGTCACGTTGCTGACAAGCGTCTGCGGGATAACGCAGGCCGCGTTGTTTTTTCCGATCTTGATCTTCTTCTCTCCGCGTGCTGCCGGGAATCCCATGCTGTCGCCGAGATGATACTTTGTGATATTCTTCACCATCGGAAGAAGATCATTGACATTGATGTTTGTTGCACACATTGCGGACATATTTCCCACAAGGCTGTTTAAGGTCGCGAAATCTGCTTTCTTTGCCTTCTCAAATGCCTTCTGGATGACAAGTCTCTGACGCTCGGTACGCGCGTAGTCACTGTCCATCAGACGGAGACGTCCGTAAGCAACGGCCTGGACACCGTCTAAGTGGTTCACACCGGCGCTCTTCAACTGAACAGATCCGATTCCGGTACCTTTTACAGTCTCTGTGATAAATGCGTTAATATAATAAAACTCAGATTTACTGATATCGATATCAACACCGCCAAGGATATTGATTGCAGTCGCGACTGCTTTCCAGTTGAATGCAACATAGTGTGTGATATTGAGATCCAGGTTTTTATTCAGTGCCTTGACCGCCTGTTCCGGACCGCCAAGAGCGTATGCCGCGTTGATCTTATTATATGTGTTTTTGTCACTCACATTCAGGTAAGTATCACGGAATACGGATGCCAGTTTGATCTCACCTGTCTCACGATTTAAGTTTGCGATCATGATAACGTCGGACTGGCTTCCCTTTCCGGTCGATCCGTCACGGGAATCCAGACCAAACACGGCGATGGTCCAGTATCCTTTTTCCATCTTATCCCTCATTTCCAGAGAGATATTCTCATTCAGAACATCTTTCAGATCGAACTCATTCTGTCCGTTCATTTTTCCGAAGTTGTGCTGGATATATGCGTAGACAGCTCCGGAGAACCCAAGCACCAGAACGATCAGTGCGATCAGAACACCGATGATGATCTTTTTCTTTTTGTTTCCGTTTTTGCGTCTCTTGTGGTTATGGGAACCTGCGCCATGGCTCTTCGCTGCTGCGCGCCCTGCCCGGCTTCCCGGATCCGCACTCATGGAATACAGATTTTCTGTCTCGTGGGAATGATGCTTTGCAGCTGTCTCCCTTTCGCTCTCACGCCGTCTGCTTTTTCTTGCGCGCGAACGGTCTAATTCGTCTTCATAATTCATGTCATTTGTCCTCGTATTAGTAAGCGTTTTTATTGATGAATCCCTTGAAAACTGTTAAGAACATGATCTTGAAATCAAGACCAAGCGTCCAGTTCTCGATATAGTAGAGATCGTGCTCGATCCGCTTAATGATCGAGGTATCTCCACGATAACCATTCACCTGTGCCCAACCGGTAAGACCGGGACGGACTTGATGTTTGATCATATATCGCGGGATTTCTTCCTTAAATTTTTCAACGAAAAACGGCCGTTCCGGTCTCGGTCCCACAAGACTCATATCCCCCATGAGAATATTGAAAAACTGTGGAACCTCATCGATGCTTGTACGGCGGATGATTTTTCCGATGAGAGTTACACGGGCATCTCCCTTTGTCGTCCAGCGGCTCTTTTCCTTACTTGGATCCTGGACCGTCATGGAACGGAACTTATACATCTTAAACGGGCGATTGTGAAGTCCGACCCGTTCCTGACAGAAAATGATCGGTCCCGGAGATGTCAGTTTGATGAGCAGTGCCACGATCAGCATGATCGGGGAGAATAAAACGATCCCCACGATCGCACCCACGATATCCACAGCTCTCTTGATCGCTGCATTCACCGGATCATTTAGCGGAACACGGCGGATGTGGATCACCGGTAGTCCCTGGAGATCCTCCATATAGGGGATCGTCGGGATAATATTCCCATAATCCGGGATAAATTTCGTGTGTACGCCGGATTTTTCACAGAGCGCAACAATATGGCGGAGTTTTTCATACTCACCCAGGCTCAGTGTAACGGCGATCTCATCAAGACTGTTCTGCTCTAAAATATAATCAAGGTCCTCGACACAGCCGATGACCTTAACTCCCTTATACTCACTTCCGCGTTCCTTCGTATCATCGATGATCCCGCGGATCTTGTATCCCCATTCCGGATTCTTATTCACCCGGTCGATAAAACCTTCTGCCGCGGAGGAATATCCTACCAAAAGGATATGTTTCTGATTGTATCCTTTCGAGCGCATGGACCGGAGCACGATCCGGATCCCGTTCCGCTCGATCGTCATAAATGCCACGTTCAGGACGTAGAAATATACAACCAGCCTCTGGGAGAAGTTGTAGAGGTGCGGCTCTTTTCTTCCCAGGTACAGGACAAGACCGAAAATTAAAAATCCGATCGAGTTTGCCTTAAAGATCTTTCCGAATTCGTTTCTGCGCCCAAGCACACGCTTTGGGGTGTACAGTCCAAATAAGGAGTACAAAAGCAGATACGCCGGAATAATAACGAGCAGCGCGCCAAAATAAAATCCGACCTCAAGTGTCCGTTTTCCAAGCTGGTTCGCCCATCCGCTTCCGATCACGATAAACCATGCGAGCAGATAAGAGAACGCGGTCACGCAGGCATCAAGCACCACATGAAAACGGTTGAGGCTCTTTTGATTGTCTTTGATCATATGATTTCACCCTGTTTTCCAAGGAAGATGCTGCCGGTTTTATTGTCCCGCAGCATTGTAATGGTGACAGCTCAGTCAGAGCATAGTACCGCCATCGTAAAATTATGCATACATAGTATACATAAATTTTTCCTGTTTGCAAATAAACGTTTTCTTAAGAAAATCTGAGATTTCCGTAAAATATCGGTTACAGTACGCGGACATTCCCTGCCCGCGCACTGCAGCAACCGTTGAATTGCAATTCAGGCTTTGACTTTCAGCTTTGCTGCCTGTCTCCTGGAAAACTCATAAATATAAACCGCGGTGCCGGCGATCAGCTCGATCTGGATCCCGATCTCCCGCTTTAATCTTCCCTTAAAGGAAGGAACACGCTTGCAGTTCTTCAGCGTTCTGATCCCCTCAAGGAACCCAGCCACATAATCTTTTCCGAATCCCATCTTCTTAAAGAACAGGAATTTCACAAAAGTACCGGCCAGAAGACACGGAGAATTTAAGAGAAGCTGCCATCCACGCATGTTCTTATAATTTAAATAGACATTGTTTCTCGCCGCAAGCTTTACCTTGAAGGAGTTATACTTGGAACCACTGGTCCCGCTTCCCACATGGTACACCACCGCTTCCGGACAGAACACATTGTCATATCCGTAAAGCTTTGCCCGGTATCCCACATCGATATCCTCAAGGTACGCGAAGTGCATCTCATCGAAGTATCCGATCGTCTCAAACACTTCCCTGCGGTAGATCGCCGCGCCGGCACAGGCCGTAAACACGCGGCAGCTTTTTTTATAAAGACCTTCCGGACGTCCAACGCCTCGCTGGAATGCCCAGCCGAGAACGCTGTACATATCTCCGGCATCGTCCATGAGATCCGGATGATACATCTGGATCATCTTGCTGCTGACGGAAAAGATCTTCTCCGACCGGTCCATGGCCCGCTCCAACGCTTCCACATAGTGCGGAGCCACTTTCGTATCGTTATTTAAGAGGATCACATACGGAGTATCCGCCGCCTTGATCCCGACATTGACCGCACCGGAAAAGCCGGTGTTCTCCGGAAGAAAGATCGACGGGATCTGTTTCTCCTTCAGCCACTCCACACTTCCGTCCGTGGATCCGTTGTCCACCACAAGGATCTTAAAATCCTTTGTCGTCTGTCTATCCAGAGCCTCAAAGCACGGTTCCATAAACGAGAGTCCGTTATAATTCGGAATTATGATCGTTGTCTTCATTCGTCTAACGGTACCTCCAGTTTATATGGTTCCCCGATCTTCTCCTTTTTCAGGTCGCGCAGAGCAAAATTTGATTTCCGCAGCGTCAGGTTCGGGTTGTAATAAGGATCTCCGTTCTTTAAGATATCCGGCCAGCGCTTCGCGAAGGTTGCGATCTCGCGGTTGAATCTCGCCACTTTCTCCGGAGTGTCCTCAAGACCGCGGGACTTCGATTCGTAATGATGCAGCACCGCATACGGAGCATAGACCACGAGTTTTCCGAGCTTTCTGACCTTCATGCAGTAGTCGATATCATTGAATGCGACGGCAAGTTCCTCCGTAAATCCGCCCACGGCGTCAAATACGGAGCGCTTGCTCATCATGCAGGCCGCTGTGACGGCGCTGTAATCCTGGGCGCACATTGCCCGGTTGAAGTAGCTGTTCTCAGATTTGTGGAGACCGATAAACGTGTGTCCCGCGATGCCGCCGAATCCGATGACAACGCCGGCGTGCTGGATCGTATCATCCTCATAGAGAAGTCTTGCGCCGACAATTCCGACGTCCTCTCTCTGGGCAAAGCCGAGCATCTCCTCGACAAAGTTCTTTGCGATCAGCTCGATATCGTTGTTCATGAACAGAAGGTATTCGCCCTTTGCATGCTGTACGCCGAAGTTGTTGATCGCGGAGTAGTTGAACTCCCGCTCCCAGCGGACAACGTGTACATTCGGGAATTCCTTCTGGATCTTCTCATAGTAGGTCCATGTCGCCTGTTCTGTGCTGTTGTTCTCCACGATGACAAACTCGAGGTTCTTGTACGTCCCTTCCGTCAGCATCGGGCGGATACAGTTGTCGAGATCGACGGTGTGGTCCTTGTTCGGGATGATCACGGAGACAAGCGGATCTCCCTTGATCTTAAATGTCGTGTGATAAATGCCGTAGTCCACGCCTTTTTCCACTTTCTCCGCCTCGATCCCCACTCTCTTATAGTGGTCCATGATCGCGCGGGAACCGGCTGTGAAGGCGTAAAGCTTGCTCTCCGGGTTGCTCGCTGTGGAGTTCGGATGGCAGCGCCAGTGGTATAAGACCTTCGGGATATGGCAGATCTGCTCTGCATTCTCCGTACAGCGGAAGATAAAGTCATAATCCTGGGCTCCGTCATACTCCGCCCGGAAACCGCCGATTTTATCAAGCAGTTCTTTCTTCACCACGAACAGATGGCAGATATAGTTGACGCTTGTCAGAAGGTCTGGATTGAAATCCGGCTTAAAATGCGGGTCAAACAGTTCATCTCCATCCATATCCAGCTTGTCCTCATCGGAATAGAGGACATCACATGATCTGTTTTCATTCAGTTTTTTCGCGCACTCGAAGAGCGCATTCGGTGTCAGACGGTCATCATGGTCCGCAAGGACAACAAAATCGCCCTCCGCCATCTCGAGAGCCGCGTTGGTATTACCGGAAATTCCGAGATTTTCGCCCAGAACCTTATACCGGATCCTGGAATCCTTCTCCGCATATTTCTTTAATACATTCTCAACGCTCTCTCCGGCCGGACTGCCGTCCGCGATGCAGAGTTCCCAGTTTGCGTAGGTCTGCTCCACGATGGAATCCAGCATTTCCTTTAAAAACTTCTCCGGAGTCTTATAGACCGGGATCACGATGGAGAACTTCGGCATATACTCAAAGGTCTCTTTTTTCTGCGCTTCCAGCTCTTCCTCCGACGGTTTTGTGAGATTCCACCACTCTGCGTAGTCGTAATCGTCATCGATTCCCTGGATCTTATGCTTTGATTTTAAGATCAGGGCCTTCAGACCATTCTCTTTCAGGAAATCCCAGGCAACATGAACCGTCTCCATATTCATCAGGTTCATAAGTTTCTGGACTTTGCGGTTCGCCGCTCCTGTCTTTTTGCGGATCATCATATCGCTGTATTTCACGCGGGTCGTCTTCTTCTCCCCGCAGATTACAAGATAGTAGATCTTTCCATGTTCATACGGGAAACGGATATCAAACCCGAGATCGCGGTCGATGATCTTTTTGTAGTAGATCTGGCTCACGTCGTCCCGCCTTGTCGGAACGATCTTCGCATCCACCGGATTCCCCGCTTCGTCCTCGATCCGGTATGTGATCACGGAATCCGGGTCATTTTCCACAGCCCAGCCATTTAACTGAATCGTCTGCTCACGGACTCTCATCACTTCAACACTGTATTTCATACTTCCTCCTGCGCAGCCGGCGTGTCAAAATTGATCCGCTCCTCCTCGACAACAAGCGGACGGTGCATCACACGGGTATTGATGCTCATGATATACTCGCCGAGCAGTCCGATAAAGAAGATCTGGACCGAACCAAGGAAACACATTCCGATCAGAAGCGGCGCCATACCTGCCGCAAAGCGGTCCCAGTAGAGGAGCTTCATGATCAGATATACCATTCCGACAAGAAAACTGATCCCGCCGCAAAATGCGCCAAAGAATGTCGCAAGGCGCAGTCCCGCTTTCGTGTAGGAGGTGAAGCTTAACATCGCCGCATCGTATAATTTATAGAAGTCATTGTGAGTCTTCCCCGCGCGGCGCTTCGGCTGTTCATACGGGATCTCTTTTCTCTTAAATCCAAGCTCCGCGACAATTCCGCGAAGGAACGGAGTCGGATCATTCAAATTTCTTAACACTTCGATAAACTGTCTGTCATAGAGACCGGATCCCGTGAAATGTTCGATCTGCTCTACATCAGACAATTTACGGATCAGTTTGTAATAGCAGCTTCTGAGCCAGTACATGACCGGATTTTCTTTGCTGCTCGTCTTGATCCCGATAACGATCTTATAGCCATTCTCCCATTCATGGACATACTTCGGGATCAATTCCACCGGATCCTGGAAATCTGCGACCATGGAGATCACGCAGTCACCGGTTACCTGAAGGATTCCATAATATGGGGAGTTGAACTGTCCAAAGTTTCTCGCATTGAAGATCGCCTTGATCTTCGGGTTCTTTGCACAGAGCATCCTGAGCAGTTCTCTCGTCTTATCCGTGGAGTCATTGTCGATAAAGACCAGCTCGTAGTCGTACTGCGGCAGCTCTTTTGTGATGATGCCGATGACCGCTTCACTGATCGGAACGACATTCTCCTCCTCGTTATAGCATGGAATCAAAACGCTGATTTTTTTCATGTTATATTTTCTTCTTCCTTAAATAATTGTTACCTGATCTTTAACTTTTATCATTGTAACCATTTTTTCTGTTTTGTCAATACCGGGCAGTGTTCACGGCATTTTTTGTCGATCCGGATCCGCTATGCACCACCACAGCCGGTCCTGCCCGAGTTTCCCCGTTTTTCCTCTCTATACGGTCCTTTTCCTGAGTGCGATCATCCGGGTAATGCCGGTCTTAAAGTCGACTTCCGGCTTCCATCCCGTCACCGCCTTTAATTTCTCAATGGACGGCATCAGGTTGATCAGACCTTCCGCATTTTCCCCGCGGGTATTGTATCGGGTTTCGCCCTTTCCGCCGCAGCGTGTATGGATCTCCTCCACGAAATCCTTTAATACCTTTGTCTCCGCGCCTCCGAAGTTAAAGACAGGATTTGAGATCCCCTCAAATGCCGTTTCCTCCGCCTCGCAGAGCGCCGCCATTCCTCTCGCCAGATCATCGATATAGAGGAAATTCCAGTTCTGCGTGCAGGCGCCGAGGGACATCTCCCTGTTGTTCAAAAATGCGTCCAGACAGGATTCGACTAACGTCCACGGGTGGTCTCCCGGTCCGTAGGCGCTGAAGATCCGCGCGTGAATGTAACGCAGGCCGAGCTCCCCGCAGAGCGTTTCGCCCTTTTCGCGCATCGCGAGCTTCGCTTCGCCGTAGAGGGATTTCGGCTCGCAGGCCGTCTCCTCCGTGATCAGATCCCGGTGCATTCCGTATTCTGCCTGGGATCCGGAGAACAGGAACTTTTTACATCCCAGTGCCTTCGCAGTCCGGATCGTCTCCAGGGAGATCTCCAGATTTTTTTCCTGAAGCGCCCGGTCTGTTCTCGACGCACTTCCGGAACCGCCCCAGCCGAAGTGGCAGAAGACATCCTGCGGCTTTGTCACTTTTTCCAGAAGCTGTTCCGGCTCGGAGAGATCGTTTTCAGTCACGAGAAGCCGCCCGGATAAAAGCGCCTCCTCGTTTCCGTCAAGGATCGTGCCGAGTTTTGAGGACGCGGGGCGCGCGATGGCAGTCACCGTATGTCCTCTCCGCAAGAGTTCCCGAACTGTCGCCGCGCCGACAAAACTCGTCGCGCCTGTCATGATGATATTCATATTATGCTGCCCCTTTCCTCTGACAAACGCAGCTGTTCAGTACCTTCACAGCTACGAGCAAAAATCCATTCCGGATCGGCTGCGCCGATGGGATTTTTGCCTTCATTCCTATCCTTTATTAAGGTCTGCGCAGCAAGTGCGCAGACCTGCGTCACTGACAAACCTACTTATTTTCCACCAGCGGGATATACATATTCTCCTTGAGTTCCTCCTCCGGAAGGAACGGCGCAAGATCCTCAAGCGGTACAGATACCATCGTTCCGTCCGGCAGCATCTTCGCAGATGCCTTTGGCTCAAATCCCTGCTTCATATCAACAAAGATCTCACAGATCACCGGACCTTCCGTCGCAAGTGTCTTCTCCACAGCAGCACCAAGCTCGCTGTTGTGATGCGCCGCCACATACGGATAGCCGTAAGCCCAGGCAAGTTTCTCCATACTCGGGAAGCTTAAGTCATGGCTGTCCACGCCGATTCCGATGAGCGGCTCATGGAAATGGGTCCTCTGGGTCTGACGGATGGAGTGGTAGCCGCCGTTGTTGATCAGGAAGATCTTGATCCCCATATGATGGTGGATGATCGTCTGAAGTTCCTGAAGGTTCATCTGGATGCTTCCGTCACCGGTCACAAGGATAATATCCTTTGTATGGTCCGCCACCCATGCACCGATCGCCGCCGGGAGGTCGTAACCCATGGAAGCGATCGCAGAGTTGCTGATAAACCGCTGTCCTTTCTTCATCTCATAGGCATGTCCGCCTACCACGCACGCGGAGCCGTTGCCCACAACCGTGATCACATCCTCCTCCACGCGTTTGCTGATCTCCTTGATCGCCGCGTAAACGTTTGCCGGCTCATCGTCTCCGGCCTCATAATGTTTCGGCAGAACGACCGGATATTTTTCTTTCCAGGTCTGGCACTGACGGATCCAGCTGTCCACTGCCTCTTTGTCCTTTGCACCGCCGTTCGGATCAAATTCTTCCTCATCGAGAACGAGTTCCAGCTTCTCGAGAAGATCCTTTACGTCCGCATGGACCGGCATATCAACGTGGACCGTCGGTTTCTTTAACTCTTCCGCGTCGATGTCATTGTAGATCACATACGCTGCTCTCGCCCATGTCGGGTAATTGTAGCCAACCTGGCGGATGGAAAGACGGCTTCCCAGCGATAATAAGAGGTCACTGTTCTGAACCGCAAAGTTTCCGGCGCGGTCGCCCATATGTCCGGCACGTCCCACATAGAGCGGATCTGTATCGTACATGCAGTCGATGCTGTTCCAGCCGGTAACAACCGGGATCCCGAGCTTTTTCACGACTCTTGTAAATACATCAAACGCTTTTCCGATCCGGATCCCGTTTCCGGCATTGATCACCGGACGTTTTGCCTCGCGGACCTTCTTTAAGATCTCTCTCGCCTGTTCTACTGTCACAGGATCCGGAAGTTTCACGCGCTTTTCTCCCTGTCCGCTCACATCAGACGGGATCATAGCCGGTTTTCCTTCAATTTTATTCATCATGCAGATCGTGCATCCGGAACATCCGGTTCCATGTCCGGACCAGCCGGTGCCGCCCGCCTCGTAATCATCTTTGTCGAATCCCAGTAAGGATTCCGTCTCGATATACGCGCCTTGGACATTTAACGGGATGTCCAGCCAGCACGGACCAGGTCTTCCTGTCTGTGCCAGATAAAGGGCCTTTTCCAGGCAGAAGCGGATCCGCATCGGATCCAGCACCATCTCGCTGTACTTTGTCATACAGTCGATTGCCTTTGTGATCTCAAATTCCTGATCTCCCATCGCGCGGATCCCCAGACCTGTGCTGTGGGCCGTCGTGTCGTAGCGGACCTGTCCGGATAAAACGAGCATCGGGATCGAGTCGAGCCAGCCGCCGACAACGCCCGTGATCGCGTTTGTTCCGCCAGGGCCTGTCGTCACGCAGAGCGCGGCGATCTTGTTGTGGATTCTCGCATACGCCTCCGCAGCGATGGCGCATGCCTGTTCATGGTGGTTAAAATAGCAGTGAAGTCCCGGCTGATGTCCGAGTCCGTCATCCAGGTGCATCGCACCGCCTCCGGTCACCATAAATGCATCGGTGATCCCCTCGTCTACCAGCTTCTGGGCAATATAATCAGAAACTTTCATTCTCATAAGTGAAACCTTCTCCTCTCTCAAACTGTCAGATTCCAGCCATATTGACCTTCCTTTTCCCCAGACACATGGCTGAGTCTGCGCCGGGTATACCTTCCTCGATTATACCATGCGGACCGCATACAGTCCAGTAAATCATGTTTTTAACGGGATTTTCAGGGGATCCCCGGGGCATTTTTTCCCCTTTGTTTTCCGTTTTTTCCATCCGGTGAAATCCTTTCCACGGTGTTCCAGATATGCCAGGAACCCACACTGGAATTCCGTCATCACAGACTGTTATAATCAGCCGGTAAACAAAAACAACTGTACGGCATGATCTCAGGAGCTGCTGCCGATCCGTCCTGTCCACAAGCTTCTGACCTGCCGGACAAGAGCATGATTTCATATCAAAAAGGAGAGAAGGATATTATGAAAAAACAGACAAGGATCGCCGCTGTCTTATCCGCAGCAGCATTCATGACAATGGTCTCCGGGCTGCCGGCTTACGCTGCATCCCACGGATGGGTGACAGAAGGAGATGCAAAGGTCTATTACGATGAAGACGGGTACCTCACCACCGATGCATGGAGAAAGCGCGGGGAAGACTGGTACTATCTTGGTGAGAACGGTCAGATCGTGACCGATGCGAAGATCGACGAATATTATGTGGACAGCGAAGGAAAAATGGTGACAAGTGCATGGGTAGAATTAAAGAATGAGGAAGATCCGGACTCCCCGGAGACTCCCGATACCTTCTGGTACTACTTTGAAAAGGATGGAAAGTCCGCTGTCTCCAAATGGGTAAAATTTGACTCTAAATGGTACTATTTTGACGAGTCCGGCCATATGGCGACAGGAAAGACGGAGATCGACGGAGCTACTTACTATCTTGGAACAGAAAAAGACGGGGCGATGAAGACCGGATGGATCCGCCTGGAGGAAAACAGTCATGTGCCGGGATCTTCTGAGAGCTGGTACTACTTTAACTCCGACGGAAAGATGGTGACTACCCAGTATGACAAGAAGATCGACGGAAATTACTACACCTTCATCGACGGAAAAATGCAGACAGGCTGGGTCCTGATGCCGTCCGGGAGCGATGCGGACGCGACCGGCAGCAATGCAGCTGTCCCGAACGTCACAGATTATCAGTACTACGGACCGTCCGGGGACGGAAAACGCGCCGAAGGTTTTCACTCCATTGAGGGGATTTCCGGGATCCACGAAGCCGACGAGGTGTACACCTTCTGCTTTAAAGCAGGAAAACCATACGTTTCCACGAAAAAGGGGAATTCTCTCTTCACGATCAACGCGAAAAAATACGCCTTCAGTGATCTCGGCATCATGCAGACCGGAAGACAGATCGTGAATGTTGCGAACGATGAGATCGCGAACTTCTGCTTCGGCGAGGACGGCATCATGAAGACAGGAAAACAGACGATCTTCAATGAGGAGACGGGTGAGACCGAGAACTGGTTCTTCCACACCGACGGCGACAAGAAAGGTCAGGGATACCATGGACTCCGCGACGGCATCCTCTATGTATACGGAAAGAGACAGGACGCCACTGCCGACCAGAGATATGCACCGGCGGACTTAAACGGCACCACCTACCTTGTCGGAACAGCCGGAAATGTACAGAAAGCGTCCGCTTCCTCCACTTCCACAGCGAAACCGGAGCTTGGACGTGGATATAAAGATATCAAAGATGCGAACGGAACGATCTGGACTGTAAATACGGCCGGTGTCGTCCAGTAAACAGGACATTGAATTCCTGCGAAATAACCGCGGACCTGCTGCCTTTCGCAGCCATCCGCGGTTATTTCTATCCACGGCTGCCCGATCAGTTCTGTGCAGCCGCATTCTCCTATTTACTTTCTGTAATATACGCTTTTACCAGGCGGTTCAGTGTACCTTTCATCTGTACCACAATGTCCATCAGCCTGTCGTTCTCTTCGCGAAGCCTTTGGTTTTCTTCTTCCAGAGCACTTTTGTAATGTCGTTCCATGCTCATTGTTTTCGTCCCCCTTACGCCTCGTCCGCAGCCGCCCTTTCCCGCGTCTGCTTCCTTTTTCTTAAATATATAATACATTTTTCCAGAATTGAAAAGTAGTTTTTGAACGCAAGTTTCGACAGCTTTCGAAAACGCAAAGCGACAGTCCCACTCAAAAGCAGAACTGCCGCAAAACTCATCTTTTATATGATATGAAGTTTTTCAAATGCCCATGCGATCCCGTCGTCCTCCACGTCCTTCGTGATAAAGGTCGCGTAAGGTTCCAGGCCTTTCGCGTGTTTTTCCATGATGATACTGTTTCCGGCATAGCGGATCATCGCCAGGTCATTCATACTGTCACCGAAGGCGTAGGAATCTTCTCTCGCGACCCCATAGTGTTTCAGGATCACTTCCATCGCCGTCGCCTTATCATAGCCTGTCGGCACACACTCATAGAGTCCGTGTCCCCGGTCGATCGCAGTCATATCCGGCGCCAGGATCTTTAAGAAGCTCTCCGCATCACTATTCTCATCCGCCAGAACACAGAACTTGTCAAAATCGACTTCTTCCGTGTTCCAGTCTGTGCTCGCAAGTCCCTGGTTTTTATATACAACGTTCTTCACATGTTCGATCTCTTCCATGTGGGAGACGCCGATCTGGACCGTACAAACCTTCGGTCCCTCAAGGATCCCGTCGAGTCTGCACGCGAGGATCGCTCTCTGGAGCTCCATCCGGCGCTTCGCGGAGATCTTTCTGTGAAGCAGGGCTTTTCCTTCCGCTTCTATGTAGGTTCCGCATCCGCAGAGGTAACCGTCGACCGGTACTTTCCCCTCAACGTCCTTCATCAGGCATCTCGTCCGCCCGGAATTGATGAATATCAGATGTCCGGCGCGGCGCGCCTCGGTGATCGCAGCCGCCGCGCTCTTCGGAAGCTCTTTCGACGCATCCACTAAGAGCGTTCCGTCAATGTCAAAAAATAATGCTTTTCTTTTCATATTGTTCTCTTATCGCATTTCTGCTGTCAGTATCTCTGCTCAGCACTTTGCAGAATAGCCGGACCATTTCCTGTCCGTATTATTTTGCTTCCGTACTGCTTTCGCTTTCCTCTGCAACAGTCTCTGCTTCTTCTAAGATATTCTCTGCTTCCGTTGTCTCTGCAGTGGTCTCCGGCGCTTCAACGTAAGTAGAATTGTCGATCAGGTAGTAGTAGACAGCACCCATATCAAAGATCTGGTTTGAGGAGTCCTCACCGTATGTTGCCGTCATCTGCGCCGCATTCTTGAAGTAATTCATAACAGCGAGCTTATCTTTCTGATCTTCAGTCGCAGAGAGATTTTCCTGTGCCTGAATCGCGTCTAAAACGAGCTGCTGTTTTACAAGGTTTTCAGCAGTATCGCGAAGTCCGTCCTCATCCGTTCCGAGGAACATGCTGAGGAACTGGTCAAACTCAAGACCATAGCTGCTCGCATAGCTGGAGTATGTGGTCTTTAACTGATTGAACATATCATCAACAGCGTCCGGATCTGCTGTGACTTCGGAGTTATTGATCACTTCATTTAAGAGCTCACTTCCGGCTGCGTTGAAGAACTGGCTGTCGGCCTCCGCCTGGAGATCCGCACACACTTCCTCTTTTAACTGATCAAGAGTCGCTGTATCATCGTTGTAATAACGTTTTGCGAGGTCATCGTCCACCTTGCTCTCAGACTCAGATTTTAACTGGTTTAATTTCACATGGAATACGACTTCCTGTCCTGCAAGATCTGCGCTTCCGTAGTTATCCGGGAACTTTAAGTTTAAGTCTTTCTCATCTCCGACGTTCATGCCGATCACACCGTCCTCAAAGCCGTCAATGAAAGTTCCGCTTCCAAGCTTCAGATCGTAACCTTCTGCAGTTCCGCCGTCAAACGCAACGCCGTCCTTTGTTCCGGAATAATCGATATTCGCGGTATCGCCTTCCGCAGCCGGGCGTCCCTCGATCGTTACCGGATACTCTGCGCAGAGCTCCTTTAATCTTGTCTGGACCTGTTCATCCGTCACTTCCTCTACCTTTGCAGAATAAGTCAGGTTCTTATAATCTCCGAGAGTCACGCTCTCCTCGTCGTGAAGCTCTTCCTCGGATTTTGTCTCCGTCTCAACAGTTGCAGCTGCTGACTGCTCCTCAGACGCAGAGCTGCTCTCTGTGTTCTGACTCTTATTTCCGCATCCTGTTACGATCACAGCCGCTGCTGCAACACAGAGACCTGCTTTTATGATTTTTTTCATGTTTTCTTTTTCCTTCCATTCTGTCTCATATTCCCCGCGTGTCTCCCGTTTTCCGGAACATCCGCGCGTAATACTCATTCTAACATACCGTCACGCGAAAAAAAAGAGTGTTCACAGAAATTTAAGACATGTGTTAGAAAACAAGTGAAAAAACGCTTCACGAGTTTCCCCTTGTTATCGCGACAGTCGCCAAGGTCTCGCGCAAGCGCGGACTTTGACTCGTCGTTCGCGTAAATAAAAACACTCTGCAAAGATCTTCCATGTCTTACGTCCATCAGGATCTCTTCCAGAGTGTTTTTCAATAATGTTTCAATTTTTTCAAAACGGGGCGTTAGAAATGTCCTTCCGACTCCTGGACACAGCTCCTGCCGGTCCAGCCGTCATCCGCATTTATTTATAGAACGCACAGAACGCCTTATATGTATTGTATACATCAAGCTTCGAAGCCAGCTCAAACGGTGCGTGCATGGAAAGGATCGGAACGCCGAGGTCCACAACATCCACATCCATCATCGCCACATACTGGGCGATCGTTCCGCCACCGCCCGCATCGACTGCACCGAGCTCACCGGTCTGCCAGTACACACCGTTCTCTTCCATGATGCCGATGACCTTTGCCATCGTCTCCGCGCTTGCATCGCTGCTGCCGGACTTTCCTCTCGCGCCTGTATATTTTGTGAGCACGCAGCCTTTGTTTACATAACTCGAGTTTCTGCTCTCGTATACACTCGCGAACGTCGGATCATAAGCCGCGTTTACATCGGAAGAAAGGCAGATGGAATGGCGCAGCACAGTCTTTGTGTCCGCCCCGAAGCTCTCCGCGAGGTCCTCGACCGCATGATGGACATAGTCCGAGTGAAGTCCCGTATTCCCGACAGAACCGATCTCCTCTTTGTCCGTAAGGATCGTAAATGTCGTGTGTTCCGGATTCTTTGTCCCGATCTCCGCCATCAGAGCTGTGTACGCGCAGACGCGGTCATCCTGGCCGTAAGCTCCCACAAGTCCGCGGTCAAGTCCGATATCGACTGCCTTGTATGCCGGGACCATCTCGATCTCCGCACGGGTGAAATCTTTTTCCGTGATCCCGTAGCGCTCGTTCAGTAACTTCATCGCAAGAAGCTTTGCCGGATTTTTGATTTTCTCGTTCTCCTCGTCATGGTACGGGATCGAACCGATGATAATATTGAGTTCCTCGCCCTTTAAACCTTCCGCGAGCTTTCTCCCGTTCTGTTCGGAAGCGAGATGAGGGAGAAGATCTGTCACGCAGAATTGCGGATCGCCCTCATTTTCGCCGATGGAGATCTCAACGACCTCTCCGTCAGCTTTTACAACGACGCCATGCATGGATAACGGCACGGTCCCCCACTGGTATTTGCGGATCCCGCCGTAATAGTGCGGTTTTAAATATGCGATCTCATCCTTCTCAAACAGCGGATTCGGTTTTAAATCCAGGCGCGGGGAATCGATGTGGGCACCGTTCATCCTCAATCCCTCGTTCAGATCTTTTGTTCCGATTGTGGAAGCAATGATCGCCTTCTTCCGGTTGTTCCAGTAGATCTTATCCCCTGCTTTGTAGGAAGCTTTCGGATCAAATTTCTGATATCCTGCGTTTTCCAGGAGTGTAACTGCTTTTTTCACGCATTCTCTCTCTGTTTTTCCCTCATTTAAGAATGTCTTATATCCCTCACAGAAATCCTGTGCCTCCGGGATCTGCTCCGGCGCTTTTTCGCCGATATGCGGAGCTTCCCAGAGAAGTGCTTTTTCAAGATCTTTGCCGTTCATTCTAAAAATCCTCCGTATGTGTAATAGTATCCTATTTCGGGAACAGCTCTTTGCTGTCCAGCATCAGTGTAAACGGTCCGTCATTCAGCAGATCCACCTTCATATCCGCTCCAAACTCCCCGTGCGCCACTTTTTCCACATGCTTTTTGCACTGTTCCATAAAATATTCATAGAGACGGTTCGCATGATCCGGCGCTCCTGCACCAGTAAAGCTCGGACGGTTGCCCTTCCGGCAGTCTGCATACAGTGTAAACTGGCTCACCACAAGGATCTCGCCGCCCACATCCTGAAGAGAGCGGTTCGTCTTTCCGTTCTCATCCTCAAAAATGCGGAGTCTGCAGATCTTGTCCGCCATTTTATCTGCGATCGTCTCATCATCCTCATCAGATACACCGAGAAGGATCAGGAATCCCTGTCCGATGGAACCGGTCTCCCGCCCGTCCACATGTACCGACGCATGTTTTACTCTCTGTAGTACGACTCTCATCTATCTTTCCTCCAGACTGGCCGCTCTGCATCCGCTTTTCCGGAGTGCAGATCTTTCGTCTTGGAACTTTCTGTCATCAAAACAGCCGAAAACGGTCTATGTCGGACCGTTTCCTGCAAGTTCCTCCTGTTTTCTTTCTGCTTTCTCACGCTCGCGGCGCTTTTCTTCCTCACGCCTGCGCTCTTCCTCCTCGACGGCCATGATCGCCTGGTTTAAGGAGAACATCTTCATATCCAGCATATCCACCATATCTGCACAGGACTTTAACTCCCGTTCCAGATAATCCGGTGCCTTTCCCTCAAACTTATAAGCGATCTTGTGTTCCAGGGACGCCCAGAAGTCCATCGCGATGGTGCGGATCTGGATCTCGACCTTCGTATCTCTCTTTCCCTCCGACAGATAGACCGGGATCGTCACCACCATATGGTAGCTCTTATATCCGTTCGCCTTCGGATATTTAATGTAGTCCTTGACATGCAGGACTGTAATATCCGCCTGTCTGGCGATCATATCCGCGATGGGATAAATATCGGACATAAAGGAACAGATGATCCGGATCCCCGCGATGTCGTTTAAATGCTCCACCATGTTATCGATCGTGACCTCACATCCATCGTGCTTCAGCTTTTTCACGATGCTCTCCGGCGTCTTTAACCGGGAAGTGATGTGTTCGATCGGGTTGTAATTGTATAACTGGATAAATTCATTATTTAAGATCTCGATCTTCGTGTTGATGGATTTTAACGCGGAGCTGTATAAAAACATCGTTGATTTCCACTGATCGATCTGATCAAACTCTCCAGACTCTTTCGTCATGCTGACGCCCCCTTTCTTTGCAGCCGGGAACGTTCCGTCCATGCGACCATGTCTTCACGCTTTCCTGCTACAGCTTCAGACCCTTTAAGAGATCCGCAAGACCTGTGCTTGCCTGACCTTCTTCCTTATATCCGTAGGTGTCCTCAGCTTCTCTCTCCGCTTCCTCCTCGATCAGCTCTTTCATGGACAGACTGATCTTGTTGTTCGCGGTGGAGATGATCTTTACTTTTACGTTCTGTCCCTCTTTCAGCACCGCACCCGGATGTTTGATCCGCTTTGTGCTGATCTGGGAGATGTGAAGGAGACCGGTAAGTCCGTTTTCCAGCTCAACAAATGCGCCGTAATCCTTTAAGGTCTCGACCGTGCCGTTCATGACAGCGCCGACTTCACATTTTGCGATCTTTTTATTTGTCTCTTCCTGTTTTTTCTCTCTCGCTGCCTCGCGTCCGGATAATACGAGACGGTGTGTCTCCTCATCTGCCGTGATCACAGTCACTTCGATCGTCTTTCCGTCGAATTCCTTTAAATCTTCCACATACTCGTCGCTGAGGCGGGAAGCCGGGATAAAGCCGCGGATCCCTTCCAGATATGCGACAGCACCTGCGTTTACGATCTCGGAGATCTTTACCGGAACGACCGTGCGCTCTTCCATCATAGTCTTCAGTTTATCCCACGCAAGGACCTGGTTTGCCTCCTTTTTGGAGAGGACCATGTTTCCTTCCCCGTCATTTGTCGCCATCACGGTCGCCGTGATCTCATCACCCGGATGGATCATCTCCGCCATGTTGAAATCAGGATCTTCGCTCAGATCTTCTTTGCGGATCACGCCGTCCGCGTAGGTCTTTAAGTCCACGATCACCGCGTCATCTGTCACATCAAGCACGGTACCAGTCACAACATCGCCAACTCTAATTTTTTTAAGGGAAGCTTCTAACTCCTCTTTGTAATCGTCCATGGATTCCATATTTCATCTCTCCTTTTCTCATCCTCCATTTTTATTCCGCTTATTTCTATAAAAAGGCCATAAGAATGGATGATAATTTCTTCCTCTATTTAACCATATTCTGTGAATATTTGCCATAGTTTTCATAAAAATTTTATGATAAAATGTGCATAGTGATTACTGTACACAGGTAGGAATTTTCTGAACTGAAAATTCCGTATGACACCGTTATGGTCGCAGATTTTGCCGATTCGGAATGCGAAGCATCGGCAAAATCCCGTTACAGTGTGCGGGTATGAAATGCCCGTAGACTGTAACGCATAGTGATTACTGTACACAGGTAGGAATTTTCTGAACTGAAACAGGAATTTTCTGATATTTTTGGAGGCATTTACCATGAAAGATTATGCTGATCTGCATACCCATACCATCGCGAGCGGACATGCCTACGGAACCATCACGGAGATGGTCCATGCCGCTGCATTAAAGAACCTGCCGATCCTCGGCATCACCGAGCACGCCCCGTCCATGCCGGGAAGCTGCGGGGAAATGCAATTCTGCAACTTCAATGTGATCCCGCCGGTCTTAGAGGGTGTCCGTCTTTTATTCGGATGTGAATTAAACATCGTGGACTACAGCGGGACCATCGACCTGTCAGAGCGGATGTTAAAGCGCTTATCCTACACAGTCGTCAGTCTCCATGACCTCTGCCTGAAACCGGGAACAATGGAAGACAACACCTTCGCGGTGCTCACAGCGTTAAAAAATCCGTATGTCACGATCCTCGGACATCCGGATGATGGAAAATTTCCACTGGACTATGAGGCGGTCGTAAAAGCCGCAAAGGACAACCACCGCATGATCGAGCTCAACAACACCTCCCTGACACCAGGCGGTTCCCGCATCCACGCATATGAAAATGACAGGATCATTCTCCCGCTCTGCGCCAGCTACAAGGTTCCGGTCATCATGAACAGCGATGCACACTTTACGACATCGGTCGGCGACCACGCGCGCGCGGAGGCCCTCTTAAAAGAGTTAAACTTCCCGGAAACACTCATCGCGAACTATCACCCGGAGATCCTGAAGGAATATATCCCGGACCTGGCGGATTTTCAGGGCTGAATATCTCGTATCGAAATGGCAGAAATTCTCCTGGCCCGCCAGCGAGATCCATAAACCGATGTTTTTTACAGAAAAATGAGCACAAAAACGGCTGTGAAGTGATTCTTTTCTTCACAGCCGTTTTTCTTTCGTAAGAAACCATGTTTCAGGTTATTTTTCTGGACCTGCTCACCGGAACCCGTTCCTGTCAGATCTTTGTTCCACCGGGCAGGCGGTTTTCAGAGCTGAACCTGCGCTCTACTTTAACAGTTTATCAACCTTCGCCCACAGCGCCTGCAGTTCCTTCTGATCGCTCAGACGGTCCTTCTGGATCCGGATAATGTTCTCGAGCGCCGCATTCGCGCCGTCCGCGTTTAATTTCGCGTCACAGGATTTCTTCGCCTTTGTGTAAGGGTCCATACTCTCCTGATCTTCTTCCTGCTCCGCCTGGAGCTTCTGGATCTTATCCACAAGTTTTACCGCCTCATCCGACGGATTCTTCACATCCTGCCATTCCAGCAGATGCGTATTATTCTCCGCATTGATCGTATCCAGAGCGATACTGTTCTTTAACATCGTTTTCCAGTTGTCTGAGATTGCTGTCTCATACGTCTGCTTCGCAGTCTTATTATCCGCAAAGGCCGTAAGCGGCATTCCCGCAAGACATACCAGAAGACCGAATAAAAATAAAATCTTCTTCATCATTGTGTCCTCCTGTGATGTAAGCTGATAACAGATTTCCAAAAATCCGCAGATATTTTCCATGTTTTCGTGTACAGAGAATCCTTCCTCTGAACTGTTACCATCTTATCACACTTCCGTCCATTCTTCTACGGCAAAGCTGCGGCAATCCTGCGGCAGTATGATCGTAAACACGGCACCGTCCGGCGAGCTTTCTGCCGCGATATCGCCTCCCATATATTCCATGGAACGCTTCGCGATGGAAAGCCCCAGCCCGTGATTTCCGTTCTTTCCTTTATAAAAACGGTCGAACAGATGCGGCAGATCATTCTCTGCAATCCCCGGTCCATCGTCGCGGATCGTAAGTTTCAGCTGATCCCCCGACTCTTCCACAGAAATCTGAACCGTCTCCTTTGCATAGCGGATACAGTTTGATGTCACATTTGAGAACGCCCGCCCGAGCAGCATCACATCCGAGATAATCTTATGCTCGTCTCCCGGCAAAAATTCCAGTTTTATTTTTTTCTGGTAAGCAAGACCTTCCAGCCGCTCGATCTGATCCTCGATATATTCCCGGATCCCCAGCTCCACCGGAACGACCTGGTAGCGCATCTGGTCCATTCTCGTGAGCGTCAGGATCCCGTCGACCACCTCCGTCAGACGGCTGCTCTCATCCAGGATCACTCCTGCTGCCTGGGATGTATCTTCAAAGACACCTCGCTGGATCCCCTGGGCATAGCCGCTGATGGACATGAGCGGGGTACGGAGTTCATGGGACGCATTCTGGAAAAAGACGCGCTCCGCCTCGTCCGCCTTCAAAAGATTGTCCTGCATCTGGTTGATCTCATTCTCCAGTTCATAAAGCTCTTTTACGTTTGTCCCGGTCTCCACCTTTTTAAACTTCTTTTCACCGATCCCGCGCGCTGCCTCACAGAGGCGGCTCACCGGATTTGAGATACTTCCAGCTACAAACCAGAACAGCACGATGGAGACTCCCGCCATGACCCCCATGATCATGAGCACCAGTCTCGACACTTCATGTAAGATCACGCTTGTATCATGGATCGGGCAGTACAGCAGGATATTCTGGACACGCCCCGACCGTTTCTGCCCCACATCAAGAAAATAGAGCATGTATCTCGTATCTCCGATCATCTCCTCGGAGATCTCCCCGCTTTCAAACGAAGGATCATTTCCTGTCATTCTTATCAGGAATTCCGAGTACATCTGGGTCATCTCCGGCTGATCATCGTAGTTTTTCGGATACAGTACGCGGTAATTCTTTCCGATCACCAGCATCTTCGTCTCACCGGACTCCGTCTGGGCCGAGTTTCTCAGGGCATTCAGGAGACTTCCGCGGTCATCCTGTGCGCTGTTCTCATCCGGCACATCCACGTTGCTGTACTCCTCCGTAAGTTCCTCCACGGTCTTCACCATCTGCCCCAGATCCCGCTTCGCATTGTAGCTCATATGTCCGTCCAGCGCATAGCTGAACACGAACCATGCCGCCACCGGAAACGCGATCAAAAGCAGCATCACTGGGAGGAAGATCTTCATCCGGATACTTAATTTCATTCCTCTCCTCCACTCGTCAGGCGGAAGCCATATCCCCATACCGTCTCGATCTTCACAGTACTCTTCTGGTCCTTCAGCTTCTTTCTGAGACGTTTCACCATATCATCCACAGCTCTCGTGTCTACTTCCTTGCTGTCCACCTTCCACAGGGATTTTAAGAGGTCATCGCGGCTCGCCGCATGTTCCTTCCGCTCCAGCATGTGGCACAGAAAATCAAATTCCAGCGGAGTCAGGGCAAACTCCTCATCCTTTAACTTCGCAGCGCGGCGCTTCGGGTAAAGTCTGATATCCCCGATCTCATAGGAATCCTTCGACTCTTCCTCCTGTCCGGAGAACGCATCCACGCGGCGGAACAACGCTTTGACTCTCGTCACGAGTTCCAGCGGCAGGAACGGTTTCACCATATAGTCATCACTTCCGAGAGTGATCCCCGTGATGCGGTCCAGCGGGGAATCCTTTGCGGAAACGATGATGATCGGAACATGGCTCGTCTTCCGGATCTGCGTGCAGACCGTCAGTCCGTCCATTCCCGGCATCATAATGTCCAGGATACAGAGATCCGGAGCTTTTTTCTCAAACGCCTCCAGAAGAGACTCTCCATCCCCGAAACACTCCACCTCATATCCCTCTTTTTCCAGGAAATTCTCTATCAGAAAACAGATGTTTTTCTCGTCATCCGCGACATAGATCAGTTTTGACATATATATTTCCTCCTGATTTTTATCTATCCAGATAGTTTTCTCGCATTACTGTCACGATTATATCACGTTCTTCCTCGCATGGTAAATATCTGCCGCAGAATTGCCGCAAGACATAGGAGTATTGCCCTCTGTGCTTTTTCCATTTTCCCAATAACTACCAGCGGTGAGCTTCCGAACAGGAGCACCTTGATCCGGGGATCTGGCTCCTCTTAGGTCCCGGGTGACTGCGTTGGAAAAAAGATGACACTTGTTTGAGCGCAGCGAGTTGTGTCATCGTTTTTCCGTCTTTAGCAGTCTCCCGGGAGCTTAGAGGAACCATCCCCGCATCCCTGAGTGCTCCTGCTCGGAAGCTCACCGCGTACTTTCGCCAATACAATCATATCATATTTCCCATTGTACTTTTCCAGAAACTGTAGTAAACTATCCCTATAATGCGGTGCAGTGTAAAAGGCTCCGGCATCGCCCACACCCTAAAAGAAAGGACGGACCCCACATGAACAAAGACCTGGAATTTCTCACCCGTGTGATCGACGAGAAATCTGCAAAAATCCTGGATGCCAACGATAAGATCTGGGAATACGCGGAACTCGCTTTCCACGAGACAAGATCAGCAGCCCTGTTAAAATCCATCTTAAAAGAAGAAGGCTTTACCCTGACCGAGGGCGATGCCGGAATCCCAACCTGCTTTACCGGAACCTTCTCCTACGGAACCGGAAAACCGGTCATGGGAATTCTCGGAGAGTACGATGCACTCTCATCCTTAAGCCAGAAAGCAGCAGATCCGCACAAAGAACCTCTGACGGAAGGCGCTCCCGGCCATGGATGCGGTCACTGCGCACTCGGAACCGGTGCGCTCGCAGCAGCGATCGCTGTGAAAGAATACCTGATCGCAAATAAGAAAGACGGAACGATCATCTACTTCGGCTGCCCTGCTGAGGAAGGTGCCGGTGCCAAACAGTTTATGGCCCGCGCCGGAATGTTCGACAACGTTGATTTCGTATACTCCTGGCATCCGGCAACAAAAAACGCCGTCGAATGCAACCACAGCAATGCGATCATGGGTGCAAACTTCTATTTTAAAGGCGTTGCCTCCCATGCCGGCGCGACCCCGTATCTCGGAAGAAGCGCTCTGGATGCCGTAGAACTCATGAACGTCGGCTGCAACTACTTAAGAGAACACATGATCCCGGAGGCAAGAATCCATTATGCCTACATTGATGCAGGCGGAACTGCCCCGAACGTTGTCCAGGATCACGCAACGATCCGCTACGAGGTCCGTTCCCCGTGGGTATACCAGGTAAAAGAGCTCTTCGAGCGCGTGAAAAACGTTGCCCGCGGCGCCTCCATCATGACCGATACCTCCGTGGAGTGTGAACTTTCCATGGCATTCACGGAATACCTTCCGAACAATGCCCTCGCAAAAGTTGCCGATGAGTGTTTACAGGAAGTCGGTGCTCCGAAATGGGATGATGCAGATTACGCGATGGCGAAAGAATTCTTAAATACCTATCCGGAAACCACAATGGAAAATATCCGCGCACAGATCATCGAGACTTACGGGGAAGACCGTCTCGAAGAGATCCTCGAAAAACCGCTGGATTCCGAGATCCATCCGTTCAACCCGGATAAGATCAAACTGACCGCCGGTTCCACCGATGTCGGCGATGTCGGCTATGCAGCACCGACCTTAAACATCAACATTGCTACCGCGTGCGTCGGAAATGTAGGACATTCCTGGCAGATGGTTGCCCAGTCCTGCAGCCCGCTGGCCCACAAAGGTCTCTTGACTGCCGCAAAAGTCCTGGCTCTCTCCTGCATCCGAACGATGGACCGCCCGGACGTGATCGAAGCGGCAAAGAAGGAAGTCACAAAGCGAAACGGCGGACACTACACCTGCCCGCTGCCGGATTCCGTGCAGCCGCCGCTTGATACATACTAAAATTCATATAAAGAGGATCTGCCCTGGCATCTTTGCTTCAATTTCAGGAGGAATTAACCATGAATATACTGATCGCCGCGGATTCCTTTAAGGGAAGCTGCTCTGCCCGTGAAGTCACTGACACCATCGAATCTGCCGCAAAAGCCGTGATCCCCGATGTGGCTGTCACGAAAATTCCCGTCGCTGACGGCGGTGAGGGAACTGTAGATGCCCTCGTTGCAGCCATGAATGGAACAAAGGTCCGCGTTCCCGCGCATGATCCGTTGGGACGGGCTATCACAGCCGAATATGGACTTTTGCCGGATGGGAGCGCTGTGATCGAGACTGCGGCAGCCTCCGGACTTACCTTGTTAAAGCCTAAGGAGCGGGATGCTCTTCGCGCTTCCACATTCGGAACCGGAGAGCTGATCCGACATGCGTTGGAACATGGCGTAAAAAAGATCATTTTAGGTCTCGGAGGAAGCGCCACGACCGATGGCGGTGCCGGACTGGCTCAGGCGCTTGGAATTTCCTTTCTCGACAAGACCGGAAAAGAACTCGCCCCTGGCGGTGTTCATCTAAGCGAACTTGCTCAGATCTCCACAGCTGGTCTGCTGACTGAGGCAAGCGAATGTGAATTTGTCATTGCATGCGATGTGAAAAACCGACTCTGTGGATCTTCCGGAGCCGCTGCCATTTTCGGTCCGCAAAAGGGAGCCACTCCTGATCAGGTCAGGATCCTGGATTCAGCTCTGGATCACTATGCATCTGTATTAAAAGATCAACTGAAATGCAGCACAGCGGAAACCGATGGCAGCGGTGCTGCAGGCGGCCTTCTCTGCGGAATTATCCCGTATTTTCCGGTTACGATCTGTTCCGGGATTGATCTCGTCCTGGATCTCACAAATTTCGATGAGCACGTGAAACTCGCAGACCTTGTCATCACCGGAGAAGGCCGGATCGACTCCCAGTCCGCACTCGGAAAAGTCCCGGTTGGCGTTGCCTCCCGCGCAAAAAAGATCAGGAACGTCCCTGTCGTTGCGATCGCCGGTGCAAAAGGCGAGGGCTGTGAAGCTCTCTATAAATTTGGGATTGACGCGATCTTCGATACTGTCCCCGGCATCATAACACTTGAAGAGGCCATGGAGCATGCAAAGGAGAATCTGGAGCGGACTGCTGAAAATGTTCTTCGGATTTTCCTCGCGGGCAGTCAGGAGCAACTCCGGTAATTTTTGTTCTCACATTTACGGAATCTGTATGGACCTGCATGTGAAATCCAAAAACGCTGCCGCAACCGTAACCGTTCCCGGTATTGCCTCCACCAAACACCGGTCAGTGCAGACAATTCGCTTTGATCCACACTGAACTGCATCGTTACTCCACATATTTTCCGGATCTATCCGGACAGTTGCCAAGGTCTCGCGCAAGCGCGGACATTGGCTCGTTGTTCGCGTAAATAAAGGCTCTATATCAATAATCAGGTGGGATTCCAGGAATCCACCACCGATCGATATAGAGCCTTTTGACTTCATTTTTCTACCCGTGTCTCACAAGTTCCGCACTTCTCACCGTATTGACCAGATACCGGATCACCTCCACCGGATAATCTCCGGCCGCAGTCTCCCCAGTCACCATAACGGACGAAGCACCGTCCAGCACCGCGTGGAAGATATCATTCACCTCCGCGCGGGTCGGAACAGGGTTCCGCTCCATGGACGCAAGCATCTGCGTCACCACCATAAACGGTTTTCCGGTCGCCTGGCATTTCTGCGAGATTTCTCTCTGCACACTGGGAAGGTCCCAAAGATGGACCGCATTTCCAAGATCTCCTCTGGCAATTACGATCTCATCGGCTCCCGGAAGCAGCTCTTCCAGTTTCCGTACTCCGTCCAGATTCTCGATCTTTGCAAAAAGCTTCACATCCTCAGCTCCGGCTTCCTGCAGAGCATTTTTTACACATTCCAGATCTTCCCGTCCCCGCACAAACGGCTGCATGACTCCTGTTACGCCCATCTCTTTCGCGAGCCGGATATTTTCAAGATCAGCTTTTGTCAGTGTCGGAGAATTGATCTTCGCTCCCGGAAATGCTGCACTCTTTCTGCTCTTCAACAGTCCACCCCAGAGTACCTTTGCGAAATATCTCCGTTTTTCTCCACTTCCCGGCTTTATATTCTCCGAATTTTCCACAACCTTCAGGTGAATTTTCCCATCATCGAGGAGAATCTCCTGCCCTGGAATCAGGTATGGGATCGTAATATCCGGCAGCTCGATCCGGGCAGACATCCTCTGAGCAGATGTCCGGTTTTGCACCGGCGAACTTTCACTGTTTTTCTTTTTATCGGCCGTTTCCGTTAATTCTTCTCTGCTGTTTTTTTCTAAAAATTCAACAACCTTCTGATCTTTCTGATCCGTTGCTGAACGAATCAGATCCATATCCCCACATCTGTCATTTCTTTCATTTTCAGTCTTCCAATCAGCCGCCGCACAGATCTCCACGATTTCTTCATTCTTCAGCAGGATTGGCTCCGCAACCGCCCCTGTGCGAAGCTCCGGTCCCTGAAGATCGATCAGGAGCTGCGGCTTCACCCCGCATGATTCTGCCGCCCACTTCATCTTCCCGATCAGCTCCCCGGACTCTGCCAGTGTCACATGGGATAAATTCAACCTCATTCCGGTCATTCCAAGCGCAAACATTTCCGTCAGGATCTTTTCATCCTGACATGCAGGCCCCAGTGTTCCATAGATTTTTACCATTGTAATTCTTCCCCCACTCTCCTGATAACCATTCTGTTCCAAGAATAACATAAGGCATCGCACTTGTCACTCACATCTGGTAAACAGGTAACTCTGCGCAGTTGCATCAACGATCCTTCGCCATCCCGGATTTTCCGAGCAGGAACCATCTGTTATTCGAATTTCGTAAAAACAGTTTTCAAACGTGGCAAATCATCCGTTTCGAATTTTGTACATGATTGCTTCCGGCACCTTGGATCCACATAAATATGGTTTTCTTCTCATTCCGTTACACATAGAGAAACGGCAGCCGGATCTATCCGATCTCATGATCGAAATTCCAACCGCCGTTCTCACTCTTTTACTTTCTTTTACACCTGGATCCGGTCTGCAACCTCGCATCCGATTGCAAGTCTGCATCCATCATTTCCGATGATCATCCAGTCATTGTTCTGCTGGATCACGTCAACCGCATTCCCCTCGCAGAAATCGTGGCGGTGAAGAAAATCCATCACCTGCTGATTTCCAAGCATCCATTTAATCGTGTACCGTTCCCCGGATTTCGCTGTTGATAAAGCCTGCATGATTACGCCCCCTGATTCTATACTCTACAATAAGTTTCCTTTTATGTTCGCTATATATTGTCTGACATCTTTCTCTGCATTATTCTTTTTGTATCTTCTTTTACAGGATACTCTTCAAACTATCGGTTAGTCAAGCATAAAACCAGTTAGGGGCAGATAATCTTTTCACGCTCTATGAAACAACACTCCTTCTTTATCTATGTGCATTTTGGACAGATACACTCTTATCTTCTATATCAGCTGTGACATAACATGCTCCATCGCATTATAAACTTCCAATGCCGTTTTTCGGTCCGATAATAGCATTCGAAAATCCGATCTTTGTAGGTTCTGGTTGGTTCTCCAAGGATGCGGATCAAGCGTTCTGTTGATGTTTTTTCAAAATACAGAAAAACCCGCAGAACTTTGTTCTGCGGGTCTCTTACGCTTGGACACAAATATCTCACGGAGATACTATATATTAAATTTCGAATTAATTACTCGATGATTGTAGCAACTCTACCGGAACCAACAGTTCTGCCGCCCTCACGGATAGCGAAACGAAGACCCTGCTCCATAGCTACCGGATGGATAAGCTCGATTGTCATCTCAACGTTGTCGCCCGGCATGCACATCTCTGTACCTTCCGGAAGCTCGCAAACGCCTGTAACGTCTGTTGTTCTGAAGTAGAACTGCGGACGATAGTTGTTGAAGAACGGTGTATGACGGCCACCCTCGTCTTTAGTAAGAACGTAAACCTGAGCTGTGAATTTCTTGTGGCAGGTTACGGAACCCGGTTTAACAAGACACTGACCTCTCTGGATCTCTGTTCTCTGAACACCACGAAGAAGAGCACCGATGTTATCACCAGCCTGAGCCTGGTCAAGGAGCTTACGGAACATCTCGATACCAGTTACAACTGTCTTACGAGTCTCCTCGTGAATACCAACGATCTCAACCTCATCGTTGAGTTTAAGAGTACCACGCTCTACACGGCCTGTAGCAACTGTACCACGACCTGTGATTGTGAATACATCCTCGATCGGCATAAGGAACGGCTTATCTGTGTCACGAACCGGATCCGGAATGTAGCTATCTACAGCGTCCATAAGTTCCATGATCTTGTCGCCCCACGGACCGTTCGGATCCTCAAGAGCCTTAAGAGCGGAACCCTGGATGATCGGAGTGTCATCGCCCGGGAACTCGTACTCGTTAAGAAGGTCTCTGATCTCCATCTCTACGAGCTCAAGAAGCTCCGGATCGTCAACCATATCGCACTTGTTCATGAATACTACGATGTACGGTACGCCTACCTGACGGGAAAGCAGGATGTGCTCTCTTGTCTGAGCCATAACACCATCAGTAGCAGCTACAACGAGGATAGCACCATCCATCTGAGCAGCACCAGTGATCATGTTCTTTACATAGTCAGCATGGCCTGGGCAGTCAACGTGTGCATAGTGTCTCTTCTCTGTCTGATACTCAACGTGAGCTGTGGAGATTGTGATACCACGCTCTCTCTCTTCCGGAGCTTTATCGATATCTTCAAAGTTCTCAGCTGTGTTACCTGCAACTCTTGCTGCAAGAACTTTTGTGATTGCTGCTGTTAATGTTGTTTTACCATGGTCAACGTGTCCAATGGTACCAATGTTACAATGCGGTTTGGTTCTTTCAAACTTAGCTTTTGCCATTTTAAAACGTCCTCCTTAATTTGCGCCCATTGGGCTATTATATTTAACTTAGGCTGAATACTATTATATTCTATTCGAAAAAGTTTTTCAAGCCTATTCTTGCCTAATACAAAGGGAAACTGCGATTATTTCGCAGCGCCCTTTCTCTCAGCGATGATCTTCTCCTGAACGCTCTTCGGTACCTGCTCGTACTTCTCGAAGAACATGGAGTAGTTACCACGACCCTGTGTTCTGGAACGAAGGTCTGTGGAGTAGCCGAACATCTCAGCAAGCGGAACATATGCCTTAACCATCTTGCCGCCGCCGATATCTTCCATACCCTCGATACGTCCACGACGTGCGTTAACGTCACCGATAACGTCGCCCATGTACTCCTCAGGCATTGTAACCTCAACCTTCATGATCGGCTCAAGAAGTACCGGGTTACCTTTCGCCATAGCATCCTTGAATGCCATGGATCCAGCGATGTGGAAGGCCATCTCGGAAGAGTCGACCTCGTGGTAAGATCCGTCGTATACATCTGCAGCTACGCCGAGTACCGGGAATCCGCCAAGGATACCAGCCTTTGTAGCCTCTTCGATACCTTCGCCGACAGCCGGGATGTATTCCTTCGGAATAGCACCGCCGACAACGGAAGAAGTGAACTTGAATGTCTCTTCACCGTTCGGATCCATCGGTGTGAAGTGTACTTTACAGTGACCGTACTGACCACGACCACCGGACTGCTTCGCGTACTTGCTGTCTACATCAACAGCCTTAGTCATTGTCTCCTTGTAAGCTACCTGCGGAGCACCAACGTTAGCCTCTACCTTGAATTCACGAAGGAGACGGTCAACGATGATCTCGAGGTGAAGCTCACCCATACCGGAGATGATTGTCTGGCCTGTTTCTGTATCTGTATGAACACGGAATGTCGGGTCCTCTTCAGCAAGCTTTGCAAGAGCCTCGCCCATCTTATCCTGTCCGGCTTTTGTCTTCGGCTCGATTGCGATATCGATAACCGGCTCCGGGAATACCATGGACTCAAGGATTACCGGATGCTGCTCGTCACAGATTGTATCACCAGTCGTTGTGGCCTTGAAGCCAACAGCTGCTGCGATATCACCAGAGTAAACCTTGTCAAGCTCGTGTCTCTTGTTTGCATGCATCTGAAGAATACGGCCAACACGCTCTTTTTTGTCTTTTGTTGCATTTAATACGTAGGAACCGGAATTCATTGTACCGGAGTAAACACGGAAGAATGCAAGTTTACCTACGAACGGGTCTGTCATGATCTTGAATGCAAGTGCGGAGAACGGCTCATCATCGGAAGAATGACGAACAACCTCGTTGCCCTCAAGGTCAACACCTTTGATCGGCGGGATGTCAAGCGGAGACGGCATGTACTCGATGATCGCATCAAGGAGTTTCTGTACGCCCTTGTTTCTGTATGCTGTACCGCAGCATACCGGAACTGCATCACACTCACATGTAGCTTTACGAAGAACCTTCTTCATCTCGTCAACGGTCGGCTCTTCACCCTCAAGATACTGCATCATGAGGTCATCATCAAGCTCGCAGATCTTCTCAACGAGCTCGCTGTGGTAAAGCTCTGCATCATCCTTCATATCTTCCGGAATGTCTGTTACGGAGATATCATCACCCTTTTCATCGTTGTAGATGTAAGCCTGCATTTCGAACAGGTCGATGATTCCCTTGAACTCGTCTTCCTTACCGATCGGGAGCTGAATGCAGATTGCATTCTTGCCAAGTCTGTTGCGGATCTGATCTACACAAGCGTAGAAGTTTGCACCAAGGATATCCATCTTGTTGACGAATGCCATTCTCGGTACATTGTAGGTATCAGCCTGACGCCATACATTCTCAGACTGCGGCTCTACACCACCCTTTGCACAGAAAACGCCGACAGCGCCATCAAGTACACGGAGGGAACGCTCAACCTCAACAGTGAAGTCTACGTGGCCTGGTGTATCGATGATGTTGATACGGTGCTCAAGTGCGCCAGCCTTCGGCTTTGTCTTTTCCTGGAGTGTCCAGTGACAAGTCGTAGCTGCGGATGTGATTGTGATACCTCTCTCCTGCTCCTGCTCCATCCAGTCCATGGTAGCTGTACCTTCGTGAGTATCACCGATCTTATAGTTAATACCAGTATAATAAAGGATACGCTCTGTCGTTGTTGTCTTACCAGCATCGATATGAGCCATGATTCCGATATTTCTGGTTCTCTCTAACGGATATTCTCTTCCAGCCAAGGATTTTTCCTCCTATTAGAATCTGTAGTGAGCAAATGCCTTGTTAGCCTCAGCCATCTTATGCATTTCCTCTTTCTTCTTTACAGATGCGCCTGTGTTGTTAGCTGCATCCATAATCTCGTTTGCAAGTCTCTCTACCTGGGTCTTCTCGCTTCTCTTACGGGAATAGAGAGTGATCCAGCGAAGGCCTAATGCCTGTCTTCTCTCCGGCTTAACCTCGATCGGTACCTGGTATGTTGCACCACCGATACGTTTTGCCTTAACTTCGAGAACCGGCATGATGTTGTTCATAGCCTCTTCGAATACTTCTACAGCGTCCTTACCGGTCTTCTCAGCGACCTCTTCGAAAGCGCCATAAACAATCTTCTGAGCAACGCCCCTCTTACCATCAAGCATGATGTTGTTGATCAGCTTGGTTACAACTTTGTTGCTGTAAAGCGGGTCTGCTAATACGTCTCTTTTCTGAGTATGTCCTTTACGTGGCACGTTACTTCCCTCCTTAATTATAAAAATTATATCATCGGTACTCACATGTTTCCATAAAATGTGTTCGCGCGCGGTTTTCTATCTATTTCCTGCAACCACAGGTCAAATACCACCGGCACTAATATGCGTTATCTGCATTCACTTTATTCCTGTTAGTGATCCCTCTTGCGGTTGTTCAAGCTATTGACCGTTCTGCTTGAGACGGAATACCTGAACTCCGCTGCACTACATTTGAGTAGCAGTTATTACTTTGTAATAACCTTATTTTTTATCTTTCGGTCTCTTTGCGCCGTACTTGGAGCGAGCCTGTCTTCTGTTGGCAACGCCTGCAGTATCAAGAGTACCTCTGATGATGTGGTATCTGGTACCCGGAAGGTCCTTAACACGACCACCACGGATCAGAACAACGGAGTGCTCCTGAAGGTTATGTCCCTCACCCGGGATATAGCTTGTTACTTCAATACCGTTGGAAAGACGTACTCTGGCAATCTTTCTAAGAGCGGAGTTCGGCTTCTTAGGAGTTGCAGTCTTAACAGCTGTGCATACACCTCTCTTCTGCGGAGCAGATGTATCTGTGGCTTTCTTATGAAGGGAATTGTATCCTTTCTGGAGTGCCGGAGCTGTAGATTTCTTTACAGCAGTCTCTCTACCTTTTCTTACTAACTGGTTAAATGTTGGCATTCTTTTCACCTCCTGTGATATTGACTGTTGGTTGCTGCTTTCAGCCTTTATGCGCACAAAAAAACGGGACGTACCCGATGCACGCCCCATTATTATATACAGAGATTTTCCGCATGTCAAGGTGAAACCTTAAATTTTCTTTGAAAATACGGCATTTTCCGACCATGACACGCCTGGATGAGTTGTCTCATTTTTAACCTTTGTGATTTTTGCTGTTTTTGTCTGTTTTCCAAGCGGATTTTCCATCATTTTTATCTCTCGGGATCATCCGTTTCCTGCCCCATTCCACAGCCGCACATCCCGGGCATGCGCCTGTGTTGTCAGGTACCGCATCCATGGTCCAGTACCATGCTGCCGTTCACAGTATTTTCTTACTATTATTTTTCTCCCAGACAGAACATGTCCACCGTCACATCTGCAAGGAGATTTCCTTTCTCATCTGTCACCTCACTCCGCACGATCGTGATCGTACGGCCACGGCGGACCAGGATCCCCTTCGCATGGACAGTCCCTTCCGATACGTTCCGGATAAAATTCACATGTGCGCTCTGAGTCACATACTTCTTTCCATCTGCTCTCGCCGTCAGTCCCGTGACCACATCTGCGAGTGCATAGAGCATTCCGCCATGTACCATTCCCATCAGGTTTGTGACGCCATGTGTGATCTTCATGCTGATCTCGCTGCACTCCGGTGAGATCTTTTCGATCTTCATATTCGTATATTCCATAAAGGGATTATTTTTTACATATTCGTCCGGATCGATCCCGTACTGTATCTTTTCACTCATTTCTGCCTCCTGAAATTCTGTCATAACGTGCTGCGCAGTTTTCTGCTGTCATGAAACACGCATGTTCACCTGCTGTCTCCTACTGCATTTTATCATATGTAGTTCTTCCATGCAAGAACCGGAGAGGAGATCCGGCTGTGGCTGTGGATCTCCTCTCCGGGCATTCTCAATCATCGACTGCCAGAAGACCTGCAGTCCGAAGGCTTGCCATCAGGGCATTCAGCTGAGCTACCACATCTTCCGTGCTCGTCGCGTCCGCGACCGGAGCTGCCGCTGTCACAGTTCCTGCCGGGCCTGTTGGACCAGTTGCTCCCGTTGGGCCTGTCGCCCCTGTTGGGCCTGCCGGGCCGGTTGCTCCAGTCGGGCCTGTCGGGCCTACTGCTCCGGTTGCTCCGGTTGGACCCTGCGCTCCTGCCTCTCCAGCCGGGCCTGCTGCTCCGGTTGCCCCTGTCGGTCCCGTCGCTCCCACCGGACCCTGCGCTCCTGTCGCTCCAGCCGGACCTGCCGGACCTGCTGCTCCGGTTGCTCCTGTTGGACCCTGCGCTCCTGCCTCTCCAGCTGGGCCTGCCGGGCCTACTGCTCCGGTTGCTCCGGTTGGACCAGTCGCTCCTACCGGACCTTGCGCTCCTGTCGCTCCCACCGGGCCCTGCGCCCCTGTCGGACCAATCGGCCCCTGCGCACCGTCATATCCAGGAAATCCCTGCGGACCGGTCGGTCCCTGTGGCCCTATCGGCCCCGGGCATCCCTGCGGACCTCTCGGCCCCATCGGACCTCTGCAGCAGCAGTTTCCACCCGGCCGTCCGCAGTTTCCGCCGCATCCCGCGCCCTGGCATCCATTTTCACAGCGATTTCGCTCCCCTATACAGCCGGCATCACGATAAGGATCATAATCCATATTTCTCATATCTGAATCTCCTTCTCCTTATTTTTCACGAATATTCCGTAACCGGATATCCGTTTACTATACTTTATGCTGCCCGTCCATATTCGTTCCTGCTCTCTTTATCGCTCCATCCGCGGCCTTGATCCTGCCGCAGCATTTTTATTTTCTCATTCCGATCCGTGCAAAATATTCCCGGTTCTTTCTGCACGCTTCCGTTCCCGGATGGCATTGTTCCGCCAGCTCGTTATACCAGCACGCTTTTTTTCTCTCTCCCATCCGGTCAAGGCATACGCAAAGCTGGAGATACGGAATATACCCGCGGTATTCCGGCATGATAAATCCTTCCTCCCCGGCCAATCTTCCCGTTTTCAGTGCCTGGCGGTACCAGAATTCCGCATCCGCATACCGCTTTCCGGAAAAGAACCACCATCCAAGATCACAGCAAAGTTCCGGTCCCGGAATTCCTTCCCGCAGACCCATGAGCAGAAAAGAAAGTGCCTCATCCCGCTTTCCCAGCTGATACATGCAAAATGCCCCGTGCCTGCACGCGTCTATCCGGTCGATGTGCCAGCCGTCAGACCTTTCCAGATAAGTCAAAAACACACCGGCCGCCTCTTTATATCGTTTATGGTAATACAGTTCCTTTCCATAGTAATAGTGTTCACGCGCAGTCAGGCCCGCGATTTTTCCCTTCTCCCGTATCATCTTTTCAAAGATCCTGAGATTGCGGTCTGGATCTCCCGTCCCGATCTTCCGATGTTCGATCAGAATATCTTCCCGCACTGTCTTTCCAAACGGTTCGATCACCTCATGGATCCGCCCTTTCCATACCGCTCTTTCGCATCTTCTCAGAAGACGTTCCCGATAAAAGAAAAATGACGGACTTCCGCTTCCGTCATATCCAACCGCATATTTCATCATCACCACGTCCGTTTTCTCCTGATCCAGACGCATTTTTAGTTTCATCAGTTTCTTTTGCTCTTCTTCCGTGATCACATCATCCGCATCCAGCCAGAAAAGATAGTCTCCCGTTCCTTTCTGAAACGCAAAATTCCTCGCCGCCGCAAAATCATCGATCCAGGGAAAATCATAGATCTGATCCGTAAACAATGACGCGATTTCCTTTGTTTTGTCGTTTGAACCGGTATCGACAATGATGATCTCATCCGCAAAATCTTTCACACAGGAAAGGCATCTTCCAAGGACCTGTTCTTCATTGCGGACGATCATGCATAAACTGACAGAAGCCATACATTCCCTCTGTTGTCCCTTTTTATCAATATATGAGATCCTGTAAAATCTGTCCGAATATTTCATATTTTATACCGGCAGCTCTCTTAAAGTTCTCTCATGTTGTGTGAATCCATTGTGTGAATCCATCTGCCCCCGGCGCACCGTATATAAACAGGCGCTGCCTGGATCCATAAGGATTCAAAGGCAGCGCCCGTTTTCTCCGGCATTATTTCCGGCATTCACTCTTCATTTGTATTTATTGCAGGTTTGTCCCGTCTGCCGTCTATCCGCAGAGCCCAGACTGATGTACCGTTTTTACTCCTGCTCCTCACCTGTCAGATCCAGAAGATTCAGCTCCTCAAATCCGTCTGTGGACGGGAGTTCAAAGAGAACTTCCTTACCCGGATTCTTGCAGTCCATGTTCATGTCGATCTTGTAGTTCATCACATCGACCTCAGATGTCTCCATATCTGTAATGTTCATTGTAACATCCATGAAGATCTTCATGTTCTCGTAGTAGCCATCTTTGTTGATCGTCATCTCGCCGTTTGCCTCGTTGACCTTCATGTCCATGCCAACACCGAGAGTCGCATATGTCTCTGCTGTCGCACCGGTGATCGCCTGGATCACTTCATTGATCTTATCTTCGTTGATGTTGTAGGCAAGTTTCTTTGTATCGCCGTTCTGATACATTCTTAGACCTTTGATCACATCTGTACCCAGGTTCATATCGAGCTGGGTCGCCTGCTTTGCAGCATCTTCCAAAGACATCGGCTGCTTATATTTAATTCCCATCATGTCCACATACATGTTGCCGCCCGTATAGAACATCTCGATCGGCACCTCTGTTCCCAGTGTATTGGATGTTCCGTCGCAGAGGAATTCGATGTTTCCGTCTTCCGTCTCCCTCATCTTGATGTTCATGTCCATAGTCATATCCAGAGTTTCATCAAGATAAGATGTTGTAATCCGGTAGTTCACATCGATATTTTCGCTCTTGAGCGTTTCATTTAACTGCTGCGCTTCCTCGTAAACTTCCATGGCCTCCGGATCATTCTCTTCCACATCAGTCGGAACCGACTTCACCTGGGTTACACTGTTTACGCTCCACGCGCCATTCTTGTCGATCTCATAACCGTCCGCACGACCGTAATCAGTCATCGCATATCCGGTATTTCCGAAATAATAGCACTGTGCCCAGCCGTCATGATCACCATCCAGCCAGTACCAGCCGTTTCTACAGTAGGAACCGTCATCATTCTGGTATTTCCAGCCGTTCATGTCTTCCTGCCACTCACCCGCAAATGCAGGGAACGAGAGTGCCATTGCAAGCGGCATCGCAGCTGTCAGGACCATTTTCCACTTTTTCATAAGAGAGACCTCCTTGTTTTTACCGTCCGGACGCCTTTCCGGCGCAGGACCTTTTTCGCCTGTATCTTCAGGCAGCATCTATTGACAATATAACAGGTTCCGCTCTCTTCCGCAATTCATTTGTATGTCGGATTTATATTTTTTCCGTAATTCTTCAGGATTCTGTTATCATTTCTTTCCTATTCCGTATACGACTGCTCCGCCTGGATCACCGCATAATAGTTGCTCCACTTCTCTGTGATCAGCTTCGCGATCCCTTTCTTTACTTCCTCGTTTGTCTTTCCATATTGGAACGGAACGGCTGCGTCGAAGATCAGGTTCGTGTGGGTTGGTCCCTGCACCATCCGGAAATCGTGGATCGTGACACCCGGGAAATTTTCCCGGATCATCTCCACGACCTCTTTTTTCGTCTCGTTAATCTTCTCGTCATTGACAACGATCGGGTCCATATGGATCACAGCTTCACAGCCGAGTTTTCTCTTTAATTCTTTCTCGATCCTGTCGATCACATCGTGGATCTCAAAAATATCGCTGTCACCGGATACTTCCCCGTGCAGGGAGATCATGCGTCTTCCCGGGCCGTAGTCATGTACCACAAGATCGTGGATCCCAAGGATCTCCGGATGCGCGAGTACGATGGACTTGATCTCATCGACAAATTCTTTTGACGGTGCCTCTCCGAGGAGTGGATTTAAAGTATCCTTCGCAGCGCCATATCCCGCGTAGAGAACAAAGCATGCAACCAGACATCCGCACCATCCGTCCACGTTGACTCCCGTCGCATACGCGATCCCCATCGAGACCAGGACTGCCGTTGTCGCGATGGAGTCACTCATACTGTCCATCGCTGTCGCCTTCATCGTCTCCGACTGGATCTTCGTTCCCACGGAACGGTTATAGAAGAACATATATGCCTTCACGCAGATAGAGACAATGAGGATTCCGACCGCCAGAGTGCTTGTCTCGACCGGTTCCGGATGAAAGATCTTCCCGACCGATGTCTTTAAGAGCTCAAATCCCATCAGGATGATGATCATGGAAACGCCGAAGCCGGACACATACTCGATCCTACCGTGTCCGAACGGATGGTCCGCATCTGCCTTCATTCCGGAAAATTTGAACCCCACCAGGGAGATAAATGATGATCCTGCATCTGACAGGTTGTTAAACGCATCCGCCGTGATGGCGATCGATCCGCTGATCACTCCCGCCAGGTACTTGCCGGCAAATAGGCAGACGTTGAGTGCGATCCCGACGATGCTGCAGAGCATTCCGTAGGCGCGGCGCACATTGCCGTCTCCGACCTGATCTCTGTTTTTTATAAATAAGCTCGATAATATTGTAATCATATAAAACACTCCAATCAGTCTGCACTTTGCATACAGACTATAAAACATAAGCCTGAAATTCAGGTCGAACCATCATAAGATCCGCAAATGAAAGAAATCCTTCCAGATATCCCCTGGTAAAAGTTGCCTGTCTCTAACCTTCCGTATACTCAAACAGCGAGGAAAAACATGATCTCGCATGTTCTCCTCGCTGTTCTTATATGCATCAGCCTATGGGAAAGTTCCTGTTTCCAGGAGCTTCCCCACAATATAAACTTGTCTGTTCTGAAAACCTGCACGATCGCCTGTTTTCATAAAGCTTTACACATTATAATCGATTATTCATCAACTTCCTGTGTGTCATCCTCGTTGAGAATGATCTTCTCAGCCTCTTCAATCGGAGCTTCTGTCTCCTCCTGCGGCTCAGCAGCAGTCTGAACTTCCGGCTCCGGCTTCTTCTCCTCGATCTCGCCGGTGCTGAGCTTGATGTTGCGGTAACGCTTCATACCGGTACCAGCCGGGATGAGCTTACCGATGATAACATTCTCTTTCAGACCGATCAGGTGATCTACTTTGCCGTTGATCGCAGCCTCAGTAAGAACCTTTGTGGTCTCCTGGAAGGATGCAGCGGATAAGAAGGAATCGGTTGCAAGGGATGCCTTTGTGATACCGAGCATGACCTGTTTGCCCTCTGCCGGCTGTTTGCCTGCAGCGATGAGCTCCTCGTTCATCTCGTTGAAATCAAGAACATCCATGGATACGCCCGGAAGAACGTCGGAATCGCCGCTCTCCTCGATACGGATCTTCTTTAACATCTGACGCACGATCATCTCGATATGCTTATCGTTGATCTCTACACCCTGTAAACGGTAAACACGCTGTACCTCACGGATCATGTAATCCTGTACGGCACGAACGCCCTTAACCTTTAACAGGTCGTGCGGGTTGATGCTACCTTCTGTGAGAACGTCACCGGCCTCGAGAACCTGTCCGTCCGTAACTTTGATTCTGGAACCATACGGGATCAGATAAGTCTTGGAGTTTCCGGTCTCCGGATCAGTAACGATGATCTCACGTTTCTTCTTGGTATCTTTAATTGTGACAACACCACCAAATTCAGCAATGATCGCAAGTCCCTTCGGGCGTCTTGCCTCGAAAAGCTCCTCGACACGCGGAAGACCCTGTGTGATATCGCCGCCGGCAACACCGCCGGAGTGGAATGTACGCATGGTTAACTGTGTACCCGGCTCACCGATGGACTGTGCGGCAATGATACCAACAGCCTCGCCGACCTGTACCGGCTGACCTGTCGCCATGTTCGCGCCGTAGCACTTGGAGCAAACACCGATATGGCATTTACATGTCAGGACTGTACGGATCTTAACGGTATTTCTGCCGAGCTTCTCAAGAACCTTGATAACGGCTGCGGCACGTTTCGGTGTACACATATGGTTTGCCTTGACAACAACTTCTCCGGTATCCGGATCTGTGATCGTCTCAGCGATATATCTGCCTGTTAATCTCTCCTGGAGAGTCTCGATCGTCTCTTTACCGTCTGTAAAGCCTTCGATCTCCATGTACGGGATCGTTCCTTTTCCTTCGCAGCAGTCTGTCTCACGGATGATGAGATCCTGGGATACATCGACAAGACGTCTTGTCAGGTAACCAGAGTCGGCTGTACGAAGAGCGGTATCGGACATACCTTTTCTCGCACCATGTGCGGAGATGAAGTACTCAAGTACGTCAAGACCTTCACGGAAGTTAGACTTGATCGGGAGTTCGATCGTGTGACCGGTTGTATCCGCCATAAGTCCTCGCATACCAGCAAGCTGCTTGATCTGCTTATCAGAACCACGGGCTCCGGAGTCCGCCATCATGAAGATGTTGTTGTATTTATCAAGACCTGTCAGAAGGTCATGTGTTAACTGGTCATCGGTTGCTTTCCATACATCGATAACTTCTTTGTAACGTTCTTCCTCTGTGATAAGACCACGGCGGAAGTTCTTTGCGATACGGTCAACCGTTGCCTCAGCGTCCGCAAGGAGCTGTTTCTTGGTTGCCGGGACAGTCATATCGGAAATGGATACGGTCATAGCGGCTCTTGTGGAGTACTTGTAACCGATCGCCTTGATATCGTCCAGAGTGATCGCTGTCTGGATCGCTCCGTGTGTATTGATGACTTTCTCGAGGATCTGCTTTAACTGTTTCTTCTTTACGAGGAAATCGATCTCCGGCTTTAACTCGTTGCCCGGGATCGTTCTGTCGACAAATCCAAGGTCCTGCGGGATGATCTCGTTGAAGAGGATACGTCCTACAGTTGTATCAACGATGCCTGTCATCGTTCTTCCGTCCGGAAGTGTCTTTGTCACACGGACTTTGATTCTCGCATGAAGAGTAACGGCTCCGTTCTCATATGCAAGAAGTGCTTCGTTCGGGCTCTTGAAGAACATGCCTTCGCCCTTTGCGCCCGGTCTCTCCTGTGTCAGATAGTAGATACCGAGGACCATATCCTGGGAAGGAACTGCTACCGGACCACCATCGGACGGTTTTAACAGGTTGTTCGGGGAGAGAAGAAGGAAGCGGCACTCTGCCTGTGCTTCCATCGTCAGCGGAAGGTGAACCGCCATCTGGTCTCCATCGAAGTCCGCGTTGAATGCGGTACAAACGAGCGGGTGAAGCTTGATTGCCTTACCTTCTACAAGGATCGGCTCGAACGCCTGAATACCAAGACGGTGAAGAGTAGGGGCACGGTTTAACATAACCGGATGCTCTTTGATTACATCCTCGAGAACATCCCAGACCTCTGTCTGAAGACGCTCGACCATCTTTTTCGCGTTCTTGATGTTGTGTGCAGTTCCGTTTGCAACGAGTTCCTTCATAACGAACGGTTTGAAGAGCTCGATCGCCATCTCTTTCGGAAGACCGCACTGGTAGATCTTAAGTTCCGGTCCAACGACGATAACGGAACGTCCGGAATAGTCAACTCGTTTACCGAGAAGGTTCTGACGGAAACGTCCCTGCTTACCTTTTAACATGTCAGAAAGGGACTTTAACGCACGGTTGCCCGGTCCTGTAACCGGTCTTCCGCGTCTGCCGTTATCGATCAGGGCATCAACAGCCTCCTGGAGCATTCTCTTCTCGTTGCGGACGATGATGTCCGGAGCGCCGAGTTCGAGAAGTCTTGCGAGACGGTTGTTACGGTTGATGATTCTTCTGTATAAGTCGTTTAAGTCGGATGTCGCGAAACGTCCGCCGTCGAGCTGTACCATCGGGCGGATATCCGGCGGGATGACCGGGATCACGTTCATGATCATCCACTCCGGTCTGTTTCCGGAGCTGCGGAATGCATCAACAACCTCAAGGCGCTTGATGATTCTCGCTCTCTTCTGGCCGGAAGCCTCCTGAAGAGCTTTTCTCAGCTCTTCGGAGTCTTTATCCAGATCGATATTCTTTAAAAGTTCCTGGACTGCCTCAGCACCCATTCCTACGCGGAATGTGCCGTAGCCGTACTTTTCAACAGCATCGCGGTACTCTTTCTCGGAAAGGACCTGCTTTAACTGAAGTCCGGTATTTCCTGCATCCAGAACGATATAGGAAGCAAAGTACAGAACTTTCTCGAGGACTCTCGGGGAGATGTCCAGGATCAGACCCATACGGCTCGGGATACCTTTAAAATACCAGATATGGGATACCGGAGCGGCAAGCGCGATATGTCCGATACGCTCACGGCGCACGCTGGACTTCGTTACCTCAACGCCGCAGCGGTCACAGATAACACCTTTGTATCTGATTTTCTTGTATTTACCACAATGGCACTCCCAGTCCTTGGTCGGTCCAAAGATTCTTTCGCAGTACAGACCGTCCTTCTCCGGTTTTAAGGTTCTGTAGTTGATGGTCTCCGGTTTTTTAACCTCACCATGGGACCATTCCAGAATCTTTTCCGAAGAGGCAAGTCCGATACGGATCGCGTCGAATGTCATCGGCTGATAAGTTTCATTTGTCTCAGGCATGAACGGTACTCCCTTCTAATTATTTGTCGTCATCCTCGGTATAATCGTCATCGACATAGTCGTCTTTGGCACCGTCGTTTGTATAGTCATCGTCTTCCACATTGACAAGCTCGTCGCCCTTGAATTCCTGCTTCTGGAATCCGTAGTCGGATAAGTCTTCCTTATCGTTGTAGCGGCGGTCTCCCTCGATGATGGAACGAAGATCGTAGTTTGTATCAGAGTAGTCGATGTTCTCAGACATATCGACTTCCTCACCATTGTCACGCAGCACTCTTACATCCAGTCCGAGAGACTGTAACTCTTTTAAGAGTACCTTGAAGGACTCCGGAATACCCGGCTCCGGAATGTTCTCGCCCTTGATGATCGCCTCGTAGGTCTTTACACGTCCAACAACGTCATCGGACTTCACTGTCAGGATCTCCTGAAGTGTGTAAGCCGCGCCGTAAGCCTCAAGAGCCCAAACCTCCATCTCACCGAAACGCTGTCCGCCGAACTGTGCTTTACCACCGAGCGGCTGCTGTGTAACGAGTGCGTATGGACCTGTGGAACGTGCATGGATCTTATCGTCAACCAGGTGATGCAGTTTCAGGTAGTGCATGTGTCCGATCGTAGTCGGGCCATCGAAGTATTCGCCTGTACGTCCGTCGCGGAGCTGTACCTTACCGGTACGGCTGATCGGAACGCCCTTCCAGAGAGCACGGTGATCAAGGTGCTCACCGAGATATTCCATAACCTCCGGACGAAGGATCTCTTTATACTTCTCCTGGAATGCATCCCATTCCATGTTTACATAATCGTTTGCAAGCTCCAGTGTATCCTGGATATCATTCTCGTCTGCGCCATCGAATACCGGTGTGGAAACATTGAATCCAAGTGCCTTTGCTGCAAGGCTTAAGTGGATCTCAAGGACCTGTCCGATGTTCATTCGGGACGGCACGCCTAACGGGTTTAATACGATATCGAGCGGACGTCCGTTCGGAAGGAACGGCATATCCTCTACCGGAAGTACACGGGAGACAACACCCTTGTTACCATGACGGCCGGCCATCTTATCACCAACAGAAATCTTACGTTTCTGAGCGATGTAGATGCGGACTGTCTCATTTACGCCAGGAGCAAGCTCGTCGCCATTCTCTCTTGTGAAGAGTTTTGCGTCGATGATGGTTCCGTATGCGCCATGCGGTACTTTTAAGGATGTGTCGCGGACTTCTCTTGCCTTCTCACCGAAGATCGCACGAAGAAGTCTCTCTTCAGCTGTCAGCTCGGTCTCTCCCTTAGGAGTTACCTTTCCGACTAAGATATCACCGGCACGGACCTCAGCGCCGATGCGGATGATTCCGCGCTCATCCAGGTCTTTCAATGCGTCATCGCCGACACCCGGAACATCTCTTGTGATCTCTTCCGGTCCTAACTTGGTATCACGGGATTCGCATTCATATTCTTCAATATGAACAGATGTGTAGACATCGTTCATAACAAGTTTTTCACTTAACAGGACCGCATCCTCGTAGTTGTAACCTTCCCAGGTCATGAATCCGATCAGCGGGTTCTTACCAAGTGCGATCTCGCCATCCTTTGTGGACGGTCCGTCCGCGATAACCTCGCCTTTCTCTACATGGTCGCCCTTGTAAACGATCGGCTTCTGGTTGTAGCTGTTGGACTGGTTGCTTCGTGAGAATTTGATCAGGCGGTAAACGTCGCGGTTTCCGTCGGAATCTCTCTTGATGATGATCTCGTTGGAAGCAGAGCGTTCAACAACGCCGGCATTCTTAGCGACTACGCAGACACCGGAGTCAACGGCAGCCTTGCCTTCGATACCGGTACCAACAACCGGAGCTTCTGTGGAAAGCAGCGGTACAGCCTGACGCTGCATGTTGGATCCCATCAGGGCACGGTTCGCGTCATCGTTCTGTAAGAACGGGATCATGGAAGTAGCAACGGAGAATACCATTCTCGGGGATACGTCCATGAGGTCGATCTGTTTCTTCTGGAAGGAGGAAGTCTCCTCACGGAAACGACCGGATACGTTATTGTGGATGAAGTGGCCTTCCTCATCGAGCGGCTCATTCGCCTGTGCTACGATGTAGTTATCCTCTTCGTCAGCTGTCATGTAGACAACATCGTCGGTAACACGCGGGTTAGCCGGATCGCTCTTGTCTACGACACGGTACGGAGCCTCAACGAAGCCGTACTGGTTTACCTTCGCATAGCTTGCGAGGGAGTTGATAAGACCGATGTTCGGTCCCTCAGGAGTCTCGACCGGACACATACGACCGTAGTGGGTGTAGTGTACATCTCGAACCTCGAATCCTGCACGCTCTCTGGACAGACCGCCCGGTCCTAACGCGGAGAGACGTCTCTTATGCGTAAGCTCGGATAACGGGTTGTTCTGGTCCATGAACTGGGACAGCTGGGAGCTTCCGAAGAACTCCTTCACTGCTGCAGTGACCGGTTTGATATTGATCAGGGACTGCGGAGTGATTCCGTCGATGTCCTGTGTTGTCATTCTCTCACGTACAACGCGCTCCATTCTGGAGAGACCGATACGGTACTGGTTCTGAAGGAGCTCTCCGACTGCACGGATACGACGGTTTCCAAGGTGGTCGATATCATCCTTTACGCCGATGCCGTACTCAAGGTGCATGTTGTAGTTGATGGAAGCAAGGATATCTTCCTTTGTGATGCATTTCGGAACAAGCTCGTGGACGTTGCGGCGGAGTTCAGCTTTTAACTCTTCCTCGTCATCCCCTGCTTTTTCCAGAATGTCTTTTAATACCGGGTAATATACTAACTCTGTGATACCTACTTCTTCCGGATCGAAGGACACATATGCGGAAAGGTCAACCATAAGGTTGGAAAGGACTTTCTCCACGCGCTCTTCTGTCTGGATCCATACATACGGGATCGCAGCGTTCTGGATCGCGATCGCCTGATCTTTTGTGATCGCTTTTCCTGCTTCCGCAAGGATCTCGCCTGTTTCTGTATCAACGATATCCTCGGACGGAATCTGTCCGACGATACGGTTCTTCATATGAAGCTTCTTGTTGAATTTATATCTGCCGACCTTTGCGAGATCATATCTTCTCGGGTCGAAGAACATGCCGTTTAACAGGCTCTCAGCACTGTCGACAGACAGCGGCTCGCCCGGACGGATCTTCTTATATAACTCAAGGAGACCATCCTGATAGTTGTCGGACGTATCCTTTGTGAAGCTTGCGAGAAGCTTCGGCTCCTCACCGAAGAGATCGATGATCTCAGCGTTTGTACCATATCCGAGCGCACGGATCAGGACAGTTACCGGGACCTTTCTGGTACGGTCTACACGGACATAGAACACGTCGTTGGAATCTGTCTCATACTCTAACCATGCTCCACGATTCGGGATTACGGTACAGGAATATAATTCTTTACCGATCTTATCGTGATCGATACCATAATAGATACCAGGGGAACGTACCAACTGGCTGACGATAACACGCTCTGCACCGTTAATAACGAAGGAGCCGGTATCTGTCATTAATGGCAGATCGCCCATGAAAATCTCGTGTTCATTGATCTCATCTTTATCTTTGTTGCAGAGTCTCACCTTGACTTTCAAAGGTGCGGCGTAAGTTGCATCACGCTCTTTGCACTCTTCGATCGTGTATTTGATGTCATCTTTGCAAAGCGTGAAGTCTACAAACTCCAGGCTAAGATGTCCAGCAAAGTCAGCGATCGGAGAGATATCGTCAAAGACCTCTTTCAGGCCCTCGTCGAGGAACCACTGATAAGAATCCTTCTGGATCTCGATCAGGTTCGGCATCTCAAGAACTTCTTTCTGTCTTGAGAAGCTCATTCTTACGCTCTTGCCGGACGGCACCGGACGCATTCTGCTTTTCTCCATTTGACGTTTCACCCCTGTTTTCTTTCTCTATAATCAATAACTAATTTTGGGCATACTGGTACCATATGCACATGATACCACAATAGTGCACATTTCATACTACCATGGGGTTGTCAATCTGTCAAGCACTTTTTTACAAAGTTTTCCTACTCTACGCTTGTGTAATACCCCGGCGCATACATCTGGATCGAGTAGAAATCATCCCCTGACGGGCTTTCTTTACTTGCAAAAATCTCCGGTCCATAAGCTGTGGTAAATCCGTTGACACTGTCATCTGTCTTACTAACGATCATATCCTCGGTATTGATCAGTTCCTGATATACCTCCTGTCCATTTAGATCCGTATCCAGATAGCCGAATTCCTGGAATGTGGCTTCCAGCACGTCCACGATCTGGTAGAAGGCCTCCTCGTCGCTGCTGTAGGCACCGATTCCATGGAGATCGTCCGTTGCCGTGTCGGCGTAGATGGTAATGCTTCCCACATACTCCCCATCACGGCTCAGATAATAGGCCTGATCTGTGTTGTACCAGCTCATATCGTCCGAAGCATAGTTGTAGCTGTATGTGTCCTCCATCGACCACTCAGAAAATCCGTACTGCGGCAGGAGCCGGTCCAGGGCGGCCGTCACATCCGCAAGCTGGGCGTCATAGTGACCGTAGTTTGTACAGTTTGTTCCGATGGCCCGCACCTCCTCGTCGGAGAGCTCGCCCTCCCCAAGGACCTCCACGGCGTTGGAATCGGCAGAGGACCAGAGATCGCCGTTGGACGAGTCGAAGATGTTCTCGATCCCGTAGATCGATTCCCGGATCGCATGAGTGATAAGGAACAGCAGGTTTCCGCCGACGGAAAATACCAGCCAGATGATCACGACGATCAGAATGCCGGTAAACGGCTTCTTCCGTCCCCGCTCGGAGTTTACGCGGTCCATGATGTTCTTCGCGGACTGGCTGCTGTAAGTTCCACTCTGGCAGGTATCTGCCTGGCTGCGGTACTGTTCAAGCTGGCTCTTCATATGTTCGAACGCATTCCGCTGCCCCGTCGTCCTGTTTCCCATATTCTGGAATGGATCCGCTGTCTTCTTCTCCCGATTTGTCTTTTTCTTTCCGCCCTGTATTCTGGTTGATGCCCCATTCCCTTTAAATATGCCCGCGTACGAATCTGTACCGGACACGCTGCTTCCAGGGTATTCGCTTCCGCCATCATGGTACAGGCAGTCTGACTCATGGCGCGGATGCCTCTCATTTAAATAGTAATCCACATCCTGCACATATGGATGCCACACGATCCTTTTGCATCCGCTGCAGTATAGACCCGATGTCATTTTCTGGTCGCAGTATGGACAATATCTCTGTTTCATCCGTTTTTCCTCCTGTCGGTATTCCTCTTTTCAGGTCATTTTAATTTTGTATTTTAAGCCCAACATCTAAATTTCTACTCTCATTTTAACATAGGTTTCCAGTGCACACAATCGAGATTTCACATCGTCAGCCCAATGCCTGATTCTTGTTACAGTACACGGGCACTCCTTGCCCGCGCACTGTAACAGGATTTTGCCGATGCTTCGCATTCCGAATCGGCAAAATCCACTACCACCACTGTATTGTACGGAATTTTCAGTTCAGAAAATTCCTACCCATGAAAAGTAACTGATTCTTTTCCCAAAACGAAAAAAGACTCAGAGCAGCCACTTTGCATGGTCTCTGAGTCTTCTCACACTGATATACTGCTTTTACCGGTTCAGGATCTCCATAAATTCTTCTCCTGTGATCGTCTCCTTCTCGAGAAGATATCCGGCAAGTTCGTTTAATTTTGCTGCATGGTCTCTTAAGATTCCCATTGCCTTCTCGTACTGTGCCTTCACGGTAGCGATCACCTCGTCATCGATGGCTTTCGCTGTCTCCGGTGAGCATGCGAGGGAGGTGTCTCCGCCAAGGTACTGGTTCGTCACGGTCTCAAGGGCAACCATACCGAACTGGTCGCTCATACCGTAGCGGGTCACCATAGCGCGGGCAAGCTTTGTGGCCTGCTCGATATCGTTGGATGCACCGGTCGTGATAGAGTGGAACATAAATTCCTCCGCCGCACGGCCGCCGGTCAGAGTTGCGATCTTGTTAAGTGCCTCCTCCTTACTCATAAGAAGACGCTCGCCATCCTCCACCTGCATCGTATAACCGAGAGCACCCGATGTTCTCGGAATAATTGTGATCTTGTGTACCGGAGCGGAGTTGCTCTGGCACGCTGCAACGAGGGCATGACCGATCTCGTGGTAAGCGACGATCCGGCGTTCATTCTCGGATACGGAAGCGTTCTTCTTCTGGTAACCGGCAATAACAGTCTCAACGCTCTCCTCCAGATCAGCCTGGGATACAACGCGGCGTCCCATGCGGACGGCACGGAGTGCGCCCTCGTTGATAATGTTCGCAAGCTCGGCACCGCTGGCTCCGACAGTCGCTCTCGCGATGGCGTTAAAGTCAACGGACTCATCCATCTTGACATCTTTTCCATGTACCCGCAGGATCGCCTCACGGCCTTTGAGATCCGGAAGCTCCACCGGAATTCTTCTGTCAAACCGGCCCGGTCTCAAGAGGGCCTTATCAAGGGTCTCTGGACGGTTTGTAGCCGCCAGGATCACAACACCCTTTCGTCCGTCGAATCCGTCCATCTCTGTAAGAAGCTGGTTTAAGGTCTGTTCTCTCTCATCGTTTCCGCCCATGCCGCTTCCGTCACGCTTTTTACCGATGGTATCGATCTCGTCGATAAAGACGATACACGGAGCTTTCTCATTTGCCTGCTTGAAGAGGTCCCGGACCTTCGCGGCACCCATGCCGACGAACATCTCAACGAACTCAGAGCCGGAGATCGAGAAGAACGGAACGTGCGCCTCACCGGCAACGGCCTTTGCTAACAACGTTTTACCTGTTCCAGGAGGGCCTACGAGGAGCGCGCCCTTCGGAAGTGTGGCACCGATATCCGCATATTTTTTCGGATCATGAAGGAAATCTACGATCTCCTTTAACGCATCCTTCGCTTCCTCCTCACCTGCGACATCCGCGAATGTCACGCCGGTCTCACTCTCCGCGTAGATCTTTGCATTGGACTTTCCAAATGTCATCGCGTTTCCGCCCATACGCTTCGCCATGCTGCGGCTTAAGATCTGCCCGAGCCCAATCATGATCACGAACGGAAGGATCCAGTTCACGAAAATATTCATGATCGCTGACTCTTTTCTCGGAATCACTTTATCGAATGTGACGCCCTTGCTGTACAGGCGATCTGTCAGATCCGGGTCATCCCAGAGTCCTGTCTTGTAGACCTGCTCTTTTCCATTGCTGTCTTTCGCGATAAACACGTACTCGCCGTTCGTGTCATCTTTCTCTACCTGTGTGACCTGGTTATTGTCTACCATAGCCAGAAATTCGTTGTAGCCGACTTCCTTTACCTGACTTTTCAGTGCGGACGGGAATACGAGTCCGTTTAACAGGACCGTCATGACCAGAATTATGATCATATAATAGAAAAATCCCTTAAATGAATTGAGATCATTCGGGTTCGGCTTTTTTCCGCCGTCTTTGGTACCCATACGTCTGCCTCCTTGATTTTCATTTTTCTGCAGAGCTTTTCATCGCATCCGAGCCTCTGCTGTTACTTTTTCTGTCTTTTACATGCTTTGTTTTCTGAAGATCTGCGTGAGATGACACCCTGTCATTTCGTGTGATATTTATCCTATATCAGGAAACATTGAAAGTCAATGGAATTTATGGAAGTTTCTGAAATGTTATATTTTTTTTAGAAATTACCATTTTTCTTTCTGGCTGGCAGAGTTTGCAGGTTTCCAAACTTTTTTTATTGTTCTTCTTGACAAACAATCCTTTTCGTACTATGATACCCATAACCAAACAAGAAAAACCGTTGAGAAAGAGGAGTACATTTTCGATCATGTTTTCACAGAGAGCTGCAGGCGGTGGGATTGCAGTATTGCACTGGAAATGGAATGGACTTTCGAGGGCAGTCCTGAATTTTAGTATGGACTGACGGCTACCGCAGTCGTTAAGAGAGCGGCGTATATGTTGGTATACGAAAAAAGCGGACCGAAAGGTCAAATTGAGTGGCACCGCGGATATGAAATTCGTCTCAAGGATCAGATTTTAAATCGATATCTGATCCTTGGGATTTTTTTATACCTAAAGGACCTGCCGACGGCAGCTCCCTACAGATGTATGGCAGCAAAAATACATGCTCTGTACAAGATATCCCACACCACGGCACCTTCGCTCCACACCTCCAACAACTACTGAACCGCATGACCGGATCGGAAAGACCCGGAATGCAGTTACGAATCATCTCAATTAAAAAGTAGAAGAGGAGAACAAAATTATGAAAAAATCGATCAAAGCAATCATCGCAGCAACATTCACCGCAGCACTTCTCGCAGGCTGCTCTTCAAACACAGCTTCCACAACGACTGCCGCTGAGACGACAGCTGCCGAGACAACAACTGCTGAAGCAACAACTGCAGGATCCGCAGACGCAGCGGATACCGCTCTCGCAGACGGTTCCTACACGATCGGCATCAACCAGTTCGCTGTTCACGGCTCTCTCGACAACTGCCGGGAAGGTTTCATCGAAGGTCTCGCCGAGAACGGATTCGTGGAAGGCAAAAATCTTACCGTATTAGAAGAAAACGCACAGGCTGACCCAGGGTTAGCAGCACAGATCAGTACAAACTTCGCCGGACAGAAGGTGGATCTCATCTGCGCGATCGCAACACCGAGCGCCCAGAGCGCATACAGCGTCGGCAGAAAGAATGATATTCCGGTCATCTATACAGCAGTTACCGATCCGGTCGCAGCTGAACTTGCAAACGCAGACGGAACACCGGTCGGCGAAGTGACAGGAACAAGTGATAAGCTTCCGGTTGAACAGCAGCTCGAAATGATCCGCGCGATCCTTCCGGATGCGAAGAAGATCGGTATCATGTATACAACAAGCGAAGTAAACTCCGCTTCCACACTCGCAGAGTATAAGGAAAAAGCTGCTGATTACGGTTTCGAGATCGTTGAGTCCGGCGTTTCCTCCACAGCAGACATCCCGCTGGCAGCTGACAGCCTCTTAGAACAGGTTGACTGCTTAAACAACTTAACGGACAACACCGTCGTTGCTTCTCTTCCGCTGATCCTTTCCAAAGCAAACGCAAAGAACATCCCGGTATTCGGAAGTGAGATCGAACAGGTCAAGATCGGCTGCCTCGCTGCAATGGGTCTCGATTATGTTGATCTTGGAAAGCAGACAGGACGCATGGCTGCCGAAGTCTTAAAGGGCGAGAAAAAAGCAAGCGAACTGAACTTTGAAGTCATCGAGGAAGCAGCTTTCTACGGAAACTCCAAAGTCGCTGAGGATCTCGGGATCACATTCCCGGAGGACCTCTCCAAGAATGCAAAAGAATTATTCACTGAGATCACCCAGTAATAATTCAAACAGACACAATGTCAGGAAGTCCGGCAAAGCATTTCATCCGCTTTGCCGGACTTTGCACCAGAATGTAACTGTAAAAGTAACTGTTCAGCAGAGCTGAACACCCACTGTAATAACCGCGATAAAATATAGGTTATTGATTTTCGGAGGATAACATGGCAATCTTATTAGGAATCTTTGAGGAAGGGCTGATCTACGCGATCATGGCCCTGGGCGTATACATCACCTACAAGATCCTGGACTTTCCGGATCTTTCGGTCGATGGAACATTCCCCCTGGGCGCAGCGCTGACCGCAGGGCTGATCGTGAAAGGCATTTCCCCGGTGTGGGCATTACCGCTCTCTTTCTTCGCAGGCGTGCTCGCCGGATGCGTGACCGGCTTTATTCATGTAAAATGCAAGGTCCGCGATCTGTTTTCCGGTATCATTGTCATGACCGCTCTCTACTCCGTAAATCTTCGGATCGCCGGAATGAAAGCCAATCTCCCGTTCCTGTCCCAGGATACGATCTTCGACAATGAATGGACGAGAAACAGCCTGCCGGCATCCGTGAGACCGTACATCGTTGTGATCATCCTTGCAGTGATCACCCTGATCTGCAAATTCGTCCTCGACTGGTACTTAAACACGAGATCCGGATATCTGCTCCGGGCAGCCGGAGACAATGACGCTCTCGTAACCTCTCTCGCGGAGGACAAAGGCCGCGTGAAGATCATCGGTCTTGCGATCGCGAACGGCTTCGCAGCTCTCGCCGGAGGAGTTCTTGCTCAGAAGCAGGCCTTCTTCGATATCTCCATCGGAACCGGAACCATGGTCTTCGGTCTCGCAAGCGTCATCCTCGGAACCCAGCTGTTCCATCGCTTTGGAAAATTAAAAGCGACCACCGCGGTCATCGCAGGCGCGATCCTCTACAAGGCATGCGTCGCTTTCGTCATTTCCATGCGCATCGTAAAAGCAACTGACCTGAAACTGATCACTGCAGCGATCCTTCTTCTGATCCTGATCATCAGTGATTCCGTGAAGAGAAAGGGGGCACATCATGCTTGAATTAAAGAACATCAATAAATATTACAATGCAGGCACCGTGAACGAAATGTGCCTCTTTAAGGATTTCAACCTGAGCATCGCCGACGGCGAGTTCGTCTCCGTAATCGGCAGCAATGGATCCGGAAAGACTTCCATGTTAAACCTGATCTGCGGCAGCATTCCGGTCGACTCCGGAACGATCACGATGGGCGGAGTCGATATCACAAAGATGCCGGAGTACAAGCGCCAGCGCCGCATCGGCCGCGTCTACCAGCACCCGGCAATGGGGACCTGCCCGAACATGACGATTCTGGAGAATATGGCACTCGCCGATAATAAAGGAAAACCGTTTAACCTGCTGCCTGGGACAAACAAGTCCCGCATCGATTTCTACCGCGACCAGTTAAAGATCTTAGGACTCGGTCTTGAGGATAAGATGGGCGTGAAGGTCGGCGTTCTCTCCGGCGGCCAGCGCCAGGCGATGGCACTTTTGATGTCCACGATGACCCCGATCGAATTTCTGATCCTCGATGAGCACACTGCAGCCCTCGACCCGAAGACCGCCGACATCATCATGGAACTCACAGGAAAGATCGTTGCGGAGAAACACCTGACAACGATCATGGTCACCCACAATCTCCGCTTTGCCGTCGAGTACGGCGACCGTCTCCTGATGATGCACCAGGGACATGCGGTCATGGACAAAAAGGGCGAGGAAAAGGCGAACACGAAAGTAGATGATATCCTCGACATGTTCAACGCGATCAGTATCGAGTGCGGAAACTGATCGGGAAATATCAAAAATCCATTCCAAATCGGCTTCACCGATGGGATTTTTGCCTTCAAGCCTGTGTTTTATTACGGTCAGCGCAGCAAGTGCGCAGACCTACTGACCAGTTACAAAGTATCAGTAAAATCCAGTTACAATACACACACTGAAAATCCCCACACACGGTAACGAAAAAGAGCGATGAACTCCGGGATCCGACATCAGATTCCAGAACTCATCGCTCTTTTTATTCTGTAACTGTTCCTGTGCTTTCCTCAGCTTCTCGAGAATCCCAGCGTCTTCTCCAGTTCTTTCTTAAATGCCAGCACATCCACGGCAAGTTCCGCGATCCGGGCATCCGTCATCCGGCTCACCGGTGCGGAGATGCTCAGGGCGTAGACCGGTTCTTTATGGTAATCCGGAATGCTGACCGCGATGCAGCGGACGCCTTCCTCATTCTCCTCATCATCCATCGCATATCCGACCTTCCGCACTGTCCCGATCCGTTCCATGAGATCCTGAAACTTTGTTACAGTGTACGGTGTCAGGGACACGATCTCTGAGCTGTTCCAGATCTCTCTGATCTCCGGATCCGGCAGCTCCGCGAGCAGCGCCTTGCCGACGCCGGAGCAGTACAGGGGGATCCGGCTTCCGACTCTCGATACCATCCGGATCGAGCTGACGTTGGATTCCACTTTATCGATATACACGGCCTCCGTTCCCTCTCTGCGGACGAGATGGACCGTCTCTCCGGTCTGCTCCGACAGTTTCTTCAGTGACGGATGAACCAGAGAAGCCATGTTCGTCTGTTCCAGGATCTTACCTCCGATCTCCAGGAACTTCAGAGACAGCGCGTATTTCAGGGATTCCTCGTCCTGCCGGATATAGCCCATATACTGGAGGGAAGTCACGAGCCGGTGCGTCGTGCTCTTATGGAATCCGAGCTGCGCGCTCAGATCCATGATCCCCATCGGACCATTCTCCGCCAGACATTCGATCACCTGGAACAGGCGCTCTGCGACCTGGATCGGATTTTTTCCTGTTTCTTCCATTCTTTCTGTTCTCCTATCTACCCCGACAGTTCAGTTTTCTGTCAGGTATTTACACGCTTCCCCGTAACTGTTCAGTAGTTACCACAACGGTATCATACGGAATTTTCAGTTCAGAAAATTCCTATCCGTGAAAAGTAACGTTCAGTACCCTCACAGTTACGATTTTTCTTAATAAGACTCTGTGTCCGGAACCCGGTCTGAAAAATGACCAACGGATTCCGAGCACCGGCCCGTCATTTATATGAATCGTGTTTTCTTTGTCATTTCCACGAACTCTCTGTTCGTTCTTGTTCGTGCGAACATGTCCAGGATCTTCTCCACGGACTCCTCCGCTTTCATGGAGTTTGTCGCCTTGCGGACGATATCCACAGCTTCCGCCTCCTCGCTTGTGAGCAGGAGATCGTCGCGGCGTGTACCGGACTTTAAGATATCGATTGCCGGGAAGATCCGCTTCTCGGAGAGCTTGCGGTCGAGTACAAGCTCCATATTGCCGGTACCTTTAAATTCCTCGTAGATAACGTCATCCATACGGCTTCCGGTATCGACAAGTGCGGTTGCAAGGATCGTCAGGCTTCCGCCCTCTCTCATATTTCTCGCTGCTCCGAAGAAACGCTTCGGCATGTGGAGTGCCGCCGGATCAAGACCACCCGAAAGAGTACGTCCGCTCGGCGGAACAACCAGGTTATAGGCTCTTGCAAGTCTTGTGATACTGTCTAAGAGGATCATGACATCACGCCCATGCTCTACCAGACGTCTCGCGCGCTCGATGACCATCTCAGAGACACGTTTGTGGCGCTCCGGGAGCTCGTCAAACGTAGAGTAGATGACTTCCACGTTCGGTCCTACAACGGATTCCTTAATGTCTGTAACCTCCTCCGGGCGCTCATCGATCAGAAGAATGATCATATGCATATCCGGATAGTTGGTCGTAACTGCTTTTGCAACCTGTTTTAATAAGGTTGTCTTACCTGCTTTCGGCGGGGATACGATCAGACCTCGCTGGCCTTTACCGATCGGAGCAAGGAGGTCCATGACTCTCATCGCTGTCGTATTTTTTCCACCTCTGACTTCCAGATTCAGTCTCTGGTTCGGGAAGATCGGGGTCAGATCCTCAAAGTTCGGGCGGTGCTCCACAACACTCGTCGGATAGCCGTTGATCGTCTTTACATAGAGAAGTGCCGCAAATTTCTCTGTCGCGGATTTCACTCTCCGGCTTCCGCGGATGATATCGCCGGTCTTCATGTTAAAGCGGCGGATCTGGGAAGGTGCCACATAGACATCGTTATCTCCCGGAAGAAAGTTCTCACAGCGGATAAATCCGAAGCCATCCGGCATGACCTCTAAAATTCCGTTTGCCTCGATCCCGCTGTCGAGATCCTGAAGATCTGCCTTCGGTTCCGCGGTATAACTCTGAGCACCCTGGTTTCTTGTCTGGTAACCAGTCTGATAGGTTCTTGAGCTCTCCTGAATTCCCTGGGTATCCGGCATGCCGCCCTGAGTCTGGCGGTCCTGATAGTTTCCCTGAGTCTGGGAATCCTGCGCAGATGACTGCCCCTGGTAAGCATTCTGACGGTCCTGGTAGCTGCTCTGGCGGTCCTGGTAACTGATCTGGCGATCCTGCTGACCACTCTGACGGTCCTGATAGCTGCTCTGACGATCCTGGTAATTACTCTGGCGATCTCTGTAATTGTTCTGACGGCTCTGGTAGCTGCCCTGCCGGTCATTTCTCATCTGGCGCTCCCCACGCTCCTGACGGTCATTTCTCTCGTATCGTTCCGCACGCTCGGTTTTCTCCGGACGCCCCGTGCGGTCCTGGAAGACCGCCGGTCTCTCCGATGCCATTTTCTCCTGTCCCGCACCTCCGGAAACATTTCCAGCAGCCGGCGCTTTCTCTTTCTGCGCTGCCGCCTGCATCGGTGCTGCCGTATTCTCTCTATTTTCATTATTTTCTGCCGGTACTTTTGCGCCGCCGGCACTTTCCGCCGCCTCACAAAGGCGATCGATCAATTCTGCTTTTCTCAAGCCGCTGATATTCCTGATTCCCTGGCTCTTTGCCAGCTCTTTTAACTGGGTCAGCGGTAATGTTGCTAATTTTTCACGCATAATAATACTCCTTCATCCTTATTCCGGTTTTATCATCTCGTTGGGAATCAAAAAAAGATCATAACAGCCTCCCCGTCTCCGGATCCGCTGCCTTGGAACCATTAGATTTGAAACTTTTCTCCGATCGGATCACCGCATTTCAGCGATATCGGAGGACTTTTTCGAAACTGCCCGGGAGCAAAGAAGCAAGTATCGTTTCCAATACTTTCCTCCCAGGCTGTTCTGATGAGTATATCTCATTATAACGCACACATAAAAAAATGGAAAGAGGAAATTTCACAATTTCCTCTTTCCCTGATCCTGCTTATTCCATCTCTCCGGCTTCCCTCTGTTACAGTACACGGATCCTCCAGTGCCCGCGCACTGTAACAGGATTTTGCCGATGCTTCGCATTCCAAATCGGCAAAATCCGCGACCACAACGGTATCATACGGAATTTTCAGTTCAGAAAATTCCTACCCGTGAAAAGTAGCTTCCCGCTTTATAAACTCCATATGCTCCCTGATCTTCTTTTCATACCCATTCTCCGACGGTTCATAGAATCTCATTCCTTCCATCCCGTCCGGCAGATACTGCTGGGTGACATAATGATTCGGATAGTCATGTGCATATTTATAGCCGAGTCCATGTCCCAGCTTCTCCGCGCCTTTGTAGTGCTTATCCTGAAGATGCGCCGGAACCGGCATCGTCCGCATATTCGCTACAGCCTTCATCGCATTCTGGATCCCCACATAGGCCGCATTGCTCTTCGGAGCCGTCGCGACATAGGCGGCCGCCTGGGAGAGGATGATCTGGCTCTCCGGCATTCCGATCCGCTCCACCGCCTGCGCCGCGCTCACCGCGACCACAAGCGCATTCGGATCCGCATTTCCGACATCCTCGGAAGCACAGATCATGATCCTGCGGGCAATAAACTTCACATCCTCACCTGCATACAGCATTCTGGCCAGGTAATAGACCGCCGCATCCGGGTCCGATCCACGCATGCTCTTGATGAATGCAGAGATCGTATCGTAGTGGTTATCCCCGTCATGATCGTAGCGAACCACCCGTTTCTGGATACATTCCGCCGCGACATCGATCGTGATATGGATCTTTCCGTCCTCCGACTTGTCCGTCGTGAGAATTCCGAGCTCGACCGCATTTAACGCCGCTCTCGCGTCCCCGTTTGCCACATCCGCAAGGAAATCCGCCGCCTCATCCGTGATATCGGCTCCATAAGTTCCCATCCCTTTTTCCGTATCATAGACAGCCCGTATTACCAGTTCCCGGATATCCTGCTTTTCCAGCGGTTTTAACTCGAAGATCCTGGATCTGGAAAGAAGCGCGTTGTTCACCTCAAAATATGGATTCTCCGTCGTCGCTCCAATCAGTGTGATCGTCCCGTCCTCCACGAATGGCAGGAGATAATCCTGCTGCGACTTATTAAAGCGATGAATCTCATCCACGAAAAGGATCGTCTTCTGTCCGTACATGCCGATCGCATCCTTCGCATTTTTCACGATCTCTTCCATATCTTTTTTTCCGGCAACAGTGGCGTTGATCTGCTCAAAGCGCGCACTTGTCGTATGCGCGATCACCTTTGCGAGCGTCGTCTTTCCTGTTCCGGGCGGTCCGTAAAAGATCACCGATCCCAGCTTGTCCGCCTTGATCGCACGGTAAAGGAGTTTATCCTTTCCGATAATATGTTTCTGACCGACCACCTCGTCCAGAGTCGTCGGGCGCATTCTGGACGCGAGGGGCGATTCCTTCTCCATCGTATTTTGTCTCATATAATCAAATAAATCCATGAAAACTGCCTTTCCCGAATGTTTTAATCGACCATCAGTTCGTCTACTGTAACAAAAGTATACCCTTTCGCCGTAAGGTTGTCAATGATCCGGAGCGCAGCTTCCACGGATGTCCGGAACTCATCATGCATCAGGATGATGTCCCCGTCCTCCGTATCTTTTAAGACTTTTGCGGTCACTTTTTCCGTGTTCTTCAGACGCCAGTCGATGGAATCGACATCCCAGAATACCGGGATCATGTCCACCGCCTCCTCCAGCTTCGCATTCCAGCTTCCGTATGGCGGGCGGACGTACTCCGGCATGACTCCGGTCACTGCCCGGATCTTCTCCCCGGTCTCACATATTTCTTTTTTGGCATCCGAAAGCGGTTCTTTCGTGAGATCCTTATGTGTCATACAATGGACACCGATCAGATGGCCATCCTCCGCCATCTGCTTTACGAGATCTTCCTTTCCGTCAATGCACTCGCCTACAAGAAAAAAGGATGCACGGATCTCGCGTTCCCTGAGACCGTCCAGGAGCGGCTTTGTGTATCTGGAATTCGGACCATCATCGAATGTGAGCGCCACGTATTTTCTCATATCGGTCTCCTTCTCCCGTACCATGTCCGATTCCCTCGACATGACGTTCCTGTCTTTTCGATCTTCCTGCTCCTCTGACTCATTTTCCTCTTTATTTCTTTCATGATACACGTCTCCCTTAAAATCCTTTTCCCCATCTTCTCCTTTCCACATCCGCAAGGTCACGCCGCACAGGATCAGATCCACAACTACGATCACCAGAAACAGAACGATTTTCTGTCTGAATTTCATTGATACCTCCTGCCTACCTGTTTTCCCATCTCATTTTATAAATATATGCGCGTGATCGTTTTCCTTTCCTCTCCCAAAGAGAAATACACATGACACTCCCAAACAGACAGAACCCCTGAAACAGCGATATTGGGGATCGTCTGCCTCAGGGGTTCTGCGCTCAATATGTATCATCTTTTCCCTTATGGGGATCACGGCCGGAAATGCGGATTTTTTCGCTGTGGCGAGGCAGCGGGCCCTTCGGCCTTCCATTTCTCCTGCGGGCATCCATTCCGCAGAAAAACCGGTCTTTATCACATCCACCACGATGTGAATCTATCAAAGTGGGGGAATCTGCAAATTCAACCAGACAACTTTACAGCTTCCAAAAGCCGGACGTCGTTGTCCAAGTGGGTGGGCTCGGGATCCCTGTGAGTGGATCCCGGGTCCGGAAAAGGATGGGTACAATAACTAAAAATTAGTTTGTTTATCTTTCTTTTTGTTTTTATGTTTTTATTATAGGCCATACTTCATAGAATGTCAATCATTATTTCAAACTTTTTGTGTGAAAAAATGTTATATAATTGACAAACAGTTTGTTATATGGTATTCTGAGATCAGTTAAGAGTTTCAGAGGTTTGTTCGCCTCTGCTTTGTTAATATTTTCACGTAATATTCCGGCAGTGTATTTCGGGGGGAATGCCTGATCCGGTATCTGTCTCCATGGAGGTACACATTTATGGAAATTTCCCAGTATCTTGATTTCGACTTTCTGATCCGTTTTCTCGAAGGGCTCCAGAAATTTCTCGGTGAAAACAGCGAGATCCTGATCCACGACTACCGGAAAGGTTACGATCACACGATCGTCTATGCCCTGAATGCCACGCTCAGCGGACGCGATGTCGGCGGTTCTCCGAAGGGTGGAATGATCACACAGTTCGGAAAAGATATCGAACCGATGAAGGAAAGTCTCCAGACCTTCTCAAACGGTCAGAAAGATCAGTTTTACAAATCCTTCACGACCCTGATCCCGGATGAGAACGGCAAGATCATCGGAGCTGTCTGCGTAAATCTCGATGTCTCCGACTTTTTAAATGCCCAGCGTGCGCTCCATGCGTTCGTCCAGTATCCGATGACCCACCATGCACCGATGAGCGACAAAGACGCGCTTGCGACCAAGAATGTGGACGATATCCTTCAGTATTATATGAATCAGGCAGAACTCCTCGTCGGAAAGCCGATGGGACTCATGAACAAAGAAGAAAAGATCCGCGCCCTGGATTATCTCGACCAGAAAGGTGTCTTCAAGATCTCCAAGACGAGCGTACTCCTCTGTGAGACGCTGAAGGTTTCAAAATACACGCTTTATAATTATCTTGAGGAGGCGAGAAGCAGCCGAAATACTGCTGATGATTCACAGTAATTATTTCAGATTCTATCTGCATTTTAAGATAGCAGGGTCAAAAGTCGGAAATCCGATGCAAGCTTGCCTGCAAGAGCTTATTTTCCGTAATCTCGCCCATGGCCTTTGCGATGTCGCGGAAGCGGTTCGCATTGCCGATCAGGTTGAACTCTTCCACATGCGGGAGAAGGATCGCGTTGCAGACACCGTGCGGGAGATTGTACATACCGCCGAGCTGATGTGCCATCGCATGGACATATCCGAGGGATGCGTTATTGAATGCGATACCTGCGAGATACTGTCCGTAAGCCATCTTGTCGCGGGCCTTCATGTAAACTCCGTTTGCAACTGCCTTCGGGAGATACTGGGTGACCATCGTGATCGACATCAGTGCTGCCGCATCGGTCAGCGGGTTTGCATTTGTGGAGACATACGCCTCGATCGCATGGGTCAGGGCGTCCATTCCGGTTGCTGCTGTCAGGGCCGGCGGCATTCCGACCATAAGGTTCGGGTCGTTGATCGCGATCTGCGGAGTCACGCGCCAGTCAACGATCGCCATCTTTACATGCCGGCTTGTATCGGTGATGATACAGAAACGGGTGATCTCAGAAGCAGTTCCGGCTGTTGTGTTGACTGCTATCATCGGGCATAACGGATTGCTGGAGCGGTCGACACCTTCGTAGTCTCTGATGTTTCCTCCGTTTGAGGCAACCAGGGCGATCGCCTTCGCACAGTCGTGGGAGGAACCGCCGCCGAGGGAGATGATGGAATCACATCCGTTCTCCCGGAAGACATATCACAGTCACATCTTTCTCTTGCTTCTGTCTTACTCTCCCATACAATAAAACGTAAACTCTCCCTCTGCCAGCACCTTCCCGGTTTCCGACTCCATCACCTGGGATTTTGTGAAGCAGACGGTTTTTCCTCGCTTCGTGATCTTTGCGACTCCGCGGAGCTTCTTCGCGCTGCTGCCGCGGAGGAACCGGAACGAACTGTCCAGTGTCACGTATTTTCTTCCGTCATTCCTCGTCACAAGTCCTGCTGCGATCTCCGCCATCACAAACATCAGTCCGCCGTGGACTGTCTGCATGGCATTTAAGGAATCCTCCGTAACCTCCGCACACACTTCGGCTGCGTCCTCGGACAAAGCGACTGCGCGGATGTTGTTGTGGATCATGAATGGATTGGTGCGGTTTACGCGCTCCATCTGTTCTACGAATGTTTCTTTTGGCTGTTTTTCTGTATCCATCTTATTCCTCCTGCTGCTCTCTTCGTATTTTTGTGCTGAATGACATGATCTCATCTATTTCGTACAGTTCGCCGCATCGATCGCGATCGCCAGCATGAGCGCCATGACCTCATCCTTCGGATCCACGATGTCGATCACATAGGTATCGCCCCATTGAAACGGTTTTTTTGAAATATGGACCGCCACACAGCACGCCTCATAGACATCATATTCCCACGCCAGAAAGTCTCCCTCACACCGCCATCCGTTGTAATCCAACTCATAGCGCGGCTTGAAAAAGGAAAATTCTTTCTGAACACTTCCGGCCTCTTTTCCTCCGATTTCGATATCAAAACACGGCAAAACCGCAAACAGCCGCTGTTTCACCATGCCGACTTTCTTTCCACTCTTATCATACACGTGGATCTGATGCCCCAGCGCAAAAAATTCCGCTTTTACGAAATACTTTGGGTTCTCATGTTCATCATAGACGTCATAGGTATCGGTCCATGAGAAGACTCTTTGTTTGATCAGTAACTGCATAGTGGCCTCCTTTCCGACTATCTGTTTGCATCCCATCTTGCAAATACTTCCTCCACCGCCGCCAGATATTCCGGCACATGCTGCGATTTACGGATCTTTTTGGCGAGTTTTTCGCTGTCCGGCACTTCTGCCAGCATGTAGCTCCAGAGATCTTTCATCCGGAACAGAAGATTCCGGTCGCCGGACATGGTCTCGCGGTAGTGTTCAAAGAGGGCGTCATGGAACTCGCGGATCCTCGGCAGGATGTCCCCTTTGTTTCTATTCCCTTGAGTCTGTAACTGCCCATCTGCTTCAAAAATCCTAACTCCGTTTTCAAGACGATCCGTACAAGCTTCCGTCTCTTCCTGCAAGATCATCTCCGCCAACGCCGGATTCCGGATCAGTCCACGCCCGATCATGACCGTCCCGACTGTTGGAAACTTTTCCCGAAATTCTTTTACCTTCTCCACGGTAAACAGATCCCCGTTATACACGACCGGATTCCTGCTCTCCTTCAAAATGTCCGCAAACACATCGAGATGCGGGGTTCCTTTATAAAATTCCTTCTGGATCCGGGGATGGACCGTCAGTTCATGGATCGGGTAGCGGTTATAAACCTGCATGAGTTCCGGCCACTCTTCCACCTCATTCTTCCCGATCCGTGTCTTTACCGAAACGAAGAATTCACCATTCCGCACTGCAGCATCCGAAAACACCTCATCAAAAAAGCGGTCCAGATCATCCGGGTAGAGAAGAAATCCGGAACCTTTCTTCTTTGCCGTGACCGTTCCGGACGGACATCCGAGATTCAGGTTGATCTCCCGGTATCCCATCTCTGAGAGTTTCTTCGATGCAAGAAGAAAATCCCCAGCCCTGTTTGTCAGGATCTGCGGAACGACCGGTATCCCGGCATTGTTTTCCGGCAATACATCCCTCATCTCCTTCACGCTCATCCCCTGTTCCGGTCCCGGCGCCAGAAACGGAGTAAAATATTTCTCCACACCGCCAAAATATTTGTGGTGCAGGTTTCTGTATGGATAGGTTGTAATCCCCTCAAGCGGGGCAAAATAGATATGCATGTCTTATGTTCCTCGTATCGTTCGTTTGATTTTTCATTATCGTACCACATTTTATTGCTACAGGCAAATTTCTCTCCTTTTCTCTGGAAAACCTGTCCCATTTCCACTATACTATAGGTACACGGAAAGATCATCTTTCCGCTACCACAGCACTTTCCTTCTGCGGACCTTTCCTGAGCAGCCTCCGCAGAACTGTTATGGCAACATGCGCTTGGCTTGAATATTTTTGGAGGTGTTTTCGTTATGACAGATTTAAGTATTCATGAATTATCCCTTGGATTCGCTCACGATAAACAGATGCTGACCGATTTTCTCGCAAAGCATCATTTAAATTATGAGGATGATATCGAGGCGGCATTCGGCGTGTTCGATGCCGATGAGAATCTGACCGGCTGCGGATGCTGTGCCGGGAATCTTTTGAAATGTTTTGCGGTCGATGAAAGTCTGCGCGGGCAGAATGCGCTCGGAAGTCTCGTCTCCCGCCTTGTGGAAAACCGCTTTGCCGCCGGTCATTACGATCTTTTTGTCATCACCCGGCCGAAAAATAAGGTACTCTTTACCTCCTGCGGATTCTATCCGTTAGCGGAGACAGAGTCCGTTCTGATGCTGGAAAACAAGAAAAATGGACTCGACAATTTCTATAAAAAGTTTCTTGCCGGAACCGAAGATTCCGACAACATCGGCTGCATCGTCATGAACTGCAATCCGTTCACAAAAGGCCATCTTGCACTGATCACCTACGCGGCCAGAGCCTGCGACCTGCTCCACATCTTTGTGGTCGAGGAAAACCGCTCCCAGTTCCCGTTTGCGGACCGCCTGCGCCTTGTCCGCGAAGGAACCGACCACCTTGCGAACGTCATCGTTCATCCGTCCGGCCCATATATGATCTCCAATGCGACCTTCCCGACCTATTTCTTAAAGGAAGGCGAAGACGCCGCAAAGATCCAGAGTGAGCTCGATATCACCCTGTTCGCCTCCCGGATCGCACCGCTTCTTCATATTAAAAAGCGCTTTGCAGGGGAAGAACCGTTCGATCCGGTGACGAGAAATTATAACGAAGCCATGATCCGGATCCTGCCCCGCTATGGGATCTCCTTCATAAAGATCGACCGGATCACCACCGAAGGCCCGGACGGAAAACCGGAAGTTATCAGCGCTTCCCGCGTCCGCAAGCTCCTCGCCGAGCATGGCGTAACGGATGAAGTACTTTCCCTGGTGCCAGAATGTACTGCGAAGTATCTGAAAGAAAAGTTTTCTGCTGAAAGTACACACTAAGGCAGGAATCCGTTTCAAATCGGCTGCGCAGACGGGATTTTTGCCTTCAGACCTACTGAACAGTTACTTCTTTTACAACATGGGAGGTATCCATGAACCTGACCGACGTGATCACCGGCACTCCGGTGACTCCCGAAGAACTCCGCGCCGCAAGAGACCGGCGTATACTGAAAAAGTGGGAGCTGCTCTCCGCAGGAGACGGCTCCTGCCTTGTGGAATTTTCCTTAAATATTGCCGGAGCGGTGAAAGTGTTTCCTTTCGCCCGTGCCGCGTTTCGCGAGGAACTCCGGGAATTGCAGGAAAAACTCGGCCGCTTCTCCATAAAAAATACAAAGATCTGTGAAGAGCCAACCGGCGATCACGCCTTTTTTCTCCTGGATTCCCCGGAAATTCCGGTCAAACAGTTTCTCGTCTCCATCGAGGAGAGTCATCCGCTCGGCCGTCTCTTCAATCTCGATGTATGCGGACTAGACGGAGTTTCCGTAAAGCGGCAGGATCTTCATCTCCTTCCCCGCACCTGTCTGGTGTGCGGAGGGGATGCGAATACCTGCCTGGCCCAAAAGCGCCATTCCATGGAACTCATCCAGTGGCAGACGGCAAAACTCTTTAACGATCATTTCAGGGACCGCTCGGCAGATCTTGCCGCCTCCGCGGCGGTCCGCGGGCTGCTCTACGAGGTCTCAACAACCCCGAAGCCGGGACTTGTAGACCGGAATAATTCCGGTTCGCATTCGGATATGGACTTTTTTACATTTCTGGACAGCAGCGCTTCCCTGATCCCATGGTTCCGGGAATTTTTCTGTCTCGGGTGGGACCATGCAGACGAGGCGGACGAACAGATCTTTGAGCGGCTCCGCTATGCCGGGCAGCGCGCGGAGACCGCCATGTTCTCCGCCACGCACGGGATCAACACCCACAAAGGTCTTGTCTTCGCCTCTGCGATCCTCTGCGGGGCGCTGGGAAAAGTCCATGCAGGAAAGAGTCTGCCGCTTCCGGCCGAGGAAGTTCTCAGCGAATGCAGGAAGCTTGGAAGCTGTTCCCTCGGTGATCTGGCAAAACTTTCCAGGCATCAGAACAAGCTGTCCCCAGCTTCTTCCATTGATATGAACTCGCAGGATGAACCCAGCGCTGTCGAACCGGATTTTTCGAACGGCGAGCGAATCTTCTCCGCCTACGGAATCCAGGGAGCCAGAGGAGAGGCTGCTGCTGGTTTTCCTTCCGCTGTCCGGATCGGACTTCCGGCACTCAAAAAATGGCTTGCCGCCTGTTTTTCCTTAAACGATGCGGCCGCCATGGCACTCCTCACCCTGATCTCGGAGGTCGATGACACCAACATGGTGCACCGCGGCGGTCCGGAGCTCGCAAAAAAAAGCAAAGAGCAGGCAAAACACCTGCTCTCTGCTGTCACGAATGATTCATTCAAAGAAATATTGTCTTCACTGGACGAACAGTACATCGCCATGCACTTGAGTCCCGGCGGATGTGCTGATCTCCTGGCCGTCAGCCTGATGTTCCATTTTCTGGAAACATGCGGGATGATCAGCCCTGTTATTTCATCGTCACTTCCACACCGTCGTCCTCCGTCCATGTGATCTCGTAGGTGTCCGCTGTGTAAGTGAATCCCTGGATCTCCACCGATGCAGTGTCGATCTTCTTTAAGGAAACCGTAAAATCCGTACAGTCATCCGTGTCCTCTCCCACATATTCGTAGAGGAGACTGTCCGGATCATTCGGTTTCTTCATCAGATCTCCCGAAATCGCTGACAGGCGATCCAGGCTGATTGTTCCGGAAAGACCGTACTCCGCCTCGCAGATCTTCAGTGCCTCCGCGATCCGGTGTCCCTTTTCATAAGCTACCGCGTTCTTCGCGCGCTCCACATATCCATTGTAGACTCCGATGCTCACAGATGCAAGGATCACCATGATGACGATGACTACCATCAGTTCCACCAGGGAATATCCGCCCTGATCTTTTTTCTTTCGTTCTCTGAAGTTTCTGAAATCCCATATTTTCTTCGTCATACTCTGCCCCTGCTTTCTCTCTGCCCGGAGCAATCCGATGACGCGCCTATTCTGTTGTCACGAAACCTGCTCTTTCATGTTCTCGCCCCGGTTGATCTTCATCGTTACAGTTTGTTTATAACATATGGTCATATCGCATTCTATTGTCCGAATTCCGTCAATCATTTCGATTCCAGCACTGCCATCGCGATCTTCTCCGGCGTGATCGGCAGCTCATAAAATCTTGTCCCTGTTGCATTGTAGATCGCGTCCGCCACTGCCGGGAGCGGGGTGTTGATCACGACTTCACCGATCGATTTTGCGCCGAACGGTCCCTCATTCTCATAGCTCGACTCAAAATCGACCTGGATCTTTCCGATATCCACGCGGGTCGGGATCTTATACTGCATCAGGGAATTTTCCGCGAGCTTTCCAAGTTTATTGTAGGTAATATTTTCCGTGAGCGCCATTCCGATCCCCTGCAGGATCCCGCCTTCCGCCTGGACTCTCGCAAGATTCGGGTTCACCGGCGTTCCGCAGTCGACGGCGGCGGCATAATCGATGATCTTCGTCTCACCTGTCTCAAGGTCCACCTCGACCTCCGCGGCTCCGACCATAAACGGCGGCGGAGAGATCGGGGAGCTGTTCGTCACGGTCGCCTCGAGAGCGATCCCGTTTCCGCACATGGAGGCGGTGGCGATATCTGCAAGGGAAACCTGCGAAGTTTCTGAGGATTCCGCGGATCCGCTATTTTCCGGACTACCAGCACCGTCTTTTGCAGCCAGCTCAGCACCAGTTTTTATGTCTGTTTCTTCACTCCTGCCCGGAACATTGCTGCCTGCTTCTCTCTTTTTCTCTCTCCGTACAACCTTCCCGTCAAACACGACCTCATTCTCCGGGCAGTTCATCATCTGTGCACCGAGTTTGCAGATCTGTTCCCGAACCTGCAGTGCACACTTTTCGACCGCTTTTCCCGTGACATACGTCGTACTGGACGCGTAGGAACCGGAATCATACGGCGAAGTATCCGTGTCCGCGCCGAACACCGTGATCTCATCGACAGAGCACTCGAGAACCTCCGCCGCGATCTGCGCCAGGATCGTATCACAGCCGGTTCCCATATCGGCTGCACCGATCGACAGCGTGTAGAATCCGTCGTCGTTCACCTTGATCGTGGCACTTCCCACATCGACGGACGAAATACCGGATCCCTGCATCGCCATTCCCATGCCGACCGCGCGGACCTTTCCGTTGCCCATATCGCGGACCGGATATTTTTCGTCCCAGTGGATCATCTCTTTCACACGCGCAAGACAGCGATCAAGCGCACAGCTCGTATTGACCTGACCGTAATAGGCCGGCATCACGTCGCCCTCTTTGATGATGTTCTTCTCGCGGATCTCAAACGGATCCATGTGAAGCTTCGCGGCAAGTTCGTTCACCGCGGACTCCACCGCGAACAGTCCCTGTGTCGCCCCGTATCCACGGTACGCCCCGGCAGACATCACGTTCGTGTATACAACATCACTCACAAACCGGAATGCCTTCGCCTTCCCGTAGAGCGGGATGGATTTATGCCCGGAAAGTCCGACCGTTGTGGGACCATGTTCCCCGTAAGCGCCCGTGTTGGACAGCGTGTACATGTCGATGCCGTTGACGATCCCGTCCTTACTTGCACCGAGACGCACATGGACTTCCATCTCATGGCGCGGTGTAGAGGCGGTCATGCTCTCCTCGCGGGTAAAGATGATCTTTGACGGTTTCTTTGTCATCCAGGTCACATAAGCCGGATAAACCTCGCTGATCGATGTCTGCTTCGCACCGAATCCGCCTCCGATTCTCGGCTTGCTGACGCGGATCATGGACTTCGGGATATGGAGCGCATTGGCGATGATCCGGCGGCAGTGGAATACGATCTGGGTGGAGCTGACCACGTTGAGGCGTCCGTAAGCGTCGATCGTACAGAACGTCCGGAATGTCTCCATCATCGTCTGCTGACATGCCTTCGTGTGATAGACATGGTCGATCACAACATCGCTCTCCCTCAATACTTTCTCGATATCTCCCTCTCCCGATTCGTCATGGGCGCACAGATTTCTCTTATTGTCCGCCCCGACCGGAACAAGACTCTCCCAGTTGTCCTCCGGATGCACCAGGATCCTGTTGTCCTTCGCCTTCCTGAAATCAAGGAGCGGTTCCAGGACCTCGTACTGGACTTTAATGAGCTTTAATGCCCGGTCCACACATTTTTCATCGCGACCGGCAACGATCGCGACCACATCCCCGACGTAGCGGACATGCCGGTCAAGCAAGAGTCTGTCATACGGACTCATCTCCGGATATGTCTGTCCTGCCTGCGTGTACCGCTTCGTGTCCTGCGGGATATCTTCCCAGGTATAGATCGCCTCGATCCCGTCCACTTTCATCGCAGCCGTCTTATTCAAGGAAGTCACGATCGCGTTCGCATGCGGGGAGCGCAGGAGTTTTACGATCAGGCAGTCCTTCGGAGCGATATCGTCCATGTATACAGGCTGTCCGGTCACAAGCTGCATCGCGTCCTTTTTCCGGACAGGTTTATTTACATATTTCATAACTTTCGTCCTCTTTCTGTATTTGTAACAGTCTCACATCATTTGTTCTGCGTGTTGTCACGGTCCGACCGTCACACGCGCGCCTCACCGGACCGTCACCCGTTCTTTTCTTTCTTCCATGCGAGAAATGCCTGGATACCGCGAAGCTGTCCCTCGTAGCCGGAGCAGCGGCATAAGTTGCCCGCCAGATATTCCTTGATTTCCTCCGTATCCGGATATTCGTTTTCCCGGAACAGTGCCAGCGCGTTCATAATGAAGCCAGGATTGCAGAATCCGCACTGCTCGGCGCCCTGATCCGCGATAAAAGCGCCGAATTCCTTCGCTTCGTCCTGAAGTCCTTCCAGCGTCGTCACACTTCTTCCGTCTGCCCGCGCCGCAAGAACGGAGCAGGAAAGCACCGGCTTTTCATCTAAAAATACCGTGCAGAGCCCGCAGTTCGACGTCTCACATCCGCGCTTTACACTGTAACAGCCGTGATTCCGCACAAAATCGATCAGAAGAAGGTCTGCGTCGATCTCCTCCGAGATCTTTTTTCCATTTAATGTTATCGTGATGTTCATGTATGATTCCTCGTTTTTATCTGTTTCCAGTTTCTTTATGCTCCATAACGGACTGAGTTTCTTTCAGTCAGACAAAGCTTTCTTCTTTCAAACCGTTCTTCATCCGTCTGTTCTTATTCCCCCAACTTACATACCGACCGTCTCACCAGCACCCCGGTCAGATGGTTCCGGTACTCCGCGCTTCCTCTCGTGTTGGAGCCGGTCACGATCTGTTCTTTTACACACTTGGCAGCATACTCCGCGATGTTTTCCACATTTTTGTCCTTCATATCCTCATTGGACAGCGCAAAGAGAACCGCTTTTCCCGGTCTTGCCCCGATCGCGAACCGGTATCCGGCTTCTGTCTTTGCCGCGGCACAGGTGAGGACCGGAAAATCGGTCTGCGTGTTGCGGACGGACTGGTAATCAAACGATGCCGCTTCTTTTTTTACGATCAGCCGGACCAGGATGTCCCGGTCATACGGCATTTTTGCGTACTCTCTCAACGGAATGATCCCGCCTTTGTAAAGCTCCACATAGCTGTCCATCGCCAGAAACATCGTCAGCACGTCGGAAAATCCGTATCTTCCGTAAATACTTCCTCCGACCGTCGCGAGATTCCGGAACTGGACGCCGACGATGTGACGCACCGACTCCCGCACAGCGCCGTCCGTATACCCGTTAAGTCCCGAATCAAGTTCCAGATCTCTCAATGTGACCATGCAGCCGATCCGGAACTCGTCCTCCGTCTCCTCGATCGTGTCAAGTCCGAGTCCGGACAGGTCGATCGCCGTACCGATCTGCATCTTTCCCATCTTCAGCCAGACCATGCCGCCCAGGACCCGGTTGCTCTTTTTCTGGTTTAACTGCCACGCCTCTTCCAGGCTTTCCGCTTTTTTATATTCCCTGATGACTCTCATACCATTGCTCCTCATGATCCCTCAGAATATGCAGTTGTTCCCGCCTTTTCCTGCTCTCAAAAAAGTCCGGATCCCTGTATTCTGAAGCGTTCTTCAAAAATTACTTTTATTTTAACATACTTTCTGCTATAATTCCGTTATAGTTGGGAAAACACAACGATATTCCAGCAAAAAAAGATCGAAAGAGGACAAAAGATTATGAAAAAAAATTTCAAACAGCTCTCCGCTCTGCTCTTAGCTCTCGCATTATCTGTGAGCGTAACTGCATGTGGAAGCAACACCGCATCAACAACAACTGCTGCCGCTGAGACGACCGCAGAATCCACCGAAGCAGCTTCTGAATCCGCTTCTGAGACTTCCGAGGCCGCTGCCTCCGACGTGGAAGTCACCTATCCGGTTACCATCACCGACCATCTCGGCCGTGAGGTTACGATCGAGAAGCAGCCAGAATCCTTTGTCAGCGGCTACTATATCTCCACAAGCCTGATGATCGCGCTTGGTCTTGACGACAAGTTAGTCGGCGTCGAGGCAAAAGCGGACAAAAGAAATATCTATAAACTCAGCGCTCCGGAGCTCACAAGTCTTCCGTCCGTCGGAACCGCAAAAGAGTTCGATCTGGAAGGCTGCGCAGCATTAAAGCCGGATCTTGTAATTGTTCCTGTGAAATTAAAGGATTCCATCCCGGCAATGGAAGAGCTCGGTCTCACCGTGATCGCTGTCAATCCGGAGGATGACACAAAGCTGATGGAGACGATCGACATGATCTCCACCGCAGCAAACGTAGTAGAAAAAGGACAGACACTCGAATACTGGATCTCTGATACCACTGCAGAGCTTGTCCAGTCTCTCGAGGGAAAAGAAACTCCGTCCGTATATCTTGCAGGAAACAGCGCTCTGTTACAGACTGCTGGTCCGGAAATGTACCAGTCCACTCTGATCGAGCATGCAGGCGGCGTCAATGCAGCTTCTGAGATCACAGATACCTACTGGGCTGATACTTCCTACGAGCAGATCCTTTCCTGGAACCCGGATTACATCATTCTCGCAGCTGATGCAGACTACGATGTGGACTCCGTTCTGAACGATTCCGCTCTTGCTGACTGCACAGCCGTAAAAGAAGGACATGTTTACCAGATCCCGAGCGACATCGAGGCACTCGATTCCCCGGTTCCAGCAAACTTTTTAGGAAGCTACTACGTCGCTTCCGTTCTTCACCCGGACGTTGTAACTGAAGACGATTTCAAGACAGCAGAGAAGAATTTCTATGAAACATTCTATGGATTCACTCCGGAAAGTGCAAACTAACTCAAACCGAACCATGGCAATCTTAACACTGGCGATGACTTTTGTGGTCATCGCCTTTGTTTCTGCCCTGAGTACCGGAAAATATCCGATCACATTATCTGACCTGGCCGCCGGGGATCCGATGGCGCTCCGTACCTTCACGGTTCTCCGCCTGCCGCGCGCTGTCATGGGACTCGTCGGCGGTTTTGGACTCGGGATCGCAGGATTCGTCTACCAGACGGTCTTCCGGAATCCGCTGGCATCCCCCGACATCATCGGTGTTTCCTCCGGAGCCAGTGCCGGTGCGGCTTTCGCGATCCTGTTCGTCTCCGCCGCCGCGCCGTCCACAACGCTCTTCGCATTTTTCGGTGCTCTTCTCGCCGTCTGCCTTTCCCTCGGGCTCACCGCCCTCTCCCCGGTCCGGGACCATTCTTCCATCGTTCTCGCGGGGATCGCGGTCCATGCTCTCGCGCAGACCGTTCTCATGCTCTTAAAGCTCATGGCAGATCCGGAAAAACAGCTCGCCTCGATCGAATACTGGATCATGGGAAGTCTCTCCGGCGTCACCGCATCGAAAATCCCGTTTCCGGTCGTGATCATCCTGATCTCCTCCGCGCTGGTCTTCCTGCTCCACCGCCATCTTCTGGCACTCTCGGTCCGTGAGGATGAGGCCCGCATGCTCGGCGTATCTGTCCGGAAAACACGTTTTTTCGTTCTTTTTCTCGCCACACTCACCGTCGCAGCCGCTGTCAGTGTGACCGGACTCATCAGCTTCGTCGGTCTTCTCGCTCCGCACACGGCAAGACTCCTGACCGGGCATAACCGGAAGTCCGCATGCTTTCTCAGCGGTCTCATCGGGAGTTTCCTGCTCCTGACCGCGGATATTCTTGCAAAATCACTCGCCGCAGTGGAGCTTCCTGTCAGTATCTTTACTTCGCTCCTCGGAGCGCCGTTTTTGATCTATCTGATCCTCTCGGAAAGGAGGCGCTGATCATTATGTCTGAACATGTTTCCATTCAGGACCTCTCCGTCTCTCTGGGCGGTCATCAGATCCTAAACCATCTTTCCCTTTCGGTTGAAAATCCCGGGCATATGATCGCGCTTCTCGGACCGAACGGGAGCGGAAAGACTACCCTTTTGCGGGCCATATGCGGAGAGCTTTCCCACAGCGGCCATGTTCTCCTGAACGGGCAGGACCTCACAGCTCTCTCTCCAAAAGCTCTCGCAGGACTCGTAAGTTATATTCCGCAGCAGAGCGGGATCTCCATTTCCATGAGTGCGCTGGATGTCGTGCTCATGGGATTTTACTCCCGGTTGAAACTCTTCGAACAGCCGTCTGCCAAGATGCGGGAGGCAGCCCTCCAGGCGCTCGCTTCCGTCGGAATGGACGATTTTGCGAATCGGGATTACTTAACACTCAGCGGTGGGGAACAGCAGCTCGTGATCCTGGCGAGAACACTCATTGAAGATACTTCGCTCCTGCTCTTTGATGAGCCGGACAGTTCGCTGGACCTTGGGAATAAGTACCGGATGATGGGGCTGATCGCAGATATCGTACAGGCGGCACAGGGCGGTAGATCTGCTTCCCCTGCCTTTTTTCCCTATAAAAAAGAACCTGTCTCGACACATTCTCACACTGGGCCCGATTGTTTGCAACAATCTCACTCTTTGCGTGAATGCACATCATTGGCATGTAGCGCCGATGAACCAGATGGGCTATCTTACTCAACCGGAAAAATTCTCACAGAAAAAACTGCAATTCTCTGTCTCCACGATCCGACACTCGCACTCGCATACTGTGATATCCTGCTGCTCCTGAAGGACGGCACGCTGATCCACACGCTGCATCCGAAGACGGATCCTGTCTCCGTCATGGAGCAGGCTTTTTCTGAGATCTACGGGGAGGTGCGTCTGGTTCCGCTTCCTGATCCATCAAAATGCGCAGGGAATCGACTCGTTCTCCTGCCGGTTTTATAGCTATAGCCCCGTGATCCTGGTTGTATTTTCCATAAAACCGGCTCATGATCCTGTTCATAGGAAACCTCTGGATTTTCCTCATGATCCCTGCGCACCATACCACTGATGTACCCGAAAGAAGGTGATCTTTTCATGAAATCTGACATCCGCGTCTTTCTATGTGACAACGACAATCTCCGCTTCTTCGGTGAAGGTCCCTGCCGCCTGCTCCACCTGATCGAGGAGACCGGTTCGCTGCGGGCGGCAGCCCTCTCGATGGGGATGGCATACACAAAAGCGCTCCATCTCATGAAGCGTGCGGAAAAGAATCTTGGTTTTTCACTGACCGCCAGAACGATCGGCGGAAAAGGCGGCGGCGGGAGTGTCCTGACACCGGAAGCAAAGGAGTTTTTACATGATTATGAAACCTGGCGGAACGCCTGCATTCAGAGCAGCCGCGAGCTCTATACTCAGATCTTTTCTAAATATAGCCGAAACAACAGCGGCGCAGACGGCGCAAGAGAATTCCCTGGGAACTGATAGCGATCCGGTTCCGGTCAAAAAGCGGCATCTGATCATCACCGGAAGCCGCAGAAGTGGGAAGAGCACACTGCTGCGGGAAATTCTGACATTGCCGGATTTTCCGGCTGATACGATTTCCAGTGAAATATCTGAAAGTCTCCGGAATCCTGTCTCCGCCGACTCCTCTCTGCCCGGATCCTGCCTGCCAGTGTTTCACGGATTGCGAAGACATATCTCAGACATTCCGTTTTTGCCTGGTCAAGCCGAATCCCGCCTGCAGATGTTTCCCGGCTTTACAACACATGCTTTCAAACAGGATCGCGTTGAGCTGACTGACAATCTGACCGGAGAAACCTCGCGGATCGGAATTTACCGTCCAAAGTTCTCTTTCCATGCCTTTCCGGCAGATTCTGATTCCGGGAAATCGGCGGCTTCATCCGCTTCTTCCGGCAATCAGATGGTTCCGGATCTCAACGGTTTTCTCGGCGGCGGTCTTGCTTCCATAAAACGGGCGATCGACTCTCCCGCCGCTTTCGCCGTCATCGACGAACTCGGCTACCTTGAAAGCTCCTGCCCGGAATTCTGTGATGCCATTTTCCACCTGTTCGATACAAAGCGGGTGATCGCTGTTCTCCGCAGCCAGTCCACGCCGTTCCTCGACGCCCTGCGTGCCAGAGACGACGTCTATGTCTATGACCTTGACCATCCGGTTCTCCCCGTCGGCTGTGTGATCATGGCATCGGGGCTTGGAAAACGATTCGGGTCCAACAAACTGATGGCTGATTTTAACGGAAAACCGCTGATTACCCGGATCCTGTCCGCCACAGACGGACCGCTCTTCGCGGCACGGATCGTCGTGACGAGATCTCCGGAGGTCGAGTCTCTCTGCCGGGAGCGCGAGATTCCGGTCCTGCTCCACACGATGCCGTACCGGAACCACACGGTAAAACTCGGTCTCTCCGCGCTGTTGGGAAAAAATCCAGATCTCGCCGGATGCATATTTGCACTCGGGGACCAGCCGCTTCTCTCGCAGGAAACGATCGAAGCGATGGTATTGACATTTTCTACTCAAGCTTATCGTTCGTGCGGCGAAATTCTCCGGCTCGCATCAATGGAGCATGGAGAGGTCAAATCCCCCGGGAACCCGATCCTCTTTGATCGCCGGTATTTCAATGAGCTTCTCACACTTCCGGACAACTCCGGAGGAAATGTACTCCTGAAAAAATATCCGCAACATGTCCGTTATTTCCCGGCTGCCTCTCCGCTGGAGCTTGCAGATGCCGATACACCGGAGGAATTGGAATATCTGAAAAATTTTTAGAAGTCTCTAATGTTTTTTCTTCATGTACCACAACAAGTGAAAACACGCTTCACGAGTTTTCCCCTTGTTATCGCGACAGTCGCCAGGGTCTCGCGCAAGCGCAGACTTTGGCTCGTTGTTCGCGTAAATAAAACCGGAGATCATCCACGACATACATTCATCCTGGATCACCTCCGGTTTCTTTTTATCATTCTATTATCTTTTTATCTCTGACCTCTACAGGTTCTTATCATCCTTCGGAAGCAGCAGGTTTAACAGGATCGCAACCAGCGCCGCCGGAACGATTCCGGAACCGCCGAAGATCAGCTGGACAGCCTGCGGTGTCTGCGCAAGAATTGCCGTGTTCGCTCCCATTCCATATCCGACACCGAGTGCGACTGACACGATCGTCAGATTTCTCGGAGTCATATGTTCCTTTGTGATCAGCTGGATTCCGCTGACAACGATCGAGGAAAACATCATGACTGCAGCGCCTCCTAAAACAGCCTGCGGCATGATGGAGATGATCGCACCAAGCTTCGGGATCAGTCCGCAGAGGATCAGAAAAACTGCTCCTGATGCCAGAGCTGTTCGGTTTACGATCTTCGTCATCGTCACAAGTCCCACATTCTGGCTGAAGGAAGTATTCGGCAGAATTCCAAATAATGCTGCAAAAGAAGAACCGATTCCGTCACAGATCACGCCGCCGGAAAGTTCTTTGTCGGTTGCCTCCCGGTCCATTCCGCCTTCAATAACGCCGGAAATATCACCGACTGTCTCAACAGCGGTCACGATAAACATGATGATGATCGGTGCGATCGCACGGACATCAAAGACCGGCCTTACCGGAAGAAATTCCGGGATACTGATCCAGCTGGCTTCCGCCACTTTATTCCAGTTTAATACCCATGCTTTTGTATATTCTGCTCCATCCGCGGTAATCCCTGAATTCGGAAGGAGCAGTCCCATAATAACCGCTGCCGCATATCCGGCAATGATCCCGATGAGGATTGCAGAGTTGCTCGCAAGACCTTTCGTCCAGTGTTTCACCATGAGGATTACGATCAGTACGAACAGCGCCAGCAGCAGATTTTCCGCCGATCCAAAGTCTTTTGCACTGCTCCCGCCGCCAAAAGAATTCACTCCGACAGAAATCAGGGACAGACCGATCGATAAAACAACGGTTCCGGTTACGACCGATGGAAAAAATTTCCGCAGCGGCTTGATAAAAGCACCGAGAACTCCCTCAAAGAGACCTCCGATGATCGACGCTCCCATGATCGCGCCGTATGTTGCAACTCCGCCGCCCATTGTATCTGCGACACTCTTAAATACGCCGATGAATCCGGAGCTTGTTCCCATGATGATCGGGACTTTTCCTCCGATCGGTCCGATCGCATAGAGCTGTACCAGAGTCACAACTCCTGCGACAAACATCGCATTCTGCAGAAGGCTGACCTGCAGATGTGCAAATTCTTCGCTTCCGCTGATCCCACACGCACCGCAGATGATCAGAAGCGGTGTCAGGTTGCCGACGAACATCGCAAGGACGTGCTGGAGTCCTAACGGGATTGCCTGCTTCAACGGCATTTTTCCATAAAATTCATAGGGTGCCCGGTTGGATGTGTTTTCTTCACTCATACATTTTCTCCTTTACGTAAAGTTCCGGTTCTTCTGTTATCATTCTGCCAGACAGTGAGACCGGATTCTTTTTGTTTTTTCTGCCACGATCTGCGGTCGGGTTCCCATTTCCGCAGTCTTATTAGCAGTATTTATGTAGTGCATCGTTATTATAAGCACAAGTTTGAAAGATGTAAATACGTAAATGAAAAAAAATTCCATTTAAACCTTACAACAGTTGTAGAGTCAATGTTTTTATTGCTGGTATAAGCACTGGTAAATCATGGCCAAATATGCTATCCTAAATTGATCAGATACCAGGGTCAAAAGGTCGGAAATCTGATGCAAGCTTGCTTGCGAGAGGATTTTCGAACTCTTGACCCGCCAAAAACATGAATAAGTAGCCATTTTTCGTAGAAAAATGAGCGGATTATGAATGTTTTTGAGGATTGCGGGAGTGCAAAGCACGGAGCAATCCGGTATCATAGGGGGCAAAAGACCTTTTGACCCCAACATCTAGATCATTTATCACGATAACCAAGAAAGGTCTATACATACAATGGAACCATACTACTATAACCACATGGACCGGGAACGCCAGTCCGTCTACCGCGCCATGCACCAGGGACTTTTGAGTCTCGCTGACTCATTTCAGGTCCCGAAGATCGACGGTCATGCGCTGAGCGACATCTTCTTTGAACTCCGCCTGGACCACCCGGAACTCTTCTGGGCCGCAAGCTTCAAATATAAATATTACGCAGACTCTCCCAATCTGATCTTTATTCCGGAATATCTCTTCGAAAAGAGCAAGATCAAAGATCATCAGAAAGCGATGAATGCTCGGGTAGAAAAACTTGCCCGTCCGGCTGCAAAGCTTTCCGAAATCGAGAAAGAAAAATATATCCACGATTTCATCTGTGAAAACATTCATTACGATAAGCTGAAAAAGCCGTACTCCCACGAGATCATCGGTCCCCTCGGACACGGCGTCGGCGTCTGTGAGGGAATTGCCAAATCCGTCAAGATCCTCTGTGATGCTCTGGGAATCTGGTGCATGATCGCCCTGTGCGGGAATAATCCGGAAAAAGGCATCAAATACCGCCATACCTGGAATATCGTAAAGATTGGAAAAACTTATTATCACCTCGATGCAACCTTCGACAACAGCCTCGGAAAATGCTTCGAGACCGGTGCGGAGATCCGATATGACTACTTTAATCTCGATGATAAAGCCATCTTCCGTGACCATGAACCGCTGATTGCCCCGGCTCCGGCCTGCACCGACGGCGATCATTTTTACTACAAGGAGAAAAAACTCTCCTTCACAAAGCAGGAGGAAGTCTACAAACGTGCCCTGCAGACTGCGAAGAAAAACAGGACCTTCACCTTCCACTGGCGAGGCGGCTATCTGACCCGCGAAGTCTTAAAAGAGCTGATCGAACTCATCGAAAAAGCCGGAACCGAGCAGAATAAGACCGCCCACATCCAGCTAAACTGGCCCCAGGCTGTACTCAGGTTCCACTACGCTGATGATGTTTCACAGGCTGTCGTCACGATGGACGAGGCGAATGAAGGGGAAGATGGTACCATGTTATCTGACATATAAGTTATCACATAATCTCTACTTTCTTGCTAATATCCCGTGCTCTCCAACAGCTGTCCGATCTTCGAGACGAAGAGGTCGAACGCCACATCGTTCTTTCCGCTGTTGATCACGATATCCGCGAGAGCTCTCGTCGGCTCTACATACATGTAGTGCATCGGTTTTACGGTCGTCAGGTACTGGCTGATAATGCCTCTCAAGTCTCTGCCGCGCTCTTCCACGTCACGGACGATCCGTCTTAAAATTCGTTCATCCGCATCGGCCTCCACATATACCTTGATGTCCAGAAGATCCCGGATGCGCTCATCCGCAAGGAGCAGGATCCCTTCCACCAGGATGATCGGTCGCGGCTCGATCTTTATGATCTCGTTTGAGCGGTTGTGCTGGCTGTAATCATAGACCGGACATTCGATCGCTCTGCCGTCCTTCAATTCCTTCAAATGCTCCACCAGAAGATCCGTCTCCAACGAATCCGGATGGTCATAGTTGACCTTCACACGCTCTTTAAACGGAATCCCGTCCTGTCTGCGGTAGTAATTATCATGATAAATAACTGCCACATCGTCCCCGAAATACTGTTTGATCCTGTTCGTAAAGGTCGACTTTCCGGAGCCGGAACCTCCAGCAATTCCGATAATAACACTTTTCATTTCTGATCACCTCATAAAACGAATGTACCCGGTTCATCCCGGGTACGCTGCTATCCTACTGCACAAGACCAAATTCTTCCGGCATAAATCTCGGGCAGATATTCTCCGAAGTACAGATCACGGTCGCTGCAAGTCTTGTTCCGATCCTGCAGGAATCCTGCAGGCTCTTTCCGTAAGTCAGACCGATGCAGACACCTGAGAAAAACGCGTCTCCGGCTCCGGTCGTATCGACAACATCCACTTTTCTTGCCGGATAGATCCCGGTACTTCCGTCTTTATCCACATAGAGAGCGCCGTCCCCGCCCATGGTCACAACCATGCGGGCAATCTGCGCTGAGCGGACGCGCTCCGGAAGGACCTTTGCGAGCTCCGCCGCTGTCATGTGTTCATAATCCTCGGAAAAAAGGATCCCGGCTTCCTGCTGGTTGCAGACAAAACATGCTGTTCTGCGCAGGAAGTCCCGTCTCTCGACTGCGATCGTCATGTTGGACACGAGTGCGTAGACCTCTTTCCCATACTTTTCCGCATACGCAAATGTCTTTTTCACGATCTCCTTATCCGTGTCGATCTCGATCGCGATGCTGTCCGCGTCCTTGAAGATCTCGTCCCCATACTCATCGAGGATCTGCTCGATCGGCTTATGATCCGGTCTCTTGGAAATGGAGGCGACAACATCTCCTTCATGGTCGAAAACGGCAAGCCATGTTCCCATTCCGTTCTCAACCTTTTTCATATACTTTGTCTCAACTTTATGGCGTTTCAGCTTCTCGATCACATCATCACCCATCGCGTTGTTGTCCACAGCGCTGATGAACGTCGGCTTTAACTCGATGTTTGCGATATTCTCCGCCACATTTCTTGCTACTCCGCCATGGATCTGAATGACCGTTCCGGCATTTCTTCCCTGCGGGATATACGGGGATAAGGAATATCCCTTAATATCAATAAAAACATCTCCGATTACAACGATTCCCATCTTATATATTCTTCTCCTTTATCTCTAGCATAACACTTTCACAACATCTGGGGCAGTTTCCCATTCCGGACTACCCCAGACAAAAATTTTTCCCTGATCTTATCTCTGTCCCTTATCATACGGGATTCCTTCCGCCTTCGGTGCTCTCGACTTCTTCGAAGAAACCGCCAGGACCAGAAGAGAAATGATATACGGAAGCCCGCGATCAGGTCTGTAGTCCGAGCTGCCTGTATTCTCCGTCGTCACCTGGTTCGATCCGCATCCGGCAAGCAGAAATGTCATCATGGACGCCGCAAGAAGCAGCGCTACCCCCCTTTTTACATTTTTGCATCCTTCTTCTCCTCCGTTACTCATACTCTTTTTCCAGTCCGTGCAGGAACTGCACAGCCCCGCTGAACAGCCGCTAATATATGCGCTTTACCCAGTATAAAAGGGATTTCTGGAAAAGTAAACAGGTTTCTTCTTTCTGACGAAAAAAGGGACAGATGGATTTTTTGTCCATCTATCCCCTGCCTGTTCCGCTTTTGCTCCCGCCAGACACTCTCTGCTCTTCCAGCTCTGCCACGCCTGTGTCTGTTTTGATTTCTTCGCCATTGTATAACTTCGATCACTTCATTGTCTGATAAGGAAATTCACACGGATATAGATACTTCTCCCAAGTCATCTGACACCCAGGAGCGGCGTACGCAAAAGACTGTACTTTTCATCAACGAAGTGGTCAAGCAAATTCGTTCTCTGAAAAAGCATTACCCAAATATGGATATTCATGTAGACACTCACGGTGGTATCCGAACTGATCAAGAAGCTCTGAACAGTATCCTCTCCCTGCTTCAGATGGAAGGCATCACAATCCCGGAAAAAAATATTCACAGCATTGAATACTCCAGACCTCGCGCTGTTTTTACCTCTGCTTCTGAAATTTTTAAGATCATGAATTTCGTATCCGGCATTCATGAATGTATCTATTACGGACAAACTGCATCGCTGAAGCAGGCGATCGCACCGGAAAAATCCCATTCGGATACTGCTCTTAAAAGCAGCAATAGCGATGAACAGGAAGTTTTAGCAAATATGCAGACGATTGCGGAAGGTATTCAGCTTTGCGATGTTACAAAATTCGAAACTGGGTTAAAGAATCTTTCTGATTCTCTTCCGAAACTGGGAAAACAGAATAATTCTCTCCAGAATGTCGGTTATCTCACAATGTTCCAGGATCTGATCCGTGACAGCTATGGTCATAGTCTTCTGAATAACAAAGACCGCCGTGTTATTGATGAGATCAGATGGTGTACCGAAAAGGGCTTCATTCAGCAGGCTCTTACTCTGGTGGAGAGCAAAATGCCGGCTGTATTTCTGAAAAATGGATTTTTAATTTCTGAGAAGCAGAAAGAAGAAAAAAATGGTCAAAAAGCAGTAACTGCTTTTTCTATCTTTAATTCAAAATCAAAGGATCCAGTTCTGAGTGACGATTTTCTGAGCTATATCACCCAGAAGAATTCACCTAAAAAAGGGTGGGAATCTGCAGAAAACTATATTGTGCAGGCGGTCGGATATACGAAACGTCCTTCCAAGAAGGTCCCATTTGTACCGCTGAAAGAGCGGACCAATTATCTCGCGCTGGAGGCATATAACTCTAATCCGGTTATATCCGTCCTCAATACAAAAGATAATACGTTTCCGGTTCGCAAATATTATATCGCAGAAAATCCGAAATCCTACCGGAAGATCAATATCCTTCTCCGTCTGCATATGCAGTTAAAGGATGAACGAAATAAGACAAATCATGCCGGCAACGACAGCAACCGTCACTCTATTGCGGTCATTTGTCACGCATTGGAATCTTATGTGCAGATTTACGAGGCGATTGAAAAAGATTTAAAGGCTTGATTACTCCTTATATAAAGTCTGCGGTCCGCATCCCGCGCGGCGTACCTAGTCATCTGTAATGATCTTTGTCTTTTCGCAAGCGTATAAAAACATCCCGGTCACATTTCCCACGTGACCGGGATGTTTTTATACGCCTATTCCACCTCCCTAATCTCCACCTCGCCGCTCTCCTCGCTCAGCAGCCGGTTCATCCTCGCCCGTCTGACACTCTGGCACCGATTTTCTATTCTCCCGATCACCTCTTCACTTTTCCGTACCTCCTCCTGGTACTCTCTCGTGATCCGCCGGTAGTCCTCGTCCTGAAAGACATCGTACCGTTCCGTCACGACCGGCTGCTGACCTCTGCGGAAAACAATCTCCCGCCCGACCGGCATGTGCAGCACTTCATTTACCGGGACATTCAGCCGAATACTGATGCTCTTTGCGGTATCGATATTGTTTCCGCCGAGATATACATAGCTGTCGCAGTTATCCAGGATCGTGATCGCGTCGCTCCCATACATCTGGTGAAGCTGCGCCTCCGACTGGAGAAGGATCGTCGAGGACATTCCCTTTTCCCGGAAAATCGAGATATACTCCGGAAAGTTTGCACACCGCCCGCCGGTGGCAAAATCGTCGAAGGAAATATGGACCGGCCTCTTCAACGTACCGGATGGCTTTTTCTCCGCGATCTCAAACAGCTCTTTCACCGCCTGGGAGATGAACATCTGGGCAAGAGCGTGGAGTGATTTTTTTACCGGACTTGTCGTCACGAAGATCACGCTCTTTTCGTTCGCCACATTCTGGAAATCGATAACCGGTCTTGTCTTCATCACTTTGCAGATCCTGGATGTGAACATTTTATCCATCGCAGTGTTTAATGATGTATAAATGCAGCGGGCAGTCCGATCCGGATTCTCCCGGAATGTATTCCAGTATTTTTCGATACAATACTCCGGCCGGCTGGCAGCCGCTTCTTCCATCACCTTATCGAAGCTGGTCGTGATTCCTGCATTTCCTGCTGAATAGATACCCATGCTGCTCTGAAACCGGACAACATCGGCAAAGCAGTCCTTACCAAGTGCCAGAAATGCTGCACACTCCGCAGTGAGAAGCGAGATCGCGCTGTCATCCCAGAACGGGTCCATTTTCGAGTTGCTTTTTTTCGCATTTGCGAGCACGATCGCAGATGCCAGATCTGTGATGTCCTCCTCGGTTTTTGTATATTTTAATGGGTCATAGCAGCAATTCGAATTTTCCGGCTCCGCGAAATTCAAGTCATACACAGTATATCCGGCATTTTTTAATGGATTTCTATACTTGTCGACCAGACGCCGCTTCGTCGCAACAACGATCATGTTGGAGGATCCGGCTCTCAGAAGCTCCAAAAGCTCCGGCTCCAGGATGGAAACCGTTTTTCCGCATCCGGAACCGCCGACGATCACGCGGTTATTGTTGACTCCTGTGATTTTGCTGTCCGCGCTGTAGGAACAGTTCTTTCCTAAAATAACTCGTTCTTTTTTCATATACGCATACCTCCAAACTATGTAACAGAATTTTAAACTGCATCTTTACTGCACCGGCCTGTACACTCCCCCTGCACGTGCCTTTTTGCGCCGCAGCAGTTCACAGTCTCATGTTTTCTCAGACGTGGATCAAAACCATCCCGCATCTGCTGCACCGATGGCTTTGCCTTCTATCTCCGGGCAAATCTTATTTCCTTGTACTATGGAATCCCAGATAACTCCGGCGAGGAGCATTTACAGAATCGGTTCCAGGATCTTCTCAAATCCCACGATCTCATCGCACAGTCCGAATTCGACGCTTTCCTCCGGGCTGAAAAAATGGTCGTAGGCAGTTGCTTTTTCAATCTCCTCCTCACTCCTTTTTGTGTGCTTTGCAAGAAGACGGTTGATCCGCCCCTTCATCTCCAAAAGTCCCTCCGAGATGGAACGGATCGAGGACGAATTCCCGGCAACCTGCTGCCCAAGCATCGGTTCATGGATCATCATCTCCCCATGCGGCAGGATATATCTTCCATGCGATCCGCACGCAACGATCACGGCCGCCATGCTGTACGCATGTCCGATGCAGTAGAGCTCGACCGGTGCCCGGCTTCCCTGGATCGCATCGTAGATCATGAGACCGGAGCTGATCTCCCCGCCAGCACTGTTGACCAGGACACGGATCGCCTTCTCCGTGCTCTCCTGATTCAGGATCAGGATCTGACGGACAAACTCCCCCGCACTGCCCGCATCGATCTTTCCCTCCAGAAAGATCAGCCGATTTGACAGCAGTCTGGAATCTGCCGAAACCTGTGTGATACCGCCTGCGCTTTTCAGTAATGTGTTCATATGTGTCCTCCTTCATATTGTAAAGTGTGCTTTCTGTTATGCTCTGTGATTTTTATTCTATGCTCAGGCTCTCACAAATTTTGGACACAAAAAGGCAGGGGCAGATGAAACACGACTGCTTCATCTGCCCCTGCCTGTGATATTTTTATTATGATGTCTTACATATCTGTTTTCTCTTCCCTATTTCGTCTGCACCACTCCATTGACCGTCCATGCACCGTCTGCGTTCACGGTACTGCCATCAATGACAGTATTTCTCAGCAGTTTTCCGCGGTAGCCATCGGAAACCGGGTTGAAGTAGTAACATCTCTTAACACCATTGGCATCCGGGATCCATAACCATCCGGTCTGCATTTTACCTTTGGTGTTGTCAGAGATCGGATTCAGGTAGTAAATGTTGCCATCCGAATCAGTCTGTGATGTTTTATTCTTTATGACTCTTGATTCCACTATTTTATCTATTGGTTCGCATTTCTTGTTTTGCCCAATTTATCATGAAATTTTATATCATTCGCACCTTAAGACTGCAAGACTATTGATCTCCCATTTCCCGGAAAATTGCTCAGACCACACCGCATGGGCGATTCTTCTGTTAGTGGGAGTTTTTACAGCACATAGCAATCATACCGAATTGCCTTCCCCTTCAATGTATAAGAAGGCTCTCTGCCTGCAAGACATTCACTTTTCAATGGCCGCTTAACGATAATTCTGGACGGACCGACTTTTAGTGCCGCATCAAAAAGATCTGTTTCCTCCGAGCATGGCGGCTCCAGCTTCTGGATCAGCTGAAGTTTTTTATTGATCAGACTGGATTTTTGTCTCGCAGGAAACATCGGATCCAGATAAATCACATCTACCGGATCCAAAAGCTTTGACATGCATTCTACACTATCTGCCTCCACTACTTTCATGCGGCCGGCGATATCCTTTAAAATCTGATTCTTTTTTGCACGACGGATGGCATCCTTCAGAAGTGCAGCGACCACCGGATTCTGCTCATATAATGTCACCTCGTACCCCTGTGCAGCCAGTAAAAAAGCATCTTCTCCCATACCGGCAGTGGCATCGATTGCTTTCCGCCCTTCTTTCTCGGAGCTTGCCGCCTTTACCAGCATCTCATGCTGCAGTCTTCCATTGGTGACTCTATGCATCATTGTCTCCGCAAAGTCTCCCTGATAAGTCAACCCGAATCCTGACAGTGACACTCCCTTGGAATCAAAATGAATCGTCAGATATTCTCCTGGCTTATCCACGATCGGCGCTCCTGTTTTTCTGGCAAAAGACTCTGCCATATCTCTCTGCCCACCTTTTCCGAGGCAGACTACGATCTTGTTGTTCATTTTATTGTTCTCTCTTTCGCTTTCTAGTGAACCTCATTTGCAACTGGAATACTGCTGATTTTTTTCATCTGCCATCATAATCTTTTCCATGTCAAAAAATGTGCGTAATTATAAACTTCCTCCAAAGGATCTGGAAAAGCTCCAAATTCAATAATGGAGCGGGATTCTAAGAAATCCCACCCCAACTATCGGCATAGAACCACCGCAACACAGTGCCAAAGTTCCGCCATCTGTGTCAATATCAGCGGTCCTTCCGATTTCAGCCTATATGTGATCCCACACGCTTCTAGTTCTTTGCAGAACATCTCAAAATAGTCCGGCTCTTCCCATTACCGTAATATCCAGGGAAATATATTGTCATCCAACCGGATTTCTCTCAGGTCTTCTTTATAACTTGCTTCCATAGTTCTCTAATTCATGAAAGATTCCCATGACATAGACCGTTCTTATATCTTCATTTACCCGATAAATCATAAGCTATGCCATGCCCGGTATTTTTGCCTTCCGGTATTCCTTTTTTCGAAGCACATAATCGATACATGTTGGAAATTGCCATGGATCTTCTTCCAGACGATCATAAATTTCTTCGATTCCCGAAAGAAGATGTTTGGCTGCCTGATCGCTTTTCAACGGATTCAACAGATAAGCCAGCAACTGATCCAAATGTTCAGATGCCTTCTGCGCAATTTCCAGTTTATAACCCATATTTCTCCCTCATGGATGCAAGCTGCTTTCTCGCATTCATCGTCTGCCCCGCTTCTATCTGGCTCTCCGACTCCTCCAGCTCCTTATAAACTTTTGACAACTTCATCATCCGTTCATAGTTTTCCATACTCATGAGCACCATATCACCATACCCATTTTTCGTAATAAAGATTGGTTCTTTTGTAGAATGACACATTTCTGAAATTTCTGAAGTGTTTTTCAAATGACTGATTGGAACAATTTGCGGCATAAAAGCACCTCCTTTATGTAGTTTAATTGTACCATAATTATACCATGTATGCAATTTTATATTATTTCATTGGGTATGTGATAAACTTCCATTGTTCATTTGGAACGCCTCCTCTGGTTTTGAGTTTGGCTTGCGACATCATATTGCAGGAGGCTTTATTTAGTTGTCCTCACCGACTGCACTTATTCCATTCTCCCAAGAACAGCTGAAAGCTTAAGTTTTTCATTTAGATGTAGAGAAAAATTGTTTCAACTCACAATCCACAAGAAAGCTGACTTTGAGGGCGGCAGAAAAGTCGATTACCTGATTTTTGTTTCAACTCACAGCCCCGCAAGGGGGCTGACAATTAACAAAGGGTGCAGAAATATATTCCCGCATCCTCTGTTAACAATAGTATTTTATTCAAACTCTTCCCGAGTTTATTATCGGCAACTCATAAATGCTGATATTTCCCGCATTTTGGACACATCTATTTCGCCAAATATCGCTCTTTTCGCATCGTTTTCAAAACTTTTAGTAGCAAATTAGTTGCAGTATCTGCACCTAAACTTTTTTCCATAGGAATGATATAATCTACTTTTTTATTACTCACAATGAATAAATTCCTGTGGCTGTCAGGTTATCTATTACGCCTGCTGCCACAGCCAAAACGAAAGGAGCATTACCATGAGCAATCAACATAAAAACCCAACCATCAGCTTCAGAATCACTGACGCTGAAAGGAAACAAATTGAAGCCCGTATCCTTGCCAGTGGACTGATGAAGAAAGATTACTTCGTCCGTTCATGCATCTACAATCGTATCTGCGTTGTTGGCAAGAAAGAAAACATCTATCCTCTGGTGCAAACTGTGAATGCATTTTATCTGCAATTACTTGAAATGCAAAAGGCATTTACCTCACCAGACCGCACTCCCGATACTCTTCCTTCTTCGGAAGCCATCAAGGAATTACAAATCGAATACACTAATATGCTAACAGCTATTATCGACCTGCTGGATGATGCAAAATATCTGTGGGAAGGAGACTGTCATGAACAACAATCTTAATTTTCAGTTCGGAATGTACGAACCTTCCACAGACTCCATTATCGTCAATACCGGCGAGAACGCAATTCTTGTTATACGTTGTAAGGAATGTAATTTCTCTGTTATCTTTGATAATCCTACTGATATTGTATATCTATACCGGCTGGCAGAGGAAACCCCTCTGCTATATGCCAAACTGGCATTGAAAGAAAACGGATTGCAGGATTATGTGGATGCTATGAATGAATTTAATTAATTATTCCCCCAGTTGAGGAAATACTCTATTGAGTTAGTCTCATCTTAGTCTCACCAGTCTCATAGTAATTTGAGACTGGTGAGACTAAGATTTACCATTTCTCTAATATATATTTCACTGCCTTTTTTAATCATCACTAATTTCTTCCAAATCATCCAACGATATAACTCCGTCCAATTCCTTTTAACATCCCAATTCTATCTTCCAATCTTCACATTCAAATCAATGAATTCGAAATTCATCTAATAGTACAGCAGCCTTCTCATTTCTTATTTCTGTCAATGCTAATAGTATGTCCTCATATGCATTAATCAGCTTCTCATCCTTTTTTATTTCATCGCTATAGAATATAAAGGATTTTAAGATAATCATATCAACTATCACTTGTGAATCTATTATTTCTTTTGCAAACTGTTCTTTGCTATTTCTAATAGCTTTTGTAAAGCATGAACTAATAGATATCAAAATTTCTGGTAAGAGTTCACTAATATTGAGCAAATATACTGTGTATAGAACATCGTTCAAATGATTGGAGCCATACTTCTCAATCTGTACATTCAGAAAGCACTTATCTTTATAACTATATTCTGCCTTTACTTTGTTTACATCCCATCTGCTATATCTTCCTTTACAAAGGAACAATCTCTTTTCAAGAATATTTCTTACATAGTCCTCTGGAATACTATTTACATAAGTTTCAAGAATTCGAATCTTCTTCTCAATGTCATCTCTCTTACCCTTCTCCCTAAATCCATCAACATATGACACCAAAAAGCCACTAAGAACATCTTCATAAAAGTCCAATGTATCTCTGGTAAATTTCGAAAAGTCAGTTCCTTTAAACAGAATATCATAAACAGCTTCTGGATTTCGTCCTGTAATATTCAATTCTCTTTGAAAATAAGAGGATACTTTATGTTCTTGAAATGTGTCAATTATTTCATGAGCCCGCATTTCTTTACAGTTTTTATGCCATATTTCAATCATACATTGCACAATCGAACTAATAACTATGGCAAATTTCTCATCTTCTGTATTCAATCCACAACATGCAATATTACTGAGAATGTCTATATCATAATCACTGATATCAAACTCAGAAAGATCTACCCCCTTACCATCATACAAATATTCTTGAATTATCTCGGACCTCTTATTTTGATATTCATTTCCATTATTTTCCCGAATCCAATGATCCACACCACATAATTTAGGAACCATATTAGGAATGAATTCATAGTCATCATCATTACGATTATCTTTTATATATGCAGCATTAAACTTCTGGTGATTCATCTCATCTTCTGCAAGCATAATAATTGTATTAAAAATCCTACTTGCATAATTCCTATTTTTTTCCAAAAAATACTTTGTTAATTCTGCTATCTGGCTAATTAATCCTGAATTATCGTCATTAATTATACTCTCTAATATCATTAACAAAATCTGTTGCTTAAGGTCGTTATTTATATCTTTATTCAATTGTTCCCACAATGCAATTACCATATTAACTTCAGCAACATAAGATTGATTTAAAAATATTTTCTTTACACGCCTAATCCACTCCTCGACTAGTTTATTTCGCTGTTCATCCGTAATATCTGGCATTATCAATGCAGACGCAATAAATGTAACAAGTACTTTCTCGAACTGCATTTCAATACGATAATCACCTTTCATCTTTTCACAAAGAGTATCAATCACTGTAATAATTCGGTCAGCATTCGCTTTTTTCTCATTTATATCCTCTATCAGATAATTTATAGTTTCATTCAAATGTAATATTGGTTCGTTTGTAACTTCATTATTCTTAATAATCTTTTGCGCTTCCCCCTTGATCTGCGGTTCGATCATTATTGTCTTTTCATCTATTTTTGTCACAGCAGCATCGCGAAAGTCCATTTTTTGAATCTGTAAATTCTCATTGGAATACGTTTTTTCATCGTATATAGAATATAAGTAATCTAAAATAACATGACATCTGTTTTTTATTCCATCATCTCCATAAAGATACGAATTAGCAAAGTATTGTTGCAAATTACATGCACACTTTTCATCTTTCTCATATCGCCTGGTTATTTCTGGAACTCCCATTGATAGCATTATGTGTTTTTCCAACAATTCTTTTGTCGGATTAGAAATAAATTCGCCACTACGATGAATATCAAAATATATTAATTCCATACTGGATGCTAATTCTAATGCATATCCCGGCATTTCTTTTTGAAAATTCATCCCTATAGCCTCAATAATAGACAAAAGCAATACGTTGTTTGCCTTTTCATATATAGTATTCTTAACGTATTCTGCTAAGCCTTTAATATATGTACTGTCAGAAGAATTTCTCATAGAATTAATAACAGTCTTCTTTATTACAAAAACAATGTCCGTCAATACCACCGGAAGGTTATGTTCCATGATATCTGCCATCCACAACCATCCGTTACCCAAATACACTCTTTTCTTGTTTTCCTTTGGGAAAAAAATTTCTATATTTGTTATCTCATCTGGCTTATTCTCTGCAAATGTCTGTACTGCATTATTAACAAATGATATTGCCCACTCAAGGCCTTTTACGAAGTCACATCTCATAACATACCAAAAAAAAGTGTTATTATACACGCCGTTTTCATTATTGTCGAAGTGATCTGCATTGTCAGATAGACCATACGCTCTCACATTATTATGGTCATATCCATCATACCTAAAATGCTTTCTTGACACTCTTTGTCCCCATAATGTTTCCGCTGATTTGCATGCCAATTCGGGTAATTCCATAACAAATAAAAGTGGACATTTTTTCACAACCGCCTTTAGAATCTCTTCAGCAACACTGTCCCTTCTACTAGTTCCAGAGCAATATTCTACTATCATATTTTCAACAAATTCTTTCAGCCATGACTTAGATGACTTGGCCATTTTGGCAACAATAAGAAAAAGCTGCACAATCTCTTCATCATGTTGATAATATGATTTTTCCTCTTTACTCTTTTCTATTAGCTCGTCAATATATCTAATTATTATTTTGTATGCTTTTTCTTCAGTATCCGCAGTTTTATAAAAACAATTTGCATAATCATCACACAGCTTAATAATAGAAGTTCTATTTTTATCTAGACTTATGCGTTCTTCAAAAACCATACCAATTAAATTTTTACGTGCCGCTCCTATCGGTGTTACATTCATTATTAATGCTGGTGAATGATTAATTTTCGCCTCAAATGCATATAAGTTTGTTATATCTAACAATTCTTCAACCACTGTTTCATCGAGCAACTCCTGAAATTCCTTGAAAAACAATCCACAGTATTTTGATTTTACTATTCCAATTTCTGTTTGCTTTTTCCATTTTGCCTCAATACTATTATCCGTTAACAGTGTATATACAAATTTCTCGCGAGCCTCCTGTACAAACAGTTTGTTAGATATCCAAATTTGGTATCGCCTATATATGCAACGCCCGATTTTCTCTATTTCATCAAAAAAAACATTATACGATCCATGACATACATCAAACGCCTTATCTATATATCGTTCAAAACAAATATCTTCGAAAATATCATATTTCAAACGTATCTTATTCCTGCTTTCGACAATAATTTCTTCTGATTTCAATGCTTCTAGAATATCGCTATCTACAATATCACTATCAACACCAACAACAAAACGACTAGCACGTTCAAAAACAATACGCTCAACAGTGTTTCTAACATCACTTTGTAAGACACCATATTTTTTGCACTTGTCTTTTAAGCAGATGATTCTTTCCCATATGAGATTTCTAAAATTATTCTCGTCGTTAATATTTTCTTCTACAAATCCTCCCGATACAATTAAATTGAGATAAAATGGCACACATAATAAATCCGAATATTTTTTATTTTGCTGTAAGGATAAAATAATGGGATAACTTTTAGCAACCTTATCAATCTCCTCTTTCGCCAAATCCGGAATCTCGTATGTTTTGATTCTATATTTTGTATTAATCTTCATAAACGCAGAACTATCAGTAGTTCTACACGAAGTAATAATATATACATTGCTGTATTTATCTGCAAGCCTATATATCTCCTGCAACAACGTAAATGCATTGTCACCACAATCTGCAATAAATTCGATAGCATCAATAAATATATACAGCGGTTTATTTTCTAACCACAGGATTGCATCCTCTACATCACAATCCCACAATTCGTTTACTTTCTTTCCTGTGGACAAATTCTCTGCTCGCGTGACTAATACGTATTCTTTTCCCTTTAACAGTTTTTTGCATACAACTGATTTACCAGAACCAGCATTTCCCTGTATCGATACTAATTTTTCTCGTCCTGCCTGTATCGTTTCAATAATTTCTGACCTGTCAATTTCATATTTACCGTTAATAAGCTCTTCAATATTTTCAAGTTCAATTTCTTTACTTATTTCAATCGCACGCAAAAACTTTTTAATGTTTTCCTTATGAGGTTGTTCTTCTATCACCCCCAGCTTATCCATTATCTTGGAAAAATCCGATGATAGCGTGTTATGTAGTGTTCTTTCACCGCTTGACATAAGGGACTTCGTATACTCATTATATGCGTATAAAATATCCTCAATAATCTGAGTCATTTGCTTCTTTTCCTCATTCCCTATACGCAGCTCTCTATTCTGCTCAAAAAAGCCCCGAATGATTTCTTGTATTTCTTCCTCTGAAAAAATATGATTCTTATATTTATCCCCCATATCAGTTTTAAATCTATCAAGGCAAGTCTGAACTAAAGGATCATCTGAATCCCAATTATTGATATCAATCTCTTTTCTTTTTAACTTGTCTTTTACAATTAATACCCAGCTTCTTCCTGCCTCTTCTAAAGTAACAATAGAGCTAAGCAATCCAATTGCCGCCATTAGATCCATTCGTCAATTACCTTCTCTCTTAATTCTTGTATTCTTATCCTAACCACATTGGTTAAGATGTGGTTAGCTTATTTTCTTACGAAAAGTATTTCTGATTTTTACTTGATGGCTTTTCCGGTATAGTCATCTTTAACACACTATTTTTCAGCATAGGAGTTAAATACTTTCTTCTAAAGCTTGTCCTGCTATCAAAATCAAATTCATCCATTATTTCTTGGACCGACTTCGGGTCTTTACAAAAATCGATAATCAGCTTATTCACATCCTGACCATTTTGGTTAGGATGATGGTCAGGATGCTGACCATCATCTCTCAATAACCTCAAATACCTATCACAAGCCTTGCAAAGAACCATAATTCCAGCCTCATTAATCTCGTATTCCGGCAATGGTCCATCATACAACGCACAGGCTTCCCTAATCTTCTCAAATCCTCTTCCCCAAGCTTCAATCATACCGCTTTTGAAAAAGATATTAGCCAATTTCGGATTATAAGGCTTTGATGAATGCTTCATAAACAACTTGTCAGTAGAATCCAGATTTGGAGGCATCTCTCCATCATTCCAAATATATATCTTGTCCTCGTAAACGCTAATCTGAATTGGATTGCAACCGCTGTAATCCTTATGAACAATGGCATTCAACAAAATCTCACGGAATGCGTCCTTGTGGAACATAAATTGCTCAATTCTCTGGACACCCTCATAATCAATCAATGCCTTCATATATTTCGTGTATACCAAATCTACAGTCTTATCTACCTGCTCTATCAAAGGCCCGTGCACCTCATCCTGATACACCAAATCCGAATCCGATTTTCCAAAATAACCGATTTTGATATAAGAACCTGTTACCCACTTCTCTGGATCCTTATAAAACGCAAGCATTGCTGCTCTTATCAAATATCCATCTTCATCAATTAGGTGCAGGTTATCCATCAAGATAGTATCTTCCACACTGACTTCTTCCTTCGTAAGCCTTCCTCTTTTCACTGCCTTATCTTTGAATAGCTGTATTGCATCCTGCTTTAAATCAGATACTGTCAGTTTTGGTAGAGGCACACCATCCCATGTTCTTCCCTGCGTTTTTAACAAAGCTCTTTCCAATTCCTTTCCAGTAATCTCACGCATGGTACTTCCGGAACGATAATAATATTTTCCACGAAAACTTATTAAAGATGGATATTTATCAACAATTATCTGCAAATACTCAAGTTCGCCTTTATATAACAAATTCACATCTGCAATGATTCCCATTGTGTCCGTAATTTTATTAGGAATTCGCTCTAATAAATCTCTTGCATTATCAATACCTACAACATTACCATTGTCATCCGTACCTATGTATATTGTTCCACCGTAGGCATTGGCATATCCACAAATCCATTTTAAATACTCATCCTGCCATGATTCCTTCCACTCTATGGATTGATGTTCTTTTTCCTTCATATATCCACCAACTTTCCAAATCACTGCTTGTCCACTTCCGTAAAGAAGTATTCCAATGTATCCACAAACATATTATGCTCAAACAATTCCTTAATTTGCTCCCGATTCATCCATGCAACCTGCGCCACTTCATCTGTTGTGGCATTTCCTAAATCAACCTCTCCATCGTAATCAAACAGCCAAACATCAACAATTTTATTAGCCACTTTTCCAAACTCGATTTTCTTAATGTCTGACAAAACAACTTGACCTTTTTCTGGCAATAAATCTATTCCAATCTCTTCTTTGGCTTCTCTAAGCGCTCCTTGCAGACTGTCCTCTCCTTTTACTACAGAACCATCCACACATTCCCACATCAAAGGATGTGTTGGTCTGTTTGCAGAACGCTGCGAGATAAGGTACTCGCCCTTGGAATTACGAATCCAGACATGCACCACCAAATGGTAGCCGTCTATCGGTAACTGTTCTCCTCTGATATGGTCTTTTCCCAGAAGCTCTCGGTTCTCATTATACAAATCCCATATTTCTGCATCCGGCACATACTCCACAATATCCCCAAAGTCTGCATGTAAAGTTTTACAAATTTTACTAAGAATTGTAAGGCTTACCTCTTCATCACGTCGAAGCTTTGTCATCGTGTTAGGGGCAATTTCTGCCTTTTTACGCAAATCCGATTTACTCATTTTTTTATCTATTAATAATTTCCATAATTTATTGTATGATACTGCCATAACAATGTCTCCATTCACCTTCAATAATTATCAATTTCCTATCTGCAATCCATTATCTGTTTCATTAACTCTGAATAGTCTATTAAATTCATTCTACTTTTTATCGTCTGTTGAAATCTACGAGCATCCTTTAAGAAATATGAGTTAGTTACCATTATTCCTGCTGTAACCCTGTCCGCTTCAACAGTTCCATATAGTTGTCTAACAAGTCCAACATTCACAGGATGCCTAGGCGCTTTCTTTTTACATTCAGCATAAATCACCAAATCGCCTAACACTGAATTATTAAGAACAATCAAATCCTTACCACCATCTCTTGTCTGTTTCGTAAGTTGCACATTATATCCTTTTCTTTCAAACAATTCACAAACCAGTTCCTCAAACTGTCTAGGAGTAATTTCTTGAAGTATTTCTGGTCTTAATGCAACTTTATCCACAAGCGAATGCGTTACTACCTTTATATCATTTTTTATTTCGTCTGGTACTCTAATAATTTTTCGTTCTGGAACAACTATCTCTGGATGTTGTAGAGATACACCACCTTTATATGTATATATTTGATGTATATCCTTTTCAAAATCAAGAAAATATTCGTTAAGCCCCTCGCCCTTTAGTTTTGTATGAAGCTTTTCAGCTATCGTTCTAGGCGTTAAATTTTGCTTATCAAGTTCTTTAAAAATACCTTCTACAATACTGTCACTCGAGATACGGGCACCAAGATAATCACTAATAAACAATAATATCTGTTTATCTGTTAATGGCTTTAACCTTATTTCATAATCAAAATTTATATCAAACTTATTTTCTCTAGCAGTGCATATATAACACCCTCTAGCATTTTTAATGTTCTCTACCATTTGTTGTTTATATCTATATATTTCGTCCAAACCATCCACTAAACAAACAACATCTGTAAAATCAGATGAATGTTTCCATATTTTATTTCCCATCTGTGAAAAAACCATCGTTTCATACCAGATTTTTCTTCCTTGTTCCTCTAATATCTTTCCAATTATATTTAACAAAAAAGTTTTACCACTTCCTGCCGCACCTGTTATCAAGATTTTGCCATATGGTTTCATCCTGACAACATCTAAAAGTTCCTGTAACTCGTCCCTTCTTATAATCTCCATACGCAGCTTTCCTTTCGTTACCCAACCGACTTATCCAGCATCTCTATAATCTTTTCTTTCTCGCCACTACCATTAGTCATAAATCTCAGTAATGGAATTTCATACAACTCCATAATATGATTTTTCAACAAATCTCTTGAAGCCTGAACAGTATCCTCTTTATGGTATTCATATCCGTCAACCTCGATCGCCAACACAGGCTTTTTACCAATTCTGTTATAAACCAGAAAATCTAAATGTGTTGCTGGATTCATTGCATACTGACATTCCTGCTCATTTAATAGTTCTGGATTCTTAATCAACATATTCAACGGAAAATGACAAACAACATCCAAGCTTGAATACTTGTTAGCGGAGATAATGTCCTCTATCAATGAATACATCAGATTTTCCGAATCATATTCTGATACTTTTTTGTGCTTCTGCAAGTATGCCCTTCTTTCCTCAGTATACTGCTTGTAAAGGTAATCAAAAATCGAATAAATCTTGCTTTCAGTAACTTCAAAATTATTATATTGAATATAATCAATCAAATCTGTTATATTGCGCTCTTTTGATTGCTCATTTCCAGTTACAACCAACATCAATTTCTTTTTGGCTCTTGATACAGCAACATTGATTAAATATGGATCATCTGCAAAATCAGATATTTCATCATCCACGGTAGATATAATAATATTCTCTTTCTCCTTGCCCTGGAACTTATGCACTGTAGCAGCATCAATATCTGTAATCTCCTTGCTTAAAGCTTCTACCTGATTTTTGTACGGTGCAATAATTCCGGTTTCTTCCGGATTTGAAACATATTTTGGTATAATCTCATTTTTAATAACATCTATCTGGCGCTGGCTATAATGGTTACGCTCATGATTTCCCACTACCGTTTTTACTACCGATAAAACATCCTCTTCACCCTTATCCGTTGTCATAATAATCAATTCACCACGATAGAATTTCTGGTTACAGAAATTGATTATTTTGGGGTGACACCTATAATGTTCCCGCAACAATGTTTGTGTTACATTTGGCATAACATCCAAAATGGATTGCAGAAAACTGTTTGTATACTGATATCCTTCACTCACATTAAAGCTGTCAAATATAACTTTTGCTTTGGCTTTTATATCACCTGTAACAACATTGGGAAGTTGCTTGGTATCCCCTACAATAACAACATTCCTTGCACAGGACAATGCCAACGCACCAGTTGCAATATCTACCTGTGATGCCTCATCCATGATAAGGTAATCATACACCACATCTGAATTCAGGCTGTTTCTTGATGAAAATGTTGTACTTAATATAACCGGATACTCAGCCAATACATCGTATGGTTCCTTCCACAAATTATCTTCACTAAAAGTTTTCCTACTACTATTACCTTCATATTTCCTTGCCAGTTTGTCTTTTAGGACAACCATTGACTGATCGCATAAATCCTCAAGCAAATTCTTATTAACACTATTTAAATACTTTTCAATATCTGCAATTTTCCCAGACAACTCCGCCTGCTTCGCACGATAATACATTGCTTGAAAGGTTGTAATTATCTTTGAAATATCCTGCTTATAAATGCTCCAATCGGTTACTCTATATTTAAATAAGGCTTTTATCTTAAACCAAAATCCTATTGCCGTTTTCTCTTCTGAAATCAACTGGCACTCCTGCCACAATACCATCCATTGCTTTGAAGATAGTTTTTTCTTGAACTTAATACTATCTGTATGAACATCTGATTCTTTAACATATTGATTGAAATATTCCTGTTCAGTAACCAACTGTGAAAGTTCCTGCCTTAAACACGCCAGTTTTTCCTGCTTATCAAAAACACTTTTTAACTGACTGGATTGCTCTGCTATTTCCTTCTGCAAAACACTTTGATCTTCTCCCGTTTTCCACGACGAAAAATCGGGATAAGCGGCATCCTGATGCTCAACAAATAATTTCTTATTTTTAGAACTTCCTAATGTCGCAGCAATAAAACCCAAATTGTATTTTGGAGAAGATAATTTTTCATATACGTTTTCCGTTGCCGAATTATTATTGGATACTATCTGTACCGTTTTCCCTTGCATTAATATATTGGCAATAATATTCAATATCGTTTGTGTCTTCCCCGTTCCTGGAGGTCCCTGTATAACACTAATCTGATTCTCCATGGCATTTTTTACAGCCTTATACTGACTGTTATTGCATCCAAATGGGAAAATTGGAATGTATTCGCGTCCTGTTCTTTTTCCTTGCAATGACGATGGATTCAAATACTTTGCTAAAGCTACATCACTACCCACAAAAGAAATCTTGGCAAACTTCTTAGACAATAATTTTTCACCAGTCTCTTCATTCTTAAGATTACTCAAACCTGCAATTTGCTTTATATATTCAAATACATTTGATGACTGACTCTGGGCAAGACATGACTCTATAATATGCAAGTCGTTCCGACGATAATCTCTTTCACTACCATCGCCAAAACAAATGTGCCAATAAGACTCACTTCCGCTTCTAAATACATATATTGCATTAACATCAAAGAACTCTCGTCCTTCTCTGCTAATCCGATACATGTTAGGATTCAAAACCTCCGGATCAGTCAACTTTTCCACATTCAAATATGCATACGAGTATGTTTTTCCATTATTGAATTTTACATCCCATTTTTGGGTATTTCTATTATAACCACATGACATTATTTCGGATGTCTTTATTTCACCCTTGATAATGACCATATAATATCGTGTATTCATCTATTCCTCACTACTTCTTATCCGCACGCTGATTGCCCTTGAATTCCTTCTCCACATAGCAATGTTCATGTTTGCCAACCAACTTATCGCCTTCAAAATCCAGTTCGATAATATATGGCATCCAATCTATAATTCGCAGAAATTCTTCGCACCCGAAACTATTGTCATAAGAATTCAATATCGTACTAAGGGCAGTACCATGGGTTCCTATAACACTCTCTTTATCTGTATTATCTGCTAAAATCTCGTTCAACGCCTCTATATTACGATTTTAAACCATAGCAATGGATTCTCCACCATCTTCATGATAATCATGGTCAGCCCAGCGTTTCTGAAACATTCCGTAGTTGTTTCCATCAGGACCTTTTTCTCGCTCCCTCAATCTCTCATCTGTTATAATCTCTTTTGTAAAAAAATCTGCTGCCTCTGCAATAGTATCCATACTACGTTTATATGGACTACAATAAAACGCATCTTTTTTCTTGTTACTCAAAAATTCTAACACAACTACTGAATCTTTCTTCCCTTCTTCCGTCAAAGGTCTTGTTCTGTCTTCTTCCCAATCATGCTCCGGTTGTGCGTGACGTACGAAATAAACTCTTGTCATTTGATCAGCTCCATTTCATCTTCCATTTTCACAAATCCATGTCTTTCATACAAAGGTCGTCCCATATCCGTCGCTTCCAACGCAATCTGTAATACGCCCTGTTCCTTCGCTTGCTCCATTTCTTACAGGACTACAATTCGTTACCAATACTTTCATTTTGACCTCCGTTTTCATGTACCATATTTTTATATGATATCACAGAATCACTACATCATCAATAACAATCGCAACTTCTTGCGATTGTTTCCTAGTTTGCAATATATATTTCGGGTGCGTAAAGTGAATCGTGGATATGCAGAGGAATCATCTTCCTCTGTCCCTATTCCTCATCTTATCTTCCATCTTTCCTTTATCAACATCTCTACCAACACTTTCATCATAAATCCTCTGAAATTCCTCATAAAGTTCATCTCCATCCAGTTTTATCCCCAACCTTTTCATCACATCTGAAAACATCCTTATGCTTCCACTCACATCAGCAATATCAAATCCGAATACATCTGCCTTAACAGAATCACTGACATTCTCAAAACCACCAAGCTCTGATATTCTCCTGACAATCCAGCCAACTTCGTCCACAGGCTCTTTTTCTTCATGTTCACCAATTCACTTTTACTTGTCACATTAATTATACTTTCGTCCATTCTTGTCATATTCACATCAGACAAATTAAGAATCTCTGGTATTCCTATTCCCTCTAAATCAGTCTGTTGTTTTCTCGCACTATCAGCTTGCTCTTTCTGTCTGCCTATTTCATTCTGATTATTGTCTGGATTTATTACCACAACATTCGTCTCCGGCTCAACAGCCACATCTTTCTCTGACACTGCCTCATCTTCCATCCCCGATATCTCAACATCCCTGTCTGCAACGATTTCTTCTTTCTCCGACACTGCATAATAAGCCGTATACAAATCTTCTTTCACAATTCCATCAGCAAGCTGTATTTGCTTCTTAATATTCCGTTTCTCCTGCTTCAATTCGTCCAGTTCTTCCTGCACTCCCACATGCCATATCTGATACTCATGATACTGCTCCTCGTTCTCAATATTCCGTTTCCGGCTCGAGCTTTCTCTGTATACTTTGCTCCACCAACCACAAAACGCTTCTGCTCTACAATCCTTAATCTGTATAGCTTTGCATAAAACTTTTTCTGGAATGGTGACAACTACTTTATCTGACATGTCAGATAACTTGGTGTTCAACAGCCCATACAGGATCACAAAATGGAGGTAACTACACTATGACAATAGGTGAAAGAATAAAGAAAATACAGGTATTCCGTAAAATGACAATGGATGATCTAGGCGGTGCACTTGGCTTTGAAGGAAAAAATATGTCAGTCCGTATATCACAATACGAAACTGGTGCACGTATTCCCGGCGAAGATATGATTTTGAAGCTCGCCGATGCACTGCAATTACAAAGCTATTTCTGATTACAGCCTTGGTGCTGCAGAGGATATCATTGAAACTCTTTTCTGGCTTGAAGAAAGTGCAGCTTCACTTCCAGCAAGAGGAAAAGGTACAAGATTTCCTGAGTACACTGCTCCTGGCAATTTGATTCACTTAACTGCAATGACTCCGGCAAAACCATCTGAAACAGTCAGACCAACTTATAACGAAGATGATTATGACTGTACAGGTGCACCTGTTGCATTAACTTTTGAATATTGATTGGTAAATGATTTCCTTTCGGAATGGTGTGAAATGAAAACGAAATTAAATAACGGAGAGATTTCTCCAAATGAATATTTTGAGTAGAAAATAACATGGCCTCATGCGTGAAACATAATGCCATCCGATGTGCACCATCTCGATTCCGCTTCGATTCATCTCGATGTAGGGCGTTCGCCCTATAGGAATAGAAATCTGCTGTCTGTGGAATGCAAGCATTCCAAGCCATCAATTTTCTATTCCTGCACAGCTCACTTTAGTACCAAAATAGTACCACAAGGCAAAAAACAAGCTCGCAAATGCCCATTTTACTAGGCTTTGCGAGCTTTTGAAAATTATTCAAACTCGCAAATAAAATCTTATCACTATACACTTTTGTATAGGGATTATGGTTCTATCTGGTTTTATATGTGTTCCACTGTCCAAAGTCCACAGACTGTACTGAATGGTGTTATCAATTTGTTATCACATCTCTGTTATCAATCAAAGATTCTCGTGATATCCTGATATCGGTTAACTACACGATAAATCTCTACATATTCGTTACCGACCTTGTAGATAATAACATAATCTTCCCATATCGCATATTTATAATCTGTCCGAAAGCTGACCCGTTTGGAGAGATCCGCCCCCATTCCAGGAAACATCTGAAGATTTTCAAATTTACCATAAATCTCTTTTATCGTCTTTGCCGCATATTCTTCATTATCCTCAGCAATGTAATCCCGGATGTTCTTCAAATCCTTTGCAACAATCGGATTGATCCGCAGTTTTAACATCTTATTCCCCCACAAGTGCTTTTAATTCATCCAAATCCAGCCAGCCTTCTCCGTCTTTCACTGCTTCTTCAGCTTCCTGCAGCTTCATCAGAAGCTTTTTCTCTGCCCGGTCACGTTCATAGTCTTCAATATCCAGGACTACGAAACGTCCTCTACCATTCTTGGTCAGATATACTGGTTCTCCTTTGTGACAGTTCTTCAGGACTTCGTTATAATTTCTCAAATCAGATACTGGTAAAATATTTGCCATATTCTTTCAGCTCCTTCCTTTGATTTTAAATTGTTTCTGTTACTTCTATTATACACAAAAAGCTGTAAAATTCAACGTAAATTTTTACAGCTTAAAAGTGTTCTCATTCCGAATATTTTTATTATGGTAATATATCGCAGATTAACCAATTCACTTAAAATGTATCTACTTGCATTACTTAAACTGTTTTCCAATTAATCTATTATCGATATTTTCTATTTGAATCCATTGAGAAAAATAATCTTCTACACCTGTTGAATGATCAATCACAATAAGCGTCTTGCCTTTTTCTCTTATTCTATTTAAATAGTTTGCGACTGCATCAATTTCTATATTGCTTAAGCCTTTGAAGGGCTCGTCAACACCAATAACTTTTGCGGTTGATTTTGATGCTTTCATAATTTTTATTCGAATATTTTCTCCTCCAGACAATGTAGCAGTTGCTTGTCCAATCTGTAAATGACCTAACATAATTTCAGACGCAGTTATACACACTTTTGTAATCGACTTGTCGATATCCTCAAAAAAATCTATTGCCTCATCTAATGTCATCTTCCAAACATCAAAAATTGATTTGCCCTTAATTTTATATTTTTTAAGATTTTTGTTAAAGCCTGTACCTTCACACTCTCTACATTCAACTCGCATACTCTGATGATAATCACCACCATATTCAATATATCCCGCCCCTAAACACACAGGACACATACCATCATTTCCAGTCAAGTTTGAAAAGAACTTCTTGTCCTTTTTGTGCTTCTTTGCGTACAATTCTGAGATTTTATTTGATAAATCTAACACAGTAGCCACACAAGAATTCTTATTTCCGAGAAGCGGTTTCTGATTTATATATAAATAACTATTGAAATACTGCGGGAAATATTCCCTTAACAAAGTAGATTTACCAACACCTGAATATCCAGTAATCAAATTCATACAATTTTCTGCTACTGCCAAATCAACCCCTTTATATTTATATATAGAACTATTTAACAATATTCTAATTTGTTTTTTTGCAACAACTGGAACGTATTTTTTTATATCTCGTTGTTTTTTTAAAAATGCATTGACGTCAACTAAATATCCACCTGCGTTACCGCCCTTTTCACCCAAAGCAATTATTTTATCGGCTACTTTATAAAAGGTCTCACCATGATCTACCAACACTACTGTATGTTTATCCGCCAGAGATACAACATTATCATAAATTGATTTCTTTTCCTCACCAGATAAGCCAGCTAATGGTTCATCAAGAACAATGATCAAATCTGAGAGCTGAGTTGTAAATACTTGAACCATTCGTAATCGTTGTAACTCTCCCCCAGACAATGTAGGTATCGCCCTGTGAAAACATAAATGTCCTAAATTCAGTTCAATAGATTTATCTATAAATGCTTTCAAATTTTTAATCGTAAAAACGAGCCTATCATCCTGTATTTCTCTAAATAATTGATCTACAACACCTTTTAAAAATGCAAAATCAGTAGTCATAAATTCGCCTATCGAAAGATCATGTATCTTATATTCGTCGTATTGTTTTCCATATTTTTTTCCATGGCAACACTCACATTCAAATTCTGAATAATACGCTTTTCCAATTCTGCAATTCGGTAGCATAGGTATTCCAGTCAGTACACCATAATACTTAGAAGTTCTTCTCGAAAAAGAATTAACTTTTTTATACCTTACTGAATACTTACCTGCACTTTCACCATAAAGTATCAAACTTTTTTCTTCTTCATTTAATTCCCTAAAATTTTGATTGCTATCAATATTATGTTCTGCACAAAAATTAATAATCATCTGTGCATAAAAATCTTTATATCTAGTCCAACACCTAAAAGGCACTTTTTTCAACGGAACATTAAAATCAATAATTTTATTATAATCAAGTTTACTTACAAAACCAAGTCCATGACAGTTTTCACATAAATTGCTTTCCTTATTAAGGACAAAGAAGTCCTCGGAAAGATCTAGCATTATTGCATAGATCAATCCGATACTTCTATTTAGACCAAAGTATGTTCCAATTGTTGATCTAATATTGTTATTATGATTTGACTGCTTAATTGGAACTGCAGCCACCATATTAGAAAATGATTTAACTTTATAGGAAGGTTCACTTACTTCATCAGCAAACATAGCCATAAACTCATGTTGACCAATTTGCGCAATCGTATCATAAGCTAAAGATGATTTGCCACTGCCAGAAGGTCCTATAATCAAATTTATTCCCTTTTTTACAATTTCAACATCAATATTTTTCAGGTTGTTTGTTTCTATACCTTCAATAACAATGTCATCAATCATTCTATCACCCTTCCTTTATTATTCTATACAGATCTTTAATCAAAAACTCCAAAGTCATTTTTGAATGAACACAGAAGCGTTCATCTAAATCATGTATAGTATTTCCTTTTTTTAAATGCATTGCATTTATAGGACACCCACCGCCACAAATACCTAGAGCAGGACATTCTTGACACTCATCCTTATTTATCGGAGTCAATTGAGACCATTCAATAAAATCTTTATGCTTTGATGCATTAAAGTTTGCATCGTCGACATTTGAAACAAAATACTGCTTATTATGCAAACAACCATGGCAAATGCCAACTTGTCCATTAGGTGCAATTACAATTTGTCCACCACTTGTTGCTGCACAATCGGAAAAGTAAATCTGTGCTTTTGAGAAAGACTTTAATTTTCTCATTATACGGTCTTCATATATTCCACGTTTTCTAAGTTCAACAAACTCATCAATAATAAATTGAGCCGCCTTTTCATTATATTCTTGTGGAAGAACAAAGTTTTCATCTGACATCATAATATTAAATCCGAATGATTTAATTCCATAATTATCGACAAGTTTAAGAATATTTTTTGTATCCTTAATTGTCTCTTCACTTAATGTAACAGATAACGACACCTCAACCCCAATTCTCTTGCACATATCAAGTGTCCTGAGAATTTTGTTAAATACATTCTTCCCCGCAACATCAACTCGCATCGCATTTGCTTCTTCGGTAAATCCGTCAACTGAAATTGCAATAGAAACTCCTAATTCTTTCAATTTAAGTGCTCTTTCTTCAGTAAGAAGCAAGCCATTAGAAACCATAGACATTTCCAAATTCTTCACACATTTTTCAACTTCTCTAAGACTATTAATCTTCTCTGCAATATAAACTAATACCTCATAATTTACAAGAGGTTCACCACCATAGAAAATAATAACAGGTTTATTTTCTTCAAAATCCATACCAGACAACTTAATTTGCTTAATAAAGAAATCAACAGCCTTATCTGCTGTTTCAACAGACATATTTTCTAATGAGAATTTACTCCTCTTGCATGCATCGTTGTTTCCAAGAAAACAGTATTTGCATGCAAGATTGCACTGCTCACTGGTAATCATATAACATACATTTACTGCTGGAGCTGGAATCCTACTTCTTACAAATTTTAAAACCTTCTCATCATCTTCCTCTGAATGATTTAAAATTTTAAATTTTACTAATTCATTCACTTCATTTCTGATATCTTCCGGTGCATCTTCATAATCATTGCAAAAAGGACCTGCAAGCCATGCCTGCAAGTCCTCGTAAGCCTTTTTATTCAAATACACTGGTTTCATTCTGAGTGAATGATATAATGCCACATCATCTCCCAAATCATAAACATGAGCATAACGTGATAATCTTACCATTCTATCTCCTCCATCGTATTTACATTTCGACATTTGCGACAGCAATCATGCCACATATTTTCAAATAATAATGTACTATTTACTGTCATACACGCCTAAATCAATTTAATTATAAAAGCTGTATCACACCTTTAATATATGAATACTATTCCCAGTCAATTTCATCTAAATCTGGAATATTACGGCATGAACATGCACATGTACAAGAATTACATGCTACACAAGCACATCTAGCCATTACCACAGCTTCGTCACAAATTGTACCAAACATCTTAGCGTATTCTACATTATTTGCACTCATTTTACATTTCCTCCCAATCTACATCTGCAATAATACCACCAGAGCAAGAGCAACGACAATTGCACATACAACCCGTACACTGAGATATGCAAGATGCAGCACTCTGAATCGTCTTTTCAGTAATATTACCAAGCATTTTTCCATAAGAATCAACGTTGTAATTAATCATCGTAATTACCTCCTCGTATAGTTCATTGATTTTATATTACTACTCTCTAATGGAAAAGTCAATAATTAACCAATTATACGAGTTATATATTTTTCTTTCATTATACATTATATAGTGCTATTTGCATGTTTCTATACCAATATCCAGTGTTTTTTATTTAAAATGTATCATTCATCATTTTTTCATTTTATTCAAAAAAAGCCAGTAAACTCAATCATTTCCGTAACTTTTCTATAATGGGTATATTGTGTATATCTTTTAAGCAAAAATTTCTATAAATTACCAAAAACACTCTCAGTATTAATCCGTTACTGTCCATACACCATATCTTTTAGCACAATTTCTTCTGCACAGGCTTTGATATTATTCATCAAACCAATCCATTTCATCTGATCCTGTATTTTCAAGTTCTCCGTCACACCCTGTCTTTCCCCCATCTGCTCTACCAAGGTTTCTACCTGCTCTCTGACCTCCTGATCAACTCGATTCAAGTGTGCTATCAACTCCCCAGTCATTAATAAATACTGGTATCGTGCCGGTCTATGCTCTTTCAGGAATTGCTTCCGCAGCATTCCATATTTACCATAGGTCGGTTCTTCCTCATTCACTGCCAAATCCGGCAGGTAATAGTCTCCATGCAGTGTGTAGCTTAATCCATTACTTTCATCATAAACGTGCTTTTTCATCGTCTTATCTCTCCATTCCTTTATTTTTTGTTTTATTTTTCTTACTCTGTTGATTCTCCATTTCACTTTTACGGGTACCCCATGCCAACCTTTCGTGAATACTTCCTTTGGGCATTTGCTCCATTTGCTGTTTTTCTTCTAATGCTTTCTGCTCTTGTATATCTTGCTGTACCGCATTCTCTACGACATTTTCCCCAAGGACACGCACTACCCGGTCATATCTGTTGGAAACATCCTGCAATTGCTGTTTTTCTTGACGCACTGTATCTAACTCTCTCTGTACTCGGTTATATGCCTGCTTTGTTTCCTGATATTTGTGTTTCCATTTTTCTACTTCTTTGGTAAGTTCTTTGACCTGGGCAGCCATTGCAGCAATTTTATTTTTCATCTGGGTAAACAGTGGTTTTATCTTTTTATCCCGGTAAGTTGTTGCACGTTCTAATGTCCCAGCTTCCGGTAGAATTGCTTTCACTGTCCCATATTCCTTTATTTCCTTACTGACATTATCCATAACAGGCTGCAACCGTTCTCTGCGTTCTTCCAGGCTGTGCAGATCTTTCTCGACTTTTTCCACACGCTTCTCAGCTTCCTCTTTATCCTTAACTGCCTGCTCCTTATCATCTTTTAAAAGCTGGATATCAGCTCTTGCTTCCGCAATCTGTGCAGTCAGTCCTTCATTCTCAGCAGTGAGATATTCTTTCTCCTGTTCCAGTGCCTGCACTTCCTTTTTACGCTCTTTCTTCTTAAAATTATAAACATCCAGATGCTCCTCATGTGTCCCTTTCTGCTCCCATTCAATTCCATGCTGTCGTGCAATCTCTGCAAGCAATTCTTTTTCATGGTTGATCCACTGATTCAACTCTGTATCGTGTTTGTTCCCGCCTTGAAATCCCAGACTTTTTAATGCCTGCTTCAGAGAAACCCTAGTATCCATTCCTTTCCCTTTCCAGCCAGTCACATAAGGGACAAAATCAATATGCAGATGCGGTGTAGCTTCATCCTGGTGCAGATAACAGCTAAATACATGAAGTGTTGGATTTCGTTGCTGAAAATTCTTTACATACTCATCTAGTACTTTTACCGCCAGGTCTCCTTCTGTCGTTCCCACAGCCATATCTTCTCGATTTCCAATCTGGAAAATCACTTCATGGAACAGCTTTTCCTGCTTTCCCTGACGGATTTTTTCATAGTAATTTGTAATCTGTCGGTCCTTTCTTTTTCCCACATTGTACCGTTCCACAGAATCATCAAACAGCTCTTTATATACTTCTTTCAGGTTTTCATTCTGGTAACAGATATTCAGGTGTACTCTGTCCGGGTCTACATTTTCAGCTATAAAATCCCGTCTGTTATGAGCCAGCGATCCAGTTCCAATCATGCCGCTAATCGTTCTTCTCATCATTATGCTCCTCACCTCTCCTTCTAAAAAGCGTGCTAGATATGGCACATAATTTGTACTTCCGCCAATTATGGCGATTATAAGAAATCTTCGCCGGATACGGCGGTTTTGTTACTTTTGTCAAAAGTAACGCAAAAGCACTTTCGACAGCCGTACCGTCCATCAAAAGTACCCTTGCGCCCTGCCGGGGGCATTATTCCTCCCGCTGGTCGGATTGCTTCTGCGTTACTCACTTAACTAATCTATTACTGTATTCTCGCCCGGATATATTCCAGATCTCCGCAGTACGGTGTTCCTACCAGATACCATTCCCTTGCCGGATTCATCTCCATTCTGGTCTGCACCCACTGATCATCAATCAGTACTTCCAGGCATTCCCCACAATGAAATCCTGTATCAATCCATAAATCTGATGACAATAAACCATATCTGTCATTACTGCTGTTATAACCTAATCTTCCTTCTCTCATTGCTTTATGCTCCTTTCTATTATCCTGCTGTAAGGAGGCCCTGATTCAGGGCTCCCTTTCGCAACTTGTAATTCGCCTATAAATAATCGGGTAATCTATAACCTCCCGGCTGCACCTTACATGCTTTCGCCTTGTCTGATATTTACAGGTGCGTGACACGCTCCTGTTATAAAGTGATCAGCAAGAATCTCTACCAACGAAAGTTTTCCGGTATTCCCTTCCTTTCCAGGTATTCCTGCCTGGACTTTTCTCTTTCTTCCTCTGTTGGTGCTGTTTTGTACTTGCTGTATAGCTCCCGATCTACCATTGCATTCAGTTTCTTTTCTAATCCTTTCCTTATTCTTTCTTCGCCCTCGTAATTCTCCATCAAAAAATACTGCAAAAGCTGAAAGAATAACTCGTATGGAATCTGCACATTTCTATTTTTCATCTGATTTCCTTTCAAGGTGGCAAGATGCCCTATTCTTAAGTTATGGTCATCTTGCCATCTTCCTTTTTCTACTCTGACAACATCCAATACCACTGATTTCCACGTTTTACAGAATCTATTCCCAGTTCCATTTTGGCATTTCTCAGTGTTTTCTTTTTAATTCCCAGTTTTTCTGCTTCTTCCTCTATTTTCTTTTGTGCCATACCTCCATCAGCCAGTATCTCAAGCAGAAATTCTTTTGCTTTCCGGGTTTTCTGTCCTTTTCCCTCTCCATTAAGCAATTCATCTGCACTAATGTCATATTCACCAATCCATTCAAATCCGTTGTTTTTATCCAGACGGAACGCAATAGCTTTGCCTTCCGGTGCCAAGGAACTCTTTGTATGGCACACAACTCTTACTTCCGGTTCGTCCTTAATTCGTCCGACAATCAAAACGCTTCTTGCAGCTGCCTGGAAATCAATAGAACCAAGTCCCCGATAAGAAGATTTTCCGTTACTGTTCTTGTTCATGTGTCCAATCAGAATAATCGCACAATGATATTTTTCTGCCAGGACTGCTATACGTTTCATCAAAGGACGGATTTCATTAGCCCTGTGCATATCCACCTCTGATCCAAGGAAGCCCTGAATCGGGTCAAGCACAACCATTCTGGCTTTTGTCTGCACAATTGCTTCTTCCAACCGGACATCTGCCATCGTCAGTGGCTGCTCACTGTCATCGATGACCATGACCTTTGTACAGTCTGCACCTGCAGCAAGTAATCTTGGTTTTATGGTATCTCCAAGACCATCTTCTGCAGTCTGGTAGATTACATTTACTGGTGCCTCCAAATGCTGTGTTGACGCATTGTTTTCAATATTTTCTGCATCTACCATATCGCTTTCACTATCAATATCTATCCTTTTATCTTTTGTTGAATCAGCTGGAAGAATAGTCTCTCCTCTGGTCAGTTTTGCAATAATCTGAAGCACCATTGTCGTCTTTCCTTCTCCCGGATCTCCCTGTATAATTGTTACTTTTCCATAGGGAATAAATGGATAAAGCAGCCATTCAATCTGCTCCACTTCCACCGCATCCATGTTGATGAGTTTCAGTTCCGGTTCCAGCCTTTTCTGTACTGTTTTATTTGTTTCTGTTCTTTTGTTTTCCATCAAATCCTCCTTATTTTCCCGTTGAAAGAAAGAGTGGTTTTTGATAGAATACTCATAGAAGTTTTTTGGAAGAGTATTCTACCAAATCCCTGCCTTTAGGTGTTTTCCGACACTTAAAGGCTCTTTTATTCCGCTTTCATTCCAGCCATTGTTATTGTGATAAGCCGAATCACTTCCAATAAATCCTCCGGCACATCTTCTCCCTTTTTCAGACGTTTCAGCTCACTCAGTACCTTTTCAAGTTCCTTCTTCAAAGCTTTATACACCCTGGGATTTCCTGTAACCACAACTTCTTTTTCCTGCAGTCTTCGGATAATATATTCTTGTTTGGTTAGTCCCGATAGCCGTACTGCCGTCTCCAGAAGTTCATCTTCTTCCGGTGACATCCGAAATGCTACAACTTTATTTCTCCAACGTCCCTGCTGATCCAGACATTTAGCCGACATTTGCAAGTTCTCCTTCCACTTCATTTAATTCTTCTTCCATATTTTCCGCATCCAGCTGCTCTGCCATGTCCTGCTGTACCGACGGGAATAGATGTGCATACCGATAAGTAATCTTTTCTGCTGAATGTCCAACCCTTTTTCCGATTGCTAGTGCGGTATACCCCATATTGATCAACAGGGATACATGACTATGCCTGAGATCATGAACTCTGATTTTCTTTACCCCACTCGCTTTGCAGCCTCTTTCCATCTCGTGATTCAGATAATATTTTGTTACCGGAAAAATACGGTTGTCAGGCTGTAAGCTGTAATATATTTTTAGACAGTCCTGCATTTCATCACACAGAAACTGTGGCATTATGACTGTCCGTACACTGTTCTTTGTCTTTGGCGTACTGATTACATCTTCTCCTTTCAAACGCTGATAGGACTTATTGATCCGAAGCGTTTTCTTTTTGAAATTAAAATCTGCCGGTGTTAAAGCAAGCAGCTCACCGGAACGAATCCCGCACCAGTAAAGCAGTTGAAAAGCATAGTAGGAAAGAGGTTTGTCCATCATTTCTTCTGCAAACCGCTTATATTCTTCTTTTGTCCAGAACAACATTTCCTTGCCTTCTTCTTCTCCCAGTGCCCCTGCTTTTCTCGCAGGATTAGTGCTAAGGTCGTAATATTTCACTGCATGATTGAAAATGGTGCTTAACTGTCCATGTATCGTTTTCAGATACGTTGGCGAAAGCGGTTTTCCTGTCTTCGTTTTCAGTTTTCTCATCTGATTATGCCAGTCCATCACATCTTTCGCTGTAATTTCTGATACTTTTCGCTTTCCAAGATACGGAAGAATCTTTTTCTGAATAATATTTTCTTTCGTAAGCCAAGTACTCTGCTTCAAAGAAGGTCTGATATCTTCTTCATACATAGTGCAAAAGCTTTCCATTGTCATATCCACGCTTGCTTTCTTCTGTAATTTGAATTGTAACTCCCAGTCCGCAGCTTCTTTTCTTGTAGAAAATCCTCGTTTGCATTTCTGTTTTCTTGCACCTGTCCAGTCCTGATACCGGATCATCACATACCAGGTGCCATTGTCATTCTTATAAATTGCCATTTTTAATTCCTCCCATCATTCGATCTTGTTCCATAGAACTGCTCATAGAAATATTTCCGGTCAACCTTTCCTGCAATGGTCTGACATCCCATCGCCTGTAACTCCCTGTTTAGCCTTTTCATCAGCTTGTATGCGTAGGATTCTGATACTTCCAGGACTTCCATGACCTCTTTCACATTCATAAACATTTTACTCATAGAAAATTTCTCCTTTCTTTTACTATACTATTTTGTATGGGTTGAATTATACTATACTATTCTGTATGGGTCAAGTACTTCCAATACATTTACCCATACTTTTTTGTATGGATTTTCTTGTCTCTACCATTTGGATATGCTATACTCAACCTATCAAGAAAAAGACAGGAGATATAGCATATGGCAATAGGCGAAAGAATCCACCATTTCAGACTTCTGCGTGGTTTCACGCAGAAATATTTGGGGCAACAGCTGGGATTCAGTGATTCACAGGCTGATGTCCGCATTGCACAGTATGAAAAAGGGGCACGCAGTCCAAAGGAAAAATACCTGAACGCACTGGCTGATATTTTTGAAGTATCCCCTCATGCTCTGGCTGTCCCGGATATTGACAGTTACGTTGGACTGATGCATACCTTATTTACCTTAGAAGACCTTTACGGACTTCACATTGATGAGATTGACGGAGAACTTTGTCTCCGGCTGGACAAGTCCAAGGGAACCACCTACCTTTCTATGTTTGATATGTTCCATGCATGGCAGGAACAGGCAGAAAAACTCAAATCCGGCGAGATTACTCAGGAAGAATATGACCAGTGGCGTTACAACTATCCAAATAACGCAAAATAAAAGCCGACGAAAAAAGGCCTTACCAAATTGATTTCACTCAATTCAGTAAGACCTTTTTTGTCGGTTTCACACATATTACCTGACAACCACAAGATTCCGGATAAATAATGCCAAAATCTCTTGCGTTATCATTTTGTTATCAAATAGAACTTTATCTGCTCTAAAACGCCCTGTTTATAAGGCTTTCCAGAAATTTTTAATTATTCAAACTCAATCGTAGCCGGCGGTTTCCCCGTGCAGTCATACAGTACGCGGTTTACGTGCGGCACTTCGTTGACGATTCGGCTTGCGACGGTTCCGAGGACATCCCACGGGATCTCTGCTGCCTCTGCGGTCATGAAGTCGATCGTATTTACGGCTCTCAGCGCGATCGCGTAGTCGTAAGTTCTCTCATCACCCATAACGCCTACGGAGCGCATATTAGTCAGTGCTGCGAAGTACTGACCGATATTGCGGTCGATTCCTGCCTTTGCGATCTCTTCGCGGTAGATCGCGTCAGCCTCCTGTACCATCTTTACTTTCTCCGGTGTTACGGCGCCGATAATACGGATACCAAGTCCCGGGCCCGGGAACGGCTGACGGTATACGAGCTTCTCCGGAATTCCGAGTTCCAGACCGGCCTTACGAACCTCGTCTTTGAAGAGGTCGCGGAGCGGCTCAATGATCTCTTTGAAATCAACATAATCTGGAAGTCCTCCGACATTGTGGTGGGATTTGATCACTGCGGACTCTCCGCCGAGGCCACTCTCAACAACGTCCGGATAAATTGTTCCCTGTACCAGGAAGTCAACGGCGCCGATCTTCTTTGCCTCTTCCTCGAATACGCGGATAAACTCTTCGCCAATGATCTTTCTCTTTCTCTCCGGCTCCTCAACGCCAGCTAATTTATCGTAGAAACGCTGCTGGGCATTTACGCGAATAAAGTGCAGATCATACGGGCCGTTCGGTCCGAATACTTCCTCGACCTCGTCTCCCTCGTTCTTGCGGAGAAGACCGTGATCAACGAATACACAGGTGAGCTGGTCGCCGACTGCCTTTGCGAGCATAACGGCTGCAACAGAAGAGTCAACTCCACCGGATAACGCGCAAAGAACTTTTCCGTTTCCAACCTTCTCACGGATCGCCTTGATGCTGTTCTCGACAAATGCATCCATCTTCCATGTTCCGGCACATCCGCAGACTTCGTAGATGAAGTTGTGGAGCATCTTTGTACCTTCCTGAGTATGAAGAACCTCCGGATGGAACTGGATCGCATATAATTTCTTTTCCGCACATTCCGCGGCTGCAACCGGGCAGTCCGGAGTATGTGCGACGATTCTGAATCCAGGTGCTTCTTTCTCGATGTAGTCATTGTGGCTCATCCAGCAGATCGTCTTCTCGGATACATCTCCGAAAAGCTTGCTTGTCTTATCCACAGTCACTTCGATCTTGCCGTACTCACGGACCGGTGCCTTGCATACATGTCCGCCGAGAACGTGGGACATCAGCTGCGCGCCGTAGCAGAGTCCGAGTACCGGAACGCCCATCTCAAACAGTTCCTTGCTGCATGTAGCAGCACCTTCCTCATAAACGCTGTTCGGACCTCCGGTTAAGATGATTCCTTTCGGATTCATTGCCTTGATCTGTTCGATCGGAGTCCGGTAGGAGTAGATCTCACAGTATACATGGCATTCACGGACACGACGGGCAACCAGCTGATTGTACTGGCCGCCGAAGTCGATAACAATAATTTTTTCCTGATTCATCGGGTGCCTCCTGAAATATGTGCATGTACTTCTTGATAACTGCCCGGCAATCCGCATCGATTTGTCCTAGAATGCCGGACAGATATAAATTTTCCTATTTGGAACTAATTATAAGGGATTCATGGAAACTTGGCAAGTGCTTTCCCTCAAAACCTGTACTTTAATGAGTATGAAGGGTTACAGTACACGGGCACTCCTTGCCCGCGCACTGTAACAGGATTTTGCCGATGCTTCGCATTCCGAATCGGCAAAATCCACTACCACCACTGTATTGTGCGGAATTTTCAGTTCAGAAAATTCCTACCCATGAAAAGTAACTATGAAGGTTCCTGTACATAATCAGGCACATTTGCACCTCGCGCAGGCAGCAACATTATTTCTCATACGTTCCCTTTTTAAGGATTTTTCCGTCTCTCATCATAGGCACGCCCATAGCGATCACCGTATCAAGAGAGAGAGCTTCATTCATGATCAGGATATCGGCATCACTTTCTTCCTTCACAGCACCCTTTTTCGGATATAATTCCAGAGCCATCGCCGGATTCTTAGTTCCGAGAGCCAGAAGTTCCTCAAAATCCATATTTTCTTCTTTTGCCATGTAGACGATCTGACGGTAGATCGTATCCACATCGGAAACACCGATCTCCACAAGTTTTCCTTCTGCGTCATAGTTAGACCAGCTTCCCTGTCCATCGGAGCTCATGGTCACCTTCTCCATTGGAACGCCTTCTTCTTTCGCTTTCTTGACAGCGTCTGCAACAGAGTGGAACTTGCTTTCAGATTCCCCACAGGTGAGGTCGATCGTTCCGCCCATCTTCGCGAACTTAAACGCATCCTCTAAGAGGTTCGCGTCGCGTCCCACGTGAGTCGGCTGAAATGTTTTCGGCGGGATCGAGGTGCGCTCTAATGCCTCAAATACCGGTTTTAATGCTCTCTTATCTCCGCCCATGTGAAGGCAGATAAATCCAGGTTTTCCACTCAGCATTCCTGCGGTGCGGACATCACTGGCCAGACGGATCAGTTCTTCTGTCGTGATATTCGGCGCACGGTGATCGGAGATCGCAAGCTTCACTCCAAGGATCTCATCGATAAACATAATGTCCTTGCTGACACTTCCGGTCACAGTCGTACTCGGATAACCATAAGCTCCGCAGATCGCATAAGCGGAAATTCCCTCTTCTTTCAACGCTTTTACCTTTGCTAAAAGATTCTCCACGCTTCTGCTGATTCCGTCAGTTCCCAAAAGTCCAAGTACAGTTGTAACACCACCCTTGATCAGGCTGGACAGCTGGACCTGCGGTGCCTGAGTGTGAAAGCTTCCTTCTCCGCCGCCTCCGGTCACATGGACATGACGGTCGATAATACCCGGAGTCACGATCTTTCCGGTTCCGTCGATTACTTCACATCCCTCATACTCCGGCAGATGATCCGCGATTCTTTCGATCCTTCCTCCGGCGATCAGGATATCCTTCACTCCGAGATATTCCGGTGCGTAAACTTTTGCGTTTTTTACTAACAGCATGGGCTTATTCCTCCTGTGTGATCCCTGTTTTACATAACTACCCGATAGCAGGAAATTCAGTTCAGACAAACCAGCGTACGGCTGAACTGTAATAGAAATTACTGTCGGGCAATTATGATTTTCTTATTATTTTAGTATAACATACCGCCGGAAGTATTCCAAGTGATGATTCAAAACTTTCATTTCTTTACTCGTTACCGTACACGGGCACTCCATGCCCGCGCACGGTAACAGGATTTTGCCGATGCTTCGCATTCCGAATCGGCAAAATCCGCAGTCATAACGGTATCATACGGAATTTTCAGTTCAGAAAATTCCTACCCATGAAAAGTAACCTTTACTCATCTGAACCGGTATCTCCGTTCTCAAGATACCTCTTGACATACTGCCCCGTATAGGACTCCGGAACCTTCACGATCTCCTCCGGCGTTCCCTTCGCGATCACGGTACCGCCGCGGTCTCCGCCTTCTGGTCCCATATCGATAATATAATCCGCGGTCTTGATCACATCCAGATTGTGCTCGATCACAACCACCGTATTTCCACCTTCGGAAAGCTTTCTTAAGATCTCCACCAGCTTATGGACATCCGCGAAATGGAGTCCTGTCGTCGGCTCATCGAGGATATAGATCGTTTTTCCGGTTCCGCGTCTGGAAAGCTCTGTGGCGAGCTTGATCCGTTGCGCCTCTCCGCCGGAAAGCTCCGTTGAGGGCTGTCCAAGACGGATATAGGAAAGTCCCACATCGTTCAATGTCGCGATCTTTCTCGCGATAGACGGCACATTCTCAAAGAACTTTAACGCCTCCTCCACAGTCATATTCAGCACATCGTAAATGCTCTTTCCCTTATACTTCACTTCCAGGGTCTCACGGTTGTACCGCTTTCCGCCGCAGACCTCACAGGGCACATAGACGTCCGGCAGGAAATGCATTTCGATCTTGATGATTCCGTCACCGCTGCAAGCCTCGCATCGGCCGCCCTTTACATTGAAGCTGAACCGTCCCTTTGAGTATCCCTTCGCCTTCGCGTCGGTAGTCGCCGCGAATAGATCACGGATCAGGTCAAACACACCGGTGTAGGTTGCCGGATTCGATCGCGGAGTTCTTCCGATCGGAGACTGATCGATGGCGATGATCTTGTCCAGCTGTTCCACGCCGTCGATTCCATCGTGGTCTCCGGGAATCGTCCGGGCGCGGTTCAGCTTTTTCGCCAGTGCCTTATAGAGGATCTCGTTGATCAGGGAGCTCTTTCCCGATCCCGACACACCGGTCACGCAGGTCATAATTCCAAGCGGCACATCCACATCGATATTTTTCAGGTTATTCTCCCTCGCGCCACGGATTTTGATCCAGCCCGTGGGGCTTCTTCTCTCCTTCGGCACCGGAATTTTGATCCGGCCGCTTAAATACGCACCGGTGATCGATTCTTTACACTTCATGATTTGGGCTGCCGTTCCCACAGCGACCACATTTCCGCCGTGTTCCCCGGCCCCCGGACCGATATCCACGATACAGTCCGCCGCCCGCATCGTATCCTCATCGTGTTCCACGACGATCACACTGTTTCCGAGATCCCGAAGATGTTCCAGCGTTTTCAACAGCTTATCGTTATCTCTCTGGTGCAGTCCGATACTCGGCTCATCAAGGATATAGGCAACCCCCACAAGTCCGGAGCCGATCTGGGTCGCCAGACGGATCCGCTGTGCCTCGCCGCCGGAAAGGGTACCCGTCGCCCGGGATAAGGACAGATAATCCAGTCCCACGTCGATCAGGAAGCTGATCCTCGCCCGGATTTCCTTTAAAATCTGTTCACCGATCATCTTCTGCATCTCAGATAGCTTCAGATCATCGATAAACTCCCTGAATTTTACGATGGACATATTCGTAGCCTCGTAAATATTCAGCCCACCTACCGTCACTGCCAGAGAAGACTGCTTTAAGCGCTGTCCATGACAGGTGGTACACGGTGTGATCCGCATAAAACTCTCGTACTCTGCCTTGCTGGCCTGGGAGAACGTCTCCCGGTAACGGCGGTTTACGTTCTCGATCAGGCCCTCAAAGGCCACGTCGTAAACGCCGGTTCCGCGCTGTCCTGTATAGTGGACCTTTACTTCCTTTCCACCGGTTCCGTAGATCAGGATATCATGGATCTCCTTCGGATAATCTTTAAACGGAGTATCAAGATCAAAGTGATACTCTGCCGCCAGGGCATCCAGAATCGCCCTCGAAAAGCTTCCCGGCTTCGCGCAGGACTGCCAGCCGAGGACGACGATCGCTCCCTCGTTGATACTCAAGGACTTATCCGGGATCATCAGATCCTCATCAAATTCCATCTTATATCCCAGACCGAAACAGTCCGGGCAGGCGCCGAACGGGTTATTAAAGGAGAAGCTTCGCGGCTCCACCTCCTCGATACTGATCCCACAGTCCGGGCAGGAAAAGCTCTGGCTGAAGTTGATCGGCTCGCCGCCCGTCACGTCCACGATCATCAGACCGTCGGACAGCTTCATCACAGTCTCGATGGAGTCCGTCAGACGTTTCTCGATCCCCGGCTTCACAACGAGACGATCCACAACGATCTCGATATTGTGCTTGATGTTCTTCTCCAGCGTGATCTCTTCTGACAGCTCATGTAGATTTCCATCGATCATCACACGGACGTAACCACTGCGTTTCGCCTGTTCCAGAACCTTCTCATGACGTCCTTTTCTTCCACGGACCATTGGCGCTAAAAGCTGGATCTTCGTCCGCTCCGGCAGTGTCATGATCTGGTCCACCATCTGATCCACGGTCTGCTTGCGGATCTCCCTGCCGCACTTCGGGCAGTGGGGGATACCGATCCTCGCGTACAGAAGACGCATATAGTCGTATATCTCCGTCACAGTTCCCACGGTGGAACGCGGGTTGCGGTTCGTGGATTTCTGGTCGATGGAGATCGCCGGGGAAAGTCCCTCGATGCTCTCAACATCCGGTTTTTCCATCTGGCCTAAGAACTGACGCGCATAGGAGGACAGAGACTCCATATAGCGTCTCTGTCCCTCCGCGTAGATCGTATCGAACGCCAAGGAAGATTTTCCCGATCCGGAAAGTCCGGTCAGGACCACCAGCTCATTTCTCGGGATATTTAGGGAAATATTTTTTAAGTTGTGCTCGTTGGCACCTCGTATTTTTATATATTGCTTCGGCATTGTGTCTCTCCTCTTTGCCATGTCTGCTTTTGCTTTATCATTCTCACGGAATTTCCTGAGTATACGTTTCGTCAGAAAATCCGGATATTCTCGTATGTTACGGACTTATTTCCTGTTACGCCCAGTATATCACATTTCGTTTTTATATGCAAACGTTTGTTCGTTTTTATATGAAGGTAAAATCATTCACCTTTCACAAAATACGCACAACAGCAAGAGACCCCGACAGCAAACTGCCGGGATCTCTCTTTATGGGGTTCTATGAAATTTTACATCATAAGCTCATCAAGCTTTTTGTATTCATTCCTACCAGGAAACTTCCACATGATATCCGCCGTTCTGATCCTTCGTGATCTTATATTTCACGCCATCCGCGTCTGTCACGGTTCCGCTGGTCTTTACCTTACCGGATTCATTGACTACATATGTCTTTCCGTCAACGGTGACTTTCTCGTACTTCATTCCTTCTTCCGCACTCACAAGGCGTCCGTTCTCGTAGAGACTTCCGTCCTTCACACCCGTGAATCCGTCGCCTCTCTTTCCGATACTGCCTGAAGTTGTGAAGTAGAATACTTCGTTGTCATGGTTATCGTCATTGACCACGATCCGTCCGGTCTTCATCTTTCCGTCACTATCAAAGTAGAACTTTCTGCCATCACTCAGCTCCACAAGACCTGTCTTCATGCGGCCCTTCTTATCGAAGCAGTAGGTCTCTCCCTTGATCTTCGCTATTCCGTATCCGCAGGCCTCCGTTGTTTTATAGGATGTGGAATATGCGCGGCCATCTTTAAAGTAGTACCAGTTTTCCTCAGCGTCATCCGGGGATGCCATATATCTCCAGCCGTTCATCTGCTGTCCGCCGCTGCGGAAGTAGCGAAGGGCATTGACATCGCTGTTGGAGAGGTCGTCACGTCCTGTAGATGTGTAATCAGACTCATTTACCCAGCCAGTCAGCATTCTTCCGCTGTGGTCAAAGATATAGGTCTCACCGGAGATCTTCAGTTCACCATCATAGATCAGCTTTCCACTGGAATTAAAGTAGTACCAGTACTCACCCCAGTCATCCTCTCTGTCCGCCAGTTTTCTCCAGCCCGTCGTCATAGCTCCGGAATCTTCTAAATGATAGATCTTACCATCGATCTCCACCCAGCCGATATCCAAAACGGAGTCCGTAAAGTGGTACCACACGTCATTGATCTGTTTCCAGCCGTTTGTGTACGCCTTTCCGTTTGCTCCGAAATATCTCCATCCGCTTTCGTTCCAGCGGCTGTTGTTGATGTACTTCCATGTGTTTGTGATCATGACACCATTCTCATTTACATAATAGGTATCATCGATCAGGCTGTTTGTCTGCATCACTCCATTATAATCCATATAATACCATGCATCTTTGGAGCATACCCAGTCATTCCGAACGAGGCGTCCGTTGTTGTCATTGTAGTAATACCATTTTCCATTCTGCTGTGACCAGTCCGCAAAGGAAGTCGTCGCCATTCCTGCGGTTAAAATCATCGCTGCAACTGCTGCACCTGCAAAATATCTCTTCTTCATAGAAACCCTCCTCTTCTAAATATTTCCGTTTCCGGAATATACTTTTTCACTTTCCCACCGGTTTCCTTTTCATCGTTCCCACGGTGGCTATTTGTTTTCGATATCTCCGTTAGATATCTTTCGTTTTTTGTTTGTACTTGTATTATACAGAAAACTTCCTAAAAACTCTTCTCTTTTTCCTTACATTTCATTAAAAATATGACGCAAAAATGCGGCAAAAACAGGATTGCATTCCCATTTCTGCCGCATTTAAAATTTTCTTATGATTTGCCGCCGGGACACTGCAGTTTCTCCCTATGTCTTACCGCAGCACTGAACGTATATCCGACATTTTTATTTTACTCTGCATCTCCAAACAGACGGTTAACTGCACTAAAGATACCTCTTAAGGATGCTCTCGTGATGTTGGAGCTGATGCCGACACCGTATGTCACCTTGCCGGTCTTCTGATCCATCAGGTGGATATAGGAAGCCGCCTGTGCCCCGGAACCGGATGTCAGCGCATGCTCGCTGTAATCGAGAACCTTGATTGAGATACCAAGCTCCTCCTCCAGTCCGCGTTTCACAGCATCGATCGGGCCGTTTCCGACACCTTCAAACTGTTTTGTCTCGCCGTGGTCAGAGTAGGTAACAACAGCAACGGTTGTGAACTGGTCTCCGGACTCGAAATCTGTGATCTTACACTTGCGGAAGTGGTACGGTTCCTTGCGGTCGAGATACTCGATGCGGAACTCTTCCATGATCTGATCCGGCGCAACCTCACCCTGCTTCTCTGCGATCTTCTGGATCACATCCGCGAACTCCTTGTGCATGCCGCGCGGAAGCTTGAATCCAAAGAAGCTGTCCATAACGAAAGCAACACCGCCCTTTCCGGACTGGCTGTTGATGCGAACCACCGGTTCGTACTCTCTTCCGATATCGGACGGATCGATCGGCAGATACGGAACCTGCCAGATCTCGCTCTTGCTTTCCATAAGCGCATGCATTCCCTTGTTGATAGCATCCTGATGGGAGCCGGAGAATGCAGTAAATACCAGCTTTCCAGCGTACGGATGACGCGGATCGATATGCATCTTTGTGCAGCGCTCGTATACTTCCGCGATCTTCTTGATATCGCCGATCTCAAGCTCCGGATCGATTCCCTGAGAGAACATATTGTAGGCGATGGTCAGGATATCCACGTTGCCGGTACGCTCACCGTTTCCGAACAGGGTTCCCTCAACGCGGTCAGCGCCTGCAAGCATTGCAAGTTCTGCCGCAGCAACGCCTGTTCCGCGGTCATTATGCGGATGAACACTTAAAACGATGCTCTCGCGGTTCTCCAGATGTTTGCTCATCCACTCGATCTGGTCCGCAAACACGTTCGGTGTCGTCATCTCGACAGTGGACGGAAGGTTGATGATCATCTTATTGTCCGGTGTCGGTCCCCATGCTCTCTGGACCGCGTTGCAGATATCAAGCGCATAGTCCATCTCTGTTCCGGTAAAGCTCTCCGGGGAATACTCCAGGATCACTTTTCCGTCATAATCTTTCATGTACTTCTTTACCATATCGACACCGTCGATTGCGATCTGCTTGATCTCCTCACGGTCCATATGGAATACAACATCACGCTGTAAGGTGGATGTAGAGTTGTAAATATGCACAACTGCCTTCGGGATTCCCTGAATGGACTCGAAGGTTCTCTTTAACAGGTGATCACGGCACTGGGTCAGAACCTGAACCGTCACATCGTCCGGGATCAGCCTGCGTTCAACGAGCTGTCTTAAAAAGTCAAATTCGATCTGGGAAGCGGCCGGGAAACCGATCTCGATCTCCTTGAAGCCCATCTGCACCAGCATATTGAACATTTCGATCTTCTCTTCAACGACCATCGGCTCTACAAGTGCCTGATTGCCGTCGCGCAGATCCACACTGCACCAGATCGGTGCTTTCTCGATCTCTTTATTCGGCCACTCCCGCTCCGGGTAATTCATGACCGGTACTCTCTGATATCTCTTATAATTCATCATAGTTTCTTTCCTCCGCTTTTCTGATAAAAGTCATTTTCATCCCTGCATTTCATGAATTTTTGTAATCATGCAGTCATTCCAGGCACTGCAGTTTCCCTCCAGCTTCATAGTCGCAGGCCACGGAGTCGGTAAACCACGCTGTACTTCTCAATTATAAACAATGTTACGCTTTTAGGTCTAACCCCATTTTCATCAGTCCTTTTTTGTGAAATTCTGGCGGCGGCCGCGTTTTTCGACCGCCTCCTTTTCGTTTCTTCATTATATCACTGCGAAAAAGGAATCGCAAGAATCTATACCATAACATTTAGATATGGGAGATATGCAGTGTTACAGTACCCGGGCACTCCATGCCCGCGCACTGTAACAGGATTTTGCCGATGCTTCGCATTCCGAATCGGCAAAATCCGCGGTCATAACGGTATCATACGGAATTTTCAGTTCAGAAAATTCCTACCCATGAAAAGTAACTACGAAGTCACTGTACACCTCTCAAGCCTTTCTGAGACTATAACCATATATATAATGAGGCAGCGAATTTCCTCACTGCCTCATCGTTCATCTTTTATATTTCAAGCAATCAGCTTTCTGACACATGCCCTTTTTTCTTCAGCACGTCGATCACCTGATCCACATATTTCTCACAGATCTCCGGTGTCTCCGCCTCGACCATCACGCGGATCAGCGGTTCAGTCCCGCTCTGGCGCAGAAGAAGTCTTCCGTCATTTCCGAGCGCTTCGTCAACGGCTTTTCCTGCTGCCTGCACATCCGGGTCGTTTAACGCCGCCGCTTTGTCTGCTACACGGACATTCTTTAAAAGCTGCGGAAGGATCGTAACCTCAGAAGCAAGCTTTCCAAGTGTCTCCTTCTTCTCCAGCATGACTTCCATGATCTTTAAGGAAGTTAAGATACCGTCACCGGTCGTCGCATACTTGCTGAAAATGATGTGTCCGGACTGCTCACCGCCGAGACAGTTTCCGGTCTTTGACATGTTCTCATACACATACTTGTCACCGACCGCTGTCTTCTCATAGCCGATACCCTCGCGGTCCAGCGCTTTGTAGAGACCGAGGTTTGACATGACCGTCGTGACAATCTTGTTGTTGCGTAAAAGTCCCTGTTCCTTCATGTACTTTCCACAGATGTAGAGGATCAAGTCGCCGTCCACGACATTTCCATTCTCATCCACCGCCAAGCAGCGGTCTGCGTCACCATCGTATGCAAATCCGACATCCAGGCCTTTTTCCTTCACGAATTTCTGAAGATTTCCGATATGCGTGGATCCACAGTCGCGGTTGATGTTGAGGCCGTCCGGCTGGTCGTTGATCACATAAGTGTCTGCACCGAGAGCGTCAAATACGCTCTTCGCAACGGAGGAAGCGCTTCCGTTGGAGCAGTCGAGACCGACCTTTTTGCCCTTAAAAGATCTTGTCGCGATGGAAATCAGGTAGCCGATATAACGATTTCTTCCTGCCGCGAAATCCTGGGTTCTTCCGATATTTTCTCTCTTAGCGAGCGGAATTTCTTCCATCTCACCGTCTAAGTACTTCTCGATCTCCTCGATGACGCTCTCCTCGAGCTTTTCACCGTTTCCGTTCATGACCTTGATGCCATTGTCATAGTACGGGTTATGGCTGGCAGAGATCATGATCCCGCAGTCGAAATCTTCCGTGCGGATCACATGGGACACGCTCGGAGTTGTCGTCACATGTAAGAGATAAGTGTCCGCTCCGGACGCTGTGAGTCCCGCTGCCAGGGAATACTCAAACATATAGCTGGAACGTCTTGTATCTTTTCCGATCACGACTCTGCAGCGGTCTCCCTTTGCCTGTTTTCCGTAATACCATCCAAGAAATCTTCCGACTTTATATGCATGCTCCACGGTCAGATTTACGTTCGCCTCTCCGCGGAAGCCGTCGGTGCCAAAATATTTTCCCATTCCTCAATCCTCCATGACCCGCGAACCTTATAGAGAACCGGATATTGCCGTTGTCTGATATCCCGGTTCTCTATAAGGTCCGCAGTTTTCTATCTATATACAGATTATTCTACTGAGAGCAAAAAGTCTTTTGCTTTTCTGATGTTTTATTTCTCAGATAAGCAGGCTGCCGAAAATATATCATCGCCGGCAGCCATATGCCTTTTATAGGCAACAACCTGTTACAGTGCGTGGGCATGGAGTGCCGTGTACTGTAACAAAACGGCAGTTCCTACCAGGTAATTTCCTTCAGATATCTTGCAACGGCATCCTTCCACTCCGGAAGACGCTCAAAGCCGTTCTCTGTGAGTTTTTCCTTGCTCATACGGCTGTTCATCGGGCGTTTTGCCTTTGCAGCCGGGTACTCATCGGAGTGGACCGGTGTCACCTTGACATCCATTCCTGCTGCACGGAAGATCTCGCAGGCGAACTCATACCAGGAGCAGAGTCCTTCGTTTGTCGCATGGTATCTGCCGTATTTGTCCGTCTGGATCATATCCACGAGAAGTCTTGCGAGGTCGTAAGTGTAGGTCGGGGAACCGATCTGATCGTCAACGACCGAAGCAGCTCCGCGCTCTTTTCCGATCCGGAGCATGGTCTTAATGAAGTTCTTTCCGTTTACGCCGAATACCCAGGCGATACGGACGGTAAAGAATTTCTCTACCAGCTCCTCGACTGCAAGCTCTCCCTCATATTTGGACTGTCCATAGACATTCAGTGGATGTCTCTCGTCATCCGGCTCCCACGGGCGGGTTCCCTGTCCGTCGAATACATAGTCCGTGCTGATGTACATCATCTTGATGCCGAGTTTTTTGCAGACTTCCGCGATGTTTCTCGTTCCGCCTGCGTTGACTTTCATGCACACGTCCACATTGTCCTCAGCCGCATCGACAGCAGTGTAAGCTGCGCAGTGGATCACTGCATCGACATTGGCCTCCGTGATCACGCGGTTACATGCCTCTTTATCGGTGATATCCATCTCAGCGAGGTCCACTCCGATCGGAGTGATCCCGCGTTTTTCCATCTCGTTTACTACGTCATGACCAAGCTGGCCTTTTACGCCTGTCACTAAAACTCTCATATCTGTCTGTTCCTTTCGTAAAAAATCAGCCCTGCCCCAGAATCCTCGGTGCAGGGCTGATTTATGATCTTACTTACTTTAAATCTTTTCCAAGACGGTCGCCGTACATGTTGTCGAAGTAGTTGCTGTACTCTCCGCTTAAGATATGCTTCCACCAGTCCTCGTTGTCCAGATACCACTGGATCGTCTGCTGAATACCGGTATCAAAGTTGTATTTCGGCTTCCAGCCAAGCTCTGTCTCAAGCTTTGTCGGATCGATCGCATAACGTCTGTCATGACCCGGACGGTCTGTTACGAACTTGATCAGGCTCTCCGGCTTATTTAATGCCTTTAAGATCGTCTTGACAACCTCAAGGTTTGTGCGCTCGTTGTGTCCGCCGACGTTGTATACTTCACCGACACGGCCCTTGTGGATAATCAGGTCGATCGCCTCGCAGTGGTCGGAAACGTGGAGCCAGTCACGGACATTCTCGCCTGTTCCGTATACCGGAAGTGCCTCATCAGCAAGAGCGCGGCTGATCATCAGCGGGATCAGCTTCTCCGGGAAGTGGTACGGACCATAGTTGTTGGAGCAGCGGGAGATCGTCACCGGAAGTCCGTATGTTCTGTGGTAAGCGAGAACAAAGAGGTCTGCACTTGCCTTGGAGGAAGAATACGGGCTGGATGTGTGGAGCGGTGTCTCCTCTGTGAAGAAGAGATCCGGGCGGTCAAGCGGAAGGTCTCCGTAAACCTCATCGGTGGAAACCTGGTGGTAACGCTTGATTCCGTAGGTGCGGCATGCGTCAAGCAGCGTTGTGGTTCCCATAACGTTTGTGCGGACAAAGCTCTCCGGATCTACAACGGAACGGTCTACATGGCTCTCCGCTGCGAAGTTTACGACGATATCCGGTTTCTCTTTCTCGAAGAGGTCGAATACGAATTTGCGGTCTGCGATATCACCCTTTACGAACTTGTAGTTCGGCTTGTTCTCGACCGGTTTTAATGTCTCAAGGTTTCCGGCATATGTTAAGAGATCGAGGTTTACGATCTGGTACTCCGGGTATTTGTTTACCATATGGTGGATGAAGTTGCCGCCGATAAATCCGGCGCCGCCTGTTACGATGATTTTCATGTTTTTATTTCTCCTTCATGAACATGATTCTGACTGCAAAATTTCCATACAGGAATACACTCAGCCCATGTTCCATCCTTTCCTGTATCACTTCAGAAGCTTCCACTCACACTCTTCGTGTTTGGGCGTGAGTACGCGAAAATCCTGCTGTTTCTTTTCTCTTTACTTATCTGCGTGTCCCGGCAGTTTGTCGATATATTTTCCGTCGATGACATCCTTTAAGTACTGGCCGTACTGGTTCTTCTTATAGATCTCGTATGCGGCCATAACTTCTTCCTTGGAGATCCAGCCATTCGTGTAGGCAATCTCTTCCAGACACGCGATCTTTCTGTGCTGGTGGGTTTCGATGGTCTTAACAAAGTTTGTGGCCTCAACTAAGGACTCGTGGGTACCGGTGTCAAGCCATGTAAAGCCCTGTCCTAAAAGTGTTACGTCAAGCTCGCCGTTCTCAAGGTAGATCCGGTTGAGATCTGTGATCTCAAGCTCACCTCTTGCGGACGGTTTTAAGTTTTTCGCATATTCAACCACACGGTTGTCGTAGAAATAAAGACCGGTTACACAGTAATTGGACTTCGGCTTCTCCGGCTTCTCCTCGATGGAGATCGCTTTTCCGGTCTCATCGAACTCAACGATACCGAAACGCTCCGGATCATCAACATAGTAGCCGAATACGGTTGCGCCCTTCTCCTTCTCTGCTGCCGCACGGAGGCGTTTCTTTAAGCCCTGTCCGTGGAAGATGTTGTCGCCGAGGATCATCGCTACGGAATCACCGTCGATGAACTTTTCACCGATGATGAACGCCTGGGCAAGTCCATCCGGGCTCGGCTGTACGGCGTAGGATAAGTTCACGCCGAACTGCTTTCCGTCACCTAACAGTGCCTCGAATCTCGGGGTATCGTCCGGTGTGGAGATGATGAGGATATCTCTGATTCCTGCGTTCATCAGCACGGATAACGGATAATAGATCATTGGTTTATCATAAATTGGTAAAAGCTGTTTGGAAGTTACCTTAGTGAGCGGATACAGTCTTGTGCCGCTTCCGCCGGCAAGTATGATTCCTTTCATATGCTCTCCTTTTCTCATCTGTTTTTGGGCACACTACGCCCTATACTAGGGACATTATAGCATAAGTGACTTATATTTTAAAGGGACTTCCTCTTATAAATCTCTTAAAAAACAGGAAGATTTTTGTTAGTTTTTACAAAATGATGTGCTTTGGAGCCCGCCGAGAGTCCTCCATGCTCCCGCTAACATATTGTCAGTCCGCCCTGTGTCCACATTTTTCACCAGAAAACCGCCCACTTTTCCATGTTTTCGCTCTCCACCTTGTATTTTACACGCTGTACCCAAAATGCTGGACACTTTTCCTGATCATGCGATGTATTTTCTTCTTACATACATTGCTCCGTCTGCTGAACAGTCACAATATTTTCCCCATCTTCCGCTTAAAAATCAGAACTTTTCCTAATTGCATAACTTAAAAAAATATGTTAAAACGTGTATTATATTTTTTCTTTACATGGAAAGATCTCCATGTTCTGCAATTTCATTTATTTACAGGAGGATGTATCTACATATGAATAACCGTCTTTTCAACCGAAAAGACCTGGTGCGCCTGATCATCCCGCTGATCGTAGATCAGTTTCTTCAGGTTGCCGTGGGACTTTCCGACTCGATCATGGTGGCGCGTGTCGGGGAAGCTGCCGTCTCCGGAGTTTCCTTAGTCGACACGGTCATGCTGCTCATCATCAATATCTTCACGGCTCTCGCCACCGGCGGCGCCGTTATCGCCGGCCAGTATCTCGGCAGAAAAGATCCGAAGACCGGATGTGAGGCGACCGCCCAGCTCTTCAACTTTACGTTCCTGTTCTCGATCTTCATCATGATCCTTGGATACCTCGGGCAGAACGTGATCCTGTACCATGTTTTCGGAAAGATCGAACCGGAAGTCATGAAGGACAGCCGCACATATCTTCTGATCGTTCTCGCCTCGATCCCGATGATCGCCATGTACAACGCCGGAGCCGCGATCTTCCGCGCGATGGGAAACTCCAACATCGCGATGAAGACTTCGCTCCTCATGAACTCCATCAACGTGTTCGGAAACGCGCTCCTGATCTTCGGATTTCACTGCGGCGTTGAGGGTGTTGCGATCCCGACGGTCGTATCCCGCGGCGTGGCGTGCGTAGTAATTCTTGTCCTGTTAAATAACCAGGAACATGCGCTCCACATCCTGCACCCGTATCCGTTTAAGATCAAATGGGATGTGCTGAAAAAGATCCTCTACATTGGGATCCCGAACGGTCTGGAAAACAGTATGTTCCAGCTCGGAAAGATCGCCGTGCTGAGTCTTGTCTCCGGTCTCGGAACTGCATCACTCGCGGCAAACGCAGTCAGCAACAATATCGCAAACTTCGCGATCCTGCCGGGAATGTCCTTCGGATTCGCACTCCTCACGGTCTGCGCCCAGTGCGTCGGCGCCGGCGATTTTGAGCAGGTGAAGTACTATACCAAACATATGATGCGCGTCGAGTATCTGTGCCTGATCGCGTCCAACCTGATCGTGATCCTGTCCCTGCCGTTCATCCTTTCGATCTACAACCTCTCCGATGAGGCTGCAATGTACACAAATGACATCATCCTGTACCATGCCGCCTGCGTTGTGACGATCTGGCCGCTGTCCTTCACACTGCCGAACACACTGCGCGCCGCGGCCGATGTGAAAGTGACCATGGTCCTCTCCATCATCTCCATGTGGGTGTTCCGGTTCGGTTTCAGCTATCTGCTGACTATGGAGTTTCATATGGGAATCTTCGGTGTCTGGGTTGCGATGACGATCGACTGGCTCGTGCGCGGGATCTTCTTTGTCTGCCGGTATAAGAGCGGGCGGTGGCAGAAAATCATTTTCTCGTAAAAAAATAACAAGTAAAAAGACCTTTCGAAACAGATATTTTTTATAAAATGATCTGCTCTCGAAAGGTCTTTTTTATCTCTTAGTTCTCGCTCATCTTCGCAAGCTTCGCCGCCTGGTCAGCCGCGATCAGGCTGTCAATCAGCTCCTGGAGATCGCCGTCCATGATTGCGTCGATCTTATAGAGTGTCAGCTTGATCCGGTGGTCGGTCACACGTCCCTGCGGGAAGTTGTAGGTACGGATCTTCTCGGAACGGTCGCCGGTACCGATCTGGCTGCGGCGCTCCTCCGCCTCCTCATTCTGGCGTCTCTCAAGCTCCATATCGTATAACTTGGAACGCAGTAAGCGGAATGCTTTCTCCTTGTTCTGCAGCTGGGACTTCTCCGTCTGGCTGTAGATCACGATTCCGGTCGGGATATGGGTCAGACGAACCGCAGAGTCTGTGGTGTTGACACACTGTCCGCCGTTACCGGACGCACGCATGACATCGATACGGATATCTTTGTCATCGATCACAACATCGAACTCCTCTGCCTCCGGCATGATTGCAACCGTCGCAGTGGACGTATGGATTCTTCCTCCGGACTCGGTCTCCGGGACACGCTGTACACGGTGAACACCGCTCTCGTATTTTAACTTGGAGTACGCGCCATGACCGGTGATCATGAACTCGACTTCCTTCATGCCGCCGATCCCGCTCTCGCTGACGTTGATCATCTCTGTCTTCCAGTGCTGGCTCTCCGCGTAATGCACATACATGCGGTATAACTCGGAAGCGAATAACGCTGCCTCGTCTCCGCCTGCACCGGCACGGATCTCAACAATAACGTTTTTCTCATCGTTCGGGTCCTTCGGGAGAAGCAGGATCTTTAACTCCTGTTCCAGCTCCTCGATCCTCTTCTTCGCGTCGGCAAGCTCTTCCTTCGCAAGTTCCTTCATCTCCTCGTCGCTCTCCTCGTCGAGAAGTGCCAGGCTGTCCTCGACATCCTGTTTCGCCTGCTTGTACTGCTTGTACGCATCAACGATCGGTGCCAGATCAGCCTGTTCTTTCATCAGCTTGCGGAATCTTCTCTGGTCCTCCGCCACCGACGGGTTGTTTAACTCCAGCATCAGTTCCTCATAATGCCGCAGCATATCATCCAAACGGTCAAACATTGATATACCTCCTCATACACCTGCAGCCTGCCAGGTTCCGCACACGACGCGGTCCTTTCCCGGCAGATCCTTGATCACTTTTGTATCCTGAAAACCATGGGCATCCAACAGTTCCTTCACTGCGGCTCCCTGGTCATATCCGATCTCAAAATATACATGTCCGCCCGGCGTCAGATGCTTTCCGCACTCTTCTGCCAGGATCCTGTAAAAATAAAGTCCGTCCGCGGTTCCGTCCAATGCGCCCCGCGGCTCATGGTCCCGCACTTCCGGTTCCAGCTCCTCGATCACAGAGCTGGGAATGTAGGGCGGGTTGGAGACGATCACATCGAACTTCTCCGACGGCTGGAATGCGCGGAACATGTCCGTACGGCGGAAATTTACTGTCTCCGAAGAGTTGCTTATATCTAATGCTCCAGATAACTTGGAATTTGCAAAATTATCATATTTATTTTGACTGTCTGATAAATTTTGCCAATTTTGTTCTGGAGTGTCAGCACAGTTTTTGACGCTGACCAGCTCAGTATCTCTGTCCATCCCTAAGATATCTTCCGCATTTTTCTTTGCGACCTTCAGCGCTTTCTCCGAAATATCCGCACCTTCCACATGCCGGTATCCACCGAGTTTTTTCAAGCTGATCGCAATGCACCCGGAGCCGGTACACATGTCAAGAATGGAACAATTCCTGTCTTTCTGCTCGTTCAATACAAGCTCCACCAGTGTCTCCGTATCCTGTCTCGGGATCAGCACATGCTCATTCACGAAAAATGTGAGTCCCATGAACTCCTGCTGTCCGATGATCTGCTGGAGCGGGATGTGGGATGCGCGCTTCTTTAACGCCGCGTCGTAGGCGTCCAGCTTCTGCTTCAGAGGATCCGGGTTCTCTTCTGAGCTATTTCCACATTTCACACGATCAGCACTATGTTCCGGCACACTTTTCCCCTGCGCTGCACGATCCGTGATCCGGTCTCTCGCACACATAAAGTACTGTGCCCTGGAGATCCCGAAGATCTGCTCAAACAGGTACCAGGAGTCGAGATCTGCCTCTGCGATCCCGGCGTCCTTTAAAACCTGCTTTCCGTAATTCAGGACATCAGCCCAGATTTTTAATGAATCTCGGAACGTCGCCAGGCTCTCGTTTTCTGCGGTCTGCCCACAGCTGTCCGCCATGTTTTTTATGTGCTCACTCATGCCGTGATCTCCTGCGCATTCTCTCCGCTCCGGCCTTCCTTTTCGAAGTATCCGTCCGGATACTGCTCCGGGAAATTCTCTTCCAGATATTTCTTCCAGTCAAACACTGCCTCCACCGCAGCGATCGCCACCTCGATCATCGAATCGTCCGGCTCCTTCGTCGTAAGTCCCTGCATCCACATGCCCGGGCGGCTGACGATGTCCATGATCTTCGAGTTGCTCGTTCCCGCAAGGCGGAGAACCTCATAGGAAACGCCTGCGATCACCGGGATCAGAACGATACGGCTGACGATGCGCAGCCAGATCGTGTCCACGCGGATCACCATGAAAAACAGGATACTGATCACCATGACGATCAGAAGGAAGCTCGTTCCGCAGCGCTTGTGCTCCTTGGAGCTCTTTCTGACGTTTTCCACGTTGAGCACGAGTCCATGCTCCAGACAGTTGATGCATTTATGTTCTGACCCGTGGTACATGAACGTCCGCTTGATGTCATTCATCCGGGAGATCACTTTGATATATGTGATAAAGATCCCGATCCGGATACAACCCTCAAGGATTGCCATCACAGTCTCAGAGTGGATAAATTTCCGGAAAATCCCCGCGATCAGGAGCGGAAGCACCATAAAGATCGCAATCGCCATCAGGACGGAGAATACCATCACCGCCGACATGACGATGTTGTCCACTTTTTCGCCAAATGTATCGATTAAAAATTTCTCGAACTTTCCCGGTTCCTCATCTTCCTCGTCGTCCTCAAAAAAGCTGGCCGACCAAGTCAGCGATCTCATTCCCAGGATCATGGAGTCCGCGAAATTAAAGATTCCTCTCACAAACGGCAGGGAGAAAAACTTTACTTTTTCAGTCATACTCACATAGGTATCTTTTTTTACGACGATCTCACCATCCGGCTTTCTGACAGCCGTGGCATAATTGTCCTTATTCTTCATCATGATACCTTCTAATACTGCCTGTCCCCCGATACCGGAATATTTCAAGATTTTACCTCCATATATGTCTCATAGTGTCATACCAGAATCGCTCCGCACTGCGTGCTCCCGCGATTCCCTGTATGACAAAAAAGGCTGAGTTTTCAGAGTTATCCAAAAGCTCAACCTTTCACTAATCAAACCTTATTTGTCTGTTTTCATACCATACTTACGGTTGAACATCTCGATACGTCCGCGAGCGGAAGCAGCCTTCTGCTGACCAGTATAGAATGAATGGCATTTGGAACAGATTTCTACGTGAATGTCTTTCTTGGTAGAACCAGTTACAAATTCATTACCGCAGTTGCAAACGACCTTGGCCTGATAGTAATTTGGGTGGATTCCCTGTTTCATGATTTTCACCTCTTTATAATTTTTGGTACATGACTGACAGTCACGTTACGTTAATAAAAAATAATACAGCTTTACAGCCATATGTCCTGTTCCGCCAGAACAGCTTAATAATTATAGCATATACATACTGCTAATGCAAGTGGATTTTCCTTGATTTTTTGTGATTTTAGTGGATTATCCACAATTGTTCTCACGAGTCCTGCTTTTTCCCCATTATCTCCCCGTAAAACAGGTTAAGGCAGACCGCGGGCAGAGTTTTCCACCGGCAGCCAGCCTTTGCCTTCCTATAAAATCATTGCGTCATAAACCTCTTCCGGCTTTGCATCAAGAAGACGTTTTGCCATATCCCGCTTCATCTGTGCCAGGATCACCTCTTCTTCCTCGGTGCGGTTTGGTTTTCTTGCCATCTCAATAAAATCCTGACGTACAAAGCCCGGGCGAATGGTGACAACCACCGTCTTTCCTCTGTAGCTGAACCGGAAATAATATCTTCCATGGGGGCTTTCCAGAATGCCTGCTGCCTCCGGCAGATCTTTGTCCACATGGATCTGTCCGTCAGTAACGCAGCGGGTCACCATCTCGAAAGCATCCCGTCCTCCAGGACCCGGAAATGCGGTAACGAGCTCGATTTCCCTGCGCTCCAGAAGTTTTCCGTCATCAAGCAGCGGAAACGCTCTCTGCATGACCTGAAACGCGTGTGCTACACCGCCCGGATATCCTACTCCGTGATACTTTAACAGGTCCTCAAAGCTGAATTCAAGTTTCTGTCCCTTTTCAAGCACTGTAATCTTTTCCATTTTTATTGCTCCTTTTTCTTAAGATTCCTCATGTATTATTCCTGTCTGTTGTCCAGAATTTCAGAGACCTGTTCATCTGTCAACTCATACTGATAAACAAGCTCGAAGAATTCCTTCACTTCCTCTTTTATGTCCATATCAGCGAAAATATCCGGGTACTGGATCTTTGCAGCCCACTTGACCATGAGCGGTGTCTCCACACCTGCTGGATCCCAACGGTAAGCGCCGATCGGGATTTTATAGACCTGATGATTCTTCACTGCATTGATAACGGACCAGTCTCTTCCTTCCTGTTTATTCTCAAGAAGATCAGACGGCATCAGATCTGAATGGTTTCCAATATAGATAATATCCGGATTCCATAAAAGCATCTGCTCCATATCAACCTCTGCCATTTTTCCCGTCAGATCTTCCGCCGGATTTTTAGCTCCGCTCGGAATCATCCAGTGGTCATACTGTTTTACGGACACATTCATATCACTGTAAAGCTCTACGACTGTCGGTTTGTCCTCTTCTGACACATCGGCAAGGCATGAGGTGACCTCCTCGATTCCCTCGTCAATATACTGCACCAGCTGCTCTCCGCGCTCTTCTTTCTGGCAAACAGCTGCAATGATCTGAAGATTTTCTTTTACACTGTCCAGTTCCGCACTTCGAAGTGCCACAACTTTAAGTCCCGCGTTTTCCATCTTCTCGATTTCCTTGTCATTCGTCGAATAGATGAATACAACATCCGGGCGCAGTTTCAGGAGTTCCTCAACATTTACGGTGGAATCCTTTGTGCACCAGTCTGTCTCTGCATTTTCCAGCTGCGGGTACATATCCTTCAGCACGCTTTCATTGTACGCTGTGATGGAAGATGGGTTGCAGCCGACGATATTGTCCGTTGCGCCCTCGATCGCATAGTAGATGGACGGGAACGGCTTGCCGACTGTGGCAACACGCTCCGGAACCGCGTCAAATTCGATCTCCTTTCCGCGCACATCTGTGACTGTATAGCTTCCGCTCTCCGTCTCAGCTGCCGCTTCTGTCTGCGTCTCAGGAACTGTTGTCGCAGCCGCCTCCGTACTCTGGCTGGCATTGTTTCCGCTGCAGGCAGTCAGCACAAATGCAGCAGCTCCCGCTAAAACGAATCCCATCATTTTTCTCATGTCTTTATTCCTCCGTTAGTTTTCTAAATTTATAATGCTATATGAATACCTTATTTAAACACTTAAAGGATAAACCTCCATCAGATCTGCCGCCTCTTCCCGCAGGATATACGGTCTCTGGCGCAATCCTTTTCCAGTGTCGATCCGCTCTTTAAGAGAAGTACCTCTAATTCTCTCTTTCAGACATGTCTGCACTTTTTTCAGTTCCGCCTCACTGTAAGGCGCTTCTTCCAGAACAGATAATGCCTCATCGATCTGTTCCTTTGAATTAAAGGTTCCCAGAACGGAATGTACCCATGGGATCGACAGCACATAGCTGTAAGCCGCCTGCACGAGACTCTGATCTTCCCGGATCCGTATCGCGTCAAAAATATGGGAATATTTCAGAATATCTCCCGTTGCCAGCGGATTCATGGCTATGGTTCCCGCCCCGCTTTCCCATGTTGCTTTCAGTCCGTCCGCCCGGTACGCGCTGTTGACCACATTGAACCCCTGCACACTGTAGTCAAAGGGATACTCTTTTACGATCGGTTCGAGTTCCTGATTTTTCATATGCGCGGAGATCGCGATATGTTTTATCAGTCCCTCTTCTCTGGCCCTCTCCATCTCTTTGAGTGCTCCATATGCCTTCGCGCCGCTCCATTCTACGCCGCTTTTAACGCCCCAGAGGCAGGTAAACGCATCGATGCTGTCCACACCAAGCCGTTTCAGGGAATTTTCCAGATCCCGTCTAAATGTTTCATGATCTCCTGCATGTGTCTTTGACATGATGAAGAACGGGCGGCCTTCCTTTTTCATTTCTTTTACCGCCTCTCCCAGTATCAGTTCCGAATATCCTTCCCCGTAGGTGACGGATGTCTCAAAAAAATTGATTCCTTTTTTATAGGCATATAAGAAGTTTTGAACATGTTTGTCCATATCTGCCGGATCGTTCAGATGATGGGTCCCCATGGAAATTCTGGACACGGAAATTCCTGAACGTCCTAAAACTGTATACTTCATTTTTCTCTCCTCTCTTCCTCATCTTCCCGGTCATTGTCAGTGATCCGGTAAGGTGCGATCGTTCGGTAGGTTCTTCCTTCCGCTGAAAAATCCAGAATTCTGGCATGCGTCTGGAAAAATTCTTCCACATTGTTTTCGGTAATGATCTCCGCCGTGTCTCCAAACTTCTGCCGATAATTTTGTCCCAGCAGCAACGTCTTATCTGACAGCTGCAGCGCATGGGCCGGGAAATGTGTGTTGATGATGCAGGCCGTATTCTTTTCCTGATTGATATACGAGATCGCGTCCAAAACCCGCAGCTGGTTCTTCATGTCCAGATTTGACTCCGGCTCATCTAAGATCAGAAGTTTCGGTCCTGAGACCAATGCCCGCGCAAGCATTACCATCTGCAGCTCGCCGCCGGACAGTTCGTTGCAGTACCTCCCAGCAAGTTTTCCGACACCCAGTTCCTTTAGCATCTCATTAGCCCGGTCAAAATGATCTTTTTTCGGGGTATAGAAGAAACTGTTCTCTTTGTCGAGCCCCATGACGACCATTTCCAGAACTCCATAGGAGAATGCGCTCCGTTTTGCCTGCGGCACATAGCTGATCTGTTTCCAGAGTTCTTTATCGGAATATGCGTTTAAATTCTTCTCAAGGATCCGCGCCTCTCCCCTGTTCCATGGCAAAAAACCCATGATGCATTTTAGAAGAGTCGTTTTTCCCACACCGTTCGGACCTAAGATCGTCATGATCTTCTGCTTCTCCAGGCAGAATGAGACATTCCTCAAGATTTCCCTTTGTCCATAAGAAAAACTGCCATTGTTTACTTCCAGTATCATTCCCTGCCTCCTGACGTTTTTCTGAGGATCACGGCAAAAAATGGAGCGCCGACCATCGCTGTCAGAATGGATAGCGGAACCTCTCCCGCTGTTGCCGCCCTGGCTGCCGTATCGATCAACAGCAGGTAGATCGAACCCATAAGAGCACTTGCCGGAATCAGTGTCCGGTGGTCATTTCCGATCAGAAGTCGCGCAATATGGGGAATCACCAGCCCGATCCATCCGATAATGCCGCAGACGGACACGGTGACCGCAGTCATGATCGTCGCGATCAGGATCACGGCGAGACGAAGCTTTTTGACGTTGATTCCTAAAGATCTGGCTTCCTCCTGTTCCAGTGAAAGCAGGTTCATCTTCCAGCGAAGGATCATGGCCACTGCCAGACACGGAATCTCAATTGCTGCGCAGAGCAGGACATCCCTGTATGAGACATTTGCCAGACTTCCCATCAGCCACATGGTGATCGTCGGAAGCTTGTCCTCCGGATCCGCGATGTACTTGATAAAAGAAACTAGCGCATCAAACATGGACTTCACAATAACGCCCGATAGCACCAGCACGAACAGTTCGCTGCGCCTCTTGATGCGTGACAGGTTCAGAACGACCACCACTGCCAGAAGGCCGCAGCCGAGTGCGGTCACCTGTGTGGCAGCCATGCCGCACGATAACAGGATCGCCAATGCCGCGCCAAATCCAGCTCCCGAAGAAACTCCGAGAATATCCGGGCTTACGAGCGGATTTCCGAAAACGGCCTGATAAATCGCGCCGGAAACAGAAAGCCCGGCTCCCACCAGAATTCCCATAAGGATTCTCGGAAGACGGATACTCAGTATCACACTTGACTCGTATACATCCATTCCATCGGTCTTTCCGACGAACGATCTCCCTATAATTTCGAATGCCCGAAACGGACTGATCGGATAGCGTCCTACACAGATCAGTACCAGAAACAGGGCGATCAGAGCGATGATCATGATGAACATCGCCGGTCTTTTTTTATTTTCCAGAATTCCTCGATCCATTGTTGTCTCCTTACACATGGCTTATCTGTTAGTTGTGACTAATTAGATATGGCTAACTATACATCATTTTCTGAATTTTGTAAAATAAATTAAATTATTCATTTATAAATAAAAGCTATGATATATTAAAAATGAGCCTGGCACATTCTTCCGCCGAGCGCGGTCGCTTGCGACAATCTACATCTTTGCGCGAGTGCGCATCAAAAAAGACGGCCCGCTATCGGACCGCCCCGTAAAATTTCATGATTCCTTTTATAAACTGCTGCACTTCTTCCTGCTTCCAGCTATCTTTTGTCCAGGCAATGCAGATTGGAACAGACTTATCGCCTTCCAGCTGTTTTCCAACGATTCCATCATTCTGACAGATTGCCTCCGCCGGAAAGTACCCTGTCGCCATATTTGCGGCGATCATCTGAAGCGCCGTGCTCTGCTGATCGTATCTCCATAAGACCTGCGGCCCCTCCTCATAACCTGCCTGTAAGAACAGCTGCCGTAATGCCTCTGTCTTGTGATGATCGTGTTTTGTGGATACCATCTTTTCTTTCGCAATCATCGGTACTGTGATCCGCTCTTCGTGTGCCAGCGCATGGTTTTTCGAGACACAGTACAGCATTTCTGTAGTCTTAAGTTCCGCCCATTCCAAATCATTTTCCATTGGATCTCCACCGTGATTCAGGACCAGAACGGCATCCAGCTTCTTGTCCCGCAGTTTCTCGATCAGCTCTGATGTAGAATCCACGGTCACTTTTATCTCCACATTCTGATACTTTTCGGCCTCATTTGAAAAATACTCCATGTAGACGGCAGAACCCGCAGATTTTGTCAGTCCGATCCGCAGATTTCTCGTAAGTTTTACCATACTATGTACTTGGTCATCGAATTCCTTCGCGTGATCCAGCATCTGAGACGCATATTGGTAAAATCCTTCCCCCGCCTTCGTGAGTCGGATACTTTTTCCTTCCTTATCCACCAGGCGGACCGCATATTCCTTCTCCAGTTCACGGATCGCAGCCGTGACCGCGGGCTGCGTCACAAAAGATTTTTTCGCGGCCTGCGTAATGCTGTGGCATTCGCAGACCATGCAGTAGTATTTCAGTTGTTGTAATGTCATTTTTTCACCATGTATTGATCTATTAGGACTATAAATGTTTAAAATATATAAGTTAGTTCTTGCTAACCGTATATATTATACTACATGGTTTTTGATGTTGCAAGTCTCTGAACAATTCTCACAGTATATCAGTTCTATTCCGGTTACTGTACACGCCTTGCGCAAACAGTAACTGATTTTGCCGATGCTTCGCATTCCGAATCAGCAAAATCCACTACCACCACTGTATTGTACGGAATTTTCAGTTCAGAAAATTCCTACCCGTGTGCAGTAACCTATTCCGTCCGTTCACATTTCTTTAATTTTCCCAATCTTATTTTCTGCAATATACGTATTATAGAACTCTTCAAATACATCTGCTGCAAGACAGACGGTTTCCAGACAGCGCACATCGTCTTTCTTATAGATCTTTACCAGCTCTGAGCAGTCTGTGTTTCCAAGCTTCTTGCGGAATTCCTCTACAAGGTCCGCGCACGTATCCTTAAAACCATCGGTCGCATGGGCACGGGTATTTACCGTCAGCCGTCCCAGTGCTGCCATCGCACCGCATAATGCGCCGCAGGATGATCCGCATCCCATTCCGCCGCCAAACGCACTGACCAGCTTGAAATCGTCTTCCGTAAGACCGATCCCGTATTCCTCGTCAATACATCGTAAGATCGCCTCCGCACAATTATAATCCTGTTCCAGATAGTATTTTTTTACGTTATCTCTCAGCATATTCTCTTCCTCCGGTTCTTTTTTCTGACTGAGTCCCAATTCTCTCTTAAAGTACTTTAATGATGAAAAATGATATCGACGTTCAAATTCTCTTTCATGAAGCTTTTTTATTCCTTTTATATGTTCGACATAATCATCAACAAATTTTATCACAGAATCTACTATCTTTCCAATATTATATATAATTTCTTTGTATTCGTCCTGATCAACAACAACGATACCTTCATTTATAAATTCTTGATTGGTGACAATTACCAACTTTGTAAAATCCAGCCCTGAATGATGCTTTCCCGATCTTTCTGATGCCTGGAAATGATACGCATATTTATGACGTATTTCAGTCCGTAAACGGTACACATATAAAGTATCCATGTTGTTTAACAAGAAGCCATGAATATGGTCTATCCTCTTTGCTTAAAATTTCCTCATATATTTTAGGTGAATACCTCTGATAGAATTCTTTGCTTAATTTCTTTACTATAAATGAGCAAATACCGAAAAGTGCACAAAAATTATAACTTATTGTGCACGTAACATGGACATTGGTCCGCTTAGTATTCTTTATGTCTGCATGTGATAGACTTAATAGTGCAGTTTTTCAAATTTGCTCATTTATAGTTCTTTATATAAAATTTAGTTGATGTACTCATGGTAAGAATCCCCTAAGAAAAATAGACTGGTATAGAAAAGGGAGGATTTCTCCTCCCTCAAAGATTCTTCGCTCGGTCATTTTTTATTTTACCGACGAGTCAGAACCGTCACTCGTCTCATTGTTCGGTCACTTTTTATTTTACCGACGAGTCGGAACCGTCACTCGTCTCATCTGCGAAGGAAAGATTAACTCTTTCACTGATAGTATAATGGATTTCTTATCGAAATACTATTAGCATTTTTTACAAAAAAGAACACTTGAATTTTACATGCTGCTGTCCATGCGGTACGCCGACAGTAACGGATTTTCTGCATTTCTTATTCCCTATCCTTCCAACTTTCGCCCTCCCGACAGCACTCTCCACACTCCCGGCAGGAAGCGGACAAAGAATTTGGCGAGGATGTAAGAAACCATCACGGCGATCGCAGGAAGCAGGAAATAAACAATCAACGCGATTCCCGCAGCGGATACAGATCCGGCAAGCTGTCTTGCCGCAACAGCTATTCCTTTGTTTACGAATCGTACAACGATATAATGGATCGCATAAAGGAACATGCTTTGGCGCATCCATGGACGGATCTTCGGAAGACGCACTCCGCAGGCAAAGGCCCAGCACGTCATCGGCACAGCCATACGATAAAAGCAGGTCCAAAGGACGGCTGCTTCAGGTGCCATCGTCCTCCGGTAACAAAATACAGAGATCACGACTCCCGCCAGACCTTCTGCAAAACAGCGCCTTCTCACATAGTCCGGGATGACACTGGCTGTATTTCCATCTTTGTCCTCTGGAGCAGCTTTCTTTTCTTTCGTTCCATGATCTTCCTCCCACCCGGCTGCTTCTTCCTCCATACTTCTCTCCACCAGCCCGCGCCGATGGACTGCAAAGTATGCAGCAACCGAATAGTAAAGCAGGGCGTCCGTATTCGGATGGCGCATATCCAGATGGAGATGAACTGCAAATACAAGTCCCACGATCCAGAAAAGACCGATCGCCCGATTCTTAACAAGTGCGTAGATCAGCGGTGACACGATGATCAGGAAGATCAGCTGATAAAGATACCAGAAAATCGGCGCGTATGCATACTGTGAGACCGCCCGCCAGATCTCCTGCACGGAAAATGGAATGATGTCACGTCCGACCACGGATCGTATGGCGAGAAACCGGGATGCTGCCATATAGCCCAGATAGTAGATGATATTCCAGACTACATAAGGGATCAGGACGCTGAATACCCGGCTCTTCCATTTTCCGGTCAGCTTCTCCCAGGAAAAATTCCGGAAAAACAGGTAGGAGGACAGCAGGAAAAAGCCAGGAACGGCGATTTGTCCCAGTCCCACCGACACGAAATTTTCGATCCGGTCCGCAAGACTCCATATCCCATCCCGCGCCCCACCGGAAAACAGATCCACATTATAAGAGTGGACCCATATCACAAATATGCTGAATAGAAACATCAGCCATGATATCTGGTCATGAAATCGTTTTTCTCCACTTCCTGTCACCATACGCACTCCCCGCAGTTTTCTTTTATCTTATCATATAAAATATGACATTTCCAGACAGACTATCAAAGAATCCAAAATCAAGTTGAACGTCCGTGAGGTTTGACAGATCTCTCATTTCGCATTAATATTTGTGATGTCAGGGGCAAAAGGTCCGAAGCCCGACACAAGCCTGCTTGCAGGAGGATTTTAACCCTGATCCCCGCCCAAACATGTGCAAGCAGCCATTTTTCAAGCTTCAACACACCGTATCGGTGTGGGAAGTCTTAGTAAATAAATAGCGCACCTAACTCATCACTGAAGTAACGAGAATGCGGTGCGCGTTTTTCAAAACTATCCTTTTGAAAGAAGGTCCTTATATGTACATTTTTCTCCAGTCCATCCTGCGCATGACCGCATGGCCGATGACACCCCCGGTGCCTTATTCTGCCTTTCACATTCTGCTGACCGTCTTTGGGGCAGGATTTGCGGTCTTTTTTGCGCGGTTGTTCGGCAAAAAAATACGGTCCATGGCATCGCCTGAACCGTATTTCCGCCATATTTTCTTTTCCTGTGGAGTACTTCTCGCACTCATGGAACTCTATAAGCAGGCATTTTTATATGTCATCGAATTTCATGGGCATTTCGACTGGTGGTATTTTCCATTCCAGCTATGCAGCATTCCCATGTACATCTGTCTTGCTGCACCGCTCCTTCACTCCGAAAAAACACTTCGCCGCGCCGCTACCTTCCTTCAGGATTTCGGGCTGCTGGGTGGAATCATGGCTCTGGCTGTGCCGCCAGGACTCATGCATCCGTACTGGACGATGACGCTCCATGGCTTCCTGTGGCATTTTATTCTGCTCTTCCTTGGACTTTTATCCTGTATGTCAGGCATCGCCAGACATGAACGGCGGGATTATATGAATATTCTTCCGTTCTTTTTCCTATGCTGTGTAATCGCCTGCGTGATCAACATCGCCGTAGGTCCCACCGCTGACGCTGACATGTTCTACATATCCCCATTTCATCCGTCCTCGCAGCCGGTTTTCCACGAGATCGCGTGTACGGCTGGTATCTTCTGGGGAAATCTGCTGTATGTCGTATCCATGATTGCTGGTGGATTTCTAATGCACAAAATTTCATCGCGCTTTTATAACTAACACCCCCTCCTCTGGCTTAGGCTCTGATTTGTTAATCACATGCAGAACCTTCCACTGGCAGCGTCTACCTGATGCATGTCTGCGAAAATAAAAGACCGATATCTCATTCCATCATAATGGTTTGACATATCAGTCTTTTTGATCATATCCTAATCTAAGACTTTTATTTCAAGCACTTATTAACCCACTCAATAAAGTTCGTCACAGAGTCCCCGGCACTCTCTGCCATCGTATGGCCTTCCCCCCAGATCGTCGCAAAATCCACATCTGCGCCATAATTTTTCAGCGCCAGCGCCAGATTTACTTCTGTCGTGAGAGAGGTATCGCTCTGGGCGATTCCGGTGCGGATACGCCAGTAATCGGCAACCGCAGATTTCTGATAACCATCATAATAGCCTGAGAGGTAATAAAGCGGATTGTACATGTTTCCCCTCTCAGTCACCGTCTTTCCCTCAGAATCTGTCTTCTCCATTGCTTCCGTGAATGCCGCGCCGTAGGTCTCGTCATTCTTTAAAAGGTCTGCCAGCGTAGCGTCAAAGTGGGACGTCGTTCCATCGCCGTATCCAAATAAGGTATTCTCCGCTTGGCTCTCATCCAGGGCATCAAATGCGCCGATTCCCTTAGAGGCACGTTTGCATGCGTTTGTAAAATCTGCGATGCTGGTAATCGTTGCCGTGTTGGCCACACTGTCATAGTTGATCCATATTCCATCCGCATTCAAAGCATCGATGTAATCCTGTGCTGTCTCATAGGTGCCAGAAAGTGTCACGCCTCCGGTAGAGAGATTCCGGTCAACACCGTCCATGGCGTAAAAGTCAGGAGTTCCCTGGCCAGCATTTCCGTTTGGTCTGCCGCTCTGTTTTCCGTCTGCCGGAGCATCGCCTTTCTGCATGTCATCAGGCATTCCGTTTCCGTCCTGCAACGCTCCATCCGGCTTCTGTCCGCCCTGACCTCTGCCGCCGCCCTGGCGTCCTTTTTTCGTCTCCACCGTATACGGGAACGTGGTATCTTCCAGAAAATTATTCAGTGATGTCTCCACCACACCTTTCAGATACTCATAATATGTGCCAGACTGATAGATTCCCTCCTCAGACTCCGTCAATGTCAGCACATTTCCCGAAGAATCCTTGAGTCCCAGATCATTGATATACTGCGCAAATGCCTCTGCCATTCCGTTCGACAGTGTCTGTTCCTTCTCCGTGAGGTCTGTTCTCGTATTTCCAAGGTTCCACTCATACGCCTCATCCGCGTAGTCAAGTTCCGTGATCGGGCACCAGCACATGGAACCTGTCACTGCATCACTGACGCCGGAAACTGCCCCGATTACGGTCAGATACGACTCATAATCTTCGCTGTCGCCGGTTGCACCCAAAAGTGCACTCTGTGCTCCGCCGCCGCTCATTCCGAAGGAGAATACCCGGTCCACATCGCCCGGGATCACGCCGTCATTGTAGCGAATGTACCGGATCGCCGCTTTCAGATCTGTCACACCCGCCGGAGCTCCTGCATCGCGTCCGCGGCATCCTGCTGCCACATAGATAAATCCGGCATCCGTGTAGGACGCGGAATCTGCCACATAGTCTGTCGGAGCTGCCATCGCGGAATATCCCGGCGTGTTGACCGGGATCACGATCGGTGCGGAATCCGCTGTGTATCCTTTGACTGCCGCCTGGTTATTGATCGTACATGTAAAGGTTCCGTCCCCATTATCTTTCGCATTCATATATGCCGCCGGGACAAAAATTCCCAGCGTTTCATATTTCTCATCCGCCGGATCTGCACAGTAAGAAATCCCTGTCTGCCAGTACACCTTATCGTCAGAATTATATTTCCACTTCGTAGAGTCGATCTGCGGCAGTGATGTCACCGCCGTCTCCCCGGCCCGCTCAGTCGCTGCCTGACTCGTCTCCGTTTCCGTCTGCGCCGCGCTGCTTCCGTTTCCTGCAGCATTATTGCTGCATCCGGACAATACCAGCGCCGCCGCTAAGAATAACCCGATCCTTCTTCCAACTCTCACCATGATCTTTTCTCCTTTTCCCACATCATTATGTTCCATGTTTCTGAAACCGGATCATGACGTACTTCACACTCTCACATCCGCGCGTTTCTCTGCTCAATTTCAAACAGGCGTCTCTGACGCCCAATATGCTCAATATATTCACAGGACAATGATCTCATTCCCTGATTCTGTTATTTTTATAGCTTAAAAGCAGTTTGTGAAAATCCTGTGAAAATATTGTGTTAAATTTTCTAATAATCGTGTCTTTTTTGTATCAAAGTTAAAAAAAATGTGCCGCGTCACATTCTCGCACCGAGCGCGGTCGCTTGCGACGATCTTCATCTTCGCGCGAGTGCGCATCTTAGGCACGCAGTGCTTTTTATTTCATAGTAAGTTCCATCTGGATTTCCTATAAAACAAGTAAAAACACGCTTCGCGAGTTTCCCCTTGTTATCGCGACAGTCGCCAAGATCTCGCGCAACCGCGGACTTTGGCTCGTTGTTCGCGTAATAAAAGAACTCCCCGGCAGCCTCATCAGCCACCGGGGAGCTCCCTGTGCAATCTATGAAATGAAATTTCGGGCAGATCGCCCGGATCAGACATATCTTCCGCTATTTCCTTACTCTACATGAAACGCGTCCATTCCCGGATAAACAGCGCTCTCACCGAGTTCTTCCTCGATCCGCAGAAGCTGGTTATATTTCGCGACACGCTCAGATCTTGACGGAGCACCAGTCTTGATCTGGCAGGTGTTGAGAGCAACGGCCAGATCGGCGATCGTTGTATCCTCGGTCTCACCGGAGCGGTGGGACGCGATCGCGGTGTATCCGGCACGGTGTGCCATCTTGATCGCTTCTAGGGTCTCGGATACCGAGCCGATCTGGTTCAGTTTGATCAGGATGGAATTTCCGCAGCCGAGCTTGATCCCTTTGGAAAGTCGCTCCGTGTTCGTCACAAAGAGGTCATCGCCGACCAGCTGCACTTTATCTCCAAGTTCTGCAGTCAGCTTCTTCCATCCTTCCCAGTCTTCCTCATCCAGCGCATCTTCAATAGAAACGATCGGATACTTCTCCACAAGCTTCTTCCAGTGCTCGATGAGCTGCTCGGATGTGTAAACAGTTCCCGCCTTCGGGAGCTTGTACTCACCGACTTTTCCGGTCTTCCACTCGGAAGAAGCAGCGTCCATCGCGATCCGAAAGTCACTGCCCGGCTCATATCCGGCTTTCTTTACCGCCTCAAGAATCGTCTCGATCGCTTCCTCGTCGGACTTTAACGCCGGAGCAAAGCCGCCTTCATCGCCGACCGATGTCGCAAGTCCGCGCTCTTTTAAGATCGCAGCCAGCGCATGGAAAACCTCCGCACACCATCTCAGCGCCTCCTTAAAGGACGAAGCGCCGACCGGCATGACCATGAATTCCTGAACATCAAGTCCGGAAGAAAGTGCATGGCAGCCACCGTTCACGATGTTCATCATCGGGACTGGAAGACGATTTCCGTTGATCCCGCCGAGGAATCTGTACAGCGGGATATCTAAGGAGATCGATGCCGCACGTGCGCATGCGATCGATACTGCAAGGATCGCGTTTGCTCCGAGCTTTGACTTGTCTTTTGTTCCGTCCGCCTTGATCATGGCCCGGTCAACCGCGTAAATATCGGACGCGTCCATTCCTGTCAGTGTCTCATTGATGATCGTATTGATATTTTCAACCGCCTTTGTCACGCCTTTTCCGCCGTAACGTGCCTTATCGCCGTCTCTTAATTCCAACGCCTCAAACTCACCGGTGGATGCCCCGCTCGGCGCTGTTCCTCTCCCGATCGTTCCGTCCGCCAGATATACTTCCGCTTCCACCGTAGGATTTCCGCGGGAATCTAAAATTTCTCTTCCAATGACTTTCTCGATTTCCAGATAATTCATCATCATAAACTCCTTTCGGGTATTCATGAAGGCCGCTCTCCTGTCAAGTCAGGCGGGCACGCACCGACATGATCTTGTCTGCAGCTTCTGCTCACGGCAGGAGCCTGCGAATTTTGCATGAAGCATTTAATACTGCATCGCGCACAGGTTAGTACATACTAACCGTTATAATTTTATCATACTCAATTTTTCATTTCAAGGGAGCGCATCTAAAAAAGGAGAGATTGAGAAAAATTGTCATAAGTACAGAAAATCCATGCTGAAATCCTACATCAACAACTTTCTCCACGCCTGTTTTCTCTTGATGTGCCGTCCTAAAAATCTGACTGTAAACTCTTTCCGGCATATAAAAAAGACTACCCTACATTCCTAGGATAGCCCTTTTTCCCGTCAATATTCATATTTTATAACAATCCGGCATTCTACCTGCCGACAGTTTCTCCTGACATTTTCATCAGCCCGACACATGCAGCAGATCGATCAGGAACAGCATCGCAAGACCATAATAAACAATGATCGCAACAAGGTCATTCACCGTCGTGATCAACGGACCGGAAGCGACCGCCGGATCAATATTGATCTTTTTAAATAACATCGGGATCAATGTTCCCACCATACTGGAGATCACCATCGCTGTCACAAGTGAAATACCAACACAGCCGGAAACCATCATCGCGTGATGAATCGGATATCCCTTGATCACGCAGATGTAAAGCCCCAGGAAGATCCATGCCATAAATCCAAGGAACAGACCGTTCGCAAAACCAATCTTCATCTCCTTCACAACCAGCATCAGCTTCTGCTTTGTTGTGAGCTGCTCATCCATCAGGACACGGATCGTAACAGCCAGGGACTGGGTTCCAACGTTTCCTGCCATGTCGAGGATCAGGGACTGGAAGCACATGACGATCGGGATCACGGCTACGACAGACTCAAATGCGCCGACAACCGAGGAGACGATCATTCCGAGGAATAACAGCACGATCAGCCACGGGAGTCTCTTTTTGATACTCTGCGGCAGCGTCTCATTTAAGTCTTCCTCCGCGGTCAAGCCGGCTAACTTCGCGTAATCATCGCCCATCTCATCATCGACTGCCTCAACGATGTCCTGGGAGGTGATGATGCCGGCAATGGTTCCGTTTTCCTGCAGCACCGGAATGGAATCCTCGGCATAATCCCTGATCTTATCGATACAGTCGCTGACCTTTTCATGGTCCATGACATACGGGTAAGAGTGACTGATAATGTCCTCAAGATCCGTATACTCTCTCGCAATGATCAGATCTTTCAGATCGATCGCGCCGTAAAACTTATCTTCCTCATCGATCACATAGATCGTCGAGATATTGTCGTTCTCTCCCGCCTGCTCGACCAGTTCGCGCATCGCCTGGCGGATCGTCAGATGGTTGTGGATCATGATGAAGTTGGTCGTCATGCGGCTACCGATCTCGTCATCATCGTATGAGAACAGGAGTCTGACGTCATCGCTGGCTTCCTTATCCAACATGCCGACGATCTTGTGTTTCGTCGTCGCATCCATCTCTTCGAGGACATCGACCGCATCATCGGAGTCCATCTCGGAGACGATCTTTGCGGCACTCTCGATCGGGAGTTCTTTTAAATACGGCTCCGCATCATCCAAATATGCGAAGATCTCTGCGACACGCTCCACACCGATCAGCGGGTATAATTCCCGTCTCTCATCCGGCGTCAGCTTTGTGAGCGCATCTGCGATATCGTTATCATGATAATCGGATAACCGGTCGATCAGTTCCTCTTTCGGAAGTCCGCTGCGGATGATATCGACCAGTTCTTCCACGTAGTGTTGTTCTTTTAAAACTTCTGTTTCCATGTCTGCCTCCTTTTCTTTTAAGACCGTTTCATAAAGATCCGGTCTTTTTTTTACCGGAGTGAGCTGTTTTTTCGTGAATCATCGGATTGCTTCCGTTCACGAAACATCTCTTTTTTACTTTCTCCGGTTACATGCCGCTATAATTCCGGCAACAAAAGAACACCGCCCGGGGGATATCCCCGGCGGGGTTCAACCGTCATCGCTGTGATGGACAGGCTGTTCCCATGCGGTGTTTCAAAAGACATAACAATATGGAATCCAGCTTTCGGGATCTGTAACCATTCAGCAGGTCTGCGTATCCACTGCGCGGATCTGCTGAACAGTTACCGGAAAACGGATCATACGGAATTTTCAGTTCAGAAAATTCCTACCCGTGAAAAGCAAACCGATAGCCGCATTCTGCGTCTGTCTGTATGTTACACCGCATTTCGTACTTCGCCCTGTACTATCGCAACTATCCATGCAATTCACCTCCGTTAAATTTCATAAAAACTGCTGTGTGCGGATACCATTTCCGCCCACAGCAGTATAACATTTTTCTATGGGAATTGTAAAGTAAAAATATGGCAAAAATCATGTAAAGGACCTCCCTGCCGGAAAGCACATTTCCATTCCCCAGCGGAGAGCTTCCGGGCAGGAGTACATTGATTCTACATATCCTATCTCATCAACACCACCGTCGCCAGAATACACGCAAACCCAACCAGATCCGCCGCCGTAAAACTGGCATGCAGCCAGACGACCGACAACGTTGCCGCTGTCAGCGGCTCCAGACACGCAAAGAGCGCCGCCTTCACCGGTCCCACCAGGGCAATTCCCTGTAAAAATAAAGTAAACGCCCCGACCGTACCGACCAAAACAATGACCGCAAGATAGAGGACCGCACGCCCATCAAGTCCAGCCGGAACCTTCCATACCTGGGCAATTCCACAGAGCACGACTCCCCCGATCAACATCCCAAGTCCGGTCACCGGAATACTTCCAAAACGTCCCACCGGAGCTCTGGAAAGCAGCGAGTAACTCGCCGCGCCGATGCCCGCCATCAGTCCCCAGAAGAGTCCTCTCGGTGTCAGCTCCATATTTCTTGGTTTTCCTCCTGTCGCAAGGAGCCAGACACCGATGAGTGCAAGCAGAATACAGAATACCGTCTCCTTATCCGGTTTCGTTCTTGTCGTCAGGCAGACATAAACTGCGATAAATACGATGGAGAGATTCTGGATCACCGTCGCCGTTCCGGAGTTTGTCCATTTGATGGCACTGAGGTACGCGTACTGACAGAGTGCAAGTCCCGCCAGAGCGAACAGAACGATCTCCATGATCCCCTTTTTATCTTTTCCAAGCGCTTTAAAATCCAGACTGTGCTTCGCAAGCGCAAAGAGTAACAGTAACGTTCCCGCCACAGTCATCCGCACAGCCGTCACCCAGGACGTATCGATCGGATACTGGGAAAACAACGCCTCCCCACATGTCCCCGAAAGTCCCCAGCCGACTCCACCGGCAATACAGCAGAAAATTCCCAGCTTCTGCCTGTTCTTTTCCTTTGTTTCTGTCATAAGTTCCTCCCAATTTTTTAGTTGTAATATTACTTTTCATCAACAGTAATTTTTGTTCTGAAAATTCCACATGGCACAATCGTAACTCTTCACACATTCACCGATTGTATGATTCACTTGACTTTTTCAGTATATCGGGTTTAAATGGTTCTGTATATCAAAATATCCATATATTTTATCAATATATTGAGATTCTCGTTTTTTATAACGTGAGGTTTTCCCTATGATCCGAAATAGACTGTCTATAAAAGAAAATCAGGAAGAAGATACGATCCGGATTTCAGATCTGCTTCCAGTCTCTGTCTATATGACCGATTTTTCAGACCGGAATTATCCCACTGTGCGCTGGCACTGGCATGAGGATTTCCAGCTCTGTATTATCACAAAAGGCAAAATTCGTTTTCAGACTGCCGGAAAGTCTTATTTTGTCAGCAAAGGAAATGGATTTTTTATCAACAGCCGGTCCGCTCATTTTGTAGAACCTGTCGAACCGGATTCTGCCTACTATTGTGTTGATTTTCTTCCCAGCCTGATTGCCGTGGAAGACAATCAGGCTCTCTATCAGGCTGTTATTGCCCCATTTTTATCCGGAAATCTGCCTCCGGCCTTTCTCTTTGACGCCAGCCATCCTGCCGGTGTCCGCCTCACCAGGACCGTAAGACGGATCGTGAACATCTCAGAGGGCGAACATTTCGATGGCTGGGAACTCCTGCTCCATGGAGAGATTCTCTCTGCCTGGCCGGACATTCTAAAACTTGCCAGATGTTCCGTGATGCCGGACACGCCCGGAAACAGTACCTCAAACGAGCGGCTCACTAAGACCATGGAATTTCTCCATGCACACTTTTCAGAAAAGCTCACCCTGTCCGAGATCGCCGCATCCATCGGTCTCTGCCCGGAGGAATGTGAGCGCTTTTTTAAGCGCATGACCGGCATGACGACCTTTCAGTATCTCCTGGAATACAGGATCACAAAAAGCCGGGAATTCCTGGCAGATCCCAGTCTCGCAATTGCTGAGATCGCCCAGAATACCGGCTTTTCCTCACAGAGTTATTTTACAAGCTGCTTTAAAAAGATCGTTGGATGCACGCCAAACAAATACCGGAAGCAATGAGTTGGTGATCTCTTCCAGCAAAATTCCGACAATTTCAATGATGTCGGAAATCCCGGGAATCACCTTCCACCTAAACATGGTCTTTCTGGGCGCATTTCCCAAACAATTCCCCAAAAGCAACAAAGCCGGTATCCCGGCAGTTCCGGATTCCTATCCAGCCAGAACTGCTCTAAATACCAGCTTCGTCACATAGATGCGGCTTTCCATTTAAGCCTGCATTCTCTCCAAAACTGTTACAGCACACGGGCACTCCGTGTCCGTGCCCTGTAACGGGATTTTGCCGATGCTTCGCATTCCGAATCGGCAAAATCTGCTACCACCACTGTATTGTACGGAATTTTCAGTTCAGAAAATTCCTACCTTTGAAAAGTAATCCAGAACATCCTCTTCCTCCGGAATACTCGGGATCCCGCCCGACTGCGTTGTTGAAAAACTCGCCGCCGTGCAGGCGAACTGACCGATAAAGGCAAGTTCTTCTTCCGTCAGTTTTTCCGGCGCTTTCCCGGTCTTTAAGAGTCTTGAAACCGCACTTCCTCCAAAGATATCCCCGGCTCCTGTCGTATCGATCGGTTTTACCTCCGGGCACTTTGCGTACGCCGCGCCATCCTGGTTCGCCAGGTATGCCCCTTTCGGTCCCATCGTGACCATCGCGAGACGGATCCCGAACTCATCAAGTAGCTTCTTCGCCGCCTCTTTCTCATCCGTGATGCCCCATAAGAACTCCACTTCCTCATCACTGATCTTCACCACATCGGCATGGGCGAGTCCCCATAAGATCTGCTCCTTTGCCGCATCCGGCGTCTCCCAGAGCGGAAGACGGAGGTTCGGATCGAAGGTAATAAGTTTTCCGTGTTCCTTCGCATATTCCACGCACTTTTTCGTTGCCTTGCGCACCGGATCATCCGTGAGACTTAAGGTTCCGAAATGGAAGACCGACGACTCATCGATCATGTTCAGGTCGATCTCCTCAAAGCTCAGTCGCGTATCCGCTCCCGGCTTTCTCGCAAAGCTGAAGGACCGGTCTCCCTCCGGAGAGAAGGTCACAAACGCCAGCGTCGTAAACACCGACGGATCGGTCACGATTCCCTTCGTCTCGATCCCAGCTTTTTCAAATGTCTTTAAGAGGAGCTTTCCGAACGCATCATCCCCGACTTTTCCGAGAAATGCCGTCTTCGCCCCATATTTATTCAATGCCGCAAGGAAATTTCCCGGCGCTCCGCCCGGATTCGCCTTCATCGTCGGATATCCGTCCGCATCCGTCTCCTTCGCCGCAAAATCGATCAGAAGCTCACCAAGAGCGATCACATCGTACATTTCAATACCTCCCTGCACTCATCTTCCAGTCGTTTTATCTCGTCTTTTCCGTCCAGGATCTGGAACCGGATCCGGTTCTCATGTTTTTCAAATGGTTTTAAGATCTGCGTCTTTCCGGCCCGTCCGTCAAATCCGCAGTTTGTCGGCTCCAGCGCCATCGCAAAATCCCCGGCCGCCGTGCTCTTCCACTGGGTCAGGTAGGGGATCGCTGACTTTTCAAACCGGATGCAGAGCCCGATCTGAAGCTCCTCGTTCACGAAAGCCGCGAACGTATTTCCGTTCTGATCTGCCGCCAGCTCATGCTGGAATACCTGCTCCGGAGCTCCCGGTTCCGGCTCATCCATGACGTTCCAGCGGCTTTTTCCTGCCTCTGCAGCCGCGTCGCGCGGTCCGGTCATGATCGACGGCATCACGATCCGCAGCCCCGGCACAAGAAACGGATATCCGGCATTGCAGTGATAGAGAAAACAGAGTGGCTGCTCCTCAAATCCCTGGTTCTCGATCTCGTCCGTGAACACGATCTCCCGCTTTCCGTAAACCGTCTCCACTGTTCTCCTCAGCACGAGATTTTCTCCGAAGATCCGCGCCTCCCGCATCTCCCCGGACACCCGGATCTTATACGTTCCGTTCTCCCAGAATGCGTCCATGGACACCTTCTCGGCCGGAGTCGTCCGCATTCTCCCATGCGTCGGATATTCCACACCGTCCACCACGCGGTTTCCGTGGACGTTCCCGAGACCGCAGGTAAACATCGCACCGCCCATGATCGAGCGCACCGCCTCATCCCCCGCCGTATCGTAGGGATTCCGCCCCTGAAGTCCCGGTTTTGTGAGAAGACTTAAATTGATCCCCTTATACCGGATCCACGCCGGATCCAGGCATTTATCTATCATTAACGACATCTCCACCGGTCCGTTTTCCACAAGCGCACAGCGGAGTCCCGACGCCCGCCCGTCCTGAAATTCGATCCGGCGGACTCCGGCGATCTGCTCCATGTTCCCGCAGACCGCCATCAGTGTTCTCTGATCCGCCATCTATTTTGCCTCCGGATACTCGTTGCAGAGCAGGCGGTACGGCGCCTCATCCTCCTCGATCTTCGGGAATCTTCCCATTTTCTCGTAGAAGCGGTTGTCCACGTTGTCATCGTTGCACTGGCTGACCTCGCCTAAGAGAACCGGGCCGCTGCCCTCTTCCACCTCGAAATCATGGTACATGTACGGGTAGATGGAGATGCTCTCGCCAGGAGTCAGGCGCACCTGGGTGCCGGCCGGAACGACCATCTCTCTGCCATCCACATGGACATGGACATCGTTCACCTTGTCAAGGTCCTCATCCTTTGTCGAATTATATACACGGATCAGGACATTTCCGCCACCGCGGTTGATGATGTCCTCCATCTTTGACCAGTGGAAGTGCATCGGGGAGTACTGTCCCTCTTTGATGTACAGGAGTTTTTCCGCATATGTCTTTGTGTATTTGTCCTTCATCTTCAGGTTGCCGTTGCGGATCGTGATCAGGGAAAATCCGACCTTATCGAAGTCCCCGAGACCGTAGTCCGTGATATCCCATCCTAACATGTTGTCGCGGATCTCATCGTAATCATGGCCTTTTTCCTTCCACTCTTCCGGTGTGAAATTGCAGAATGGCGGGATCGCGAAGCGATACTCCCTAATCATCTGTTCCATTTCTTTTAAAGCTGCGTTGATCTCACTGCGTTTCATGAAAAATTCCTCCTGTCCTTGATATGCAGGGAACGCCGATCCTTTCGGCCCGGCGTTCCCTGATCCTGCATGTCCAGCAGCCGTTTTCTTTCCAACTGCCATTATTTTAATTCATTTTTTCAGTTAGTTACAGTTTATTTTCACTGATCGTAACTGTTCAGTACCTTCACAGTTACCACTGATCTTAATTCTTCTTCAGAACAGATACGCCTGTATCGCTGACAGCGCCGCCGAGCTCTTCGCCCTCTAACGCTCTGACAGCTGCCTTTACGCCCTCTTTACCCATAATATCAGGGTTCTGAGCCATTGTGCAGAGGAGATATCCGTCATTGATGAGGTTCATGATCGCATCGGATTTATCGAAGCCAACGCCTACGATATCTGTCTTTCCGGATGCCTTGATCGCATTACCGGTACCAGTCGTGGAACCTTCGTTGCAGCCGAAGATGCCGACAACGCCCTGTGTGATGTAGTTTTCAGCGATGGTCTGGGACTTCGCTGCATCACCTTCGCCGTACTGAGTTTCCATAAGCTCATAGCCCTTTCCTTCGAATGCAGAGCGGAAGCCTGCTTCTCTCTTAACGGTGGAGTCTGTTGCTGCGTTTACGTTTACGATACCGATCTTACCGGATGTGATGCCTGCTGCCTCGAGAGCCTTGATCATCTCATCGCCTGCTGTCTTACCAGCTGCCTCGTTGTCTGTGGAGAAGGTTGCCTCTGCCTCTACGTTTGCCGGAGAGTCAACATACACGATCTTCACGCCTGTGGAAGCGGCTTCCTTTAATGCGGAAGAGATCGCGTCCGGGCCGTTTGCCGCTACGATGATCGCCTCATAGCCGCCTGCAACTGCGTTGTTCACGCACTCGATCTGCTGTGCATCGTCCTTTGTGTTCGGGGACATGAAGCTTACGGTAACGCCGAGTGCCTTTGCCTCTGCCTGAGCGCCCTCATTTAAGGTTACCCAGTGCTGGTCGATGGAGTCCATTGTGATCAGTGCGATTTTCCAGTCTTTTGTTGCTGTCACATCTGTTGTGCCTGCTGCATCTTCCGCATTGTCTGCTTTGATGACAGAAACGCCTGTGTCTGTTGTTAAGCCGCCGAGTGTCTCACCCTGAAGAGCTCTGACTGCTGCATCAACACCGTCTTTACCCATGAGATCCGGGTTCTGAGCCATTGTGCAGAGGAGATATCCATCGTTGATGAGGTTCATGATCGCATCGGATTTATCGAAACCGACTCCGATGATATCAGTCTTGCCGGATGCCTTGATCGCATTACCGGTACCGGTCGTGGAACCTTCGTTACAGCCGAAGATGCCGACAACGCCCTGTGTGATGTAGTTCTCAGCGATCGTCTGGGACTTCGCTGCATCGCCTTCGCCGTACTGGGTCTCCATGAGCTCAAAGCCTTTTCCTTCGAATGCCTTACGGAATCCGGCTTCTCTCTTGACTGTGGAGTCTGTTGCTGCGTTTACATTTACGATACCGATCTTACCGGATGTGATGCCGGACTCTTCAAGAGCTTTGAGCATCTCTTTACCGGCTGTCTCACCAGCTGCCTCGTTATCGGTAGAGAAGGTTGCCTCTGCCTCCACGTTTGCCGGAGAGTCAACATAAACGATCTTAACACCTGCGTCCTTCGCTTCCTTCAGGGAGGAAGAGATCGCATCCGGACCGTTTGCCGCTACGATGATCGCCTGGTAACCGCCTGCAACTGCGTTGTTCACGCACTCGATCTGCTGTGCATCGTCCTTTGTGTTCGGGGACATGAAACTTACGGTTACTCCAAGTTCCTTTGCAGCTTCCTGAGCGCCCTCATTTAAGGTTACCCAGTGCTGGTCGATGGAGTCCATCGTGATCAGCGCGATCTTCCAGTCGCCGACCTCCTTGGACGGAGCTCCTGTAGTCTCTGTGGCTTCCGCGCTGGCTGCTGCGGATTCTGCCGGTTTCTGGCTGGAACAGCCGGTGATGCTGGCTGCCGCAAGGGCTGCACAGCTTAACAGTGCGAACAATCTCTTTTTCATAAAAATCCTCCTTAAGATTTCTTATATGTAACCCCCGTATACCATAGGAGTTAGATATCCATGTAACGATATTTCCGGACCAGCGTCCTGCTTATTCTCATGCAGGACCGCGGACCGACTGTTGCTGCAAAATGCCGCAGACACAAAACAGTTTTTTTTTCTGTCTTATTTGGATGCTTTCTTTCCGAAGTTTCCGGAACGAACGACAACATCAAGAAGTACAGAGAATACAACGATGATACCGATGACAAGTCTCTGGATGCCGACCTGTGCACCGATCATGTTCAGACCATTCTCCAGTGTCTGCCATACAGCCGCACCGGCAAAGGTTCCGAGCAGAAGTCCTGTTCCGCCGAGCGGGGAGATGCCGCCGATAACGCCGGCTGCAACGCCGTACATCTCGTACATGTTTCCTGCTTCCATGTTGCCCATACCGGCCTGTGCGCAGAGGATGTAACCAACGACACATGCGCAGACAGCGCTGACCAGGTACGCTTTAATTGTTGTATTTACAACATTGACACCGGATAATTTCGCAGCGTCCACGTTGGAACCGATCGCGTAGATATGTCTTCCTGTGCGGGTCTTGGAAAGCAGGAAGAAGAAGATCAGAAAGATCACAAGCGCGATCCAGAAGGTGTTGTAAACACCGAGTGTCTTTCCATAGTAGAAGAAGTTCTGGAACTTATCGCCAGCCTCTTTTCCTATACCGGTCGCGATCGCGTCCGTGTTTCGGTTGTTGTTGACCATGTAGGCAACGCCTCGTGTCACGAACATGGTTCCGAGTGTCGCGATGAACGGCGGAAGCTTGAACTTTCCGACTAACATTCCGTTGATCACTCCGGTAACCAGGCAGCACGCCATCGCAACCGCCATCGCAACGAACGGATTGACGCCCATCGCCATCAGGGTTGCCGAGATCATGGCGCTCATTCCGACCATGGAACCGATCGAGAGATCGATGTTTCCGGTGATCAGAAGATAGCTCTGTCCGACGCCGATCAGAAGGTACTTTGACATGGAACGCAGAAGGTTCATGACGTTCTGTCCGGCAAATACTTTACGGTCGATGAGACCGAATGCTACATAGATGATGATCAGTCCCGCGAATGCCGTGATGACCGCGCCCATTCCGCGTGTCCCCAGGATCCGCTTTACTGTACTGTGCTTCTTTTCATTCATTCCCCTGTCCTCCCTCAGCTAACCTGTTGTTTCTTCTCAAATTCGGTAGCGAACTTCAGAACCTCATTCTGGCTTGTCTCCTTCGCCATGACTTCGCCGGTGATCTTTCCGTCGCACATGACGATGACGCGGTCCGCGATCCCCAGGACTTCCGGCATCTCTGAGGAGACGAACATAACGGCAATGCCCTGCTTCTTTAACTGGTTCATCAGGTTGTAGATCTCGACCTTCGCTCCTACATCGATGCCTCGTGTCGGCTCATCGAAGATCACGACTCTGGAATTTCTCGCCAGCCACTTTCCAACAACCACTTTCTGCTGGTTTCCTCCGGAAAGATTGCCCGCGTTGACCTCCACCGTCGGGGTCTTGATCAGGAGGTCCTTCACCGCCTTCTCGCAGAGGTCGTCCTCCTTTTTACTGCTGATCACGCCGAGCTTGCTGCAGATGAGGTCCAGGTTCGGGAGTGCCAGGTTATGACGGATGCTGAGTTTCGTGCAGAGACCGTCTTTTTTCCGGTCCTCCGGCGCCAGTACGATCCCGGCTTTGATCGCGTCCATCGGACAGGTGATTTTCACTTCTTTTCCGTCCAGCCAGATCTCCCCGCTGGTCTTCGGGTCAACTCCGAAGATCGCTCTCGTTGTCTCGGTACGTCCCGCTCCCATCAGTCCCGCGAATCCGACGATCTCGCCCTCATAGAGGGAGAAATTGATGTCGCGGACGAGATGTCCGGCATTTAAGTTTTTCACCTCGAAGATCTTCTTTCCTTTCGGGCAGGAGACTCTCGGGAACTGTTCTTTGATCTCACGGCCGACCATATTCGCGATGATCTGATCCATCGTCATATCCGCGAAATTTCCATCTGTGATATACTGACCGTCACGCATGATCGTTACCCGGTCCACGATAGCCTTCAGCTCCTCCAGGCGGTGGGAGATATAGACGATTCCGCAGCCGTCTGCCTTTAACTGGCGGATGATCCGGAAGAGCTCCTCGATCTCTTTCGCTGTCAGGGAAGAAGTCGGCTCATCCATGATCAGGATCTTCGCGTGGATCGAAAGTGCCTTCGCGATCTCGACCATCTGCTGTTTGGATACCGGAAGATCGCCGACGGTCTGTCTCGGGTCGATGTCGATCTTCAGATCTCCGAGGATCTTTGCCGCCTCTGCCTCCATCTCCCGGTCATTTAAGACGATCCCGTTGACCTTCTCTCTTCCGAGGAACATGTTTTCCGCAACCGATAAGTGGCGGCACATGTTTAACTCCTGGTGGATGATCGCAACGCCGACGTCCTGTGCCTGCTTCGGTGTCAGATTGTCATATTCCGTTCCGAATATGGTCATCGTTCCGCTGTCTTTTGTATAAACACCGCTTAAGATCTTCATCAGTGTAGATTTTCCTGCTCCGTTCTCCCCGAGAAGCGCCATGACCTCTCCCGACCGGAGTTCGAAATTTACATGATCCAGGGCTTTGACACCCGGGAATGTCTTGACGATGTCTTTCATTGAAACAATTACTTCGCCCATCTTCTCCCCCGCTTTCCAGTTCTATTTTGATCCGGTCTCCCGGTTCATTTTTTATGTGTGCGAAAATGTGTCCTGCACATCCTTTTACGGATGCATAGCGACACAGAGTGCCGCGATATCTCCGATCGATTCCCCGAGTCCCGCCGGAACGATCCGGCAGATCTCTGCGCCAGATTTCAGTGCCTCTTTCCGGATCTTTTCTTCCATGGAAGCTCTCAGATACTTCTCCGCCCGGACGAAAATACTTCCGATGACGATCACCTCCGGATTTAACAGATCGATCAGGATCGACAGCATGCTTCCAAGATGTTCTCCTGTCTGCGCCCAGATCTTTTGCGCCTCCGGATCTCCTTCTTCCGCCCGCTTTCCGAGCTCCGCCGCGGTTCCTTTTCCGTACTGGGCGATCCCGCCGCCGCTCACATATCCTTCGTACGAGCCGGACTTTCCGTAGCCAACGTGTCCATCCTCAAAAAGCCGTACATGACCGATCTCCCCGGCCATCCCGCATGTTCCTTCGTAAAGCTTTCCGTTTAAGATCAGCCCCGCGCCGATCCCGGTTCCGAAGGTAAGAAAGATCATGTTCTCCGCGCCTTTTCCGGCTCCGAACTGCCATTCCGCCACGGCACAGGCATCCGCATCATTTCTTAAATATGCCGGAAGTCCGAACCGCTCCGTCAGCATATCCGTGATCGGAACTTCGTCCCATCCCGGAAGATTCGGAGGTCCCAGGATCACGCCCGTCCTGCTGTTTAACGGCCCGCCGCAGCTGACGCCGATTGCTTTCGTCTGATCTGTTTTCAGATCCGCAACGCTCTGAAAGATCATTTCCAGAGTTTCTTCCTTCGTTGTCGTTGCGAATCGCTTCTTTTCAAGGATTGTTCCGTTCTCGTCTCCACGAACGATGGCTGTTTTCGTCCCGCCGATATCGATTCCTATGTACTCGTTCATATAGACCTCCCCTGTTAGTTCCATCTTACATGAAAAATGTCCCCCATAACAGAGGACAATCCTACGGTTATGGGGGACAATATTTTGATGTATACAACAGGACGGGGCAGCTCCAATCCTACCTCACAATTCTCTTAAACTCACTCTTCTCATATACTGCCGCCACCTTCCCCTGCTCCACGACGAGCAGGCGGTCCGAGATATCAAGCGTATCGGAGATACTCGCGGTGATCATGAGTATCGCCGTCCCCTGTTTCTGGATCTGGCGCAGCACATTTAAGATCCTCATCCGGCAGAACATGTCGCCCTTTGCGAGCGGCTGGATGCAGACCATGATCCGCGGGCGCAGAAGATTCATCTTATGATAGAGCAGGGCAAACTGGTCTTCCTGCGGAATGTCGCGCACACAGGGCGCATCGATCACCGGTCCCACGAGCGGCAGATATTCTGAATGGATACTCCTGTAGATTTTCCGCGGGATCAGGCTTTTTCTGAGTTTCCGGTCCAGGAGAAATGTCAGGTTCTCCATGTAGCTCTCATCCAGAAACAGCAGCCGGTTCACCCCGTCCGCCGGGATCACGGCGATCCCCTCATCGAGATAATCCGCCGCTTTTTTCTGTGTGTAGGTCACATGGTCCACCGTGATCCATCCTGATCTGCACCGCTTTTTTCCGGTCATCAGATCCATCATGTCCCCTGCGATCTTATTTTCCTTGTCGAGGATCGTCATACACTCACCGCGGTGCAGGATGAAGCGAATACCATTTAAATTTCCGACTCCCACGGTGTGAAAGTGCAGGATCCCGTCATCCTCGGCATCCTGATCATTCTCCGTGGACATGATCTTCCATTCTGAGATGTACGGTGCCATCTTTTCGTCCGTCATCTCATCCCGCTCAAAGACCTTGTAGATGTGACCGTCCGAAAAAAGTGCGGTCCGGTCCGCGATCTTAAAGAGCTCTTGGTGGTGGTTTCCCACATAGAGCACGGAGATCCCCTCTTTCCGGATCTTCTTTAACATCTGCTGGAACTCGAAGAGCTCATACTGGCTCAGATAGTTCGCCGGGTTGTCCACGATAATGAGATGACAGCCCGAAAGCAGCGCCTTTCCGAGCTCCACAAAGCATCTCTCAAGCTCTGTCAGGTTCTCCACTCTCTTTTCCAGGTCCACTTTCAGCCCTTTTTCCTCAAAAAAGCGGATCGCCTGGCTGAAGATCACCTGCTCATTGATAAAATATTTCCGGAAACCTTCCCGCAGGATAAAAAGGTTGTCCACAACGCTTAAGCCCTGCACGAGATGGCTCTTCTGTTCGATGAGCGCCACCTTATTGGACGCCCCGCTGCTGTAGGCGTAGCTATTTACAACGTTTCCGTCATACCACACGGATCCCAGGCTGATCGGATCGTTCCGGCAGATCAGATCCACCATCTCTTTCTGGCCTTTCCGGTTCCGCGCCACCAGGCCAACGATCTCCCCGGCAAACATCTGGAATTCCAGATCATCCAGGAGCAGCTCTCCGTCCCGTTCAAGATCAACATGCGATATCCGAAGAAGTTCTTTTCTCATCGCCATCCTCCCTGACGATCCCCGTCGCGCACCAGCGGAAGCTCCACTATGACATCAGTTCCGATCCCCTCTTTGCTGTAGACATGGATTCCGTACTCCTCGCCGAAGAGGAGCTTGATCCGCCTGTTCACGTTCACCACCGCGATCCCGCCGCGGGCCGGCTTCTTCTCCTCCTCTTTTTCCGGGACATCTGTCTCCACATCAAGACGGCGCAGTTTTTCATTCAGTTCCTTCAGTTTTTCGTCCGTCATTCCGCGCCCATCATCGGAAATCCTGATGTAGAGCCGTTCCTCACTCGCACTGATCCGGATCACAAGATGACCTTTTCCGATCTTTCGCTCGATCCCGTGGTAGATGGAATTTTCCACGATCGGCTGCAGTGTCAGCTTCGGAAGTTTGCACTGCAGAAAATCCATCTCCGTGAAATCGTCGTCCGGATCCCGGTCATACTGGATCTTCAGGTCCAGTTTAGAACCGAATCGGAACTGTTGAATATAGTAATAATTCTCGATATTGGCAAGTTCGTCCTCCAGCGTCACGAGATTTTCCAGGTTTGAGATCGTGTAGCGGAAGAAGGTCGCCAGCGCCTCCGTCATCTCCGCGATGCTGTCCAGCCCCGCGATCAGCGCCTCACTCCGGATCCCCTCCAGCGTGTTGTAGAGGAAATGGGGATTGATCTGGTTCTGAAGCGCCAGATACTCCGCCTGTTTCTTCGAGATCGCGATCAGGTTGTTCCGGTCGATGATCTCGTTCAGGCGCAGGACTGCCTGCTCGCTCTCCGGTGAAAACGGATAGCGGACCTTAAAAAGGTCCTCCATGACATAGCCCATGACAAACTGCTCATAGATCTTCCGAGTCTCCCGGTATGGGATCAGCACCGTCCGGTAAACGATCACCGCCAGAGCAGCGGAAAGCGCCGTAAATACAGCCGGGACCATCAGGGACTGCATTTCCCGGATGCACACCACCCACATTCTCACGAGGAATGCCCCGACCAGCCCGGCTGCGAGAAGTGCGCACCATTTGATCCGAACGGACAGGTAATTTTTATCATCGGTATGTTTCTTCTCCATCATGAGTACAGCTTTCTGTATTCCTTGGGCTTTAAGCCCGCATATTTTGTAAAGGTCTTCGTGAAATACCGCACATCGCTGTAGCCGACCTTCCCGCATATATCGGCCACCGTGTCATTTGTCTCCTTTAAGAGCTTTTTTGCCATGTCCATGCGAACCTTCGAGAGGTATTCCAGAAACGTCATCCCCGTATCCTTCTTAAAGATCGTGCTGAGGTACGTCGGGGAGAGATCCACAACCCGACTGAGTTCTTCCAGCGTCAGCGGCTCTCCAAAATGTTCTTCCACATACTTTTTCACCACGCGGATCGGACGGTTTTCATCCTGCCGCTTTAACCTTGCTGCCTTCTCGTAGGAAATCGTGATCCGTCTCGTCAGATAATCGAAAAGCTCCGCCGCATCTGCACAGTTGTCGGCGCTGACGCTGAAGTTCTCCATAAAGTTCTCTTCCACCGGAAGACGGTACTTTTTCATGAAAAACAGGTACTGGTTGCAGATCTCCTTCGTCATCTGAAGGATCTCATGACCGCTGATCTCCTTCTCAGCCAGCATTTTCGTCTTCAGATAGATCAGTTCTTCCCGCACTGCAAAGGAATCCAGACTCTCCAGCGTGTGGGCGATCCGGTCATTAAACTTTGCAAAGATCTCACTGTCCGCAAAGGACTCCCCGCTTTCGATCTTTCCTTCCATCAGCTTTCCCGTTCCTGCGAGCAGCCGCTCCTCGATGAGGAGTCTGGCATTTTTTAAGGAACTGCCGATCTCCGGGAGACTCACCACACCCTCGCCGAGTGCCAGCGTCACCGACAGGTTCTTTAAAATATCCCCCTGGACCCGGATCTCCGAGAGCAGGGCTTTCATCTGTCTCCGGATCTGCATCCGGTCCTCTGCGTCATAGTTCAGCAGAAAGAAATGGAATCCGTTGAGCTCCGTATTCTCTGTCTCCATGACATAGTCTTTTAAAAATCTTTCCGCCGCAGACTGGACTTTCTCCGCCATAAACTGGACATTCTGCTCCTCATCGCAGACACGCCCATCCAGTTTTAAGATGGCGATGCAGAATTCCCCCGGCTCAAAACGATAGTGAAATTCCCGGTTGATCTCCAAAAGCGGCTGCGACAGGGTCTCCTTATTTCTTCTCCCCACAAGATCCTGTAAAAAGGCCTGTCTCAGGTTCTTCTCGTCGCTCCTGATCGCCAGTCTGGTCTTCTCCTCCTGGCTCAGCTGTTCCGTCTGCGCCCGGAAACGGGTGCTGAGGCGTTTTAATGTCTCCGTCAGCTCGTCCTTTTTTATCGGCTTTAAGAGATACGCATTCACCCCGTACCGGATCGCCATCTGCGCATACTCAAAATGGCGGTAGCCGCTGATGATCACAAACTCCGCATTCGGAGCTTCCTCTTTTCCGAGCCGGATCAGGTCCAGCCCATCATATCCCGGCATCCGGATGTCCGTGATCACGATATCCGGATGAACTTCCTTTATCTTTTCCAGCGCATCGATCCCGTTCTCCGCGACCGCTCCGACCTCCATATCAAGAGCATCCCAGTCCACCAGCTTTTCGATCAGCTGGCAGACCTTGCTCTCATCATCCGCGATCAGTACCTTTAACATCCTCGTTCCCCCCTGTTTCCCCCAAAGTCATATTAAGGTTATTGTACCCCGCCGGGCATGATTCCGTCAACCGGTATGAAGCGACGCTCTTCACGCTTTTCGGCTGAAGTCTGCCAAAAAAGTACTGCATTCTCTTTCCCCACATCTGGTCTGACCATTATTTCCCACTTGACACATACCACAACATCTGGTATATATATGTCATACCGATCATATGACTGACGGATAAGTGGTGAACCACGTGAAGTATGATCGAAGAAAGCCGACCGTCTGGGCGATCATAGCGCAGACTGTGGGTTATTTTTTTACCCTTTTTCAGTCTATCGACGTCTCTCGCACCGCGCTGTGATTCTGTAACAGCGAAATTTTCCAAAGTGATCTCGCCGCCTCATAAAACACAGACTTGAAGGTAAAAATCCCATCGACGAAGCCGATCTGGAATGGATTTTTGCTCGTAACCTGCCATGTATCCGAAGGGAAGCTCCGGGGGAGGTTCCTGTAAATGTGAAGGTACTGAACAGTCACGTGTATTTTAAAAAATACAAGGTAATGAGAAAATTTCTTATGAAAATGATTTTGATAATCATTCTCATATGATCTATTGTTTTTCTTTTTTCCCTCTGTTATAATGGCAAAGCATTTCTTCACAACGGAAGATTTCAAAATTTATCCGATCCGACAAAATGTACTGGTGAATGATCACCTGCTTTTCCCGGACCGGGAAACCGGAATCCCTGACAACCACAGGATTTCCGCAGCACATGAGATTGAAACATATAAGGAGGAACCATCATGTCTGAACAGAATACCCCGAACGGTACTGCTGACCTTTTCAAAAAAGCCTGGAGAGGATTCCAGGGTGCAAAATGGACCGATGAGGTCAATGTCCGCGAATTCATCCAGAATAACTATACCCAGTATGACGGAAACGAGGATTTCCTCGCCGCTCCGACCGAGGCGACCGATAAGCTCTGGGGTCGTCTTCAGGAACTCCAGAAAGAGGAGCGCAAAAAAGGCGGCGTTTTAGAGTGCGAGACTGAGGTCGTATCCAGCCTGACTTCCTACGGTCCTGGCTACATCGACGAGAGCTTAAAAGAGCTCGAGACCATCGTCGGCCTCCAGACGGACAAGCCGTTAAAGCGTGCATTCATGCCTTACGGCGGGATCAAGATGGCGGAGGAAGCCGCTGAGACTTACGGATATAAAGTAAACGAGAAATTCCACAAAATCTTCACCGAATACCATAAGACACACAACCAGGCTGTCTTTGACGCCTACACTCCGGAGATGAAAGCTGCCCGCCACTGCCATATCGTAACCGGTCTTCCGGACACTTACGGCCGTGGAAGAATTGTCGGTGACTACCGCCGTGTGGCTCTCTATGGAATCGATTTCCTGATCGAGGAGAAGAAAAAAGACCTGGATCTCTGCGGAAACGGTGCGATGTACGATGAGATCATCCGCCAGAGAGAAGAGATCGCAGAGCAGATCCGCGCGTTAAAGGGCATGAAGGAGATGGCAAAGATCTACGGCTACGATATCTCCGGCCCGGCGACAAACGCAAAAGAGGCAATCCAGTGGCTGTACTTCGGCTACCTCGCAGCAGTCAAGACCCAGAACGGCGCTGCGATGAGCGTTGGACGTATCTCCACCTTTATTGATATTTATGTAAACCGTGATCTGGAAGAGGGAACTCTCACTGAGTCCCAGGCACAGGAACTGATCGACCATATGACCATGAAATTCCGTATGGTGAAGTTCGCGAGAATTCCGTCCTACAACCAGCTCTTCTCCGGTGACCCGGTTTGGGCGACTCTCGAGGTTGCAGGTCTCGGACAGGACGGACGCCACATGGTCACAAAGACCGACTACCGTTTCCTCCATACTTTAGAGAACATGGGACCGTCCCCGGAGCCGAACCTGACCGTGCTCTACTCTTCCCGCCTTCCGGAAAACTTCAAGAAGTACGCAGCGAAGATCTCCGTTGACACTTCTTCCATCCAGTACGAGAACGATGACGTGATGCGTCCGGTATGGGGCGACGACTACAGCATCTGCTGCTGCGTATCCGCTACCCAGACAGGTAAGGAGATGCAGTTCTTCGGTGCCCGCGCAAACCTTGCAAAGTGCCTGCTCTACGCGATCAACGGCGGTAAGGACGAGAAGTACATGACAAAAGACGGCAAACCGATGCAGGTTGGTCCGGAGTATGCACCGATCACTTCCGAGTATCTCGACTACGACGAGGTCATGCACAAATATGATCTCATGATGGACTGGCTTGCAGGAATCTATGTGAATATCCTGAACCTGATCCAGTACATGCACGATAAATATTACTACGAGGCAGCCGAGATGGCTCTCATCGACACCGACGTGCGCCGCACCTTCGCGACCGGCATCGCAGGTTTCTCCCATGTGGTGGATTCCCTCTCCGCGATCAAGTACGCAAAGGTCAAGGTTGTCCGCGACGAGAACGGCATGGCGTCCAGCTTCATCACAGAGGGTGACTTCCCGCGCTACGGAAACGATGATGACCGCGCCGACGATATCGCAGTTTGGCTGTTAAAGACTTTCTTAAAGAAAGTGAAAAAGTACCATACCTACCGGAACTCCGAGGCGACAACTTCCATCCTTACGATCACTTCCAACGTGGTTTACGGTAAGGCAACTGGCGCTCTTCCGGACGGACGTGCAGCGTTCACTCCATTTGCCCCGGGCGCGACCCCGTCCTACGGTGCAGAGCAGAGCGGACTTCTCGCTTCCTTAAACTCTGTCGCAAAGCTTCCGTATGAGTACGCACTCGACGGAATCTCCAACACCGAGACGATCGCTCCTGGTGCACTCGGACACTCCGAGGACGAGAGAAAGAACAACCTCGTTCATGTTCTCGACGGATACTTTGACCAGGGCGCTCATCATCTCAACGTGAACGTGTTTGGTCTCGACAAGCTGAAAGACGCGATGGAACATCCGGAGAAACCGGAGTATGCGAACTTCACGATCCGTGTTTCCGGTTATGCGGTTAAGTTTATCGACCTGACAAGAGAGCAGCAGCTTGATGTCATCGCAAGAACCTGCCACGAGGCAATGTAAATTTATCCATTTAAAAATCAGCCGGGAATGTTGTTTGTTCCCGGCTGAGTCTAAATTATGAGGGTTTTTTCTGGCTTGGCATTAGGGTTTTAATGTTTGCACTTTTGCACCGCACTGCTCATTTTATCTTTATTTTTATCCCCGACAGATTCCGGGAGAAGGGAAACTTTTATATGGAAACAACAGGCTACGTTCACTCCATCGACAGTTTTGGTTCCGTAGACGGACCCGGCGTCCGCTTTGTGACTTTTCTTCAGGGCTGCCATATGCGGTGCCGGTACTGTCATAATCCGGATACGTGGAAGCTGGCAGGGAATCCTGCTGCGGCCTGTCCGCAGACCTCAGAAGCTGCCCATGGGAACAATTCCGCTGCGTCAGAAACCCGCCCTGACTCCGTCTCTTCCGGCTGCAATTACAAAGAGAGCACCCCGTCCGCCCTTTTAAAGCAGGCGCTCCGCTACAAGCGCTACTGGGGCAAAGAGGGCGGCATCACGGTCAGCGGCGGTGAACCGCTCTTACAGCTGGATTTCATGACGGAGCTTTTCCGCCTGGCAAAAGAAAACGGCGTCGGCACGGTGCTTGACACCGCGGGACAGCCGTTTACAAGAACAGAACCATTTTTCTCAAAACTTTCGTCTCTCATGGAGAACACGGACCTTGTGATGCTCGACTTAAAACACATCGATCCGGAAAAACACCGTGCGCTCACCGGCCACACCAACGAGAACATCCTGGACTTCGCCAGATACTTAAACGAAATCGGCAAACCCATGTGGATCCGCCATGTCCTCGTTCCCGGCGTGACCGACGATGATGAGAATCTTCGCGGCATCCGCGCATTTTTAGACACACTCTCCAACGTGAAAAAAGTGGAAGTTCTTCCGTACCACACGCTCGGGATCTACAAGTGGGAAACTCTCGGAATCCCCTACACCTTGAAAGATGTGGAGCCGCCGACGGCAGAGTCTGTGAAGCGGGCGGAAGAAATCCTGGGGTGTCAGAAATAAGTTTTTCCAACCAAATGCCTTTGATTCCCGTCAGCGTCAAGCTCTCATGCAAACACAGGCTTTGACTATTGCTCACATAACAAGTGAAAACACGCTTTGCGAGTTTCCCCTTGTTATCGCGACAGTCGCCAAGGTCCCGCGCAAGCGCGGACTTTGGCTCGCTGTTCACGTATTTCTTTTATCTTTTCTGATTATAAATTTCCTCCAGATTCTCAATCGCAAGAACCGGATCCATCGTATGAAACATCATGTAATTTCGTTTCATAACTTCGACCGGCGCTTGTTTATATATCTTTCTGCTGTCCTCACCGCTGTAATAATGCCAATAACGGTAAATATAACCGATCCAATACAGAACATCTTTTGAATATACTTCTCCGCCAACTAAACTCTCTGTCTTGGAATTTCCGATGACCTCATCTAAAAGATACTCTTCTCCTGCCCATTGCATACGATTATACTCAGAATCCAATGCTTTTGCCGTCTCAGAATTCATGAACAATTTAATAAATTCCATACTACTGTAATTATGATCAGCTGACAGTTCGAAAAGTCTTCCCTGTATGTCACAGAGTTTTAAAGCTATCTCATTCATTGTTTTCCTCCGGCTTTGGCGTTATCCAGAATTTCATCAAAAAATAGTCCCTCACGGCGATAATTCTTACAGATATCGTTTGCAAGAGAAACTCCCCGTGCACGATTTTCCTCTGCAACCTCCTTAATAAATGCTCTCTCCAAATATGAAAGCTCTATTTCCGTTTCAATATGGATTGCATCACATCCTCTTTGTGACACCGCAACATACTGACTTCCCAATTGCAATGCATAAAGACTGTGTACCAATGCTGCATCTGTGATATTTCCAATAAAGAAATTATCAATCACATAAAACATCCTGTCATTTGCAATGCTTCCAATAAGCAGATCTTTTCCGGCTGCCATATTTCGATACTTGTTATAAAATTCAGTATCCTTTATGCTCTCCATTCTTCCCCTGTTATATGCTACAAGCATTGCCCACTCAATATCTGCTGGTACATTCAGCAATTTAAGCTCATTCACATCGACAGAAACGATATAAAATTTTGATTTTTCATAGTCACAAATCAGTGTCAACGCCTGACCTGGATCTGTTTCCATATAAAAGCCTCTGCCAAAATCACACTGTTTCCGGCTCTTCGGCTCAATAACTCCTTCTATGCCGGATTTCGATCCATGATAAAGCAGCACCTTTCCGTGAACAGCTTCTATTTTTTTTGCCGCCTCCGCAATTTTCTCCAACGTCATATCATAAACCGGAACTGCCCGTGCCTTACACAGCTCATGCAATCTCATCTGCGCCAGTTTATTAGGAACAGCCCGGCCGTTTTCCCAACGGTTCACGGTTGCAAAAGACACATTCATATGCTCTGCGAACTCGGTCTGACTCATGTTCAAATAAAACCTGATTTTTTTAATCAAATTTTTCATGTCGCTTCTCCAAAATATAACATTATTTATAATGTAAAATATATCAGATGTTATGTTTCGTGTCAATGTATCTACCAGAATCCACTTCATACCATGCTGTCAATATGTTGTCGTTTATTCTTTGCATCTTTTTTACTTCTCTCGAAACACCTCTTTTCAATAACACTTATCATAATGTTCACTTACATTTATATTATACACCAACCAGTCCAGCAACATGAAGAGCATTTACCTATAAAAATAGCGCATTATATTTAATGCGCTATTTTTACCATATGCTTTTATTTTCTGCTCTCTGCCAGCTCCCCAAGCTTCCCAAGAATCTCCTTCGCCTTCTCGATCATCGGTTCGCAGTTCTTGTTTTTCTTTCCTTTTTCCTGGTAGAACAGGACCGGTTTCTCGCCGCCCTGGGCGAAGCGGAGCGCAGTCTTGTACTCCGCGATCAGCGCCGGGATCTTTGTGACATCGAGCTTCGCCTTCGGGTAAAGCTCGATCCGGATTTCCTGGGTATTGATATCCACCTCGGTCACATACGCCCGATGTGCCATGGCCTTTAACTCCGCAACCCGGAGCAGATTGTCGACGGATTTCGGGATATCGCCGAAGCGGTCGATCAGTTCATCCTGCATATCCATGTACTCGTCATCCGTCTCGATGGCAGAAATTCTCTTATACACATCCAGTTTCAGATACTCGTTCTTGATGTATCCGTCCGGAATAAACGCGTCGATATCGCAGTCCACGACCGTCTCAAACGTCTCCTCTTCCTCCTGTCCGCCCTTCAGAGCGATGACTGCCTCATTGAGCATCTTGCAGTAGAGGTCGTATCCGACCGCCTCCATATGTCCGTGCTGCTCCGCACCGAGGATATTTCCCGCGCCGCGGATCTCAAGGTCCCGCATCGCGATCTTGATGCCGGAGCCGAGCTCTGTAAACTCGCGGATCGCCTGGAGACGCTTTTCCGCGTCCTCCTTCAGCATCTTATCGCGCTTGTACATGAGGAACGCATAGGATGTCCGGTTCGAACGCCCGATCCGCCCGCGGATCTGGTAAAGCTGGGAGAGGCCCAGCCGGTCCGCATCCTGAATGATCATCGTGTTGGCATTCGGGATATCGAGTCCCGTCTCGATGATCGTCGTGGAGACGAGCACATCGATATCACCGTTGATGAAATCCAGCATGATCTTCTCGAGCTGGTGCTCATTCATCTGACCATGGGCGAATGCCACATTTGCCTCCGGAACGAGCGACGCCACATGGTTTGCCACCTCGTCGATGTTGTTGACACGATTGTATACATAGTACACCTGCCCGCCGCGTCCTAACTCTCTGTGGATCGCCTCGCGGATCATCTCGTCGTTGTACTCCATGACGTACGTCTGGATCGGAACACGGTCCACCGGCGGCTCCTCGAGAACACTCATATCGCGGATCCCGATGAGACTCATGTGCAGCGTTCTCGGGATCGGCGTCGCCGTCAGAGTCAGAACATCCACGTTCTGCTTCATCTGCTTGATCTTCTCCTTGTGTGTCACGCCGAACCGCTGCTCCTCATCGACGATCAGAAGTCCCAGACTCTTGAACTGCACATCCTTGGAAAGCACCCGGTGCGTGCCGACCACGATGTCCACATATCCTTTTTTCAGACCTTCGATCGTCTTTTTCATCTCTCCGGGCGTCCGGAACCGCGACATCATGTCCACGCGGACCGGGAAATCCTTCATTCTCTGGACGAACGTATTGTAGATCTGCTGCGCCAGGATCGTTGTCGGGACCAGGTACACGACCTGTTTTCCTTCCTGCACCGCCTTGAACGCCGCGCGGAGTGCGATCTCCGTCTTTCCGTATCCCACATCCCCGCAGATCAGGCGGTCCATGATCTTCTTGCTCTCCATGTCCCGCTTCGTATCGTCGATCGCAGTGAGCTGGTCATCCGTCTCATCATAGGGGAACATCTCCTCGAATTCCTTCTGCCACACCGTATCCGGCCCGTACTGGAATCCTTCCGCATCCTGTCTCGCCGCATAGAGCTGCACGAGCTCCTTCGCGATCTCGCGGACTGCCGTGCGGACCTTCGTCTTCGTCTTCGTCCACTCGGTCCCGCCGAGCTTGTTTAACTTCGGAACCTTCGCGTCAGCCCCCGCATACTTCTGGATCCCCTCCAGACGGGTCGCCGGGAGATAGAGGTTTCCGCCATCCCCGTACTCGACCTTGATGTAGTCTTTGATGACATGGTCCTGCTCGATCTTCTCGATTCCCTTATAGATGCCGAGACCATGACTCTCATGCACCACGTAGTCGCCGACAGAGAGTTCGGAGAAGCTGCTGATCTTCTTTCCTTCGTAATTATATTTTTTTCGCTTTTTCTTCCGCTTTTCCACGCCGAACATGTCGCCCTCAGTGATGACGACGAACTTGATCAGCGGGTACTCAAAGCCCTTATGGAGTTTTCCGTAGGTAACCATGATCTCCCCCGGAGCGACCGGCTGTCCCGGGTCTTCCGGACAGAATGCCCGCAGGTCATACTCCCTTAAATCTCCTGCGAGGCGGCTCGCTCTGGTCCTTGACGCGGAGAGGAGGACAACGCGGTATCCGTCCTTCTTCCATCTCGTCAGGTCCTTGATCAGGATCTCGAAGCTGTTCTGGTAGGAATTTAAGTTCTTTCCGGTCAGGCTGTACTTCGCCTTCGGAGTCATGCCGGGGAGTCTCTGGTCGAGTCCTGTCATGAAGATCGTGTGCGGCGTGTGCGCGTCCGCCAGGATCGTTTTCGAGGAAAACAGGAGGTCCGCCTGCCCCGGCAGGATATAGCCCTGCTCCAGACGGTGGGACATACTCTCCCGGAATTCCGTCTCGACGGTCTCCGCTTTTTCCTTCATCCGCTGGGGTTCATCTAAAATTAATGCCAGGCCAGATGCCTGTTTCTTTTCGGCCGTTTTTCCGGCCGCCCTTGCCGTTTTCTTTCCTGATGTCTTCGTCCCAGCTGTCCCAGTATCACTCTGATCTACGTTCCCGCCTGATTCTACTGTCTTCTTTCCTGCCTCTTCAGCTTCAGTTTCAATAACTCCCACTTCCGCCTGTTTTCCTGTTTCTGTCGCAGAAGACACCAAAGTGACCTTAGCGCCGACTTCTTTCATATAGTCAAGAAATGAAACCGTATCTTTACAGAAATACCTGATATACGCATCCAGCATTTGGACATCAAAGCCCTCTTTTAAGGATTCCACAAGCTCCCCGACCGCCCGCCTGATCCGCGTCGCCTCCTCCGGCTTTTTCTGGTCGCGGAAGGTCTTTTCCTGCTTCTTTCCCTCCGCTTCCAGGCGCAGGATCCCGTCCTCGATATGTTCCTTCGTGAGGATCAGTTCTGCTGCCGGATAGATCGTGACCTCGTCCATCTGCTGGATCGAGCGCTGGCTCTCGGCGTCAAACGAGCGGATCGAGTCCACCTCGTCTCCCCAGAGTTCGATCCGGACCGGAACCTCCTCCGTGAGCGGAAAGACATCAAGAATTCCGCCGCGGACCGAAAACTGCCCCATTCCATCGACCTGTCCCATCCGCTCATAGCCCATGTTCGTGAGCTGTGTCTTGATCTCCTCGATATCGAGTGTCTGTCCCGCCATGATGTTCAGGCAGCTCTCCCTGATCATGGAAAGCGGCAGAAGATGATCCATGAGACCGTCCACGGTCGTCACGACAACGCCGCCTTCGTCCTCCAAAAGATGTTTAAACACCTGCATCCGCTGTCTTGTCAGGAGATTTCCGTGGATATCAGAGCTGTAAAACAGAAGGTCTCTCGCCGGGTACAGCCAGGTATTCGGCTCAAAATAGCTGAAATCATCATAGATTTCCTTCGCCCGGTTGTCATCGTACGTCACGACAAGGCGCCACGGATGTTCCTTCGAGAGTTCATGCATGACATGAACTTTCTGGGAATCCGTCACGCCGCTGACCTGGATCGGACCTTTTCCTTTATCCATATCCTGTTTCATATCGGTATACTCCGCCAGCTCCGCGAGCGGATTTGCAAAAACTTCAGCCATGGTTCCTCCTGTTTTTATTCGTTTCCTGTCCGATCATATTTCTGATTCTATTCCAGTTAGTGTGCATAGGCATTCTCCGCACGCACACTGCGGCAAAATTTTGCCAATACTTCTTTTATTTTTCTTCTTTCTTCCGGTTATGATCATTCATCGCCTGCGCGATTCCGACATTCACGATCTCGCAGACTGCGTCGGCCGCTTCCTTCACGGCGTCATCCATCGTCGCCTGCTCTTCCTTTGAGAAGTGTCCGAGCACATAATCTGCAAGATCCATTCTCGCCGGTTTCTCACCGACTCCGACCTTCACGCGCGGGAATTCCTGTGTTCCGAGATGTGCGATGATGCTCTTGATTCCGTTGTGACCGCCGGCACTTCCCTTTGCGCGGATCCTTAACTGACCCGGAGCCAGACTGATATCATCGTACACGATCAGGATATCTTCCGGATCCACCTTATAATAATCGGCCGCCGCGCGGATACTCTCCCCACTGGAGTTCATATACGTCTGCGGCTTCATGAGGATCACTTTCTCCCCGCCGATCACGCCTTTTCCGCAGAGCGCCTTGTGCTTCTTCTCAGAGATGTCCGCCCCGATCTTCTCCGCCAGAGCATCCATCACCATAAAACCTGCATTGTGTCTTGTATTTTCATATTCCTTTCCCGGGTTTCCGAGACCTGCAATTATTAACATTTTTATCTCCTTTTTTTCTCCGCTCTCCGCGGCAGTAAGTTTTTATCGCTGTTCGTAACTGTTCCATATCTTCGCAGTTACCATTCTTTCATTCGTTTCTTTCTGCAACGCACTTAAGGGGGATTTTTCAGTCCCCCCGGTTTTTCCATTTTATCAGCTTTGCCTTGTCTGCGCAAGGCTGAACTTGGCCACATCATAAAAAGATCCTGCCGCCACACACGAGCAGGATTTCGGCTCCTTTTATTTGCCGGGAAGTTCCACAAGAACTCGCCGGTAAGCAAAAACTGCCGCCACCAGACACGCCCTTGATCTCCCGGAACGTCTCTGCTGACGGCAGTTTTTATGTGATATACTCACCTTTTCATACTCCGGCAGGTACCCCCTAAGTACCGTCCGTACATTTCCCCGGATCATGCTTTCGCATTATCTCCAGCATCCATTCGGTTGTACGGAATTTCATACTCCATAGCTTATCATATTTCTTCATATAATGCAATCAATTCCATTAAATACAGGGTTTTATGTGTCATATGTATGCTTTTTCGGAATTTGTCTGTATATTTTTTAACAAACTTTAATTTCTCTCCCGCTCCAGGATCGTATATTTCTTCTCCATCCGTACCGGATGCATGCTCTCTTTCGTCCGTCTCAGATTTTCCAGTCCCATATCATCTTCCCGGTTCACCAGTCCTGTCTCCGGATATGAATGGAGCAAAAACTCTTTTTCCAGATAATTGTACAGACCACGAAGCTCAGTATCTGCCTTTTCCACATGTGTCACCGTCATATCGGTCTCCTTACACTCCGTTCCCATGGAAAATGCCTCCAGGATCCCGTTCACACGAACACCGGCAATCGTGATCTCCGCTTCCCGGCAGAATCGGATTGCTTCCCGTATCCCGGTCTCCTCACTGTCCAAACGGTTCAGAGCATCATCACTTTCCTTTTTCGATGACCAGCGATCCAGAAACTGTAAAATCTCCGGTTCATCCTCCGGTCCAAGAAGAACAAACTCTGCCCGGTCTCCATAGTCCCTCTGGAATCTGGAGATCCTGTTTTTCATTTTTGAATATTTCCTTCCGGGAAGAAGACGCATCTCCTCCCCGGAATAAATATAATCAAAGCTGTCCCTGTCCTCCACAACCTCATACTGAGCCGGATCCGGATCGATCGCCGCCAGCGCTGTCATATCGTTTCTTCGTCTTCTATATAAAATGCTGACTTTCTTCGCACCCAGTCTCTTCGCCGTTCGGACCGCATCCATGGACACGTTTCCGCCTCCGATGACAACGACTTCTTTTCCGGTCAGATCGATGATCTCGTCTTTTCCAACACTTCTTAAGAACTGTACTGCGGAGAGCACGCCGTCCGCGTCCTCGCCCGGAAGTCCGAACTACCCGTCCCAAAGAACGGTATCGCATATACTATTACTATCTGCACTGATTCCATTCTCCTCAGCATAGCTGAGGGATCAGACTTTTCATAAAAAAGAGGACCTACCAGAAGTCAATGTCCGCTGGCAGATCCTCTTTTTTAATTTCCAAGCATAATATTCAAAATTTCCAAATCCGTGGAGTGCATACCATCTCGTCCCATGCGTCCGATACTTCGGATTGTTTCTTCAACATCATCCTCCACCAGACCTTCACCTGGCTGGAATGCCCTGTCATGTAATCCCATTTTCATTCCAAGAAGCGCAGTTTGAAGGGCTGTCGAAATTTTAGCTGCGCAGGATGATTTCGCGCCATCACACACCATACCTCCAACAGTTGCGATGGTGTTGGTAATTGTCTCACAGACCACTTCATATGGATATCCAAGCATGTAGCAGATACCACAGGCTGCTCCGCATGCGGCACTCACAACGCCACAGTATGCAGACAGACTTCCGATATATTTTTTCTGATGAACTGCGATCAGATTCGAAACTACAAGTCCACGCAAAAGTTTTTCTTTTTCGATGTTTTTCTCCTTCGCGTAAACAATGACCGGCACGCTGACCGTGATCCCCTGATTACCACTTCCGGAATTGATGACCACCGGCATCGGACAGCCGTTCATTCTGGCATCCGAACCTGCGGCCGCAAATGCACGTGCCTTCAGACCCACCGTCGGCTTTTCGTTTCCGTCGATCAGGATTCTTCCAACCTCTGCTCCATACGGATGTTCCAGGCCTTCCCGGCAGATCGCCATATTGCACTCGATCTGGCGATTCAGGATCTCTTCAACATCCTCAATTTTTACTTTATCCGCAAACTCCAGAATATTTTTCACTGTGAGAAGCTGTTTGTCACCTGCCTTATGACCATTTTCCTCATCTGCCTCAGTCTTTTTCAGAACACTCATCCCATCTTTTTCCATCCGGGTGATATTTTTATGGGTCTTCTGAATCTCGACCAGCGCCGTATGCTCTCCGGCGCGCAGTTCCACTACAATGTAAAGAGTCGCCACGCCTTCGATCAGTTTACAGGTACAAAATTTCTGATTTAAAAGCTCTTTTGTCTTCTCCTGATCCTCTTTTGTCACACTCTCAAGCACTGCCAGATCCATATCTGGATCTCCGCCCACGATTCCCAGTACCGCTGCCACATCGATTCCTTTTAATCCGCCGGAGTTCGGTACCGTCACTCCCATGACATTTTTAACGATATTTCCGCTGCAGGACACTACGCATTTCTCCGGCATCTGACCTAACAGTTTCCGCGCTTTTGCTGCCGCGTAGGCGATTGCGATCGGTTCCGTGCAGCCGAGCGCCATAATCAGTTCGTCTTTTAATATTTCAAGATGGTTTGTGTATAATTTCTGGTCCATTTTTTATTTTTCCTCATGATATTTTTAACAGTTTCTTAGCGCTTTTTCTCCTTCTGTTCTTTCTTTTTCGATTATTTTTGCTATAATAATTCATATCTTTCATCAATGTTACTGCAGAAAAAATTTAAGGAGCACACTATGAACTTTTTAAATCTCTACTACTTTCGCGTGGCCGCTGAAGAACTCAGTTTCACAAATGCTGCCAAGCGTTTATTTATATCCCAGCAATCCCTCAGCAACCACATTTCCCGCCTGGAAAACGAATTCGGTGTGATCCTTTTTAACCGTACCCAACCGATCACACTCACCGAAGCCGGAAAATCCCTCTATGCAAGTTCCAAGGTTCTGCTTCATCAGAAAGAACAGATTGAAAAAAGCATGCAGGATATCCGGGACTTCCGAAAAGGTGAACTGACTCTCGGAATCAGTACCTCCCGCGGAGCTGTCATGCTTCCAAAGATACTTCCAGAATTCCGCTCTGCCTTTCCCCAGATCAAACTAAATCTTGTAGAAGGTACAACAAAAGAGATCAACCAGGCATTGTTTGAAGGACGGGCAGATCTCTGCATCGGTTTTGCGATCAATGATCCAGAAAAAGTACACGAGGAACTGCTCCATACAGAATCTCTCGTCTGCGTTATTCCAAACTCATTTTTGCCGCGCTATCTGAAGATAGACTCCACTTTGATTCCGGGTTCTGTTCAAAGTTTCAACATTTTTGCCGACTGCCCGTTTATCAAAATGCCGAAACAGACCTGGCTGGGCGAAATGTTTGAAAAATGTTGTGAAAGCTACAACATTGAACCGGAAATCCTCCTCGAGACCACCAGTATGTCCACCATGGTTTCCCTCTGTTCTTCCGGAATCGGTGCCATCGTGCTTCCCGAAATCTTCGTCAGCCGCCGTATGACATTCTGGAATTCCTTCGACTGGAAAGAACAGGTGTCTGTCTTTCCGTTAAACTATCCGGCGGGCTACCGGCCGATCACAATCGCTTACATGAAAGACCACTATCTCAGCCGAGCCGCCGATGAATTCATCCGGATGGCACAGGAAAAGTTTTCCTGCTAAGCGTAGATCGGATGGATCTTCGCCTCCACATCATCTTTCGCTTTGCGGATAAATTTTAAAGTTTCCTCATTTAACGGATAGCGGATCACACAACCCGGTGTTAAGATCTGACCGCAGCCACCCATCAGTTTAAAACACTCATAAATCTGATGATGGATGGCATTGCGGTCATCTTTTGTGATATCGGTGCGGTTTAGTCCGCCCATAAGGCATTTTCCAGACTCAAGCGCCGCCTCATCCACTGACGGATATGTCTCCCATGCATGCCAGTTGAAGACCTGTACCGGATAATCCTTCAATATTTCCATCATGATATTACTTCCATGGGCATGCAGTGTGTTCATCCATCCATCTTTCGCCGCATTCAGGACCTCCAAGTCATAAGGAACGCCAAATTCCTTATACTGTTCTGCAGTCATAAAATTATAAGTACTGCTCTGCGCCGCAAAAAAGATTCCGTCCGCACCGGCTTCCAGCGCTGCCCGAGCCATATTGCAGGTCGTCTCCGTAATCACTTTCAGCGCATGATGAACTGCATCCCCGTCACCATTTTCCAGATACTGAAGAAGTGTATTTCCGGACAATTTATTCGCTGTTGTCAACGGGCTGAATATCGTGAAAATGACTGGCACATCCTCATTCTTTACCTTATCGAGAACAAGTTTCAATCCTTTTAATTCTCTCGCAAGACTTCCTTCCTTTACAGAACACGGTTTCAGTTCATACCAGTCCTTCGCTTCGTGGATCGGTGTTTTTGTGACTTTCGCCACTCCGCCTTTCGCAATATCTGAATAATCAATCTCACAACCGAAGTCTTCGATGGCGTACATTCCGTTATTCATAGTCTTTATAAAGTCGATATCATACTTTTTATAAAACTCATATGTCTTTTCCGCTAAAAGTTCCGGATTCAGATCGATTCCCGGAAGATGGGTCCAGAATGAATATGGAAGTTTGTCCGGTTTTTCCCCTGCAATAGCTGCCTGAATTCTCTCTTTCTTTGTCATCATATAGCGACCTCCTTTAGCCGTTCACGTTTTTGTTTTCGATGCCAGTATAAGAATTCAGATTACAAATGTCTAACAAGTTTTGTTCTTTTATTCACAATCATTCAGTTGTAATTCGGTATGTTTTTTGTTCATTTTTTTCTTTTTTATCCATTTTACAGTCATTATATTGTGATATAACACGGAAAAGCTGTTTGTTTTCTGACATAAAATTCACTAGAATGAATGTAACAAAAGCAAACGCGTTTCTTGCTGGACCAGTCTATTATGACGACAAAATTTTTTAGTTCTACTATAAAAGGAGGATCTCACATGAAAAAAATATTTGCACTTATGACCGCAGGAGCTTTAGCATTATCTCTTAGCGCATGCCAAGCTTCCAGCCAGCAGACAACAGACACCACAACAAAATCTGCTGATTCCACTGATACTGCAGCCGCCAAAAACGATGGTTCTTTCCCAAGCGAAACGATCACTCTCGTCTGCCCGTTCTCAGCCGGCGGCGGAACCGACATTGGTGCCCGCAATCTTGCACAGGCTCTTTCTAAAGTAATGGGAGTCAATGTTGTCGTTGAAAACCAGACAGGATCTGGCGGATGGGTCGCATGGACCGATCTGATCCAGGGCGATTACAAAGACGGTTATACGATCGGTCTGATCAACCATAACTATGCGATGGGTGAGCTTGATCCGGATAACCCTAGAAAATATAATCTCGATGACATCACTGTCCTTGCAAACCAGGCTCTCGACTACAATGTCATGGCGATCCGTTCTAATGACACACGGTTCTCCGATATTGACAGCTTTATCGAGTACGCCAAATCCAATCCTGTTCTCGTTTCCGCCCAGGCAACAGGAATTACCGACGGAGACGCAACAACTGCTGAATGGTTCAACAAGACCTTCGGAACCCAGATCACCGTTGTTCCGGTAGACGGAGCTTCCGACAGCCGCGGAATGTTCTTATCCGGTGACACAGATATCTTTTTTGCATCCATCTCTGATGTCATGGCTTCCTATCAGTCTGGTGAGATGAAGGTTGCATGCATTTTTTCCGACGAACGCAGTGACTTCATACCGGATGTTCCTACGATCAAAGAGGCAACCGGTGAAGACTTTGTCGCATTCGCAGCTCGCGGATACTTCTATCCGAATGGTGTTCCACAGGATATCGTCGACACGACCACTGACGCATTATTAAAAGCAATGGAAGATCCTGACTATATCGAAAATATGGCTGCTCTTGGTCTTCAGCTCGACAATACCTCCGGTGAGGACTTCAAAGAACTTCTTGAGAGCCAGGTTGAAACCAGAAAAATGATCTGGAACGTACAGTAACTGATCATTCCCACATAAGAAAAGGAGTTTATCCATATGGCAAAAAAGTTTCATCGCGACGTATGGGTAGGAACCGTTCTTCTCATCTTCTGTATCGCAGTGTTCTTTACTGCGGTACAGATTCCTGGACAGGCTTCCTATCTTCCGATCACTCTGTCCCTGTTAATGGGATTATGTTCTGTATTTATTATTCTGAAAGGTCTCCGGCTCACCAAGGAGCAGGATGGGGATTTCCACTACTCCATGACTATAAAGAGCAGTAAATACGCATTCCTGTTCATGTTTTTTATTTTTATCTATTTCCTTGGCTTACGCTATATCACATACTGGATCGCGACACCGATCTTTATGCTGCTTTCCATGAAATATTTAAAGCTGAAGTCCTGGAAAGTAAACATTGTGATCACCGTTCTCTACACCCTGATCTGTTATGTTGTTTTCGTTATCATTCTTCATCTCCCGATCTATAAAGTCGGCATTCTCGGACAACTGTTCCGTTATATTTAAGGAAAGGAGCTTATAAAATGGCAGAATATTTATCACTCGCATTGAGTTCGTTCCTCTCCATTGATGTCTTTCTCGGACTGCTCGTCGGTGTTGTAGGCGGAATGATCATCGGAATTATTCCCGGATTGGGACCGTCCGTCGGTATTGCCCTGCTGCTGCCGATCTCATTTTCCATGAGTCCCACAGCTGCCCTTGTCATGATGACCGCAATGTACACAACCGGTGTGTACGGCGGATCCATCACTGCTGTTTTGTGCCATACACCAGGTACCGCGGCATCTGCGGCGACCACACAGGATGGCTATGAAATGACGAAAAAAGGCCGCGGCATGGAGGCCGTGTCCGTCGTAACCATCGCATCCGTTGTCGGTGGTATCATTGGTGCCATCTGCCTGATCTTATTTGCCCCGGCACTCGGAAGAATCAGTCAGATGTTCTCCTGCCTTGAGTATTTCCTCGTTGCCTGCTTCGGTGTTCTCGTCGTTGCCGGACTCACAGGAGATAACCAGGCAAAAGGAATCTTCGCCGCTCTGTTAGGTCTTCTGATCGGCTGCATCGGCATGGACTCCATCAGCGGTGTGTCTCGATTCACGTTCGGACAGCTCTGGCTTGAGGATGGTCTTGACTCCACACCGATCCTGATCGGATTATTCTCAATCTCCCAGGTTCTCATCCTCGTTGAAAAGCTGATGACAGGAACCGGTGCAACCATTGTTGACGACCCGGCAGCTGCCTTAAAGGGAAAGCGTTGGGAAAAAGGCAATGCCGGTCTATTAACTCCTACCATGTTAAAAAGTTCTGTTATCGGTGCATTTATCGGATTTATCCCTGCTGCCGGCTGTTCCATCGCCGCATGGATCAGTTATGGTCTTTCCAAACGGACTTCTAAAAATCCGGAAGAATACGGAAAAGGTTCCATTGTCGGAATTGCTGCCTCTGAGGCCGCAAACAACGCAGCCTGCGGCGGTGCCATGATCCCACTTTTCACTTTAGGTATTCCTGGAAGCCCGGTCACAGCAATCCTTTACGGAGCGCTTCTCATGCATGGCTTACAGCCTGGCAGTGACCTGTTTACAGGTTCTAAGGCTCCAACTACTTATGCGATCTTCCTTGGTTTCCTTTTCGCGAATGTGCTGATGGGAATCATCGGAGTTTCCATGGCAAGACAGATGGCAAGAGTCTGCCTCGTTCCAAACTCTGTTCTCGTTCCGATCATCGTTGCATTATCCTGCATCGGTACTTATGCACTGAGTAACAGCATGTACGAAGTTATCATCATGCTCGTGTTCGGTCTCATCGGATACCTTATGAAAATCTACGGATTTGAACCGGCACCTCTGGTTCTCGGCGTTGTCCTTGCCGATATTCTGGAATCCAACTTCCGCAGAACCTTGATCATGGCTGCACCGAAGGGCGGACTCATCCCGTATTTCTTCTCCCGCCCGATTGCAATCATCATCCTGCTTGTAATCATTGGTTTCGCAATGGTTCCTGTTTTAAAAAACGTACTCACTAAAAAACAGAAGCAGTAATTTTCGCTCATCCCCCTCTCTCCGGCAGGATATATTGTCCAGATATCCTGCCGGATCTTTTTATTATTTGTTTATGTTTGCAAAAACTGTCGAAAGTAAAAAGTTTTTTGCACTATAATGCAATTACTTGATTATTTCACCAGTTTATGCCATACTAATACTGCAGGAGGTGATAGACATGATAGGTTCCCATGAACTCAGGCAGCGTGACAGTTACCTGAATAAGCTGATAGGTTTTCAAGATACAGAACCGGTCAAAGTGATTACTGGTATTCGCCGCTGCGGAAAGTCCAGTCTGTTAAAGCTGATGGTTCAACATTTGAAAAATACCGGTGTTCTTCCGGAACAGATCCTTGAAATGAATTTTGAATCCTTTGATTTTCGCAGGATGAATGCCGACGATATTTATCGCTATGTAAAAGAACGTATTGTTCCCGGAAAGCGGATGTATCTCTTCTTTGATGAGCTGCAGAGGATCGAAGCATGGGAGGACGCGGTAAACGCCTTCCGTGTAGATTTTGACTGTGACATCTATGTTACTGGATCAAACGCTTACCTTCTTTCTTCGGAGTATTCCACCTACCTCTCCGGGCGGTGTGTAGAAATCAGAATGCTGCCGCTCTCATTCCATGAATTTCTTGATTTTCACGGCTTTGAAGTACATGAAATACAAAGCGCGCTCGGGGGACTCCGCAAACAGGTATTCGACAAAAACGGGGAACATTATGAATTGCGTGAGGTATTTGATGCCTATATAAGATTCGGCGGAATGCCGGGAATCGCCGATGTCGGTCTGGATCAGGAAAAAGCACTGTCTCTTCTTGACGGTATCTATTCCACGGTAGTCATCCGTGATATTTTGGAACGTGAAAAACGCAGGGGGCAAAAACAGATCACAGACCCCACGCTTCTGCGCAAGATCATCCTGTTCCTTGCCGACAATATCGGCTCCAGCGTATCCATTTCCTCCATAGGCAACACTTTGATAAACGAAGGGCTCCTTGATGATGGTAAACGCAAGGGCGCTCCTAGCGCACATACTGTGCAGGCATATGTGAATGCACTTCTGGAAAGCTATTTTTTCTATGAGATCAAGCGCTTTGACATCAAGGGAAAGGCATACCTCCGCACGTTGGGAAAATACTATATCGTTGACATCGGCCTTCGCAATTATCTGCTGGGCTTCCGTAATCGTGACAGCGGTCATGCCATCGAAAATGTCGTTTACTTTGAATTGCTTCGCAGGGGTTATGATGTAGCGATCGGCAAGATCGGCAGCGCCGAAGTAGACTTTATTGCAACGAAAGCCGATGCTAAAAAGTATATCCAGGTGACAGAATCTATGATGAGTGAGGATGTACGCAATCGGGAACTTACACCGCTGCAAAACATCCGTGATAACTACGAAAAAATCGTTTTATCGCTTGAACCAGGGCTTGATGCTTCCTATGACGGCATCAGATCCGAAAATCTCATAGATTGGCTGCTCAGTCAATAAACGCTGTATTTCAGAGCGCAGCCAAATAAACTCCGCATATTCATTCATGAGCCGCCAAAAGGCATAGCATCCAAGATCTTTCGATACAGGAAAAGCACGCAGACGTTTTTGCATCTGCGTGCTTTTCCTATATCCGTAATTTAACTGACACTTTAATTATTTTTCCAATGCTCCGTATGCAATAACATATGCGCCTTATGGGACATCGGCTTTCCAAAGAAATCGCTGTAGATCTCCCTGATATCCGGGTTCTCATGGGAGTAGCGCAATTTTGCTTTTGCGTCCAGCGCATAGAGCTTTCTGCCTCTCGTAAACGCCCGCTCCTCGCCGTCGTGGATCGGCTGTCCGCCGCCGCCGACGCAGCCGCCCGGGCAGGCCATGACTTCGACAAAGTCGTAGTGGACTTCCCCGCGCTCGATCTGCTGCAGCAGTCTCCGTGTATTTCCAAGGCCGCTGACTGCCGCCGTGCGCAGCTTAATGTCTCCGATCTCAAACTCCGCTTCCTGGACTCCTGCGTTTTCCTGGAATCCTTCACTGCGGACCGCACGGAACGCGTCTGCAGGCGGGTTCTCGCCCTTTAAGGTGAAATATGCGGTGCGCAGGGCCGCTTCCATAACGCCGCCGGTCGCTCCAAAGATCACGCCCGCTCCGGTTCCCCCATGCATCGGACTGTCACTGGGGATTTCAACGAGCGTATCCGGACGGATATGGGCGGAGCGGATCATCTTCACGAGTTCTCGCGTCGTGAGGACCGCATCGACATCATGTCCGGCATACTCCCCGTAGAACAGGTCCATCTCACGCTCGCCTTTCTTTGCCACGCACGGCATGATGGAGAGCGTAAAGATCTGATCCGGAGAAACTCCGAGTTTTTCCGCAAAATATGTCTTCATGACCGCACCGAACATCTGCTGCGGGGATTTCGCCGTGGAGAGGTAGTTCACCATATACGGAAACTGGCTCTTCGCAAATCGAACCCAGCCAGGGCAGCATGAGGTGAACATCGGACGGTCTTTCAGTTCGCCGCTTGTGAAACGGCTGATAAACTCCGTGCTCTCCTCCATGATCGTGAGATCCGCGGAAAATACCGTATCAAACGCGTAATCGACGCCCATTCTCTTTAATGCGTCGAAGATCTTTCCGACCGGAGCGTCCGCGCCGGAGAGTCCAAGTTCCTCGCCCCAGGCCGCACGCACCGCCGGGGCAACCTGCGCCACAACGATCTTCTCTTTATTTTCGATCGCTTCCCAGACTTTTTCCGTATCGTCGCGCTCCGAGAGGGCGCCGACCGGACAGTGGGTGATACACTGACCGCAGAGAGCGCAGTTCGCTTCCCCGATCGTCTTATGTCCTGCGACATTCACGGTCGTTCTGGAACCGGTTCCTTCCACATCCCAGATCCCGAGTCCCTGGATCTTATCACAGACCTGAACACAGCGCATGCACTTGATGCACTTCGCGGAATTACGGACCAGCGGGAAATTCTTATCCCACGGCTGATATTCCGGTTCCTGCTTAAACGGGATTTCCAGAATATTCAGATCATATGCCACCTGCTGCAGACCACAGTTTCCGTTTCTCGGACAGACCACGCAGCGGTTATCATGCTGGGACAGCAGCAGCTGGACCGTATTTCTTCTGTGATTCCGGACCTTCGGGCTGTTCGTATGGATGACCATGCCTTCCTTCACGAGGTTGTTGCAGGAGGTGATCAGTTTTTCCTTTCCTTCCAGCTCCACAACACAGACTCTGCAGGCCGCGATCTCGTTGATCCCCTTTAAATAGCAGAGCTTCGGGATCGGGATCCCGTTCTTCTCGGCAGCTTCCATGATCGTAATATTTTCCTCTGCCGAAATCTTTTTTCCGTCGATCGTAATATTTACCATAATGTACTCCTGCCTCCTTTAAAGATTCCGTATCCGAAATGATCACAGCGCAGGCACCGTCCGGCTTCCTGCTTCGCCTCCTTCTCGGTCATGCACTTCTCGACTGCCTCGAAATCACAGACACGCTCGCCTGCTTCCCGCTCCATTAAGTTCACACGTCCGCACGGAGTCTTGTCCTTTAAGCTCGCCTCCGGAATTTCCACTCCGCTCGTGATCTCGTGGTGGTAACCCAGGTATTCATCGATGTTCGCCGCAACAACCTTCGCTGCTGCGATCGCTTTAATTACAGATGCCGGACCGCTTGAGCAGTCGCCGCCCGCGAAGACGCCCGGCATGTTTTCAAATGCACCGCTCTTTAAGGTCACGATCTTTCCGCGGGATACCGGGATCCCGGCTTTCTCGAAATGTCCGGACTCGATATCCTGTCCGATCGCCTTGATCAGGACATCACATGGAATGTAGACATCCGGCTCTCCGGTCGGCTTCACGCTGGCGCGGCCGTCCCTGATCGCGCTGATCATCTGCGGGGTCGCGTAGATGCCATGGATCTTGTGGTCTTCCCCGACATCTAAGGACGCTGGAGCCTTTAAGGTCACGATCTCGATCCCCTCCGCGATCGCGCCCTCGATCTCACCCGGCAGCGCCGTCATATCGATTCTCCGTCTTCTATATAAAATACTGACTTTCTTCGCTCCAAGTCGTTTTGCCGTGCGGACTGCATCCATGGACACGTTTCCGCCGCCGATGACAACGACTTTCTTTCCAGTCAGGTCGATGATCTCGTCTTTTCCGACACTCCGCAGGAACTGTACCGCGGAGAGAACGCCGTCCGCGTCCTCACCCGGAAGTCCAAGCTTCTTATCCGTGCTGGCGCCGATCGTGATGAGCACCGCGTCATACTGTTCCCGCAGTTCCTGGATCGTGATATCCACACCGATCTTTAAGCCATATTTTACTTCCACGCCGGTCTTTAAGATCGCGTTGATATCGTCATCCAGCCGATCTTTCGGGAGACGATAGTTCGGGATCCCGTACCGCAGCATACCGCCGAGCTTCGGCAGCATCTCGTACACGGTCGTCTGATGTCCCATGAGCTGTAAGTAGTAAGCAGCACTTAAACCTCCCGGACCGCCGCCGAGGACAGCGACCTTTTTCCCGGTCGACGGAGCACATTTCGGCGGATCCACAACACCCGCGTAATCTGCCGCGAACCGTTTCAGTCCCCGGATATTGACCGCATCGTCGACCATGTTTCTCCGGCATCTCGCCTCACACGGATGCTCACAGATAAAACCGCAGGTCGTCGGGAACGGGTTGTCCTTCCGGATCAGGCGGATCGCATCGGCATATCTTCCTTCTTCCACGAGCGCCACATAACCCGGAATGTCCACATGGGCCGGACAGATCGCGACACACGGGACCGGTTGGTTGTATGTACAGGTACAGCGGCCTTTCTTGATGTGCTCCACATAGTCATCGCGGTAGCCGATCAGCCCCTTATAGACCATGTTCGCCGCCTCATAGCCGATCGCACAGTCCGCGGAATCCATGATGGAAAGCGCCGTCTTCTCCATGAGATCCAGCGTATCCATCGTCGCTTTTCCGTTTAATACGTCACGGATCAGCTGGTTTAACTGCCCGAGACCGATCCGGCACGGAACGCATTTTCCGCATGTCTGCGCGTGGCAGAGCTCCAGAAACGCTCTCGCCATATCAACAGGACAGAGCCCAGGCGGGCTCGATTCAATTCTTCTCTCCAGATCTTTATAAAGTCCCTCCATCACGATCCGCGCGCGGGTCGGGGACATGATCTCCAATCTGCTCATATGATTCACTCCTCTGCAATTTTTTCATCGGTCACACCTGCTCACGCAGGTATGCCTGCTTTCCCCTCTATGGCTTATTGAATTTGTTTCTTAACATATTGTCGATTCTATCACGTAATTATTAAATAAATCAAGTCTTTTATGTGCTTTACTTAATAATCTTTTGTTTAACGTTAATTTTTAGACAATTTTGCCGGTATTCTTTCCCATATCAATGATCTGATTTTCGTTTCTCTCATCTTGCGTGTCGGGGAGAACTATGATACGATAAAGAATGGTGTGCAAGGAACGCTCCCTGTCCTGGTGTCCGTATATGCTCACCCGAAAGGAGACTTGTGATATGAAATCCGGAGAACATTTTGACGTGATCATCATCGGCGCAGGCCCGTCCGGAATCTTCTGCGCGTATGAGCTGATCAAAGAAAAGCCAGAATTAAACATTCTGATGATTGAAAAAGGAAGACCGATCGAGAAACGTGTCTGTCCGAAGAGAAAAACAAAAGTATGCGTTGGCTGCAAACCATGTTCCATCACCACAGGCTTTGCAGGAGCCGGAGCTTTCTCCGACGGAAAACTCTCCCTTTCCCCGGATGTCGGAGGAAATCTGCCGGAGATCTTAGGATACGATAAGGCGACAGAGCTCATCAGGGAATCCGACGATATCTATCTGCAGTTCGGCGCTGATCAGAACGTATACGGTGTTGACAAACAGCAGGAGATCCGCAAGATCCGTAAAAAGGCCATCAATGCAAACTTAAAACTGATCGAATGCCCGATCCGTCACCTCGGAACCGAGGAAGGCTACAAGATTTATACCCGCCTGCAGGATCACCTCCTCGCAAACGGCATCCACATGGAATTCAACACGATGGTAAAAGATATCATCATCGAAAACGGAGCTGCAAAAGGTGTCATTACCGATAAAGACGAGGCATACTACGCAGACGAGATCGTCTCCGCCATCGGTCGCGAAGGTTCCGACTGGTTCTCCCACATCTGTGACGACCACGGAATCGATACCGAGGTCGGCACCGTTGATATCGGTGTCCGTGTCGAGGTCCGCGACGAGGTCATGGAATTCCTCAACAAGAACCTATACGAGGCAAAACTCGTATACTACACACCGACCTTCGACGATAAAGTCCGCACCTTCTGTACGAACCCGTCCGGTGAGGTTGCGACCGAGTATTACGAAAACGGTCTGGCTGTCGTAAACGGTCATGCTTATAAATCAAAAGAATACAAGACAAACAACACCAACTTCGCGATCCTGGTATCCAAGAACTTCACAAAACCGTTCAAGACCCCGATCGAGTATGGTAAACACATCGCCCAGCTCTCCAACATGCTCTGCGACGGAAAGATCCTCGTCCAGACCTTCGGAGACTTCCAGAGAGGCCGCCGCACCACAGAGGAGCGTCTCTGCAGAAACAATATCATCCCGACCTTAAAGGATGCTGTTCCGGGCGACCTTTCCTTAGTTCTCCCGCACCGCATCATGGTCGACATCAAGGAGATGTTAAAAGCTCTGGACAAGGTAACTCCGGGTATCGCCAGTGACGAGACACTGCTTTACGGCGTGGAAGTTAAATTCTATTCCAACAAGGTCGTTGTCGATAAGGACTTTGAGACAAACATCCACGGTCTCCGCGCCATCGGTGACGGCGCGTCCGTAACCCGCGGACTTCAGCAGGCATCCGCGAATGGACTTTCCGTTGCGAGAAGTATCTTGGCGAGAATGGATCAGAAATAAATGATAAAAAGAGCACCTTACGATCAATGTTTCAGGGATTTTTCTTTCTGACATTGTGATGATAGGGTTACAGTACACGGGCACTCCATGCCCGCGCACTGTAACAGGATTTTGCCGATGCTTCGCATTCCGAATCGGCAAAATCTGCTGCCACAACTGTATTGTACGGAATTTTCAGTTCAGAAAATTCCTACCGTGTACAGTAACACGATAGGTGCTCTTTTTCTTAGTTCAATTCGAGTTCAGCCTCTGTGTTCCAGTCAGCGCAGGCCGACAAATTTTCTCAAAGGCTCCGTTCTCTGCCGTTTGTTTCGATCGATATCGGTATATTGTCTGCGAAGAATGTGTATATTCGCAAAATGTTTTTTCACTTTCTCGGATGTGCCCCCTGGTACGCCTCCCGGACTGTATTTTCCGTCGCATATGCCGTATACATCTGCGTGGATGCCAGGTCGGAATGCCCCATCATGGTCTGAACAGCGCGCATGTCAGCGCCGTTGCTCAAAAGATGGACCGCAAAAGAGTGGCGCAGGGTGTGCGGTGTGATGTCCTCCTCGATCCCGGCCCGCTCCCCATAATATTTGATCAGCTTCCAGAAGCCCTGACGGCTCATGACTCCTCCGCTGCAGTTTGTAAAGAGAAGTTCCGAACTCATTCCCTTTAAGAACGTCTCCCGCGAGGCCTCCAGATACTTCGCCAGCGCATTTTTCGCCGCATGGCCGAACGGGATCATCCGCTCTTTATGCTCATCCCGGCAGGTGATAAAGCCGACCGCCATATTCACGTCTGAAAGCTTCAGGCTTACAAGCTCCGTCACACGGATCCCGGTCGCATATAAAAGCTCCAGCATCGCCTTATCACGGATCTCTTTCGGATTCGCACAGGACGGCTGGTCCAGAAGTCTCGTCACCTCATCTACTGTGAGGATCACTGGCACCTTCTTTTCGATCTTCGGTGCATGGATCGATTCTGCAGGATCCCTCCGGATCATTCCTCTCCTATGCATCCAGCCGAAAAATGACTTTGCGGACGCCAGGGACCTTGAGACCGTCGATGCCGCCTTTCCCTCTTTTCCCTGAAAAAGGAGATAAGAATTCAGCGCGGTCTTTGTTACCTTTCCGCACTCCGTGATCCCGTTCTCTTCCAGATAATCCGCCATCTTCAGAAGATCCCTCTGATAAGAAAGCGTTGTATTTTTTGACGCTTGCTTTTCCTCCTCCATATAATGGATGAAGGTCTGAATTTCCTCTCTCATACCTTTTCCCCGTTCATTTGCGGCCACTGTAATCCACTGTTCCCTTATTTTCCCCGGCAAAACCAATATTTTTCTACATTATATCCCCATTTTATGGCAAAATCAAACGGATTTTTCCCACTTGAATCCCTTTGCAGGGAACTCATGCAGCCCGGAAACCTTTTTCAGTACCTTTTTGCAGCAGTTCCGTGCCTTCATCCTCACTTGTGTCTACGAAAAGAACCGAAAAACTCCTGCTGAAACTTCCGGATTGATCAAAGTCTCTGCTGCGATTCCGAGTGCTGTCAATAAGATCATACTCAAGATCCGGGATTGCTCATTCCCCCGCACCGGTTCCCGGACCACGATCCACAAGAGATACGCCGCCAGCGCATAAAAGATCCCCTGTGGAAAGACCAGCCCAAAAAAGAGCAGGATCCCGCTGAATCCGCTGTGCATCGTCAGGGCACAGACGATCACTGACGCCTGAAACGATACGCAGACTGCCGACGCATAGCAGATGATCCCGGACAGCGACGTCTGGCAGATCAGGATCCCCACCAGGATCCACACAAAGCGCTTCTTCAGAATGCCTGCGAACAGGCTGTAATAATCCACTGACGACAGCTCCGCAGGCGCAAAGATCCCCGCAAACCATTGTTCCAGCGTATTCTTCATCTCCATGCTCATGTGATTGCAAAAAATCGTTCCCGCTGCAGTCCCAACAAATAAAAAAAAGGACAGCCAGAACAACTGACTGTCCAATAGTCTCCGGTGTCTGCGGATCCCAGTCATAGCGCTGCCGCCCCTGTTCCTTTTTCACAGTGTATGCGCACAGTCCCATGCTTTATCCACAATATTGTTTCTGATTTTTTAGTCTTCCAGTACCGGCTCTTACCGGATTCCTTCCTTCTGGGCATACGCAAGGATCGCCGCGATCGTCTTTGCGTCCGTCATCTTCCCGCTGTAGATCAGATCCAGAAGGTCCTTCACTTCCCACTCCTCCACGTCGATACTCTCGTCTGCGTCGAGGTGCTGTTTCGACGGGATCAGATCTTTCGCGATATAGACACCGATACGCTCGTCACAGAATGCCACCGTTGTATTGACCGTCATCAGGAATTCCAGATTTTCACTGCGGAATCCCGTCTCCTCCTCAAGTTCTCTCGCTGCACACTCGATCTTCGGCTCATCCGGCGCATCCAGCTTTCCCGCCGGGATTTCCAGAGTAAAGCGGTCCAGGGCGTTCCGGTACTGGCGCACCATCAGGATCTTTCCGTCCTTTGTCACCGGAAGAACAGCGGCAGCGCCGTCATGATGGATATAGTCATAGACCTCCTCGATCCCGTTCGCAACGACGGTGTCCCGGTAGATCTTTAAGATCATTCCTGTATAGGCAAGTTCACGTTTTAAACGAATTGTCTTTTCCATATTTCTTTCATTTCCTCTCACTTTATGCTTTGTTCTGATCCACAGTCAATCATTTCACAAAATCCGACATGTCTGCATAGAACTGTCTGCGATTTGCTTCTTGTTCGCAATTTATCTCATTATCTGTGAATAATAGGAGAATTCTTTTTACAGCAATCAGCCCTTTAATTTCTTATTCTTCTCAAAGTTCGCATCGCAGGCCTTGATGATCGCACCGCGGAATCCATTCTCTTCCAGGGCGGCAAGTCCTTCGATCGTTGTTCCGCCCGGAGAGCATACCATATCCTTTAATTCGCCCGGATGTTTTCCTGTCTCAAGGACCATCTTCGCGCTGCCGAGCACCGCCTGGGCAACCATCTTGTAGGCAGCCTGGCGAGGAAGTCCGTTCTTCACGCAGCCGTCAGCCAGCGCCTCGATGAACATGTATACATATGCCGGTGAACAGCCGCTGGCGCTTCCCACAACATCCATCAGCTTCTCGTCCACCTTCTCCATCTTTCCGAAAGAAGTGAAGAAACCGTCGATCACCTGTTTTTCCTCGTCCGTAAACAGGTTCTCATCATAGCTCACACCGGACATTCCCTCGCCGACCATCGCCGGGGTGTTCGGCATCGAGCGGACAATTCTCGCCTCGTCTCCGAGTCCTGCCTGAAGATCCGCGATCGCATATCCGGCCGCGATGGAGATCACAACCTGATTTTTACGGATCTTTCCGTTTAATTCTTTAAACACAGTCGGAAGAACCTGAGGTTTTACCGCGAGGACCAGATATTTTACCTGCTCTGCGCACTCGGTTGCTGTGAAAACGTGGGCAACGCCCGTCTCCTCTGTGATCTTCTGCATCTTCGCTTCATGAGCGCTCGTAAAAAGCAGCTCCTCCGGCTGATATGTCTTTAAAAGTCCCCGCATGATCGCGGTTCCCATATTTCCCATGCCGATAAAACCAATTTTTGCCATATGAAATTTCCTCCTAAAAATGTATCTCGACACATTCTCGCGCCGAGCGCGGTCGCTTGCGACAATCCTCATCTTCGCGCGAGTGCGCATCTTAGGCACGCAGTGCCTGTTTGTTATCGCGACAGTCACCAAGGTCTCGCGCAAGCGCGGACTTTGGCTCGTTGTTCGCGTAAATAAAAAAGCCGCAGCCATACAGATCCTCTCTGCACAGCAACGGCTTTCAATTTTATTTCGCGTAATCGGTAACTCTGGACTCGCGGATCACGTTGACTTTGATCTGTCCCGGATATTCCAGGCTTTCTTCGATCTTCTTGGATATGTCTCTTGCGAGAAGAACCATATCGTCATCGCTGATCTGCTCCGGCACTACCATAATGCGCACTTCGCGTCCCGCCTGGATCGCAAAGGACTTATCAACTCCCTTGAAGGAGTTTGTAATATCCTCAAGCTGCTTTAAGCGGTTCGTGTATGTCTCCAACGTCTCTCTTCTTGCGCCCGGTCTTGCAGCGGAAATCGTATCTGCTGCCTGAACGATGCAGGAAATAAGGTTCGTCGGCTCAACATCGCCATGGTGAGATTCCACAGCATTGATAACGATCGGGGATTCTTTGTATTTCTTACACAGTTCCGATCCGAGCTGTACATGGGAACCTTCCATCTCATGGTCAACGGATTTTCCAATGTCATGTAATAAGCCGGCACGCTTTGCCATTCTGACGTCCACACCGATCTCGGCTGCCAGTAAACCGGATAACTGTGCGACCTCGATGGAATGCTTCAATGCGTTCTGACCATAGCTGGTCCTGAACTTCATCTTGCCGAGGAGCTTGACGAGCTCCGGATGGATATTGTGAATGCCGACCTCAAGGATCGCAGCTTCACCTTCCTCGCGCATCATGTTTTCAACTTCCTTCTGCGCTTTCTCCACCATCTCTTCAATTCTCGCCGGATGGATACGTCCATCCACGATCAGTCTCTCAAGAGCAATTCTTGCGACTTCACGTCTTACCGGATCAAAACCGGATAATACGACAGCTTCCGGTGTATCATCGATGATGAGTTCCACACCTGTCATTGTCTCAAGAGTACGGATATTACGTCCCTCTCGTCCAATGATGCGGCCTTTCATCTCGTCGCTCGGGAGCTGTACAACAGAAACTGTTGTCTCTGCAACATGGTCAGCAGCACATCTCTGGATCGCTGTAACCACGTATTCCTTTGCTTTCTTGTCTGCTTCTTCTTTTGCCTTGGCTTCTAATTCCTTGATAAGCTTTGCAGTGTCGTGTTTTACATCTTCCTCAACAGATTTCAGAAGATATTCTTTCGCCTGTTCGCTGGTAAGTCCGGAGATCTTCTCCAGTTCTTCCTGCTCCTTAGCAAATAATTCCTCGACCTCGGAAGAACGTTTTCTTAAAGTTTCTTCCTTCGCGGCAAGACTGGATTCTTTTCTCTCCATTGCCTCAGATTTTTTGTCAAGGTTTTCCTCTTTGCTCAGTACGCGGCGCTCATAACGCTGGATCTCGGCTCTCCGTTCTCTGGTTTCCTTTTCAAGCTCGTTTTTCGCTTTTAAATTCTCTTCCTTCGCTTCCAGGAGAGCTTCTTTCTTCTTCGTCTCGGCGACCTTCAATGCTTCATCTATTATTTCTCTGGATTTTTCCTCTGCGCTTCCGATCTTACTCTCGTAACTTTTTTTATGGTGAGCCACAGCTATCTTCCAGGTAATAGGAGCCACAATAATTGCTGCTATCAACATGCTGATTATTGGTGACACAGGAGCACCTCCTTTATTTAGTTTTCATTGTACTAATTACAACACTTCAATTCTAAACTGTTTTATGCATTATGTCAAGTATAATGCCCGCATTCCGGGGACTTCTGTGCATCCCCACGAAGGTTGTCGAACTGCAGTCCGCGGGCTCTCTCAGCCTCTGAAAAGCAGCACTGCAGTTCCTGTTCACCGATCAAAAACAGCTTCTCACTCCCACTGTTTCATCGCACTGTTGATCGCGTCATAAGAAAAGCCTTTTCTCGCCAGGAACGCGTAGATCTTCTGACGCTTTGCCGGGTCCGGTTCCTCCAGATCGTAGTTTTTCTTTCTCAGCAGTCCGAGGATCTGGGCAGACTCGTCAACTTCCATATCCTCGAATATCATTTCCACCAGATCATCGCTGACACCTTTCTGGCGGAGGTCAAATTTCATCTGGCGGATACTCTTTTTATGTCCGTTTTTCTCTACATACCGCCTTGCATAGTCCTCATCATCCAGATACCGGTAATGTTTCAGAAAAAGGATCGCATCTTCAACAGAGGCTGGCGAAAGCTCCTGTTCCGCCAGCTTCTTACGCATCTCATTTTCTGTTTTTCCGGAAAACTGGAGATAGTAGAGTCCCTTATTTCGGGCTTCCCGAAACTCCTCCGGGATCGCCTCCCCATCTGCACCGGCATACATTTTATGTTCCCGGTGTTCTTCCTGTATCCACTCTCTCATCCGTGTGTTTCCTGTATCTTTCTATCTACAGTTATTCTTCTCCCTGTTATTCAGAGAAGTCCCTGTACTGTCTGCAGGAATGCTGTTTCTGACGTTCCGTGAAAGGTAACGCTGTTCCTGCTTTTTACTCGTCTGCCTCTGTCTCCGCCGCCAGTGTCTCCTCCGGAGCTGTCTCTGCAGCCATCTCACCCGGGACAACGTGCTGTGCTTCCAGTCCGTGGAGCTCTCTCACCTGGTTTTCGATCTCCTCACAGATCAGCGGATTCTGCAGCAGATAATTCTTTGCGTTTTCACGTCCCTGACCGATCTTTGCGCCCTTGTATGCATACCAGGAACCGCTCTTCTCAACAATATTCGCATCGGCAGCGAGATCAAGGACATCACCCTCACGGGAGATTCCTTTTCCGAACATAATGTCAAACTCGGCTTCTTTAAATGGCGGCGCGATCTTGTTCTTTACGACCTTTACACGGACATGGTTTCCGATCACCTCTCCGCTCTGCTTTAAGGACTCGGTTCTTCTCACATCGAGACGGACGGAGGAATAGAACTTTAACGCACGTCCGCCGGTCGTTGTCTCCGGATTTCCGAACATGACGCCAACCTTCTCACGGAGCTGGTTGATAAAGATCACGATACAGTTTGTCTTGCTGATGATCGCGGTCAGTTTTCTTAACGCCTGGGACATTAAACGGGCCTGTAAGCCGACGTGGGAGTCACCCATATCGCCGTCGATCTCTGCTTTCGGAACAAGCGCCGCTACGGAGTCCACGATCACGATATCGACGGCACCGGAGCGCACCATTGTTTCCGTGATCTCCAGCGCCTGCTCGCCGTTATCCGGCTGGGAGATATAGAGGTTATCGATATCAACGCCGATATTTTTCGCGTATACCGGATCAAGTGCGTGCTCCGCGTCGATAAATCCAGCGATACCGCCGCGTTTCTGTACTTCCGCTACCATATGGAGAGCGACCGTCGTCTTACCACTGGACTCCGGCCCGTAGATCTCTACAACACGTCCCTTCGGGACTCCGCCGAGGCCGAGAGCGATATCAAGGCTCAGAGAACCGGTCGGAACCGTCTCGATATTCATATTTGCGCCGGAATCTCCGAGTTTCATAACGGAACCTTTTCCGTAAGCTTTTTCGATCTGTGTGAGAGCCGCATCAAGGGCTTTTAATTTATCATCTTTATTCATATTTTTCCTCCAAAATCCGGAACTGCACTTTTTATTTTCCGGATAACAAAATCGATCAGAATCCAGGCGGTCTCCCGTAAAATCTGCAGGATCAACGCAGATGCCGCCCGATCAGTCATTAGACGCGAACAAGTGTTCTGTACTCGTTAATCATAATATAATCCCTGTAAAAAGTCAACCATTTCTTGTTGTTTCTTCGCATTGCGAAGCAGTATACTTCCCTCCCGTCTCCTTTCGTTTTATTCATTTGGCTTTCCACGATTCTTTCGGCGACCCGCCGGTGTGACGATCTGCAGCACATATTTTTTCGTGCTCACTATATCAGATCGGTGATCCGGATAAACTCCGGAAAGATTTCAGATATGGGTACTATATCGGATTTCCATCCGGCTGTCAATCGGCATCCTTCACAAATTCCGGGGAGATTTTTTTACATGTACCACTTGTTATCGCGACAATGCCAAGGCCTCGCGCAAGCGCGGACTTTGGCTCTTTGTTCGCGTAAATCAAAAAGACGGCAGCCCATGCCCACAATACACAGTCTGCCGCCTTACGCTCAGCCTTTCCGGCTGTCAATATTTCATTTTAAAAGACTTCTGCGTCTACCGCTCCTTCGATGCTCTCACCACGAGCCCGCTGAGTGCCAGCAGTGCAAGGACGTTCGGGATGACCATCAGACCGTTGAAGAAGTCTGCTAAAGACCATACAAGCTCCAGCTTCAGGCAGGAACCGATCACGATGCAGACAACAACAATCATGGAGTAAAGCTTTGACGCTTTCTCACCGAACAGGTACTTCACGTTGACAAGTCCGAAGAAATGCCAGCTTAAGATCGTGGAAAATGCGAAGAAGAACAGGCACACCGCGACGAAGATGATGCCGGCGCTGCCGAATCCTTTCATGAATGCCGCCTGTGTGAGCGCTGTGCCGTCCTTTCCGCTGCTCATAACGCCTGTCGTGAGAACGGAAAATACAGTCAGGTTCAGGACGATAAATGTGTCGATGAAGACGCTGACCATCGCGCAGAGTCCCTGATGATGCGGGGATTCCGCTTTTGCTCTCGCATGTGCGTGCGGTGTGGAACCCATACCGGCCTCGTTGGAGAAAAGGCCGCGGGCAACACCATAGCGGATCGCCTCGCGCACTGTGATTCCCGCGCCTGCGCCGAGAACTGCTTCCGGTGCAAACGCCCCCTCAATAATGGAAAGGAACGCTGCCGGAAGAGCCGTGATGTTCATGCAGATCAGAATCAGGCTGCCGACGATATAAACACCGGCCATGATCGGAACGATCTTCTCAACTACCGTTGCCAGACTCTTTGTTCCTCCAAGGAAGATCACCGCTGCGATCACTGCGACAACAATGCCGACGATCACCGGCGAAAGTTCCACATGGAATACCTGAAATGCTTCCACAAACGCTGCCCCGACGGAATTGGACTGAACCATGTTTCCCATAAAGCCCAGAGCAAGAATAATAAATACCGCGAACAGAGTGGAGAGCACTTTTCCAAATGTGCCCTTGAACGCCGCCTTGATGTAGTAGACAGGGCCTCCTGTCACCTCGCCGTTTACCTCTGTCTTATATGTCTGTGCCAGAACTGCCTCCGCATAGATCGTCGCCATTCCGAGGAATGCGCTGACCCACATCCAGAAGATCGCACCAGGTCCGCCTCCGATGAGGGCTGTCGCCGCTCCTGCGAGGTTTCCGGTTCCTACCTGGGCAGCGATCGCCGTGGCGATGGACTGGAACGGGGTCATCTCACCTTTCTCGTGCTTTTCGCCGTTCATGCTGAAATGTCCGAATACCTGGCGGACGCCTTCCACGAACTTTCTGACCTGGATGAATCTTAAGCGGATCGTGTAGTAAAGCCCTGTTCCGCATAGGAGAATGATCAGGAGAAAGCTCCACAGAAAATCATTTCCTTTTGTTACAAGCTGCATCAGTGTGTCCATTTTTGTTATCCTCCTCTTTCATGATCATAGCCGCGGCCCCTGCAATCAATTCCCCGGGCTCACGCGCAAAAAATAAGAGCTGATAAGATATCAGCTCTCCAAAGAGTAGAACATTTGCATACAACGGGGATTTTCCCCATTGTGGTTATTTGTATGCCCTGTCCTTTTGCCTGAGAGATCAACCGGTACCATGGACATGAACCGGTCTTACACCTTCGGCGCTCCATTCGGAGACTCTCCAGAGTGTCCATGCGGACGTTTGTCCGTCTGGACTGCACTTATGCATAACATCCTATCACAATTTCTTCTATACATCAACGTATTTTTAAGCTAAACTAATGAATTTTGTAATTTTTGTAAAAAGTGATGCAATGATGGCAGAAATCAAAAGTGATTTCCTGCAATCTGACGAATGTGGATTTCGCTTCGCCTCCTCATCTCCTGTGCAGCCCGGATTCAACATCTCTCAGCTGCACGATCCCGGATCAGCTGCGTTTCCTTCAGCCGGAGAACGGGATTCCAATCACTCTCACCCGGCCTGCACACTGATCACAGACATCGTCCGGGAACAAGTGAAAACACGTTTCTCGAGTTTCCCCTTGTTATCGCGGCAGTCGCCAGGTTCTCGCGCAAGCGCGGACTTTGGCTCGTTGTTCGCGTAAATCATAAAAAGTTGCCGTACGCGGACACTCACTGCACGCGCACGGCAACTGATCAAGTTCTCACTCTTCCGTATTTTCCTTCTGTTCTTCCTGCTGCCTTTCTTTCTCAAGCTCCTGCTGCTTCAAAGTCTCCGAAAAATCCACCCGGATCTCCGTTCCTTTTCCTGCCTCGCTCTCCAGGGAAAGCTTCGCACCGTGCTGTGCCACGATATGTTTGACGATCGCAAGGCCAAGTCCCGTACCGCCGGTCGCCTTCGAGCGGCTCTTATCAACACGGTAGAAACGCTCAAAAATCCGCTCCTGATGCTCCGGCGAGATCCCGATCCCGGTATCCTTTACAGAGAGGAAGGTATGTCCGTTCTCCGTTCCCGTCGTCACCGTCACCGATCCGTCCTTCTTGTTATAACGGATCGCATTGTCGCACAGGTTGTAGATCAGTTCCTCCATAAGCTGCCGGTCCGCAAAGACAGGGGCAGCCCCGCCGCGGACGCTGATCGTCACATTCTGCTTCTTCGCGTTCATCTGGAGCATGTCCACGCATTCCTTTGCAAGCGGGAACAGATCCAGATCTTTATACTCCACATCCTTTTTCCCGCCATCGAGCTGGGAAAGCTGGATGATATCGTTGATCAGTGAGAGTAGTCTCGATGCATTCTTGTGGATCTCCGCGGCGAACCGCTCTGCGTTGTCCCCGGCCATCCCATGTTCGATGAGCTCCGCGTATCCGGAGATTGCCGTGAGCGGCGTCTTTAACTCGTGAGAAACATTTGCCGTGAATTCCTGGCGCACCTGGGAACTTTTTAAGATATCCTCATGCTGCTGCCGGATCTTGTTCATAAACGGGACCAGCTCCTTGTAGGCAGCCTGCGTCCCGGGTTCCGAGAGATTCTCCGCCATCTTCTCGATCGGTGCCACCAGATTCTTCGTAAAGTAATTGGACATCAGGATACAGAAGAAGAACAGGAGCACAAACACGCCGACAACTGTCAGCATCATGTTCTGGGTCAGAGCAAAAATATTGTCGCCTTCCCTTGCGATCCGCAGGATCCGGCCATTGTCCAGACGGATCGCGTAATAGAACATGTTTTTATCCAGTGTGGTCGAGCGGCGGGTATCGCTTCCTTCCCCGTTTTCCAGCGCCATATGGATCTCCGGACGGTCCTCATGGTTCTCCATCGCGGTAAAGTCCGCATTGCTGTCAAAGATCACATTTCCGCTGGCGTTGATCACCGTGATGCGCAGCGTATCGGGATTCAGATCATAGGCATCCGGGTGCAGATCCGAGATACTGTCAAAGATATGCATATTTTTCATGACAAGTGCATCCGCCTTCAGATCCCCGATCACCTGTTTCTGATAGACCCCGTAAAAAACGAATAAAACACACAGCAGTGTCAACAAGATTGAAAACACTGCCGTGGCAAGAAGTTCTATATGGATTTTTCTTTTCATTCGATCATGTACCCCACATTTCTCACTGTACGGATCATGGAACCCGCCTCGCCGAGTTTCTGTCTGAGCGTCCGGATATGCATATCCAGAGTTCTCGACTCTCCTTCAAAATCGATGCCCCAGACACGCTCCAGGATGATCTCACGCGTCACAACGATCCCGGCATTGTGGAGCAGCAGCTTTAAGAGTTCATATTCCTTGAAGGTCAGGCTGCATGGGGCATCCTTCACATACACCATGTGCTTCTCATCATCCAGGAAGATATCCCCCAGGGTCAGGAACTTGTCCTCCTCCATCGTTCTTCTGAGCACCGCCTTCACTCTCGCGATAAGCTCCATCACACCGAACGGCTTTGTCAGATAATCATCCGCGCCGACATCGAGTCCCTTCACCTTGTCGATCTCGGTGCTCTTTGCCGTCACCATGATCACCGGAAGTTTCTTCGTCTCCGGGCGGCGGCGGAGCTTCGCTACGATCTCCAGTCCGTCCTCATCCGGCAGCATGATGTCCAGGAGGACAAGATCCGGCTGCTTCTCTTCCAGCTTTTTATAAAAATCATGAGCGCACTCAAAGCCCTCTACCTGATATCCGCTGTTTTTCAGTGCGAACATCTCAATTTCCAGAATATTTTTATCATCTTCCACTGCATAGATCAGAGCCATGTTCTTCTCCTCCTGTCTTAATTTCTGTCATTTTCCGTCATCGGCCTGATTCAGATCATGATTTTTATTTCACGATCCATAGTGCCGGGCAGCTATGCGTTCCCACGGCATACCGCCCTTTTCTCCTACTATCTTACTACACATTTTCCTAGACTGGAAGCGCGTATTTATCACGATACTGTTCCACCATCGCCGCAAACTGCGGATCTCCGTCTCTCTTTAAATTTTCCAGATATCCGTGGGCATCAAAACCATCGCGCTCGATCTCGATCACGCTGATCGCGATATTGGAACAGTGATCGGAAACACGCTCCAGATTCATAGAAATGTCAGAGAGGACAAAGCCCTGCTCGATCGTACATTTTCCCTTCTGGAGTCTCTTGATGTGATTTGCCTTCACCACGGTATTGATATCGTCGATGACTTCCTCTAACGGCTCCACCTTTGACGCCTCATCCGTATTATTCGTCTCGAACGCATCAATGGACATGTCCAGGATCTCCTTGACGGCATCTAAAAAGATTTCCAGCTCTTTGTCTGCCTTGCTTGAAAAATGCATCTCTTTCTCTTGCATCTCCTTCGCGGAATCCTTTAAATTCATGCCATGATCGGAAATACGCTCAAAATCACCGATGCAGTGAAGGAGCAGGGATACCGTATGGCTGTCGTTTCTGGACAGATTTTTTCCGCCGAGCTTTACCATATAGGTTCCGAGTTCATCCTCATAACGGTCTACAAGGTTCTCCAGCGCCTCCACGCGCTCTGCCTTTTCTTCTGAAAATTCCTTTAAAAGTTCTACTGATGTAAAGAAGCATTCCTTCGCCAGCTTTGCCATCTGGATCGTTGTCTGACGGCACTGCTCTACTGCGAAACCAGGAGTGTCGAGGAAACGCGGGTCGAGAAGACGGAACGCACTCTTTTCCTGCTCTGCGACAGGAACTTCCTTCTTCTGCTCATCCGGGATCGTGAGACATGCCAGTTTTACAAGTCCGTTGCCAAACGGAAGGAGCAGGATTGTCGCCGCAATGTTGAAGCTGCTGTGGATCACTGCGATCCCCATCGCATTTGCCGCTGTATCGAGGAACGAAAAATGAACGACCGCATTGATCGTGTAAAAGACGATCATAAAGATCACGGTGCCAATAATATTAAAGTACAGGTGAACAAGCGCTGCACGTCTCGCATTTTTGGAGGCGCCGATACCGGAAAGCATTGCAGTCACACATGTTCCGATATTCTGTCCCATGATGATCGGAAGAGCCGTGCCGAAGTTGACTGCTCCCGTTGCACATAACGCCTGAAGAATTCCGACCGATGCGGAAGAGCTCTGGATGATCGCAGTGAGGACAGCTCCGGCGATCATTCCAAGGACCGGATTTGAGAACATGGTCAGGATCCCTGTGAATTCCGGTACATTCGCAAGCGGTTTTACAGCACCGCTCATGGTCTCCATTCCGGTCATCAGGATCGCGAAGCCGATCATGATCGTTCCAGCATCTTTCTTCTTCTCCTTTTTGGAGAACATGATAAGGCAGACACCGATGAGTGCAAGGGCCGGTGAGAACGATGTCGGTTTTAAAAGACGTACAAAAAAGTTTCCGCTCTCAATTCCTGTAAGGCTCAGGAGCCAGGAAGTAGCAGTCGTTCCGATGTTGGCGCCCATGATGATGCCGACCGCCTGCGTCAGCTTCATGATACCCGAGTTTACAAAACCTACGACCATGACGGTAGTCGCGGAAGATGACTGGATCACCGCTGTGACTCCGGCACCTAAAAGGACCGCCTTGATCGGATTTGATGTCAGTTTTTCAAGAATTCTTTCCAGTCTGCCGCCGGAAAGCTTTTCGAGACCATTTCCCATGGTCTCCATTCCGTAAAGGAACAGCGCGAGCCCGCCAAGCATCGTCAATACTCCAAAAAAGTCCATAAAATTCCCCTCTTCAAAATTTTGATCATTCATTAACTTTTTACATTTCTTTCTTACCATGTATCAGAATATCAAGGAAATGTAAAATGCTTGACAGGGATTATGTAAAATCTGTGTAAAATTGTGTTTAAAAAATGAGATGTTTTTATACTGGAGTCGATTGATAGAATCTGTAGATTATGGTAGAATTTTCTCATGGTGTCACCATAACGGTAGGCGGTTGGTCCCCGAATTACATAGAACCTGTAAAGGAATCTTATGGAAAGGAGGGGATGCCATGAGCATTATTGATTTCATTGCGGTCGTGAGCTTCGGTCTTGCTTGTTTCGGACTGGGGTATACGCTTGGAAAAGATACTGTAAATGCAAAAAAATAACCGCCCCGACCTAGCAAATCGAACGGTTATTTTTTTACTTAATGTCTAGGATCACCCGTCTATCGGTGACACCTCTTTATAAACAATATAACATACTCGCAACAACATTTCAATATGTTTTCGTTTGCTATCTTTATCTCTCAAGCATTTTCCCCACATCCAACAGTCCCCATCCCTGCTGGTTTCTCGGCAATCCGATATCCACCGAACTTTCCCGCAGTCTCAGTTTCACATCCTTATTTGACATGTCCGGAAAGCGTTCCAATAAAAGAGCGACAGCTCCGGAGACGATCGGTGTGCTCATGGAAGTGCCGCTCTTGATCGTATACTTGTCGGCTCTGCTGGAGCAGCTCACAACGCTGCAGCCCGGTGCAACGAGATCCGGTTTGCAGATGCAGGCCGCCGTGGGGCCGCGGCCGGAATAATCCACCATCCGGTTTCCACCGACCAGTACCTCCCGGTCATCGTCCGAACAGCCGACCGTGATCACCTTCCGGCTGATCCCCGGCGTCGTGATGCTCATGGTCCGCGGCCCATTGTTTCCGGCCGCCACCACGACCACAAGCCCGGCGTCCCATGCCCGGTTCACGCCTTTCACGAGGGCGGAATTCTCACTCATCCCGCGTTTCGAGCAGGCGCCCACCGATATATTTAAGATCCGGATGCCAAGCTGTTCCTTTCTCTCCAGAACCCAGGAGATCCCCGCCAGAACATCCGAAGAATAGCCATTTCCTTTTCGGTCCAGGACTTTCACCATGATAAGATTACACCCCGGTGCGATCCCGCTGTACCGCCCGCCGGACATTCGCCCGCTGCCGCCGATGATCCCGCAGATATGCGTCCCATGCCCGCAGTCATCATACGCAAAATTCCGCCGGTTCACCATATCCGCGAAACCGGTCACCCGGCTGTCAAAATCCCGGTGAAGAAAGATCCCGGTATCCAGAACGGCCACGCCGATCCCCTTCCCGGAAAGCCCCATCCGATATGCGCGCTCACAATGGATCTGATCTTTGATATGATTCACATGCAGGATTCCTCCATGCATTCTCTCTTACTTATAAAATATTCTGTCTGCCTGTTTTGTGCGCCCTGCCGCTTTCCGATCAGTCCGAATCCATCACCGGAACTTTCCGGTCTGTGCATATCTTCTGACAGCACTCCCTGTCTTTTCTTTGTTTTCCACATTCTTCAGAATTACGGTCAAATCTTAAAGAAATCTTAATAATTCATTCAAAGAATATACAATCATTTTCCGGCCCGGTGTGCTATACTTTAACCATAAGAAATGCACGAGATATTTTAAATCCTTTATCCTAAACCTTTTTGAAATTGAAATCCTAAATGATGAATCCCTGTACGAGATGTACAGGGTTTTTTCATGTCTTTTTGTTCTGGCAGACCTGACACCCACAAGACAAAGCATGATTCTCTATTGCCCATGCGGTCACCTGAAACCGGTCCCAATTTCGCGTAAACAACAAGAGACGGTACCGTTCACCAGGAACCATACCGCCTCTTTTTTCTTTTAACTGACCGCCTGTCATTTTTCAGATCCTGCCCGCCGGCATGGATCCGGCCGCACACCATCTCATATGATCAGGCTTTTCTTTTTTCCCTTACACGTTTCTGACATTCTTAAGAATATCGCAGAAATCAAATGTAGCAAAGTAATCCTTCGGAGTCTCTGCACGGCGGATCATCTGAACGCTGCCGTCCTCCTTGAGGAGAAGCTCTGCGCTCTTTAACTTTCCGTTGTAGTTGTAACCCATCGCGAATCCATGTGCACCCGCATCGTGGATGAATAAAAGGTCACCCATATCAATCTTCGGGAGCATGCGGTCGATCGCAAATTTATCGTTGTTCTCGCAGAGGGAGCCTGTCACATCGTACTTGTGATCACACGGCTCGTTCTCCTTGCCCATCACAGTGATGTGGTGGTAAGCGCCGTACATTGCCGGACGCATCAGGTTTACCGCGCAGGCATCCACACCGATATACTCTTTGTAAGTGTGCTTCTCATGGATCGCTCTTGTGACAAGCGCACCGTACGGAGCCAGCATGAAACGTCCAAGCTCAGTGAAGAGCGCAACATCGCCCATTCCTGCCGGAACGAGAACTTCCTCGTAAACTTTTCTTACGCCCTCACCGATAACCTTGATATCGTTCGGCTCCTGGTCCGGTCTGTACGGGATTCCGATTCCGCCGGAGAGGTTGATGAACTTGATGTCAGCGCCGGTCTCTTTCTTTAACTTCACGGCAAGCTCAAAAAGAACCTTCGCGAGAAGCGGATAATACTCGTTCGTCACAGTGTTGCTTGCAAGGAACGCATGGATACCGAAGTTTTTCGCGCCCTTTGCCTTTAAGATCTTGTAAGCCTCCGTGATCTGGGCCTCCGTCATGCCGTACTTCGCATCACCCGGATTATCCATGATATCAGTTGTTACCTTGAATAATCCGCCCGGATTGAAACGGCAGCAGATCGTCTCCGGGATCGTTCCGATCGTCTTCTCCAGACACTCGATATGTGTGAAATCATCCAGGTTGATGATCGCACCGAGGTCGTAAGCCAGTTTGAACTCTTCCGGCGGGGTATCGTTGGAAGAGAACATGATGTCATGACCAGAAAAACCGCATGCATCGGACATCAGAAGCTCTGTCTTTGAGGAACAGTCCGTTCCGCATCCAAGCTCCTGCAATGTTTTTAAGATGAACGGGTTCGGGGTTGCCTTTACTGCAAAATACTCTCTGAAGCCTTTATTCCAGGAAAATGCTTCCTTTAATTTCATCGCATTCTCACGGATTCCCTTTTCATCATAAAGATAGAAAGGAGTCGGATAGGTCTTTGCGATCTCTTCCAGCTGTTCCTTCGTTACAAACGGTTTCTTCTCCATGTACGTTCTCTCCTTATCAGTCAATATATTCCGCACCCTGAGACGCTCGATCCTGTGCTGTATACACCATGCACTACAGACAGCCGCGCCCGGTGCAAAGCCCGGCAGGCCGGACTCTTTCTTTTAGTCGATATTTACTACACGCATGATATTGGTGGAAGCCGCTGGCTCATGTCTTCTCGCATAATCCACAACTCCCGCAGTCACGACCGCGATATCGCCTGTTTTTACAATACCATTCTCTTTTAAAATGTCAATACTGTTCTCAATTAAAGTGTCAGTGGATTCCGCTCTCTTTGCCTGGAACGGAGTTACACCCCAGTAGAGCATCATCTTTCGGACTGCAGAGATACTCGGGGACATTCCCACAAGTTTTGTTGACGGATGCCACTTGGAAAGCATTCTCGCCGTGTAGCCGCTGATGCTCGGTGCAATGATAACCGCTGCATCAAGGGACTGTGCCGTTGCGACGGACGCATAGCTCACCGCATTGGAAATATTGTGGCGATTATCATCGGATACGGTTCTCTTCTCGTAGAAATCACCACTCATATGGGACTCGGTCTCCTCAACGATATGGGCCATCATCTTTAATGCCTCGACCGGATATTTACCATTTGCAGTCTCACCGGATAACATAACGACGTCTGTTCCGTCATATACAGCGTTCGCAACGTCAGAAACCTCCGCACGGGTCGGTCTCGGGTTACGGATCATGGAATCCAGCATCTGGGTCGCTGTGATAACGACCTTACATGCGGCGCTGCACTTTTTGATCATCATTTTCTGAAGGTGCGGAAGCTTCTCCGGTGCGATCTCAACGCCCAGATCTCCGCGGGCTACCATGATTCCGTCGCTGGCCTCGATGATCTCGTCAAGGTTCTCAAGTCCCTCAGCGTTCTCGATCTTCGCGATGATTCCCATTGAGGAACCGCCCTCATCTAACATCTGGCGGATCTCACGGATCGCGTCTGCGGAACGGATGAAGGAAGCCGCGATATAGTCGAACCCAAGCTCGATACCGAAACGGATATCTTCCTTATCTTTATCTGTTAATGCCGGAAGCTTGATCTTTACGTTCGGGACGTTTACGCCCTTTCTCTCTCCAAGCTCGCCGCCGTTCATGATCCTGCAGTAGATCTCGGTTCCCTCGACACGCTCAACATGGAGCTCGATCAGGCCGTCATCGATCAGGATCACGTTGCCCTCTGTTACGTCCTCATTTAAGCCATTGTAATTGATGTGGACTCTCTTTGCGTCACCGACGATATCCTCTGTTGTAAGGATGATCTCCTCGCCTGCTGTCAGTGTTACCTTCTTTCCGTCCTTTAAAACACCGGTACGGATCTCCGGTCCCTTTGTATCAAGAAGAGCTGCTACCGGTTTTCCAACCTCTTCCGCAACCTCGCGGAGCTGTTTGTAGCGGGCTCTCTGCTCATCGTGTGTTCCGTGGGAGAAGTTGAAACGGGCAACATCCATTCCGTTTAAGAGCAGCTGTTTCATGACCTCTCTGTCATCGCTGTTCGGTCCCATGGTACAGATAATTTTTGTTTTCTTCATGTTATGCCTCCTGATTGCTGTTTGCCTGTCTTGGATCCATCCCGCCTTTTGTTACATGTTTGTGGGTATACAGGTGGTCCTGACAGTATTCATAGTCGCCTTCGCACTTGGAGCAGTAGCGGAATACAAGATTCGGGTCATCCTCCTCCGTACGTCCGCAAACAGCACAGCGGTGGCGTCCGATCTTTTCCGCTGTCTTCTGCGCCTCGCGCATCTGTGAGTGAAAGACCTGTTTTCTCCGAATTTCCTTTGGATTCAGACGGCTCCCCCTGGACATGAAGAGGTATACGATAAAATTAAGTAAAGACATAACGATCGCAATTCTCTGCGACATGCCGCCGAAAAGGAATCCATAGACGAAGTAAAGTCCATCAAAAAGTGCCAGATACTTCGCCTTGATCGGAAGTACAAAAAACAGGTAAAACTGCATTTCCGGGAATGTGGCCGCAAATGCAAAAAACAGGGAAAAGTTCAGATAATCTGTGGTGAGAATATAGACCTGCCCTGTAATGATGTAGATCAGCAGCGCCGCAAGGACATGACCGATCACACCCATAAAAAAGTACACATTAAACCGGAAGGTTCCCCAAACCCGCTCCAGAGTCATTCCCAGATTGTAGTAAAGGTAGATCGCTATCAGGTTGAAGAAAAGACTGCCAGACGGCGGCCAGATCATAAATGTAACAACTCGCCAGATCTGTCCGTGAAGGATCGCCCTCGCATCCAGCATCAGGTACTGGATGTAGAATGCCGGTGCCATCATCTGGACCAGTACGCCCACCGCATACAGGATCACGATATAATACATGAGATTCGGAATCGCGTACCGTCCGAATTTCCGCTCCATCTTGTTCATAAAATTCATTGAAGCTTTCCTTTCCTAATAGAAATATCTATTTCTCCTACGCCCCGTATTATAATTCCCAACCGTTTCTTTTGTCAAACGCTTTATGATATCGTTACTGGAATGTCTATCCATCCCCTCAACGCATTCTTCTAAAATCTTTACACATTCTTTACAGAATTTTAACCGTTTTTAACCTCAAGATGCCAGTTCCGTCAATTGTATTTCCTTTTTTAATGTGTTATACTAGGTGCGGAATTTTGACATAACAGTTCAGCTATGTGCCGATTCCGGCAGAAAATTGTATGGCTGAACGGTTCGGCATGTTGATGCCCGCATTCCGGCTGGCTGCCTGCTTTTTGCGGACGGCTCGTTTTTTTCTGTTGAAAAGGAGGTATGGGGAGAACTCCCCGCTCGTATGAATCAATGCTATCGTCTTGGAATCGATATCGGTTCCACTACTGTAAAAGTTGCCGTGATCGACGACAACAACAAAATTTTATTCGCGGATTATGAGCGGCATTACGCCAATATCCAGGAAACCCTGGCCTCGCTTCTGAAAAAGTGTAAGGGAGAACTCGGTGAACTCTCTTTACGGCCCAATATTACAGGTTCCGGCGGACTCACTCTGTCGGGTTACTTACATATTCCATTTGTCCAGGAAGTCGTAGCGGTTGCGACCGCACTTCAGGACTACGCTCCGCGGACGGATGTCGCCATCGAGCTTGGCGGCGAGGACGCGAAGATCATCTACTTTACAGGCGGAATCGACCAGCGTATGAACGGGATCTGCGCCGGAGGTACCGGTTCCTTTATCGACCAGATGGCTTCCTTATTACAGACGGATGCTGCCGGTCTGAATGAATATGCAAAAAATTATAAGGCGATCTACCCGATCGCTGCCCGCTGCGGCGTATTCGCAAAGTCTGATATCCAGCCGCTGATCAACGACGGTGCGACCCGTGAGGATCTTGCAGCCTCTATTTTCCAGGCGGTTGTGAACCAGACCATCAGCGGTCTTGCCTGCGGAAAACCGATCCGCGGAAACGTAGCGTTCCTCGGCGGTCCGCTGCACTTTTTACCGGAGCTTCGAAACGCCTTTATCCGCACCTTAAATTTAACCGGTGACGCGATCATCGCCCCGGACCACTCCCATCTTTTCGCTGCCGTCGGCGCTGCCATGAATGCGAAGGATCACGCGGAGATCTTCTCTCTTGATAAGCTGATCGCAGATCTTTCCGGCGGCATCAAGATGAAATTTGAAGTAAAGAGAATGCAGCCTTTATTTAAGGATGAGGCAGATTATAAGGAATTCACCGACCGCCATGACCAGTACAAGGTCCGCCGCGGCGACCTCGCCACCTATGAGGGAAATGTATTCTTAGGAATCGATGCCGGTTCCACCACAACGAAGGTGGCACTCGTCGGCGAGGATGGTTCCCTGCTCTACAGCTTTTACAGCAGCAACAACGGAAGCCCGTTGGCGACCGCGATCTCTTCCATAAAGGAGATCAAGTCCCTGCTTCCGGACAGCGCGAAGATCGCCTACTCCTGCTCCACCGGCTACGGCGAGGCCCTCTTAAAGGCGGCCTTCATGCTGGATGAGGGCGAGGTCGAGACGATCTCCCACTACTACGCGGCGGCATTCTTCGATCCGTCCGTAGACTGCATCCTCGATATCGGTGGTCAGGATATGAAATGTATCCGCATCAAGGACGGCACCGTGGACAGTGTCCAGCTCAACGAGGCATGTTCCTCCGGCTGCGGTTCCTTCATCGAGACCTTCGCAAAATCCTTAAACTACAGCGTTCAGGATTTCGCAAAGGCGGCACTTTTTGCCCAGAATCCGGTGGATCTCGGAACGAGATGTACCGTATTCATGAACTCCAACGTAAAACAGGCGCAGAAAGAGGGTGCTTCCGTTGCGGATATCTCCGCCGGCCTCGCCTACTCTGTTATCAAGAATGCCCTGTTTAAGGTCATCAAGATCACTTCCGCCGGCGACCTCGGAAAGAACGTCGTTGTACAGGGCGGAACCTTCTACAATGACGCAGTCCTCCGAAGCTTCGAGCGGATCTCCGGCTGCAATGCCGTCCGCCCGGATATCGCAGGTATCATGGGTGCCTTCGGTGCGGCACTGATCGCCCGTGAGCGTTACATGCACCGTCCCCATGAGACGACGATGCTCTCTCTGGACGATATGATCAATTTGACCTACACGACAACCATGAGCCGCTGCCGCGGATGCGTAAACCACTGTGTCCTGACGATCAACCGGTTCGAGGGTGGACGTCAGTATATTTCCGGAAACCGCTGTGAGCGCGGTCTCGGCGTGGAAAAGGCAAAACGTGACATCCCGAACCTCTTTACATGGAAGTATCACAGACTCTTCGACTATGAGCCGTTGACAGCCGACAAGGCGACCCGCGGCGTTGTGGGAATCCCGCGGGTTCTCAACATGTACGAGAACTTCCCGTACTGGGCAACCTTCTTTAAGGAGCTCGGCTTCCGCGTGATGCTGTCCCCACAGTCCAGCCACCAGATCTACGAGCTGGGCATCGAGACAATCCCGAGTGAGTCTGAATGTTACCCGGCAAAGCTTGCCCACGGACACATTTCCTGGCTCATTAAACGCGATGTGCCGTTTATCTTCTATCCGTGTATTCCTTACGAGCGGAAAGAGGTTCCAGGAGCCGGAAACCACTACAACTGCCCAATGGTCACCTCCTATTCGGAGAACATCAAGAACAACATGGAGGAATTAAAGGAAAAGGACGTGAAGTTCTTAAATCCGTTCATGGCGTTCACAAGTGAGGAGATCCTTTCAAAGCAGCTTCAGGAAGTCTTTAAGAAGGAATTCGATATTCCGGAATCCGAGACGAAGAAGGCCGCTAAGAAGGCCTGGGATGAACTCGCGCAGGCGAGAACCGATGTGGAGAAGAAAGGCGAGGAAGTCTTACAGTACTTAAAAGATACCGGCAAACACGGCATCGTCCTTGCGGGACGTCCGTACCACATCGATCCGGAGATCAATCACGGCATCGCCGATATGATCACCTCCTATGGTTTCGCTGTCCTCACGGAGGACTCCGTATCCCATTTAGGAAAGGTGGAGCGCCCGCTCGTCGTTACCGACCAGTGGATGTACCACTCCCGCCTCTATGCGGCGGCGACCTTTGTAAAGACACAGGATAACCTGGATCTCGTCCAGCTAAATTCCTTCGGCTGCGGTCTCGACGCCGTGACCACCGATCAGGTCAGTGATATTCTCACCCGATCCGGTAAGATCTATACGGTCTTAAAGATCGATGAGGTCAACAACCTCGGAGCCGCAAGGATCCGTATCCGTTCCCTCATCTCCGCCCTGCGTGTCCGCGAGGAGCGCCGCTACACGAGAAATATCGTGTCCAGCTCCTACAACCGTGTGATCTTCACGAAGGAGATGAAAAAGAACTACACGCTGCTCTGCCCGCAGATGTCCCCGATCCACTTCGAGCTCATCGAACCGGCGATCCGCAGCTTCGGCTACAACCTCGTCGTTCTCCAGAACGATGACAAGACAGCCGTGGATACGGGATTAAAATATGTAAACAATGACGCCTGCTACCCGTCCCTGATCGTCATCGGACAGATCATGGATGCCCTGCTGTCCGGAAAGTATGATCTCGACCACACGGCCGTCCTCATGAGCCAGACCGGAGGCGGTTGCCGTGCGTCGAACTACATCGGATTTATCCGCCGCGCACTCGAAAAAGCCGGAATGGCGCAGATCCCGGTCATCTCCATCAACGCGAACGGTATGGAGACGAATCCGGGCTTCACCTACACGCCGTCCATGCTTGTGAAGGCTCTTCAGGCTGTTGTATACGGTGATGTATTTATGCGTGTTCTCTACGCTACAAGACCTTACGAGGCCGTTCCAGGCTCCGCAAATGCGCTCCACGAGAAATGGAAGAAGATCTGTGTCAAAGCACTCTCCACAAAGAGCGCCGGAATGATGACCTTTGTGAAAAATATCCGCGGCATCATCCACGACTTCGATAACTTAGAGCGCACGAATGTCCACAAGCCGAAGGTCGGAATCGTCGGAGAGATCCTCGTGAAATTCTCACCGACCGCCAACAACCATATCGTGGAGCTCTTAGAGTCCGAGGGCGCTGAGGCGGTAATGCCGGATCTCATGGATTTCCTGCTTTACTGCTTCTACAACAGCAACTTCAAGGCAGATAATCTGGGAATGAAGCGCTCCACGGCACACCTCTGCAACATGGCGATCTCCCTTCTCGAGTACATGAGAAAGGCCGCAAGAATTGCTCTCGAAAAGAGCACTCACTTCACTCCGCCTTCAAGGATCAAGGATCTGGCAGTGATGGCAAACGGTTTTGTCTCCCTCGGAAACCAGACCGGTGAGGGCTGGTTCCTGACCGGTGAGATGCTGGAGCTCATCAAGAGCGGTGTCAACAACATCGTCTGCGTCCAGCCTTTCGGCTGCCTGCCGAACCATATCGTCGGAAAAGGTGTCATCAAGGAGCTTCGCTACGCGAACCCCAAGGCAAACATCATCGCCGTCGACTATGATCCGGGGGCCAGTGAGGTAAACCAGTTAAACCGTATCAAGCTGATGCTTTCCACAGCTCAGAAAAACCTTGAAAAAGAGGAATATGTGGATCCGAATCTGGCGAAGACGTTAAAGAAGGTGGAAGAACTTTCTTCCAAGCGTGTCAATAAGTGCCGGTTGTAATCTACATACCATAAGCTTCTAAATACAAATTCGTCTCAGTCGAAAACTGACTTCCACTGAGACGAATTTGCTGTTACTACCACCTGAAAAAGGTGGGATTCTTATCTAACTTAGATAAAGCACATAAAAACAGGGGCAGATATCATTTTCGATATCTGCCCCTGTCTGTTATCTTCCGATCAGCGCCCCGGATACTCCGACATGATAGCCATCCGGCGTCACAGCACTTACGTACATTGCGCCCTCCGGTATCGGATTTCCACCCGGATCAAGGACTCCTGCCATCGGATTCAGGTAATACCAGACTCCGTTCACAAGGATCCAGCCGATCGCCATATCTCCGTCCGCGTTCAGATAGTACCATCTTCCGTTCACAAAGATCCAGCCCGCTGCCATATCTCCGTTCTCATTCAGATAATACCACTTTCCGTTTACGGATCTCCAGCCTGTCGCCATTCTTCCGTCTGCGTCCAGATAGTACCACTTTCCGTTCACGGATCTCCAGCCCGTTGCCATTCTTCCGTCTGTGTCCAGATAGTACCAGTGTCCGGATGCATCGAGCAGCCATCCGATATGCGTGTATCCGTCTGCGTCACCGTAATACCAGTGACTGTTCTTGAATACCCACTCATTGAACGCCCGACTGCCGTCCGCCTTGAAAAGTTTCCGTCTGCGGACTGTTCCATTTCCAGACCCCGCCGCAGAATTGCGCTCTTTTGCTGATCCACCGCTTCTACCCTGCGTAAGTTCTACCGGAATCGTAAGGATACTTTCATTTCCTGTCTCATCCCACGCTCTAAATACTACATTGTATTTTCCCGCATGATACAGGGTGATTTCAACAGTTCCGTCATCCTCAAGCTCCAGATTCCGCTCTTTTTGATCGTATTCCTGATATGTCACTTTCGCAACATCTGTCAGATCATCTAAAATACGGATGCCGATCTCATACGGAGTCAGAGTCCACCGGCTCGCCGAGATCTGCTCGATCTTCGGCCCGGTGCTGTCCACGATGATTCCCTGGCTGTTGATGATAATATAATTCCCTGCATCATCGGTGATCTTCGCGTAGACGATGGACTTGCTGTCCGCTTCAATGTCAGCCCATGCCCAGTCTTTCCATTCCACGTTCGCCAGCTCTTCTCTTGTAAGCCCTTCCACTTCTTTTCCGGTTCCTTCCGGCACCTTGTACTCGTAGTGCTCGATGGAAGCCACATGGTCGTTGTCATCCGCAATGATCTCAACCTCCACATCCTCCTGGAAAAGGAGACCGAAGCTCACTTTATTTAAGAATGACTTCCAGGAATTCTCCCCGAGTATCAGCTCACCGGTCGGATCCTCCACATCCCGGAAGACTGCTTCCAGCTCTGTGGACTGTTCCATGGTCATGGTAAGCTTATTTTCCGTAGTCAGGTAATTTTCTTCTCCGGCAATTCTCCACCCGAGGAATACAAAGCCTTTTCCTTCGGATGCCTCTGATTCAAATATCTCCCCTTTCTTCAATACCTGGCTCTCCTGCGTTACAGTACCGCCATGGTAATTCACAACCTTCGCCTCGCAGAGCTTCGTCACATGGAATTCATTCTCCTCCGACATGCTGCCCGCAAAAGCACCTGTCGCTGTGACCTTCACTCTCACATCGCCCTGATCCTTCACAGTGAGGATTCCCGTATCCTGATCCACAGACGCGATATCCGCACCGGAGAGGATCTCATACGTGTAAGTCAGCGGCGCTGCCATATGTCCGGCAACATCACAGGTCTTCCGCTCCGCCTTCGGCTCCAGCGGGATCTCCACGGTGTCTTTATCCGTCTCGATCTTCTGATCTTCTTCCCCGGCGATCGTAAGTCCGTAAAATCCACAGGTACAGCCATCTACGGTAAAGCGGAACGTATAGACATTTGTCTTTCCATTTTCTTCCACCTTGATCTCTGCCGTCCGCTTATCCTGCGAAGCTTCTGCCTGGCTGATCGTAACGATTCCCCGTCCTGTCAGGCTTTCCGCCTTCTCAATCTGTGGGATCACAGGATTTCCGTCCTGATCCTTTCCTACATTGATGCGATAGCTTGTGATCTCCGGTGTGAACTCGGTTCCCCAGGTGAGACCTGTTGACGAAAATTCGATGTTTCGAAGCTTCGCCTGGTTATCATAAACTTTCTGCGCTGTTTTCTTTCCGTCAGCGGTCGTTGCCCTGAGAATAAAGTAATTTTTGACCTCATCCGGAATCTTGATGTAATTTTGGATATAATCCGTCGGATCATCACTCTGACTCAACTGGATCTCATCCGCACCTCTATCCGGATCGTCGCTCTCTACAAGTTCCCAGGTAACCTTTTTCTTCTCTTCCTCAGAGTCAGGAGCGACCACTTCCATGTAGATCTTATCTTCGCCGTCTTTCTTGATCCACATGACATTTACAACCGGTTTCTCAAGATCGATGTCTGCCACAGGAATGATCTGCAGCTGCGTAAGCCCGTCACGATTCGTGGACCGGACAATATACAGTCCGTTTTTCGCAAGTGCAAACTGATATGGATCCTCCTGTTCTGCCAAAACCTGCTTCTCGCTGATCGATTTTTTAGAAGAAAGCTCCAGCTCAGATACCTTTGCAGTATCGGTTGCATCCGAGCTTGTGTATACAAGATACGCATTGCCCTCATCCAGCTTTTCTCCGTCTGCCGGTTCCTTTCCGTCCTTATCCGTGATCTTCACGGTGCCCTCCGGCCAGGAATCATTCGTAAGTGTTCCATTCTCATCAAACCAGTCGACCTGCAGCGTCTTCATCGTCTCAAGTCCTGCCGCATCGCGGACAAGGATCTGATACGTTCCGTTCTTATTGATCGAAAGCTCGGATTTTGCAAGCCGGTTTCCGGTATTGGATACGAGATCTGCTGTCTTTCCGTCAATCGTCGCTGCCTGGATTCCCGTATTGTCCGCAAACCATACCGGGAACAGGATCGTCTCACCGGTCTTTACCGTGCCGGCTTTCGGGATACTCTTTCCATACAGGATCAACGGCTTCGCCGTATCCTTATTCTTTTCGATCTCCTCCTGAAGATTCTTATCGGAATCAAGTCCCCGCGGTCCATAAAATTCCACATATTTATCGAATTCTGTCATCTCACCGGTAACTGTGACTTCCACCTTGCACTTTTTCAGTTCATGGTTTCCAAAGTTCACCGCAACCGGATTGAAGAAGCTGTCGCTCTCATATTCCGTCTCGATAAAGCCGAAATCATTTCCGCGGATCGCAACCTTTACCTTTCCTTTAAAGTAGAGATCCATGTTGTCCGCAAAGGTGTCGAATGTAAATGTTCCATCCTGATATCCCTTACAGGTGTCTCTCATATACGGGAATACATCTGTGAAGGTGCTGTAGGAGGTCTCATCCCGGAACGCCTCCTTTCCATCCGTGAATGTCAGTGCAGGGTTTGTTGTCACGATGTTGACACCCTCTGTGTTGACAGCGAATGCCATATCAGTAAACGAACCTGTTTTCAGATCTGCGATACGGATAATTCCGGTTCCCGTCTTCTCCGGTGTGATGGTAAGCTTCTTTGTATCCGCGTTGTAGAAGAGACTTCCAAGATACTTCTCCTCTCTTCCGTCAGCACCGCTGACCTCACGGACCGTCACGGACGGTTCCTCCGTCACTCTTGTATTGCTGATTCCCACCGGGATCTCCACGGTATTTCCAAGGATCAGGTTTAAGGTATCCGGAACCTCAAAGAGGCTGACCGGCTCCAGACTTCTGTAAAGGCTGTTATTGTCGGTTGTGTACTCATAGCCCTCTGCCTCGTCCCCGGCAAGAATCGTAAATCTGAGATTCATGGACTTTGTCGGGTCCTTCTCATCGTAGCAGGAAACCGGAAGCTTCATGGTTCCTGTCACGTTGATCGCGGATCTTGCGCTCAGGGTGTTGACCACATTCCCGTCCTGATCCTTCAGAGTAAAGATTCCATCACTGCCGGCGCTCCTTCTAAAGAGGCTGAAGAGAGAGGTTGCCTTGTCAAGCTTCCACTCCGGTCCGGCGATCAGGGCTTCTTCCTCTGTATCGACCGGATACCAGACCGTCTCCTCAACACCGTTATTCTCCTTGATCTTCGAATACTCGACCTTGATCTTCAGACCCTCTGCAGGTTCTGTGCCGGTATTGTTGATCTGCATATCCGCATAAACCTCAACCGTCGGCTCTCCCGCCGCCCTTGTCCGGCTTCTTGTCGTGATCGTCGTGTGACCTTCCGCTCCGACCTTCAGATAGCCAAAGCCAAGCTCCGGTTTTTTCCCGACAACATAGCTTGCATTTGCCGTTCCGACCGAGCTCCAGGAGAACGCGTTTTCATGGAAATAGCTCTGATCCTCCGAGATCGTAAAGTACAGGGTCATCTCATCGATCCCTGCCGGAAGTGCTTTCGTCTGGGCTTTCAGACCGGACGCATCCACAAGTTCCGAGGTATCTGCCTTCGCGCCTGCGAGGATATTCTCCTTCACCGTCCAGCTCATGAGCTCCTTTGCCTCTCCGTTTACGGAACCATCCTCGTTAAGCTTCGCTGCCATAAGTCTGATGGTTGCAGAATTTGCCTCGCTCGCACGGATCGCCGTATCTCCGCTGTTCCGGAAAGAGATCTGAGGTGTCAGGCATGCGCCCTCCACGAAATTGTAGGAGTCAAATTTCAGGGAAGCTTCCCCGATCTTCTGGTTTCCGATTCCATAAGAGATCGCATAGTAGCCGGTGTCAGATGCCATCCGGCCATTTCTTGTCGCCGGAATAATCTCCTTCACCTCTTTGCCATAACGATTCTGATACGGTTCTGCTTCTGTAAGCTTCGTCAGGGTTCCCTTCGTCACGATCAGAAGCGTTGCCGCCTTTTCATCCTGTAACAGATCCGTTCCTTCCGCACCGCCGTTTTCTCCTGTCTGGATACCGGCATCGCTGCCATTCTCATCCTCTCCGGTGTCAGGAGTGATCACTGCCGCGGACTTTTTCTGCCCGAGAGCGATCGCCGGTGCCGCAAAGATAAACCGGTCCATGCCGCCCTTGTGGGCTTCATCGAAATAATAGTCCCGGATCGTCTCATGATCCAGCCCGCTTCCTGCAGTATCCTCATAGACCTGCATGTGGTTCATCGCCAGCATCACCGGCGCGCCCCAGGACCCGATGGATGCGTCATAACGGCTGATGTACAGTGCGTTATTCACCGTATCTGCCACGGTATCCGTATAGACCGCAGAGAGATTTCCGTCTCCGTCTGCGCCAATAATCACATCGGAGCGGACATCCGCCTCCTGTCTCTCATTTCCATCGGAATCCTGATACAGGGACGGCGTAAAGAACGGGATCACTGTTACTGCTCCGCCGGTTCCATCGCCCAACAGGGACTTCACATCCTCTTCATCGATCACATACGTATTTCCGTTCATGCCAAAGAGGAAGAAATCTTCCGCCTCCGGCGTTCCGTCAGCAGACATATGAAGTGCCCCATGAAGGAAATTCAGGTTTGTAAAGTACGGATTCTCAAACGGCTGTTCGAGGGATCCGCCCTTGTAAATACCGTCCCTCTCGGAATCCTTGTCATTATCGATCAGGGTGTATAACAGTACCGGGGTACCGATCTCTGGTTCCCTGTCATCTTCCGAAAGCGTGATCTTCTGCAGGAAAAGCTGTTTTACGCTGCTCTTCTCATCGCTTCCGTCGATCTGAACTCCGGTCGTGCTGTACGCGAGATAATAAGTGCCGGCATCATCCACTTTCCGCATCACGATGCTGTCGATCCTCGTATGGTTTTCCTTCCAGGCGTCGGACGGGCTTGCCGCATAGACCTTCCATTTTTCAGATGCATTCGAGGAACTTGCGACCGCAAAGTTCAAGAAGGAATAATCACCATATACGCGGTCGATATCGTAGTTTACCGCCGCGTTTGCCGCTGCATGGGGATCTCCGGTTCCTTCTTTGTGATCCTCACTGATGGTTTCTCCGTTTCTTGTATCAAAGTACTCGTCATACGCTTCTTTTCTGCTCTCCAGATCATCCTTTCCGTACGGCTGTGCCTCAGAGAATACCACAAGGTCATTCCCGGCAGATACCGGCTGGAAACGATAACCGTTTGGCTCGCTCTCGTTCCATTCACGGACAATCTCTGTCACACGAGAGTCTTCCTTCGTGGATGTTCCACCAAGCCGGATCTTTGTTGTTTTTACAACTGTATTCCGGCTCATGAGATAAGCTGCATTGGATGGGGACGCATTCTGCGGGAGCAGACCTGTTCCCTTATAGCTCACCCATGAAACATGGAGCGTTCCGTTCTCATCGACAGATCCGAAGAAATCCAGATCCCCCGCTGCATCCGGAGTTCCGAGATTTTTGTCTACAACGACATACAGCTCACTGCCATCCGGCTCAAACGGATTTACAAGACCAAGTCCCGTATTTCCTTCTTCCGATTTTGATACAAGCTCTGAAAGGACAAGCTTGCTGTCCTGCATGTTGTTGTCGCGTTCCTGACTGTTCTTTGTCAGGTCCTTGCTGATCACATAGAGCAGATAGTTATGGTCCTCTCCCCGCTCGTCCGTCCAGGTGAGAAGCTGGTATCTTGTACCACTTCCAAGATTTTCTGCCAGCTTATAGGCACTGGCGGAAGAACCGAAACCGCTGACCTCAAACGGCATATCATTTAACTGGATCGCTCTTGAGGACGGATCAGGAAGATTGTCCTCCGGCGCATAAATCCACTGGTCGTATTCCCGATCCTCCGGCCACAGGATGTGGATTCCACGTTCCTCGTAGGCATCGTCGATGCTCTTTCTCGATCTTATGAGACTTCTTGTCCCGCCGCCGAAATTCTCTCCAAGCGCATGCCAGCGGAAGAACCATGTGTTCTCTCCGTCATCAGATCGGCTCTTATCATAGCCAGTCTCATAGCCGATAAGATCCATCTCATAGCTTAAGAAAAGAAGTGTGATCCTCATGCCGACCGCACCGGTCGTTACAAATTTATCAAAGCTTGCTGCCGCGTCTTTTGTTCCAAAGGATGCTGCGATCGCCACAGAGAACTTCAGGTAAAGCTCTACATTTGCGACCTCCACGCCGACACCGCCGCCTGCCTCGATATAGACCGTCGGGCTGATCTCAACACCGGAGAAGATCACCTTACTTCCCCTTGTGCCATCCGCCTTTGTATACTCCTCGACCTCCAGCCCTGTCTGGACCTCAAGATCTGCGCCAAATACAACAAACACATATACAACGTGGACAGGCTCCGGATAGACTGTCATCTTCACAGAACCGCCCGCCGCCAGAAGGAACGCGGCCTGCTGGAATTCAAACTTGTTGCTGATCTGGCTGTATTTCCACAGGAAGGTCATATTGAGGGCAAGATCAAAGCCTTTCTCACTGGTCTTTCCCTGTGGTTTGACATAGTTCGTACCGTATGTTCCGGTTGTCTGGGTATTCGATTTCCTGCTTGCCGCGTCGCGAAGCTGGGAGATCGCATTTTCCCCCTTTTCTCCAAATCCAACCGCATTCTTCATGTCATTTAATGCGTCCCTGGATTCCGTAAAGGTATTTCCCGTCTTTGTCTTACTGATCTTCTCGATCTTCGGTGTTTCCTTGGAATTCGGAAGATTGTTTCCCTTCTCCACATACTCGGTTTCCGTCTTCTTACTGTAAAGCGGAATACCGATGGAAAATCCGACGGTATCACCATCCATGATCAGCTCCGCCGGGCCAAAACCAAGGTTCAGGTTCGGAAGCTTGATCTTCGGATCTGTCTTTGAGAGATTTGAGCCCTGACCGGACTGCTCGATATCCGGATCCGCCTGTACCACCGGCATCTCATCCTGATTGAAGGAGAAGGATCCCTTGGACGGTCTCGCATAAAAGCTTCCGAGTCTGGAATTTTCCAGCTGATCCCGGTAGAGGATCGTCAGCGCATATGTATCATTTCCATGAAAACTTCCGAGATACGCATTGATCTGGTCTTTCTCCGTTGCCGCCGGATACTGGTCCGTGGTCATCATCGTATCATCCAGCCGGATCTCGCCCGGGTTCTCAAAAGCCTTTAAGAGCGCTCCGTGCCAATCCGGATTCCAGACATATGCATTCCTACTGTCAGTCGTGTTTTCATTATACTCTGCCGGATTATAATCACCGCCAAGCGGGAAGGAAACATAGCCTACCGAAGCTTTTTCCGTATAGACCTTCTGTGTCATCGTATCGCCGCCGTTGATCTGGCGATAAGACTGCATTTCCTTTGTGAGGCGTGACTTCTGCTCCTCGTTCGTCACGATCGTCGTAAAGTTCGGAACGATCTGGCAGGTCTCATCCGCAGAAGCTCCCGGCGGAACTCTCAAACAGCGCGGGATCATATTGTAGCGGACAAATACCAGCTGGTCATACGTCTTTCCTTCGATAACCACCGGTTCAAGGGTTCCGATATCATAGCTGTCATCCACAAGTGCCTGAACGAAGAAATCTGTCTTTCCGTTTACCTTCTCCAGTTCATAGAGACCTGTCTCCGGATTCAGCTTAACATCGACCTTTCCGTTCTTATTATAGTCTACATAAAGAGCCGCCTCTGCGATGCTGCCGATCTCCATCGTGCGTACATGTCCAAGAACGGTGTAATCGTAAAACTGGAATTCCAGAGTTTGCATGGAAAGCTCCGCAAGACTTACCGGGATCTCCTCGTCGCCCTGATACAGTTCACCGTTGAACAGGATCACATCGTCATGCTTCAGATGGAAATTGACGGACTTTAAGTTCTTCACACCAGTCAGGAAGAAGGTGTTATCCTTTACTGTAAGACCTTCTAAGGCAACCGTCCGGTCCTTATAATATTTATGGGTCCCTTCTGTGAGATTCTTATCGTACACGCCCTGGGTGATCGTTGCGTTTTTCAGCATGCTCTCCAGACCGGACTTTGTGGACTCATATTCCTCAGCCGTCTTATTTCCGTCATTGTCCTTATCGATGGATGCGGAAAAGTTTAAGACGAAATTCTGCGTTCTGTCTAACGGAACGTCCACATAGTAATTATCATTTCTGTTTGTCAGCTCATTGTCATTCCGCAGTAATGTGATCGACGCTGACTTTCCATCCGGCATTGCCGTATTCACGATCTTCTGGCTCCGGCAGTCGATCAGGCGTACCGTGTCATGGAACTTATAGATGCCGCTCTGGCTGTTTTCCGTCAGCTTCAGCCGGCTGCCTACGTACAGATTTCCCCATTCATCCGTACCGCCATCCTCGATCCTGACGGACGGGGCAAGCTTCTCCTGGATAAATTGATCCGCCGCTTCGCTCTTTGCATCGGAGCCGTAATTGCGAAGATCGTCCAGCATCTGGTCATCCGCCGTATGGATCCGGAGGATCGGGTTGTCCGTAAACGCATTTCGTTTTAAATACGCATTTCTGATCTGCTGTCTTCCGGTAATGTTCTTGTTTGCCTGGGACTCAACACGCATGTACAGATAATTGTAGTTCTTCAGTGTATCATACGACACACTTCCGCTCGTCACAGCCTGCCACAGGTTTACTGTCGTTTTCGTGTTTGTTGTCCTCGAGTCAGAGCCGCATCCGGCCTGTCCGCCGAGATAGAATGCTTTTCTCTTATAATTTCCGGAATTTTCCGAGATAAAGGTACCATCATTCCGAAACATGACATTGCTGTCCGCGGCTTCATTTCTGAGAAACCTTTTTACATTGTCCTGTCCGTCACCGTAGGCCATATCCTTCGGATACTCATCATTCGGGTTTCCGACATAAGCAAAGGTCGCATTGTATTTTCCCGCTTTTTTGTGGGATGTATAGTCACTGTCCACATAGAGTGATTCATATTTATCGTACAGATGATCGATATAGAGTCTCGCGTAGATCGTATTATTTGTTGCGATCTTCCATCCGTTGTCGGAAAATGTGAAATTTGTCCTATCCCTATCTGTACCGGAGTCTACATATTTTCCGTACTTCCAGTACCAGTTGGAGCCTCCTTCTCCCTCCTTCCGTCTGGAGTCCGCGTTTGCGTATCCATTTACATCGTCAGATGCCCCCGGAGCTGAACCGGCAATCCGGGCATACTGCTTCCAGGATCCTTGATTGCTTCCAAACTGGAGTGCATCCTCGTAGAGGAACGTCCGTGTCATCGGCTGGCTCTCCGCGTCACCGAGAACCGGCGTAATATCGAGCGCTTCCACCGTTTCCCCGTCGTTCTCAACAACCTCTGCCAGGACGGTATCGCCCTCTGCCGGAGCAAACGCCTCATCACTCATCACAAGACGGTCTGACGCATCCTCCGCATCCGGAAGGTAGGTCAGCGTCGCAAGATTTTTCCTGTCGGCACTGTTCGTATTATAAAGGGAAACTTCGATGGTATCCCCACCGTCCGCCAGTGTCGCCGCCTTCGGATTCTTCAGATGGACTGTAAATGTCACATCGTCCGCCTCATCAAGAGAAGCTTCCCTGTCATTGATCAGCTCCACGGTGATCGTCGTCGTATCGATCCCGCCCGCAAATCCGGTGCTGCCTTCTGCCTTCACATAGTCTTTTCCGGCTTCCGCAGTTCCATCCTCTGTGTAATAATCCACCTGGCTCACATACTGGATACCGCCGGTGCGTTTTAAGACAAGCTGTGCCTGTCCCTCTGACCGGTCCACACGGAGGTCCGACACTTCAAAGCCGATCTCACTGTCGATCGTTTCTTCATTATCGGTAACGCATACCGTCAGACGGTTTGCGGAGTCGTTAAATTCCGCCCCGGAGGCGTCATAGATCATAGCCAGAAGAAATTCCTCTGCCTCATGCTCATCATCGTCCACTGCGGAGATCAAGATATCCTTTACCCACTCACCATCCACAAAGGTAAGGTCAACGAATAAGGTGCCAAATGGGTCCTCCGCCTCTGTGTCAAGCTCCGTGTAGGACACTCTTGCAGCCTCCGCAGAGCTCGAAGTCGCGATCCATTCGGTACCGACCGGATCCTCCACCCTAAGCTTCACATCGTTCCAGCTCACTGCGTTCGCGGTGTTTAATTCTCCTCCATCTTCCTCCATCTCTGCCGCAGCAGGTGTCAGGGCGATATGGGCAGTTGCCTCCCCATCCCGGCCGCCGAGACGGTACACCGTGAGCTTCTTTTCCTTTTTCTCTCCCTCTTTTAAGTAAACTGCATTGTCCTTAAACGCAAAGACACCGTTCGGAAATGTTTCGATCCAGTCTTCCGTCTCGCTGATCCCTGTTCCGTCATTTCCGGCTACGGTCTGTCTGCCGCTTTTCGGTTTGATATAACCGTATGCCGTCATACCGCCCTCGGCCGCCATAGCAGCCGCAAGAAGAACTGCCGTCCCCTGCCTCAGCCGCGATTTCCATTTCTTTCTCATATGATCCCTCCCCAAAATCTGATCTCCTGCTGCATAAAAAAGAATCTATCTTTTTGTGTGTTTTGGAATTCTTCAGAAGCTGTTGCACAAAAAAAGCCTCTATACATATATTGTACAGAAGCTTTCTTTTCATGTCCTCACCCCTAAGTAGTAACCTTTGAGGGATTTTTTTCACTGAAAAAGCTTTTCCAGCTGCCGCCTTTTATCGCGGCTGCTGCCGCCGATCTCCAGCTTTGCATAGATGTTTTTCATGTGGGTCTTCACTGTGTTTTCGGTCAGGAACAGGCGTCTGGCAATCTCCTGGTTGCTGATGTATTCCGCTGCCAGTCTGGCGATCTCGAGCTCCCGCTCCGAAAGCCCTGAGAGATCATGTCCGGGAGCTCCCGGGAGCGTCATTCCCTTATAACGCCCGCAGATCCCGGCGATCTGCCGCAGATCATCCTGATAAGCCGGCACATCCGAAAAGGTTTTCCACAGCTTTGCCGGAAGCTGATCCATGTTTTCCACAAACGGCATGTAGATCCTGTCAACAAAGGCAAGCTCCGCAGCTTTCTTTAACGCTGCTTCCGCCTCCTGTTCCTTTCCAAGGTGTGAAAATGCCGCCGCGAGCTGAATCTCCAGATAGATCGCAGGCATGACATAGACCACCCGGTTTCCGAGAAACTGCTTTTCCATGCTTTCTTTTCTCGCCGCAAGCTTTGAGTATTCTCCCCGCGCCAGCAAAACCTGATGGTAGATCGTAAACGCTGATGCCATCGCTGCCCCTAACACGGAGGAGCTTTCCAGGAGACCATTCGCAACCCACGGCACGATCTTCTCCGTCTCCCCGCGCAGAGCCGAAATAAAGCTGTCGCAGAGATCCAGACTGTGGATCATGATATACTGGCGGTTTTCCATCAGCTCACGGCGGAAGCTTTTCCTCTCCTCCTCGAGCGTCTCAAACCCGCCATTTTTTTCTGCCATCCGCATCTTTAAAAAGAGGCAGCAGGTCCGGATCCCCCACTGGCCGTAGCGCTTTGCCGCGTCCACTGCCTTTTCCATGGCAATCTGCGCATCTGCATCCATCCCCCTGTCAAAGGCAGCCTCCGCCGCCATCATGTGCTCTGCCCCCTGCCCATGTCCCTCTGTCAGGTGGTAATAATATGGCATGCACTCATGCATCTCGTCCATTTCCCGGTCAAGGGATCCGCTGCCGCTGTGATACAGCCACAATACCGACGGCGAACCGAACGTCCAGCTGTTGGTGGTATCAAGCGTCACCGCCTTTTCCGTCATCAGACCACCAGCTTTCCGGTGAAGGACACTCATGGCGGAGATCTTGTTGTATTCCAGGAAGCTCATATTCATATAAAATTCACCGAAATACTGGTTTCTCTGTTTTTCGTCGATATCTTCCGGCTCTTCCATGCAGGAAAGGAAAAATTCCTTCATCTTCATCATCTCCGGCATCATTCCAAAGAAAAAGAACCGCCGCATGCAGATGATCTGAGCCAGATAATGCTTCTTTAAGATCTCCGGCGGACAATGTTCCAGCCAGACCTTTAAACGGTTCCGGTACTCATTGCTCTGCCAGGAGGACTGGGTCGTCTCCAGCGCCCCAAGCATGGAATCATAGTCTCCGGCACGGTAAAACGTCTCGATCGCCTCCGGGATCTCTTTATTTTTCATATACCAACGGCCAAGATTTCGTAAATACTGATCCTGCTCCGTTTTTGGAAGCTCACAAAACGCCTCCCTCGCACATGCAAGCAACATATGATGATAGCGATAGATTCCCGTCGTCCGGTCGCAGCTGATAAACGCGTTTCCCGCAGTCAGGTCCTCCAGAAGCTTTTCACAGGAAGCTCCCCATAAAAACTCCGCCTGTTCCGCGGTAAATCCGTCTGACACGGACATGACCCGGAGAAATTTTTTATGAAGCTCGTCTACCGTGTCAAAAAACAGCTTTCTCATTCCATCATAGATGGACTCTCCATCCGAAAGCAGCCGTCCGCTCGAAGAAAGCTCCTTAAAATTCAGATAGATCATGGAGATCCAGCCTTCTGTCATTTTGCTTAAGTTCTCTCCCTGAGCCTCACTTAAAGCGACGGAACAGTGCTTCGCGTACTGAAAGATCTGCTGTTTTTTCAGGCACAGATCCTCTTTCCGGATCTCTAAAAGCCGGCGTCCGAGCTCCTGCTTTTCCTGTCCCTCAAAGACCTCACTCCGGCTCATGATGATAAGGCGGAACTGTTCCGGCAACTGTTTGATCAGAAACAGGAGAAATTTCCGGATCGGCTCTTCTTTTACAAGATGGAAATCGTCTAAAACCAGATAGATATCCCGCGTCTCACTCTCCAGACCGTCAAGCAGGATCTCAAGAAACAGCGCTCTTGCCGCATCGTTTTTCGGCATTCCCATCTCGACGAATTCCTGTCTCAGCTTTGGAAAATTCCGAAAGCTCCGGCAGAAGCTGCTCCAGAAGATACTGCCCTCATCCGCCAGCATGTTCAGGCGGAATATAAGCGCAGAACTCCCAAGCCCCTTTAAAAAGCTGGTGACCGCCGTGGTTTTTCCGTATCCCATCGGGGCAACCACCGTCGTCACCGTATATTCCGGAATACTTTCCAGGATTACCTTCAGGCTTTCCTGTATGTAAATATCGTTCAGTTTCCCCATGTCCATGCTCCCTGTAATACCGAAATGATCTGGTTCCATTTTATCATATCCGGCAGCGTTTTGTGAACATAAAAGATCGTGCTTTGGCACATTCTCGCGCCTCGCGCGGTCGCTTGCGACAATCTACAGTTTCACGCAAGTGTGCATCATTGGCACCGTCAGGATCTTTTGTGTAATAGGGAATTCCTCAGAATTTCCTGTTACATAAAAAAACAGCATACATTTCGCGGAAACCAATCCGAAAAATACATGCTGTTCTTTTATTCACAGATGTCCGCCAGCCCCAGCCGGACACCCTGCCATATTCATATGTTATGTAAACCTACATTAAGCCTCCGGCTTCTCGTAGCTGCGATGCATGGAGAAGGAATCCATATCGTAATTCTTTAAGTTCTCCCATACTCCGCGGCCGTCTGCTTTGGCGATCACAGCGTCGCGGTCTTTCTTGAATGTCATCTCCTGTTTCAGGTTGCTCGGTCCGCCTACGCAGCCGCCCTGGCACATCATACCCTCAATGAAATCTTCCGGAAGTCTGCCGACCTTGAGAAGAAGAAGGGCTTTCTTAACCTCAGCCGCACCGCTGCAGCGCGCAACCTTAACGTCAGCGCTCTCACCTTTTTCCTTGAAGCACTCGATCACTGCGTTTGTCACGCCGCCGCCATTGCCGAAGCGTTTTCCGAAGACACTGCCTTCCTGCTTTGTCTCCTCAGCCGACTCAAGCTCAACTTCTTTTCCGCGCAGCATTTCGATGGCCTCACCGAAGGTCAGAACATAATCTGCATTGTTCTCGATGGACTTGTCAGCCGCCTCAGACTTCTTTGCCATACACGGTCCGATAAATACGGTAACGGTCTCCGGATCGATCGCTTTTAACATTCTGGATACCGCACACATCGGGGATACCGTTGTGGACATATTATCGATCAGAGTCGGATAGTGTTTCTTGATCATATTTACGAATGCCGGACAGCAGGAGGTCGTCATCTTCTTGCCTTCCTTAAATGCCTCTGCCCATTCCATTGCCTCGTACGCTGCTGTCATATCAGCACCGGCGGCAACCTCTACCATATCGGCAAAGCCAACCTTCTTTAATGCAGTACGCCAGCTCTCCATTGTGATATCCTGGCCGAACTCACCTTCAGCAGCCGGAGCAACCATGGCAACGACCTTCTTGCCGGCCTTGATCGCCTCGATCACCTGTACAACATATACCTTGGAGGAAATTGCACCGAACGGGCAGCTTCTTACGCAGGCACCGCACTGGATACATTTCTTTTCATCGATCTGGCAGATTCCGGTCTCCGGATCCATTGTGATCGCATCTACCGGACATGCACGGCGGCACGGACGGATCAGCTCAGCGATCGCATTGTACGGACATGCCTGAGCACAGCGTCCGCACTCTTTACAGACACTCGGATCAATATGGGCACGGTCACGGCCGATCGAGATCGCACCAAAGTTACATGCGTTCTGGCAGGCTTTACCCATACATTTCTGACAGTTATCGGTTACAACGAATCTTGTGATCGGACACTCCTCACATGCAGAAGAGATAACCTGAATGATATTGTCACTCTGTTTGTCACTCGGACATTTTCCTTCCGCGAGACGGATTCTCTGACGGATGATCTCTCTCTCCTTATATACACAGCAACGGAACTGTGCCTTCGGGCCCGGGATCAGTTTGAACGGGATATTGTCTCTCTCTTCCTCGAGTCTGCCCTCAAAAGCCAGCCTGGAAACTGTGCGCAGCACGTCATACTTGATCTTAAGCAGTGCCTCATCGTTGGTTTTCATACCATTTCCTCCTAAATTTTGAATCCTCTATCTTACCTTAATTTTTAATGTTTTCGCATCATATTATCGCATATCCCCCTTTGCAAAGCAAGTCGGAAATTGTATATAATCCAACGCATTCCGGAGAAAAACCTTATTTTCTTAAATTGTATACAATAAAGTACAGGCAGCGAAATCCCTCGTATTTTCCTATGTTTCTCTGTCTTTCTGTGTCGGATATTTGTTCGCAGTATGCGGCTTCCTAGCACCGCTTTCTTTGTCTCTTTTTTTCACAAAGTCAGATTCCGGTTCCACCCCTTTCCCGTCACTCCGCTTCCGATTATTTTCGGTTTGGCATATGCAACCTTCGCCTTTAAAACATGTTTTTCCCCAATCTCATGTTGGATTGACATTCCTAACTCCCCATGATATATTCTATTTAGTTCGGTCGTGCTAACCCCAAAGGTCATCTGTCCTGAGGGAAAAGACGAAAAGAATCTGTTCCGGGAAAATTCTGCCATGGCAAATACCCCCAGTATGCTCTTTTCGTGTGCATACCGGGGATTTATTATTTATGCAGACAATGAGAAAAGTCCATGTCTGCCAGATCATTTTCAGGAGGAACTAAGTTATGAGAAAAATGTTATCCGTCATGATGGCTGCCGCGATCGCGGGATCTCTCCTTGCAGGCTGTTCATCATCCACAACTGAAACAACAGCTGCCGCTTCTTCCGCGGAGGAGACAACGACTGCCGCTGAGGAGACCACAACGGAAGCCGCTTCCGAGTCTGCTACCGAAAACACCGGCGAGGAGACCGTTGTCCGTATCGGCGGTTTAAAGGGACCGACAACCATGGGACTTGTAAAGCTCATGGACGAGGCCGCAAACGGGGAGTCCAAGAACAGCTACGAATTCACAATGGTAACCGCAGCTGACGAGATGACTGCCATGGTCGCAGGCGGAAAAGTCGATATCGCCCTGCTTCCGGCGAACGTCGCAAGCGTTCTCTACAATAAGACAAACAAAAATATCTCCGTGATCGATATCAACACTCTCGGCGTTCTCTACTTCGTATCTGCCGACAGCTCCGTGACAACGATCGATCAGTTAAAGGGAAAGACCGTATATCTTCCGGGAAAGGGAACTACTCCGGAATACGCACTCCGCTATGTGCTCTCCGCCGCAGGACTCGGAGAGGATGATGTAACTCTTGAATTCAAGTCCGAGGCATCTGAGGTTGCTTCCGTCCTCGCTGAGGATCCGAACGCCATCGGTCTTCTCCCGCAGCCGTTCGTTACAGCAGCTCTCGCCCAGAATGAAAAGCTCTCCATCATCATGGACCTCACAAAAGAGTGGGATAATGTTCAGGGCGAAGGTTCCGGAAGCCGTCTTGTAACAGGTGTTACCATTGTAAACAATGATTTCTTAAAGGAGCACGAGGACCTCGTTGATACGTTCTTACAGGAACATGAGGCATCCATCGCCTTCACCGCGGAGGATCCGGATGCCGCAGCCGAGCTCATCGCAAAGGCTGAGATCGTCGCAAAGGCTCCGATCGCAAAAAAAGCGCTTCCGTACTGCAATATCACCTTCATCTCCGGTGATGAGATGAAAACAGCACTTTCCGGTTACCTTCAGGCCCTGTACGACCAGAACCCGGCCTCCGTCGGCGGTGAGCTGCCGGATGATAGCTTCTACTATGTAAAGTAATTGTGACTGTGAAAGTTCTCAACAGTTACAAGCATTCATGCCGACTGTGAAAAACGAGGTATGGCTGGCAAAACAGTCATACCTCATTTCTATATCGCCGTTAATTCTCACGGAATTTAGTTTACATAAGTCAGTTTAATCGCTTGAGCCATGAGAAATATCTGTTATAATTTGTAACTGTTCAGTAGGTCTGCGCACTTGCTGCGCTGACCGTAAGAAAACATAGGCTGGAAGGCAAAAATCCCATCAGCGAAGCTGATCTGGAATGGATTTTTGCATGTAACTATGAAGGCACTGAATAGTTACTATAATTTTATTATTACGATTACCTGTAGAAATTCAACCGCTGGAAAACAGCATTGATTTTTATTACACTTTATGAAAGGAGACAGCCGCCATGGATCATCGTTTTTCCGGATTTCTCCGCAGGCTCTCGATCATCCTGTTCTGGATCGTCCTCTGGCAGACCGCAGCCTCCCTGATCCGGAATCATATTTTCCTTGTGGGTCCTGTCGATACGCTGCGGGCGCTCTGTGAGCAGATCCTGCTCCCGGATTTCTGGTCCGCCATCGCGTTTTCTTTCTGGCGGATCAGCATCGGATTCTTTCTGGCATTTTTTCTTGGACTTTTCACCGGATCTCTGGCGTATCGTTTTCCCATCGTGGACGAATTCTTAGAGCCGCCGGTGCAGCTCATGAAGACGGTTCCCGTCGCGTCCTTCGTGATCCTGGCGCTGATCTGGACCGGCTCTAAAAACCTCTCCGTCTTTATCTCGTTCCTCGTGGTCTATCCCATGATCCATGTGAACACGAAAGCCGGGCTGATGTCTGCGGACCGGGAGCTTTTAGAGATGGCGGAAGTCTTTCACGTCCCGTTTATCCGCCGGGCGTTCTATATCTACCGCACAGCACTCTACCCGTACTTAAAAAGCGCCTGCCGCACTGCCCTCGGCATGGGATTTAAGTCAGGGATCGCTGCCGAAGTCATCGGTGTGCCGGACGGTTCCATCGGCGAGGGGCTGTATCTCGCGAAGATCTATCTGAGCACCGCGGAGCTCTTCGCGTGGACGGTTGTCATCATTCTTGTGAGTAGTCTGTTCGAAAAGGGATTCCTGTGGATTCTGAAGAAATGTGCCGGAAAGGGGGCTGATGTGAATGAGTCCGATAAATAAAAAAAATGACACTGCCCTCACACTCCGCTCCGTCACCAAATCCTACGACGGGCAGCCGGTTCTCTCCGATCTCTCCCTGGAATTTTCCTCCGGAACTTTCTACTGTCTGATGGCACCATCCGGAAACGGAAAGACTACAATGTTCCGTCTGATCCTAGGACTTGAAAAGCCGGATTCCGGTGTGATCCTGTTCGGTACACCGACAGAGAATCCCGGCAATAACGACATAAAAGCATCTTCCGGCACGGTATCAAAATCTGATCCCTGCAGGATCCGGGGAATGCGTCCCCTGATCTCCGCAGTTTTTCAGGAAAACCGGCTTCTGGAAGGCTATACCGCCATTGAAAACCTCCGCTTCGCTCTTGGAAAGCGATATTCCAGCGAAGCTCTGACCGCATACCTGCTCCGTCTTCTCCCGGAAGACGCCCTGAATAAGCCTGTCTGTGAATTTTCCGGCGGCATGAAGAGGCGTGTCGCGATCCTGCGCGCGATCCTCGCACCGACCGATATCATTCTCATGGATGAGCCGTTTACCGGTCTTGACGCAGATACCAGGCAGCTCACGATCGATCTGGTCAAAGAGCTCTGCGCCGGAAAACTCCTGATCATCGCTACCCATGCGGAGAACGACGCAGAACTTCTGGGGGCGAAGATCATTCACTTATAAGTCAGGAAAAGCGTTCTCCTGTCCGGTCGTCTCATCAACGGATATCCCTCGGGAAAACGCTTTTTATTATTTATGCACGGTGAAGGCAGTAACAGATTTTTCTCTCTATCTTGCCGCAAACCGCTTATCCAGCTTCCTCATATGGAAGAAGTAGACCACAAACATCAGACCTCCCGTAAACAGCCAGGACGCCACATACACGTTCATCAGCATATCAAAGGTTGTCACCATCCGGAATATTGTTGTGAGCCAGATCAGACGGAACACCACCGTTCCGAGGATCGTGATCACAGAGGGCTCCAGAGATTTTCCGGTTCCCCGCAGACAGGAGCTTGTAACCTCATATGTCGCGGTCAGTCCCTCTAACGAGCACACACGATCCATCCGGATGATCCCGTACGCCGCCACTGCCGCACTCGTCGTGTAAATGCTGACAAAGAAATCCTTTTCAACGATAAAAATCACGCTGAGGATCTCCGTGAATCCAAATCCGAAAAGCAGGCAGAGCCCGAAGATCTTTCTGCACCGCTTCATATTGCCCGCGCCGAAGTTCTGACTTGTAAATGTCACCGCCGCCTGGGCAAAAGCATTGGCAATGTCGTATGTAAAATACTCAAAGTTCAGCGCAAGAGATGAACCCGCGATAGCCGCCTCTCCGAACATATTGATCCCGCTCTGGATAAACACGTTGGAGACAGAGAAGATCGCACCCTGAATCCCCGCCGGAATTCCGATCATAAGGACTCTTTTCAGTTCATTTTTATCAATCCGCATGCGATGGGGCCGGAAGCAGAACTCGTCATCCCTGTTGTACAGATGGGAAAGGATCAGGAATGCGCTGACCATATTGGAAATCAGCGTGGCGATCGCGACTCCCTCAACTCCCATATGGAACCCGATGACAAGCATCAGGTTTAAAATCACATTCAGGACTCCGGAAACAATCAGATAATACATTGGCCTTCTGGTATCCCCGTAGCTTCTCACAATGGCAGATCCAAAGTTGTACGCGACCATAAATGGAATTCCCACAAAATAGATCCTGATATATAAGAGTGCCTGGTCCAACACTGTCTCCGGTGTTCCTGATACCACCAGGATCAGTCTCGCCACCAGCATTCCGATCCCGAGAAGCCCGATCCCGAGAACCACTCCGAATGTCAAAATCGTATGGACCATGCTGTTGATCTTATTCCTGTTCTTCTGGCCTATAAGGTTGGCTAAGACTGCATTCGGTCCCACTGCGAGGCCAACGATCAGGTTCACGAAAATTCCAACCAATGCCACACAGCTTCCCACGGCCGCCAGCGCCTGATCTCCCGCAAATCTTCCCACAACAGCAACGTCCGCTGAATTAAACAGCTGCTGCAAAATACTGCTGAACGCTAACGGTATCGAAAACAGGATCAGTTTTCCTGCCAGTCCTCCGTTTAACATATCCATTTCCTTTGATCTTACTGATGTTTCCAATGGCTTTCTCCTCTTTTGCTTCCATGTGCTGACCTGACCAGTAAATTTTTTCATATCCTCCACAGTATACCACACTTTTCTTATCTTGACACTTCAAAAGATCCATGCTATCATGATGGTAACCTGATACGCACGAGTGGCTCAGTGGTGGAGTATCGCCTTGCCAAGGCGAGGGTCGCGGGTTCGAATCCCGTCTCGTGCTTTCAATGATACAAAAAAGGGGCTGTCGCACTAACGTGCGGCAGCTCATTTCATATTTCCAACACAAAACGCCGAGCTTCGAAAAGCCCGGCGTTCGTGGTATAATCAGTTTATGCGACTAAACAAAATAATACAGAGAGATTATACCTCTTTTTCTCTGTATTATCAAATCAAACTTCCGCTGGATTTAGAGATTTCTATTCCATCTGATGATCCGGTTCGTCTGGTAAGTGCCTTTGTGGAGGAAATGGACCTTTCTGAACTGTATAAAACTTACAGCAGGATCAGAAAAAATCAGGCAACGCCGCGTCAGATGCTGAAACTCGTCATCTATGCAGCAATGAATCGAATCTACTCAAGCAGGGATATCCAAAAGGCATGCAAACGGGATATCAACTTTATGTACCTCCTGGAAGGAATGCCGGCTCCTGACCATGCAACGATCGCGCGTTTTATCTCCCTGCATTTTTCGGCTTGTGCAAAGGTACTGCTTGCCCAAATGTCAGATCTGCTCTATCTTCTTGGTGAGATCTCAGGAAAGACCATTTTTATTGATGGCACCAAGATCGAGTCTGCAGCCAATAAATATACCTTTGTATGGAAACGGGCTATTACGAAAAATCAGGCCCGGTTATACACAAAACTATCTTCTTTTGTGGCTGAATGCGAAGAACTCTATGGAATCAGGACCGTATACCATGACCGGATATCCATCCACACATTAAAACGGTTAAAGAAGCAGTTGTGCCGCATAAAAGTGCAGGAGGGAATTGTGTTTGTACATGGAATCGGGCGTAGAAAAACACAATTACAGAAATCTCTGGAACAGCTGGATCAATATCTGGAGAAACTAAAGGAATATACAAAAAAGCTGTATACGCTTGGGGATAGAAACAGCTATTCCAAAACAGACCCTGACGCAACCTTCATGAGAATGAAAGAGGACGCGATGCTGAATGGACAGTTAAAGCCTGCTTATAACATTCAGCATGGAGTGGATTCCGAATACATCACATGGATCGATATCAGCCCGCACCCTACCGATACACGTACCCTGATCCCGTTTTTGAAAGACATGGAGAATCACCTGGGATTTAAGTATTCAGAAGTCGTTGCAGATGCCGGGTACGAAAGTGAAGAGAACTATCTTTTCATTGAGGAAAACGGACAGACCGCCTATATAAAGCCGCAGAACTATGAGATTTCGAAGACCCGAAAATACAAAAAAGACATCAGTAGAAGGGAAAACATGGAGTACCATGCAGACAGAGACAGCTACATCTGCCTCAACGGAAGGGAACTAACTGTCACAAATGAACGCAGAAGTAAAACAACTAGCGGATATGTCAGTGTAAAAACTTATTACAGAAGCCCAGACTGCACTGGTTGTCCTTATAAAACGGAATGTATCAAGGGAAACAACTGCAAAACACCTATGGAAAAGCGCAATAAAGTGCTGATGGTTTCAAAAACAATGAGCCAGAAACGCGCAGAAGATCTGGAACGGATCACAAGTGAGTATGGAACGATGCTCCGTATGAATCGCAGTATTCAGGCAGAAGGTTCTTTTGCTGACGTAAAAGAGGACATGAATTTTCGAAGATATCTGTATCGTGGAAAGGCAAATGCACTGGCAGAGAGCATCCTTCTGGCGATGGGACGAAATATCAATAAGCTTCATTGCAAGATTCAGACCGGAAGAACGGGAAGTTATCTTTTTCCATTAAAAAGGGCATAGATTTTGATAGTTGAAAACAAAACAGCCTGAAATAAGGCATGCCGAAAGGGATGCCTGGGAATGAACTGCGTTTATAAAGAATGGCATCGAAAACGTGACCGATTTCGATGCCATTTGGGCATAAAGCAGGGCTGCCGCCCAGCAAAAAATATTTGCTAATGCGACAGCCCCTTTTTTTGTATGTTCAAGCCCTGCCGGGCTCGAACGGTTCGATTGTCTACGCTCCGCGACGTCTCGTTCTCCCACACTAAGTCAAAACGCACATCTTCTTTCTCCCATATAATTAAGGTTCTTGAAAGCATGATGTGCGTTTTCTTTATTCTCTCTATTTAATTTCCCGGAAATCCCGCAATATTTCCAATGGCTTCCGCCGGTGCAGCTGCGGTTGTTTCATCACCCGGGCCGTTTGGCGCGGCTGCCGTCGTTGCTTCTGTCGCCGGTGCAGCCGTCGTCGCAGCCTCAGTCGCTGCCGCTGTCGTCGATGCAGCCGTTGTCTCACTGTGTGTGCCCTTCGTCTCAGATCCACCGGTGGATGCCGCTGTTGTCGATGTGCCAGAAGAACCGGCTGCGGTTGTCGCAGCGGCAGAGCTCTCCGGCGCGACGCTCTCGCCCGGAACGTATCCGTCCGGCATTCCGTCTACGGCTGCGGCGGACGTGGACTCAACGGCCGTCGTCTCATCCGGTGAAACCTTCACGGTTCCCGTATTTCTGCGGATCACAGCTGCGTGTCCCTTGTAGGTCTTCGCGTGATCTTCTGTCTTTTCGACAACAGTTCCGTTCTTTGAAACGATCTTATAGGTAACCCAGCGGCTGCCGTTCGTCGCTGCCTTCTGTGTCACCTCGGTGCCCGGATCCAGCGTCGGGTCTTCCACATAGGTCGGCTCCGGCGGCGGAAGTTCATCCGTCTTCTCAGACTCCAGACTCCAGGTGATTCCATCTTCCAGAACCGGTACTCCGTAGAAGGAGACTGTCATCTTCCGGTTGCTGTAGTTCGCGCGGATACCGATGGCCGCCTTTGATGTATTGATAAACCGGAAATCCGGAATATCCCAGCTGATGGCCGCATCCTGTCCCGGAGTTACGTAGTTCGGCTCAAAGGTATGAGATCTTCGGAACGTGATCTGCATACCGGACTGAAATGCCACACGGTACATCGTGGAAGATACCTGGCAGACACCACCGCCCGGCTCCTGAACGACCTCGCCTCCACTGTAGGCAGCCGCTTCCTGATATCCCTTTTCCGCCGTGCGCTGTCCTACAACCTTATTAAAGGAAAATTCCTCACCCGGCTGCACGATGGTTCCGTTGATAGCCCTGGCCGCAAGCTTTACGTTCGTATTTCTCTTCTCGTTAGCGGTCGTCTCCGTCGTAAACGTAGAAAGAGTCTTATACTGCTCCTTCGCGTTCGCTGCGGAAAGCTCCGGCTGGCTCTCACTGACCTCAGCCTGGATCACGGCGTCATAGTTTCCGCTTGTCGCAGCCTCCACAAGATCCTTTATAAGCTTCTCCTGGTTCACAGCCTTGCCCGGAGCTCCGTCCGCAAACAGGAACTTATCCGTCGCGGCGTCATACTCGGAGATCGAGCCGTTCTTCGCCTTCACATCCCATTTTGCCGCTGCGTCTGCCGCTGCCTTTGCCGCTGCGGACTGCAGATCTTCAGAATCTTCCACCGAGAATGTATATTCTCCGCCATTCTTGTCAGCAGAAATCCCGTCCAAAAAGGCATCCAGCTCGGTGTCGATCATATTGTCCGCGTCCACGCTCTCCCCGTTGTAAGAGATCTTCACATTCCACGGAAACTTCGCCTCGATGGCAGCTTTCGCCTCGCTCTTTGTCATTCCCTTTAAAGAAATCCCGTTGACGCTGATATCGGATGCCTGGAATATGGATTCCTCCGCGACCGTATCCGTTGTCTTCTCTTTTCCATGCCCGAACAAGCCGGAAATAAGCCGGATCACTCCGATGATCAGGATCAGGCAGATGATCGCTCCGCCGATCATGATCCGTCGTCTTAAGATCTGTTTTCTCTTCCGCCTCTGCGCCCGGATCCAGGCCGGGGAATGCTGCCTGTACTCGTCTCTCTGGTCTCTCTGGGTTCTGGGATCTCTCTGGTCTCTCGGTCCCCTTGATCCCCTCTGGTCTCTCTCTCTGTTCATGTCTGTATTTTCCTTATTTTACTTTATCAGAATTTATCAGGATGCAACGACAGGGTCCGCACCGAAATGGTGCCGAACCCTGATATGTATCGGTTATGATTATGTAATATCGTTCCAATTACGGTATTTTTACAAAATCTCATCTGTCTGTATCAGACAATTATTCATTATATCGGTACCGGAATGCCTTGTCAAGAACGCCGGGCAACAAAAGTTCACGCTCTTAAAGTTAACACTCTTATCGTCAAAAATGGACCTCAGGAAGTTTTCTCTCCCAAAGATCTATTTTTTCAACTTCTTTATCTGTTCCGGTCCTCTCCTGCTGCCGTTTTTTCGTGATCCGGCCGCGCTTTTCAGGCTCAGCCAAGGAATCCAAGATGCTCCAGCAAAATCTTGATCCCCATGAGGACCAGGATCAGTCCGCCGACAAACTCTGCCTTCGACTTGTACTTCATTCCGAATACATTACCGACCTTCACGCCGATCGCCGACAGGATAAATGTCGTACATCCGATGAAGGTCACTGCCCAGACGATGTTTACATGTAAAAACGCAAATGTCACGCCGACCGCAAGCGCATCGATGCTGGTCGCCACCGCCAGGGCTAACATCGTCTTCACGTCAAAGCTGGCGTTCAGTTCTTCGTCCTCATCCTCTCTGGATTCCTTGATCATATTGATTCCGATGATCCCGAGAAGAACAAATGCGATCCAGTGGTCGATCTGTGTGATCATGGACTCAAACTGGCTTCCGAGAAGGTAGCCGATCGTCGGCATCAGAGCCTGGAATCCGCCAAAATATGCACCGCAGATCAGCGCGTGCTTCGGTTCCATCTTTTTTACCGACAAGCCCTTACAGACAGACACCGCGAACGCATCCATCGACAGTCCTACAGCAAGGATAAAAAGCTCTAAAAGTCCCATAAGTCATGTTCCTCCTAAAAATTGCTTATTTTTTCTGATAAAAAGGAATCCGCTTTCCGGTTTCCCGCGCCGAGCACGCTTTCCTGTGCGATCCTTCCGCCTCGCACATTGCGCATCTCAGGCACGCAGTGCCTTTTTGTTTAACAGAAAATTCCATCGGGATTTCCTCTTAAACAAAAAAAGAGACTCTCTCTGTCATTTTCGACAGATAAGTCTCATCATTTCAAGTAAAGCCAGGAACATTTCCAGTATGTTGACCTTACTGCGCTTTCCGGCGCCGACTACTCCCTTATTCTGGTAAGTCCGTAACTGTATTGTATCGTCACAGTTACATGAGTATCTTTTTGTTCTACAGAAGAGTGCGGATGAAGGGATTTGAACCCCCACGGTTGCCCGCCAGCTCCTAAGGCTGGTGCGTCTGCCAGTTCCGCCACATCCGCGCATTCTCCGATAGACTCTCATTATAGCGTGTTTGAAAAGAATTGTCAATTATGGATTTTCTTCGTCTCCTCATCGTAGTCATCCAGGAAATTGTAACTCCAGTCTCCCTTGTGATATCCGATGACCGTCTTCAGATTGATGTTGTGAACACTGTTGAAGATGTTCATGTCGATCGTGTCACAGCGCTTTCTGAGCTCCGCGATCAGCTCCTTCATCTCGTCGCGCTTCGATCCCTTTTCGCCGCCGCATGTCGCGCAGCGCTCCGTGAAACGGCACGCACACTGGATAAAGTGGAGATGGTTGTAATCTCTCCACGCCTTGATATCCGCCTCGCGGACCATGTACATCGGACGGATCAGCTCCATGCCCTCAAAGTTCTTGCTGTGGAGCTTCGGCATCATGGTCTCGACCTTTCCGCTATACAGCATTCCCATCAGCGTCGTCTCGATCACATCGTCAAAATGATGTCCAAGCGCGATCTTGTTGCAGCCGAGCTCTTTCGCGTGGGAATAAAGATATCCGCGGCGCATTCTCGCGCAGAGATAACACGGGCTCTTATCCACGTCGGCAACGATATTGAAGATATCGCTGTCAAACACCTGGATCGGGATTCCCAGAAGCTTCGCGTTATTTAAGATGATATTCCAGTTGTCCTCATTATATCCCGGATTCATCACGAGAAATACAAGGTCAAACTTCACTTTTCCATGAAGTTTCAGCTCCTGTAAGAGCTTTGCCATGAGCATCGAGTCTTTTCCGCCGGAGATGCAGACCGCAATCTTATCTCCTTCCTTGATCAGCTCGTAGTCATGGACTCCCTTTGTAAACCGTCTCCAGATCGATTTGCGGTATTTTGTGATGATGCTGCGCTCGATCGCCTTCGTGCGCTCCGCGACCTCCTCCTCGTTCATGACCATCATGGACAGGGACAGGCGCAGGAAGGAGCGGTATCCGCCTTCCACGCTTCCGGCGTCAAATCCGGCATCGTCCAGAAGTTCCGCCACATACAGGCTCTTGTTTCCTGTATGGCAGAGCACCCAGACCGGCTTGTCCTTCGGGATCGCCGCGAGAAGTTTTCCAACATTTACGCCCTCTTCCCAGGCCTTTCCCTCTCCGATCGTTCCGGACTCCATGTCCGCCTCCTCCGGATTCTCCAGGTATTCCACCAGCTTGTCCTCCGGGATATTTAACGCGGCATCCATGGACCCCTTTTTATATTCCTCCGCCGGGCGGATGTCGATGATCGTCCGGTCAAACGTTCTTCCATTGATCAGCTCTGCAGCTGTGATCGTCTTAATCATTCTCTTTCTATTCTCCATTTACGGCTGTCGCCCTGATCCGGGCACCGTCTCCTGCTGTTTTTACTTTTCTAAAATATCCGTAACTGTTCAGTACCCTCACACCTACGGGAACCTCCCCCGGAGCTTCCCTTCGGATGCATGGCAAGTTACGAGCAAAAATCCATTCCAAATCGGCTTCGCCGATGGTATTTTTGCCTTCAAGCCTGTGTTTTATTACGGTCAGCGCAGCAAGTGCGCAGACCTACTGAACAGTTACAAATATCCTTCAACATATAAACCCTGTTGAACGGGAATGAAAAATAATATCCGTCCGCGAAGTCCTCCACCAGCTTCATGACTTCCTTCGCAAGCTGGATGCCCACGGCCTCGCCTTCCTTCCGGCTGGCTTTTTCAGGGTATCTCGCGACGATCTCATCCGTCACATTGACGCCCGCGATCTCATTTTTCATGAACATCGCGTTCTTTCTGCTGATGAGCGGCATGATCCCGCAGAGGATCCGCGCCCCGGTCTCATCCTTGATCCGGCGCAGTCTCGCCGCGTCCTCCTCCGTGAATACCGGCTGGGTCAGGAAAAACTCCGCTCCCTCTTCCATCTTCTTCTTTACACGTCCGATCTCCACGTCCAGGTTCTTTCTTCCCTGGTTGATCGCACCACCGTAGCAGAGCGGATTCTTCGCGAAAACATCCTCGTTCATCTCCTTCGCGATCTTCATAAGCCCCGTGGAATCCGAGTTGAACACCGCTTTGACCGTCTGTCTCGCCGTCGACGGGATCGGATCTCCCGTGATGATCAGGAAGTTGTAAATATCATTGATGGCAGCTCCCAGAAACAGGGACCGCATCGCGATCGCATTCCTGTCACGACAGCAGATATGCGGCATCACATTTAATCCCGTCGCCTGGCGCACCTTGTTCGCCATGAGGACGGAATCGACTCTCGTTCTTCCGGACGGGGAATCCGGGAATGTGAGGACATCCACGCCTGCATTCTTTAAAAGATGGGCGGATTCCAGGAGTTTCTCATCATCCGCGTCAAACGGCGGCGCCAGCTCGACCGCGATAAGCTTCTTCTCTTTTCTGTTTCCGTTCTCATCATAGAGGAATCCATGTCTTACCACATGTTCACTCTGTCCGCTGCTCTCCGCCTCTTTTTCCGGAGCACTTTTCTTCAGGATTCCGTCCCGGGCGGACATTTCACGGATAAATTCCGGATCCGTTCCACAGCAGCCGCCGAGAATGTCAGCACCGAGCTCCTGAAGCTCCTTCATCTTCTCCGCAAAATATACCGGGGTGTTGCCAAACTGAAGTTTATTTCTCGTCAAAGTCGGATATCCCGCGTTCGGGATCGCCAGCAGGAATTTATCCCCAGGACGTCCCGCTTTTTCCAGGATCTGGCGCATATGGGCCGGTCCCACACCGCAGTTTAAGCCCACCGCATCGATCTCCGGAACAGCCGCCGCGTCCGCCAAAAGGCGCTTCGCGCTGAGTCCTGCCGCGCTGTAGCCGAACTGGTTCACGGAAAAAGAGACTGCGATGAACATGTCATACTCGGCACGGATCTTTTTGATCGCCGGAAGGATCCCTTCGAGGTCTGCAAACGTCTCAAAGTCCAGGACTTTGACTCCTGTCTCCGCAAACGTCTTTGCGATCTGATAATACTCGTTCGCCGCTGCCGCCGCGTCCTCCGTCCCATTCACCGGGATCGGACCGATATCGCCTGCGATCCAGACGTTCTTCCCGTCCGCCGCGCTCCTTGCGATCTCCACCGCCGCGCGGATGTTCTTCTCAACTTCCGGAAAGCTCTCCTGCAGCGTCTCTGTGTTCGCCGCAAAAGTATTCGTCCGGATAAAATTTGCTCCGGCATTCAGATATTCCTCGTGGGTCTTCTTTACTTTCTCCGGGTCAGAGAGATTCGCAAGCTCCGGGATTTCCTGCGTCTGGTATTTTGCTGCAAAGTAAGTTCCGAACGCGCCGTCGATGATGAGGTTGGTTTCTTTCAGATATTCACGTAAATTCATGCTCGTCCTCCTTGGGGTAAAAAAAGAATGGGCCTTGGCACATTCTCGCGCCGAGCGCGGTCGCTTACGACGATCTTCATCTTCGCGCGAGTGCGCATCTTAGGCACGCAGTGCCTTTTTGTTTAACAGGAAATTCCGTCGGAATTTCCTGTTAAACAAAAAATCGGACCTCTAAATCCAGAGGTCCGACGCTTCAAAAAGCGGGTGATGGGAATCGAACCCACGTATCCAGCTTGGAAGGCTGGTGTTCTACCATTGAACTACACCCGCGTATAAACAATGAGAGGCAGCTGCTGATATGAAAAAATTTTCGTTGGGAGCTCGCTCACATAAGAAAATTTTCTCATATCAGCAGCTATCGCCGTTGCAAACGGCGATTATGGAGCGCAGCTCCATAATACCTCGGAGCCACCCTAATCATCGTCCCATTCCCTTGACATTCTCATCTCTTCAGGTCTTTGCTACCAAAATGGGCGGAGGTGGATTCGAACCACCGAAGCAAGTTGCAGCAGATTTACAGTCTGTCCCCTTTGGCCACTCGGGAATCCGCCCATATCATTCTGACAAGTCAAAATGATACCATACATCGATTCAAAAATCAAGCATTTTTTATGACCAAATGCCCTTGAAAACACTGCGTATTACAGTCCCGGCACACGCACCATGATCGCCATCTACTCGCCTTTACTCCCAATAAAGATCATCGCCCCATTCGCCGCGATCTCCACTTCCATCACACCGTCCGTCACCGGATACCGCACAGTGCCCGCGTTGTACCGCTCCGCATCCGTCGCCATCACGCGGTCCATAAAATCGCCGTTCACTTCCGCTTCCCACACCGGAATCCGGATTCTCTGGGAATAATCCTCACTGTTCACAACGACAACCCCCTGGCCGTCCGCATCAAAACGTCCATACGCGATCACACCATTCTCCGCCAGCAGCGGCTTTAACGCCCCGCGCCGGAACGCCGGAGTCCTGTTCCGGATCCCCGTGAGATACCGGTGAAATTCCGTGAGTTCCAGGTCTTCCTTTCCCCAGGGGAATGTTCTCCGGTTATCCGGGTCCGTCCAGCCAAAGACGCCAGCCTCATCACCGTAATAGATCGTCGGTGCCCCCGGCCATGTCATCTGGATCACCGCGCCGGAGCGGAAGGTTCCGTAATTCACGCCGATCTCCGCTTTCTCCGCATCCTCCGGCTTATAAAGCCGTCCCACGACGCGGTTCGTCCTCGTGAGGAATCGCGAATGGTCATGGTTTGAAAGTTCATTCATCGCCGCATAGAGAGATCCCGTCTGCATCCGGCTCATGTTGGAGAGCATGGAGCACATGAACGCCTGACTGTTGTGCAGAAGGTGGTCATCCTTCCGCTCGCTGTGCTTTTCCAGACCGGTCAGGAACCAGGATACCGGTTCCATGAACGCGTCATAATTCATCACCGTATCCCACTGGTCCCCGGAAAGCCATGTTGTGGCATCCCCGTAATGTTCCGCCAGGATCAGCGCGTCCGGATTCGCCTCCTTTACGACCTTCCGGAAATCTCTCCAGAACCGGTGGTTCATCTCCGGCGAATGACCGAGATCCGCCGCCACATCGAGACGCCAGCCATCGATCGAGTACGGCGGGGAAAGCCACCGTTTCGCGATATCGAGCACATACTGATACAGCTTTTCCGATCCCTCATAATTTAATTTCGGCAGCGTGTTATGTCCCCACCAGCCTTCGTAGGAGTCATTGTCCGGCCAGCCGTTCGCATCCTTAAACAGAAAGAAATCCCGGTACGGACTGTCCGCTGAGAGGTATGCACCCGGCTCATACCCGCCGTCCTTCTCATAGATCTTCTCACGGTCCATCCACTTGTTGAAAGACCCGCAGTGATTAAAAACTCCGTCCAGGATGATCCGCATGCCCCGCTTGTGGACTTCCTGCACAAAACGGGCAAAAAACGCATCACTCGCCGCCAGGTTCTCCCGGTCGGAGGTCCGCACGGAATACCGCTTCGCATTGCGGTTATCCGACGCATCCGCCGCCACAAGTTCCCCTTCATCCTTCACGATCACCCCGTAATGAGGATCGATATGTTCATAATCCTGGCAGTCATACTTGTGATTCGACGGGGACACAAACACCGGGCTCAGGTAGAGCACTTCCACCTTCAGGCTCTGCAAATAGTCGAGTTTGTCCCAGATTCCCTGGATGTCGCCGCCGTAAAACCGGTCCACATCAAGGACGGAAAGCCGCTCATTCCATTTTTCCACCTTCGCCACCGGAAATCCGATGTAGACATATTCGTCTCCCAGGACATCGTTCGTCGGATCCCCGTTATTAAACCGGTCCACGAAGATCTGGTACATCAGGGCGCCTTTCGCCCACTCCGGTACATGGAATCCAGGTGTGATCACAAACGGAGCGTCCATCCCTCCCGGCTCCGACACACCGAGGCGGTTATAGTGACAGACTTCGTCTCCTTTTACAACCTCAAAATCATATATCAACGGGGTCTCCCCCAGTTGGATCGTTCTCTCATAAAAATCAAATCTTCCGGCCGTCTCCGCCTTCTCAAGCTCCAGCCGCCTGCACTCATTCCGGTTTCCGCCATCACGGATCACCGCGTATACATGGTCCACGTCCCCGGCCCCGGTCCGGAATCTTATCTTAACATTCTCCCCGCACTCCGGCTCTTCCGGGATGCGGTACTCTCTCGTTCCATCGCTGAAAAGTGCCGCCTTCAACATTTTGAATGGCCTCCTTGTTGGTCTGATGCAGCCTCTCTTGCGATATCCGGGCTGCATTTTCTGTATCTGTTCTCACTCATTTCTCACAAATGTTATTATACAGGATTATATCCCCATTTGCACGTTTTTTCTGAAAGTTCACTCCGGCGATCCTCAAAAACTGTTTTTGCAGATTAAAAAGAATGTGCCTCGGCACATTCGGGCGCCTCGCGCGGTCGCTTGTGACAACCTTCATCTTCGCGCGAGTGCGCATCTTAGGCACGCAGTGCCTTTTAGGTTAACCGGAAGTTCCATCGGAATTTCCGGTTAACCTAAAAATCTGAAGCTCCCGCACGGCACAGCAGGATCCTCAGATTTTTTCTTTAAAAATGGGCAGAAAGAAAGCCAGCGGGGGGAACCACTGGCTTTCTTCCGGAAAAGGTATTATGTCTCTTATGGGGTATAGCAAAAACTATATAATGTATTGGGGGGTTACGAGTAGTAATATAGCATAGGAGTCCGGATAAGTGTGCACAAACATTTAAAAACATGAAAAATTTTTTTGTTCATATTGCCACCGCTCCGGTTTTCTTTGTGCATTTTTGTCATTGTAAGTAAAAAATCGACGTTTGCCTGCATTTCTTTTGCACAAACGTCGATTTACTTAAGCTTCTAAAGTTTTCTGTTGTGAGATCTTCTGCCGGGGTGCAAATCCGAAACCTTACTCTAACTCCGGCTTCTCCGTTCCCTCAACGAACAGGCTGTCAAACTCTTCCTGTCCGATCTTTTCCTTCTCGATCAGAAGAGCGGCACACTTATGAAGGATGTCCTCATGTGCCAGGATGATCTCCTTCGCCTTCGCGTAGCACTCATCGATGATCCTCTTGACCTCGCTGTCGATATCGGAAGCAACACGCTCACCGTAAGATCTCGTATGCGCCAGATCTCTTCCGATGAAGACTTCGTCATCGTCGCTGCCGTAGTTGATCATTCCGAGCTTCTCAGACATTCCGTACTGGGTTACCATCGCGCGGGCGATCGCAGATGCCTGCTTGATATCCTGGGATGCCCCCGTCGTCACGTCTCCGAAGATGATCTCCTCCGCGATCCGGCCGCCGAGAGAAACCATAATGGTCTCCAGCATCTTATTCTTTGTGTTGAACATCTCGTCCTTCTCAGGAAGCGGCATCGTATATCCTGCCGCGCCCATTCCGGTCGGGATGATGGAGATCGTGTGGACCGGTCCGACATCCGGGAGTTCATGGAACAGGATTGCATGACCTGTCTCATGGTAAGCTGTGATCTTCTTTTCTTTCTCGGAGATCACCTTGCTCTTCTTCTCCGCGCCGATCCCGACTTTGACGAACGCCTGCTCGATATCAGCCTGGAGAATATAGCGGCGCGCCTGCTTTGCCGCAAGGATCGCAGCCTCGTTTAAGAGGTTTTCCAGATCTGCTCCGGTAAATCCGGCCGTCGTCTGTGCTACTTTCTCTAAGTTCACATCGTCGCCCAGCGGTTTTTCCTTCGAGTGGACCTTTAAGATCTCCTCGCGTCCGCGGATATCCGGTTTTCCAACTCCGACTTTCCGGTCGAAACGGCCCGGACGCAGGATCGCCGGATCCAGGATGTCCACGCGGTTTGTCGCCGCCATCACGATAATTCCTTCATTGACTCCGAAACCATCCATCTCAACGAGGAGCTGGTTTAACGTCTGCTCACGCTCGTCATGTCCGCCGCCCATACCGGTACCGCGGCGTCTCGCAACGGCATCGATCTCATCGATAAAGACGATGCACGGAGCGTTTTTCTTCGCGTCCTCAAAAAGATCGCGTACACGGGAAGCGCCGACACCGACGAACATCTCGACGAAATCTGATCCGGAGATCGAAAAGAACGGAACTCCCGCCTCACCGGCAACCGCCTTCGCGAGAAGTGTCTTACCGGTTCCCGGAGGTCCTACCAAGATCACGCCCTTCGGGATCCTGGCACCGACATCCGTATATTTCTTCGGATTTTTCAGGAAATCAACGATCTCTTCCAGTTCTTCCTTCTCCTCCTCGAGTCCTGCAACCTTGGAGAAGTTCACGGAATTCGTCCGGCTCATCTTCGCACGGCTCTTTCCAAAATTCATCATCTTGGAGTTTCCGCCGCCGCCCCCGCCGACTCTCGCGTTCATGAACATAAACATGAACATGATCACAACGGCGCTCAAAGCGACCGGGATAATGACAGACATCAGGTAGTTCTCCTGTGGGACATTCTCAACGACGTAGTCGATGGAATTGTCCTGGAGAAGTTTTTCCGCGTCCTTGACATCGGATACTGCAACCGTTGCCCGGTCCCCGCTCTTTAAGAGGATATCCAGGGTACCTGTCGGCGGCTGCTGGTTCTGATTGATCTCCACGGATTCGATCGTCTTATTCTCGACGGCCACCATAAATTCCTGGTGGGTCATCTCCTGGCTGAATAAGCTCCCCTGGCTCGTCAGGCTGGACGCGAACATGATGAGCGCGATCACAAGCAGGACAAGGCCAAGTCCGCGGAACTGCTGGTTCTGTTTCAACTTGGGGTGCCTCCTTACTGCTGCTCCACAACGCCGATGAACGGAAGGTTGCGGTATTTCTGGTCATAATCGAGGCCATAGCCTACAACGAACTCATCCGGGATCGTAAAGCAGGTGTAATCAACCTTCACCTGTTTCTTGACACGGCGCTCCGGTTTGTCGAGCAGTGTGCATAAGTGGATGGAATTCGGATTTCTCTTGTGTAAGATATCGATCAGGTATGCGAGAGTCCGTCCGGAATCGATAATATCTTCGACGATCAGGACATTCTTTCCCTCTAACGGCTGATCTAAGTCTTTTACGATCTTTACAACGCCGGAAGACTGGGTTCCGCTTCCGTAGCTGGATACGGACATAAAGTCAAGCGTTACCGGAACGGTCAGGCGTTTTGCGAGCTCGCAGGTAAAGAATACGCCGCCCTTTAAGATGCAGATCAGGTGAACTTCTTTTCCTTCATAGTCCTTATTGATCTGGTCCGCGATCTCTTTGATCCGCTTGTCTACTTCTTCTTCACTTAATAATACACGAATTTTATCAGCCATGGTCTTCTCCTTTGCAATTCCAGATGCCTGCTCTCCCACCGCCGTCTTCCGACCGGTCTCCCCCGTCAGGCAGGATCATCTCCGCCTCCAGGACACGTTCAGTCTCATCTGTTATTTTATAATAATCACTGATCCGGTATCCGATCACCCATAATATATGGTCTCCGTCCGCCAGGACCGGAATTCGGTCCCGCTCTTTTTCCGGGATCTTTTCATCGATCATAAACCTTCCGAGCTTCTTTTTTCCTCCGCCGGAAAGTGTGAAATAATCCCCGTTTTTCCTGTATCGTATGGATAATCCATCTTTTATTTTATCATAGTCAAACCATTTCGTATACTGGTTTTTCGGAATTTCCAGTTCTTTTTTCCGTTGGGTGACATGAAGGCGGATCATGGTCGGACCGAGCTGCAGGATCTTTCTCTCTCCCGCTTCCGGATCGATCTTCTTTTTTTCTGTATCCAAAAGCGCTTCGCAGGATAAAGTTTTCAGACCTGCCATTTTCACCTCTGTGCATTCCAGGTCCTCTGCATTTTTCCTGAATTTATAGGCCGAAATGTCCCCAGTCTTCTCTCTTCTTTCTTTTTCTCCCACCTGGCACACTTTCCGGATCTCCAATGTCTCATACCCGCGGACCGCCTGCAGACCATACGGAAGGTCCGCAATACAGCCGCCGCCCGGACCGGAAAGATCCATGACCAGCCGGATGTGACGCTCCGTGATGTCTTTCGCCTTCCCGGCGGCATTTAAGATCATTCGGCGGATGATGTAGGTTTTTAATATTTCGGGCTGGGGATCAAGGATTTCGGTGCGGATCTTTACAGAATTTCCGGTTCGGCTCTTTTCCTTCCGCTCACCTTCCCTTAAGACCCGCTCCGCTTCCGCCTCGAAATACGCATCCGCTTTGGCAGCAAACTCCGACACCGCCAGGATATGTTCCGCCGCCCGGCTGTTGATGTTCTCCGTCACCCAGGGCAGGAGCTCGTTGCGGATCTTATTTCTCGTGTAATCATTCTCCTTGTTTGTGGAATCTTCACACCAGGAATGTTCCCGTGATGTCAGGTATTCCTCGATCTCTTTCCGGGAGACGCATAATAATGGGCGGATGATCTCCGCTCTCACCGGCCGGATTCCCGAGAGCCCGGGAAGTCCGCTCCCGCGGAAGAGATTTAAGAGCACCGTCTCCGCATCATCGTCCTCATGATGGGCGACGGCGATCTTCGCACAGCCGTATTTTTCCGCCGTCTCCTTCAGATGGCGGTAGCGCAGGATCCGCCCGGCTTCCTCCGTCGACAACCCGTGATCCGCGGCATATGATCCTACTTTCTCATGCACCACGGTAAGCGGAACCCCCATCCGCCCGCAGAGTTCCTTCACGAACCGCTCATCCCGGTCCGCCTCCGCGCCGCGGATCCCGTGGTTCATATGGAATGCAGAGACATGAATCCCGAGTTCTGCTGCCAGTTCACACAAAAGCAGCAACAGGCAGACGGAATCCGCGCCGCCCGATACCGCCGCCAGGACCCCGTCTCCCCGGTCTGTCATATGATTTTTTCGCATAAAGGCAAGAACCTTCTGCCGGAACCGACCGATTCCTGCATTCATTTTTTCGTTCATTTTTTTCTCCGTTTTTCTTTTATCGCATTGATCCTATCTCTTCATCCTCAGCTTTCCCGGATTTTCACCATTCATCACACGACGGATCCATCCTGTTCCAACCTGGTCTATGAAGTTTTTCACCTGCGCTTTTACGCTCAGATCAGTAAACCCGCCTTCTGAGGGCAGCTTCCATTTCCAAATTCTTCCCGCCGCGTATCACCCGTAGATCCCGCCGACCAATACCGTCATGTCATCACGCGGCTCTCCCTCAAACGACAGCGCAAACGTCAGGATCATCTCCGCCGTCTCCTGCACACCGGCGTCGGGCAGCCCGTCGAGGAAATCCCGGAAAGTCTGCTCCTTTTCCGCCCCCGGCATCGCATCGAGAACGCCGTCGCTCACCAGGATGATCTTGTCCCCGTCCCAGAGTTTCCGCGATATCATCACCGGCTCCACGGGATTCAATACTCCTGCTGGAACCGTCTCCGACTCCAGGATCTCCGCCTCCCCGCCGGATCTCCGTTCCGGCAGGAGAAAGGACGCCGCCGCCCCGAGTTTCATCATCTCCAGAACGCCCGTGTAAAGATTTACAAGTCCCAGATCCAGCGTCGCCGGCCGGTCGCCCATCCCGCTCAGCAAAAGCACCGTATTGATCAGCTTCAGCGTCGATCTCGCGGAGAATCCCGTGTCGAGAAGCTGTTCCGCGAGCTCCATGACCCGCCCGCTGTCCGCCCCCGCCGCCGGTCCGCTCCCCATTCCGTCTGAGAGGCTCAAAGCGACCTGCCCTGGGAGTGTGTTCCGGAACATATAGTTGTCGCCGGAGACCTCTTCTCCCTCTTTCGGGGTCCTCGCAGCTCCAAACAACAGCCGGTAATTTCCTTTTTCGATCAGGCGCACCGTGGAAGTTTTTCTTGTGACCAGCGTCTTTCCGTTCCGCGATGGGACAAACTCCGCGCCGGCAGCCTGTCCGAACAGCGCCGCCATGTCCTTCACAGTTACACAGCGCCCGTTTGCTGTCCGCACCGTAAGGAATGCTTCCCGTCTTCCGTCCCCATACTTCAGGACCAGCATGTCCTCCAATGCAATCCTGCGTTTCCGGAATGCAGACCGGACCGCCGGGATCAGCGTCTCCGTCACGTCCGCCGCCTGCTCCATCTGTCCGGAAAACTCCCCGAGGATCCCCGCCATCTCCTCAAACTGCAGCATGACTGCGTCCCGGCTCTCGAGGAACCGGTTCTTCCAGGCGAGATTCATCGTGGAGCGTCCGAGACTCCGGTTCAATTCTCTGAGATAATCCGTCTTTTTCCGACACCTGTCCAGAAACTCCCTGGGCATGTCCGGGTACTCCAGCGCACCTTTTTTCTCGAATGCGCGGAGCAGATAATATAGGAAATAATGTTCCCCGTCCTGTTCATCCAGGCACTCCTGCTTCATGCCGCACCTGTCGCAGCTCCCACAGACCATTGATGCCGCCGATTCCAGCGCCGCGATCCCGTCCTCTCTGGAAAGTCCCGGATCTTCACCGGATTTTTTCATGATCTTTGCGAGCTGCCCCAGTGAATCCGAGATCTCCGCGAGTCTTTCCGCCGCATATCCCCCGGCTCCGGACAACTTTCTATGTATCTCCCGATCTCCAAACACAAAAATTCCCTCCTAACCTGCGTACCCTGTCACGAAAGACCATCCAGGTCTCCATGACCAGCCAAACGACGCGGAATACGCCATTTTATTATATGCAGGCAGGCGGGAAATATTTGTCGGATTCCCGTATTCAGTTTTTAAAAATTTACGACATCATCTGCGCTGATTTGAGCCAGACATTCATCCACTGTCATTTTACAGATGATGCGGCATACAAGTCTTTCAGATGATCCGCCATGAACATCAGTTGGATTCATCCGCTTTAAAAAGGATCTCATCCTTATTTACAAGTCCCAGTTTTTCTTTTGCGACTTTCTCGATATACTGTTTCGTCTGGACATACACACGGTACTCTTCGAGTTCGGCGGCTCGCGCCTCCTCCTTCGCCAACGTCTTCTCGAGTGCCTGTTCCCGTGCCTGGTATTCCAGATCACGTTCTCTCAGGGAAGTTCCGCCGATATGGACAACCACAGCAAGGCTTCCTACGACCACCGTGATCCCGATCAGCGCCATCCGGTTACCCAGACTGTTTCTCGATCTTCTTTTGTTCCGTCTGTTCCGGTTTTCTCCCATGACTCCTCGCTTCCTTCTTGATCTTGCCTTCTATCCTGATCAACCGGTCCATTCCGTTTCCCGTGCATGAACGCTCACATTCATGACAGGCAATCCATTTTCCTGTGGATTTTCCACACTCCCACATGTTTCCGGGAATGACCTTTTATTTCTACATTTCAGACTGCCTGTTTCTTCTCTTTTCTGAGGCAGTTTTTCTTTTAATTTTATACCATTTTTTCAGCTTTTTCAATAGGTGGAACACATTCCTGCTGATGATTTTATCATAAAAGATCATGCCGAAAAACACGCAGGCGATCACATAGGCACGGACGATCCCGCTGTTCTCATAAAACAGCAGAAGAAAGGTCATGACAGCTGCGCAGATCCAGTAAAAAAAGTCCTCGATCCCCGTCCAGACCAGCCCGTGCGGAACAAAAAAGCGGAACCATCTTAACAGATCATAGCTTGCCATCAGAATGCATCCCAGCACGAAACTCATCCAGACAAGTCTCACTTCCATGGCAAGATATGTGCTCACTCTGCGATTCCTCCACAATTAAAAATCCATTCCGCATCGGCTTCGCCGATGGGATTTTTGCCTTCCACCCCATGTTTTATTACGGTCAGCGCAGTAAGTCTGCAGACCTACTGAATCGTTACTATTATTTAAACAGTTTCGCCCAGAAGCTTCCCCCGCTCTTCGTGCCGCCGCCCGCCGAGTACACAAGGCTGTCCGTCCTGCCCTCAATGTCGATCTCGCCCTTTTCCAGGCTCAGCCTGTTCACATGGAGGTCTTTCCCCTTGATGGTCAGAAGTCCCATGTCCGTGTCCAGCACGATGGTATTCTCATCGAACGAGATCACATCCAGGATCCCCGTGAGATTTCCCCGATCCCGGTTATTCAAAACGATCTTATGCGCCATTCCCGGATTCTCTTCCATAAAGCACCTCCCGCATGTAAATCTGCCGCAAGCGACCGCGCCCGACGCAAAAATGCGCCGGCGTACATTCTCTTTTATATATATGATGGGAATAAAAATTTATGCCCACAGGCAGCGATCTCCGGGATGCCTTTTTCCCGGGGCATAAAGAAAACCTCACAGACTTATCGCCGTGAGGTTCCTTATTAAATATATTCGAACATTTCCTTCGTATCTTCCTTGCGGATCGTCTCCTGCACACTCGTCACACGCACCTTCACGGCCTTTGTTCCGAATGCGACCTCGATCACATCCCCGACCTTCACTTCCGCGCTGGCTCTCGCGACCTTGTCATTTAACATGACACGACCGCTGTCGCACGCCTCGTTTGCCACGGTTCTCCGCTTGATGATACGGGATACTTTCAGATATTTGTCTAACCGCATAACTGCTCCTTTTCGCGGCGATACCGCCGCCAGAATTCCTGCTGCCCGCCCCGGGCGGACACGTTTTCCCGGAAACAATAACCCCTCCGCAACGCACGTTCGCATCACAGAGGGGATTCACATGACCCGTCGCGATCAGGTCAAATTTATAAGTCAGTTCATTCCGAAAACAGAATTAAGCGTTTACCATATCCTTTAAAGCCTTACCAGCTTTGAATTTCGGGTTCTTGGAAGCTGCGATTGTGATCTTCTCACCTGTAAGCGGGTTTCTTCCCTCTCTTGCTTCTCTCTCGGATACTTCGAATGTACCGAAACCAACTAACTGTACTTTCTCACCTTTAACTAACTCTGCTGCAATAACATCTGTGAAAGCCTTCAGTGCCTTCTCAGCATCTTTCTTGGAAAGTTCTGCCTGCTCAGCAACTGCTGCGATTAATTCTGTCTTGTTCATTTGTTTTATTTCCTCCTAAAATTCATTTCAAAACCCGCGGACAAAGCCTGCCCGAAGGACCTTTGCATTGCACTCTTACATTTATATATGTTTCTGCATTCTTTGTCAAGGAGTTTTGCCCGATTTTACCGTGTTTTTCAGCGTTTTTCCCTTCCCGTACACACGTCTTCCCGGACATGCACAGGAACCGCATTTTGTCAATGCTTTCCGGCTTTTTTCTTCATTTCCCGTTCCTGTTTTTTGATCGCTTCCCAGAGATCTTTCTCATCCTCGACCTCCGGAATTTCACCTCCGAAGATCCTCGGATGACGGCGGATCATCTTCTCGCAGATCCCATTTACCACGTCATCCACGTTGAAATTTCCGCGCTCCGCCTCGATCTCACTGTGGAACATGACCTGGAACAGGACATCCCCGAGCTCCTCACAGAGATTTTCCGTATCCCCGCTATCGATCGCCTCCAGCACCTCCGCACATTCCTCCACGAGATGCTTTTTTAGCGTCTCATGATCCTGCGCCCGGTCCCAGGGACAGCCGTCCTCTGCACGCAGCGTCTTCATGATCTGCTTTAAATCTTCAAACGTATACATGATGATTTCCTCATTTCTTTTTCATTTTTGCGATGTATAAATTCACCCTGTTTCCACATACTACCCATAAGGCACACAATATGGGAAACATGGTATGTGATATGCAGGAGGAATAAACGTTATGAAAGCTACTGGAATTGTAAGAAGAATCGATGATCTCGGCCGTGTAGTCGTTCCAAAGGAAATCCGGCGGACTCTGCGTCTCCGGGAGGGAACTCCGCTTGAGATCTTTACCGACCGTGAGGGAGAGATCATTCTGAAAAAATACTCACCGATGATGGAACTGAACGCGTTCGCAGGTCAGTACGCGGACGCGATGGCCCAGTCGACCGGGCTTCTCGTATGCATCACGGACCGGGACCAGGTAGTCGCGGCGGCGGGCGGAGCGAAAAAGGATTTTTTCCAAAAACCGATCAGCCGGGCGCTGGAGCATGTGATCCAGGAACGCACCGTCATCCAGGCAGGAAAAGAGGACCGAAACTTCACGCCTGTAACCGACGATGACGGGGACAGCATCACAGCCCAGGTGATCACACCGATCATCTGCGAAGGCGACGCCATCGGAGCCGTCATTATCATGAGCCGGGAGCCGCGCGCAAAATTTTCAGATCCGGAACTGCGCCTGGCGGCAACAGCTGCCGGTTTCCTCGGGCGGCAGATGGAAAGCTAAGGAAGCGCCGGGATCTCAAACGTCAGGAATTTCATCCCCTGATAAAGCTTTGAAGCGGTTGTCGTGACTGCGAGAACCTTTTTTCCTCTGCGGACGACCGTATCCCAGAAAAAAAGCGGCATTCCGGCAGGACCATCCCCTTCTCCGGTCATCATGGAGACATCAATATCTCCCGTGAGCTCCGGCTGAAGATAGATGTCCACGCCCGTCGGCTTCTCCGGGAAATTCCGGCTGATATAATCATGGATCAGGCTGGTCGATAATTCCGCACAGTCGAAGGTGTGTCCGCCGCATACAGACAGCGGGATATAAGTAAAATCCATCTCCGAAGTCTTCCCGCCATCCTTGATACAGCGGACGATCTGGTAGACATAGCTTCCCGCGTCAAGACCGAGCTTCCGGCATAGAACGGGATCCGCAGAGATGATCCTGTTCTCCAGGAGCGTGTGCGGTTTCTGTTCCGCTTTTTCCGGTGAAGCAAGCCGTATCCCGCCGCCGAAAGCAATCGTTCTCGATGCGGAAGCGGCGGAGCCAGCCTGCGCGGCCGAAAAACCATCCGTCTCTTCCGAAATTTCCGGGTCGTCCCTCCTTACAAAGGTCCCCTTTCCCTGTCTGCGGACGAGAATCCCGCGGGCGGTAAGCTCTTTGATCGCGGTCGTGACCGTGATCCGGCTCACCCCGAACATCCGGACAAGCTCCGCTTCCGATGGGATCCGGTCACCTGTCTTCAGACGGCCATTCCGGATCTCGCTTATAATATGATCTTCGATCTGTACATATTTCGGGGTGTAGAGTTTCTTGTCATCCGACTCCACTTACTTCGCCTCTTTCTTTTTCGAGTTTCCATAAATATACACCATAATGGAAGCGATCGCAACCAGGGCGCCGCCAAGGATCGAGGTATGTTTTACAGGCTCTCCGAGAACCACTGCTCCGAGAAGAATGCTGAACAGGATTCCGGAATAATTGTAGATACTGATCTCGGATGCCGGAGCAAAACGGTATGCGTATGTGATAAATACCTGTCCGAAAGAGCCGAAGAGACTGATCAGCATCAGGAGCAGGAACTGGCGCAGATCCGGCATGACAAAGTTTCCGATCACGAACGGCAGGGAGCCAAACACGCTGAATGTAGAAAAGTGCATGATGACGGTAATTCCATCGACTTTTCCTTTAAAATACCCTAAAAACGTGTACGCAATTCCCGATGTGATCGCGGAAAGGAGCGCAACGATCAGCGGAAACGGATCAGACTGGAAGCTCGGACGGAATACGATGAATGCGCCGAGCACAGACAGGACCAGCGCCGGGATCTGGATCGAGGAAAGCTTCTCCTTCATGAACACAGCTGCAAGCAGAGTCACGAAGATCGGAGAGAGCTTATTTAACACTGTGACATCGCCCTGCGCCGCATGGCTGGATGCGTAGAACAGGGTAATCAGCCCAAGGAATCCGAAGAACGAACGGCCAAAGAGATACGGCTGATACTTTTTCGGACCATAATAAGAACCATGTTTCTTCCGGATAATGAAGAAAGAAACGATCAGGATGAAGAGATTGCGGACGCAGATCTGCTCCATCGTCGGAATTTCCCGGCTCATGCGGACAACCACCTGCATGGACGCAAAGGAAAGTGCGGACAGGATCATAAAGAGGATGCCCTTTTGTTTTTGTGTGATATTCATGATGTCCTCCTGAAAATTTAATAAAGAAGTTCGTTCCCTGACACATGAAAATTTTTCTCAATTATCATGTTGACATGTCAAGTTGTGTGGCATATGCAAGTATACACCTGTCTGTGTCTTTCGTCAATTCCTGTCTCCTCGTGACCACCTGCAGCCGGTTCACGCTTCTTGGGAATCTGCTTTCGGCTGCCGGTTTCATCGGAATTCCCTTCTGATCTGGAATGGGGATACAAAATGAGCTGCCGCACGTTAATGCGACAGCCCTTTCACACGATCTTACTTTTTTATTTTACTTCCACCAGCTCGATCTTAAAGTTCAGCTCTTTTCCTGCCATCTCATGGTTCGCGTCGAGAGTGATCATCTTCTCATCTTTTGCGGTAACCGTTACCGGGAACGGCTGGCCGCTCTGGTTTGTAAGGTATACCTTCTGGCCGACTTCCAGGTCCTCAGAACCCGGGAGATTTGCGATCTCAAGTGTGAGGATCGCGTTCGGATTCGGCATTCCGTAAGCTTCCTCCGGCATCAGATGGATCTCTTTGATCTCGCCGACTTCCATATCTGCGACAGCCGCATCAAATCCTTTGATCATCTGGCCTGCACCGCATACGAACTCCAGAGGCTCTCCACGATCATAGGAAGAGTCAAACTGTGTACCGTCGTTAAAAGTTCCTCTGTAATGGGTCCGGCATGTCTTTCCGACATTGCGTCCTGTCATTGTATCCATTTTAAGTTCCTCCAATATTCTCTGTGAGTAACTTTCCAGCGCCTTCACGATTTCCCGGCAAAACTATCTTCCAGATTCGCTGCATAGGTCTGCTGAATCATTATCTCCATGATCTTTAATCTCATTCAGTATACCCGGTAAAGAGAATATTAGCAACCGGTTTTCCGCGTCTTCTTACATCCCTAAAATGAAAATTTAAATTCCACTTCTCCAAAGGGCGGTGGAGTTTACTCTTGCACAGTTGATATTTACTCATGCATACTGATATGATACTTTAATCGTCCTTCTGACAGCAGTAGAAGGAGTTTGACTATGAGTAAATATATCCCAGGCAACCAGAAGCATCTCACCATAGAGGATCGTATCTATATCCAGAATGAACTGGATAAGGGTACATCCTTTAAAGATATTGCCCGCTTTCTCTGTAAGGACCCTACTACGATTTCAAAAGAAGTGAAGGCCAGAAGAGCCTCCGATTGGTTTCACAAAGGGACTTTTCTTAATGCGAAGAACTTCTGTACCAAGCGTTTCCGTTGTAAGAAAACGAATGCCTGCAATAAGATCCTTCTTTGCGGCGTTAAATGTGCTTCCTGTCCCACCTGTAACCAGACCTGTCCGGATTTTCAAAAAGAACGCTGCAGCAAACTTGATCGGGCTCCCTACGTCTGCAATGGATGCAGTAAAAAGATCAATCATTGTACGATTGCCCACAAATATACCTACAATGCCAGATTCGCTGATCGGAAATACCGGGAGTGTCTCAAGGATTCCAGGTCCGGAATCGCTATGACCAGACAGGAACTCCACAAAAAGGATAAGATCATCACTCCTCTGATCGATCAGGGCCAGTCTCCTTACCAGATCGTTGCAAACCATCCGGAATTGAATCTTTCCGTCCGCAGCGTTTACAACTACCTTGATATGGGACTTCTGACTGCCAGAAACGTTGATCTGAAACGTAAAGTGAAGTTTAAACCCAGAAAAGTCCATAAATCACAGATATCTGACCGCCGTGTCTTTAATGGCAGAACTTACGCTGATTTTCAACAGTTGCACCTGGAATCTTTTGTAGAGATGGACACCGTCCACTCCGCTGTTGGTTCCTCTAAAACACTGCTTACCTTCTTTTTTACAAGGGAAAAGCTGTTTCTTGCGTTCCTCATGAACCGGAATACGGAAGGATCTGTACGACTCGTTTTGGACCGTTTAGAAAAGCGTTTTGGTACCTTCGATTTCCTGACTCTGTTTGAATATATCCTCACCGACAGAGGCGCTGAATTCGGTGATCCTGATTCTCTCGAAACCGGTGTTACCGGTATCCAGAGAACCAACATTTATTACTGTGATCCCATGAGAAGCGGACAGAAAGGCGGCATTGAACAGGCACACACCATGCTCCGCATGATACTGCCGAAACGAACTACCTTTGAATTCCTGACTCAATGGGATGTGAATCTAATCACCAGCCACATCAACTCAACACCGCGGGAGAGTTTGAATGGGCGTACACCGTATGATGCCGCCCTGGAGGCTTTTGGGGAAGACGTCTTAAAAGCGTTTCAGCTTAGGCGTATTGACCCTGACAAAGTCATCTTAACACCTAAGCTGATCCGCTATAACCACTAACCCATGAAGAAATCTGCTGTCAGACTGGAAGTAAACTTTTCACATTTTTCAAATGTGGCTGGTGGAATTTAGTCGTGCACACCGACCTCCAGCAGCTTGTTTGCCATACAGAAAAACAGAAAATTTCGCCATAGATTACTTGTATTATAGCATAGATTCCGCTTTTCTTCTTAAAAATCACTAGATTATAAGCAACTTTTAAAAGAGCGGTGGAATTTACTTTTACACTGGAATTTACTTTTTCAAGTCAGCGTCTTCTTACATCCTGAAAATTCCGTTCTCACAAAATCCATGGCTTTGATCCAGGCTGTCGGATCTTCCAGCCGCAGATTACCGCCCATCAAGATCCGTTCAGCCCTGTCTGTTCTTTTTCCTTTCCAGTTCTTTCTCCTTCTGCCGCTCCTCTTCCAGTCCCGGAGACCACAGCGGCTCCTCATTCTCATCGAACACGATCTCCATCACATCCTCAACGCGGCAGTCCAGTATCCTGCACAAAGTTTCTACGGTATGAGTTGAAATATATAAATTTTTCCGCAGTCTGTTCAACTGACCGTTGCTGATCCCGTATGTCTTGATCAGGCGGTACTGGCTGATCCCTTTTCTCTGCATTGTCTCCCATAATCTCGTATATTTAACCATACTGTTTCCTCCTTTGTATCATTGAGCACCGTCGTTGTCTGCAATTCCTGTCAACATCCGAAAGAATCCGGCTTTTTTCCTTATATTTTCACAAATTTCCGACAATATCTTTTATTCTCTACTATGGCGGCTCTTTCGCCGCATTATATAAGGAAAGGAGGCATTCCTCATGATCGATTACAGTCCACTCTGGAACACCTTAAGATCAAAGCACATCAGCCAGTATCGCCTGGTCCGCAGCTATCATTTCAGCTCCGGCCAGCTTCAGCGGATCCGGAAGAATGAGCATATCTCCACTCATACTCTGGAAACTCTGTGCAGGATCTTAAACTGCAGTGTCGCAGACATCGTACGCATCTCATTTTGAGCCCGGCGAGAAAGAGGTTTAAAAACGGCTGGTCTTTATCGGAATCATTTTCCGGTAAAGATCAGCGTCCGTGAACCTGTTTTTCGCTCTTTTCGTCCTCGAAGGAAACTTCCATTACATCCTCGATCCTGCAGTCTAAGATCCTGCAGAGCGTCTCCAGCGTATGTGTAGAGACATATGTATTCTTTTTCAGACGACTCATCTGACCGGAGCTTAAGCCAAACTCCTTGATCAGCCGGTACTGACTGATCTTTCTCTTTTCCATGGTCTCCCACAGGCGATTGTAACTTACCATTTTCTCCTCCGCACACGGCAATCCGGCACACGTTTCAGCCGAACAGATACAGGCCGAACAAACACTTTTCCTGATATCATCTATATACCATACATTGACACTATTTGTATATTGTCCATAATTGGACTATATATTTATCACACTTGGACAAGGTGGCATTATCAAAACGGCCGGCCAGCCATTCCTGACTGACCGGCAACCATACTCACTGATCACACAATTGCAGGCACCGCACCTGCCGCTTTTTCATTTTCCCTGTTATCTTAATTGCCCGCGCACCGGCAGCCAGGCTCACCTTCCGTCCGGCTCTCCTTTTTGGCTTTCTTCTCCATCTGAAGCACCTGACATTCCAGCTGCAGTTTCTCCCGGTTCCAGCGGTAGATCGTCGACTGCTCCGCCGAACAGTTCCGCTCTCCTCTCACCGTCTCGATGATCGCCTCCCGCGCATAGTGCTTATGCGGGAGCATAATATCAGGAAGATGCAGGTGGATGCGTCCGCATATCTTGCATTTGTACCGGCGCAGAACAAACATCTGTACCGTCCCGTCGGACAGGATCAGCTTTCTTCTTTTACTGTCCCGGACCGTCATAGCTCCACCACAATGCGGGCATTCCGGAGCGCTCGATGGAATAATATAATACATTCCATTACGCTCAATTTTCGTGTACTTGTTTGATACGATCATATGTATTCCTCCTCCATTCGTTGTCTGTCAGGACCCCATCGCCTTTCGATTTGATCAAAAACCCGTATCCCGGTCTCATGGGGTGTTGAGCCCGGAACAGCGCCCGCAAACTTATTGATCATGTCATAAGATCCCGTTATCCCGCCTCACGAAAAGCCGCTGCCCGACGTCGTTTTCCGCATATATCCGACGCCGGTTCCCGCCCTTCCCGACAGGATCCGTTTTCCCTTAACATGTTCTATTAATATAAACGTAAGAAAATCGAAAATGTGACAGGAAAAATGAAAAAAGTTGAATTTTTTTGACCAGGAAGAGATTCTTGCTTACGGGGTTGCATTTTGCAAGAAACGGTGTAATGTAATTGTTGAGAAGCTGAACAGATAAACTAAAAAAAGTGCCAAGTCAAAAGTTATCCTTTACGACTCGACACTTTTTATTTTCTTTACTCCACCGTCACACTCTTCGCCAGATTCCTAGGCTTATCCACATCCAGTCCCTTTGCGACAGATACATAGTATCCCAGCAGCTGCAGCGGGATCACCGCCAAACTCGCCGTGAATAACGGCTCTGTCTTCGGAATGTAGATCACGAAATCAGCGCTGTCCTCGATGCTGTAGTTTCCATACGTCGTGAGCGCCATCAGGTACGCCCCGCGGCTCTTGCACTCGACCATGTTGCTGACCGTCTTCTCATAGAGATTCTGCTGCGTCAGAACGCCGATCACAAGCGTTCCCGGCTCAATCAGGCTGATCGTCCCGTGTTTCAGCTCCCCGGCCGCATACGCCTCAGAGTGGATGTAACTGATCTCCTTCATCTTTAAGCTGCCTTCCATGCTGACCGCATAGTCAAGCCCGCGCCCGATAAAGAACATATCCTGCGCATTCATCTGCTTTGCGGCAAACCACTGGATCCGCTCCTTGTCCTCGAGAAGCTTTTCGATCTTCTCCGGGATTGTCTGCAGCTCCGCAAGAAGCTCCGCCGTCCGGTCCTCATCGATCACACCGCGGACACGCGCAAACTCTGTTGCAAGAAGATACGAGGCGATCAGCTGTGTGCTGTACGCCTTCGTCGTCGCAACCGCGATCTCCGGACCTGCAAGTGTATAGAAGACATGATCCGCCTCACGCGCGATCGTGGAACCGACCACGTTGACGATCGCCAACGTCTTCACACCATGTGCCTTCGCCTCACGCAGCGCCGCAAGACTGTCCGCCGTCTCCCCGGACTGGCTCACGATGATCACCAGGGAATTCGGTGCAAACAAGAGTCTCCGATACCGGAATTCCGAAGCGAGCTCCACACGGACCGGGATCTGCGCCAGTTCCTCGATCACATACTGTGCCGCAACGCCGACATGGTAAGCCGATCCGCACGCCACGATATAGATCTGTCCAAGCTTTGCGATCTCCTCCTCTGAAAGCCCGACTCCGCTCAAGTCGATCTTCCCGTCCTTCACAACAGAATTGATCGTATCACGGATCGCCTTCGGCTGCTCATGGATCTCCTTGATCATAAAGTGCTCATAGCCGGCTTTCTCTGCCGCCTCGGCATCCCACTGGATCTCCACCAGATCTTTTTCGATCTCGTCCCCGTCAAGGTTATAGAAGGTCACTTTCCCCTTCTGAAGACGGCACATCTCCATATTTCCGATATAATAAACACTTCTCGTATACTTTAAGATTGCCGGAACATCCGAAGCGACAAACGACTCGCCATCCGCCACGCCGATGATCATCGGGCTGTCCTTTCTCGCCGCGTAGATCTCCTCCGGATAATCCTTGAACATGACTGCAAGCGCGTAGGAACCGCGGATCCGCACCATCGCGTGGTTGATCGCATCCACCGGAGTATGCTCATATTTCTTATAATAATAGTCGATCAGCTTGATTGCAACCTCTGTATCCGTATCGGAATAAAACGTATATCCCTTATTCTGAAGCTTTTCCCGGAGTTCCTGGTAATTCTCGATAATTCCGTTATGAACGCCGACGACGTTCCGGTCATCGCTGCAATGCGGGTGCGCATTCAGCTCACTCGGCTCCCCGTGCGTCGCCCAGCGCGTATGCCCGATCCCGCATGTTCCCTGCATCGCCATTCCATCATTTGTCTTCTCTGCGAGAACGCGGAGACGGCCTTTCGCCTTGACGATCTCCACGTCTTTCTCTCCGTCACGTACTGCGATTCCCGCAGAGTCATATCCGCGATACTCTAATTTCGCAAGTCCCTCAAGCAGGATCGGGGCCGCCTGTCTATGTCCTGTAAATCCAACAATTCCACACATATGTAAATCTTCCTGTCTTTCAAATTTTTATTTCCTGTCCGACGACAGTTATCCCGATTATATCATTTTCCGACGGTCCATACAATAATATTAGAAAAATGATGAATTTCCTAAATCTTTCTGCCTTCCTAATTCTTTTCTTAGAATCACACTTTAATAAACTAATGCATACTACTTTAATCTTCTTGCTTTTTCAGGATTGAAACCAACTTCGCAATGCAGCAATAATAAATGAATATATTTAAATTTATTTTTTTGTAATTTGCTTTCCCTTTTTTACATTATTTTTGTTTACTGTTCCAATCCATACTCCTGTTTTTTTATCCAATTTCATCTCATATGCAGTCGGAACACTAATATGATTACTCTTTAGTCTTTTTAAGAGCTCCATATTCTTAGTTTTTCCACTTTTAGTAAATCTATGGTTCTTCTCTCCATTGGGAATAAGTGCTATTTTCATCCCATCATTAGTTATTTTAATTTCAATCTGTCTGCTGTCTATTTCTCTGTTAAGTTTACCATTTAAAACAATATTTCCGTCTGTATGAATATACGTATAATATGAAGTGTTCTTTTCTTCCGGCATCAGTGTTATAAATTCCGCTAACATAGCCTGTTTTTTTTCTTCTTTCAACTGATAAACTCCTCTGTCTCGTGAATATATTTCACTGCCATTAACTCTTAATTGATAAATAGCCATTTTTAAAGTGCTACTTTGCTTATCGACTTCTATTCCTTCTTCGCGTAAGCGACTTCTCATTTCATCTGAAGTATGCTCCATTCCATCTGATAATAAATCTAATATAATGCTTTTTGTCTTTGCTGTTTTTGATATCATTCTATAAATCCACCTTCTGATTTTTCTTCTGAACTGGTTTATATAATTCTAAAGCTACAATAAGCTGAAGAAACTTATCATAGCGTACTAAATTTTCATTTTTTTCAAAACAACTTAATTGCCTTGGTGAATAGTCCGTTTCATCCGCTAATTCTTCCAGTGTCTTTCCTATTCTCTGTCTCGCATTTTTTATTTCTTCTCCTGTGATCATTTCTTATACCCCCTGTCACCCGCTTTGGTTGTAGTTTAGATTATACCTTACACAGGAAAAAAACGGAACGTCAATACTGTCATATTTGACCTTATTTTTTATTGGTTGCTGTTTAAACAAACTTTTTATTGACCAAGCTAGAGTAAAACACTAGATTTCTTTTACCTAATACGTTTTTAAACTATACACCATACTACTTGTCTTGTCCATAGCATTGTAAACGCTCCATACCAAGTACCCTATAAGCTAAAAGCCGCTTCCGCGGCTCTGCTTCATTGCTTTTTCGGTTTTCTGACAACGTCCGGCAACTTTTCCGACCATGGAAGCAGGTCGTCTAAGAATGACCGGTCGCTGTCATCCATGCGCTTGGGGATCTCTGTCAGAAGGTGTTCAAAGTATTCGTATGGTTTTAGGTTATTCGCTTTTGCCGTCTCTGCGATGCTGTAAACAATCGCGGATGATTTCGCACCATTGATCGTATCGATCATCTGCCAGTTCTTCTTTCCAACACAGAATCCGCGGATCGCGCGCTCAGAGGCGTTATTATCCATAGGGACATCCCCATCTGTCAGGAAAACCCGGAGATATTTTTCCTGATTCAGAGCGTAACTGAAGGCATCTTTTAGCTTTTCTGTTCCGACCTCGCTTTCATGCTGCTTTAGGTACGCAAACAAAGCGTCTACCAGTGGCTTTATAGCCACCTGACGCTGGGAAAGCCGTTCTTCCGATGAGAGATCCTTTAGCTTTCCTTCTTTTCTGTAGATCGTCTGGATCTGCTTTAAGATCAGATAGGATGCGGATTCTTTTTGGCGTTCTTTCGGTACTACTGCAAGCGCTTCATCAAAGCGCCTGCGGGCATGGACCCAGCACCCGGCTATCGTCAGGTCTTCACGCTCTTTTTCCAGTGTATGGTAGACCTGATAGCCATCCGTCACGCAAATGCCGGAATAATTCTTTAGGAATTCCCGGGGATGAGAGGCATTTCTTGTCCGCTGATACTCATAAAGGATGATCTGTTTTTCCGGATACATGTGGCCAGAACGGTACACCCACATATAACTCTTGGAACCGGCACTGCGGCCATCCCGGTTTACCAATACCGGTGTCTCATCAGCCTGGATGACATGATAGCTGTAAAGCAGCGAATGAAGGTGATCATACAAAACGGCGAGATATTCTTCTCCCAGCCGGATCATCCAGTTCGCCATGTTCTGCCTGGTTATGGCAAGGCCATATCGAAGGAATTCCTGTTCAAGGCGATAAAGAGGGACCGCGTTTACGTATTTTCCATTCATGACCGCAGCAGCGAGCGAAGCGGATACGGGGCTTCCATGAAGCAGGCTTTTGGGATGCGTTGCTTTTATCATGTGCCCGTCTGTTTTGCTGGCATATACACCAACATGGTGCTCATCCACCTCGACTTTTGCCGGAATGAAACGATATCTGCGTGTAATAGCATCTAGAAGCTGTTTCCAGCCGTTTTCACCGAATTCTGCTGTTAATTCTTCTTCGGTCATGTAGTGGTTGATCCGATTTGTAGGAAGCCCGGACATATCCTGTGCTTTCTTACCGGTTGCTTTTTTTCTGCGTTCCGGTGCCGGCTCCAGAGTCTCTGGTTCCGGTGCCTCCAGATCACAGACAGCTTCGGCTTCATTAAAAAACACAATGGTTCCATCCACTTCAGCAAAACGGAGCTGCTGGGCATCCTCCATTTTTTCAGAGGAACGTCCAAACCGGTTCTTATTAGCCAGGATCAGCTGTTCCATCATTGCCTGCATCTTCGTATCCAGGGAATGCAGGTCGGCACTGACCTTTTCTAACTGTTCCTGTTGATTCAAAAATAACTGGATCAGCATAGATTTATCAAAGCTGTTTAACTGTTCTTCTGTGAACTTCATCGCCATGGCAGGAACTCCTTTTCTTAATGAGTCCATTGTACCAGATCTGTACGTTTTCTGCCACTTGGCGCCTGTTTTCCTTTCGGCATAATGACGGTGGATAACAGTACAGAGCACCTGGGATAGCTTTTCAGGATTCCAGATGTTCTGTACTGCTATCCACAGATTCAGAACGATTTTTCTGCCCGAAACCGTGTGGTTTGATTCCTGCGGACTGAATTCTGTGGATAAGCTTTATGAAACGGAAGAGATTCTCTTTTCTTCTGTGAAATATAGAAATTTTTTCTCCATAATGCACAAATGTTACATCAATCTTTTAGGCGGATCATTTGGCCTGATCGGATGTTTGGGGAGAATTTCAAGCCCTTGCATCAGCATCGTATACTGTTCCGGGGATATTTCCAACGCCTCTTCTACGGAACGTGGCCAGTTGAAGGCACCGTTGCTCAGTCTCTTGTAAAGAAGCAGGAACCCATCCCCTTCCCATAAGAGTCCCTTGATCCGGTCCGTCTTCTTCCCGCAGAAAAGAAAGAGCGTATTTTTATCATACGGATCGAGCTGAAACCGGAACCGGATGATCGTTGCGAGACCATCCATTCCTCTCCGCAGATCGGTATAACCAGCTGCAAGATAGATCTTTTTCAGACCTGTGGCGTCATTCAGCATTAGACAGCACCTCCAGGATACACTGAAGCATATCTTTAGAGACAGGATTATAAATTTCAAGTGCCAATCCTCTGGAATTTCGCAGAATAGCTGTCGGTTTTAAGCTGCTGTCTTCCCGGGGCAGAGCTTTCTCTGTCGGCTGAGGAAGCTCCACAAACGCCGGTTCTGGATTGTAGACCTCCAAACATGCTTTGCGGACTCTTTTCAGACGATAATAATAATTCGCTTTTGTGATGCCATGCTCACTGCACCAGGTTTCTACTTTCATATCTGCAGGGCGGTTTTTACAATCCTGGATCTGTGCCGCCCATTGCTGCAACCGAACCTGTTCAGCAACTAAACTTGTTTGACTGCTCATAGATAGACCTCCATAGGCGGTCAAAAAAGTTGAGTACTTAACTTTTTTGACTCTGTATAGTGTGAGACTATTATGGCAGAAAAAGGAGTAGAGGAACAGGTACTTGCTATGGAGCGTTTACGTTGGAGCAGCGGATGTTTCCAAAAGATTTGTCTCCGAAATCCACCAAGCGGATGCCTGACTTCGACTACATCCGTAAGGAATTGCTCAAAAATGGTGTCAACAAGAAGTTCCTTTGGACAGAATACCTCGAAGAATGCAGTCAGAATGGTGATGATGCTTTGATGTATTCCCAGTTCTGTTATTACATTTAGCAGAACGAGCAAAAAAGCCGTGCTACCATGCACATCCCGCGGAAAGCAGGCCAGCAGATCGAGGTTGACTGGGCTGGTGATCCGGCAAAGCTTATTGATCCGGATACCGGTGAAATTACCGAAGCATGGATCTTTGTTGGTGTTATGACCTACAGCCAGTATGCTTTTGTCGAAGCGTTCATCAATGAACAACAAAAGTCATGGATTACCGCTCATGTCCATATGTACGAGTTCTTTGGCGGCGTTACGCCGATTCTGGTATCAGACAATGCTCCTACAGCAACGAACCGTAAACAGAGTGACAAATATGAGTCTGTCCTGATTAAGTCCTATGAGGAACTGGCACAGCATTACAACACTGCTATCATTCCGGCCCGGGTACGTGCCCCGAAGGATAAGCCAAGTGTAGAAGGAAATGTTGGCCACGTCTCTACATGGATCATAGCTGCGCTTCGTAATGAACAGTTTTTCTCTCTGGAAGAATTGAACCAGGAAATCAGGAAAAAGCTCAAAAAGTACAACGCGGCTTCTTTTCAAAAGAAAGAAGGCAGCCGACAGAAGCTGTTTCTCGAAGATGAGAAGCCATTGCTCATGCCCCTGCCTGCCACCCGCTTTGAATTAGCTGAACATCGTACCGCCACAGTACAGTTCAACTATCACATCGCCGTAGACAAAATGTACTACTCGGTGCCTTATCAGTATATCAAAGATAAGGTCGATGTGCGAGTGACAGATACCACAATTGAAATTTTTAAGGATTTCAGGAGAATTGCTTCCCACAAACGCCTGTACGGGCGTCCTGGGCAGTATTCCACAGTACTCGAACATATGCCACCAGATCACCAGAAATATATGGAGTGGAACGGTGACCGTTTCCGCAAATGGGCAGAAACAATCGGAATCAATACCTATAAAGTTGTAAACAGTATCCTTACCTCAGGCAGAGTGGAGCAGCAGTCTTACAGGGCCTGTATGGGCCTTTTGAAGCTTGCTGAGAGGAAGTCTTCACAGCAGCTTGAAAACGCCTGTGCAAAGGCTCTGCAGTACTCGAATTCACCCAGCTATAAAAGTATCAAGAACATCCTTGCTGCGGATCGTGGAACTAAATCTGAGGCACCTCAGAAGCCGACAAACGAGAGTTCCCAGTCCGGCATCACCCGTGGTGCCCGTTATTACGGAGGTAAGAGATCATGACAAATCAGAGTACAATTGACAAACTTATTGAAATGCACATGACATCGATGGCCGATGCATTCCGTAACCAGATGCAGGATATCTCCATGAAGGAGATCCCTTTCGAGGATCGGTTTGGGATGATCGTTGATATCGAATATACATCCCGTAAAAACAGCCGTTTGAAAAGACTGATTAAGAATGCAGAGTTCGAGCAGCCAGACGCAACGATTGCGGCAGTTGATTACGGTCATAACCGCAAAATAAACCGCCACCTGATCGAACGGCTGGCAACCTGTGAGTACATCACAGAATACCGTAACATCTTCATTACCGGCGCAACAGGCAGTGGAAAAACATATCTGGCCTGTGCGTTTGGAATGGAGGCATGTAAGCGTTATTACAGCGTTAAGTACGTCCGTGTGCCAGATCTGCTCCTGGACTTACAAGAGGCCAGAGATGAAGGCTGCTTTAAAGATGCATTGAAAAAATACACCAATCCCACCCTTCTAATCTTGGATGAGTGGCTGCTCATGAGAGTTACTGAAAAAGACTCAGCCAATCTGCTTGAGCTTATTCATAAGCGTCGCAAGCACTCATCCACGATCTTCTGCTCCCAGTATCTTGAGGAAGACTGGTACCAAAAGCTTGGTGGTAAGGACAACCCTCTCACAGATGCCATCATGGATCGAATCTCATTCGATTCATACAAGATTCCGATTATGAGTCTTGACCCAGAAAAGGATCTTTCCATGAGGGAGGTTTATGGACTGGATCCATCTCAGGCACAATAACATACAGGCGGCTTCGCTGCACATAGCAATAACCTAAAGCGGTTTCCGCCTATCCGGACAGGTGGTTTCCATTTTTCCGGACAGGCGGCTTCGCCGCAACGGAATATTCATAACGAATTGGTCCAAGCTGCATAAATATCTTCTATTCCTGCCCATCATCCCTCTTCGGTGTAGCAGTAATCCCGTAGACATATTTTGCATTCACTTCGTTTAAAACTTCCTGTGCGATCTGTGCCGCTGCACGATAACACTACTCATGTTTGAGGATTTACTCTCTTCACATTTTCTTTGTTAGACTGATTATTTCATCACACCACTTAACAAACATTTCTGTTTTTTCAACATCAGTGAAATACTTTAGGAACTCCGTTATCGTATAAATCATTGTCATGCCTGTTCCATCATTTGCTTCATCATAAAACTTCGGCATATTCTCAACAATTTTGTCAATATATCCTGTTATATGTTTTTCTTCTAATTGAAGATACCATTCCTGTTGTATCTGATATAATTTCAACATAGCCTTCATCACAGAAACACACGTATTATATACGGTACAATCATCGGCATATTGATATGCAGGTCTATACTGCGAAAAATCAGAATTTAGTCTTGTGATTCCTTTCCTTATCATGATCACATTTGAAATCAACTCATTTCTGTATCCAATAGGAACTCTTGAATCAACAGCAAACTGCGGATAATATTTATACAAAATGTTCGGTTTTCCACTAATTTCTTTCTGAATATCTTCCCAAAAAAGGATTCTGACATTAACTATAGTATTTAGATTTAATATGAAATTTTGTGTTGCAACATCTCTATCCAATGACGTCATTGCAATAAATTCACGAACTGTAAAATGTAAATTACCTACTGATGCAATATCTTTCGATAATTGTTTCTGCAGTTTTTCATACGAGCAAGCATAATAATTCTTACACTGTGCTACAATATAATGCCCTTGCGTACTTGAGGCAAACAAATCAATTCCATTTTGCTTTTGACCCGGCCTACCATAAATTGAAAAAGGGACATTATATATCATAGTCAAAACGTCTGCACACATATTTTCAAATTCTTCAGCAGATCGACTTTTAGGCAGTTGTGTAAGTGAAGCTGTCGGCATATATACTCCCTCCTTTAGCACATAAGTTAGCCCTCAACCACCAGTGCCTTTTCCATTTTACCACATTTCTGAGATAATCTTCTAACCACGCTTTCGCTCCATTCGCTCGAATTGCGCAAATAACACAGATATCGTCAAACTGTAGTTTAACGGCATTTCTGTTAACATAAGCTCTCCCAGAAGCTTATTCATTTCAATCTTCATTCCTGCTGTATCAAGTTCTTTAATCATTTCAAATTCTGATTTACCTTTCCACCAATAGTAAGTCTCTCTATATATAAACTAAGACTTTCCAAGTCTAAAATGGAAAGTCTTAGTTTATTGTTGTCAGTCCACTGGGCTCAGCAGAATACAGTTATCAAATATTTTTCTCGTAGAATCCTTCCCGACTGTATTCTGACCATTTCAGGTACATTTCCTGATAATTCTGTTTGATGAACTCCTGGATTTTTCGAATTTCTCTATCATTCAGAATTCCACGATTCTGTACCAGGGTGTCACCGTTATCTTTCACAAAGAACTTTGCAGAGCCAGTTTCCGTCAGTTTACGGTCACTGGCGTGCACATGCATACACTCAATAACGCAGTAAGATGTGAAGTAAAGATAATACCCTGCAATTTTGTATTCGTAATACTTCGGCATCTTAGTCCTCCATAAACTTCCGGTTCTTTTCCAGATAGTCTCTCGCGATCCGAACCTCAATATCATCCATACTGGTCTCCAAAACCTTGCCATCACTTGAAAACACTACGGCCCGATCAGGACGATTCAAATTCAAAACACGGAATCCCTCAGCGCAACGGGTAAATGCATAACCATTTACAATCATATCTGCCGCATCTGCAACCTGCTTCACATCAACCATTTGCCACCTCCACGCCTTTAATTGGATTTAAGAACTTATCGACATCGAAATACAAATTTTGGAGAATAGGAACTAAATCAATATATTCTTCTTCCGGTTTCTCATTGTGCTTATACTTTGCCATAACAACAAGATATCCATTGTCCCACTCTTTCACTGCTGTATATCGTTCCAACGAATACGGAGCAGCGAACCGGATCACATGTTTTCCGAACCGGAACACGGTATAGTTTTTCTCATTGCTAAGAGTTGCTACGCCACTCATGCCAATTCCTCCTTCAAAAGTTCCGAAACCATTTTATAGGTTCCATTTATTGTTTCCACTCTTTGATATCAACCATGGTATTGTCTTCCACATTCAGCATACGTCAATATCGCTGTGTAGTCAAGCTTTGACCATTGCTTTTTCAGGAGCTGAAAGCAGTGGGCCTCACTCTCCCACAAAATACCTCCCATTCCTCTTCCGATCAAACAATGCATAATACTGCACCGTCTGGTACCTCTCGATCCATTCCCTGTAACTATTCTCTGCCAAGAGATCATACCAGTCCCCATCCGCGGTCACATATCCGGCGAAATTAAACACCGGGATCTGCGCTCTCTGGTTCATCCGGTAACGGTTATCCGCGGACAGCTCCAGATCATAAAGCAATTATTCAAGCCACTTTTCTGCCTCTGGATAATATTTTTTATTATCTCGCACATAATTCTTTTGAAAGCTGCGAACCTCGATTCTCTGTGCAATAATGCATGCACTTTTCTGGATAAAATCACTGATTTCGGAGACTTTTTCAGTTCTTCCAATGCATCATACAGTATGTTCATTTCAAGATTCAACTCTCGGTATCTATGTTCGCTTGTCTATTACTTAAATACTTTAAAGCCTTGTCTCCATTTAAACACATGCGTCCTTCATTCATTATCATAAATCTCGCCGGGAAACATACTAACCAGCGCGAAAATAGTTTTGCCCATATTTCCCAAATTCTCAATTTTTCTGGTTCCGTATATTTTTCCCATTTGATTGCTTTGCTCTCATATTCATCACTAAATTTATCGAATAAATCTTCAACATACATGGAATGATAATCTTCTCAAAAATTCTTATATTTTCAATCTCTATTCTTCCAAGAATATTCCGTAGTTTATCCGTCCTGCCGATATCCAATGCCTTCTCAAGAGCTTTATGCTATACTTTTTACCTATACTTCCACACACCACACACCGCATAACTAACAAAACACACCGCCGACTTCACCCGTCCAAACCCCACCGCACGATACGTCTTATACGTCATCACCGCCGACTTCAGCTTCCCTCCGGACTTTCCCTGGTTACTCAGCCGATACTTCAGCAGAGGTTCATTCACCGCACACGCGAACTGATACTTCTTTAAAATTCTCATCCATGTAAAATAATCCTCATGGCACTCCTCATGTTCCATTGGAAACTCCAGTGCCACATCCCTGCGAAGCACGACCGAAGAACAGTTGATCTCGTTTTGCTTCAGAATCATGTGGTACGAAATCCTCTCATGCACTGGAATGTATTTTCCTAAAGAATTCCCCTCAAGGTCAACCAGCTCCCTGCCTGTACTGCAGATGACCGCTTTTTCCTCCTGCATTTTTTTCAGCTGCTTTTTCAGCTTCCCGGGCGCCCACCAATCGTCTGAATCCAGGAACGCAACATACTTTCCAACCGCATATTTAACACCCTTGTTCCGGCTCGCAGCAGCTCCAAGATTCTTCTCATTTTTATAATAATGAAGATACGGAATATCCAGATACCTCTTAATTTCCTTCTCTGTACCATCCGCAGAGCAGTCATCTATGATCAGGACTTCTAACGGAACATCCTGCTCCAATGCGGATTCAACTGCTTTTCCTATATATTTCTCACAGTTATATGCCGGTATAATCACCGAAACTAATGGCTCGTTTTTCATAAGATTCCCTGCTCCCTCATTTTTCTATAGCATAACATACTTTCCCTATCTTTTCCATTTTCATCCGCCAAAACCTGTAACTCTTCCTCAGTATCCGCTTTCCTCCTCATATCCCGCATTCGGTCAATAAGCTATAATTATTTTGAACACAAAATACAAAGGAGAACCCCGTCATGACAAAAAATTTCGAAAACCATTTGAGAAAATTAAACCTTGCAGACAATACCATTGCATCCTACTCTTTTGCCGTCAGGCAGTTTTATTCCCACCACCAGTCTGTCACGCAAAAAAATCTCCGAACACATAAAACCTGGCTGATCGACCATTATAAACCCAAAACTGTAAATCTCCGAATACGCGCCCTCAATAGTTATCTCGAATATACCGGATATGAAAAATGGAAACTCTCCTCCATTCGAATTCAGCAAAAAACGTTTCTTGAAAATGTTATCAGTGAAGCTGATTATGAATATTTTAAGACATGTCTAAAGAATGATCATGAACTCTTCTGGTATTTTGTCATCCGCTTTATGGCTGCCACCGGTGTCCGTGTCAGCGAATTAATACAGATCAAAGCCGAACATGTAAAGCTCGGGCATTTAGATCTCTACTCCAAAGGCGGAAAACTCCGCCGAATTTATTTTCCCAAAATGCTGCAGGAAGAAGCACTCTCCTGGCTTACATCCAAAAATCAGGAGAGCGGCTTCATTTTTCTAAATCAACAGGGGCATCGGATCACGACCCGCGGAATCTCCTGTCAGCTAAAGAAACTGGCTGTACGATATCATATTGACCCCGCTGTTGTCTATCCACATTCCTTCCGCCATCGGTTTGCGAAGAGTTTTTTGAACGAGTGTAACGATATCGCCTTTCTTGCCGATCTTATGGGACATGAAAGTATTGAGACCACGCGGATCTATTTGAGAAAAACTTCCTCTGAACAGCATGATCTTATTGATACACTTATTGTCTGGTAACGAAACCGGCACTTTTTCGTCCCGCTATGCCAAAGGGCACATGTTCCATAAACACGTGCCCTGGGAATCATCTGAAATACTTCCTGTCTCTCTTCTTATCAAACAGTGCATAATACTGCACGATCCGATACCGTCCGATCCATTCTCCATATTCATTCTCTGCCCAAAGATCATACCACTTTCCACCCTCTGCCATGTATCCTGCAAAGTTAAACACGGGAATTTGTTCTCTCTGGGTCATCCGATACTCGTCATACACTGAAAGCTGTAATCCTGCATACTTTCTCGTCAGCGTTCCAAGATAATTTGTGCTGATCACATCTTCTCCAGCAGAATTTTTCTTCGAGTAATCCTCTGAAATATCGTAATTGCTCCAGATAAAATACGGCACTGTGTATATTTTTTCCGTCAGAGTAAGATCTGTATCCGTATCCTGTCTCCCACTCTCTTTGAGTACATCCTCAAATTCAGAATTTAACGCCGGCTGATGATCACCGAAAAAGCAGATAATTACCGGCCGATCCACCTGTTCAAAGTAGGATATCAGATACGACAACGCCTGATCGGACTTTGCGATCAAAGATTCATACATCTGGAGATCCATATAACCGCTGTATTCCTCATCGACACTTACGATCTCCTCCGGCTTCAATTCCCCGATTCCGTCATATCCGCCATGATTCTGCATTGTCACATTAAAAATAAAGCTCGGCTCCGTCTGTGCTTCAAAAACCTCAATCAGTTTCTGATAATCCCCCAGGTCAGATACCCGGTTCCATACAGTCCGTTCACTGTTTTCAAACGCATCTATGGATAAAAACTCATCAAAACCAAGCTTCGGATAAACAATACTCCTGCGCCAGTTTCCTGGATTCTCCGGATGCATCGCAATTGTATGATATCCCTGTTCTTTCAGGAGCGAGACCATGGACGGCACATTCGTAAAATCAAAACTGGAATACGGATTGATTCCATTTGTATATGCCATAGAATTTCCAGTCAGATATTCAAACTCTGTAGTCGAAGTTCCTCCGCCCCTGGTTGAAACATAATTCAAACCATACTCCACCGTATGCGAATCATCCTTAAGCGAACGGAAAAATTCCAGATCATTTTCCGTACATGAGAGCGGTCCGAGTACACTGAGATCACTAAAACTCTCGTTCATGATGGTAATGATCGTCGGCTTTACGTTTCCCACTCCATCTCCGTCCTCATTTGCACTTTCCGGCACCCCATACTCATCAAGAAGCTTCTCTGCCTCCTGCTCTGTATATCCATCAGGCTTACTGATCTTCATCCGCTGCCAGAATGAGATAAATGCCGGGGCAAACCCACTCGCCTCGTATGTGTTTGCCTGCCACCAGAAATCAACACCGATATTATATGTATCCGGGAAATCATAATTTCCGACCCAGAAAAATAACGCCCCGGCTGCGCCAATAGCACCACAACTTCGGATCAATACATGCTTTTTCCCTGTCTTTTTCTGGAAAACCCCAGACTTTCCTATTGCCCATGTACAGGTCAGCAGGAAAAACAGAATGAGGAATGTAAACGCAAGCTCCTCCGCAATCTCAAATGTGTACTGCCCTGCTATCGCCATCGCTGTACGGATCGCATAAATATCGGTTGCCAGAAACGGCTGTCCACGGAATTTCAGAAGGTAATAATTCAATGCCCCGGTAAGCCATGCAAAAATATACAAAAGCTGCAGTCCCAGCATGCCCTTTTGCATCAGGCTTACAAAGAACACCTCAAGGATCAGATAGATCAGGACATTCAGCTCACCGTTCAGCAGGCTGATCGTTGTGACCGAAGAATTCCAGCAAAGCTCCACGATCAGGAATACCAGAAATGGAGTCAATGTCAGAAGGATCCAATAAACCGCCCGGCAAAAGTCCGGAAACCGTTTCATGAGATCTGCACCGTAGATCCACAGCGTACAGGATAACAGGATCATAAGATCCGCTATTCCCGTGCTGACCGGCGGAAACTGATTTGCAATCCTCGATACACCGATCACATGATTCCCAAGATTCACATAATAAACCGCGAGGATCGCCATTCCAACCGCCATCTTTATTCCCATGGAGCAGAGCATTCTCCACTCTTCCGGTTTAAAAATCACAAGCCACAACATCCGGCTGCACTGCAACGCGATCAATGCATACGTAAGAACAAGCCAGACCGACAGATAGTGAATATGGAATACTGCTTTTATCCCTATCTCGCAGAGCACTGCCGCCAGAAGGGAACCAGCAATATACGCTTTCCATTTCCACTCGGCATGATTCTTTTCTTCATTGCAATGTTTTCTTCCCATCAAATATATGACAACCGCTGCCGTAATCCAGATTATCGCTTCCATCTATTCATAGTCCTGCCTTATCTTTCGTACTTCTTCCTTTATAAACTTCCACAGTAGGAATATGCTTATTATACAGGAGACCTATGATTTTTTCTATATCTGCCACAAATTTCCCTATATTGCTGCAGGTTTTGCCACATATCCAGTATTAATGCTACAATGAACCATATACAGTAAAAAGCACTATGGACAGTGACTGCTATATGATTCCATTCACTTTAATTCTTTTTCGCACATATCCAGTGCAGAAGCAATCACTGCATCCATGTCGTAATATTTATACTCACCCAGACGACCGCCAAAGATGACGTTCTTTTCCTGTTCCGCAAGTTCTTTATACGTTGCATACAGCTTCCCGTTCTTCTCGTCATTTACCGGATAGTACGGCTCATCCCCAGGTTTCCACTCAGAGCTGTACTCACGGCTGATCACGGTTTTCGAAAGGTCATTCCCATTATCATCTTTTCCAAACTCAAACCATTTATGCTCGATGATTCTAGTCCATGGAGTCTCAGAGTCTGTATAGTTTACTGCCGCATTTCCCTGGAAGTTTGGTTTATCAAGCACTTCTGTCTCAAAACGGACAGAGCGGTATTCCAGCGCACCAAGTTTAAAATCAAAGTATGCATCAATGGCACCAGTGTAAATAACCTTCGATGCCATCGCATCAAGAGCAGCCTTATCCGCCAGATAATCCACGCCAAGTCTGACCTCAATGCCGTCTAACATATTCGCAGCCATTTTTGTATAGCCGCCCATTGGAATTCCCTGGTACAGCGCATTAAAATAGTTGTTGTCGAAAGTAAGGCGGACCGGGAGCCGCTTAATAATAAAGGACGGAAGCTCAGAACAAGGTCTTCCCCACTGTTTTTCGGTATAGCCCTTTACAAGCTTTTCATAGATATCCGTGCCAACCAGGCTGATCGCCTGCTCTTCCAGGTTCTTCGGCTCCGTGATTCCAGCAGCTTTTTTCTGCTCCTCGATTTTTGCTGCAGCCTCTTCCGGAGTCACAACGCCCCACATCTTATTGAAGGTGTACATATTAAACGGAAGCGAGTAGAGCTCCCCGTGATAATTTGCTACCGGGGAGTTTGTGAAGCGGTTGAATTCCGCAAACTGGTTGACATATTCCCAGACTTTGCGGTTGTTTGTATGGAAAATGTGGGCTCCGTACTTATGTACATGGATCCCTTCCATATCCTCTGTATACACGTTTCCGGCGATATTTGATCTCTTATCAATTACAAGTACAGATTTTCCGTGTTTCTTTGCCTCGTGGGCGAATACAGCACCGTAGAGTCCGGCACCGACAATAAGATAGTCATACATATTTAAACATTCTCCTTCATTCATTTTTTGATTTAGATATTGTGATACTTTGGAATTTAGACAAGCTATTACATATATAAATTCTTTCCATAAGTGCCCTGTTCGATTAAAGAACGAATTGCCGCAGCTACTGCAGGTTTATCCTCTTTGTATGTAACTCCAAACCATTTATCATTTGTCTCCAGAACCTTTACGCTGGCTTTATTCTCAGATAACAGCCTGTCAATAATCTTCGGAAGCAGATACTCGCTTTTCATACCATCATCCCCAAGCTGATCCAGAAATTCTGAAAAACCCGATTCCAGCATATCCAGAAATTTTGGTGGCAGTCCCCACATATTCATCGACACATGCATATCTTCATTGACAGAAACCGGCTGTTTTTCCTCATTGCAGGCTGTGAGAATCCCATTTTGTTTCTGGATCTCATAGGTCTCAGTGACACGCTGCAGATAACCATCCTGATCCACAGTACAGATACCGCGGGTAACACCGCCGTTTTCACTCAATGTATTTTTAAGAATAAATCCCGCCATGCAGATATCATAGAATGAACGGTCAGGCTCCATCTTGGTTGTCATATATTGGTAAAGTTTTTTGAATGCCTCTTTCCCATAATAATCGTCAGCGTTGATAACGATAAATGGATCTTTTATTACATTCTTTGCGCAGAGAACAGCTTGTCCGGTTCCCCATGGTTTTGTCCTTTCCCAGACATTTCTATGCCCGGCAGGAAGTTCATCCACAGACTGGTAAGCATATTCTACGGGAACGATCTTCTCGATCCGCTTTCCGATGATCTCTTTGAAATCTTTCTCGATGTCTTTGCGGATGATAAAAACAACTTTATTGCAGCCTGCCTCCAGCGCATCATGGATCGAGTAATCCATGATGATCTCACCATTTGGGCCAACCGGTTCCAACTGTTTAATCCCTCCGCCGAAACGGCTGCCGATTCCGGCGGCCATGATGACTAATGTGATGTTTTTCATGTTCAATTCCTTCCTAATATGCAACGAATGACGATATAACCATAAGAATTATTTACGCTTGAAAATAATCATCTTACTAAATATATAGTTTAAAACTACAACAAGAACATTTGACGCAATTTTAACGAAAAGGTCGTTCACCCCCAGGCAGTCCACAAATATAAACATGATAAGCAGATCACAGGCACCTGTGAATAATCTGCAGCCTGTAAATGATAAAAATTCCTGTAGAATTGCTTGCAGACAAAGACTTTTGCTCTTAAAAACCCACCATTTATTAGTTATATAAGCAAAAATCACGGAGATGATCCACGCCAGGCAGGTACTGAGAATAACCGATAAGGAAAGTATATGTGCGCTGATATAATATGTAATAATATTGACAGCTGTGGTACATACTCCGAAGAATAAATACAGGATCGGCTGCTGATATTTCTTAAATAACTGGTTCATGATTTATCCTCGATCTTACTACTGTACTCTTTAGATTCTGTTCGTTCGCTGATAATATATCTCGGTCGGTGTTTGACTTCCATGTATATTTTTCCAATATACTCGCCCAGAACACCAAGACACATCAGCTGAACACCTCCTAGCAGGCAGATGATACAGGTCATACTGGACCATCCGGCAACCGACCGGTTCATCAGATGCATGATAACAGACCACACAATTCCAAGGAAACTGAATCCGGCAATAATTGTTCCAAGAGCAGTAATGATTCGAATCGGTTTAATACTGAGACTTGTAATTCCATCGAAAGCAAGTCCAAGCATTTTTGATAATGGATAATGGCTTTCTCCGGCAATTCGCTCGTGCCGTTCATAGTAAACACTTGTGCTCTTAAAGCCAACCAGCGGAAACATTCCACGCAGAAACAGGTTAACTTCTTTGAAATTGGCGAATTCCTTTAAAACACGGCTGGAAACCAGGCGATAATCAGCATGATTATAAACCACTTCGGCTCCCATCCAGTTTAAGAGTTTGTAAAATCCCTCAGCTGTAAAACGTTTGAAGAATGTATCAGTATCACGTTTACTGCGTACACCATATACGATCTCACATCCTTGAAGGTACTGATCAACCATTTCGTCCATCGCATTGATGTCATCCTGACCATCACAGTCAATAGAGATCGTAATATCGCATTTATCTTTCGCTTCCATCAAACCCGCAAGAACCGCGTTCTGATGTCCGCGATTACGGCTTTGTGAGATTCCAATAAAATGTTCATCCTGTTTTGCCAGTGAGCAGATAATTTCCCAGGTTTTATCCTTGCTGCCATCATTGACGAAAAGAATCCTACTGTTATTGGAAATTTTTCCAGACTCAATAAGTGAGTTTAATTTGCTTAAAAATAATTTTGATGTTATAGGAAGAACAGTTTCTTCGTTATAGCATGGGATAATAATATATAATACATTCATTTTACAAAAAGATCCTTCATATACATATAAACTTCTTTATTTTAACAACATTATCTAACCTTTGTACCTAAATCAATTATCAAACAACACATAAGTCTCCAGCCGTTACTCGCCATTGGAATCATCAATAAATATGCAGGAAACATATACTGAGTTTTATTCTCCCACAAAAGAAATACAGCCGCATAGCCAAGCACAACTATAAGTTCTACACATCGTGCAATTTTTCCTTTATTATTAAATATAAGCCACCATAAAGTCCCCATCGACAATAATGTTTGCATAATATCCATCATATTAAATAACACATCATGTACCGTTCCATAATAAAAACTTGCTGTAAGCTTTGTCATTGATCGTTTGGCTTGATTATATCCATTAACCTGCAAATAATCCCAATTACTAGCAAGAAAAGACTCAAAATCCGGATTTGTCCATTCAATTGCAAACTTCTCTGCGATATACCTGAGCATCAAATCTGGATCACTCACAAAGTGTTGAATTCTCCGAAGCAAATACTTTATCGAAATAGATTTCATGGCTTTCCTAGAATACTCCTCACTTGACAAGGCCCATACAAACCCATCATAGTATCCGGCATTTTTTATATCTGTTGCCAAAATATCATCATTTTCCATATCCGCCTGATATTCTTTTCCACCTCCTAAGCCCATGGTAATCCATGCAATACTTGGCACGCCCTCATCTAAATCAATATTCACTTTCTTTTCTATAAATGAATTAACTGGTGCTGAAAACAATGTACTCGCTTTTAATGTACACACCATACATAATATATAGATTAGAAACTTTTTCTTATTTACGCCTTGTAGTATCTGAAATAAGTAAACGCAACATTCTGCTAGAGCTCCTATAATCATCGTCGACTTAATAAAAATGGAAATTCCCATCAAACCAATTGATATAGCAAGACAGCACCATACATTTTTTTCTCCACTTAAGGCTTTCTTCTGCCAATAGAAACTATAAATCAAAAAGGGTAACGCAATAATATTTCCATATATAAATGTACAATATAATACCATTGGGAAAAAAAGTATTGTCATTAATCCAGAGAGTGCAATGCTCATCGTATTGTCGGATATCTCACCTGTAAGTATTACTATTCCTGCCATTGCAAACGCACATGCAAAACAATTTATGATTTCATAAAATATTATATAATTTTCACCAGCGATTGACATACATAAATACAGTAAACAAACAATACTTGTTTGAAATGGGAATCTAGAGAGGTAATTAGCATATTCCCATTTGCAGATTGCGAGTCCATCCGTACTACCTCGAAGTGCTTCTGTAGCATACACCAAATCAAGTGAGTCAAAGGCTGGACCTACATCCGCAATAAAAATCCATAGCATTGATTCAAATAATCCTATAAAAAAAACTGTCTTAACAATATTGCTTCGCTTCAGTTCATTTTCCTTGCCGTAGCAAAAGAGAAAAATCACTACCACAGTAATCAGTATTAACACAATGACTATTAGAGGAGAAAATTTCACATCATAGGCGCCTTTATATCCATCTGCCAACTCTGTTGTGAAGAAAAAAGTCAAAAAGGAAATGATTGAAAAAAAAGGCATTGCAATCCACCATATTAAATTTTCAAAAAAAATGTTGATTTGACGTTTCTTATCAAATACTTTTTCCATCCATATCACTATATCATCCTCCACAGTTCTCACAATTCATATTACAATGAAATAAACTGATGTTTTATAATATTTTTCAATATATACAGTGTTTTCTTATATTTATTAGTTATCAATAATCAAATGTCGAAAAGTGTACAAAATCTACAGCTATTTGTGTACATGACGAAAGCATTGAACTTTTTAATTTCTGCATTGTTCGTACATCATTGATTTAATTGTACAGTTTTCAAATTTGCTCATTGATAGTTTATGATTAAAAAAGTATCACTCATACATATATTCTATTACTAAATATTCAAATATTTCTTCCAAAATTCCAATTTCTGTACTTCCCCACAACGCTGTCGATATTCCCTGGTTATCTTCTCATATTTTCTGTCCATCTCCCACATTACCGCAAATGTTGCAAGTATATTTTTAACTGCTAACTTGGTATTACGTTCAGTGATAAAACCTTTCTGAGAAGCTACATCATAGTTAAGAATGCGCTTTACACGATATGCATTAAACGGTCGAATACTCGCCATAGGTGCAATATTATCACGCTTTGTTGGAAGCAAATATCCATTAAATGTGACTAGTCTCAAAATTCTATGTAGCTTTGAATCGTTTTCCTGACAACTACGTTCATAATTCGGATATGAAAAAGACATATCCACTTCATCTATTGGTATAGCCTTATATCCGGCAGCCATGATTTCTCTATGTAAACTTTCACCATCTGAGTTAATAAGCCAATCAATTCCCGCAAGATAATCTTTCACACCGCGCAATAATAAATCAACATTTTTGTATCTGTAATGGAAAACCTCCCGGACAACACTTAACATTAATTGTTTTTTTGCATCGCGTTTATTGTACTCAGGAAAATGAAGCGCATTATCAATAAACTGATTTCTTAAAATATAATATGATAAAAATGAAGAATATTTATTTTCAAATGGTTCGTGCCATACACAAATTCCATTCATCAAAATAAGATTCTTCATATTTCTCAATCCATACTCCAGATCATCTCCTCTTATAAATATTGGCATCGGAAGATTAGTCTCTGAAACTACCTTAACAGGAAAGCAGCAGTACCACCATGCGTTATACTCTCTATATTCTTCGATCTCATTGTACAGACAAGCATCACATGAGTTCATATCAAGTCCAGATTTCAGGGAAATAAGTTTTCCGGCATTCCATGATGCTCCCGATTCCACCTGTATATTTTGAGCATCATTTCTCAACATTGCTCCACCGATAAATGAATCCTTAAATTTTTCTTTTAATACAGATAAAATTCTATATGTTTTCAATAATGATTCCGGATCAATAATAATATCATCATCCATTAACAAAACATGTGTAATTTCCATTCCTGCATTATTTGCATCAAGAATTTCAATCAGATCACGGGTAAATCCACCTGCTCCTCCTGTATTTTTGTTCTGCACAATATGAATGTGATCACTAGATAATTTATTTATATCTAATGTTTTTCCATTATCAGAAATAAATATTTCCAAATGACCATATAATTCAGATGATGGATTATTTAATATATATTTATTTAATATATGCAAATTATGCTCAATAAAGCTTTCTCTCTTGAAAGTACAAATGCCAATTCCTATTTTTACAGGAGAAGTGTATTCTTCTTTTAAATCAGTTGAATAATATCCTCCATAGAATACGCACGCATCTTCCAACGCCTCTACTAAAAAATATGCCATTCCTTCACCGGCCGGGAACTCTAAAGCAATTTCTGATATATCGTCCATCTGATACACTTGTTCAAATACACATTTTTCATAAATCTTGTCATGTATTTTTTTCTTATAATATAGCCGGACGTAACACTGTCCTTTGATTTTTAATGTCAAGCTGATGGCTGATACATCTGTGTACTTTTTCCATTTATCAGCCGATACACTATTGAAATATGTATCCGAACTTATTTTCCCATGTTTATCCAGTACAAAAGTCTGGTTTACGCGTGTAGCAAACTTATTTTTTCGAAAATACATTTCTTCCTGTGTGCAAACGTCTGCCTTTGGCCATAATACATTTTGAATAATCATTTTTCCCTCTTTATACTTCTATTATTTCTTTTCTTTTTGTTTTAATTTTTCGATGTACGCCTCAGCTACTGTATCAACATCTCCATACTTCTTTACAATGCCTTTGTCTAACCATAATGCATGGTCACAGATCTCTTTAACCGATTCTATAGAATGCGACACATATAAAAGTGTTGTTCCGCTTTCCCGCATTTCAGCCATTCTTCGTTCACATTTCTTTTGAAACGCATAATCTCCTACTGACAAAACCTCATCACAAATCAATATATCCGGTCTTACGATCGTTGCGATAGCGAATCCCAATCTGGCCGCCATACCGGAAGAGTAATTCTTTATCGGCATGTCAAGAAAATCCCATAATTCCGCGAAATCCACAATCTCGTCAAAGTGTTGTTCCATGAATTTTTTATCATATCCAAGAACAGCTCCATTTAAGAAAATATTTTCTCTTGCCGTCAAATCACCATCGAATCCAGCACCGAGTTCAATTAGCGGAGCTATCGTTCCATTGATCGTCACGGTTCCCTTATACGGCTTTAAAATACCGCATATTAATTTCAACAATGTTGATTTTCCGGAACCATTTGTTCCGATAATTCCCCAGGCTTCGCCTTTTTTGACCTCAAAGCTCACATCTTTCAGTGCAAAGAACTCTTTAAACATTAATTCTCTGCGCAGCAGCTTTACAAAATATTCTTTTAAATTGTCAATCCGTTCCGATGCCATATTAAATCGTACTACGGCATGCTCCACACGCACTGCATATTCATTTTCCATTTTTCTACCCTCATTCGATTAAATATACAGAATAAAGCGATCCTGGCTCTTCATGAATACCAGTGTACCAAATCCCATCATAAGAAAAGCAACAACAAATCCATATACAACTAATCTCATATCCGGACACATGCTCTCAAGTACAATTGTACGGAACTGTGTGATATATGCGTACAGCGGATTAAAATGCTTAATACATCTCTGCAGATTTTCCGGCAGCTGACTGATCGGATAAAAGATCGGCGTCACATACATCCATGCGGTCAGGAACGCACTATAGATATACTGAATGTCTCTAAAAAACACGGTTCCGGCCGCCAGAAATAATCCAAGTCCCATTGAAAAAATATATACCTGAATTAAAATAACCGGAATAAAAAGCATATTCAGACTGAAATGGATTCTGCAGATAATAAATACAAGAAGCATTGCTCCTAATGCAAAAATCATATTTACGAACGAACTGGTTACTCTTGATAAAGTAAAAATATATTTCGGTACATATGTTTTCTTCATCAATGCTGCATTTCCGGTAATCGACCACATTGCCTGATTTGTTGCTTCAGATACAAAGTTAAAAATAGTCTGTCCGATGATGAGATATACCGGATAATTTTGTATGTCAAACCGAAACATACTTGAAAATACCAGCACCATGATTCCCATAATCATCAATGGGTTCAGAATGCTCCACAGATACCCAAGAAAACTTCTTCGGTACTTTAATTTAATATCTTTCACGACAAGCTGCGATAGCAAAGGTCTGTAATGTTGAAATACAGCCAGTCTTCTCATAAATTTATCCATTATGTTTTTTCATAACTCCTCTCAAACGCGAATATATGAATCCGCTATATCATTCAGGCAAAGAACATTTCCCTATATTTCTCTCAGATATTGTTCCCAAGCCTTCTGGTTCGTTATTTTCTGTATATGCTCCTTATAATCCCGCATCGCAGGTCCCAATTGAAAGAGAATCATCCAAAATGATCTCCAATAAACGGTAAATAACCAGACTAATTTTTTATAACTCTTTTTTGTCAGAAAAAGTCGTCCACTTGCCGGTTCATAACATGCGATTTTTCTCTTACGGAACGCTGCAAACGGGGAATCCATTGATAAAATCAATGTAATCTTATCCGCATCAGCAGGAAGCAGCCAGCCATTCAATGTAAGATAATGGACCAGCGTTGCCTTCTTCTTTTCTGCATTCTTTTTAATGATTTCTTCCAGCGAAAAATGCTCTGTCCATGTAGTGATCTGCTGTCGAATAGCGGACATTTCCTCGTCTGTCAATTCAGATTTCCAATCTTCCAGTTGCTTCATCTGATAAGTGAGCCCGCGTATTTCATTATTCAGAAGTTCTGGTTCCTGTGCATGAAGCCATTCCGGTCCTTTAAGGAAATCCTGAAGTCCGCGAAAGATCAGTTCTGCATCTTTATATCGTATTCTGAACATCGCTGCCGTCAACATTTTCAAGTAGTATTTCACGGCACATCGTTTTTTCCCGCTCTCCTGATGAAGTGCTATTTGTATTAGATTATTTCGTGTATCATAATATATATTAGAGCCCGAAAAAAGGAGTTCAAATCCCTTGTGCCATACTCCCACACCATTAAGAAACACGATTCCCTGTTCCTTATTTCTTATTCCAAATTCAATATCATCACAGTGGATAAAAAACGGAATAGGCAGATTGTCTTCCCTGACAGTCGCCAGTGAATAACAGCAGCACCACCATCCGGAATAGAGTTCATTCTCACGTCCTGTTCCTGTTAAATATTTGCTTGTAGCTGTTGCTCTATTCCGAACATCCAGATTCATGTCCGGGCGCACAATTGATCCATTTTCCCACCATTCTCCCGCGCAGAACAACATATATGGGAAATCTTCCCGCATCATCGTACCGCCGAGTGTTATATTCTTCCACTCCTCACGGACTGTTGCCAAAAAGCCATAGATCCGTACTAAAGCGTCCGGTTCTACAACAGCATCATCATCCATTAAAAGGACATGTGTAAATGGGGTTTCCCCGCGTTTCCGTGCCTGAAGGACTTCAATCATCCCCCTGGTAAATCCGCCAGCTCCTCCGGCATTCTTATTCTCAAAAATACGAATTTTTCCACTGGACGTTTTCTGGATTTCTTGTATACTTTCAATGCTGTCCAACGTTTTTCCATTGTCAATCACATATACCGCCACATGTTCTGATACTTCCAGCGTATGATTGTCCAGAATACGTTCTTTTAGCTGCTGAAGATTTCTCTGAACATAAGCTTCCCGTCGGAACGTACAGATATCAATTCCTATATAAACAGGATTCCATGTTTTTTGCGTAATATAAGAACCAGACACATAGGAATCCTTAACCGATGAATCTCTGACTAACGCAAACCAGAAAGCACCGCTGTTCACTTCCTTATAGGGAAATTCAACAGAATAACTCTGCTTTTCTTTCGGTGATAAAGGGAATGTTTTTATATCAGTTCCATCATGAACCAGAATCAGTTCCTTATATCCGTAAAGAGTTAATTGCAGGCTTAAATCTTCGATTCTTGTATATTTTTTCCTTTTTTCTATATAAAAGAGATTAAAATATCCATCAAAATCAATTCGTTCCCCTTTTTGCGCCTGATCATACCGATGAAAATATAATTCCTCCACCTGGCATACATTGCTGCTTGGGAACAAAATGCTTTGTAACTGAATCATCGCTCCTCCATCTTGTTTCATTGCAGCTTTCCAACTTTATAAGAAGTTGCTTTGTCTCATGACTTTTATCAATACATTTGTCTGACCATTTTGCTGGCCGGGTAATACAAAAGATATCCGCTCATGCGCAGTAACGATAATGCCTTATTTTTATTACGCGAATAGATTTCCGGATACTCACATCGGATCTTTCGTTCAAACTGAACCAGTTCTTTTTTCTTTTGTCTGGACGCTGGAAAGCTGAGCATAATCTTTATTTTTCCAGCAATTACCCTTGCGATAATCCCTGCTATGTAATTTTTCTTCTCATCAGAGCATGTGATCTCCCGACCCAGTTTTTTATAAAATTTCAGCAGAGAATTGATGACTTTATCATAGTTCCGCTCATTTTTCTGCATCTTATCAAGACCGACACTCTGTCCTTCTCTCCCAAGACGATAATAGTAGACAAACTCATCTATAAAACAGATCGTCTCAACAAAAGGAATCGGATAGGTAATATACTCTGTATCTACATAATAGCAATGTTCATCGATCCATATCTGATTTGCCCGAAGGATCTCCGTTCGGATTGTCATATTATGCATTTTCATATACAGCCGGTCCGCAATGTCGTCAAACCGGTATACTTTCTGATATTCCACTTCCCTAAAAGGTGTTGTGATCTCAGCCTTAGTCTGAAATTTCGTTTTATCTGTTTCTCCGCAATCGTAAGCCCACAAAAATCCAGAATGTACGATATCCGCATTTTTCATCTTTAACGTTTTTACCAGACTGATAAATGCATCTTTTTCTACCCAGTCATCCGCATCGACAACTTTAAAATAGGTGCCCTGCGCATGTTCAATTCCGCAATTGATTCCCGACCCATGCCCCCCATTTTCTTTAGTAATCACTCGATAGCTTTCCGGATAACGTTTGGCGTACTCTTCAGCGATAATTAAAGATTGATCTGTAGATCCGTCATTAATAATAAGAATCTCAATATCCTGCAGCACTTCCGGGATCACAAAGGACTCCAGGTTATCACGAAGATATTTTTCCGCGTTGTAAGTCGGTACGACTACCGTCAATATTTTTTCCATCATCTAATTTCCTGTAAAAATTTCTCTATTTGTTCTATGCTTCCATTCCTCGCCATGGATTAGACATAAAAAAGACCCGTCCTCCCAGTGTTTTGATTTCCACCTCATAAGAATCCTTCACTGGATGAATGAAGTCGAGAAAATCGAACTGGACCGCGACCGGTCTAAATGCCGATAATAATTCATGATGACACTCATGACCCCGCTCCATCTCGCCGGGACTGAAACAAAGTGTAGGACCTTAATCATCACATACCCTCCGTAAGCCCTGGTATCTTTCTCTTCCTATAATCAAGGTTATACCAACTAGCTTCTGCTAGTATAACATCTTTGCCTAAATAAGGCAACTTTTAATCTATAACATTTCCTTAAAATATTTCCCAGTTTTGTAGATTTCATGCCGGAATCCCGGTGATTTTCAAGGATTTTTGCTTGTGGTTGGTATAACCTTGATTATCGGAAGCATTTCAAATGGAAGGTAAGTACTATATGGATTGTCCAAAGTTAAGCATTATACTCCCTATATATAACGGAGAAAATTTTTTAACGCAGGCTATAGAAAGTGTTCTTAAATCTACGCTACACTCCTGGGAGCTTATTCTTGTAAATGATGGATCCACGGATATGTCAGAAAAAATTTGCAAGGAATATTGTCGTAAAGAAAATCGAATTCATTATATTAGCCAGGATAATTTGGGCTTAAGTGCGGCCAGAAATACTGGCTTTTCTATTGCCCGTGGAACATATGTTGTGTATTTGGATGCGGATGATTATGTAGAAAGAGACTATTATGAACAGCTTGTGAGTGAAGCAGAAAAAGAGCAAGCAGATTTTATTGTTACAGGTTTTACACGTGAATTTATACATGACAGAAGAAATAATCATATCACAAAAACCAGATGGGACAGACATTTTTTGCAATCCGCTGATGAAATCAGAGCGGAAAGTCAGAAACTATATTTCTATAATGTTTATATTCATGTATGGAATAAAATTTATAAAAGAAAAAAGCTAATAGAAAATAATATTCGATTCGATGAGAATATACGTTATGGAGAAGATGTTCCATACAACATCCAAGCCTTAACAACGGCAGAATCCATCTTGTTTTTGGAATTATCAGGGTATCATTATATTTGTCATAATATTGCAAGACTGACAAATAGATGGAATGAAAATCTTTTGAATTACAATTGCGAGATTTATAAAAGAATTAGACTACATGAATATATAAAATGGCAGATCTTAGATTCAAAAGTTGCGGCAGGAATGTATTTGCGTAGTTGTTTTTTAGCATGGGAAAAGGCAACTTATAATCAAAAGTTTGACTATCCAGCAAGAAACAAAATAATTAGACAGACCCTTCTTTTTGAAGAAACTAAAGAGGCTATTGAGGTTCTTACAAAATATAAAGTAAATATAGAATTTGAAATATATTATGGAATCATAAAAACTAAAAATGTTAATTTAATATATATATCAGTGATAATGCGAAAATTTTTTAAACATTTGTTAGGAAGATGAATGAATAAATTAGCAAAGTATATAAAAATACTAAAAAGCAAAAGTGAGTTTTCTGCATTTTATGAAGCATCACAGAGTATGCTCCAGGCCTCGAAGATGGCTGAAATACTATATGAAGATGAGACTGTTATTTACAATACTAGTTCAGTGGTAGTAGGACCTATTTTATCCGCCTATGTATTTTGGATATTAAAGCTTTCAATTAAAAAGGGCATATCTGATCTTTATTTTTTAGCTCGTGATGGAGAAATTCTAAAAGAAATAGCCGAAGCTTTTATTAGTAAATTAAAATTTGGTGTTTAAATCAAAGAATACCTAATGCAGTTAGTGCAACTGTACTATTGCTTTGTTCATTGCTATGCTATCAGGCTGCATTCGCTTATTTCGGCTTTTTTTGTATTCTCTATATGTTAATAAATGAGGATTTAAAATATACTAAAATATTATTCAAACGAATTGTATGTACGTTTTGTATTATATTTCTCAGCTGTAGCGCAATGTTGATTTTACAAAAAATTTTTACCCGAGAAATAGAAGCAAGAACCGCTAACTTGTCTTTTTATACCGTAATACAGAATATCAAACAGATAATACAATTACAATTACAATTGTTATATGATGGAAATGGCTTTTTTATCCAATTTATCTTAGGTGTAGGTCTTATAGTACTGTCACTTTGTTTGTGCCAAGTTGTTGGTAAATTTACTAATAATCCAATAAACATATTCTTGTTGATTTTAGGTTGTATTGGGATTTGCTATAGCATGGTATTTACTCCCCATTTATTCACAAGTACATTATGGTTTGCGCCAAGAACCATGGTAGGATTTTGGACAGTATTTTCAATGATATCTATCATTATAATCGTGATATCTACGTCCTGGAGTTATCGAATAATAACGCTTATAACTATGATGATTCTGCTGGTATGTAATGTCTTTTTAATACATTCAATAGGAGTGAACCATTTTATCACTAATTATTTAGATAGAGAATATTCTGAAGAAATTGAGAAAAATATAAAAAAATACGAAGCAGAGAGCAATACTTCAATATCCAAAATTGCAACAGTTTTCGATGCATCACCATCATATAGTTATCCAGGAATTAAGTATGTTAAGTATGATACAAATACAAAAGCATTTAGTGTTGATTGGGGAGATGTAAATACAATTAATTTTTATAATCAAACAAATTATAAAAAAGTACCATTTGTAAATTCTATGTTAGAATTTAACCCGCATGACTATAATTGGAATGACTTTGTACCAGATGAGCAGTTGATATTTAAGGGAGATACTTTAGTAATAATTAAATATTAATCTAGTTCTCGATAGATTAATTTATATAGGAACATGGATGATTATTTAATATGTGAAATATTATTGAATAATAATACTAATAATATTAATAAGGCGGTATATTGAAATGAATATATTATACATTATTATCCCATGCTATAACGAAGAAACCGTTCTTCCAATAACATCAAAATTATTTTTAAGCAAATTAAACTCACTTATTGAGTCTGGAAAAATTTCCAATAACAGTAGGATTCTTTTCGTCAATGATGGCAGCAAGGATAAAACCTGGGAAATTATCTGCTCACTGGCAAAACAGGATGAACATTTTATTGGAATCTCACAAAGCCGTAATCGCGGACATCAGAACGCGGTTCTTGCGGGTTTGATGGAAGCGAAAGATAAATGCGATATTACGATCTCTATTGACTGTGATGGTCAGGATGACATCAATGCGATGGACGAAATGGTTGATCAGTACCTTCAAGGATGTGAGATCGTATATGGTGTACGCAGTAAACGTGATACTGATACATTTTTCAAACGCTTTACGGCTGAAGGATTTTATAAACTTTTAAACTGGATGGGTGCCGAGGTTGTATATAATCATGCAGATTACCGCCTGGTTTCCAGCCGTGTTTTAAAGGAATTTGCCAACTTTAAAGAAGTCAACCTGTTTCTGCGTGGAATGTTCCCGCTGGTCGGCTTTAAGAGCACTAGTGTTTACTACGAACGGCACGAGCGGATTGCTGGAGAAAGCCACTATCCATTATCAAAAATGCTTGGACTTGCTTTTGATGGAATTACAAGTCTCAGTATTAAACCTATCCGAATCATTACTGCTCTTGGAACGATTATTGCCGGATTCAGTTTCCTTGGAATCGTGTGGTCTGTCATTATGCATTTCATGAACCGTTCAGTTGCCGGATGGTCCAGCATGACCTGTATCATCTGCCTGCTAGGAGGTGTTCAGCTGATGTGTCTTGGTGTTCTGGGCGAGTATATTGGAAAAATATACATGGAAGTCAAACACCGACCGAGATATATTATCAGCGAACGAACAGAATCTAAAGAGTACAGTAGTAAGATCGAGGATAAATCATGAACCAGTTATTTAAGAAATATCAGCAGCCGATCCTGTATTTATTCTTCGGAGTATGTACCACAGCTGTCAATATTATTACATATTATATCAGCGCACATATACTTTCCTTATCGGTTATTCTCAGTACCTGCCTGGCGTGGATCATCTCCGTGATTTTTGCTTATATAACTAATAAATGGTGGGTTTTTAAGAGCAAAAGTCTTTGTCTGCAAGCAATTCTACAGGAATTTTTATCATTTACAGGCTGCAGATTATTCACAGGTGCCTGTGATCTGCTTATCATGTTTATATTTGTGGACTGCCTGGGGGTGAACGACCTTTTCGTTAAAATTGCGTCAAATGTTCTTGTTGTAGTTTTAAACTATATATTTAGTAAGATGATTATTTTCAAGCGTAAATAATTCTTATGGTTATATCGTCATTCGTTGCATATTAGGAAGGAATTGAACATGAAAAACATCACATTAGTCATCATGGCCGCCGGAATCGGCAGCCGTTTCGGCGGAGGGATTAAACAGTTGGAACCGGTTGGCCCAAATGGTGAGATCATCATGGATTACTCGATCCATGATGCGCTGGAGGCAGGCTGCAATAAAGTTGTTTTTATCATCCGCAAAGACATCGAGAAAGATTTCAAAGAGATCATCGGAAAGCGGATCGAGAAGATCGTTCCCGTAGAATATGCTTACCAGTCTGTGGATGAACTTCCTGCCGGGCATAGAAATGTCTGGGAAAGGACAAAACCATGGGGAACCGGACAAGCTGTTCTCTGCGCAAAAAATGTAATAAAAGATCCATTTATCGTTATCAACGCTGACGATTATTATGGGAAAGAGGCATTCAAAAAACTTTACCAATATATGACAACCAAGATGGAGCCTGACCGTTCATTCTATGATATCTGCATGGCGGGATTTATTCTTAAAAATACATTGAGTGAAAACGGCGGTGTTACCCGCGGTATCTGTACTGTGGATCAGGATGGTTATCTGCAGCGTGTCACTGAGACCTATGAGATCCAGAAACAAAATGGGATTCTCACAGCCTGCAATGAGGAAAAACAGCCGGTTTCTGTCAATGAAGATATGCATGTGTCGATGAATATGTGGGGACTGCCACCAAAATTTCTGGATATGCTGGAATCGGGTTTTTCAGAATTTCTGGATCAGCTTGGGGATGATGGTATGAAAAGCGAGTATCTGCTTCCGAAGATTATTGACAGGCTGTTATCTGAGAATAAAGCCAGCGTAAAGGTTCTGGAGACAAATGATAAATGGTTTGGAGTTACATACAAAGAGGATAAACCTGCAGTAGCTGCGGCAATTCGTTCTTTAATCGAACAGGGCACTTATGGAAAGAATTTATATATGTAATAGCTTGTCTAAATTCCAAAGTATCACAATATCTAAATCAAAAAATGAATGAAGGAGAATGTTTAAATATGTATGACTATCTTATTGTCGGTGCCGGACTCTACGGTGCTGTATTCGCCCACGAGGCAAAGAAACACGGAAAATCTGTACTTGTAATTGATAAGAGATCAAATATCGCCGGAAACGTGTATACAGAGGATATGGAAGGGATCCATGTACATAAGTACGGAGCCCACATTTTCCATACAAACAACCGTAAAGTCTGGGAATATGTCAACCAGTTTGCGGAATTCAACCGCTTTACAAACTCCCCAGTAGCAAATTACCACGGGGAGCTCTACTCTCTCCCGTTTAATATGTACACCTTCAATAAGATGTGGGGCGTTGTGACTCCGGAAGAGGCTGCATCGAAGATCGAGGAGCAGAAGAAGGCTGCTGGAATCACAGAGCCGAAGAACCTGGAAGAGCAGGCGATCAGCCTGGTTGGTACGGATATCTATGAAAAGCTTGTAAAAGGTTATACCGAAAAGCAGTGGGGAAGACCTTGTTCTGAGCTTCCATCCTTTATTATTAAACGTCTTCCGGTCCGCCTTACTTTCGACAACAACTATTTTAATGCGCTGTATCAGGGAATTCCGATGGGCGGCTATACAAAGATGGTTGCGAATATGTTAAAGGGAATTGAAGTGAAGCTCGGTGTTGATTATCTGACAAATAAGGCTGAATTTGATGCAATGGCCTCAAAAGTCATTTACACCGGTGCCATCGACGCATACTTTGATTTTAAGCTCGGCGCTCTTGAGTACCGTTCTGTCCGCTTCGAGACAGAGCTCCTTGATAAACCAAACTTCCAGGGAAATGCGGCAGTAAACTACACAGATTCCGAGACTCCATGGACCAGAATCATTGAGCACAAATGGTTTGAGTTTGGAAAAGATGATGATGGAAATGATCTTCCGAAGACTGTAATCAGCCGTGAGTACAGCTCCGAATGGAAACCTGGAGATGAACCGTATTATCCGGTGAATGATGAGAAGAACGGAAAGCTCTACGCAGCATATAAAGGACTTGCCAAACAGGAAAAGAATGTGGTCTTTGGCGGACGTCTGGGTGAATACAAGTATTATGATATGGATGCTGTGATTGCATCTGCTCTTGATATGTGTAAAAAAGAATTTTAATTTTAATCCCAGCAGTGCTTTACTGCTGGGATCTTCTATAATCAGCCAATAATATAATGCTCTTTCAATTCATTAAGCATACTATGCAAAATATAATCTTCCTTCTGAAGTCTTCCAACAACAATTCCTGGGGCGATTCCAATGCTTCTGGCGAAATTTTCTACGCTTGCTTTTGTAAATATCTCCCGATTTTTGAATATCTGAAATTCTTCTGGTGGAATCAATTTGTTTTTAGACCAGGTATTCGCGTTTTCCTCATCCTGCTCTGTCGTTCCGCCAGCCTGTCCAACATGTCCAAGGATGATATGTCCCAGTTCGTGAAACAGGCTGAACCAGAACTTATCTGCGTCTTTACCTCTCGCTGTAAGGCCTAATACAATTTTATTGCCATCAATAAATGACGCTCCCTGTAAAAAAGGACCCTTTAGATGCGGTAAAAAAACGAGTGCGATTCCGCAGGACGCCAACATTTCTTTAAGTCTATGACAAAATACATTTGGCTTCAAAACCGTCATTTCTCTTATTTCCGGAATAATCTTAGTAAGCTGTTTTATATTGATCGGATCTGTTTCAATGCCGCGGGCCTCAATTTTGGCTTCCTGCGCCCATGCAAGCAGTGCAAGGTCACTCTTTTCGGTAACTGCCAGCCTTCTGCATGCAATTCTTGTTATTTGATCATTTTCCAATAGAGAAAGTTCTACTACCTCAAAATATTTACGGAGATTTATTACTTTCTCTTTCGAATCTCTTGTCTCTTCTACCCATCCATATTTAGCCATTTCATTATATGGAAGCTGTTTTGCTAACGCTTCATCAGCATCCATAGAATTTTCAAGCTTTACCTTAAGCAATTTCTCTCTATAAATTGTCTCAAGGTTGTTCCAAAATTTTGCCGGTACTCCCAGTACCATTTCCAATCGAATAGCCACTTCTGGAGTCAATTGTACCTCTCCATTAATGAGTCTGCTGATATGTTTTTCAGACATATCCATTCTAGCTGCAAACTCTTTCTGACTCATCCCACGTTCATTAAGCTGCTCCCTTATTGTCGCTCCAGGTGGTGTTGCAATAAAGCTGCGACTTCTCACCATAGTGCTACCTCCTATTCTTCTACCATTCTTAATGATAATCTATAATCTCCATTATATGAGCTATCTGGACTTTATTATCATGCTTTTCAAAGACCAACCGGTACGGATGTACTAAATCAACTGCATATTGACCTTTTCTGTTATTTCTCAGTGTATGACACCGCCCAATATGACACTGTATCATTTCTTCCACTGTATCTACCGATTTAATTTCATCTATTCTCATTTGTATCTTTTCTGACATCTCACATCCATAGGCTCTATCTGAAACCTTGGCATTCGTACATATTTTCTCTAATTTTTTAGTTTTATACGAAATTTCCAATGCATCACTTCTTTCATTGTTTACCTTTTAGGTAAATTAATATTAACATAATGTTCGATTTTAGTCAATATCTGTGTTAACCTCGCAGGTAAATCCATCAAAAAATCCCAGCAGTTTCTAACCACTGGGATTTCTTGCTTTTCAGCTTATCTCTTCTCATACGTCTCCGGCGTATAATGGATCACTCTCGTACCGCTGTTCTCAAACTCAAACGGCACATACAAAAGTTCTTCCATCGCCTTATGCACACTCTCCTGCTTATCCGGCTCTACGTAGAATAACAGGAATCCGCCGCCGCCGGCACCGAGAAGTTTTCCGCCGAGCGCACCGGCTTCTATTCCTTTTGCATAGAGGCCATCGATGGAATCTGTGGAGATCCGGCTGGAGATTCCCCGTTTCAGCTTCCATGTATAATCTAAGAGCCTTCCAAACTCGTTCAGATCCGTTTTTGATGTCAGGACCTTCTCCGCATCATCTACAAGGGAAAGCATCTCTAAGAGCTGTTTCTGCTTGTCTACAAGTGCTTTCTCCGTCGTCTGCTGAATATCGGAGGAGAATCTTGAGAACCCTGTAAAGAACAGCATCAGGTTCTGATTGAGCTGTGCCTTTCTCTCCGGAGAAATAATAACAGGATTTACTTCATAGCCGTCCGCGTTGAAATTAATGCGGTTCAGGCCTCCAAAGGACGCTGCGATCTGATCCTGGACACCGCCGCTCTCGTTGCAGAGCACACGCTCCAGATAAATTGCGTCATCGGCAAGTTTCTTCTTATCCGCATATTTTCCCTTTAATGCATAGAATGCGTTTAACATTCCAACCGCAAAAGAGCTGCTGGTTCCCAGTCCGGAACGCGCCGGAAGATCTGCCTCATAGGTCAGGCGGATTTCCTGCATATCCAGATACTTCATTGCCTCACGGATCGCCGGATGCTCAATATCGTTTACATCTGTCACACGCTCAAGCTTTGAATAGGAAAGCTCTGTGGAATAATCAAAAAATCGCGGGAGATGGCGCACATTCACATAGCAATATTTGTCAAACGTTGTAGAAATGACCGCGCCGCCATGTTCTTTATAAAAATCCGGGAAATCCGTGCCGCCGCCAAAAAATGACATACGGAACGGAGTTTGTGTAATAATCATTTGCAAATCCTCATTTCTTACGTGTACCAGCCTGTGCTTGTCCCCTGCCTTACCCGGCAGGCATCCAGACTTGGATTGTATCAGTTAGCCTTTATTCCGTTTCCAGAATCTTCTCTACTGCCTCCAAAAGGTTCTTGCAGATGAGATCGGGTTTCACATCATATTTCTTGTCCTTTCCAGCTTCTCCGGTCAATACAAGGGCTGTACGCATTCCTGCATTGATTCCAGTCTGAACATCGATCGTTGTATCCCCAATCATCCAGGATTCCTTCAGATCAATATGATACTTCTCTGCCGCCGTCTTCAGCATACCAATTTTCGGTTTTCTGCACTCACATGGAATCTTATATGCCGGATTTTCCTCCGGATATCCTTTGTCTGGATGGTGCGGGCAGAACAGGATATCGTCCAGATAAACGCCCTCACGTCCAAGTAGCGTCTCCAGTTTTCTGTGAATTTCTCTGACATCCTCTACTTCGCAGAGTCCGCGCGCAACCACCGGCTGGTTTGTCACGATGATTCCGAGGCGGCCTGACTGGTTGATCTTCCGAATCGCCTCCACCGCACAGCTTTCCAGATCCAGATCCTCTTCCTTATAGATAAGTCCACGGTACTGGTTAACGGTGCCATCGCGATCCATAAAAATACATTTCTGCTGATTCCGCAGGCATTTTCCCTTGATCACGCCTCTCTCGATATCTGCCAGAGTCTGATTGATCCTTTCAACAGTTCCGACATCTTTTACATACTCCGGAGACCGATATCCGTAAACCGGCTCTCCCGCCTCTATCATTCCCTTGATCACATCATTTTCCAGATTCCGTTTTACCGGCTCCGGAACGTAATCGCAGATATGGCGGTCAAATACAAAGATTCCAGCGTTCACACAGTTCTCATACCAGTAATCCCGCATATTGTGCTTGGAGTCAAACTTTGTAATCCTGTCATTGCTGTCCAAGACCAGAAGATCTGAATCAAACGGATGTCCGTTCGGATGGACAAATAATGTTGCTGCAGCGCCTTTTTCCTGATGGAACCGAATCATTCTCTCAAAATCAATATCAAAGAACAAGTCCCCGGACATCATAATAAAGGTATCTTCATGCAGCATATCCTTCAGGTAATAAAAGGATCCCGCCGTTCCCAGCGGTTCTTTTTCCTCGAAATACCGGATCGTCACGCCGAACCGGCTTCCGTCCTCAAAGTATTCCCGGATTTTATTCCCGAGATGCCCCGTTACCATAATAATATCGGTAATCCCATTTTCCTTCAGGCGCTCCACCTGCCACAACAGCAGCGGCTTTTCCGCAACCGGAACCATCGGCTTCGGAATTTCATCCTTTGTAAGCGCCGCAAGTCTGGTTCCTTTTCCTCCGGCCATGATTACTGCCTGCATGTCTGCGCTCCTTTCTCTGTACAACCGATCTCTTCGGTTTTTATATTTTATTTTCTTATCCCCGCGTCATCGATTTTAATATTCATCTTTGCCGCTGCAATCTCCTGCCTCTGAAGACTTGCGTCATGTTCGATTACGCCCTCGGAGCTCTCCTTCATCAGCATAATTTTCGGTGTCATGATCATCAGCTTCAGATCCAGGAAAAACGAATAGTTTCTAATATAAGTAAGATCAAGTTTCAGTTTATCATACGCAGTCGTATTGTATTTTCCATAGATCTGCGCATATCCGGTAAGTCCAGATTTTACCTTGAGACGGTACGCGAACTCCGGAAGTTCTTTCTCGATCTCCGCTGCAAGCTCCGGACGTTCCGGACGCGGTCCAACTAACGACATCTCGCCTTTTAAAATATTAATCAGCTGCGGAAGCTCATCCAGGCGGGTCGCGCGAAGGAATTTTCCAACCGGCAGGATTCGGTCATCGTCATTCGCCGCCAGTCTGGCATGTCCATCTTTCTCTGCGTCCTGAATCATCGTGCGGAATTTATAGATCATAAACTCTTTGCGATCTTTTGTCAGACGCACCTGTTTGTAGAATACCGGACCGCGATCAGTTGCCTTGATCATCATTGCGATTACAAGGAAAAATGGAGATGTTAAAATCAATCCAATTGCTGAACATACAATATCGAGAAAACGTTTGCAGAAAAGCTGCTCGATCTTCAGACCCTCATTTCTGGAAAGCAGCAGCGGTGTATCAAACAGGTTCAGGTTATCTGAACTGCGATTGATAATGTCAGAGATTTTGGGTACCGTATAGGTGCGGATTCCCTGCCCAAAGCACATTTTCAAAAGCTGATTTCGTTCATGCGCCGGGATATCTCCGATGATCATTGCGTCGTAATTATGGATCAGATCCATAATTGCATCAAGTCCCTCACCATAGTGAATAATATTGCAGATCTGATATTTATCCTCTCGGGTGCTGATCTTCTGCATCAGATGAAAAATTGGCCGTTCTCCGTAGACCAGCAGCATTCTTCTCTGTGGAAACAGGCGACTGTAGATAAACTGAAACCCAAACGCCCAAATTACTGCAACGACTACCTGCGCAAGAAATACCCCGCCCATGATCGACGGGGTATGAAATTTCTTGTCAAGCAATGCGATCTGAAAGTATGTAATCACATTCACGATAAACAGGGAAAGGATCTGTGAATAAATTACATTCCATTTTTTATAAAAACCAACCTTAAATCCCCCATACGTCTGCTCAAAGAACAGCAGGAGAATCATATAAATAGCGATCATCAGCCAGTTACCGCGACGCCAGAATGGAGCTACGATAATTTTATTATAGTGCATCGTCCAGACAAAACCATATATCCCTGCTTCCAATGCTACAATAACTGCCGATGACAGGCATTTAATAATTCGCTTATACTGGGTATAATCCCTCATAATACTCTTTCCTCAGGCCTTTTTTGTTCTTCCCACACCTATTGCAAGGAGCTGAAGAATAATCGGCATCGCAATCGGAAGATTGATATTTACGATTGCCTGTGTCATATATGCTAATACTACAAGCATAATCGCTGCCGCTAATGGCTCCTCTTTCATGCGCTTTGCCATCGCCGCAACGGATGAAACCATAAATATGATATAGGAAATCATTCCCGCCGCACCAATCGTAACAAGATAATGCAGATACTCATTATGGGCACTATCATAGATTACCAGAGTACCATTATCCTGACTTGCCGGGAAATAATACTGCATCAGCAAAGCAAATGTATCCGGTCCATATCCGAAAAGTTTCTGAAGCAAATTCAGTTTATTCGCAAAGAGATCTACCGCACGTTTCCAGACATAACCACGCTGTGTACCCCAATCATCATTGAAAACAACATATGAACTGATTGCGCCGTATTTATCCGCATGTCCTGCTGCATTCGCGTCATATAAAACATAGATAACAGCCAGGCATACCACCGCAATAATTCCGATCCAAACATATACAAATGTCTTATTGAGTTCTTCTTTTCGATCCGCCGGTCTCTTTCTCGAGTCTTTGGATGCCATCACAGTCAAAACAGCTGCTGCGATCCAAAGAAGAACAATAATAACCGGAAGAACGCTCAATCTGGCGATCAGACCAAACGCACTGTCTATACCGAGCACACTGTCAGCATAGGCAATATTGATCTGGTTGATGCACAAAACAACAGTGAAAAATGTTGCAAGCGAAATCACATATCTTCTAAGACCAGTCTTTGTCTTAAAAAGCCACAGTGGAGAGAAACCGAAAATTGCCGCTAAGGACAAATACGCGTTATCACTCGTACCCATGATCAGCGCAAAACTGGTCAGAACCATATTTCCATAGTACCAGAGCATTCTCTTCTGATTTTTCTCCTGTGTAAACAGTATCATGGATATTGCCATAAGGGCAGCCACATAAATGGTGTATGTATTGATGTTTCCAAATGTGGATGTATACAGTGCTTTCTGCGCATCCACCATATTTACCTTAAATCCAAGCACATCCATCTGAAAATAATCTGTGATGCCAAATACGCAGACGAAAATCCCCACAGCAAGGAACGCATCCAGATACCACTGTTTCAATTTAAAGAAACGGGTAACAAGGAAATATACTGCCATATAAATGGTCATAAGAAATACACCATTATATCTTCCGGATGTCCCCCAGAACGCCTCCCATTTCCAGTCTTTGCAGAGAAGCCAGGAAATCACGTTGCAAAGCCAGAACGCTATCATCGCCCAGTCTCCAACGCTCATACTCTTTCTCCAGGTCTTAAAGTCAAACTTTGAAAACCATTCGAGCATTTTTCCGCTTGCAAGTCCATATCCACCCATCACCACGAGCGCCGCAATTGCGATGATCGAATAAAACTGATACTTTGTTTCCAGAATATTAAAATAATAATCCCGGAACACTAGCGGGAGCAGGCAAAGCACCGCCAGTGTGAACACACCCATAATCAGCGCAACATTATCCTGATAGCTGCTCTTTGTATCTTCCTGTTTCTTTATCCTATTCGCCATGAAAATACTTCCTTTCGCACATCATAAAAAATCTATTTTATTATAACATCCTTCTACTTTTCGCGCAACTCGCCGAATAGGGAAATTGTTTCCTTTTCATGAATTTATTCTTAAGTCCGCTTATTTTCAGCCGAATTTCTCCAGGAAATGCCGTTTCTTTTGTACTTTCTCCGATTTTTCTTTTCCCTTTTCCTTAAAGTTTTCATTACTAATCATTGCTTTCCGTACTTCTTATCCCCATTCCCGTAACTTGCGATAATTTTACTTATCGGAAGTATAATGGCTTCGTAATGCAATTAGGAATTTCAAAAAGCGTTTCAAAAAAACAAAAGGAGAGTGCATTAATTATGAGAAAGCAGACTAAAATTGCTGCAGTAGTATCCGCAGCAGCTCTGTTAGCATTAGGCGCTTCCATCACTTCCTTCGCAGCAGCAAAGGGAACCTGGATGATGGTTGATGGCGAGTGGTATTGCTACGACAAGAACGGTGACGCATACGAGAACACATTCTGCTCCAGCAATGGAAAAGAATATTACGTAGGTGATGATGGACAGCTTGTTCGTTCCCAGTGGGTTGAGGACGGCGCTGACAAGTATTTCGTAAACAGCAGCGGTGCAAAGATCACAAACGACTGGAGATTAACAACTCCGATCGATGATGACAGTGCTGATGAGGAATGGTTCTACTTCCAGTCCAACGGTAAGATGGCTCATGACAAGAAGATCACTTACAAAAATAAAACATACTACTTCGATGGCGAAGGTAAGATGCTCACAGGCTGGGTAACTTATGATAAAGACGGCGAAGGCAACGTTGATGAAGCTAACGACTTCGATTCAGATAAGACATATTACTGTGATGAGACAGGTGCTCGCTTAGAGAAAGCTTGGATTAAGACCACAGAGCCAGATGTCGACGATGACAACGCTGATGCTGATGATTACTGGTACTACTTCAAGTCCTCTGGTAAAGCTCAGACTAAGAAAGGTACAAACATCAATGGTCAGACATATATCTTCGATAACAGAGGACGTATGCTTACTGGTTGGGTAGCAAAAGATACTGATTCTAATGCTTACCTTGAGATTGGTGATGAGAACAGCGACTACTACCTTAAACAGTTCACAGATGTGATATTTTGTGAGCGTAAGGAGTGGATAGGAATTGAAGAAAGGAGTTCAGCATGAGAAGAAAAAAAGATAAAAGCAATGGCATTACTGCTTTGTATGAAAGACTGTCTCGTGATGATGATAATGCTGGAGAGAGTAACAGTATAGTTCATCAAAAGCAAATGCTTGAAGATTATGCTATGAAACATGGTTTTACGAATCTTGTTCATTTTACCGATGATGGTTGGAGTGGAGCGACCTTTGACAGACCTTCATGGAACAGACTTGTTGAAGGTGTTAAAAACGGAGAAATCACTGCCTGTATCTGCAAAGATATGTCCAGAATCGGCAGAGATCATCTGCAAGTAGGTTTTTTCACTGACATTCTGTTTAGAGAAAAGGAAGTTCGATTTATAGCAATCAATAATGGTATTGACAGTGACCGTCAAGAAACCAGTGAGTTTGCCCCTTTTCTGAATATCATGAATGAGTGGTTTGTCAGGGACACAAGTAAGAAAATTAAAGCTGTACTGAAATCCAGAGGTTCTTCCGGCAACGCTCATACAAGTAATATCCCACCATACGGCTATTTGAAAGACCCCGAAAACCCCGACCATTGGATTATTGATGAAGAAGCTGCTGAAGTAGTCCGCAGAATTTATCGCATGACTATTGAGGGAAAAGGACCTTATCAGATAGCAAGAGAACTTTCAGAAGAAAAAATTGAAAGACCATCTTATTATCTTGGCAAAAAGGGACTTGGAAATCATGCAAGCAACTATGACAAAGAAAATCCGTATATGTGGCGAGGAAATCAGGTTACTACTCTGATTGCCCGACCAGAGTATATCGGAAAGACTGTCAATTTCAGGACATTCAAAAATTCCTATAAGGACAAAAAGACGAAAAGGGCAGATAAGGAAGATTGGGTGGTTTTTGATGATACACAAGAGCCTATTGTCGATGAAGAAACATGGCTGCTTGCTCAAAAGTTAAGACAGAATGTAAGAAAAGCAGATCCTATGGGCGAGCCTAATGTTCTGACCGGAAAGATTTACTGTGCTGATTGTGGTGCGCCGATGTATAATCACAGGCAGCGGAAAGGGCGAGAAAGAATATACTATACTGCCAAAGGCGAAAAAAGGACAAGTTATTCCAATCCGGCAGATTGTTATGAATGTTCCACATATAATCTTGCTTATCAGAAGTATGACCGGCATTGTACTTGCCACCATATTTCAACAAAAGCACTTAAAAGCATCATTCTGAAAACCATACAAGAGACTTGCCATTATGTTTCTTTGAATGAGCAGGAGTTTGTCTATTCTCTGCAAGAAGAATCGGCGATGAAAGATATTGCTGTTTCTGAAACTGTAAAAAAACGCATTGAAAGAAATCAGAAGCGAGTTCACGAACTGGATATGCTTATCAGGAAAATCTATGAAGATAACGTAATTGGAAGATTGCCGGACAGGCTTTTTCAGAGTATGCTTACTGATTATGAAAATGAGCAGAACGAGCTAAACAAGATTATTGAGACTGACACCGCTGATATGCAACGAATTATAGGCGGTCAAAATAATGTGGAGCGTTTTCTAAAGCTGGTTAAAAAGTATGAGAACATTACAGAGCTTACTCCTGCCATGATAAATGAATTTATAGATAAAATACTGGTTCACGAGCCACAGGGAAAAGGTGCAGACCGCACCACAGAGGTGGAGATATATCTTAACTATGTCGGGCAATTTCAAGTACCTGTGGAGCAGCATGAACCAACAGAGGAAGAAAGGATTGCTGCTGAAAAAGAAGCAGATCGACTTCGCAGAAAACGAGAATCCAATCGTAAGTATATGAAAAAGATTCGTGAGAAATCAAAAAAATTTGCGGAGCATGAGCGTATAGCAGAAGAAAATAATTCTGATAGCAAGCTGTGTGCTGAACAGAACGCCACAAGCAAATCAAATCGGCAAAAAGTGAAAGGAGAAAAAATAGCATGACAGAATTGAAACCACGAATCCATGACGAAAGCAACGGTCTGGACTATGTTCTTGTGGGCGATTACTATGTGCCGGACTTGAAGCTGCCGGAGGAACACCGCCCTATCGGTATGTGGGGCAGACTGCACAGGACATATTTAGAGCAGTACCACCCTGCAAGGTTCTCTGCCCTCTGTTTATCCGGCGAACTGCATACTTACCTTGCTGACCTGAACGAACAGGCAACGGAAAGGTGCAGCCTTATCATTGAGCAGATGAAACAAGCCGAGGGTGTGACCGAAACCATGAAAGCAGACAATCAGATATTGTGGGTACAGTCCATGAACTCTATCCGTAACCGAGCCGAAGAAATCATCAGACAGGAAATGATTTACTGCTGATTTTATCAAGTCCAAAACCAACAAATTTATATCGTAAACGAAGCGACAGGTATTTCCTTATGAAGTGTCTGTCGCTTTTCATTTATCAAACTTTAAGGAGGAAAACACAATGAAGATGAACCGGAATGAAATGGAAGCCCTTTATGCCTTTGGCTGTCCGAACCTGAAAGCAACTGTTGAGCGTTTGCGTATGGTGGCTGCCCTTGCACCCGATCCAGTGGCGAAGAAGCTGTTTTATATGCTTTCCGTCAAGCTGAGTGCTGAGGGTGTTGAAAGGTGGTATCGCTGCTTTTACTGCAAGCTGCGTGTGTTGAAAAACCATAGGGAGGGCTGCTATGGCGAGACTGACGAAGATTGAGAAAGAAACAATCGTTCTCTTTAATGAGGGCGAGGACAAGGCAAATATCTACACCCACAACGCCGGATTGAAAAAGAGGTTGGCTGCTTTTGCTAAGAAGTACCCTGACCTTTGCCGACTGGAAAAATCCAATGTTCAAGGCGGTGTTTCTTATGAGCTGGCAAAGTCCCGTCTGTCTATCCGTTTCTTGCCGCCTTACAGTGAGGAACGCAGACAGAAAGCCAGCGAATATGCGAAAAAGCATGGGCTGAACAGCCAGCAGGGATAATGTGATAATCAGGGCTGATATGCGGTTAAAATGTCAGGTGCAGACCTGATGTTTTGACCGTTGCCTATCGCCTGTGAGGAAAGTATCGGGGACTATGGATTTTGCAGAAATGTGCGTTACAGGTAAGTAAAAAAACTACTTGATAGAGTGTAAATTGAATTGTTCATATCGGTATGATATAATTTACTGAAATGAAGCAAGAAGGTGGACTTTTGTATGAAAAAATTTTTGAAAATATTGCTAATCATTATAGGAATAGTCTTTTTGATTTTTGCAGCACTGATATGTATTGGACTGTTTGTTGATTATGATGACCATATTGAAAATGGTCGCTATACTTATGTTCCGGAAGATGACAATAAAGACAATGCATATGTCGAATTCAATTTGAGCGATTACGATAAAAAGGATTCTGAACTCATATATTATAGTTCTGTCGAAGAAGCTATTTTGAATTCTCCTTTGAATACTGAAAATGAAGAATTTTCTGTTCCAGAAGATTTTCTTAATCATGTTGATGAAATATTGCATATATGGAATGGCAAACAGTATGATACGATTTTCTATCGGGCAGGAAGCGATAATGATCCCGTTCAAGGTTTTGTGATGGCACGCTGCAAAAAACAGGTGGAGGAAGCAACTGTACAATATGCGTTTATGAATGCTACACCGGTTACAACTAAAGCGGATAGCATTCTTATATCTGATATTACAGAACTAATTCATTCATCTTTAAAATTAAGTGATTTTCAACAGGACTTGAATCCAAATTATCCAGATACCAGATTTGTTTTTGGCTATGCACATGATAAGGAAATTTACTCATTAGAAGTAGAAGGTCAAAAGCCAGATGGTGTTATTGAAATCAATGTATATGACAGAACGATGTATCTATGGTATTATGATGATTTAAAGAGCGACAAGAGAGGAAACAATCTAAGTTATTCAGTAGATATGCCAGAGTAATTTTTCAAATTGTCTAATCTGCCACAACTGAATATGACCGTTAAGGTCAGATGAAGAAACCGATGTATTGAGCGTAAAGCGATCATGCGTCGGTTTTTCTTTTTGCAAAATAGTCCGGTGGACTGTTTTGTAAAACCGAAGGAACTGACAGAGCTTGGGATGGGGCGAAGTCAGTTTGTTCGGGCGGGAGTACAGAGGGTGCAACCCTTTGTGCATGGGTACAGGGAATGCAATATCCCTGTGCAGGTCAAGGGCGGCAGCCTTGCCCAGTTAAGTGGCGTTTCGCCACTTAGTACTGGGTATTACTTGACGCAGAAAGCCGCAAGGAATCAGCTTCGCTGCCCTTCTCCCCTGTCGGGGAAATCAAAAAGAAAAGGAGGAACTCATGTGAAATTAACAAGGCACAATGGACGAGCCGGAAAGAATGGCGTTTATAATCCGAAGCACAATGACCGCAGTTTTGACATTGCCAACAGCGAACACATTGACGAAGAACGAGCCAAACAAAATCTCTATTGGGACTGTTACAATGGCTTCCGCAATTTCAAAAATCCCGAAAAGGAAAATGAGCTGTCTGCCACTTTTGAAGATGTGGAACAGCTTTTTTATCGTCAGCGGTATCGTGATTTTGTGACCGGACAGAATGAAAGAAATGTGAAGAACCGACACCCTGAAAGAAATAAGGAAACCGGAGATTTACTCAAAAGCAAAAAGACCTGTCCAGAGGAAACGGTCTATCAGATTGGAACGCTTGATAATCATGTTTCACCGGAACTGCTCATTGAGATCGTCACAGAATTTATGGAAATCGTAAATGAGCGTTTCGGCTCTCATGTCCATATCCTGAATTGGGCGCTGCACTTGGATGAAAGCACCCCTCATATTCACGAGCGTCATGTGTTTGACTGTGAAAATCAATATGGGGAGATTGCCCCACAACAGGAAAAGGCTTTGGAAGCACTGGGGTTTGAACTGCCGGAACCGGATAAGCCAGTCGGAAGAAAAAATAACCGCAAGATAACTTTCGATTCAGCTTGCCGAGTGCTGCTGTTTGATGTGGCGAAAAAGCATGGCTTACAACTGGAAGAAGAACCGGAATATGGTGGTCGTGCCTATCTGGAAAAACAGGACTATATTCTTTTCAAGCAAAAGGAGCAACTGGCAGCACAGGAGAAAAAGCTGGAAGAACTCACGATGAAGATTGAGGATGTGGAAGCTCTGGTGGACGAGGTTGCCGATATTGCCTATGACAAGGCGGTTGAGGTCGTTGCTGATACTGTGAAACTGGAAACGCACAAGGAGGATATTAAGCTGGTGGAGCAGTCTAAGTCATGGGTTCTCTCCCCTGAGCGTAAGGCTTCAAAGAAAGAAGTTGAGTATGCAGTGAAACGATTGGATGGAGTGATTGCCAGAATCACAAACGCTATGAAATCAACCATTCAGAAAATCCAAACCACGCTGATGAAACCGGAGGTCAAAAAAGCCGGAACGGAGCAAATCAAGAAGAAAGCCAAAAGTTCTATTATAGAGCAGTTGAGCCGCAAAAAGAAAGAAATTGCAGAGCGTGAAGTCAGCCGGACAGTTCCGACGAAAAGCAAAAGACAGGATATGGAACTCTAAGGCACTTGCTGTTTTTATTTTGAAAATGACAGGTGCTTTTGCTTTAAGAAACAAGAAAATATCTTCCATTCTTTAGGTTGATGAAGTATAATGGAGATACACTATTTGAGAATCTTAAAGGGGTAACAGCTATCATGAAAAAACTATTAACATTGATGTTACTTGTTTCACTATGCTTAAGCGGTTGTGCATTAGGGAACAATGTATCGGAAGAAGAAAATGCTATGACAATATCTGATTTCCAGAAAGACACAAGCCTGACAAGTATACCGGAAAGCAACGGAAAGCTTTTGAACTTAGATTTAGAATCGGTCATCGCCTATGGCAGACTGCGTGCATTATTTGGAGAACCTAATTATGAAACGCAGAATTCTGAAGATGCTTACTCTTATATTCTGTTTGTTGAGCCGGAATCTTCTGAAAAAATTTACTTGGAAGTGTATGAGGGAAGCAGCGGACCGGCGATTGGTGGTCTGAACAATGCTGAGAGTTTGCAAGCTGCTGAAACTCTGAAGAAATTGATAGAGGAATCAGAAGAAGTGGCGGATTATCAGTATGAAGGCTACTATCAAGATTTGGATTTGAAAATCAGCATGGGAATCAAAAATGGCGTACCTTACTATAACGAAGAACCTTGTGAGGAAATTCCCGATTTTCAGTAATTAGACGAAATAATTATCATTTAGAAGAAGCAGGAAATCTGAAAAGGTCTCCTGCTTTTTTGCACCTAAAATTGAATATGGAACTTTAAGGCACTTGCTGTTTTCAGTTTGAAATCATGTATTACTCTATTGACAAAATGTAATGAATTAATTACAATAAAAATGTAATCGGTTCATTACATTTAGGAAAGGAGAGATTACTTTGATATGGAACAGGATTAAGGTGTTGAGGGCTGAAAGAGATTGGACGCAAGCTGACTTAGCAGATAGGGTTGGTATTTCACGACAAGCAGTCATATCAATAGAAAAATATAAATATACGCCCTCTTTGGAATTAGCTTTCAAGATAGCAGAAACATTTGGTGTATCTATTGATGAAGTTTTTAAGTATGGAGAGGAGAAGTAAAATGAACGAACAAACAATTATTTTGATTTTTCTTGTTATGGCATTAGGTATAACTCTTTGGCTATATATTCTAAAAGCTATAAAACAGGTGAACTATAAAGGTGATGAGCGTTGGAAACTAATACAATTAAAAGCGAATAATGCCGCAAATCTTGCACATTCGATTTTGATAGTTTTAATTGCTGTTCTACCATTTTTTATAAATATGCAAACAACAGTTACACTCCAACGAGTTTCAATTTTGGCTTTGCTCTATATTGGAATACGCAATTTAATTGAACTGGTTGCAACGATTTATTTGGACAAACAATTATAAAAGTGTATTGAATAGTTACCGAAATTACTCAAGTGGAAATGGAAGAAAGAAAATCCATAATAAAATCTTCACAGCTTTACTAAGCAGGAAATCTGAAAAGGTCTCCTGCTTTTTTGCACTCAAAAATGAATATGAAACTCTAAGGCACTTGCTGTTTTCGTTTTGAAAATGACAGGTGCTTTTTTTGTTTCAGGAAAGGAGTCACATGAATGTATTTGAAGTTGTAAAAGAAAATGTTACTGCCCGACAAGCCGCAGAAGCCTATGGCTTGAAAGTGGGTCGCACAGGTATGGCGTGCTGTCCGTTTCACTCGGATAAGTCCCCCAGTATGAAGCTGGATGAACGCTATTACTGTTTTGGCTGCGGAGTGACCGGAGACGCTGTTGATCTCACAGCGAAGCTATTCGGTATCGGGCTGAGGGAAGCTGCTGTCAAACTTACAGAAGATTTTGGTCTTAACTATGACAGCCGACAAAAGCCCAGTGTCCGCCCTCGTATTCGTGAGCCGACACCGGAACAGAAGTATCAAAAAGAAGAAAATCATTGCTACAAGGTGCTGACAGATTATTTTCATCTTCTTAGAGAATGGGAAAAGAAATACGCTCCCAAACAGCCGGATGAGGAATGGAATCCCCTGTTTGCAGAAGCACTGCATAAGAAGAACTATATCGAATATCTGCTTGATATTCTTCTGTATGGTTCATTGGAGGAACGAAAAGCACTTGTGGCAGAACAGAGAAAGGAGGTGTTGAAACTTGAACAGCGAATTGCAGAACTGTCAGCAGACAGAACCATGCACAGTAGAAGAAATCCGAAACAGCTTAGAGCAGAGCGAGAAAGGTAAGGTTTATAATACTGCCGCAAATTATAAGCGTGTTCTGCAATATGACCCGCTTTTGAAAGGGGCTATCCGAAAAAATCTTCTGACCGAAAGAATCGACATTGTGAAGCCCCTCGGTTGGTATCGTGACAGCCCGACATTGACGGATGTGGATGTGAAATATCTGCTCCTATATTTTGAAGAAAACTATGGATTGACCGTAGAGAAGAAAATCATAGACGCAGTTGCGGTTATTGCCAATGAAAATCGTTACCACCCTGTCTGTGATTTTCTCAATGCCCTGCAATGGGACGGAACAGAACGCATACGCTTCTGTCTGCACCGCTTTCTCGGTTCTGATACAGATGATTACACCTATGAAGCATTGAAGTTGTTTCTACTGGGTGCTATCTCACGAGCCTTTAAGCCGGGGTGTAAATTTGAGGTAATGCTCTGTCTTGTAGGCGGTCAGGGAGCCGGAAAGTCCTCTTTCTTCCGTTTGCTTGCGGTCAATGATGATTGGTTCTCTGATGACTTGAAAAAGCTGGATGATGAAAATGTGTACCGCAAAATGCAGGGGCATTGGATTATTGAAATGTCGGAAATGATTGCAACCGCCAACGCTAAGAGCATTGAAGAAATCAAGTCCTTTCTGAGCCGACAAAAGGAAACCTATAAGATACCCTATGAAACACATCCGGCAGACAGAAAACGACAATGTGTGTTTGGAGGTTCTTCTAATACCCTTGACTTTCTTCCCCTTGACCGAACAGGCAACCGCCGCTTCGTTCCGGTTATGGTCTATCCTGAAAGGGCTGAGGTTCATATTTTGGCGGATGAACAGGCTTCCAGAGAGTATATCAATCAGATGTGGGCAGAAGCTATGGAGATTTACAGAAGCGGCAATTTCCGTCTGAGATTCAGTCCGGCTATGAACGATTATCTGAAAGCCCACCAAAAGGATTTTATGCCGGAGGACACAAAGGCAGGACAGATTTTAGACTATCTGGAACGCTATTCCGGCAGCATAGTCTGCTCTAAGCAGCTTTACAAGGAAGCACTGGGGCATGATTATGACGAACCGAAACAATGGGAGCTGCGAGAGATCAACGACATTATGAATAACGCTGTCACAGGCTGGAGGGCGTTCAGCAATCCGAGATATTTTCCAGAGCCTTACCGCAGACAAAAGGGCTGGGAGCGTATCAGGAACGACAACGAGCCTGACAACAGCATGGATGGTTTTCAGGAAATCCCGACAGAGGAAATGGAACAGTTAGGACTTCCGGAGGAATGGTTGAAGCAAAAATAAAAGCCCGTTGTCGCTTCGGTTGTCGAGCCGGTTGTCGGTCTGGTTGTCGGGCAAAAATCCCGAAAGCCTTGATATTGCGGCACTTTTCCCTCTCTGACAACCATGACAACCAATATTATAAAGAAAAAGGAAATAGTAAAAAAATAGTATCGCCCGATAAAGAAAAAAGGTTTTCTGATGTCCGTTGTCGGAACTTCGTTGTCAGACCTTTCCTTGTCGGGCTTTTTTCATTTAATTAGGAGGAATATCGTATGACAAATATCGTGAACAGTACACTACCCACCCCAAATAACCATTCGGAGAAAAATAAACCGGATGGAGTTTTTGTGATTAAGCAAGGCAAAACAAATTATAAAGTCAAAGTGTTTTTTGACCATAGTAGCGGTTTGACTGCTGAGGACAGATTGAAACGCATTATTCAGGCAGAAGCAGAGAGAGAATCTGCGTAAGTAATATGAAAAATATCCATGCACCCCCTTGACAAAAGCTTTCAGATGTTTATTTCTGTGGTGATGAGGATGACGGACACGCTAAGAAGAACAAATGGTTCAAGACTTGGAGACCGTCTGAGTACGATGCTGAGGATGATGACAACGATCAGTACTGGTACTCCATCGATAAGAACGGTAAGGTTTACATCCCGTCCCAGTCTAACGCTTCTAAGTTAGCTTACGGCGTTAAGTACAAATTAAAAGATGCTAAGCTTGAGGCTCAGAATAGCGGCGCAACAATCGAGTTCACAAAGAAGAACGTAAATTCTAAGTCTTACTTCTTCAACCAGGATGGTGAGATGCTTAGCCAGTTCATCGAAGTTTCTGCAGATAACCTTGGTGCAGACAGCGGACTTAAGGCTGGTATGTACTACTTCGGTGGAGACGATGATGGTTCCATGAAGACAGGTTCCCAGTCTGTAAAAGATGACAACGGTGATTCCTACAAGTTCTTCTTCGAGAACAAGACAACAGGTAACACTAAGGGTCTTGGTATTACAGGTAACAAGTCTGGATACCTCTACTTCAAGGGTCTCTTAATCAAGGCTGATGATTACAAGTATCAGTTAGCTACTATTACAGATGAGAATGGTGTTGAGCATACATTTATCGTTAACAAGAACGGTTCTATCCAGAAGAATCGTGTAGATTACAAAGAAGATAATGAAGTTCTGTTCACAACAAAGAACCTTCCTAAAGATGCTTTCGTAACAGATAGTACAGCTTGGAAGTATAGCCTTAAGGATGGCTTAACTGTTGAGGATGATATTACAACTCCGATCGACATCTACGACGTAATGCCGCAGAACTAATTTCGAATTTTACGAAATTCTAATTGCAAAGCGCGGACGGGAAGAAATTCCCGTCCGTTTTTGTTATGGGCTTTAGTCCAATTGATGCGGAGGATATTCCTTGCCAAGATTACTGAGCTTATAACAATTCTGAATGCATTGCTATTTTTTGATGTAAAGCATAGGTAATTGTTTTTATTTACACTGCTATTTACACAAAGGAGACCGGGTACAAAACGTACCGGCCTCCTATCTGCAATCGGATTTTTAGGTTGTCACCATCAGCAATTGTGCTGATTTGGGCGATAGAAAAGAGCTAATAGGGAAGATTATTTTGTAGCGTTAGAACCTGTAGCTACTGTGCTTGTGTTAAAGCTTTTGTAAAGTGCGCCCTTTGTACCGCTAAATGAGAAACCAGTAGCATCAACTACAACATCATCATCATCTTTGTATTCTTTTGCAGCTGTCTGAATGGAACCACTCTTATTAACGATGTAGCTTGCTACCTGAGCTGTAGCTGTAGTCTGACCCTCTGCTACAGTATAAATTGTTACATCCTTAATCTCATACTTATCATCATCTGCTGTCACAAGGAGACCATCGCTGTAAAGCTTGCCGCTCTTAGCACCATTGATACCAGCAGCGTTGAAGTAGCCCTCATCTTTGTTATCGCTTGTAGCAAAGTAGAAACGTGCTGCGGTACCAGCCTCATCTTTGATTGTCTGAGAACCGTCTTTTCTATAGCCGTCATCCCAACCACCAAGATAGTACATCTTTGCAACACCATCTTCTTCGTCAGAAGCATCTGTCTTTACAAACTTGGAAAGCATCTGACCATTTGCGTTGAAGTAGTAAGTCTTGCTGTTGATCTTCTTCTCATACATTGTCAGACCAATCGTGTTGTCATCATCATCATAGTTGTCTTCTTTGAACTGATCGTCGAACGTATCCCCTTCGCAATCATCCAGTTTATATCTTGTAGCTCCGATGCCAGTCTCCTTGGAATCATCCGGAACGTAAACATCACCGCTCTTGTTGATCCAGAACCAATATTTATCATTGTCATCGTCATCTTCGCCGTACTGAGTGTTGCTGTATGCTTTGACCCACTTGTCCTTCTTCATGTGGCCGTCATCTTCATCGCCGCAGAAGTGGATCTCAGATGCATTAAGTTCGCTAAGAGTTGTCTCAAAATGACCATCTGTATCGTCATCGTCATTCCATGCCTGTGTATAGCCGTTGGAACCTGTCTTTACTACCCAGCCTGTAAGCATTTTTCCTTCCTCATCGAAGAAATATGTCTGACCTTTAACGTTTGATTTTTTGCCAGTTGCTGCCTTACCGCTGGATTTTAAGTAATACCAGTGTTCATCATCATCAGAGTTGATATCGTCCTGATCTACATCCGGAGCATAGTCATATACCCATGAATTTTCAAGACGCACACCTGTCTCGTCACAGTAATATGTTTCGGTTCCCTTAACATCAGCAGTGGAAGCCTCGTCCCAGCCGTCACCGCTCTTCTGAACCCAACCAGTGAGCATCTCGCCTTCGCTGTCGAAGAAATATGTTTTTCCTTTGTAAGTGATCTTCTCATCCTCGGCTCTCTTACCGTTGGATTTGAAATAATACCACTGCTCTTCAGCAGAATCATCATCATACGGAGCAGTTAATCTCCAGTCGTTTGTGATCTTCTGACCAGCGCTGTTAACGAAATAGTAATTTCCGTCATCTTCAACCCACGCGGAGCGAACAAGCTGTCCGTCATCTCCTACATAGTAATCTTTACCATTGCTTGTGCAGAATGTGTTCTCGTAAGCATCGCCGTTCTTGTCATAGCAATACCACTCACCATCAACCATCATCCAAGTTCCCTTGGAAGCTGCGAAAGATGTGAGGGAAGCGCCTAATGCAAGAAGTGCAGATGCAGAAACAACTGCTACTAATTTAGTCTGCTTTCTCATAATGAATGCACTCTCCTTTTTGTGTTTTTGAAATTGTTTTAAAAATCCCAATTGCATTACGAGAGCATTATACTTCCGATAAGTAAAATTATCAATAGTTTTTTTACAAAAAATGAAGATTTTTTAATAAAGGGAACTATCTTACTTCGCTTCCAGAAATACTCTGTACCTCGAATACACTGGTATTATAGTATATTTTCTTAAGAATTTCCATATCTTTTTTGTTTTTATTTTCTTACGAAATCCTTACGCGAATGCTATTTTTAGCCGCTATTGTATAGATATTAGTACAATATGCCCGTTTTCCCACTTTGTGGCAGCTTTGTGGCAAGGATGTGTCATTACACAGTGTTCATTTTTATATGTTTTTCAAGATATTTTGAACGTGATAATTCCATGTTCAAAATATCATCTTGTATTATCAGAAGTACGTGTTATAATGTTCATATATATCTATTTATTTTTTCGTTTTGAACATGTTCATTTTTATCAGTTTCTTCCTTATTATTAAACAGTAATAATAAGCGATGCAAACATCTTTGATTCGGAGGACGACTATGGATCGTTTGGGATTACTCTGCAGGAATATTTATGAGAACAACAAGATGACACAGCGGGAGCTGGCGGCGGCGATGGATATCTCCCTTGGGACCTGCAACCATCTCGTGAAGGAAGGTCTGGACCAGGAGCTTTTTTCTTTTGATCCGGTGGACGGATCTTATTCCTTATTAAAAGGCGGTGTGGATCTTTTAAGAAATTACCGGATGGACAGCGCCGTGATCCTCGCGGCGGGATTCGGGTCCAGATTTGTACCGCTGACCTTCGAGACGCCGAAGGGACTTCTTGAGGTCTACGGCGAGCGCATGATCGAGCGGCAGATCAAGCAGCTGCATGAAGCGGGCGTCACGGATATCACCATCGTCGTGGGATATCTGAAGGAGAAGTTCGAGTATCTGATCGACAAGTTCGGCGTGAAGCTTCTCTACAACCCGGAATATCACAATAAGAATACGCTGACGACACTCTACCGTGCCCGGGAGTGTTTTATCGGAAGGAACACTTATCTTCTCTCTTCCGACAACTGGATGCGCAACAATATGTACCACACCTACGAGTGCGGCGCATGGTACTCTTCTGTATATATGAAGGGCGAGACTTCCGAGTGGTGTCTTGAGACAAGCAAAAAGGGGCTGCTCACCGGCGTAAAGGTCGGCGGCGAGGACTCCTGGGTCATGTACGGACCGGTGTTCTTCTCGAAGGAATTCTCGGAAAAGTTCTTCCCGGTCCTCGAGGAGTATTATCATACTCCCGGAACGGAGCAGATGTACTGGGAGCAGGTTCTGGCGGACCTCTTAAACGGCGAGGTCGACAGCCATCTTCCCGGAAAACACCATTTCCCGGTTCCGGAGATGTATATCAACAGACAGCCGGACAACCAGGTATATGAGTTCGAGAATCTTGAGGAGCTCCGCCTCTTCGATGAGCGCTACCAGAACCATTCCGACAATATCGCCATGGAGCTGATCTCCGAGGTGCTGCAGGTTCCGGAGTCTGAGATCACGGGCATTAAATGCCTGAAGACCGGCATGACGAACAAGTCTTTCCTGTTTAAGGTTCACGACAAGTCCTATATCTGCCGGATTCCTGGTCCGGGAACCGAGCTTCTGATCAACCGAAAGCAGGAAAAGGCGGTCTATGACGCAGTAAAGGATTACGGCATCACCGAACATGTTGTATACATGAACGGGGAGACCGGCTACAAGATTTCCGAGTATTATGAGGGGGCGCGCAACAGCGATCCGCGCGACTGGGATGATGTGGCACGGTGCATGGCACTTGTGGAGAAGCTCCATGATTCGAAGCTCCATGTGGACCATTCTTTTGATATCCGGGAGCGGATCGGCTTCTATGAGGCGCTGTGCCGCGGATATGAGAAGAAGCTTTTTGAGGATTATCCGGAAGTGAAGTCCCATATGACCACGCTGCTTGACCGTCTCGACCGTCTGAACCGACCGAAGGTCCTGTCCCATATCGACAGCGTGTGCGACAACTTCCTGTTCCTGCCGGACGGGGATCTCCGCCTGATCGACTGGGAGTACTCTGGCATGTGCGATCCGCTGATCGATGTGAGCATGTGCGCGATCTATTCTTATTATAATGATTTTGAGGTCGAGAAGCTGATCAAGCTCTACCTGCACCGGGAACCGACCTCCGAGGAGCGGTTTGTGTACTACGCTTATATTGCCCTCGGCGGATTCTTGTGGTGTTTGTGGGCGGTGTATAAGAGCAGTGTCGGCGAGGAGTTTGGCGATTATACGATCGTGATGTACCGGTATGCGAAGCGGTTTTATAAGAAGATTATTACCTCTCCGGAATTTCTTGGAATCGGAGACGGCGGGACACTGAGATAACCGTACTGGCGGTCTGCGGCTTTCCTGGTGCGGCATTCGTAAGAACGCAGGTCAGGGAACTGGTCCGGAAAAGCCGAATAATCGCCACATTTTCAATTGAATTTTTGCAAGACGTATGTGTATTTTTATGCTATACTGAAAATACGCAGATAACGTCCATAGAGTCCCGGGATGAAGCTGTGACAGAAATACAGTTATCCCGGGATCTTTTTTATAGCTGATCGACGGTTTCGGAAGTCCAGCGCTGCCTGGTACCGGCAGCTACATCCGGCATCAGGTCTGTCGGCTTGCAAGATAAGAATTTTAATGTACAACTTTTAAAGGGGGATTTCCATGAGACAAAAGAAACGAGCGGCGGCGGTTCTTTTAAGTGCCGTCATGGCTTTTTCCGCGGTAAGTCCGGCGGTTCCGGTATGGGCGGCTTCCTGGCAGAAGAACGCGTCCGGCTCCTATATTGGAAGTGATGGTTCCGTGCTTACCGGTATCCTGTCCCGGGGTGTCGATGTTTCCCAGTGGCAGCAGAATATCAACTGGTCCGCGGTCGCCGCTGATGATATCCAGTTTGCGATGATCGGAACGCGGTACAACAATGCGGTGGATCCGTATTTTGATACGAATGTGCGTGGAGCAGCGGCGGCGGGACTCCGCGTCGGTGTTTACCTTTATTCCTACGCGACGACTACAGCGATGGCGGAATCTGACGCGGATTTTGTCCTGAATCTCATCAAAGATTATCCAATCTCCTACCCGGTAGTTCTCGATGTGGAGGCGCAGGAAATGAACAGCCTGACTCCGGCACAGGTCTCCGATATTATCAACACATTCTGTAAGAAGGTGGAGACGGCTGGATATTATCCGATGGTCTACACGAATGATTACTGGATCAGCAATAAGATCGACATGACGAAGGTCCACTATGACGTGTGGGTTGCCCGTTATGATTCGAAGCCGACTTACCAGGGTGCGGCAATGTGGCAGGCGTCGAACCAGGGAACGGTAAATGGTATCAGCGGAAATGTGGATATCAACTTTACCTTTAAGGATCTGAGCAGCAAGCTTCCGGCGAACCGGTGGCGGCTGATCGGGGATAAATGGTATTATTATAAGAATTATGTAAAGCAGACAGGCTGGATCAATGACGGGCAGAGCTGGTATTATCTGAACGCGGACGGAACCCAGTTTAAGGGCTGGCTGCTTCTCGACAACCAGTATTACTACCTTCTCCCTACTACCGGACAGATGAAGACCGGATGGCTGAAGGCGGAGGACGCGTGGTATTACTTAAACTCCAACGGTACGATGGCGAAGGACTGGATTCAGGTTGATGGAACGTATTATTACCTGTTAAACGGCGCGATGGTGACCGGATGGCTGCGGATCGGAAACGATTATTACTATATGCGCGGCAACGGCTCTATGGTGACCGGTTGGCGGAAGATGGACGGGAAGTATTACTACTTTAACGGCAACGGAAAGCTTGTCCGCGGATGGGCGGATATCGATGGAAAGCGGTATTTCCTCCAGCAGGATGGAACAATGGTGACCGGTTGGCAGACCATCGACGGACTGCTGTACTACTTTGACGCCAGCGGCGCGATGGCGGCCGGGTGGACGAAGCTTGACGGTTACTGGTATTACTTCAATAACGAAGGAAAGCTGATGACCGGATGGATGCAGCTTGACGGAAAGTTCTACTATCTCCACACAGATGGGCGGATGGTCATCGGCTGGCAGAGCGACGGAACGAACAAGTATTATATGGACACCGTGTCCGGTGTGATGGCGGTGGGCTGGAAGCAGATCGATAAGAGCTGGTATTATTTCAATCAGGCCGGACATATGATCACGGGCTGGCTGAACGACGGCGGAAAATATTATTATCTGAATCCGGCAGATGGAAAGATGATCGCCAACGGATCGTTTGTTGTAAATAATGTAAACTATACCTTCAATCAGAGCGGTGTGTGCCTGAGCGAGACATCCGCGATCGACGGTGGTTCCGCGGGCAGTGTCTATACACCGGGAACAGGCGGAATTGTGGCAAACGGAAATTATATGGGTACTCCGGCGGCGGGGAATGCGCAGAACGGCATTACCACGGGTAATAGCGGAAGCGGAAATGCTGCGGCGGGATCCGCGCCGGGCGGTTCGACAACGACTACGACTGGTTCCACGACCCCTGGATCTTCCCAGACGAATACGGGTATGTCGGCTGGTAATTACCAGACCGGCGGACCGGGAACTTCCAGCTCCAGCTCTGGCTCTGCATCAACTACAGCCCCGAGCGGCAATACAACCGGCAGCAACAATTATTATACAAACACTGGCAGCATGACCGGGCCGGGAAGCTCCAATACAAACTATAACTATAGTTCCGGTTCTTCCGGTACGACCGTTCCGGGAAGTTCAGGTTCTTCCTCTTCATCATCGAATCTGACTGAATATCAGACGGGTGGGCCGAAATAAGACGAAAAAAGCGCCATCTCATTGGTAAAAATCCAGTGAGACGGCGCTTTTATTATCTTCTATCTATCCTTCTCCAAGGTTTTTTACACCTCAAAGATCATATCCCCATAACTCGGGATCGGCCAGTATTCTTTGTCGACGATCATTTCGAGCTGGTCGGCCGGGCTGCGGAGTGCCTGCATCGCCGGGATGATCTCGTCGTAGCAGAAGTGGGCGCGTTTTTCCATGCTGTCGATGTGCTGATACTCTTCTACAAGGTCCTCAAGTTTCGCACGGGCAACTTTCATGTCGGAGAGCAGGTCGGAAACTTCGATGAGAAGCTCTGTCTGGACGCTGTTGTCAGCTTCCGGGCATGCAGTCTTCACAGCGCTTAAGGACTGTGCGAGAACTGTCGTATAGCGGACAACCGCCGGGATCAGCTGCTTTCCGGCAATGTTGATCATGGATTTCGCCTCGATATTGACGGATTTCGCGTAGGATTCATACTCGATCTCCGCTCTCGCAACAAGCTCTTCCTTCGTGTATACACCGAAATCGCCGAACAGTTTGAACGCTTTCTCGGTCACAAGTGCCGGGATGGAATCCACCATGCACTTTAAGTTCGGGAGTCCGCGGCGCTCTGCCTCTTCCACCCACGCCTCACTGTAGCCGTTGCCGTTGAAGATGATACGGCGGTGCTCAGCGAGAAGTTTCTTGATCATATCATGAACCGCAAGGTCGAAATCCTCTGCCTTTTCAAGTTCATCGGCAGCTTCCTTGAATGCCTCTGCAACGATCGTATTTAACACAACGTTTGCGGAGGAAACGGAGTCGGAGGAACCGACCATACGGAACTCAAACTTGTTTCCGGTGAATGCGAACGGGGATGTACGGTTTCTGTCTGTCGCATCTTTATCGAAATCCGGAAGTGTCGTAACACCGGTCTTTAAGGTACCGCCGATCTTTGAGTGAGTCGCGGAACCTGTAGAAATCAGCTGGTCGATCACATCCTCAAGCTGCTCACCTACGAAGATGGAGATGATCGCTGGCGGTGCCTCCTGAGCGCCGAGACGGTAGTCGTTGCCCGGAACAGCCGCAGACTGGCGGAGCAGATCCGCATGGCGGTCAACTGCTTTCATAATGCAGGCAAGAACAAGCAGGAACTGGATATTCTCATGCGGAGTCACGCCCGGATCCAGCATGTTGATGCCGGTGTCGGAAGCCAGGGACCAGTTGTTATGTTTACCGGAACCATTGACGCCCTGGAACGGTTTTTCATGGAGCAGGCACGCCATTCCGTGACGGCTTGCAACCTTTTTCATTGTTTCCATAACGAGCTGGTTGTGGTCAACGGCAAGGTTTGCCTTTGTGTAGATCGTTGCGAGTTCATGCTGTGCCGGAGCGACCTCGTTGTGCTGGGTCTTTGCGGTAACGCCCAGCTTCCAGAGCTCTTCATTTAACTCTTTCATATAGGAACCGATCCGCTCGCGGATAACACCGTAATAGTGGTCATCCATCTCCTGTCCCTTCGGCGGCATCGCGCCGAATAAGGTACGTCCGGTGTAGATCAGGTCTTTTCTCTTTAAATATTTGTCGCGATCGATCAGGAAATACTCCTGCTCCGGTCCTACGGACGGAGTGACACGCTTTACTTCTGCGTGTCCGAAGAGGTGGAAGATTCTTGTCGCCTCTTTGTCGATGGCCTGCATAGAACGGAGAAGCGGGGTCTTTTTATCGAGCGCTTCGCCTCTGTAGGAGCAGAACGCGGTCGGGATACAGAGTGTTACGCCAGTTGCGTCTTTCTTTAAGAACGCCGGGGAAGTGCAGTCCCAGGCAGTATATCCGCGGGCCTCGAAGGTCGCGCGCAGACCGCCGGACGGGAAAGAAGAACCGTCGGTCTCACCCTTGATCAGTTCTTTTCCAGAAAGATCCATCAGAACTTTTCCCTGGGAATCAAAATTTCCGATAAAGGAATCATGTTTCTCGGCGGTCACGCCGGTCAGCGGCTGGAACCAGTGGGTATAATGGGTCGCACCGTTGTCGACTGCCCAGTCTTTCATCGCATGGGCAACCACGTCAGCGATCGTCGGGTCCAGTTCGCTGCCATCCTCGATGGTCTGCTTTAACTTTTTGTAGACACTCTTCGGGAGACGTTCTTTCATCACGGAGTCGTTGAACACATTCTCTCCGAAGATCGCTTCTACATTGATGTTTTCACTCATAAACTGCTCCTCCTCGTTTCTGTATAAATAGCCAGCCGCCGTATGGGGCATTTTGCTGCGTCACGCGCGTAAAACACACGGCTACAGCTGATCACGGCTGTCGGAAAAATCATACGTTTTATCCTGTATGCAATTACCTGATACTCCGGCTCTTTCCGCAAAAAGACCAGGATCAGACGGATTTGGTTCAAAAATCGTAACGATTCAGCAAGTCTGCGCATCTACTGCACTGATCAGTAGGAAAATACTGGCTTGAAAAAATGTTCTCCCTGCTGCGAGGGAGAACATTTCTTTAACTGCATGATAATGCAAGCTAAACGGATCAGTCAGCTTTGCCGACAGAACCGAATAACTCCATTTTTGTCTTAACGGTCTCTTTAATTGCGTCGAAGCCCGGAGCGAGAAGTTTTCTCGGGTCGAATCCCTTTCCTTCAAGGTCTTTTCCTGCTTCGATGTACTTTCTTGTAGCGTCCGCGAACGCAAGCTGGCACTCGGTATTAACGTTGATCTTTGCTACGCCGAGGGAGATTGCTTTCTTGATCATATCTTCCGGAATACCGGTACCGCCGTGAAGAACGAGCGGCATATCGCCAACCTTTTCTTTTACGGCTGCAAGTGTCTCAAAGCTTAAGCCCTTCCAGTTTGCCGGATATTTTCCGTGGATGTTGCCGATACCTGCTGCTAACATATCAACGCCGAGGTCAGCGATCATCTTACACTCGTTCGGATCTGCGCACTCGCCCATACCGATCACGCCGTCTTCCTCGCCGCCGATCGCGCCAACCTCTGCCTCAAGGGACATTCCCTTCTCACGGCAGATACGGATCAGTTCTTTTGTCTTTTCAACGTTCTCTTCGATCGGGTAATGAGAACCGTCGAACATGATGGAGGAGAATCCGGCATCAATGCACTTTAAGCATCCCTCGTAAGTACCATGGTCTAAGTGAAGCGCAACCGGAACAGTGATCTTCATCTCTTCTAACATTCCGTTTACCATTCCTACTACGGTCTTAAAGCCTGTCATATATTTTCCTGCGCCCTCTGAAACACCCAGGATAACCGGGGATCTCAGCTCTTCTGCCGTCTGCAGGATTGCTTTTGTCCACTCAAGGTTGTTGATGTTGAAATGTCCTACTGCGTACTTGCCATCTCTTGCTTTCTCAAGCATTTCTTTCGCTGTTACTAACATATAGGCCTCCATTTGAATCGTTATTTTGACAGAACAGCCTGTCCCGCCGGATCTTCCGTCTGTTTCCATTTATATGCGGAGCAGATGCCATCTATTCCCAACAGGTACTGTTGTCATGATAATTTTATTATAACCGATTTACCCTACTTTGAAAAGGTTTGTTTCACAGTTTCTTCCATTTCCTCCGGCTTGCACTGACGGTTGTGGAGGATCTTTGCATCGCGGATCTCCTCGATCGCCTGCGGGATCTTCACGCCGGAAATGCGCTCCATCTCGTCGATCAGAGCGAACTCGTCGGCATCCTCTTTCTTTCCGAGAACTGCCTCCATAACGCTTCTGGAGAACTTGTACGGGCTTGCCGTGGACGCGATAACAGTCTTTGTGGCATCGCCGGTCTTCGCCTTATACTGTTCGTAAACGGCTGCTGCAACGCCTGTGTGGGTATCGATCAGATATCCGGTATCGTCGAATACCTTCTTGATCTCCTTCGCGTTCTCTTCCATATCTGCATAACCGGCGGAGAAGTCTTTCATGAACTCCTTCATCTCCGGTGTGATCTCGTATTTTCCGTTCTTTGAGAGCTGCTCCATCAGTTCCTTTGTCTTTGCGGCATCTCTTCCGCAGCTTAAGTAGAGCAGGCGCTCTAAGTTGCTGGAAACGAGGATGTCCATGGACGGGGATGTGGTCAGGATAAACTCGCGGTTTTTATCATAGGTTCCTGTCTGGAAGAAATCATACAGGACCTTATTGTCGTTGGACGCGCAGATCAGCTTTCCAAACGGAACGCCCATCTGTTTTGCGAAATATGCTGCCAAAATATTTCCAAAGTTTCCGGTCGGCACAACAACGTTGACCTTCTCATCCTTTGCGATCTCGCCGTTTGCGAGAAGTTTCGCATATGCGTATACATAGTAAACAACCTGCGGAACGAGACGGCCGATATTGATGGAGTTTGCGGAGGAGAGCTGGAATCCCATTGCATCCAGTTCTTTCGCGAATTCTTTGTCTCCGAAGATCTTCTTGACGCCGGTCTGGGCGTCGTCAAAGTTTCCTTCGATCCCGACTACGGATGTGTTTGCACCTTTCTGGGTCAGCATCTGGAGTTCCTGGACGCGACTGACACCGTTCTTCGGGTAGAATACGATGATCCTTGTTCCCGGTACATCGGCGAAGCCGGCCATCGCTGCTTTTCCTGTATCACCGGAGGTTGCTGTCAGGATCACGATCTCATTTTTCGCATGGTTTTTCTTTGCAGCTGTTGTCATAAGGTACGGCAGGATCGAGAGTGCCATGTCCTTGAATGCGATCGTTTTTCCGTGGAACAGCTCCAGGAAATACATTCCGTCTGCCTTTGCAAGTGGAGCGATCTCCTCGGTGTCGAATTTCTCATCGTAAGCACGGGAAATGCAGTATTTTAATTCTTCTTCCGTATAGTCTGTTAAGAACTGCTTCATTACCGCATAAGCAGTCTCCTGATATGTCATTCCGGCAAGCTCGTCCATCGTCACATCCAGTGTCGGAATGCGCTCCGGAACATAGAGACCGCCGTCATTTGCAAGTCCTTTTAATACCGCCTGGGATGCTGTCACGCCAGTCTCCCCGCCGCGGGTACTTCCATATAATAATTCCATCGTTTTTCCTTCCTCTCTTTACGCAGATACAGTGGTAAACTTTACGGAAAGTGTAGCATACTTTAATGTCGCTTGCAAGATAAAATCAATGAAAACAGGGATCTCCTCATACACAAATCTTCCTCACAAAAGTCTATTTTTTATCTCTGTTTTATACTGGAGTAACTATCAATTTTCTCCTGCCTATGATATACTCGTCTCGTTACCCACTCCAATCTGGTGACAGAAAGGAGGTGTAAATTTGGATTATGTTTTTTCTTTTATAGTTGCTGTCATGGCTGGTGTGGTATGTCACTACATCATCAAATGGTTAAACAGTAAACTGGATCGGTAACTAACCTGTAGATGCTCAACTACATAAAACGAGAAGAAACCCCTCAGAGATGCCGCTCTGAGGGGTTTCATTTTGTGTAAATTTGAACTATGTTCTATTTCTTTCTTAGCCATTATATCATATGCAAATTTTCTTTGCAATATACTCCGATATAACTTTCATCCATTTCTTCTATGCCACAGCCGCTTTCTTCTTTTTCATCATCTGCAGTGCCGCTGAAATTCCGACGAGAACGATGCCGACAAGGTCTGTCACGGTTCCCGGAATGATCAGGCAGAGACCTCCGACGATGGATAAGAGTCTCTCGATCACATTCAGGTTCGCAAACATGTAGCCTTCAAGACCTGCTGCAACACCGAACAGTCCGATCAGGGAGGTAATGATGATCGTCACAACTCCGAGAACACCGGTATCAATGAAGAGCATTGCCGGGTTGAATGCGAAGATATACGGTACGATGAACGCTGCGATCGCAAGACGGGATGCGTTTAACGCGGTCTTCATCGGGTTAGATTTCGCGATCGCGGATCCTGCGTAAGCTGCAAGAGCAACCGGCGGTGTGATATCTGCTACGATACCGAAGTAGAATACGAACATGTTGGCAGCGATCTTGTTGATTCCCATACCGTTTACAAGGATCGGTGCACATGTGGTAGCCATAATGATGTAGTTTGCAGTTGTCGGAACGCCCATACCAAGAACGATACAGGTTAACATAGTAAGGAACAGAGCTACGATCACGCGGTCACCGGCAACACCGACGATTGCGGAGATCAGAAGCTGTCCAAGACCGGTCATTGTTACGACACCGGCGATGATTCCGGCAACGCCGCAGGCAACAGCTACGGAAAGTGTATTCTTACCACCTGCCTCCAACGCGTTGATGAATCTTGTCGGGTTCATTCTTGTTTCTTTATTCGGCATGCTGACAAGGATTGCAAGGGCGGTAGCGATGATCGCTGCACGGGACATCGTGTAGCCCATCATAACCATTGCAACAAGGGCAACCAGCGGAATAAGAAGATAACCCTGACGAAGGAATAACGGTCCGAATTTCGGGAGCTCATCCTTCGGGATACCCTTTAAACCAAGTCTCTTTGCTTCCAGGTGTACTGTGATGAAGATACCTGTGAAATAAAGAAGTGCCGGGAAGATCGCTCTCATCGCGATCTCGCCGTACTGGACGCCTACCATCTCAGCCATTAAGAATGCAGCGGCACCCATGATCGGCGGCATGATCTGTCCGCCGGTGGAGGAAGCTGCCTCAACGGCTCCTGCGAATTCGCCTTCGTAACCGGTCTTTTTCATTAACGGGATCGTTACGGAACCGGTTGTTACGGTATTACCAACAGAGCTTCCGGATACCATACCGCAGAGAGCGGAGGAGATAACGGCTACCTTTGCCGGGCCGCCGGTGGAAGCGCCTGCTAAGGAGTTTGCGAGCTGGATAAAGAACTCGGAAATTCCCGTCGCCTCAAGGAAGGCACCGAACAGGATAAACAGTGCGATGTACGTCGAGCAGACACCGATCGGAGTACCGATGACACCGCCTGTCGTGTAGAACAGGTTGTATACAACAGATTTTAAAACGACTGCAAATTCTCTGCCCTGTCCGAGTCCGTTGTAGAATGCGTAGCAGATAAAGAATGTCGCTACACAGAGGATCGGGATACCGACAACGCGGCGGCAGGTCTCTGCGAGGATCAGGATACCGATCACGCCGACGATAACCTCCGTCTGGCTGATTCGGGTCGCATGACCGATGATCGTTTTAAAGTTGATAACGAAGTAGAAATAAGCACCCGCTCCGAGTACCATGAGGATAATATCGTAGATCGGGATCGAATTTTTCTTTGTGCTGCCTTTCTTCATCGGATATATGAGGAACGAAAGGATGATAACAACGCCTACAAAAAGAGAACGGCGCACACGCTCATCCCAGTTTGCAAACAGGTTCATGTAGAGCATTAACAGTGAAAATGCTGCCAGAAGATAGCGGATCACCTGTTTTGGAACGCCTTCCCAGACTCGGGTATTCGATTCACGATCATACTTTTTCATGATGGCTTCGACGTCTTCCGCGGTACCGGTCTCAACATCCGAAACAGGAGATGTGTTGACTTTCATATTGTCTTTCTCTGCCATACAAATCCCTCCTTTTTTTCACATTCCGTTCTTCCTCCCTCACACCCCTGAAGAGTTCCGGAATGCTTTCTGCCTTTTGTTCACGTTTTCTGTCTCAGAGTCCTTTATGTTCACACGAGAACTCTACTTTACTGTTTCGCCCGCAGAGTTCCCTCAGACTGATTTCTTTTCCATGGATCGTGAGTGTATGGTCCGAGACCGTACCCACGATGTACGAAAGATACGGCATCTCCTTATCAAATCCGGAAATGACCATCTCCCCGTTTTCATCATACGTCAGTGTCTGCCCATCCTCGAGCTCCGTCTGGACGCCCGCGCCAAAGTTGTTGTAGATGGTGCGGACCACATAGATTTTATGGTCGCGGATCTGGTAGACATCCGTCAGCGGATACTGATTGACCGAGTGGATGAACGTCACTGAGAATTCATCCCCCTCTTTTACCCGGAAGCGGGCAAGCTCTTCATTCGTGTCCCCGTTCCTTAAGACCAGACAGTCCCCGCTTCGAAAGGTATATGCAAGAACGGCGGCAATAATTGCCGTGATTATTGCCGCCGCTGTAAAGAATCTTGCTTTCCTGTTTTTCAAGGTAATTACTTGATCGCTCCAACTTCTTTGAAGTACTTCTCAGCACCCGGATGGAACGGAACAGAAATACCGGAAACTGCATAATCGAGATCAAGCTCTTCGCCCTTTGCATGGGTAGCAGCGATTTCATCTTTGTTCTCGAAGATAGCTTTTGTGATATTGTAAACGGTCTCTTCAGAAAGCTTCGGAGATGCGATCAGAGTAGCTTTGATCGCTACAGTCTGTACATCGTCGTCAACGCCCTTGTAGGAGCCGCCCGGAATACTATAAGTTGTGTAGAACGGATGTGCATCAGCAAGGATCTTTGCATGCTCATCGTCTACAGTAAGAAGGTTGATCGTGTTTGTTGTAGCGAGCTCTACGATCGCTGTTGTCGGAGCACCTGCTGTACAGAAGAAAGCATCGATCTTGCCATCTTTTAATGCATCTGCGGAATCACCGAAACCAAGGTTGTTGACCTGGATATCGTCGAAGGAGATGCCGTAAGCTTCAAGGATCTGACGAGCGTTGAATTCAACACCGGATCCGGCGTCACCAACGGATACTCTCTTGCCTTTTAACTCGTCGACTGATTTGATATCACCGGATGTAACGATCTGGCAAACCTCAGCGTAGAGGGCTGCAACTGCTGTAAAGTCTTTTGCTGCACCTTCTTCTGCGAAAAGGTCGGTTCCGTTGTAAGCATAATCCATAACGTCGTTCTGTACCGTTGCGAGATCTGCTTCACCGTCATTTACAAGGTAGATATTTGCTTTTGAAGCACCGGTGGACTGTACATTGATGTTTACACCGATGTCTTTGCTGTTAAGGACATTCGCGATTACGCCGCCGTACGCGTAATATGTACCGGTTGTACCGCCGGTTCCCATTGTCAGCTTCTGAACGTCACCACTCGGAGCTGCGGCTGCGGTTGTCTCTGCTGCGGCTGCTGTTGTATCAGCTGCGGCTGCGGTTGTCTCTGCCGGTTTGCTGCCGGAGCAGGCGGTCAACATCATCGCACAGGACAGTGCAAGGGCAATTGCTGCGGAAAATCTCTTTCTCATATCTTTCTACCTCCTTTTTTCTGTTCCTTTGTTCAGTTTTTAACAAAGGAAGCTTACAAATTTATTATACAGCGCGTCTGTAACTTTTGCAACAAATTTTGTTAATTTTGGTAAACGTCTGAAATTTCGACTCTTTTCTTATCTTTATCGCAATCAGCCGTGTTTGCTTCCATAATATAAAGTATTGATGTGCAATTACTTAAAATTATAAAATTGTTGCGATTATTTGTGCATGATTATACTTTTAAATTGTACATATATGCATATGTTGTGCAATTATTACAATATCTCAAAATTCATGTCGAGCAGAAATCATACTCCTCCCACTAAGATGAATCTGTATTATCCACCATCCAAAAAAGCGGAAGTCTTATCTGACTGAGATAAAATATGGCGGCACAGTTTTCTCTTCTGTGCCGCCATACCTATACAGTTCTATTTTCAGTCTGCCTTTCACTTATCTTTATTTCTGCGTTTTCTCCAACAATGTATCCGTGACTCTCTCACTGAACTCCCTTATCCTGTCTTCGATCCCCGGCAGCTTCATCGCCGCTCCGGCGTTGTTCGCCGTCTCCATCATACAGAAGTTGCCCGGGAGATAGAACGTCTTGTTCATGTTTAACGCCGTGACGAGCTGACCGGCGAGGAGATCACTCCCCGAATATCCGGATACGATGATCGCAAACAGCGCCTTATCGTAAAATCTCGTTGTACGGAACAACGCCGTCAGCCGGTTGATGAAGGCCGTCATATTGGCCGAAAGCGCATCATTATAGTTTGGACAGAGGAGCAGGATCGCGTCCGCCCACTTGACCGCCGGATAGATTGCTTCCACCATGGCTCCGCCGTAGAAACACTTTCCCTGTTCACCAAAATGCAGACACATCTGATACGGGCATCCCGAGCAGTCCACAAGCGTACCGTTCCGCAGGTTGACCTCCTGGATCTTGATCCGATCATCCAGTTGTTCCTTCACCTTCTGCCAGATCGCCAGCGTATTGGACGTTCTATGGTTGGAAGCGTGGAGCACCAGCAGATGTGCTTCTTTCTTCGGCTCCCACTCTGTCTCCAGGATCTCATGAGCCAGGATCTGCGCACTCTTTTTATAGGCACCGAACCGGTCCGTGTTCATGTTCGCAGCCTGGATCAGATAGTTGTCGAGAGAGGCAGTTCCTTCCACCAGCGGCCGTCCGACAAACGCGCAGCCGGCACGGTTCGCCGCGACCGCCAGCTCCCGCGCCGTCGCTTTCGTGTAAAATTCACTCTCCGCATCGATGATCATGCCGCCGACAGCACCGGAAAGGACCTGTTCACCGCCGCGCAGCCAGGCGAGGACTTCATAGTAACCGCGGTTGATGCCGTTTTTTCCGAGCGGAACTGTGAACAGGAGCCGCCGTCCCCGGTATCTTTCCGGATCCTGTTCCAGGAGATCCATGTTCTCTACGATCTCTGCATCGATCCCGTCCAGTGCCGCCTCTAAAACCTCATCCAGCCGCGCCCGCTCTTTCTCCGAACCACGTTTTTGCGGGTACAATACAAGTAATCTGTCGTTCTCCATGATGTCTCACTCTCCTATAAAAAAGAAACAATATGCGTTCCCCATCCTCTACACGATCTTCGCCAGGTTCTCCGCCGCAAATTCGATCCTCTCGTACAGCTTTTCCGGCAGCGCCAGTGCCTCCGTCTCGATCCCATGATCCGTATAGCGGTTCTTCACGCCCATGTAGACGCCGCCGAGGAAGACGGATCCGCAGTGCCACTGTTTTCTCAACGTCATTAAGATCGAGATCGCGCCGGAAGAGAATGCCGGTGCGACAAACGGTTTGTAGCCGATGGCGCGCATGTGAAGGTTTGCGGTGACAGTCAGGTTTGTCAGCTCTTTCGAGAGCTCATCGTTGTAATTTTCGATGGAATCCGCAATGACAAGGTCCTGTCCGTGCGGTCCGAAGGAACGCCCCTCTGTCAGGAACTGTTTGAATCTCGGATCGCGTTTTGCATAATATGCAGCCCGGGCATTCATGACTCCGAGACCGAATCCCTGGATCTGCTCCGGGAGAAGTCCCATCCAGTCATATTCCCCGGCCTCATTCTTATTGCTCTCGAGAAATGCGGTCTTTGCAAGCGGATCGACCGGATCAGATACCGCGCAGAAAAGTCCCTTAAAGTTCTTCTCTCTCGCCATCTTCGCGTAATGGCCGATGATCTTCGAGTTATTCTCAAACTGGTACATGCGGACGTCCTTGACGCCGGAGCCGACCGGTGGGATTCCCTTTGACGCGACAAATACGAACACATCGCAGTCAAAGAGATGTTCCGGGGCCACGACATCCACCTCCGGCATCGCGTCGTAGTCCCACGGATATGCAATCTGGTTCTCCTCAAACTCCCAGCGGGCGGTCACTTTGTCGGAGATATCGCAGATCCCGATCGAGGAGATCACATCTCCGCCGAGAAGGTGAAGTCCTGTCAAAAGCATGCTTCCGACATCGCCGATCGCCAGCACATGGACACGCTTTTTGCCGTCTTTCGGCTCGTATGCCAGGATTTCCTTAAATTTCGGATGGGATGCGTTGACCGCGCGGAGTGTCCCGGTCTTGATCTGGTCCATGACTTCCTGCGGGAGCTCCCCGATCTGTCCGTCAGTTGCGGACGCATCCAATCTGTTTGTATTTAACCAGCTGACATCCTCTTTTTCTGCAAAGAGTTCCGCCGGGTGATCGACAAGAAATGACGCGCGGCGGCTTCCCGGATCTCCGGTAAACAGCCAGGTAAGCTTCGTTCCCGCTGCCGGTTTTTCTGTTTTTTCATACGGCAGATTGCCGTGAACGGACGCGCAGAACGCATCCCCGATCTTATAATATGTAACCATTTTATGATGCCCCTCTCTATTTTACTATCAACAAGTGAAAACACGCTTCGCGAGTTTCATATCTGCAGGCAGAACTCCATTAAGATATCTCTGCCCCGGTCGATGCCGGTGTGTATCTCTGGTTCATAACACCTTCCGTCAACAAGACTTTTTCCTGCAAGTCCGTTTTTACAGTCAGTACAGTCAATACACAGACCTACTGGATCGTTACCATAAACTTTCTCATCCTCTGCAGCATCTCCAGATCATTTTCCAGATAAACCGATGCCGCGAGATTCTCATCGTACTCCATGCAGCTTCCCTTATCCGGGCAGAGCGGCAGGATGACTGCCTCGGAGAGGCGCGACAGCGTCAGGTTCTTCGCGTACTGTTTCCGGTACTCCGCCTCCAGGACCTGTAAAAGATCCCTGGAATTCTCGATACAGCAGGCCGAAAACTCCACCAGTGCCTCCCTGCTGCAGCCGGAGAGCTTCGGTGTCGCATACGGCAGGATCATGTTGATGGACGGCTGAAGTCCCGCAACTTTCATTTCCTCCCGGCGCACCGTGTCACCGCCGATAAACGGGTACAGCGTCGATTCCACGAACCACTGGCGCACATTCGGCATCGAGTAGATGCTCTCGACCGGCACCTTCAGCTGCTGCATCAGATCCCGCCCGTAGCCGGACAGAACTCCGACAACGACTTTTTTGATCGGAATCCCCGTCTCCCTGAGCTTCGGAACGAGTACCCGGAGACGGTCTGCCTTGTGGACAAGGTCGTCGACCAGGATTACCGGACGGTCGAAGGAACGGATCGTCTCGATCTGACTGTTTAACGGTGAATAATACGGGAACGGCTCGATCGTGTAGCTTTCCAGATCCGGCTCATAGACCTTATCCGTGTGCAGCGTCTTTGTCACCGTATTCGGGACAACTTTTCCTCTGAGGATCTTGCCGAACGGAACGCACATGTTCTTTCCGAGCCGTCTCGGAACGAGCGGTTCTCTCGGCACATCGTTCAGCGACGTAATCCTGTCCACAAGGCGGTGATGCATGACTCCGGAGGATAAGGAAAGGACGAGATTTCCCGGATACAGCTTCGTCATCGCGATCTGCAGTTTCTTATGATTCTTCTCGATTGCCCTGAGGACCGCCGGATTGCTGGCAAACGGTTCCTTGATCGTTGTCTCCAGGTTATGCAGGAACATGAGCGGTTCATGCATGTCGACCAGGTAGATCGTCCTCTTGTCATTTTCGTCTGCCAGGTGCGGACGCACAAAGCCCTGTCTTTCCAGCGCGTACACGACATGCTTCGCCGCCGTTCCGCGCTCTGCCACGAACAGCGCAAAGCTGTAATTCTTCTCCAGCTCTTTCGCAACGACCTCCACCAGGAGCTGCTGTGCGGCATCCCGGATCATCTCGCTGTCCCCGGTATTCTCCTCTCTCGCGTAAATCCCCGTGATCAGGAGGATCTCCCGGCTGCTCTTTCCGCGCACCAGATTCGCAAGCTCCATGTCCTTTAAGACTCCGTACAGCTCATCATTCCCGATCTCCCGGTAGCTTGCAAAACCGACCGGCCGCTCGCCTTCCACGGTGTTCCTCAGGATCAGCAGGCTGTCGTTCTCCACCTGGATCCTCGTGAAAATCGCCTGGGCATCCGGATGTCCGTAGAGGACGGTATTTCCGAGCTCGTCCAGGACCGCATGGTCTCTTCCGGAGGCATTCTCAAAAGCGATCGCTTTCGCTCTCAGGATCGGCTTGAACTCCGGCTCACGCAGGTACATTCCCTTATGGTAAATGTACTCCTGAACAACCGGATCGATCAGGCTGGAAATATCACGGTGGTTATCGATGTTCTCTCGAATCTTTGTGGAGCTGATATCTTCCAGCTCGCGCGGCAGCTCCAGCTGCACGACTTTTCCCCTGATCTCATTGTAGACCTCGGTCGGATGTGCTTCTCCGGCCCGTCGGAATACGATGTGATTGAAGAAATGGATCGAATTTTCTTCCGGCTCTTTCTTATAGGAACTTGCATTGTGGATGACGTCCGATCCGACCACGATGTAGAGTTCCTCATTCGGGAACATTTCCTTCAATCTGCGAAGGTCCGCCGGGTTCGCGATATTGACCGGCGTGTTGTCCGGGAACAGATGCACATAAAATTCATCCGCGATCGACATGTTCACGATCTGGCGGCGAACCAGATGCGGCTGGGTCTTCTTCGACCAGGAAAATTCATCCACCGCGAGAAATACCGTAAATCCGAGTTCACGGATCTTTCTGGCGATCTCCTTGTGGGACAGGGTGAACGGATCGAAGGTCCCCGGGAAGAATGCCACTTTATTTCTCGTCATGGTCTCCACGTCACCGCCGAAGAGCTGGTAGCGGGAGATGAAACGTCCGATGTGGGACAAGGTCGCCGCACGGTAGTAGAGGCTGAGCTCTCCGCCTTTATTCTCATTCAGGAGGAACAGCAGTTTTTTCGCACACAGAGAGAACATCCGGTTCTTATCGCGCTCTGCAAGGATCTGGGAGCCGAAAATATGCTGCCCGATCACAAGAAGCGCCTCCTGGCGGACCTGTTCTCTGTAGTTTGCAAGGCAGCTTAAGATCAGTCCCAGGATCTTCATCCTCCGGTCCTCGGCGATCTCATCCGGCTCCTGGAAGCGGACCGGATATCTGGAATAGCACTCCAGAATGATCCCCAGTGTGTCGAGTGCGACGGACACGATCCGCTCATTTCCGTTCGCGAGCAGGATATGCAGGCGCTCAATAATGTCATCGAGCTGTTCCGGCGGAAGCCACAAGGCAAATTCGCCGAGATATTCCGGAATATACTTCGAGAACTCGTACTCGCCGACTTCCAGGCCTTTTAATAGCTCGACCGCGATCTCGTTCCTCTGGTCCGTCGTCAGAAGGTGGGCCAGGCGCAGGAGTGCACGTCCCGCATCGTGGCGGACTCCGACCTGCTCACTGACCTTGATGAGGTTCGAGAAGTGGGCACAGATATGGAGCAGATGCTCTCGTTTTCCATGGTCCACCTGATCTGCCAGCAACTTGATATTGACGGATTTTAAGATCCACGGGGTCGCCGATTTCAGGTTTTCAAGGAAGATATCGCTAACCACGTCATGTCCGTACAGGACTTCTCTCTGTCTGCTCGTATCAAGGCGCAGATTTGTAAAGATCCGGTACTGCAGGAAGAGGAGTGTGATCGTCTTCGGATCGATCTTTTTCGCCGCATCGCAGGCAAGCCGGTAGCACGCGCTCTCCGGTGTCACCGCCTGCGTCAAAACTTTCAGGACACGGACCGCAGCGATCTGGATCTTCTCATCCTCGTCTTCCATGTGTTCGATCGCGAAACTGATCAGGCTCTCCAGATGTCCATCCTTGCTGCTGAGATCGAGCGGCAGGGAAAAGATGCAGTCTAAAAGGTAGAAGACCGGATCCCCCACGAGGCGGTGTTTTCTGTCAAACCATTTCATAAATACCCCGAACAGCTCCTCCCGGACCTTCTCCGAGCTTCGCTCCATGGCAGACATCATGACAAATTTTAAGGAGTTCTGGATCCGGTGCTTCTGCTGTAATGTCAGGCGATAGTCCGGGCATACGAGCTGCGCCATGTATTCTTCCCAGAGCGTCAGAGCCGTCTTGTCATCCGGATCCGGCATGTTTTTCGGAAGTTCTTTCCGGTATCCGGCGTTGAAGTCCGCGAACATTTTTCCGACCAGGGCCGCCGCCTGCCTGCGGATGTCTCCCTCTCTGTTTAACAGGAGCTCATATAAGAAGCTGATCGTCTGCTCTTTCTGGCGGTGGTTCAGGTGAATCGAATATTCATTGAACATGTTTAAATATGCGCGGACATTCTTCCAGTCTTTCTCGCTCCGCGCCGCCTCGAGAATGTTTCCGAACTGGCGCTCGGTGCCGAGCCGGTGCATGACGTCGATGTTGTGCTCGATCCCCCAGAATACAAACGAGCGCACCACCTGTTTTCCGGACTGCAGGACGATGTCCACCGGCTTTTCTGCCGGGTCCGGATGGCCTGTGAGGTCCACATCCACGCCTTTTAAACGCATGTAGCGCTCAAATTCGTACAGACGGGAGTAAACGACACGGTAGCGGTTCCGTTTCTTTTCATCCACGTTGTCGAGCTTGGACAGGATGACGTCGAAGGAATCCTTCAGTGTATAGATCTTCGTGAGTTCTCTTCCGTCCTCGCCGCGCATCTGCTTGACACGGAAGTCCGCATAGATCAGCACCAGGGACTCCACGGAGATGTTGTCAAGCTCCAGATCCCAGGTTGAATGGTTGGCAGCGATATGACCGATCCCTTCCATATGGTAGGCGGTAAACCACTGGTTCGTATAATAATAGTGCAGATACGGAACCCGCTCATTCGGTTTGCACCCGAATTTTCCGAGATCATGGCCGGCCGCCGCGCCGGATGCCAGCGCCAGATCGATCGGAACGCCTGCCGCATAAAGTCCCTGGGCTACCGTCATGGCAACATAGTGGACACCCGCGATATGACCGAGTGTCTCGAAAGGCGTCGCCTCACGGTTTAACCGCATCATCTCGTAGACGTACTGGTCGCGGAACTCACGGATAAAGTGCTCATATTCATCCGCACGCTCAAAATGCGCATATTCTTCTTTTGTTAAAAAGCGGAAATCATCATATGGATCGAACGGCATCACTTTCCGTTCTTCATCAAAGAAATACTGGAGAACATTTAAGAAGTAGAGCGCAGACGGCGCACAGGGAGCCGCGGACGCAGAGAATTCATCATCCGGATACAGGATGTGTGTCACATATTTATAAGTGAAGGAGAGCCAGCCCTCTTCCGGCTCATTTCCGAGCTTTTCCATATCTTCCCGGCAGAATTCCAGGATTTCCGCGCAGGAAAAGCGTCTCGTCACCGGAAAGGCTTTCTCGAAGATCACTTCCCAGCGGTCTTTATCAAACAGCTGCTGCATACTGCGGCGGCTGAGGCCGATCTTTTTTAAAAATTCTTTCTCTGACAGGCGGTTTCCAAGCTCTGTCACAAGATGGCGGATGTGTCTGTTATACATGGAGCTACCTCCGTTTCGTGGGGTTGATGTCTGATTTATGAAAATATGATATAGAAATAGTATAAACACCTCACATTTCATTTTCAAGGAATTTTTGTTCTTCTGTTTTGTAACTTTTTATCACAGATACTTGACTTTCAAAAGTTATGATGTTATTATTTCAGTAACAATTATCATTATTATTGTCTATTTAAATTTAGAAATGATCCAGAAAGGAGGTTTCCCATGAAAGCATTAAAATTCAGCCGCCAGCGTGAGTCCATCCGGGAATGCCTGAAGAACCGCACTGATCATCCTACCGCCGATGCCGTCTATGTGACGATCAGCAAAGACTATCCAAAAATCAGTCTGGGGACTGTGTACCGCAATTTAAATCTTCTGGCGGATATGGGCGAGATCCAGCGTTTTTCCAGCGGGGACGGCTCAGAGCACTTTGACTACAATACTGATCCACATTACCATTTTGTATGCAGGACCTGCGGAGCGATCATTGATATGCCTCTCGAGCTGGTTCATGATACATCGGATCTTCTCTCCGCCCCGTTTCCGGGACGCGTTGACTCCCACACTGTTTTCTTTTACGGCGAATGCGAGGACTGTCTGAAAAAGAAAAGCTAAAAATTCAAAAATTCTATTGACATTCGTTGTCAATTAGAATATAATAACGATAACAGTTACTATTATTTTTTAAAAAATAACTGTGATCCATGTTGCATCATTTATGATCAGAGATTTTGATACTCCCTGATCCCAGATAATAAATCTTAAAAAGGAGAAAAATACTATGAAGAAATTTGTATGTTCTGTATGTGGTTATGTATATGAGGGCGAGGCTGCTCCGGAAAAATGTCCGCAGTGCGGCGCTCCGGCTTCCAAGTTCACTGAGCAGTCCGGCGATATGACATGGGCTTCCGAGCACGTAGTTGGTGTTGCAAAGGGCGTAAGTGAAGATATCCTTGAAGATTTAAGAGCAAACTTCAACGGCGAATGTTCTGAGGTTGGTATGTACCTCGCTATGGCAAGAGTTGCTCACAGAGAAGGTTATCCGGAGATCGGTCTTTACTGGGAGAAAGCAGCTTACGAAGAGGCTGAGCACGCTGCTAAATTCGCAGAGCTCCTCGGCGAAGTTGTTACAGACAGCACAAAGAAGAACCTTGAGATGAGAGTTGAGGCTGAGAACGGCGCAACAGCTGGTAAGACAGACCTCGCTAAGAGAGCAAAAGCCGCTGGTCTTGATGCAATCCATGACACTGTTCACGAGATGGCAAGAGACGAGGCAAGACATGGTAAGGCATTTGCTGGTCTCTTAAAGAGATATTTTGGCTAATTTATAATAAGCGCGTTATAACAACGTCATGTAACAAGAACCGGTATTCCATCTGCGGATGAGATGCCGGTTCTTTTTTGTTGGCGCTACGGATCCTGTATCATGCTGTTTTTTCATAGTTTTCAGGTTTAACTTTAAAAACTATGCTATGAATCTATCTTTTATGGTTATAGAGAAAAATGGTAAACTACCCGACACAAAAGCCGCGCAAGATACAATGTTGGACTTAATATTTCCAATTTGTGAAACAAAAGATCGACAGTGCATGGGCTGAGGAAGTCCATGCACTGTAATAATTCCGGAATCACCGCTTAGGATAATAAGCCGGAATCCTCGGTTATTCAATTGCCGATGTAGTTCACTATTATTGTCATTCTCTACTGATTATTTTTTACGATCTTCCTGACTTCACCAAGACTCATCCCCTGCTCTCTCGCGATCTTCGCAAGGTCTTCATACTCAAGTTTTCCGCGTTTCACGCCGTAACCTTCCGCGATCTTCTCGCGAACCACGCCATACGGAGTCTCGTGTTCTTTCATGGTTCTTGTAAGAGTATAGCGTCTGCTGATATTTTCACGGATTCCAAGTGTTGTCGTGTGTTTAAAGAGCAATGAGATCATCTTCTCCTTATCTCCGCAGCGGCACATGCAGGTCAGGAGAATGCCCGGGCGGCTCTTTTTCATGCCGATCGGGATCGTATAGACTTCCAGGGCGCCTGCTGCAAACAGGATCTCCTGAACAAAGCCCAGCGCTTCCGGGGTCATGTCATCGAGATTGCAGGAAAGCTCTGCTACCTCATCTCCGCTCTCTTCCGTCTCACCGAGAAGGACGCGCACACAGTTCGCGCGCTCAAAGTCTTTCTTTCCCATACCATAGCCGATCGCGGATGTCCGCATCACCGGCATTTCCCGGAATTCTGTCACGAAATGTTTTAAGAGCGCTGCGCCCGTCGGCGTGCAGAGTTCTCCTCTGATCGTACCGCTGTAGATCGGAAGTCCCTGTAAAATAAAGGCGGTTGCCGGAGCCGGGACCGGCAGAATTCCATGCGCACAGCGGACGTTTCCACTTCCGACATGGATCGGGGATGCGATGGTCTTCTGTGGGGCGATCATATGCATTAAGAGGCAGACTCCGGCGATATCCGCGATCGCGTCCGCAGTGCCGACCTCGTGGAAATGGATCTCCTCGACAGTCTTACCGTGGACGTGGGACTCTGCCTCGGCGATCAAGTGGTAAACCGCAACAACATCTTTTTTGACCTCATCAGGCAGATTTAAATGTTCAATAATGTGAGAAATCCCAGCCATGCTTGTGTGATGATGGTGTGGGTGGCCGGAATCCTCTTTTGTATGAGTTTCCTCGTGGGTATGAGTGTGATGGAAGTCGTGCTCATCATGGTGGTCATGATCGGGCTGGTGATCATGGTCGTATGCATGTATGTGAGTATTGTCCGCCATATCAGCGGCCATCTCATGGTGATGGGCCTCAGTCTCATGGTGGTGATGGTTCCCCGCCGCTTCGTGGTCGTGGCAATGTTCGTGATGATCATGGTCATGCTGCTCTGCGTGGTCGTGTACATGCTCCTGCAGATCCACATCCACGCTCTCCTCTTCCTCTCCGTGGATCGTCACCTTCATATGCGTTCCAGTAATCCCGCACTTCACAGCCGGTTCTGCCTCAACAGAGAGTCCCGGCACCCCCATCTCATTCATTGTCTTTAAAAATCCTGCCTTGTCCGGGCAGATCTCATAGAGGGACGCCATCAGCATGTCTCCCGCAGCGCCCATTCCGCAGTCAAAATATAATGTTTTCATTCGAAATACCTCCGCTTATCTCCAATATCATCCACGCATATGATTCATCATGCTCGCCAGATACCCGGCTCCGAATCCGTTATCAATATTTACCACGCTGACGCCGCTCGCGCAGGAGTTCAGCATGGAAAGCAGTGCGGAAACACCGCCGAAGGACGCCCCATACCCGATACTCGTCGGCACCGCGATCACCGGACAGTCCGCAAGACCGCCGATCACGCTTGCGAGTGCGCCTTCCATCCCCGCGATCGCGATGATCACGCGGGCATTCATGATCGAATCCATATGGGACATCAGGCGGTGAAGTCCCGCAACTCCCACATCATAGAGGCGCTCCACCTGATTTCCGAGTGCCTCGGCCGTAAGCGCGGCTTCCTCCGCCACCGGGATATCGCTGGTCCCACCGGTCGCCACGACGATCGTGCCGACGCCGTCTTTTTCCGGGAAGTTTCCGCAGATCGCGACCTTCGCATCCTTAAAATACCGGTATCCGCTGCCGTTCGGATAGATTTCCGACAGCAGTTTCTCTGTTTTTAAACTTTTTTCTTCATCCACCCGCGTGATCAGGATCGTCTCCTGCCCGCGTTTTTTCATTGCTTCCACGATCCCGGCGATCTGCTCCGGGGTCTTTCCCGCCCCGTAGATCACTTCCGCCGCGCCCTGGCGCAGTTTCCGGTGCGTGTCCAGCTTTGCAAATCCCAGATCATCATATCCCGCCGCCGTAAACGGCTCCTTTTTCAGTTCCAGGACAGCGTTATCCACAGACAATTCGCCTGCTGCCACCTTTTTCAACATTTCGCGTATATCTTCCACTTTTGTTCTCTCCTTATGTCAAAGTCTGCTGCTGCGACGGCATTTACCGGCAGCTGGATGCCCGAAAGGATTATGCTCCGGCATAGTCCTGTACCGCGCGGTCGTTTGCGACAATCTTTCTCTTTCACGCGAGTGCGCATCTTAGACGCACAATGTCTTTTTGTTTCACAGGAAGTTCCTCCGGAATTTCCCTATGAAACAAAAAGCCACGAAAAGAGCAGCCAGTCATTCTGAAGTGACCCCCAAAAGTTAGACAATATTTTGAAGTAAAAATTGTTCAAGCAGCCGAAAGGGCTTGCTGTCTGTGAATTGCAGGCGGCAAGCCCTTTAGCTTTGCCTTGATCCTGCGGTTGTTGTAGTAATCCAGATATTCGATCAGTTCCTGTTTGAAGTGTTCCATGGATTGAAATTCTTGCAGATATAACAGTTCACTTTTGAGCAGTCCGAAGAAATTTTCTATCACAGCATTGTCCAGACAGTTTCCCTTGCGGCTCATGCTCTGTCGGATCCCCTTCTCGCGAAGCATCCGCTGGTACTGCTTGTGTTGATATTGCCAACCCTGATCAGAGTGGAGAATCAGGCGTGTTCCGGCCGGGATCTTTGCAAACGCCTCGTCCAGCATGGTGGTTACCATGCTGAGTACAGGATGATCCGATATGGTGTAACTGACCAGATCGCTGCTGTGCAGATCGAGAATCGGGGACAGGTAGAGCTTCTCTCCAAACAGGCTGAACTCCGTCACATCCGTGACCCATTTCTGATTCGGCTTTTCGGCATGGAAATCCCGATTTAGCAGATTTGGTGCGATTTTGCCCACTTCTCCCTTATAAGAGCGATACTTCTTCATCCTGACACGGCAAACTAAGCCCAACTCTTTCATAAGCCGCTGGACAGTCTTGTGGTTCACAGAGAATGTACGCTTGCGAAGTTCTGCCGTGATCCGGCGATAGCCGTATCGACCCCTGTTTTCATGGTAAATCGTTGTGATTTCTTCCTTAACAGATGCATATTTGTCTTCTTTCTGCATCTGCTTCAAATGATAGTAGAAAGTTGCACGGGGCAGTTGAGCGATTGAGAGCAGAATACTGAGTGCGTGTTTTTGCCTTAGCTTCTGAACTACCAGCGTTTTTTGTGCTGGTGTCGCTCGTCTTCCAAAACCAAGGCTTGCAAATTTTTTAGGTAATCGTTCTCCGCACGCAGTCGCTGCACTTCGGCCAGCAGATCTTCTTCTACCTGCTTCGGCAGCTGCTTTGGCGGACGACCCTTACTGCTGCGGCCACGCCGTTCGACGGCAAAGCCTTCCGGCCCTTCCTCCAGATAGATTCGCTCCCATGATTTGATTCGATCTCTGCTGTTTACCTCAAATCTACGACAGGTTTCGCTGTAACTTAATTTCTCTTCCTGCATAGTTTCAATCACCAGTTTTTTGAATTCCGGCGTATATCGTTTGTTTGGTACTCCTTTTGGCATAACAAAACACCCCACTTGTTAGATAGTATACCATACTGTCTAACAAATGGGGTGCAGTTCATTCTGACTGACTTTTTTGCTCCCTTCATGGCAACTTTTCATTTTATGAGATGTGCTTTTTTATCGTCACACCGGTTCTTGCCGCATTCGATCATGCATGAAGCAATCCCCTCTCATTTTACTCCCCAACAGTATTCTTAAGAGTTCCAATCCCTTCGATAATGCACTCCACAACATCGCCTGTCTTAAGGAATTTCGGCGGTACGAATCCCATGCCGACTCCTGCCGGCGTTCCTGTTGCGATGATCGTTCCTGCCTTTAATGTCATTCCTTTTGTAAGTTCGCAGATCACTTCTTCAATTCCATGGATAAAAAGTCCCGTGTTGGAATCCTGACGGAGTTCTCCGTTTACTTTTGACTGGAGTTTTAACACCGGCGGAAACGCAGTGGAATCGACCGTCATGATACACGGGCCGAGCGGTGTGAAACCATCCAGGCTCTTTCCAAAGTACCACTGTTTATGTTCCGTCTGCACCTCCCTGGCGCTGACATCATTCATGATCGTATATCCGAAAATATAGTCTTTTACTTCTTCCGGCTTCACATCTTTCGCATCTTTTTTGATGATGACCGCAAGCTCTGCCTCGTAATCCAGCTGGTTCGTCAAATTTTTATGTGCCGGAATGATCCCGTCCGGATCATTCGTCCGGTTGACGCGCTTGGAGAAATAGATTGCCTTCTCAGGTCTCGCAAACTCCTCTTTCTGGAACCTCGCAGATTCCGCCGCATGATCCATATAGTTGATCCCCAGGCAGATAATATCCTGATCCGGCTCCGGGATCGGAGAAACTATCTTGATTTCTTCCACTGGTGCTGCTCCGGTCACATCCCCCGGTGCCTTTTTTGAAATATAATCCAGCATTTCCATCTCAGATGGTCCTGCCTCGCGGATCAGGTCCTTCATGGACCGGTATTCCATTCCCGCTGCCGAAATCGGATAAACCCAGGTTTCATCCTCATTGAAAATACCTAAAAATGATCTTTTGTCTACTTCATATGCCAGTAATTTCATAACTACTCCTTATGGGACGTTATTCTAGTTACCCAAAATCCCGTTAACAGTTATTATAGTACAAATATTCTTGCGAAACAAGGTCAAATTGAAGCGCAATATCTCCCCGGGATCTTGCCGATGCTTTGGATTCCGGAGCGGCAAAATCTGCGCTCATAACCGGATCATACGACATTTTTGTTTCCAAAAATTGGGGGGAAATTTCTGCCGCTGACTTGAAAAAGTAAATTCCAGTGTAAAAGTAAATTCCACCGTTCTTTTAAAAGCTGCTTATAATCTAGTGATTTTTAAGAAGAAAAGCGGAATCTATGCTATAATACAAGTAATCTATGGCGAAATTTTCTGTTTTTCTGTATGGCAAACAAGCTGCTGGAGGTCGGTGTGCACGACTAAATTCCACCAGCCACATTTGAAAAATGTGAAAAGTTTACTTCCAGTCTGACAGCAGATTTCTTCATGGGTTAGTGGTTATAGCGGATCAGCTTAGGTGTTAAGATGACTTTGTCAGGGTCAATACGCCTAAGCTGAAACGCTTTTAAGACGTCTTCCCCAAAAGCCTCCAGGGCGGCATCATACGGTGTACGCCCATTCAAACTCTCCCGCGGTGTTGAGTTGATGTGGCTGGTGATTAGATTCACATCCCATTGAGTCAGGAATTCAAAGGTAGTTCGTTTCGGCAGTATCATGCGGAGCATGGTGTGTGCCTGTTCAATGCCGCCTTTCTGTCCGCTTCTCATGGGATCACAGTAATAAATGTTGGTTCTCTGGATACCGGTAACACCGGTTTCGAGAGAATCAGGATCACCGAATTCAGCGCCTCTGTCGGTGAGGATATATTCAAACAGAGTCAGGAAATCGAAGGTACCAAAACGCTTTTCTAAACGGTCCAAAACGAGTCGTACAGATCCTTCCGTATTCCGGTTCATGAGGAACGCAAGAAACAGCTTTTCCCTTGTAAAAAAGAAGGTAAGCAGTGTTTTAGAGGAACCAACAGCGGAGTGGACGGTGTCCATCTCTACAAAAGATTCCAGGTGCAACTGTTGAAAATCAGCGTAAGTTCTGCCATTAAAGACACGGCGGTCAGATATCTGTGATTTATGGACTTTTCTGGGTTTAAACTTCACTTTACGTTTCAGATCAACGTTTCTGGCAGTCAGAAGTCCCATATCAAGGTAGTTGTAAACGCTGCGGACGGAAAGATTCAATTCCGGATGGTTTGCAACGATCTGGTAAGGAGACTGGCCCTGATCGATCAGAGGAGTGATGATCTTATCCTTTTTGTGGAGTTCCTGTCTGGTCATAGCGATTCCGGACCTGGAATCCTTGAGACACTCCCGGTATTTCCGATCAGCGAACCTGGCATTGTAGGTATATTTGTGGGCAATCGTACAATGATTGATCTTTTTACTGCATCCATTGCAGACGTAGGGAGCCCGATCAAGTTTGCTGCAGCGTTCTTTTTGAAAATCCGGACAGGTCTGGTTACAGGTGGGACAGGAAGCACATTTAACGCCGCAAAGAAGGATCTTATTGCAGGCATTCGTTTTCTTACAACGGAAACGCTTGGTACAGAAGTTCTTCGCATTAAGAAAAGTCCCTTTGTGAAACCAATCGGAGGCTCTTCTGGCCTTCACTTCTTTTGAAATCGTAGTAGGGTCCTTACAGAGAAAGCGGGCAATATCTTTAAAGGATGTACCCTTATCCAGTTCATTCTGGATATAGATACGATCCTCTATGGTGAGATGCTTCTGGTTGCCTGGGATATATTTACTCATAGTCAAACTCCTTCTACTGCTGTCAGAAGGACGATTAAAGTATCATATCAGTATGCATGAGTAAATATCAACTGTGCAAGAGTAAACTCCACCGCCCTTTGGAGAAGTGGAATTTAAATTTTCATTTTAGGGGAAATTTCTGCCATCGCACAGTAACTTGCATTCTTTCCCCATTCCCTTTATAATAAAACTGATACAGGCAGACATCATCACGTCTGCGGACAACAATCTGTAAAACTCATGAAAGGGTGTATCTTATTATGGAAAAGATCACAAGCTTCACTGTCAATCATCTGAAACTGGTTCCGGGTGTTTATGTATCCCGGAGAGATATCGCCGGAGACAATCATGTTACCACCTTCGATATCCGTATGACCCGTCCAAACTACGAACCGGTCATGAATACTGCTGAGATCCATACAATTGAACATCTCGGTGCGACTTTCTTAAGAAACCACCGCGTATACAAAGATAAAGTTCTCTACTTCGGACCGATGGGATGTCGGACCGGCTTCTATCTGCTCCTCGTGGGTGATTACGAATCCGCAGATATCGTGCCGCTCCTCCAGGAAATGTTCCTCTTCATCCGCGATTTTGAGGGAGATGTTCCGGGTGCCGCTGCCCGCGACTGCGGAAACTATCTCGATATGAACCTTCCGATGGCAAAATATCTTGCCGGAAAGTTCTATGATGAGGTCCTTGAGAATATCCGGGAAGAGCAGCTGGTTTATCCGGAATAAGCAGAATCCCTGCCACTGAAATGATACCGCAAAACAGAAGTTCTTAAGCTTCCGGCGGTTCTCATCTCATGGCAGGGATTTTTTATATCCAGGAACGCAGTGCACAATTTTCAGTTTATTTACTTTTACAGCTCTTTTCCATTTTCTGGTGTACTTTTCTCTTCCTTTTCACAGGACTTTTCGACCAGATCTGTCTTCTCATTCTTCTCTTTTTTGCTCCCGCTCTTTCCTTTTTTCGTCTCCTTCCCCTCATCCGGATCCGCAACACTTTCGAGGATCATGATCCCGCGCGGCGGCACTGCCAGCATCATCTGGTTTTTCAGGACTTCTCCGGTTCCATCAGACGGCAGATCTTCCACATCCGGATCCGCCGTGCTGCAGATCACATGCCACTTCGCGCCTTTCGGCAGATGGGGAAGCCCGAACATATGCGGTTCCCAGTGCATGTTGTAGAGGACATAAAAGTTCGCGTCATCCGTCCCGTCCGGTTTCTTTGCGTAAGCGCCCCAGTACAGGATCCCGAACTGCCGCCGGAAATTTTCAAATTCCGGTTTCCAGGCGTTTTCGCCGTGGTAGGAGACATCCGGACGGCCGCAGGACTTGTAGTCCATGATCCGTGGTTCCCGGTCCATGTGGAACATCTTGTGGGATTTCCGGAAGGCGATCAGGCGTTTCACAAACTCCACCTGGTCCTTATGCGTCTCCAGGAGCTTCCAGTTTAACCATGAGACCGCATTATCCTGACAGTAGGCGTTGTTGTTGCCGTCCTGACTGTTTCCAAACTCATCGCCAGCCATCAAAAGCGGTACTCCCTGGCTCAAAAACAGGAGCAGATATGCGTTTTTGATCAGCTGTTTTCTGAGCTCCACGATCTTTTTCTTTCTCGTCGGTCCCTCCGCTCCGCAGTTCCAGGAATAATTGTAATCGCTTCCGTCCCGGTTCTCCTCACCGTTTTTCTCATTGTGCTTCCGGTCGTAGGAGACCGCATCCATCAGTGTGAAGCCGTTCGTGTTCGCCATGTAGTTGACAACCGCATACTCCGCCGGATTCCTGCGGTTCCGGAATTCGAACGCCTGGAGCATTCCTTCATCACCTTTTAAGAAACGGCGCATATCCTCCATAAACTGCATGTTGTACTCGGCAAGATTCTTTTCCGCAACGGAAACCGGACCGTCTCCCGGCGTGATATAGCCCTTTTTCGGGCGGCGATCCATCACCTCGTTCCAGTTTTCCGCAAAAAGCTTCGTCCTCTTTAAGAACGGGTCCTCCGCCGCCAGCAAAAGATTCGGGAATCCCAACAGGTGAAAGCCGTCCACATGATACTCCTCTACCCAGTAGCGAAGGACCGATACGATCTCCCCCGGAAGTTCTTTTCCGGTAAAATACAGTTCCGGAATACATTCGATCCCGGCCCTGTGCAGCTCTTTTACCAGCGTTTTAAACTCGCTCTCCGCCGACATCTCCCCGTGAGACGCATATGCCGACTTCACCGCATAGAGATATGACGGTCCATATCCCCAGTAATTGATATATCCCGTCGGTTCCGGTTTCGCATCATGAAATCCATTTCCGGATGACGACATCATGACCTCGTCAAACTCCGTCACCGGCATCAGCTCCACCGCCGTGATCCCGAGGTCTTTCAGATATGGGATCTTCTCCACGATGCCTGCATACGTTCCGCGGGCAGAAACATTCGAGGACGCATGCGCTGTAAATCCACGGACATGAAGTTTGTAGAGGATCGTATCGGCATACGGAATTTCCGGATTTGCATCATCTTCCCAGTCAAACGCTTCCGACAATACCCGGCACTGCACCGGCTTTCCGGCACGTTTCCGGTCCGCCCATTTTTCACGCCCGGTAAGGATCCGCGCATAGGGATCTGCCACAATTTTTCCATCAATCATGAAATTATATTCAAATGATGCAAGATCAGCCCGATCCAGTTCCAGTGACCAGACATCTCCCATCCGGTGTTTCGGATCAAACGGGATCTTCTCACATGGCTTCTTCTCGCCCGGCCGGTATAAGAGCAGGAAAACCTCCTCTCCGTGTCCCTGTACCAGGATATGAGCGCTTTTTTCTTCCTGCGTGACACCAAGTGGATACAGGATTCTGTTACTGTTTCGATATTCTGCCATTTTAAATCCCCCGTTTTCCCCGACATGAGTATTATTTATTCTTCTGCGCCTCGATCTGCTCTGCCAGGTCGTTCAGATATACCCAGCGGTCCATCTTCTCCTCGAGCGCAGCTTCCTTCTCTTCCTTTTCCTTCATCAGCTCATTGAGCTTCGTAAAGTTCGTTGCGGACGCCTCGATCTCCTTTTCCAGGTTCTCAACCGCCTCTTCCAGCTTCGCGATATCGTCCTCGATCGTATCCCACTCCCGCTGCTCTTTGTAGCTGAATTTCAGCTTCTTTTCCCTAGGTTTCACGTTTGTCCGCGGCGCATTTCCTTCCGGATCGCCCTCTGCGGCTGTCCCGTTCCCCTTATCCGCAGACTTCTTCGCAGATGCCGGATTCTCCGCCGTGCTCTCCGCAAGCTTCGCCTCCCGCTCCGCCTTCGCTGCCTGATAATCCGTGAATCCGCCTTCGTACTGCTGGAGTTTTCCGTCTCCTTCAAACGCAAAAATCCTTCCGACCACACGATCCAGGAAATACCGGTCATGGGAAACCGTGATCACGATTCCCTGGAAGCTGTCAAGATAATCCTCTAAGATCATCAGGGTGCGGATATCAAGGTCATTCGTCGGCTCGTCCAGGATCAGGACATTCGGTGCACTCATCAGGATCTTTAAGAGATACAGACGTCTTCTCTCGCCGCCGGACAGTTTTTCAATCACCGTGTACTGGACAGACGGCGGGAACAGGAACCGTTCCAGCATCTGGGATGCGCTGATGCTGCCATCCTTCGTCTTTACATACTCTGCGACATTCTTGATGTAGTCGATGACCTTGAGACTCGTGTCCATGTCCTCGTTTTCCTGGGAGAAATAGCCGAGTTTTACGGTCTGCCCGATCTCGATCGTACCGGAATCCGGTTTTACCCAACCCGCGATCATCTTCATCAGCGTCGATTTTCCGCTTCCGTTCGGTCCGATGTAACCGATCCGGTCATCTTTTAAGAAAAAGTAGGTGTAATCTTTGATCAGGACCTTGTCCCCGTATGATTTACAGAGATCCGTGATCTCGATCGTCGTCCTCCCAAGGCGGCTGGAGATCGACTCCATCTCGACTTTTCCGTCTTCCACCGGTCCCTTTTTGTCCCGCAGTGCCTCGAAGCGCTGGATCCTGCCTTTCTGCTTTGTGGAACGTGCTCTCGCACCTCTCTGCATCCAGGCAAGCTCGGTCCGCAGGATCGACTGGCGCTTGCGCTCGGACGCCTTTTCCATGTCCATGCGCTCCGCTTTCAGTTCCAGGAATCCCTCATAGTTTGCCTGATAGCTGTAGAGTTTTCCGTTATCGAGCTCCACGATCCGGTTTGTCACGCTGTCAAGAAAATACCGGTCATGGGTGATCATCAGGAGCGCGCCCTTAAATTTCTTTAAATAATCTTCCAGCCAGTCCGCCATCTCACTGTCAAGATGGTTCGTCGGCTCGTCCAGGATCAGAAGCTCCGCTGTCGATAAAAGCACCGATGCCAATGCCGCGCGCTTCTTCTGTCCGCCGGACAAATGTTCCACTTTCTCGTTAAAATCCGGGATCCCGAGGCGGTTCAGCATGGATTTCGCCTGGCTCTCAAGGTCCCAGACGTGCTCATGTCCCTCATTTTCCCTTAAAACACTCTCTAACACCGTCTCTCCCGGGTGGAATACCGGGTTCTGCGGAAGATAGCGGATGTCCAGATTTCTTCCCCGGACGATCCGGCCGGAGTCCGGCTCCTCAAGTCCCGCCACCATCTTTAATAAGGTGGATTTTCCTGTTCCGTTGATCCCGATCAGACCGATCTTATCGCCTTCGTTGATGGAAAAATCGGTATCGTCAAAGAGTAATCGTTCTGTATATGATTTCGTCAGATGTTCTGCCGTTACTAAGTTCATGTTATGTCAACCTGCCATTGTTTTATTTCGATCTATCGTCGTTGATTTTCCGACGTTCAGCATTCCACTATTTATCAGTCGATATCCAGCTCCACCGGACAGTGATCGCTTCCCATGATCTCCGTATGGATCTTTGCGCCCACCAGCCTGTCCTTTAAGCCCTCGGAAACGCAGAAATAGTCGATCCGCCATCCCGCGTTCTTTGCTCTCGCCGAGAACCGGTAAGACCACCAGGAGTAGATCCCTTCCTGATCCGGGTAAAAATACCGGAAAGTATCGATAAATCCGGCGCCCAGGAGCTCCGTGAATTTCGCGCGTTCCTCATCGGAGAATCCCGCATTTTTCCGGTTCGTCTTCGGATTCTTCAGGTCGATCTCGTTGTGGGCTACATTGAGATCGCCACAGAAGATCACCGGCTTCTTTTTCTCCAGCTCTTTCAGGTACGTCCGGAACGCGTCCTCCCACTGCATCCGGTAATCCAGACGTTTCAGCCCGTCCTGGGAGTTCGGCGTGTAGCAGGTGATCACGTAATATTCCGGAAATTCTGCCGTGATCACGCGGCCTTCATGGTCATGTTCCTCGATCCCGAGTCCGTAAGTCACTGCGACCGGCTCTTCCTTCGTAAACATCGCCGTTCCGGAATATCCTTTTTTCTCCGCATAATTCCAGTACTGGTGATATCCCGGAAGATCCAGATCTACCTGGCCTTCCTGCAGCTTGCTCTCCTGGATGCAGAAGATATCTGCGTCCGTCTCCTTTAAATATTCTAAAAATCCCTTTCCCAGGCAGGCACGAAGGCCGTTTACGTTCCAGGAAATCATTTTTTTCATAGATTCGTTCTCCATTTCTATCGCACTCTTGCATGGACCGTTCTGAATTGTATCCTGCAGACATGAAAAATTACAGATATTCTGCGATCCGCATATAAGTTAAGTATATCATCATTCCATATGATTTACCATCATAAAATACTCCGGACTGCAGCCGGTGAATAACGCGAGCAGTAACGATCTCTCCCCATCCACATGATGGCCGGCTAAAGAAAAAACAAGGTCCCCGCTGCAGCATCATGCGCCGCAGGGGAACCTTGCCTGTTTTTCTTTTGATTTTTAACCGACCACACTCTTATCGATGACTTTCCAGTAAAGCGCCTTTTTCTCGACAAATTCCGAGATCAGATACAGCGCCAGACCGATCACGCTTAAGAGGATGACTGCATTTAAGATCATCTTGATATCATATGTCTCGCTTCCCAGTGTCAGCAGATATCCGAGTCCCGCTTTGGCTCCGATCATCTCGCCGATAACAGCACCTGTCATCGCCTGTGTCAGGGCAAGCTTGATACCGGACAGCATCATTTCGATGGAATACGGAACCTCGATCTTACAGAATGTCTGCCATTTGCTGGCTTTGAGCACCTTCATCAGATTGTATACATTATCTTCAATGGAACGGATCGCGGACACCTCGTTGATCATGATCGGGAATGATACGACCAGGATAACAAGGGCTGCCTTTGATTCGATGCCGAGTCCCATCCACAGGATAAATAACGGTGCGAGGGAAATCTTCGGCGCTGTCTGGATAATGATGACAAACGGCATGATCAGGCGTTCAATAAACCGGATCTTCGCCATAATATACCCGAGGATCAGTCCGATCACAATACCGATCACGGTTCCCATAAGGATCTCTTCCATCGTGACACGGATATGTTTCATGATATCACCGCTGACGAACAGCTTTACCATTGAATCTGCCAGTTCTGCCGGGCCGGGAAGCAGATAATTCGGTACATGAAAGAGCCGGATATACAGTTCCCACACGATCAGAAACAACGGCAGAAACAATGCCGGAAGAATGATTTTTCTGTATTTTCTGTAAAACATCTCTCACCTCATAACTCTTCCAGCCCGGAGCTGGGAAATCTTTGTTCTCTCTTATTTTGCCGGTGTATAAAGAAGCTCTGCTGCATCGAAGGTCTCATCGATGTTGCCGATCTCTTTGGATTTATTGATGAGTGCCTGCCACTTCTCCGGATTAGATGCGCCGATTCCGTTCTCTGCTGTGTAGTCGCTCTGCCATAATGTCTTTACGAATACATCATTTAAGATCTGGACAACAACATCTCTCTTTTCTGCGAATGTCGGTGCATATTTCTCGATGGACATATCAACTGCCTCTTCTACATGGCCGTCGATGATGTATTCGATCGCTTTGTTTAATGCGCGGCAGAAGCCATCAACTGTTTCCGGATCTTTCTCAACAAGTGCGTCGCCTGCAACTAATACGTTTCCGAAGGACGGAAGGAACTGGTCACATGTGATCTCGCTTGCAGCGAAACCAGAGTTGTTTAACTCGATCGTTCTGAGTTTGGAGAATACGATCGCATCGACCTGACCCTCAGTGAGAGCTGTCAGGATCGCACCTGTACCAACGATCTCAACCTGAACATCGTCGATGGTAAGTCCTGCGGACTCCAGAGCTGCCTGAAGCTGGAAATAGTTTGCGCTTCCAAGGCTTGTTACCGCTACTTTTTTGCCCTTTAAGTCAGCCGGTGTGCTGATTCCGGAATCACTTCCGAAAATGATCGCTCCAAGACCTTCCTGGTATGTTGTGTGAACAACCTTTACCGGGATTCCCTGTGCTTTTGCAGCTACAACTGCATCTGCATTCGGGAAACCGAACTCAACATTTCCTGCTGCGACATTCTTTACGATATCAGCAGCTGCTGCATAATAAAACTCTACATTCAGACCTTCTTCTGCGAAGTATCCGTTTTCCTGTGCAAGATATAACGGTGCGTAATACGGAACAGCGGAACCGTCGATCTGGATGGAAACAGTCTTTAAGTCTCCTGCATCCTTTGCCTCGGCTGCTGTTGTTTCGTCTGCTTTGCTCTCTTCCGCAGCAGTTGTCTCTGCTGCTGTTGTTGCGGCTGCCTCACTCGCTTTGTTTGCGCTGTCAGAGCTGCATCCTGCAAGCATGGACACTGCCATGGCTGCTGTCAGTACGGTTGCAAGAATTTTCTTTCTCATAGTACTCTCTTTCTCCTTTTCATAATGGATGATACATTTGCTCCCGCCGGGTGATATTCCCGGCATTTATAATTTTCCCTGCCGTCTCCGGCCGGGTCATTATCATAGATCCGTTATCCGCAGTATCTTTTTCCGCTATTTTCTGTGAAGATATTCCTTATATAATTTTTCTCCTGCTGCCAGTGCCGTTCTGCACATTTCCTTCTGCGCAGGTTCAAAATCCACCAGCCACTGGTCCGTGATCCGGTTGCAGTGTACCGCGCAGATACTTCCCGAGAAAACATTGTTCAATGACGCCAGCGTGAAGATCGTCTCCGCTTCCATCTCCATGTTCAGGATGTTCCATTTTTTATACTGTTCCAGGACCGCATTTTCATCATATCCCGTTTCAAACGGCATCTGACGTCCCTGACCATGGTAGAAAGAGCCGACCGACATGCAGACTCCCATGGAATATGGCTGTTCTCTCTCTTCACACGCACGTTTCAGACAGTCCAGGACCTCGAACGATGCCAGCGCCGGGTATTCCGATGGTGCGTAAAAGCACGATGAACCGCCTCTCCGGACAGCACCTGTGTTTAATACCATAGCGCCGCACGGCACCTCTTCCTTCAGGACACCTGTTCCGCCGATCCGGATCAATGCTTTTGCTCCGAGCGCGATCAGCTGGATCACAGCGATCTCTGTTGACGGTGCGCCGATCCCTGTGGAACACACTGTAATTTTAATGCCATTGTAATATCCTGTCCCAACCACGTATTCCCGGTAATTGCTGACGATCCTGTAATCTTCCAGCAGATCCTCAAACATCGATACGCGCGCCGGATCCCCCGGAAGCAGCACGATCTCTCCAATATCATCTGCCGTACACTGGATATGCGGCATTTTTCCATTCATCGTCGGTGATGAAGCCGATGTAAAATTCACACAAATCTCCTCCAAAAACTTTCTTCCTTTGTCTTTTCCGAACAGGCGCAGTCCTTATCAGTTCTTTGACTCATGCCAGTACAGGAATTTATCTTCCAGCACGCTGATCACCTGGTATGTCGCGATTCCCAGGATGATCGTTACGATGATGCCTGCGAGCAGCATCGGTGTGTCATATGTCGATGATGCATATGTTAAAATGTAGCCAAGGCCCTGTTTTCCCGACATCCATTCTGCAACGATCGCTCCGATGACTGCCTGGACGATCCCCACTTTCATGCTCGCAAAAAGTGCCGGAAGTGAATACTGCATCTCAACCTGTGAAAAGATCTGCCATTTTGATGCCTTTAAGATCTTCATCAGGTTTCTGACATCCGGCGGGATCGATTCCAATCCCAGCATCATGCCTGACAATACCGGAAACAGTACCATGGAAATGATCAGGACAACTTTTGATACAAGTCCGATCCCGAACCAGATAACGAACAGCGGAACAAGAGCGATCTTCGGCGCTGTCTGCAGAAAGATCAGATACGGCATCAGCATCGTTTTCAACGCATCGACCTTGATAAATATATATCCAAGTACGATCCCGAGAAACGCTCCGATCACAAACCCGAGAATGACCTCATATGTTGTCGTCCAGAGATGGGGATAAACCGTTCCCTTTACAAACATTTTTTCCAGACTGTTCCATACTTTCGGCGGCGATGGCAGAATGTACGCCGGTACATGTTTCACTGCAACGTAGATCCACCAGATCGCAATAAAGACACCGACGGAAAGTGCATACTCCCCGATCGTTCTTAAGACACCCTGAAGTTTTCCATTTTTCTTCATCCGATGATCCCCCTCAGGTACTTATTGTATTCTGTAAATTTCGGATCATTTCTTGTCGCTTCTCCCCTCGGGCGCGGCAGATCGATCTCGACCATCTCCTTTACGCGTCCCGGTCTCGCCGACATGACGAGCACCCGGTCTGACAGGAACGTCGCTTCCTCAATGCTGTGTGTGACAAAGATGACCGTCTTTTTCGTCTTCTGCCAGATCTTCAGCAGCTCCTCATTTAAATGGTCCCGCGTCAGGGCATCCAGCGCACCGAACGGCTCATCCATCAGGAGCAGCGGCGCATCGTAGGAAAGCGCACGGACGATGGAAACCCTCTGTTTCATACCGCCGGAAAGTTCTCGCGGGAGCGCTGTCTTGAACTCGGAAAGTCCTGCAAGTTCTAAGAGTTCATCGAGCTTTTTTTCATTCTCTTCCGTCTGTTTTTTCTGGATCACAAGCGGAAATTCCGCATTCTGTCTTACATTCTTCCACGGAAGCAGGACAGAATCCTGGAAAACAAAGCCCATCTGCTGGTCTGCGCCGTCACGGTACTCGATCGTGCCGGATGTCGGTTTGTCGAGGTTTCCGATGATCCGTAAAAGTGTTGATTTTCCGCATCCGGACGGACCGATGATCGAGATAAACTCACCCGGCCGGATCTGAAGATTGATATCCTTCAACGCTACTGTATCCTCTTTTAAGAGGTTGCTGTATACCTTGTTTAAGCCTTTTAACTCTACGCTGTACTCACTCATAACGTTCCTCCTTTTTCTTTACCGGATTGCCTCAGAAATTTCTTCCGCATATGCCTTTAACAGGCGGATCCGTTCCTGCATCTCTTCTTCATTTCCGTCTTTCAGCGAAGTAAATGCCAGTGCTGCCGCCGGCTCCCCGTTGATATCAAAGATTGGGCACGCCACGCCCTGGATACCAAGCTGCAGTTCTTCATCGATCACGGAATATCCCTGGGCGCGGATGCGGTCAAGCTCTGCATTTAACTCCTGCAGCCCTGTTTTTGTATTCGGCGTAGTCTTTGTTCTCGTCTCTTTTTCCAGGATCTCAAGCGCCTGTTTCCTGTCCATATACGCCATAAACACACGGCCGGCAGAGGTAGAATAAAACGGGATCACATGACCGATCTTCATCATGTACATATTGGAATCGCCGCGTTCACTGCATGCAATGTTCATGGCGACGCCGTGCTCCATGATACAGAGGACTACATTCCTGTCAATTTTTTCTGCAAGTTTCTGCATCGATGTCTGTGCTGTCTGTGTGAGTGCACTTCCCTTTACAACACCTGCCGCAATACCGCAGATTTTATATCCCAGACGATATTTTTTTGTCTGTGCATCCTGAACAACAAGGTGATTTCCTTTCAGACTTGTGAGTATCCGATGGGTAGAACTTGCCGGGATATTCAGCTGTTCTGCAAGTTCCGTAACGGACAAGCCATCCATGTTCCGGCTCAGGACCTCCAGCGCACTCAGTGCGCGATCAACTAACTGCATAATTGCCTCCACTTGTTGTCGCAGCAGCAGCTAGTAAAGCGGACATTCGCAATCCGCTTCGCTACTTGCTCATGAACGCAGTCGCTTCGCGATCTGTCAGTGGGAGCTTTCAACTCCCACTGACATAAGCATCCCACTCACCCACCGCTTAGTGCTCCGCGCACTTGAAGCGGGGGAATGCTTATCTGCGTTCAAACAGCTGCCGTATAGCATCGCTCGTCATTTGTTTTGTTCATTCCGTGTAGTGGAATTGTATTCCGTAAACTGAAATTAGTTTTATCTATTTTAACATTTTCCGCACTTCAATGCAATGTCAAGTGACTTTTCCTCCCATCTTTGGCATACACTACAATTTCATGGGGCAATTTTTGTATATTTTTGACGATTTTCATTCCGTTTAATGGAATATATATTTTTTAGTACAGAAAAAGCGACAGAATTTCCGGAGTTTTTTCGTTCATTCTGTCGCTTTCCTGTATCTTATTCCTTTTATTTCAGGAATCTTGCCTCCCAGGCATATTCCTGCATCTTTTCGATCTCCTCGTCGCTGAATCCGAGCTGTTCCTTTAAGACTTCCTTCTCTTTCTGAAGTGTCGTTCTGGAACATGTCCGGTTATCAGAGTTTACTGTCACATGGACTCCCTCATCGAGAAGCTTGTGGATCGGATGCATCTCGATCGCCGGGACAACTTTTGTGTGGTAATTGCTCGTCACACATACCTCAAGTGTCACATTCTCGTCGATCAGTCTCCGGATCAGTTCCGGATCATTGATCGCCGCAACTCCATGTCCGATGCGCTTTGTCCCGAAGGAAAGCGCTGTCTTCATGCTATCCGGTCCGGCAGCCTCTCCTGCATGGATCGTCATCGGGATTCCGTATTCACGGACTTTCGCAAAGACAGGTGCAAAGTTTTCCGTCGGGAACAGGCCTTCCGCGCCGGCAATGTCAACCGCGCACACGACTGGTCCAAGATACTTTTTCGCTGTCTCCACCGTCTGCATGTTCAACGCTTCATTGTCTGCTCCGCGCATGCAGCAGAGGATCAGTCCGACACGGATCTCCGGATAGGCCTTCATGCCGCGCTCCGCACCGTGGATCGCTGCCTCGACAACTTCATCCTGCGTCAGACCGCCATTTACGGAAAGCTGCGGTGCAAAGCGGATCTCCGCATAATCCACACCTTCCTTTGCAAGATCTTCCACAAGCTCATAAGTCACACGCTCGATCGCGTCTGCTCTCTGAAGGACAAGAAGCGGAAGATCAAAGCGCTCCAGATATTCCTCCAGTGTCCTGCAGTCTTCCGGCACTTCCATTTTATACTTTACTTCTTCCGCGCTCTCCGCAGGAAGCCTGATCCCCTGTTCTTTCGCAAGCTCCCAGACTGTCTCCGGGCGGAGTGAGCCGTCCAGATGTAGGTGAAGTTCTGTTACATGACCCATAGATTCATTCTCCTTTCTGTCTTCTAAAAACAGCTCCCGTTCCCAGGAGCTGTTTCCTCTCCGGCCGGGATCACTTCCCAGCCGCAGCTTTCATCTGTTTCTTTTTCTTGTTATGTTCTACCATCGCGCAGTAGATCGTGTAGGCAATGATGATGATGAGATAAGGCATCATCTGGATAAACTGAAGCGGAATGGAAGAATTCTGCAGATAGTTCGCAAGGCTCTGGCAGAATCCGAACAGCAGGGATGCAAGCATTCCGATCACTGCATTTCCCGCCGCGATCGCCTGCGTCGCCAGTGCGATATAACCGCGTCCGGCAGTCATTCCGGATGAGAAAAGTCCTACATATCCCATGGACAGGAAGGCGCCCGCCATACCTGTCAGGATCCCGCTCAGGCAGAGTGCGATATATTTGATCCGCTTTACCGGAATGCCGACTGATTCCGCCGCATCCGGAGATTCCCCGACCGCACGGATATGCATACCGAGTCTTGTGTACTTAAACATATACCATACAACTGCCACTAAAACAAGTGCTGTGTATGTCAGGACATGATGTCCGGAAAGGACAGCACCGATCACCGGGATGTCTTTTACGACCGGGATCGTTAAACTCGGAAGTTTTAAAGATTCCAGGGATGTGGATGCGCCTTTTTCCCCCGTGATCAGATAGAGGACGAAGATCGTTCCTCCTGATGCAAACGTGTTTAATGCGATACCGGAAATGACCGCATTGGAGTTTAATTTCAGGATAAAGTAGGCGAGAATGTTGCTGACAACAAATCCTGCAAATACCGCCCCCAGGAATCCGATCCATGCGCTGTGGGAAAAGGCGCTGACGACAACGCCGACAAACGCGGAGATCAGCATCGTTCCTTCCAGTGCGATATTGCTTGTCCCCGATCTGGACGAGATCATCGCGCCAAGTGTTGTTAAGAGCACCGGCGTCGCGCTTCGGAACATCGCGAAGTAGAACTCCGGGAGACTTAATGTTTTTAAAATTTCCTGTAAAAGATTCATCTGTTACGCCTCCCCTTTCAGTGCTTTTTTCGCTTCTTCGCGCTGTTTCCATCCCGCCATGAACCGCTCTGCCGTTACAAACAGGATCAGAACGGCCTGGATGATCGAAACGAGCTCATTCTGTACATCAGAGCGGCGTGACATGAGGTCCGCACCGACACGGATGTATGCCAGGAAAAACGCGGCAAACGGGACCATTTTCGGATTGTTGCCGGACAGGATCGCGATGATGACACCGTCCCATGCGTAAGACGGGGAATCCTGCCAGTTGAAACGCTGGTACATTCCCATCTGCTCCACGGCACCGCCGAGACCGGCAACAGCACCTGCAATGATCTGGGTCATGATGATGACACGGCTTGTCCTGATCCCGGAATATTTTGCGAATTCCGGATTGCTTCCGGAGATGCGCACTTCATATCCGAATTTCGTCTTGTATACAAAAATGTATAAGGCGATCACGGCCGCGATCGCGATCAGGTATCCAACATGGAAATTTGTCCCCGGGATCAGCTTTCCGAGTGCTGCCGTCGCCTGATATTTCTTTGATGCAAAGGTTCCCGCCTCGCGGTCTGCCAGGAATTTTGTCACATTGTAAATCCCGAGATAGAAGAATACATAGTTGAACATCAGGGAAGTTACAAGTTCATTTGTGTGGAAATACACTTTCAAAAGAGCCGGGATGCTGCCGATCACTCCACCGACTGCCGCTGCCGCGATCATGATGACGATCGGGTGGACTGCAAACGGAAGAGATGTTTTGATGGCAAGCGCCGCGGTCACGACCGCGCCTGTATACAGACATGCATCCGCGATCATCGAGAAGTTTCCGGACTTAAAGACAAGTCCCAGCGCAAGTCCTGTAAAGATCAGCGGCACACTGCTCGCAAATACTTCAAAAAAGTGACGTTTCGACTGCAGCGGTCCCAAAAACAGGTTGTAGATCGCTGTCACCGGTTCTTCACTGACTGCGAAGATGACTGCCACAGACAGGGCAATGGCGATCCCGAATGCACAGAGCAGTCTTACGATGGTAAATTTCTTATTCACAGCAGGCACCTCCGATCTGCTCTTTGGAATCTTCTTTTACACCGAGCATGTAAAGACCAAGCTCGTTCTCCGATGTCTTCTTCACATCCGCGATATGTCCGACGATCCGGCCTTCATGCATGACGAGGATCGTGTCGCTCAGGGAAAGGATCTCGCTCAGATCCGCGGAGACGAGCAGGATCGCTTTCTTTCTGCTTCTCATGTCAACGATCTTTTTCCGGATGAACTCGATCGCACCGACATCGATTCCGCGCGTCGGCTGGTTCATGATCAGGAGATCCGGTTCATAGTCAAACTCACGGCCAACAACGACCTTCTGGACATTACCACCGGAAAGTTCCGCGATGGACTGTTTGGAATTATCGTATTTTACGAGGAATTCCTTTAAGATCCTGTTTGTAAACTCGCTGATCTTTTTGCTGTCGAGAAGTCCGTGTGTTTTTAATTTATCCGTATAGTAAACCTTTGAGATCGTGTTGTCCTCCAGGGAAAGTTTCGGAGCCGTTCCGAATTTCATACGGTCTTCTGAGACATGGGAGATTCCTGCTTCCTGACGGGCGAGTACCGAAGCATTAGAAATATCCTTTCCATTCATCGTGATCGTTCCCTGCTGCTGCTTTAAGGTTCCGACGATCGCCTCAACGAGCTCCGACTGTCCGTTTCCATCAATACCGGCAATTCCGAGGATCTGGCCCTCTTTGATGGAAAACGAGACATGATCCAGTCTCGTCTTTCCGAACTGGTCCACATAGACAAGATCTTTTACTGAAAAGACGGTTTTTCCAAACTCCATCTCCTCTTTTTCAATATCCAGGCTGACATCACGGCCGACCATCAGGCGGGAGATCTCCCTCTCATCAAGATCTGAGATCTCATACGTTCCCATGGTCTTTCCGTCCCTGAGGATCGTCATGCGGTTGCAGAGTGCCTTGACTTCATTTAGTTTGTGTGAGATGAAGATGATCGTGTGGCCATGTTCTCTTAAAAGTTTTAACTGTTCAAACAGTTCCTCTGTTTCCTGCGGTGTCAGCACAGCTGTCGGCTCATCCAGGATCAGGATATGCGCGCCCCGGTAGAGTGCCTTTAAGATCTCAAGTTTCTGGCGCATGGCAAGAGAAATGTCTTCGACCTTTTCTTTTGCCTCTACCTTCAGATTGTATTTGTCGGAAAGTTCTGTCGTGATCCGCACTGCTTCTTTCCTGTCTACTTTCAGTGCGGTTCCCGGCTCTGCACCGAGGATCAGGTTCTCCGCCACAGTCATGGACGGGACCTGCATAAAGTGCTGGTGTACCATGCCGAGTCCGGCCGCGATCGCATCGCTGGATGAAGAGAAGTGTACTTCTTTTCCATCCACAAAGATCTGGCCTTCCGTCGGTGCCAGCATACCAAACAGCATTTTCATCAAAGTTGACTTTCCTGCACCGTTCTCTCCGACCAGCGCATGGATCTCACCTTTTTTGATCTGCAGATTGACATTATGGTTTGCCACAACGCCGCCCGGGTATACTTTTGTGATATTCCGGGCCTCTAAAATGATCTCCTGCTCCATTCATTCTCCTCCAGGTAAAGCTCTTATCCGCCTGTATGTTCCGGCAGTTGTCCCACCGTTATGCATGATGATAAAAAGCAACATCTCCTGCGATCCGCGGACAGGGAAAGCGCCGGGCGGTCTGCTCCGGGATGACCCCGGGAACAGTATTTTCCGCCTGCTGCTTCATTTCTGCCTGATACAGGAGATGTGAACTAAACTATGGGTGCATGTCTCAGCTGTTTTCCTTTACTGTGCTCCGTTGATGATGCCTTTTAAGGTTGCCTCATCCATGCCGTAAGCGGAATCAACCTTGACCTCGCCGGAAAGCAGTTTCTCTTTTGCGTCCTCGACTGCCTTCTTTGCATCGTCAGATACAACAGACTGATAGATATCATTGTCAGCAAGACCTACAACGCCGTCCTCGATACCAAGGGTCTGATATTCACCATACGGAAGTGTTCCATCAACTGCCTTCTCAACTGCATTGTAGATGCTGTCGCCAACGCCCTTGATCGCGGAAGAGATGATGAAGTTTGCCTCGTCCTTGCCCTCGTAAGCAAGTGCCTGGTCGGAGTCAACACCGATGCAGTACTTCTTGCTTTCTGCAGCTGCCTCGATAACACCTACGGATGCCGGACCTGCTGCTACGAATACAACGTCAGCGCCGTTGGAGTACTGAGTGATCGCAAGCTCTTTTGCTGTTGCGGAGTCAACATAAGAACCAACGTAGGAAACAAGTACCTTCACATCCGGATCTACGAACTGAGCGCCCTCGATGAAGCCGACTGCAGAGTCGTTGATAACAGCTGCTGTATCCTTTGCACCTACGAAACCGATCACGTTGTCTTCGTTTGCGTATTCCATATCGGACTTTGTCGCACTTGCTGCAAGAACACCTGCAAGGAATGCGCCCTCGTTCTGCTTGTAGCTCATGGAGTATACGTTGCTTAAGTCGCCGATGGTGTAGTCAACATCTGTATCAAAGATGATGAACTTCTTCTCCGGGAACTCCTGAGCAACCTTCTCTGTGATCTCCTTCATATCCCAGAGACCTGTGATGATAAGGTCTGCATCGGACTCACAAGCGTCTAACATGGAACCTTCAAACTTTGTCTTGTCGCTGCCCATCTCGACCATGTTTACTTCAACCTTGTCGCCAAGCTCAGCCTCAAGCTTTTCCATGCCGGCCTGCGCGGAATCATTGAATGCCTTATCGCCGAAAGAACCGGTAACAAGAAGTGTCACTTTTAACTTCTCACCGTTTGTCTCTGCCTTTGCTGCCTCCGCAGTTGTTTCAGCAGCTGCAGTTGTCTCTCCTGCTGCGGCTGTTGTCTCAGTCTTGCTCTCGCTCGCGCATCCGAACAGCATGGAAGCTGCCAGTGCCATAGCCAGTGTGCTGCATACGATTTTCTTTCTCATAATTAGTTGTTCTCCTTTTCGTAAAACGTTGATTTATTCAAACTGTCCAGGGTCTCCAGATAGTTCTCCTTGTTCATTACCGGCTGGAATGCCTCTTTGATCTTCCATGCAGAAGCACCGCCGTCAGACAGCAGGTCGATCACGGTGTCCGCAAAATAATGTGCCGGAACACAATATGCCTGTTCAGGATCCACCGTCTTAAAATCTTTTCCGTGGATGCTGCCTTCAAATCCGGCAACTCCGATCTCGACGATCGGCCACATCAGTGACAGATCTCCCATATCACCGGAAGCAAATCCGTGGGTTCCCTGGGCGATCATGCTCTCATCGATGTAATCCAGAATATGTTTTTTCACAAGCGCTGTCAGGTTCTCGTCCTGATGAAGCGGGAAGTATCCCGGAGTATCCTGGATCTCCAGATCACAGTTGATCGCAAGTGCACCTGCGCGGATCGCACGCGTTACTTTCGCGTTCGTCTCGAAGATCGCCGGAACGGTTTTCGCCCGGACATACATTTCCAGCTGCGTTCTTGCCGGGATCGTGTTGACGGACTGTCCGCCTTCCGGAACGAAGAAATGGACACGGATCGCATCATCAGCGCGGAATGTCTCGCGCAGGAAGTTGATTCCGGTCATTGCGAGATTGACTGCATTTAATGCATTTACACCACCTTCCGGATTTGCGCCCGCATGCGCCGCCTTTCCAGTAAAGATCGCGCGTTTCATGATGAAACCGTTTAAGCTGGAGCCGATCTCCGCATGATATTTTGTCATGTCGATCCCCATTGCATGGCAGGAAAGCATGAGATCCACATCGTCGAACACGCCTGTGGCGATCATTTCCTGTTTTCCTGATGGGTGGGAGATCTTTCCCTCTCTGATCAGCTCTTTCCGGTAATCCATATCGCAGAATTCTTCTGCCGGCGTTACAAGAAGTGTAACCTTGCCACAGAGATCTTTCAACATCCCTGATTCTTTGATCGCCAGGAATAAACTCATCATGACGCCGAGCTGACCGTAATGACCGCATGTATGGGCGGCATAGCTGTCCTCGCTGGCATACGGATGTCCGAAAGTCGGAACTGCGTCAAATTCCGTGATCAGACCGATATTCGGACCCGGTTTTCCCGAATCCAGCACAGCGCGGATTCCCGTGTAAGCAACATCCTCATGCGGGATCCCTGCTTTATCCAGAGCCTCGATCGTTTTTTCTCTCGTTCTGAATTCCTTGAATCCAAGTTCCGGATGGCGGTAAATGTCCTCACTCATCGCGATGATCTCCGGAAGGATCCGGTCTAATGTTTCATGAACCTGTTTCATGGTCTTTTGTTTCCTCCTTCACTACACTTGCGGGATCTGCCCATCGACTGTCCCTTCCCGGACCAGTGCTCTGTTTTGTGTCTGCGGACCCCTCTGATCATTCATGATCTACTGGTATAGTGCAGAACTTATCATACATAGTTTTATAGGTAAATGTCAAGAATATTTCTTTTCCTGGTAAATAAAAAGCAGGCTGCCGCACATTTCATGCAGCAGCCCACTTGCCAACTGTATTCTCCGGTCTTTTTATCTCTGTCGCACTGACTTGGAGATCTGTTCCGCAAATTGTCGTAAAAGACAGATCCTTCTGACCAGTTCTCTCGTATTTCCATCTTTGATCGACACAAATGTCAGCGCTGCCATGATATCACCATAAAAATCAAAGATCGGGCATGCCGCTTCCTGCTTGTAGCTCTGCTCTTCGCAGTCAACGAGCGTATATCCCTGCCGGCGGATATGTTCCATCTCCTTCATATCCGGCTCCATATACTGATAAGCGCGGTCATGAAACCAGCGTGTTTTCTATCAGTTTTTATGATTTCTGCGCCTAATAAATGATGTTTACGAGTCCGGTCGAGCAAATCGGGATAAATGTAAGGATCAGAAGGCAGCCGAATAACAGTGCATAAAACGGAACGGCTTCCTTGATGAAATCCTTTGTGGAACACTTTGTAACACCGCAGGTTACAAACATTAATGTTCCCATCGGCGGTGTGAAAGCACCGATGGCGTTTGCGAAAATAAATACCATTGCGAAGTGAATCGGATCGATTCCGTATGCTGTCGCGGCCGGCGCAAATAACGGCACGAGAACGATCATGCTGGCATTTCCTTCTACGAACATGCCGACAAAGATCAGGAAGATATCAACAGCAACAAGGAAAATCCATTTATTATGGATCACAGAGATCATCCACTGGGTAAACATCTGCGGGATCATCTCTTTTGTGAGGATCCAGGAGAATGTAGACGCCGCCGCAACGATCAGCATGATGGATGACGTTGTCATAAGAGTCTCTTTTAAGCCCTGACGAATTTCATTCGGTCCCAACTCTCTGTAGCCTAATCCGAGGGCAGCTGCATATACGATTGCAACAGCACCGGCCTCTGTGGCCGTAAATATACCGAGACGAACGCCGCCGATGATGATGATCGGAAGGCATAACGGGAGAATTGCCGGCTTAAAGGATGTCCAGAACATCGTCCCCGTCATTTTGTCTTTGCGGAGCGGAAGATAACCGCGTCTTCTTGAAATTCTGGACACCATAAACATCATTGTTATACAAAGAAGAATACCCGGACCAAAACCGGCAATGAACAATTTACCGATTGATACATTCGCAATACAGCCATAGAGAATCAGTCCAATTCCCGGCGGGATTAACGGTGTGATCATACTGGAAGCCGCAGTTACTACCGTGGAAAATGCTTTGCCAATCCCTTTGGATTCCATCTCCGGAACCAGCATCTTTGCCTCCATCGCGGCATCCGCAAGTGCGGAACCGGAAAGTCCGCCCATCAATGTACTAAGAAGGATATTTACCTGTGAAAGTCCACCGTACATTCTTCCGGTCAGGACCGCACAGAAATCCATGATTCTCTTTGTAACCCCCGTGTAGTTCATGAGAACACCTGCACATACGAAAAACGGGATTGCAAGAAGTGTCACACTCTCGGAACCGGTAATCGCCTGCTGTGCAAATACAGCCGGATTAATACCCGGAGTCAGTATAAAATAAACAACGGAAGCTCCAAGCACTGCCACAAATACCGGAATTTTAAAAAACAGCAGGGCAAGGAGAATGATCGCCATAATACCAACAGCTGAATTCATACGTTCTCCCCCTTTCCACCGTCTTTAAACAGTTCCTTTAATTCATAATATTTTTCTTCTGTATAGCTGATCAACATAAGTACAATGGAAACCGGAGCAATCGCATAGATCCATGCATACGGGATCATAAGGATTGGCGTCTTACGGTTTGTACGCAGCATAACATTGATATAGTCTTTGCTCCTAAACAGGAAATAAATCAGTACTGCGTACACGATTACAGGAATTAAAAGTTCTATTCCTTTACGTATCTTTTTGGGAAGTGCGTCCACCAAAATTTCAATCGCCACATGGCTCTTCGTGCGGAACGCTGCAGGTGCTGCCAGGAATGTGATCCACACCATACATGCAAGCTGAAATTCTTCTTCCCACGTAAATGGCCGACTGAATATGTAACGCATTGGTACTCCAACAAATGTAACGCCAATCAGCACTGCCAGCACCAGAGATGCCACTGCAACCTCGATTCTGTCTAGGATATCCAGGAATTTTTTCATTGTTTTCACCATCCTTATCTACAGGGCTGTCAAAAATGACAGCCCCTGACAGATCTCTTTCTACTGGATTGCAGCTTTTACTGTATCGTACAAACCATCACTCCAGCCAAACTGGGAACCTTTCTCATAGAAGGAAAGGCTTGCTTCTTTCCACTGCGCTCTCTCTTCGTCTGTAAGCTCTGTGAATGTTACGCCTGCATCTTCCAGTTTCTTTCTGTAGTCGTCGTTAGCTGCTTCCTGCTTCTCGTTATTGTAGAGACCAGCTTCTTCACATGTCTTGAATAACAGATCCTGCTGCTCCTGTGTTAAGGTGTTGAGGTAATCTGTTCCGATGCACCATGTTGTGAAGTTTAAGATATGTCCTGTCATAAGGATATTCTTTGTAACTTCCTGGAAGCTCTGTCCGTATAATGTGGAAAGCGGGTTCTCAACGCCGTCAAGAGTACCGTTCTGTAATGCTGTGTATACATCACCAAGAGCCATCGGCACTGCGGTAGCGCCTAATGCATTGAAGCCTTCTACATAGATCTGGCTGTTTGCAAGACGGATCTTTTTACCTTTGATGTCTGCCGGTACAACAGCTTTGTCTTTTGTCATTAACTCACGTTCTCCATAGACCCAGTTGGAACCAAGAACGGTGAGTCCTTTATCCGCAAGCTTGCTGCACTGCTCTTTGTACCAGTCGCTGTCGATCAGTTTCCAAACCTCATCCCAGTTATCGAAGAAGAACGGTCCATAGAGGATACCAAGATCCGGAACACCGTAATCAGCATAGAAAGCGCCGTCTGCGATCGTGATCACATTCTCACCCATGACCATCTGGTCGATCAGTTTACTCTTGTTTCCGAGTGCGCTGTTTGCGAATACTTTGAGTTCCATGGTGCCATTGCTCTCTTCTTTTAAGAGTTCTGCCCATTTTTCAACAGCCTGTCCGATCGGCTCCTCGGTCGTGTTCTCAAAACCGATGTTGATCGTTACAACGTCTCCGGATGCTGCCGCTGCGGTCGTCTCTTCTGCTTTTGTCTCCTCAGCTGCTTTTGTCTCTGCCGGTGCTGCGGTTGTGCTTGTGGATGCGCTGCTGCCACATGCGCTGAGTACCATGGATGCACACATTACTGCTGATACGGCTGCCATTGCTCTTTTCTTCATAAGTTTTTTCCTCCCATAAATAAAATACATTTTTACAGTTTCTGTTTAAAACTCGAATTCAGCTTTTACGATTTCCCCATAATTTTTATCGAGATCTTCAAATGCTTCTTCCGCATGATCTGCGGAATATGTTCTGGAAATCAGTTTTGTAAGATCCACAAATCCTTCGCGGACAAGTTTTAATACTGCCCGGAAATCGTCTGAGGTTGCACCTCTGGATCCATACATATTCAATTCTTTTCTCTGAACTTCCAGGAAATTGAAATCCGCATTTTTCTTCGCGACACCGATCACAACCATCTTTCCGCGGCTGGCAACTGCCTTCACACAAGCTAAGAATGTTGCCGGGGCGCCAACAGCTTCCACCGTTGCGTCGAATCCGTCTCCTCCTGTGACCGTCCCGATAAATTCCGTCAGTTTTTCCGGGCTGTCATTGACAAATCCGCCGTCCAGCCCGAAATCATTGACTGCTTTTTTTACCTTTTCTTCGGCAATATCCGTGATATAAGCTTTCGCTCCGAAACTTTTTGCCGCAACACCGGCCAGGATCCCGATCGCTCCCGCGCCAAAGATCAGCACCTTGTCCCCCGGTTTTAATTCCGCTCTGGACACACCGTGGTAACTGATACAGAATGGCTCAACGAGCGCCAGCTCCTTCGGATCGATCCCTGCGCCGTCAAACAGCCGCTCGACCGGCATCGTGAAGTAGTCGCTGAAAGCTCCTTCCCTCTGGACACCCATCGTCTCATTGTGGATGCAGGCATTCACATAACCGCGCCGGCAGGAATAACAGGTCCCGCAGTTGAAATACGGGTTTCCCGTCACCAGCATTCCTTTTTTGATCCCATATGGATTCTCGCCGACTTCCACAACCTCGGCAGCGAATTCATGTCCGATCGTACGCGGATAGCTGACGTATGCGGACTGGCCGCGGTAGGAAGCCAGGTCACTTCCGCAGATCCCTCCGCAGACCATTTTCAGTAATGCCTCTCCCTGTTTTGGAACCGGAATTTCTCTTTCGGCTGTCACAGCCTTCCACGGTTCCGGAAGAACGATCGCTCTCATTTCAGATCACTCCTTATTTTACCTCTGTCATGAACTCATGCAGGAAGCGGAAGCCCCAGCCTTCGCCTTCACGCGGACGGGCAAAACCATTGTCGATGACCATCGGATTATCGATGATCGCATCGATCCAGTCAAAGCTCTCTGCGCCATACGGATTTGCAACTGTGCAGAGAAGCGGTACATCATAGTCTTTATAGTAGTGAGGAAGTACCGGAATATTGTAAGCGTTTGCAAGTGCCGCGCTGTCTCTCCATGCTTCAACACCGCCGAGACGGATCAGATCCGGCTGCCAGAGATCAAGGGCACGTCTTCCGATCAGTTCGCGGAGAGCAACTGTGGAGTACTCTCTCTCACCCATTGCAAGGCTGACCTTTGTCTTTGAGTGGATCGTTGCATATCCTTCAAAGTCTGTATTAACGACCGGCTCCTCAAACCAGAAAATTCCGAGATGTTCTACATTGCTGATCAGTTTAACGGCTGACGGAACGTCCATACCCTGGTTCGCATCCATCATGATCTTCATATTCGGACCGGTTGCCTCTCTTACAAGGTTTAATCTGCGGATATCACGCTCCATATCCGGACTTCCGACTTTGATCTTGACTGCTGTAAATCCACGTTTCTGATAGTTTACGACCTCATCAACAAGTTCCTCGTCCGTGTAGCTGATCCATCCGCCGCTTCCGTATACCGGGATCGGTTTTCTGTGGCATCCGAACATCCGGTAGATCGGCTGTCCCATGGTTCTTGCCCATGCATCCCACATTGCTACGTTTAAAGTCGCCAGTGCCCATCTCTGAAGTCCGACGATTCCGAAATACTCACTTTCGATCTCGTAATCCTTCTGGACCTGTGCGGCCTCATATACATGATAATCTTTCGCGAGTACGAAATTCTTCATATCTTTTAAGGCGCCTTCAATTGCATTCGGGCTGTAATGGAAGCTTAAAAGATATCCCTGACCGATCACTCCGCCCTTTGTCTCAACCTCAAGAACGTAAAACGCGATCTTGCTGATATCATGAGTGGAATCTGCGATCGGATGGCTCAGTTTGCTGACAGCCTGGTAGATTCGTATATCTTTGATATATGTCTCATTTTCATTCATTTTTCCTGTTCCTCCCGTTATTATTTTGTCTTTGTTTTTGCTATGTGATATATCTATCATCATATTACACTATTTTGTGATATATTTCAATGGATTTCTGTGAATTTTCACTTGCAATTTGTCACAAAATTATATATGCTTGTTACAGCATATTTACCAAAAAGGAGGAGAACAATGGCAGAAGCATTGACAAATCAGGCATATGAATATCTCTATCGCAAGATCGTATCCTGTGAATACCTGCCGGGACAGGAACTTAATGAAAAGCAGCTTCTGGAAGAGACATCCTTTGGAAGAACGCCACTCCGCGAGGCGCTGCTCATGCTGCAGGCAGAGAATCTGATCGACATTTTCCCGCGCAAGGGAATGCGGATCACTCCTTTTACCGAAAAAAGTATCGACGATCTCTATCAGACACGTAAGCTGATCGAGCCGACTGTCTGTAGGAAATATATCTCCATGTACTCCAAGAGCAGACTTTTAGAATATCTGAAGCAGTTTGAAAAGGCGGCCGCCGGTCCGGATTATGATGAATTTCAGATCGATACCTCTTTTCATTCCTATCTGGTCGATATCACCGGGAACGAGATCCTGATCAACCTGTACCAGTCTGTGATGATCCAGCAGATGCGTCTCGCCGTCTACGCCGCATTGAAGGATGACCAGAACCGTGTTGACAACCTTGAACAGCACCGCGCCATTATCGATGCGCTTTTAAGGGAGAACGAAGATGCCGTCCAGGACGCGATCATCCTGCACATCAACCACTCCCTGATCAAATCACTGAAAATGATGGAAAACGATAACTGACAATAAAACCAAAAGGCTGCCGTGATCCCGTATCGGATTATCCGATTCCGGATCACGGCAGCCCGTCTTTTTTGTCTTCGTTTTTAATATTCGTCCGCTTTATTACAGGATGCCAAATACTTTAAACGCTTCCGTCGCGCTCATCCCGCCTTCGATCGCACTGCGGACTTTTTTCTCACCCGCTGCTTTTTCAAACGCCTTCTCGATACATTCTTTTTCCACTTCTTTCGGAATGATCAGCACACCGTCCATATCTCCGAACACAATGTCACCATCGTGGATCGTAACCTGGCCGATCTCGATCGTGCAGCGGAAGTCCACCACATTCGTTCTGATCGAAGAGTCCTGTGCCCAGCGTCCCCTTGCAAATACCGGGAAATTCTGTGCAAGGACCTGCGGAGTGTCACGTGTATATCCGTCAAGAACTGCTCCCACAGCTCCGCGTGTCCTGGCTGTCGCCGTGAGGAGTTCTCCCCAGAGAGCACTGTTTCCCGCTCCCGTCGCTATATAGATCTCATCTTCCTTCAGCTGGTCAAGTGCTTCCGTCAGAAGTCCAAACGGCTTTTTCTGTGCTTCATATACATTATGTTCCAGGATCGTACACGCTCTCCCGGCCAGTTTCATGTCATCTTTTAACGGCATGATCTCCGGAGGCAGGAACTGGTGATTATATCCCATGGTATCAAGGATGTCTCCTACGACCGGAGTATAGAGTTTTTCTTTCATAAGCTTAAAGAGTTCTTTGTCGTCGTTCCACTTGCTCATTGTGCACTTTCTCCTTTATTTTCTATATTATATTTGTATTATAGTGCAATATGTGATATAATTCAATCATCAAATTCGGCGTTGTGATATATCTATGTTGTGTAATTGTGACATTCTGCGCTGAAAACTTCCGGAATGGAGTTTTTATCTTACAGTGCAGAGACTTTATTCATTTCAGGAGAATCATTATGATCATTACAAAGTTCGAGACATGGTGGGTAACCCGCGATAAATGTCTCTTCGACGAAAAACGTCAGGGCGGCGCCAAAATGGGTTGGGATGTTTTCGCGATCCGGCTGACCGCAGATGACGGAACCGAAGGGACCGCAACCTGTATGGCTGCCCGCAGCGGCGGTGTAACCGAAAGTTATCTCCACGACAGTATCGCTCCGATCCTGCTCGGACGTGATCCGCACGATCATGAGGCGATCTTTTATGAGTTGTGGAATGTTGACCGTCATGAAGCATTTTTTCCCGTATTTCTTCCGGGTCCGGTGGATGTCGCACTTTGGGATATGTGTGCAAAAGCAGCCGGTCTTCCGCTTTATAAATATATCGGCGCTTACCGCACAAAGCTTCCGGTATATGCCAGCGGAAATTTCCACGCCACTGTGCAGGAATATGTCGATGAAGCACTTTATTATAAGAGCAAAGGGATTTTAGGATACAAGGCACATCCGGGCGGACCGGTCGAATTTGACATGAAAGTCCACGAAGCTGTCCGGGAAGCCGTTGGTCCGGATTATACGCTCATGAGTGACCCGGTCGGCGAGTATACGCTGGACGATGCCATCCGTGTCGCAAGACAGCTGGAGCGGCTTGGATATGAATGGTTTGAGGAGCCGTTCCGCGATTTCGAACTTTACAAATACACCGAACTCTGCAAGACCGTAGACATCCCGATCGCCGCTACAGAGACGACCAGAGGCTGTCATTGGGGCGTTGCGCAGAGTGTGGCACAGCATGCAGCCGATATCGTCCGCGCAGATGTAAGCTGGAAGGACGGCGTCACAGGGACTTTAAAGATCGCTCACATGGCAGACAGCTTCGGATTAAACTGTGAGATCCACACAACGACCATGAATTACATGGATCTTGCAAACGTGCATGTAAGCTGCAGCATCCGGAACTGTAAATATTTCGAGTACTTTGTCCCGGAAGATAACTACAGACTTCCCATGAAAGGTGATCTGCCGATCCGCGACGGATATATCTATGTACCTGACAAACCTGGTGTCGGGGCCGAGCTCGACTGGGATCTGATCAACGAAAACTGTCACAGCTATCGCTGCCAGAGCTTATAACTACAGATCTTCGATCTGTTTTATGATTTTGAGGAGGCATATATCATCATGAAAGAATTTGAAGGACGCACCGGTATCGTTACCGGCGGAAGCAGCGGGATCGGATACGCGATCGCAAATGTACTGGCCGAAAACGGGGCAACCGTATATGTGATCAGCCGTACCGGAAAGGAAAAAGAAGGTCTTGCGCCGTCTGCTCCCGGCGTGATCCATGTAAAGGGAGATGTCACGGATTATGATGCAATGAAAAAGCTGATCGGAGAGATCGCAGGAAAATCCGGTCTCGATTTTCTCGTAAACAATGCCGGGATCACCAAAAAGGCACGCGCGGAAGTTTTCCCGATGGATGACTTTAAAAAGATCCTGGATGTGGACGTGACAAGTCTGTTCGCATTGAGCCAGATCTGCTACCCGTATTTAAAAGAGAGCAAACATAAAGGACGCATCATCAATATCAGCAGCATGGCCGCGCATCTCGGCTTCACCGAAGTCGTTCCGTACTGCGTCAGCAAATCTGCGGTCTGCGGTCTGACACGCGGGCTCGCCATCGAGTGGGCAAACGACAACATCTGTGTCAACAGCATCGCGCCGGGCTGGTTCCCGAGTGAGATGAACAAGCAGGTCATGACTCCAGAAAGAAAAGCCGCGATCCTCGCAAGAATGCCGGTTCATGCGTTCGGCGATACCAGGGATCTCGGTGCAATGGCTAAGTTCCTGATCAGCGATGGTGCCACCTACATCACCGGGCAGGATTTCGCGGTTGATGGAGGCGCACTGGCTTACGGATATTGATCCGGTTTTGTCCGGATCGGAGATTCCGCGAATTTCCCCGGTCATCAAAAAGTCCGCAGCATAAAAATTGCTGCGGACTTTTTTAGATGTATATGAGTTTTATGAAATACCTACATGAATCTGGATACTGCCTTGCGGATCTGCGGTCCTGCGATGATCGCGATGATGATCTTTGCGGTATCGCCCGGAAGATACGGGATCACGCCGACTCCGAGTCCTGCGACAAAGCTCATTCCAAGCTGACCTGCAAGCCATGCTGTACCAAACGCGTAGCAGACTGCCATACCGAGGATCATGCCGATCACATGCATATAGATCTTTGCCGGGAACTTCTCAACGAAGAAGCCGGAGATCGCTGCAAGGAAGATAAAACCGATGAGATATCCGCCGGTCGGTCCGAGAAGCTTGCCGACACCGCCGGAAAATCCGGAGAATACCGGAAGCCCTACGGTTCCCAGGAGCAGATATAAGACATAGCTCACTACGGAAAGCTTTGTTCCAAGAATATATGCCATAAAGAAGATCACCAGGTTTGTCAGACTGATCGGTACCGGGCTTACCGGGATCGGAAGTGCCATCGGGGCAAGAATACAGGTGATCGCTGTCATCAGCGCTGTCACCGTCATCTGTGCAGTTGACATGTGGTGTTTTGCTGCTGTGTTTTCCATTTTTATTTTCCTCCCAACATCCATCGTTTCCGCTGCCGTGATCTGAACTGTGGATCTTCTGGATTCGCATTCCGGCATATGTATCTCAAGATGGAATTGTTATGATTGACTCTTCCCATATCATACGCATGTTTCGTCCATTTGTCAACTTGTTTTTGTTTTATAGTTTACATTTCTTTGTCCCATTGTTGACAAATGCCGCCGCATCCAGATCCTTCTTCCCGGAAAAAAGTAATTTACAATCTTCTTTCATTCCATTTACCGCTTCCGGAAATCGTGCTATACTCTATGGGCTGTGATCCTGAAAAAGATCATGTTCCGACACATTCAGAGGTCTTTTACAGCCACATGCAGCTGATCTCAGCCTGCACTGATCAGGATCACACCAGATCTTACACACATCCTGTTTTCGACCTGGAGTAAATCATCAGGAGGTAATTATGGCAGCAGAAAATGATCTCGGCCGTGACAATATAAAAAAACTTGTGATCCGCATCGCGGTCCCCAGTATGCTGGCGCAGTTTGTCAGCGTTCTTTACAGCATCGTTGACCGCATGTATATCGGAAACATCCCTGTTTCCGGCGATATGGCGCTCGCCGGGGCCGGTGTCTGCGGTCCCGTTGTGACGATGATCGGCTCCGTCGCATTTCTCGTCGGGATCGGCGGTGCCCCGCTTATGAGCATGAAGATGGGACAAGGCGATAACAAGGCCGCCGAACGGATCCTCGCCAACTGTTTTTTAATGCTCGCGCTGTGTTCTGTCCTCATGGTCGCCTGTATCTACCCGATCCGGATCCCGATGCTGCGGTATTTCGGTGCGAGCGACACCACACTGCCCTACGCAAACGCGTACTTTACGATCTATCTGACAGGGACCGTATTCGCGCTCATGTCAACCGGCATGAATCAGTTTATCATCTGTCAGGGATTTGCGAAAACCGGTATGTACTCCGTCATCATCGGTGCGGTGTTAAATATTGTCCTGGATCCTGTATTTATCTTCGGTTTTCACATGGGTGTCTCCGGCGCCGCGACGGCAACAGTCCTCTCCCAGACGGCAAGCTGCGCCTTCGTGCTGAAAACGCTCTTCGGAAAGACTGTGCCGGTACGCATCACTTTCGGCGGTTATGACTGGCGGCTGATACGCAGGATCCTGACGATCGGCTTCACCCCATTCATCATCATCGCGATGGACAATGTCATGATCATCACGATGAACGCGATCCTTCAGAAATACGGCGGTGCGGCACGCGGCGATCTTCTCATCACCTGCGCGACGATCGCGCAGAGCTTCATGCTGGTCGTCACTATGCCTCTCGGGGGCATCACGAGCGGAACCCAGGCGGTCCTCGCTTACAATTTCGGAGCAGGAAACACCGACCGCGTAAAAGGTGCCCAGAAATATATCTTTATCTTGGCAGCGGCGTACACCACCTTGCTGTTTATCCTCGCACGCACCGTCGGCGGCCTGTTCGTCCGTCTCTTTACATCCGATCCGACGGTTTCCGCTGAGGCGCTCCGGGCGATCCGGATCTTCACGCTGGCGATCATCCCGCTGGCGTTCCAGTATGAGATCGTCGACGGTTTCACCGGGCTCGGTCAGGTACAGGTCGCTCTGCCGCTCTCATTCTTCCGAAAGGGCTTATATTTCGTCTCCCTGTTCCTGCTGCCTGCAATGTTCGGCGCGGAAGCGGCATTCTTTGCAGAACCGGTCTCCGATATCGCCGGACCGGTCGTGTCGGCGATCGTATATATCGTTTCAATGAAGGGGATCCTGGCAAAAGCCGGGGAAAACTGATTTGATCAAAAAAGCACAGGCTCTGTAGATTCCTTAGTTTAATCCATGGAATCCACAGAACCTGTGCTCTTTTTTTATTTTTACACGCTGCTGATTTTTATAGCAGATCAGTCAGGCCGCAAGATCAGTCATCATTCTCTTCGCTCTCAGTAAGAGTATATGTGAATCTCTTTCTCGCCATCTCATCGCTCTCAAGGTACTCGTCGTAGGTTGTGATCTTATCGATCAGCTGTCCGTTGACAATCTCCATGATACGGTTTGCAGTTGTCTCTACAACCTGGTGGTCACGGGAGGAGAAGATGATCACACCCGGGAACTTCTTCATTCCGTTGTTCAACGCAGTGATGGACTCCATGTCGAGATGGTCAGTCGGCTCATCGAACATCAGCACGTTCGCGCCGGAGATCATCATCTTGGAGAGCATACAGCGCACTTTCTCACCACCGGAGAGAACTTTTACCTTCTTCACACCGTCTTCACCGGCAAACAGCATTCTTCCGAGGAATCCGCGGACATAAGTAACATCCTTTTCCGGGGAATACTGGGTCAGCCAGTCTACGATCGTATCATCGTTGTTGAACTCGGCGCTGTTGTCCTTCGGGAAGTACGCCTGAGTCGTTGTGAGACCCCATTTGTAGCTTCCGGAATCCGGCTCCATCTCGCCTGCAAGGATCTTGAAGAGTGTTGTCTTCGCGATCTCGTTCGGGCCTACAAGTGCAACTTTATCTTCTCTTCCGAGTGTAAAGGAGATGTTGTCGAGAACCTTTACACCGTCGATCGTCTTTGTAAGTCCTTCAACAGAAAGCACTTCATTACCGATCTCACGCGCCGGGCGGAAGTCGATATACGGGTATTTTCTGCTGGACGGACGGATCTCATCGAGCTCGATCTTCTCTAAGGCACGTTTTCTGGATGTCGCCTGCTTGGACTTGGAAGCGTTCGCGGAGAATCTCTGGATGAACTCCTGTAACTCTTTGATCTTCTCCTCTTTCTTTCTGTTTGCTTCCTTCATCTGCTTGATCATTAACTGGCTGGACTCGAACCAGAAGTCGTAGTTTCCGGCATAGAGCTGAATCTTGCCGTAGTCGATATCAGCGATCTGTGTGCAGACCTTGTTTAAGAAGTAACGGTCATGGGATACAACGATGACTGTGTTCTCGAAGTTGATCAGGAACTCCTCGAGCCATGCGATCGCATCGAGATCCAGGTGGTTGGTCGGCTCGTCGAGGAGCAGGATATCCGGGTTGCCGAATAACGCCTGTGCGAGGAGAACCTTGACCTTCTGCGCGCCGAGGAGGTCTTTCATCATTTTGTAGTGGAGCTCTGTCTCGATTCCGAGACCGTTTAAGAGGTTCTCAGCGTCAGACTCTGCTTCCCACCCGTTCATTGTTGCGAACTCGCCCTCAAGTTCTGCTGCCTTGATCCCGTCCTCATCAGTGAACTCTTCTTTTGCGTAGATCGCGTCTTTTTCCTTCATGATATCGTAGAGGCGCTTGTTGCCCATGATAACGGTATCAAGAACTGTATATTCGTCGTATTTAAAGTGGTCCTGCTGTAAGAAAGAAAGACGCTGGCCCGGAGTGATCACAACCTCACCGTTTGTCGGTTCGAGCTGACCGGATAAGATCTTTAAGAACGTGGACTTTCCGGCACCGTTGGCACCGATGAGACCGTAGCAGTTTCCTTCTGTAAATTTAATGTTTACGTCTTCAAATAAAGCTTTTTTGCCGACACGGAGTGTCACATTATTTGCACTAATCATTTTCTAAATCTCCTTTTGACTGACAAGGGGTACCTGTGAAATACTTACGGATCCACGTACAATGTGGATCATAACACAAAATGCGCCTTAGCGCATCCCGCGCCGGGCACAAACACTCTGCCACAGATCGATATATCCGGGCATAATCAAAATGGCAACTGTCCACAAATCATAAAATCAAGCCGAGCAGTTACCAAAGTCCTTCTTATTCTATTAGGAAATGCCGCATTTTGCAAGGCTTTTCTTGAAAAAAGCCTGTTTTAGGGGGAAATTTTATAGAGGTGCAGAAATTTCTATCATAAAAAGAATATGCCCTGGCACATTCTCGCGCCGAGCGCGGTCGCCTGCGACATCCTTCATCTTCACGCGAGCGCGCATCTTAGGCATGCAATGCCTTTTTATTTAACAGGAAGTTCCATCGGAATTTACTGTTAAACAAACAAAAAACCGCCGCTCCGGATATTCCCGGAACGGCAGCTCTTTGTTTTCTCTTTTATTCGAATTAGAGTTTAACTACGTTAACAGCGCGAAGCTTCTTGCTGTTCTTCGGATCCTGCTCTGTGTCGAAAGTAACCTTCTGGCCCTCTTCAAGAGTCTTGAAGCCGTCGCCTACGATTGCGGAGAAGTGTACGAATACGTCGTCGCCGCCGTTGTCGTTGGAGATGAATCCGTAGCCTTTCTCAGAATTGAACCACTTAACTGTACCGTTGTTCATTTTGGTACCTCCATAAAAAATTGAATTTTTCCGTACTAAGCCCTACTGGAAATCTCCACACATCGCTGATGGTCTTTATTTCAAAAAACTCACATGCTTTTGTAATTCATCGTATCGCGCAAATGACTTACAAAAACATGTGAGTTCAATAGTGCATCGGAATTAACTTAACAATATCACAATTCCGGTCCGGTGTCAATCGAATTTCCAAGAAACGGGCGGTCTGTTTTCCCCTTGCAAACCGCCCGTTTTTCCTTATTTTCCGGCACTGTACCGCGTACGGCACACATCTGTTGTTATCGACAAAAGCCGACTCTGTCACTCGGTATTTTTGTCCTGTGACCGCACCGTCAGAACCGTCCAAATGTATCCACAAGCCATGAAAGATGGTTGATGTGATCCTGGTTCAGTTCGCCCGGTTTCATTCTCCATCTCCAGTTGTTTCCAACTGTTCCCGGAGTGTTCATTCTCGCCCAGTTGTCCAGTTTCAGGATATCCTGAGCCTGGAAGATGACAACACTCGCGACAGACGCATAGGCGGTCTTCAGGACCTTGTCTACGACCTCATGCTGATGGGAGACGCCCATGTAATCCGCAATGTACTGTAATTCCCACCACTGGCGCTCTTCCGGCTTAAAATAGCCCACCAGAGTCTCATTGTCGTGGGTTCCGCCGTAAACGACAGAATTCGGAGAGTACATATGTGGGAGATGCTCGTTGAAGCGGTCACCGCTGAATGCAAACTCGATGATCTTCATTCCCGGATAGCCGGTCTCCTCGAGAAGTTCTTTGACTTCCGGAACAAAGATCCCGAGGTCCTCCGCGATGATCTTCGTGTCCCCGATGACCATGTTGATCGCATCCGTGAGTTTCTTTCCCGGTCCCTTTAACCATTCTCCGGTCTTTCCGTCCTCGGAACCGGCCGGGATCGCGTAATACTGGGTCACGCCGATAAAGTGGTCGATGCGGACTACATCATACAGGCGGGCGGACGCTTTCATACGCTCCTTCCACCATGCAAAATCTGTCTTTTCCTGGACATCCCAGCGGTACAGCGGGTTGCCCCAGAGCTGTCCCGTCTCACTGAAGGCATCCGGCGGAACTCCGGCAACCTTGAGCGGAGTCAGGTTTTCCTCGTCCAGAAGGAATAATTCCGGATGTGTCCAGACGTCCGCACTGTCAAGCGCCACATAGATCGGAATATCACCGATGATGGAGATTCCCTGTTCATTCGCGTATGTGCGGAGTTTTCCCCACTGCTGGTAAAACTTATACTGCAGGAATTTCCAGAAGTCGATCTCGTCCTTTAACTCCTCACGGTAGGACTCCACTGCCTCTTTTTTGCGGAAGCGGATGTCTTCCGGCCAGGCCAGCCATTCTTTATTATCAAAATGGAACTTTAGTGCCATGTAGAACGCGTAATCGTTCAGCCAGTACCAGCTGTCCATGCAGAACTTCTCGTAGCCCTGTTCCTCCCGGTACTCACTTCTCGCATACGCTTTTTTAAGCAGCGGGAAACGGTACCAGAACACTGCATCATATGCCACCTGGGTCGGATTATCGCCCCAGTAGCAGGCGTTGATCTCATCCTGTGTGAGAAGTCCCTCTTTCACCAGTGTGTCCAGATCGATAAAATACGGATTCCCCGCAAACGCGGAAAACGACTGATACGGGCTGTCCCCGTAGCTTGTCGGTCCGACCGGCAGAACCTGCCAGTATTTCTGTCTTGCCTTCTTCAAAAAGTCCACAAACTCATAGGCCGCACTGCCAAATGTACCGATTCCATACGGTGACGGCAAACTTGACACCGGCATTAAAATTCCGGCTCCGCGCTCCAGCATTGTCTTCATATGTGTATCCCCTTCTGTCCGGCAGATCCCCGCCGGTTTGTCTTTTACCATTCAGCATTTTACCGTCCATAACGGCTCACAGCCCGGCACATATTATGCGCAGGGCTGTTGCTGATTTCTTCTGTATCGTCCACCTTTTACGCGCTGCTGTTCATGCCTTACGCAGACAGCTGCAGAAATTTCCTGGTGAATTAACGATTCTTCTTGATTCTCTCGTCATTCTCAAGAACTTTCTTCGCGATCATAATGAAGTGGAGCTTGAAGTTATCCTCTGTATCGTTTACGTCAAGTCCGGTGTTGATGCGGACCATATTTAAGCTTGTTTTTACATCATCCTCAGACATTCCGAGCTGTCTTGCAGTCTCAGCGATGTCCTCTTTGCATTTGTAGTATTTCGCGAGAACCCGCTTCTCAGTCTCACCGAGCTGTTTTAATACGGTTCTGGTAAGGCGGTCACCGAAGTTTACAACCATCTGGTTGATACTGCTGTAGATCTCCATTCCCATGTATTCAAGGATCACACGGTCTTTCTTGAAGATCTCGCCGGCCTTTACCGCATCCTGGGCATTGCTGTATGTATGCTTGATGCCTTTGATGCCGCTCTCGATCGTACCGATGCCGACACGGATCTTTCTGTCGGACTCGATCTTTTCAACTTCCTGAAGAGCAGTCTCCTTGATCTGCGGGATCAGGTCGCGCATTCCAGACTTATCTTTCATGATCAGGATCACACAGTCACCGCTGTCGCAGGTAATGATCTGTTTGCCGCCGATCTTTTTGTTGATGTCGGATAGAGCGATGATCGCATTTGCCGCATTTGTAAGTTTCTCGCGGTCTTCCGGTTTTACGTTCATATCAGACGGATACTGGAATGATACCGCCATAAAGGTGTCCATATCCACGTCGAATCCAAGCTGTCTTCCAAACTGTTTTACCAGGTCCTCGTCCTCGTAATATCCAATCACGATGTCGTTAAAGTAAGCTGATAATGTGATATCTGTCGTGTTCTTGTTCATGAAATACACCCCTCATTTCTATATATTCGCCGCCGCTCTTTCTGTCCCTTCACCGGATCCGTATGCGGCGGACAATGCTCTCCGGGAAAGCTTAATTATAAGAAAAATCCTCGTATTTGTCAAGATGTCTGACAATGTTTCTCAGTATTGCTATGACTTTTTGCAATTTTGAAAGATACCAGCGGTAAAACCAGCCTTCAAAATGATTTTCCATGGATTTTATCTCGTTCCAGGCGCTTTTAGTTTACATAACTTTTCAGAAAAATTGCCTGCTGCTGTCTTTCCGAAATTAACTCAACATCTCACCTATCTTTTCCAGCGTATCCGCCTCGTAATCCACATGCACCCCGGCCGTGTTCTCCTGGTGGTGCGGATTGTACCACAGAGTATCGATTCCGGCATTGTTTCCTCCACGGATGTCAGAAGTCAGGGAGTCACCGATGATCAGCATGTTCTCCACATCGTTTCTGCCCATCTTTTCAAAGCAGTAATCAAAATACTCCTGCTGCGGTTTCTGGTATCCGGATTCCTCGGAAACGTAGATTCCCTGAAACAGCTTGTCCAGGCCTGCTGCCGCGAGACGTTTATACTGGGTCTCCGCCACGCCGTTTGTGACGATATGAAGCTCATAACGATTCTTTAAGCCATTAAGGAGGTCCATGACTCCGTCTAAGAGAAACGCACTCTCATTTAATGTCTGGCGGTACAATCCATCGACCTCAGCGCCATTTACCTTGATTCCGAAGTCACTGAAGAAATCCTCAAATCGCAGGCTTAACACCTGCTCTCTCGTGATCTCCCCGCGCTCTAACTTCTGCCAGTAGCTTTTGTTCAGATGGTGGTACTTCTGCACATTCTCCTCTGTAGCCGGTACGCCAAAGTGGGTGAGTACCCGCTCGATGCCGATCCTCTCCGCCTTGTCGAAATCCAGAAGTGTTCCATCCACATCAAAAAGAAGCACCTGGTATTTTTTCATGACTTGTTTTCTCCTGTTCTTTATTTCTCACAATTCTCAGCTTTGCCTCCTCCTGCATTGTTGAAAACAGCTGCACTCCCCGGATCCAGCTCCAACCGGACTCTCTGAGTCTTATCAGCCCGATGCCAGGGAGCTCTGCTGAATGTTCTTAATCCTTGTATACAATCTTTCCACCGCAGATCGTATACTTCACACGTCCGAAAAGTTTTGTTCCGATAAACGGCGTGTTGTGGGACTTGGACGCGATCTCATCATCTGTAACGGTCCATTCCTCGTTCTCATTGAAGATCACGATATCGGCATCCCCTCCCTCTGTTAGATATCCCTTATCAAAGTGATACAGCTTCGCCGGATTCACGCACATCTTCTCCACAAGCTGCATGGTTGTCAGGTGGCCTTTCTTCACAAGCTCTGTCACCGCAAGGCCGAGAGCAGTCTCAAGACCGATAATTCCGCTCGGTGCTTTCCATACCGGAAGAACTGCCTTTTCCTCCGCGCTGTGCGGAGCGTGGTCGGTGGCGATCATATCGATGGAGCCGTCCTTGATTCCTTCAATAATTCCATCGCGGTCCTTCGCGGTTCTAAGGGGCGGGTTCATCTTCGCCATTGCGCCATGTTCTAAAACAGCGGTCTCATCTAATGTGAAATGGTGAGGTGTGACCTCCGCTGTCACGTTTGCTCCAAGCTCTTTCGCAAGCTTCACAGCCTTTACAGATGTGGCGGAGCTGATATGCTGGATATTGACTGACGCGCCTGTGTGCAGGGCGATCATGCAGTCACGAGCTACGAGAGAATCCTCAGCAAGTGCCGGGGAACCTGTGATTCCAAGCTCTTTTGCGACTGCACCTGCGTTGATTCCGTTCTCGGAGATGAATGCCGGGTCTTCCTCATGGAAGCTCAGCGGTACATTTAACTCTTTCGCCTTCTTCATGGCCTCGTAGACGAGTTTCTCGTTCATCAGCGGGATTCCATCGTCCGTAAATCCAACAGCTCCTGCTGCCTTTAAGGCATCCATATCCGTGAGCTCCTGCCCCTTCATTCCAACAGAAACGCATGCGGCCGGAAGAACATTGATGCCTGTCTTCTTTCCTTCTTCGATGATATATTTTACGGTCTCCACATTGTCTACCGGCGGTTTTGTATTTGCCATGGTGACAACCGTTGTGTATCCGCCTTTTTTCGCTGCGGCGGAACCTGTCTGGATATCCTCTTTGTATGTAAGTCCCGGATCGCGGAAGTGAACATGGACGTCAATGAGGCCCGGCGCTACGACACAGCCGTCTGCATCGATCACCTGCTCATAGCTTCCGTCATCTTCCACTTTTCCGATGGTCTTTATCTTTCCGCCGTCAATGACAACGTCCAGAATCCCGTCTGTATTGCTCTTTGCGTCTACCACACGTCCGTTTTTAATCAGAATCATCTTAGCTCCTCCTGTTTTATCTGTTTCTATGTTTCCTATCCCTGACCGGCTGCTATTTTTCCAGTGAGAACAGTTTCCGTCATTTCTGCCTGATGTGTGAATTTTTCATATATCTGGCTGTCGGACCTTTTCATTATTTTCTTGTCGGCACGATCTCCAGCCAGTAATTATCCGGATCTGTGATAAAATAGATCCCCATCTTCTCATTTTCAAAACAGATGCATCCCATCTCTTTGTGCTTTGCGTGAGCCGCCTCGAAATCATCTACCCGGAATGCAAGATGGAACTCGTTGTCTCCAAGATCATAGTGATCTTTCTCCCAGTCCCTGAGCCATGTGAGTTCTAACTGGTGCGGTGTCACGCCGTCTCCGAGGTATACCAGGATAAAGCTCCCGTCCGCCGCTTCTTTTCTTCTTACTTCCTTTAATCCAAGAGCTTCCTCATAGAATTTTAAGGACTTGTCAAGATCTGTGACATTAAAATTGTTATGCGCAAATGTGAATTTCATGGTGTTCTCCTCTCAATTTATATTTGTTCACATTACGATGTCGGGGACAAAAGAATCCCTGTATAATTATGCAAAATGTCATCCGGCTGGATTGCGTCCGATACCATAGAAATTGCAAGCTTATACTCTGTTCCCTCTTCGCCAATTGAGCCATGTACCGGTACATACCGGTCAAAGCAGACATTTTGTTTTTTCTTTGTTGTGACAATTAGAGCAACGTACTCTTCGGTTGTCAGAAGCTTGTAGTAAACATCTTCTTCCGGAAATGTATTTCTCGCCCGGTCGATCATATCTGCATAGCTGTAATCTTCTGATCCATCAGCAGGACCGGGCCTTTTTTCGTTGATCGCAGCCTGCAGTTTTTCTAAAACAGCTGCCGTTCTTGCCTCATTTTTCCTTTGTTCGATTTCTGACGCAATACTCACCTGCAGTGAAATGATCAGTACGATTCCTGTCATGCCAGCTATAGTCGTCAACCATACAGCGATTATCTTTGATTTCTTTTTCTTCTCTTCCTCTCTTGTAAGCCGGGTACAAGAAAATTCTTTTACAAAGGATGGCTGATTTTCATTTCCGTAAGCAATAATGGCATCTATTGTGTCATATCCCTTTTCAACACTGTACTTTCTCCAGACATCATACTCTGAATAAAACTTTTCCATCCTGTCGTAGAAGCGCGGAAACCATCCTGTGTACCGCTTCCTTCGAATGAAAAATACGCTGATTCCGCCAATAAGGATCGTAAAATATCCGACTCCCATCACCCCATAATAAAGACCTTCTATTTTCGATACCTGTTTTTCCGGCAATATGGCAAGGAAATGATACTCACCATCCGTTTCTTTTTCCCAGTATGTCTGAAGCCTGTTTCCATAAGAATACTTTACCGGATCCATTCCAAGTTCCGCAAGTGTATATTGTACATGCTCACCTTTATTTGGATCTTTCAGACGCAATGACTGTCCATCTTCCTGTACAACTGCAATGACATTCTTTTTTCCTGTGAGTTTATAGCCTGTTATGCTCTGAAAAGGATCATACAGCCCAGCGCCGAAAAACCATGTCAATGATAAGATCATATAAATAACGAATAGTGTTATGAGTTCTTTCCACACGTTATATTTCAATGACTTCTCTATCATTTCTTTTTCGTACTCAGGAATTCCAGGTAATGTAATATACCAGGAAGCAAACCGTTCTCTTTTCGCTTCTTCATCCATCACTTTTCCGATATTCATTGAGGTCGCAAGCTGCATTTTATTCCCCCTCTCAGATTTCCCAGCTTTCTCCCTCTTCATGGATCTCAACGATTCTGTCACAGTATCCCGCCGAACATGGCATTTTTTTCAGCCGCTCCGCCACATCGTATTCTCCCCAGAAGTGCATCGGGAAAATATGTTTCGCGTCGACTTCCTTCACGAAATCATCGATTCCCAAGTAAAAATATTCACCGAGTCTCGGATCCAGCGGCAAAAACGCAATATCCGCCGTCCGCCCATGCATCTTCGAGATCTCTTTCTGATACGCCTTCGTCATATTCTTATTCCACTGCGGATCTTCCCCATCCCAGTACCAGTGATTCAGGTCGCCTGCATGGTAGATCTCCAGACCATCCACACTGCACCAGAACGCGACGCCCTCATCCGTGGACTTAAATCCCTCGACCTTCAGTGTCCCATCATCCAGCACCTGTCCCGGATTTAAAAATTCTGTCTTTCCTTTACAAGATTCCGGAACCCGCTTACTCCAGATATCAAATGCCAGAATATAATGGATCTTCGGATGTTTCTCCTCCAGTTCAAAGATCACCTTTGAAAAATGATCCGGATGTCTGTGACTGGCGAACACATAGAGCGGCTTTTCCTCAGAAAACTCCGGCAGTTTTCCCTGAAAATAGTCAAACAGCAGATACGCCGATTCCGTCTCCACAAGAAATGCGCTGTGATGAATGTATGTGATCTTCATGTCTTAAAACCTCTTTCCACACTTCGGGCAATAGTCAAAATTTTCTTTCGTCTCATAGCCACAGTTTGAACACCGCTTCACCGGCACATCCCAGGCCGGGGCATCATGCCCCTCTGAAACAAGGGTAAGGTCTTCCTCCCGGATCGGCACATCCTCTCCTGCGGCGATCCGCTTTCCGACTTCCTCGTCCAGCTGGTAAACGGTCCCGCAGCAGCTTGTCTTCACATAATATTTCCGTCCCCATTTGAAGATCGGAATAAAGAAAAAGGACAGGCACATATAGGTCATAAACACCTGATACCGTCCATATCTCCCGCAGCGGCCACAGATCATCGCCGCCGCGTTATAAACCAGTTCTTTTGTCCCCTGAGTAATTCCGCCAATAAAAAACATTGGGTTCCTCCAGTAATCTTATTTTAATAGCCTAAATTTTCCCCAACGATCACAACCTTGATCCGTCCGTCATATCGGGATCTCCGTGTAACAACGATCGAACAGCACATACAGTCGGGGGACTGGCAGTCCATGCAGACTCCCTTTACACCACATGGCGTTTTCCGGCCGGTAGCATCTGCAATGATCGGGCAGACCTGCGTCTGGATCCGGTCAATCCCATCCTCAATACTCCGCACCAGCTTATTCATTCCGACAACAATGATCACCTGCCTTGGTCCATGGATCAGACAGGCCACACGGTTTCCCGCACCGTCAATATTGACCAGTTCGCCTTTTACAGTGATCGCATTCGTTCCCATAAGGAAACAGTCCGCACTGCAGGAGCCGAGATATGACGGATTTCCCATCGTCTCTTTATCTTTCATCGGATAATCCCGCATCTCATGCCCGGATTTTTCCAATTCAGCCAGGATTCCCAGCTCCCGGATCGATGCCGAGCCGCCCCAGCCGATGGAAGCGCCAGGTTCGATCAGCGAGAGGACCGTTTCCACTGCCGCTTTCTTATCCCGGCAATAGATCCCCTCTATATTTCTTTTTTTCAAATTACAGATGACATTTTCTGCCATCCGTTTTTTTGCGTCCTCCAGCATTGTATCTCGCTCCTTTACAACTGCTGACCATCGTTTTGCCGATGCTTCGCATTCCAGATCGGCAAAATCCACCGCTGTATTGAGCAGAATTTTCAGTTCGGAAAATTCCGATCCGTATACAGCAACCACTTTCTCAGTGCTAATTGTAGCATACTCTTCCCATATCTTGCAATTCCTGCTCAAATATTTTATACTGGAATCCATCAGCATGTTACTGTTTGTGCCTTGCGCAAACAGTGGCACCGGCGTCCATTTGACCCGCTGCGTGACTATCCGAAACACAATTTTAGGAAAGAGGAAAATATTTTGAGTATAAACCCAATGATGTTTCTGCAGTTCAAAAACTCCTGGCAGACCTTTACCAGAAACCACCCGAAATTCCCGGCTTTCTGGCGTGCGGTCTACAAACATGGCATTCAGGAAAACATGATCATCGAATTTAAGGTTATCGAACCGGATGGCAAAGAACTCGCCTCCAACATCCGTGTGACCAAATCCGATCTGGAGCTTTTTGAGAATCTGAAAAAAATGATCACAAACCAGTAAGTCTTTTTCTTGCAATTCGTGTACGAGTATTCTATACTTTATATGTCAGTGTCAGGCAGGAAAACGCCGCTCTGACCACACTTTCCCGGTTTAAATCCCGGATCTTCGCTGTCACTGTCAGGATCTCCGGTATTGTAAACTGTGGTATTCATTTAATCATGGAGGACAAACTTATGCTGGAAACTGGAATAAAAGGAAGACAGGAAGTTGTTGTCTCTGACGCAAACTCCGCAAAAACAATGGGAAGCGGCACACTCGACGTGTTCGCGACACCGGCTATGACCGCTTTAATGGAAAAGACTGCCTGGATGAGCGTTGCTGATCAGCTCGACGAGGGCTGCGGTACCGTGGGTACACTCTTAAACGTAACACACGACGCACCGACACCGCTTGGAATGACCGTATGGTGTGAGACTGAACTTGTCGAAGTCGACGGACGCCGTCTCGTATTCGATGTTGCCGCTTATGATGCCAAAGGAAAAATCGGCGGAGGCCGCCACGAGCGCTTCATTATCCAGAACGAGAAGTTTCAGGCGAAAGCGAATAAGAAGGCTGAGCAGTAATTTTTCTTCCGCCAGACTGAAATATGCAATTCATTTTTACCACCCGCTGGAATTTCCTGCCGGGTGGTATTTTTGATACCTGCAGTTCCCGCACTTTGCATCGAACTTCGAATACTTTCCCACTTTATCCGGGAACTATTTCATACATCTTTATGGAGACTTTATGATCACAAAAGCTTTAAAAAACTTCAACATCCGCCAGATTGCCGACTCCGGTCAGTGTTTCCGCATGGTTCCGTGTGATCCGAATCGTTCACAGACGGCTTACCGGGTTATCAGCGGCAGACATTTTCTCATCATAGAACAGCATGGAGATGAGGTGACTTTCCACTGTCCAAATGATGAGTTCGCATTCTGGGAACATTATTTTGACCTTGAGACGGATTATGATGCTTATATCCGGGCGATCGATCCGATGGATGATTATCTCTCGAAGGCGGCAGCTTTCGGCAATGGGATACGGATCCTGAATCAGGATCTCTGGGAGATGATCATTACGTTTATTATCTCACAGCAGAAAACGATTCCGGCGATCCGGGCATTGGTGGAAGCGCTGAGCGAAAAATATGGAACACGGCATAAAATTCCGTCAGAGTGCAATTTCCGTACCCACACGTCAATTCTGCCCAACGTGCAGTTTTCCGATATATCCGCAGGGCAGCATGCTTCTGCGACTTTTCAGAAACAGTTATCTACATCCGCCGCACCAGCAATCACAGATCCTTCATCCGGATATTATTATGCTTTTCCATCCCCTGAAGAGTTAAACCGCGCCTCTCTGGATGATCTTCTCGCCTTAAAGCTCGGCTACCGCGCCAAGTACATCAAGCGGACCTGCGAGGACATCTGCTCCGGAAAGCTGGATCTTGACCGCCTGATGAAACTGAATTACGCTGACTCCATGGAAGTTCTCCTCTCCTGCTACGGAATCGGCATCAAGGTCGCCAACTGCATCTGCCTCTTCGGCCTGCATCATATCAGCGCTTTCCCGGTAGACACCTGGATCAAAAAGATCCTGCTGCGGGAGTATGCCCCGAAAAGCTGCTGTACCGGACATGTTCCCGAAACACGGCTCTGCGAGGCGCTGATTGAAGAAAATTTTTCGAAATATCCCGGATTTGCGGGTGTGCTGCAGCAGTATATTTTCTTTTATGAGAGAGAACTTTCACGGAAAACACTGCAGGATACGAGCGAAATCAAATAAAAAGCCACCGGAATGGTAACTTTCGTTCTTCATTCCGATGGCTTTATAATCGCTCTATTTACTGTTCTCAGTGTACTCTTTCCGCGCGCTGATACCGATAATTTCTATCTCTTATTTGATCTCATCCGCAATGTCATAGATCAGCTTCTCTGTATCATCCCAGCCAAGACACGGATCCGTGATGGATTTTCCGTAAATATGCTCGCCGATCTTCTGGCTGCCCGGCTCTAAGTAGCTCTCGACCATAACGCCCTTGATAAAGTTGTGGATCTCCTCTGAGTGACGGCGGCTGTGAAGAACTTCCTTCACGATACGGATCTGCTCCATATAACGCTTGTTGGAGTTGGAGTGGTTTGCGTCAACGATGCAGGCCGGATTCAACAGTTCCCGCTCCTGATACAGGCTGTAGAGAAGCTCCAGATCCTCGTAGTGATAGTTCGGCAGACACTGGCCATGTTTGCTGACTGCGCCTCTTAAGATCGTGTGTGCAAGCGGATTGCCCTTTGTCTCAACTTCCCATGTGCGGTAAATAAAATCGTGGCCATGCTGGGCTGCATAGACTGCATTTAACATAACCCCGAGGTCACCGCTGGTCGGGTTCTTCATTCCGACCGGAACGTCCATACCGCTGGATACAAGGCGGTGCTGCTGGTTCTCAACAGAACGCGCGCCGATCGCAACGTAGGAAAGTACATCGGAAAGATAGCTGTAGTTTTCTGGGTACAGCATTTCGTCAGCGGTTGTAAATCCATAATCCTTGATTACGCGCATATGAAGCTTACGGATTGCAACAAGTCCCTCATACATATTCGGCTTCTTCTCTGGATCCGGCTGATGAAGCATTCCCTTATAGCCGCCGCCGGTGGTACGCGGTTTGTTCGTGTATACACGCGGGACGATCACGAGTTTATCCTTTACCTGCTCATTGACCTTCGCAAGGCGGCCCATATACTCGCATACAGCGTCCTCTCGGTCCGCGGAACACGGTCCGATAATTACAAGGAACTTTTCGCTCTTTCCTGTGATGACATCCGCGACTTCTTTATCTCTTGCCGCTTTTAATTCCACACACTCCGGTGTCAGCGGGAATTCCGCCTTGATCTGTGCCGGTGTCGGAAGTAAACTTTTGTAATTGAATGACATGATTTTCTCCCTCAAATGTATTTTTCTCACGACAATTTACCCTGTACCGAGTCCGGTAACATCAGGCTGCCGCATCCCTGACCGCGTATTTTTATTTCCGCACTTTATCGCTTTTAACTGCTGACGTGCTCATTTCTAAAAATGTCCCGCGCTGCACACATGTCAATGCGGGATATTTGTTATTATAGTACACATCTTTTGAGACTTCAAGTATTTATGTCTCTATATTTTATTTTTTTCGACACCGCTATTGTTACTTGTTCACGCCCTACTCAAACAGTAACCCGCCGCGCTCTTAATTCTGCAGTCTGTAAAGAGAACTCCTTCGGACTGTGAAATTTTACATATATTTCGTCCAGAACATACTGATAAAAAATACCAGTACCAGCGACGGAATATAATCTGCCACCGGCGGATTTTTAAGCTTCGCGATCCGCAGCGCGTTTAAGAGCTGGATTAGGCCGCCGCAGGCTGAAAAATCCCCGATCATCTCAGCCGTCAGATGCGGCATCAGGAATTCTGAGAGACCATAAAAAATCATCAGCATGATCCCCAACGGGATACTGATGAGTGATAGAACCCATCCGCTGCTCCCTGCAAAAAATATTGACGCAACACAATCCATGATCGTCTTTGTCATAAGCACGGTTGTGTCTCCCTCAAATCCCAGTGTCAGTGCGCCAATGATTCCCGTGGTGCTGATACAGTATAAGGTAAAAGCAACCAGAAGTGTCTGTGCTGTTTCGCTTCCACCGGTTGCCGGAAGAAGCTTCGAGATATTCGCAAGCCGTCTGTCAATTCCAATGATATGGCCGATCGTACCGCCGATCAGGAGTGCCAGCACCGCTGCCGACATATGGACCGCTTTTCCCAATAGTCCCACACCGACCGCCGCCGAGATTACTGACAGAGCAAGATTGATGCTCTCATTTAAAGATCCCGAAATATGTTTCTTCATCGCGCACCCGGCAAGTGTTCCAACGATCACACCGGCTACATCAAGTAAAATTACAGATGGCATATGGTATTCCTGCGCTTTCTATTTTTTCCACAGATTCTGCTGTTCCAATGATCTTTAAAGCTTCTTTAAAAAGATCATCCACTCATCCCGCTCACCGGTTTCCTCAACCATCCTTCCTCTGGAACGCCCCACCGATTCCCAACTCCATACGGTATTTGGCAACCGTACGTCTTGAGATCGGCATTCCGGCATCCTGCAAAAGTCCGGCAAGCTGTTCATCGCTCCACGGTTTTTTCCTGTCCTCCGCAGAAACGAGTTCCTTCAATTTTGCTTTCACGGCATTTCTGCTCACGTCGCCATTCCCATCTCCCGATGGAATCCCTGTTGTAAACAGGCTCCGGAACAGGAAACAGCCCGACGGTGCCCTCAGATACTTGTCACGGATCGCTCGGCTGACCGTAGACTTGTGGATCTTTAGGGCATCAGCGATCTCCTCCAACGTCATCGGCTTTAACTGCCCCGTTCCGAGGAAGTACGGCTCCTGGCGTTTCAGTATCTCTCTGGTGATGCCTGTAAGTGTCTCCCGCCGCTGTTCCACCGCATTTATAATAAACCGTGCCCTTCGTAACTTATTTTCAAAGTATGACTTTAATTCCTGATCCTGAGCCGTTTCCATCATATGGATATAGTAGTCATTACTCTGAAGATTTCCGGTCCATTTATCATTCAGCTCGATGTTCCACACCCCGTCCTGATGGCTTAAAAGAACATCCGGGACAATATACTGGGCCTTATCACCACCGATTCCGTTCAGAGGGCGCGGATTCAGCCCTTTAATGACATGGATCATCTTCCGCACTTCCGCAGATGAGAGTTTCAGCGCCCTCGAGATCGTACTGATCTTTCCCTCCGCGATATTCTGAAGATGATGTTTTATCATTTCGGACAAGATCTCTTCCTCATCCATCCCCTGAACCTGAATCAGAAGACATTCCTCAAGTCCGGACGCAAAAATCCCCTGCGGCTCCAGCTCCTTCAGCATGGACAGAACCTTCCCGGCCTGTTCTTCCGGAACATTTAACCGTTTTGCGATCTCCGGAACCGGAATCAGAAAATATCCGCTCTGTTCTATGGACTGTACGCAGAAATCCACGATCTTCCGATCCGTTTCGCTGATCTTCTTCCAGTGAAGCTGCATGTTTACCAGATCCTCAATGGACTTTTCGCTGTCCTCGATCTCATACAGCTCATTCTCCCGACTGTTTTCCCGTTCTGTACCATTATAAAACCGTTCCGTCTCCTTATATGTAACAGGCGCAGCTTCCTCTCCGCGCTCTGCCGAAAATTCCAGCAGTGGATTTTCAATTTCTTCCTTCTGCAGAAAATCCTTTAATTCTGTCATGGACATTGCAAGAATGTTTAAGGACTCCACCTGCATCTGTGAGAGTGCCTGTTTGGTCTGCAAGGAAATTCCTGCTTTCAGTTCCATTATTAAACCTCCGCTTTCCCATATTTCATCTTTTGCAGTCTTTTATGACCATTTTCTGTAAATTATAGTATACCACTTTTAAGCGGCTTCCTGCAAGGTCTCTTTTCCGGTCTGAAACCGCGCAAAAAAGCCGCCATAAAATCGCTATACGACTCTATGGCAGCTTTAGATCTCAATTTAAACTGTTTTTAGAAATATACTACACATGCCAGGATCGATACCAGAACGACCGTGATGAGGAACAGTGGTCCACCGATCAGACCGAAGTCTTTCCAGGTATATCCTGCAGGAAGGATCTGCATGTTTACAGCTGTACCGATCGGAGTTGCAATCGCAAGGTTTGTTCCGATCGCAAGGACTACGCACCACGGAACCGGGCTGATTCCCATAGTAAGCGCCATGGAAATAACGATCGGGGACATCAGAGCGGCAACGGTACTGTTCTGCAGGAACAGAGTCAGAACGCTGGAAAGTACACAGATAACAACGGTTAAGACAACTACGGATGCGTTTGCACCGCCGAACATATTGAGGACTGTGTCAGCGATAACTGCGCCGCCGCCGGAAACATCAAGTCCGGTACCAATGGCTGTTACAGCGCCGATACAGATCAGGATATCCCACGGAAGATCACGGAGAGCTTTCTTTACCGGCACGCAGCCTGTCAGGAAAAGAACTACAGAACCGAGCATAGCGATATTCGCGATGTTGAAATAGCTCTTAAACGGTTTATATCCACTTGCAATAAACAGAACGATACATGCCGCCATGACAACTAATGATACGGTTCCCTTCCATGCCGGTACATTTTCCTTATCTTCTGTGGATAACAGTTCCGGATTTGCGAAGGCATTGTTCTTATCAAAATCCGGGCTGCCCGGCTTTAATACCTTTTCAAGAAGTGTATAACCGATAGTTCCCCAGAAGATAACCTGTACAATAGCAACCGGTCCCATGATCTTTGTCATTTCGAACACGCCGAAACCTTCTTCAAATCCGGCTGTTCCCATTAACACACCGTTAACGACCGGCTGTGATACGGAACCGACTAATGTACATCCACCGCCAATGATACAGGCAATACCTGCTGGGAAAATTACCATCTTGGAACGGATCTTTCCGTTGGATCCTGCTGCGATGGATGCAATGATCGGCATCCACATTGCAATAGTTCCAGAGTTGGAAAGGAACGCACTCATGAGTGTACAGATAATAACAACAGACATAATGAACACACGCTCATTTTTTGCCAGTGGAGTCGCCGCAATCTTTGCGCCAAGCTTCTGGGCAACACCTGTCTGGAACAGGGCATCACCGACGATACACATGCCGGCTACCATAACAACGGTACTTCCGCCGAATCCGGAATAGATCTGTGACAGCTTCATCTCTGGGATCAAAATACCCATTGCTAATGCCGCGGCACAGGATACCACGCTCATGGCAAATTTATTGCTGAAAAACAGTATCATCGTGATAAAGGTAATGATAATCGCTATTGTGCTGGATGACATAATATTGTACCCCCTTCTTCCAGCCGGTCTTCCCGGCCGGTATTGTATTTATTTTTTGCTATCCGAATAATCGTACCAACCTTTTCCTGTCTTTCTTCCAAACTCGCCTTTCTTGAACTTTTCAATTACCAATGGGTTTGGCGCGTCATACGGATCATGACTCTCTGCGTAACGGTCTACACGTACATAATAGTTTACATCGATTCCTGTAAGATCCATCAGACGGAACGGTCCCATCGGATAATTCAGACCCTTTTCGCAGGCTGTATCGATATCTTCCACGGAAGCAACTCCCTGCTCTAAGAGAGATAACGCTTCATGGACAACAGCTGCATTGATGCGGTTTACAACAAATCCCGGAACCTCTTTATGTAAAACGATCGGGGTTTTTCCTGTATCAATGGCAAACTGTCTTGCTGTTTCCGCTGTCTCATCAGATGTATGCGGACCTTTTACGATCTCAACAAGCTTCATCACGAGTGCCGGGTTAAAATAATGGATATTTAACAGGCGTTCCGGATGCTCTGTCACATCTGCGAGCTTCGAGCTTACGATATTGGAGCTATTTGTGCTCAGGATTGCGTCCGGCTTACAGATCTTGCTGATACGGGCAAATAATTCTCTCTTTGTCTTCAGATCCTCAATGATCGCTTCGATCACAAGATCTGCTTCCTTTGCTGCCTCATCCACATCGCCGTTAATAACAAGACTTGCAGCTACCTTGTCTGCCTCTTCCTGGGTCAGACGTCCTTTTGCGACACGTCCGGCAAGATAATCCGCTGCCCATTTTGTTGCTTTCTCGATTGCTGCCGGGAAGCTGTCGCAAAGAATAACCTTGTAGCCTTTCTCCCGTCCGTTGAGTGCTGTGTTCATCGCGATCTGCTGTCCCATGGCGCCTGCACCGATGACAGCAACGGTTTTGATATTTTCTGCTTTCATAACATTTTACCTCACACCATATAATTCTCAAGATATAAATTGTTAATTTTTCTCCCTACACCATTTCGATCAGTGTAGCCATCGACTGTCCACCGCCGATGCAGAGTGTTGCAAGACCACGCTTCCCTCCTGTTCTCTTTAAATTGCTTATCAGAGTCACAATCAATCTTGCTCCCGTGCATCCAAGCGGATGTCCCAGTGCGATCGCGCCTCCATTGATATTGACTTTCGCCGGATCTAACTTGAGATCCCTGATGCAGGCAACTGCCTGTGCCGCAAAGGCCTCGTTTAATTCCACAAGATCAAGGTCATCAATGGTCCAATTATTTCTATCTAAGATCTTATTTGTTGCTACGACAGGTCCGTATCCCATGATCTCCGGATCAAGGGCAGCAGCCGTCACGTCAACGATCTTCGCAATAGGTTTCACTCCTGTTTCTTTTACCTTTTTTCCGCTCATTAAGACCAGACAGGAAGCACCATCATTTAAACCGCAGGCATTTCCGGCTGTTACGGTTCCATCCGGTTTTACAATCGGTCTCAGCTTCGCAAGGATCTCCATGGTCGTTGTCGGTTTTACAAATTCATCTGTGTCAAAGATAAATGTATTTTTCCTTTCCTTTACCTCGATTGGAACGATCTCATCTTTAAAATACCCCATCTCGATGGCTTTTGCGGCGCGGTGCTGGCTTTCCATGGAAAAGGCATCCTGCTCCTCACGGGTAATGTGGAAACGTTCCGCAACATTCTCCGCCGTTCTCGACATGCTGAGTTCACTTCCGTATACGGAATACGGCTGAGCGGTTGTTCCAGCCTCAACATTGGAATCTACCAGCGTATTCTTGTTTCCGCCCCAACGTGTTCCACGAAGGTAAATCGGTGCACGGCTCAGGTTTTCGGTACCGCCCGCAACAATACAGTCAGCATCTCCCAGCCAAATCTCCTGACATCCGGAATTGACTGCCTGCATAGCTGATGCACATAATCGATTTACAGTAAATCCCGGGATTGTCTCCGGAAGACCTGCTTCCAGAAGAGCTGAACGTGCGATATTGGAAGCTTCTGTGCTCTGACGTACTTCTCCAAGAATTACCTCGTTGATAATATCCTTCTCGATGCCCGCGCGCTTAACAGCTTCCTTTATAACTTCCGCAGCTAATGTGTGAGCTGGAACATTCTTTAATGATCCGCCGTATTTACCGATTGCAGTTCTTACTCCACTGACGATATAAACTTCTTCCATCTCTAAAATCCTCCTGTTAAATTGCACATTGCTTGTCATGCTCTCTGCTCTCTTTATTGAGCAATTACTGTGCCAATTTTTCGCATTCTTTCTCATTTTTTCTTTTCCACACATCAAAAACATGCACTGATCTGTTTCTCTTCCTTATACATGTCAATTCATCTTTTTCTTCCATCTCTTTTTCTCCGTGTTGTATTCCGCTCATTTTTTGTCTGTTTCCACCATCCCGCCTCTCCTGTGTGCATGGGAAATGATTTTCTTGCACAATTCCCTGCACATGTTTGTGCATATATGTGCAATGTTTGCACATTGATTGCACATATTTATTTTTTGTGCATTTTTATCTTTTCTCAACAGTTCTTCTGTTTTCCCCTCTATATAGAAATGACCAGCCATTTTAATGCCGATTCCATTCTTTTCCGCCATTCTTTCCAAACTTGGCACACATCTTGCTATATAGATGGTTAGATAAAAACGCAAAGGAAACTCGCCTGATTCAGGCAAACGAAAGGAGATCTATTACATGGGATTTGAAAATGTTCTCTATGAGATAAACGACGGGATCCTCTATCTGACACTCAACCGGCCGGAGGCACGTAACGCTTTGACCCCGGGAATGTGGAAGGATATCCAGGCAGCCGTTGAGATGGCACGTTTTGATGACAATATCAAAGTCGTGATCGTCAGTGGATCTGGCGACAAGGCACTCGCGAGCGGTGCCGATATTCAGGAGATCCATGATCGTGAAACTTTAAAAATGTTAGAGGGAATTTCTACTATCGCCTTAAAACAGCTGGAAGACCTCTATAAACCAGTTATCTGCGCTATCAACGGATACGCCCTCGGCGGCGGATGTGAACTGGCAATGGCCTGTGATATCCGAATCGCCACGAGCCGTTCCAAATTTGGACAGCCGGAAACAAATTTAAGTATTATCCCGGGAGCCGGCGGAACCCAGCGTCTTCCGCGTCTTGTAGGTGTCGGACGTGCGAAGGAACTGATCTACACGGGCCGCATCATTACCGCTGAAGAGGCTAAAGAAATCGGCCTTGTCAATCAGGTAACCGGCGATACCCGCGAAGAACTGATGGAAGCTGCGAGAGCGATGGCGATGAAGATCATGAAGAAAGGACCGATTGCGATCACCATGGCGAAGATGGCAATCAACGTGGGCATGGACACCGATATCAACACTGGTCTTCTCTTTGAACGCGTTGCCCAGACTGTGGCATTTGCGACAGATGACAGAAAAGAAGGTACTGCGGCATTTCTTGAAAAACGTGATGCCCATTTTACAGGACGATAAGAAGATATGACATTTATCATTTGAAGGAGGATATGATTTATGAAACCGTTGGAAGGCATTAAAGTAGTTGAACTTTCCACCATGCTGGCTGGCCCGATGACCGCACGCATCCTGGCTGAATGGGGCGCTGATGTAATAAAAGTAGAGTCCACAAACGGTGATGCCTGGAGAGATCAGGCCGGAACCTCTCTCTCCCCAAAGACAGACATCGCCAATCCAAACTTCGATATGCAAAACTTGAATAAGCGCTTCCTTTCCATCAATACAAGAACTGTTGACGGAAAACAGGCACTGATGAAGCTTCTGGAGACAGCCGATGTATTCTTAACAAACTACCGCGTGCAGGCTCTTGAGAAAATGGGACTTACATATGATCAGTTAAAAGGCGCTTACCCGAAGCTCATCCATGCTTCCGTCCTCGGATACGGCGAGAAAGGTCCGGAAAAAGACCGTCCCGGCTATGATTACACCGCTTTCTGCGCAAGAACCGGTCTTCTGGCAGATATGGCCCCGGCAGGAGGTCCACCGATGATGACAGTTGCAGGCTTAGGTGATCACAGTGTTGCCGTAGCTCTTTCTGGTGCCATCGCCGCAGCACTCTTCCGCAGAGAACGCACCGGCGAAGGTGAGAAGGTCGACGTTTCCCTCCTCCAGATCGGTACCTTTATCTTATCCACCGGACTCTTAAATGGTTTCAACGGACGTAAGTTCCCGAGAACCCATGCGGACTGCAGCCATGCCTGCAGTAATACCTACCAGGCAGCCGACGGCGAATGGCTATATCTGGCCATTGTGGATTACCGCCGCTTCCCGGAATTCTGTCAGGTTGTAGGTCTTCCGGAACTGGCAACGGATCCGAAATTTTCCACATCCACTGCTTATTATGCAAACAAAAAGGAACTGGTTGCCATTCTCGATGAGAAATTTAAAGAGCATCCGCTTCCTTACTGGCATGAACTCTTAAATGCCCATGACCTGCCGCACGAAGTCCTTGCACATTTCAAGGATGTTCCGGATGATCCGCAGGTCATCGCAAACAATTATGCTTACCACTATGAATACTCCGACGGAACGAAGACCGTCTTCACAAACGGTCCGTCCCACTTCCGCTCCATCGATCCGGACAAGATCCCGCACAAGATCTCCGGGCCGATCGGATGTGATACGGCTGCGATCTTAAAAGAACTTGGATATGATGACGAAAAGATCAAATCCATGTACGAAGCAGGCGATATCCGCTAATAGATCCTTTGCCAGACAGGGCAGCCGGAATACCCCCCCCATTTCAGTCTCCGGCTGCCACTCCATATCAAGGAGGAATCTTTATGTATACATTAGGAATCGATATCGGTTCTACCTCCAGTAAAACGGTTATTCTGGAAGACGGCATCAAGATTGCCGCCCATGTCGTTATCCCGCTCGGAACCGGCACCATCGGTCCAGAGACGGCATTGGACGAGATTTTCAGGCAGTCCGGAATCTCCAAAGACCAGATCACATACACCGTAGCGACTGGTTACGGACGTTTAACCTGTCCAGAAGCCAACGCCCAGATCAGCGAGTTGAGCTGTCACGCAAAAGGAATCCATTTTCTTCTTCCACAGGTGGACACCGTCGTCGACATTGGCGGTCAGGATGCCAAAGCGCTCACTATATCTCCGCAGGGAAAGCTTGCCGCTTTCCAGATGAATGACAAGTGTGCCGCCGGAACCGGTCGTTTTCTCGATGTCATGGCGCGTGTCTTAAATGTCCCAATCGAACAGCTCGGTCCTTTATCCGAGACCAGTGAACATCCCGCTACCATCAGCAACACCTGTACCGTATTTGCGGAGTCTGAAGTCATCAGCCAGCTATCTGCCAAGGTTCCGCTTGCTGATATCGCTGCTGGAATCCACAATTCTGTAGCCAAGCGTGTCGCAGGTATGGCTCTCCGGCTGGGACGTCCCGGCTGTATGGCCATGAGCGGCGGCGTTGCGTTAAATACCGGTGTTGTCCGGGCCATGGAACGCGAGATGGGGTGTCCGATCCTTGTTGATCCTTTATGTCAGTCCGCCGGCGCCATCGGCGCAGCCGTACTGGCTTATGAAAAATTATCGAAATCAAAGGAGTGAATATTATGAGTGAACATACAGAAAACGTAAAAATAGAGACCAGCACTCCGCAGACTGCTGCACCAGCCGCAGGCGCAGCACCAGCAAAACCGAAGCGTCCAAAGCCGAAGAGCATGATCATGTTGGGCGAGCAGACCGCTGCTCTCTTCGATAATGCCCGCCTCGCAAAAGAACGCGGCGAGAAAGTCGGCTGGTCCGCCTCTATCTTCCCGCAGGAAATCGCCGAAACCTTAGGTCTCAATGTCCTCTATCCGGAAAACCATTCTGCAGGAATCGCTGCCAGACACCAGGCTGACCCGTTTCTTCAGGAATGCGAAGGTCCTCTCGGCTACTCCAACGACCTCTGCGCATATGCGAAAGTTAATTTAGCATATGCCTCCGTCTTAAACGGCGAGAGTGATGTGGAGCTTCCGGATGGCGGAAAGATGGTAAAACCAGATTTTCTTCTCCTCACAAACAATATCTGCAACCAGCTCACCAAATGGTATGAAAATCTGGCAAGGCAGATGAATATTCCGATCTTCTTTATCGATACATGTTACAACCCGTGGGATTATGTGACCGAGACCCGTGTCCGCTATGTACGTGCACAGATCGACCAGCTCATCAAGGATCTCTGTGAATTTACCGGAAAGACCTGGGATGATGAGCGCTTTAAAGAAGTCATGAAGATCAGTCAGCGAAACAGCTACCTCTGGGAGCGCGCCAACAATCTTCTTGACCGCAAGCCTTCTCCGTTAAGTGGATTTGAGCTTTTCAACTACATGTCTGCAATGGTCTGCAACCGTGGAAAGACTTCCTCCACCGCAATTCTGGAACAGCTCAACAGCGAGATTGAAAAACATATTGAAGAAGGCACTTCCACATTCCCGGTCGAGGAACAGTTCCGTATCTCCTGGGACGGCATTGCCTGTTGGCCGTATCTGAGCCACAACCTCCGTACCTTAAAAAAATACGGCATCAACATGGTTGCTTCCAGTTACGGAAAAGCATGGGCAATCGAATATGAGGACCTCGACGGCATGGCACGGGCTTACTGTTTCGCTTCCACGAACGGCGACAATGCCAGCACCATGATTGACCGCCGTCTTGAAGCGCTGAAACGCTTCGGATGCGAAGGAACGATCTACCATGTCAACCGAAGCTGTAAGGTTATGGACTGCCAGATGATGGAAGTTCAGCGCCAACTCTCCAAGGCCGCCGGTGTACCGTTTACCGCATTTGACGGAGATCAGGCTGACTACCGAAATTACAGTGAAGCACAGTTTGAAACGCGCATCCAAGGTCTTGTGGAAGTTATGAAACAGAATAAGGAGGACTTTTAAGATGGCTGATTTACATACAAATATTGAATGTCTTAAGAATGCCTGTAAAAATCCCCGGGCACAGCTCGATAAATATCTGGCAGCCGGAAAAAAAGTAATTGGCTGCTTTGAACCATACACTCCGGAGGAACTCGTCCATGCCAGCGGCATGATTCCAATGGGACTCTGGGGCGGTCACACCGAATTAAAGCTCGTAAAGAGTTATCTCCCTGCATTTGCCTGCCCGATCATGCAGGCAAACCTGGAATTTGGCCTCAACGGCACTTATAAAGGAATCAGCGGTGTTATTATCCCGGCAATCTGCGATACACTCCGCTGCATGACCCAGAACTGGCGCTTCGGCGTTCCGGATATTCCGATGATCCCCATCGTATATCCGCAGAACCGCACCTCACCGGCAAGCACAGACTACCTGATCAGCGAGTACGAGAATGTTCTTGTCATGCTGGCCACCACTACTGGTCAGATGATGACGGAAAAAGCACTCTGCAGATCCATTGAGATCTATAATGAACACAATGCCGTTATGCGGGAATTCTCTGCACTGGCAGTCAAGCATCTTGATGTTATCACTCCTACTGTCCGTCATGCAGTAATGAAGAGCGCATTCTTCTTCGAAAAATCCGAGCACACCGCTATCGTAAAAGAGATCAATGAGGCTCTCAAAGCGCTGCCGGACTATAAGTTTACCGGCAAAAAAGTCGTTCTCACCGGCATCACCGGTGAACCGGAAGAATTTCTGGAAATTCTTGAAGCAAACAACATCGCCGTTGTCGGAGATGATCTGGCACAGGAAAGCCGCCAGATCCGCACCGATACCCCACTTTCCGGAGGCGGCGGACTCAAGCGTCTCGCACTCCAGTGGAAAGATCGTACCTGCTGCAGCCTGATCCACGAAATCGGCAAGCCGCGCGGTGCTCTTTTAACCGAGCTCTGCAAGGAAAATGATGCCGACGGTGTCATCAACTGCCTGATGAAATTCTGTGATCCGGAAGAGTACGACCAGCCATGGTTCGAAGGTGACTTGAAAAAAGCCGGTTATCCGTGCCTGACCGTCGAAGTCGATCCGTTAAATACAAGCTTTGAGCAGCTTCGCACCCGCATCCAGACGTTTGCCGAAATGCTCTGATTTTCCAGCAGAAACCTTCAATCCCCTTCTTCTCCTATAAGAAAAACGCAGGAATCAGGACCCCCATAAATTTTCCTCCTGATTTCTGCGTTTTTGTATGATATAATAGTACAAAAGAAAAATATGAAAGGAACTCCTGTATGGCCGATTCTGAACTTCATAATTTACTTCCTTTTGCTGAAATACTCGATAACATTGATGTCGGGATCGCCTTGTTCGATCCGCAGGGAAATTACCTGTTTGTCAATACAAACCTGATCAACTGGAGAAATATTCCCCGCGCGGAATTTCTCAGCCACAATGTCCATGATTTTTTGAAGATCATGGATGTCTGCGTCTTTGATCTTGTCATGGAAAAAAGCAGCTAGTAAAGCGGCTTCAGACCTACCGTAATTTCCACAATATGGATGGAGTGACCCGACTGCGTATGGTCACCGGAATACCGATCTTCGACGCATTCGGAAATATCCAGTATGTGATCAGTATGATGCAGGATATACAGACTTTTGAAGATCTGTATCATTCCCTGTTAAAAGAACATAAGATCATCAACTATGATACAAAGGAACCTGCTGTCCGTGAAAAGCAGGATATCGTGGCGAAAAGTCCCGCATTTCAACAGCTCCTGTCCGTCGCAGCGAATGTGGCTTCTTTGGATTCCACAGTCCTTCTCTACGGAGAATCTGGAAGCGGAAAGGAAGTTCTTGCCCACTATATCTATGAACACAGTGAGCGGTGTGGCAAACCGCTGATTACGGTCAACTGTGCCGCATTTCCTGAAAATCTGATTGAGGCAGAGCTATTCGGCTATGAAAAAGGGTCTTTTACCGGAGCTGCAAAGGATGGAAAAATAGGATTGGTGGAAGCTGCAGACGGTGGTACCCTGTTTCTCGATGAGATTAATTCACTGCCAATCAATGTACAGGGAAAGCTGCTCCGAACACTGGAAGAAAAAAGTATTCAGAGAATCGGCTCCACAAAAACAAAAAAGGTCAATTTTCGCCTAATCGCGGCAACAAACCGGAACCTCCAGAAACTCGTGGAGCAAGGGCAATTTCGTGAGGACCTGTATTACCGGATCCAGGTCATTCCTCTTACGATTCCACCACTCCACAACCGTAAAGAAGATATTATTCCCCTGTGCCTTCATTTTCTTCACTATTTTGGAAAAAAGTATAATCTTCAAAAGGAATTTTCCGATTCTGTTCTGGACGCAGTACAGCGCTATTCATGGCCGGGAAACGTCCGGGAACTACGCAATTTTGTGGAGCGTATGGTCGTCATGACCCCACGCGCCACCAGAATGATCAGCCAGATTCCGGATGGTCTGCTGGATATTACTCCCGATGAGCGACATGACTCTGGCAAGGATATTCCTGAGACGAAATCCACGGTCTCTGCGATTTTCCCAAGCGGACCGATTCCACAGGCACCACTCCCGATATCATTTTCAGACAGTATTACCAGTCATTTTCCCGGCGGTGTCACCGTTCCGGCCACAATTTCCGGTGTCAGGCGCTCCAATATGCCTACCCGCGACCAAATTATCGCCGCCCTCCAGACCTGCTCCGGACATCGTGAAAAGACGGCCGAATATCTTGGAATCTCACGGAGATGCCTGCAATATAAAATCAAGGAGTACCATATTTCGCCACGGTGCCATTATGATGATAAATAGAATAGAACACGGGTCCGGAGCTCTTCCCATATAAAAGAGATAAGCCTTTTTGATCGACCGGAAGCTTCTGCCAATAAAAAGGGGCTGGTGCACTAACGTGCGGCAGCTCATTTTATATATCCAACACAAAACGCCGAGCTTCGAAAAGCCCGGCGTTCGTGGTATAATCAGTTTATGCGACTAAACAAAATAATACAGAGGGATTATACCTCATTTTCGCTGTATTATCAAATCAAACTTTCGCTGGATTTAGAGATTTCTATTCCATCTGATGATCCAGTTCGTCTGGTAAGTGCCTTTGTGGAGGAAATGGACCTTTCTGAACTATATAAAACTTATGGCAGGATCAGAAAAAATCAGGCAACGCCGCGTCAGATGCTGAAACTCGTTATCTATGCAGCAATGAATCGAATCTACTCAAGTCGAGATATCCGAAAAGCATGTAAACGGGATATCAACTTTATGTATCTCCTTGAAGGAATGCCTGCCCCTGATCATGCAACGATTGCGCGTTTTATCTCCCTACATTTTTCTGCCTGCGCAAAGGTTCTGCTTGCCCAAATGTCAGATCTGCTCTATCTTCTTGGTGAGATTTCGGGAAAGACCATTTTTATTGATGGCACCAAGATTGAATCGGCAGCCAATAAATATACATTTGTATGGAAACGGGCTATTACGAAAAATCAGGCTCGGTTATACACAAAACTAACTTCTTTTGTGGCTGAATGCGAAGAACTCTATGGAATCAGGACCGTATACCATGACCAGATATCCATCCATACATTAAAACGGTTAAAAAAGCAGTTGTGCCGCGTCAAAGTACAGGAGGGAATTGTGTTCGTGCATGGAATTGGACGTAGAAAAACACAGTTGCAGAAATCCCTGGAACAGCTGGATCAATATCTGGAGAAACTAAAGGAATATACGAAAAAACTGTATACGCTTGGAGATAGAAACAATTATTCCAAAACAGACCCGGATGCGACCTTCATGAGAATGAAAGAAGATGCGATGCTGAATGGACAGTTAAAACCTGCTTATAACATCCAGCACGGAGTGGACTCTGAATACATCATATGGATTGATATTAGCCCGCGTCCAACCGATACATGCACCCTGATCCCTTTTTTGAAAGATATGGAATTTGCTATTGCGACAGCCCCTTTTTTATGGAAGGCAACCTTGTAATTCGGGAAAGGTCAACTGCTCGAAATAAATCGGTTGCAAAAAATCATTTTCTTAGGTGCGGATATAGCTAAGCGAATAGTAAAATGACAATATTACTACATCCACATCAAAAATGAAGAATTTCTTACATTTCAACTGAAAACTTGCAGAATTTTTATGATTGATTTGCTAATATTGCGCTTTTAAAACAACTATGATAGAATTTACACATAGAAAAACGAAACACATACTTAATTTCACTATATTTAAACATAAAAGGAGTGAATCCAATGAACAAATAAATACTTTTATTTTAAGCACCCCCACAATTTGACACTATCAAATCAAGGAGGTACTTTTATAAAAAAATTAGAAAAAGAATTATGAGTCTTATTCTTACAGCAATTCTTATTTGCACCACTTTTACGTCAACTGTCTTGGCTGCAGAAACTGCACCATTAAGATTATACATGTCATCCGGGGAAATTGCCAGAGAGCAGGCATACTTCGATTCTCTCAGCAGGGATGAACTGATCCAGGTATTAATGACAAAATACGGAGCTACAGAAACTGAAGCTGAAAGGTTAGTTGACCTTGCTTATGAAAATACCCAGCCGTATTCCGCAAGGGCGAAAGCTTTTCCTTCGAACCCATCCATTGGGCAAACATGCGTTATTGATGTAACGATTCACGTTGACGATGCCGCAACAGCTGCTGGAATTGCTAGTGAAATTATGGCTGCTTCGCCTTATGTGACTTTAGCAGCCGCGCTTTATGCTGCCAATATATTACTTACGGCTGGAAGTATGATATATGGATATACAGTTGTACTCCATATTAGTTATACCTATGGATATACAAACGATGGTGTTTTAGGTTGGACCCCGGGCTATGTATCTTATGAGATTTATTAATTGAGAGGTATGCTATGAAATATAAGGGAAATGTCTATTCGTATTTTAATTTATCAGGGATATTATTTTGTATTTTTATTGCATGGGCATCCTATTACAATTATAAGAATTTACAAATAACCGGACTTTTGGCTTTTTTTATATTCTGCGTATTGAAGTGTGCAATGCTTGCAAAATTTAAAAAAGATATACTTGAAAAAGATACTCCCTTATTATTTAAAGTTTCTAACCATGTGTTTGGAATAGCATTTATTATCATGGATATCTTTATCTTTTATGTAAATAGGTGATCACTGGTCGCCTATGTTAAAGGAACTTAAGGCGGAAATACACATGGATGCATTTCCGCCTTTTACTATGCAATTGGAAATTTAGATAAGTCGTTTCTATATTTGTAGTAAGTGCCGCGACTGATGCCGATTACTTTCATGCAGTCAGATGGACAAAGATCTCCACCAAAGAGCGTATCACGTTTCAGAATAATATTTTTTGCCTTTCGTTCCTTCTCGGTGATGCACCGGCCACGAGGCCGGCCGAGCTGCTTTCCAGAACGTCTGGCTGTTTCTAATCCCTCGATCGTTCGTTGCCTGAGATCATCCAGTTCCTTATGGGCCTGTTGAAAGGCAATACGGACTTGCTTTTCTGCAAGCTTCACTTGATATGCTTCGATGGCCTCCAGAATTATATCAACCTCCGTGCCAGTCCGTGGAATTTGCATCTGACAGGCTTCCCGATATACATCCGTGTTGATCCCAGGCTCCACGAAGAAAAACAAGTTCACTTTTCTTTTATACAGATCCAGGTATTCCTTTACTCCATCATCCTCATCACGGGCCATTCTGGAAACCGAATCAAAATATATATTATCTCCAGGCATAAATCTGGGATAATATCTCCGCCACTTAGGCCGATCCTGTGTGCTACCAGTAAAAATTTCCTTGATGATAACAAGGTTCGGATCCGGACACATCAGGCGGATGTTGCGCTCCTGTCGTTCCACGTTCTGAAATTTTGTAGAAATCCTTATATATCCATAGTTCAATGCACATCTCTCCCGATTGTATGAAAAAAATGTTATATTTATAGTGTACAGATGATTGGCAATATACGCAAGTTGAAACTGTATAAAAAAACGACCGTTTTTTTCATACACTTATATCTTCCATTATTAGAGCATGTATTGTATAATATAAATGTAAGCTTTTTATCATACACATTGGAGGATACCTCATTGATATACGGATACGCAAGAATTTCCAGCAAGCACCAAAACATCGACCGCCAGATTCGCAACATTAAATCTCGCTACCCAGATGCCATAATGATCATCGAAGTTTATACTGGTCGAACACAGGACCGCCCTAAGTGGGTAAATCTGATCTCCCTGGTAAAAGAAAATGATAAGATTGTCTTCGACTCTGTTTCCAGAATGTCTCGTACTTCGGATGAAGGGTTTGCAGACTACAAAGCGCTCTATCAGCGGGGCATTACATTAGAATTTATAAATGAACCACAAATCGATACTGCTGTGTACCGTGAATCTCTTCAGATTGATATTCCAATGACCGGTACTGATGCTGATCTGATTCTTAAAGGCGTGGAGCAGTATCTGATGAAATTGGCTGAAAAGCAAATTAAAATAGCCTTTGACCAGGCACAGAAAGAAGTTGACGATCTCCGTCAGCGTACCATTGAGAGTCTGCAAACCGCCCGCTTAGCCGGGAAAAAACTCGGTCGTCCACATGGGCGCTGTATTACAGAAAAGGAACGGAAGGCAAAAAATATCATCATCAAGCGGGACAAATTCTTTGGCGGAGATCTATGTCCGACTGACTGCATGAAAGTAATTGGCATCAGCCGTAACACCTATTATAGATATCGCAAGGACCTACAGCAGGCAACTAATGCATAGATTTTCACCTGCTGCCCCAACAAAAAATGAGAGCAGCTGCCATCCACATAGCTTCTGCTCTCAAATTTTATAAAATGTTTCCTCTAATTAAACTGAAACTTCGCTATCCCATAAATCGGGATCGTGTAAGTATTTCCATGGATTCCACCATGCGTATTTCCCTTTGCGTACAAAACATAATCTGCTTTTCTCTTCTCCCGGATCTCCTCTGCGGTCTTTCCACTGTTTTTTCCAGCCTTAACCTCAACAGCATATGTGTGTTGGCCTGCATGAATTGACTTGACAAAGAAATCAATCTCATATTTTCCCCATGTAGAAAATGCCGGGGTTTCCAATGCAATTTCCCTTGGAAATGAAATTCTCCGTTTCAGATCAAGATACACGAAATTTTCATTGACTACTCCCTGTATATCACCTGCACTACATCCTGTCTGTGTCAGGAAATACGTTGTAAGTCCCAGATCCATGAAGAACGCTCTTGATTTTGCCTTGTAAGACAGAATATCACATCCAGTCAGTTTTCCGGCAAATCCGATAATCCCTGCACTGTGGAGCCAGTCAATTGCCCGGTTTACCGCAGCTTTTGAAAGATTGCTTGAGTATTCTCTCACAACAAGGCTTTGAAGTTCTTCACTGAAACTGTCTTCCTCGAATCCCTTTTTTTCCCTCACAAGAAGTCTTGCGACACTCGTAAACAGGTTCTCATAGCTATCGTATTCCAGGATGTCTTTAAAGTATCTCCGGCTCTCATTTGCGAACAGGCGAACGATCTTCTCAAGAGTCAATTGGCACTGAGAGATGCTACCTGTCTCCATATAAGTTAGCACAACTGCCGGATATCCGCCAATCGTGCAGTATATATGGTAAAGCTCTTCCAGCTCCCGGTACGTATTTTCACTGCTGTTTCCATATAAATCCAGCTGCTGGTATAGCTTTTCCTTTCCTAATGCCATTAAAAACTCTTCAAAGCTGAGAGTCTGAATATCAATTGCGTCCAAATCCCCAGCCGAATATTTAAAGTCGTCATTCAGAATTCTTCCACGGTAGCTTCCTGTAATGATAAAATCACACGCCAGATTTCTCGTAAACTCCCGAATCCGGTTATAAATATCTACCGATTCCTGAATCTCATCAATGATCACAACCGTGTCTGAGTCATCAACAAACGTAGGGTCATATCGTTTAATCAACTCATACACAGGATTCTCATACCGTTCTCCCTGTTTCATGTCCTGAATGAGATCTCTGTAATGGCTCACCAGTAATTCCCCAGAAAGTTCCAGAAGATTTACATAAATTTTTCTTTTATATTCCCGGTCCGCAAACTTATTGACCAAATAAGTTTTTCCAACCTGTCTTGCCCCTGACACTTCAAGTGTAGAATGGTTCGGTTTATTCTTCCATGCAAGCAATTTACTAGATGCTTTTCTTTCTAAATCGATTTGCATCTTGTCCTCCCGTCCACTCATTCATCCATTTTATACTGTCTCATAGGGGAATCGGCATCCGATCGTATAAATCGGTATCGTTGCAAAGCGTTTTCCCTGTCCACCGTATGATACTGCACACCGGAAGCCTTTATCTATCAGACCTTTGTCCTTATAATATTCCAATGACTTCGCGCGATTATTTCCTGTCTTTACTTCAAGTCCATAACGAGTGTCCTCTTTATCGACAACAACAAAGTCCAGTTCATAATCTCCACAGATAGAAAAACATGGTTTATCACCTCGTACACGTTTTTCTCCTGGAGCAGCCTGATATAAACGGTTCAACTCTGTATACGCGAAAGTCTCTGTCAGCATTCCCTCAATCGCATCTCTCGGAACCGTAATCATATCAGAAATGTAGTTTGCGATTCCCGGATCAGCAAAATACGCTCTCCTGTTGCTGACGACATCAGTCACATCACCATTATTGTAAAGATCGCAGTAACCAATGATCCCAGAATACAGCAACCATGAAGCCGCCGCACGCACTTCATTTCTACTCACTGGCTCCTTTACGTTATCTTTTACAAAATTCGTTACAAATTCCAGAAATGTCTTCCCTGTTCCTTTCTTTTCTTCTGTGATCTGTACCAAAACACCTTTATACACTTCTCTAAAAATGCTAAGTGCCGTGCTATTTGGAAAGAATCGGCTTGACTCTGCCGTAAATGTACGAATCAAATTAGCAAGAATTCTCTTACACGCGGCAACTTTTTTGGTTTTTATGAAAGTCGTTACGACTTGTGGATAGCCGCCGATTTTTCGATATACCTGATAAGCATCTTCAATTTTCTGATATTCTTCCTCACTGGAATTTGAGCTTAAACTGATCGTTTCCAATTCTTTCTCGATTCCCAATGCCCTGCAAAATTCTTTGAATGACAATGGGTACATTTGAAGATATTCAATCCCGGCAGGAAGAAAGAAGTCTTTGGAATTTACTGTCCTTGCAAGATAGCTTCCGCTGACAATAATGTCGCATCCAAGTTGTTCTCTCAAATCACGAATTGCATTATAGACATTTGCTCTTTCCTGAATCTCATCAATTACCAGGATCGTGCTTTCATCATCTACATACTCACCGATTCCTGCATTTCTGCAATATTCCTGCATGAAATGATCCGTAAGCATTAGATCTTCAAATCCATACTCATCTCGAACAAGATTTACATAAACAACCTGTTTATAGTGGCTATATGCAAATTTTCTGACTTCATGAGTTTTTCCAACCTGTCTCGGTCCTTCGACCTGTAAAACAGTATCATTGCGGTTACTCTTCCAGTCTAAAAGTTCTTTTTGCACATCACGATCCAACTCAATTTTATTCTTTACAAATCCAGCCATTTCTGACCCTCCTCTCTCACTTCAGCCATCATTGTTATCATTATAGCAAATTCCACTTAGAATTCCTATCATCACCTGAAAAAATAGTATTTTATGCGGTTTTTCTCTTATCACCATCATCTTTGAGCGCTTCATCGCATTCTGTCGCAATATGGCATCTTTGCAACGCCTCCTCATATGTAACTCCATGATTCTCAATTTTTAAGATTCCTTCGCACATCCGACGATGTACCGGATTTTTTGAACACCGCAGCCTCTGAATTCGGTTCGGCTCTTTCTCCAGATGACAACCAAATCCACACATCACGCAGCCAGTTCGGCTCTCGCCTGTCGTAACCCATTCTCCCGTTTCATCCCATACCACTTCTCCATATACGCAACAGATAGGAATTCTATGATCCATTTTATATTGCAGTACGTCTTCCCTTATCCAGAACCCCATCGGCTGACTCTTAATTGTATGGCCATCATAGACATTGCACCCTGTATGATTATACTGGTTTTCTCTTTTAAATCCCTCATCCTGCGTAATTCCCATCATCGGATATCTCTTACTCTCCCGCGCATACCGTCGCAGCGGTTCCTTTTTTAGGATCTCACAGCAAGCATCCGAAATATCTTCCGGCACCTTCTCAATATCAGTCAAATACTGCCATTTTTTCGCAAGCATACCAAAACGTCCTCTCTCATCTCCATTCAGTAAATAATTCCGATAGCGTGCGCTCAGTTTTCCATAGCGTAACTTTTTAATCTTCCCCGCCGTGTCCTTACTGATAATCGGGAAACCTTTATGTTCCATCACCCATCGGATTCCATGTTTAGGGTATAACGTCACCAGTTCGATATCCAGTTCTGGAAATTTCCTTTTTAACCACTCCGTGTACTCCTGGACAAATACCTGAATTTCTGGAAATTCCGTTCCTGTGTTTACAAATACCAGCGGAAGTTTTCCCTCCAGATGGTACTTTCTATATGCCTCGCAAACCAGATAGGCCAGCACTGTACTGTCCAATCCCCCAGAAAACGATACATATACCATTCCGTTCCAGTGTTGATACCATTCATACACCCGGTACATTGAAAATGAAGGTTTCAGCTCATACGGCTGATATTTCATGCTTTTAAAGTTATCCTTTGGAAATTTAAACGTCTCTTTTAATAAAAATGCCATATCGTTCCTCTTTCTGTGTGGATGATCCACCTATTTTTATCTCATTACCAAATATAAAATGCCGACAGAATCGTTTCTTTTGATCCTGTCGGCATTTCCACCTGTTATTTCCTATTTACGCAACCATCAGACTGTCTTTGTCCTTTTGATACAAGTATACCTGATTTGAAAGCTGTTCTTCCCTTCTTACCGCATCATCATTTACATTCTGTACCGTTCTGCGAAATACGTCCAGATCCATCCACTCCTCATACGGAAGAACCAATACTTCATGTACGGATGATGGCAGTACCACCAGATCACTCTTAAACTCCTCCGCTCTTCTTTTCAATTCTCCCGAGCGTAAAATCTCGGTTGCTCCATAAGCGCACTTCTTATTTGTCATAATATACATATCCAGACCGCTACTTTCAGACGTTGTATGTAACACACTCTCCACAAAATCTGACAGACGGTAAAATGTTCCATCGTCTTCTCTTTCCATATTTGCAAGTGCTGTCTGGTACAGATCCCCCGGTGTCACATTCCAGGTATCTATGAGCTGGTGATTCACTTCAATCGATTTCTGCTCATCACCATCCCCATCAAAATTTAGATGAAACGTAATCGCCAGATCTAAATAAGAAATCCACGGAATATTCTTCAATCGGTTCTGATTTTCTTCTGCGTTCACTAACCGCATATGAATCCGGTCTTTCACCGCAGGAAATCCCTTCTTGATTTCATTTCCAAGTTCTACTATTTCCGTCTCCTGCTCCCACGCTTTATTGGCTATAGTCTCTATTTCCCTGCTTATCCCATACAGTGTTTCCTCATTCTGGCTCTCCTTATATTCTTCATAATAACCTTCTAATTTGATCATCGGTCCAACCATACTACCTGATTTTCTAATGGAGATGCACACAGTGATTTTTCCATTATTTTCTGCTTTCTCTACAATTTCTCCCAGATATCCCGTACCGGTTGTTACCTGATTTAAAACATCCTCTGCAAATTCTCTTAATGTCTTCATATCCATTTCCTCCATAGGCATTTATATAAGATTTCTGATCCACATCGATTAGGCTGCTATTTCCAACTCTTCTTTCCCCCGCCTATACCGATAAATATGCGGTGACAGCTGCTCCTCTGTTTTTACGCACCCCAGATTCATCTCCATTAAAAGCGTTTTCATATCCTCAACAGGTGCATTCGGCATCTCTGGTATTGCCATCAATTCATGAACCGATGTCGGGAACACGATCAGATCTGTAGCAAGCTGATGCGCAAGTTTCTCAAATGGCTCCTTATCAAGAATTACTGACGCTCCATCTGCCTCCAACCGATTCTGGATCACATAAACCGGCAGATCCAACCTGTCTCCATTCGGTATATGATCCCTGTCAAAAGCCGTCTGATTTAAAATAATATCCTCCAACAGCTCGATCTTATAGGGGAACTTCCTCTTCATATTGATAAGAGCCTGCTCATGCAATTCTTCCATTGATACGTTCATCTGCTCCAGCATCTTTTTTGTGACTCTGACGCTATATATGTAGGGTCCATATTCTTTAAATTCCAGGCTATAAACAACTGCCAAATCCAGATATTCCGTGTTTGAAACCTTACGCAGTAATTTTAAGTTTCTCGCCCTATTGATGATCTGGCAGCATACCCTTGGACGCATTTTTTCCCAGTCAGACATATCTCTGAAAATAGAGTTGCTTTCTGTAATCGTTTCTGGTTTTACATCCACCCGGATCATTTTACCGATACACTCCCGCAGATCAGCATCATGATCAAAGAATCCGTAAAACTGCTCCAGATAGGCACTTCGATGGATCCTGTTTCCATGAATCATTGCTTCTGTCCCCTGATAAATCAGTTCATTGTTCTTAGCTATCGTAGATTCTTCAATCGTCGCTGACCTTCCAATCTTTAGCTTTGCAGTACGTTTTACCAGTTCCATAAACTTCTCCATTGTAATCTTTACTTCCATCCCTATTTCCTCCGTTCAATTTTATCTAAATTCTGGATCTTATTCGCTACGTAGAGTCCGTCTAAGAATCCATTCTGATAGATTGCCATTTCCTTTTCGTTGTTACCCTCCAGGACCATCTCCATATATTCCTCGAAGAGCTGCTTCTCCACATCATTCAGTCTTCCAAGCAGTTCATCTCGTTTCTGTCCCTCTCTCTGGTAAAAATCCTTTTTCTTCCGCCATTCCGCAAGAAGGACCTGTTCGATCCGCTTTGATGCTGCCTCTTTGAATAATCCCAAAATTCCATCACATGATATCATTGTCTTATGTCTCCTTCCTTAAGCTGCTGATCTGGACTTTTTAAGGCCTGACATGGCATCCCGGTATTGCTCCGCTGTCATCTGATTGATATCGGACAGTCCATATCTTCTCAACACAGTCTGCCATGATACCCCGGTACGGTCCAGTTCCCTCTGTAACTCGTCTATGCGGTTCTGCATCGCTTTCTCCGCCAGTTTCGTCCTGACCTCCGTTGGGTTCCCTTTGGTCTGTTTTGACCGGCTCTGCGCTTCCTCCTTTCTCTTCCCCGCATAGTACGAATAAATAATTTCACCCCTCTGATTCTGGATCTGCAATCCAATAATCTCCCGCTTATCGTTATAATTGATATCCGTGACCTGAAAACGGTCTTTGGTAACATACTTTTCCTTGATTTTCTGAATATTTACCTTCTCTACGGGAACCCAGATAAACGGAGCAGAGTACAACTCTCTTCCGATCCCCCAGTTTACACACGCTCTCTTAAAACTGTCCGATGCCTGTCCCTTTTCTTTCTCCGTATAACTTTCTTTCCCGACATCCTGCTTCCCGATCCACTGGCTCTTTTCTGTATCCCATACCTCAACGGTACAATAGAGATTCCCGTCAATTACCTGATGGCTGCGCTTCCAGCCAAACGTCGTGAACGTTTCATCAAGAATCCGCTGATCCACGCGGGCATCCTTGTATAGTAATAGGGACACTCCTGTCTCCGTAACCATTGCTACTCTGCATTCAATTTCATCCGCATGAAGCAGACGTATCTCTTTATCTGCCATAATAAAATCCTCCCCTCATCATGCAGCCGAATTCACTACAAACCGTCTGGATGATATCGCCTTTGTATATTTCTGGTAAATTTCTGGATTCTCCTGCTTTAACTTCTTACTGTCCAAGCGTTCTGACTTTACAGACTGCCATATTACCCGAAACTTTTCACTCACAGCGGTCGCATGATCTCCCATGTAGAGTTTGATCTCTTGATCGATCTTCCCCTGTTCCTGCTCCAGATCCTTAATCTGTTCCTGGATCTCTGCTCTCCGGCACAGCTTTGCATCGAAAGATTTCAGCGGAAGAGCTTCTTCAACGCTGGATTCCGGGAACCTTTGCAAAAGGAACTTATCATCTGCTTCAGATCCATTTGGCTGCGGCGCTTTCCCCGTCAGGATATGATTCTTCCAGAAGTTCTCCTCCACTGTAATCAGGTTCTGGATCATCTCCTCATCCCAGCTGATCTTCGCGTACTTAAATTCCTGCCCCAGAATGACAACAGCAATATACCAGTTCTTCTTTCCAGTTACTGCCATATAGTGGTAACACTGGATCATATAATGCGCCGGGATCTTACCATCCTTCCACTTATCAGCGTTATAAGCATTCGCCGTCTTGCATTCCAGGCCTGCATCTTCTCCTACCACAAGCCGATCCACATCCGCAAGCATAAATGGGTGCTCTTCTGAGCGGTACATGAAATTTGACCGTCGCACCTTCTTTCCAGTCTCTTCCATAAATCGCCGTGCTACATACTCTTCCAGATCCCGTCCCTGCCTCATTGACTCGCTGTCTTTATCCTGCACCTCTTCACTCGTTTTGTCATAAAAGACCTGCAATGGACTGGAATATGGATTCAGCCCGCACACTGCTCCCGCATCAGATCCGCCAAGACCTGTTTTCCTTAAATGTAACCACTCTGTTCTCTCGATTCCCTGTAATGACATTTTTGTCTCCATCAAATCTCTCCTCTTGCTATATTTGGCTGCCGCACCTCCGCTTCTCGAAATTCCCAGTTATCTTTCGCCCCAAAAGGAATTATGCAAATCTGCGTTTTGGAGCAATTTATTCAATGTATATATGGGGCGAAAGATCCCTGATAATTTCAAGGCGCTCCGGCGCGGCAGGTGATTCCTGTTCCCATTCAGTCGCTCTCTCAAGCAACTGCATCACTTTCTGGAAAGATCTCAAGCTTTCCATTTTCTCTGAAACTATAAAAGTCATCATCTCCTACGATAATATGGTCTATCATCGGAAGATTCAGGATACGTCCCGCCGTCACCAAACGCTCTGTAAATTTTTCATCCTCCCTGCTCGGAAGCGTATATCCCGATGGATGATTATGAAAGCAGATAATATATGAAGCATTATTCAATAATGCGTGCTTAAAGATGTTCTTTACATCTACCGCACAGGAATCCACACCGCCTACTGCGACAATCTCCACTGCCATCGGCTCCAGCTTCGCATTTACGCTCATGACAAGCATCATCTCCCGGTCTGTCTTAGAAAGCATCGGGCGCACTGCTTCAACCGCACCCTCCGCCGATGTAAAGCGCCTTGTCCCATATAAAACGCTTCCCTCCCGAACCATCTGAAGCTTTACAATCTCTACTCTTTTTCTGGGAATCGGACGTTTCATCATATCTTCAATCGTTCTCTTCTGTAATTCTTCGTTCATGATATTCCTCCAGTTCTTTAGCTTACCTCTGATTAGCTTCATCGATATTCTTTGTTAAACCGATGCATCTCGGGTTCTCGCAAATAAATAAAGGACAGGAACGCATCTCACGTCCTGTCCTCTACACTTCCTTATGGTCTAAAAATCTTGATAATAAGCTCAATCACAATCCACGGCATCGGTCTCACCTCCTTTCGATAGCTCATTCAGGAGGTTATTTTGTAATTTTCTTTTCATACTGCCCTGTCGTCATGCTGCCTTTAACAGTTCACAGGCTCTATCGATCATCGCATTTCCTTCAACGGTTCTGGCGAAAAGGTTTTCCTTATAATTTGCCGTTGTCCGCAATGGTTTTGCATGAGTTGCATAATCTGATACCGCATTGATAAATCGATAGCCGTTCTGCCCCACATCTTTAAGATCCGGTGCATCATAGTAGCGTGCCATCATGTCCTCCTTCATCCGGCGGATATTCTTCACCTGCTGTGGAGTCGGATCTTCATAGATCGGGAACAGCGCATTAATATACTCTTTGACCTTTTGGTCAGAAAGCTTGATCTGATTCATTCGCTCAATCGTCTTTCCTAACTCTGTCATGTACTTTTCAGCATAGAGCAGCGAATCTCTGGCATCCATGATCTTCCCATTCATATCTCCCGTATGGTTCGTGGACCATACACGCTTTGCCGAACTCAGTGCAAGATTTAAGGTATTCTGGCAGACAACCCGGATCGGTGTCATTGCCGCCTTGATCGCACCTGTTCCATCATGAGCATTCATGAATACCAGATACGGCTCGATCTCATCTCCGCTGATAATATATCTCTGCGGCAGTTTTGCAAGCATCCAGATCCGCCGTCCGTTCTGCAGGGATCCCGCCGTCTCATAAGAAACGCCTTCGCCCAACAGCTGATCTGTAAAGGCGAAGGCATCTTCATTCTGTACTACTTTATATCGGTCCGTGACAACTCCAAGGATCTGCTGATCTGTATCCCGGACATTTGCTTTGAATCCCGGAATCCGGTTCCCGTCATCCGTCATAATTGGTTTCTGAATGACTTTCCAGTCCAGGCCAGCAGCTACAAGCGCTTCCTTTGAATCCAAAGCATTCTCTACTCTGGTTCCTAATCCGTGCCACGGCTTCTCTCTGGTGTAAAACATGGTCTCTACGTTTGCTGACATATACATTACCTCCTTGAAATATGGTTTACTGTTTATTCAGGGATATAATATATATGCGTATTGTTTGATAAATCAATCTACTATCAACTCATAATTAAAGGACACTGGAAACCAACTAAGGTCCTCCAGTGCCCTTCCAATAATCTACTTATTATTGAAGATCATATTCCCAGTTATATTGTCCATCGTACAAATAATCATTCAAGAATGATCCATCTTCACCACCCTTAACTTGTGGGAAGTCCGCTGCTTCCATACTATACCAAGTGACTTCTACCTGATCCCCCACACCATCTGGATCCTGTCCATCTGTCTCAAATACAATATAGAGATCTGCATCCTGCGCACCCGAAATAGTGACGGAATTTCCAGAGAAGTTATTTACATATGGGTTATGCGTTGAGGTTGCTTCAATAGTGAGGTGAAGACTACCATCATCATTTTCCGTTATAGTCATCTTAGATGAGGTCATATCATCTGGAGTACAACTCCATACGGTATTGGGAATAATGCTAATGTCGAACGGTCCTCTGTACTCATCGATTGTTGCAAATCTTGTTTGCTGACCACTCTGCGCTGATGTTTCCTCTGGAGTAGTCTCTTCTACGGTTGTTTCCTGGGCTACGCTGGATGGTTCTGTCTCTGTCGGTGTTGTTTCTGAACTCGTAGTGTCCTCTTCAGTAGACTCTACTTGTTCATTTATAACATTTATGTCCCCACCAGATTGATAACTTATATAATGTCCGTAACTTGGCAAGTTGCCATTCCCATCAATAAGTTCGTTTTCCATGTGCCCCTTATACAAGTCACTTACCAGTGCCTCTATCTCGTCTGTATCTATACTTTCACCATCGACTTTCGCACCGGTAAGATGAAAAGCTCCTCCGTTGCTGTAGAAAAACTCCAATGATAAATCAACCAGATTTACAGTACCGCCCATAATATCACTAACATGATAGCACTTTCCACTAATATCGATAAATCCATCTTCATCTAGCAATGATGCGCGTACTTTCCATTTTGGGTTATCAAAAAATTCATCTGCCATCTCTCCAACAGTAATTGTGGTGTTGTTGAGTTCTGATGCTTTCAATGCAATAATTGGATTTATATAAGTATACGCATAAGAAATATATCCAATCCAGCCTATCGCTCCAAGCAGGCAAGCTATTTTACTTACCAATGAAAGATTTTCTTTTTTCTTCAAATCATTCAATTCTACTTCCAGATTAAAATCCGTATAAGCATGTTTTCCCCAGCAGGCTAATGATAATATGTCTTCAATTTGTTTTAATACAATATACTTTGCTTTCTTTCCTTTTATATGCAGAGTATAATATTCATTTTGTTTGGATATCGTTATTGTATACAGTTGCTTTTTTTCATCTATATAACAACGTATATTTATATCGTCCCCTGTGACAGTTACATCAAATTTTTTAAATGGCATTAACTGTCTTAACTTTACAGCGATTTCCTCTATTGGGATATTGGGAACCCTCACCAATTCATTATTTCTTAATCTATCCTGGTATTGGCTAGCAGCTTTGTTCACTTGCATTCTTACTTTAACTTCTACAAATATTGCAAATACTACCAGAGCTAATACTAAGATCGTCAAAATCATTACAATTACTTCAACGCTATTTGATGCTATCATTTAATCTCCTTCCCTCTGTAAATTATAGCCTGATTGCAATAATGCACACCACAATTAAAATTACAGTTAGAATAGTTCTTTCTTTCTTAATTTCTGCATCTCTTTCCGGATCGAAATCATCGTTCAATACATTTTCATCACTCGACTGATTTGGCTCATTCCAAGTCTCATACTCAACCCCAAATGAGCTTTGCAGAATTTTCTCATATTCATCTACCCGAACATTTCCAGTCTTTTTTATATTCTCCTTTTTATCTTCTTCTTCCACCTTCCTTATAAAGTCAGGCAAAGCTTTTAATGTTTCTCCATATTTCTTTTTTTCCAAATGGTTTCCGATTATGCCACCCACAATCAGAACCACTATGGCCGGTATGATTCCGCTGAATAAACCTGATAAAAATATTTTAATTACAAATACTACTATCGCACCTATTCCTACACGTAACTGCCAGTTATCAAAATCTTCTTTTTTGTTAGACTGCTTCTTCAAATACTGCTGATACGTCTCAGGATCATCCTTTTTCAGCTTTTCGAGCACCTTAGCTTTCACCATTTTTACATATTTCTCATATTCTTTTTGCGTGCTAAAGTGTTCATCCGCTGTTGCAACTTCTTGAGGCAAAGACTGCAATTTTGCTAATACCTGAGTATATACAAGTGATTCGTTATTTTCAGGAGCCTCTTCATTTAAATATACATATCTAAAGAAGTTACATAATGCTTCGGCATGTCTCTCTGATGCCATCGTTACAAAATCCTGTCCTAAATATACATACTGCTTATAATGTAAAAATTCCGCTGGCCGACCATGATTGGTATTTTTAGTTATAATACCTTTATCCGCTAGTACAATTTTTTCATCTGGAAGGATCATATATACAAGTTCTTTCCCGGACAGAAATCTACCTATATAATTCTTTACATTTTCAAGTGATTCAATTTCAAGCGGAGGATTTGAAGTGATTACATCCATCTGTGAAAATACATTTTTGAGATATTTTGTATTCGCTATTTTAATTCGTTCACCTATATTGGTTTGGAATGGCTCTACGAGCGACTGAGCTTGTACCTCTGAATAAAATGTAAACTTATCTACTCTATATTTATTCTCAGGTTCTGCATTTTTTTGTGCAGTCGCATTGCTCATTCTGCTATATTCAGTTTGCATTTTGATATCATCTGTACGCTTTCTTCTCTTGCTATATAGATAAAGTACAATAATACCTACAAATACTACTGCAACAGCTGGGTATTTCATTATAGCGGTTCCTAACAAGATACCAAAAAATAAGCTAAAAAATATCTCTTTACATATCCCTCTAAACAAATCAACATAATAAACATGAACTAGCTTATGATATACAATCCACAACAAAACAGCACATATCAAGCATAAATACATCCATGTATTACCTATAACACTATCCATAGTACTTTCTCCTTTTCAGTATAATAAGGCTTATCGCATAGAAAATTGGACATGGTATTTAAGTTACTATTCTTTCAGCCCTCTTAGCAGGTAGCAAATTTCCTCCCTTCAAGTGAATAACTATATATTTTCCTCCTCTCATACTTATCCATAATTATACCCCTTAGTATTCTTATAGGCAAGTTCTATTCTTATAGATCATTATTTTCCAGCAATGCATCCGTTAGAATATAAGAAATAATCTGAGAGGAGACCGTTTCATTGGATAAATTGGACTATGTAGAAATTGGCAGACGGATCCGTCACTGCCGCGAGGAGCTTGGAATCTCACAGGAAGCTGCTGCCGAACGCTGTGGCATTTCTCCTTCCTTTTACAGCAACATTGAACGAGGTATCAAAGTCATGTCCCTTGAAACCTTCGTCTCGATCTGCCAGGCTTTCTCTGTAAGTGCAGATTATCTGTTAAAAGATATGATGCCTGATACGGATGACACAGTTCTCCATGCCATCTCTGAGGCAAAAAAATACGGTGATGTGCAATATAAGAAGTATATCCGCTTAGTTGAAGCGTTGGTCAACATCACCGATCAGCTTTGATTATAGAATTATTCAGATTTGATAAATGATCTTATACTTTGCCAACACATGTCGCTGGCCTTACTCAAATAGTGATAATTGCTCAAACTCTTGCCTGCGCTCCAAAAGTGCAGGTTTTTTTGTTAGCAGTTCTTCAGCTTGCTTCCAGTCCATAAGCCACTGAGAAACTTCATTTTTATCGAGCACCAACGGCATTCGCTCATGTACCGGAGCCACTGAAGCATTCGGAACCGTTGTCAGAATTGTAAACTGCTTCTCATCTTCTACCTTCTGCCAAATTCCCGCCATAAACAGAATTTTCCTGTGCGGCGGACGAAATGAAGCCTTTTCCCCAATTTTGTTCCACTCATAGAATCCCGATGCCGGTATCACACAACGATTGTACCGCATGCTCTCATTAAACATGGGCTTTTCCTTTACCGTCTCCACTCTTGCATTGATGAGCAGATCCTTTTGGTCCTTTTTCCGAAATCCCCATCTCATCTGTGTCAGATAGATTTCTTTCGTTCCAGTCAAGATGAATGCCCAGTCCGTCGGACACACATCTCCCGCCTTGGCCTGGAACTTAGAAATATCAACCGACTGGAACGCATTCTTTATCTCTCTTTCCATTCCATCATCTACAAAGTACCGTCCGCACATGTGCTCTCCTCATGTTTCCAATTCGCATACTCAGCCTTCTTGTAGGGTAAATGCAGTTTCTTATTGATAAAACTGCCTAAAATTACTTTGGTATTATTTAAGTCTTGAATTCTTCTGCAAATAGCCTATATGGTCATCAGTAAACGTTCCTATCAATTAGTTCTTTTTGTCTCTTTTGGAGTAGGAAATCACCTACAACTCCGAAAAAATCCTGTTCTTCTTTACTTTTCGCGTCTTTCATCAGTCTCAATGTGTCTTCCGGAGTCAGTTTTTAATTTCCTCATATATTTTATAATATTTTTTTGTATCACACATAATAAAGTCTCCTTCTCCAATATGAATCCGCAAAATATCTCATCATATTAACATCACCCATTTACAGTTTTCTTGATAAAAGATCAGACGAAACTCCCGGTTCAGACCACCAATGATTGCCTTGCAGCCATATTCTCGGCTCGGAATCCCGCTGTAATTCTTCTCTTCGGTGTAATTTACTACAATATCCGTCACTGTCTGGATCGCACCACTGTCATCCTCGAACTTAAAGTACCGTGGCATAGTTTTCCCGGTCGAAGTAAACCAAGTCATGCACGCAATTTCATATCTGGTTCCTTTCGGTACACCGCTATCTGTTTCGATTCCATATTTTGTTGCATCCGCAAACCCTGCCACGCTACATCAACTCCTTTATTATAATATCTTCTCTCTGGAATAATCAACGGTACGCTTTTCACGGCTCACCCCGCCGCCCATGTGATCGATCCATTCTCTACCTGATTCTGGCAAAAAGCACGCTCTTTTAATACTATCTGCTCCGTATCTCCTGCGAATCCCATCTACTGCTGCTTCCATTTTATGAACTTTCTCATAATCAATCCGCTCGAACATCTGAATTTGACGGCAGGAATCTGTCGATACACGGCTTGTATGAATCCCAAGATGTCGAAGTGGCGTTCCATCCCACAGCTCATCAAAGCACTTACAAGCTGCCTCGTAAATCTCTAATGTCAGATCTGTCGGCACCGATAAAGTGATTTGATGTCCGCAAAACTGCAAGTTCCAGTCACGGAGACTAATCGACACGACACCGATCTTTACCCCATCCGCCCGGAGCCTTGCTGAAACAGTCTCAGCGAGTGATAATAAATACTGCTTTGCGATCTCCCTGTCCGTGACATCTCTTGGTGTTGTAAGGGAATTTCCATATCCCTTAGCTGGGGGCGGAACATCAATCACCGCAGATTCATCAATCCCATTCGCATATTGCCAGATCAGTACTCCCTGTGATTTCATAAAGGATCGGAGAATTACAGGATCCATCGCCGCCAATTCTCCAATAGTAAAGATTCCCAGATTGCGTAGTCTTTGCTGAGAACTGTGTCCCACATAAAACAGATCCCCTACGGGAAGATACCACATCTTTTCCCTAATTTCTGACTTCCATAATGTATGAACCCGGTCAGGCTTTTCAAAATCAGATGCCATCTTTGCCAGAAGTTTATTCTCAGAGACACCGATATTTACAGTAAAACCAAGCTCCCGCCTTACTCTATCTTTGATCTCGTATGCTGTCTGAATCGGATCAGCACAACACCCAGTCATATCCAGGAAACACTCATCAATGCTGTACTGCTCGATCCGGTCAGAATACTCTCCTAATAACTTCACCAGTGCCTTCGAGGATCGGTTATACAGGTCATAGTTTGGTGGCACAAGGATCAGCCCCGGACATTTCTGCTTTGCTGATACCACCGTCTCACCTGTCTGGATCTTATATTTCTTTGCTGGAATCGACTTTGCAAGGATGATTCCATGACGTTTTTCCTGATCTCCACCCACTGCACTTACCAAATTTCGCAGATCCTGGGTGCCCCCTAGATGATGGATCCGATAACAGGCCTCCCACGATAAAAAGGCCGAATTAACATCTACATGGAAAATCACCCGTTTCATGGCGTCCTCCCTTTATCGAACATTTGTTCTATTCATTATTTTAATCTCTGCGCTTCTATATGTCAAGACATGCTTTTACCTTAATTCTAGGAAATCTTTCCCATATGTCTCTGAACACACCCGTTCACATAACTCTTAAATCGTTTCAAATCCCCATCTTTGTCCGTATACTTTTTCCCGTCTACATAGCTCACAGAGTTCATGCACATGTGAAAATGTATTTTTCCCTTCTTCCAGTGTGCTGCATGAACGATTTGGAAACGATCACTATAGTATTTATCAATGTCGATTGCAAGGGCATTGAAATCGTCGATCTGTTCCATCTCTTTTTCATTGAGATAGACTCCAAAGTGCCGGATCTGTCTTCCATCTGTTTTATTATATACAGCCCGAACCATTTCCATGTCATCACAAATATTCTTGACCAAGGGCATATTCACACCAAAACCGCCTATGCAATTTTCCACTAAATCCCCCTTGTCTCTTCCAACTCGATATATGTACTTTAATACTGTCGCCGTTGAGTCACGATTCGTATAATAGTGCGTTTTGTAATTCTCGTTATAGCTTTTACGTCCAAAAATCTTAACAGTAGCCATGTTCCTTTACCTCTTTCTTCAACTCCTGAATGGTCTTCCTAATCTTTGGATCTTCAACATGATTCTGCTGCATCTGTGTTTCCAGATTAACCAATAGTCTGACCATCTTCTGGTAAATTTTCTTTTCATTTATCGCAACTGCCGCCTCCGGTAATACCTTTTCTTCTAAGGTTTCCCTAATAAACTCTGATATACTTTGGTATCCCTCTTCGCGGGCTTTTTCCCCCAACTGATCCTTTAGTTTATTCGGTATCTTTACAGATATCGGTGTTAAATTCTTTTCTTGCATAATTGCTCCAATCCCGATAATTGTCATACGAGAATTTTATTGGTAATACGCTGGACGTAAGTATTATTCTTGAAGGCCTACGGCCGGAAATGATGTTGAATAACACTCTTACTCATTCTTTATATACCATACCTTATCTATCAATAAGTATCCTATTACCATCTACGATTTATCCTCTATACGGGCATTATCGATTTCATGATCGATTTCTACATTTCTGTAGATTTAGTGATATGTTATACTTCTTTAAAATTCTATTACGTTCATGAATACTCATAGATTGTCAAATACCACCAACATAGATTTAATCACTAATCACTCAATCAATTTCCTGCTGCCTTTTACATTTATTTTGTCCTTATGCTCGGATGACGTATTTAAATGCTCATGCGTATTCAACAACACTTATTTAAAGAGATTTGCGAATCTCTTTTAAAAATAAATTCTTATGCGAAAGGAGTTTTTTATAGATGAATAAGGAGTATATTACATTACGAGAATTCTGTGAAAGGATTCAGATCAGCAGTTCAACTGCCTACCGAATGATCCGGGATGGACAGCTTCCTGCATATAAGGTTGGAAGAAATTACAGGGTCCCACTCAGCGTAATTGCTGATCTGGAGAAGCGCAAAAATATTTTTTAAAATAAATAAACTCAAAATCCCCTGCTGTAGGACCCCTAATAACCACAAATACCACAAAATTTTCTTCTTTTTTTTAAATAATTCTTAGAATGAATTTTCATTCCTATGTCTTCTTATCTGGATACTGCTGGTTTTATAAAATAGAATCATGTTGAAACTCAACAGCTATTCCATAGTAAAACTGACTATAACGTCAGCAAATGTATTAAGGAGGTATTTGAATTTATGGGAAGAAGTAGACAGTATAAAATACTCTACGAAGATGGTTCTCTAAAAGAAGTTAAAACCACAGATTTCTGGTGCTTTTCTAATAACGATATATCTTTGAAATTTTCGGATGGTAAACAAGGTATTGATTTCGATTATTTAAGAACGATATACCCAGCCGAACGACTCACAATTGCTATCATAGAGGATAGATTCACTTCTGGTTCTCCAGGTACTAGCTTTCGTAAAGATTTAGATAACCTTCTCCGCGCTTTATGCTCGAATAACTCTATCGATAGAGACATCGATAAAAAAAACTATGAAAAATTACGCTCGTTATTTGGCATGGACTTGATAAATCATTCGACATATGCATTCCCTCTTTTTAAACTTGATGAGAAGGATAAAGAATTCTATTCTTTGCCCTTTACAGGAAACCGCCAAGCATATTCTAATGCATTATTTACCATTTTACATCATATATTAATATTACACAATATCGATATTTGGGGGGTAATTCCTTTTTATTTGGATGATATTCGAGATATTCTTTGTTCTTATATTTTTCCATTTTCCCCTGCTGATACTCAAGCAAAAGATAATTTCACAACCGTACTCCGCTTTAAAAATCAAAAACAGCTTGAACAAGATTGCTTATTTATCAACAATATCATTGATCAATATCGTATGCAATCCCTATTGGTTAACTTTCCAGCTGGCTATAAAAAATTCCGACATGGAGTTAAAAATTTTATTAATGCATACCGCAAACCTCCCGCAAAATTGACATATAAGGAAACAAATGAACTAAAAAAGTGCTTCGATTGTATAAACACGTCCCGTGACATATCAAGTGCCCTTGAAAACCTTGCAAAACATCTTGAACCGATTAGATACGTGGTAGAAAAAAATCCTGATGCCTTTGACATAATAGATGCTGTCTTCACGAAATCCGTTGGGCGTAGTATTAAATCACTGTACAGAGAAATGTTTACCTTTATGTCATGGGTTAACGAAACCCAAGATCTGATAATCGCTGACTCAAAAGTTTCTCATGAAGATATTGACCAGCTTTTTGACACCTACTACGACCTTTTTTCAGCATATGATGAGTATTATTTTCTTAGTCTTACTAATCTCCATAGATTAGCAATTAACCCGCACCAAATATTTGAATAGTATTTTGTTTGCAACCATGCTGGACATTGACAGCATGGTTGTTTTTGCCTGGCTTTGCTTTTTTATATCTACAATTGTCTAAACAATTTCTAAATAAACAAATTCACCCTTACCATACCTTTTAAATACGTCTATTTGCAATCAATAAAATTTTTAGTTATTCAAATTATAGCTCTAATTTCAAGATTTTAGCCCGATATTGTCCATTTATTATATCTATAATTTTATATTTATCTGATATTTTTCAAAACATCTGCATATTTTGCATTCTCACATCTTATTGTATCCAGCTCAAGCCCACATTATTTAGCATACATCGTTCGACGATATATGATAGAATGCCACCATACTTAATATTTTCATTAAAACCAAAGGAGGAGTACTCATGAATGAGACATCATCAGCAACATTTGAAACAAGTAAATCCGCACTCGAAGATCTTCTCTCCATCAATATCGTCGGAATTGAGAAGTTCATTGAACATGATGGCTACGCCGAAAGTATATCTACAGAATTACCTTGCCATTATCGTTTTTTCATTGTGCTGCGAGATTACACCACTAATCATCCAGTCTCTTTTATCTACTACCCAGAGAATATGGATGAAAGCCTTAAAGAACTGCGTACACTCACGCTGATCCGTCAGAAGTCTCAAAAGCTCCCGGTACTGTCCTGCCTACAAACTATATGTGACACTGCAAGCAGTACAGACTTCGATGGTATCTACCATATTTCCAAACGCACGGGATGGATCCGTGATAATCAATCCTGGATCTACCTTACTTCCGGATATGGGATCGACAAAGCTGGAGAACGAAGTGACTGCCGTTCGCTGGCCTCAAACGGTTATTTGTTCTATGACAAAATACGCACTCCAGAAGACACTTACAAGCAGATTCTGAAGATTTTAAATCAAGCTCCCGGTGAGCTTTACCCTATTTTTTGCTGTGCATTGTTAAGCCTCATGCAGCCACTGAAAGACGCAGCTCTTTCGTACAGCACTCCTGGCTGTATGATTAGTGGAAAGACCCAGACCGGTAAAACGGAGCTTGCAATCCATGTTGGGCGCATCCTGACGGATCACACCGGGAATCTTCGGAATACTTTTATCCTTCAGAACTCACTGAAAAAGTACAAACAGGATTATTCCGGTCTCTGTGACTGTACAAATATTCTGGATGATAACCGAAAGTCCAGCTCCTACGATATCCAGAATAAGAGCACTACGGTCATGGATGACATATTGCGTTCATTTTACTTGGACAATCATGGAATAGCGCTCCCTATCATAACGGGAGAAGCCAATTCCTTCTACAGAATGTCCGAATCATGGAACAACCGTTTGATCCAAGTATTTTTCAACTTTGATGCTGAATCTCTCGATAACCGGAGATCGATTATCCGATCCTTGAAAACAAAAAACCCACTCCTGTTCCGTACAGGCTACCGCTATTTTATCCAGTATCTTGCTGACAATATGGATAATGGAGAACTCCATGCTTTAACAAGTGAAGTCATAGATGAATTCTCTAACTTATTCCCTGTTAGAGACAACGCTTCTTACCGCCAGCAAGATAACTTCATGCTCTCATACTGGGCGCTGAAGGTCTATTTAACGTATGGAGTCTCTATACCGGCAATTACAGAAGAAAAGGCAAAGACTCTGCTGCTTCAGTACATTGAGATATTAAAAATTAGCTTTGAAAAGCAGATGACGTTCAATCCTCTGCAATACACCTGCGGCACTCTGCTCAGCGTCCTAAAAAACATGAAGATTACAAGTGCATCTGCCGAAGAACGTATATATCCAGATTATAAATACGAAACCTCCATCTACCCCAGACGCAGATACGATATCTTTGAACGCGAGAATTATGGTCACACCGTATTTATCGATAACCGCATTGGAGCCAACGGAGTTTATATTGAGGATTGCTATCAGGTTGAAAATTATCGCAATGCCTCTCGCAAGCGTGTTTTACTCGTACTAAAGCGTGATGCTTTTATGACTGCCTATGAAACAGCCTTATCGTGTACCAGTAGTTTTGTCCCGCATACACAACTTGTACCATTTAAAGACTTTCGAAAAGCACTTAAGGAAAACAAAGTATTACTTGGAGAGCCACGCAACGATGCTGAAAAAAACTATTTAAATTATTCGCTTGAGTACCCTTGTATTAACCTTGACCGGTTCAGCAAAGATATTTATCTGGAGGATGAATCGGTATATGTACTAAATCTTCCTAAGGATTTAATCAAGCCGGTTTTGGATCTCACATCAAGGGAATCTGATTCTTCTAGCAGTTGTTCCAAAGAATGTGGAAGACATACTGATTGGCTAACCAAAATGAGAGACACAGGTCGGAGGCTCGCATATCTCGAATAACACCGAGTCTTCAGGGCTGTACTACCAGCCTGCTTAAATATATATTATACATCTGACATCAGAGAAAGGAGGTGCGGCGCATGTCGCAAAGCAAATTCCGAGAACAGAATATTGCCATTGCAAATATTTTGGCGGCATCAACGCCGCATTCTTCGGATATTGATCCAGACTACATGCCGGAACCTATCTTGCAATGTTTGGTTCCTAATGGTAAAATGACCCCATCGGCATGTAGTAAGATTATGAATTTTACAACCAAAGAAAAGAAAGTCAAAGGTGTCTGCGATTTGAGCAGGATTAAAGTTCGTCCCGATGACGGACGGATTTATATCCTCATAAATCGCAAAACAATCAGCAGCGCTGACTATCCGAGTCTCATTGAAAAATTACACGATCATTATTTTGGGACTCTGAATGTGACTCTGACTGAATATTTTGAGATCTGGATGAAATGGCGAGAAGAAGAAACGAACGTTACTCCAAAGACCATAAAGGAGAACCGTTTTCTATGGAATGCCTTGATTAAGGAATCCAGTTTAGCTTCTAAAAAATTAAAGGACATCACGGTTCAGAACTACATATCCTTTTTCCGCCGGATCACAAAAGGGCGTACCTTGACAAGAAAGCGTTTCAATGACATGAAGAGTATTCTAAACGGAATGCTCTACCTGGCCGTTGAGCAAGGCATTATAGGCTATAACTGTCTGAATAGCATTAATTATAAGCAGTTCGATTTCAAGCCTGTAAATACGCAAATAACACCTTACACAGAAGAGGACCGGCTGCGGATCATTGAACATTTGTCCAACGAGACTGACTTCTACTCCCTGGCAATTCTCTTTGATTTTCACATGGTACTGCGAATCGGAGAATTAAAGGGATTAAAATGGTCTGACATTGATGGGAACTCAATTCGTATACAACGATTTGTAGATGACAAGAACCGAGTCATCGATTCCATCAAGGGTAATACAGCAGATGGAATCCGCTCTATGCCACTGACACCTGCAACAAAAGCGATTCTTAATCAGGTACGAAAGTTACAACCTGACGATCAGGAATTTATCTTTTATCGTGGCGACAGTCCATTGGCAACCGTTACCTTCAATCGACGTTTGAAAAAATGTTGTGATGAATTAGGGATTGAATACCGTTCCTCTCATAAGCTGCGTTTCTCGACAGCATCTATCATGTATAAGAACGGTATGGAAGACACCGAATTACAAAAACTGCTTGGACATACGACGCTTTCCATGACACGACACTATTTATGCAATATCACTTCCAACGAAGAAACTGCAAATAAAATGGCCGCTATCCTTGGTTAAAGGTATAGTGACCATTTTACTAACCTAATGAGAGAGTTATGAATGGCTGTTTGCGCAAACAACTACTCTTCAAAATATTTTTTACGAGAGATAAGTGAGACAAAGGATCTTATTGATCCGCAAATTTTTTATATGTATGAGCGGATCAGTAATATTCATTGCCATTGATAGGCCCGCTTGCGCAAACGATATATAGTCTCTTTAATGCATTGGAAATGTGCCATATTCAAGATCAAATCAATTTATTGTATGAATATAGATAAATAAATGCCCATACAACACACTGTTTTCAGACCGCAAACACGCGCAAACATCAAAATTATAAAGCAAAAACCCCAGAACACTTATAAATAAAGGATTCTGAGGCTCTCATAAGAGAGGCGACAACCAGATTTGAACTGGTGATCAGGGTGTTGCAGACCCACGCCTTACCACTTGGCTATGTCGCCATATTTAGTTAAATGACCCCAACGAGGTTCGAACTCGTGTTACCGCCGTGAAAGGGCGATGTCTTAACCGCTTGACCATGGGGCCTTAAATATATACTATCATATTTACTTGCCTCTGTCAACCGGATAAACGCGAATCCATCGATTACCAGATTTGAACTGGTGACCAGGGCGTTTCAGACCCACATCTCATCAGGTTTACCGAACACATTGGATAGTATGAAAAAACTCCCCGAGTAGGACTCGAACCTACGACAGCGCGGTTAACAGCCGCGTGCTCTACCGACTGAGCTATCGAGGAATAATGAAGGAACATACCTTCAAAACCACATATTGAACATCATCAACCTTCGAATCTTCACTTGACCTTCCTGGATAAGCCCTCGACCGATTAGTAACAGTCAGCTCCATGCATTACTGCACTTCCACCTCTGCCCTATCTACCTCGTCGTCTTCAAGGGGTCTTACTTCTTTCGAATGGGATATCTCATCTTGAGGGGGGCTTCACGCTTAGATGCCTTCAGCGTTTATCCCTGCCAGACTTGGCTACCCGGCCATGAGCTTAGCAGCTCAACCGGTACACCAGCGGTCCGTCCATCCCGGTCCTCTCGTACTAAGGACAGCTCCTCTCAAATATCCTCCGCCTGCGCCGGATAGGGACCGAACTGTCTCACGACGTTCTGAACCCAGCTCGCGTACCGCTTTAATGGGCGAACAGCCCAACCCTTGGGACCTACTTCAGCCCCAGGATGCGATGAGCCGACATCGAGGTGCCAAACCACTCCGTCGATGTGAACTCTTGGGAGTGATAAGCCTGTTATCCCCAGGGTAGCTTTTATCCGTTGAGCGATGGCAATCCCACTTTCATACCACCGGATCACTAAGTCCTAGTTTCCTACCTGCTCGACCCGTCGGTCTCGCAGTCAAGCTCCCTTCTGCCTTTGCACTCTTCGAATGGTTTCCAACCATTCTGAGGGAACCTTTGAGCGCCTCCGATACCCTTTCGGAGGCGACCGCCCCAGTCAAACTCCCCACCTGACATTGTCCCCGATCCAGATCATGGACCATGGTTAGAAACCCAGTAACGCAAGGGTGGTATCCCAACAGCGGCTCATACGAAACCGGAGTTCCGTACTCGTAGCCTCCCACCTATCCTGTGCATGCATTACCGAATCCCAGTATCAAGCTGGAGTAAAGCTCCATGGGGTCTTTCCGTCCTGGCGCAGGTAACCAGCATCTTCACTGGTATTTCAATTTCACCGGGTGCATTGTCGAGACAGCGCTCAAATCATTACGCCTTTCGTGCGGGTCGGAACTTACCCGACAAGGAATTTCGCTACCTTAGGACCGTTATAGTTACGGCCGCCGTTTACTGGGGCTTCAATTCAAAGCTTCGATTGCTCTAACCTCTCCTCTTAACCTTCCAGCACCGGGCAGGCGTCAGCCCATATACATCACCTTACGGTTTCGCATAGACCTGTGTTTTTGCTAAACAGTTGCTTGAGCCTATTCTCTGCGGCCAGATCTCTCTGGCACCCCTTATCCCGAAGTTACGGGGTCATTTTGCCGAGTTCCTTAACAATGCTTCTCCCGCCGGCCTTAGGATTCTCTCCTCATCCACCTGTGTCGGTTTACGGTACGGGCACATGATACACAATAGCGGCTTTTCTCGGCAGCTGGAATCAGATGCTTCCCTACTTTAGTTCGGTCCGCGTCACGTCTTTGGCTTATCAGGCGGATTTGCCTGCCTGACACCTCCTACGCTTGCCCGGGGTTCTGTTCCCCGGTCATCTTATCCCTCTGCGTCCCCACAGTTCTGATATCATGTGGTACAGGAATCTAAACCTGTTGTCCATCAGCTACGCTTCTCAGCCTTGCCTTAGGCCCCGACTTACCCAG
>NZ_CM171584.1:15000-160000 GCF_057397225.1 Pilosibacter sp. NGB245 | reverse complement strand
GCGTTGATCTCGAGGTTATTTGGAATCGATGAAGAGACAAGGATCCCCGGGATCTTTGAAAGTTCCTCACGCATCCTCTTTCTGGCATCCATATCGCAAAAGAACATGTTGATCTTATCCGCGTCCTGTCCGCGTTCTTTCAAATATGCAATGTTGTCCGGAACCGAATCCCTGGTTCTCCGCACAAGCTCCGCCAGACCTTCCGATGATACATATTTATATATATCATTATAAAATTCCGGCATCGTATATCCGATCCCGCCAATGTATACATCATACATGATCTCATCCGGGCTCGTCCGCGCCATCATCATGATCTTTTCCGCCAGCGCCACCGGGATCCGGCAGGAGTCGATAATCTCATTTTTTGCGAGATCTACCACCTGTGCCCCGTTTGTGAGGATCGCATAATGTACACCCGGCAGATTTCGGAGTTCATCCGGCAGTCCGCGCATCGTGCGGCCGGTCGCCGGGACGATCTCGATCCCACGCGCCGCACATTCCCGGAAAACGCGCAGATTTTCTTCCGGGATCTTCTTTTCATCGTCAAGCAGCGTTCCATCCATATCCGCCGCGATCAGTCTGATCTCCATAATATTCTCCTGTCATCATAGTCTGCCCACAAGATATCTTTTTAAGCTCCGCCCGCCGCCGTCATTTTCCGGCAGGTGATCTTCTTATCCGGCAGTTCTCATGGGTAGTAATCGTATCCCTCTCAGCAAACATAAGTTCGTATCTGTTGGTGAAAAATTTGCGCACCATCCCACTGCAAACGCAATGATCACATGGTGCGCATATTCATTTTTCAGCCTTTCAGCCTTCACATCTGTACTTTTTATCGTTTAGTCGAAGAAGTCTTTTTCATGAAGGATCAGAAGGCCTTCTTTTGTATATGTCGGGGAGAAGAGTCCTGCGATCTTCTTTCCGAGAGACTTTTTCTCTGCCTTATCAGCAGCTTCCTCGATCAGATCGACAGCCGCTGCCTTTGTCAGGCGGACTTCATCCTCTTCCATCATCTCGATGCGCTCATATAGGGCAAGAAGACTCTTTCCTGTGATGCTGCAGTCAATCTCTGATGCATATTTGCAAGCATACTGGGCGAATTCGTCCGGATCCATCTCTTCCTTATCGTCATAGTCTTCCGGAACAACCTCCTCTGCAGCTTCCGCTTTCACCGGAGTCTTCGGCTTTTCTTTGTCTGCAGCCGGCTTCTTCGGAGCTTCTTTGGACTTTCCAAATATTCCTGTCTTCTTCGGCGGGATATATTCCTCTTCCTCCGGTTCCTCTTCCGGCTCTTCTTCCTCGTAAGCGTCTGTTTCCGGTTCTTCTGTTTCTTCAGCCGCCGGCAGCTCCGGTTCTTCCTCCGGCTCCGTCTGTGTTTCCGGTTCCGGTGTCAGAGTGTAAGCTTCCTCTTCCTCCGGTTTCTGTTCCAGCTCCTCTTCCATCTCCTGCTCCGCACTTACCACATCGCGGGCGATCTGTTCCTGTTTTTCTGTGGAACGTTTCAGAGCAGCTTCCATTTCTGCTTCCGCTTTTTTCTGTTCAGCCGCTTCCTCATCGCTTCCGATGTACTGGAATTTACTTGCGAGAGAGGTATTGTGGGCATGGAGCGCCTCAAGGTTCTCCGGGGTATCGATCAGGACAACGATCATGCCGGAGCGGTCTTTTTCCATCAGGTCATCCAGTTCATTCTGGACAGCATCAGTAAGACCTGCCGCATGCTGGATGATCAGATCTTTCCCTGCGAGCATGTCAGCAACTGCGCTGATCCCGCGCTTATTTAATTTCTCACTGCTGATCTTTGCAACCGGGTTCTTGATCCCGAGCTCGCGGTGGATCTCCTTTAAGGATTCAACAGCCATGGAAAGACCTTCCGCGTCCGTCTCCGCCTCGATCATCAGGTTGTTGGTATCGAGCATATCATCCAGGGATTCCAGTTCCAGATCTTCCTCGTCGTCATCCTCTTCCGGAGCCGGAATATTGCGGACCTGGTTTCTGCGTGCGCGCTCTCTGTCGATCTCCGCCTGTTTTTTCGCACGGCGTTCTTCTTCCTCGCGTCTCGCAGCTTCCCGCTCTTCCTCCGCACGGCGGAGCGCTTCCTCTTCCATCTCTTCCCGCTCTTTTGCGGCGCGGATCGCCAGTTTCTGGCGCTCGATCTCACGCTCTTCCTCTGTCGGGATCGTGTGCTCCGGTTCTTCCGTTCCCTGCGCATCTTCCGCAGCTTCCTGTCTTCCCCGGCGGATCGCACTGAGATCTGCAATGGTTCTTGTCGCGTCCATGTCGTTGTCTTCCTCGACAACAGCCGTCCGTCCCTCTTCCTCGGAAAGTCTGGACATCTCGTCTGCCAGCTTCTTTGTCTGGGCATCCTCATGGATCTGCAGGGCAACCTCTCTTGAGACATCCGTGTCTGGAGTTTCCTCCTCGTAGTCATCCTGTTCCGGGGCATTTCCGCTGTATTCTTCCTCAACAGCGCGCAGTTTTGCCTCGTATTTCTCCCTGTTCTCCACAAGGTCCATCTGATATTTGTTCAACGGTGCATACTGAAGTTTCAGATCCATCGCCTTGTCCACATATTTGCCGAGACCGAATAAGAGCATGATGCGGTCACATGTGGCAACACACTTGTCCTCGATCCCTGCTTTGTGGTAGAGCTCTGCCAGCTCATACAGCCATTTCTCATCCACCTCGGATGAAGTATACACCTCCAGCGCACGGATCAGCTGATCCACCGGTGCCTTTTTCGCCTTTAAGATCTTGTAGCGGAGCAGGTACTGGCGCGGATCATCCTGTGCGAGATCGCAGAATTCTCTGTAGTACGCCTCTGCTTCAGCCGTACTTCCGTCCTTTAAGGCGAGATCCGCCAGTTTATAGAGCAGGCGCTTACCGACCGGTGCGCGCTCGAAAGCCAGGAGCAGAATATCCTTCGCCTCCTGGTACTCCTCATTTTTCTCATAGATCTGAGCGATCATGGACAGTAGGCTCGCGTTGCGGACACGGTGCCAGTCGATGGTATCCGCGATCTTCATCGCAGTTCCGTAATCTCCGCGGCTGACCATCTTTTTGATCTGCTCGACTTTAATATTAAACTCGTATTTATCCATTTCTTTCGCATCTCCTGAAACCGGAACAGCCATCTGCTGCCGGTTTTATAATTCCACCCGGCCTTCCAACGCCCGGAGAAGTGTGACTTCATCAATATATTCCAGATCTCCGCCGACCGGAACACCGCTGGCGATCCTCGTCACCTTGATCCCTGTCGGCTTGATCAGTTTGCTTATGTACATTGCCGTCGTCTCGCCCTCAAGACTTGAGTTTGTGGCGATAATGACTTCCTTCACTTCTTCCGTCTGAAGACGCGTCATCAGTTCTTTTAATTTGATATCTCCCGGTCCGATCCCAAGCATCGGGGAGATCGCGCCGTGGAGCACATGGTACACCCCGTCGAATTTTCCCGTTTTTTCGTATGCCGCCAGATCACGCGGGTTCTCCACGACCATGATCACGCTGTGGTCTCTGGTCTGGCTCCGGCAGATCGGGCAGAGTTCCTGGTCCGTCAGGGTGAAGCACTCCTTGCAGTAATGAACATTGTGTTTCGCATCCCGGATCGAGTTCGAGAGCCGTTCCACCTGTTCCTCCGGCATGTTGATGATGTGGAATGCCAGACGCTGGGCCGTCTTATTTCCGATTCCCGGCAGTTTCGACAGCTCCTCTATCAATTTTGATATCTGACTGCTGTAGTAATCCATAATTTAGAAGGAAAGTCCTCCCAGGTTTCCGAGACCGCCTGTGAGCTCGGACATCACTGCGCTGGACTCAGCCTCCATCTGGTGGAACGCCTCATTTGTCGCAGCAACGATAAGATCCTCGAGCATCTCAACATCATCCGGATCTACTGCCTCCGGGGAGATCTTTACAGCGACAACTTCCTTCTTGCCGGATACGGTAACGGATACAGCTCCACCGCCTGCTGTTGCTGTGTACTGCTTCTCCTCAAGCTCTTTTGTCTTCTCTTCCATCTGGCGCTGCATTCTCTGCGCCTGTTTCATAAGATTTGTCATATTGCCGGGCATACCGCCCGGAAAACCGCCACGTCTTGCCATGGTGTACTTCCTCCTGATATTCTTAGTTTTTTATAAATGATGTTCAGGCTCAAAAAAGCTTTTTGAGTCCTTCCGTCAACGCTGACCGGACATTGCCCATATAGGTATGACCGGTTCACAGGTTTCAAGTTGAATCTGTGTTTATATTAATCGCAGCTTTTATCACTGCGGCTAATCTTCGATTGTAATATCCATATGGATGTTTTCTCTCAGCTCATCATCGCTGATATAGCGGGTATCCATCCGTTCCCCGTTTTCCCGCATGCGGGATTTAAAATACAGGGATTTTCCGTATTTCTGCTCCACATACCTTTCCAGATCACCGAGGACGCTCGGACGGCTTCCGATGGCAAAATTCATCGGATCATTGAACACGATGCAGAGACAGCTGTCGCCCGCCGGTTCCACTACAGTTTCCCGGAAACTCGGGCGGATGGACATACCCATGTCGCGGACGATCTTGCCCCACTCATTCCGGATCATGTTGAGATCCTCCAGCTGGGCTTTCGGCAGTGATACAGTCCTCGGCTCATAAGTCTGACCGGAAGCCGGGGGATTCTGCATTCCCGCCGGATTCTGCGCTGGCTGACCTGCCAGTCCCGCGCCATTTCCCGGTGCTCCGGCACCGTCGTAAGCAGGCTGTGCATACATCTGCGGTGAAATCTGCGCGGCTCCCATCATCGGATCACCGGCGATCCCGGCATTCTGCGCGGGAACATAGCCGCCTGCGGGCATCGCAGGGATCCCTTCCTCCACCATGCGCTCCAGCTTTTCCAGGCGCTCCAGGATGGAATCCATGTTCTGCTCCATCTCCGGCTTGGTGAGCTTGATGAATGCAAGCTCGATGAGCACGCGTTTCTGGTTTGCGAAACGGATCTGGTTGGAGAGCTCCGAGAACACGCGGATATATCTCATCAGAGTATTCTCGTCCACAAGCGCCGCGTCTTCCCGCATCTGTGCCAGATTGTCCTCCGACATATCCAGAAGGTCTTCCGCATCATCCGCCGTCTTTAACAGGAGCAGATTTCGGAGAAACCAGATGAAATCCACGACAAACTGGGAAAGTTCCCGGCCCTGGACTACCATCTCCTCAAGCTTCAGGATACAGTCCTTCGTCCGGTTCTCCCGGATCGCATGGAACAGATCCCGGAATACGCTGTTGTCGACAGCGCCGAGGACATCCAGCACATGTTCATACGTCAGCGTCTCGCCGAAGTGGAACGCCGCGCACTGGTCCAGGAGACTTAGAGCGTCTCGCATGGAGCCGTCTCCGGCTTTTGCCACATAGCGGAGCGCTTTATCCTCCACCGGCATGTTTTCCGCTTCCGTAAGTTCTTTTAACCGGGCCGTGATCGTATCCAGCGTAATGCGCCGGAAATCATACCGCTGGCATCTGGAAAGCACCGTGATCGGGATCTTGTGGACCTCTGTGGTCGCCAGGATAAAGATTACATAGGACGGCGGCTCCTCCAGTGTCTTTAACAAGGCGTTGAACGCGCCTGTTGAGAGCATATGAACCTCATCGATGATGTATACGCGATATTTTCCCTCCGTCGGCGGGTACTGGACCTGCTCACGGATCTCACGGATGTTCTCAACGCCATTGTTGGACGCAGCATCGATCTCCACCACGTTTAACGAGGTTCCCGCCGCGATCTGCCTGCAGCTCGGGCATTCTCCACAGGGACTTCCGTCCACCGGATGTTCACAGTTTACCGCCCTGGCCAGGATCTTCGCCACCGTTGTCTTACCGGTTCCGCGGGTTCCGCAGAACAGATACGCATGCCCGATCCTGCCGGAACCGATCTGATTCTGTAAAGTTTTAACGATATGGTCCTGGCCTTTTACATCCGCAAAGACCTGCGGACGCCATTTCCTGTATAACGCTTGATATGACATGTTCTATCAGTCTCCGAAACTGATTCCGATAAGCTTCGCTTCTTTTACAATATCGGACTGCGGATCCACATATTTCAGTTTGCCGGCAGATTCTGCCAGCGGGATATCCGTGATCACATTGTTTTTTACAACGACCAGCTTGCCGAATTCATTATTTTTGATCATGTCGGCGGCATGAGCGCCGATCCTTGTGGAGAGAACGCGGTCATACGGGACCGGAGTGCCGCCGCGCTGCATATGGCCCGGAACGGTCACACGGATCTCCTGTCCTGTCATCTCCTGGATCTTCGCGCCGATCTCATACGCGACGGACTGGTATTTCGTTGCGCGTTCCTCCAGATACTTCTTATACTCCTTCTTGGAAAGAGCTGCCTGTTCTTTTGAGATCGCACCCTCAGCCACCGCAAGGATCGAGAAACGGCTTCCGTTCTTCGTCCGCTCTTTGATCTTCTTTACGACTTTATTTAAGTCATACGGGATCTCCGGGATCAGGATGATATCCGCTCCGCCGGCGATGCCTGCATGAAGTGTGAGCCAGCCGACTTTATGTCCCATGATTTCCACGATGAAGACACGTCCGTGGGAGGACGCGGTCGTGTGGATACAGTCGATCGCATTCGTCGCGATATCCACAGCGCTCTGGAATCCGAACGTCATATCCGTTCCCCAGAGATCGTTATCGATGGTCTTCGGAAGTCCGATCACGTTGAGTCCTTCCTGGCTTAAGAGATTTGCCGTTTTCTGGCTTCCGTTTCCGCCGAGGACGACTAAAGCGTCCAACTTCAATTTATAGTAGGTGTGCTTCATGAGCTCCACCTTGTCGAGTCCGTTCTCGTCCGGTACACGCATCAGCTTGAACGGCTGTCTGGAAGTGCCGAGCATCGTTCCGCCTTTTGTGAGGACGCCTGAAAAATCTGATTGTTTCATCATCTGATAATTTGCATACATCAGACCTTTATATCCATCTTCAAATCCGATAATTTCCACTTCATCTTTGTAGATCTGATACAGACCTTTTGCGACTCCGCGCATCGTTGCGTTTAATGCCTGGCAGTCGCCGCCGCTCGTAAGGAATCCAACTCTCTTCATCGTCTTGTCCTTTCTCCGATTTCTTTCAGTCGAAATGTGAATGCATGTATCCAAGATAAGATTATAATACAAAGAAAAGAGACGGGCAAGAAAAACTTGTCTCCTCTCTCTTTTCTAGGCATATTAGTTACTGTACACGGTAGGAATTTTCTGAACTGAAAATTCCGTACAATGCAGTTGTGGCAGCAGATTTTGCCGATTCGGAATGCGAAGCATCGGCAAAATCGTGTTACAGTGCGCGGGCATAGAGTGTCCGTGTACTGTAACACATATTATGGACAAAAATAAGGTCCTCATGCAGACCGGCAGACGGTGCGTCCTCTCTTTTTTATTGTTCCGGGCGTTTCAAACGGACCGGATTCGGGATCTCGGCATGGTTATTTGCCGACATCGTGTCGCGCATCATTCCGTCGAGCTGGCGGAACTCAACGCTCGGATCCATGTAGCGGACCCAGAGGCCGTATCCGAACTCGTTTTTCTTCTCCGAATAACTGATCGGCACTCCGGCATAGTAATCCTTGTAGATATCCGTATAAAAGTCCGCCATAACTTCTTTTAATTCTTTCGGCACATCCTCCAGGGTTTTAAAGATCTGATTCTTGATGACCGTCTGCAGATAATCCGCTGCATAGGCTGAGAACTCAAGAAGGTTCGGATCCGTCTCCCCGTTTGCGGCCGCCCAGGTGGAAACATCCACGGTCTTTGCGAGATAATCGATGCTGCCGTCCGTGTTTAACGTTACAGTCCCGTACTGACATGGCGGCAGGATCAGGGAATTGCTCACGATCTCCCAGATTCCGTAAGTGTCTGAGCCCATTCCCGGCTCTGTCAGGTGTTTCATGACCTTCTGTGTGTGGAGATGGCCGCTGAAGTACACAGGCGTCAGATAACGTTCAAAGAGTTCCCGGACCTCGTCACAGTTCTCGATCACGCATTCCTCCACATAGACACGGCTCAGGCGCTGGAGATTGTGGTGTCCAACCGGGATCACGGTGATTCCTTCGGCATACGCCTCTTTCAGGCATTCTTCCATCCATTCCAGCGTTCCCTCTTTAATCTCACCGTACACCTCATTTTCCGGCTCGCAGACCGTCGTATCAAGCATCATGAGCCAGGTGGTATCATTCAGTTCCACCAGATAACTCAGGGAATCCGGTGCTTCGCTCTTTGCCTCATTGTATCCGAAATCTCCGTAAATCTCCCGGAATTCTTCCGACGTCACGCTTTCCACATCCGTTCTCTGATCCCCGAAGTATTCTCCGGCATTCGGCTTGTTGATATCGTGATTTCCGGGGATCACATAGACCGGGATCCCTGCGTCTTTGATCTTCCGGAGTTTTTCCGCAAATTCCAGGTGGTTTGCCTTTTCTCCGTTTAAACTCAGGTCGCCGCTCAGGATCAGGGCATCCGGATGTGCCTCAAGAACTTCCGATTCAAGCGCCTGCCATAACTGTGGCTGATAGCGGATCACTTTTCCATCACTGCTGTTTACAAGCTGGTCAAATGCTACGCCATAATCCGTCAACGACGGTGACATGTAGTGGGTGTCAGACGCGATGATCAGATGCGTCTCGATCTTTTCCCGGTCCACCGGATCTCCGGGACCTTCCGTCTCCTCTTCGGTCGGCTCCTCGGTTTCTGTCCCAGTCTCCGATTCCGTTTCCGTCTCTGTCGGCGGTTCCGACTCGGTTGTTGACGGTTCTGTCTCTTCCGCGGCACTCTCTTTTGTTTGATCCGGAACATGATCCCGCACTGCGGGCAGGACAAAGATCACCCCGGCCAATAAAAAAAGAAGCGCCAGCAATAGCAGAAATTTCTTTCTCATTCACTGTCACCTCTTAAGATTTCTTTTTTATCCGCACGCTCTGCTTTGAATACGTCTCATAAACGTTACCCTGGCAGCCAGCTCGGTCCCGGCTCCCTCGCGGCACATGGAAGGTTCTCCTTAATGCTGCTGCATTCCTGCCCTGACATGGTTCAGAGAGTCCCATTGCGCGAGACCAAAACGTCAGCGCCGCTTACCAGGGGCAGCTTCACAAGGAAGTACCCGCGGCAGAACATCACCCCTGCTGTAGCGGATTGCAGGTACAGGGCACCGCTATCTCCCCGGCTGTGCGGACCAGTTAAGTATACATGGACGGGGGCATTTTGTCAAGTTGCGAAATCCCCCGGTGACAGTGAACTATCTGCAAATTTCTTCCCTGATTTCACTAAATCGTATTCATCTGCTTATTTGAACAGCGGCATTTTTGTGATCGGGAATGTCTGGTTCTCTAACGGTGCATGCCAGATCCCGTACCAGATATCTTCCAGGTTATCGCCGTCGGCTGCCAGAAATCCGTAAACTTCACTGTCGTACTCCGGGATTTCCACCGGACCGTACAGCAGCCTGCTGCCGTATTCCTTATAAAGATCCGCAGCCATCTCATTTAACCGGTCATCCGCCAGATATGCATCCTTGAAAGCACCTTTTTCCTTATCTTCCCGAAACACTTTGCAGACTTCTTCCGGAACTTCCGTCACATCCCCATAAGTGTCAGAGTAAAGGTACATCGGGTTCTTTTCCTTCGTGTATACTTTCGGTGCCACCACGCAGCCATCCGCATCTCCGACAACCTCCGTGTAATCATCGCCCTGGGTTACGATCGGTCCCGCTTCCTCCAGCGTGTAGGCTGCAGCCGGCTCCAGCGTCGCAGGGTCATCGGAACTATTGATATTAAATGAAATGTATCCGAAGGAACCATGCAAAGAGATTTTGTCTTTGCTCACATAGTCAAGTTCCACGACATCCCCATAGGACTGCTTTTTCGCGGTTTCAAGGTCCAAAACAGCCGCTTTTTTTTCTTCGTCAGGAGAACCGATTTTCCCGGCCAGAAAGATCTTCGTTGGTCCGTCTGCTCCGCCGATGATTCCGATAGATGCTGCCTCCTTTTTATCTCTATTCTGGATATAACACACTGCGGCAACTCCCGCAAGCACCAGAATTCCTGCAGCCGCCAGGATCTTCTTTTTATTTTTCATACTTTTTCTCCGTTTCCGAATTAACAGGATCTGTGATCATAACTGTGTCATATGGAATCTTCCATTCCGAAATTTTCTGCCCATGAGGTTCATTGATCAGAAAGACCATTTATCCGTTTGCACCGCCCGGGATTGCCGGGAAGTCGTCTCTGCCAAATCTCATGTGCATCCTCCGGATTTATTTCATCTTACCATACAGTTATTACTTCTATATATAAACTTTCTTAACTTTCCCTGTCCATTTCCAGGCATTTTGTGCGGTGCGCAGCGCCCTTTTACTCTATTCACACTTCACCACTTTCTCTTGCATTCCATGTCCGTCCGGTATATACTGGTGAGGCAAAATGATTGTTTCCCGCGGACAGCAGCGAATTTCCAAACAGGAAATCCTGCCTGATGCTGTACACGGTAACGCAAATGTCTCTGCAGGAAAGGATTTATCATCATGAACAACAAGGGGTTTATCAAAGAAGTGCTTGTCATGACCCTGGCTGATGCGATCACGGCCATCGCAGTCTACTTTTTTCTGGTGCCGAGCCACACCTCGATCAGCAGTATCTCCGGTCTCGGGATCGTATTGACCCACTTTATTCCGCTTCCGCTCTCCGTGATCACGATGGCCTTCAATGTCATTTTACTGATCATCGGGTTTATTCTCTGTGGAAAAGAGTTCGGAGCAAAGACCGTGTATACAAGCGTCATGCTGCCGGTATTTCTGGGAATTTTTGAGAAGATCTTCCCAAATTTCACCTCTCTCACCGGGAGCCAGGAACTGGATGTTATCTGTTACGTCCTCGTCGTCAGCGTCGGGCTTGCGATGCTCTTTAACATGAACGCATCATCCGGCGGACTTGATATCGTTGCGAAGATCATGAATAAATATCTGCACATGGATCTCGGAAAGGCCATGTCCCTCTCCGGCATGTGCGTGGCGCTCTCCTCCGCACTGGTTTACGACAAAAAGACGGTCGTGCTCAGTGTCCTCGGTACATATGTGAACGGGATCGTCCTCGACTACTTTATTTTCGATCAGAACGTCAAGAGACGTGTCTGCATTATCACTAAAAAGGAAGAAGAACTCCGCAAGTTCATCATCGACAACCTGCATAGCGGGGCCACGATCTATGAAGCCACCGGTGCTTACAATTTTGAGAAGCACAACGAGATCATCACGATCGTCGATAAGCGCGAATACCAGGCGCTCATGAACTATATCAGTTCCAGTGATCCGGAGGCGTTTATCACGATATATAAGGTTTCGGATATCCGGTACCGGCCGAAGAAATTCAGTGCGTAACATGCATGTAAACGCTTCCATTGCCAGTTTTCTGTGATTATATGGAGACAGAAAAGACCGTCGCCAGATCTTATCTGATATGTGTCCGGAATTCCGGGTATCTATCATATCAGATCTGGCAGCGGTCTTTTATTATAAGTAATTCTATTGCAACTTTTCTGCCTGCAGAACCATCCACTGGCATTTTTCGGTTTCACGGCAAAAACCGATTCTCCGTTTGTCTTTTATGCATTTTCTGAGGTTTCTTTCTCCGCCTGCTCCAGCTTCTTACGTTTTCCTTCTTCCCGCAGTGCTTTAAAGAAATCCTTCAGCATCTGAGAGCATTCATCCCCGCAAAGTCCGACTTCCGTCTCCACCTGGTGGTTAAATCCGTCTTCATGCAGCATGTCGAGCACGGATCCGGCGCAGCCTGCCTTCGGGTTCATGCAGCCGATCACGACTTTCGGGATCCGCGCCTGGACGATCGCACCGGCACACATCGGACATGGTTCCAGCGTCACATACATCGTACAGTCCTCAAGCCGCCAGTCCCCGATGATCCGGCAGGCCTTCCGCATCGCGATGATCTCCGCGTGGGCCAGCACGTTCTTATCCACGGTCCGCCGGTTATATCCCCGCGCGATGATCTTCCCGTCATGCACGATCACGCAGCCGATCGGCACTTCTTTTAAAGCCGCCGCCTTTTTTGCCTGGCGGATTGCTTCTTTCATATAGTGTTCTTCTATTGTCATCTTTTTCATATGTTTCTCCGAATTTCAGGTAATGTTGTCTATGGTCATGGATCAGGAAATGGTTCCAGATCCTCGCCTTTCATTCCTTTTTTATTGTACCTTATTTTTTATTTCTGGCAAGATAAATAAATATGAAAGACAATACAAAGCAGCCTGTCTGTTAAAACTCACCGTATCTTCAGATCCGTATACCAGTACCCAAACCGCCCGTCCCCGACCGGCTGGCGCCTGGAGAGGACGAAATTCGGGAAGCCGAACATGGTGGCCATGTATTTTTCGCTGCTGTAGTAGTGCCCGGGGACTCCCAACAGGTAGCGGGATTTCTTTTTGTTCCCGCCGAGCTTTACGAGGATCAGATAGCGGAAATTATAGTAGCCGTGGAGCAGAAAACTGTTGTTTCCATAGACCCAGCATTCTCTCGGGAGTTTTCCGATATCCTGCGGACGAATCGTCAGGATATCGCAGCCGTCCTCATACTCGAACGGCTGGATCTTCGGGTATGTCCTTTTAAATTCCTCCCACAGTTTTTCCGGATCGGCCGCAGGATCTTCCGTCTCCTGCAAGTAACGCAGAACCTCCGGATTTTCAAGCTCCGGGGAGACCATGGGCGCTGTGGGGGCAGTTGAATGTGCTGCCTGTGAAGCTGCACTTTTGGGGGACTGCGCCGTCATACCGGAAGTCTGTACTGGATTTTGTCTGAACTTCTGGCTATTCGGCCGCTGTACTCTTTGAGCAGTTTTCATGTAAAACGGCAGGTCTGTTCCCTGCGGTATTCCCTGCTCCTGCTGCGCTGTTTCCACCTGTTGTTTTTCTGTTTCCGACTCAGAAGTTTTCTCCGGATCCAGGTTCGCCGTCTGATCATTCTCCTCTTCATCCCCGGAAGTCTCTTCCATTTTCCGCTCTATCGGTCTGTCTTCCACGTTTCCGCATGTGTCATCCGATTTTTCATCGATTTCATCGTCTTCCCCCGACAAGTAGAACCTGCCACGGTCTTCACTTTGTTCTTCCTGCTGCTGTACTTCATGATCCGCAGTGTCTTCCTCTTCCGCTTTCCCATCATATGCCGGCGCTTTCTCCGTCTTTAGGTCTCCCTCTGCACCGCTCAGCTCTGCTGCATGCGCCGTCTTTTCTCTCTCGTCTGATTCCACCGTATGCATATTCCGCTTCTCCGGGGCTCCGCTTTCCTCTTTTTTCCCCGGTCCCGGATCATGTACGCTCTTTTCCTCCTGCTCTCTCCGCTCTTCTTCTCTGGCGATCTCCTCCTCGATCTCTTTTACCACCTTGGAAACCGCCTGTGTATCCATTCCTTTTTCCGCCTCCGGCAGCATCTGGGCAGTAAATTTCGGAACCGAGAGGACCGGATTCTCCCCGGTATTTCCCTCCTCCGCTGCCAGCGCGTCCTCCCAGATCGTCTTATAGCACCGCCAGGAATTCTTTACATCATGGACCGACAGGCCGAAATATGTATCAAGTCCGGTACCGCTTCCCTCCACGTTCTTCGCGTCCACATTGACCCGGAACTCCCCGTTTCCGCCGCGCACAAAAACGTTTCCAAGAAATGTCTCACGACCGCCTGTCCCTAAAAGATACGCGCCAATGGCATTGCCGCCCATATAGATCCGCTTCACATTGACATTGATCCTGCACTGCCCGTTCCGCGCCTCCAGCTTCGCAAATCCCACATTTTTCCCTTTCTTTTTTCCTTCGTACTCGTAAATATAAGAAATCAGTCTGCGATAATCTGCCATAATCAAAAACACTCCTTCTGCACTTATGTATATGCGGAAGGAGTGTTTCTCATAACTATTTTTTAATTGTCATTTGCCATCAATGATCTTATCCGGAAATATGCCGATCTTTCAGAGAGATCTATTATTTGCGGATCGCTCCGGATTTTACAGCCGCCTCAGCAACACGTTTTGCAACATGCTCTGCAACGCCTTCTTCGAGCGCACCCGGAATGATATACTCTGCGGAGAGTTTGTCCGGTGTTACAAGCTCAGCGATCGCCTGGGCTGCAGCAACCTTCATATCGTAGTTGATATCTCTTGCGCCGCAGTCTAATGCGCCGCGGAAGATTCCCGGGAATGCAAGGACGTTGTTGATCTGGTTCGGGAAGTCGGAACGGCCTGTTCCCATTACCTTTACGCCTGCTGCCATCGCCTCATCATACATGATCTCCGGATTCGGGTTCGCCATTGCAAAGACGATCGGGTCTTTCGCCATCGTCTTGATCATCTCCGGCTTCAGTGCACCTGCTACGGACACGCCGATAAATACGTCCGCTCCGACGAGAGCGTCTGCAAGAGTTCCGCGCTTGTCCTCAAGGTTTGTGATCTCGCAGAGCATCTTCTTGTGGTCTTTGATGCCGACTCCGCGGTCTTTGTAGAGGATTCCGTTTTCGTCGCAGGCGATGATATTTTTCACGCCTGTCGCAAGCAGCATCTTGATGATCGCAGTTCCGGCAGATCCCGGTCCGTTTAATACAACATGGATCTCATCAATCTTCTTTCCGACAACTTTTAATGCGTTTAAGAGAGCCGCTGTAACGACAACTGCTGTGCCGTGCTGGTCATCGTGGAATACCGGAATATCAAGCTCTTTCTCCAGACGTGCCTCAACCTCGAAGCATTTCGGGGAAGCGATATCTTCCAGGTTAATGCCGCCGAAGCACGGAGCAATGTATTTCACTGCCTTGATGATCTCCTCGGTGTCTGTCGTATCGAGACAGATCGGGAACGCATCAACGCCGCCGAACTCTTTAAAGAGGACTGCCTTTCCTTCCATGACCGGCATAGCAGCTTCCGGTCCGATATTTCCAAGACCTAAAACTGCGGTTCCATCAGAAACAACTGCTACCAGATTGCCCTTTGCAGTGTACTTGTAAACATCTTTCTTATTATCATGGATCTTTCTGCATGGCTCCGCAACACCCGGTGTATAGGCGGTGCTTAAGTCATCTCTTGTCTTTACCGGAACCTTGCTCGTAACTTCGATCTTTCCATGATGTTCCTCATGGAGCTTTAACGCTGCTTCATTGAAATTCATTGCGCTTTCCTCCTGCAAATTCATTATCATTACCAGACTGCCCTGCGGTCTCCTGTCTCCGGATGATCTGTATTTTCCCATTTCCGGCGGTCAGATCCCTTCCCACAGTTTTCGTATTCTTTTCCGGGCAGTTCCTGATCTACTTAATCTCGAGTTTACCACACTCACTCTGAAAAGGAAACTGCTTTTTATTTCTCTCCGCACATTGCCGCCAGGTTTTGGTTACAGTACACGGGCACTCTATGCCCGCGCACTGTAACAGGTTTTGATCATCTACCACGCTGCCACCGTTCCGTCTGCCCGCGGTTCGGTTGCTCCGCAGAGCACATCGTTTTCATCTCTCCAGATAATCTGTCCTCGCCCGAAGGACAGGGAACTCTCAAGGACTTCCATCTCATGTCCCCGTTTTTTCAGCTCTTCCACGATCCCGGCCGGGAATGTCTTTTCCACCTGGATCTTCTTTCCACCGATCCACTGCCATCTCGGCGCGTTGAGCGCATCCTGCGGATTCATCAGGAAGTCCACTGTATTCATGATAACCTGGACATGGCCCTGCGGCTGCATGAAACCGCCCATAACGCCGAACGGTCCAACTGCTTTTCCTTCCTTCATCAGAAATCCCGGAATGATCGTGTGCAGAGATTTCTTTCCCGGTCCCAGACAGTTTTCCATTGTCTCATCCAGTGTGAAGTTCGCCCCGCGGTTCTGCAGCGCGATCCCTGTTCCAGGTATTACGATCCCGGATCCAAATCCCATGTAATTGCTCTGGATGTAGGAGACCATATTGCCTTCCCCGTCCGCTGTGCAGAGATAGATCGTTCCTCCGCGGAACGGATTGCCTGGCTCCGGTGTGAGCGCCTGTTCTCCGATGAGTGCCCGTCTTCCGTCCGCATATTCATCAGAAAGCAGCGTCTCCACCGGTGCTTTCATATAATCCAGGTCCGCAACATACCGGTTTCCGTCCGCAAATGCCAGTTTCATCGCCTCCAGCTGTTTATGCACGGTATCTGCATTGTCCCGCTCCGCAAAGGAATACCCCTTTAAAATATTCAATGCCATCAACGCAATGATCCCGTCTCCGTTCGGCGGGATCTCGCAGACATCATATCCCCTGTAATTTATGTGGATCGGTTTCACCCACTCACACCAGTAATTTTCAAGATCTGATCTCCGGAGATATCCGCCGGTTTTTCTTGAAAATTCGTCGATCTGATCCGCAAGTTCTCCACGATAAAACGCTTTTGCATGAGTCTGCGCGATCATTTCCAGCGTCTTTGCATGAGCTTCCGACCTCCAGATTTCTCCCGGCTGCGGGGCATGTCCGTCCGGGGCGAACGTTTCAAACCATGGCCGGAAACATTCTTCCGTCAGCGTTTCTGAAAACTCTCTGTATGCATTGTTCCATATTTTTGATGTCACCGGACTCACCGGATATCCCTCGCGTGCATATGTGATCGCCGGTTCCAGCACCTTTTCCAGCGGAAGTCTTCCAAACTTTTCCGAGAGTTCCGCCCATGCGGACGGGGCGCCCGGGACCATCACCGGGATCCAGCCTCGTTTCGGCATTTCGGTGTATCCCTGTTTTTTCACTTCTTCTGCAGTGATCGCCATAGGTGATCTTCCGCTGGCATTCAGCCCGTGAAGTTCTCCCTTTGTCCAGACCAGGGCGAAGGCGTCGCTTCCGATCCCGTTGGACGTCGGCTCCAGAACTGTCATGCACGCTGCTGTCGCGATCGCCGCGTCAACTGCGTTTCCGCCCCGTTTTATGATGTCGAGTCCCGCCTGGGCCGCCAAAGGCTGGCTCGTGCAGACCATACCTTTTTTCCCGTACACAACACTTCTTCGTGATGGATAATCATATTTCTGCGCATCAAATTTCAGCATATCCATTTCCTCCTGATCAAGCCATTTATTCCTGGGTTGTAAGTGTACCGCAATAAACAGAAAGTCCGTTTATTGCTTTATCATGCTGGAATCGTATCACTTGAAAGTATGAAATGTCAATAAAAAAGCAGCCTAAAAAACGGCGTAGAAATTTCTCTCGTTACTGTAACTTTCTCTCCACGCCGTATCTTTTATTCCAGTATAAAATTTTCCACCAGTTTTTTCGTGAACTCCATCTTCGGATGTCCGATCACATCCTCCGTCCGCCCTGTCTCCACGAACTTTCCTTCTTCCATCACTGCGATCTCATCGCAGAACCAGCGGACCACATCGAGGTCATGGGAAATAAACAGATAGCTCAATCCCAGCTTTTCCTGGAGTTCCTTTAAGAGTGTCATGACCTGGGCCTGCACGGAGACATCTAACATGCTGGTCGGTTCATCCAGGATCAGGATCTTCGGATCCAGTGAGAGTGCCCGGGCGATCATGATCCTCTGCGCCTCACCTCCGCTGATCTGGTGCGGATAGCGGTCCAGAAGTTCCTCTCCGAGATCTACCAGATCCAGAAGTTCTCTGACCCGCGCTTTTCTCCCCGCTTTGTCATACATCCTGTGGATGATCATCGGCTCTTCCAGGCTGTATCCGATCTTTTTTGCAGGATCCAGGGATGTCTCCGGATGCTGGAAGATGATCTGGATCGTTCCATCAATCTCGATGGTTCCGGAGTCCGGCTTTATCAGTGACAGGAGCATGTTCGCGATCGTCGATTTTCCGCAGCCGGAATTTCCTACGATCCCGAATGTTTTCCCGTCCTGTACCGTAAAAGACACGTCCTTCACCGCTTCCACGCGGGTCTTTTTAATGATCCCGCCAGTAAATGTCTTGCTGATATGGCTGACTTTAAGCATACCGGACGCACCTCACTTTCCTTCCGTCCGGAAGTTCCGCCTCCGGGATCCGTCCATTTTTGCATGCGTCCACTGCATGCACACATCTCGGGTAAAAACTGCAGCCGGAATTTCCCTCTTTTTTTCTCACTGCGCGCCCGATCGGGTTCATTCCCTTCCCCGGGAGCGATGCGATCAGTCCTTTCGTGTATGGATGTGCCGGATGTTCAAGGATCGTCTTTGTCTCCCCGGCTTCCATGATGCTCCCTTTATAGAGCACCATCAGCCGGTCACACAATGCCCCTGCCAGGGCAATATCATGGGTGATCACGATCATGCCTTCGGTGTCCGTCTCTGATATCTCTTTCAGGACCCGGTAGACCTGGCGCCGGAGAATCGCATCCAGACCTTTTGTCGGCTCATCGGCGATGACCCATTTCGGCCGGTTCATGAGTCCCATGGCAGAGATCACTCGCTGGTTCATGCCGCCGCTCAGCTGGAATGAGTAAGCGCGGTTGATCCGGTCCGGATCTGAAAAGCCAAATCTGCGGAGAAACTCATCCCTCCGGGAATCGGCAAGCTCTTTGTCCTTATTTCCGTGGACTGTCATGCACTCCGTGAGCTGTTTTCCGATCCTGCGGATCGGGTTTAAGGATTCCGTGGGATTCTGTGGGATCAGGGCGATCTCTTTTCCACGGATCTTCTGCATCTCTTTTTCCGGCAGCCGGTACAAATCCATCCCTTTATACATACAGCTTCCTTCCACCCGGGCCTGCCCGGAGAGAAGTCCCAGGATGGACATGCCTAAAAGCGATTTTCCGCTTCCGCTCTCCCCGATGAGTCCTGTGACACTGCCCGACGGAAAGTATGCGCTGACATCTTCCATGGCATGGATCATCTCGCCGCCGTCCTGGAAGGTGACGGAGAGGTCGCGGATCTCAATGTCACTTTTTTCTTCTGTTTTCCATTCTTTTTTATCTTCCATCTGATCTTCTCTCCTGGCTGTTCCGTTTTTTCACAGTTACAGGCAAAAATCTGTTCCGGCTCAGCTATGCTGAGGAAATTTTGCCTTTCTTTGCATGCTTTCCGACATCACATCGTCTTCATCACATCTTTCCGCACATCCAGCCGGTCACGCAGTTCATCTGCCAGAAGGTTGATGCTGAGGGAAAGAAGCAAAATACAGAGTCCCGGAGCGATGACGAGCAGCGGTTCCTGGCGGAAATACTGTCTCGCATCGTTGATCATGACGCCCCAGTCCGGTGTCGGGGGCTGAAGTCCCAGACCAAGATAACTCATGGACGCCACCGAGATCACATTTCCGGCGATCCTGGTGGCAAAAAGGACGCTCAGAGTTCCTAAAATATTCGGAGAAATATGCAGGAACAGGATCCGGAGGTCTCCGGCTCCGATGGTTCTCAGTCCTTTAATAAAGCTCTCCTGTTTCAGTTTCATGACTTCACCGCGGACGATCCTGGAAAATCCGACCCAGGAATTGATCACGATCGCGATCAGCATGCTCTTCACGCCCTGTCCAAGAAGTCCGGCCACCGCGATCATCAGCGTCAAGCCGGGAAGTCCCTGGAAAATGCTGGAGATCGTCGTGATGATCCCGTCGATCCAGCCGCCGAAATATCCCGCGAAAAGTCCCAGTGCAAAACCGAGCAGCATCGAGAGGACGGTCGCCACCAGGGCGAGAAGGATCGACTGTCTTCCGCCGTAGAGAACACGGCTCAGCGTATCTCTTCCGATATTATCCGTGCCTAAAAGATGCGCGGCAGACGGTTTCTGAAGCGCTTCCGACAGGTTCGAGACCAGCGGATCATAGGGAGCAAGGACCGGCGCGAGTACACTGGTCAAAAGGATCAATAATAAGATCACCAGACCGGTCTTTGCTTTCCCTGACAGGTGGAGTTCCTTTAATTTATTCATGATTCCACCGCCTCTCCCGCCCGGATCTTCGGATCAAGTGCGATATAGATCAGGTCGATCAGAATGTTTGTCAGCACATAGATACAGCCTGAAAACAGAACATACGCCTGCACCACATAGTAATCCTTCGACTGCACACCCGCGATCGCGTAGCTTCCGATCCCGGGGATTGCAAAGATCGTCTCCACGATCGAGGCGCCGCCGATGATGCCCGCCATATGGGTTCCCAGGTAGGTGATGATCGGGATCAGCGCGTTTCCGAACGCATGGCGGACCACTGCGCGGCGGCGGCTCATTCCTTTTGCATCCGCCACAGTCATGTACTGTCTTCCTATCTCATCGAGGATCGCGCTCCTTGTCAGTCTCGCACAGACTCCGATGCTCGGGAGTGCCAGCGTGACCGCCGGAAGAATAAAGCCGGAGCCGTCGGAGATCCCGCTGCTCGGCAGGATCTTCCACTGTTCCGCAAAGATAAAGATCAGGACAATGGCGATCCAGAACCCCGGAACGGACAATGCAACCGTTGAAAATGTTCCCAGCACATGATCCGGCAGCCGGTCTTTTCCCACCGCCATCAGGACTCCGAATCCCACACCGAACACGATGGTCAGGATCATGCTGAAACCCGCAAGCTTCAATGAGATCGGGATCCGCTTTGCGAGCTGGTCCATGACACTTTTGTTCGTGAAAAAGGACCTGCCCAGATCGCCGTGAGCCAGGCCGTCGACCCAGTTAAAATACTGGACGACGGCAGGCTGGTCCAGCCCCATCTTTGCAGCCATGGCATCATATTCTTCCTGCGTGTAGGATTCGTTTCCGTTTGGATTTAACACCTGGTCCACCGGATCCCCCGGTGACATGATCCCAAGTGCAAATGCAATGATACTGATCCCGACGAGCACCGGCAAAAGCATCAGCATTTTTTTCAGGATGTACTTTAAAAGTGACATATTGATTATTTCACCCAGGAAATTGTCGGAAGTCCAACACCGAAGGTCTTTCCTGCATAGTGTGTGATCGCCTTGTTGTGGATGTTTACGTTGATCTGGTAGCAGATCGGAACGCACGCGCTGTCATCGAAGAGTTCCTGCTGGATCTCATCATAGATCTTGCTGCGCTCGCTCACATCAGCGATCGTCGGAGCTTTTGCGACAAGTTCATCGATCTTCTCGTTGTAGTAGTTGTAGTTTAATGTCGTGTTGCTGTTTCCTTCGCTTGCGAAGTACTGCTTAAATGTGGAAGTCGGATCCGCATTGTTGATACCGAATACAGTAAGTGTCATGTCGTAGGTGCCTTCCTGCTGTCTCTCTTTGTAGAGGGAGGAGTCCACGATCTCAATATTGATGTTGACGCCAAGCCCCGCGTAAACCTGCTTTAAGTATTCTGCAACAGCCTTGCAGTTGTAATCGGACGCGGTGCTGGAACGGATGATCATGGTCATGTCGGCCGTCTTGTCTCCGAGAACTTCTTTTGCGAGAGATTTTGCCTTCTCCATATCATAAGTTCCCTGGATGTCCAGATGGAAGGTGGACTGGGTGCTTAAGAAGGAGTATGCCGGCTGTAAAAGTCCTCCGTAGATCACACTGCAGATGCTGTCGCGGTCTGTCGCAAGGTTGAACGCCTCTCTCATGCGCTTATCCGCAAGGTACTCGTTTTTATCGTTGAACATGATGTACTCAGTCATATGGCTCGGAGTGCTGTCCATCTCAAAGTTGGAGTCTGTGTCGCAGAGATTCTTTGCAGCATCCATGGTGATCGCGCCGTTGTCTGCAAGTCCCATGACTTCGCCGGATTTTAACGCGGATACACGAGTCTCGGCATCCGGGATGCAGCGGATCTTGAAGGTCTTTACCTTGCCGTTCTCGCCATAATAGTTGTCATTTCTCTCAAGTGTCACATACTCGGACTCCACATGGTCAACGATCTTATATGGACCGGTTCCGATCGCATAGTCGGAGATCACACCTGTCTCCTCGTCGAAGCAGTTCGGGCTGTACATCGGGCTGCCATAGTCGGAAAGGACATACTCAAGTGTTGTGATCGGCTGTGTAAATGTGAACTTTACAGTGAAGTCGTCGACTTTCTCCATCTTGTCGAGATTCGGGAGAGATTTTTCGATGCTGAGTGTTGTGTATGTAGAATTGATCCCATGGCCCCAACGCTCAATGTTTTTCAGGCACACATCGGCATTAAACTGAACACCGTCTGTAAAATATGCGTCATCGCGCAGGCTGAAAGTCCACTCGGTACAGTCATCGTTGTGCTCCCAGGATTTTGCAAGCCACGGATCGATCACACCACCGTTGTTTGCTGTGAGAGCTTCCCATACATAAGCGCCTTCCCAGCAGTAATACGCATCGCCGCTTCCCTGCACAGCATCACGCGGAGTCGCGATGACAACCTCATCTGTCTCGTTTTTCTCTATGTCTTCCACTGCCTCTGCTGTGGCTTCTGTCTCTCCTGCAGCCGTTGTCTCCGCTGCAGCTCCTTCTGCTTTTGTCGTCTCAGCCGTGCTGTTATTCGCGCTGCTTCCGCATCCGGAAATTACGGATGCCGCCATTGCTGCCGCTAAGAGCAGACTTACATGTTTCTTCTTCATGTTGTCCTCCATGTTGTGTAAAGATTATAATGTTTTTTTGCAACTGTTCACCAGGCCTGCGCACTTGCTGCGCCGACTGTAATAACCCCATTGGTTTTAAAGCAAAAGTCCTATTGGTTCAGCCATCTGAAATACATTTTTTGCCCGTAATCATGAAAGTTCTGAACAGTTTCATTGTTTTTACAATTTCGGAGTTAGTATGGAGATGTTCCATCTGAGAATTTTTTCGAATACCGAATGCTTAAGCATCAGAAAAAGATGTCCGCTGGAATTAGCCGACATATAAACGGTACGATCAATGCCTCGTGATCTGGAATTTTTCTTCCTGTACCAGCATTCCGGCAGGTTTCCTGACTCACAGATCATCACACAAAGCCGCCTTCCCAAATATTTCAAAACAGTCCTGTCAGGCTGCTCCGTTTTTTCAGTGACCGCGCGTTCGCGCATGGCTTTGTATTCCCTGCTCACAGTGACGAGATCGCACAGGTCTTTCACCTGTTTCCCTTTTACCTGCTGTCCGCCCCCTTCAGGGCGGCAGCAGCACCGGATGCCTCTTCAATTGTTATGGGAGATATTTTAGCATCTTCGGGTTTATTATGCAAGGACCATTGAGACGTTTTTATAAACATTCACTATGATAAGCAGTTCCTTCCAGTGTTTTCCAGATCACTTTCCCATCCTGAAGGAGCATATAGCTATGTTCACTTTCCGCTTTCGGGATCGACACGGAACCCGGATTCAGGTACAGATTTCCATCCCCGAACGGTTCCCACGCCGGAATGTGCGTGTGGCCGTGGAGGAGAATGTCTCCCGGCTGGAGAGGCGGGAGCTGGTTCATATGAAAGTGATGGCCATGAGTAGCGTAGATCAGGCGGTCTGCCGCCGGAAATACCGCGTAATCCGCAAGGATCGGGAACTCCAGCACCATCTGGTCAACCTCCGTATCGCAGTTTCCGCGGACACAGAAGATTTTCGTTTTCTGCTCATTTAACATTTTGATGACTTCCTTCGGCGCATACTCTTTCGGAAGATCATTTCTCGGTCCATGGTACAAAATATCGCCCAAAAGCAACAGGCGGTCTGCCTGTTCCCGGTCAAATGCCTCCAGCATTTTCCGGCAATAGTATGCGGAGCCGTGGATGTCGGACGCGATCATAAGTTTTTTCATTCTCGGGGTTCCTTCTTTCTTTTAAGTCGAGCACACGTAAGGCTTGGCGTTTAATTCCTGTCAGCGCAAGCTGACAAATTTCTCTCAGAATTACTGCGCACCAGATAACTTTCTATGCCTGTCAAGAACATACACATGCTCTGTAACTGTCCTGTTCAGTAATTTCCACTCCAGGTTTTCATTCGTGTGATGATAGCTGAATCCGCATTTCTCCGCCACGCGCTTTGATTTTTCATTCCCATCAAAAAACGCATACCAGATCCGTTTTAATCCCAGATCCTCAAATCCATAACGGATCAGCTCCTGTACTGCCTCCGGGATGATTCCCTGTCCCCAGTACGGAACGCCGAGCCAGCAGCCAATCTCACCTTCATCTTCCGGAAGCTTTAAATTGCTGGCAGCTCCCACAGTTAATCCCGCGCAGCCGACCGGTTTTCCGGAAGCTTTTAATACGACCGCATACGTTCCATCGGCCGACAATACGTTTTTAATCGTCTCTCTGCTGTTCTCCACACTCGTGTGTACCGGCCAGCCGGCAGATGGACCGACCTGCGGGTCTTTCGCGCATTCATAGCAGCTCTCTGCATCGCTCTCCTGCCATGGTCTTAAAATCAGTCGTTTTGTCTGTAATTCCATCTTTATTTACCTCTCTTCCATTTTCTTATACAGGTGATTCTCCGTTAATACTACCAGATCACCTTCATCAATCCCCTGCTCATAAAGCCAGTCATCTTCCTGACGGATCATCCGCTCGCTTTCCTTAGCGTCTTTCAGCCGGACGAGAACGGTTTTCTTTGCCCCTGCAGAGCGTTCCTCACAGCCGTAATCATCTTCCTGGATCTGGAGAATAATGTATTCCTGTTCCATTTTATATCCCTTCGATTTTTCAATTTCCTCTACCGTTGTTGCAAATTTTGCAACCGCTGAACTTTTAGTTAATTCTTGTCAGCAAGACGTGATATCTTTTTTAGTTAATAATGCTACCGTCTCTACATGCCCTGACATTCCGAACATGTCAACGGTTCTGACGCGTTTTACAGCGTAACCGTTCTCCCCGAGATATTTCACATCTCTTGCCAACGTCGAGGAATCACAGCTCACATAAACGACCTTCTCCGGTGCCATCTTTACGATCGTCTCGAGGCAGAGCTCATCACATCCCTTTCTTGGCGGATCGACAACAATCACATCGGCTTTGATGTGGTTCTTTTCGTACTGTTCCGGGAGGACTTCTTCGGCTTTTCCGACGAAGAATTCTACGTTATCGAGGCCGTTGCGCTTCGCATTCTCTCTCGCGTCCTCGATGGCCGCCGGGATGATCTCGACGCCGCAGACTTTCCCCGCCTTCTGTGCAAGGAAGGATGATATCGTTCCGATTCCACAGTAAAGATCCCAGACGGTCTCGCCGCCGTTTAAATCAGCGAATTCCAGTGCTGTTCCGTAGAGACGTTCTGTCTGGACCGGGTTTACCTGATAGAACGATAGCGGAGAGATCCGATATTCGATGTTTCCGATCTTATCCGTGATATAACCCGGCCCGTAGAGATTTTTGATCTCGGTTCCCAGGATCACGTTTGTCTTTTCCATATTGAAGGACAGGGAGATACTGTCCGCGCCGACTTCACGCATCCGCTCGGTAAACTCTTTCTCATGGGGCAGTTTCTTTCCGTTGATCACGAGACATACCATATGTTCACCGCTGGCGAAACCTTTTCTTAAGAGAACATGGCGCACAAGTCCCTTGTGGTTTGCCTCATCATAAGGTTCCACACCAAAATCTTCCATGAATTTCAGCACTGCCGCCAGATAATCCTTATTTTCTCCGCAGCCAAGCAGGCAGTCCAGCTCCGGTACCGGGATCAGGGAGTGGGTCCGTCCGGCAAAGAATCCGGCCGTTGGTTTTCCGTCTTTTCCGCGGCCGATCGGATACTGCGCTTTGTTGCGGTATCTCCACGGGTCTTCCATTCCGATGATCGGTTCCATGATGACTGCGTCCGGCACTCCCGCTGCCTGTTCCGCCTCTTCCGGCAGGAACAGGTTTTCCATGCCGCCGATGCGTTTTAAATGATTGTATACTTTCTTTTCCTTGAATTTTAACTGTTCTTTATAGTCCAGTTCCTGAAGCTGGCATCCGCCGCAAGCTCTCGCCACCGGACATTTCGCCTCCACGCGGCCTTTTGCCGGGGTGATGACGCGCACGAGGCGGGCAAAGCCGTAATTTTTTTTCATTTTCATGGCTGACGCCTCGATCGTATCCCCGATCAGGGCGTCCTTCACGAACCAGATATATCCGTCCACGCGGCCGATACCTGCACCGTCCTCTCCCATGTCCTCGATGGTCACTGTAAATTTATCGTTCTTCTTGATTTCCATAATTCGTTCCTTCTATATAAATATTCTTGTTGTACATTTTTATCGCTGAGCCCACTCTGTCCTTTCACCTCACTAAGCCAAACTAATAGCGTACATCCCGTACTGAGAATATACCGAATACACAAAATACAGAACAGACCTAAAAATGAGTCTCAATGCTCAGTTTTTCTTAAGTATACAAGAACTACTCCCGCATTTGCAACCCCCATCATATAAACGAATGTGAAAATCTCTGCTCTATACCGCATACAGGCAAAACGACAGCGAAAAATGAATCCGATCCGCACTTTCAAATGAGTCACATTTTTGCGTCAATACAAAAACCGGCTCCCCGCGCCCCGAAAACTCCCATTCAGAAGTCTCCGGAACCGGAAAACCGGTTTTCGAATATCAACCCTATAAGTTAAGCATTATGTAAACCGCAATGTCAAACAGGTATTCGCAATCCACTTTGCGGCTTATCTGGTTCGCTTATGCTCTCGCCTCAGAACCTGCCTTCTTGTTTAACAGTTCCTTACCGGATGTGACAACGATGATCACGCCGAGAACCATAAGCAGGATTGCAACGATGAGCTGAAGTCCCTCAACCATAAATACTGCAGTACCTGCGCTGAATGCGCCTACAAGAGCGATGGTTCTCTGAACCAGTGCTGTGAAGGTTACGCAGAGCATGATCACGCACGGTACGATCAGGGTCTTGTTCTGTCTGCCTGTTACTTTTAAGAATACGCAGAGAGTGATCAGAACAAGTGCGCTTAACAGCTGGTTTGCGCTTCCGAATAACGGCCAGATGTTGGAGTAGCCGACTCTTGTGAGGACATAGCCAAATGCAAGTGTGATAACTGTGGATACATACTTGTTGCAGAGGAATTTTCTCCAGCCCTCTGCGTGCTCCATATCGTCTACGGAGAAGAGTTCCTGGAAGGACATACGACCGATACGTGCTACTGCATCAAGGCTTGTAAGAGCAAGTGCAGATACACACATAGTCATGAAGCACTGTGCGATGTAGATCGGAAGACCGAACATCTCAAGAAGTCCTGCAACACCTGCAGAGAAGATCTGGAACGGAGTTCCTGCAGCTGCAGTACCGTCAGCAGCTGCAGCTGCGCCTGCTACGCAGAGTGCAAGTACGGCTAAGAGGCTCTCAAGAACCATAGCGCCGTAGCCAACTTTTAACATATCTTTCTCGTTCTCAACGGTCTTGGAGGAAGTACCGGAGGAAACAAGGCTGTGGAAACCGGAAACGGCTCCGCATGCTACGGTTACGAAAAGGATCGGGAACATGTTTCCAAGCTTCTCATTTGTAAAACCTGTGTACATCGGAAGGTTCATGTTCGGATGAGCAACAACGATACCGACAACAGCACCAAGGATCATGCCTGCGAACATGAAAGTTGTCATGTAGTCACGCGGCTGTTTTAAGAGCCACATCGGAAGGACAGATGCAAAGAAGATGTAAGCGAATGTAAATCCGGTCCATGCTTCCTTACCGCCGATCAGTGGGAATGCCATACCGATCGCAAGAGATGCAACTGTGCAGGCAAGTCCTACAAAGAACTCGCTCTTTCCTTCCAGGTTGAGCTTCTTCTGAAGAACGCCGAAGAACATTGCAAATACGATGAATGCGATGGAGATGGAACCTGCAGCTCCGTTTGTCTGGGCTGCTGCCGCAAGCTCTGTAACGCCGTCCTTAACGGTGTAAGCGTTGAATGTGCCTGCAACCATATCTGCGAAAGCAGCGATTACGATCAAAGTGAAGAGCCAGCAGAAGATCAGGAATAATCTCTTACCTGTCTTACCGATGTACTTCTCGATCAGGAGTCCCATGGACTTACCTTCGTTCTTTACGCTTGCGTAAAGAGCGCCGAAGTCTGTGACCGCTCCGAAGAAGATACCGCCGACAAGGATCCAGAGAAGAACCGGGACCCAGCCGAATGCAGCCGCCTGGATAGCGCCCGTTACAGGGCCGGCACCTGCGATAGAAGAAAACTGGTGTGAGAAAACGATCCAGCCGTTTGTAGGTACATAATCCTGTCCATCTTCATGTGTATAGGCAGGTGTCTTTGCCTTCGGGTCGATGCCCCAGGTCTTTGCCAGCCAGCGTCCGTATACCATATATCCGCATAACAGACACACAGCTGCGATGAGAACGATTACTAATGTGTTCATGTCATTTCGCTCCTTTGTAAATTCATTTTGTCATATCAGAATGTCGCAAGTTCCGGTCCCTGTAGTCCATCCATATTCAAACGATCCTGAAAATACGGCAGAAATCGCTGTGGAATCTACGTACAAAACAAAAAATCCCTCGTCTCCACAGGGATCACTCCCTTAGAAGACGAAGGATCTAACATTCTCCGCGTTACCACTTCTGTTGCCGGAAAACCGGCCTCTCAGTCCCATCCTCCTCAAGTATCTGCAGTACCTTCAGATGAATCGGTCCCCTTTTAACGGTGAGGTTTCCGTCCGGGATTACTAAAACGTTTTGTTCACCCCGGCTGCTTGCAGGTGATAACTTCCACCCTTCTTACCTGCCTCGCACCATCCGGCAGTTCTCTGAATAAGATTTCGATTGAAAGTCCTGTCCCGTTCATCGCATTTGAATATGAACAACAATCATTTTAGTCAGAAAATTGATTTTGTCAACCGCTTCTTTTTTATCTTTGCACGTTCTTATCGCTTTCCAGCGCACATAAGTCTTTGTATAGCGGACATACTTTCTTATGTGTCCGTCTCCAGCAAATTCACAGTGAAATTTTGCACGATTTATCGAATTGGACGGACCAATTTTTCTACAACTTACAAAACCTGCCGTCTGCATCTTTTTCAGTGCATAACGGCAGGTTCTCTCTATTCTCTATCTTCTATTCTTCGCTCGTACGGCGAACATTTGTCTCCATGAAGCGGTTATAACCGAGCCATCCCATGTTGTCACCGGCTCCTCTTAACACCTCTGTCATCGTCTCCATTCTCGCGTCCGCATTGTCCGCAAGGTTCAGCGCCATCGCCTCGATCAGCGCCGGTTTCTTCGGGGAACCGTATTCCAGCTCGCCATGGTGGGCAAGAATGCAGTGGATCAACTCACTCTCCAGTTTTTTCGGGAATCCCGGCATCGCATCGATCCGTTCCTTTACCATCTGGGAACCAATGATGATATGTCCGAGAAGCTGTCCGTCATCCGTATAATCATTGGCCGGGAATGCAGAAAGTTCCTTTGTCTTTCCGATATCATGGAACATCGCTGCTGTTAGAAGAAGATCGCGGTTGATCAGCGGATACTGTTTGCTGAAATAGTCGCACATCTTCACAACACTTAACGTATGCTCTAAAAGTCCGCCGACAAAACCGTGGTGAACACTCTTTGCCGCTGAGTGGAAGGAAAATGCCTTCATAAATTCCGGATCATTAAAATAACCGGATGCAAGTTTTCTCAGATATTCATTTTTGATCGTCGTAATGTACTGAATCAGTTCATGCTGCATCGCAGGGATATCCTTCGTCGTCACCGGAAGATAATCTGCCGGATGGTACTCACCTTCGTCTGCCTTGCGGATCCTCTTTACGTTTAACTGGTTCTGTCCCTGGAATAGGGTCACATCCGCATCAACATATACATAATCCAGAGCGGAAAACTCATTGATCCCCGGAGAACTCAGCTCCCAGATCTTCGCGTCAACGGTTCCCGTCTTATCCTGAAGTACAAGAGATCCGTACTCTTTTCCATTTTTTGTAAGTGCGATCTGTTTTGTTTTGCACAGATATACATCCGAAATGTGATTTCCTTCCCGGAATGTTTCAATAAATCTCATAATTTCTCCTTTTCTGATCGGTCATACTTCTCACACAATCGCTGAGCCAGGTATGTTTACCTGGCTCCGATCGTTACCTGATACTCTATTTCTTTATATTCATCAATAGACTTCCGTTTTACTGTAACTTTCACGGTATCCCCGGTCTTTGTCTCCTCCAGCCGGTTCTGGAAGTCCCGGATCGTCTGGATCTCCAGATCATCAAACTTTGTCAGGATATCCCCGTTCTGGATTCCCACATTATAAGCCGGCCCATCTGCAATGGAATCTGTAATATACACACCGCTCGGGATCCCGCTCTCCATCATCGCGGAGGTCACATCCTGGCCGCGGATTCCAAAATACGGAGCGGACTGTCCGTTTGTGAGTTTCTGGAGCACGCCCTTGTACTCCGAAATCGGCATTGCCATCGTCCTATCTTCCGCCTGTGTGTTGTCCCCGGCCTGATAAATGGACGTCGCCCAACCCACAAGCTGACCGGAAAGATTTATAAGGAATGTTCCCTCATCCGCATGACTCTCAAATTCTGTATACAGGATACGGGTCTGACCGTCCACTGCCTGGACACCTTTCGCCACATAGGAGATCAGTCCCTGTTTGACGGAATGGACATGTCCAGACGGACTTCCCACTGCGAGGACCATGTCCCCGGTGCGGACGGAATAGGAATTTCCAAGCTCCACCGCCTTCATCCAGTTTACCGTCTGTTCTTCAATATCAGCGATCTTCGCACTGACAACCGCCATCCCGGCTGTTGAATCCTGGGATTTTAATTCCACTGCCGCTATTGATCCATCCCCGAAGGTCACACGCAGGGAATCAGCTCCCGCCACTGCGCTCTGTTCTGTTAAGATCAGCGCTTCGCTTGGGTTTACCGCGATAATGATCCCGGCGTACTGTCCCGTCGTCTCGATAGGGTTGTCAAACCAGTCCACATCGTTTTTCACCGCCGAGACTGTCACGATGCTTTTTTCTGATTCCAGGTAGATGTTCCGGAACGCATCGTTGAACTCGGTCAGGTTTTTCGTCGTCCAGGGGAACTTTTCCATGGCATCCCCAACGATCTTTTCCACCTCGTCCTTCAGGTCTTCCGAGCGGATCCCCTCTCCTGTGGTCTCCGCCATCGTCTCCACCGGTGTCGGTTCGCCGGACGGATCCTGGTCGCGCTCGATCGTGATCGGCGCGGATGTTGCCGGCTGGTCTTTTCCCAGGATTTTTTTTGCTGTCGGAAGGGATACCACAAAGCTTACCGCCGCAACGCCGCCGAAAACAACCGCAAAAAGAACATAGCACAGGATCCGGCCTGCGGCCCTGCGCTTATCGATCGGGGGTTTTACGATCTTTTCTCTCATAAAATTTTTTTCGTTAGGTGTATCTGACATGAAAAAATCTCCTTTTCATATCTCGCAGCAATCCGGAATTCTTTCTGCTGCGGGCAAATATCCATCAAGATCCTGTCACATTTGCGGATTCTTTGCTTTTAGCCTATCTTTTTTCCATTATAATTTTTTTCTACTTATTATGCAAGAAAAACTTGGTGCCCACGGGTCCTGAGTGAGAGCATCCCTGTTACTTTTCACAGGAAAAAATCCCTATGATATTTGAACTGTTTGTGTTATACTTTTTCTGTGCAGACAGGCATCTTCGCCTGAAATCTCTGCATATTCCATAAAAAGGAATCTTGTTACCGGACACGGGCGTCCCTGCCCGCGCACTGTAACTGGCAGTGAATGAAATCAAATATCTGCCATTGAAAGGAAAAAGGATCGACCTATGAATCAGAAAGTATTAAAAACACTTGAATATTATAAAATCATTGAACGCCTGACTGACTGTGCGGCGTCTGAACCCGGAAAGAAGATGTGCCGGGAACTGACCCCGTCCTCAGATTTTAACGAGATCGTTCAGGCGCAGACGGAAACCACGGACGCTGTGACCCGTGTCCGCCAGAAAGGAAGTCTCTCACTGGCCGGAGTCCGGGATGTGAGAGATTCCTTAAAACGCCTGGAGATCGGCAGTTCCTTAAGCATTATGGAACTCCTCTCCGTCAGCGGACTTCTGACATGCGCGGCGCGTGCGAAAAACTACGGCCGTCACCCGGAAAATACAGAGCTGCCTGACGATTCTCTTGATGAGATGTTCCGGACACTGGAACCGCTGACAAATGTCAACAGTGAGATCACCCGCTGTATTCTCGGAGAAGATGAGATCGCCGATGACGCAAGTCCGGGACTCCACCATGTCCGCCGCCAGATGAAGATCACCGCGGACAAAGTCCACACTCAGCTGAACGCGATCTTAAATTCCAGCCGGACCATGCTGCAGGACGCCGTAATTACGATGCGCGACGGGCGTTACTGTCTCCCGGTCCGCGCGGAGTACAAGAGCCAGTTTGCCGGAATGGTCCACGACCAGTCCTCCACCGGTTCCACACTCTTTATCGAGCCGATGGCGATCATCAAATTGAACAATGAGCTGCGTGAACTGGAATTAAAAGAGCAGAAAGAGATCGAGATGATCCTGGCTGCCCTGAGTACCGAACTTGTTCCGTATATCGAGCCGATCACAACAGATTTTGAGATCCTGACAAAGCTGGATTTCATCTTCGCGAAGGCGGCCCTGGCCAGGATCTATAACTGTTCCATGCCGAAATTCAACCGGAAAGGTTACATCCATATCAAAGACGGCCGTCATCCGCTCCTCGACCCGAAAAAGGTCGTTCCGATCAATATCTGGATGGGAAGAGATTTCGACCTGCTGATCGTGACCGGACCGAATACCGGCGGTAAGACCGTCTCCCTAAAGACGGTCGGCCTGTTTACCCTGATGGGACAGTCCGGACTTCAGATCCCGGCTTTTGACGGATCAGAACTTTCCGTCTTCGATGAAGTCTTCGCGGATATCGGCGACGAGCAGAGCATCGAGCAGAGTTTAAGTACCTTCTCCGCCCATATGACGAATATCGTGAAGATCTTAAATCAGGCAGACAGCCACTCTCTCTGTCTTTTCGATGAGCTGTGTGCCGGAACAGACCCGACGGAAGGTGCTGCACTGGCGATCTCCATCCTGTCCTTCCTTCACAATATGAAGTGCCGGACCATGGCGACCACCCACTACAGTGAGTTAAAGGTATTTGCCCTGTCTACTCCGGGTGTCGAAAATGCATGCTGTGAGTTCAATGTCGAGACACTTCGTCCGACCTACAAGCTCCTCATCGGAATTCCGGGAAAGAGCAACGCGTTCGCGATCTCCAAGCAGCTCGGTCTGCCGGATTATATTATCGACGACGCGAAAACACACCTCGAATCCAATGATGAGGCATTTGAGGATCTTCTCGCGAACCTCGAACAGAGCCGCGTGACGATCGAGAAAGAGCGTGAAGAGATTGCAAGCTATAAAGAAGAAATCTCCCGCTTAAAGAAGAATATCGAGCAGAAGGAAGAGCGTCTTGACGAGCGGAAAGAAAAGCTCTTAAAGAATGCCAACGAGGAAGCACAGCGGATCCTGCGCGAAGCAAAGGAGACCGCTGACCAGACGATCCGGAATATCAACAAGCTCGCCGCAAGTTCCGGTGTCGGAAAAGAACTGGAAGCCGAACGGACAAAGCTCCGCGAAAAGTTGGACAAAGTCGATAAAAACTTAAGTCTCAAGAACAATAAGGGACCGAAAAAGACGATCTCGCCGAAGAAATTAAAGATCGGCGACGGTGTCAAAGTTCTCACGATGAACTTAAAGGGAACTGTCAGCACACTGCCGAACGCAAAAGGCGATCTCTATGTGCAGATGGGGATCCTGCGCTCCCTTGTGAATATCAAAGATCTGGAACTTTTAGACGAGGCATCCGTATCCGGACCGGGACTCGATCCGGCTGCTATGAAGCGGAACAACACGGGAAGCGGAAAGATCAAGATGGCGAAGTCCTTCTCTGTCTCCCCGGAAGTCAATCTGATCGGAATGACCACGGACGAGGCGATGCCTGTCCTCGACAAATATCTGGATGACGCTTACCTCGCCCATCTTCCGCAGGTCCGCGTTGTACACGGACGGGGAACCGGTGCTCTGAGAGCTGCGGTCCATAAGCATCTGAAAAAGCTCAAATATGTGAAAGAATTCCGGCTCGGTGAGTTCGGAGAAGGTGATACCGGCGTCACGATCGTGACATTCAAGTAACTTAAGAAACTGATCTGTCTGCTGATGCAGACTTCAACTTCCATGAAAGCTGGCCGTTGCGCGCTGTCAGTCCTTTCATGGGACCATCTCATAAGAAGGAGGCCTCAAATGGTCGATAAGCAGAGAATCCTCATCGTGGATGACGATGAAAACATTGCAGAATTAATTTCCCTGTACCTGATGAAGGAATGTTATGAGACAAAAATTGTCGGGGACGGAGAATCCGCATTGAAGGAGGTTCCGGTCTTTAAGCCGAATCTGATTCTTCTCGACCTGATGCTGCCGGGCATGGACGGCTACCAGGTCTGCCGGGAGATCCGCACGACTTCCCAGGTACCGATCATCATGCTGTCCGCGAAAGGCGAGGTTTTCGACAAGGTCTTAGGTCTCGAGCTGGGCGCCGACGACTATATGATCAAACCGTTTGACTCCAAAGAGCTCGTCGCGAGAGTCAAAGCAGTTCTCCGACGCTACCAGGCGGCTCCGGCCAGCATGGCAGCCGCAACAAAACAGCAGGGCGAATATGTGGAATATCCGAACCTGATCGTCAACCTGACGAACTATTCAGTCCTCTATAAAGGCCATTCGGTCGACATGCCGCCAAAGGAGCTGGAACTCTTATATTTCCTTGCTTCCTCCCCGAATCAGGTCTTCACCCGTGAGCAGCTGCTGGACCATATCTGGGGATATGAGTATATCGGCGATACCCGGACCGTAGACGTCCACATCAAACGCCTTCGCGAGAAGATCCGCGACGATGAAAACTGGGCGCTGTCCACCGTCTGGGGGATCGGTTATAAATTCGAGGTAAGACGATGACCCGTTCTCTTTACAGTAAATTCCTTCTGGGATATCTCGTCTTCGGTCTTCTGGGATTCATTTTTATCGCGACCATGTCCTCCGAGATCACTTACCGGTATCTTCTGGAGGAACGATCCGAATCCCTCTATGATGAGGCAAATCTTCTCGCCTCCACCTACAGCGATATCTATCAGGGAAAAAATATCAGTCTTTCGACAGCCAACCCGCAGCTACAGGCTGTCGCCACTTACTTAAAGGCCCAGGCCTGGGTCATCAACCAGAAAGGCAGCGTCGTTGCGGAGACATCTCCTGCCTCCCACATCGGCACCTCCATCGATGGTTTTGACCCCACAGCGGCGGGAAACCGCTCGTACATGACCGGCAGATTTTTCGGCATGTTTGATGAGGACATGCTGTCTGTCATCGCACCGATCACAGGAAATTTTAACACGTATGGATACGTGGTGATCCACATGCCTATCGAACAGATCGTTCATGGGAAAGACCGTATTCTGAACATTGTATACATTACGGCACTGGTCATCTTCATCCTGTCCCTGATCATTCTCCTCGTCTTCACAAAAACCGTTTTCTTCCCTTTAAAGAAGATCACGGAAGGCGCAAAAGAATATGCGGCCGGGAACTTAAATCACACGATCAAGGTAACTTCCGCCGACGAGATGGGATATCTTGCTAATACTTTAAATTATATGTCCAGTGAGTTAAATAAAATGGAGGAATACCAACACTCCTTCATCGCGAACGTCTCCCATGACTTCCGCTCCCCGCTGACCTCGATCAAAGGATACCTCGAGGCGATCAAGGACGGAACGATCCCGCCGGAACTTTACGACAAATACCTCGGCATTCTGATCTCTGAAACCGAGCGTCTGAACAAGCTCACGCAGGGCATGCTGACGTTAAACTCTCTCGACAGCAAAGGATTCCTGACCCGCAGCAACTTCGACATCAACCGCGTTATTAAAGATACTGCGGCAACCTTTGAAGGAACCTGCAATGCAAAGGATATCGTTCTCGATCTCACCTTCGCTGCGGATATCCAGATGGTGTATGCAGATCTCGGTAAGATCCAGCAGGTACTCTACAATCTGATCGACAACGCCATTAAATTCAGCCGTGAGAATTCTGTAATCTATATCCAGACTTCGCTGAAGTACGAGAAAGTCTTTGTTTCCGTGAAGGATACGGGAATCGGTATTCCGAAGGAAAGTATCAAGAAGATCTGGGACCGCTTCTATAAGTCGGATCTCTCCAGAGGAAAAGATAAAAAGGGAACAGGACTCGGGCTGGCGATCGTAAAAGAGATCATACAGGCACACGGGGAAAATATTGATGTGATCAGCACCCAGGGGGTCGGGTCGGAATTTATCTTTACGCTGCCGAAGGCGACGGCGCTGTAATACAGCAAAAATCTCTGTCCGGTCACACCTTGATGTGTCCGGGCAGAGATTTTTATTTCTGTCGATTCTTCCGTTTTCTTAGATTTCTTTCATCTTCGTCCCGATCGCATGAACAATCACCTTCATGCTTTGTTATTTTTTATGATCGGCCGGACATCATATCAAGTCCTGTCATTGCCAGCACTTTTACTGCGGCAGTGAGAGCACGTCTTCCTGCTTCACCTCCTGCAGCGTCCGCAAATGCTGCTGTATGGGTTCCCAAGCCTTCGCCCACACCGATATAAAACTGGGCAGCCGGAAGTGCCTGAGTCACATTTCCCACATCCGTGGATCCGATTCCCTGAGTCAGATCCCGCGGAATGTGGTGTTCTCCGATCAGGTCCATATTTTTCTCCACTGCCGTCACAAGTTCCCGGTTGTTGCGCACATCCTTGATGAGATAACCGTCCTGTTTGATCTCAACATCTACACCGGCGCAAATCGCCGCACCCTTTGCACAGCGGTCAATGACTGCGATCACTTCTTCTAAATAGCCTGCGTCTAATGCCCGGATATTAAACCGGCATACAGCTTTCTCCGGAACAATATTCACAACGGTTCCGCCCTCCAGGATAATTCCATGAACCCTCGTGTAATCCTTAAAATGAAGTCTCTGGGAATCTACCGCATGGAACATCTGGAGAACTCCGTTTAATGCGCTGGCCCCCATCCACGGGCACGCTGCGGTATGTGCCGGTTTTCCGGTGAAGGTATAGGTCTTATTTACGGCTGCAAATGAGATATCATCTGCCATGGACATATCACTCGGATGCATGATCAGCGCCATATCCACACCATCGAAGATTCCTTCGTCCAGCATCGTGATCTTTCCGCTTCCGTTTTCCTCTGCCGGTGTTCCAAGAACCTTCAGGGTTCCGCCGATCCCGTATTTTTCCATGATCTCTTTTAATATCACACCGGCGCCGGCTCCGCTGGTGCCGATCAGATTGTGTCCGCATGCATGTCCAATTTCAGGGAGTGCGTCGTACTCGCACATAAAGGCAAAGGTCATTCCCGGCTTTCCGCTCCGGTATTCTGCCACAAATGCGGTCTCCAGAGAGCCGGCTCCCCGCTGTACTTTAAAGCCATGCTTTTCCAACAGCCCGCATAGCTGATCCTGCGCCAGCGTTTCATGGTATGCCAGCTCCGGATGAGCAAATATGCATGCACTGACCGTCTCAAACTCATCCCGGTGTTTCTCCGCCAATGTTTCGATCTCGTGCTTTACCTGTGTCAGATCCATCGTCATTTCCTCCTGTTATTCCCGATATTATATCCACTATTATACCGCGGCTGCTCCTGATTTCTCAAGCACTGATCACATAAATTTCCCACTCCGGCACAGATGGGACCTTGCTTTTCGTCCATTGAATCTCCCTGCGTTTCATGATAAAATATAGTCATCTGCTCAATCATTTCTAACTGCTCGAGAGGAGGACATAATTATGAATTCTATTTCTATCACCTGGAATGGTCATTCCTGTTTTTCCATTGAAAAAGATGGTTTTTCCATTGTTTTTGATCCATATGGCCCGAATACGGTGCCGGGGCTTGCTCCACTCTCCCTCACCGCGGACATGGTGCTCTGCAGCCATGAGCACGGTGACCACGGATACACGGACGCAGTAACCTTAAAGCACAGCGGGACAAAGAACCCGTTTTCCATCACGAAGATTGACACCTGGCATGACCCGGAACAGGGGGCGCTCCGCGGGCCGAACCGAATCCACATTTTAGAATCAGATGGACTTAAAATTGCCCATATGGGTGACATCGGATGTCCTCTTACCAGAGAACAAAAGGATCTGTTAAAGCATCTCGACGCGATCCTGATCCCTGTGGGCGGTTATTATACGATCGATGCGGTCCAGGCGAAGGCTGTGGTGGATGATCTCGCGCCCCGCGTTGTGATCCCGATGCACTACCGTTCTGACCATTTCGGCTATCCGGTGATCGGACGTCTTGAGGAATTTACAGGACTCTGCCGGAATGTGGTGGAGTACGACTCCAACACACTGGTGCTGACGGCTGAGACGAGACCGCAAACGGCGGTTTTGAAGCTGAAATAACCAGATAAGTTCCATTTTTGCTGCAGTTTTCCGTGATGATCCGACCGGCAGTGTAAAGATACAACTGTCATGTCCGCTCAAATACAGAGTTTAACTGCAGCAATTTTTATGGCCTTTTCCCGGCGTTGGAAAGCATCATAATTTTATAACTTTAAGTTATGTGCCATATCAATACGCGCCATTTTATTTATGCCTGATCCTATGCTATAATGAGGAAACGAAAGAATTCATGAACTGTTAAGGCGGCTGACGGTCTGGATTTTTGCAGCTGTCTTTTAATATTTCTTAGATAAGAAAGGAACATATAAAGTCATGGCAGAAGGAACGATCTTTAAATTTCATAATGACCTTGATACCGATCAGATCATTGCATCCCAGTATCTGCTCTTACCAAATCTGGAAGAGATGAAAGAGCACACATTCGAGTCTCTTGACCCGGATTTCCCGAAAAAAGTAAAACCTGGTGATTTTGTTGTCGGCGGCGAGAACTTCGGCTGCGGTTCTTCCAGAGAACAGGCACCGGGCGTCTTAAAAGCTCTCGGCGTACAGGCTGTTGTTGCGAAATCCTTCGCGAGGATCTTCTACAGAAATGCCATCAACATCGGACTTCCGGTCATCGTCTGTAAAGACCTGCCGGATGATGTAAAGACCGGCGACACCATGGAACTTTCCATGTCTGACGGAACTGCCCACGCAAACGGAAAGACATATTCCTGCACAAAGCTGCCGGAATACATGCAGAACATCTTAAATCAGGGCGGACTGATCGCTTCTTTAAACCGTGAGGAGGACTAAGACAATGGGAATGACGATTGCAGAAAAGATCATTGCGGCGGCAGCCGGAGTTGACTACGTAAAACCGGGAGATATCCATACTGTAACATTAGACCGTATGATGAGTAACGACGGAACTACCCATCTGACCGTTGACATGTACCGCAATAAATTAAAACATCCGCATATCGCGGACACAAAGAAGATGGTATTCATTGTAGACCACAATGTTCCGTCCGACTGCCCGAAGACAGCGGCATCCCAGAAGAAGATGCGCGACTTCGCGAAGGAAAACAACATTGATTTCTGGGAGGGAAAAGGCGTCTGCCACCAGGTTATGATGGAACATTATGTATGTCCGGGTGAACTGATCTTTGGTGCTGACAGCCACACCTGCTCTTACGGCGCTCTCGGCGCCTTCGGTACAGGCGTTGGATGTACAGACCTCCTCTACGGCATGGTGACAGGAAAATCCTGGGTTCTCGTTCCGGAGACTGTAAAATTCAACCTCGTCGGAAAGCTGCCGGAAGGCGTTTACGCGAGAGACCTGATCTTGACCATCATCGGCACCATCGGCGCAAACGGCTGCAACTACCAGGTTATGGAGTTCACAGGCGAGGGCGCTAAGACATTGAGCATCAGCGAGCGTATGGTCCTCTGCAACATGGTTGTCGAGGCAGGTGCCAAGACCGGTATCTTCGAGCCGGACGAGAAAGCCATCGAATACCTGAAAGCTCACGGAAGAAAGCCGAAGGCACTCTTCACAAGCGACCCGGATGCAGTCTACGCAAGAGAATATACCTTTGACCTCTCCAAGATCCGCCCGGTAGTGGCGAAACCGGACTTCGTTGACAACCTGGTTCCGGCTGAGGAAGTCCGCGGCGTGAAGATCGACGAGGCATTCTTAGGTTCCTGCAACAACGGACGTATCGAGGATCTGAGAGTCGGCGCTTCCATCTTAAAGGGCAGACATGTTGCAGAAAAGGTTCGTTTTCTTGTCGTTCCGGCAAGTCAGACCGTTTATCTTCAGGCATTGAAGGAAGGGCTGATCGACACCTTTATTGAGGGCGGCGCGATCGTCATGAACCCGAACTGCAGCGTATGCTGGGGAAGCTGCCAGGGCGTGATCGGCGAGAACGAAGTCCTGATCAGCACCGGTACGAGAAACTTTAAGGGCCGCGCAGGTCATCCGAGCTCCAAGGTATATCTTGGATCCGCAGCGACGGTTACGGCGTCTGCTATTAAGGGCGAGATTGCATTAGCAAGTGATTTATAATCTGCACAGATTTGTAAAGACTATTTTCACTTCTGCCTGTACTTTTATACAGGCAGAAGTGTCGTTCCACCAGTAATGCCCCTATACATAGAATAAATGTAACTATTCAGTACCTTCATAGTTACGTGCAAAAATCCATTCCAGATCAGCTTCGCTGATGGGATTTTTGCCTTCCAGCCTATGTTTTCTTACGGTCAGCGCAGCAAGTGCGCAGACCTACTGAACAGTTACGGATAAATTACTTATTGGTATTTGCCAGAATGATACGGCAATATGCATTTTTGAATATGATCACTATATTTGTATAGAAATCGAGGATATTTACATGGAAAAAATGACTGGAAAGATCTGGGTTCTGGGCGATGACATCGACACCGATATCATCATCCCGACCGAGTACCTTGCATTAAAGACCATTGACGATATGAAACAGTATGGATTTTCCCCGCTCCGCCCGGAGCTGGCTGCCCAGATCAAGCCCGGTGACATCATCGTTGCCGGAAAAAACTTCGGCTGCGGTTCTTCCAGAGAACAGGCACCGGAGATCATCAAAGCGTTGGGAATCCAGTGCGTGATCGCGAAATCCTTCGCGAGGATCTTCTTCCGTAACTCCATCAACAACGGCCTGCTCCTCATCGAACAGCCGACACTCTACGATGACATCAAAGAGGGCGATACCGTATCCGTTGTGATAAACGAACACATCGACTACAACGGAAAAGAGTACCCGATTGCGTCTCTTCCCGAGAATCTGATGGACATTATCCGCGCAGGCGGCCTTGTCAAGGCCATGCGCAAGCTGAATGGTTTGGACTGAACGGGAGGAAAACGAAATGGGAAAGACTGTAATTGAGAAGATCGTTGAACATAACACCGGCAGGTCCGTAAAGCCGGGCGATATCGTGACCGTAAATGTTGACCGCGTCATGATCCACGACATTTTTATTCCGTTCGTGGCGGAGAAATTTAAAGAGATGGGCTTTGAAAAGCTGTGGGATCCGGATAAGGTCGTTCTGATCTACGACCACCTTGTTCCGGCAAGCCAGCTTGACGATACAAGACATTTCCATGTCGGCGATGCATTTGCCGCAAAATATGGCATGACCCACGTCCACAGAAGTGACGGAATCTGCCACCAGTTAATGACAGAAGCCGGATATGTAAAACCGGGCGATGTTGCCTTCGGTACAGACAGCCACACAACGACCTACGGCTGTGTCGGCGCATTCTCCTCCGGAATCGGATATACGGAGATGGCCAGCATCCTGGGAACCGGAACCATGTGGATCCGTGTGCCGGAGACCATCAAAGTCGTTATCAACGGAAAACTGCCGGAGAATGTTATGTCCAAGGACGTAATTCTCCGTCTCATCGGTGATCTCGGCGCGGACGGCGCTACTTATAAGGCTCTGGAGTTCTCCGGAAGCGCAGTGGAGAGCATGACAGTCGCAAGCCGTATGACGATCTCCAACATGGCCATTGAGGCCGGCGCAAAGTGCGCTCTGTTCACACCGGACGAGAAGACGGCGGAATACTGCAATGTTACCTTAAATGACTACCAGAAGAGTCTTTTCGGCGACGCAGACGCAAATTACTGCCGCGTGATGGAATACAACGCCGAGGATTTTGTTCCGGTCATGGCATGTCCGTCTCAGGTCGACAAGATCCGCAATGTCAGCGAACTTGAAGGCACAGAGATCGATCAGGTATTCATCGGTTCCTGCACAAACGGACGTCTTGAGGATCTGGCTGCGGCTGCGGAAGTTTTAAAGGGCAGACAGGTTGCAAAATTTGTAAAGCTCATCGTGACTCCGGCAAGCCGCAAGATCTACAAACAGGCTGCTGATCTCGGAATCCTTGAGACACTGGCCGAGGCAGGCGCTATGATCACCCACCCGGGCTGCGGCCTCTGCTGCGGACGCGCGGGCGGTATCCTGACTGACGGTGAACGTGTTGTCGCTACCAACAACCGCAACTTCCTTGGACGTATGGGAACATCCAAAGTCCAGATCTATCTCGCCTCCCCGAGAACAGCTGCGGCATGCGCGGTGGCCGGTAAGATCGTTTGTCCGGAATAAACGGGTGTCTCTTATTCCGCCAGCCTGAATTTCAGGTCAGCGTAGGATAAATTAGATTTATATTCATAAAAAATTAAGGTCGAAAGTTTCAAATTCGTATTGGAAGTTGAAACTTTCGACCTTTTATATTGCTTAAATTATGCTTTTCGGGATTGTCTTTTCCCATATCCCTTACGCCGCTGCTTTCTTTGTACCCTCAATGAGTCTCAGCGCTTTCCTGAACTGGATCGCAAAAATAATCGCCGTAAACGTCACCGCAATCGTGTCCGCGATCGGCTCCGCCATGTAGACACCCATCGTTTTATTGCTGACGAACATCGGAACGATGAAGATTAACGGAAGCAGAAGCACGAATTTACGCACAACCGCAACGATGATCGAACATACTGCATATCCGATGGCAACGAAGGTCATCTGGCAGGCGAGCTGGATTCCAAAGAGGAACATCGCACCGCAGTAGATCCGCAGAGCGCCTGCAGTGAAGGAAACGAGTTCTGGATCGGAGCTGAAGATTCCCGCGAAGGTTGCCGGGAAAAGCTGGACAAAGAGCCAGAACAACGTGGAATAGATCAGGGAGATCACGAGATGGAGCTTGAATGTCTTCTTCATACGGTCGATATTTCTCGCTCCGTAGTTATAGCTCATGATCGGCTGCGCTCCCTGTCCGATTCCCTGGAGCGGCAGCATTGCAAACTGCATCGTACTTGTAAGGATCGTCATGGCACCGACTGCCAGATCTCCGCCGTACTTTAACAGGGAAGAGTTAAAGCATACCGAGATAACACTCTCGCTGGACTGCATCACAAACGTAGAAAGTCCCAGCGCAAGACACGGGAAAACGATAGATGGAACCGGCTTTAAATACTCCTTTTTGATCCGTAAGAAGGTCTTCTTTCCGGTCAGGAACGCGAGAACCCATCCGCAGGATACCGCCTGAGAGATGATCGTCGCGAGAGCCGCACCCTTTACGCCCATGCCAAACCCGAAGATAAAGATCGGGTCCAGAATGATGTTGCAGACAGCTCCGATGGTAACCGTCAGCATACTGGTCTTTGAAAATCCCTGGGCCGTGATGAACATGTTCATGCCTAACGTCATCTGGACAAAGATCGTTCCGACAGCGTAAATACTCATGTAATCAACGGCATAGCCGATAGTGTTTTCACTGGCTCCAAAAGTCAAGAGCATAGAGCGGCCAAACAACAGTAAGACTGCTGTCAGGATCGCAGAAATGATGATCTGAACCGTAAAACAGCCGCTGAGAATCTTTTCCGCGGAATCCATATCATCTTTTCCCATAAAGATCGACGCTCTCGGCGCACCGCCGGAGCCTACGAGGGCCGCGAAGGCGGAGACCACCATAATGATCGGCAGGCAGACACCGACACCGGTCAGGGCGAGACTTCCGCTTCCCGGGATATGTCCAATGTAAATCCGGTCAACGATATTGTACAGCATGTTGACGATCTGTGCGATGACAGATGGAACGGCAAGCTTAAAGAGGAGTTTTCCGATCGGCTCTGTCCCAAGAAATTCTTTACTGTTGTTCATGCAGTTTTCCTTCTTTCCTGTAATCTGAGATGTTTGAATTGATCCGGTTCATAAGTTCGAACAGCATCCGGTGCTCTTCCGGGGTGAATCCGCGGCAGATGATCTCGGCGGCCCGTTTCTGGACGTTTTTCCCGTCAGAGACCATCGGCGCAGCGGCGTCCGTGAGTTTCAGATGGATCGTCCTCCGGTCCGTCCCATAATATTCCCCAGTGAGCAGTCCGCGCTCTTCCAATGAGCGGACAGACATGGAGACATGGGACTTTGTGAACGCCCGCTTCTTGATGATCTGGGCGGCGGTATCGCACTCCGGATTGTTGGCGAGAAACAGCAGAATATTGAATTCCATCTGGGTCAGCCCGTATTTTTTGCAGACCGGATCAATGAGCCCCGTATAGAAATCCCGGCTGTCCGCCATAAAATCAACAAATTTCATGTGTATCACCTCTGATTCAAAAGTGAACTGTTCTATTTAGAACTATATTAGTATACGAGAATACTCTCCAAAAGTCAAGAGCAGCGGCAGCTCTAAGCCTATCCAGATGCCATATCCAGACTTCATTTTTCACATGATGCCCTTACCTGCACTACAGATTTTATAAAAAAAGAAGTGCCTTTTGTGAGACAGGAAATTTCTCGGAATTTCCTATTACATCAAAAAAATCCGGCAGTCAAGTTGTCTTACAGAATCAAAAATCCCTGTAAAACAACCCAACTGCCGGATCTTTTCTATATATAGCTTTATATTCTAATTAAACTTCATCGAGATTCCCCGGCTCACCAGATCATGCCAGACGATCTCCCCTGTTTCCAGGGACTTTTTCACATCGATGATCCTCTGGTTCTCCGAGCCTCGGAATGCCAGTGCCACGCTGTAGAGCTCCTGGACAAACTCGCCGTCCACGAGAACGTCGATCAGGCTTAACATCTCATCGGTACACTCGCATCTCGCCCGGCTCTCACCGAGAAGCTCTTTATCGAAAAGATAACCGGTATAGCACCAGATATTTTTCTTCGGGAATCTTTCGCGCACTTTCTTTAAGAACGGGAGAAGTGCCCGCTGGTTCTCCGGCTCAAAGGGTTCTCCACCGAGAAGCGAAAGTCCATCCACATAATCCGGCTCCAGCGCCTCAAGCAGCATCTCTTCCGTCTCTTCCGTAAACGGCTTTCCATATCCGAAATCCCACGCCACATCATTAAAGCAATTTTTACAGTGATGTGTACAGCCGGACACAAAGAGGGACACGCGGACTCCCTCACCGTTTGCAATATCACATGTTTTGATCTCTCCGTAATTCATTACAGGTGCAGTACCCTTTCCTTAATTTCCTGTGTTCTGCCCTGATTCCAGAACTGTGTTCCGATGTATCCGCAGGTACGTCTTGCAACGTTGAGCTTGCTCTGGTCACGGTTTCCGCAATGCGGGCATTCCCATACGAGCTTTCCGTCATCCTCGATGATCTTGATCTCGCCGTCGTAGCCGCATACCTGACAGTAATCGCTCTTCGTATTTAACTCCGCGTACATGATATTGTCATAGATGTAGCGGATGACCTGAAGAACAGCCGGGATATTATCCTGCATGTTCGGAACTTCCACGTAGCTGATCGCTCCGCCCGGGGACAGTGCCTGAAATTCAGACTCTAATTTTAACTTACTGAAGGCGTCGATCGGTTCCGTTACATGTACATGGTAGCTGTTCGTGATGTAGTTTCTGTCGGTTACGCCCTTTACGATACCGAAACGTCTCTGGAGACTCTTCGCAAAAGAGTAGGTTGTGGATTCCAGCGGGGTTCCGTAGATGCTGTAATCGATATTCTCCGCCTCTTTCCACTTCGTGCAGTAGTCATTTAACTTCTGCATGATCTCAAGACCAAGTTTCTTTCCTTCCGGCTCAGTTAATTTCTTCTCAATTAAGCTGTATACACATTCCCACAGGCCTGCATATCCCAGAGAAAGTGTGGAATATCCGTCATAGAGGAGCTTGTCGATGGTCTCACCTTTCTTTAAGCGGGCAAGCGCGCCATACTGCCAGAGGATCGGAGCCGCGTCGGATAAGGTTCCTTTTAATCTCTCGTGGCGGCAGCGCATTGCGCGGTGGCAGAGTTCCATTCTCTCATCAAAGATCTCCCAGAACCTGTTCATGTCTTTTCTTGCGCTGAGTCCGATATCAACAAGGTTTACCGTCACAACGCCCTGATTGAAGCGCCCATAATACTTGCGCTCGCCTTCCCGGTAGTTTCCTGCATTCGCAAGGTTTCCTTTTACGTAGGAACGGTCCGGAGTCAGGAAGGAACGGCAGCCCATGCATGTATACACATCGCCCTTTAATTCCCGCATCTTCTTCGCGGAGATGTAGTCCGGAACCATGCGCTTTGCGGTACATTTTGCCGCAAGCTCTGTTAAATAGTAATACGGCGCATCCGGAGTGATATTGTCCTCATCGAGAACATAGATCAGCTTCGGAAATGCCGGTGTGATCCATACGCCGGCTTCATTTTTAACGCCGAGATATCTCTGTTTTAAGGTCTCCTCGATGATCATCGCAAGGTCTTTTTTCTCCTGCGGATTCTTTGCCTCGTCGAGGTACATGTAAACGGTAACGAACGGTGCCTGTCCGTTTGTGGTAAGGAGTGTTACGACCTGATACTGGATCGTCTGGATTCCCTTCGTGATCTCTCTGCGGAGACGCTCCTCCGTGAGCTTATCGATCTGATCCTCTGTCACAGCAATTCCAAGATCCTTCATCTCGCCAATCACTTCCTGACGGATCTTCACTCTCGATACCTGAACGAACGGAGCGAGATGCGCAAGGCTGATGCTCTGTCCGCCATACTGGTTGCTGGCAACCTGCGCGATGATCTGGGTCGCGATGTTGCAGGCTGTGGAAAAGCTGTGCGGGCGCTCGATCAATGTCTCGCTGATCACGGTGCCGTTCTGCAGCATATCCTCCAGGTTTACAAGATCGCAGTTGTGCATATGCTGTGCAAAATAGTCGGAGTCATGGAAGTGGATGATTCCCTGCTTATCCGCCTCAACAATATCTTCCGGAAGAAGAAGTCTTCTCGTGAGATCCTTGCTGACTTCGCCAGCCATATAGTCACGCTGTACGCTGTTGACGGTCGGGTTCTTGTTGGAGTTCTCCTGCATAACCTCTTCGTTGTTGCACTCGATCAGGGACAGGATCCGGTTGTCCGTCGTATTTGCTTTCCGCACCAGAGAGCGGTCATAGCGATAGCGCACATAATTTTTTGCGATCGCAAAAGCACCGATCGCCATCAACTGGTTCTCGACCATATCCTGAATCTCTTCTACGGACACCGCACGTCCCAGCTTATTGCACTTGTACTCTACATAATCCGCGATATCCGTAAGCTGTTCCGGTGCCAGATAGGCATTTTCTGTGGCGTTGCACGCCTTCTGGACCGCATTTACGATCTTGAGCGTGTCAAAACTTTCCTCCGCTCCGTTTCTTTTGATGATCTTCATCCCTGATTCCCCGTTTCATTTCATTGTGTTGGCAGAATTGTCCGCTTTACGCACAACTGCCGTTGCCTGTTTTTCTCTTCTGTCTATTCTGCTAAAAAACACAGCTGACCTACAGGTCCGCGCATTTACTGGCCGGCCTCAGGCATGTACATTTCAGTTGCTGATAGTTTTCTTGGTTGTATATACAGTTTGTTTTTTTCAGAATTATACAGAAATTTTATCTGATTTAGATATTTTATGATTGATCTGTCGGACCTGCCGCCACAAGTCTCTTAAGGCGGTCATGTCATGTTCCCGCCACGTTATTTTTAGTCACTCACGCGAGAACGATTCTATTATAACTGTATTGTTCCCGGATTGCAAGGAGTACTGCTATATAAATATGATATACCAAAACCATATATATGGTGAAAAATTCATGATTCAAAACTATATCTTGTTGTTTTTTGAATACAATCTACAAAAAGAGGCCCCTCCGGGATCGTCCCGGAAAGCCCTGAAAAGGCATATCCCGCGAGCCATTTTTCTACCGTTTTAAGCGTCCAGAAAGCCCGCGGGACTGTTTTCTCTGCTCTTCTTACTTAAATATGGCTGCGCCATTCTTCAAGGCGGTAACGCTGTCTTTTCTTTGCGTCCTCCAGTTGTGCCAGCATTTTCGGAATATCTTCGTTAAAAGTTCCCGCAAGCACTACATAGTTGGACGCGTGGTTTGTCCGGAAGATCGTTCCGGGAGAATCAATGTGTGTTAAAAACAGCTCCATTTCCTCCACGATCTCGTCCGGGGTGATAAGCTCCATCTCCCCGCGTTTTACTTCCTCATTCATCTGGGTCCCCTCATAGAGGCGCAATGTCAGGAAGGAGGCATACTCCGGATTCATCTGATTGATCAGCTCCGCCGACTTGATGGCATGTTCCCGGATCCCTTTTCTTCCGCCGAGGCCGGAGATCAGCGTCACAGAGGTCTTGATGCCGCAGCGCTTCAATTTCTGTCCCGCCGCCGCAATCTGGGCCGCCGTCACATCCTTATGGATATGCTCCAGGACACGGTCATCGCCGGATTCCGCTCCGATATAGACCATCTCGAGTCCTGCTGCCGCTAAGGCTTTTAAATCTTCCTCAGACTTTGCCAGAACATCCTTTGCAGTCCCGTAAGAGGTGATCCGCTCCACGTACGGGAAATTTTTGTGGACATAGGCTAAAAGCTCTAAAAGAAGTTCTGTCTTTACCACCAGTGCATCACCGTCCGCAAAGAATACACGGCTGACATACGGTCCGTAATAATCGCGGCATTCGTCCAGATCCTTCATGATCTCTTCTTTTGTCCGCACTCGGAATTTTTTCACCCGGTACATGTTGCAGAAGGTGCACCGGTTATGGGCACAGCCCACAGTCACCTGAATAATTAAGCTTCTCGCCTCGCTCGGCGGGCGGTATACGGTTCCTTCGTATTCCATATGATCACTTTCCTTTCCAATTAAAATGCCCCAAGTCTGTCCAGCCTGCTCAGAATATCTGCCCGTCTCTCATCAAACAGCAGATTCTTATTGTATTCAAAATATCGTTCACACTCATTTTCCTGTAAGAACCGCACGGCCGGGACGCTGGAGTTCAGTTCTGTGATAAACACCACCATCTCCTGACTGCTTCCGTACGTTCCTTCCATGAAATCAAAGGCATACTCCAGTGTCTGTCTGGCATGAGCGCACAGATCCTCAAGTTCTGTCCGTTCGTCACCAAACAGCTCCCGGAACCGGTCGAATATCTCGTCACCACCCGATAAAAGCTCTGCTTTCACTGTCTGAAGGTATCGGTTCATATCCGCTGCGATATCGGCACAGCGATATTTTTCCTGTCTTGTGAGAAGACCGGCTTTCTGTTTCTGCTCGGATGCAGCGGTGAATGCCTCGATCTGATGGGAGAAAATGTTGATCGGAGTCTGCGGCACTGTCTTCATCGTTTCTCCGGCCTCCGTTTTATCTTCCAGACTTCTCTTGAATGCTTTCAGCTCCCCAAACAGCACTTCCAGATAATCCTCTTTCTGCGCATAAGCCTTAAACTCCACATCAAGCTTCGCTAAAATCAGGCTGATGATGGAAAGCTTCTCGTCAAACGGTGCCTTCGCCGCCTGTTCCATCAGGCGCTCGTCCTGCTTTCCTTCCAGAACTTCATCGATCTGGTACCTCGCCTGATACTTCTTATATAATTCCAGATAGTTCGCAAAATCTTTTGCGATCCGGGGATGCTCAATGTACTGCACTACAACTTCCCGGTCACAGATAAGATCCACCTTCTCGCAGACCTTTAAAAATCCGGAGAGATCTTCCCACCCACGAGGTGTCGCAAAAATCTTGCCATCCACAGTTGTCTCCACCTGGTAAAAATACTGCGGTTTTGCGGTGAGGAATGACAGGATCGCCGGATGGATATCCGCCTGTTTCGCGTATTCCTTCCAGACCTCAAAATCCGCCTCCACATCGATCTTTTTGATGCGGTCCAGGGTCGCAATATCGAATTCCCGCACGGATTTATTGTATTCCGGCGGGTTTCCTGCTGCCACGATGATCCAGCCATCCGGGATCTTATGATTTCCGAAAGTCTTATACTGCAAAAACTGCAGCATGGCCGGAGCCAGCGTCTCGGAAACGCAGTTGATCTCATCGATGAAGAGAAGTCCCTCGGAGAGTCCTGTGTCCTCGATCTTATTGTAGATCGCCGCAACGATCTCGCTCATGGTATATTCCGTCACATGGACATTCTTCCCGCCGTAAGTCTTCTCCGAGATAAACGGGAGACCGATGGCACTCTGTCTCGTATGGTGTGTGATCGTGTAGGAGACGAGACCGATCCCGCACTCCCGCGCCACCTGCTCCATGATCTGGGTCTTTCCGATTCCTGGCGGACCGATGAGCAGCACCGGGCGCTGCCGCATGGACGGGATCTCGTATTCCCCGTGTGCGTTCTTCGTCAGATACACCTGTATCGTATTTTTAATTTCCTGTTTTGCACGCTTGATGTTCATATCTTTTTACTCCGGTATAATTTTTACAGTCCGTGAACCAGCCTGTCAAACCTTTTACTTTCCGTAACTGTTCAGTACCCCCACAGTTACGCGCAAAAATCCATTCCAAATCGGCTATGCCGATAGGATTTTTGCCTTCCATTCTAAGTTTTCTTACGGTCAGCGCAGTAAATGCGCAGACCTACTGAACAGTTACTATTTTCCATCTAATATTTTCCCCACGTCCTCCATCGACTCCGGGTCCAGAATCACCTTCATCGCCCAAGGCGGAACGTCCGCGTCAGTATAATTATCCCGCATAAACACGAAGGCCGTGTCATATGGCGGCATTTTCACCGGAAATGTCCCATATCCGTCCGTAAAATAGAGAAGTCCCCGCAGCCTGCTGAACTTTCCCGCCTTGATCATCTGGTCCACATGCAGGAATGCCGGGCGGAAATCAGTCCCGCCCATGCCATGGAGTTCCATGTGGTCCATGTAATTCCGAAGATCCTCCTCGCTCTCGATCTTCACATCCTGCCGTACTTTATCGTCGCACTGCAAAATATGGATATTGACCTTCTTAAAGAAGCTCTCCGACTGAGCCAGCACCCCATAGGTCTCTTCCAGGAATTTCTTCACCAGCTCCCCGGAACATGACATCGAAGTGTCGATAACGACCACAAAATCCTCGATCCGCCGGACTTCCTTCGTCTCAAGGGGCTCGATCAACGGCATATTTCCGTATAACTGCATGCCATAATTGTAGAATACATAGTCGAACGCATCCGGATCGATCTGGACTGTCTCCTTCAGCACCGAAAATTTCTGCAAAAACTTCCGGTAATCGTACCGCTCTCGGTTCTCCACCGCCAGCTGATCCATCAGCTCCCTGGAGTCATCCGCCGCCTCGTTGGAAAACGCCTCCATCTCCGCCTGCATCTTCTCCCGCTTGTCATCCCAATCGTTTTTTCGGTTCCGGTTGGGATTCGGAGATTTCTTCTCGTCCTCTTTCTCCCATCTGGAATGATCGTCCCGGCAGAATTCCCGGCAGAGCCGCTCATATTCGATCTCCGAAAGCTCCATCTCCTGCATAGTGTGATAGATGCTCTCCGCGTTCAGTACCTTGATCTTTTTCCTCAGACGTCCGTAAAATTCCGCCCGCACCGGGGACATCGGCAGATGGACGCACGGCTTGTGGATCCCGTCGATCAGGGACTCCACAGCGATATCGCATGCCAGATTCCAGTATTCCTCTGTCCGCTTTTTTCTCGACCATGGGTGGACAAAGAGACAGTGGAAGGTCTCGTGCAGGATCATGCGGTTTACATAAACAGGATTTCTCCGGTACCAGCCGCAGATGTATCCTGTCTCAAATGATAATAAGGTTCCGTCCGTTCCGATTCCCTTGATGCTGTTATCCGCCACCGGGAACAGACCATTTAAAGCCACGTCGAGAAACCGCATGGAAAGATACAGCTCATTCCTCGCGTTCCGTATGATCTCAACGCCGATCGCCGCCAGTTCTTCCAGCGCGCCCTGCTCTCTCAGGATCGGCGACCATGCCGCATCTTCTCTCATGACGATTTCTGACCTCCTCACAAATCAAAATCAAACTTTTTCTTCTTTACGCCAAACTTCTTCCTCTGGATCTCCATAAACATCCCCAAAAGCTCCGGCAGATGCTTTTTCGAGATCTCCGTGATCAGCCCCGACATCTTATCCGCCGTCAGCGGATTCTTTTCCGGTGTTAAATACTGTCCCGCAATCCATTTTATGGTCTCCGGGTCCTCAAGAGTTCCAAGAAGTACCTCATAAAGATTCTCCATAAGAAACTTTTCATATTCCTTTTTCGCGCTCTCCCACAGTCCTTTCGGATACTGCAGCCGGGTCACCGCGATCTTCGATGCCATGAGAACCGATTCCTCTGCTTTTTCATACACAAACATTTTATCATACCTGTCAAATCGGAATTTTCGTCCCTCAAAACAGTAGCGATACTTCTGCCCTGCACCGTGGATATTGGATACCGTGATCCTGGCGGGCGTATTTTCCACCGCCTCGTCGTAGTATTCCGGGAAGATCACACGCGCAGTCTCTGTCTCCCCGTTCTCTTCCTCAAAAGTACTTGAAGCCAGTGATGTTCGTGCAGAGTCCGTGTCTCTCTCGTCCTGCATTCGATTTTGTCCGCCCTGTATAAACACATGCACTGTGACTCTCTCATTGATCTCCGTCACAAAATCCCTGAGTGCCGACTCTTCATCCACCCCCATATGCACAGTCAGACTCCTGATATTCCGGCAGCCCGTAAACACACCGCCGCCGACTTCCCGGAGCGCCCCGTAAAAATGGATCTCCTGAAGCTTCTCACATCCATAAAATTCATATCTTCCGATCCGGGTGAGTGTCCGCGGGAGATAGACTTTCTCCACCGTGCTCCCCGAAAATACCTTGTCTGCCAGTTCTGTCACCGGAAGTCCGCCTATATTTTCCGGTACCACGCAGACGGCGCCTGGTGCCAAAAGCTTTGTCACACAAGCGCCCCCATTTTTCTCTTTAAATTCAAATTCAACATCCATATTCCAGTTACACTTATTATAATTGTTCAGCAGACCAGAACAATTAGTTCACAGACCTGCCGAACAGTTATGCTTATTCTTCAATCAGTTTATTTAACTTTCTCATCGCACTAAACCGGTAATAGTATACCAGAAATGCCAGCGAAGTGATACTCCAGCTTAACGGATAGCTCGTCAGCGTCGTGTACAGTCCCGGATGGACTGCGCCCGCGCCGAATACCCAGAGCACACGCAGGATACAGGTTCCAACACAGATGATCAGCATTGGGATCAGGGCATCGCCCACGCCGCGCAGCGTACACGGATATACGTTGACGCAGATGTAGCAGAACCAGAACGGCACCAGGAAGCGGATAATACTCATGCTCTCCGCCATGACATCCACATCGTTGGTAAAGAGACTGATGAGTACCGGACCTGCCGTAAACATAAATACACCAAGTGCTGCCGTAATGATCGTCGACATGAGAAGCCCCACATAGGTGCCCTTTTTCAGACGTTTGATCTTTCCTGCACCGAAATTCTGTCCCGCAAAAGTCGTCACAGAAATTCCCATGGCATCCATGGTCATCCAGAAGATACCGTCAATCTTTCCATAAACTGCCCAGGACGCAATCGTATTCGTTCCGTATCCATTGATGTTTGCCTGAATCAGGATATTGGAGATCGAGTACATCATGGACTGGAGTCCCGCCGGAAGACCGATCTTTATGATCCTCTTTAATAATACCGGCTCCACACGGAGTTCCTTCGGGATAAAACGGTAAGATTCTTTTGTCCGGATCAGCGTTATCATAACGAGTACTGCCGATAAAAGCTGGGACATGATCGTCGCAAGCGCCGCCCCGGCAACTTCCATATGAAAACAGACTACAAACAGGAGATCCAGAGCAATATTGGTCAGGCAGCTCGCCACAAGGAAATAGAGCGGTCTCTTCGAATCTCCCACAGCTCGCAGGATCGCAGCGCCCATGTTATAGACCAGATTTCCTATGATACCCAGGAAATAGATCCTGAGGTATGTCACAGAATATCCAAGGATCTCTTCGGGAGCACCCATGGCCCGGATCGCAGCCGGAGTGAAGATCTCACCGATCACTAAGAGTGTCACACCGCCGGCCAGCGCCAGACAGAACGATGTGTGAACCGATTTCTGCACCTGCTGGTCTTCCTTTGCCCCATAGAACTGGGATACGACAACGGCCGCGCCGGAGGACATTCCGACGAAGAAACCAACTAACAGGTTGATCAACGTTCCTGTCGTACCCCCTACCGCGGAAAGTGCTTCTTTTCCAACGAATTTTCCAACGATCATGGCATCTGCCGTGTTGTAAAGCTGCTGGAAAAATGTCCCGAACAGGATCGGAAAGAAAAAGAGCAGAAGCTGCTGCCAGATCACACCGTCCGTGATCCCGTTGTAACCTGCCGGATGATTCTTCTTAAGTGTCATATCTTCACCCTCTACAAAATCCGCCATGCATGGATCCCGTTTGCAGTCTTTTCTGAATGCATGGCAATTGATACTTCCGCCCTGTATCTGTCGGCTGCGGACACAGGGCGGAGGTATGATTGATCAAAGGCCGGCTCTTTCGCCGCCTTTAAAGGTTCTTTTTATGATTACAGGAGATTCTTTCTGAGTTCCTCACCGCTCTTTGCGGAAAGGTATGCCGGCGGAATGTCAAGAATGGTCTTGCATCCGCTCATTCCCTCCTGTTTCATGCGGAATGCGGCGCGGGCACAGCAAACGATCACGGAGGAAGTGAACTCCGGGTTGGAATCCAGTTTCAGACGATACTCAATCACATGTGTATTCTCCTGATTCCATCCGGTCTTTCCGTTTCTGATCACGAAACCGCCGTGCGGGAGTGTGGAGTGGTCACGCTTCATCTCTTCCTCGCTGATGAAATGAACCGTTGTATCATAGTCGGAGAAGTAGTTCGGCATCGTTACGATCTCTTTTTCGATGCGTGCAAGATCAGCACCCTCTTCAGCAACAACATAGCATTCTCTTGTGTGTTTCTCTCTCGTTGTGAGCTCCGGAGTCTCGCCGTTTCTGATTCTCTCCAATACGCTCTCAACCGGGACTGTATACTGTCTTGCGTCCTTCACGCCATCAATGCGGCGGATCGCGTCGGAATGCCCCTGGCTTACACCTTTGCCCCAGAATGTATAGTCTTTACCATCCGGGAGAATTGCATTTGCGTATACACGATTTAAGGAGAACATACCCGGATCCCAGCCTGCGGAGATCACTGCTACATTTCCTGCTTCCTTTGCCGCTGCATCGACAGCTGCAAAATGCTCCGGAATTCTCGCGTGTGTGTCAAAGCTGTCCACTACGGTGAAATATTTCGCATACTCCGGTGTCTGCACCGGAAGATCTGTCGCACTTCCGCCGCAAAGGATCAGGACATCGATCTTATCTGTCATATGTTTCGCTTCGTCCGCATGGTAAACCTTTGCGCTTTCGGTCAGGATCCTGACATTTTTCGGATCTCTTCTTGTAAATACTGCCGCAAGCTCCATATCCGGATTCTGTTTGATGGCGCACTCAACGCCGCGTCCAAGATTTCCATAACCCATAATTCCGATTCTGATCGTCATATTGTTCTCCTCTTCTTTCTTTATTTAATGTCGCTATCTCCATTTTACCAATAGGCTGTTATAGTGTCAATTGAAATAAGTTTAACGAATTTGTCTCCTGTTTCTTCCAGATGCACCTGCAAAACCTGCCACCGGAATGTTCTTCTGGGAACGCGGCAATGAAAAAAGAAACAACGGAATCCGAAATCCTTTTTCTCAAAGATCCCTAAGTCCGTTGTTTACATATTTTGTAACTATTCAGTACCTTCATAGTTACACGCAAAAATCCATTCCAGATCAGCTTCGCTGATGGGATTTTTGCCCTCCAGCCTATGTTTTCTTACGGTCAGCGCAGCAAGTGCGCAGACCTACTGAACAGTTACCATATTTTTTTTATATTAATGTTTTTCCCTTTTCATAAGCACAAACGCAACGCCCGCCGTGATGAACTCTGATACAGTCACCGTAAGCCAGATTCCGTCTACACCAAAGAGTGCCGGGAGAAGGAACACGAACACGCTGTTTAAGATCACTCCGCGGAGCAGTGTGATCGTTAAAGAAAACCGCGGTCTCACAGTAGACTGGAAATACATTCCGCTGATGATGTTCCACTCGCTGACTAAGAAGCAGAGGAAATACAGCCGGATCGCCGGGACCGCCATTGTGAGGATCTCCGGTGTCGGGTCCAGGAACAGATAGGACAACTGTACCGGGATCAGCATGCCGATCGCAGTGAATATGAAGCCTGCAGCAAATCCGGTCCGGACTCCCAGCTTTCTCGCCTCGCCGACTCTCTTCAGGTTTCCCGCGCCAAAGTTTGCGGAAAGCAACGGCTGTACTGCCTGAGCGATACCGTTGGAAATGGACGATGCCACAAGCGCGGTGTTTGTGATGATTCCATAGACCGTGATTCCCATCTCTCCCACGTAAGCGAGGAGCTGGCGGTTAAACAGCAGCATCACGAAACCGTTGGAGATCTCCAGAATAAAGCTTGCGAGCCCATTTCCGAGCACCTCCGGCACCCGTCTCCACACATCGCTAAATTCCAGCTTCAAGTGGTTATCTTTCGAGAAAAAATGGCTTGCGAGGATCAGCACCGTGAGTGTCGTTCCGGTGGCTGTCGCCAGCGCCGCACCTCCCATTCCCCATTTCATGATAAAAATGTATACATAATCCAGGATCACATTGGTGACGCCTCCACTAATCACGCCCGCCATGGCAAGCTTCGGCGCACCGTCATTTCGGACGAATGCCTGAAGGAATGAAGACAGGGCAAACATGGGAGCCGCTGTTGTGAGCACAGTTCCGTAAGGCACGGTGTATTCATTTAAGAGTGGGGTATTTCCCATAAAAGTAATCAGAGGGTTGAAAAAGATTCTTCCCAATATCAGAAAGACTGCTGACAGAGCAAGCACCACACAGAGTGCCGCCGTAAAATAACTTCTGGCGCGTTTTTCATCGCCGCGTCCTCTGGAAAACCCAAAGAGAACGCTGCCGCCGACTCCGCACATCATTCCGATCCCGAAATATGTGTTGTAGAGCGGCAGTAAAATATTCATCGCCGCAATACCGGAACCACCGACTCCGCGTCCGATCATCATCGTGTCCGCCAGAATATAAATGGAGGTCACGAGTGTTGCGCTGATGGACGGCACCAGGTAACTGAAAAATACCTGGCGGACCGGGGATTCCAGCATATTGATCTGTTTCATAAGTGTTGCTCCTCAATATTCTTCAAAATGTATTTCGATATACCTTGTTCTTCTTTCTAACAGCAATATTTCAGCAGCTCTTTTTGCAAAGCTGCTGATTTCTTAGTCTGCGATGTTAAAATTCGTCCTTGCATATCCTGCCAGCGTGTCTGCCATCTTTTTTCCATACTCTGCGGCAAAATCATCAAGGACTCTTTCAGCGATCCGTGTCCCCTCTTCCCCGAAGATTGCTTCACAGACTTCCCGGTATGCCCAGTAGGAGTGAGCGCAGTGGTACTCGAAAGATCTGAGGCCTGCCGGATTTTTTGCCATATTGGACTCCGGCGTCAAACCGGCGTTCCGGATCGTCTGTATACAATAATCATGGTCATGGAGTGTCTGGGAGACCTCATAGCGAATCTCCGGGTTGAAACCTCGGGAAATGGACGCATCCAGGTCCTTACAATAGAGAAGCCCCGCTTCCGGGAGTCCCATATTCTTAAACTGGGTGTGCCACGGACAGACATGGATGTGGATCTGAAAGTCCGGGCTTAAGCTTGTCGTCTCGGACTGGTTTCCGAGTCCTTGTGCTTTCACCTCTTCCGTGTTGACCCATTCACCGTACTGGCAGTATGTCTCATAAGTCAGAGGTTTTCCGTCCCGGATCGCTCGCTGTGCCATCCGACGTCCACGCTGTTCGCCGTAATATCGGGTGGCATGCAAAAATGCCGCCTCGCCGCGGTCACCGAAGATTTCCTTCAGATAAACATAATATTTTGCCGCGATAAACGCGTGTGACAGTTCTGTAAATCCCATAATGCTTCCTCCCGTCCTATATTCTATTCTTCTGCTTCACCATAGCGCTCTGGCTTGTATACAAAGTCTATGCTGCGGACAGACTCATTTTCCCGCATGACCAGATATCCGCATGCTTCTTATTTCATCTCTCCAAGAATATCCGACAACTGCGCAAACTGTGCAAGGCTTAACGCTTCGCCGCGGATCGTCGGAGTGAGTCCCATCTCTGCGATCGCTGCCGCGATCTGTTCCTTTGTATACGGAAGTTCAGGCGCATTTCCGAGACCGTTCTGCAGCGTCTTTCTTCTCTGATTGAAGGACGCGCGGATGATCTTGAACATCAGGGCAGGATCCTTCACCTCAACCGGCATCTCCTTATGTCTTGTAAGCCGGATCACCGCTGATCCCACATTCGGGCGCGGGATAAAGCAGTTCGGCGGTACGTTCGCTACGATCTCCGGCTCCGCGTAATACTGGACAGCCAGGGACAGAGCGCCGTAATCCTTGGACCCCGGTCCTTCCTTCATGCGGTCCGCAACTTCCTTCTGGACCATGACGGTAATATTGTCGATCGGCACTCCGCTCTCAAAGAGCCCCATGATGATTGGGGTCGTGATATAGTACGGCAGGTTCGCAACGACCTTGATCGGCTTTCCGCCGTTGTATTCCTCGGCCAGTGCCTTGATATCGACTCTTAAGATATCCTCGTTGATGACGGTCACGTTGTCGTAATCCGCCAGTGTCTCCTTTAAGATGGGGATCAGGTTCCGGTCGATCTCAACAGCTACAACATGTCCGGCGTTCTCCGCAAGGTACTGGGTCATGGTTCCGATTCCCGGGCCGATCTCAAGGACGCAGTCATTCTTTGTGATTCCAGCTGCGGAGATGATCTTCTCCAGTACATGGGTATCGATCAAAAAGTTCTGACCGAACTTTTTCTGAAACATGAATTCATACTTCTGTATGATCTCTATGGTATTCTTTGGGTTTCCCAGATTTGCCATTTATTTCTCTCTTTCTATTTTTGACTGCGCTTTTGCGCAGGTGCTTTTGTTGCATGAGGTGCATCTTGTATACAAAATTTGATACCATTCCGATATCGCAGTCCGATCGGTCTGATCGTCCCGAAACTCCTACTCTGTGATCCGATACAGCGCTCTAGCGTTCTTCGCCGTCTCTCGGATGATCTCTTCCTTGGAAACACCCTTGATCTCTGCCAGTTTCTCCGCCACATACGGCAGATTTCCGGAATAATTTCTCTTTCCGCGATTCGGCACCGGTGCCAGATATGGGCAGTCCGTCTCAAGAACAATCCTGTCTAGTGGTGCGTATTCCGCCACCTCAATCAACTTTTTCGCGTTCTTGAAGGTCAGTACTCCGCCGATCCCGATGTAATATCCCATATTCAGATATTCTCTCGCCATCTCCACTCCGTAGGAAAAGCAGTGGATCACGCCGCCGGTGGCACCGTTGTGTTCCACTTTCATAATATCTAACGTGTCCTTCGCCGCGTCACGGCTGTGGATGATCACTGGGAGTCCCGTCTTCTTTGCGACCTCAAGCTGCGCCGAAAACCAGTGTTTCTGGATCTCCCGTTCCGGCTCGTCCCAGTAATAGTCAAGACCGATCTCACCGATCGCCACAACCTTCGGGTTTTCTGCCAGAGATTCCAGCCATTTCATGTCCACATCCGTAAGCTCCGCCGTCTCATTCGGATGCACGCCCACCGCCGCATACATGAAGGGATGCGCCTCGGCCAGTGCCAGCGTTGTCTTTGTTGACGCGATGCTCGCTCCGACATTCACAACGGTTCCGATTCCCTGTTCTTTCAGTCCCGTGAGCACTTCCTCCCGGTCCGCGTCAAATGCCTCATCGTCGTAATGGGCATGTGTGTCAAAAATATAGTCCATTCTTTCTGTCCTCAAGTCATATGTCGTTTTCTTTTTCATCCGGAGCCGGCATCTGTAAGACTTTTTACACAATCTCATTTTTTACAGTCCCACAGCCATCTTGATTCCCCGGATCACCAGCAGATGCAACGGATAAAACAGATAGAAAATTCTTCCGCTCCCACTGCCTTTTTCTCCATTGTAACGGTTTATCAGGAAAATTGCAACGCAAGCCGCAGCGCCATAGAAATCCATATACATACAAAATAAAAACACAATGCAGACAGCCGTGCGAAACTGTGGTTCCGTGCGCAATGTATACAATATAACGATCAACAGCACGCCCATAAACCCATAATCCGTCTTCAGATAATAGGCTGCCAGTCCGAAAGGAACCGCCGCCAGAACCCGGATATACCGCTCATATTCCAACGGAAATCTCCTCTGGCCTACCGCCTTCCTGCCGCCATCTCCTGTTTTTTCCCGGTTTCCGTATGACACTCCAGATCCGGTCCCACAGATCAGATCGCCGACCCAGACTGCCAGAAGTCCCAGAAGTAATGTGAACACCGTATTCTGATCCACCGGAAAAAGCCATGTTCCCCCCGCAACAAGATCAAAGGGGATCTCCGAAATAACCGCCAGCAGAAGCAGCCTCAGTGCATACCTTCTCCGGTCCCTCGTGTGCACTGCGCCCTCCGCGATCATAAACGCAAAGAGAGGAAAAGCCACACGCCCCACAAGGCGCATGGCTGTCCCACAGAGACTCCAGGCAGCGCCCGAAGCCAGTTCTGACTGTTCAATAAGCCCAACGGCAGCATGGTCGATGACCATGCTGACCAGAGCAATGTTTTTTAGCTGTTCCGCCGAAAAGCAAAAGCGTACCTTCACTTAGCAGACCTCAGAACCGGACTTGATATCCTTTGCCGGTGTCATTAATGCGAGGTTGCCCTCATCATCCTCTGCGCAGAGGATCATGCCTTCCGATAACATGCCTGCGAGCTTCGCCGGTTTTAAGTTCGTAACGACCATAACCTTTCTGCCGACCATATCTTCCGGTTTATACCATGCCTTGATTCCGCTTAAGATCTGTCTTGTCTCAGAACCGATCTTAACCTGGGAGCAAAGTAATTTTTTGGACTTCGGAACCTCTTCACACTTCACGATCTCACCGATCTGGAACTGAAGCTTTGCGAAATCATCATATGTGATCTCCGGCTTCTTCTCAACGTCCATGCCCGGCTTCTCTTCTTCCTTCTTCTCTTCCTGTTTCTCTGCTGCGGCTGCTGCCTTCATGGCCTCAACCTTCTCCATAACGTCCTTGATGTCCATACGGGCAAACAGGATCTCCGGCTTCTCTGTAACCTTGTTTCCGTTCGGGTACAGACCGAAGGTATTCATGTTCTCCAGCAATCTCTTCTCTGTGTTTAACTGAGCGAGGATCTTCTCAGAAGTTTCCGGCATGAAGGAGAATAACAGGGACGCACCGATGGTGATCGCCTCTGTGAGATTGTAAAGAACGGTTGCAAGACGATCCTTCTTTGCCTCATCCTTTGCGAGTGTCCACGGAGTTGTCTCATCGATATATTTGTTGCTGCGGCGGAAGATATTGAAGATCTCTGTGATCGCGTCTGCAACGCGGAGCTTATTCATCTTCTCGTCTACTTTCTTGACCGTCTCAAGAACGGTTGCCTTTAACTCTTCATCCACCGGCTCTGCAACGCCCTTGTTCTCGACAATTCCGCCAAAATATTTATTTGTCATGGAAACGGTACGGTTTACAAGGTTTCCAAGGATGTTGGCAAGGTCAGAGTTCATGCGCTCAACCATAAGATCCCAGGAGATCACGCCATCGTTCTCAAACGGCATCTCATGAAGTACGAAGTAGCGGACTGCATCTACACCGAAGAAGTCAACGAGCGTATCTGCATAGAGTACGTTTCCTTTGGACTTACTCATCTTGCCATCGCCCTGTAACAGCCACGGATGTCCGAATACCTGCTTCGGAAGCGGAAGACCGAGAGCCATTAAGAAGATCGGCCAGTAAATGGTATGGAAGCGGATAATATCTTTACCGATCAGGTGAAGGTCTGCCGGCCAGTATTTCTTAAACTTCTCGTCGCTGTTTCCGTCACAGTCATATCCGATTCCCGTGATATAGTTGGTCAGCGCGTCAAGCCATACATAGGTAACGTGCTTCGGATCAAAAGTGACCGGAATTCCCCACTTGAAGGAGGTTCTGGATACGCAAAGATCCTGAAGTCCCGGAAGCAGGAAGTTGTTCATCATCTCGTTCTTTCTGGATACCGGCTGGATAAACTCCGGATGCTCGTTGATATATTCGATGAGCTTCGGAGCATATTTACTCATACGGAAGAAATATGCCTCTTCCTTTGCCGGCTGTACCGGACGTCCGCAGTCCGGGCATTTTCCGTCTACGACCTGGGACGGAGTCCAGAAAGACTCACACGGTGTGCAGTAAAGTCCTTCATAATGTCCTTTGTAGATATCGCCCTGATCATATAATTTCTTGAAGATCTTCTGGACCTGTTTCTCATGGTAATCATCTGTGGTACGGATGAATTTATCATAGGAAGTGTTCATGAGGTCCCAGATCTCCTTGATCTGTCCTGCTACGTTGTCAACGAACTCCTTCGGAGTTACGCCTGCGTCCGCAGCCTTTAACTCGATCTTCTGACCGTGCTCGTCGGTTCCTGTCTGGAAGTAAACGTCATAGCCCTGTTCTCTCTTGTAGCGTGCGATCGCGTCTGCTAATACGATCTCATAAGTGTTTCCGATATGCGGTTTGCCGGATGTATAGGCGATCGCTGTGGAAATGTAGTATGGTTTCTTACAGTTTGTACACATGGATTGATTCCTCCTGTTTTTTATCTCTTTTTACGGCTCTTCTCCTGCCGGTTATCTGCTCACAAAATACAGCTTTTTCTGTATCTTTCAGGCATAAATGGCACACAGGACGTTTTCTGCGCTGGGGACTTTTTCTGCCGCGTTATGTGCCGCAATGCATAAAAAAAGCCCGTCTTTATTATTAAAGACGAGTCCCCCCGTGTTACCACTTTAAATTCAGCGATGCCTCACGGTCATCGCCCTCACCGGCTGTCACCAAACAGCCTGACGCGCTAACGGGCGCTTCCGGCACAGGCTAAACGGAGATTTTCTTTTCACCTGCACAGCTCCAGGACCATCTTCCGCCGACTCTTCGCTCCCCTTTCGCACCAGCCGGGGTCTCTGAAAACTTCCTTTCGGCGTACTCTTCCCTTCCAAGCTTTTTCCATATGATGTCTTTAGTCTATCCTGTTCAAATAAATTTGTCAAGGCATCCCGTCGGTTTCCGCGGGAACTTTACTTCCTTTAGTTGATTTTTCACACAAAAAAGACTACACTTTGTGTTACCATAAAACAGATCGTATTCATGATTTTTGCTTCGGAGGAATGACTTATGAATGAATCACAAAAAAGACTGGATGAAAAACGGCAGCTCCGGATCCGTCTGGAGAACATCTCGATCGTTCTGCTCGCCGTATTTTCTTTTTTCCTGTTTCTGCTGACTTTTTTCCCGTTTTCAAGGATCTCCCAGTCCATGCAGGCCTCTTTTGAGATGGGGCGCATGGTCCAGCGTGCCTTTTCCATTGTTCTTTTCGTGCTGTCGCTGCAGTTATGGAAGAGAAAGCGGAATGCATGGATGATCGCGATGGGGATCTTCACACTCAACTTTCTGCGCGGTCTCATCGGGATGGGACATCCGCTGCACAACGGAGTCATGATCTTTGACCTCGTTCTGTTTCTTCTGTTTTTTGCCCTGCGGAAGGATTTCTGTATCCCGGCCGGACGCGAGAACCGGAAGCAGACCGTAACACTTGCTTTTCTTGCCATTGCAGGTGTCCTGATCAATGTCGGGATCACCTGGCATTACATGCAGGTTGGAACCGCTGCCGGATCCTCCGTCTCCTTTGCGGACAGTTTCGCCCAGGGCATCGGCATGATCTTCGGAATGGGCGATCTTCCTGCTTCCATGGCAGACCGTCATGGAACAGAATTTGTCCTTTTCTGGTTCAGCTGGGGCTGCATCCTCGCCGCCATCCTCTGCGCACTGCGTCCATGGCTTCAGAAACAAGCTCATGGAGCCCAGGAGATCCAGCATGCCAGAACACTTTTAAACCTGTACAGCCAGAATCCATGTTCCTACCTGGCGTTGGAAGATGACAAATGTCTGTATTTCGGGCATTCTGTTGACGGAGTTCTGCCTTATGGGACCGTCGGCGATACCATCGTTGTAAACGGCGATCCAGTCTGTAAGGATGAAGATTTTCCTGCACTTCTCGCTGAGTTCCGCGAGTTCTGCCAGAACAGTGCCCACAATATTTTCTTTCTCGGTCTGACCGACTACTACCTGTCGGAATATGAAAAGCAGGGATTCGGTCTCGTAAAAAGCGGGGAGGAAGCGCGGTTTAAGCTTTCTGACTATGAGATCAGCGGCAAGAAGGGCGCCAAGATGCGCATGAACATCAACCATGCGACAAAAGCCGGCATCACGGTCCACGAATACAAAGTGCTGGAGAAACGGGATCCTGATCTCGACCGCGAATTTTACCGGATCACGGACGAATGGCTCGAAGGGAAGAAGAGCGGAATGCTTCAGTTTACGATGGGAACCGTCGGACTCGATGATCCGATGGACAAGCGTTACTTCTACGCCCTGAATTCGGATGGAAAAATGGTTGCCTTTATCGTTTTTGTTCCTTTCCTTGGAAAGAACGGCTACATGGCCGATGTGACGAGACACGGAAAAGATGCGCCGAGCGGTGTCATGGAGACGATCATCTACGAGGCGTTCCAGGTATTTAAAGAAGAGGGGATCGGCTACGGCAGTCTCGGAGTCGCCCCGCTTGCCGGTCTGAACGCAGAGAGTAAAAATCCGATGGAACGCCTGCTCCAGTTTATCTATGACCATTTAAACGCGTGCTACGGTTTCCGGGATCTTTACCGGGCAAAAGAAAAATACAGCCCGACGGAATGGGTTCCGTCTTACTATGCGTACCTTCCGAAATATCCGACGCCGAGCATGCTGTATGCCGCTGTTGAGATCCAGAATCCTCATGGGATCCGCGGGTATATTCTCACGCTTTTAAAAGGGGAACTTCACAAATGGAAAAAATGATCTGTCGTCAGGGTATGGCGGATACGCCCAAAGTTTGGATTTATTATAAAGAAAGCGGGCACGGAGTTCCGATCCTGATGCTCCACGGGAACGCGGAGACGCATATGATCTTTGACTTCTACGAGAAAAAATTGTCTGCAAACTACCGGGTGATCCTGATGGACAGCCGTGCCCACGGACGTTCCCGGATCAAGCCAGACAATGCAGATGCTGAGTTTACGACTGCCGATATGGCAAAGGATGCGGCGGCGCTTCTGGATGTTCTCCGGATCCCGTCGTGTATCCTCTTTGGATTCAGTGACGGGGCGAACATCGCACTGGAGTTCGCTTCTCTTTTTCCGGAGCGGACGCTTTCTGTGATCGCTGTCAGCGGAAATATCACGCCTGACGGACTGATCTTTCCCGTCCGGATGTTCTGCATTGGGAAGTATTATTTTTATCGGATCTTGTCCACGCTTTTCCGCACATGTTTTCTTTCACAGAAACGTCCGCGCCGTGTGGACTCACCAGCTTCCCATCCGCAGAAAAAAGGGCATGCATTTGCTGACATGGTCTATTCTCATGTTTTCCGCTGCCAGCAGCTCGCCTCCCTGCTCTGCAACTCGCCGCTGATGACAAAAGAACAGCTGCATGCGATACAGGCGCCGGTCCTTCTTCTTGCGGGGACAAGAGATCTCGTGAAAACCTCCCACTCCCGGCTGATGGCGCGGCTGATCCCGCGTGCGCAGCTCGTCCTTGTGAACGGTGCTACCCATACTTCCATGTTTGGAAGAAAGCAGTTTTATCTGAACGTCATTCTGGACTTTTTGAAAGGGTGCCCGGCAGCGCCTTTCGGATGCATGGCAGCAAAAAAGGACCTTTGATCTGTTTAAGGTCCTTTTTTGTTGGCTGTGTGTTTCACAGTCCTTTATTTATGCGGATATATACGCACTGTTTTAATAATTCTCGATCCGTCTCTGCTTTCTCAGCGCGTTTCTGCGCTCTCCGGCTGCCCATGCAGCTTTTTCTTCCTCGGTTTCCACGATCAGTCCCGGAACGGTTGTCGGATGATCATTCTTGTCGAGTGCTACCATTACAAAATATGCGGTATTTACAAGTTTTCTCGTTCCGTCGAGTGCCTCCACATAGGTATCGACCTGAACCTCCATGGAAGTATGACCCACATAAGTAAGTTTTCCGAATAAGATCAGCGTATCATTCATATACACTGCTTCCTTAAACTGAAGGCTGTCCACAGAAGCCGTTGTCTGGTTGCAATGGGAATGTCTTCTCGCTACAACACCCGCAACGATATCGATCCACTCCATCAGCTGTCCGCCGAAAAGTCGGCCGGCACCGTTGATATGGCTCGCAAGAACGATCTGTGTCTGTTCTACTGCTGATTCTGATACATGACGCATTAATCTTTCACACATAATTCTGTTCCCCCCTCCTCATTCTTAGATGATCCCCGTCTGCTGGGTCTTCCATCCGCAGACGCTGGTGCCAAATGTGCATTTTGTCCTTGGGTATCGCACATTTGTCTTTCTGTCGCGATACTACTCAGTATATCCTCTTCCGCGCTTCTTTTCAACCTTGAAAAGAAAAGTTCCTGTATTTGTAAGTAAAAAAAGTTCTGTATTCCCTCATCTGATTCATATATTGAACCAGTCAGCTTCCGTATTGATCCTATTGGCAGCTGCATCCGGGAGGTTCTTTTTATGAAATGGAAACACATTTGGGCAGCTGCTCTGGCACTCTTTTTCCTGTTCATTCTCACTGCCTGCGGAAATGAGCGGATTTTCTCTGCCAGTCCGGCGGAGACCGGGGAATCTTACTCTTCCAATGACTTTTCATCCGGCAATCCCGCTACTTCTGAAAAAGCTTTAAAGCTCCAGGCAGATTTCGACTCATTCTGCTCTGACCTCTTTCACACCGAGATGGAGTCTTCCAGCACTCTGGATCTCCACTACACGCTGCTCCACCCGGAAAATTACGGAATTGATGCGGGGGATGCCTCCCTTGGCACTTACCGCCTGTCCGAGCTCATCACAAATCACCATGACCTCCATGATCTCCGAAAAAAACTCAACGACTTTGATCCTGGCTCCTTATCAGCAGACCAGCAGATCCTTTACGATTCCCTTTCCGCGATGACTGATACTTCTCTGATGGCGGAAGGTCTCGAGCTCTACGAACAGCCACTTGCCCCCACCATCGGGATCCAGGCGCAGCTCCCGATCCTGCTGTCGGAGTATTCTTTCCATTCTCTCCAGGATGTCGAAGACTATCTCTCTCTGCTTTCCCAGCTCGACTCCTATTACGGTGATATTCTTTTCTTTGAGCAGCAAAAATCTGATGCCGGACTCGGTCTGTCCGACGCTTCGATCGACCGGATCATCGAATCCTGTGAAAGTTATCTCATTGACCCGGAAGACAATTTCCTGACGGAGACCTTTGAAAGCCGCCTGAAATTTCTGGAACATGAGATCACTCTGACAGAACAGCAGAAAACTGACTTTCGTTCCCGTCATCTTGACATGATCAAAAACGCGTTTTTGCCCGCTTATCGCCATCTGATCGACGGGCTTTCAAGCTTAAAAGGGCGCGGGATCAACGAAAGCGGTCTCGCCGGATTCCGGGACGGAAAGCAGTACTATGAATATCTTGTAAGATCAGGTCCCGGTCTCTCCTATCGTACGATCGAAGAGTTGAAAACTGCGCTGTCTTACCGGATGCAGAAAGATCTGGAGACGATCTCCTCTTTTTCCAAAGCTGCCGCTTCCGATCTCACTTTTTCCTGTACACAGCCTGACCAGATCCTTACAGATCTTCAGGATCAGATGAATTCTGACTTTCCGGCGCTGTCTGATGCTGCCAGGCAGTACGAGATCCGCTATGTCCCGGCCCAGCTGGAAGCGGCGTTGAGTCCTGCATTTTATCTCACCGCACCGCTCGATGATCCCGCTCAGAATGTGATCTATATCAATAACGGCAGTACCGGCGCAGAGGATGAACTTTATCCCACGCTCGCCCATGAAGGTTTCCCCGGACATCTCTACCAGACAGTCTATTTCCGGGAACATGCGAAACATCCACTGTCCGCCCTGCTGACCTGTTCCGGCGCAGCGGAAGGCTGGGCGACTTACGTGGAAAATCTGGCCTGGTCCTATGATAATGGTGTTTCCACAGAAACCAGCGCCTATCATGCCGCCATGCGGTCCTTTTCGCTCTGTTTTCACTCCCTTTTGGACATCGGGATCAACTACGACGGCTGGTCCAAAGATCAGGCCGCCGCGTTTATCCGCACCTGTTTTGACGCAGACGATGATCTGGTAGAAGAGCTCTGGCAGACAATGATTGACAGTCCCACGAACTATCTCGAATACGCTGGGGGATACGTGGAGATCATGGAAATGCGGGAAGAGGCGGAAAAAGCACTCGGGAACCGGTTCTCCGCAAAAGAATTTCACAGATTTCTTCTCGATCTCGGACCCATGCCGTTTTCTGTCATCAGGAAATATTTCAGACTATGGCTTGAGAAGAATGCATGAAAAAACGGCTGTCCGGAGAATCCTTTTATCATTCTCCGGAGCAGCCGTCTCACTTTTCCTTATATATTTTTCCTAGCCGACGCTGTCAGATGCCACGATATTGACACCGCAGCCGCAGATGTTCTCAACGATCACATCATATCTCTTCACCGGTGCTTTCACATCCACTGCTTTTAACACTTTCATACAGTCCGCAAGCAGCTCCTTCGGAACCGGTTTTTCGGAGCGTACCGGAAGAAGCGGCTGATCTGCGCCCTCTAATTTCACAGTGCTTGTGAGAATCCTTACCGGATGTGCAAATTCCTGCTTCCCGTACTCCTCTCCACGCTTACATGTATATCCAGTGATCGAATCCACCCGGTCGCCTTCGCCTGTTACAGTGATATGACATCCCATCGGGCAGACAGTACAGATAATCTCTTTCTCCATCTTGTCTCCATCCTTCCTATTTCACTACTTCTACCGTTACGTCATCTCCGGTGATTTCAGCTGTTTTTACTTCTACATGGCACATCTCACCAGGATTTACACGCTTCGCCTTCTTCTCAGAGAGTACCTTATCTCCGCTCTTTACACGGATCACAACATCCAGTTCCGGATGAAGGACACGGAAGAACAGACGGACAGTCTCATTTTCTTCACCGATCTTTACACGCTGCGGGCAGAGATAGCGGACATTTTCACCTGTCACAGACGGAACCTCGCGGTTTGCCTCCGGGAGTTTGTGCATCGCATAACGGGCTGCAGATGCACCTGCATTCATACTCTCAACGGTTACATTGTCAACAAGATCGTTTACATGAACAACATTTCCACATGCAAATACGTTATCCCAGGATGTCTGCATATACTGGTTTACTTCCGGTCCATTTGTGATACGGGAGATCTTCACATCAGCACCGCGGCTCAGTTCATTCTCCGGGATCAGACCAACTGACAGAAGCAGCGTGTCACACGGAATAAACTCTTCTGTTTCCGGGATCGGTTTTTTATCCTTATCAACCTGTGCGATATAAACTCCCTCTACTCTCTCGTTTCCGACAATTCTTGTCACCGTATGAGAAAGTTTTAACGGAATTCCAAAATCATCCAGGCACTGAACTTTATTTCTCGTCAAACCTGCAAGGAAGTCCATCAGCTCCACAACAGCGATGACATGGGCACCTTCCAGTGTCATTCTTCTCGCCATGATCATTCCGATATCACCGGAACCGAGGATCACGATATTCTTTCCAACTACAGCGTTCTGGCGGTTAACAAGACGCTGTGCAGCACCTGCTGTGTAAACGCCTGCCGGTCTTGTTCCCGGGATCATGATGCCCGCACGTGTTCTCTCACGGCATCCCATCGCAAGAACGATGCTTCCGGCTTTTACCTTTGTCATTCCGTATTCGGAGTTTACACAGATCACTGCGCTCTCTTCCGGAATAACCTCCAGCACCATGGAATTTAATAATACTTCCGCGCCAAGTGCCAGCGCCTCTTCTTTGAAATGTCCCGCATACTCCGGACCTGTCAGCTCTTTATGGAAATAAGTAAGTCCGAATCCCGGATGGATACACTGCTGTAAGATGCCACCCAGTTTTTCATCTCTTTCGATGATCAGGACTTTCTCCGCTCCTTCTTTTTTTGCTGCCACAGCGGCAGATAAGCCTGCCGGGCCTCCTCCTACAATTACCACATCAGTCTGAATCTCGTACATAGTATCCTCCCCTATCTCGTTTTCCCGGCAACCATATAGGAACCCGCATTGTTTTTATTGACTTCTTCCACCGGAATACCCAGTTCTCTTGCTAAGATCTCGATGACCTTTGGTCCGCAGAAACCGCCCTGACAACGACCCATTCCTGCTCTTACACGGCGTTTTACCGCATCTACGCTTCTTGCACCCAGCGGTCTGTGGATCGCATCCAGGATTTCTCCTTCTGTGATCGTCTCACAGCGGCAGATGACTCTTCCATACGCCGGATTTTCCTTTACGATCTCATCCTGTTCTTCACGGCTCAGTTCATGGAAACGGACGATTCCTTTTCTCGTTGAGATGAAGTTCTCCTTAAATACCATCGGTGCGCCCATCTCTCTCATAACATCCGCAACATATACACCCATCGCTACGGAGAGTGTAAGACCTGTGGAGCGAACGCCTGACAGGTTGATATAACCCTTTAAGTCGTCATATGTATCAACATGAAGTCCTTCCGGATTTCTGTTCGGGCGCAAACCGCTGTACTGGGTGATGCTGTCGCGGACATTGACGTTCGGGATCAGGTTCTTTACATCCTTTAAGATGCTGTCGAGACCTTCTTTTGTCACGGACTTATCCGTCTTATTATCAAGATCCTCAGCAGTCGGTCCCACTAACATATTTCCGTGAATGGTCGGACACATTAATTTTCCTTTTGTGATCTTGGTCGGGATCGGAAGTACGATCTCATTTACCTTACAGCTTGTGTTCTTATCAAGAATATAAAACTGGCCTCTTCTTGCAACGACTTTGTAATCAGCCTTTCCTACCATTGCAGCGATCTCATCGCAGTAGAGAGCCGCTGCGTTGATGACATATTTTGTCTCGATCGTCTCACCTGTCGTTACAACCTCACTTACAGCTCCATCTTTTACCTTGATATCGGTCACTTTTGTATTTAAAAGGAAATGAACACCATTTGCATTTGCATTTTCTGCCAGAGCCTGCACAAGGATAAACGGATCGATGATACTCTCTCTCGGAATATAGAGTCCGCCTTTGACCTCCGGATTCAGGTTCGGCTCCATCTCAAGAAGTTCTTCCGCTGTCTTATACTGAACATCGTAAACACGGTTCATAAATGCTTTGTGCTTGATCTCCGGGAGTTTTTCGTACTGTTCTTCCGTGATCGCCGGAAGGATCGCTCCGACTCTCTTAAACGGGATATCAAGATCCCTGGTGAGCTGATCATACATCGGGTTTGCCGCTACAACAAGCTGGGATTCCAGTGTTCCCGGTGACGCATCGTATCCGGTATGGATGATCGCGCTGTTGGACTTTGATGCATCGCCGCCAACATCTTCATTTTTCTCTACTACGGTTACATCCAGCTGATATCTGGATAACTCGCGGGCGATCGCACATCCGACTGCACCTGCACCAATAATTACCACATCTGTTTTCATATTTCCTCTCCTTCACCTTTATTCAATCAAATTCTCCGGTCAGTTCCGGTCCATCTGTCTCTTCTTCCTCGACCCATTCCTTCGCTCTGGCGACTGCCCGATGCCACATCCGCATCTTTTTCTCCCGCTCTTTTTCACTCATTTTCGGATAATAACGTTTTTTGAGCTTCCAGTTCGCCTCGATCTCATCAAGGTCTTTAAATAATCCAGATCCATACGCTGCCATATAGGCAACTCCCAGTGCAGTTGTCTCGGAGATTTCCGGCACATCCACCGGAATTCCAAGAATATCCGCCTGAAACTGCATCAGAAATTCATTTGCTGTAATTCCGCCGTCCACACGCATCGCACGGATCCTGATGCCGGAATCCATCTCCATCAGATCAAGAATATCTCTTACCTGATAAGCGATGCTCTCCAGGGCAGCCCGGACCACATGAGCCCGCTCAGTTCCTGGTGTGATCCCGATCAGCATTCCTCTCGCGTATGGATCCCAGTACGGCGCTGCAAGTCCGGTGAGCGCCGGTACAAAACAGACACCGGCTGTATCCGGAACCGATTCCGCGAGTTCTCCCGTCTCCTTCGCATCGGAAATAAGATGCATCTTGTCCTTCATCCATGTGATGACGGAACCTGCAACATAGATTCCTCCGTCCAGAGCGAATACCATGTCTTTTCCATGCATTTTCCAGCCGACGCATGTAAGAAGTCCTGTATTGGAATAAACCGGTGTTTTTCCTGTGTTCATCAGCATGAAGCATCCGGTTCCATATGTCGTTTTGACCATTCCCTCGCTCAGACAGGCCTGTCCAAACAGGGCCGCCTGCTGGTCCACCATATTTCCGGAAATCAGGATCTTTCCTTCTTTTCCGTCACACCCCCGCAGTGTGGCATATCCATATTTTTCTGTGCTGTTTCGGATCTCCGGAAGAATGCTCTTCGGAATTTCCAAAAGCTCCAGCAATTCGTGATCCCATTCATTCGTATGGATATTGAAAAGTGCGGTCCTTGATGCCGTCGAATAATCGGTAGCAAAGACTTTTCGGTCAGTGAGATTCCAGATAAACCAGGAATCGGTCGGTCCTGCCAACAGTCTTCCTTCCATCGCAGCTTCCTTCGCGCCTTCCACATTGTCAAGGATCCATTTGATCTTTGTCGCGCCAAAATACGCATCTGCATGAAGTCCTGTCTTCTGGCGGATCATATACTGGATATCTTCTTCCAGCTCTTCGATCCATGTTGCAGTCCTTCGATCCTGCCAGACGATTGCCGGATAAAGCGGTTCGCCTGTCACTTTATCCCAGACGACAACCGTCTCTCCCTGATTGTCGATTCCCATGCATTCGACCTGTTCAGCTGTCACATGGGCTTTTTCCATCACCTCTTCTGCCGCCTCTTTTATCTGCGCCAGGATTTCTTTCGGATCGTGTTCCACCCAGCCCGGCTGCGGATAATATTGTTTATGTTCTTTATGTGACGAAGCGGCCAGATTCCAGTCTTCATCCAGCAGGAGTACCGTTGTCCCGGTCGTTCCCTGATCAACTCCCATAAAGTATTTCCTGCTCAACGGTTCCCCTCACTTCCTTCCTGATACGCAGAATCATTTTCTGTTTTTTTATTGTATTTACTATATCACACAGATTTAGAGAATTATATTCATGATTTTTATAAAAATTGCTCGTGTGTTTGTGCTATTTTGCACATAAAATTTGTGATTTTTATGTAATCGCACATAATCGCAACTTTCCAGCGTCTTCTTCCGCTTTCTCTGTCTTTTCCTTCCGGCTGATTCCGTAAATCCACCTGTCCGGCAAATCCTTCTGTATCTGATCATGCCTCTCAGAAATATGGAAAAAGGGACTTCCACAGCCCACCATGGCTGCTCAGTCCCCTTTGCCTTTTTTCTGAAATCCAACATATTTTGTTCTTTCACGCAAGATACACTTTCATTCCCTTTGCCTTCAGTCTCCCGATCAGATTTTTATCCGCCTGCCGATCCGTCACGAGCGCATCGATCTGTTCCAGGCTGCACACCTGATTCATCGCCGTCACTCCAAATTTACTGTGATCCGCAAGTGCGATCACCTTCTGCGTCCGGCTGACCCCGATCCTGCGAAATGGAGTTTCCTCCACATGGTAATCTGTAATTCCAAATTTTTCCGTCAATCCGCCGACTCCGAGAAAAATCTTGTCCGTCTGGAAATAGCGCATATTTTCATCTGCAATGTTTCCGGATACGGAGAGTTCATTCTTGCGCACTTCTCCGCCGACCATGATCACCCGGATATTTTCATCCACTGATAGATCCAGTGCGATCGGGATCGAATTTGTGATCACAGTGAGGCGTCTCTTTTTTCCAACCAGAGCACGCGCAAATTCCCGCGTCGTCGTTCCAAGGTCGATCGCGATCACTTCTCCATCCTCTACAAGATCAACGGCTCTCTGACCGATCGCTTTTTTTCTTCATAGTGCTCCAGCTGGCGTTTCTCGATCTTCGGTTCCACTCCGCGTTTTTTTCTTAAGATCGCTCCTCCATATACACGGTCGACAAGTCCTCGTTTCTCCAGATATTCCAGATCTCTTCGGATCGTCTCCATGGACACACCATATTGCTCCACCAGCTCATTGGCCTTTACCATTCCGTCACGATTCAAAAGGGCTATGATCTTTTCCCGTCTGTCATACAGCACATTTCTCACCTTCCTTCTCCGTCTGCAGCCACTTCTGATATTGTCCCGGACACACTCCCGTCATACGGCGGAACACACTCCCGAAGTGCGACTGATCATAAAACTGCATCTGGTAGGTAAGATCTGTCAATGACAGATCCGGCTTTTCCGCGATCGTCTGAATCGCATTCTGAAGGCAGATCTGAAGATTCAGCTGTTTCGGTGTGACTCCCACATTGCTGACAACTGCCTTCTGGATCGTCCTTGCACAGAATCCATACTCCTGTTCCAGTTCCTTCATTCGGATAACTTTTCTGTATTTCATCAGGTAATTTACGATCGAACTGGCCAGCTCCTTATCTGTTTCACGAATATCGGATTTTTTCCGGACACATTCCTGCAGGAATTTTGAGATCACCTCGCAGTGTTCCTGCCCATTGTCCACAGAATTTACTTCTTCTATAAACGGAACTGCCCAGGGAAATACATCGGTAAGCAGAAGTCCTTCAGCCGGAATATCTGCCGACGGAAGTCCGGTCAGTTTTGAGAAACTCGCCGGTGAGAACTGCAGCTGTGCACTTTCTTTGATCCCATACTGCGGCAGGATCTTCTTCTCCGGAAGCACCCCGTAAAGGTATGCTTTTGCTTCTTTTTCCTGCACGGAAAACATGATCCCGATCTGCCCAACACCTGGAATACAGTCCAGTCCTTCCGTCCCTTCGTTCATACCGTAACGAATGATCCGTACCGTCTCATCTTCGATCCGGAGATACGTGTCTGTGCGTTTTCGTGTGATATCCCAAAAGGGCTGTTTTGTAAAAAAGCGATCAGTCGCTTTCAAAATTTCTGATTGCGTCATGGCACGTCCCTCCTTCTTTATTTCAAACGTCTGCGGATGGATCTTTTTTCTTATTTAATAATTTAACACAAAATTCTTTTTATTGTATATTAGCGTAATAAACAAAGTTCAGTCTTAGTTTTTTGTTATTTTTACGAAATTATTGTGTTTTTTCTAACATCGCACAAAATCACACATTTATTTGCATTCTATTTCAGTTGCCCGGCTCTTTTCTTTCTGCTATAATTTTTTTCATAAGATATAGACAGGAGATATATGCCGATGAAAACAAATGAAAAATTTCTCTCATTTTATTACCGCAACATGAAAGAAATCCCGGATATCCATCTGGATCTGAAAAAAACAGCTCTTCTGATCGTGGATATGCAGAAACATTTCATCGCAAAAGACGGCTACGATGCACTGCAGTGTAAGGAAGCCGGAGAGTGGGATGAATGGGAATGGTTTTACGATCACGTAGAAAAGGTGGTCATCCCGAATAACAAACGCCTTCTGGACTGCTGCCGGAAAAACGGAGTTGAAGTAACCTACGGGCGGATCGCGAGTCTGAAAAAAGACGGCTCTGACCGTTCCCGTGTCCAGAGCACCGTTGGCTGGAACGATATTTACGTCTATGTAGGCGACGACAGTGCAAAAATGGTCGATGAGCTTACCCCTCTCGAAGACGAGATCGTTGTAAATAAGACCACAGACAGCGTCAGCCTTGGAACAAACTACACACAGATCCTCCACAATATGGGGATCGATACCGTGATCGTCACCGGTGTAGTGACCGACCAGTGTGTGGCCTCCACGATCCGCGTTCTCGCTGATCAGGGTTTCCGTGTGATTTGTCCGGAAGATTCCTGTGCAGCCGCTACCCAGGAGCTCCATGAAGCCGAATTACGGATCATGAACGTCATTTACTGTACTGTTCTGAGCACGGATGAGACGATCCAGCTGATTGAAGAAGCTGCAGCACAAGGAACGCCAGCTATCGACTGATCCATTCATCTGTTCCGCTTCTCTGCATAACACAACATAGCACCGGCAACTGGAGATTCCCTCCAGTTTGCCGGTGTTTTTTACCTGAAATAAAATTTTCTGGTCTTCTTTTTCTTATTTCGTTAATTTCTCATCAATAAAGCACAGACCATCGATCGCCATCGTTCCGGACGCCGTCAGTGCACCGCCGCCGCCGTCAACGCGGCTTGTTCCTCCTGGGAAGAAAGTACCATCAATATTACGGATACCATTCGGCATAACGAGAAGTTCTCCAAAATCGGTAGTATTCTTGATGATATGTCCTTTTGCAGCCAGAAGCTTGATCGTATCCGGAGAGAAACCTTCCTCAAGCTCAAGTCCCTGATTTAATGTCAGACAGCACATATGCGGATGTTTTACTGCAGAATCCATCATCATGCCGTAATCCAGGTTGTTGATAATGAGCTGCAGGGTACTTGTAATGATACGCGGACCACCAGCTGCGCCAACGGATAATACCGGTTTTCCGTCTTTCATGACGATTGTTGGGGACATACTGGATAACGGAGTTTTTCCTGGACGGATCGCATTTGCCATTCCATATGCCAGTCCCTGTGTGGTACGGACACCTGCTTTTGCACTGAAGTCTGCCATTGCGTTGTTCATAATGAATCCTCTTCCCGGGATCACAACGCCCGATCCCCACCAGTTACGGATCGTCTGTGTCTGGGAGATCACATTTCCATATTTATCCATTACCGTAAAGTTAGATGTGCAGCCGCGGTACTCTTTTGCCTCGATCCCGTCCGTTGGGGCATATTCTTTTGCATGATCCATATCGATCTTTGCAGCCAGCTCTTTCGCATACTCTTTCGAGAGCAGTTTATCAACCTTTACGTCAACGAAGTCCGGATCACCCATTGCCACGGATCGATCAGCAAACATCATCTTCATGGTCTCTGCAATTACATGAGTACTGTCAGCAGAATGGAATCCCATTCCTTTTAAATCGAAGTTTTCCAGAATATTTAACATCTGGATGATATGGGTTCCGCCTGAAGACGGCGGTGCCATGGAGATGATATCATATCCACGATAATTTCCGCGAACCGGGATCCGTTCCTTCGGCTTGCAGTTTATGAGATCTTCCTTGCAGAAGAGTCCTTTATTTTTGTTGATATGCTCTACCATCTCGTCTGCGATCGGTCCATTATAGAACCAGTCCACACCATTCTTCGCAACGCCTTCCATGGTGTCTGCCAGGTCCGGATTTTTAATGATCTCACCAAACTGACGCGGCTTTCCATGATTCAGATAAAGCTCCTCAAAACCTTCATATTCTGCTTTATTGTGCTCTGCCTCCGGGGTATCCGTGATCCTGGCGTACGCGAAGCCGCATGCAAAGCCATCACGGCAAAGCTTGATCGCAGGCGCTGAAACCTGTTCCCATGTCATCGTGCCGTGTTTCTTCAGCAAATTATCCATTGCGCGATAGAACGACGGTACCGATACAGATCTTCCGGAATATTCGGTAAGGTTCAGGTCTACATCACCGTTCTCATCCAGCATCATATCCTGGTATGCATTCTTCGGAGCAATTCCCCGGGCATCCACGCAGTAGAACTCATTTGTATTTTTATCATAGAATGTATGGAAGCATCCGCCGCCAATTCCACAATGGTACGGTTCCACAACGCCGAGAACAAGAGACACTGCAACTGCTGCATCAAAGGCATTTCCGCCCTGTTTCATGATCTCAAGACCAGCCTGTGTCGCATATGGGCTGTTCGAGCTGACCGCGCCTTCTGTTCCCGATACATGCGGTTTATACATCGCGATCGTATCATCAACGGTCCTTCCAAGATAAGGTCTGTTCGGCATATCAAAATCCTCCTTTTTCTGTCATTTCGCTGCGTTTTACAGATCTTCTTTCTGTAAAACGCAGCTCATATCTTCCAAGTTTCTGTTATGCTGTCTTTTCAGCAGGAGAAGTTGCCAGTGTAACAATAATACCAACGACATAGCTGACAACGATCGTCGGATATACAACGTTTAATGTTCCGTTTAATCCAAGCACTACCCATGCAATCGCGGTTACGATACCTGCGATAACGCTTGCGAACGATGCTTTCGCGTTCACTCTCTTCCAGAAAAGTCCTACAACTACGGAATAGCTGAACGGAGAAGTTACACAGTATGTAAGTGTTAAGAACATATTTGTCATCTGTGCGGACGGAATGAAGAAACCAACTAACAGAGAAACATACGCAACTGCGATCGTTCCGAAACGGGAAATCTTGAGGATCTGATGGTCATCCGCATTCTTGTTGATCTGTTTCTTGTAGATATTGGTAAGGATCGTACCGGTTGCCATCATCATGGTAGCCATTGTCGCAGCAATGATCATCGTGCAGACTGCAAAGATGATACCTGCCATGACCGGTGTGTTCATATCACGGATTGCCCATGCGAATGCTGTTGCGCCGTCACCGAGACCGTCATTTGCTGCGCGCGCCATCATACCAACGATTGCTGTCAGGATACAGATCGGAGCTGCAAGAATATAACCGATGATGCAGCCTGCGCATGCTGTCTTGTCGTCTTTCGCTGCTAACATCGGCTGAAGAGCGGACTGAAGAACTACAGAGCTTAAGAGACCGCCGACTGCCCACGCGATGATCTGCTGGGTCGGCATTGCGCTTAACTTGTCATAACCTTCCGGAAGTGATGCGATCAGTCCGGAATATCCGCCGAAATCTCCAATGTGTGTTCCCACAAAGAAAATAAGAAGTACATATGTTGCGATACAAACGACACGACCGATTGCTGCAGAACCTTTCATTCCTGCGAATCCAGTATAGATTGCTGCGATCGTAACACCGATAAACATCGCAAGACCGGTATTTAATCCCGGAAGAACGATCTGGATGATCGATGAGATCGTCTTTAACTGGATCGGAATATAGATGATTCCGAAAATGATCCATACGTAGGACTGAAGTCTTGCAACGCCCGGCGAGAAGCGGGATTCCAGATAATCCGGAAGCGCCTCTGTCTTTAAGTTTTTACGAAGCGGACCAGCCAGAAGTCCTAAGAAAAGGATGTAGACGCCGCTTGCGATCGAGTACCAGCATCCCGCGATACCCATCGTATAACCATTCTGTGCGGCACCAACAACGCTCATGCCTCCGATCTGCCATGCACCTAACATCGCGCCAACCGCAAATGCACTCATTGACCGGTCACTGCCGGACCACTGATTTGCATGTGCGATTTTTGTTCCTGCATAGATTCCGACAGCAATGATCAGAATAAAAGTCACGATCCATGTAGCAATTAACATACAATTACCCCTTTCTGTTTGGAAATTTATTATTATGGGCATATGATATCACCAGTAGTGAAAATGTGATAGGAAAAATCGGAATTGATATTTAATTTTGTTTATTATTTCTATTTTTTCTTTCAATTTTCTCTTAAGGTCTCTGGAGTTTTGACGACTAATATGATAAAATAAATCGGTATATGTTTCCCGAAACTTTTTACATTCTGATTTTGACAGGAGGAACATCTCAATGAACGAAGTCATGAACAATATCCTTACAAGAAGAAGCATCCGTAAATTCACCGACACTCCAATCTCCAGAGAGATCCTTGATGATCTGGTACAGGCAGCTCTCCACGCGCCGAGCGGTATGGGAAAACAGACCTGGAAATTTACGGTGGTGACAAATAAGAATGCCATCAAACGTCTGGCTGAGGCGATCAAAACCACATTAAACCGCCCGGGATATGATCTGTACTGCCCGGCTGCCATCATCATACCGTCCAATCTGCGCGACAGTAACTGGGGAAAAGAAGATGATGCCTGCGCTCTCGAAAATATCTTTTTAGCTGCCAATTCCTACGGAGTCGGCTCTGTCTGGATCAACCAGCTCCAGAATATCTGCGATACTCCGGCAATCCGTGACATCTTAAATGATTTTGGTGTTCCAGCCAATCATGTAGTCTATGGGATGGCTGCTTTAGGCTATCCGGATCCGGATACTGTGATCCAGCCGAAAGAGCGGATCGGAAAAGTTGCCTATATCGAATAATCGAAAGCTTTCCGGCGCTGCTGTTTACCGCGGTGCCAGTCTTTATACACATACAGTTACAGACACATAAATACCTGGTCAGAGTGAAGCGATCCATCTCTGCCAGGTATTTTTATCCGGATCTTTGTGCTGATCTACTCTACGTATCCCGCATTCCAGAAGTAGAGTCCGCTGTAATTATTTAAGCCTTTTACATGATCATTCCATGCATAGTTTGCAATATAATGACCAAAGTTGAGAACTGCCAGATACTGCCAGGAATATTCCTGAACTTTATCCCATGCTGCTTTCGCATCGTCCATGTTTGTTGCCGTGTTCATGTCATTTAAAAGGCTCTGAAGCGTCTCATCATCATTCCAGCCAGCGTAGTTCGGTCCAAAATAGAGTTTCAAGGACGGAATCGGCACCTGGGAGAATGTGCAGATATACATATCATATGCTGTCGGATCGGTGCTCTGCGCCTGGAGTGTCGGCCAGTCTACGATATTCAGTTCCACCGGGATGCCGACTTCTTCCAGCTCCGACTGACTGCATGGTCACTGCCATATAATCCATCTTATTCAGGGTCGCTGCTGTCAGTCTCAGCGGAGTTCCATCATATCCATGTTCCTTCAGGATCTCTTTCGCCTTTTCCGGATCGTGTACATTGTATTCCTCAGATCCGGCATCCGTGTACCAGAACGGCTGTGCTTCATCCATGTAGCAAGACCCCATCGTAAAGCCATTGGCCCCATAGGTTGCCGTCATGACTTCCTCATAATCAAGTGCATAGCTGACCGCCTGACGGAACCACTGATTCGCGCAGAGCCCTTCTTTATGATTGATGATCGGTGCAATGGTCCCCTGCTGTGTGGAGTAAACCGTGACATCGTCCAGACCGGAAACCCGGTCCACATCATCCGCCGGAAGATTAAATATTGTTTTTATCAACTTTACTTAATATTTTTAAGTTATATTTATATATGCTTTACTTTTTTAATTCAACTTTTTATTGCTTTCTCTCTGCTATCACGACAGTCGCCAAGGTCTCGCGCAAATTAAAAATACGCACCTGACTTCTCGCTGAAACAGCGATCGTGCAGTGCGCATTTTATTCCCGTCCTGTTTTGTTCTCCTCTTCCTTATCCCGAAACCAGTTGTCCAGCTTCGTGAGTCCACGGATCAGGATCTTTTTCTCATCCTCGTCAAATTCATCCAGGATCGAGGTGATCATTTCTTTATGGAATCTCGCATGGTGGATAAACGCTTTCTTTCCCTTATCCGAAAGCGAGATATATACAACCCTGCGGTCTTCCTCCCCGCGTTCCCTCTTCACATACCCTTTTTTTACCAGGCTGTTCATCGCGATCGTCAGGGTGCCTACCGTGACAGAGAGTTCTTTTGCGATCGATGACATGTTTTTCGGTGTTCCCATACCGATGGCCTCGATCACATGCATATCATTGTTTGTTATATCCTGGAACTCCTGGGTGATGATCGCCTTCTCCTCAACGTCCATGATGCTGCGGAACAGTCTCACCAGGATCTCGTTCAATACTTTATAATCGTCCAACCGTGGAATCCTCTTCCTCTCTGGGCTGTCCAACCGCAATATCCGATCTTCCTGACGCCCCGGATCTTTTGTTTTTTACGGCTTTTATTATAAACGATTCCAATTCACGACACAACCGATTTTCTCCGGTTTTCCGCTTTTTCTGTGAAAATACACTACAGTACACGGACGCTCCACCGCCGGGCTGTAACAAGATTATGCCGATGCTTCGCATTCCGACCCGGCTGTATCAGGTATGGAATAATTGCCCCGTCAAAAAGATACTTGCAGCGATCCCAGCCGCTGTTGCAGCAAGAGCTCCAGGCAATGTCCAGCGTGTCTTTCGGATATGTGCAGACATAAAATACACACTCATGGTATAAAACACTGTCTCCGTACACCCCATCATGATAGAAACCATATTTCCGACCAGAGAATCCGGCCCATATTCTTTAAAGATGTCAAGGATCAGACCAACGGCTGCAGAGCTGGATACGATCCTCACCAGAATGATCGGGATTACCGGAACAGGGATATGGCAGAGTGCGGCGGGAATCTTCAGAAGTTCCGATACTGCTTCAAGAATCCCCGAAGCTCTTAAAACTCCCACCGCTGTCATCAGTCCGATCAGAGTCGGAAGTACATCCGCCACAGTGTGCATTCCTTCCTTTGCGCCATCCAGAAAATCATCGAACACCGGTCGTTTTGCAAGGATTCCGGAACCGACGATATAAAATACCGTGAGCGGTACCATAAACTCTGAAAGAAAGATCAGAATATCCATATTTCTTTCCGCCCGATCAACATCTTCTCCTTTTCATTGTATTCTCCGGAAAAATCCATTATACTAAGCACATGGAGGTGTTTTTCACTATGAATATTCTTTTTCTCGAATATCCGCCGTGTTCCACCTGTCAAAAGGCAAAGCGCTGGCTCGATGAGCACCAGGTATCTTATACCAGCCGCCATATCAAGGAAAATAATCCCAGTGTGGCAGAACTGACAGAATGGTACAAAATGAGCGGACTTCCGTTAAAAAAATTCTTTAACACCAGCGGACTTCTCTATAAATCCATGGGACTGAAAGATAAACTCCCGACTATGAGCGAGGAAGAACAGATTGCCCTTCTGGCAACTGACGGCATGCTCGTAAAACGTCCGTTAGTGATCGGTGACTCCTTTGTTCTCACCGGTTTTAAGGAAAAAAACTGGCAGGAAAAGCTAGGGTGACTGACGCCCTGGCTTTTTTCCGCTTTTCACAAACAGCCAGATTCCCGCTGCCAGTAAAAGTACACTTACAAAACTCACCGTTATCGTCGTGATATGGCTCTCCAGCCATTCAATGATCCGCTCTGCGAGACTTGCCTGTACAGTTTCTTCGGAAGTATCCGGGATCGTTTCCGGCTGGCTCATGATCTCCGGCTCTGGTTCGATCCCTGTCTCATCTTCCGTTTCCGGGAGAACTTCCTCATAAATTCCAATATACTGCTTTCCTTCCAGATCCGGTGTCCGGATCTGACCGCCGTACTTCGCTTTTACGTTTCGGACCAGTTTGCTTCCAACTGCGGCTGCGTTTCTGCATATCACCTCCCCATCTTCATAAGGTTCGCCGTCCCACTCCACGCGGTCTACCCGGTAATACTCCCGGGACAGTCCGGCGAGATCCAGAAGTTTTTCTCCGTAGTCAGCAAGATCCGCATTCCCGGGGATCTCCATATCTCCCAGATAAAATGAGTCTGCTCCATACCCGGAAACCGTGACTGAAAAAGAAAAGGTATCTGACCATTCTCTCGATATTTCTTCCACATCCACAAGAGAAAGCTCCCGCTCAAACTCTGTGCCGGACTCCTCATCGATCAGGGGAACATCCGCTGTCTCCGGCACTGTATCATCTCCTTCCAGATCATATGGGATTGTCACCTGGGCATACGTCATTTCTCCTGTTTTCTTTGCGTTTCGGATTCGCGTTGATACCAGACGGTATTCTTTTTCGCCCTCGGTCCTTGTCTCTTCCGGTAGAAATTCCTCTCCCCCACCCGTAAATATGGGGCTTTCATACGTCAGAGTCTCTTTTTCTTCTCTTTTTTTCTCCGCAGGCGATGTCTCTTCTCCGGACAGAGTTTCTTCCACCTGCAGCTTTCTTTCCTCTGACGGCAATTTTTCCGCGAATGCAGGCATGAAAAAAGATACACATAAGAGAACTGCCTCCATTCCTAAAAATCCGAATATTTTTCTGACCGGAAGCCGGATTTTCCGGCTTCCATCATTTTTCATCCTCATGTTCATTGTTCCTTTCTTCTCTCTCCTTTTTTATGTGAAGATACCAGAGTCCAAGGAATCCGACAAACAGACCGGTTACTGCAAGCTCTGGTCTTCCCGTATCTCCCGTTTCCGGGGTTCTGAGATCTGTCCTGCCTTTTTGGTGGACGTGCCCCTTTCCGCTGCCTGAAAATTCCCGTTCATAGCGTACCGTGATCGTCCCATATGTTTTTTTCCGTTCCGGTTCCGGTTCTGTCTCAGGCTCTGTCCACTCCGCTTCCACCGGTTTCTTTGGCTTCTCACCAGGAACAGATGGCGTCGGACGTTCCGGCTCCGTTGGTGTTTCCGGCGTCTCCGGCATTTCCGGTTCCGTCGGTGTTTCCGGAAAAGTCGGGATATCGGGTTCTGTCGGCTGTTCCGGCTCCGTCGGTGTTTCCGGTTCCTCCGGCGGCTTTCTTCGATCCGTCATCTCGATCTTCACGAAATTTCCGTTCTCCGGCACTGTAAAGGAAATGGATTCCGCGAGCTCGTACCCGTCAGGAGCGGATATTTCTGTCAGAATATAGTTCTCACCTGCCGTCAGCTTTCCTTCTACAAGATGCGGAGTCTTCCCGGATATCCAGGAATCAACAAGCCTTCCATCAGAAGTTTTTAACTCCAGGGAAGCTCCCGGAAGTTCTTCCCCTGTCGTGAGATCCAGTTTACTGAATCCGGCTCTTGTCGTTTTATTTTCGACAGAAAGTTCATACAGCTGGATCAGATCCTCTTTTTCCCTGTCAAACACGACCGAAAAGGTTTCTTCACAGCGTCCGTATCCCGGAGGCGGCATGAGCTCCCGAACTGTATATTCATACATGATCCAGGCTCCATGATCCAGATATCCGATTGAAAGTTCCGGCGATAACGCGATCCCATCTTCACCAGTCGCAAACACAGTTTTCTCCCCTGTCTGTACACAGACAGCTTCAAACCAGGCACCGGAAAGCCGCAGATCTTTATCATCCGCATCCGTCTTCCTGATCCTGATGCGCCCAAATGCTGCCCGTTCCTCCGGTTTCCGTTTATTTTCCACTTCATAACGGATAACGGTTCCGGACTGATCCACTGTGATCAGCATCGGATCTGCTCCCTGATATCCATCCGGAACCTTACTCTCCAGAAGCACATATTTTCCTTCCGGAAGCCGGTCGATCCGGTGCAGACCGCCTCTTGTATCGTAGCTGGTCACTTCCGGGAAGCTGCCGGAAAATCCGGAACGGTAACGGAACTGATACTCAAATGCCGGTGACGGCTGACCATTCTGCGTTAATTTTTCCGGATTTCCATTTGCGGATACAGAAACCTGCATTCTGCTTCCATCCGATAGCTCCCAGAGCTGCAGGATGATCCCCTGATCCTCTGTTTCTTTATTCTCCAGAAGTCTGGCCTCTCCGGAGATCACTCGTCCCGTGATTTCTTTTCTCCATGAAAACTGTTCAAATCCATTTCCATACTCGCCAAACATCTTTTCATACGCCTCCGGGACCGCCGGAAGGTACTCTGACAGGTCATCTGCCTTCCAACTGTCTGCAATCCGGTCTTTCCGGTACCCATAAGTACCGTTCTCCATCTTCACCTCCCCGTTTTCATCAAGATCCGCTTCACAGAGAACAAATTCGGGAGACGCCGGCCAGGACAGCGCTTCTTTCTCGCCGGACGTATTTCTCTCAAACTTAAGGATCTCCAGTTTTGTATGGTCATCCTTCAGGACAAAGCTCTGCAGCTCTTTTGTCTCTTCCACTGTGATCTCCATCGAAGCAGGAAGATAACCGGGCGGAGTCTCCAGCTCCTCCAGGATATAGTTTCCCACCGGAATTCCCTCAAAATACTTTGGTTTTCCATCCGTAATCCACAGCGCCGTCACCGGAACTTTGTGATTGTCCAACGGGTCTTCTGAGCTCCACACAGCAGGCGTCTCTTCTGCCTTCACAAGGTAGTATCCTTTGGGGTATTTCTCATGATCCGCAGAATTCACACGCTTCGCTTTAAAGAGCGCAAGTTTTGCTCCTTTGACAAACTTCTGACCGTATGATCCGCGGATCTCCGTCCCGTTTTCTTTATTCTGGCTGTCCGTCCCGTTTTCGATATTCTGAACATAGCTTTCTGTCCCGTCTGTCTTTGCAATCTCCACCTTCGTCTTCTCATCTGACAGGACGACTCTCTGGATTTCTTTTGTCTCATTCACCTCCACTGCTGCCGGAAGCGCACGCACATACCCATCCGGCGCCTCCAGTTCCTCAAGAATGTAGCTTCCCGGGATCACACGTCTTAAAAGATCCGGCTGTCCATCCGTCTCCTCATCCGTGCTGCCGTCCTGGATCGTTTTCTCACCGCTGACCCATACATTCGGAATGATCCATACCTCTCCCTTTCTGTGTTTTAAAGGTACATCATCCGCCTCATCCTCCGGATCCCCTACATCAAGAAGATCCTCTCTCCTGTTCAAGTGGTATGCCGCACGGTTCTCCATTTCCAGAAGATCTTCATACCGGTATGTCACATAATCCCCATCCCGGTCATAGACCGATTCTCCTTTCTTGTACACGGCGCCGCTTTCCGGATAATATTTTACCAGTCCAAACTCATCGAGAACTGGTTCCATCTTTTTTTCGAAACGGCCTGTTTTCGGGTTCCATGTCCCAGTAATATAGGCATTCTCAGTTTCTTCTGCGATTTCTGCCGGTCTTCCGGTCAATATTTTCCGTCTTCCGATCAGATTCCCCGATGAATCCGTCTCTTTTACCACCGGCCACACGTAAAAGACCGGTCGTTCCCTTCCATACCTTCCAATCTCCATCTTCCTCACATATGCCAGTCCCGTATAGGGATCTGTTTCCGCGTCCCTGCACAGGAATGAGTCAAGATGAAACAGCGTAGTCTCCGGATCCATCGAGGTAAACGCCTTCGACTTCCGATCATATACAAGTTTTGAGAAATCGCCTCCAGATACTTCAAATACAGGTTTTCCATTTTTCAGCGCGTAGATCGATCTCGTATCAAAGGTGATCTTCTGCCGCCGCCCTTCCCGGTCATAGCCGTAAAGAGTTCCATCTTTTCCTTTCGTTATCACATCAAGATTCCCGAGATCGTAGAGCAGGACCGGGGTATCCGGTCTCTTCACGGTCCTGAATTTCCAGATTCCTTCGCCCCGGGTATCATTTTCCGATCCTGGTTCACGAGAGAATTCCTGTTTTTCTCCTGCATATCCCTCCTTTACGACAATATCTGTCACATTTCCGTTTCTGTCCCTTGTGACCTCCACACCTTCAAATGCGTAGTCCTCGGAATCTCCGGTCGTTTCTACCCGGATCGCGTCATAAAGCGCAAGTTTCGCTCCGGTTACATATGGGTTCTCATGATCTGCCGTTTCAAGCCTTTTTGTCACATAGCCGTATCCCTGAAAGACACCGTTCTCATAAACGAGCTCCACCCTCTCTCCGGCATGTTTCCGCTCTTCCAGTATCTCCAGTGTCCCTTTCTTCCAGCCAAATCCCTGGTATATCCCTGCATGATCATAGGCAAGGTCGAGATTCTCCAGTCCATACTGTGCGCGAAGTTCAGAGATCGTACCTTCCACGCGGCCTGATACCTTCATTCCACGAGTTGTATCTATTGTCTTTGTTTTTGAAACTTCCAGAATTGTTGCGGTATTTTCCGCGTAGATTCTGGCTGTATCCGTGACATTCTTCGGATGGATCCCCTTCGGATCCTGCTCATATCCATAAACGGATGCTGCCGTTTTCTCTTCCGTCCAGCCACCGGAATACAGGATCCTGTCACTGTAGATTTCCACCGCCACAGGTCCTGAACGTACATATCCAGACGGCGCCTTTATCTCTGCCAGCACATAGACTCCTGCCGGAAGAGGATTTGGCGTTTTCGCGTAACCTGCTGCCTGAAGAATCCCCTTTTCCGCAATATCCCGGATTGTTGGGATCGCCAGGAGCGTTCCCGTCTGCAGTCCATCTCTGTCCGTAAAGCTTACAAGATCTTCCTCATGACAAACCGGCGTTCCCGCAGGAACCGTTCCGTAAAAGAGTTCTCCGGCTCCAGGCGCTTTCCGCGCAAACGGCCGGATCTCCTTCGCTCCCATCGCTTCCAGAAAATATCTGCTTCCCAGGATCATCGTATCAGCCGTGTAACACGTTACAGCTCCATCACCATTCTCTGCCTCATTTCTCTCTGCACGGTAGATCCCGAATACTGCGTCATCGTAAAGGATCGGTTCCCCTGTTTCCGCATCAAGCTTTTCAATTCTCACATCAGCATAATATTTCCGGTCCAGAAATGATTTTTCTCCATATCCTGTCCAGCTCTTGTCATCTTTCTGCTCATTCGGATCTACAATGCTCCATGGAACCAGCATCGGCGCATATTCTCCGTTACGAGCTGTTTTTACCCCTGTCATCGTCTCCTTTCCATCCGTTTTCGCTCCGTATTCGCTGTCTGACCGATAGTGATAATATCGCCCCACCTTCCCGTTTCCATAAGGTTCATAATGGCCGGTCTTTGCTTTTTCTGAGAGGCCATATGGATAAACTTCAAAATCCCCGTCATTGCTGTGGGCACTGATCACATACTCCCGCAGCTCCTGCTGCTGATTTTTGTCCCACTCCTCATTGAAGCGGATCAGGTACTTTTTCGCAAGATCCCATGGGGAATACGCTCTCTTATAAATATAGTTTTCTCTCTGATCATCCCCGGACTGTCCTGCTGCCTCCGGAAGGAAGATCTCCTTCGGCGCATCAATCTCATAATGCCTGTTCTTAAAGTCCAGTAATTCAGGTACATATGGCTGTTCCTCTGCGATCACATACTCTCCGTATGGGAGATATTCAGAAACTGCCGCAGCTGCCTCTTCCTTTGTCTCCCCATTTTTCTTTTGAACGGTCAGAGTTGTCTGATCTCCGTCAGAACCACCGTCCTCCTCGCTGTCCCATGCGATCGCGTAGATCTTTCCAAGATCATATCGGAAAAATGGCTGCAGATACTCCTCCGCCTTTTGGATCGCAAGAAAAAAGGCATGGTCGTACTGCTCATCCGGATATTTGCTCTCCTTATACTGCAGATTTTCCATCTCCTCTTTCAGATACCAGTCGATGGCGAACTGCCGGACCGCATCCGAGCGCTTTGTGTTTTCTTTCGCATATTCTGAAGTATTGATCTCATTTTTCTTTCCGCTGATAAGGCTGGACGCAAATGGTTTAAATGACGTATTCCACAGTTTTCCCTTTCTCTTCCAGCGATCTGTATCCGCCGTTCGGATAGCCGCGAAGAACTTTTCATAGTTATACTCGTGAATCGTTCCTTCACCCTGGTCAGAATCTTTCCCCCGCTCCACCGTCTCCAGTACCTGTCGGATTTCCTTTCTCGTATAGATCTTCTGCACCAGCTCTGGAAAATGTTCCCGGTATTCTTCGATCTGCACCGGATTTCCGTTTTTATCTGCCCAGGAAATCTCTCCGTCTTTTGTACAGAAAATTCGTTCCAGATTGGACTTCAGGTAGATCTTAAAGCGGAAATTCCCGATATTTTCTCCGTCGTCCGTCTTTTTTTCCACGCGTATTTTCTGTTTCACAGGCCGCTCAAGAACAATTGCCGGTGTCAGTCCCGTATCCCCGTCCTCGCTGATCTTATCCTGCCCGCGATAGATCAGCCGCTTTGCGATAATATAGGTATCGGAAAGATCCCGGTTCTTCGAAACAGACGCTGCAAGAGCTGCACCCGAAAACCTTACAAGGTATTCCGCATAGCCGATCCGGTCTCCCGCCCGATATCCCCGGACATTCGCATTTCCAAGCATCCGGATCTCTTTTTCCGTCAGAACATGGCTTTTTTCCGGAAGTTTTGCAGTAAAGTTTAAAGTAAGACTCGTCTTTTTATCATTGAATTCTTTTCCAAAAAAATCCTTCCCCGCGGTCTTTATATGGATCCTGTATACACCGTTTTTTTCCTCTCTCACCACATCCGGAAGTTCCACGTCTTTTTCCACGACTTCTTTTTCTGTCGTGATCTCGATCTTATCTTCCGTCTTTGTAAGTGGAACGCGGTATCCATGTGCCGGATCTCCAGACAGGTAATCGATCACGTCTTCCCCTTTTTTATGGTAAACCATGACCTGATGCATGATCTCCGTCAGTTTTCCATCCGTTCCCGGCATCATGACCGGGGTCAGTGTCGCGTCAAGATAATATCTTCTGCCTCTGCCGTTCCCGAGCATGTACTGTCTGTCCACCTGAAACCGATACTTTCCACTGTTTTTATATTCCTGGTAGACCCAGCGAAGATTTACCGGATCCTCGTATACGGCATACACGCAGTCCACCGTTTTCCTTCCATTTTCCGTTTTCGATGTGAAAAATCTTCGATTCCCGATCGAGGATGCCCCGGCGTACAGGGTGATCTGATAGTGGTCTCCTTCTCTTCTGATCATGTCGATCCCACCAAAATTCCACTGGGGATGTTCCTGATACCAGGTGAAAATATTCTGCATGAGATCCAGGATACTGTCATTCTTTTTGCATGTGACAGAGATTTCCTGTACTGCTGCCCCATATACTGTTTTTTTCGCTGTTTCTCCTGGTTCCGTCGTCATACCCCAGACATCTGTCTGACCTTTTTTCACTCCCCGTTTGTAAATCGGTGCAGTTTCCATAGAACGGATCCCTCCTGCAGTAACCGGGACATCATATCCGTTCTTTCCGAGGATTTCCTCCGTCTGCGCTTTCAAAAAGAGAAACGCGTCTGCTGTTTCGTCTGAAAGATCACATTCCTCCAGTTTTGCCTGAAAACGTTCATCGTCCTCATCGACAGACAGATTTTCAAGGCGCATCGGTATTTTCTCCGGGATCTGCTCCACCTTTAAAATCTGCGGTTCCATTCGGATCACTGGTTCCTGCCCGGTGATCTTTCCCGCTGCGTTACGTTCCGGCTGATAGAGAAGGTCACTGGAATCGCTTTCCGCCTGCTTCCATATCGTTCTTCCTGCCGCATCTTTCACGATCACGGTCTCTGTTCCCGTCACATGAGGTCCTGTGACCAGCTCTTCTCCTGTATCGACACGATAAAACTTTGTCCCTTCCGGGAAGCCGCAGGCGAGGATCTCATATCCTCCATCTCCGTTTTCCCCGGCAGTTCCCGAGGAACTCACCGTAAATGCAAGTTCATCGTATCCTTTTCCGCTTCCATCATCGCCTTCCATCGCAGCCGCAAGCTCCGGCATCGTAACCACCGCAGTTCCATTGGCATCTGTCACAGAATCCGGCACATCATATCCGCTTCCCCGGTTTGTAATCTGCTGCTCCATTCCATTTACAGAAAGTTCATATCCCTCGCTTCTTGAGAGCTCCTTTATATAATATTTTCCAAGGATCAGCGGGCGTCCGATCCAGCAGTTTCCGTTCTTTTCTCTATTCTTCTGATAAAGATTTTCCGGTCCGTTCCAGGAAATATCATTTCTTTTGCTGATCTTCCCTTCCCCGTAATCGTATTCCATCCCCGGTTTTACGGTATAACACAGGAAATCTGCATTTCCGTCCTGATCTGTCGATGCCGCAGCCACAAGATCATTCTTCCTGTAGACGATCCCTGTATTTGTCAGGGTCCCGTTTCCCGCTACTTCTGCGTCCGGATGGATAATGTTTTCCGCCGCGAAAAGACCGTAAACAGCCCCCTGAAGTGTTCCGTCCCCTTCTGTATCCCCGTAGGATGAATACTTATCAGATTCTCCCCGGAAAAGGTCCAGATCTTTTTTTGTAATATGGATCCGTCCTTCCGTCCGGTGGTTATAGACATGCCATGCATCCCCACAGTTTTCCGCTCCGTTACAATGCGAATATTTTCCGGGATCCCCGGTATTCAGATGCCGGATCCCATCTTCCTCTGCATCTGCCAGGATATCCGCAAAATCTCCAACACCTTCAAACTCACCCCAACCGTCTGATCCTCCATTTTCCTCTTCCTCATCCTGATCTTTTCCCCGGAACAAGTCATAAAGCATCCGGAAAATACTTTTCTTTTCTGCATTGGACTCCGTCGCCCTGACAGCCGCAGCTTCTGAGTCGGAAGCAGTTCTCCTCAGAACATTTCCCATCGTGCTTTTCACCATCGGTATTTTTCTTTCTGAAACACTGTTCTCACCCATACTTCCATTTCCCGAATACCAGATGTTTTCCGCGATCTCGCGGCTGCTTCCGGACACCTTCTCCGCATTCGCTCCTGCCTCGGAAGAATCCGTCATGATCATCTCCACCGGAATATCATCCTGATGCAGATCATGGAGTATATACCCACTTCTCGCCTGGATTTCTTTCCAGGTATAAGTAAAACGCAGTCCGATAAATTTCCGGTAAGTCTCTTCACAATCTGCTTTACAGCCGGATCCTTCAAATGCATCCTGAGACGCGGCACGGTTCTTTCGCATCATCCCGGCGCCTTCCCGGCTTCTTCCGTCTGCTTCTCCGCTCTCCAATACCTCCTTCACTTCGTCATAGACACTCTCATCTGCAAGCCAGTGAAAGTGGCATCCGCCGTCCGCCTCTGCCTCGCAGGCCTCTGCTAACTCCAGCCACTGTTTTGCCGCCGCCCGGTTATTGTCCCGCGTCTGTTCTGCCGCCTCCTCATAGGCATCGCTTTTCCCATCACCTTTTCCCTGTTCTTCAGGCATATTTGCCCAGGATGGAGCGGCATGTCCGTCGCAATATGTCTTTTCATAGGCATACTTTCTGGTATCGCGATAAGTAATTTCACCCTTTTCATTCGTGGTTCCTTCAGAAAACACCTGGAAGTCTCTCCATGGACGAAAACTTAAATTTTTTTCCGCAAGTTTTCCCTCTCCATCCGCCTTTGAGATCTTATCCTGATCCTCAAATCTTTCATACAGATAGAACTGGCTTCCCTTTAACGGCATTCCCGTCTCATCATCATGTTTTACGAGTCTGACATTATAATCCGCCGAAAAAGTCTCTTTATGGCGATAGATCTGAAATTCCAGTGTCGGCGTCTCTGCTCCGTATTCCTGCCTTTCGTCTTTTTCTCCTCCGTCCTGGCTGATCACAAGATAAAATACCATATCCGACGGAATGATCCTCATATCCGCTTTGTAGAGTCTCTGGTGTTCCGGTGCGTTGATGCAGACCTTAAAATCCATCCACTCCCGGAGATATTCCGGATTCCAGCTGCCCTCCGTGTACCAGCCGGAATTTTCTCTCATCGTGATCTTATAACGAACCGTAGTCTTATTATATTTTTCTTCATCTGTCATACTGCTGCCGACCGCATTTTCATTTGCAGTCGCCGAGCCGTTATTATGGATGCGGATCGCGTCTCCGCTCCAGGTCACCTCATACAGATTTGTACCCATCACAGATTTTGCAATATTTTTATCCTGGGAGGCATCCAGCCAGCCCACATTTCCCCCGGTCGATCCATTGTCCCAGACACTCTGAGGTTCGATCTTTGCAATATCGCGGATAAACTCCTTTCCGAGCACAAATTCTGTATCCAGTGCCCCCGGTCCGTCGGAAAAAGGCAGTACCTGGAATGGCACTGCCGTATCTTCTGAAGTCGCTCCCCGGATCGCGTCCGGTGCTTCTTTCCCCGCCGCCAGTCCGACCGATGACGCCTGCTCCATTGCAGCGATCGCGCGATCTTCGATTTCCGGATTGTCAGCCACCCAGGCAAATTTTGTTCCGGCATCGTCTTTCACATATTTTACGATATTGGCACTCGATGTTGTGGAGGCAATTTCCGCATAGAGGCCCGGATCAAATTTTTTTGTCGCGTCCTTTAACGCTGACCAGTTATTCGGATACGCCCAGAATAGCCGTTTCGCCTGCGTCTCCGTAAGGGGAGACGGCATCGTATCAAATTTATACATGTCATACCGGTCGACTTTTTTCCATCCTTTTCCTCCATCGAGGCAGTAGAACGGTGCCGTCGATTTCTGCGGCCATATATCCGATGCCTCGGACGGGAACGGGAGTGGAATCCCCACTCCCGTGATCGTCATGATAACCGCCAGAAAACCGGCTATCCATCGCCTTCTTTTCTTCTTTTCCATCCTGATCCCCCGCCATTATTTCTTTCCAAATGTCTGCACAACCCCGTGAACACACCATGCACCTGTATCATCCACGGTATATCCGTCCGGTGTCATACAGCCCGCCAGCATATGTCCGTTTTTCTGGTCCATATAGTAACATTTTCCGTCGATCCAGTTCCATCCCTTTGTCATTCGTCCCGTCGGTCCAAGGTAATACCATTTTTCTCCCTCTTTCAGCCATCCGGTCTGCATTTTTCCCTGGTTTCCGTCGCTCGTCTTCCGGAGGTAATACCAGCTGCCATCCTTTTCGTCGAGAAACCAGCCGGTCTGCATCCTACCGTCACTTGCGAAATGAAACCAGGAAGTTTTTTCCTGACCTTCTTTTGCGTATGGATTGTAGATCCAGGCCCATTCACCGGCATAAGTTTTTCCGCCGGAAACAAACCGCCAGCTTCCGTCTGCTTCTTTTCTCCATTCACCGGCAATACTTCCTTTCGGCTGTTCTCCTGTATTCTGCAGCTTTTTCAATACACTTCCCGTACTTCCACTGCCAGAAGAATGTCCTCCGGAACTTCCTGACCATGTCCGGTCTACAAGTTTAAACGTCAATTTTACCGGGATCTTTTTTTCAATAGTTCCTGCCTTCACCGTGATCTCATCCGTGGTTTCCGCCGTATACGGGTATTTCTTCATCGCCTCCGTGATCCAGGATGCGCCTGTATCTGCCGATATCACTCCGTTTTCCGCTTTCACAGCTCCGGATCGAGATCTCCATTCAAGTACAAAATTTCCGTCTCCATTCCCTTTGAGCGCCGCTTCGGGAACAAGTTCTGCCGTGATCTTCTGAGCATCCGAGCCCTCCCAGCTAAGTACCGGGTTGTATCTTGATCCGCTTTTCGTAAGTGTCAGCGCAAAGGTCAGCGTATCCTGATCCGCCCTGATCTCCTCAGGCATCACCACCGTCTGGTCATCCGTCACAAAGTCCACTTTCACACTGCAGGCTGCCGACTGGATATTTCCAAGCGCATCCTTTGCTGCCATGATCACATCCGTGCTTCGGGTCCCATATCCGGTGCGTTTTTCATAAATATGTTCCGCATGAGCCGCGTCATCTGCTTCCATGAGATCCAGGATCCATCTTGTATCCTTTTTGGCGCTCACCTTCGCGTTCCGGTAATCGCCGTCCGCGATCCCTTCTTCCACAAAACCGGCATCCATCTGGATGATCGCATGATCACCGACTGTCCAATTGATATCTTTTTTGTCAAAATAATCCGGTGCAAAGGTCCCCGAAAGGATCTGCGGTGCTGATACTGTGAGTGTCTCCTGCGGATTTTTCCGGTCACCGGTCAGTTTTCTGGTGACTGTAAAATTTAAAGCCGTCTTATTGAGAGATGCTCCTTCCGCCGCGACCTTCGTCCGGTCTTTGATCTGGAAGGTTACCGGGATCCTGCAGTTTGCCGTCACAGACTTCTCCTCGAAACTGGATACAGGTCTCGTTTTTGCCGTCAGGACAGCAAGTCCACCCTGAATTCCGTTTCCGTAAATCGTATCCTCGATCGGATACCGGTACTGTTTCTTTGCCTGCTCTGCCTCAGCCTTCCCGACGATGTCCTTAAAAAATCCGGCATTCAGATTCAGCTCGATCGAAGCGCTCTTTTTCGTATATCCGGACTCATCCTCATCATCATTTTTCTTTAAAAGGATCAGTTCATCATCGTCCACGCTCCATCTCACCGCCTCATCAGCGACATCATTATTCTTATCGACTACCGCCTGGATCTTCACATCCTGGACCTTTGTCCCTGCTTCCGGTTTTCCGTTCAGATATCTCGCCAAAAGTTTTCCCGCGCTGTCCCGCACTTCCGTTGTGATCGACGGGTTCATCCGGTCGCCGGTGCGCTCCTCTGTGACCCTGAAAGCAAATTCCTGAGGCTCCACCCGCACGCCTGCAGCCACCTTCTTATAGACAGCAGATACTTCCGTGTCATGCTCCGGCATCACAAACTGGTAGGAACCGCCTGTCTGATAGCTCGTCTTCCTTCTTCGCCCCAGAGAGTCCGTATAAGTCGGCACACCGTCCATCTGGAATTTTTCCGTCTCCGTATTCCTGGGCGCTGTGAGGACTGTCACCGTGTCCCCGGCCACCACTGCACCCCGGTAAGCTTTATGAAATTCTTTACTGTACGCGGACGGACCTTTTGCTGTGAGAACTGCGACATCGTAGAAATTCTCTGAATTTGCCGCCGTATCCACCTGGAGAACCGAAAGCAGATATCCCCGCACTGGCCGTCCCACGGAATTTGGTGCGAAATGGTCCGGAGTATACAGGCCCTGTCTCGCCGCATCCTCCGTATCCACGACATGGAGGACTCCGTTTTCGAGTTCCTCGTAGAAATAGAGCTCATCCTCTTTCTTTACATTCTGTCCCTGGACTAATGTGTAGAAATTATCGCCCTTGTTCCAGAAGCCGATATGGGCATCATATGAAAACCGGTTATCATCCGAAACTCCGGAACCACAGACTCCGGCCGCGATCTTTTCCTCCGTGTCTGCGAACAGATACGCTGCGTCCGCGCCAGCCTCCGCACCATAGCGGAAATGGAACCCAGTATCGTGCGTTCCGATGAAGGTTCCCTCCCGCGCCGCGCTTCCGAGCCCGGAGGACGCGATCGTTCCCTCAAATCTCGCCACTTTGATCTTTCCGGAGGCATATTTTCCGGTAATTCCGCCGATAGACTGGGCACCGCTTCCGCCGATGGTCCCCATCACATGCGAATTAAAGATATCTGCAGAATTCTGAAAGCCCGCAATTCCGCCAACATAACCACCGCCCTGGATCCTGGCGCTCAGGCTGTCCCCGGTATTCACTTCACAATCCGCGATCAGTGACTCGGAGGCCCGCCCGGCAATTCCGCCAATGAAGATCTCCTTTCCGCTTCCCGCGTCGATCGCCACATGGTCGGAAACACAGTTTTCCACCACAGAATCTTCCAGAACATCCGCGGTCACTCCGCCAACGGTGCCGGTAGTCCTCAGTGTCCCATTTACCGTCACATTCCGGATCACCGAATGCTTTGCCCGGCCCGCAAGAATTCCTCCATTTTCCTTCACTGTGATCACATGTCCCGGCTTTACTTTAAGATCCGTGATCTCCGCATTCTCCACCATTCCGAACAGTCCTCCAAAGTCCCAGGACGGCTGGTACATGCGAAAATTCGAGACAGTCTTCCCATTTCCGTCAAAATGACCTTCAAACGGACTCACTTTTCCCGCCCGCATATCCGCACCGGTTCGGTAAAAACCGATCGGGATCCAGTTCATGCCGCCGAGATCGATATTTTTCCCCAGTTCAAACCAGGCACCTCTATAATTACCCGGGTACGTTCCCTCCCCTCTTCCAATTTCCATTCCCATGGACGCGAGAACCGCAAGTCCGATCAGATGCTCTTTTGTCGTGAGCTGGTAAGGTTTTTCTTTGCTTCCGTCTCCGGATCTTCCACTCAGGAAGCTCATATCACCTACATCCGCACCCCAGATCTCATCGTCCGCCGCGAATACAGCGATCTTCCCGGACGCATCCGACGCAGTCGCGATTTTCCCCTCCGCCGTCTCCACGCTTCTTAAAACTGCCATTCCCTTTACCGGTGTTCCGAGCGCCATGCAGACTCCTAATCCCGCTAACATCATCCGGCTCTTTCTTCCTCTGTTTTTTCTGCTCTTTTTCATATTTTCTCCCCTCTATGCCTGCGGCAGACAGAACGCCGGACAGATTCCGATCCCGCTATCCGACACATCCGCCTGTCTGAGGCATCCGTTTTCCAGATCTACAACATATTCCCTGTTTCCGTATACAAAATTTCCATACTCGTCTGTCTCATAAGCCGGTGTGCGGAGCCAGAATCCCCTGCTGTAAGAACTTCCCTTTCCTTCCGGGTTCCAGATCTCCTCCCGGTACCGGTACGCCTCCTCAAGAGACAGCAGAAAGAAGCGGTCCCGGCATTCCTGATACGAAAGCCGGCAGCTCCGAAGCCCATCCATCCGGGTCTGCGCAAAATCTCCGGTTTCCGTCCTTCCTGTAAATGCGGTTACTGTTCCCGTGTATACAAAGTCCGCATCCGGAACCGTATTCTCCTCCTGTTCTCCCAGCCACTTTCTTACCCGGGATTTCTTATAATTATTATTCTCCCCGAACGAAAGCAGGACCCGTTCCTCATATGTGCTCTCCACGTCAGACCGGATCACACACTCCGCCAGAAACAGCGCGCGTTTTCCGTAGTTTCCGCTTCCATCCTGATAATCATCATCAATGCAGCGGAATCTGCAGACTTTTCCCGCGACATTCCGCAGGATCACATCGCCGATCTTCCAGGACGCCCGGTCTTTTTCATCCCCGAACTGATCTCCTGTTCCGGGCACTTTCTCTTCTCCGGGATCCGGCGCCCGCCCCCGCCACTCAAAACCGATCCGGCAGTCCGAAAACAGCTCACCGTTCACACTTCTCGTTCCAAGATCTGTCTTTGAAATATTGATCACATCCGGAAACATCTGCGCGATCACCAGCGTATCAAATGCACTTTCTCTTCCTGTTACCGTGATCTCCTGTCTTCCTTCCCGGTCTGCAGCAGACACGGATTCCATAAAGAATCTTCTGCCTGCTTCCCGGTCCTGCAGGATCACCTGCTCCGCTGCCGAGATCTCTATCGGTCTCTCCGCCGCATAGGGGACAAGTTCCCCGCTGCAACCTGCGAGTGCGCCAAAAGAACCTGCAGCAGCAAGCCACTTTACCATTTTCCTTCGATTCATTTTTCCTCCTGGATATTCCGGCTAAAGCCGCCGGCGGCTTTTCGATGAAGCAGACACCATCTGCTTCCGGAGATTTTTAAGACTTTAAAAAGATCTGTCATGATTTGACTGGAATGTCCCGGACGGTTCATTCCTCTGTTTGTCCATAACTATATCACAGGACCTTTCCGGAATCCATATCGGATCCGTAAAACCATGCCCCTGTTATTTGGTCAGTTTCACGAAAATATTTTTCTATTTTCGTCATTTTTGCCAATCCGTTTTCATAAAAATCCCTGCAAAGTCAGTGTTTACAGGCATTTGATAATGTAAAAAAGAGTGTGCACCATTGGCACGGAGTGCCTTTGGATTTCACCGGAAGTTCCTTTTAAGAAAAAACGGGACACGCCGCGCGCATCCCGTTTTCTTCTCCATATTGTATTTACCGAACTTCCACCGTCCGCAGGAACTCCTCCATCGGGATCACACCGTCACACACCAGATCTGCCAGCTCTTCCCGCATGGTCCGCATTCCCTGTGTCTTCACTATATATTCCTCGATCTCCCATGCAGGCCGGTTCTCCGCTGTCATCCGCTTTAATTCCCGGTCCATCACAAAGATCTCATGGACCGCAGTTCTCCCTTTGTATCCTGTATTCAGGCAGTGTTCACATCCGCGCCCGCGTTTTGCACTTTTCACCGTTCTTCCAAGCAAACGCTGTTCCTCCTCCGTGAGTTCCACCGCCTCCGCACAGTGCGGACACACCTTTCTCACCAGTCTCTGTGCCGCCATGCCGCACAGACTGTCCGCCGTGAGGTATGGCTCCACGCCCATATCCGCCATTCTTGTGATCCCGCCCACTGCACTTTTCGTGTGCAGAGTCGAGAGCACCAGATGACCGGTGATCGCCGCGCGGACACTGATCTTCGCAGTCTCCGGATCTCTCGTCTCGCCGACCATGATGATATCAGGATCCTGTCTCAAAACCGCGCGGAGTCCCGATTCAAAGGTAAGTCCCGCCTGTTCATTCACCTGGATCTGGCTGATCCCCGGAAGATATCGCTCCACGGGATCCTCGATCGTCACGATATTTACCGGCTGTCTCAACAGATATTCCAGGATCAGGTACAATGTCGTGGTCTTTCCGCATCCTGTCGGTCCGGTAAGATACAGGATCCCGCCCGGACTCCTCAGGATCTGTATCATCTTCTTATAATTTTCTTCATTCATGCCAAATGTCCCGCAATGATCGATCTCCGTCTTTCTGTCCAGAAATCTCAGCACCATCTTTTCCCCGAAGATCGTCGGGATCACGCTCGTTCTCATATCCAGCCGGATCCCTTTGATCGTCTCCCGGAAATGTCCGTCCTGCGGAACTCTCTTTTTTGCGATATCCATCCCGCTGATGACCTTCGCTCTCGTCACGAGCGGCTGGTACATGGATTTGTCAAACTCCCGGACCATCGTCATCATTCCATCGATCCTCATCCGGATCACAAACCGGTCCTCCCACGGTTCCATGTGAATATCGCTGGCATTTTTCCGGTATCCGAAGATCAGAAGTTCTTCCAGGATCTTCACCGCCGATTCTGTCTCTCTTCCAACCCGTTCCGTTTTTTCCGCGCTCTCTTCCCTGTTTCCATTTCTTCCGTCTCCACCTAATGCAAGCAGCATTTTCACTTCCCCCTATCTCAAAATTTCACTGTCTGGACTGCGGTACCGCCACCGCATAAAAACCAATTCTTTGTCATCGTCATCCCTTATTTAAGGCTGCTGTCCGGGGCTCCCACAAAAAATATTTCCAGATCTCTCATAAAGGACCCGTGCCCCCTCAGACACCGTGATCCTGATAAATACGCGGGATTCACTCGAATCCTCCACTGAAATTTCCAGCACGAGATCATCCTCACAAAACGTATCCAGTGAAAGCTCGTCCAGCTCCCCGACCCGGATCGCACCTGTCTGCAATCCGTCCGTCACATGCCGGAAAACGGCATCACCGATCATTTCCGCATGTTCCTGATCCCCTGTCCGCTCCAGAACGCGAACCATCATCCGCCTCATCGGAAAAATAAGAAGCATCAGCATTCCAAACAGCAGGATCGCCGTCATGACTTCCACCAGGGTAAAACCGCCTCTTTTATTCTCCATCTGCAAAAATCTCCTCCATGACCGCCTGATCCGCCCAAAAACCGGTTACCGGACGATCACTGTCTTTCACCGTCTCTTCCACATAGGATCCGGATTCCACAAACTCCTCCCCGCCGATCTCCAGATGGATCTCTGCGGCTGCTGCATATTCCGCATCTCCTGTCAGGCGTTCCACTTCTGTGCCTGCTGCGGAAAGCTCCCGGCTCTTTTCGATCACGCGGGAATACCCTGAAATACAGGAAACGACAGCCTTTGACGCCAGCATCAGAATAAAGAACGCTGTCAATATCTCCACGAGCGTCATTCCGCTGTGATCTGAAAGTATTTTCTTTCTCTTTTTCATGGCGCGTTCTCCTCCTTCCGATCCGCTGTGGATGGTGTATACACGGATAGGCGTTCCCGCCCGAGAACGATCGATGCACTTTCTGTCTGCTCCCGCACCGTACACTCCGCATGCAGCACCAGTTCAGAGCCATCCTCTCGCCAGAAAGATGTCACGACAGTCCTGATCTTTTCTGACTCTCCATTCTCCGTATCCGCCCAGACCACGCCCTCGGTCACCGGAAGACCGTGTCTGGAGACAAGTTTTTCGATCACCTCCGATGACTCTTCTTTCAGGATCTTCCCTGCCAGCACCTGCACGACCGATTCCGCAGCCAGTCTCGCCTCCATTTTCGCGATATTCCGCTCTGCCCGCGCATATCTTCTCGATGCTGAAGAAAACAGTAAAGTCCCAAAGACCATGACGATCATGACTGTGATCAGAACTTCTGCCATAACAAAGCCTTCATGTCCGTTCTTTTTCAATCGGTTTCCTCCTCTCAACTGCCAATACTCCCATACATGTTCCACATCGGTTCCATGATCCCAAGGATCAGAAGACCGGTGAGTGAGCCGATGACCAGGATCATCGCCGGTTCCAGGAGATTCATCAGTTTCGTGAGTGCCAGATCCGCCTCATGTTCATAATTTTCCGCCAGCCTTTTTAACATATCTTCCAGGCATCCCGCTTCCTCACCGGTGACGATCACCGCCGCCAGTTTCTTATCGAAACTGCCGCTCGCCCGGATTGCCTCGCTGAGCAGCATTCCGTTTTTCACGTCTTCCATGATCAACCGGAGTTTCCCATCCAGATAGCGGTTTCCGATGGTCCCGATTGTATACATTAAACAGGATGGGATCGGCAGTCCGCTGGAATAGAGACTCGACATGTTTTCACAGAATCTCGCCGTGCAGATCGTTCTCACCTGTCTTCCCAGGACCGGCAGTGCACACAGCATCCTGTCGTACAAAAGCCTGACCACAGGTCTCGTGATCAGAAATTTCCAGACCGTGAAAAGGATCAGTGCTGCTGCCGGAAGAAAATATCGGTATCGATACAGAAAATGGCTGATCTCCATCAGTGTTCTCGTAAGAAGCGGAAGCTTCACACCTTTAAGGAGTGGTTCCAGCGTCGGAAGGATCGCTAGAAAGACAAACAGGACCAGGAATATCATCATAAAGATAAGGATCTTCGGGTACAGCATAGCACTGCGGATCTTTCCTTCCGTGCGATGTTCTTTTTCATAATGCTCCGAGAGCTTCATAGTCGTTTTCCCGAGATGACCTCCGATCTCCGCCGACCGGATCATCTGGACTGCCAGCTCCGGAAATGCCCCTGTCTCCTCCATGGCATCCCCGATCGCCATTCCATCGGTCATCCGCTGCTTGAAAAGCCGGCATGCCCGGGAAAATCTCTGATCTGTTTCATCCGTTTCCATGATCTCAAGTGCCCCGGCAACCGGAAGTCCCGAGCTTACCAGGACCGAAAACTGTCGAAAAAAATCAGCTAATCCTGCCGTCCCAAGTTTCTTTTGCTTTTTCATGACATATCCCACCTTTTATTACTCTGGATCCCCTACCATGTTCCCCAGAAGAACAGGGAGACGATCTGATCCTCAAAAAGTCTTGCGGCAAATAGTCCCATACAGAGCGCCGGAGCAAACGGGATCCTCGCCCGCTCTCCGAATCTCACCTTTCCAAGTGCCAGCAGGACCACTGACTGAAGTCCTCCAAGAAAAAGTCCCGTGATCGTCCCGATCAGACATGTTTTCCATCCGAGACAGAATCCTGCGGCTGCCAGCAGCCTGATATCACCGCCACCAAATGCCCCGTCCACAAAAAGATTTGCAAGGTACATGGGAAGTGCTGTGCAGAAGATCCCGATGAGCCGGGCAGTAAATGGAATTTCCGGCTCCGTAAATACCGAAAGTCCCGCCAGGATCATCAGCGGAACCAGCACCCGGTCCGGTATCATCATCGTGCGGATATCGGTCCATGCAATCTGGATCAGGACCACCGCAAGGCACAGATCCATACAAAATCTCATCTTTTCCTCCATCGTTTGTAAAAATATTCTTTGAAATTTTCTGTCAAAAAGCAAAACGGCGCAGTTGTCCACTGCACCGCATCAAAAAACCATATTTTTATGTCCCCATTTTACGGAATCTCATAAAGCTTGTCAATTCATTGCCCACATATGGGCTATAAATATCACCCGCGAAGATCAGCCTGCGGATACCGCACCACACGGTCACACACCTTCTCAAGGAGCTCCGGCGAGTGGCTGACCGCGATCATTCCCATCTCCCGCCGTTTCAGTTCCTTCAAAACGAAATCCCAGATCTGTCCCTGCGTGATCAGATCCAGCATTGTCGTCATCTCATCCGCGATCAGAAGTTTCGTCTTTCGCCCCAATGCTCTCGCGATACAGAACCTCTGAAGCTCCCCGCCGGAAACCTCCACCGGAAACCGTTCTTTCCATTCATCCCGGATCCCGAGGCCTTCCTCGATCCGCGCCCGTTCGCCCGGATCCTCAAACGTCCAGTCCCCTTCCGCAAGAACCGTACTCAGGCGCCTTTTCGGATTCACTGAGAGCTCCGGATGCTGCCAGACCATCTGCACCGGGCAGTAACCGCGGATCTTCAGGATCGGCATTCCATCGACCAGGACTTTCCCCTGATCCGGTCTCTCATACCCGGCAAGGATCTTACAAAGCGTTGTCTTTCCATATCCGCTCGGTGCCATGATCCCCACCTTTTCGCCTGGTTCCACCGAAAGATTTACATGATCCAGGATCTGTCTGCTCCCTTTCCCGTATTTAAAAGAAATGTCGATCGCTTCCAGCTTCATCTTCCGTATTCCTTTCGCATGATCTCCAGGATCTCTCCTGTGTCGCAGAGGTTTTCTCCGTCCTTTTTCCAGTTCTTCGGCATGGATCGGAACAGCGCCTTTGTGTACGGATGTTTCAGGTTCTCCTCATTCTGAAAAGCAGCCGCGTCCGTCTCCTCGATGACTCTGCCTCCATAGAGCACGACGACCCGGTCTGCTGTCAAAAGCGCCAGCTCCAGATCGTGGGTGATGAGAAGAACTCCTGCCCCGTCATCCGCCATCTCCCGGAAATGCCCCATAACGCGCGTTGCCGCCTCCATGTGAAGTCCAGGTGTCGGCTCGTCCGCAATGACGAATTTCGGTGTTTCCATCACCGCTGTGGAGATCAGAACGCGCCGCGTCATGCCGCCGGATAGCTGAAACGGATATTTTTCCCGGATATCCGGGGCCAGGCCATAGCGCTTTAGCACCGACAGACATTTCTCCTTCACGGAATGATCCTTTTTCCCGTTCCGGATCTGATCCCCGATCTTCATGAGCGGATCAAGATATGACACACTCTGGGGCACAAAAACGATCTCATGTCCACGGAGCTTTTTTACCCGTTCCGCCGTCAGCGGTGTTCCAAGAAACCGGATCTCCCCGTCCATCGCGCTGTTGTAGGGCAGGATTCCCATGATCGCATGGGCTAACAGACTCTTGCCGGATCCGCTTGATCCCACGACCGCCACGATCTCGCCCGCACGTACCGAGAGGTCCATCTTCTCCACCGCATGGAGCGTCCGTCTCGAAAAACCGCGGTCATACTGTGTAAAGGTGACGGAGAGATCCTTCACTTCCAAAATCGTATCCTTCATCTTCTCCGCCTCCTATTCATGAACACTGCCCGGATCCAGAAGCCTGCACAGCGCCTGACCGATATAATGGAACAGCAGGACCGTTCCCACGAGGAAAAGTCCCGGAAACAGCGCCAGCCACCATTTTCCCATCGCAAGGTACTTCATGCTCTCCGACAGGATCACCCCGATCGCCGGACTTTCCGAGGAAAGCCCAAAGCCCAAAAATGTGATGCTGGCTTCATGAAGGATCGCATGCGGAAACAGGAGGACAAGTCCCGTAATAAACTGCGGGATCAGGTTCGGCGCCATATGGCAGAATGCGATATAAAACTTTCCTTTTCCGAGCTTCTCCGCGATCTTCACATACTGGCTCTGTTTTAGCTGCAGGACCTCCCCGCGGATGAGTCTCGCGAGCGATGCCCAGTGCGTGAACGCGATCCCCCAGACAACACCCCAGAATCCCCGCCCGCAGGCGAAGGAGATCAGGATCAGAAGCAGCATATGTGGAATTCCCATCACGATATCGATGAGCATCTGCACAATGCTGTCCGCCGCTTTTCCGCACACAGCCGCGCAGAGTCCCATAAGAAATGCCGCAGCTGCGCTGACCGCCGCCGTCAGGAGTCCGATCCGGATGCTTAAAGAAAGTCCGGCGATCGTCCGAACAAACATGTCCCGGCCCATCCAGTCTGTTCCGAATGGATACTGGATACAAGGCGCAAGATTTTTTTGCGTAAAATCGGTCTGGATCGCAGCTTCCTTCCAGAAGCTCCCGAGAACCGCAACGAGCACCAAAAGTCCAGCTGCCAGGATCAGCAGTGCGAAGCTTTTTCTTCTGCGATTTTTCATCATCTCTGCTTCGCCCCCTCCCGGATCCTCGGATCGATCACACCGTACAAAATGTTTGCCGCAAGATTTCCCGCGGCGACGATGACCGCCGTCACGACTGTGATCCCTAAAAGTAACGGAACATCACTTCCGAGTCCCGCCGTCACTGCCGCCTGTCCCAGTCCCGGGTAGGAAAATACCTGTTCCACAAGGACAGAGCCGCCGATGATCTCACTCACCGACGAGAACTGAAGTGTCATGGCCGGGAGAAGAATGTTCCGGAGTCCATGACGTCTTAAGATCGCCCAGTCCGACTCTCCCCTTGCTCTCGCAAACAAAACGTAATCACTTTCCATGACCTCGATGAGCTTTTCCCTCGTATGAAGGGCGATGGATGAGATTCCCGTGATGCTTAAAGCCGCAGCCGGAAGAACCGCATGCCGGATCCTGTCCGCAATGGAGATTGCCCCTGCATCCATTCCGATCGGAACGCTGAATCCGATCGGGAACCAGTGAAGCTTCACCGCAAATACCATGAGCAGCACCATGGCCACCCAGAACGACAGCGTACTCGCCACAAACAGCGAATATCCCGTCACGATCCGGTCCATGACTCCTCCGCGCTTTTTTCCTGCGAGAACGCCAAGGAAAAAGCCGAGAATGCCAGATAACAGCCATGCCGTAAATAAAAGCCATACGGAGCTTAAGACCTTCTCACCGATGACTTCCGCCACCGGTCTCCGGTACAGAAGCGAGGTTCCCATGTTTCCATGAAGGAAGTCTTTCAGCCAGTTCAGATACCGCTCCACCGGCGGAAGATCCGTTCCCCAGTAGCTTCTGAGTCTTGCGATCTGTTCCGGACTCATGGAGCCGAGCGCGGTCTGACCGACGTTTGTCTGGAGCGGATCTATGGGCGAGGCCGCCAGGAGCCCAAACGCCAGAATACTCACAAGGAGTACCATCAGACACATCCGCGCTGCCTGTCTGCCGATCCACAGACCCGTTCTCTTTATTTCCATGTCCACTGGTCAACGTTGTTTACGATCGACCAGCCATGTCCGTGCGGATGAAGTTTCTGCTCCGCAACCTGCAGTCCATCCTTCACCCAGTATAAATGATCAATATTCACAAGCCAGATCCACGGAAGATCCCCATCCTGGGTAATCCCTGTCGTCCCGTCCCACTGGGCATCTTTCCAGAGTTCATAGGACTTTTCAAGGTCGCTCTCCGCCAGAGCGGCATCCATGTACTTGTCCACTTTCACATTTGCATACGGGGAATATTCCGCATATTTCTTTCCCGGAGCCGTATGGTAAATGTTGTAGAGCTCCATCGGCGTGTGCGCGCCCCATCCCCACATGAGCGGAGTGGACTGTGCGCGGTCGTAGGCGGTATCCCAGCCGACTCCCTCGGTCGTCACGTTGATCCCGAATGCTTTTAACTGGTTTGCCGTGTCCTCCGCAAGTGCCTGGCGGACAGAATCACCGGTCGGATACATCAGGGTGAACTCGGCGCGGACTCCGTCTTTTGTGAGGATTCCGTCTTCTCCGGCTTCCCAGCCATCCTCTTTCAGGATCGCCTTCGCCATATCCGGATCATAATCCGTCTCCGCCGCCGGGTTATACCACGGCATCTGGTCGCAGACGCTGTATGCCACTGTCCCGTACCCGTTTAATACGTGGTCGATCATCTCTTCCCGATTGATCGCAAGGTTGATCGCGCGGCGCACACTTACATCACTTGTAAAATCGTTTCCAAGCGCCACGCCGTTCTCATCGGTCTCCCCCGCCGGGATCACCGGAAGGTTGAAGCCGCGGTTATCGACCGTCTTGCAGTCAAAAAGGGAAAATCCATCGACCGTCTGGTCAGAGTATGCCGCCGATGTGTAAGCAAGATCCACCTGTCCGGAAAGAGCCGCCGCATACGCTGCGTCCTCATCCATAAATAAGACCGTCACGGTCTTCATTTTCGGCGCATCCCCATAATAATCCGGGTTTGCCTCAAAGATCACCTGCTGCCCTTTGTCCCACTGTTTCATGATATAGCGGCCGGAACCGATCGGGTTCGTTCCATAGTCCGGACCATAAGCGTGTTCCGGGACAATCCCCGTGATCGCCATCGTGTACGGCCAGATCGAATACGGACGGTTCATATCAAACTCGACCGTGGTATCATCCAGCGCTCTCGCCTCTTTTAACATCGTAAAGTCATTGACCGAGCTGTTGTCCCGCAGTGTATTGTAAGTGAATGCCACGTCCTCCGCCGTGAGTTTCTCCCCATCGGTAAACTTTACGTCATCGCGGATCGTCACGGTCCATGTCATCCCGTCATCACTGACATTCATATCGGTCGCCAGATCATAACCGATCGTCATATCTGCCTTTGTGACAGTCAGTGTGCTCTGGATCAGCGGCTCATGGACATGTTCTCCAGCTCCCCAGCCGTAAGCCGGATCAAATCCTGCCTCCGGCTCGGAGGATGGCCCCATGACAACGATGACGGAGTCTTTCCCGTTTTCTGCTGCCGCGCCTGTGTTCTCCGCAGCAGCGGAGGAACCGGATGCGGAGCTTTCCGCTGTCCCCGCGTCCTTTCCGGAACAGCCGGCCATGGAACATACCATGGCGGCTGCCGTCAGAGCTGCCAGTATTGTTTTTATTGTTCGTTTTTTCATGAATTTATCCCCTTTTCTGTCCTGAAACCATGTTCAATGACACACTTTTACTCCAGACACGAGTGCAAAAAAATACCAGAAAGAAGCATACATTCTGTATGCGTCAACCTTCCTGGTATTGTTTTATCGACTTTTTTTACGATCTGTATGTCATCTCGCTCTGATGACGTACAGATACGAATATTTTTATCGTGTTCTGTTTGCAAACCGCCTTGGGCGGGCTCTTTTCCGAGTATGGGCTTCAGCCGCATAATAGTAACATTATAGTAAACTTTTTTTCAAAAATCAATGTTTTTCCTGTCCATGACTTTGCAGAACACTACCCCCGCCGCCGTACTCGCGATCGTCGCGAGCAGCGCCGGTCCCGCGATCGCTGCCGGATCGACGCTGCCGTACTGGCTGCGGTAGGCGATCATGTTGATGGGGATCAGCTGCAGGGACGAGATGTTGATGATCAGAAATGTACACATCTCGTTGCTGGCGGTCCCGGCCGGGCGCTTCCATCTGTACAGTTTTTCTTTTGACTTCGGCTTATCCGGAGTCTCCCCGTATGACCGTCTCCGCTCCCCGGATATTCCGCAATCTTCTTCCCGGTCCTCTCTCCGGCAAATCCCGCCTCTTCTCTCATCCTCCAGCTTTCCCAGCTCCTCCATCGCCTTCAATCCCGCCGGGGTTGCCGCCCAGCCGAGTCCCAGCATATTTGCGATCATATTTGTCGCGATATACTGCCCTGCCGGATGTCCGTCGGGGAGATTTGGGAAGAGGAATCTGATCACCGGGCGCATTTTTTTCGTGAGCGCCTCAATGAGACCGGCTCGCTCCCCGATCTTTAAGATCCCGCACCAGAACGACATGATCCCGAGCATGGTGACTCCCAGAGTCACCGCCTCTTTCGCCGAATCCAGCAGCCCGTTCGTCACTTCCCCCATATTTCCATGAAACGCCGCCCAGAAGATCCCGGCGGCCATCATCCCAGCCCACAGCGCATTTAACATAAAAAGATCCCGCATTTCTGTCTGAAGAGGTGAAATCCCCGAAAATCCGGTAAAAGACCGGATCCATCGGGTTATCACCTGAGTTTCTTCATTCTATGACAGAAATGCAGGATCTATGAATCTCCGCAACTTTACAATACTTTGTGGATTATGAGCTATTCTCCGCACAGCGCCGCCATGACTTCCGGCACCGTCTCGATCTTCTCGCAGCGGTACGCGTTGCTCCCGCAGAACAGCAGCGCGTCATCGATCTTTCCTTCCGCGGCATTGATAAGCGCCTTCGTGATGCAGTACGGCGTTGTCGCCGGATCACAATGCTCCAGGCACCTGAAACAGTGCTCGACCTTGACCGGGCCTTTCGCGACACGCTCTAAGAACTTGTTTTTGATCGCACGCCCCGGCATTCCGACCGGACTCTTCACGATCACGATGTCTTCCTCTTTCGCGTTAATGTATGCCTCTTTGTAAGCGATATCCGCGTCACATTCCTCGGTGGTCACAAATCTCGTCGCCGCCTGGACTCCTTCTGCTCCAAGTTCAAACTGATGCAGAACGTCCTTATAGTCGAAAATTCCGCCCGCCGTGATGACCGGGATATGCTTTTTATACTTCTCGGCAAAGCTTTTCACCGTCTCAATGATCCCGCGGACCTCCTTGTCGTATGCCGGCTCATCATATGTCTCCGCCACATGATCCGTATCGGCTCCAAGCTCCGTAAGCTGTTCCCTGGAAAATCCAAGGTGACCGCCCGCGCAGGGACCTTCCACCACGACGAAATCCGGTGCCGTATGGTACTTTCTGTCCCACATCCGGCAGATGACAAGTGCCGATTTCACAGAAGAAACGATCGGCGCGATCATCGTGCGGCGCTCTTTTTTTTCTCCGCCGTCCGCTTCGCTCTCCGCCTCCGCGACAAATTTCGGCATGTCGATCGGGAGACCGGCTCCTGAGATGATCACGTCCGCTCCGGCCTTTACGGCCTCTTTTACATAGGATGCGTACTCTTTTGTCGCGACCATGATATTAAAGCCGAGAACGCCCTGCGGCGCTTTCTCTCTGGCTTTTTTAAGCTCTGAATGGATCGCTCTCAAGTTCGCTGCCATCGGATTTTTTCCGAAGTCATGATCCTTAAATCCGATCTGCGCTGTGGAAATGATCCCGATGCCGCCCGCTTTTGCAACGGCTCCGGCGAGCGAAGAAAGACTGATGCCGACTCCCATTCCTCCCTGGATCACCGGGCGCTTCGCCACAAGGTTTCCTATTTTTAATGGTTTCAGGATGTTTGTTTTCTCCATTCTGCCTCCTAGAACTTCCGGAATCTCTCGTAACGGCGTTCTGCTAACGTCTTCCCGCCGAGCGGTGTCCATGTCTCAAAGAATTCCTCCATGGCATCTTCCATAGTCTTTGCGATCTCCGGAAGTGTTTCCGGGTCTGCCGGTTCCGGCTCCGGGATAACCCGTTCAATGATTCCAAGTTCTTTTAATTCTTTTGCAGTCATCTTCATGACACGTGCCGCCTCATCGGCGCGTTTGCTGTCTTTCCAGAGGATCGAAGCAAAACCTTCCGGGGAAAGGACGGAATAGACTGCATTTTCCATCATCCAGACCTCATTGGCAACCGCCATGGCGAGTGCTCCGCCGCTTCCGCCTTCCCCGATCACGATCGAGAGGACCGGAACGGTGAGATCGGACATCTCAAAGAGGTTTCTCGCGATCGCCTCGCCCTGTCCGCGCTCCTCGGCTTCCAGACCGCAGAACGCCCCTGGTGTATCCACAAAGCATACCACCGGACGTCCGAAGGTCTCCGCCTGTTTCATGAGACGGAGCGCTTTCCGGTATCCGTCCGGGGACGGCATGCCGAAATTGCGCTTAATGTTTTCTTTTGTATTCTTTCCTTTTTCCTGGCCGATCACTGTCACAGGCATTCCGTGGAAGGACGCGATCCCGCCGACAATGGCGCCGTCGTCCTTGCAGTAGCGGTCTCCGTGAAACTCCATAAAGTCATCAAAGATCGCATGGATATAGTCGGTCGCTACCGGGCGATCCGACTTTCTGGAAAGCAGGACGGAATCCCACGCGCTGCGGATCATTCCGGCGGCTTTTTCCGATGCATGGCGGACTTTCTTTCCACGGGACCGGTTCTCCTCTGAAGCACCTTCCCCGGAATGTTCTCTCTCCCAGGCCGCCAGACATCCGCTCTCCGGCTTTTTATGAAGCTTTAAGATCATCGCCAGCGTTTCCTTTAATTCCTCACGCTTCACGATCTTATCGACAAAACCGTGCTCCACAAGGAACTCCGCTCTCTGGAAACCTTCCGGCAGCTTCTGCCCGATCGTCTGCTCGATGACACGCGGTCCGGCAAATCCGATGAGTGCCCCCGGCTCCGCAAGGATGATATCTCCGAGCATCGCGAAACTTGCCGTCACGCCGCCCGTCGTCGGATCGGTCAGAACACTCACATAAAGCTGTCCCGCCTCATGATGTCTCTTTAAAGCCGCAGAAGTCTTTGCCATCTGCATCAGGGAGACCATGCCCTCCTGCATTCTCGCGCCGCCGGAGCAGGCGAAAAGGATCACCGGAAGCTTTTCCGCTGTGGCGCGCTCGACCGCCCGTGTGATCTTTTCTCCTACATTGTGGCCCATGCTGCTCATTAAAAATCTCGCATCGCAGACGCCGACAACCGTCTCTTCCCCGTGGATCCGGCATTTTCCGGTGACGATCGCCTCGTTGAGTCTCGATTTTTCTCTTGCCGCCGCAAGTTTCTTCTCGTATCCCGGGAAATTTAACGGGTTGGAGACTTCCATCTCCTTGTCCCACTCCTCAAAGCTTCCCTCGTCAGCGATCATCTCGATCCTGCGGTACGCATGGACACGGAAATATCCGCCGCATTTCGGACAGATATAAAAGTTCGCGCGGACATCATCCGTATAGATCGGTTTTCCGCACTTATTACATTTTTTCCACAGACCGGCAGGAATTACCGGTGCGTCTTCCTGCTCTGCTTTCGCAGATTCCTTTTCTTCCGCGCGGTATCTCATATCGATCTTTGTATATGTTTTCTTAAACATATCCCTTAACATACAAAAAAGCTCCTTTCCAGTCTATGGAAACACAATTTTTATTCTTTACAATACTCCGGAAAATGGGACGGGATAAAGTTTGTATCCACCTCGCCCGCCTGGAAATCCGGATCACTGATGATGTCATACTGGAAATCCAGATTTGTGTTGATCCCCTCGATAACAAGCTCTCCGAGTGCGCTGCGCATCTTCGCGATCGCAGACGCGCGGTCCTTGTCGCGGACGATCAGCTTTAAGATCATGGAGTCATAGTTCGGCGGGATCCGGTAATTATTGTAAACAGCCGTATCGACACGGACTCCGCGTCCGCCCGGAAGATGAATGTCTGTGATCATGCCCGGGCACGGCATAAAGTTCTTCTCCGGATTCTCCGCGTTGATCCTGCACTCGATCGCATGCCCGGAGATCCTGATATCTTCCTGGCGCACAGAGAGCGGCTCACCGGAGGCGATCCTGATCTGCTCCTTGATGAGATCCATATCGGTGACAGACTCCGTTACCGGGTGTTCCACCTGGATCCTCGTGTTCATTTCCATGAAATAGAAATTTTTCTGTTTATCCAAAAGGAACTCGATGGTTCCCGCATTCTCATATCCGACTGCTTTCGCCGCCCGGACCGCCGTCTCCCCCATCTTTTTGCGGAGTTCATCGGAGATCGCCGCAGACGGGGACTCTTCAAGGACTTTCTGGTGTCTTCTCTGGATCGAGCAGTCGCGCTCGCCGAGATGGACGACATTTCCGTATCGGTCACCCAGGATCTGGAATTCGATATGGCGCGGATTCTCCACAAACCGCTCGATGTACATGGTATTGTCGGAAAATCCTTTGACCGACTCCATCTGGGCGTTTAAGAAATTGGACTCGAAATCTTCCTCTGATCTTGAGACGCGCATTCCTTTTCCGCCGCCGCCGCTGGACGCCTTGATCATGACCGGGAAACCGACTTCCTTTGCGGTCTTAAGACCTTCTTCCACGGTGTAGACCGGCTCTTTGCTTCCCGGAACGACCGGAACACCGGCCGCCATCATGGTCTTTCTCGCCTCAGATTTATTTCCCATCTTGTTAATGATCTCAGCTGACGGTCCGATAAAGCGGATATTGCACTTTTCACAGAGCTCCGCGAAACGGGCATTCTCGGACAAAAATCCGAAGCCCGGATGGATAGCATCTGCCTTCATGACAACGCATGCGGTTAAGATCCGCTCCATATCGAGATAGCTCTCCGTGGACGGCGCCGGTCCGATACAGATCGCCTCGTCCGCAAGAAGTGTGTGCAGTGCGTCCCGGTCTGCCTCGGAGTAGACGGCAACCGTCTTGATCCCCATCTCCCGGCATGCCCGGATGATCCGAACGGCGATCTCGCCGCGGTTTGCGATTAAAATCTTCTGAAACATCTCTTCACCAGTCCTAACCGATCATAAATGTGAGTTCCGCAGATACCGCGACTTTGCCGTCCACGGTAGCGACCGCCTTTCCAACACCGACCGGTCCTTTCTGCTTGATGATCTCGCATTCCAGACGGAGCTTGTCGCCCGGAACTACTTTCTTCTTAAACTTTACATTATTCATTGCGCCGAAATACGCAGTCTTTCCTTTGTTTTCCTCAACGCTTAAGATCGCGACAGCGCCTGTCTGTGCCAGCGCCTCAACGATCAGGACGCCCGGCATTACCGGCTCCTGCGGAAAATGGCCCGCGAAATACGGCTCATTGTATGTCACAGATTTATATCCGACGGCTCTCACGCCCGGCTCCAGCTCCTCCACACAATCCACGAGAAGAAACGGATGTCTGTGGGGAATGATTTCCTGAATTTCTTTGATTCCTAACATGATTTTTATCCTCTATCCAATCTTTCACAGCCCGCGCGGCAATGCGCAGGCCGCCAAACGGTTATCTTTATTAATTAACGAATCCGGAATAACGGCTGACCATACTCAACCGTCTCCTCGTTCTTCACAAGGATCTCCTCCACGATTCCGTCATACTCGCTCTCGATCTCATTCATCAGCTTCATGGCTTCCACAATTCCGATGACCTGACCTTTTTTCACGGTATCTCCGACTTTTACATAGTCCTCTGCGTCCGGTGCCGGGGAGGAATAGAACGTACCCACAAGCGGACAGGTGATCACTTTCTCGGAGATTCCGGAAATTTTCTTTTCCGCATTTTCACCGGAGACCTGCTCCATAGCGGTCACATCCGCGGTCTGGATCATGGAACCCTGTCCCGGGACCTGCATAACGACCGGTGTCTGCGCCGCCGCAACGATTTTCTTTTCCCGCTTCATGCTCAGTTTCCAGTCGCCTTCCTCAAGCTCGAAGCCGGTCATGCCGTTCTCTGACATTGCCTTCATTAATTCAATGATCTCTTTTACTTCCATCGCCGTTCTCCTTACTCCTCAAACTTTCTGACAAGCAGGCACGCATTGTGTCCGCCGAATCCCAGAGAGTTCGTCAAAACTGTCTTTACTTCCATGGAAACGCCGTCGCCCTTTGTATAATCAAGATCACATTCCGGATCGTCCACTTTTAATCCTGCTGTAGCATGAACGAAGCCGTCCTGGATGGATTTTACACAGTCGATGAACTCAACGCCGCCGGCAGCGCCTAAGAGGTGGCCGATCATGGATTTTGTGGAGTTGATCTTTACTTTATATGCATGGTCGCCAAGCGCAAGCTTGATGGCCTTTGTCTCGAATAAATCGTTGTGGTGGGTCGCTGTTCCGTGGGCATTGATGTAATCGATGTCCTCCGGCTTCATTCCCGCGTCAGCAATTGCGTATTCCATTGCCTTTGCGGCACCGCTTCCGTCCTCCGCCGGAGAAGTAATGTGATAAGCATCGCCTGTCGCTCCGTATCCGGCTAACTCCGCGTAGATCTTCGCTCCGCGAGCTTTTGCATGTTCTAATTCCTCTAAGACAACGACACCTGCGCCCTCGCCCATGACGAAACCGTTTCTCTCAAGATCGAACGGAATGGAGGCGCGCTCCGGATCCTCAGAGGTGGAAAGAGCGGTAAGTCCGGAGAATCCCGCAACGCCTAACGGTGTGATGCAGCTCTCAGTTCCGCCTGCGACCATGACCTCCGCCTCGCCGTACTGGATCGCACGCATTGCCTCACCGATGGAGTTCGTACCGGACGCGCACGCTGTCACGACGTTGATGTTCTTTCCCTTTAAGCCAAACTGGATGGACACGTTTCCTGCTGCCATATTGCTGATCATGAGCGGCACCAGAAGCGGGTTTACGCGGTTCGGTCCTTTTTCCAGAAGCTTCTTATATTCCTTCTCGATGATCTGTAAGCTTCCGATACCGGAGCTCACGCAGACACCGACACGGAACGGATCTTCCTTTGTCATGTCGAGGGAAGAATCCTCCAGCGCCTGGCGGGCTGCCGCTACCGCAAACTGTGCGAAGCGCTCCATTCTTCTTGCCGCCTTCGGATCCATATAGTCCTTCGGCTCGAAGTCCTTAACCTCTGCCGCGAGCTTTGCTTTATAATCGGTCGTGTCAAAATAGGTGATCGGTCCAAATCCGAGTTTCTTCTCTTTTAATCCGTTCCAAAATGTCTCAACATCGTTTCCGATCGGGGTGATCGCGCCCATTCCTGTTACTACAACTCTTCTCATGCTTTTCGTTCTCCTGTTCTAATTATGCTATCATCCACGCCCCGCGCAGATGATAACCGAAACATCCGCTGTCCGGCTGTGTGGCCGGAACAGGCGCTTTTTCCAACTGTCTTTTACATCGCCATGCCGCCGTCCACATGAAGAACCTGGCCGGTAATATAAGCTGCCTCATCGGAAGCGAGAAATGCGACTGCCTCCGCAATGTCTTTTGTCTCGCCGAAATGCTTTAACGGAATCTGCTCGCCCATGGCTTTCTTTACGTCCTCCGGCAGCACATCCGTCATCTCTGTACGGATAAATCCCGGTGCAACTGCGTTCGATGTGATTCCGCGGCTTCCAAGCTCTCTCGCAACGGATTTCGTGAGTCCGATGATGCCGGCCTTAGATGCGCAGTAGTTTGCCTGGCCTGCATTTCCCATCACTCCGGAAACGGAGGAGATGTTGATGATCCGTCCGCCTCTCTGCTTTAACATCTGGCGGGAGACATGTTTGATGCAGTTGAATGCGCCCTTTAAGTTTGTGGCAATAACTGCGTCAAAATCGTCCTCGGACATCTTCATGATCAGGTTGTCTTTTGTGATTCCGGCGTTGTTCACAAGAATATCGAGACGGCCGTATTTCTTTACGATCCCATCGATCATTTCTTTGGATTTTTCGAAATCACTGACGCTGCACTGCATGCTCTCCGCCATTCCGCCGTTTGCTGTGATCTCGTTTACGACTTCCTCTGCTTTTGCTGCGGAGCCGTTATAGTTGACGATGACGGTCGCGCCATATCCAGCCAGTGTCAAAGCGATCTGACGGCCGATTCCGCGGCTTGCGCCTGTCACAAGAGTAACCTTCCCTGTTAAATTCATGTTTCCCTCCGTGTTTCTATCAGTCAGCCGCCAGATTTTTGTCTCTGACGACATTATTTACTAATTTCTCTTTCGATCACTTAGTTCAGCTTCTCCAGATCCTCAAATTTCTCAATGTTGATGACCGTCGCTTCCCTGTTGATCTTTCTGATAAATCCAGCTAACGTCTTTCCCGGTCCGATCTCGATAAACCGGTCAACACCGTCCGCCAGCATGGTCTCCACGCTCTGCTGCCATCTGACAGAAGAAGATACCTGGCGTGTTAAGAGCGGCTTTACATCCTCCGCCTTTGTCACATAAGCGGCTGTCACATTCGCCACATACGGGATCTTTGGCTCAGATACCGGAATATTCTCCAGAAACCTTCCAAGCTTCTCCCCAGCTTCCTCTAAAAGATAGGAGTGGAACGGTCCACTGACATTAAGCGGGATCACACGTCTTGCACCTGCCTCTTTTAACTTCACCGCCGCGGTCTCCACTGCCTCCTTGAGACCGGAGATCACAATCTGGCCCGGGCAGTTGTAGTTTGCGACCTGCACGTTCGGGATCTCGTCCACAACTGCATTGATCTCATCTGCCGTCATGCCGAGGACAGCGCTCATTCCGCCGACTCCCGCCGGAACTGCCTCCTGCATGAGGATTCCTCTCTCCCGGACCGTGCGGATCGCGTCGTCCGCCGTCATAACGCCTGCTGCCACCAGTGCGCAGTACTCGCCAAGGCTTAAGCCAGCCGCCACATCCGCATGGATGCCGCGCTCCTCCATAACCTTCATCATAGCAACGCTCGTGGTCACCATTGCCGCCTGCGTATACTCCGTGATGTCCAGACGGTCATTTTTCTCAAAACATAACTCCGGAACGGAAAAGCCTAAAAGCTCCGTCGCACGGTCAAATACTGCCTTTGCCGTCTCCGAATTTTCATAAAAATCCTGGCCCATGCCGCATACCTGCGCGCCCTGTCCCGGAAAAATAAATGCTGTCTTTCCCATGATTCTCCTTACTTCTGACATCCGCCAAGCAGCTTGTCTGCCTGCTCCATCATCTCATCGATCATTTCCTTACATGTCTGCTCTTTCGTTACAAGACCTGCGATCTGGCCTGCCATAACGGTTCCGTTTATGGTATCACCTTCCTGGACGGCTTTCCTGAGGGTTCCAAGTGTCAGATATTCAAGCTCCTCAAAGGATTTTCCTTCTGCCTCAAGGCGGTTGTATTCTCTCGTCATCTGGTTTCTCAGACAGCGGACCGGATGTCCGTGGGTTCTTCCTGTTACCGCAGAATCGATGTCCTTTGCTTTAATAATTCTCTGCTTATAATTTTCATGAACGATGGATTCCTTTGCGACAACAAATCTTGTTCCCATCTGGACTGCCTCAGCGCCCAGCATGAAGGCCGCTGCGATTCCTCTTCCATCGCCGATGCCGCCTGCCGCGATGACCGGGATAGATACCGCGTCAACGACCTGCGGAACGAGAGTCATGGTGGTCGCCTCACCGATATGTCCGCCGGATTCGGTTCCCTCAGCAACGACAGCATCAGCGCCGCCGCGCTCCATAAGCTTCGCAAGAGCCACAGAAGCAACGACCGGGATTACGATGATTCCTGCTTCCTTCCACATCTTCATGTACTTTGCAGGATTTCCGGCTCCTGTCGTAACGACCTTCACGCCCTCTTCAACAACCACCTTCGCCACATCATCCGCATACGGACTCATTAGCATGACATTAACGCCAAACGGCTTCTTTGTCAGTGCTTTCGCCTTACGGATCTCTTCACGGACAACTTCTCCCGGTGCGTTTGCGCCGCCGATGAGGCCAAGACCTCCTGCCTCGGAAACAGCGGCAGCAAGATGATGCTCAGCGACCCAGGCCATACCGCCCTGAATAATCGGATATTCGATTCCCAGCATTTCTGTAATTCTTGTCTTCATTTTTATTGCTCTCACTTCCTGAAATCTATCTGTCGGGTATTGCCCGGAATTATCTTTATATCAGTAAAACGCGTCATAGACGCGTTTATACTCTGGTTTATTCGGTTTGATTATTCCTCAACACCTTTATCTTTTAAGTACTTCATAACATCGCCGACCGTTGCGAGATTCTGAAGGTCCTCAGCCGGGATCTCTACGGAATACTCATCCTCAAGAGCCATAACAAGCTCAAATAAGTCAAGGGAATCTGCACCAAGGTCATCCTTGAAGGAAGTTGCCTCTGTGATGCTGTCTGCGTCTGTGCTTAACTGCTCTGCGATGATTTCTTTCATTTTTTCTAACATGATTTGATCTCCTTTAAATGTTCTTATTATTTGTATTTTATGAGTTTTTGCATTTTTTTGTTTTTTTAAATTATTTCTTATTATGTAGATAATTTCTCCTGCTTTCCGGATGAATCAGATATCTACCACTCCATGAGCACTGCACCCCAGGTCATTCCGGCTCCGAAGCCTGACATGATGATCTTGTCGCCCCGCTTCAGCATGTCCTTCTGGATCATATCGTCTAACAGTAACGGAATCGATGCCGTTGATGTATTTCCAAACTGACCGATCGTCATCGGGAATTTCTCCATCGGCTCCTTCAGACGTCTGGCCGCTGCCTCAATGATCCGCTCGTTCGCCTGGTGGAGGACATAATATTTAATGTCTTCCTTTTTTGTCCCTGTCCGGTTAAGAAGCTCCAAGACACTCTCCGGCACCTTCCGCACTGCGAATTTGAAAACTTCCTGTCCATCCATGGTCATAAATCCGAGCTCCGGCTTTGTCCCTGTGAGAAAGTTTCCGACGGTTCTCGAGGTGCAGGCGAGAACATCACCCTTTGTTCCGTCCGCTCCCATCATCATGTCGATGATTCCGGTTTCTTCCGCTTTTAAAACGGCTGCCCCTGCTCCGTCTCCAAAAAGGACGCAGGTTCCGCGGTCACTCCAGTCTGTCACTTTGCTGAGGGTTTCCGCCCCGATGATCAGCGCCGTCTTGTAAATTCCGGCTTTAAAAAATCCTTCCACGATATTCATGGCGAAAATAAATCCCGCGCATGCCGCCGAGATATCGAAGGCAACTGCATTCACTGCCCCGATGGCCGCCTGAACACTGCAGGCATCGCTGGGATAATTCCGATCCGGGGACGAAGTCCCGAGAATGATGATATCCAGCTCTTCCGGGGCAACTCCTGCTGCCGCAAGCGCCCGCTCAGCCGCCTTCGCCGCCAGATGGCGCGTTCCCTCTCCGGAGGAGATCCGGCGTTCCCGGATTCCGGTCCGTGTCCGGATCCACTCGTCATTCGTGTCCACGATCTTCGCCAGATCGTCGTTCGTAATCAAATTCTCCGGCACATACGCGCCGATTCCAGCAATTCTGGCTGTCATCATCTTCTAAATCCTGCCATTTCGATGCGAAGAAATTCTTTTCCCCGCAGTAGTTTTTAATTTCAAATAGTTTGATATTCAAAATGTTTGATTCTAATGGTAATAGATGTCTGCTGTTTTGTCAAGTGAATTTTTTTAATCCGGCCCTGACGTCCCGTTCCATGATATATTTCTGCTTTCTGCAACCGTTTTTCTTCTCTTCTGGACTGGTTCCTTCCGCCTTTGGCTACACCCACCTTGGCGACTGCATGATCATCCTGACCGTCTGCTTATTTGGCACAAGACGCGGCGTCCTCGCCGGTGCCATCGGCGCAGGTCTCTCCGATTTTCTCGGCGGCTACGCGGTATGGGTTCTCCCGACCATGGTATTAAAAGGTCTCTGGGCGTTCATCGCCGGAACGATTGCCTACAAACTTCTGCCGAACTTTAAATATTCCTGGCTCGTCGGTGCTATCGTCGGCGGCATCGCCCATATTATCGGCTACACGCTCGTAAAGATCCCACTCTACAGCACCGTTGTTGCCTTCGGTGAAATGTTCACCCTGTCCATGCAGACCATCGCAGGAATCGTCCTCGGAGGCGTGGCCTACACGATCCTTGTACAGTCCCCGGCGATCCGAACATTAAAGGCAAAATTTGCGTAACAAAAACCCCGGTCCGCAATGTTCATGCACTGCAGACCGGGGTTTTCATTGGGTCTGTATAAAATTTTTACAGAAGGAAATCACCTAAATCGCTGTTGATCATCTCGTCATAGGTCGGAATACCTTTCACAATGATCTGCTTATCTTCGCTGCTGTTATTGTTGAACGCATCGATGTAAGCGCTGATACCAGCAAGATGACGGCCAGTACGCAACTCAATTGGGAAGTTGCCGGAGCTGTAGTCAACATACAGAAGACCCAGATCATAGGCGATCACATAGCAAGGATCCTCACCTGTCTTTACCAGATCCTCATCTGTATAGCCACGAAGACGACCCTGACTAGGATTACCAGTCTCCATTAACAGTGCATAAGTATTGGTATAATCACCTAACTCACGGTGAGTCAGACCATGTAAGGAAACCGGAGACGGCTCCAGGCTCATGGAAATTCCCTCTAATTCCAGATTCAGAACGCCCTCAGATGCAATAGCAGAAGCGCGCTCGTGAGCTACGGTAGCATTGTTTACAGCATACTCCGGGCTGGACTCATGCAGATCGATCTCCATGTCAATATCTAAGGTCTTGATCATATTGGTTACCGCATAAGCAACCTGCTCAGATAAAGTACCATCCTCAACTCCCGGATAGCATCGGTTCAGGTTACGAGTTTCTGAACCGGAAAGTGTCTGACCGGAAGACTTGTGTGTGTAAATATCCGGATCCGGCCACTGGTCGATCGGGTTGGTTGCACGAGAGCCGTACTGGAATGTTCTGGTCTCACCATTTTTTGTGGTGAAGTGCATGTACTGTGGAGAACCATCCAGCGGGTCATTGTGGGTCAAAGCGGAATTATTGATGTTCGGGATCACATAAATGGTGCCCGCCTCAACCTTTGCATTCTCTTCCAGAATAATGCCGGCCATATGCCCAGAAGGTTCGTTGGCATGGGTGCTGCCCAGAACAACAAGGGAACCTCCCTCTTTTTCGCCTTTCAGTACATACACATCGGAATCGCCGATGGTGCCTTCCAGGTTTGGATTATAACGGCTCAACTTAAATACCTCGGTCACATTCGGACCAGTCACGATGTCTTCCTTGAAATGGCGCTTGGTATAAAAGCTCGTACCGGCAATACCGCCAACAAGAGCCGCGCAAACCAGGATGGCAACGGCGGACAGATACGTTTTCTTCATTTTCATTCACCCTCCTTACTTGATCAGGAAGATGCGCAGCAGCAGAGGAATTAAAATCATAGCTGCGTTGATCTGATCAACAAGGCGTTCTTCCTTAAAAATCATGTTGTACAGTGTGCTTACAAAAACCAGAAGGGCGATGGCTAAATAAATGATCGTGATAATACTCATAATTCAGTCCCTCCTTTAAAACAGTCCGGCAATCAGTTTTGAATTTGCCAGGAAGAAACAAGCGTAAACCAGCAAAATGATGATAGGCACAATACAACGCTTCAGGATCTCAGTGTATTTTTCTACACCTGTAACCTGTGCAGCGAACAGACCCGCTAAAGCGGTAGGAGGCATCATATCACCCACAGCAGCAATCAGGCTGATAGCAGCTAAAACCACAACGGAATTTCCGCCTAAAAGTGAAGCATAAATGTAAGCGAACGGAACGCCTAAAACCGAGCATGCGCCGTAAGAGGAAACTGCACCAAACAGCGGAATACTGATCGCGCAGGCTAAGAGCCACAATGTGCTCGGAAGACGCAGACAGCTGATAACTACCAGACCGCGAACGCCGGTCGCTGTCATTACTTCGATGAACATACCAACACCCATCAGAATACCCATAACAGGTGCTGCGGTACGGATGGCTTCCGGAACAGCAGTCAGTACATTGATCTTCTTTCCGGTGAACAGACCAACGGCAGCACTGATGAGGAACATGAGCGGCATACCGATGTCTTCGCCTAACTTCAGAACCTTAAAGATAACCATTAAAGCAACCAGAACCAGTAACGGAATGTAGATGCGCACACCGTACTGCTTGCGGATCGCATCCTGCTTTTCAAGAGCAGGTTTCAGTTTTTCATAGTCCATGTGGCGTGCCTGCTTGTAGCCGAGTAAAAGCACGAACAGAATCGCTAACGGGAAGGTAATTAAGGCCAGCGGACCCTCAAAACCAACATAAGGAACATCGATACCTGCGCAGATAATTAATGCGGCGGTATTTACAGGAGGTGCGATCATACCAAGCAGAGCACCCATAGCGATAATGGAGCCTGAAGTAACGGCATCGATTCCCATTAATGCAAGAACCGGAGCCATAATGGAACCTGCTGAAAGAACTGCTGCAGTGGAAGAACCGGTGATCATGCCGGGGAACATAATGATGAGCATGATTAAAACCAGTAAAACAGCAGGGAAACGATGGAATTTCTCAATAATCAGGCTGCTTAAAGCATCCAGAGCACCGGATCCCTCAATGACCTTCATGAAAATCATGGCACAGCCAATAGTCAGAATGGTATCTACATAACCGAACTCGCCCTCTACCATCATACGGATAGTCTCGGTGCCGAGGCCGCCCTCAAGAGCACCGCAGAGCGCTGCTATCAGCATTGATACGCCAACAGGCAGTTTGAATGCAAAGCAGCCGATCATGAAAACACCGACCATCACAATAAAAGTGATCACGTAAGGTGTCATAATGATGTTCTCCTCTTCAAAATCACTGCGGCCCGTTCAGCCAGGCCGCAGGTTAGTTTGTTTGTTTAGTAACTCAGATTTACAGACCAAATGCAGTTTTTAAAGCGTCAAGAGTACCTGCAGTGTTATCTACGTAGATTGCAGGAGTTCCGTTGCCAGATAAGATACCAGACATCAGACCATCGGAATCTCCCTCAGAAACTACGATAGCAGCATCGCAGCCCTGGAAAGCCGGAGTGATAAAGCTGTCAGATAAGGTACCGCGGCGAGCGGATCCGCCAGTGTGCAGAGCAAGAACAATGATGCCTTTTTCCTTTGCAGCGGAGATCAGCGCGTCAGTACGTGCAAGCTCCTGGTCAGCATCGATACCGGCAGCACCAAGTCCCTTGGAAGATCCACCGACTGCAAGGATCAGAGTTTTGCAGTCATCCGGAAGATCTGCGCCTGTGATGTTCTTATTCATTGTTACTTCAATGCCAGCCTTTGTGCAAAGTGTATTTGCAATGTCTACATCAGCACTCTGTCCAATACTGGTCAGGATAGCCGGAGTAGAGCACATACCTGCGCTGATCTCAGTCAGTTCAGTTGCAGCACCTGCTGCTGTAGTTTCTGCGGAAGCTGCTGCTGTGGTTTCTGCAGCCGCTGCGGTAGTTGTTGTGCTGGAAGCGCCGGAGCCGCAAGCAGCCAAAGATAATGTCAAAGCACCAGCCGCAATAAAAATACCAAGTTTCTTCATAATCGTATATCTCCTTTTCTTATTTTACGGCTGCCCGCCCCGTTATCGGGAAGCGGGCAGCACTGATAATTCATGTATTACTGGAAATGAAAATTAATATGCCAGAGCCTTACCATCACGGCGAGGATCCGCACCACCGCGCAGGGTTCCGTCCTTACCGATCGAGATTCCCTGTACGCCGCCGAAGAACAGCTGCCATTCTCCCTTATCGGTAACTTCATGTCCGCGATCCTGCAGTTCTTTAGCAACCTCAGGAGTGATCGGGTTCACACCGCCGGACTCATAGCAGATATTTTCAGATGCGTTGTCGTAGATACGTGCACAATCGATTGCGTCCTGAATATCCATATTGTAGTCAATCATGCGCTCAATAACCTGGGCGATCGTCGGGAAAATACGGGTAGCTCCCGGGCTTCCGATTGTCATGTACGGAGATCCATCCGGATATAAAAAGATAGACGGGCTCATGCTGGATAACGGACGTTTTCCGCCTTCTGCGCAGTTTACGCTCTCAGGATCAGCTGAGAAATCATCCATCTCGTCGTTCATAATAAATCCATAGCCAGGAACACCAACCTTGGAACCAAAGCCGTAGTTGATAGTCTTTGTGCAGGCTACCATGTTGCCCCACTGGTCAACAACGGAAAAGCTTGTAGTTGCATAATGCTCTAACTCTTCCGGCTCTACAGCCACATAGCTGCCGCTCTTGTCAGTGATCTCGCTATAACGCTCTGCAGCATAGTCTTTGCTTGTCAGCTGAGCTAACGGAACATCAGCAAAGTCAGTATCTGCCATATACTGCGCGCGGTCTGCGAAGGCAATCTTGAAAGCCTCAGAGAAACGATGTACATACTCGGCGCTGTTTACACCAATCTTGTCCATATCGTCGTAGTTCTCGAGAATGTTCAGGATCTCAACCAGGTGTGTACCGCCGGAAGATGCCGGTGGTAAAGAGTAGATGGTGTAATCTTTATAGTGACCAACGACAGGCTCACGAACCTTTACTTCGTAATTTGCAAGGTCTTCCATAGTCATGTTGCCGCCCCAAGCCGCAACAGCATCTACCATAGCCTGTGCCATATCGCCGGTATAGAAAGCATCTTTACCGCCATCAGCGATCAGCTGCAGGGTCTTTGCCAGATCCGGGTTTTTGATCACATCGCCAACCTCATACGGCAGTCCGCTCTCATCCAGGTAGATATTGCTCAAAGTCTCGTTTGCAGCAATACCGGTATACTCGCTGTCCAGCTCTTCCTTAAAGGTAACTCCCACTACATAGCCGTTGTTGGCAGTGTCGATAGCAGGCTGGAAGATCTGCTGACGGCTTACGGCATCAGAACCGTAGTTATCAAGAAGATACTCAAAACCAGCAACTTCTCCAGGTACAGCTACCGACAGACCGCCGATCACGCTCTTGTCACCCAGATTGTTCACGCCGTCCAGACTGAACTGCTCCATCTTTCCGTTTTCATCCAACCACATCTGTGCATTAGCAGCTGCAGGAGCAGTCTCACGGAAATCAAGGACACTCACCTTGTCATCTTTGGCACTGTAAATAGTCATAAATCCGCCGCCGCCCAGACCGGAGAAGTACGGCTCAGCCACGCCCAGAGTGTAGGCTACAGCAGCCGCTGCGTCAAAGGCGTTTCCGCCTTCCTTCAGAATTTCCAGACCTGCCTTGCTGGCGTACCAGTTACAGGAAGCAACCGCGCCGTTTTTACCGGTAGCGTCACGGTCATCACGCTTCTTCTCGAGGTTTTCGTTGTAAGGCAGCCAGACATCCTCACCAACGTTTTCGGTCGTAGAAGCAGCTTCTGTTTCGGAAGCTGTCTCGGTAGCAGCCTCACTGCTCGCCGCTGTCGTTGTCGTTGAGGAAGCAGTTCCGCAGGCAGTCAACGAAGCTGCCAGACTGAGTGCAACTGCAGATCTTGCAACCAGACGATTTGATCTTTTCATTGTCATCCTCCTTTTGTTTGAGAGGTTCGCCGCCCATCGGCAACTCCTCTCTGTTTTATGGTGTCTTTTATTAGTAAGCGAAAGCTTTACCATCACATCTCAAGTCGGGGTGAAAGCTGATCCCCAGGATAATAGTAATATTTATGTAGAAACTGTGTCGAAGTTCTGTAGGAACTGTGTAAATTATACAAAATCACTCTATTCAAGTCTATTTTTTCTCATATTTTTCTCAAAAATGTAATAATGTCATTTGATCAATTAAATTGGGTTTCATATTAAACGAAAAAAGTTTTACCTCGTTTTCTCAAGGTAAAACTTTTTTCGTTTTATTGTAGATCGCTTACATATTTTCAACCCAGCGGAATAACTGACGCGGGCGGCCGACTTTGCCGTAAATGCTCACCATTTCCACTTTCTTATTCTGAATCAGATACTGCAGGTAACGGTATACCGTCTGATATGCAAGACCGCTGCTGCGAGCCACCTCATTTACTGTCATGTAATCCCCACCTTCTTTTAACGAATCCAGCACCAGCTGCATCGTGGCCTCACTTAAGCCTTTGTCCAAAGGTGCCTGTTTTTGATGCTCTCGTTCTAAAAGGCGTAAATGCAGCTTGATGCGGCTGATAATATCTGGAGCCTTGATGGGCTTCAAGGCAAAATCACTGGCACCCGCCTGAAGAAACTGGTCAGCCACCTCCTGACTTTCATCAATTGTAAACACGATAATTGGCACAGTATGTGAAAGTGCACGCAACATCTGCACTCCTTCCACGCCGTTAATGCCGGGCATGTGATAATCGATTAATACAATGTCAGGTTTGTGTAAACGAAACTGCTCCAGGCCTTTTTTTACATTTGGGGCACTGCAGGCCTCCCAGCCCTGAAAATGAAACAGCTCGCCTAAGGCAAAGCGAATATTTTCTTCATCGTCAATGGAAAGTATCGTAATCTTTCGTTCCATGGTTTACTACCTCCGGTAAAAATATGATGAACCGTGTGCCCTTGCCCGGCTGGCTTTCCGATATCACCGAGCCGTCCATGGCTTCCACGGTCTGTTTCACAAAGGCAAGTCCCAGACCGCTGGAGCCAAAGCCGGAAATTCCCTGCTCCCACATGGTGGCTTGCTGCTGCTCGGTCATACCGCAGCCGTTATCTGAAACAGAAAAAGTGATAAACGGCAGGTCATCCACCCGGCGGGCCCGTACATGGATCCAGATGGCAAGCTCCCGCTCCTTCTCAACCGCCAGTGCGGCATTGTGGATCAGATTTACTAACACGCGCGTAAACAAAATACTGTTTACGCTTACCTGAAGCTCCGGTACCTCATTGTCAATATGCACGTTAGATGCGTAATCCTCTACCGATATCTGCGCAAGTGCCATATCTAAAATGTGCTTGGTGTCGCTGGGACTGCATCTGTTTTCATATAAGATTTCCGAGATCATGCTGCTCATCCGATCCATCTGGCTTTCAATGCGGCTCAGATATTCGATTTCCCTGTTTCTTCCGTCAACCTCGCATTGCATTTTTAAAATTCCCACCAAAGTCTGAGTACTGGTCAGAGGCGATTTTAAATCGTGCACCAGATACTTCATTTCCCGGTAGGTACGGTTTTTCATCTCCAGCAGTGCTGCACGACTCTGCACGTTCTGCATTTTTTCTTTTTCCTCCGACAGACGCAGAAGATTATTTTCATCCCGCAGCTGCAGGAGAATAATCGTTGCAAACAGAGTCACAACTAAAATTCCCACCGCACCGATGGCATTTAAGAGAGAATTGGCCTCCAGCACATCAGCAAATAGCTTGATATCAGAACTCGTCTCACCGCGTCCCACGGGCAGACCGCTCATCAGCGGCATGATGTCCAGGAACTGAAAAGCTATAGTAAAAATCAGCAACATCAGGTTCTTTTTTGTTAATGATATATATTGATAATCCAGACGCCGAAACAGTACCACGGATGAACCCAAAAGCAGAGCAGGCAAACCAAAGTCGTAACGAATACCGTGCACCAGACCAATGCCCTCATATACAAGCGGCAGGATCAGTAAAATCATGCATGCATTGGGTATCCAACTTTTTTTCCCTCTCCGGTAGAGTTCCACTGACTCGGCAATATAATATGCTCCGATATAATGCGGAGCAGCGCGCAGGGCATTTAACATCACCAGGCGTAAAGCAGCCACCATCAGATCGGTCTTCTCCTGCTTTTCCAACGCAAGATGCATATACTCCCGCACCTGAAAATTCTGTACCGTAAATAAAACCGGCATTAAAAAACTCAGCGCGATCAACGCCAGACCGATCATCATTTCTTTGTGGTCTATTTTGCGGATCTCGAAACCCGCCAGTTTGATATTACCTGTCATCACTCCTGGATCTCCTTTTAAAGGCAAAAACTAATATACACACAGCCCCAAGGACCCCGGCCAGAGCCGGAAAATGTGGATATACCGTGTGGTAATACAGGGCACTCTGTCCTGGCGGGACGATCATCTCTGGATCAAACGGCAGACCGTACTGGGCAGCCAGCTGCTTGATGTTTAAAAGATGCAGAACCGGCAGACCATGTGCATTATAATATTGCAAGAGTCCGTCATCACTGCGCACACTGGTAACCGTATAGGGAACCATCACACCGGCCTTCATCTTGTCCTCTTCCAGGCCGATGGTCGTAATGTTTCCGCCCACACCGACAAAACAGCTTATGGGACCTAACGTCTCATACAGGTCCTCACGCGCCTTCAGGTTTGCCGCGAAATCGCGCTCCTGCATGATATCTGCCACGCCATAGGACGCAATGCGGGCAAGTGCCTCCTCTTTTTCCTCCTCAAACATTTCACCTCCGCAGTCATAATCACCGCCCGGTGTGATCAGAGCCGGAGGTGTCTGGAGCCTGCCGTCAAGATAAAGGCGGCAGACCATGTCCGGGAAGGTAAACTGCGGCTGGTTTGCCCCAAAGGTGCTCGCTCCCATGGAAGCGATATAGATCACCTTCACATTCATCGCCTCACCGGCGGCCAGCACAGCCAGATTCAACGTTGGAAAGGAACCCGAAAAGCCCGCACCGATGGTATCGCCGGACTTTACCCCGGCCTCGGTGAGCATCTGCACCAGCAGTGCGGCCATGTCCGGGTTTGCTGTGGTCCGCTTCGCCTCCTCCGAGCCAAGGCTGGTGGTAATTGGCGTATATTCATCGCCGATCATTCCGGTCTTGTGCGTATCATAAGGAGTGAGGGAAAGTCCTGCTTCCAGCTTATAATCCCGGATATCATCCATCCAGCCCTGCAGCTTCTGGGCAGCCAAAAGTTTGATCTCATAGTCTTCCGTGGCTTTCGTCTGTCCCATCGCCAATGTAAGGACAAGGCAGACGGCCAGCCAGACCACAGCCAGGATAAGTGCCGTGCTTCGGCGTTTTTGCAAACTTTTCATGCGAAAACGCCTCCTTTCACACGCCGGGCAGCTTTTGCCCGATAAGCAGTAAGATCAGCGCCGTAAAAAGCGTAGTGGCGGCAATTGCCAGAAAGGCATCGAAGAATCCCTGTCTATCGATTTCCCGCGCCAGAATACCTGGCATTAAAATGCCAATCACACTGAAGGGAAGCAGTCTCCATGCGGAAAGTACACAATTCAGCGCAAAGGTCAGCAGGATCAGAAAGGCAAACCGGCGTCGACCAAATAAAATCAGCCATTGCGATGCCAGACGGCATAAAAGCACACTCACGGATGCCATAATCAGCGTAGTAACAATACGACCGGGGCTATGTAACGCCAGAACCAGATAACCGGGTACGATAAGTCCAGCCGAAAGCCCGGTAATCTCGGTAAAGATCATACTCACCACTACACCTAACAGAATGATTTGATTATACATAAGGCTCTCCCTCCTCGCGGACACGGGCGATCAGTTTGCGCCCCGCTCCATACAAATTGCCGACTGCAAACAGCACTGTACCCGGTGCTGTATCGTTTAGAGGCATATCGTCAGCCTGTGAAAAGCTGCGCACGGCGCAATCAGGCAACAACCGGTGCAGTTTAGCCGTCATATAGTCTTTATGCGAACCTGCCAGCCAGACCTCGGCCGGAGCCAGTCTCTCACATACAGTCAGCATATCCCGGGTGCGGCTTCCCCGATCAGCCCGGTTGCATACGATCAAAATAAGCTTTCCGGCCTTCTCTCCAAGTTTTTTCTGCAGATCTTCCCAGACGATGCAGGTGGAATCAGAATCATTTACCGAAACGGCATTCACAAAAATCCCCTGCCCCATCTTATATAGTGCCAGCGCATAAGGGTCGCGCTTATAATGTGCCATGCCCGCAAGAGCTGTTTCCCGCGAAACGCCCAGATCTTCACATACAGCTAGTGCCAGGGAAATATTTTCGGCAAAATCAAAATCCGGCTCATCCCCAGTGGGACGTGCCAGAACGAAGCGGCTGCCCAGCATCTCCGCATGGCTCCTGAGACGATCTGCCATGGCCTCATCGGCCGTAAATAAAACGCCTCCTCTGGGAATCGTGTTGCTCAACGTATCCGCAATTTCCGGAAGACTATCCCCCATCACATCGGCATGATCGTGCCGCACGTTCGTAATCACGCCCACATCGGCCTGCAAAATGCGATGCTGCGCACATCTTTGATATTCGGGCTGCAATGCCATGCACTCGATCACCAGAACTTCCGCATTCTGGGCGGCAGCACGGCGCAGAATGCCGACCTGTTCTTTAATATTGGCTTTGCCTCTGCGGTGCAGAGGCTCTTCATTGCCGGAAACATCTATTGTCATCGGATCCGTACCTGTAGTTTTGCAGAATACCCGCAAGCCGCCTGCCCGCAAGCCGGCCTCGATCAGCCGACAGACCGTAGATTTCCCTCGTGTGCCGTTTACATGCACCACGTGACGCAGGGTCGCGCGGCTTTTCGCCGCCTCCCGCCCCTCTATCCAAAGTCCCAGGCACCAGAAAAGCCCTAAGAGAAAAATCATAATCTTAAGCATAAAACACCTCTGATTTTATCGTTCAGAAGAACCATTTTCTTAAATCATACTCCGAAACGACACAAAACTCCACAGATAAATATGAGAAAATGCTTCTTCTTCCCAACTGCATTATTGCTTTGGGAAAAAGAAGCATTTTATATTAAAACTATTATTTTAATCACTGTCATTTAAACCCATTGCGCCACACTCCTATTGCCAAAATAATAGCGCAGGCATATCTTAATATTTCAGATACATGATAAATCTTATTTCCATTTACCTCAGCGCCCTCCTGCGCAAATTTCTGCTCAATAAGCCCTCTTATACCTATTTCTATAAGAAGTGCCATTGCTAATCCCAGCGAAAACATTCTCATACCCTTTGTATAGCTATATAACGATAATAAAAATACTACTGAAACGCCTAAGTTACATAATGTTAACCACATTTTTTTCTTCATATAAATCGCCCCCCGCTATGCTGATTGTTTCAGTTTCATCTACTTGAATTATATCATTCCCCCCCACTATTTTCAATCAATATTTATCTTCTCGCCGCATTATTAAGACATTTGTTATTTTTTTGTTATTTGTCTGTAATTTTTTGCAAAAAAGAAGACGTACCACCCGTCATCTCACTCAATAACCAGCGACACATCTTCTTCTCGAATTCCCTATTCCTGCTCATCCAAAAGCATCTGATACACATCCCGCTTTCCGATCCCGCGGTCCTTCGCCACAAGCTTCATCGCTTCCTTCTTCTCGATTCCCTGTGACAGATAGACGTCCATGTGTTCCGTGAGCGACATGGCTTCCCAGGTCTGTTCTTTCTCTTTTTTGATCTCCTCCGGGCTCTTTCCCTCGATCACGATGACACATTCGCCCCGCGGTTCCTCCGTCTCAAAATGATCTAACGCCCCCTGAAACGTGGTTCGGAATGCCGTCTCGTACTTCTTTGTGAGTTCCCTGCAGATCGTGATCCTCCGGTTCCCCAGCGCCTCAAGAAGCTCTTCCAAGGTCCGTACCAGACGGTGCGGCGCCTCATAGAGGATGATCGTCCGTGTCTCAGACTTTAATTCTTCCAGAATTCTCTGCTTTTCCTTCTTATCGGACGGCAGAAACGCCTCAAACGCGAACCGTCTTGTCGCCATTCCGGAGATCGTGAGTGCCGTGATGCATGCCGCCGGCCCCGGAAGAGAAGTCAGCTCGATTCCGGCCTCATAGCACTGCTTTACAAGCTCCTCGCCCGGATCCGAGATCCCCGGTGTCCCGGCATCCGTGATCAGTGCGATATTGGTGCCTTCCTTCATCTTCTCGACGAGAACTCTCGCCTTTTCCACCTTGTTGAACTCATGATAACTGGTCATCGGCGTTTTGATGTCAAAATGGTTTAAGAGCTTGATGCTGTGTCTCGTATCTTCCGCAGCGATCAGATCGACCTCTTTCAACGTATTTAACACCCGCAGCGTGATATCGTCCAGATTCCCGATGGGCGTTGCACATAAATATAATTTTCCCTGCATGACCAATTCCTCCTGCTGCCCGATGCTGCTTTTTCACCGACAGCTTTTTATCTCAACATTTCCGTAACGCGAGTTTACAGATGGTTCCATTCCGGCTTGGCAAGATCCGCGACCATTCCTACATTATCCGGATCTTTTCGTTTAGAAAATTCCTGTCATTTTTCCGTCTCATCCGCCTAAAAAACCCTCACAACAATTTAATACCCGTAAATCGAATAGATCTCATCCGTATACACGCCCGGCTCCTTATAAACGATCACCGGCGCCTCGACCTTCATCCAGGCTCCGCCGCCGCGGACCGCCTCGATGAGGACCATGTTCGCGTCCTTATCCTTGAACGGATGGACCATTTTCATCCGCTTCGGCTCCAGCTTATACTGCTTCATCGTCCCGAAGATCTCGATCAGACGGTGCGGCCGGTGGACCATATACATCCTTCCGCCCGGTTTCAGGACCTTCGCGCCTTCCCGCACAACATCCTCCAGCGTGCAGAGGACCTCATGTCTCGAGATCGCCTTCACTTCCGTCGGGTTCTTTAACCCATGAGCGTCATTCATATACGGCGGATTTGTCGTAACGACATCAAAGGAAGCCGCTCCGAAAATCCGGCTGGCTTCCTTGATATCTCCATGTACGATCTCGATTTTTTCTTCCAGATGGTTCAGTTTCACACTCCGCTCTGCCATCTCGGCGATCTCATCCTGGATCTCAAGTGCCGAAAAATGTTCTCCCTGCGTTTTTGCGGAGAGAAGAAGCGGGATGATCCCCGTTCCTGTTCCGAGATCCAGCGCCCGCTCTCCCGGTTTCACCGCCGCAAATCCGGAAAGCAGCACCGCATCCATTCCAAAGCAGAATCCATCTGTCTTCTGGATGATCTGCAGACCATTTCTCTGAAGATCATCCAGCCGTTCATTTTCCTTTAACTCAATCGCCATCGAGTTTCGATTTCCCTTCTTTTTTCTCCAGTGCCTCTAACTGCTTTAACTCCGCATCGTTGGATGACTGTTTTTCCCGTCTCTTTTTCGGCCGGAATTTCAGCTGATCCACCTTATACTCACGGATCTCCTTCTCATCGTTATTTACCGTCACGATAACCTTCACAAGCTGGCGCAGGATGCTGACGCTGTGGACTTCACCCTTTAAACCGTCGTCCGTCGTCACATAGTCACCGATATTCGGAAGTCTTCCGTTCAACTCCTCGTATGTGTCCTCCTCGTACTTTAAGCAGCACATCAGTCTGCCGCAGACGCCGGAGATCTTCGTCGGATTTAAGGACAGGTTCTGCTCCTTCGCCATCTTGATCGATACCGGGATAAACTCGGAAAGATACGACGCACAGCAGAGCGGTCTTCCGCAGATCCCGATCCCGCCGACGATCTTTGTCTCATCGCGGACACCGATCTGTCGGAGCTCGATCCTCGTCTTAAACACGGACGCCAGATCCTTTACCAGCTCACGGAAGTCGATCCTTCCGTCTGCCGTAAAGTAGAACAATACTTTATTGTTGTCAAACGTATACTCCGTGTCAATGAGTTTCATGCTGAGGTTGTGTTTCTTGATCTTCTCAACGCAGACCTTGAACGCCTCTTTTTCTTTCTCCTTGTTGCGGCGCTCCGTCTCCTCATCCGCCGGTGTTGCCATGCGGATCACGGATTTCAGCGGCTGGATCACCTTTTTATCGTCCACCTCGTGAGTTCCGAGCACCACATATCCGTACTCCACGCCTCTGGCCGTCTCGACGATCACATGATCGCCTGTTTTAATCTCATTTTCACCAGGGCTGAAATAATATACTTTTCCCGCTTTCCGGAAGCGGATCCCGATTACTTTCGTCATTCTTTGCTCCTTATGACGGGTTCTTCATGGTCAGCAGGAGTAATTCCATCGCCAATTCCATATTTACGTTTGCGTTCAAACGTGTTCTCGCTGTGTCGATCGCCGCAAGGATCGCTTCCAGACCGGCATAGTCGACTTTTTCTCCCGTCTCATTGATCATTTTATATTCATCTTTGAAGATCAGCAGGTTCATGTCCTTTGTGACCTTGAACATGAGCACGTCCCGGTACCAGAGCTGCATCAGATCCAGCACCTCGCCGATATCAAAGTTCTGCTCTTTCATCTCGCGGATGCAATCTAAAAGCATGGAAATGTCCATCGTCCTGACATTCTTTACGAGGACCATGACCTTCTGGAAAAGCTCCTTAAACTCATCAGAAGATGCCAGATGGATCGCTTTCCCGAGATTTCCCCTTGCAAACGCGGTGCAGATATCTGCGTCCTTCTCCGGAACATGGAGATTCTGCGTCAGATAGCTCTTGATCGTAAAATCCTTCAGCGGCTTTAATTTCATCTGCACACACCTGGAGAGGATCGTCGGAAGAAACGCCTCCTGGTTCGTCGTGATCAGAATGATGACCGCGTAGGACGGCGGCTCCTCGATCGTCTTTAACAGGGCATTCTGCGCCTGGACCGTCATTTTTTCCGCCTCATCCACGATATAGATCTTATAATAGCTGCTGTACGGACGGATCATGATCGTATCATTGATCTGTTCCCGCACATCATCCACGCCGATACTTCCCGGCTTTTCATGCGTCACATAGATGAGATCCGGATGATTTCCGCTCATCACCTGCTTGCAGGAATGGCATATCATACACGGCTCACTTCCGCCTTTCTCGCACAGGAGCGTCATCGCAAACGCATTCGCGATCGATTTTCTTCCCATGCCGGCTTCTCCCGTCAGGATATAAGCATGTGAGATCTTATGGTTCTGGATTGCCTTTTTAAAGTGATCTTTCACCATCTCATTCCCGAGGATCTCTTCAAATCCCATGATCTTTTCTTCTGACATAGCCGCATCCCTCCTCATCCTGTTGGTTCCGGCAGTGCTTTTTACGCCGGAGCTTCCCGGTTCGAACAGAACATTTAACTGTTCCCGCTAACGGTGTTTCCATTTTATCTTACCACAAAATAACGCCTATAAAAAGTTATTTATCCAAATCCCTTAGGATTTCTTCCACGCACATTTCCATATCCGTATTCTGATATCTCTTCGTAATTCCCAGGCGTTCCAGATTTTCCTCTGAAAAATCTTTTTCGTCTGCAAGGTATCTCCGGCAGACTTCCCGATAATTCGGCTTTTTCTGGTTTTCCTCGCGTTTGACGGCCCTGAGAAGCCGGATCCCATCCGGGACCTCGATATAGACCGGAACCATCTTTCCCGCTTCAAAATAGGCACACATCTTCTCGTAAGATTCCAGTGTCCCAATCATAAGACAGGACTCGTCGTCGGCAACATCAAACTGCCCGTCATCCACTGTATAGTAAGTCCACGGACCGGCGATCGTCTGATAAGTTCTCGACTCGATCACCTTTCCGGAAGCCAGCTGCCGCTCCAGCTCCTCTCGACCGGTAAAGAAATATTCCACTCCGTCCGTCTCGCCTTCCCGGATCGGTCTTGTTGTATACATCGTCACCGTCCGCAGCTTTGGTCTCCGTTTCAGGATTTCCTTATACAGTGTATCTTTTCCTGTCGCGCTCTTTCCAAGAAGATAATATATCCTGCCCATTTGTTTCTCTCAGCCTTCTGTATTATAATTTTTATCCCAGTCAGATAAGACTTTTCGATCGAACTTTTACAACCATTTTTCAGGTTCTATCTTTTCATTGTATCAAAACCAGAGGTCTCGTGCAACCGTTGTTTCCATCCTCGCTCGATAATTCTTATCCTTTTAAAGTAACAAAAATTTGTCTCCTGGGAAATATTCTTGCCTGATAAGCCTCTTCATTTCGGATGCAGCCACCTCTTATGCACTTGAATTACTAACGTTTTCCTTTTTCCTCAGCATCCTTTATGAACAAGCCCTGGCGTCTGACATGTTAAGATCACGTCCGCATCCGGATCAGCCGGCCCCTGGACAAGAAGTCCTGCTGCCTTGTACGCCACGATCTTCTCCACGATCGCATCCGTGAAGACCTCTCCCGGCGCGATGATCGGGATTCCCGGCGGATACAGATACACAAACTCCGCAGATACCTTTCCGACCGTATCCTGAAGCGCTGTGCGCTCCATATCGGCATTCATCGCCTCGCAGATGAGCATTCTCCTGACTGGGTGCAAAACTTTGGATTCCGTGACTTCTGGAGTCTCACATCTTTCTTTTTCCTTTGACTCACCTTTTTCTTTTTGCTGTTCAGGCTCCACGCAGTGTCTCAATGCCCCGTCAATCTCCAGCAGCGCCGTTCCAAGCCGCTCAAATCCTTCTTCCGTGTCCATCAGCGACGTCATCGCGATCACATACTCCGGCGCTGTCATCTCCATCTCAAGATGGTATTTTCTCCTCAGTGTCTCCGCCAGCTCTTCCCCGTGAAACTCCTCTGCGCGCATCGTGGAAACCACGATCTTCGACGGATCCCATCCGACCACCGTCCGATATTTCCCACAGATTTCCCGGTCCAGGATCTCAAGTACCTGAAGTCCTTCCATCCGCTCCATAAAGTGCTCCAGTCTTTCCTCATACCGGACCATCTCATTTCTTCCGTCCCCGTCCATATACCAGATGCACCGCTCCATCCCAGCCATAAAAAGGTATGACGGGCTGGACGTCTGAAACATGGACAAATACCTCGAAACTCTGTCCTGATCCACAAGTTTTCCCTTCACATGCAGGATTGCCGTCTGGGTAAAGGACGGCAGCGTTTTATGAAGGCTCTGGATCACAAGATCCGCCCCGTATTCCAGCGCCGATTTCGGAAATCCGTGACACTGATCTGCATACTCCAGATGCGCCCCATGCGCCTCATCGACGATCAACGGGATCCCGTATTCATGAGCCGCATCCGCGATCGCCCGGATATCCGACACCACGCCTTCATAGGTTGGAGATGTGATGAGCACTGCCTGGATTTTCGTGATTTTTCCTCTCACATCCCCCGAATTTCCCGCACAGCGCATCGCATCCTTTTCAAGCGCTTTTCTCACGTCCTCCGCACGGATTCCTCCATTGATCCCGAATTCCGTGATCTCCTCCGGATACAGATATTCAGCCTCCAGCCGGTTCAGGCAGATCGCATGGTACACCGCCTTATGACAGTTTCTCGCTGTCAGGATCTTTCCGCCGTTTTCCGTAGTCGCAAAAACTGCACTTAAAATCCCGCATGTACTCCCATTCACAAGATACCAGGACCGGTCCGCCCCGTAGATCGCAGCCGCCTCATCCATGGCGTCCTTCAAAATTCCTTCCGCATGATGCAGGTTGTCAAACCCATCGATCTCCGTGATATCGATCCCATACGGGTCCGGAAATCCCCCCGGGATCCCATCCGGAATCTCCCGTCTTTTATGTCCCGGCATATGAAATGGATACGCATCCGATCCCGCATATTCTGTCAGCCGTTCTAAAAGTCCCGGCTGTTTTTCTTTTCTGTAATTCAAAATTTTTATTCTCCTGTTTCCCATCTGACTGCAAACGAACTGGAAATTGCCCGTCAAATTCGAATCCACATTCGTTATAAAGTATTTTTCTCTTTTTGCTCCGAGAGAATTTTCTCGATCTGCGACTGTCTGATAAGAATCGCATTCACCTTATCATGGAGGTCTTCAATCATGATCTCGGTTTTCAGGTTTACCTTATAATCGTTTTCAGCACGCCGGCGGTCTTTTTCCTCCTGTCGGTTCTGACTCATCATGATCAGCGGTGCCTGAATGGCTGCAACGCAGGACAGGACAAGGTTCAGCAGGATAAACGGATATGCGTCAAACGCTTTTGACGCAAGAATCGTGTTGATGACCATCCACAGGATCAGCCCACCTGTAAAGGAAAATATAAACGCCCAACTGCCTGCAAATTTTGCGATCGTGTCAGCTGCCCGCTGCCCGAGTGTGTACTTTTCTTTCTCTTTTTCAGGACTGACTGAAATCTTACTGTCTGCTAAAAGGTTCAAAACTTCCTCATCCGTCATATCGTGCCGGATGTCCTTCAGCACTTCTTTCAATAATTTTCTGTTCTCTTTCATGATGATACTCCTTCCAATTCGATCAATTGGTAAAATTTATTTGCGCAGCCCCCCCGGAACAGTTCCCTGATTTTTTGTTTATAAATCTGACAAGTAGCGCATTTGACAACAGCATAACAACCACATATATACCCAACGGCAGAAACATGAACGGTACTACATCCAATAATGCACTCCAGTCTTCTTTGTTCACCCAGTCTAATATCTGTCTGTATTCCATAAGAAGTGTCAATGCTACAAATGCCGGCTTACTTTACAAGCTCCGCTTTTACCTCCGGAAACATATACCAAATTTCCGCGACTTCATCCCCGGCTGCCTGATAAAAGCCGTAGCTGCCGTAAACCATCGAATCGCATCCGTCCGATGCCAGTCTCACCGTTATCTGTGTCCCATCCGCCTTTGTAAGCGTCAGGATCCCGTTATACGGACAGTCTTTCTCTTCATCAAAAGATGCCCCCGACAGGATCTCCTCCAGCCTTTTTAACAATTCCGGATCCTGCAGCGTCTCGGATATTCCCACGACTTCCGAGTCAGCTTCCACGTCAGCAGAATCTTTGCTCTCCAAGCCTTTCTCCAGCTCTTTGGAAATCGGGATCACCTCAAGTTCCGCACTTGTAATTTCTTTCATGTCTTCCGTTCCTACCGTCTGAAATTCACATTTTTCCTCAGCAATTCTTAATGCCGGAACTGTGATCTCATCCGGATCCGGGTTTTCTGACTCATAAATTTCCTGGCTTGCCGTATATGTGATCCCATCTATTCCATACATTACCGGATCAATGATCTCATCCGAGCCGGTGATCTCTTTCTCCTGATCCTCAGTCAAAGGAATATATTCCTCCAGTACCTCTGCAGCTTCAAATCTTCGGACGGTAAGATATCCGCCGTCCTCCGGTGGTGACATCCGCACACCGCGCTCCTTTACAGTCTCCAGATACCGGACCCCCTCGTCACCGTCACAGAGGCTGTATGTAAATGCTTTTCTGAGTTCTTCCGATTCTTCCATTCCGCTCGGAACAAAAAACAGAACATCCTTTGCTTCCGTGTAATACATTTCATAAACATTTTCGAAAGTATATACTTTTTCAAAAATACTTTCGTCCTCGTTCCACTTTTCAGCCTCGATCACATCATCAATGCTGTAAATGCTGAGATCTTTCAGCGGATCCTCCTTGCCTTTTCGAAATCCCAGGACATACCCGTAACCATTTTCCGTCTCCCGTCCAACAAAATCATACGCATCCCGGATCTCTCCACCGCAGGATGCTGCCTTTTCCGGATCCATATCCGAAAATTTATGATCTCCATCAAAGGATTCCAATTCTGTTACGATCCACCGACGTTCTTCCTCCGAAAGTGGCTGAAAGGCCAGATCTTCCCTCTGATCATCTTTTTCCGTTTCAGGACTATTTCGTTCCTCTGTCTGTGGCTCACTCGGATCTTCTACCGGAACAAAAGCCGGCGAACACCCTGTCAGCCAGATTCCCAGTCCTAAAGCTGCCGCCATCATCCAAATCTTTTTCACCTTGCCACCTTCTTTTCAAAAAACTGAACTCGCCTGTCACTGAACTTGTTACCGATATTCTATCATCCATAATTTTTTCACACAAGCGAGCACTCCCATATTTAAGGAAACTGTAAACATGTTATCATTTTGTTATTTTCATAAACAGGATTTTTCATCGTAAATTTCATTCCAGTATCTCTTCTGTAACTATCGGCAGAGTATGATATAATATATTTGTTCACCCTTGTGTATCTTTTGGATACAGCAATACAAGCGTATTTTCATCGTTCAATACGCCAGAAAGAGAGGATCCTATGAAATACAGAATTATTGGCACAACTATCCCTGCAGTTGAGATCAAATTTGATGCTCCAGGCGAAACTATGTACACACAGTCCGGCGGAATGTCCTGGATGTCTGAAGGGATTTCCATGTCCACAAACACACGCGGCGGATTTATGAAAGGTCTTGGCCGCATGTTTGCCGGTGAATCCATGTTTATGGCTACCTACCGTGCGGATGCTCCGGGTGCCACGATCGCATTTGCGTCAACTGTACCTGGTCAGGTTCTTCCGATCGACGCGGCAGAAAACGGCGGCATGATCTGCCAGAAAGGTGCATTCCTCTGCGCACAGGATTCTGTAAATCTTGATGTCACCTTCACAAAGAAATTTACTTCCGGACTGTTTGGCGGCGAAGGCTTCATCCTTGAATCCATCTCCGGTTCCGGAATGGCCTTTCTCGAAATCGACGGCGATGTTGTCGAGAAACAGCTCGCACCGGGCGAAGTGATCAAAGTTGATACAGGAAATATCGTTGCGTTCGAGAAAACCTTAAAATATGAAGTTGAGACGATCAAAGGCCTTGGAAACATCTTCTTCGGCGGCGAAGGTCTCTTCCTCACAAAGCTTACCGGTCCTGGCCGTGTGATCCTTCAGACTCAGAATATCGCTGATTTCGCCGGACGCATTGCACAGTTCATTCCGACAAAATCAAACTGATCTTCGACTTTCAACAACATATACTTTAACCTAAAAAAGAGGTTGCTGTGTGAATGTGCAGCAACCTCTTTTTTAGCAAACTTTAGAATACGAAAAAACGGAAACCTCTCGGCTTCCGCAACTTAATGAGACATCGGGGATTCGAACCCCGGACAACTTGATTAAAAGTCAAGTGCTCTACCGACTGAGCTAATATCCCATACAACTATGAAGTTGTAGTGCCCAAAGCTGGAATCGAACCAGCGACACGAGGATTTTCAGTCCTCTGCTCTACCAACTGAGCTATCTGGGCATAATTGCGGGGGCAGGATTTGAACCTACGACCTTCGGGTTATGAGCCCGACGAGCTTCCAGACTGCTCCACCCCGCGATACCTTATTATTATACACAATAAATATCGAAAAATCAATACCTATTTTAATGGGCGGAGGTGGATTCGAACCACCGAAGCAAGTTGCAGCAGATTTACAGTCTGTCCCCTTTGGCCACTCGGGAATCCGCCCATAAGAATTATTTAGTTTTTGAAACTAAAAGCCGATGATCGGACTCGAACCGATAACCTGCTGATTACAAATCAGCTGCTCTGCCAATTGAGCCACATCGGCATATCTTTAAAAGTGGGACCTATAGGGCTCGAACCTATGACCCTCTGCTTGTAAGGCAGATGCTCTCCCAGCTGAGCTAAGATCCCATATTTAAAAATAAATACATACAAAACCATGTATGCGCGACCCGGATGGGATTCGAACCCACGACCTCCGCCGTGACAGGGCGGCGCTCTAACCAGCTGAGCCACCGGGCCATACAAGGTATTTAACATACCTTCAAAATCACATACTGAACTCCATCAACCTTCGAATCTTCACTTGACCTTTCTGGATAAGCCCTCGACCGATTAGTAACAGTCAGCTCCATGCATTGCTGCACTTCCACCTCTGCCCTATCTACCTCGTCGTCTTCAAGGGGTCTTACTTCTTAACGAATGGGATATCTCATCTTGAGGGGGGCTTCACGCTTAGATGCCTTCAGCGTTTATCCCTGCCAGACTTGGCTACCCGGCCATGAGCTTAGCAGCTCAACCGGTACACCAGCGGTCCGTCCATCCCGGTCCTCTCGTACTAAGGACAGCTCCTCTCAAATATCCTCCGCCTGCGCCGGATAGGGACCGAACTGTCTCACGACGTTCTGAACCCAGCTCGCGTACCGCTTTAATGGGCGAACAGCCCAACCCTTGGGACCTACTTCAGCCCCAGGATGCGATGAGCCGACATCGAGGTGCCAAACCACTCCGTCGATGTGAACTCTTGGGAGTGATAAGCCTGTTATCCCCAGGGTAGCTTTTATCCGTTGAGCGATGGCAATCCCACTTTCATACCACCGGATCACTAAGTCCTAGTTTCCTACCTGCTCGACCCGTCGGTCTCGCAGTCAAGCTCCCTTCTGCCTTTGCACTCTTCGAATGGTTTCCAACCATTCTGAGGGAACCTTTGAGCGCCTCCGATACCCTTTCGGAGGCGACCGCCCCAGTCAAACTCCCCACCTGACATTGTCCCCGATCCAGATCATGGACCATGGTTAGAAACCCAGTAACGCAAGGGTGGTATCCCAACAGCGGCTCATACGAAACCGGAGTTCCGTACTCGTAGCCTCCCACCTATCCTGTGCATGCATTACCGAATCCCAGTATCAAGCTGGAGTAAAGCTCCATGGGGTCTTTCCGTCCTGGCGCAGGTAACCAGCATCTTCACTGGTATTTCAATTTCACCGGGTGCATTGTCGAGACAGCGCTCAAATCATTACGCCTTTCGTGCGGGTCGGAACTTACCCGACAAGGAATTTCGCTACCTTAGGACCGTTATAGTTACGGCCGCCGTTTACTGGGGCTTCAATTCAAAGCTTCGATTGCTCTAACCTCTCCTCTTAACCTTCCAGCACCGGGCAGGCGTCAGCCCATATACATCACCTTACGGTTTCGCATAGACCTGTGTTTTTGCTAAACAGTTGCTTGAGCCTATTCTCTGCGGCCAGATCTCTCTGGCACCCCTTATCCCGAAGTTACGGGGTCATTTTGCCGAGTTCCTTAACAATGCTTCTCCCGCCGGCCTTAGGATTCTCTCCTCATCCACCTGTGTCGGTTTACGGTACGGGCACATGATACACAATAGCGGCTTTTCTCGGCAGCTGGAATCAGATGCTTCCCTACTTTAGTTCGGTCCGCGTCACGTCTTTGGCTTATCAGGCGGATTTGCCTGCCTGACACCTCCTACGCTTGCCCGGGGTTCTGTTCCCCGGTCATCTTATCCCTCTGCGTCCCCACAGTTCTGATATCATGTGGTACAGGAATCTAAACCTGTTGTCCATCAGCTACGCTTCTCAGCCTTGCCTTAGGCCCCGACTTACCCAGGGCAGATCAGCTTTACCCTGGAAACCTTAGATATTCGGCCTGGAGGATTCCCACCTCCATCTCGCTACTCATTCCGGCATTCTCTCTTCTTAAAAGTCCACAGCTCCTTATCGGTACTGCTTCGCCCCTTTAAGAATGCTCCTCTACCAATGTATAAATACATTCCTGAGCTTCGGTGTTGTGTTTCAGCCCCGGACATTTTCGGCGCAGGACCTCTCGACTAGTGAGCTATTACGCACTCTTTGAATGTGTGGCTGCTTCTGAGCCAACATCCTAGTTGTCTTTGAAATCCCACATCCTTTTCCACTTAACACACACTTTGGGACCTTAGCTGCAGGTCTGGGCTCTTTCCCTTTTGACGACCCAACTTATCTCGTGCCGTCTGACTCCCGTACATCATCTGTATGGCATTCGGAGTTTGATATTCTTCGGTAGGCTTTGACGCCCCCTAGGAAATTCAGTGCTCTACCTCCACCAGACTAATACGAGGCTAGCCCTAAAGCTATTTCGAGGAGAACCAGCTATCTCCGGGTTCGATTGGAATTTCTCCCCTATCCACACCTCATCGCCACCCTTTTCAACGGATGTGCGTTCGGTCCTCCACGAAATTTTACTTTCGCTTCAACCTGGACATGGATAGATCACCCGGTTTCGGGTCTGCACATGCTGACTTGACGCCCTATTCAGACTTGCTCTCGCTTCGGCTCCGCACCTTTAGTGCTTAACCTTGCCAGCATCCGCAACTCGCCGGACCGTTCTACAAAAAGTACGCGGTTGCACCTTAACGTGCTTCCACAGCTTGTAAACACAGGGTTTCAGGTTCTCTTTCACTCCCCTCCCGGGGTCCTTTTCACCTT
>NZ_CM171584.1:0-10000 GCF_057397225.1 Pilosibacter sp. NGB245 | reverse complement strand
GTCGTTGATCACATCATCCGCATGAGGTGCCAGGAACTGTTCCACAGCCGCTTTTCTCGATTTTTCATATCTTACAAGAACATCCTGGATGTCCACATGATTTCCGCCGAACGTCTCGCCGATCTTTCTCGCGAATTCGATCTCCTCAGCAGTGTACGGTTCTCTTTCGATCTCCTCCAGGTTCTTCTGCATGATCTCCTCCATGACCGTGTTGTCCACGAGATTTGAGCATGCTTTTACGAACTGGAGCTCCATTTTTGTTCCCGTCATGAGAGCCGCACCTCTCGCGATATCGTTGACGCGCTCGTAGATCTCCTTCACCTGGCTGTTCTTCGGCGCACGGATCAGATAGAGGACCTCACTGTACGGCTGAACGACATTCGGAGAATATCCGCCTGTGTTGGTGATCGCATAGTGAATGCGTGCTTCCTGGATGATATGCTCTCTTAAATACTGTACACCTGTGTTCATAAGCTCCACAGCGTCAAGTGCGCTTCTTCCAAGCTCCGGGCATGCCGCCGCATGGGATGCCTGTCCGTAGAAACGGTAGATGATCTGATAGTTCGCAAGGGAACTTCCGACAGAAACCACATTTTTATCGCCCGGATGCCATGTCACCGCAAAATCCAGGTTGTCAAACACGCCGTCTCTCGCCATAAAGCTCTTTCCGGATCCGCCTTCCTCGCCCGGACAGCCAAAGAAGATCACAGTTCCCTCTTTCCCGTTCTTCTCCAGATACTCTTTTACCGCGATTGCAGCCGCTACAGAGCCTGTTCCGAGAAGATTGTGGCCGCAGCCATGTCCCGGTGCGCCATCGACCAGTGCGGTCTTTTCCAGGCTCTCAGACTCCTGGCTGAGGCCTGACAGAGCGTCAAACTCACCGAGAATGCCCACTACCGGCTTTCCTGATCCGTAGGTACCGGAAAACGCGGTCGCGATCCCCGCAAGATTTCTCTCCACCCTGAATCCTTCTTTTTCAAGAAGTTCACACAATACGTCCGTGGAATGGAATTCCTGGAACGCAGTCTCCGGCTGGTCCCAGATCCTGTCACTGGCTTCACACACCGGTCCGCGCTCTCTGTCAACTGCTTTTAATGCCTCTGCTTTTGTAATTCCCATCGCCGCATCCTCCTATGTTCATTGTTAAATAATGTTTAAAAAAATACAGGAACCCGGTATATCCAGATTCCTGTATCCAATCACTCCAGAGTCAGAAATCCTGCTTACGGCCGGAAAATGATCTCACAACCGTTTTTTCTATTCATGAGCATGATCACTCTGTGATTTCTCCGTCCTCATTTTCCTCAGATTCCGGATCTTCCACATTTTCGTCCTCCTCATCCTGGCGGCTGCTTTCACGCACTTTCGCGATGGAAGCAACGCGGACATTGGAGTCGGCATCAATGCTCATCAGTTTTACGCCGGATGTGTTTCTGCCGATCACGGAGATATCGTCAACACCCATGCGGATCAGAATTCCTTCATTGGTGATCAGCATGATGTCTCTTCCATCGTCGAGCAGTTTCATTCCGATAAGATTTCCTGTCTTTTCTGTCACATTATAGCAGAGAAGTCCCTTACCGCCGCGCAGCTGCAGCTTAAATTCAGAGATTCCCGTTCTCTTTCCGTATCCCTTTTCCGATACAACGAGCATGTACTCGCCCTGGCTTGCCATCTGCATGCCGACAACTTCATCGCCCTCATCGAGTTTCATGCCGATCACGCCATAGGAAACACGGCCGGTAATTCTCGCATCCGTTTCCTTGAAGCGGATGGACATACCGAATTTTGTAGCGAGGAAGATATCCTCGGTATTATCTGTCACTTTTACCTCGATCAGCTCATCACCTTCACGGAGCAGGATCGCCTGGAGACCCGTCTTTCTCATGTTGCTGTACTCGCGCATCGGGGTCTTCTTTACCATACCGTTCTTTGTGGCCATGAAGAGGTACTTGTCATCATCGATCTCACGCATCGGGATCGCCGCTGTGACCTTTTCTCCTGTCTGAAGCTGTAAAAGGTTTACGATCGCCGTTCCGCGGGCTGTTCTGCCTGCCTCGGGGATCTCGTACGCCTTGATCCGGTAGCAGCGTCCCATGTTCGTAAAGAACATGATGTAGTGATGGTTCGTGGTCATGAGAAGATCCTCGATGAAGTCCTCATCGATCGTCTGCATTCCCTTGATCCCCTTGCCGCCGCGGTTCTGGCTCTTGAAATTGTCCACGGACATTCTCTTGATGTAGCCGAGATTTGTCATGGCAATAACAGTGTCATCATCGGAGATCAGATCTTCCACGGACATATCATCGTCGAAGCCGATCTTTGTCCGTCTGTCATCCCCGTACTTCTCGGATATCACAAGGATCTCTTTTTTGATCACACCTAATAATTTATTTTCATCAGCCAGGATTGCGCGCAATTCCGCGATCTTTGCCTCCAGTTCTTTATATTCATTCTCAAGCTTCTCGCGTTCCAGACCTGTGAGAGCACGCAGACGCATGTCAACGATCGCCTGTGCCTGCGGGTCCGTGAGCTCAAAGCGCTCCATGAGTTCCCGCTTCGCCTCAGCGACATTCGCGGAACCGCGGATGATCTTTATCACTTCGTCAATGTGGTCCAGAGCCTTTAATAAGCCCTCTAAGATATGGGCACGCTCTTCCGCCTTATTTAAGTCGTACTTCGTTCTTCTGGTCACAACGTCCTTCTGGTGGTCCAGATAGTACTCCAGCATCTGAAGAAGGTTCAGGACCTTCGGCTCATTGTTTACCAGCGCCAGCATGATCACGCCGAAGGAATCCTGCAGCTGTGTATGCTTTAAGAGCTGGTTTAAGAGGACATTCGCATTTACATCTCTCCGAAGCTCGATGTTGATGCGGATTCCCTCACGGTTGGATTCATCGGTGATGCCGGTGATGCCGTCGATCTTCTTTGTCTTTACAAGCTCCGCCATCTTCTCGATCAGTCTTGCCTTATTGACAAGGTACGGAAGCTCTGTGACGATGATATGGCTCTTTCCGTTCGGTGCGGTCTCGATATTTGTCACGGCGCGGACTCTGATCTTTCCGCGTCCGGTACGGTACGCCTCCTCGATTCCTCTTGTTCCGAGGATCTCAGCTCCTGTCGGGAAATCCGGTCCCTTGATGATCTGTAAGATCTCCTCCAGGGAGGTCTGTCTTCCTTCCTCCACCTGGTTGTCGATGATCTTTACTACTGCCGCAATGACTTCCCGAAGGTTGTGCGGCGGGATATTTGTCGCCATTCCGACTGCGATACCGGTTCCGCCGTTTACAAGAAGGTTCGGGAATCTGGACGGCAATACGGTCGGCTCTTTCTCGGTCTCATCGAAGTTCGGGATAAAGTCAACGGTATCTTTATAGATGTCCGCCAGCATCTCAACGGAGATCTTGCTGAGTCTCGCCTCGGTGTATCGCATGGCAGCGGCACCGTCGCCATCGATCGAACCAAAGTTTCCGTGTCCGTCTACGAGCATGTAGCGCATGGACCATTTCTGAGCCATGTTTACCAATGCTCCGTAGATGGAGCTGTCTCCGTGCGGATGATATTTACCCATGGTATCGCCGACGATACGGGCGCTCTTTCTGTGGGGCTTATCCGGACCGTTGTTCAATTCCGCCATGGAGTAGAGGACACGTCTCTGTACCGGTTTTAAGCCGTCACGGACATCCGGGAGCGCTCGCGACGCGATAACGCTCATGGCATAGTCGATGTACGACTTTTCCATGGTCTTCTTTAAGTCTATTTCATGAATCTTGTCAAAAATATTCGGTTCCATTCTTTCCTCCAATGCAGCCTGCGCTGCGCCTTAAACCTGCGTAAACTGCGCCGCCTGACGTTCCGGAAGGATTTTATCTCTTTCCGGAGCGCCCTGCTGCCGCATTAAATGTCAAGAGTTCCGTACTTCGCGTTCTGTTCGATGAACTCACGGCGCGGCTCTACCTGATCTCCCATGAGTGTCGTGAAGGTGAGATCGATCTCCGATGTCATCTCCTCGTTCATGGTCACACGTAAAAGAATTCGGTGTTCCGGATCCATGGTCGTCTCCCAGAGCTGCTCCGCGTCCATCTCACCAAGTCCTTTGTAACGCTGGATCTTGTTGTTCTGGTCACGTCCGATCTCTTTTAAGATGTTGTTTAACTCCTCATCGCTGTACGCATACCATACCCGCTTGTTTTTCTCGATCTTATAGAGCGGCGGCTGTGCCAGATAAACGTAGCCCTGTTTGATGAGCTCCGGCATGAACCGGTAGATAAAGGTTAAAAGCAGGGTGCTGATATGGGCACCGTCCACATCGGCATCAGTCATGATGATGATCTTGTGGTAGCGGAGCTTCGAGATATCGAAATCCTCATGAATTCCGGTACCGAACGCCGTGATCATGGATTTGATCTCCGCATTTCCGTAGATCCTGTCGAGTCTCGCCTTCTCCACGTTTAAGATCTTTCCGCGGAGCGGCAGGATCGCCTGGGTGCTCTTATTTCTCGCGTCCTTCGCGGAACCGCCGGCGGAATCTCCCTCAACGATGTAGATCTCGCATTCCTCCGGGTGTTTGCTGGAGCAGTCTGCAAGTTTTCCCGGAAGTGATAAACCGTCAAGAACGGTCTTTCTTCTCGTTAAATCTCTCGCTTTTCTCGCCGCTGCGCGCGCACGCTGGGCAAGAACGGATTTCTCGATGATCGTCTTTGCGACGGACGGATTCTGCTCAAGGAAGTAGGTGAGCTGTTCCGATACCACGCTGTCCACAGCGCCTCTCGCCTCACTGTTTCCGAGTTTCTGCTTCGTCTGTCCCTCAAACTGCGGCTCCTCGATCTTGACACTGATGATGGCCGTCAGACCTTCACGGATATCCTCACCGGTAAGAGCCGGCTCGCTGTCCTTAAGAAGCTTGTTCTTTCTTCCGTAGTCGTTGAATGTCTTGGTCAGGGCATTTCTGAAACCGGTCAGGTGGGTTCCGCCCTCCGGTGTGTTGATGTTGTTTACAAAGCTGTAGATATTCTCCGTGTAGGAATCGTTGTGCTGCATGGCAACCTCCACCAGCACGTTGTCCTTCTTGCCCTCGCAGTAGATGACCGTGTCATACAGCGGCACATTGCTGCGGTTTAAATAGCTGACAAATTCCTTGATCCCGCCTTCATAGTGGAATACCTTTTCCTTCTTGTCCTCGCGGTCATCCCGTAAAATGATCTTTAAGTTCTTTGTCAGGAATGCCGTCTCGCGGAGACGGATCTTTAAGGTGTCATAGTCATAGACCGTCTCCTCAAAGATCTCCTTGTCCGGGAGGAAGGAAACCTTGGTACCGTGTTTGTCAGCCGGACAGTCGCCAACGATCTTTAACGGATACATCGTTTTTCCGCGCTCATAGCGCTGCTTGTAGATCTTTCCTCCGTGGTAGACTTCAACCTCAAGCCACTCCGACAGCGCGTTTACAACGGATGCACCTACGCCGTGCAGACCGCCGGATACCTTGTATCCCCCGCCGCCGAACTTACCGCCGGCATGAAGGATCGTAAATACGACTTCAACTGCAGGCAGTCCTGCTTTTTTCTGGATATCGACCGGGATTCCACGTCCGTCATCAATGACCGTGATCGAATTATCCGCGTTGATCTGCACATCAATGGTGTCGCAGTATCCTGCCAGGGCCTCATCCACTGCGTTATCCACGATCTCATATACCAGATGGTGAAGTCCCCTCGAAGACGTACTTCCAATGTACATTCCCGGTCTTTTTCTTACAGCCTCAAGTCCCTCCAGAATCTGGATTTGATCTGCATTATATTCTGCGCTCATGAAGTTCCTCCTTTAGTCTTCGCTCTCTACCGTTCCTTCAACAATCTTAAAAATCTTGTCCATCCGGAATTTGCTGTTTACAAACTCATCCAACCCTGTACAGGTGATCAGGGTCTGGATGTGGGTAATTTCTGAAAGTAAATGTTCCTGTCTCTTGCTGTCAAGTTCAGAAAGGACATCATCCAGTAAAAGCACCGGGTAATCCTTTACGATCTTTTTCACCAGCTCGATCTCCGCAAGTTTTAAAGAAAGAGCTGCCGTTCTCTGCTGTCCCTGGGAACCGAAACGTCTGATGTCTGTTCCGTTCACGATGAAATTCAGGTCATCGCGGTGCGGTCCTGTCAGGGTCTGCCTCTGTTTGATCTCCTGAAACTGGTTCTTTGCGAGCTGTTCCCTGAAATTCTCCGCCGTCACATTCGGCTCATAGGCGATGGAAAGTGTTTCCTTTCCGCCGGACAGTCCGGCATGGATCCCGGCGATCAGGGGATTCAGCTCTTTTATAAACTCGGAACGCATAATTATTAGTTCGGCACCATACTTTAAGAGCTGCTCGTCCCACATGGGGAGCGTGTCTTTTAAAGACGCATTATAGTCCATGTCTTTTAATAGTTTATTTCGTTGTATAACCGTTTTGTTATACTGTACCAGATTGTAGACATAGAGCTTATTCAGCTGGCAAAGTTCCAGGTCGACGAAGCGTCTCCGCTCGGCAGGTCCGTTCTTGATGATATTCAGATCTTCCGGTGAAAAGAAGATCACATTGACGATCCCGAAAAGTTCGCTTGCCTTTTTGATCGGAACGCCATTGACTGCGACCCCTTTTGCCTTATTTTTTTTCAGATGCATATCGATCCGGTAGGGAATTCCATCCCGGCGGACCATCATTTTGATATGGGATTCATCTGCACCGAACCTGATGATCTCTTTATCTTTGCTGCCCCGATGCGATTTTGTTGTGCTGCACACATAGACTGCCTCCAGGATATTCGTCTTTCCCTGGGCATTATCTCCATAAAGAACGTTCGTTCCTTTATGAAAATCGATATGTAAATGACTGTAATTTCTGTAATCTGACAGCTCGATGGATTCTATGAACATGAAAAAATCCTTACTTTTCTACCTTAAATGTCTTTCCGTCATAGGAAACAGTATCTCCAGGGTAAAGTTTTTTGCCGCGCTGGGTCTCAACTTCCCCATTTACTTTTACAAGTCCGTCCTGGATCACAAACTTTGCGTCCACTCCGGAGCCAACAAGACCGGCAAGTTTTAATGCCTGTCCCAGCTTGATAAATTCATCTTTTAAGTGAATACTTTCCATTTTTCTCCTTTTTTATTCCGGTTTTTTGAAAAACCAGCCCGAAACTCCGGATTTTTCCGGAATTTCGGGAAAATTTCATCTGTTTTTAGATCGCAGCCGCGTTAAAGTTTACCGGAAGGATCAGATAAATATAATTTTCTTCCTCATCTTTGATGAAACACGGAGATTTTGCGTTCATCATATAGAGAGTTACTTCCGCATCATCGATGATGCGGAGTGCATCACTTAAGAATTTCGGGTTGAATCCGATCATCAGATCCTGGCCTGTCTTATGGATCAGGATCTCCGCATTCATCGTACCGAAACTGGAATTTAATTTCAGGCTCATTTTTGAATCTTCGATGTTCAAAATGATCGGTTTTTTATCATTTTCGCGGATCAGAATGATGGCTCTCTCGATGCTGTCGAGAAAATCTTTCTTATTCAGAGTCACTTTTGTGGCATAATCACTGGAAAGCATCTGATCTACTTTGAAATATTCGCCCTCGATCAGGCGGGAAACAACGATCGTATCATCAAATTCGAAGAGAATATGGTTCGCTCCGAAGAAGATCTGGACCTCTTTTTCGTTGTCTCCGGTCAGAATTTTACTGATTTCATTCAAAGTTTTTCCCGGAACGATGACTTTTGTGCTTTCATATTCATCTTTTAATACAATTTTGCGAATTGCCATACGATGACCATCGAGAGAAACAACTCTTAATGTATCGCCGTTTACCTCAAAAAGCTCACCTGTCATCATCTTGTTGCTGTCATTGACAGAGATGGAGAAGATGGTCTGGCGGATCACTTCTTTTAAGGAAAACTGGGAGAGTGTAATGTTTTTATTTCTCTCAATATACGGAAGATAGGAGAATTCCTCACCATCTTTTCCCTGAATTTTGAATACAGAGTTCTCACAGGCGATCACAGTATTGAATTTTTCGTCAGATTCGATCGTTACAAGGGAATCTGAATCAGATAATTTTCTTGCAATTTCAGAAAAAAGCTTTGCATCCAGTGCAATTTTACCTTTTTCAAGGATATCACCTTCAACTTTTGTCTCAATGCCGAGCTCCATATCGTTAGCTGTCAGTTTGATCTCATCTGTAGATGCATCAATCAGGATGCACTCTAAGATCGGCATCGTTGTTTTTGACGGAACTGCCTTGAGAACAATATTGATACCGTTTAAAAGAGCGGTCTTCTGGAATGTCAGTTTCATAGTTGTTGATAACTTCCTTTCTTGAGAAACGTTCATAAGATAAAGAAATATATAAAAGATATTCGTCTTAACAGTAGTAGGGGGTGTGAATTTGTTAATAAGGGGAAAAAGCCCTGTGAAACACTGAAAAAAACGCTGTGAAAACCATTGTGGGTAACTAAAAAAATCCGGAAGTACAACCGAAGAGTTTTCCACAGGCAAAAATCCGGAAAAATTATCCGATTTTTATCCACAAATTTTCAACGGGATTTCCACGAAAAAATCCACAAAGCTGTTTTGCGCATTCAAAGTTACAGTTCACACGCCTACTGCGGGTTGATCTTTTTCTTTAAAATATCGATCGTATTCTTTAAATTCTCATCAGTCTTTAATTCACTGGCGATCTTTTTCGTTCCATGAATGATCGTCGTGTGATCACGACCGCCGAGAGCTTTTCCGATATTCTGGAGAGACTCATTTGTCATATCACCGCACAGATACATGACGATCTGGCGAGGAAATACGAGTTCCTTGCTTCGTTTCTGACCGATGAGATCGAGAGGAGTGATGCCGAAATGCTCAGAAACTACATTAATAATGAGCTGCGGCGTCACTTCACGGGCTGCATTCGGAGAGATCAGATCTTTCAATGCTTCCTCGGCAAGTTCAAGATTGATCTCCTTATTATTTAATTTGCTGGAAGCGACAATCTTTGTGAGCGCACCTTCCAGTTCACGGATGTTGGATTTTACATTGGTAGCGATATATTTGATGATCTCGTTGTCAATGTTGTATCCTTCCAGTTCTTCTTTTTTCCGAAGGATCGCCATCCGGGTCTCATAGTCCGGCGGCTGGATATCTACGGTAAGTCCCCATTCGAAACGGGAACGAAGACGGTCTTCGAGTGTTTCGATTTCTCTCGGAGGACGGTCGGAAGAAATAATGATCTGCTTTTTTGCCTCATAGAGGGCATTGAATGTATGGAAAAATTCTTCCTGGGTACTTTCTTTGCCGATGATGAACTGGATATCATCGATCAGAAGAACATCATTATTTCTGTATTTTTCACGGAATTCCGTGGTGGAAACATTGTTTTTGTTACGGATCGCGTCGATCAGTTCGTTCGTAAATTTTTCGGAAGTTACGTACAGGATCTTTGCGCTCGGGTTATTTTTTAAGATGAAATGGGCAACGGAATGCATTAAGTGTGTTTTTCCGAGTCCCACGCCTCCATAAATAAATAACGGGTTATAGATCTCACCCGGAGATTCCGCAACAGCCAGGGATGCAGCATGGGCAAGATTGTTGTTTTTTCCGACTACGAAGGTATCAAATGTGTAGCGCGGATTTAAGTTTGCGTTCTGAAGAGCAAGCTGACTGACCGTATTATTGTTCACGTTGATCAGACGATTCTCTTTTTCCGGTTCCTTCACGTCAGATTTCAGTTTGAAATCCAGTTTACACTGAAAACCTGTGATCTCCTCGATCGTAATTGTCAACAGGAATTCATATTTCTTTTTCACATAGCTGATGAAGGCAGAATCCGGCACCAGAATCGTGAGGATATCTTTATCCACAGAATCCGGGATCAGCGGCAGCAGCCATGTGCGGTAGGACACCTCTGAAATATCGTGTTCTTCTTTGATATTTAAAAGGATTTCGTCCCATTTAGCTTTGATTTCTTCCAGCAT